>CAVRXR010000003.1:0-1272844 GCA_963725205.1 uncultured Gemmatimonadales bacterium | reverse complement strand
GCACGTTCGGGGTGGAATAAGGCGCGAGAGCGCGCTCAGTCCACGCTTTCGTCACGGGTCCCATGCGAGAGCTTCAGTACGCATTCCATCGGCTGTGGGGCAGTCCTGCGTTCAGCATGGCTGCGACGCTGACGTCGATACAATAGTGGCCATCGCGGGATTCGAGTGGACTCTCGCGTAGGGATCCTGTCACTCGCGCTCCTCGTGTGCATCGCGCAACACGCGGCCGCCCAGGCCGATACCTCGTACCAGAACGTCTGGGACCACCCCAGCCACGCGAGCGCCTTTCTTGGCGAGTCGTTTCCCTCCGCGCGATGGCGCAACAACTTCGAGACGGGCGATGACGGCGGCGTCAGCGTCGCGTACCCCGTCTGGCCCGGCAGCGGCATCTGGGCCGAAGGGGCGTTCAACGGTCAGTCGCAATTCATGCGCGATGCCACGCGGGCCGCGTACGGCGCCGTTGGCGCGGGCGCCAGCATCTACTCCTTCACGCTCAACGCCGTCTTTCACGCCAAGGACATCCTGTTTAGTCGGGTGTCCCCATATATCTTGGGCGGTGGCGGCTGGTATCAGCGATCCATCGAGCTCGATAACTACGCCGGCAACGCGACCTGCAGCGCGTACATCGGCTTCTGCGGCGTCTACGGATCGCCCGCCAATCGCTCGCGCACCCAGAACGTCGGTGGGTGGGACGCGGGCGGCGGAGTGCGCGTCCGCGTCCCCGGTGTCTGGGTCTTCGTCGAAGCGCGGTACAACGCTGCCCACACGCGCTACGCGCCTACGACGTTTGTCCCGATCGTCGTGGGTCTGTCGTGGTGATGGCCGGACGGCACGCGGTCTGCTCTCGCATCGCACAAAAGTGCCATTCGACCGATACGCCGCGTCCTGCTGTCAGAGAATCGTTGCTGGCCTCTGACTGCAAGGCGCATAGTCCGCGCCTATGGTGTCGCTCCAAAGAAACTATTGGAGTCGCGATCGACCCCAACCTACATTGGCGTTGGCGCAGAGGCCGTTCTGTCCCATTCGCGCCCTCACCCTGGGAGCCGCAAGTGAAGACGTTCTATCTCGATCGGGCGTGTCTGCGTGCTGCCTCATTGGCGGTCGCCCTTTCACTCGCGACGGCTGCCAACCTCACAGCACAGGACAAGACCAGCGTGGTCTGCGCGGACGGCTTCGTGGCTACCAGCGTCGCCATCTGCAACGCGTCCCACCATGGCCTCGCACCGACGACGATCGGCGCCTCCTCACCCGCCGGCACCGACAACCCTTTCAGCGCGGCAACCACCGGGCTTCCGGACGCCGGAGGCACCTCCTCCAAGCCACCGGTCGTCTTCACTAAGGAAACGGGCAGCGCGAGCCCGACGATTTGGCAGAGCGCCGTGACCGGAGGGTCGCTCGATACCGCCACGAAGTCCGGCGGGACAACGAAGGGCGCCGGGGGCACGGCTCCGAAGACACCGGTCGTCATCACTAAGGAAACGGGCAGCGCGAGCCCGACGATTTGGCAGAGCGCCGTGACCGGGGAGTCGCTCGATACCGCCACGAAGTCCGGCGGGATCACGAAGACCACGGGCACGGAGCTAAACGCGTTCAAATTCGGAACCCAGTCCCCCGTCGACACGCAGTCCACCAAGCCCAAAGGCAAGCGACAGGGACAGCCCGTCGTACCCTGATAACTCCGCGGGCCGACGAAGGGTGCGGCTATTGGTCCATCGTGGTGAGAGGCTGAAGGAGCAACTCCGGTACAGGGCAGCGTCCGATCAGGGCGGGCTCGAAGCGCATACGTAATGCACGGTCGATCAACCTGGCGGACGCATCACCTGGCACGCCGCCGATCAGTCGCACGGTGCTGGGAATCACTCTCCCCGCCTCGTTGACCACTGCCTCCAGCGTCACGCTGTCTCCCTGGTCGCGCGCACGAGGCACGGTGCTATCAGGCTGGTCGGCTGGAGCGGCGAGTCGCGCAGGGCGGGTCAGACGCCAGCTCGGCACTTCCAGCTCTCCCAGTACCGCAGCGCGCACGCCCATCGTCGGCTGGATCGATGCGGTGACCAGGAAGAGGTGCACGTCACCTTTGCCGCCGGCCATCACCGGGAGGTGCGGAAAGGCATGGGCAGCGGCTGCGCGCTCCACTATGGCCAGCGCGCTGGTATCCGCGCTGGGGGAGAGCGAGGATGCTGCGACGTGAGCCTCTGTCCACTGCTGAGCGTCCACATCGACGCCAGGCGACCCACCTCCGGTGACCGGCGGCGCACGCTCCATCAGTCCGGGTCCGAATTGCGCCGGTCGCTCGGCGGCGTTGTAGACCTCTATCGCGCCGACAGCGGACGGGTCCAAGAGAAAGTCGGCGCCGTCCGCCCGATGCGCAACTGTGGGCGGTATCTGGGTTTGTGGCACGCCGTCGACGACGTAGCCGACGCAGCTAGCGATCCCGTGAGTCCCCTGGACCGAGTAGTCGAAGCTCTTCGGGTCCTTTACCGACACGTAGATGCCGCGCATCTGATCCAGCAATTGAGCCAACCTCGTCGCGTGCCGCCGCTGAATCTGCTCGTAGGTCAGAAACTGACCGATTCCCATTTTCATGCGCTGATCGAAGCCGACGGCTCCATACCCAGCGCGCTCCCGCGCCGTCGTCGTCACTGTGGGCAACACGAAGACCGCGCGGCTCTCGACAATCGTCACCTCGCGCTGCTCTCCCGGTGCCATGCTCACGGCGAAGCGCTCGGCGCGAAAGCCGAGTCGACGCACGGCCAAGATGTAGGCGCCACTCGCGACATGGAGCACAAAGCGTCCGTCATCGGCAGTCACCGTGCTATCACGGCCTCCGACCATCGTCACTGCGGCGTCTGAAAGCGGCTTCCCGCTCTCATCCTCGACATGACCAGACAGCGTCGACATGCCTGGCTGACTCGGCGGGCGGGCCGCGGCGGTGTCCTGAGCCACCTGTGCGTGCACGATCGGCGTGGTCGCGGCAAGTGCGAGCGCCAATGCGACCCCAAGGCCACCGTTCAGTCGTCGGGGCCGACGACGTAGCACGATGCGAATGAACACTGACTCGGTCGACGAGATCGATTGGCCTGGAGCGGGGGGGGAACTGTCGGACGCCCGTATGGACACCCATCGCCGTCGGGGTACCTAAAGTCGCGCCTCCACCAGCGATCCTTGGAGTTCGCCCTCTCTCGGCCGCGAACGCCCCCGCGAGGTCAGGGACTGACGGTCAGCGCCACGGGTGACGCCAGCCGCTGGGCGAACACCCCACTCACGCTGTAGCTCCCAGGCACCAACGCGACGAGCCCAGGCACGGTCGGCCGGATGTCGAAGATGTAGCGCCGCGTTGCACCCGCGGTGCCCGCGGGAGCAAAGGCGACCGCGGTGTCGCCGTTCCACATCGCTTCGCCACCGCCCATCCCGCTGAATGTGAACGCGACCCACGGTCGCCTCGTCGGCACGGCCACGCGCACGGGGCGCGCCGCGAAACTCGTTGCCGTCACCATCACACTGAACCAGCCACTGTCGCGGCTCGGTGACACGAGGTTGGGTACCACCACTGTCTTCACCGATATATCGGCCAGGCTCACGAACGGGGCGGTCGTGGACGTGTCCGGCGGGCCTCCCGCGTCCTGGACGCATCCCCCATCACACGCGACCACACCGCCGCATTTGTCCAGGAACATGTCGCGCGGATGCCCACCCACCTGTCGAAGCGCATGCAGCATCTCGTGTCGCACCACCTCGCCGTCGGTAATCTCCTGCTGCGCGATCACGACACGGTTTCCCGTCGGATACCAGGCTCCGCTCGCCCACGTCCCCTCGAGGTCGAAGCTGTCCACCGCGGCGACACGGTACCACCGCACCGCTCCGAACTCCCCCGTCAGGCCGGAGCAACTCTCGGTCAGCTGCCACCAGGTCCGGTACACGTCGGGAGGCGCATAACGCGTCGCTCCCGACGGCAGCCCGACCGGGCTTTCGCACGCCGCCACAAAGACCGCGAGCAGAAGAGCGGCGCGCGCGTAGCGCGTCGCGGGGCTCAGCATAGGGGGAAATTGGCTAGTGGCTAGTGGCTGGTGACTACTGATTGGTGACTGGTGACTGGTGCTTGGAGTAATCGGGCGTCATCGGGGCCCGCGAAGGATCGCTGGGAACGTACTCCTGATGCGGTACGCCGGGCGCCTACGTGCTGTTGGGGTCGCCTGTAGTCGAACCGGCCCTCGAAGCCTGATAAGGCCACCAGCCACTAGTCACCAGCCACTAGTCCCCGCCGCCATCGCGGCATCTGATCGGACCTTTGGTGCCGGCTTGAACCACAGATCTTGGAAATCAAAGCTGAAGTCGGCCAGGGGCGACACGGCCGCCATCGTGAAGTGGTCGATCCCACCTGATGGTGTTAGCGCAAACGTCACGTATGCGTCCTCCAGGTGCTTCGCTCGCCAGTGCGCGATGAATGTGTCGTATTGCCAGAACTCGAGGTCGCCGGTGAAGGCAGGGGAGTGGCTGAACCGCAGGACCAGATGCCCATTCTCCTCGGCGATCGCCGCGTCGCCGTAGAGTGAGTCCCGGTACTGGCCGGCGTATCTCGCTATGGGGAGCGTGGGATGTGAATCGGCTGCACGTGTCGCCTGTTGCTGGTGCTCCCGCGCCCGACCGGCCGAGTCTTCCTGCTGCTCATGTTCCGCAAACAACTTTGCCCAGTCCGTGGCCGGGGCCCCGAGATAGGCGTCGACGACCCACTGGCATAGCGACTCAGCGAGCGAGGACTCACCGTTGGTGAGAACGACGACACCGAGCTTCTCACTCGGTACGAGCAGCGTGTTGGAGGTCATCCCCGCCAGCCCACCGCTGTGCGTGACGATCTTGTGGCCGCGGTAATCGCGTAGATCCCACCCGAACCCGTAGGCCTCGAAGTTGGGCGTGAGGGCAGTCAGCGCGTGGGGCGCGGTGTCGATCGGGATGATCGTTTGCGGCGCCCACATCTCTTCCGTGCGCGCAGCGCTCCAGAGGCGATGCCCGTTGGCGAGCCGCCCCGAGTCCAACTGAACGATCATCCACTTCGAGAGATCAGCGACGCTGGCGTTGATGCCGCCAGCGGGCGCGATGGAGGTCGTCGAGTCAGCGGGCGTGATGACGATGTGGCCGTCCTCGTACGCGTGCGGCGTCGCCGCATCGGCCCCGCGCGCGACGGCCTCGAGGGTCGTCGCGGCATCGGTCATGCCGAGTGGCTGCAGGATGCGATCGTGCATAAACGAGTCCCAGCTCGTGCCACTCGCGCCGTGGACGACGAGCCCTGCGGCGATGTACATGACGTTGTCGTAGGCGTATGCCGCGCGAAAGCCGGTGACGAACTTGGCCGCCCGCATCCGGCGCACGATCTCCTCGCGGGAATAATTGGAGTGGAACCAGAGCAGGTCGCCGGCGCCCAGCCCGAGCCCACTGCGGTGCGTGAGCATGTCCCGCACCGTGAAGGCGCTGGTGACGTACGGATCGGATAGCTGGAACCAGGGGATGAACTGCGTCACGGGGTCGTCCCACTGCAGCTTGCCCTGGTCCACCAGGATCGCGAGTGCTGCCGCAGTGAACGCCTTGGTATTGGACGCGATCTGAAAGAGCGTATTGGTATCCACCGGGGTCGGATCGCCGAGGCGCCGGACGCCGTAGCCCTTGGCAAACACGACGTGCCCGTCCTTGACGATGGCGATCGCGAGACCCGGCGTGTGAAACTCCCGCAGCGCGCGCTCGGCATAGGCGTCGATCTCCTGCGGCACGCGGCTCGGCTGCGCACTGGCGAGCGCCGCACACACGGCGACTGACACGAGCCCGCCAAGTATCGTTCGGCGCCGCAGCGGCGCTCGGGGAAGCGATCCGCGGCAGGCGCCGCCGACCAGGCTGGAGGGTACCCGCATGGTTTGTGATTGGTGGTTAGTGGTTGTGTCTACTCGGCGCTTTCTGTGGTGCTATCTTCTCGGGTGCGTTAGCGCCAGCGGCGCCCAACAAGACCCACGCAACGACGCCACCGGTCGCGCAAACGCCGGCGTCGATCCACATCGCTCGCGCGAAGCTAGCAGCAAATGCGCGCGTGTCCGTCAGCGTTGACGCGTGCATGCCGGCAGCGAGCGGGAGCGCCGCGGTCGCGAGCAGTCCGCCGAGACGTGCGACGGTGTTGTTGATCCCGGAGGCGAGGCCTGCCGACTGGTCACCGAGCGCCCCGAGTGCCGCCGCGGTGACCGGCGCGACGAGCATGGACAGCCCGACCCCAAACACCAGCACCGCGGGAAGCACGGAGTCCACGAAGCCCGCGCCGGCATGCAGCCGGGCGAACAGCGCGATCCCGATTGCAGTGAGGAGGCTCGCGCCGGTCAACGGCAGGCGAGGACCGATGCGGTGCGCCAATCGTCCTGCCGCTGGTGAGATCGCGAGCAACAAGACGTTGACAGGTAGGAGCGCTGCGCCGGCCGCGAGTGCGCTGTACCCCATGACATCCTGTAGCTCGAGCATCAACAGGAAAAGAAGTCCGCCGAGCGACGCATAGACGATGAGCGTGACCGCATTGGTCCCCGTGAAGAGCCGGGATCGGAAAATGCCGAGTGGCACGAGGGGCTCCGCCAGGTGGCGCTCCAGGATGATGAAACCCGCGAACGCGAGGAGCGCCACGATCGCCAGGGCGAGCGCCAGCGGGTCCGTCAATCGCTGTCTCGTCGCGAGCGTGAGCGCACCGACGATGCCAGCAAATGCGACGGTGACGAGTGCGGCCCCGCCGTAATCGACGCTGCCGTCCGTCGAGCGCTTGCGGCTCGATGGCGACTCGAATGCTCCGCCGTGCCGAATCGCGATCCATGCTGCGCTCAATGCGAACGGGATCATGATGGCAAACACCGATCGCCACGACGCGCGATCCACCATCCAGCCACCGAACAGCGGGCCAACCGCGGTGGAGACCGCGGACCAAGCCGACCATTGGCCGATCGCGGCTCCGCGCGCCTCGCCCGTGAACGCCGTCTCCAGCATGGCGAGGCTGTTGGGCACGAGCAGCGCGCCGCAGACGCCCTGCACGATGCGCCACGCAACGAGCGCCAGGGCACTCGGCGCGAGGGCGCATCCGGCGCAGGCCACGGCGAAGCCAACGAGTCCGGCGGCAAACACGCGCGAGCGTCGGTAGTGGTCGCCGAGTGCGCCGCCCAGCAGCATGAGCGCGCTGAGTGTGAGCGCATAGCCGTTGGCGACGGTCTCCAGGCCGGCAACGCCGAGATGCAAGTCCCGGCCGATCGCTGGGAGCGCGACGTTGACGACCGATGTCTCGAGAAAAGCGGCGCCGGAGCCGAGGATCGATCCGATGAGCACCCAGCGGGCGTGGCGGCCGCTACGCGGCCGAGAGGGTAGAGGCACAGAAAGTAGAAAGTAGACAACGGACAACCGCGGACAAAGATTGGTTCATGATTCGTCCACTCTCTGGGCCGAGTGCTCTCGGCCGCGCAGCGGGCCGCGTGGTATCCTATAAGGTTGCCGACGGGGCCGTTTCGGAGCGAGCGAGGGGATGACTGACCAGCTGCGGGAACAGCTCCAGGGCGCGCTCGGATCGACGCACACGATCGGCCGCGAGCTCGGGGGCGGCGGGATGAGCCGGGTCTTCGTGGCCGAAGAGACCTCGCTCGGCCGCGCGGTGGTCGTCAAGGTGCTGTCGCCCGAGCTCACCGCGGGCGTCAACATCGACCGCTTCAAGCGCGAGATTCGGCTCGCCGCCCGATTGCAGCACCCCCACATTGTGCCGGTGCTGCAAACGGGCGAAATCGACGGGCTGCCGTACTTCACGATGCCGTTCGTCGAGGGGCAGTCGCTGCGGACGCGGCTCACCCAGACGGGCGCGCTGCCGATCGGGGACGCGGTGTCGATTCTCCGCGACGTGGCCAAGGCGCTGGAGTACGCGCACGACCGAGATGTCGTGCACCGCGACATCAAGCCGGACAATGTGCTCCTCGCTGGCAACGCGGCCGTAGTCACCGACTTCGGCATCGCGAAAGCGTTGTCGGCGTCGCGCACGCCTACGCCTGGCGGTACCCTGACGCAGGCTGGCACGTCACTCGGCACGCCCGCCTACATGGCGCCGGAGCAGGCGGCCGCGGATCCCGCGACGGACCAGCGCGCGGATATCTACGCGTTCGGCATTCTCGCGTATGAGATGCTCGCGGGCCAGCCGCCATTTGCGGGCCGCTCGCCGCAGAAGCTCCTCGCCGCGCAGCTCGGTGAGCGACCCGCGGAGATCGAGAGCATCAGACCCGATGTGCCGGCGGCGCTCGCGGAGCTCGTGATGCGCTGCCTCGAGAAAAATGCCGACGATCGTCCACAGGTAGCCGCCGCCCTCGTACGGACGCTGGATACCGTCACCACGAGCGGGTCCGCCCGTGCCGCACCGGGACTCCTATTGGGTGGGCGCGCGACGCTCCGCAACGCACTCCTCATCTGGGCCGCTGCTCTGCTCATCGTGGCACTTGCGGCCAGGATTGCCACGACTGAGATCGGGCTCCCCGACTGGACGTTCCCTGGCGCGATCATCGTGATGCTGCTCGGGCTCCCGATGATTCTCTTCACGGGCTACGTCCAGCGGAGCGTTCACCGGTCGCTGACTCGCACGCCGACCCTTACTCCGGGCGGCACACCGGCGCCGGCGTCGACCCTGGCCACGCTGGCGCTCAAGGCGAGCCCACACGTGAGCTGGCGGCGTACGGCGGTGAGCGGGGGCATCGCGCTCGGGGTGCTCGTGCTCCTCATCGCCGGCTACATGCTCAGTTGGGCTATGGGGGTCGGCCCCGCTGGCTCACTGCTCGGCGCGGGGAAGATGCGGGTGCGCGACCGCCTGGTGGTAACGGATTTCCGCGGGGCAGAAAGCGACACGACTGTCGCTGGCGCCGCAAGCGAGGCGGTGCGCACGGACTTGAGCGAGTCACGCGTGGTCACCTTGCTGTCGCAAGCCGATGTCGATGGGGCTCTTCGCCTCATGCAGCGGCCGCCCACGACGCGCATCGATGTGCCGGTCGCCGAGGACGTGGCGGTGCGGGAAGGGGCCGCCGGCATCGTCGATGGGACGATCACGCGGGTCGGCACGGGTTATCTGTTGACGCTTCGGCTAGTCACCGCGTCCGGCGTGGAGCTCGCCTCCTTTCACGACGCGGCCGATGGGCCGGGGGAGCTGCTGCCGACACTCGACCGCCTTGCGCGGAAGCTGCGGGCCAAGATCGGCGAGTCGTTGAAGAGCGTTCATGCCGACCCGCCGCTCGAGCAAGTCACGACGGCTTCACTGGCCGCGCTGCGAAGGCTCGACGAAGGGATGAGGGCGAACGAGGCGGGCGACGGTTCGGCGGCGATCGCGGCCATGCGCGAGGCCGTGGCGCTGGATACGTCATTTGCCATGGCGTACCGTGGGCTTGGCATCGCGATGAGCAACTTTGGCATGCCACAGGCAAGCGTCGACAGCGCTCTTGCCCAGGCGTATCGCCACCGCGCCCGCCTGACGGAACGCGAGCGGTACCTGGCGGAAGCCGCCTACTTCAACGATGGGCCCGGGCGCGACCGCGAGCAGGCGGCCAGCGCCTATCGGGCTCTCCTAGCGCTGGACCCTCGAGATCGCACCGCGATGAACAATCTGGGGGTCGTTGAGGTCTCACGTCGCCAGTTCGCGGCTGCGGACAGCCTGTATCGCCGCGTCGAGGACATGCCGGGCTCGGGCGCGCTCGCACGTGGCAATTTGATGGACGCCGAGCTCGGCCTGGGTGATACGGCAGGCGCTCGCCGGGTCCTGACAGGCCTGCGGGATAGCTTCCCCAACGCAGTCCAGGTCCCGGGCTACACGTTCAGCTTGCGATACGATCGCAACGACGTTGCGGGCATGGATTCTCTAGCGGTGGGTTATCGTACCAGCCCGCGGACCGATGTGCGCACGATCGCCGTGTTTATGCAGGCGGCGTTGTCGATTCTCCAGGGACAGCCGTCGCAATGGGCCCGCGCCATTGCTGACGCACGACGGGCGAATGCGAGCCGCGGAGCGGCGCCTCCGCCACTCGAGGACTCGGTGACGGCAGCAGCGCTCGACATCACGCTTCGCGGACGGCCCGCGCGCGGGGTCGCCAAACTCGACGCACTGCTCGCGCGCGTGCCCCTGCCCTCGCTTCCCGTGATCGATCGCATGTACTTCGCGATCGCAGACGTGTACGCGTTGGCCAATCGCCCGGACCGCGCACGCGCGATCCTCGCGGAGTACACGGCGGAGGTCAAAGACACGGCTGTCCAGCGCGGTGACCAGCCAGAGATGCATGCCGCGCTTGGCGAGATCGCGCTGGCGGAACATCATCCGCAGGACGCGCTCAAGGAATTTGTCCGTGCCGATACGGCATCCGACGGCTACCCCGTCGAATGTGCGATGTGCCTCCCGCTCCGCGCCGCTCGGGCCTATGACGCAGCCGGAAACCGCGACTCGGCGATTGCCATGTACGAGCGGTATGAGGACGTCATGCTTCGTCCTCGCTACAGCAGCGTGGATTTCCTGTTCCGGCCGCTGGTCTACAAGCGTCTGGGCGAGTTGTACGAGGACAAAGGGGAAACCGCCAAGGCCGCCGTCAACTACCGCCAATTCGTTGCATACTGGAAAGACGCCGATCCGGATCTGCAGCCTCTGGTCGCGGACGCGCGACGGCGGCTGGCCAAGTTGAATCGGGCTAGTGACTAGCTCCTAGCACCACCTCCAGCTCCGCGAGGCGCTCGGCGTCGGCGACCAGCACGATGCTCGCGACCTTGCCGTTCGCGATGGTGAAGTCAAAAGCGACGCGCGTCTTGCCGCCGGGCGCCCACGCCAGGGCCGGCGCGCCATTGATGGTTGCGGGTTGTGCCCCGCGGGCCTGACCAACGAAAAGCCTTGCCACGGATTCGGCGCCGCGGACCTCGGCTGGCAAGGGCAGGTTCACCCCCAGCTTCACTGCCGCACGGTCGGCGCGGACGACCACGTCCGGATCGAGCACCGCGAGGAGTGCCTCGAGGTTGCCGTCGCGGGACGCGGCCCGAAACGCCGTCACGATCTCCTGCTGACGCGCACGATCCGTATCTGACGGAGCGGTCACGCCGCGCACGCGCCGGCGCGCGCGACTCGCGAGTTGTCGTGCCGCCATTGGCGATCGGCCGACGATCGTGGCGATCTCCTCGAACGGCAGGTCGAACATGTCGTGCAACACGAACGCGACGCGCTCGGCAGGCACCAGGTTGTCGAGCACGACCAGCATCGCGAGGCCGACCGAATCGGCCAGCATCATATCGCGCTCCGGATCGCTGTCAGTCTCGTGATCTCCGTCGCTGTCGCCCGCCTCCGTGTCCAAAGATTCCTCACGCCGTGATTCGCGCGAGCGCAGCATGTCCAAACACACACGCGCCACCACCGTCGTGAGCCATCCGCGGAGATTGTCGACGTCGCTGGTGTCCGCGCGGCTCAGCCGAAGCCACGACTCCTGGACCGCATCGTCGGCCTCGCTCGGCGAGCCCAACATGCGATACGCCACAGCCCGCAAGTGCGATCGGTTCTCCTCGAACTGCGCACCCAACCAGTCTTGCTCAGCCACGGTCACATCCTCGCATTGAATTCCGTCATATCAATGACGGACCACGAAATGCTGGTGTGACCGGGCCGATGTCTTGTGGCCGAGCGGTGCGCCTGAGTGTCCGATCATCCGAGAAACAATACTCCAGCGAGTAAGAGGAGAGTCCCAATGGAACCCAGAATCAAGAACCCAGGCCTGATCATTCCGGAGGCCACGAAGGCTGTCCTGGCATTGAACGCGGCGGCTCACAGGGGTGGTGTGCCGGCCTCGACCCTGGCGCTGAGTCACCTGCGCGCGAGCCAGATCAACGGCTGCAGCGTGTGCGTGTACATTGGGGTCAGCATGGCCAAGAAGTCGGGCGAGTCGGACGAGCGGATCGGGACGGTGGCGGCCTGGCGGGACGCACCGTATTTCACCGACGCCGAGCGTGCGGCGCTGGCACTCACGGAGGCGGTGACCCGACTGGCTGATCGGTCGGACCCCGTGCCCGATGAGATTTGGGACGAGGCGGCCCGGCACTTCGACGAGCGCGGTCTCTCCGCGCTCCTGATCGAGATCGCGGTGACCAACGTGTTCAACCGCTTCAACGTGGCGACGCGCCAGGTGGCGGGGTGGTTGCCCGAGGCCGACGCGCCAGCGGCCCGGTCGCGCGAGATGGCGCACGCATAACCTCAACACTTGATTGTATGCGCGTGTCAGGGTATCATTGAGGCCGTGAGCCAGGCCGATGGTACCCTCGACACGTTGCAAGGGACGCTGGACCTTCTGGTGCTTCGCGCCCTCAAGTGGGGTCCGAGCCACGGATACGCCGTCGCCCAGTTCATCCGTGAGGGGTCGGGGGGCGAGTTCCGTGTGCTCGATGGCGCGCTCTACACCTCGTTGCACCGCCTCGAGGAGCGCGGACTCGTGGACTCCGAGTGGGGCACATCGGAGAAGGGGAAGCGCGCTCGCTTTTACCAACTGACGACGGCGGGGCGGCGAGCGCTGCGGGCCGAGACGGTGACGTGGGAGCGCTACGTCGCCGCCGTGGCTGGCGTGTTGACCGCCGTGCCGGACGCCGTGTGAGCTGAGCCGACCCTCGACGCGCGCGCGTCTACTTGCCGACCTGACCGGCGAGAGCGGCGGGCGCGCCGAGGGCCTGCGTTAGCTCCTGCGGCAGGTCGTGCCGTGCCTGCAAATATGCGGGCGCGTTGTATGAGATCCACGCTTTGCCAGTTGCGTCCTCCCACACGAGCAGCTTGAGCGGCAAGTCGATCGCAATGCTCGGCGACGCCAGCATGAGCGGCGTCCCCGCTTTGGGGCTGCCAAAGATCAAGAGCTTCGTGGGCCGCATCTGGAGGCCCGCCGCAATCGCTTCGCCGCTGTGATCGACGAGGGCAAACAGCTTCACGCCCTTCGCGTCCAGCATGTGTCGCAACGTGTCCACCGTCTGGTCGACGGTCCCGTGAGCCGGCACTGTCACGATCCCATTGTCCTTACTCATTCTGCGCGGCCTCCGCCGTGGGGTGGTTTCCTCCGCTTTCGCTGGCGACTGAGAGCAGGCCGATCGTCATGGCCACTCCCAGCATTGAGAGCACTACGGCCAGCGCGACGCCGAGCGAGATCGATGGAGTGAATGCTTGCTCTCCCCGCCTCAACTTCCGCACCACCTGCAGATAATTCCAGCCACTGGACGCGTTCACGACGACGCCGAGCGCAATTAGACCGGTTCCAAAACCGAGTGAGAGTCCTGTGTGCCGGGTCGCGAGATGCGGTGCGCCGAGACCGAGCTCCTGAACAAAGAGCCCGAATCGCGCCACGACGAAACCAAACCCCATGAGCGCGAGTCCGGTCCGCTGCCACGCCAGCAAGGTGCGTTCGGCAGCGAGAAAGTCGCTTGGGCCGGCCGGTGCGTTATCGGGCATGCATCTCTCTCGGTGGAGTCGGGACGGAGTGGCGCGACATAGCGCGGCGCCGCGGCACCGCCCGCGTGTTCAGCGTGGCACCGGATGATACCCTGACCCATCGTGCGACGCCCGCGCGTCAGGGCAGCCCACGACCCGGGGCCTGGAGAGAGAAAGCCGACTCTCCCGCCGCTTTCCTGGGCGACGCCGTGTGCCCCCGGGGCGCTAGGCCGCTGGGGCAGGGATAGTCACGTCAAACAGCGTGGTGAGCTCCCGGTCCGGCCACGCCATGACATTGGCGGCGGCGTGGGTCACATACGTGATGCGCGTCAACCGGCCGGTCGTGAAGCGCACGCACGTGATCGAGACGACGGGGCCGCCCAGGCCGGGCCGCCGTCGGGTGCCGCCGCCGGCGGTGTGGTACTCCTCCGCGCTCATCTGCCACCGCACACCGCCGATGACGATGTCGCGCGGCGGCACCGGCGCAGGCGCCGGCAGGGCGCGCGTGGCGCCCCCCGCATGCATACCGAAATACCCTGTGTCGCCGGGTGCTCGATCGGGACGTGTGCGCATTGGCGTACACAGTGCCACTTAAGAACTCTCTAATCCGTGACCGTGGTCACTGTCCCAGGGCAACCACCGTTGCACTCAACGTGCGAGTCCGCAAACTGTGAGGAAAAGCGCTGCGGCGAAACAGTCGGCGACGGTCTACTTGATCTTCGTTGCTTTCTCCGAGCCGGCCAGTGTCATCGTCGTCACGCGGCCCGCGTGGTTGCGGCTGAACTCCACCGAGAATCCCTGCCCGTCTACGAAGAACGCGCTGTCCGAGACGGCGAAGAGCTGTGTCTTGGGCAGCCCGCCCTCGCCGGGCACTGACAGATAGAGCTTGCCGCCCTCGACGCTCAGTGTGCCGATCCACGGCGTTGGATCCCCTGACGACCGATACCTGCCCGCGAATTTCGCGAGCTTTGCGGAGTCCAGCGGGACCGTGGTAACCACCGTCTGCCGCTCGAGCGGCCATCCATATTCGGCGGCTATGCTCGGCACGATCTCGCTGATCAGCTCCCCGCCGTTGGCGCCGTTGGTCATGATCGCTACGCCCTCACCATGTCCCGGGAACATGACGAAGTTGGAGATGAATCCCTCGTCGGATCCGCCGTGGGAGTACTCCAGGTCCTGACCGCTCCCGTGGATTTCGTAGCCGATCCCGAATGGCGCCTTCTGTACCGTGAGCATCTGTTGCAGTGTCGCCTGCTTGACGACTCGGTCCGTCTGCCCAGCGTACGTGCTGTCGAGCAGGATCCCAAGCGTTGCCAGGTCCGATGGCGTTGTCCACAGGCCGGCGGCGCTCATCTCGGGATACGTGTGATACTTGCCGGGGATCGGCGCCCCCGCGGTATCGTGGCCGGTCGCCGCTTCGCTCGCGAGTGCGGTCGGGAGCGGCTGCTCATACGTGCTGTGTGTCATCCGTGCCGGGCCAAGCACGGTCCGCTGCATGAATTCGGGGAAGGGCTCTTTGACGACGTCGGTCACCAGCAGCATGGCGATCGTCGTGCCGCCGCCCGAATAGCGTGAGATCGCGCCCGGCGTGGTGTCGACGCGCACTGGTGCGGTGTTCGCAGGCTTCAGTCCGTCGAGGACCTGTGGGACGGTCGGGATCGGCGAGCCGGCGGCGTAACCCGGAAATCCGTGCACAGTCAGCCCCGCGTTGTGGCTCAGTATCCGCCGCAGCGTCACTTTCTCCCGCACGGTGAACTTGTTGTTGGGGACGTGCCAGGAGACCAGCTTGTCGTTCACGTCCTCGTCGAGGTTGAGCGTGCCGTCCTGCACGAGTCGCATGACGCCGAGTGCAAACGTCGGCTTGCTGATCGAACCGGCCTGGAACCGCGTCGTTGGAGTGATCGAGTCAGTGCCACCGGCTTCCTTCACACCGAAGCCCTTGGCCCACACGATACGGCCGCTGTCGACGACCGCGATGCTCACTCCCGGCACGTGGTAATGCTGCATCCGCTCGGCCAGTGTCCACCGGACCGTAGGCTCGACATCCGCCACCTTCCCCGGACGGAGCCCGGCGAGCACGCGACCCATGCGGGCGCTCTGGGAGCTCGGCGCCGCGGGTGTGGCATGCGATCCCGTGCACCCGAGGGCCAGACATGCCGCAACGGCGACCGCTATGCGCAAACGAACGACGGGCGACGTAGCGGTCGCCCCGACCCGATCAATCATTGACTCCTCGACGGTTGAGAACGGGCGACGCACGCGTCGCCCCTACCCGCCGCCCTCCGGCTTGGGTACGCGCAGGGCAGCGTCGTGTCTCCTCTCCCCTTTCTCTCTTCTCCTCTCTACACGCGCGCGCTAGCGCGCGTGTCGGTACCAGGCGTAGACCAGGGTCGCGACGATGCCGCCGTTACCGATGAGGACCCCCAGGCCCAGCGCAATCTGACCGTGCTCGACGCTCGTGGTGTGGGCGCTCCACATCACGAAGAACAGACCGATCGCCGCCCACAGCACGCACGTCAGCGCGATTAGCATCACGCTGCGTCGTTCAGCGCGTGCCGATTCCTCCTCCTCGGCGATCCGGCGTAGGCTGCGCGCTCGACGTTCGTTCTCGGTTATGGTCATCCGCGCCCTCAACCAAGGGGCGACGCATGGCGTCGCCCCTACGTGGCCATACGTCCCCCGCGCAAGCGGGCGTACGGCGTCACCCCTATATAAATGTACGCCGCCAGGCTCCGGATGTGCCTGCCAGGCGTGTCCGGCTGGGGTGTCTGATTGGTATGCCCGGCTACAACCGCGTGCGCGGCGTCCGTTGGCCCGTCGCCTTCTGGGTGACGGATGGTCGAGAGTTCATCGTGCTGGCGCCCGCCCCCTACGCGACCGCGATGCCGACGAGTGCCGCGACTGCGACCCCGATCGCCGTCCCGACGAATACGTCGGTCGGCCAATGCTCGTCCAGGTACAACCGGCTCGTCCCGACGGCCGCGGTGACCGCCGTCCCGATCGACGCCCACAGCCAGGGCGGACCGCGTCGAGTGCGGCGCAGCACACGTGTGGTGGCGAACACGAGCGCCGATGTCGCGGCCGCATGCCCGCTCGGGAAGCTCGACTCGACTGAGCCGCCCTGCCATCCACCCGGTGGCCGCCGACGATCGACGAGTGCCTTGACGGTTCGCTGCGCCGCGACCGCGCCGGCGGTAGACGCCAGCAGCTGCACGGCGGAGCGTCTCGCGCCGGGCGTATGACGTCGTGCCTGCCACGTACTGATCGCGGCGGCCATGACAAGCGACGCTTCGGGGCTGCCGAGTACCGTCATTGCCTTTGCGACGCGGCGACCCCCCTCGGCGCCATGCCCCCGAACGCGTCGCAGGATGTCGAGGTCGAGGGTGTCGGTATCGCCGGCACGAGTCGCGCGCACGAGCGCGGCGATGGCCAGAGTCGCGAGGCCGCCCGCGACGATGAGCGTGCTAGTGTTGCCGCGATCGCGGACGGGCTTCGGCGCGGGTGCCATGGGATCCTGATGTCTCCGCTATGTGCGTTGACAGCAGCACTTGCAACTTTGAGCCCAGCGCATCGAGCTGCCTATCACGATAACACAGCGCGCAGGGAAGCCGAGGCTGCTTTGCGGAACGCCCCGTAGGCGGCTAGAGCGCGCGAGGGTACGTCGATGCACCTCGGTCCCGCGCGCGGGTGCGATGTATGCGGCACACCTTCGACGGATGGCCCCGGAGGCGTGGGAGATCGCCCCGCTCGGATAGCCGAGCTCAATCCCGGAGGCGGCAATGGCGCAATGCGAGGTATGCGGCAACGACTATTATCTGTCGTTCGAGGTCGTCACCTCGGGCAGGCGGCACGTGTTCGACAGCTTCGAGTGCGCGATCCAGCGACTCGCGCCGGTCTGTGATCACTGTGGATGCAGGATCATAGGTCACGGGATCGAGGCGAACGGGACGTTCTACTGCTGCGCACACTGCGCTCGTCACTCGGGCGCCGATGCGGCGGTCGATCATGTCCCAGCGACGGCGGCCCGATCGGCGCACCATTGAGGGAGGAGGACACTCCTCGCAGCTAGGCGACGACGCGGCGCGCGCGCCGTCCGCGTGCCGAGCGTTGACACTCGCAGCGCACGCACCGACAGCACTCGGCGCGCGGATTGCGTTCGCGAAGCGGATCACACGACTCATCGCTCGCTTTCGCCGTCCTTGGAAGTTCCGGAGGGAATGCATATGCTGATCTATCGTCCACCACGCGGTGCGCGCGTCCACGCGAGTATCGTGTTGGGACGTCACCGCCTGAGCTCGTATCGCATGTCGCTTGCAGTTGCCGCGGCCTCAGCCGCCATCGCCTGCAGTTCGACCGCGCCCAACCCCAAGATTGGTTTTAACCCGACCACGATCACGTTGACGACGGTCGTCGGTGGGACCGCAACGGGCGCGGTATCCGTTGTCAACGTGACTGGCAGCACCTTGTCGGGGCTAAACGCGGCGGTTGGGGCATACTCGACGAATGCATTGGGCTGGCTCAGCGTGACGCTCGAGAGTGGCGCGACGCCGACTCCACTCGAACTCGTCGCGAACGCTGGCAACCTAAGCGCGGGGAAATACTCCGCCGTCGTCAACGTCAGTGCCGCGGCCGCGAGCCCTCCAACAGCAACGCTGACCGTGAACCTGACGGTTTCGCCGCAGTGAAGAAGGCTAGCGACTACGGACCAGTGGCTAGTGAACAACACTCGGGGCCGGTCGCGGAGACGCGTCAGTGGCCCCGAGGTTTTCTCTCTAGTCCCTAGTCCCTAGTCCCTAGTCCCTAGCTCCTAGGTATCTTGTACCGCGAACCGCTTGGCTGTTCGTGCTGATCCGCTCGCGAGGTCGATGCACGCGTCGGCCCAACAAGCCCAATCACCCTCAGCCGTCTCCCGCCTTGCGCCCTCTCTCGTTTCGCTCCGGCTCGCTTGGCCTCGCGGTCATTGCGCTTCTCGCGTTCGGCGGACGTTCGCTGGCCGCGCAGACCGGACCAGGCGCCACACCGCCGTCTACGGTGCCTGACGCATCGGCACCGCCAGCGGCGCCCGCGCCCCCTAAGCCGCCGCCACCACCCTGGGCGACGTTCCACGCGGACCTCGGCTTCGTCAACACCACCGGCAACACCAACGTCAGCACGTTGAACTTTGCGGACGCTCTGACGGTGTACACGGCGAAGGCGAACAAGATCAACCAGGACATCGGCATCACCTATGGCACGATCACGAATCGCGTACAAACCAGCTTGTGGACCGCAGATCTCCGCGATTCGTACACGCTGACGCCGGATGTGGGCTTGTTCGGGTTGGTCGAATTCGACCGCAATACCTTCGCGGGGATTCAGGACCGGTTCGCCGAGACCGTTGGCGCGGCACTCGTACCCGTGCACTCTACGCATAACCGGCTGGAGCTCGATCTGGGCGGCACGTACATCGAAGAGCGGTCGACAATGGCGGTGACGGACAATTACCCGGCTGCGCGGGGGGCTTTGATCTACCAGTACAACTTCACCAAGGAAGCCTACCTGCAGGAGTCGATCGAGGATCTGTCAGATGTCGATCGAATCTCCAACACGCTGATCAATTCGCAGACCAGCCTCGTCGCCCCAGTCTCGAAACGCATCGCGATCAAGATCAGCTACGAGGTGCGGTACGCGAACGCGCCGCCCCCGGGATTCAAGACCACAGATCGGCTCCTCACCACCGATCTACAATTCAATTTCTAACCCGATTCGCGCACGGCAGGCCCGAGTGGTCCGGATGGCGAGATCGTGACGACGATCCCCGCGCGACGTAGGCGTCGCCTCCACTTTAGGGCTACCATGTCGGCCGCCGAGCGGCCGGGCCCGTGAAACTACAAGTGAGCCGTACCGAAGACCGTCGGTATGAGACGACGGCCGTCCGGGCTGATGGGGTGACGATCACGATCGGTGGTCACGGCTTCGTGCATCGCATGCCGCACGATCTCGCGCACTTCGCCGTCGAGGACGCGCTCCAGCTGCGCCACGGGTTCTGGGGGAGCTTGGCCGCGGGCGCGCTCCTCGCGGGCGCGCGAATCGCCGACGGCCAGGCCACGGCAGCGGGGACTTCCGAGAAGTCGGCTGCGATCATCGAAGCGACCGCACCGTTCGTGGCCGAGTCGCGCTCGCTGGTTGCCACGTTCGACGACATCGTCGACCAGCGACTCGAGGCTCGCTGGCCGCAGGTCGATCCCAGCTTACAGACGCTAACCATCCGCCGTGGCGCGCGCCTTGTACCGCTCACCAAGACTGATGTCGCTCGGGTGGCGTCTGCGTGGCGCGATCTGCAAGCACGCTGGGATCGGGTCGCCATCGGCGGCCAACTCGAGCTCGACTGGCATGCCCCGCTGTTGAGCGGTAATTGGCCGGCGATCAAGGGTTAAACGATTCGACGAGACCGATCACCAACCACCACCCATCTCGCCAAGCAAGCAGAGGTGTCATGCGCACACGCAAGCTGGGCCGATCGCCGTTGCAGCTGTCCACGATCATGCTCGGGAGCAACGTGTTCGGCTGGACCATCGATGAGCCACGATCCTTTTCGGTGCTCGACGCCTATACCGCGGCGGGCGGCAACTGCATCGACACGGCGGACGTGTATTCGAACTGGGTGTCGGGTAACCACGGCGGGGAAGCGGAGACCATCATCGGCAAGTGGCTGAAGCGGCGCGGCAACCGCGATCGGGTCATCATCGCGACCAAGGTCGGATCGGCGATGGGTCCCGGCCTCAAAGGGCTCGCGCCATCCTATATCACACGCGCCGTCGAAGCGTCTCTGGACCGCCTGCAGACGGACTACATCGATCTCTACCAGGCGCACCAGGACGACCCGACCACGCCCCTCGACGAGACGCTCGACGCGTTTGCTCGCCTCATCCAGCAGGGCAAGGTGCGCGTGATCGGCGCGTCGAACTATACGGTCGACCGCCTGGCGCAGGCGCTCGAGGTGAGCCGCGCGCGATCGCTGCCGCGCTATGAAAGCCTGCAGCCGCTCTACAACCTTTATGATCGAAGCGCTTTTGAGGGGCCATTGGCCGCGCTCTGCGTCAAAGAGGACGTCGGCGTGATCCCCTACTACGGACTCGCGAGCGGCTTTCTCACCGGGAAGTACCGGTCCGAGCGCGACCTCTCGCAGAGTGCGCGTGGCCAGGGCATCGGCACGAAGTACTTGAATCCGCGCGGCCTCCGCATCCTGGAGGCGCTCGACGCGGTCGCCCACGCGCACCGCGTGGCGCCGGCTTCAGTCGCGTTGGCGTGGCTCTTGGCGCAGCCTGGGATCACGGCGCCAATTGCGAGCGCCACGCGTCCTGAGCAGGTGCACGACCTGGTGGCGGCTACCGAGCTGCAGCTCGATCGGAGCGCCCTCGAGCTGCTGACGGATGCGGGCGCCGAGCAGCGCGCGCCGGCCCGCGCGGGCACGTCATGAGGCGCGGGCTCACTCGAGCGCGCTACCGAGCTCAGCTAGGGAGAGGGACTAGGGATTAGGGGTTAGGGACTAGTGGCTAGTGAAAAACTCAGGGCCAGTGACACGCCGCCGTCACTGGCCCTGAGTTTGTCCACTAGCCACTAGCCACTCAGCGTCGTGGCGCGCACCGCGGTGGCCCAAAGAAAATGACCGATTGCTGACTCCTTCGCGTGCCCGGCGATGTTGACATCCCGGCCGGCGGCGATAAGATGGGGCCCTACTCCCCAACTCTTTTTGCGGGGACGCCACCGGCAGCGTGGTATCCCATACCGGTGGCGACCCAGACATCGCCCCGATGGCGGCGTCCATTGCGGTTGATGCGCAACTCGGAGTTGGGTTGTTGTACGTGGTCCCTGACACGGGAGGTGCGTGATGGAACGTCCTATGTGGGTTCGCTTGACGGCCACTCGTGTGGCAACGGTGCTCGGCGCCGCGGTGTTGCTCGGTAGCTGGTCGGCGCGGGCACAGTCGCAGACGAAGGTCACGGGACGGGTCGTCGACGCGACGGACAACGCTCCAATCGCGTCGGCGCAAGTCATCGTCACCGGCACGAACGTCGGTACGGTTGCCAACGATAGCGGGCACTTTACGATCACCCTGCCGGCCGACGCCAAGTCGCTGACGGTCCGGCGCATCGGCTTCCTGGCCAAGACCCTCCCGGTATCGGCGGGGCAGACGACGTACTCGGTCAGCATGGACCGCGACGTGCTCCGCCTCGAGGCCGAAGTCGTGACCGGCGTGGCCACGACCGTCTCCGCCAAGAGCGCCGCCAACGACGTCGCCGTCGTGAACACTCAGGAAGTCAACCAGGTACCGGCGCCGACGGTCGAGAATGCGATTCAGGGCCAGGTGCCGGGCGCCCTGATCTGCGCAGAACAACGGCGGTGCCCCGGGCGGCGGGATGCAGGTGCAGATCCGCGGCATCACGTCGATCAACGCCAACGGGTCGCCGCTCTACGTCCTCGACGGCGTGATCATCGACAACGACATCCAGGAGCCGGGCAACAACGCCATCACGTTCGCGACCGCCCAAGGCGTGGCCCAGAGCAACCAGGACTTGGGCGTGAACCGGATCGCCGACCTCAACCCGGACGACATCGAGAGCATCGAAGTCCTGAAGGGCGCGTCGGCGTCGGCGATTTACGGATCCCAGGCCTCTGCGGGCGTGGTGATCATCACGACCAAGAAGGGGAAGGCGGGGAAGCCGTCGTGGGCCTGTCGCAGAAGGTGGGGCACTTCCAAGACTCCCGCACGCTCGACAGTCGGACCTTCCCGACGCTGGCGAGCGCGCAGGCGTGGTACAACAACGACTGGAGTCCACCGGGGGGCGCCGCGGGCCTGGCAGCCAACAACGCGTTCATCGCCGGTTTCTACGCGGGGCCCGCAGGACTATCAGACGTCGGTCTTCGGCAGCAACCAGGCATCGTACGAGACGGATCTCAGCGTCAGCGGCACTCAGGGCCCGACGCAGTACTTCGTCTCGGTCCTCTCCAAGTACGACAACGGCACGTTGCTCAACACCGGGTACAACAAGCAATCGGCCCGCACCAACCTCACGCAGACACTTCGCAAGCAGCCTGACGGCGAGCGCGAACCTGTTCTATGCCCACTCGGTCGATCGACGCGGCATTTCGGGCAATGACAACAACGGCAGCAGCCCGTACGACGTGTTCTCGTACACGCCCGCGTTCGTGAACCTCAACCATCAGAACGCCGATGGCAGCTGGGCGTCACAATCCGTTCGGACCGGCCAATCCGTATGCGGACGCGTACGACATTGGCACGCCCGAAACGACACAGCGGTTCATCGGCGGCGGCAACATCACGTGGACGCCGTACAGCACGGAGCACCAGTCGTTCCAGGTGCAGCTTGATCGGCGGCGTCGATGAGGCCCACGTGCTCGACCAGTTGTATGCGCCGCCATCACTGCACTGGAGGCAGGCCAGGCCCTCCCGGGCGTCTCCACGACGCAGACCACGGACAACCAGTACATCAGCTACTCGATCAATCTGATCCACCACTACACGGGCCTTTCCTGGCTGGACGCGACGACGTCCGCCGGCTACGTCCGCGAGCGGCGCGATCTGGTCAACCCGGAGACACGGTGTCGCAGAACCTACTGACCGGCATCAACAACCCGCCTCCGGTACGGTGCAGACGAACTTCTACAACCAGACGGCCGAGCGGGACCAGTCGTTCTATGCGCAGGAGCAGGTGCTCACGCTCAATCAGCGGCTGTCGCTGACCGCCGGCGTCACGGCCGAGCGCACGACCAACGACGGCGCGATCGACAAGCTCTACGCGTACCCCAAGTACGCCGTCGCCTATCGCATTCCCGCAGTTCGTCGGTTTCATCGACGAGATCAAGCTCCGGGGCGCGCTAGGGTCGTCCGGCACGGAGCCGATCTACGGCGTCCGATACAGCCCGCTGAACAACACGATCGCGGGTGGTCTCCCGGGCGTGACGACCGACACGGTCGTGGGCGATCCCAATGTCAAGCCCGAGTCGGAGAGTCGAGATCGAGACCGGATTCGACGCGACGTTCCTCCAGCTCTCGCGCGCAGCTGTCGTTCACGGTCTACCAGAAGCGGATCTCGAATCTGCTGCTCGAGGCCGCGCTCAGCGCCTCGCGTGGTTACGACATGCAGTGGCTGAATGGCGGTGAGTTCACGAACCAGGGTGCGGAGCTCTCACTCTCCGCCACGCCGGTCCAGCTCCGGAACGGTTTCACCTGGGTCTCGACGACGAGCTTCTACCGCAACTACAGCGTCATGAATGCCCTTCCCTCGCAGGTCGCGCCCTTCAACGGCATCTATCCCGGGCGATCCGTCTCGGAAGACGTGAACGACAACTTCACCAGCTCGAACGGCTATCCCGATGCAGTATCGGCGATCAGCAGCCCTCCTTTATTGTGAGCGGCACGGAACAGCTGACCTACGGGCCATTCCAGATCGCGGCGACGCGTCGACTGGTATCGCGGCGGCACCGTCGAGAACGACACGTCGTCCTATTTCGAGTTCGGCCCCGGCCTGTGGGGTGACTCGAGCCGATGCGGCCCAGTACGAAGCGGAGTCTATTGCAGGCCTGGACGCCCGGCTGCCGAGTCGGCGACGTTCGTCAAGATGCGAGTCAGCCTCGGTGAGCTACACACTGCCGGCGAGGTGGGTGAACACGATCGGGTTCGGTCGGCTGACGAGCGCGCGACTCAGCCTGCTCGGTCGCAACCTCCTGTACTGGTACGGCAAGGGCTTCAATGGTCTCGATCCCGAAGTCAGCTCGTACGGCAGCGGAAACCTCGAGCGCGGAGTCGACATCACGCCGTACCCGCCAGCTCGCAGTTTCTTCCTGTCCCTCGACCTGGGCCTCTAACATGAGCGAGACACTTTTCGGCACGAGTGCCCGCGTGTTCCGCTCCAGTCGCGGCCGGTCGGGCCGCATTGGTTGGCGCCGCGTGTCTGTTCGCGGCCGCGGCGTGCACGGACACGGCCGTCCCGTATTTCGACTCCCCGACGTCGGTTCCGAACACCGCCGGCGGCATCCAGAACGCAGTGACCGGGCTCTTCTCCGGCACGCGCATTGACGTCGAGTGGTATGTCTATTACGCGGGCTCTTATGGCCGCGACATCTTCTGGTACTTGGGTGCGAGCGCGAACGTGGTGTACGACGTCGCCGGGCTCAAGCCGTTTGACGTTGTGAAGAACAGCATCGCCTCCGCCGAAGATTGGGACAACGAGTACGCGCAGATCAAGGCGGCCAACCACGATCACTACGCGACACTCCCCAAGGTCACGACCTACAGCTAAGGCGCAGGCTGAAGCGATCTGGGGCATCGTCCAAACGGTCAAGGCGATCGACTTCCTGCAGGTAGCCGAGACACGCGACACGCTCGGGATCCCGCTGTACTCGATGGACGGGAACCCGACCGATCCGCCCTACTGCAACCAGGACGTCTGGAAGTACATCGTGGCGCTGCTCGATTCGGCGAACGACAGTCTCAACGTGGCCGGGTCGATCTCGCTTCCAGTGCAGGTCCCGCCGGGGTTTGCATCCGTCGGCGCCACCGCCGGCCCGGGCACCACGCCGGGAGCCTTTGCGGCGTTCAATCGGGCGCTGGCGGGGAAGGCAAATCTCGAGCTGGCTTACGCCATCGCGCGCAGTACGCCCGGGACGCACCCCACGCCGACGAGTCCCGGAAGCCCGAACGTGGCAGCGCTGACCGCGGCAGCCGCTGAATTGGACTC
The DNA here is from genome assembly GCA_963725205.1 of uncultured Gemmatimonadales bacterium. GTDB lineage: Bacteria > Gemmatimonadota > Gemmatimonadetes > Gemmatimonadales > Gemmatimonadaceae > Palsa-1248. The sequence continues at coordinate 1,247,653 of CAVRXR010000003.1, read as the reverse complement.
GTCCGCGTTGTACGACCCGGCCGCAATCACGCCGCCGAACGCCGGGCCGTTCAGCCTCGATGCCCACGGCGTGTACCACACGCTTCAGCGGGCAGTCGGGCGACTTGGCCAATCCCTTCGTCGCGCCCTACTTTCAGTATGATGCGCTAGGCCGATCTGGCGTACGACGTCGACACACTGCACGACTTGCGATGGCTGAACAAGTTCGCGCCGAACCCGCAGGCTAATGGGCTCTCGGACTATGCCAGCACGTCCGACGGCAAGAACTTCCTGCCGTACAAGACCGTTAGTGGTCCCATCCCGATCGTGCGTGCCGAGGAATTGGCGTTGGTGATGGCGCAGGTCCAACTCGGGCTGGGCAACTTCGCCAACGCGATCACGCTCATCAATCAGGTCCACATGCAGGCGGGCGGGTTTGCGACGCCGCTCTCGATCGCGTCGACGTACTCCGCCGTGCGCGACAGCCTGCTGAAGGAGCAACGCATCTCGACCGTGTTCGAGGGGAGCGGCGATCGGATGATCGCGCTTCGGATGTACGGCCTCGAGGCCGTGGCGGATACGACGTGGCAGGCCACGTCAGGCCCGGATGCGGTCGACGCCAAGGCGATAGGCGGTGTCGACTATCACCAGACGATCTCGCCCGTTCCCTTCCAGGAGATCACCGCACGCGGTGGCGTGTGGAACCCGACCTGCCCGTAGGACCGCTGCGCGGTCCTAGAGAGTAGAATGGACAGAAAGTAGAAAGTAGAGGAGCCGGTCCCTGCACGGGATCGGCTCCTTTGCCCTTCTTAGGACCTAAGGATCGGTCGCGTGAGAGGGCGATGCGATGGCGGGATCGCGCGGGCGCTGCGGCATCCAGGGGCGATGTATGCGTCGCCCCGACCGGTCTAGCCCAGGCGCAACGGCTCGGCGTCGACGGTGCGCTCGTTGACGACCGTGCCCGGTGTTGAGCGTCGTCCGGGGCTCGAAGAGGAGGACCTGGCAATCGGCCTCACCCACCGGTTGATGCTCGACGCCGCGCGGCACGATCAGGAACTCGCCGGGTTCCACGCGCACCTCGCGGTCGCGAAATCGCATCCGCAGGACGCCGTGCACCACCAGGAACAGCTCATCCTCGTGCTCGTGGTGATGCCAGATGAATTCCCCATCGAGTCTCGCCAGCTTCACCTGCATGTCGTTGACATCGCCGGCAACACGCGGGTGCCACGTGTCGTGGAAACTGGCGAATGCGTCGCGAAGATTGATCTTGTCGGGCACGGGAGTCGGGATTCGGGGTTCGGTACCCCCAACGTATCGCCAGGCCGGCGGTCGGGTTCCCGCCGCTCGCACGACATTGGTGGATCGGCGGTAGGGGCGACGCGTGCGTCGCCCTTCCTGCATCGCGACAGATGCCAGAAGGGCGACGCACGCGTCGCCCTACCCGCCGATCCCGATTGATGTGCGGCCAGTGCGGGTCATTGCCGTTCCCGGACGCCGGACCGACCCCCGAATCCCGCGCCTTTACGCCGCCAGCGTCGCCGTCGACGACCGTCGCGACGCCACAGGGAGCCGGATGTGGAAGGTCGTGCCCTTTCCCACCTCCGTATCGAACGTCAGCGTGCCACCGTGCCGGTCCACGACGATGCTGCGTGCGAGCGCCAGGCCCTGACCAGAACCGCGGCCGACTTGCTTGGTCGTGAAGAACGGGTTGAAGACCTTGTCCCGGATGTCAGTGGGGATCCCCGTACCCGTATCCGATATGTCGATCTCGACCCAATCCCCGGTGTGCCGCGTCCGGATGTCGATGCGACCGAGCGTGTGGGTCCCTTCGACCACGTCCTCGATTGCATGCGCGGCGTTGATCACGAGCTGGAGGAACACCTGGTTGAGATCCCCGACGTGGCACATCACGGGCGGGAGCGGTCCCATCGCGGTGTTGACCTCGGCGACATACTTGAACTCATTGCGGGCGACGACGAGTGTCGTGTCCAGTGCCTTGTTGAGATCGGCCATCGCCATCTCGGAGCTCTGATCGACGCGCGAGAATTCCTTCATTGCGCGGACGATCTCGGCCACGCGGGCCAGGCCCTCCTGCATTTGGCCGAGTGCTTTGGGCGTCTCAGCGCGGACGAAATCCCAGTCGGCTTTCGTCCGCAGGGATTGAATCCACTGCTTCGGGTCAGCAGGCCAGTCGGGCGTGCCGACCGACGCCAACAGGCGATCGTAACCCTCGACCAGCTGGTTCACACTTGCCAACGAGTCCTCGAGGAATCGCGTGTTGTCGCTCACGAATTGCACGGGGGTGTTGATCTCGTGAGCAATGCCGGCCGCCAGGCTGCCGACCGCTTCCAACTTCTGCGCGTGTAGCAGGTCGACTTCCAGCCGCTTCTTCTCGCTCACATCGATCATCATCCCGTCGTACACCTGGACCGCGCCCTCTTCGATGGCGGTTATGGTGGTCACCAGCCAGACGACCGTTCCGTCCTTGCGCCGAAAGGCACGCTCCATGTCCCGGATCAAACCCTCGGATCCGAGGCGTGCCAACACCTCATTCCGCTCCGCGACGTCGAAGTACCGCGCGCCCATCGGCTCGGCCATGAGCGCTTGCGGGGTCTCGAAGCCAAACATTCTGTGCGGCGGCCAGGTTGGAATCGAGGATGCGGCCGTCTTTCGTGACGCGAATCATCCCGGCCGGGCTCCGTTGAAAGAGCTGGCGATACCGCCGCTCGGCCGATCGCAGTGCAGTCCGCTGCTGAGAGAGCCGGCGGTCGTACTCCGCAGTCAGGACCGCCAGGCTGCATACGAACATCGTGACCACGCTCACCGCGATCGCGCCCAGCACGGAGCCGGTGACCGCGTGCGCGAGATCGGGTGTCGTCGAAGATCGCGCGTAGTGGGTGGCCGCGAGGCCGATTACGTGGAGTGTCGGTGGCGCCGCAGCCATGCACGTCATGCAGACGAGCGTCCGCCGGACTTGCTGGACCGGCGTCTTTCCCTCCAGCCGGTGCCAGAGATACAGAGCGGCTAGCCATAGTCCCGAGGAGACAAGGACTGAAGCGACGACGAGTCTGGAATCGACATAGGCCGTCGCGGCGAGTCGCCTGGCCGCCTCGGCGGCGAAGTATGACGCGGCGATTCCGCCACCCGCGGCCATGGCCCCCACTACGAGTCGCCACACCCGCCTCTCACGGTAGCTCAGCGTGTAGATCGCCGCAGTCGACGCAAGGATTGCAGCGGCTAGGGACAAGATGGCCGTCGGCCAATGGTACAAGACCGGGATCGGGAGGTCGGCGGCCAGCACGCCCACGTAATGGGTCGACCATATGCCGACGCCCATGGTCGCTGCCCCACCGGCGAGCCAGACGGACCGGCTCCACCCCCGGCCCGCCCTGACCCGCCCCGTCATCTCCAGGGTCGCATAGGCCGTCGCGATGGAGAGCAGCACCGAGAGCAGGATCAACGGCAGGTCGAGCGTCGGACCGATCACCTTCGTCGATAGATCAATCGTCTGCACTCAGTGTCTCCACGATCCGGTGACGGCCCATGGCGCCATCACAGTCCCGGCTCCATTGTAGTGGCTTCGCCTCTGGTGACGGCGTCCCGCACCTTCCTGTAACGTGCGAACGTGTCCGTTCTGTGTGACATTTGACGGTTCTCATCTCCAGGAAGCCGGTGCTTGGCCGCTAACGCCCAAGTGAAACGCGTTCTCTTCGTCGACGACGAGCCAAACGTTCTGGAGGGGTTCAAGCGTGCGCTTCGCTCGCAGCGAGAGGCGTGGGAGATGGCGTTTGCCGTCGGTGCAGATGCCGCGGCCGCGCTCCTCGCGGATGGCCCCTACGATGTCGTGGTCACGGACATGCGGATGCCGGGCTCCGATGGTGCGACACTGCTGCGTACCGTGTGCGATCGCTGCCCGGCCGCCGGACGCATCATCCTGTCTGGCTATACGGAGCTCGAGGCGGCCGTGCGAGCGGCACCTGTCGCCCATCAATTCCTGCTCAAGCCGTGCGATCCCGTTGCACTCCGGCGAGCCATCGAGCTCCAGATCGCCACGCACGATCGATATGCGGCGCCCTGGGCAGCGGCGCTCGTGGGGTCAGTGCGGGCGATACCAGTCGCGCCCCGCGCGTACGCGGCGCTCTGTGACGCGCTGCGCGTGGGCAGTCCAGTCGATCAGCTGGCCCCGTTGGTTACGCATGACGTGGGCATTTCGGCCAAGGTGCTCCAACTCGCCAACTCAGCGTTCTTCGGCCGATCTCGCGATGTCGCCGACATCCCGTCGTCCGTCAATTATCTCGGACCCAAGATTCTCAGGCTCCTCGCGCTGACACCCGAGGCCGAGGTCTTTCGCCAGGTCGAGCCGCACCCGCCAATCGCCGGATTGAGCTTTGACACGTTCGAGCTGCACTGTCGCCTCACCGGTGCGATCGCAGCGCGTCTGTCTGTGAATGGCCTGCTGCCGCAGACCCTCCTGCTCGCAGGGTTGTTGCATGACATCGGGAAGCTCATCCTGATCGATCGAGATCCAGATCGCCTCTGGCGCGCCGCGGAGGATGCGCTGACCAGCGGGCGGCCCCTCCATGCCGTTGAGACCGGGCTCTATGGTCTCTCCCACGCGGAGCTCGGCGCGTACCTCCTAGGCCTGTGGGGGCTGCCAGAGGCCATTGTCGAGGCCGTGGCGTATCACCATGACCCCGGGCGTGCGGGAGCGGACGTGCGCGACATCAGCGCCGCGGTCCACGTGGCCAACGCACTCGCGCACCACGCATTGACTGACGCTTCGCCGGGGCGCCCGCAGATCGACGCGGCCGCTCTGGCCGTCCTCGGCGGCGACGGCCAGCTGGATGCGTGGCAGCGGATGGCGGCCGACATGGCGGCCGCCGTCCTGTAGGACGTACACAGCCAGGGCGCCGCTATGCGGCAACGTCGCGGCTGCCTCGTGTGATCATGCGCACCTGCGTGCTCGTCGCGAAGGACGCCCAGTAGTTCTCGATCCGCTCACGGAGGCTGCTCGTCACCTCCTGGCCGCGTGCGATGAGCAACTGTCCGTTGGCCGAAAGCACGTCGGCCGCGAAGACCATCCCAACGGTGACGTCCGAGAGTCGCATCTCGCGGACGTCGCGGCTCTGCGTCTCCAGACCCCGCAGCGCACGAAACTCGCGCAGGAGCGCCGGATCGTAGCGCCCCGTCCGTCCCTCCAGCGTGTCGATCGCCAGCGCTGGCAGTGTCCCCTGGGCATCGAGGATGTCGAAATCGACCGCGATCGCCAGGATCCGAGCGCCGATCGGCACCGCCTGATTGGGGACGGTACCGCTCGCGCCCACGCTGCTGAAGGGCGTATCGACGTGTCGTAGAATGTCCCGCACCGGCTCCAGGCGAGGGATGTTCTCGATCAACTGCTCCGCGATCCGCGGTAGCCGTGCCGCGAGCGCCGACTCCTGTTTGGTGAGGGCCTTACCGTAATAGAGCTTTTCGAGAAGCTCCGGTCGCAAGGTGATGGCGCCGACCTGCGAGAGCAGGGCTGCGATCTCCACCGACCATCGATCAGTGACGTTTGCCCGCTCGGCCAATTCGGTGACATGACGCTTGAGTCGTGTCGCGCGGCCGAACGCGGTGGGCTGCGCCAGCGCCAGGATGTCGGTCAGCGCTTTGAGACTGCCATGCAGCGTCTGCTCCAGTAGCACACGCTCGCTCGTAATGAGGCGGTACTGGGTCGCGGCGCCGGAGAGCGCTTTGGCCAGCTGCGGCAGCGGCAACGGCTTGGTCAGGAACTTGAAGATGTGGCCTTCGTTGATCGCGGCGATTGCGCCATCCAGGTCCGCGTTGCCGGTCAGCAAGACCCGCACCGTGTCCGGCGCCACGCGATGCACCTCGGACAGGAAGCTGATCCCGTCCCGACCGGGCATCCGGAGATCGGATACGACGATCGCGAACGCCGGCTGTTGGGCGATCGCGGCCAATCCATTGGCGGCGCTCGCGGCGGTCGTAACGTCGTAGTCGTGACGCAACCCTCGGGCGATGGCCTCGAGGAGATGCGGCTCGTCATCGACGCAAAGAATCCGTAACCGCTCACCGTTTTCGGTCATACCATCACTTTGTGCATCTCGCTGCGTGTCGGATGCTCCACCAGCGGAGCCTCGCTCGAGAGGGACGAGATGCCGTCAATGCCCGTCACACGGGCGCTGGCGCGCCCGAGAGAGGAGATAGGAGAAAGGAGAAAGGAGACAACCTCCCGCCGCACGCACCGGGGTCGTGATCAGGCGGGTAGGGGCGACGCGTGCGTCGCCCGCCCTGCTCGTCAGAGCCCGCGCACCATGCCGCCGTCGACGAGGAGGTTCTGGCCGGTGATGTACGAGGCGTCCTCGGAGAGCAGAAAGGCGACCGTGCGGCCGATTTCTTCGGTGCGGCCGTACCGACCAAGAGGGATCGCGTCGACCGCCGGTGCGGCTTGGGGACGGGTCGCGATATAGCCCGGCAGGATCGAGTTCACCCGGATGCCCAGCGGCGCCGCATATTCGGCATAGACGCGTGTCCAGGCCGAGAGCGCCGCCCGAAACACGGACGATACCGGGCGCGCGGGGTCCGGCGCGGTCGCGGCGTAGCTCGAGATATTCACGATGGATCCGCCGCCCTGGTTCTGCATGATGGGCGTGACGTGTCGAGCCATGCGCACCACACTCGCCAGGATCAGCTCGTATCCTGCCTGCCAGTCGCTGTCGCTGATCGAGAGCGGGTTACCCTTGGCCGGATGCCCCGTATTGTTCACGACCGCGTCGATTCGGCCGTACGCTTGCATCGTGTGCGCGACCAATCGCTCGATATCGTCGGCCGCCTGCACCGACCCCTGGGTAGCCGTCCCTCCGAGCTCCTTCGCGAGCGCGATGACGGGCGCCGACCGAGCCAGGAGCGACACGCGGTACCCGCGTGTTGCCAGTTCGCGCGCGATACCAGCACCCATACCCTGGCTGGACGCGGTGATGATTGCCACTGGCGCGGTCATGGCTCGGAAGCCAGGGTCGGGTACATGCAGCAGTCTCCGGGATGTCGGTTTGGGACAGGGGTGCTAATTTCTGCGATGTCCATCCGCACGATGCATAATACAGATTCAGTCCACCTCCTGTCGAAAGGTTCCTCATGTCGGACATCTCACGGGCGCATGTGTCGCCCACACGGGCCGATCGGCCATGCGTCGCGCGGACGGCGATGCACGGGCGACGCATGCGTCGCCCCTACCGGTCCAACACCGGGACCGTCGACGTCTCCGCGTTCCTTTCTGCGGGTCTCCTCTCTTGGGCGCGCCGGCGTCGATGGTGCATGGGATCGAAAATATCGGCAGCCGTTGCGGCGGGGTTGGTTGTGACTGCGGCGGCGGGACAGGCCCAGACGACATCGCGCCCGCGCCCGCGCGCGCGTGACGTCGGCATCGTGATTGGCGTGTTCCAACCCGGGCCACTCAATGCCATCACCGATGTCAGCGGCGTCAAGGTCGGACAGACGACCGTCGATGCGGGTGACACGATCCACACGGGCGTCACCGCTATCCTGCCGCACGGCGGGAACATCTTCCGCGAGCGCGTACCCGCGGCATTGTTCGTGATGAACGGTTTCGGTAAGCTGCTCGGAGTGACGCAGCTCCAGGAGAATGCGGAGCTCGAGACGCCGATCCTGCTGACCTGCACGCTCTGCGTCTGGCGCGCGGCTGATGCGATGGTCGGCTGGCTCCTCCGGCAACCCGACATGCAGGAGGTCCGCTCCATCAATCCGGTCGTCGGCGAGACCAACGATGGTGGATTGAGTGATATCCGCTTGCGCCCGATCACCGAGACCGACGTCGTCGCGGCGCTCGAGCACGCGGCGAGCGGACCGGTCGCGGAGGGATCGGTCGGTGCCGGGCGTGGCACGCAGGCGCTTGGTTGGAAGGGCGGGATCGGGACGAGCTCGCGGCGACTCCCTGGGCGGTACAACTCCTATACTGTCGGCGTGCTCGTCCAGACCAACTTCGGTGGGATCCTATCGATCAATGGCGCGCCCGTCGGTCGAGAGCTGGGTCGCTACGCCTTCCAGAGCGCGCTGCAGACATCGTCCGCCGCGCCGACCGCGGACGAAGGCCGCGGGTCGTGCATGGTGATCGTCGCGACTGACGCGCCCCTCTCGTCGCGTGATCTCGAGCGGGTCGCCAAGCGCGCCGCTCTCGGGATCGGTCGGACGGGATCGTTCGCGGGGCCGGGCTCGGGCGAATACGTCCTCGCCTTCTCGACCGCGGAATCCGTCCGCCGGCGCTATCAGCCACACCCGTCTACGATGCCGGTGTACACGTACTCGGAGCTCGGTCATGACGATCTCGCGCCGCTGTTCGAGGCGACGGTCGAAGCCACCGAGGAGGCGATCGTCAACTCACTATTCCGAGCGACGCCGGTGACATACCGCGGCCATACAGAAGACGCGCTGCCGATCGAGCGCGCCGTGGCCGTTCTCGAGAAATATCGTTCGCTCCACTGGGACCAAACGCTCGGCAAAGGCGGCACCTGAGCACACGCCGCGTAAGGGCCATAGATTGGCGCCTACATGACACGACTCCAGACGGTCATCCTCGTTGGAGCATATTGAAGGCCCGGCACCGACGCGCCTCGCGCTTCGAGCGCTAACCGCTGCTGACGCCCCCGCGTACTGGGCGCTCAGACTCGAGGCGTTGGAGCGAGAGCCGCTCGCATTCGGCGCGTCGATCGAGGAACACCGCCAGACGCCGATGGACGCCGTCGCCGAAAAGCTGGAAGCGGGTCTCCCGACCTCCTTCATCCTCGGTGCGTTCCAGGACGGGCATCTGCGCGCGATGGCAGGCTTCATTCACGATGCGCGCATCAGCCCGCCCAACCGCGGACACATTTGGGAGGTCTACGTGGGGCCGGAGCTGCGCGGGCAGAGTGTGGGTCGCCAATTGCTCGAGGTCCTGCTCACGCGCGTCCGGACGATTCCCCAAGTGGAATGGGTGACGCTGGGGGTGTCCGTCGAGCAGACGGCCGCGCGGCACCTTTATGCATTGCTCGGCTTCCAGTCATTGGGGATCGAGCCCAACGCGATTCAGGCCGCGAGCGGCGCCAGCGACGAAGAGTACATGGCGCTGAGGGTCAAGTAGCTGGGAGCTCGTAGCTCATAGCCTAGAGTTCCCCCATGTATTGCATTTCGTTCGTCCCTGCGAACCCGAGCTTCTCGTAAAGTCGTCGGCCTTCAGCTGAAGCATGGAGGACGAGGCTGGGCAGGCCCCGCTCTTTGGCCCATTCCAGGACGTAGCCCATCAACGCCTCTGCGACGCCACGCCGGCGCCACGCGACTTCGGTAAAGACGTTGAGGACGAGTCCCTGCTCTCCGGTGAGCAGGCGCGTGCCCGCGCGGTTGGGGCGCGGCACGATCAGGCGGAGCTGGACGCCGGCGCCGGCGATCACCGTGTCAGGCTCGTCCACCGGCACGGCAAGCCAAGCGACATAACGGCCCGCCGGAACGGCATCGATGAAGTACTGCTCGGCGTCTTGCGACAGCAGTGGGTACACCTCGGGCGTCAGCTGTCCCATGGCGCGAAACATCTCGGCGCGATGGCGCGCGAGGATCGCGGCGTCATCCGCGGAGGCACGGCGTACGCGGAAAGCGGGTGGCACAGGCTAGTGGCTGGTGGCTAGTAGCTAGTAGCTAGTAGCTGGCGAGGCAGTACCCACTCTGCGCCCCTATGAGAAATCGGGTACGACGTACTCGCCGGTCGGCGACACGTAACCATACGCCATGCGGGGCGTGGTGTGGGCGAAGCCGACGGCTCCTGACCTGTCGATGACAATGAGGCCGCCGGCTCCACGACCTCGGTCGCGAAGCAGCGCCAGACACGCATCGGCGGTCGCGGGTGCCGAGTTGCCTGAGCGGAGCATCTCCACGGCTGTCTTGGACATGACGATACGCATGATGGCTTCCCCCTCGCCCGTCGCCGACACGCCTCCCGCTTCATCGTCCGCGTAGCACCCACATCCGATCAGTGGTGAGTCCCCCACGCGTCCTGGGTGTTTGCACAGCGTGCCTCCGGTGGAGGTCCCAGCCGCGATCGCGCCGCTCCGATCGCGCGCAACAGCGCCGACCGTGCCCGTGGCGTGAACGGGTGCGAAGTCCGCCGCAGCCAGCCCCGGATCGTCTCGGCATCCGCGCCAGACTGCCCGCTCACGCTCGACGATGAGCTCCGCGGGATCGCACAGCGGCATGCCTTGCTCGACTGCAAACTGCTCGGCCCCCGCGCCGACGATCATCATATGGGGGCTGCGCTCCATCACGCGGCGCGCGAGGCGGATCGGGTTCCGTACGCGACTCACGGCAGCGACCGCACCCGCTCGTAGCGTCGTGCCGTCCATGATGATGGCGTCGAGCTCCACCTGGCCGTCCCGATTGAGGTGCGCCCCGGTCCCGGCGTCGAAAATCGGGTCGTCCTCCAACACCACAATTGCGGCGTCCACGGCGTCGATCGCCGAGCCCCCTCGCTCGAGCACCCGCCAACCGGCATCGAGGGCGCGGCGGCACCCTGCGCGGCAGGCGCTTACCGCCTCGTCTGGGATGCGCCAGGCGCCCCCGTGGACGACGAGAGACGGCGGGTACGGTGGAGGAGTCTCCCCGAGGGATTGAGGCACGGCTCGCCCCTTAGGACCCGGAAAGGGGAGCGAAGCGCTCAGGCCGGCCAATCTGGCAGTCTGAAGCCATTGGGCTCACAGGCCGAAGATGGGTGCCGATACTACAAAAGGAAAGAAAGCGGCGCGCGCGCTCCGATCGGGACGCGTCAGAGGAGCGACCCGCTCTATTAGACGGCGCATTGGTCGATAATACGGCTGATGGCAGGCTTTCGCACGGTGGTATTCGACTTCATGCGCGGCTCATGATCGCGATTATCGGCTTGGTCGTCGTTCTCGCGTCGGTGCTGGGCGGCTTCGCGCTTGCGGGCGGCCCATTTGCCGTTCTGCTGGTCACCTCAGAATACATCGTCATCATCGGGACGGCCGTGGGTGCGACCCTCGTGTCCACGCCACCGTCGGTCATCAAGGCGGCGCTCGCCAAGACGCTCGGCCTGATCAAGCCCAATCCGTACGGGAAGACGCTGTATCTCGACGCGCTCAAGCTGCTCCACGAGCTCTTTCAGACCGCGCGCCGAGACGGGTTAGTCGCCATCGAAACGCACATCGAGTCGCCGGACAAGAGCCTGGTGTTCAAGCGGTTCCCTCGCGTCCTGGCGAATCATCACGTCGTCACGTTTCTCTGCGACTCCCTTCGACTCGTACTGCTCGGTAGCGTGCCGCCATTCGATCTGGAGTCCCTGATGGATGGCGAGATCGACGTCCATCACGAAACGAACGAGCAGATCGTGGCGGCGGTCGCCAAGGTCGCGGACTCCCTCCCGGGTATCGGGATCGTCGCCGCCGTGCTCGGCATCGTCGTCACCATGCAGTCGGTCGGCGGCCCGATCGAGCAGATCGGACATCACGTCGCCTCGGCACTCGTCGGCACGTTCCTGGGCATTCTCCTGTCGTACGGGTTCGTCGGCCCGATCGCGGGCGGTATCGAGGCGCGCGGCAACGACGAGAGCCGCTGCCTCAACGTGCTGAAAGCAGGAGTGGTGGGCTTCGCGAAGGGCCTGCCGCCGATCGTTGCTGTGGAGTTTGCCCGGCGCGCGATTACGGACGAGCTGCGGCCGACCTTCACGGCGATGGAAGCGGCGTGTAAGGAGGCGAGTAAGCGGGCCCAAGCCGCCTGAGACGCCGCCATGAATAAGGCGCGCGAGACGATCATCATAGTTCGCAAGAAGCGCGGACATGGAAGCAAGCATCATGGTGGCGCGTGGAAAGTGGCATTTGCCGATTTCATGACGTCGATGATGGCCCTGTTCCTCGTGCTCTGGATCGTCACCCAGAGCTCCGACGTGCGGGAGGCGATCGCCGGCTACTTCCAGGACCCACTCGGCCGCGCCAACGAGTTCGGTGCCACGATCATCAAGGGCGAGGCGGCGCAGAACATGGACCCGCGCCCCGTCAACCAATCGGACGTCACCAGGATTCAGCAGAAACTGCTGGCCAAGCTCGGGCAGCACATCCGCCAACGCTTAGAAGAATCGCCCGACTTCAAGGGTCTCTCGAACCACATCGAGATCAAGGTCACCGATGAGGGGCTACAGATCCAGCTGCTCGAGGACTCATCCGGTGTTTTCTTCGAGACCGGATCCGCGGTTCCTCGGCCGGCGGTCAGTCAGCTGCTCGAAGTGCTGGGCCAGGAGCTCGGCACGCTGCCGCACCGCGTGATGATCGAGGGCTATACCGACGCCGTGCCGTACCACATGACCGCGAAATACACCAACTGGGAGCTGAGTGCCGATCGCGCCAACGCCGCGCGACGCATCATGATCCTCGGTGGCCTGAGTCCCTCGCAAATCTGGGAGGTCCGCGGCCACGCTGATCGCGAGCTGCGCATCCCGGATCAGCCGACGGCGGCGAGCAATCGGCGCGTGACGATCACGATGATGTTCGACACGACCGCCGCGCCCGGTGGGGCGGACGTTGCTGTGACGGCGGGCGATTCCACCGACTCCGCGGGCGCGGCGGGCGCGGCACCGGCCGATACGACGGCAATACCGACCGAGACGCAGCCGCCGGCCGACAGCACGGCCGTGCCAGCCGGGACGCCGAAAGCTCCGGCGGCACCGGGTGGAGGTCGTCCATGACCATCCGCCGCCCCACGCCGCAGAATACGGTCATCCAGCTCGTCCCGGCCAACGCCGAGGACTGGCTGTCTCAGACCGCCACGATGGCAAACGAGTTCGTGAATGTGCTCGTGCACATGATCGACGTGCAACGACCGGGCGCAGCCGAGCGGGGGCGGCAGTTGACGGAAGCCGTGCGGCAGCTCGCGGCGCGCTTCCAGGTCCCGCCGGCTTTCATGCAGGATCTCGAGTGGGCGGCGCGACTCCACGAAATCGGGCTCGCGGTCGACGGCAGCGCATCCGTGACGGGATGGCTCTCACCCGCGGACGTCCGGTCCCTGATCGTGGCGCAGCATCTCCTGAACCAGGTCGAGGTCCTGCGCCCGGCTGCGTTTCTCGTGGCGTCGATCGCCGAAAACTGGGATGGCAGCGGATTCCCCGACCGACTGCAGCGCGGCCAGATCCCGATGCGCTCACGGCTGTTGCGGGTCCTCATCGATTTTCACGTGGTGAGTGAGCCCGAATCGGGTGCGCGCATCTCCACAGAAGCCGCACTGTCGGCGTTGGGACTGCACTCGGGGACGTGGTACGATCCGGCGGTCGTAGCCCAATTCTCGGCGATCGTGACGCACATCGCCGGCGGGGAACAGGGGAAATATCGAGTGAATGTCGCGCGCCTCAGACCCGGCATGGTCCTCGCCGAAGATCTTTGCACGGCGGCCGGCCTGAAGCTGGTCGCGGCCGGCGCGACGATCACGGCCCACATGCTGGAAGTCGTGCGCCAGCGCGACACCGTGGATCCCGTGATCGACGCCTGGGTCGGGCCGGGGATGGTGTAAGGACAGGAACGGCGAGGGTCGACTTCCATCCCGACCCCCCCGACCCCCCGACCCGAATGCCGTGTCCCTAGCCTTGCACCGTTTGCAACAAGGTCTGCAACATTCGATTCGCCACGTTCACCAGTTGCGCGGCCGCCGTGTACGCTTCCTGGGTCTGGATCATATCGACCAGCTGCGTGTCGGTGTTGACGCCGTCGGCTGCGTCGCGCTGGTTCGTGATATTGGAGACGAGCGTCTGCTGCGCGGTCGAGTTCTGCTGCGCGGTTTGCGCCTGTGTACCGACCCCGGAGACGAATGAGGCCAAGTAGGCGGGGATGCTCTGGTTGCCCAGTGTGGCGTTGGGTGCCTGGGCGAGCTGCGCGATCTGCGACGCAATCGACGAATCGCCTGGGTCACCCGACGTGCCGGTCACGATGTTGGACGGCGAAGCCTGAACCTGTGCGCTCAGCGCAATCGTCGATGCCGTCGTGTCCGCGGGGTTGAAGAACGGTACACCGGTGACCGGTGGATTGGAGCCCGTGACTGTGCCGCTCTCCGACAGCGTGTTCACGGCTGTGACGAGTGACGACGCGAGAGTGTTGAGCTGGTTTTGCATGCCGGGGAGGGTCGTCTGCGTGAACGTCGAGATCGCCCCGATGTTGCCGGTCGTGATCGATGCGGCCGTTGCCGATCCGTTGATGCTGATACCATATCCACTGCCACTCGCGACCACGGAGAGCGTGGCGGATTGTGCGCCGTCGGCCAGCACGGTGCCGCCTGCCATGACGCCTACGGCCCCGTTGGGGTAGTCGACCGTCGTGACGCCCATGAGCGTCGACAGTTGATCGATGTCCGTGTCCCGTTGATCCGCGAGCGTCGGCGCACCGCCCGCGGGCTGGGCGGCGACGATCTGTTGGTTGAGCTGCTGGATTTGGCTGAGCAGCTGGTTCGCTTGCGAGACATTGGACTGCAGCTGTGACACGGCCGTCTGTCCGACCGACGTCAGCGACTGGGATACGCTTTGGAAGTTCTGGACGAGACTCGAGCCGGCCTGCTGGACCTCGGCGAGATCGGTCGCGTTGGACGGGTCGGAGGTCAGCGTGGTGAAGGCGTTGAAGAACCCGTCGAGCGATGTGGACAGCCCACTGCTGCCCGGCTCACCGAGCCCGCTCTGAACCTGATTCAGCAGGTTCTGCGTGGTCGAGTACTGCCCGTTGAGCCCGGCCTCGCCGCGGTACTCCTGATCGAGAAACGTGTCGCGCAGGCGTTGGGTGTCACCGACGGTGACTCCCGTCCCTACCGATCCCTCCGAGGTGATGATCGGGGTAGTCGGGACCAACGAGGGCTGCTCGACCGTGTACCCCGGCGTGTTGGCGTTCGCAATGTTCTCGCCGATGGAGTTCATCATGGACTGCTGGGCGGCGAGCGCGGACTGCGCGACGTTGAGGACATCGGAGACCGACATGTCACGCCCTCCGGTTGATGAGCAAGCTGCGAGTCTCGCGCGCCGGTCCGCTCGGGCCGGGTGCGTAGACGGGCATTGGATCGGACATACTGCTGAACAGTCGTTGCAGGAAGAGATCGCCCGCGTGCAAGGCGCGACGCAGCACGTGCTGATTAATGGCCACGTCGCCGGCAGTGGCGCGCGCAGCCGTCGTGACAGCGGCTCGCGCGTCCTGTAGCACCGGCGGCAGCGGTTGGCCGATGGCGCGCTCGAGTTGAGCGAACGTGGCGTCGGCGGATCCAGTCAGGCCCTGCATGATCTCACCGCGGGTGCGTCGAGCCTCTCCCAGCGTGTTGACTGCGCGTGCCACGTGATCGGCGCTCTGCTCCAGAGCGGCGGCATCATCGGCCGCGACAGCGGCCCGCTGTCGGCGCAGTGCCTGGCGCAGGTCGTCGATCGCCCGTCGCTCGGAATCGAGGGCGCGGGCAAGTCGGCGACATCCGTCGGCGATCAGCGCAGCCCGATCCCCGCCGGCGGCGTCCGTCGCCGCGTCCGGGGCCGGCGGTTCATCCTGCACCAACGCGAGCCAGGCGGTCATTGACTGGAGTCTCCAGGGGAAGTGAGCCGTGAACAGAGCTCGCGGTAGATCGCATCGCCCAGCCCGCGCCGCATCTGGCCGGCAGCGTGATCGGCGATAGTGTCGTCCAGCATTTGCGTGAACACCGTGGCGCCAGGACCGCTCATTCCATCGGCATCCGATGGTACGGTCGCACGCATGGCGCTGAACAGCTGGCGAATGAACATGCCGTTGAGCCCATCCGCGGCTTGCCGCAGCTTTGCGTGGACGGGATCATCGGGTGTCTTGGTCTGCGGATTGAGCGGCGTGGTGGGGAGCCCGCTCAGCGACGCGCCCATGATGATGCGGAGATCGCTCATCGGACGATGACCTCTGCGCGCAAGGCCTGGACGGCTCGGAGCCCATCGAAGATCGCGGCGATCTCCGGCGCGGTGGCGCCGGCGGCGTGCAACCCTGCGGCGATATCTTCCACGGTCGCCCCCACATTGAGTGCCAGGACCGCCGGTGGTGGCGCCTCCGTGTTGCCGCCGGCCGCAGGGGCTTGGGCGGCGGCGGGCGCCGCAGGCGCTGCTGTTGGTGGTCCGCCGATCTGCACCGTGAGTCCGTCGTGACTGACTGACGCCGGTCCGACCTGCACCTGGCCGCCAGTCACGACCGTGCCGTCCCGGGCGTCGATGACGATTCGGGCCGGGGACGCCCATGCGACAGGCAGGGTGTCCACTGCAGCCAGGAACTGAAGGAGACTATCGGCACGCGCAGCCGGGACCTTGAGCGCAATGGCGCCCGGGTCCTCGGGCGCCGCGGTGCCGGGGCCGAACGCCGCATTGACAACTGTCACGATGCGCGTTGCGGTCTCGAGATCGGGGTCTCGCAGCAGCAACCGCGGTGCGCCTGACGGCGTGGGTGAGGGCATCTCCACCTCGAGCACCCCGCCTTCGGGCACGCGTGCCGTATTGGCGGCGCGTCGATACGCGCTGGTATGCGAGTCATCGCCCGTGGTCACGAGCAGCGCACCCTGTGCTGTGGCGACCGGCGGTTCGTTGGGGTCGGTCACGAGTGGCGTGATCCAGAGTACACCACCGCGGAGCGAGGAGGCATCGCCCAGCGATGACACCTGGACCTCGAACCGGCCACCAGCGTGCAGGTAGGGCGACGCTTCCGCGGTGACCGCGACGGCGGCGACGTTGCGCGGTTGCATCTCGTCGGTTGGCACGCGCACGCCGAAGTGCTCCAGCAGGTTCACGATCGATTGCACGGTCGGTGTCTGATTGGTGTAGCCGCCGTAGCTGCGGTCTCCTGTCCCGTCGAGGCCGACGACAAGACCGTAGCCGACGAGCCGACGCGGGACATCACCCGCGCGGACTGTGAGGTCGCCGACCCGCGTCGACTGCGCCCCGGCCGCCACAGGCGCCAGCGTGCCCACGAGGAGCACCGCGAGCAGGAGTGCCGCCATGTCACGTGGCCAGCCCGGCGAGATCCTCATGGCCATATGATCCCCAGGATCTTGCTGATGATGCCCTGTCGCGGCTTGATGACCTTGCCCTTGTAGCTGATTGTCGCGTTGGCGATGCGCGTCGACGAGACCTGGTCGTCGTACGTGACATCGTCGGCCCGAACGAGGCCGGAGAGCTTCAGGTCTTGCTGACGTCCGTCAATGAGGACCGTCTTGGTCCCTTCGATCTGCGCGTTCCCGAGCGCATCGATCGCCGTCACCTTGACTGCCAGGGTTGCATTGAGATTGCCCTGTCGTGCGGCATCACCCTCGTCGGCCGAGGCAGTATTGAGTGCGCTCGCGAGCTCCTTTTGTGGTCCGATGAGCGCGGACGCCACGCCGCTCTGCGTGTTCACGTTGAACTGGCCGTCGAACGAGCGGTTGCCGGTTGCGTTCGCGGTGGATTGCTCACTGGCGTACGCGGACTCCGCGACGGTCACCGTGAGGATGTCTCCAACGCGAAGCGGGCGGCGGTCGGAGAGCCAGGACGCGCGCGTGCCCATCGTCGGCACGGCGGCAGCGGGTGCCGTGGATGCCGTTGCGCCCGCGGTGCCCGGGCGAGCAGCGGTGCCCGCAGGGGCATTGCCGTCAGCTGGGGCGGTGCCGGTCGCGGGCGCCGCGCCGGCCGGCGCTGCCGCCGCTGGGGGCGTCGTAGTGGCGGCGGTGGTCGCCGGCGCAGGGGCCTGAGAGAGGACTGCGGCCGCGATGAGCACGAGCGCGGCGACCGCGAGGGTGATCGTTCGAATCATAACTCGAGCCTCACGATGCCTGTGGCGAGAACGGTCCCACTCTTGTCGCCGCGGTTCTGGCCGACGCGCACGCGGATCATCTGTCCGGCGGCGCCTGCCTCGAGGGCGGTTCCATCGAGCGTGATGAGCACGGCACCGCGCTGCCATTCGAGGCGCACGGGATCACCGGCGTGCACGAGCGGCGGTGGCGTTACGCTGCCACTCGTCACTTCACCACCGGCCATCAATGGATGCCGCGTGACCCAGCCGACACCGATGGGCGGGGTCGTCGGGTCGGACGGGGGCCCCCATCGGATGCGGGGCACTTCACGGAGATCTTCCGCCGTCAGCGTCCGCCCGGTCTCTACCGTGCGGGCCGCAACGAGCGTGGAATCCGGTGCGCCGGCACGCACGCGGACCGCGAACGGTCCCGTCGAGCCGGGATCGAAGACCGCGACGAACCACCCGCCATCGCCCCGGCCGACGAGGCGGACATTTGTCTTTGGCGGGAACGTCGCGGCACGTGGCACGTGCCCCCACACCAGCCGCAGGCCGCCCGTGTCGCCACCCCATTGCTGGGCGATGTCGGCTACGACGCGCTGCACGAGGCGCGGGGGGATCGTGTCGGATGGTGCAACCGGGGCCTGCGCCAGTGCTGCGCCGGCCAGTGTGAGCAGGCCGGCCAGCACGCTACCGAATGAGCGCATTCGTGTCGTCGAGCATCGTTTCACTGGTTTGCACGGCCTTCGCGTTGATCTCGTACGCCCGCTGGGCCGTGATCATGTCCGTCATTTCTTGCACGATGTCCACATTGCTGGACTCGAGGTTACCCTGCAGTACGGATCCGAAGTTCGTGGACATCGGCGTGCCCTGGATCGGCTCACCCGATGCCGCGGTCTGGCCGTATTGGTTCTGGCCCAGATCCTCGAGCCCGGTGGAATTGAGAAACCGGGTGAGCTCGATCTGTCCGATCTGCGTCGTCTTGCCGCCGGTGTTGGTGATGGTGACGACACCACTCGAGGAGATCGCGAGGTTCTGCGAGTCCGAAGGGACGACCAGGCTCGGGATCAGCGGATAGCCGTCCGAGGTGACGACCGCTCCGGTGTCCGAGAGCGTGAACGAGCCGTCGCGCGTGTATCCGATCCCGCCGTCGGGGCGTTGCACCTGGAAGTAGCCGTCGCCCTGGATCGCCACGTCGAGCGTGCGCCCGGTCTGTTGCGGCGTGCCCTGCGTGTCGAGGCGGACAACCGCCGAGAGCCTGGTACCCATACCGATCTGAATCGGGCCCAGCGTCTCCTGCTCCTGCGGTGTCTCGACCCGCGCGCCCTGAATGGTCTCGTACAGCAGATCCTCGAAGCTCGCGCGGCTCCGCTTGAAACCAGTCGTGTTCACGTTGGCGATGTTGTTCGCGATCACATCGATCATCTGCTGCTGGGCCTCCATGCCGGAGGCTGCAGTACGAAGTCCGGGGTCCATGGCTCAGAGGGGCGAAAGGGTGAATGTGGTTCGCACGGTTACTGTGTGGTGCCGCCGACTTGACCGGCGACGGTATCGAGCACGCCGTCCATCGCCTTGATCGCATCGAGGTTCGCAGCGTACGCACGCTGGATCGAGACCAGGTCGACCATGCCGCTCACGGCGCTGCTGTTGGGCTGCTCGATCGAGCCCTGCTGAACCGTCGTGGTCCCGGAGGCCGTCGGTGTGGTGGGTCCGGTAAACGAGAACTGACCCGCGCCCTCCTCGGTCAACTGCGTTGGGTCCGATACGTTGTCGATGCGGAACTGATCGGTCGGGGTGCCATCGATGAAGATCGAGCCGTCCCCGCGGACGGTGATCTTGCCGCCGCTCGGTGGCAGCACGATCGGTCCGTTGTTTCCCATGACCGGATCGCCCTGTCCATCCACGATCCGACCCTCGGAGTCGAGGTGGAACGATCCGCCACGCGTCAGGCGCTCGCCGCGCGGCGTCTGCACGGTGAAGTATCCGGGCCCGCGGAGCGCCACATCGAGCTCGCGTCCCGTATCGTTGATCTGGCCTTGGGATAGGTCCAGCTTCTCGACCGGGCTGGGGTATCCGTCGCCGCCCTGAGTGGACGAGGTCAGCCGATCGAGCTTGAACCCGTCTGTCGAGACGTTGGCCAGGTTGTTCGCGGTGACCTCTTGCAGGCGCTGGTAATACGACAGCGCGTGTGCCGAGGTAATGATGCCGGGCACAGTCATCGGTCGCTCCGAGATCCGGGTATAGTTGTAGGGGCGAGGCATGCCTCGCCTTTTCCATTTAGTAGGGGAACTGCTTGGGCGTGTCCGCGGCGCGGTGTGAATGCGCCAAGGAGACCCTCTTTGGGATCGAGTGATGCCGCGAGCAGGTCGGCGAACGCCTGGCGGTCGCTCTCGAGCTGCGGGTGAAGGAGCTGACGAATGGCATCCTGTGGGAGTCCGGTCCGGCGCGCGATCACACCAACGCCTTCGCCACGCTGAGCCAGGCGACGCGCGCGCTGCGGTGCGGACGCGCGCCGACGCTGACGGACTCGATCGGCGACGAGCACCGCCAACGCCATGAGCGCCAGCATCAGCGCGACGAGCCCGAGGCCCGTGCGGGCGCGTGCGTGCCGGCCATTGACCAGATCCGTCGTGATCTGGGACAGACTGGGTGTTGGAAGGGCCGCGCTGTTCGTGGGAGTCGGTGGCGCGACCGTCGCCACTGCACGCGGCATGGATGGTGGACTGCCCATGCCGAACGCGGTTGTCACGGCATGCGTGGTCCGTGTGGCGATCGCGTGCACCCCCTCCAGCGCGGATGCGCTCACGCGACGAGTTGTATCGAGGGCGGTGCCCCACGATACGCCGGCCGGTATGACCAGTGCGACGAGGCGCAGGATGGTCGGGAGCGCGAGCAGCGCGCAGCAGACGGTCGTGGCGACCCAGAGTCGGCGGCGGGTCATACGGCGATCCCACGCTCGGCGAGGATCGTGCGGAGCTGCCGGAGGCTCTGTGTGTGGATCTGTGAGACGCGCGACTCCGTGACGTGCAGGACTTCGGCGATCTGTCGCAGCGTCAATTCCTCGAAGTAGTACATGGCGAGCACGAGGCGGGACTTCTCGGGGAGTTGGCCGACGGCGATCCGCAAGACTGCGAACTGCTCACCGCGAGCGAGGGCAGCGCCCGGCATCTGTGCGTCAGGATCGTCGAGCGTGTCTCGAAGCGACGGCCCTTCTTCCACACGTTCCGACGGTTGATCGAGCGACATCACGACGCCCGCGTCCACGGCGGCGAGCCAACGCCAGTACGTTTCGAGGTCGATGCCCAGCGCATCGGCGACTTCCGACGGCGCGGGCGCACGCGCGAGCTGATGCTCGAGCGTTGCCACAGCGGCGCTGAGCTGCCGTGCCTTGGCGCGGACGGATCGCGGCGTCCAATCGCGGGCTCGCAGGTCGTCCAGGATGGCGCCGCGGATCCGCTGAATGGCGTACGTACTGAACGCGAGCCCGCGGGAGAGGTCGAAGCTATCGAGCGCGCGCACCAGGCCGAGCGTGCCTGCGCTCACGAGCTCGTCGAGCTCGACGGCCGGCGTCCGCATCCCGATCTCACGTGCTACGTGGTGGACCAGTCCCAGATAACCGTCCAGCAGCTGCCGGCGGGCCTCGAGATCGCCACTCTCGCGGTAGCGAATCCAGAGCGAGTCGGTGAGCGACCGGTCCGGGGGTGTCTGCGCGACAGGCCGCGCGGCCTGTGTCGACGCGTGGCGGGCGCTGCTCATGCCTGGCTCCGGACGGCGGCGGGCAAGTCGAGTCGCTCGAGCATGCAGGGTGTGAGGCGTCGAAGCGCGTCGCTGCTCTCCAGGATCGCCAGGCAGTTGGCGGGCTCACGCACGGCCGCACGAATCGTCGATTCGTCCGCAACCGCGCCCAGGAACCGGATTCCCTTGCGCAGGAATCGCTCGCCGGCGATCGCCAGTTTGTCGAACGCGATGCGTCCATCCTCGTCGTCGCGACACTGGTTGACGAGGACGTCGACCGGGATGCCGGGGGTCCGGACGTGCACGAGCTTGAGGACCGCGTACGCATCTGTCAGCGCCGCCGGCTCTGGCGAGGTGACCACAATGAGTCGATGTGCGCCGATGGTGGTCGCGCGGAGGACGCCATCGATCCCCGCGCCCGCGTCGACGATGACGACACCGAACCCAGCGAACGCCGTCGTCAAGCGCGCGTGCAGGCGCGCGCGGTCCAAGGGCTCGAGGGATTGCAGCGGCTCGCCCCCGGACGTACCGGGAAGGAGCCAGAGTCGCTCATGCAGCGACCGCAGGAGCGCCGATGCGGGGATGGTCCCCGTCAGGAGATCCTCGAATCGAGTGGCCGGTGGCACGCCGAGGAGAACATGCAGGTTGGCGAGGTTGTAGTCCGCGTCGCAGAGCAGCACTCGATGCCCCGCGCGCGCGGCGATCGCGCCAAGCAGGATCGTGAGGACAGACTTCCCGACGCCCCCCTTGCCGCTGCCGACGACCAGTACCATCGGACCAGCCGCAGGCGCGCCGGCGGGCGACTCCCGGCCGGACTCGCTCGCGCCGCGTGCCGGTGTGCGACTGCGCTCGAGGGTGAGCGTCATGCGACCCCCGCGGACACGACCCGGTGACGTCCGCTCCGCCTCGCGGCCGCGGCCTCCAGTCGAGCTGTCGCCGAGCGGAGATCTTGCGGAATCGTCTGTCCATCCGTCAGCCAACGCATCGACAGTCCGAGATCAGCGGCGACATCGAACAGAATCCAGTCATCGGGCATTTCGTCGACCTTGGTGGCCAGGAGATGCGTGATGCCCAGCGGGCGGAAGTGGTCGATGGTCCGGCGCACGAGCGCTGGCTGCGTGCCGACGGGCATGACCAGATGCCGTTCGATTGGATCGAGCGCGTCCAGCATCTCGGTCACCGTGGTCGTGTCGCGGTAGAACTGCGGGCCGCGTCCGGGACAATCCACCAGCACGACCTGGCAGGAGCGCAACGTGTGTCGCGCACGGGCGAGATCCTTCAGGCGGTGTGCAGCGGCGACCGGCGCGTTGCTCAGCGAGGCGTGTTGTGCGATCTGCTCGGTCGCGCCGACGCGGTAGGTGTCGAGGTTGAGGATGCCGACCTGCGCGCCGCCGAACAGGCGCGGATGGGCGGCGAGCTTGGCGATCGTCGTCGTCTTGCCCGCGCCGGTCGGGCCGACAAATGCCAGCACGAGCGGCCGGGTCGGTCGCGTGCGACGCGTGCGCGCACGGAGTCCCCACCATCCGAAGCGAGACCGCGTCGGGGTCGGCTTCGATTGCGGTGCTTTGGGCGGCACGAGTAGGGGCGATGCCTGGGTCATGCGCGTAGGCGTCGCGCCGACGTTCGACTGGGTCGGTGGCACCGGCGTCGAACGACGCGTAGACATGTCGGGCAATGGAGTGGTCGCGGCTACCGTCGGCCGGTGAGGCGCCGCGGCCGTCGACCCTACCTCATAGCGGTCTGCCGTGAGTGGGTCCGCGGCGGTGAGGGCCACCCCCCGCGGGCGTTGCCGCACATTGAGGATGACGGCCTCAGGGCCGAGCTCCGCACGGATCTGCGCGAGCAAGTCGCCGACGCTGGGCCCTTCGAAAGTCCTAAGCGGCACGTGTCAGCTCCCAGGTGGCCACGCTCGTGATCGGCGTATGTGGCGGCAACTCGCCGAGCGAGAGAATCGGCAGTTGCGGCAGGACTGGATCGACGAGCCGGCGGACTCCGACGCGCAGGGCCGGCGGGGCAATGAGCGGGCGGTAGTAGCCATCGCGTTTGCTCGACGTCGCGAGCTGGTTGAGCGTGCGCAGCGCGGCGGCGACGTCGTCGGGCTCGAGCGACCGCGCGTTGTCGCGCCCCGGACGCGTGCTGAACAGCGTCATGAGCGCGGCCTCGAGCCGCGGGCCGATGGTGATCCCTCGAATGCTCCCGTCGCGCTCAGCGAACAGGTTGGCAATGCCTGGCGCCAAGGCCCGTCGCACGTGCTCGGTGAGTGCTTCGGCATCCTTGACCTGATCGCCCGCGTCGGACAGCGCCTCGAGGATGAGCATCAGGTCCCGGATCGGGATCCCTTCACGCAGCAGTCGCTGCAGGACGCGATGCACGACGCCGAGGGACATCTTGGCGATGACGTCGTCGACGAGCACGGGGTTGGCTTCCTTCAAACCATCCACCAACTCGCGGACGTTCTGCCGGGTCAAGAGCTCGGCCGCGTGCCGGCGCATGGTCTCCATGAGGTGCGTGGAAAGCACGACCTGCGGATCGACCACACTGAGCCCGCGACTCTCCGCATCGAGCCGTCGCTCGGGGCGGATCCAGACGGCCGGCATCCCGAAGCTCGGATCCGTGGTGCGGACGCCGTCGATGGTGGCGCCGGTGCCGGCCGCATCCAGGGCGAGCAGATGATGGCCCATGATCTCGCCGCCGGCGACCTTGATGCCGCGCAGCTTGATGACGTACCCCGCGGACGGCAGCTGAATGTTGTCGCGGATGCGTACGGACGGGACGACGATCCCCAGGTCCGCGGCGAGCTGCTTCCGCATGAGGGCGATCCGTTGGAGAAGATCCCCTTGCTCGCCGGCACCGTTCACGATGGGCACGAGCGCGTAGCCGATCTCGAGCTCCAGCGGCTCGACGCGCAGTGCATCCTTGACCTGTTGGCCAGTCGTCTCCGTCGTGGTCGCTTTTGGCGCAGCCGCTGCCGCCGCCGCAATAGCCTTGTCCTTACCGGGTCGAGCCTCCGCCAGTTGACGCTGTGACGAGACGCGGGCGACGGCAGCCGTGAGGATCGCCAGCAGCATGAACGGCGGGAACGGGAAGCCCGGGACGATTGCCAGCACACCCAGCACCCCGGAGGCGATCCAGATCGCTCGTGGATGCCGCGTGAGCTGCGCGCCGATCGCCGGTCCGACGCTCGGGCTCGACGAGCCGTACGTCACGATGATGCCGGCCGCGGTGCTGACGATGAGTGCCGGAATCTGTGTCACCAACCCATTGCCCACGGATAGGGAGGAGAACGTCTGTGCGGACTCGCTCGCGCTCATGCCCAACTGCAGCATGCCGATGACGAACCCGCCGACCAGGTTGATGCCCGTGATGATGAGTCCGGCGACCGCGTCACCGCGGACGAACTTCGCGGCACCGTCCATCGCGCCGTAGAAGTCGGCGTAGCGCGCGATCTGCTCGCGTCGGTGCCGGGCCTCGCTCTCGTCGATCAATCCCGCATTGAGGTCGGCGTCGATGCTCATCTGACGGCCGGGCATCGCGTCGAGGGTGAACCGGGCCGCGACCTCCGCGATGCGGCCGGCACCCTTCGTGATCACCATGAAGTTGATCACGATCAGGATGAGGAAGATCACGAGCCCGACGACATAGTTGCCGCCGATCACCGCACTGCCGAATGCAGCGATCACGTGACCGGCTTGCCCGCGGCTCAGAATGAGTCGCGTCGTGCTCACGTTGAGGCCCAACCGAAAGAGCGTCAGCAGCAGCAGGAGGCTCGGGAAGATGCTGAACTCGAGCGGATCGTGGGTCGAGACGGTGACGAGCAGCACGACGACCGACAGGGCGATGCTCATGGCCAGGAGCGCGTCGAGCACCATCGGCGGCAGTGGCAGCACGAGGAGCCCGACGACGATGACGATCGCGATCGCGAGCCACGTCTCGCCGCCGAGGTCGAAGCGCCGCGTCGGAGTCGCCGCGACAGGCAGGGCGGCGGCGGTCATGCGATCCCCATGGCCCGACGCCGATAGACGAAGGCGAGTACCTCAGCCACGGCTGCATAGAGCGCGACCGGGATCGGCAGGCCGACGACCGCGGTGGCGCGTAGCGCCTGGGCGAGTGGTTTGTTCTCGAGGAGCGGGACGCCCGCGCCCCGCGCGATCTCCTTGATCCGCTCGGCCAGCTTCCGCTCGCCGATGGCGACGACGATGGGGGCCGGCGCCACGGTGATGTCGTAGCGGAGCGCCACCGCGATGTGGGTCGGGTTGGTGACGACGACGTCGGCTCGCGCCACGTCGCGCAGCATCCGCCGGCGACTCAACGACCGCATCAGCGACCGGATCCGCGCCTTGACCAGCGGATCGCCTTCCGTTTCCCGTGCCTCGCGCTTGATCTCCTGCTTCGACATGCGGATGCTCTGTTCGTACCGATAGACCTCCACCGCGTAGTCGGCGCCCGCCAGGATGAAGAAGACCATGCTGATGTCGAGCACGAGCCGGACCGCGAGCTGCCGCAGCACGGCCAGGGTGTCGTGCACATCGACCATTCCGAGGACCGTCAGCTGCGGCCACGCCCCGTGCAGCGTGGCGAACGTCACCAGCACGAGCACGAGGAGCTTGAGCATCGCCTTCCCGAGCGTATATGCGCCCTGGAAGCCGAAAATGCGCTGCAACCCGTTGCGTGGATCGAGATTGGACAGCTTGGGCGTGATGCGCGCGACCGAGATGACACCGCGGCCCTGGGCCAGTCCGACGAAGAGCGCCGTGATGACGGCGGTCGCCGCAAACGGCCAGAGGGCCAGCGCGAAGTGGAGCCCGGTGACCTCGAGGAGGGCGAGCGCCGCGGCGGGAGAGAGCGCGGTGTTGGACATCGCGCTGAAATCCGCACGGAGCACGTCCATCGACTCGCGGCCCATCGCCGTCGCGCCGATGGAGCTCATTGCCAGCGTCCCGGCGAACAGGACCGCAGCCGCGGACAGCTCCACGCTGCGTGGGATGCGGCCTTCTTGCTCGGCATCCGCACGTCGTCGCGGGGTTGCACGTTCTGTCTTCTCACCGGCATCGCCGGCCTGGCCGTTGTCGGGCATCGGTCAGTGTCCGGTGGGCGTGAACGCCGCGATGACATCGCCGACGCTCTGTGGCAGCGACTCGATCCAGGACGCCGTCGTGTGCGCCAGAAAGGGCAGCGTCGCACCGCAGACGATGAACCCGAGGGAGATCGTGACAGGAAATGCGGCTGCGAAGGTCTGCAGCTGTGGGACGGCACGCGCCATCACACCGATGGCGATGTTGACCAACAGGAGCGTGACTAGCATGGGCGCCGCGACGCGAACGGCCGCCGCGAAAATGGTCGTCGCCAGCGTGAGAACGGCTTGGCTCCCCGTGCCGATCGCGATCGCCGTGCCCGGGGGAATGACAGCAAGGCTGTGCGCGACGCCAGCCAGGAGGACGATGTGACCGCCCAGCGCGACGTAGATGGTCGCGGCGAAGCGACGCTCGACCTCTCCGATGCCGCCGATCGAGCCGTCCGCCGCACCGGTGACCGCAGCATTGAGGTTGAGGCCCATCTGGATCGACGCGACCTCACCACCCAACGTGATCGCGGCGAGGAAGATCGCGGCAACGAGCCCGATCGCCAGGCCGATGAACAGCTCGCTGGCGATCGGTGCCAGGAGACCGGCCGCGTCCGGTGCCAGTGGCAGGTGCCCCACGCCCGGTAGCACGGCAATCGTGAACAGGGCGACCAGCGCGGCGCGCAGCTGGGCCGGGATCTGCGTCATCGACCAGAGCGGATCGACGAGCATGAGTCCGGAAAACCGCGCGCCCACGATCAGGATCGCGGGCCAACGGTCGGGAGCGAGCGCCTCCGTGAGCGGATTCATCTCGGTCAGCCGGTCAGCGAGGGCAGGCTGCGCAGGATGTCGACGAGGTACTCGAGCATCTGTCGCATCATCCACGGAAAGAGCAGGAGCAGCACGAACGCGACTGCCAGCGCCTTGGGGATGAACGTGAGCGTGTGCTCCTGGATCTGTGTCAGCGCCTGCAGGAGGCCGACGAGGATCCCCACAATGAGGCCCGTGACGAGCAGCGGACCGGCGATGGTCAGCACCAGCGAGACCGCGCGACGAACCAGCTCGAGAGCCAACTCGGGTGTCATGGCGGTCTAGAGGTGGAAGCTGGCGACGAGGTTGCGGACGATGAGGGTCCACCCATTGGCCAGCACGAAGAGCAACAACTTGAACGGCAGCGAGACCATGACGGGCGGCACCATCATCATGCCCATGCTCATGAGCACGGACGCCACGATGAGGTCGACCGCGATGAAGGGGAGATAGATCGCGAACCCCATCTGAAAGGCCGTGCGCAGCTCGCTCGTGACGAACGCCGCAACGATCGTCACCGTCGGCAGGTCGTCGACCGACTGCACGGACGTGATGCCGCTCATGTCGGCGAACGAATCGAGATCGCGCGGCCGCAGATTGGCGAGCATGAAGTCGCGGAATGGCACCACCGCGCGGTTGTAGGCCTCGACCTGCGTGATCTGATTGTCGAAGTACGGCGTGAGCGCCTCGTGTGACACGCGGTCGAGGACGGGGTGCATGACCACGCCCGTGAGCATGACCGCCAGGGCGACGAGCAACTGACTCGGCGGCGCTGTCTGCGTGCCGAGCGCGGACTTGAGGAATGACAGCACGATCAGGATTCGGGTGAAGCTGGTCATCAGCAGGAACAGCGCTGGCAGGAGCGTCAACGCGCCGAGGAACACGACCAGTCCAACCGTGCCCGAGAGCTTCAGCTGGTTGCCGCCCTGACTCACGTCGAACTCGATCTTGGGCACGCCCGGTCCGTTGACGGTAGGCGTCGGAATCGGCGGTGTGTGCGGTCCCATGGCGTCGTGCGCGGGGCGCGGCGCCGTCGCGCGGAGTGGCACGACCGCCGAGGTCTGCCCCTGAGGGACGCCGTTCGTGGCGGGCGCCGGCGCAGCGGTTCTCAGTCGCGCCACGGTCGGGGCGGGGACGGCGGGTCGCTGCACGGCGACACCAGCGGCGGGCGCTGCATTTTGCGCGCCTTGGGCGGGCGCCTGGGCGATCGCAGAGTGACCGGCCAGGGCGAGCAGGACGATGAACCCACTGACTCGAAGGCCGCCACGGACCCACGTGCCGCGCGCCGCTCGGAGTGCCCGGGCGAAGGCGGATTCAGCGATGGGGAGGGAGGTGGAAGTTGGCGCGGCGGTCGCAACGTCGGTGCCGATCACCTGTTCGAGGGCAGTGCCGGCCAACTCGGTCAACAGCGTTGCCCCGCGCTCACTGAGCGATACCACGAGCACGCGATCGGCGACGCGCACGAGGCCGATGCCCTGTCGCGGTCCGGTCGAGATGCGCTGAATGACCGTGAGCGGCACGCGACCGGCTGTCGTTGCCCGGCCATGTACGCGCTTGAGCAGGTGTAGCGTCAAGAACAGCAGGCCAATCGTGACTGCGAACGCGCCGAGCGTTGCCAGCATCGATCAGGACTCACCCGGCATTTGTTGCGTCGCGGGGGAGAGAATGCGGGTGATCCGTACGCCGAAGTGCTCGGCGATCACAACGACTTCGCCTTCGGCGAACTTCCGGTCCGCCACGTAGAGATCGATCGGCTCACCGACGATGCGGCTGAGCGGGATGACAGACCCCGAGCCGAGCGCCAACACTTCCTGGACCGTCATGGTGGTCCGGCCGAACTCGGCGATCACCGGGAGGGAGACATTGAGCAGGGCATTGAGTGCCTGCCCACTTCCGCTCGCGCTGCCGCCATCCAGCTCGTTGAGCGGCGCGACGTCCACCGCATCGTACGCTGGTTGCTCGGCGGTGTTTTGCTGGCCGCCATATGGCTGTTGTTGATAGCTCACAAGATCCTCGCGCGAGTGGGCGACGGAGAGCCGCCGGCGTCGGCGGGGACTGTGCGGATGACGCGGACTCCGACGGTGCCGTGGAGCTGTCCGGGCGCTCCGAGGAAGCGCAGGCGTCCGTTGACGCGGACCTCAACCGGCACGTCGAGCGGCAGCGATGTTTGGATCGTTTGGCCGGGGGTCAGCATGGCGACGGCGCGTGCCGGAAGTATGATCGCGGGGAACTGCACCATGAGCGGCACCCGAGCGCGTCGGATCGCGGCCTCGAGGTGCGCGCGGCTCTCTGGGCGTCCGACGCTTCGCACGGGTCGCGCATTCGATGCGCGACGCTCCTGGAAACCACCGGCGAGCATCGATACGGGCAGGCACAGTGTCATGGTGCCGATGGGCTTGTCCGCCTTCACGTCGAAGGCCGAGAGCACCATCCCATCGCCGGCGACTGCTTCCGTCAGTCCCTCTGGGGAAGTCAGACAGCTCACGATCGTCGGTTTCATCCGCCCGAGGTCCTTCAGGCCATCGCCAACGGTCGCGAGGATGCGCTCCACCAGGCTCCTCACGATTCGCTGCTCCATCTCGGTGACGGCGCGCGTCCCATCGACGGCCGTGCCGAGGCCACCAAGGAGTCGGTCGACAGCATACGAGGCGAGTGGTGCGCCGAGATCGAGCATGCCGTAGGCGCCACTACCATTGCCGGGATCGAACGGATAGGCCACGCACGGTGTCGCGAGCGTTGCCATGGCATTGGCGACCGTCATCTCCTCGACCCGTCCGAGGGCGGCGGTGACGGGCTGACGAAGCCGGGTCGCGAGCACGGACTGCAACGACGTCGCCAAACGACCACAGATCGTTTGGAGGTTGGCCCACTGTTCCTTGGCGATTCGCTGTGGGGCGCGGAAGTCATAGACCTCGGCGGACGCGAGATCTGTCGGCGCGTTGCTCGGCGCTTCGGTCGCAGGAGTCACGGTAGGCGCCTATTGGATGACGAATTGCGGCATGTAGACATTGATCGGCGTCTGGGCGCCGAGGATGCGGCGGGCGATCACGAGGAGGTGCACCTTGATGGAGTCCCGCGCGTGGGGCGCGGTCAGCTGCTGCATCGTCATCGTCTCGAGCACGCCGATCACGTCATCGCGCATCTGGACCTCGTGCGCGTGCAGCGCCTGCTCGGAGGGGTCGTCCGGGATCTCGTACGCGACGCTGGCCATGAGAAACCGCGTGCCGTCGGAGCCAGCCGGGTTGACGATGACGTTGTCGATCCGGTAGATGTGCGCCGGGGAGGGGGCCTTGGTGTCTTTCTTGTCGCCCTTGGAGGCCGCGCCCTCAGATGCGGGCGCCGTCGCGGCGGGGGCGGTGGCGGCCGGCGGGGCGCTCGCACCAGCGAGTCGTGGTGCGACGAGGTACGCGCCCGCCACTCCCCCCAAGCTCCCACCGGCCAAGCCGGCGATCATGAGCAGCATCGGTCCCATGCCCTTTGCCGGGGCGGCTGGGGGTGGGGCTTCTTCGACGGCTTCGTTCTCGTCTGTTCCGGCCATAGTCGCACTGCCCATGTAGTTGAGTCCGCCGCCGCAAAAGCAACAGCCGTACCACAATGGTTGAGTCCGTATAACCCGTTGTCGATATGAGCGTTGCGCTGGTTGCCGCGGCTCTCGCTACCCCCCCGCGACCGGGCTTTGTGGGAACAGATTGCCGGGCGTCGCGGCGAGGTTTGCCGGTAAGGCGACGCAGGGCGACGCCTTTCCGGCATCCGAGGTCGGTAACGAAAAGGATGAAGGCCAGGACGTTCGTCCTGTCCTTCAATTCCATCCCGACCCCCCGCCCTTCTTGCCCTTACGCCTGCGTCGGCAGGTTCACGAGCGTGCTGAGCATCTGGCCGGCTGTCGTCACCACTTCGGCGTCGGCCTGATACGCGCGCTCCGCGACGATCATGTTCGAGAACTCCGTGCTGAGGTCCACGTTGGAGTTCTCGAGTGCACCCGCGGTAATCGACGACGGGTCACTGGTCCCGGCGAAACCGATCGTCGCCTGGCCCGAATTGGCCGACTGGGCGAAGGTGTTGTCGCTCGTGTCTTCCAGTCCGCCCGGGTTCGAGAACCGCGCGAGCCCCACCTGGGCGAGATCCTGGGTCTGACCGTTGCTGAACGACCCGACGAGGATCCCGTCCGAGTTGATCGAGACGCTCGAGAGGGTGCCCGCCTGATAGCCATCCTGTGACGCGACAGCCGCATTCGAGGTCTCGGCGAAGCCGGTGAGACCGGTCAGTCCGTTCACCGTCCCGGCGTTGAGCGTCATGCTGATCGGTGTGCCGCCGCCGGTCGGCGTGATCACGAGGGGCGCACCCCCCGTGAACGAGGCGAGCGATCCATTGCCGTTGAACGTCGCGGTGCCCGTGCCGCCCGACGTGATGG
The DNA here is from genome assembly GCA_963725205.1 of uncultured Gemmatimonadales bacterium. Lineage (GTDB taxonomy): Bacteria > Gemmatimonadota > Gemmatimonadetes > Gemmatimonadales > Gemmatimonadaceae > Palsa-1248. Next base: position 1,215,891 of record CAVRXR010000003.1, on the reverse strand, counting down.
TGCCAGTCGGCGGAGTGCCGCCGACCGATGCGGCCCAGGTCCAGGTGCCGGGAGCGGTGTTGGTGAAGGTCAGCTGCAAGGCCTGCGGCGCGCCGGTGCTGTCGTACGTCGTGATCCCCATCTCGTATGTTGTGCCGGCCGTCGCGCCGGCGTCGAGGTTGCCGCTCAGCGTCGCCGTCGTGGTGGCCTTGGCCGGCGACTGCATGTTGGGCGGAATCGTGATGTTCGTGAGTGATGTCGCCGCGGTGAGATCCCCCGCTGCGTCGGCCATGATGCCCTGCACGATGTCGCCCGAGCCGGACATGGTCAGGTTGCCTTGGGCGTCGAACTGGAAGTTGCCGTCGCGCGTGTAGACCTGCTGCTGACCGTTGTCGACGACGAAGAAGCTGTTGCCCTGGATGGCCAGGTTGGTGTTCACGCCCGTGTTGTCGAGCGTACCCTGGGTGAAGAGTTGATTGATGCTCCCAACCTGTGTGCCGGCGCCGACCTGCATGGGATTCGTGCCGCCCATGGTGCCCGTCGGGCCCGAGGCGCCCTGCAACATCTGCGCAAAGGCTTCCTGGAAGGAGATCTCCGACGCTTTGAAGCCCGTCGTGCTCGCGTTCGCGATGTTGTTGCCAATCACGTCCATCGCGGTTTGCTCGGAATCGAGACCGGTGACGGCTGAGCCCAATGCGGGAATGGTCATACTGGAGTTACCTCGTAAAGGTTAGTTTGTACCGCTGGTGCTGCTCGTGGGTAGCACCTCGACCAGATTCGTGATCGGTGCCGTCAGATCGCCGATGTCGAGTGTCGGCGTGCCGGTAGTGACATTGACGCCGGTAACTGTGCCCGTGATGTACGTCGTGACTGGGATCGACGAGCCGGAGGCACCGGTGACCGTCAACGAGTAGTTGTACGGGCCAGGCGTGACGCCTTTGGTGTTGAACGAGAGGACTTGCTGGTTGCCGGCGTTCAGCGTGCCGAGATTGTACGTCGCGACCGCCTGCCCTTGAGCATTCGTCAGCGTCAACACTCCCTGGCCCGTCCCGCCGACATCCGCTAGCACGCTCGTCGTGTTCGTCGACGACGATACGTCGACTTCACCCCCGGTCGCGATGACGGGGCGACCGATGAGCGCCGTCGCCATGTTGGCTTCGACCGCTTGGGTGTTGTCCGAGACCGCGGTGAGTTGACTGGTCGCGTCCGTATTGAGCTGGGCGAGCTCTTGCACGCTCGTGAACTGCGCCAGCTCTGATGCCAGTTGGTCGGGCTGTAAGGGATTCGTGGGATCCTGATTTTCGAGCTGAGTCACCAGGATCTGCATGAAGTCCGCTTCGGAGATCGGCGGGGTGTCGCTCGAGCTCGGGTTACTGTCGGTCGTCGTCGACGTCCCGCTGCTGCCGGACGTGCTGGGAGTGGATGGTGTCGACCCTGTCCCAGTCGACGCGTCTCTCACTGCGACCGGAGTCGATTGCAGGAGATTGTGCAGCGCAGTGGACGCGACGGCGGGAGACAGCGCGAGCCCATGCGATCCAAGTATGGTACCCATGATTACCTCTCCCGCTGGCGGCGGGGGCGTTGCTGCGGACGACCCGGTGTCTTGTGGTCTTGCGCAGAGGTGAAAGACTGCTGCGGAGCCCGATCGGGCGTCCGGTCGGGTGATCGCTCCGCGGAGTGGCTGAGCGATGACGGTCCCGAGCTGGGCGGCGTGGGAACGGCGATCTTGACGGCGTCGAACCCTTGGCGCGCGAGCGCGTCGTGCAGCTCGCCGCTCGAGGCAGAGAGCTGGGCAGCGCTCGTCGCATCGGGCATCATGATGCGAGTGACCACTGTACCGTTGGACACGGCGATTTGGATGCGAGCCGACCCCTGATCGGTCGGGAGCTGCATGGTGATGCGGTCGGAGGGCGCCGCTGTCACCGTGTTCGCGGCGAGCGCGCTCGCGACATCCGGGCCTGGAGCAGGTGCGGCTCCGTCGGCGGGGGCTGCGGACGGTGACGCCGCCGCGTCCGACGTCGAGGTCGTCGCCGCTAGAGCGTCCATGACCGCGGCGTCGGACGCCGAGTCCGTCGTGGCTGACGACGCGTCATGATCTTTCGTGCTGGGTGCCGCCGCGGCGTCCGGCGCCGCGGTCGAGAGCGCGAGCACCGTCACGCCCGCGGGGAGGTGGGGTGCGTCACCGGCCTGCGTGGATGCGACACTGTTCGCGCCCGGCGCGACCGCGGAGCTCGACTCCGGCTCCTGCGGGTCTGAGGTGGAGGAGTCGCCGGCCGCGCGGGTCTCGCGCACCGGCTCCGTCACATGGGCGTCGTGTGATGGCCGACTCATCGCGGGCAGCGCGATCGGCGATCGATTGGAGTTGTTTGCGGCTTGAGTGAGCGTGGACGACTGTGAGGATTTCGTCTCGGACGACGCGGTGTGCCCTCCATCGAGATTGGCGTCATGCGTGTCGAGCTCGCCTTTCATCGCGATCCAGCCCGCGAGCGCGGTGATGGTCCCGTCCACCGCAGCCGAGTTGTCAGTGGGACTCGTGGCGGTGTGAGCAGTGGACGACGATGGCGCCTGGGCCGTGGGGACCGACTGCCCGCTCGGCGCACTCGCGGCGTGGGGCGTTGGCGACGACGCCCCATTGGCCCCTGCGTGAGGGGCTTCGTTCGACCCCTCGTTGCTTCGAGGTTCCTCGGTCTCCGAACCAGGCGACGTGGCCGGAAGTCGTCGGGGAGTCGGAGCCGTCGGAGTCGCCGCGCGCGGCTGCAGAAGCGTAAGGAGCTGATGGGCGAAGCCGGTTTCCTCGCTCGACTTCGTCTGTCGAGTTGCAGGGCGCGATGGCGTCGCCGTAGGCGCGATGTGAACTGGTGCGGGGCCGATGGCTCGGGTCATGGCGCAGAAGCTGGCGTGGTGTCTTGCATCATGGACGCCGCGAGTAGACCACGTCCGAGTGTACCGGCCCGTTCCTGCGGGAGTGCGGTGAGTAACGCGGCGGCGTCTTTGGGAGACAACTGCGTGAGAATCCCGACCACTTCCTCGTCTCCCATGTACGCCACGACTTTTGCGGCGTCTTCCGGCTTCATGGCCGACAGGACCTTCCCCAAGCGCTTGAACGCCGCGATCTGGTGCACGTTCATCCGGCGCTCCGTTGGTCGTGCCGGAGCGGGGAGGCCATTCGATGCGCCCGGCGGTGTTGCCGTCGCCCCGCGACCTGCCGCAGCGGTATCCGTCGCGCGAGGGGTCGTTGCGGACGCCGATCGGTTCGCGGTGCTAGCGCGCCCTGTCCCGCCGCGCGCCACTCCGCCGCGAGCCGTCCCCTTGCCGGACCTGGCACCGGGTGTGGCCGCGATCGCGGTAGTCCGCGCGCCCGCGGTGGATGCGGCCGTCGGGCGCGTCCCGTTCGCGGGCACAGGCGCTCCTGCGGGACGGCTATTCGTGGCGGCGGCTGGTCCGGCGGTGCTGCTCGCGGCTGAGTCGCTGCGCTGGGTGGAATCGACGCTCGCCGCAGGTTGTGACCCCGGAGCGCTCGCTGCCGGCGGGGCGGCCGTGGCTACGCCACGGCGTGGCGCACGGAGCGACGCGATACCGGCGCTCACGAACAATGACAGCGCGAAGGCGGCGATCCCTGCGAGGAGTGGCTTCACGAGGGCCGTCCGTCACGGTGTTGTCGCAAGGCGATCTCATCGATGATCTGCTGGTCCTCGCGCACGACTGCCTGCTGCCAATCCTCGAAGCGCCGCTCGCGCAGCCGCTCGATCGTGCGGCGCGCCTGGCGCGCCTCCTCGTATCGCACCCGTTCAGCGTCCACTCGCGTCATCGCTTCTCGGTGGGCCGCGATGGCGTTGGTGTGTGCGGCCCGTGCGGCGTCGAGCAGCAGTGTCAGGTTGGTAAGCGTCCCGGCCGTCCGACAGTGGGGAGGTGCCGCCGCGAGCTGCGCCTGTGCATCCGCGACTCGCGTGGCGCACTCTTCCACGCGTCGACGTTGCTCTTCCTGCGCGCGCTGGGCCTCGCCAAGCCGCCGGGCCCCCTCTCGCTCCATCGAGTGACGGAACTCGAGGAGGCGCTCGAGACGAAAAGAGAATCGCTTCATGCGGCGGTGCGGCTGGTCTGATGGACCTGCAACCGATGGCTGAGTGCCTTCAGTCGCGCCACGGAGTCCTCGAAGGTCGTCCGCTCCTCTGGCCGTTGCACTAGGAACGCCAGTACCTCTGGCCGGAGGGCGATCGCGGCATCGACCAGTCGGTCGGCGCCGGGGCGATAGGCGCCGACGGAGATGAGGTCTTCGTGCGAGCGATACGCCGCTTCCGCTCGCAGGATCACGTTCGCCGCGTCGAGATGCTGCGCTGAGATGACGCTGTCCCGGACACGGCTGACGCTCTCGAGCACGTCGAGGGCGGGGAAGTGCTTTGCGGCCGCGAGCCGTCGACTCAGCACGATGTGCCCATCCAGGATCGATCGCGTCGCATCGGCCACCGGCTCGTTGAAGTCATCACCCTCGACGAGGACCGTATACAGGCCAGTGATACTGCCTCGCGCGCCCGTGCCGGCTCGCTCGAGCAGTCGGGGCAGGTGCGCGAAGACGGACGGAGGATATCCTTTGGTCGTGGGCGGCTCGCCAACGGCCAGTCCCGTTTCGCGCCACGCCATCGCGACACGGGTGATCGAATCGACCATGAGCAGGACATCGCGACCCTGATCGCGGAAGTATTCGGCGATGGTGGTGGCAACGTAGGCGCCCGCCGCTCGCGTGACCGCGGACTGGTCGCTCGTCGCGACCACGACGACGGATCGCGCGAGGCCCTCGGGCCCCAAGTCGCGCTCGATGAACTCGCGCACCTCACGGCCACGCTCGCCAAGCAGGGCGATCACGTTGATGTCGGCTGACGTGTGGCGCGCGATCATCCCGAGGAGCACGCTCTTGCCGACGCCGCTACCGGCCATGATGCCGATGCGCTGACCGCGGCCCAGTGTCACCAGGCCGTCGAGGACCCGGACGCCGGTGGGCATCGGGGCGACGATGCGAGCGCGCTCCAGTGGCCGCGGCGGCCGTGCGTGCAGCGATTGCCGCCGCGTCGCGGGCAGAGGTCCCGCCCCATCGATTGGTCGGCCGAGCCCGTCCACGACGCGACCGATGAGCGAATCGCCGACCGGAGCGTCGAGTGTTCGATTGAGCGGGCGCACGATCGCGCCCGGCTGGATGCCATCGAGCTCACGCAGTGGCACGAGAAGCACGCCCCGCTCGTGAAAGCCCACGACCTGCGCCGTGAGCCGCTCGGTATCGGCGCTCTCGATGCGACAGATCTCGCCGAGCGCGACGGTCAAGCCGGCCGCCTCGATGACCTGTCCGACGACACGCGTGACGCGGCCCTGACTGACGAACCGCGGGGCATCCGTGATCGCGCGGACGGCGTAGTCCTTGAACTCGGCGAGCGATCGTTTAGCCATTGCGTAATCGCTCGTAGAAGTCGCGAAAGACAGAGGTCAGCCGAGCGTCGAGCACGCGCTGGGGTGTCTCGACGACGTAGCCACCACGCTCGACCAGCGGATCGGCGACCCATTCGACATTGATGTTGCGATTGCTGTCGGCAACCGACGGTGCCACGCTGTCGAGTGCTGCGAGGTCTTCCGGATTGATCCGGACGGTCGGGGGGCCAGCTGGCGGCAGCGTCGCGATCGTCCGACGCACGAGATCGGCTATCGCCGCGGGATCTGCACGGAGCTCGCGCACGATCATGCGCTGGGCGATTGCCATCGCGAGGACTGTGACCGTCTCCTCGATCTCGCCGGCAACCGCCTGGCGTGCCTCGAGGACCGCACGACCTGCCGCTTCGACCGCCCGCCGCGCGGCCTGCAACTGCTGTGCAGCGGCGGCTGCGCCCTGCGCCTGACCCTCCGCGAGACCACGAGCGAACGCGACCTTGACAGGGTCCGTCGGCGTCGGCTTCGACTGGACACTCGTCGACCCGACGGCTCCGATCGGTGGCGGCGTCCAGTGCTTAAACGACGGCATCTGCCGCTCCGCGCCGGACGACGGGGATCTCACCGGCTTCTTGCAGCGTGCGCACGGTCTGCACGACCCGCTGATGTGCCGCCTCGACGTCCTTCACCTTGACGGCGCCCAGCAATTCGATTTCTTCCTGGACCGCGGAGCCGGCCCGCTCCGACATGTTCTTGAAGATCTGCTGCTTGAGGCCATCGCTCGCGACCTTGAGCGCGAGCGCGAGCTCCTTGGTGTCGACCTCTCGGAGCAAGCGCTGCAGGGCGCGGCCATCGAACAACGTCAGATCTTCGAAGACGAACATGAGGTCGCGGATCGTGCCCGCCAGCTCGGCGTCTCGTTGGGAGATGCCGCTCAGCAGCGACTCTTCGAGGGCGGGAGACGTGCAATTGAGCATCTTCGCGACCACATTCGGTCCGCCCGACGGCAGCAGATCCGACGTTGTCGTGAGGTCGACTTTGGGGCCCAGTCCCGCTTCGATCGCGGTCACCATATCGGGCGAGACTTTGTCCATCCGTGCCATCCGGAAGGTCACGTCTGCCGCGAGCGCCTGGTCCATGCGCTCGACCACACTCGCTGCGTGCGTCGGTTCGAGCCGTGCGAGAACCAGCGCGACGGCTTGTGGATGCTCGCCCCGCAGGATGCCCACGACCGTCTCGGGCGGCGTCGAGTTCAGTCGACCGATCGGCGTCGGGGCCATGCGGTCCCGGATACGGGCGAGCGTGCCAGCAGCGCGCTCGGTGCCGATCGCGGCTTCGATCAGTTCCTTGGCGTATTCGACTCCGCCCTGCGTCTCCGACTGCACGGTCCGAGCCGCGCTCTGATACTCGGCGAGGACGTTCTCGATCACCGCACTGCGGACGGTACGAAGCGCTGCGATCTCGCGGCCGATCGCCTCGATCTCCGGCGGAGTGAGGAGCTGCATGATCTTGGCGCCCTGCTCCTTGCCAAGCGCCATACACAAGACGGCGGCCTTCTGGGTGCCGGTTAGCGGTTCCGAGGAAGCGGGCGCGCTGGCCATCAGGTGCCCTCACCGATCCACGCGCGCATGACCTGGGCGGCCACGGCCGGCCGATCGGCTAGTTCCGCGCGCATGCCGGGGCGCAGCTGCTGTCCGGGCGGGAGGGGCACGCCACCGGGGCCTGTCGCAGGCGTCTGAGCGGTGAGCCCGAAGTCGCCTGCCGTCGTTGCACCGGTCACCGCGTCGGGCTGCCGCATCACCCGCAGGGCGAGTACGAACGCCAGCGCGATGCCGACGAGCAAGACGGCTGGCCGACTCAATCGCTCGACGATCAGGAGAGGATCGTGCTCCGCGGTCGGGCTGGGAGGGGGAAGCTTGGCTGTCAACGTATCGATCTCGAACGGCATCGCCGTGAGCGTCAGTCGGTCGCCGCGTGTGCTATCGAATCCGACTGCATTGCGGATCGCGGCATTGAAGCTGTGCATCGCCGAGTCGACGCCGCCCGGCGTGGGCACCGCTTTGGCGAGTGCACGCTGATCGACGAGCACGGCCACCGTGAGCCGGCCGATCGTTCCCGTCGACCCTACCGTCCGCTGAACCTTCTTCGAATTCGCGTACGTGTTGCTGACGACCGTCTGCGTGCCATTTCCCGACTCGGTCTGGTCTCCCTTGGAGTCACTACGCTGCTCGGTGTTCAGGACCTGCGCGTCCGGATCATACGTCTCGACGGTTTGCTCCGTCTGATCGAAGTTGAGCTTCGCGGACACCTGGACGCGGCTATGGCCGGTGCCGAGCACTGTGGCGATCAGCGCATCGACCTTGTCCCCGAGCTCCTTCTCCGTCGAGTGTTGGATGTCCAACTGTCGGCCCGAGAGTCCGACGCCGCTCGTGTCGGCGGGCGTCGAGAGCAGGCGTCCACTCGCATCGACCACGGCGACATTCTGCGCCGGCAACCCTTCGACGCTGTTGCTGACGATGTACGTGATGCCCTGCACGATGCCCGCTCCCAGCATGGCGCCGGGCCGCAGGCTCACGACGACGGCTGCTTCCGCGGGTCGCGAGAGTCGCCGGAGCGGGCTATCCTCGGGCAACGCCAGGTGCACTTCCGCGCGCTCGACTCCATCCAGCGATGCGATCGTGCGCGAGAGCTCGCCCTCGAGCGCGCGACGGTAGGTCACCCGCTGTGTGAAATCGGTCATGCCCCACATCGGCTTGTCGAACAGCTCCATCCCGGGATGTCCGTTCGTCGGCAGTCCATCCTTGGCGAGTAGCACGCGGGCGCGCGCGACGTCCTGTACCGGCACGAGCACCTCCGAGCCACCTTCGTCGAGGTGGTACGCGATGCCGCTTTTGGTCAATGCGTCGGTCATGCTGCTCATCGATGCCAGATCGACATCGCGATAGAGCGAGACGAAGGTGGGTCCACCCGCCCACCGGCTGGCAGCCCAGAGGATGGCGAGGCCACCGCCAAGGCCGGCGAGATTCAGGAAGCGGCGATTGCCCGCGGCGAGGCGGCGGGCAGATTCCGCGAGCGAAGAGGGAGAGAGAGAGGCCACGTGAGGAATCGCGCGTTAGGCCTGGACGCTCATCACCTGCCGGTACGCATTGGTGAGCTGGTTCCGCAGTTGGACGAGGAGGTCGATCGCGATCCCCGCCTCTTCCGATGCGGCCATCACCTGGTGCAGCTCGACCGGATCACCGCGCAGGAACGAGGCGATCAGGTCAGAGGATTGCTCCTGCACGGTGGAGACGTTGTTCAGTCCACGCGACAGGAGGTCACCGAAGGATGGGCCGCTCGGATTGGTCTCGAGCGAGCTTTGCGGGCCGACGAGCGGCACGCTGAACGGGGCATCGGGCCGAATCGGGACGGTCATCGGTCAACCTCGGACATTGAGGCGTTGGCCGACTGGAGCTTCCGGAGTGCTCTGGGTCGGTCGCGCGCCGTAGGTCAGTGGCCCGAGGGCTGCCATCTGCTGGAAGAACTGCTGCTCGTCCTGGGTCAACACATTCCAGAGGGTCGGATCCGCGCCCGGCGGTGGCGCGGCGGATGTGGCGCTCTGGATTGCGGGATGGGCGGGGACAGCAGACGGCGGCGCCGAACTGGGGCCGGTCAGGGCCACGGCAGGTGCGGTCGCCGCCGGCCGCTGCACCGGCGAGAGGGGCGTCAGGTACGGAAGCGGCATCGCCGCTGAGGAGGGTCCGGGTCCGGACGTGTGCATCGAGAGGCCCTGATTCAGATATCGATGGCGCGACGCAGCATGGTCTTCGCGGCCTGGAACGCGGTGGCATTCGCCTCATGCATCCGGCGCGCGACCATGAGATCCACCAACTCGGTGGAGGTATCGACGTTGGGCATGTGGACGTAACCGTTCGCATCGGCGTCGGGATGTCCGGGGTCGTAGACGAGGCGACCAGCCGTGGGATCGGAGACGACCTGCGCCGTCGCGGAGCCCGAAGCTGCGTTGCCATGCACGACTGCGACCTGACGCCGATAGGGCCCGCCCTGCGCGGTACGCGTGGTTTCCGCGTTGGCGATGTTGGCCGTGATGGTCTCCATGAATTCCTGCTGCGCGCTCATCCCGACCTCGCTGATCGCGAGAGGGCGGAAGAGCTGTCGGAAAGGCCGCGGCATCATGCGCGCGATCGAGCTGATATCAGGCATTGGTGGTCTGCATGGCCGATCGGATCACGGCGTAGGTCGACTGGAGCAGCTTGGCGCAGCTCTCATATCGGAGCTCCGTGTCGGCGAGGGCCGCCATGTCCTGCTGGAGATCAACCTGGCTGGGCGGGCTGCCGGCTCCGGCCTTTCCCAAGTGACTGGCGAAGTCGCCGTTGGCGCTCGACGACGTCGCCTCGGCGATGCGCGCGGCGATCGTGCGCTGAGTCGCGCTCGTCTCGTCCAACCCACCGCGCAACCTGGCGGCGTCGGTGCCGGCGCCGAAGAGTGACAGAATCATCATGCTGACGAGCCTCCGCAGAGGATCTTCGGGCGACGCATGCGTCGCCCCTACCAGACGGGTGCGATCGCACCCATTTCCTATGGACGAGGCCGGCAGAAGCAATTGCCATACCGGACTGTGCCGCGGCATTTCGTCAGCGTCTAACTATTTATCTGGTAGGCACTTCCGCGCATTCGACCGCGTGTCAGACCCAGCGTTCGGTCAGCGGGGCTGGCCTTCTGAAGGAAGAAAATTCCGCCGGGCGCCGGGTCGAAGTTGCCGGTCACGCACTCACGGCGACTTTGACCCCATTGAGCTTGTTGCGGAGCGTCCGCTCGCTGATGCCGAGCAGCTTAGCGGCCCGGGTGCGGTTCCCGCCGGTGGCGACGAGTGCGCGGTCGATGGTCTGGCGCTCGATACCATCGAGGTTGAACGCGTCGACTGCCGTCATGGCACCGCTAGGCGTCGAGTCTTGCCACGAGCCGATCGCAACGCCGCCGCTCGAGCGAACTGCGGGGACGCCACGTGGAGTGGAAGACCGAGCGTGGTCGCGGGATGCAAATCCGCCCGCCGCTCCGCCGGCATTCGTGAGCGGCAGGTGATCGGAGAAGTGCTCTGGGAGCAGCGTGCGACACCGCGAGATGATCACCGCGCGCTCGATGGCGTTTGCCAGCTCGCGCACGTTTCCGGGCCACGCATAAGTCATGAGAAGCTCCATCGCGTCGGGCGCGATGACCGCGGCTGTGCCACCGTACTGTTCTGCCGCGCGGTGCGCGAAGTGGTACGCGAGCCGTGGAATATCCTCAATTCGCTCGCGGAGCGGGGCAGTCCGGACGGGCACCACGTTGAGCCGATAGAACAAGTCGCTCCGGAAGCGCCCCGCTTCGACCTCGCTGCGCAAGTTCCGATTTGTGGTTGCGATCAAGCGGACATCGACCTTAATGGTCTGGCTGCCTCCGACCCGGTCGAACTCCTGTTCTTGGATGACTCGCAGCAGCTTGGCCTGCAGATCCAGTCGCATCTCGGAGACTTCATCCAACAGCAGTGTCCCGCCGTTGGCCCGCTCGAAGGCGCCGGTCGTTCGGACCGTGGCGCCGGTGAATGCTCCTTTCTCGTGGCCAAAGAGGGCGCTCTCGACGAGACCATCTGGCATCGCCGCGCAGTTGACGGTCACCATGGCCTCGGCGGCTCGCGGGCTCTGCTCGTGTATCGCGCGGGCGAAGAGCTCCTTGCCAGTGCCACTCTCGCCTTGCAACAGCACTGTGGCACGCGTCGGCGCAATCATACCGACGAGGTCCATCGTGCGCCGAAACGCGGCACTTTCGCCGATCAAGACCTTGCATGACTTGAGCTTGCGGATCTCGGACCGGAAGGCTTCGCTCTCCCTCCTCAGCCTGACGCTTTCGAGCGCTTGCGTGACGGCCACCTCGAGCGTCTCGCCGCTGACCGGCTTCACGAGATAGTCGACCGCGCCGCGTTTGATCGCGGTCACCGCGTTCTCGATGCTGCAGAAGCCAGTCATCAAGATGACCGGGATCTGGCTACCGTTGCGCTGGAGCTGGTCAAGGAGGTCCAGGCCATTGAGGCCCGGCATGATGTAGTCAGTGATGATCAGGTCGACGGCCGCATGGTCGAGTGTTTCGAGGGCCCGTTCGACTCCGGCGGCGATAAGCGGCGTATGGCCTTGAGCCGCGAGCGTGTGTTCCATGACCGCACCGATCGCAGGCTCGTCATCAACGCAGAGTATCGTGGCCATTTCTCAGGTCGGGGATTCGAAGCGACGACTAAAGTTTGAAAAAGAGCTGCCGATACCGATAAGCGAGGAATCAGATCTCAGCGAACAAACCGAGCGACGTAGGAGCAGACCATTGGGAGTCTCTGATCTCAGCCGTTACGACACCCTGCTCAACGGCATAATGACGCAGCAGGCTCAGCTACAGCAACTGAGCCTCGAGCAAACGACGGGCACGACCCTCAATCAGCCGTCGGATGATCCGGCCGGGACGAGTGAGTTACTCGGGATCAATCTGGACCTGTCCCAGATCTCGACTTTCCAGAAGAACGCGGCACTGGTCCAGACCAACATGAACACGGAAGACTCGGTCGAGACGAGCCTGGGGCAGCTGCTGCAGTCAGCCCAGACGATCGCGCAGGGAGTGGGCACTGAGCCCGTGGGCAGCACCGCGCGCAACCAAGCCATCTCGGAGCTGGGCAACACCTTACAACAGATCGTGAGCCTGGCAAACACGCAGGTCGGCGACGACTATATCTTCGGCGGCACGAACAGCGGGACCCCGCCGATGCAGTCGACCGGCGGCACCACGTCCGCGGTGCTTGGGACCTCGTTGACGACGGGCACCGTCGCGACGGCATCTTCGACTGCGACCGCCGCGACCGGCGTCTACCAGCTCACGACCGACGGGGCGGGGGACGTGACCCTGACCAACACGAGCGACCCCTCGGAGACCCAGACCGTCACGGGGGTGACCAACGGGACGCCCTCGATCAACTTCGGGACGCTCGGCGTGACCGTGACTGCGGGGAGCAACTTCACCGTGGCGGGGCTGAACGGCCAGACGATCGCGGTCGGCAGTGGCTATACGTACGGCGGAAACACGACGCGCCCGCAGGTCACAGTCGGCGTCGGCGATACGATTCAGACGAACCACACCGGTGACCAGGTCTTCGGCAACTCGATTGCTGCCCTGCAGGCTACGATTGCCGCGGTCCAGGGGGGGACGCAGGACGACGTGTCGAACGCTGCGAACCAGCTGTCGACGACGCAGACGCAGGTGCTCGCGATCCAGAGCGATGGGGGCGTCACCCTGCAGCAGGTGAGCTCGATCGGCACGCAGCAGACGGCCCAACAGTCCACGTTGCAAACGCAGCAGAGCAACCTGGACGCGGTCTCGCAGGATCAGATCGCGGTGCAGTTGCTGCAGGTGCAGAACGCGTTGGAAGCCTCGTTCGAAGTGACGGGTCGCATCGCGTCACTCAACCTGGCGAACTACCTGCCAACGACCGGCGCATAAGCGCACGGGCGAGGGACAAGGACTAGGGGATTAGGGACTAGTCGCTAGTGGAAAATCTCAGGGCCAGTGACGGCGACGTGTCACTGGCCCTGGTTGTTCGCTGACCAGTGGGTCCCTAACCATTCGACTTTCACGCCGACTCATCGATAACGCCCCCGAGCAGCGTATCGCTTTCCAGAGGTACCTGTGGCTTCCCCGAAGTATTCGGCGTGGCCGCACTGGCACCACCGTCGTAGATATCGAGCGTCTGGAACATCGACGCGGATGCGCTGGTGGGCGACAGCACCGTCTGGATCCAGCCGCTGCCGACGGCGTCGATGTTGGCCGTCGCGGCGGTGGCCGTCGTCTGAAACTCTTCCCGAGATGTGACGGGCGCGCTGGGGGCGACGGGACTGGAGCCCGCAACGAGACTGAAGAGATAGTCGTAGGACGTGTGCGACAGGGCGTTCGAGCCCGGAGACACCTTGATCGTGTAGGTGCCTGCCTTGAGCTGCAGGTTCTTCCCGGTCGTCAAGTTCTGGTAGGCGGTATACGCCTGTCCAGCACTGGGGTCGCTGTCGGCAATGAGCTGACCCGTCTGCGTATAGAGCTGGTATCGTAATTGGCCGCTGGTGACGAGCTGCGTCAGGTCGGTCGGTGTTGTCGTGCCGGGCGCCGTAGTCGAGCCGGTCGATGAAGGGCTGCTCGATGTGCTCGATGAGCTGGTCGTGGGCTGCGAGAGCGTCGTCAGCAGGACGCTCGTGTTGCTGCTCGTGACGCGAAAATTGTAAAAATCGCCCTTGTCTTGAAAGGCGAGGGTGCCGCTCAGCGCAATGTCAAAGGTGCCGTAGTTGTTCAGGTCCCCGATGTACTGCGCGTTCAACCGTGTCTCGTTGAACGAGTTGCTGATCGTCCTGGTGAGAACGGCTGGACCCGTCATATCCGCACCAATCCAAGAGTGAACGATCCTGCCGCGCCGACACGGCAGCGGGCCGGCCCGGCGCCGTCACACACTCAGTATCGGCTGAGCCGATTGGCGGCTTGAGTCCGACTGAGGCAACACGGGAAAGAGGCGGTCAGAAAGGCCGCGCGATGGCCTAAGATGAGCGCCTTCTAATCTCGGTACGGTGCTCAACTCCAGGTCCCCGCGGCCGATACTGACATGCAGGACGCCAGAAGCGCATTTGCGGCGTTCAGTCATACTCGCCGGGCAAGAAGCCCGGTGTCATTCCTACCCCAGAACGGGAGCAATTCGATGTCGAGCAATGGCGTAGTTCTGTCATCTGCGATGACGCAAAACCTGCTCAGCTTGCAGCAGACGCAGACGCAGTTGAATTCGACGCAGCAAGAGCTGGCGACCGGTTACGCGGTCAACAGTGCAGTGCAGAACCCGAGCGCGTACTTCGCGGCCACCTCGGAGCGCAACCGCGCGAGCGAGTTGTCGAACCTCCAGGCCGACATGGGCCAGGCGATCCAGACGGTGACCCAGGCGCAGAACGGTGTCACTGCAATGACGGCGTTGCTCCAGCAGATGCAGGCGACCGTGCAGTCTGCGGCGACCGCCACGACGGCCGGGCGTAACACGCTGATGGCCGAGTACAACACCCTGCGCACGCAGCTCAACAACGCCGTCAGCGACGCGAGCTACCAGGGTACGAACCTGCTCCAGGACCAGAGCCTGACCGTGACGTTCGATGAGAACGCCACGAGCACGCTGACCATCGCCGGGTTCTCGGCTGTTGCCGGCTCCGTGTCCACGTTCACCGCAGGCGCCACCATCACCGGTGGGTTGGGCATTTCGACGGCCGGCGCCGGCGGCTTCTCCTGGGGTTCGGCGTCGTATGCGAGCATCCTGAGCATCTCGTCGGGCCAGCTCAGCGGCGCGCTCACCACGCTGCAGACGCAGACGCAGAACATGGCTGCGAACCTGAGCGTCGTCACGATTCGCCAGAGCTACACCAGCAACATCATCAACACGCTCAATGCGGGCGCCGACAACCTGACCCTCGCCGATCCGAACCAGGAAGGCGCGGACATGTTGGCGTTGCAGACGCAACAGCAGCTCGGTATTGAATCGTTGTCGCTCGCCAGCCAGGCGCAGCAAAGCATTCTGCACCTTTTTGGCTTGTAACCGGCGGTTCCGTCGCATTAGACGGCAGCGGCGGGGGCGGCGTAGTCGGCCCCCCCGCCCTGTCGGACACCTCGGGCGGTGACGTGCCGGCTGGTGGGCAGTCTGTCAGTACTGTGCAGCCCAGTACGGTGTCGCAAGACGGAGTTACACAATGAAGCGCCTCGGGGCTCGCGAACGCGCCAAAGTCACGCGCGCGATCGCACGCTTCGAGGCCGCTTCGCGTTTACACCAATCGGGCAATCTCGCAGGCGCGATCGCGCAATACGAGTTGGCACTGTTCGATACACCCGATTTTGCCCCGGGTCACACGGCGCTGGGCTTGGCTCTGGCCTCATTGGGTCGCTTGCATGACGCCGAGACGAGTCTCCGCCGAGCCGTGACACTCGATCCCACTCTCGCGGATGCGCACGTCGGACTCGGCAAGCTCCGCGAGGGCGAAGGCGACCTGCCGGGTGCCGTCGCCGCGTATCAAACGGCGCTGCGCTACGATCCGAAACACCAGCCGGCCATCTGCGAGTGGTGGCTGACGGCGGAGAAGCTTGGCCGTCTCGCGGAGTGTGTGGAAGCCGGTCGACGCTACATGGCCATCGAGCCCGAGCACCGCGAGGCACGCTGGGACCTCGCGCTGCAGGAGCTGGCTGTCGGTGAGATCGAGCCCGGGTGGGAAGGCTACGCCGCCCGGTGGTCCCACCCGTTCTACTCCAAGTGGCGATACAACCTGCCGGCGTCTGAGTGGGCCGGTGAAGATTTGACGGGCAAGCACATCGTGGTCTGGCGCGAGCAGGGTGTTGGGGACGAGATCATGTTCGCCTCGTGCCTCCCGGACCTGATCGCCGCGGCGGGACGCGTCACGCTGGCGTGCACGGACCGACTGATGTCGATCTTCGCCCGGTCGTTTCCGCAGGCCGACGTGATCGACGCGAAGCGAATCGCCCCACCCAACGCCGAATCCATCGATCTCGATTATCACACGGCGATCGGCGCGTTGCCGAGATTTCTCCGTCCCACCGTTGCGAGCTTCCCCGCTCGCGCGGACTATCTGACGGCGGACCCTGCCCGCGCGGCTCTCTGGCGAGACCGCGTTGCGTCGCTGCCGCAGGGCACGCGTGTCGGCATCAGCTGGCGCAGCGGGATGATGACGGCCAAGCGCGCCAAGGGCTACGCGACCCTCGACCAGTGGGGACCCCTCCTGAGCACGCCCGGCGCCGTGTTTGTGAACCTGCAGTACGACGACTGCACACTCGCCTTGGCGACCGCGGAGGACCTCTTCGGCGTGCGCGTCCACACGTTCCCCGACCTCAACCTGCGCGATGATTTCGAAGGGTCCGCCGGACTCATCTCGAATCTCGATCTCGTGATCACGATCGGGAATGCAGTCGGAGAGCTCAGCGCCGCGCTGGGGGTGCCGACGTGGCGTCTCAGTCCGAGCCCCATCGCCGAGTGGACCATGCTGGGGACCGACCGGCGACCGTGGTTTCCGTCCATGCGCGTGTGTCAGGCCCGGACAGCCGACGACTGGTCAGGGCTTGTCAGCCGCGTCGCCTCGGAGCTCCGCGCGTTGTCGGCCTGCACGGCCGCACAGGCCGCCGCGTGAGGGTGCAATGACGCGGCGGGCACTCGTGACCGGTGGCGCCGGCTTCATTGGAAGCCATCTCGTCGATGCCCTGCTCGATGACGGATGGGTGGTGACGGTGATCGACGACTTCAATGACTCGTACTCACCAGCAGTCAAGCGCGGCAACATCGCGCGCCACCTCGACTACCGGTCGTATCGCCTCATTGAAGCCGACATCCGGTCGGTCGGGAAGTGGGTGCCGCGCGCAGGCGGCGAGTATGACGTCGTCGTCCACCTCGCTGCCCGCGCGGGCGTGCGACCATCGATGGCACAGCCCGAGCTGTACGAGGACGTCAATGTCCGTGGGACACAATCGGTGCTCGACTACGCGTTGTCGAGACGGGTTCCACGGTTCGTCTTTGCCTCCTCGAGCAGTGTCTACGGCGTGAATCCGCGGACGCCATGGCATGAGGATGATGCGGATCTTCGCCCCATCAGCCCGTACGCGACGACCAAGCTGGCGGCCGAGTGCCTCGGACGGGTGGCGGCGCAGGCATCGGACACTCAGTTTATCTCGCTGAGATTCTTCACCGTGTACGGGCCGCGCCAGCGCCCCGATCTCGCGATCCACACGTTCGCGCGAAACATCCTCGACGGACGCCCGATCGCGGTGTTCGGCGACGGCACCACCATGCGCGACTACACGTACGTCGACGACATTGTCGCCGGCGTGCGGTCAGCGATGACCGATGGCGGCTCCACGGGCGAGACGTTCAATCTCGGGAACGACCGACCGGTCTCACTGATGCAGCTCATCGGCGCCTTGCAGGCGCTACTCGGCCGACGCGCGAAGCTCGAGTATCGTCCGCTCCCAGCAGGCGACGTGCCGTCCACCTGGGCCGCGATCGACCGCGCCCGCACGGAGCTCGGCTACGAGCCCAGCACGAGCCTCGAAACGGGGCTGGCCCGGTTTGTCGACTGGCTGGTGGCGCGCGACGCGAAAGCGGCGTGAGAAGGGCCTAAACGGCGGGATGCGGGGGTCTGGGGGCCGGGGGTCGGGAATGAATTGAAGGCCGGGACGGGCGACGCTTGCGTCGCCCCTACAGCCCCGGCCTTCAACGACTCGGGGAAGGCATCCCGACGTCTAATTGTCTTGGGCAGCTGAAATGGTGTGAACCACCCAATCCATTACCGGATCGCGGCCCGCCTGAAAATCTGCCCACGTCTCTGCGATCTGTCGATCTGGGCGGATCAGGTTTTCTGCGCCATCCACGAATCGATAGAAGCGCACGGAGTAGCGGGCTACCCATCGCGAGTTCGGAAGAACCATCTCACGTGCTTCCTGATAGCTATTCGGCTTCTCGCCAATCGGCTGTCCGACGAGAATTGCCTTTGTCAGTTTGCGAAAATGTGCAGCGTTCGCCATCGCGGCGGAAAAAGTTCTCGGCCCGATCAGGACAAAGAGGTGCCCTGAGCGATTGATCTTTGACATGCGACGAATCGGGGTAACTACATACTTGAGGCCTTGGTCGAAGTCCCCGCCCGCGTTGAGACGCAAATCAATCACGAGATTGTCCGGATGGTCATGCTGCATGAGATCTGTTAGAGCACGCGAGGTGTGCTCGAGATCTGTATACGATCGGAAGTTGCAGTAGCCGATGTCTGATGCCGATAGATACGTACACCAAAAGTCCTGGTCTGGCTGCTGCAGGTAGAGTGCTGGATGAGCCACAGCACGCAGCCAACCTGTTTCGAGGATGTCGGTAATGGAGGCCCCGCGGAACTGGTCGGCTTCTCCGTGGTACACGAGTGTTACTTCGCTTCCTGCATCGGTGCGTACGACGTAGCGCACTGTGTCCCGATCCGTCGTGATTCCCAAGCCGTGCAGGACCATACCGTCGTTGAGGAGCGCAGTTGCACGCACATCACGGAGAGCTTGCGTTTCATCGGCGGGCGTCAATGTCAGGAGGAGATCCTGAGCGCGACTGACCGGCGTACCGTCAAACTTGAGCAATCGCCCTCCGAGAGCATCGCGCGCACCCGGCACGTCTCGAGTGGAGACCAGCCGGTAGTCCTCCCCGAATCTCTCAAAGTGGACCGGAAAAATAGGCGCGTCCGCAGGAACGCGAATGTAGGTGTGCCCGTCACCGATGGAGTTTTCTATCCGATCCATGCCGACAAAGATCTGATCACGATCCAGATCGTCCAGCGTCCGGTCCAATTGCCTGACTTCCTGAGCAAACACGGCTTTCGGGAGGAAGTGAAAGGCATTGGCGTGCCGCTCGGGAAGCTCCGTCGCGAGAAAGTTTAGGTCCTCGTGCCACTGCCCTTTGCTTACCGGCGGCGCGGTGATTGTTTGTGCGCTCGGTTCCAGCGTTGGGATAGGTGCCCAGAAGAGCGAGCAGAGCAGGAATGCCTTGAACAGGGCCTGTTGTATGGGACGACATGGGATCACTTCGCTGCACCTCGGACGAGCTCTGAACGTGGTTGTCGCCGATCTGATTCAGCAACCTAGCCCGATGTGTATGGCTAAAAGGCCGGCATCATCGCAATGCAGGAAGGGCGACGCATGCGTCGCCCCTACCCGGTGTTCCCAGTCAAATGTGCGGCCAGCCCGCGTTGTGACCGTTCCCGGACCCGCCCTTTAGGCCCTTCGCGCCGTAATCGAAAACCCCATCTCGTCAATGAACCGGCTGCGGCCGGTTCCTTCGGGTCGACTCGTATCATCGAGCTCGCGTGCCGAAAGCGTGAGGCGGCAGAAGTAGCGCGGGCCCAGCTGCCGCATCGTGACGAGTGGGAACAGCGATGCCGCATATCGATCGATGCCGATCTGCACGACCGTCCTGGCGTCGCCGATCTCGACAATGCCTTCGGTCGCACCCAGGCCGCCGCGACAGGACACGAGGTGCGAGACCGGTACGATCTGGTCGACGTCGCGACCCGCGAGATCGAATCGCTCGAGGATATCTCCGCCATTGTGGCTGGCGACGAAAAGCGACGCGGGATCGAACGCCCCCGGCATCAACGTCACATGCCCCAGGCGGAGCGTCCCAAGCGGTATGGGGGACCAGTGCAGGCGATATCGGACCGCAATTCGCGGCGCGTCCGCGGCGACCGTGACCTGTTTCTCGAGGACCCCGAGCGACGTGCGAACGCAGCCGCGCACCACGACGGACCGACACTCGGGGTCCCATCCGACGGTCGGATCTGTCGGCTCGAGGTCGGTGACCTGCGGCTGTCCCGAGGCCGCAAGTACGAGAAACCCGGTGTACTGATCGGCGCTCCACGCGATATCCCCGAAATATCCGTGCGGGACACTGCCGCAGAGCGGGTCCGCCGAGAATGGCCGGCGCCGTGAACGCGTCAACAGCCAGGCCGCGTCGGCAGTTGAGCCTGACCTTGACCGATGGCGTCTCGACCGTCAGGTAACGGCCGTGCTGCGCGACCGCGATCCGCTCGGGCACGCTCGACACGAGCGACGTCGTCAGTGACGGACCGGCCGAGAGGTCGGGCCCGTCGTCTGGGGTGATCACCCGCCGCTGACTGCGGGAGACACGGGGGGTTGGTCGTGCAGCCGCCGCCGACGCATGGGGGACAGCCGTTGCGTCGAGCGTCCCGGAGGCGCTGAGGCGGTCGACGAAGTTCGTCAGCCGGTGCACATACTCCGACCACCGGCGGTTCGTGATGTGCGTGCGAAAGTCGCTGCTCCACAGGTAGCAGAGCTCCTGCCAATCGGACTCCGCGCCGCCGCTGTATCGGAGTGCGTCGTAGGCGCGCCAGCACGCGGTGTTCACGCCCAGATCATCTCGGCCAGTCACCGCCCAGCGAGCCAGGTCGTATTTTGGCTGCTTCTTCACTGGTGCCGGCTTTTCGGCCGTCTCCAAGTGGATCTCGTTGCCCGCACCGGTGCGATCGATGCCCGCGAGGACGGCACTCGGTGTGACGAGTGCGATCCCGGGCTCGCCGGCGAGCCGCGTGACGGCGGTCTCGATACGATGCCACTCGCTGTCCGCGGGCAGCGGCGGCTCCGTGCGATATCGGCCGGGTCGATAGTCGAAGATCTCCGCGTCGCTCGCGTAGATCGCCAACGCCCGATCGGCCGCGCCCTGATGGCTGCGGATGAACGCGAGATACTCATCGATCTCGATCTCACCATGTGCGAACCGCTGCAACTTCTGGAATGCGATCGTGTGGCTCCAGAGCAGCGGTATCGTCGTGCCGTCCTGACCGCACACACGTTGCGGGTGGTATTGCCACTCGGCTGGCCACTCTGGATGTGTGGCGCGTGGGTTCTCCCACTCCATGATGGCGGCCGCAAATCCCGCCTCGCGATAGTGGCGAGTCAACGACGCCGACCACGTCTGCTCGTTGACGAAGGCGATCGAGGGCCGGATGCCGAGGAGACGCTCGTAGACGCGATGCCCGGCGGCGAGATTGGCACGCACGACGTCGGAGGGAGCGAGTGGGCCGATGATCTGGGCGTACCCGCTGCCGATGAGCTCCGCCGGCCCTTCGGTGACGAGCGCGCGGAAGGCCGTGAGCCAATCAGGGTCGATCTGCGCGGCCGTCTCAAGGGTGTACGCAGGTGCCTCGATCGCCACCGGCAGTTGTCGACGCCGGACCATCTCAACCAGCGGCCAGTAGCAGCGTTCGACCACAGTCGGGCGGTCGGCCTCTTCGATCGAGGAGAACGCGAGATTCAGGTGAAAGAGCGCGTAGCACTGGAGGGTGCCAGCTCGTTGCGCCCCTGCGGCCGCCCGATGTCGCGTCATCACGCCGCGTCGGCCACCGGGACTGTCAGGATCTGGACACCGCGCACAACGGCTTCGGCGCGTCGGATCGCTTCGGCTGCCGTCGAGGCTCGTGTGATCACAAACCCCGCTCGCAGCGTGTGATTGGTTGGCGGGTCCACGCGTTCGCCGACGCCGACGAACAGGCCGAGGCGGTGTACCCAAGGAGCGGCACGGAATCGCAGCACGGACCGCACCGCTCGGACGCGCCCGGGCGCCGGAAAGAAGTAGCGAATCGCCACGCCCCGCTCGTGCCTCGGTGCCAGCGCGTGGCGGTCGACTCCGGCGCCGACCGCGAGGCGCAACGCCGCTCCGACGAGATCGACGCCGGTGGCGAGGGGAATCTGGTCCGTGCAGAACCAGCCCCCTGACAATCGCGTCGCGATCTCGATCACTCGTGGACCTGCGGGTGTCAGCACGAGATCGCCTTTGACGATCCCCCGCTCGAGCCCGAGGGCGCGTCCAGCGGCCGCGGCGACTTCACACAGCGCGGTGACATCGGCGGGCGCGATCGCCGCCGGATGCTGACCGCCATTCTCGATCATGTACGGCGCGAATCGGTCCAGGAACTCGTAGTTTCGCTCGGCGAACCCAGGCGTCCACGATTCACCATCAAAGAGCAGTGATTCTGTGCTGAACTGCGGTCCAGGTAGGTACTCCTCCACGAGGACGCGACCGGTCGGTGACCAGCGACGCGCCTCACCGAACGCCCATGCGAGATCCACGCCCGCCGTGAGCCGGAGCACGCCGCGTGCTCCGCGGCTGTCGACGGGCTTGATCACCAGTGGCGATCCGCGCTGGGTGACGATCGACCGCAGCTGAGCCACGGACGCCACAGGTGCGAACCAGGGCAGCGGGATGCCTGCCGCGGCGAGGCATTCCTTCATGGCGAGCTTGTCAGCCGACAGATGGGCCGTGTGCAGGGATGGGCCGGGCAACCCGAGTGCATCGGCAACGCCAGCCACGGTGAGTGGCACATCGGCGGCGATGGAGAGCACGCCATCGATGGGTCGCACGCGCGCGGCGTATTGGCGTGCGGCTGCGATCACGCCATCGACGTCGTACGTGCTTGCGACAATCGCCTCGTGCGCCGCCCGCATCCCGGGCGCTTTCGGATCGCGGTCCGCGACAACCACGTGATAGCCGAGGCGCCGGGCTTGGCGGATGCCCGGAACGGCCTCGACGCCCCCGCTGATGACGAGGACGGTCTTACCCACGCGTCCACATCGCGTCGATGGTCTGTCCACCCAGGAGCATCGGGCTCACGTCCTCGGCGGGGTCGATGATGCAGTGTACGAGCGCGGGCCCGCTTGATGCGAGGGCGCGCTCGAGCGCGGGCTCCAGCGCGTCGGGATCGGCCACGGTCTCACCCCGCAGCCCGTATGCACGCGCGATCGCGGCGAAGTCGGGATTCCACTTCTCTCCGCACGTTGGGTCGCGCCCCCAGGTGAGCTGCTGGAACTGTGAGACGATCGCCAGCCGGTGGTTGTCGAGAACCACGACCTTGACGGGGAGCTCGTAGCTCACGAGCGAAGCCAGCTCCTGGATGTTCATCTGAAGTGAGCCGTCCCCCACGCAGCAGAGCACGCGGTAGTCGGGCCGCGCGCGCTGCGCACCGATCGCGACCGGGAGATCGAATCCCATCGCGCCGTGGCCGCCCGACGTGAGCCAGATCCGTCGCGGATAGTCGAAGGTGAAGTGCCGCGCCGTCCACTGCTGGTGCGAGCCGACGCCGGAGACGCAGATGACGGGGTCGTCGGCCGTCAGTCGGTCGAGGGTCTCGATCACATGCTGTGGCTTGAGCGATGCACCGGGACCAGGGGTCAGCGGATGCTGCTGTCGCCAGCAGGCGACGCGCGCCAACCACTCCGTCCGGCTCGCCGGTGGCTCCGTCTCCTCCAGCGCGTCAGCCAGCGCGCGCAGCGCGCTGGCAGCATCCGCGCGCAAGACCACCGAGGTAGCCACACGCGAGTGCGCGAGCTCCGCGTCATCGATGTCGACGCGGATGATCTGTGCGTCAGGCGCGAATTCGGCAGGCTTGGTGCCCGTTTGGCGGACGTCGAGTCGCGACCCCACGACGAGCAGGACATCCGCGTTGTGGATGGCGAGGCCGGCGGCCTGATTCCCCGTATGCCCATGAAAGCCGAGCGCAAGCGGCGAATCACTCGGCATGGCTCCCAGTCCCAGCAAGCTGTGGGACACGGGGATGCGAGCGGCGCCGGCCAGTCGTCGTAGCTCGTCGTGGGCGCGAGCGAGAATCACGCCCTGCCCGGCGATGATGACCGGTCGCTGCGCGGTCGCCAAGAGCTTGGCGGCCTGGCGGACGATGGCGCGATCGAGTCGCGGAGTCATCGTCGACGCCGGCGACGCCGGGGCCTGACGCCCGAGTGCGCCTCGCTGGACGTCCATCGGCAGATCGACGACGACGGGTCCGGGACGCCCATCCACCGCCACGCGGAACGCCGCCTCGATCGTTGCGGGGACCTCGTCGGGCGTCATCGGGCACAGCTGGGCCTTCGTGATCGGCGCGAAGAGGCCCAGCGCATCGACCTCTTGGAACCCCCGTTGGCGGAGCGCCCGGGGCGCGCGGAGGTCTCCCGTGCCGACCTGGCCCGTCAGCACCACGAGCGGCACGGAATCGAAATACGCGTCCGCCACCGGGGTCGTGACGTTGGTCACGCCGGGACCCGAAGTGACCATCACGACTTGCGGGTGCCCGCTGAGGCGAGCCGCGGCGAGCGCGGCGTACCCCGCGCCCTGCTCGTGTCGGCTGCAGAAGATATCGATGCCACGGCCCGCCATGAGATCCAGGACGGGGCCGATGGTGCCGCCGGGGTACACGAAGATGCGCGTGAGCCCGTGCCGCACGAATGCCTCGGCAATCACATCGGCGCCGCAGCGCGGAGTGGGCTCAGCCGAGATAGAGACCGCCATTGACGTTGACCGTTTGACCTGTGATGTAGCTGGCCGCAGGCGATGCCAGGAACGCGACAGCCGACGCCACTTCGTCGGCACGGCCCGCGCGGCCCGTGAGGATCTGGCGCAACTTGTCGCTGACAGACGACGACGCGAGCTCGGCCCGCGTCATGTCGGTCGCAATCAACCCGGGCGCCACGCAGTTCACCCGCACACAGGGCGCGCCGACGCGGGCCAGCGACCGGGTGAGCGCGATGAGTGCGGCCTTCGTTGCCGAGTAGTGGACGGCGAGCGGGCCGCCGAGCTGGCCGCCCACCGATGCGATGTTGATGATCACGCCATCGCCCTGTCCCTGCATGAGGGGGAGGAGCCGCTGAGCGAGCAGAAATGGCGCACGCAGGTTGACGGCGACGGTGTGGTCGAATTCAGCCGCCTCGATCTCCGTGAACGGCTTCTGCTGGAGCACGCCCGCGTTGTTGACGAGCACATCGACACGCCCGTGAATGGTGAGAGCCTGATCGACCGCCGCGCGTAAGTCAGTCTGGGACGCCGCGTCGGCCACGACGAGCGTCGCGCGCCGTCCCCGCTCGCGAATCGCCTGTGCGGTCCGTTCTGCTTCGGCGTGTGCGCTGGCGTAGGTGAAAACGATGTCGGTCCCCGCGTCGGCGAGCGCGAGCGCAATCGCACGCCCGATCCCTCGGCTTCCGCCCGTGATGAACGCGACACGTGCGTCGCTCATCCGCGCACTCCGGATGGCACCGTCCGTCGGACATGCTCGTTGATGGCGCGGAGGTCGGATCGTTGGCGGAGGATGGCGACGAGATCGGTGGACCGATAATCGCGCGGCAGTGCCGCCTGAAGCGCAACCGCAAATTGCAAGTCGGCGGCTTCGTCGACTGAGAGGCGGATCGGACCCGGAGGCTCGAGGCCCGGCTCCGGCGCGATCCAGGCGCAGGCGATGGTGTCGATGTGGCGCCGCACGAGTAGCGCGAGGTGCTCGCGCTCATCCACAGGCAACGACATCCCGTCGAACCGGACTAGCGCGCGCCGGGAGAAAGGGTCGACGCCCTCTCCGATGCGCGGACCATTATATCCTGCATAGTCGGCGTGCGTCCGCACGAGCGCGCCGACCAGTGCATCGATCGAGTCCGGACAGATGAATGGGCAGTCGCCGGTGATGCGGACGACCGGATCGATCTTCCATCCGTCCGCAGCCTCCACGTATCAATGCAGCACATCATCGACCGGACCGCGATGGCAGGGGACCCCTTCTGCCGCGCAGAACGCCGCGATCGGATCGTCTCGCTCGTCGGTGGTTGTCGCGACTCCCACCATCGCGAGACTGTCCGCGAGGCGCGTACGATCCAGGACACGGCCGAGGATGGGCCGGCCTCCGAGGTCGGCCAGGGCCTTACCCGGCAGCCGCGTGCTGCCCATGCGCGCTTGGATCACGGCGCCCGCCTTCATGTGCGCTCCGGCTCGTCGCCGGCCAGCAAGCGTACGACTGCAGACGCCCCGTTGGCGGGAGCGACGAGGGCACGTGCCCGGGCGCTCGCGTCCGCGCACCAGGTTTCACGGAGCACGGTACGCGCGAGCACGGTCGCGATACCGTCGCGCGTGAGCGCCGTCCCGTCCCCGCCGCACGCACCGAGGCCTCGGGATTCGAGTCGCAGGGCGTCTTCGAGGTCCGCCGACCGGTGAGTCCAGTACACGACCGGCGTGCCCAGCATGGCCAGATCGTAGACCGTCGTGCCGAACCCCGTCAGCGCGAAGCGCGCGTGAGCCATGAGCTCTGCGAGTCGGGCTCGCGGTAACGCACGATGGACGTGTGCGGAGGCGTTCGTGAGTCGCCGCACGACCGCGTCGCTGTCGGCAAAGGCCGGCCCAACGACGACGTGCACCGACAGCCCAACCTGACTCCCGAGCGCGGCGAGGAGCGTCTCGGTGAGGGGCGTCGTGAGCCCGACAGGATCGGCTCCGCCCGCGGTCACGAGCGCGAGGGTGCGCCCCATGGGATACGCTGGCACGTGAGCCGCGCGTACGACCGGGGCGATAGTCACGAAGTTGGCGCCCTGGAACAGGCGGGGATGCGCAATGGCAGGTCCATGGAGGACGGGGAGCACCGTTGCATCGGCGTGATCCAGATGATCGGTCCGGTCCATCACGACCGATCGCAGGCCTCGCTGACGCGCGGTCGAGAGCTCTGTGCCGATGTCTTCGGGAGAGTCGATGAGGATTGGTCCACCCCCACTCACGGCGTCCGTGGGGTCACGCCAGGATTCGATCGGCGTGCCCGGCAGCTCTGCGGCGAGCGCGGCGTGCGCAGTGGCATCGCCGCGGACGACCATGGTCACGTCGTGACCCTGACGGCGCGCTTCTGCTGCCAGCACCGCGGTCCGCATCACGTGACCGAGTCCCACGCCGGCGCCTCCGCTGACGAGAAAACGGATCTGCACGGCTGTCTACGCCGCGAAGGTTGCACGAATGGCTCGGGTCGGACGCAGACCGTCGATCGGATCGGCCCGCCACGGGATGTCGGCCATCTCGCTCGGGGCCGGCACCTTGCGTCCATCGCCATCTGCCGTCTGTCCGATCCGGACCGCCTCGATGACACTCGCCATCTGCGCGGGGAGCCAGCAATGCCCGGTGCGGAATTCGTCACCTGTGCCATCTAGATCGAGATGAAACTCAATCATGGTAGCCTGCCATCGGTGGATCGCCCGATGGAGGACGCCGGCTTGGACGCTGTGATCCGACCAACCGACGGGACACTCGCACGCCGAGCGCAATGTCTCGAGGGCCGCCAGGTTGCATTCGCCCGGCGGCGTCGGGTAGCCGGAGACACAGTGGAGCAGCGTCAAGTCCGTGCAGCCAGCGGTGCGGAGATGCGCCACGGCGACCTTGACCTCACCGAGCGTCGCCATGCCCGTTGACAGGACGACGGGCTTGCCCGTGGCCGCACAGGCGGTGAGCAGGTCGGTCCACGGCAGCTCATACGACGCGATTTTGTAGAACGCGACGTACGGGCGGAGCCGAGCTACCGCTTCCAGATGGAACGGCGTGCACGCGAAGGCGATATGGCGTGTCGCGCAGCGCTCGGCGATCGGCTCCAGGAACGACTCGGGCAGTTCCCACGCCACTCGCGCTCGGTGCGCGGCACTGCGAGCCAGGATCTCGGGCGCGAACAGCTCGTGGACGCGAAAGAGCTGGAACTTGACCGCGTCGCATCCGATCGCGGCGGCCGTATCGACGAACTGCAGCGAGCGCGCGAGATCGCGGTGGTGATTGCTCGAGATCTCAGCGACGAATCGCGGGTTCATGCGGCAGCCCTCGCGACGGCTGCATGCTCGGCAATGCATCCGACCACGCGAGCCACATCGGCATCGGAGAGACGGGGATACATCGGCAGCGACAGCCCGGTCGCGTAGTAGTGCTCCGCGTGCGGGAGCGCGAAGCCAGTGAACCCTGTGGCCCGATAGTACGGATGCCGGTAGACGGGGATGTAGTGGACGTTGGCGTTGATCCCTGCTCCACGAAGTGCATCAAAGAGCGACCGTCGAAGTGTGGCGGGCACCCGAACCACGTACAGGTGATATGCCCCGCACGACCAGGCGGGGACGCCGATCGGGTGGACGCTCGGGATGCTTCGCAACCGATCGGTGTATTGCCGGGCGATGGCGCGCCGACGCGCGATGAACTCCGGAAGTCGGCGCAACTGGCTGCTCCCAAGGGCACACTGAAAGTCCGTCAGTCGGTAGTTGAAACCGAGCTCCAATTGCTCGTAGTACCATGGACCGTCGTCCTGCTGCATCTGATGCCGGTCCCGGGTGATGCCGTGCGTCCGAAACCGCCGGAGTACGCCCGCCAGCGCAGGATCGTTCGTCGTCACCACCCCGCCCTCGCCCGTGGTAATGTGCTTGACGGGGTGCAAGCTGAAACAACACATGGTGGAATGCGTGCACGCGCCCACGCGGTGGGTCTGGCCGTCCGAGCTGCGGTACAATGCGCCCAGCGCATGCGCCGCGTCCTCGATGACCATCCAGTTCCGCGTGCCGGCGAGTGTAGCCAGTGCTTCCAGGTCGGTGACCTGGCCACCGAAATGCACGGGGACCAGGACGCCAACGTCCTTCGGGTCGTTCGCCGCGACCGACCCGGCATCCATCAGGATGGTGGATGGGTCAATGTCAGCGAATCGGACCGGTGCTCCGAGATACCGTGCGCAGTTGGCGGTCGCGGCAAAGGTGATCGGGCTCGTGATGACGCCACGGCCGGGACCGACCCCGGCGGCGGCATAGGCGCCGTGCAATGCCGCGGTCCCGCTGTTGAAGACGACCGCGTACCGTGCGCCGACCGCCGCTGCGAACTCGAGCTCGAACCGCTCGGCGAGTGGTCCCTGGGTCAGCAGCGGCGAGCGCAGTGCCTCGACCACCGCTGCAATGTCCTCGTCCGACAGGTCCTGTCGGGCGTATGGAATCGTCTCGACCACGGCCCGTCAATGCGCTAGAGGAGATGAAGCGCCGTCAGCATCGAACGGATCTCGGCCGCGGACAGTCGCTGGGGATTGGTGTCGCTGCGATACGAGAACCCTTCGGGAACGGGGGTCCCCGCCAGCCGGCGTTCGGGCCACCACGCGAACTGAGGCTGGAGGATGTAGAACGGCCCCATATCGACGCACCGGCGTGCGTCGTCTTCGCTGATCATCATCTCGTGGAGCTTCTCCCCGGGACGGATGCCGACCGGACGCAGCACAGCAGCCGGCGCGACAGCTCGGGCGATACTGAGGATGTCGGCAGACGGAATCTTTGGCACGAAGAGCTCACCGCCCCACGTTCGACGGATGCTCTCGAGCACGAATCGCACGCCTTGCTCCAGCGTGATCAGAAAACGCGTCATGCGCGGATCCGTGATCGGGATCTCGCCTGTCTCGCGGAGCTGACGAAACAGCGGCACGACCGAGCCACGGCTGCCGACGACATTCCCGTACCGCACGACCGCCATGCGCACGCCGCGACCGCCCGCGTAGGCGTTACCGGCGATGAACAGCTTGTCCGAGCACAGCTTCGTCGCGCCGTAGAGATTGATCGGATTGGCGGCTTTGTCGGTGCTGAGAGCGACGACGCGCTCGACCCCGGTGTCGAGCGCTGCCTCGATGACGTTCTGGGCACCAAGCACGTTCGTGCGAATGCACTCGAAAGGGTTGTATTCGGCCGCCGGTACCTGTTTGAGGGCCGCCGCGTGGACGATCACGTGGACGCCCCGGCACGCGCGCTTCAGCCGATCGAGATCCCGCACGTCACCGAGGAAGAAGCGGAGCCGGCTGTCCTGCTCTTGGTGCTCCATCTCCGATTGTTTTAGCTCGTCGCGGCTGTAGAC
Organism: uncultured Gemmatimonadales bacterium; assembly: GCA_963725205.1. Taxonomy (GTDB): domain Bacteria; phylum Gemmatimonadota; class Gemmatimonadetes; order Gemmatimonadales; family Gemmatimonadaceae; genus Palsa-1248. The sequence goes on along the minus strand of CAVRXR010000003.1, from coordinate 1,186,247 downwards.
GATCACGCGACTGGGCTTGTGTTCGGCGAGCACTGTCCGCACGAACGCCCGCCCGAAGGAGCCCGTGCCGCCTGTGATGAGCACGGACTTGTTGGTGAGCACGTATCCTTTGCGCCGGTCGCTGGTGACCAGAGTCGCGGGCGTGGTCCCGTTTCGTGTCGGACTGACCGACGTCGTGCGAGTGCTCGATCGCGGCCGTGCCGGAGCATGGCCGTTCAACGTCGGCGGCGAGTTCTTGGCCATCGCTATCGCGCCCTCGCGGACGGGGGCGTATAAGCCGCGAGTCGAGCGGCGACGCGCAGGAGGAGGTTGGTCCACCCATCGCGGGGCGGCCGTGCGAACACTTCCATCGTCGGGAACCACGGGCGGCCTGTGGTCCCCAGCATCGTCCAGTCCCGCTCGTCGGCGACGCGCCAGGTCGAGACGCCGAGCGCACCTGCCAATTCGCCGACGGCTGTCGGGGCGGTGATGACGAGGTCGAGGGCGGCTGTCAGCGCAGCGGTCTCGTCGAGATCATTGCGCAGGTCGAGATCCGACCAGCGATGCACCGTGATACCGAGCACGCGTTCGATCGCCGCGATCTCGGCGGTGCATTCATCATATTGCAGGCTGACAAATCGAACGCGCGGCGTCTGCAGGACTGGCGCCCAATCGCGCAGTGGGGCATAGCCGGTCTGCCGGGAGGGCGTGAGCAGGCCGCTCCGCCAACACACACCGACGTTCGGCCCGTCGCCCAGCTGACGCAGCCGATCGCGCCAGTGCGCGACCCGGGCGGGGTCAGGTTCGAGGAACGCCGGACGGGCGGGGAACTCGCTGACGGCGGGTCGAAGCCATCGGGGCAGGGTGCCGATCGCGGCGTGAAAGTCGGTCGCCAGATGGCGATGGGCATCGTCGTCGGTCGGATCGATTACCTCGATCCCGGGGAGCGCGCGCCGATAGAGGGCGCGCAGCCGGGGCGTCCCGATCAGCACGACCCGAGCGTCCTTTGCCACGAGGTCCGAAAGACATGAAGCGAACATCAACTCGTCGCCGAGCCCTTGCTCGCGCCACACGAGGATGCTGTGGCCCTCGAGCGGCTCTCCTCGCCACGGGACGCCGGCACCGGCCCACACCGGCTGTGCATGTGGCAACGCGTGTCGCCACGCGTACTCGGTCCACCCTTCGGGCAGCTGACCAGCCGCGAGCAGCGCGAGACCGAGGTGAAAATGCAACGCGGCGGCGTGCGGTGCCTTGGCGAGCGCCTCGCGATACAGATTGAGCGCGCCCTCGACGTTGCCGTCGGCCATGAGCGCGTTCGCGAACTCGTTGAGCACGATCGGCGAGTCGGGCTGCAGCGCCCGCGCGCGGGTGTGGGCAGCGAGCGCGTCTCGCTGCCGGCGCTGCTGGACGCGGACGCTTCCGAGGACGGAGTGGGCCGCCGCGTAGGACGAGTCGACCGCGATCGCCCGATCGCACGCCGCGGCCGCCGCGTTGAGGCGGCCGGCCTGGCGGAATGTGATGGCGAGGTTGACGTGCAGACGCGGCTCATCTCCGTGCCACGCGATGGCGCGTTCCTGCGCAGCCGCCGCTTCGTCCAAACGGCCGAGTTGCGCGAGGGCGAGACCGAGACTGCTTTGCAGAGGCTCCGTGTCCAGCCCGAGACGCTGTGCGCAAAGATAGGCGTCCAGTGCGACCGCCGTGCCGCCCACTTGATGGGCAATCAGGCCGAGGTGGAACCAGGCGTCACGGTGTTCGGGCACGTGCTCGACCAGCGCACTCAGGGTCGAGAGTGCTTCTTCGAGGCGTCCGAGCCGCTCGAGGGTGACCCCAAGCGCAAACCGCGCAGCGACGTGGCCAGGGTCGACGGCGACGGCAGTGCGGTACGCCTCGACCGCATCCGCGAGGCGGCCGAGGTCTCGACGCGTGTTACCGAGGTTGAGGAGCGCCAGCGGCGCGAGGGCGGGGGTGGTGGCCGACTGTGCGAAGCACATCTCCGCAGCCGCGTGGTCTCCGCGTGCGCGATGGACCGTGCCGAGCACGAACTGCCCATCGGCGTACGATGGAGCAGCTCCGACAACCTGTTGGGCCTGTGAGACCGCTTCGTCGAGGGCCCCGCTGTCGAGGAGCGCGGCCGCGAGGTTCGTGCGAAAGGCGACGTTCGTCGCGTCCAGGTCGACGGCTCGACGATAGCTGGCAATCGCCTCGTTCATCTGGCGGGTGGCGCGCTGTGCCGTGCCCAGCGCGTTCCAGATGGCCGCCGCTTCCGGTGCCGCCACGACAGCGCGACCCAGTAGGGCCACCGCCTCGGCGGAGCGGTGACGGTTGAGCGCCAGGACACCGAGCAAGTGCAAGGCATCGGGCTGCTCCGGTTCGACCGCGAGCACTCGGTGGTAGATGCGTTCGGCTTCCGTCAAGCGGCCGGCGCGCTGATGCTCGAGGGCCACCGTCAGGACCTCGCGTAGATCGTTGCGTCCAGGTCTCGGCGGCGTCACCGTGTGGTGGTCTGGCTGTGTGTCCGTCGGTGCTGTCATGCGATGTCGGTCGAGGAGGGAACGAGAGCCCACGCGGGGTCTTCGACGACGCACCACGCGGGTCCGGTTCGCCGGGAAGCATCTCCTATGCCAGAGGTCGTTTGCTGCGTAAGTTGCTGTGGAATGGTGAGATACGGCGCAATTGCATTGGTGCGCCACCGTCAGGCCACCGGGCCGAAGCCGCAGAACTTGCCGGGCCCGGTCAATTTTTCCGCCCTTCGCTCGGCTCATCGTGCGTGATGCGATATCGGTCGCGCGACTCCCTCTCGGGTGTCGAAGCGGGAGCTCTGCATCCTCAGGCGCACGGGCGCCTGTGCCGATAATCCGAGGAACAGCGTCTGATTGACCGAGACTGGCGATACGGATCCGTCTCGCGAATCGTGGCGCAAGCCGTAGACACTCGTTGACCAACCGTGGCACTCAGACTCGTTCTCAAACCTCACGAGCGCTTGATCATAGGCGGGGCCGTCCTGCGCAACGGCGCCATGCGCGCCGAGCTGATGATCGAAAACACGGTCCCCGTGCTCCGTGACCGGGACATCCTGCGTCTGAATACCGCGACCACGCCGTGCAGCAGGATCTACTTGGCGATACAGCTGATGTACGTCGAGCCGGAGCAGCGCACCAAGCGGCGAGACACGTATGAGACCTTGATTCGAGATGTGTTGGCAGCGGCGCCGAGCACGCGGGAGTTGATCGAGCGAATCGATGCCGAGGTCAGCGCCGGTCGGTACTACCACGCACTGAAAATCGCCCGCGAACTGCTCACCTACGAACAGACTCTATTTGCCCATGCCCACGAGCGCTCTTGATGTGTACCAATCCGTAGAACGAGGCGCCGCCACTGGACGACAGTTGGAGGCCGCTCTCCTGTTCAAAGCCGCACGACAGCTTGACATGGTCGTCCGGGAATGGGGGGCGGAAGACCGAGCCACGAAGCTGCGGGAGGCCCTGTATTTCAACACGCAGCTCTGGTCGGTCTTCCACGCGTCAATGGAGGAGCCCGACAGCGCCTTGCCCATCCAACTGCGGGTGAACATTCTGCAGCTCGCCTTTTTCATTGACCGCTGCACGCTCGAGATCTTCAAGGCGCCGACGCCAGATAAGCTCCAGCCGCTCATCGATATCAATCGGCGGATTGCCACGGGGTTGAGCGTGCTGATTGCTCCCCAGCAGCCCGCCGAGCAGAAGACCGCGTGAGATTCGGTTTTTGTTCGGCCAGTCGATGCCTCGATCCTAAAGGTCGCGGCCAGAAAGGCCGATAATTGAAAGCGAGGGTTAGAGACGTGCGAAGGGCGAACAGAACGCAGCGACGCAAGGCGCCAGCACCGCGAAAGCATGAGGCGCCGGAGGGCAGCGTGGCAATTTCGCCGTTGGAAGGTCCACTGGGCGTACAACCAGCGTCGTCGAACGGCTCGGGCAGTCAACGCCGTTTGCCGCAGGCTCGCGTCGTGCGTCGAGTCGGCCAATCGATGTTCGAAACATCCGAGAGTGGCGACGAGATCGTGTTGTCTGACACGGCTCGCGCGCTCGCGGACGCACTCGAAGCCAAGTACCGTGAGGACGGGCCCGATGGCAATTGATCCCCTACGCTCGTCGACCGGCGGTGCGGCGCAGACTGGCCAGGCGCTCCCGAGTGCTTCGGACCCTGTCCGCTCGAACACGGTTCGACAGGGCGCGAGTGATGGCGATCCCGGGGACACCATCCAGCTGTCTACGGCCTCGCTGGCACTGCAAGCACAGGCTGGGGAGATGGCCGGCACCCCGCCGTCGGGCACGATCTCGTCAGCGCAGATGCAGGTCGTGCTCGGGCGCGTGGCGAGCGGGTACTACGATCAACCGGACGTCCGAGATACGATCGTCCACGGCGTGACACAGGCGCTCACGAGCGACGGGACGGAATAGCTAATCCCTAGCCCTTCGCGTGATCGGCAATCACAAATAGATAGTCACCTGCGTCGGTCGTGCTGACGAAGCCGCGCGATTCCTCCCGCGTTGCCTCGTGAATGATGGTGCGCACGCGGCCTGACGCGAGGTCGCGCCGCAATGCCGCGCACCCAGCGGCCTCCTCCTCGAGCGACGCGAGCGTCGTGAAGCTCCACATGCCCGCGCGCACTGCCGGGTTGAGATAGAGCTCCGGCCGATGCTTGCCGCTGTACAGAAAGAGATCTTCGACGTCTCGGGGCACCGCGTAGGGCTCGGTGCGGATGTCGCCAAAGCCCGCGGCCTCGAGACCGGCGACGATGCGCTCGAGTGGATACGCGTGGGCGGCGACCCGCGCGAGCATCTCGGGGAAATACGCGCGCAGCCAGTACCGTTGGATCTGCGGTGGTGTGGCGGTGAAGATCACGAGTCGGCCACCGGCGAGAATGCGCCCGAGCTCGTGGCAAGCCACTTCGAGATCATCGAAGTACCGGAGCGCTAACGTGCACATGGCTCCATCGAACGTCGTGTCTTTGAACGGCAAATGCCTGACGTCGCCGACAACCCACGCGGGCGGCCGCCGCAGGGTCGATGCCCGCTTCGCCCAGTCTGCGCCCGTGGTGGGCCGCGCCGCCGGCCTCGGGCCTCCGCCGGCTGGCGTACCCTTGGCGACGGCCGCGGTGATCATTCGCGGTGACGCGTCCACGCCGGTGACGGCTAGACCAGCCTCTGCCAGCGCCCAGCTGTAATTCCCGGTCCCGCAGGCCACGTCGATGTGGCGTTGTCCGGCTCGGGGCTCCAGGTGCGCGAGCAGGCGACCGACGATGTACGAATCGGCGCGCCGCGTCGCGTCGTACGCGCTCCCGATGCGGTCGTACAATGCGCTTGGCATGGCTGTTCTGGTCACGGTATCCGCAATGTTCCCCGGAATACTTGTCGGGCAATGTCACGATCCCGCATCGGCTCGGGCGATGTGACACGACGTCCGGGCCGCGTGTAGCGTGCTCGCGCAACGCAGAAGTGGTGCCCGTCGTGCCGCATTAACTATGCTTTGAATAGTGTAACGGTTGTGTATCGGCCAGTCGGGTCGAGCAAGCCGGACTGCGGATGCCGGCACCGCGCGGTGGCGTGGCCGAGGCCTGGTTCCTTGGGACGCCCGGCCTCAGGCCGTGGCATACACCAAATCACGTGGTTGTCAAGCAGGCGCGACGGACCCTGATGCCGGGGGGCGTTCGGCTTGCGCGCACGCACCATGGCAAGGGTAACTTGGGGAGGTCGATCCCGGCCGCCGTGAGGACGGTCGGCAACTCTGAGAGGTAGGTGCATGGAGACGGACGCAGGTCAGTCGGAGGTTGTTGTTTCGCTGTACGGGCAGAAGGGAGTCCGGCATCCCGTAGCCCAAGCCGTGGCCGACGTCATTCGGCCGCAGCCGTCGAAGCTCGACCAAGTTGCGGCTCGTGGACGCCTGCGCGAGGCCCTGATGTCATACGTGCGCGCATTACGCGCCGACGGTGCCACACCGAGCGATGTGTTCACCCGGATCAATGCACTCGTCCGTCACGCGCTCGTCGGGATCGCCCCGGCGCGGATGACCGCGGAAGTTCGCGACACCATTCGCCGATGGACGCTCGCCGCCTACGACCGAGCGGACTAGCGGCGCGCTCGCTAAAGCACCCGAGAAAGTAGACCCGGAAAAAGGAGAACGTAGACTGTCGAGACGAGACCCCTCGCGTGCCGGGGTGCACTCTCGTGTCTCGGTGGTGCGACTCTTCGGGCGCTTTACCGGCCGTGCTTGACGATCTCTCCAGGGACGGGTACGATCCCGACCCCGATCTCAACCCTTCCCCTGGAGCACATCGTGATGCCCCATCTCATCTCGGGTCGCGCCGCGCGGCTGCTGGGCACCGCGTGGCGTCGCCCCTACGGCAACGGCGGGCGACGCAGGCGTCGCCCTTACAACTGGCTGGCATCCTGCTGGCTGACCTGCTTGGGCATGGGCGTGCTGGTGACTGGTCGGCCCATGCTGGCGCAGGAGACGCCCTCCGACACGCTGCTGACCGTCGGCCATTACTTCGATCTGGAGAGCCTGAGCGATCCGCAGATCTCACCCGACGGCTCGCAGATCGTATATGCGCGGCGTTGGGTGAACACGCTCGAAGATCGATATGAGACGACCCTCTGGATCATGCACGCCGATGGGACGCATGATCGTGTCTTCACCAAAGGCGGATCACCCGAATGGTCGCCCGACGGCACGCGCATCGCCTACCTCGCCGACGGTGAGCCGAAGGGAAAGCAGATCTTCGTGCGCTGGGTAGACGGCGACCCCGGCCCGACCCAACTGACGCGCGCTCCGGCCGATGCGGATATCGCCGACATCAAATGGGCCCCCGATGGACGGTCGATCGGGTTCACGATGTTCGTCCCCAAGCCGGCGGTCTGGCAGATCGACATGCCCAAGCCGCCGGACTCGGCCAAGTGGACGAAAGCGCCGCGCATCGTCCAGACGCTGCACTTCCGCCAGGACCGTGTGGGCTTCACGGAGGACGGGGACCGGCACCTCTACGTCGTGGAGGTCGATGGAGGTCCCCCGCGGCAAATCACCCACGGCGATTGGGACGTCGGCGCGCGGTTTGACGCGCTCTCCGGGCCGGTGGGCTGGGATTGGTCGGCGGACGGCCACACGATCTACTTCGACGGGGTGGCCGATCCTGGCGGGGACTACCGCTACCGCGAGTCCAATATCAACGCGGTGGATGTCGCGACCGGCACGACGCACTCACTCACACACGAAGCCGGCGTATGGACCCATCCGGTCAGATCGCCAGACGGGCGACGAATCGCCTACACGGGATATCCGGCAACGCACGAGACGTATCACACGAGTGGCCTGTACATCATGAACGCGGATGGGAGCGATGCCCATCTCGTGACCGGTGCCCTGGACCGTGACGTGGGAGACGTGCATTGGACAGCCGATAACAGTGGGACGTATTTCACGGCCGAGGACCGCGGCACGCGCAATGTGCTATATGTCCCCGCAACGGGCGCCGCAGCAGTCGTGCGTCCGGTGACCACGGGCGAGCACCTGATCGCACTGGGATCGGTCTCGCGGTCGGGTATCGCCGCAGTCACGGTCTCGACCCCACACATGCCGCCCGAGGTTGCCCGTATCGAGCTATCCAACGCGGCAGCGGCGCACGGACGCGCCACCACGGCGCCCGGCTCGGTCGTGCAGCTCACGCGGGTCAACGAGGCGGCACTGTCCCGGATCCACCTCAGTGCGCCCGAGGAGATCTGGTTGACCTCGACAGGCGGCACGCGGGTCCAAGCGTGGGTAGTCAAGCCTCCGGCGTTCGACCCGACACACAAGTACCCACTGATCCTCGAGATCCACGGCGGGCCGCACGGCGACTACAACGTCGGCTTCAGCTACATGTTCCAGAACTTCGCGGCCGACAACTTTGTTGTGCTCTACGTGAATCCGCGAGGAAGTACTGGCTATGGATCTGCATTCGGCGCTGCCATCAGTCAGGATTATCCCGGTGTGGACTACCAGGATCTGATGGCTGCGGTGGATACCGTCGTGGGCCGCGGGTACGTCGACCAACGCAACATGTTCGTCTCGGGTTGCAGCGGTGGTGGCGTGCTCTCGAGCTGGGTCATTGGCCACACCACACGCTTCGCGGCGGCGGCCGTTCGATGCCCGGTCATCGATTGGATCAGCATGACGGGCGAGACTGACATTCCGCTGTTCACCTTCGGGTGGTTCGACAAGCCGTACTGGGAGGATCCCAAGCCGTGGCTCGACCACTCCCCCCTCATGTACGTAGGTCACGTGACCACCCCGACACTCATCATGACGGGTGAGCTCGATCGGCGGACGCCGATGCCGCAGAGCGAGGAGTTCTACGTCGCGCTGAAGATGCGCCACATCCCGACCAAGCTGCTCCGCTTCGAGGGCGAGTTCCACGGCACGGGTGGCATGAAACCGACGAACTTTCTACGGACCCAGCTCTACATGATGAGCTGGTTCAAGACGTACATGACCACGACGACCGCGGCTGCCGGCGCGGGATCGGGTCGATGAGCGAGCGGCGCTAGCGGCGGGAGACAGGGCGTACGCGCTGATCCCCGCCGCTACGCGCCCTATCTTTAGGCATGGGGCACGATGCCGCGCTGGCTTGAGGAGATGGCGCAAAAGGCGCGCGACTATCTCGAACGGGCCCGCGATGGGCCCGACACATACGTTGTCCGCGGTTGCAAGGTCCTCGTGACAAACCCGCGTCCCGACATCGAAACCCGGTTCGTCCTCGAGCGACTTGACGCCGCGCTCGCCCTCATTGAGCAGCACCAGCCCTGGCGACTCTCGCATCTCAGGCGTGATCTGCGGACCATCGCTGTCGCACCGTTTCCGTGCCGCGGCGCTTATTTCCCGGGCCAGCGCACCGTACTGACCGAGTTGAGCTTCCTGGCACGAACGGCCGAGTTCACTGCCGCACAGATTGCCGCATCCGTCGTGCACGAGGGCGTGCACGCGCGCGTGCACCAGATGGGGCAACACCTCGGCTTCGACCAGACTGCGCGAGATGCCCCACGAGAGGAGCGACTCTGCCGTCGCGCTGAGCTCGCCTTCGGCGAGTCGCTGCCACCGCAGATGGGCGCACCCGTGATCGTGCGGGCGACGCAGTCGCTCGAGCTCGCAGACGAAGAGGTCGCCCCCACCGTGGATTGGAGCGCGGCGCACGCGGTCAAACAGCAGGCCGATGCGGCGGCCATCGAGGCATGGCGACGCGGCGAGGGGCGCCCGTGACCGGGGCGGCAAATGTGCGACCCGGTGACCGCCGTTCGGTGGAGCTGGTCGAGCCCTCCTTTGCGTGGGGACCACGTGCACGCGCCGAAGCCTCCCGGGTGTGCGAAGCGTTGGGCGCTGCAGCGGTGACGGTCCACCACGTCGGATCCACCGCCATTGGCGGCATCCGTGCGAAGCCTATCCTCGATCTGCTCCCCATCGTGACGAGTCTCGCGATGCTCGATGCGGCTGCCCCGCGGCTCGCTGCACTGGGATATCGGTGGCGGGGCGAGTTCGGCATTCCGGGGCGCCGCTACTGCACGCTCGACGATCCCTCGACTGGCAAGCGGGAGGTGCAACTGCACTGCTTTGCCGTCGCGCATCCGGAGATCGAGCGGATGCTCCTGTTCCGCGACTACCTTCGCTCGCATCCGGGTGAGGCGCGTGCATACGAAACCGAGAAGGAGCGGTGTCGGCTGCTGCATCCAGACGACACGATCGCGTACGCCGAGGCGAAGACGGCGTGGATCAGAGCGTGCGACGCGCGTGCGCGAGAGGAGATGCGCGGGTCTGGGATCCGGGATCCGGGGTCCGGGAATGGCAACAACAGACCCTGACCGCTCACCGAGGCATTCTCGTCACCCGGTCATCGTCGCGCCGCAGCGTCCGTGGGCGAGCGCCGGAGCCAGAGGAACACCGGATAGCTCAGCGACAAGAGGAGCAGGGAATAGAGACTGTGTCTCGGGTCGCTGATGACGGCGCCAGTGAGGAACGCGACAGAGCCAATGAGGGCGAGCCCCGTCGTCCAGGGGTAGCCTTTCGTGCGGTACGGGCGAGGGAGGTTCGGCTCGCGGTGCCGGAGCACGAACACCGCCGCAAACGACAGTGTGTAGTTGGCGACGAAGAAGAACGACAGCATCGCGACCACTGCCTCGAAGGTCCCCGTGAGTAGGAAGGCGGACCCGAGGAGCGCGCTGACGAAGAGGGCCGCGACGGGCGTGCCGCCGGGATTGACGCGCACCGTGCCCCCGCTGGCGAGGCCGTCTCGACCGAGTCCGAAGACGACGCGGGATGCGGCAAGTACGGCAGGCGCAGATCGTGCTCGGCAGCGCCAGCACCACGATCAATTGCACGATCGCATTCCCCCGAGCGCCGAAGATCTGTCCGGCTGCCGTGGCTGCGGGCAGCTGCGACTGCGCCATCACCGATAGCGGCACGATGTGAACGAAGCCGATGTTGAGCGCCAGATAGATCGTAATGATGAGCGCGAGTCCGCCGAGGATCGAGCGTGGCAGTTCCCGCCCTGGGTCGTGGACCTCCTCGGCGAAATACAATGGAGCGCTCCACCCATCATACGTGTAGATGATGCCCTGCATGGCGATCACGAAGCCCGTGATCGTCGGCACGACATGCGGGGCGAGCGCGCCGACGGGAGGGGTTACTCGGGGCCCCTGATACACCGCGCAAGCCACGATGAGGGCCATCAGCGCCGCGGCCTTGACCACGCTCGTGATCTGCTGCGCGCGCTCGCTCCATCGCACGCCCCGCCACAGCACGGCCGTCAGGACCGCTGTGACCCCCAACGCCACCAGTGTCGCGTGTCCACTGAGCGGGGGGACGAGGAATCCCGCCGACCCGGCAAGGACGAAGGAGACCGCGGCGACCGTGCCGCACGTCGACGCCCAGTCACTCCACCCGACGATGAACCCGGCGAAGGGGCCGAACGCGCGCTGCGCGTAGACGTACTGACCGCCGGATTGCGGCAGCATGGCCGCGAGCTCCGACAACGCATTGGCTCCGAGCAGCGCGTAGATGCCGCCAGCGACCCATGCGGCGAAGAACAGTCCGACATTGGGCAGACGTGTGGCGACGTCGGCGGGAGCCCGCAAGAATGCCTGCGCCGATCGTCAATCCGATCGAAATCGCGAAACCAAACATCAACCCGAGCGCGCGGCGAAGAGCGACGCGGGCGGGGGGCGCCGGCGCGTTGGCGAGCGGGAGAGCCGTCAGAGGGCGCGGGCGCTGCGCGCCCGAGAGAGTAGAACTACAGAAAGTGGAAAGTGGACGCGAACTGCTTTCACAGGCAACGGCTGCAGGACGGTGGTGGGCGAGCGGCGTTCCGGCGGAACGCGGAGCGGCACAAAGCTGCAGGGAGCGGTCTTCGGCCGCTAGAGAGTAGAACTAGAGACAATAAAGAGTAAACGTCCGCCACCGACCACGAACCACGGTTGGGACGCAGGCGTCGCGCCTACCCGCGAAACGCTTCCGCTGCCCGACGGAGCCGATGCAGCACCGAATCCCACGGCGGATTCTCGTAGATGTCGATCGCGCCGGCGACGTGCGCTCCCACCACGCGCACGAGGGGCGCCGAGCCGTCACCTGCCGCGGGGTCCAGGGAACCGTTGGACTCGGGATGATACTCGAGCTTGCCCCCGAACGAATTGCCCGCGTAGTCCGCGCGGAACCCGCGGGGGAGACCGATCTCGAGGTGTCCGGCAAAGACCGCCGCCTCGATCGTCGTGATGGGCGAGGTGAAGCGAGCGCGGCGAAGGTCCAAGCGCACCTTGCCCACGATGGCAACCACGCGAAAATGTGCGGGCACCTGCCAATCACCGCCTCGCGTGGTGCTGCCGAAGAAGGACACGACACCCCCGGGCATCGGCACGGGGCTGGCCCCGGCAGTCTCCGGGGGTCGGGCCCCACGGTCAGCCTCGCGGAGCTGGGGCGACGCAGAGGTCATGATCATACAACGGGGCACGTGCGTCGCGAGTTTCATGCACTTGCCTGGCATTCGCATTCGATCGGCGCGCTTCAGGCGGCGACGCGGGCGTCGCCCCTACTCATCCATTACCATTGTGACCGATGTACATCGTCCTTGCCCTCCTCACATCCCTTCTCTATGGCGGGGCCGATTTCCTGGGCGCCGTGGCCAGCCGGCGCTCTGCCGCGTTGGTCGTGTCAGCTGTATCGCAAGGGGCCGGCTTCCTCGCCATGGTCGTCGCCGTCCTGATCCTGCCGCCAGCTCACCCGACGTCAGGGGACTTCGCCTGGGGACTGGCGACCGGACTGGCGGGTGCGCTTTCGGTTGGCTTCTTCTTCTCCGCGCTCGCCATCGGACGCATCGGCGTGGTCGCACCGATTGCGGCGGCTGTGGGGGCTGGAGTGCCAGTGCTGGCCGGTCTCGCGCTCGGCGAGCGTCCCGGGATCCCGGTCTGGCTTGGTATCGTGCTGGCACTGGGCGCGATCCTGCTCATCGGATGGGAGCCGCGCCCCATGCCCGTGACGGGCGATGCGCCCGAGACGAGCCCGCCCCGACTACATCGATCGCTGGTCTTGGCGTTGATCGCTGGGGTAGCGATCGGCGCGTTCTACACGTTCCTGCACCGGACGACCCCGGGCTCGGGGCTCTGGCCGCTCCTCGTGGCTCGCGGGGTTTCCTGTCCCCTGCTGTTCATTGCCGCCAGGATCGGGCGTCAGCCGTTCGCCAGCGTCCGAGGTCTCACACTCATCGTCGTGTCCTCCGGCGTGCTCGACATCGTCGCCAACGTCTGCTATCTCGCCGCCGTGCGCCGGGGGCCGCTGAGCGTCGTCGCCACGCTCGCGTCGCTCTATCCAGCTGCGACCGTGCTGCTCGCCTACGTCATCCTCCGAGAGCATTCTGCATCGGCGCCAGCTCACCGGGCTCGCCGTCGGCACCGCCGCGATTGTCCTGATCTCGGGAGGGGCACGATAGGGGTGATTAGTGGCTGGTGATTCGTGGCGAGTGAAGAAACCGTAGGGCCAATGACGTCGACGTGTCACTGGCCCCGAGTTTTGTTCACTAACCACTAACCACTAGCTCCTAGTCACTCATCACTGTTGATCGTACGCCGTCACGGGCCTGTCCTGCAGATACTTGTCGAACCATGCGAGGATGTGGTCCAGTCGTGCGATCCGCGGGTCGTGTTGCGAATCCGGAGCGCAACGATATCGTCCGGGGAGCGGCGACGCGAGCGCTGTCGCGCCGCGGAGAGAGGAGAGAGGAGAAAGGAGAGAGGAGACAGGGCACCGATTATGAGACGGCAATCAGGCACGGGCGTGGGCGACACCCCACTGACACACGATGCGGCGGTGGACCCGCTCCCACACGGCGCCGTCGAGCGGCGACGGCTGGCGCCGGACCTGGAGATCGCCCGCGTGCTCACGGGTCTGTGGCAGATTGCCGATGTGGAGCGCCGCGGGGCACTGGATCTCCCGGCTGCCGCGCGCGCGATGCGCGAGTACATCGATGCGGGTTTTACGACGTTCGACATGGCGGATCACTACGGGTCGGCAGAGGACATAGCGGGACTCTGCCTCGCCCAGAGTCGGCCACCCGCGGAGATCCAGATCTTCACCAAATGGGTCCCGCAGCCGGGGCCGGTGACCCGCGCTCGTGTCCGAGCGGCGGTCGGCCGCTCGCTGGAGCGCCTTCGCCGTGACACGGTCGATGTGTTGCAGTTTCACGCGTGGAACTACGCCGATCCGAGCTGGCTCGACGCACTCCACTATCTCCAGGAAGAACGCACCGAGGGGCGCATTCACCATCTCGCCGTCACGAATTTCGACACGGCCCATCTGCGGATTGCGGTCGCAAGCGGGGTCCGTCTGCTCTCCAACCAGGTCTGCTATTCGCTGCTCGACCAGCGGGCGCGCCATCGCATGGCCCCGTTCTGTCGCGACCACGGTATCGCCCTTTTCGCGTACGGCACGATCGCCGGTGGCCTGCTGACGGAGCGATGGCTGGGTAGCACTCGGCCTCCAGAGGAATCCTCCGCCACGTGGTCGCAGCTGAAATACGCGCGGTTCGTCGATGCCGCCGGCGGCTGGGCCGCATTGCAGCGTGTGCTCGCTGCGCTCCAGACTGTCGCCCGCCGTCGCGGTCTGTCGATGGCCAATGTTGCAGCCCGGTACATCCTCGACGCGCCCGGCGTCACGGGCATTATCGTCGGCGCCCGCCTTACCGTGCGGGCGCACACCGCTGATACGCTGCAGCTGTCGCGTGGGTCGCTCGACGCAGACGATCGCACAACGATCGAGACCGCCCTCGCCACGCTCACATCCATTCCGGGCGATACCGGCGACGAATACCGACGCCCACCATTCCTGACGGCGTCGGGCGACCTGTCACATCACGTCGAGCGCTTCCCACCAGCGTACGCAGTGCGGGCGAGCCCGGACGGCCGGGAACGGGTCCTCACTGGTACCGCGTGGGAGTCGCTCGGTGGGTTCTGCCGCGCCCTGCGTCGCGGCAACCGAGTATGGATTGCAGGGACGACTGCGACCCATCGCGACCGGGTCATCGGTGGAGCCGACGCCGCCGCGCAACTGCATTTCATCATCGACAAAATCGATGGTGCGCTGCAGAGCCTCGGCGGCCGACTCGCGGACGTCGTCCGGACGCGCGTCTACGTGCGTCGCCTGACGGACTGGGAGTCCGTGGCTCGGGTCCACGGCGAGCGCTTTGGCGAGATCCGCCCCGTCAACACACTCGTGCAGGCTGGGCTGGTCGGCGACGACTATCTGGTCGAGATGGAGGCGGAGGCGGAACTGCTAGGGACCAGTAGCTAGTAGCTAGTAGCTGGGGACCAACCGCATGGCCAGCGCCGGCGACTTCGGACTCCCCCGGCGGTTTGTTCACCAGCTACCAGCTATCAGCTACTAGCGCCCTAGTCCCCCGGATTCGTCGCCCAGACCGTTGCATTCGTGATGAACGCGCGGTCGTTGAGTGCGAGCATGCCGACGATCGCATCGGCGATATCTTCGGCGTGCAGCTTGCGTGGATTGTCCGGACGTGCCCCGCGACCCGATGCCTCGTGAAAAGGGGTGAGCACCTCGCTGGGGTTGATCTGCATGACGCGGATGTTGTCCTTGCGGAGCTCCGCGCGCCACACCTCGGTCAGTCCTCCGAGAGCAAACTTCGTGGATGCATAGGCGGACGAATTCGGGCCGGGCCGCTGGCCGGACGTCGAGCCCACATTCACGATCGTACCGGTCTGGCGCTTGATGAAATGTCGAGCGGATTCGCGCGCGACCAGCGTTGCACCGAGGACGTTGGTCTCCCAAACGCGGCGCATGTCGGCCGCGGTCAGGGAGACGAGCGGGGCGAACACGCCCATGCCGGCGTTGTTGATGAGGACGTTGTACTCTCCGAGCTCTCGGATCACTGCCTCGACGAGACGCGACACGTCGCCCTCGTCAGTGATGTCGGCTCGGATGGCGACGGCGCCGATCTCCTTGCCAGTCCGTCGCAGCAGATCCTCCCGGCGGCCGGTGATGGCGACGCGTGCGCCCTGGCCGATGAGGGCGTGCGCCGTGGCGCGGCCGATACCCGTTCCGCCGCCGGTGACGAGGACTCTTGCTGTCTTGAGATCCATGGGTTGGGGATAAGGGAGAGGGAAAGTTACACGGGGACTGGTAGCTGGTAGCTGGTGAACCAACCGTAGGGCCGGAGCCGACGTCGGACCAGGCGTACGGCTTGTTCCCCAGCTACTAGCTACCAGCTACCCGCCGCTAGCTGTTCACCAATCCGCGTCAGACCGTGCTCGAGAATCGGGGACGGCATGCCGAGCCCGATCCGCACGTACGCGGCCGCGCCAAAGAAGTGACCCGGGACGACACGGGTACCGCCGTCGCGGGCGAGCTGCAGCGTGAAGCTCCAGACATTGCCGATCCCGAGGTTCACGAACGCGATGGCGCCCGCGGCGGGCGGGACCCACGATGCGCCAGAGGTGGCGGCCACCCATCTGCCGATGAGCTCGCGGTTGCTCGCGACGAGATGGGCGTGTGGGCCGATGATGGCGGCGGACCGCTCGAGCGCCCGCACGGCCAATCGCTCACTCGGATAGGCAAGAATGTTGTCGAACAACCCTGCGATGAGTCGCATGCGGATTGCAACAGTCGGCTCGGCCAGAATCCATCCGACGCGAAGACCGCCAAGCCCCCAGACTTTTGTGAGACTCGACGTCACGATCACACGTGGCGACACGTGAATGGTCGACGGGACTCCCTGCTCCCGCAGCCATTCGCCATACACTTCGTCGACCAGGATGTAGAATCCTCGCTCGTCCGCGAGCGCGGCCAGCGCCGCAAAGTCTGCCGGGTCGAGACGTGCGCCGCTCGGGTTGTGGAGGTCGGAGAGTACGAGGAGCCGCGTGCGGTCGGTGAGCGAGGCGCGTACGGCGTCCACGTCGAACCGATAGCCAGCCTCAGGTGGCCTCGTGAAGTGACTGACCCGCGCGCCCCACAATGCCGGCACTCGCTCGAGGGGGTCGTAGCCAGGGCGCTCGACCAGTACATGGTCGCCGGTTTCGAGCACGGTGGCGATCGCCAGATGGTTGGCCATGGATGCGCCGGCTGCAACCACGACCGATGCATCGCTGACGCGATAGCGCGACGCGATCTGCGCGACGAGGGGCGGCCACCCGTAATCATTCCGCTCGTACAGCGGCGCCTCGGGCTCGTTTGGCCCGAGGAGCGCAGCCGAGCAAGGCGGCACAGCACTCCCGGCGAGATTGATATCGGCCGGCGGAAGCTGCTTGACCCAGGTGAGGTACGGGCTCTGCTTCCAGTTGCTCGGAGCGATCGGAGGGCTGCCCGGCGACTCGGGGTCGGACATCTGCGCGCCCTCCGGCAGACGGGTCCCGCTGCGCGGTGCAGTCACGCGCCACGCTCCGCGGTTTGGGGCGATCGGGGTTTCGATGTCATGCGCCAGAATCCGTACACGGGGACACCAAGTGCGATCAAGCAAAACCCCAGCACCGCGTTGCGGGGCGTCGAGCGTACGCTGCTTGCGACGACGTAGGCCGCCGTGAGGATGAACGCTGCTGGCACGATGGGGTACCCAGGCGCGCGAAAGTATGGCACGGTGTCTGGCGTGTCACGCTTTCGGTAGTGGAAAATCGTCGCCGCGATGAGGCCGAAGAAGATCCAATCGCCGAAGACGGTGTAATCGAGCAGTTCGCTGTAGGTGCCCGACCACGTCAGCGCCACAGCCCACACGGCCTGCGCGAGGAGCGCTACGATCGGCGTACGGTATCGCGGATGCAGCTTCGCGGCTCGGGCGAAGAAGAGCCCGTCCACGGCCATCGTCTGCAAGATGCGCGGTGCCGACAGGATCGTGAGATTGACGAAGCCGAACGATGACGCCGCGATCCCCAGGCCGATGATCGTACCGCCGATTGGTCCAATCGCACGCCGCATGGTATCCGAGGCGGGAGCGGTGCTGACGGCGAGGCCGGCCGGGCCGAGCGCCGCGACGTACGCGACGTTAGCGGCGACGTACACCACCACGACGATCGCGATGCCGAGCCCCATGGCGCGCGGCAAGGTCCGCACGGGATCCTTCATCTCACCCGCCACGTTGTTGGCGTGTGCCCATCCGCCATACGTGAACAGAACGGGGATGAGTGCGACCCCGACGACACGGAGCAGATCGCCGTTGGCGGGCGGCATCGCCGCCGTGGAGGCAGACGGGGCTGCGAATCCGGTGAGCCCGTGCGTCACCGCGATGTCGACTCCAGCGGCAACAACGGCGGCAAGTGCCGCCAGCTTGAGCAGCGTGAAGACGTTTTGCGTGGTGGCGCCGGCCCGGATGCCGAAGCAGTTGACCACGGTGAGGCAGAGAATCGACGCCACGGCGATCGGCCGCGCCGCCGCAGGTGTAGCGCCCGTCAGAGCGACCGTGTACTGCGCAAAGGTGACCGCGACGGCCGCCATGCCCCCGGTATTGATGATCACGAGGAACGTCCAGCCGTATAGGAAGGCGGGGAGAGGGCCAAATGCCTCCCTGAGATACACGTACCCGCCTCCGGCCTGTGGCCGGCGCCCTCCCAGCTCGGCAAAGGTGAGCGCCCCCGCAACCGCGATGATGCCGCCGAGGACCCAGACGGTGAGGACTAGTGCAGCAGTATGAACACGCTGCGCGACGATCGCGGGACTGAGGAAGATGCCCGCCCCAATGATGCCGCCGACCGTCACCATCGCGGCGTCGAAGACGCCGAGCCGGCGCGCGTACTGCGTGAGTTGGTGGGGATCGGACATGGTCAGCGCCGAAGATAGGCCCGCCAGCGCCCGACGGACAGCTAGCGACGTGCTAGACGAGAGCCATGGCCGGGCGTGTGACTCTACGGCTCGGCGGCAGTCGTGAGACCGCTCGGCGGGTCGCCATGCAGGAGCGGCCGTGCAGGCACATCGAATCCAGAGTTGTGGAGCACATCGCCCCCGGCTGGAGACAGCACGTATCGCACGAACGCTGCCGCCGTTGCCGCGTGAGGCGCTGCTCGCGGAACGGTCAAGCCATAGAGGATTGGCGCCCCAAAGATCGTGGCGCTATCTGCTGCGCCGGTCCCGCTCGGAACCCGGGCGTGCACCGCGGCGTACGACGCCGCAAAGGCCGTGTCTCCGAGGTTGATGGACTCAGGCAGCTCCAGCCATTCGAGCTCGTGATCGGCCGCCGACGCGCGATAGATCGGCATGTAGTCGATCGTGCCATCGGCGAACTTCGCCTCCAGATCCCGCTCGTCGGCCCCGAAGTCCGTGACGGGCATGGCGTGCTCGAGCGTCGCCGTGAGGTGGGGGCGCAGGTAAAACCGCGCGGCGAGCTCGAAGAACATGATCGCGCGGTAGCCGGCCGCGTCCTCCGCCGGGTCGGCGCGGGCACCGTGTACGTCGGGCATCGTCAACACATCGGTCCAGTTCCGCGTGTTGATCTCGTCTGCATACTTGGACTTCTCTGTATATGCGAGCACGAGTGAGGTGCGCGCGAACCCGGCCGACCAGGTCGCGGCCCGAGGGATGAGGATCGCATCGATCACGGTGTCGTCCGCCGATACGAAGACATCTGGCACCTCAGCCGAGCTTGCTATCGCGCGGGCGACGCCTACGCTGCCGCCGATGCGAACCTCGGGCACGACCGCCGGGTGACGCGCTACGAAGTTCGCAGCCAGTTGCCGGAGCGCGTGTGCCATGCTGATGGTCGTTGCGATGATGAGCGGGCCAGCGGGCTCGTCGGACCCCGCTGCGACCGTGCTGGCACCGACAGCTTGTGCACGAGCCACGACACTCGCGGTGACTAGCAGCGCGCACACGCGGGCAAAGGTCCCCAACACGGATCGTCTTCCCGAAAGTCCACCAGCCATCGTAGAATCTCGCGTGAGTTGCACGGAGCATTGGGCGCCGTGCGCGGACGCATGATATTGGTATCGGGCATTCATGGCGCGCAACATCGCAGTGCTGGTTTTCGACGGGTTTGCCGATTGGGAGCCCGCTTATGCGTTGTCCGGACTTCGGCGATGGGGTGGTCGATCGATCCGCTCAGTCGCATACGATCGTGGCGCCATCGTCTCGATGGGAGGGCTGCGGGTCGAGCCGGACGACGTCTTGGAGAGCGTGACGCCCGCGACCACCGAGGTGCTCATTTTGCCAGGTGGCGACGCGTGGCTCGAGGCGTATCCCGCCGCGCGCATCGAGCGCTCGCTCGCGACGCTGGTTGCGGGTGGTGTGATCATCGCGGCGATCTGTGCCGCCACAGTAGCCGTTGCGCGTGCCGGACTGTTGCAAGGCCGTCGTCACACCAGCAACGGCTCGCTGTTTCTCGGGCGCCACGCCCCGGGATACGAAACCCCGGAGTTGTACGCGGACACGCTGGCTGTGACGGATGATGGCGTGATCACGGCCTCGGGCTTGGGTGCCGTCGAGTTCGCGCACGAGATCTTTGCCGCGCTCGGCATCTTCGGCACCGCCGACCTCGTGCGCTATCTAGACATGTACCGGCGAGGCCGGGCACCGCCGGACTTGTGACTAGTGACAAGGGACTGGTGGCTCGTAGCTAGCGCCTCTAGCGGTGGTGGCTGGTGGCGAACAAACGGCGGCGCCGGGGAGCCGTCGCAGTCACAGGCCTACCTGGTTGTTCCAGTCACCGGCCACTAGTCACCAGCCCCTTGGTTTGGGCCCCGACAGCCATGACGACCGTCTCGTGCACCGGGGTGTCGATTCCGAGCGCGCGTCCCAGGCGAACCACGGTTCCGCTCAGCGCATCGATCTCCGTCGGGCCGCCGCGCTCGAGGTCAGCGAGGAAGCTGGGGCGTGCGCCCTCCGGCAACGCTTCGAGCGCGCCCAACCCGCGGCGCACATCCTCATCGGAAAACAGCACGCCGGATGCGCGGGCAACGACCACGATCTCCCGGACGGCACGCTCCAGGACCGTCCGTCCGAGAGGGGCCGAGCGGACCGCTCCGATTGGTCCTCTGGCGAGCCCGCAGAGTCCTGCCATTGTCGTGAGGAACACAAACTTTCGCCAGAGCTCGAGTGTGATCGCGTTCGTCACCTCGACGTCCACGCCTGCGCCGCGTAGCGCCGTGGCGAGCGTTTGGGAGCGGTCCGAGACGCTCGCGTCGAGCTCGCCCAGTACGATGCGACAGAGCGCGCCGCTACGCGTGACCACGCCGGGCGCGGTCCGCGCGACCGTGATGTACGCGATGCCGCCGAGCAATGCTCCGCGCGGCACCCCCAGTGCCAGCAGACGGTCGGCCACATCGACGCCGTTGAGGAGCGGGAGGATGGTCGTGCCAGCTGCGGCGAGAGTGCGCAGGAGCGGCGCAACCTCTGGGAGCGAGTACGTCTTGACCGCGAGGATCGTGTAGGGCGCGCCGGTCAGCGCAGCGGGATCATCCGTGGGGTGGATGGCCGAGACGAGCGTCGACCCGCCGGCGTCTCGGACCTCGATGCCGCCGCGGTGACGCATCGCATCCAGGTGCGCGCCACGCGCGAGCATGTCCACCCGATTTCCGACCCGGCCGAGAAGAGCGCCGAAGTAACCACCAATACCGCCAGCGCCGACGACCGCGATCCGCAGTCCCGCAGGCGCTGAGCCGTCCGCGGGTGCCGCCGTGTCGGCCGCCATCGATCAGGTGCTGGGCTCGTCCGGCGTTTGATCCGCTTCGGTCAACGGCTCGACCGGGATATCGACTGGAAGCGCCGCCGGCAACTGCTCGGCCAGATCTTCCGCGTCGGCGCCGTGCGCCACCGCGGCCGTCTTGGCGATTGCTTCTGCAGGTGTCGGCGTGGCCAACGATTCGACGTCCTGCTCGAGCGTCTCGAGGACATGCCGCGCGGCATCCGCGACCCGTTCGCCAAAACGATGTTGTGGTTCAGTCACGTCGTGCCTCCTGCGGAAGGGGGACCGGGGAGCGTTATCGCGCAGGGACGGCGCGCGAGCTACAGCGTGCCGCGGCGGCGCCGCGCGCGCGCGCCGCGCGAGTCGGCGGCGTCGTACGCAGCGAGTGCCCATGCAGCGACATCGCCCGGAGCATAGGCCGCGCCGACCGCGCCGGGCAGCCGCGTGCTCGCGCGCCGCACGAGCGCCATCACACCACCCGAGAGCTGCTGCCGGCGGATGCCGGTCAGCCGCATCACGCGCCCATAGGCGGCGATTGCCGCGCGCAGCCGAGCTCGCACCGCTCGCCATTCGCGCTGCTGCGCATGCTCGGGCATCGGCCACGCCAGCATGGAAAGGACACGGGCACAGACGGCATCGAGCGTTGGCGTCGGCTCGACTCCGCGAACGACCCCGGGGGCGGATCGCACGAACATCACTGACTCCTCCACGACAAGACGACAGGCTGGCTACGACGGCCCGATGCCTCGGCACCTCGTGAACGTCCGACCGCATCGGGCGCCCTACCTACACATTCTAACATGAAGACCGCGTGCGCACTCCGAGCCGGGGGTCCGGTTCGCCCCGTCCGCGAGACTGGGTGGGCCGTCTTCCTGCCGTCCGCCGCACTCATCGTCCTCGACGCCCCGACTTGGCGGATGTCGACCACGGTTTGTGAGGCTGGGATGTGGCGGGATGAGACCGCGGTTGTGTGACGGGGGGCCGGTCCGGCCGATGGGTCTGCCCTTTCTGGTGCTTCGGCAGGGTCTCGGGAGGACGATGGGGTCGGGTGGGACGGCTCATGGCGATCGCTCAGTAGGGCACGCGCAGCGACGACAGCTGCGTAGCGCAATCTAGTGGGGATGAGCCACCAACAGCACTGAAACTTCCCGCGGGGCGCTGCGTAGGGATCTAGGAAGCGGGCGCGCGCGCGAGGGAAGGGGAGAGGCGGGGGAGCGGCTCGACCGGGCTCGGCGACGAGCACGGTGGATCTCGGCGACGAAGGTGTAACGGCGCGGTGTGATGTGCTCCGAGCTTCCAACCTTCTGCGCAGGACCAGTGTCGAAGTCGTACACGCCACGAGAGAACTCACACTACGGTGCGCAGGTTGCAACGTCGGGGGACGATATATGGAAGCGCCTTGGAAGGCCGGTGATACCGCATCAGCTCATTGCCCGCGCTGCAATGACCTCGTCACAGCGAAATATGGACGGCGCTCGGTCGCCATGCCTCGGACGCGGCTCCGAGTGCGTGACGTGCTCGTGAGCATTCTGCGATAGCTGTGGCACCGTGCTCGCCGTGCCGCGTCAATCGATGGCGCAGCTGCTCGAGGTGAGCATAGGGAAGTGAAGTGACAGCGGGGATCGGGGGTCTGGGAAGGAATGAGGGTCAGCGACTTTGTCGCTGACCCTCTTCGATTAGAGGGCGACGCATGGTGTCGCCCGTACCGGTCCAGGGCAGGGACGGCGTTGTCTCCCTTGTCCCTTCTGCCGTTCTCCTCTCTCGGGCACTGAAACGCCCGGCCCCGACCCCCGACCCCCGCAGTATGTTCTACCGCTCAGGTCCGTCCTCGAGTCCCCTTCCCGGAGCCTCCTGTGCTCAAAGACTTCAAAGCGTTCCTCATGCGTGGCAACGTCGTCGATCTCGCCGTCGGCGTCATCATCGGCGCGGCGTTCGGCGCGATCGTGAAGTCACTCGTCGACGACATGTTGATGCCAGTCATTGGCCTTGCGACCGGGGGGCTCGACTTCTCCAGCCATTTCTTCCTGTTGAAGGCCGGGTCGAAGATCCCACCACCATACACCACGCCAGCCGAAGCGAAGGCAGCGGGCGCCGTGACCATCAACTACGGCACGTTCATCAACAGTTTGATCACGTTTCTGATCATCGCCGCATGCGTGTTCTTGTTGATCCGGGCGATAGCCAGACTGTACCCGCCGCCCGGGCCGCCGCCGGCTTCGACCAAGGACTGTCCGTATTGCAAGCGCGCGATCCCGCTTGCCGCGACCCGATGCCCCGAGTGCACGAGCCAGCTCGCGGGAGCGCCCGCTAGCGCTTGACGTCTAGCTTGATCAGCTGCTCCACGGTGACCCCTTCCGCC
The DNA here is from genome assembly GCA_963725205.1 of uncultured Gemmatimonadales bacterium. Lineage (GTDB taxonomy): Bacteria > Gemmatimonadota > Gemmatimonadetes > Gemmatimonadales > Gemmatimonadaceae > Palsa-1248. The sequence continues at coordinate 1,162,749 of CAVRXR010000003.1, read as the reverse complement.
TCCGCCTGGAAGTTGAGGACCACGCGGTGGCGCAGGACGGACAACGCGATGCTCTGCACGTCCTCGAGGTCGGGAATCGCGCGGCCATCCATTGCCGCGCGCGCTTTCGCGCCGAGGACCAGATACTGCGAGGCACGGGGGCCCGCACCGTAGCTGACGTATTTCTTCACGTCGGGCGTGGCCTCGGCAGACGCGGGGCGCGTGGCACGCGCCAGTCGCACGGCGTACGCGACGATCGTCGGAGGAGCCGGCAGACGCCGCACGAGATGCTGCAGCGCCAAGAGGTGGTCGGTGTGGAGCACCGGCGTGACCGTGGCCGTGACGTCGCCTGTGGTCGCTGCGACGATCGCCTCTTCCTCCGATCGCGACGGATAGTCGACGCGCAGCTCGAACATGAATCGATCGAGTTGCGCTTCGGGCAGCGGGTACGTGCCCTCCTGCTCGATCGGGTTCTGTGTCGCGAGCACGAAGAACGGCTCCGGCAGGTGGTGCGTCTGACCCGCGGCCGTCACTGCGTGTTCCTGCATCGCCTGGAGGAGCGCCGCTTGCGTCTTCGGCGGCGCGCGGTTGATCTCATCGGCGAGGACGACGTTTGCAAAGACGGGACCCTGCGCGAACCGGAATGCGCGGTGGCCGGTCGCCTGATCCTCCTCCAGCAGCTCCGTGCCGGTGATGTCACTCGGCATGAGGTCCGGCGTGAACTGCACGCGCGAAAACGACAGCTCGAGCGCTTGCGCGAGCGTCTGGACAAGCAGCGTCTTGGCGAGTCCCGGCACGCCGACGAGCAGCGCGTGTCCACCGGCCAGCAGTGCGGCGACAAGGTTGTCGACGACCGCGCGTTGTCCGATGATGCGCTGACCGATCTGCGAGATGAGTGCACTACGGGCGCGAGCCAACTCGTCGAGGAGTTGGACGTCGCGTTCATCGGCGGCTTTGGCGTGGGGCCTGGCAGCGGGTGCAGTCACGCCCGCAATCTAGTGCCGGAACCGCTGTGTAAAGGCCATCTGCAGGACGCAGCGCCCGGACGGTGCGTGATCCGTGTGCGTCGCGATGGCCGTCGCCGCGCTACGGCAGTTGGAACGTCGCGCGCGATTCGACGGGGTAGTTCGTGCTGGTGAGCGTTGCGACTGCGGTGAGCGGCCCGTGTGCCGCGGGCTCGCGCCACCGCACAGGAAAGGTCAATGACCCGTGCGGATCGAGTCGCTGATTGCGGAGCGCTTGCGTGAACATCTGCGCGCTTCCCCACCGCCACACCACACTCCCCGCGGCATCCATCACGGTCACATCGTGTGTCTGGCCGTTGGGGAAATTGAGCTCGAGTCGCTTCTCGGACGCGTTGGTCACGTGCAAGACGAAACGGACTTCGTCATCGTGCACGGCTACGTCGAGTGACGTGACCAATGCCGTGCTGGCTGCGGGTGATCCCGAGACCCGCTCGAACGCCGTCGGCTCGGCGCGGACTGTGGTCGCGGCGCCAGCGGTCACCATCGAGAAGGCGTGCGTGCGTGTCCCGCAGGCGTACGCCAGGGCAATGACAGTGGCGAGACCAACGGCGTGGCGGACATGCATCGTGCGACCAGTCTCTGAGCGGCCACTTGGAACCACTGGCCGCGCTCGGGATTTTGTCACGAATCTTCTATCCACAAAGTTATCAACAATGCTTCAGGTCGTCAAGGAGATTCTGCGCGTAAGTGATATTTACGCTGTCACTTGCCGTTCGTCTACCTGTCGTAGGAATAGATCCGAAAATGGCGCTGCAGAGCCCGCCAATTTGGTTGCATGAGTGGCCCAGCCCGGATACATTCCGCGCGCGATGGCGGACGGGGGCAGCGACAGGAGCCAGCGGCCGGGCCCGCCGCGGCCGGGCGTGGGTCCGCTCCGGATGACCGGTGCGACCGCCGGCCTGGAGTTCGCCGCCTCGATCTTGGCCGGGCTATTCGTCGGCTGGTGGGCCGACCGGCGGATCGGGACGGGGCCCTGGCTGCTCATTCTGGGGACCTTCGTGGGGGCTGCGGCGGGATTCTACAATCTGTATCGAGCCCTAACGACGGGTCAGGGTGCCGCGCGGTCACGCAAGGGTACCAAAGGATCTGGATGAGCGATCGCTAATGCATCCGGTGGCAGCGGGGCGCCGGTCACCCGCGCGCGCGATCGCGACGTTCACGATCCTCGCGGGTCTTGTGATCGGGATCACGGCGCTTGTGATCGCGGCGGTGGTGCGCGGGCCCGGGGCGCATCGGGCACTGGCGACGAGCGCGGCATTCGCGCTGGGCGTGCAGGTCGTCGCGTTTGCGCTCGCGTACGACGCGGTCCGTCGACCGGGGCGACCGATCTTCGTGGGCTGGGGGCTCGGCATGCTCCTGCGTTTCGGGATGGTGGCGGTGTACGCGTTCGTGGCAGTCCCCGCGTGGCGTCTGCCGGCGGTACCAGCATTGCTGAGCCTCGTGATATTTTTGTTCCTGTCGACATTGCTCGAACCACGCCTTTTGCAGCCATGATCGCGTCAGCCTTCTACCGATTGCAATCGATGGTCGGACGCCGTGCCCGACGGGGTGTGCGTGCCGCCCTCATCATATGCGGCGCCCTCGTGCTCGCGCCTTCGCTGGCGCACGCGCAAGCGTATCCGCAGTGCTCGGGGAAGCCGACCCCGGCATCCGAAGCAGCATCCGAGGGGCATGACATCATCATGCCCCATATCACGGACTCGCACGAGATCGAGGTACCGTACTGGCATTCGCCGTTCGCGTGCGCGATTCCACTCCCTCGATGGGCGCTGATCCGTCTCGGCCCGTTGTCGATCGATCTGTCGCCGACCAAGCATGTGATCTGGCTGTGGATCGCGGCGTTCGCGTGCATGTTCACGCTGTGGCGAGCGGCGGCCTATCACCGGCGCCGCGAATCGCACGAAGTCGTCGCGCCGGGCGGGTTCGCCGCCGGCGTAGAGGCGGTCGTGTTGTACCTGCGCCAGACGGTCGTGCTGCCCAACGTCGGGCCGCATCCCGACGCCTATACGCCCTATATCCTGAGCGTCTTTTTCTTCATCCTGTTCGCGAATCTGGCCGGACTGATCCCGTACGGATCCACCCCGACGGGCAACATCTCGGTCACCGCGGCGATGGCGGCCGTCTCGTTCGTAGTCATCGAGATCTCGGGGATGCGGGCACTGGGCGCCGAGTACTGGAAGACCGTTGTGTACTGGAACATGGATCTCTCGCTGCCGTTGCGGATTCCGATGGCGATCATCATGTCGCCGATCGAGGTCTTCTCGAAGTTCGCGAAGCCGTTTGCGCTCACGATTCGACTGTTCGCGAACATGATTGCTGGGCACGTCGTGTTGCTCGCGTTCATCACTCTGATCTTCACATTCAAGAGCTACTTCGTCGCGCTCGTACCCGTGGTGATGGGGGTCGGGGATTCGCTGCTCGAGATTTTCGTGGCGTTTCTGCAGGCGTACATCTTTGCGCTCCTGACCGCCGTCTTCATCGGCCAGATTCGTCAGTCGGCGGAGCACCATTAGCGAGCGGGTCGTCGTGGTTGGTGCAGGAGGCACGTGGGGGTCGCTCCACCGCGTGCGTCGGTAGCCGGCCGAGTGGCCGGTCAAGCTCGTTGGGGCCCGGGCCCCGGGGACGGGCGGCGGCACGCCACGGCGTGTGCGCGGAGCGCGAGAGAGCTCGGGCTGCGTGCAGCAGCCCGGCGGAGACATTTGCTGGAGAGCTCGAATGATGATCGTGGAACTGTTGCAGGGCGCTGCGGACGCCGCGGCGACGGCGAAAGCCGGCGGGTTGAGCGGCGCGGGCATTGGCGCCGGGCTCGCGGCTATCGGGGCCGGTATCGGTATCGGATTGATCGGTGGTCGCTCGGCTGAGGCCATGGCTCGACAGCCGGAGATGGCTCAGCAGGTTCAGACCGCGTCGCTGATTCTGGCAGCGCTGGTCGAGGGAGTGGCGCTGTTCGGCGGCGTCATCGCATTCCTGATCACACTCAAGTACTGAGTCCACTTTTCGGGTACTATCGTTGGCCGAGGCGCACAGACGGACCCGGGTCCGCTGTGCGCCCACCGACTGGGAGACATACATGGAACGGATCAGCAGGCGCTCCACTGCCGTGGTGTGGTCGGGACTGGGCCTTCTGGGCGCGGTCGCCCTCGCGGCCGGGCAACTGGGGGCACAGGAGGAGGCGCCGCGCCCAAGCGGCAACATCCTCACGCCCAACGGCGGCCTCATCGTCTGGACGCTTGTCATCTTCGGCGTCGTGATGTTCGTGCTCTCGAAGTTCGCGTTCCGGCCGATCACGGCGGCGGTCGCGGCGCGCGAGCGGTCGCTAGAGGAGGAGATCGAGCAGGCGAAGCGAGACCGGACGGAAGCCGCGAACCTGCTCGCACAGCAGCGTCAGCTCATGGAGCACGCGCAGGCCGACGCGCAGAAACTCATCGGGGATGCACGCGGGGCTGGCGATCGCGTGCGACAGCAGTTGCTCGAGCAGGCGCACGCGGAGCAGCAGGGGATACTGGAGCGCGCGCGCAAGGAGATCGACGACGAGCGCCAGCGGGCGATTGCCGACTTGCGCCGCGAAGCCGTCGATCTGGCGATCATGGGCGCGGGGAAGGTCATCGAGAAGAACCTCGATGACCAGACCAATCGCAAGCTCGTCGAGCAGTTTCTGGCGACGCTCACGCCCGAGAAGGCGCGCCGCTGATGCGCGACGCGACGATCGCCCGCACGTACGCCGACGTCCTCCTCGCCTTGGCGCAACGCGGCGGCGACCCGCCGGCCTGGGGGACGATGTTTGGCGATGTGGCCGCTGCCGTCGAGCACGACGATCTGTTGCGTCGGTTTCTCGACTCGCCGCAGATCGCCGACACGACCAAGATCGCCATCCTGCAACGCGCCTTCACGAAGGTGATGCCCGGGCCCCTCGTCCGCTTCTTCGAGATACTCGTGCGGCACCGCCGGCAGACGCTGATTCCTGAGATCTCCCGAGAATACAACGAGCGACTCGACGAGCTCGCGGGTCGCGTGCAGGCCGAAGTGACCGTCGCCCGTGCGCTCGGCGACTCGCAGCGCGCGGCGCTCGCGGCGCAGCTCACTCGCAGCGTCGGCGGCGGGCGGACGGTCGTGCCCGTCGTGCGCGTGCACCCGCCGATCCTGGGCGGCGTCATCGTGCGGGTCGGCGACCGCGTGGCTGATGGGTCGGTCCGTACGCGCCTGGGACGCCTGAGACATCTGCTCGCCTCGGCCCGATGATTGCTCGTAACCGCCGAGGCGTGCCATGACGGCTGGGCAGGGCAGCGGACCCGTCCGCGTCACGGTCGTCCCGAAACCGTGGGGGCACGAAACGATCTGGGCGCATACGGACCGCTATGTGGGTAAGGTTCTGCACATCAAAGCCGGACATGAGCTCTCCGTGCAGTATCACGATCGCAAGGACGAGACGATCCACCTGCTGTCAGGCGAGATGATCTATCGAGTGAGTGGTCGAGCCGAAGAGCCGCTGCGCGACGTGCGGCTTCGAGCGGGCGATTCCTACCGGAACACGCCGGGGCACATCCACCAGATGGTCGCGGTCACCGACTGCGACGTGCTGGAGGCGTCGACGCCCGACCTCGAGGACGTGGTCCGCCTCAGTGACCGCTACGGCCGGGCGGGCACGAGCGCGCCATGAAAGTCGTCATTCCTCTGGCTGGCAAAGGCACGCGACTCCGGCCGCACACGCACGTCGTCCCGAAACCGATGCTCCGCGTCGCGGGACAGCCGGTCATGTCGTACATTCTCGACGACCTCCGCAAGCTGGGCGACGTCGAGGAGATCATCTACATCACGGGTCACCTCAAAGAGAAGGTCGAGGCGTACGCCAAGCAGGCGCTCGATGTGCGGACAGTGTTCGTGGAGCAGCAGGTGCAGAACGGGACGGCGGGCGCGGTCGCCCTGGCGCGGCCGTATGTCGATCAGCCGGTCCTCATCATCTTCGTCGATACGATCTTCGACGCGGACCTCTCCATTATCGATCGCACGGACGCCGACGGGATCATCTGGACCAAGGAAGTCGAGGACTATCAGAGCTTCGGCGTCGTCGTCACGGACGCCGACGGCTTCATGACCCGCATCGTGGAGAAGCCATCGACGCCGATCTCCAAACGGGCCAACATCGGCCTGCAGTTCGTTCGTGACTGGCGCCTGCTGTTCGAGGGGATCGATCACGTCCTCGCAGCCGCCCCGAACAAGGGAGAGTACTACCTGACCGATGCCTTGCAGTATATGGTCGACAAGGGCGCGCGCATCAAAGTGGTGGACGTGCGTGGATGGTTCGACGCCGGTAAGCTGGACACGTTACTTGAGACCAACCGCGCGATGCTCGACCGGGGTCGCGCGCGACGGCCACGCACCGCACCAGGATCGACCATCGTGGACCCGGTCTACATCGAAGATGGCGTGGCGCTCAAGGCATCCCGGGTCGGTCCCAACGTCTCGATCGGTGCCGGCACTGTCATCGAGGCCTGTGAGCTGCGCGACACGATCGTGGGGTCGGAGGCGCAGCTCCGACACTGTCACCTCCACAGCTCCCTCATCGGGGACCATGTGTTGCTCGAAGGTGTGCGCGGCGAGGTGACCGTCGGGGACCACTCCGAGGTTCGCAGCGTGAGCGCGACCGGGCGGACCGCGGCCAAGCGGGCAGCCGGCGCGAAGAAGCGTCCAGCCGTGAAGGCGAGAAAGAGCAAGAAACGGTAGGGCGTAAGGGCAACGGCGGGATCGGGGATCCGGGAAAACCTATCCGCTCGCGCCCGCCAGTCCCGCCGCAGCGACGACGACTGTCAGTGCTCGGGCCAGGCCGATCGTGCCGCCGGTGTTGTCGTACCACTCGGCGAGCGTGTGGGTCTCGCCGCCCTGGCCGCCAGCGCCGAGCGCGACCGAGGGAATCCCGAGGCTGATCGGGACATTGGCATCCGTAGACGCCGTTGCCAGATCGGGTTCGCGTCCGACCAACCGTGTCGCGTCGAGCGCGATCATGACGAGCGGATCGTCAGCGGCCGTCTCCCCACCCGGGCGGTCGCCAATGAGATCGATTGCAACGGACAACGGTCGCGTCGCAGGTCGACGACTCGCGTTCTCCGATACTTCGGCTGCTCGGATCGTGGCGCGGACCTCTCGATCGAGTTGATCGAGTACCGTCGATGACGTGGACCGCAGGTCGATCTCGAACCAGCCGTCCTCTGGAATCGCGTTGACCGAGATCCCACCGCCGATCCGGCCCACGCTCAGCGTCGTGCGCGGGTCCGCCGGCACGGTGACGCTGCGGATCATCGCGACGGCGGCAGCCGCAGCATGCACTGGGTTCACCACGCCGTAGGCGGCCCAACTGTGGCCACCCGGGCCGCGGAAGGTGACGCGGTAGCGGCGTGAGCGCAGTCCCCGGTGGACGACGCGCTCATCGCCCGCGCCATCGAGCGCGACGACCGCGGCCGTCCGTGGCGCTGCTTCGCCGAAGAACGCTCGCGCGCCGCGCAGATTACCCAAGCCCTCCTCTCCGGTGGTTGCGACGAAATCGATGGGTGCGTCGGTTCGAAGACGCCTGCCATCGATCTGGTCCGCGAGCGCCAACATCGCGGCGATGCCACGGCCGTTGTCGCTGATGCCCGGGCCCACGAGGCGCGAGCCGTCGCGACGGACCCGCAGCGCAGTCTCGCGGGGGAACACCGTGTCCAGATGGGCACACACGACCACGGCGGGTCGATCCACCGTGCCCGGCCGTCGACCAATCACGTTGCCCGCTGCATCCGTCCGCACGCCGGTCAGCCCGAGCCCCGCGAACCGCCGTCCGACCCACACTCCGCGTTCCGCTTCGGCACCCGTCGGCGCGGCGATCTCGGACACCGCGATCTGCGACCGGATGACGGCCCCGTCGTCGGCGACCAGTCGGGCGCGGGCGTCAGCGAGCGCTGCGTGAATGCGAGCGGTGCGGGAGCGCGCGAGAAGGACCATGACCGTAGATGTGTCTGGTGGAGCACGAGATGCAAGGGGGCGTGCGACCGCCGACGCGGGGCGCGTCACCCATGGCCGCCGGGTCGCAGGCCGCTAACAGCAGCGGCTTCCGGGGCGGTTGTACCGACGCTCCATCTGGTGGCGGCAGAACTCGTCCTTTCCCATGGGAGGTACGTCCGGATGCGCGCGACGCGCATGTGCGTAGTACCGCTCGTAGCTCGGCGCCCCGACGATCGCGAGCAGTACCGCCCGGAGCCCCGCCGTCCTCTGCGCGACCAACGCCCAGCCCCGCGCGAGGGCACGCGCGCGGCCGGTCAATCCGCCCCCGCGGGTGCTGCGCCGCGCATCCGGAACGGTATCTCCGTCGACCCGCGGACGGCGCGACCGCCTACCACGCGGATCCATTCCCGCGTGGACTCGACGACGATGACGACAACGGCCACCAAAAAGAAGGCGGCAACAGCCGCATCGAGGCGATCGTTGAATACCACGCGCGCGCCGGCGGCGGCCGACGCGATACCCGGCATGAGATGCCCAGCCGCGAGCTCGGCATCGACCTGACGCGCGTGTGCCAGGAAGCCCAGGTGGACATCAGTGGAGAAGATCTTGAGCCAGCCGGCGGTCATGGTGACCGCGATGAGCCAGACCAGGGGCAGCAGTGTGATCCAGGCGAAGCGAGCCTTCCCCATCTTGATGATGATCGTGGTCCCCACGCAAAGTGCGATGCTGGCGAGCAACTGGTTTGCGATGCCGAACAGCGGCCACAACGAGTTGATGCCGCCCAACGGATCCGTGACCCCCTGATACAGAAAGTGCCCCCACATCGCCACGAAGAGGACGCTCGACAGTATCGCAGCGGGATACCAGGAAACCCGGCCGAGCGGCGCCCACGCATAGCGCAGGACATCCTGCAGCATGAAGCGTCCCACTCGGGTACCGGCATCGAGCACGGTCAGCAGGAAGAGCGCTTCGAACATGATTGCGAAGTGGTACCAGAGCGCGACCGCCGTCGCACCCATGTTTCGGAACGCGTGTGAAAAGATGAGCGCCATACCGACGGCAAGGCTCGGTGCGCCACCGGTGCGCGAGAGGATCGTCTGCTCGCCGACGAGATGCGCGAGATTCGTCAGGTCCCCTGGCCCGATCACGAAGCCCCACGCCCGGATCGCGTGAGCGGCCGACTCCGCTGTCGTGCCGAGAGCACTGGCCGGAGCGTTCATCGCGAAATACAGCCCGGGGGTGAGCGCGCAGGCCGCAATGAGTGACAGGACGGCGACGAGCGACTCGGTCAGCATCGCGCCGTATCCGATTAACTGGGCGTCGGTCTCCCGCTCGAGCATCTTCGGGGTCGTGCCGGAGGCGATCAGGGCGTGAAAGCCCGAAATGGCTCCGCACGCGATCGTAATGAACGCGAAGGGGAAGACTTTCCCAGCGAACACCGGACCCGTCCCATCGACGAATCGAGTGATGGCCGGCATCTGGAGTGGGGGCAGGACGACCAGCACGCCCAACGCGAGGCCTACGACGACGCCGATCTTGACGAAGGCGGAGAGGTAGTCGCGTGGCGCGAGCAGGAGCCACACGGGCAGGATCGACGCCGTGACGCCGTAGCCCATGAGCCACCAGGCCAGCGCAGGCGCGCTCAGCGTGAACATCACAGCCAACGTCGGTTGTTCGGCCACCCAGCGACCGGCTAGTAGCGCACCGATCAGCATTGCGATGCCGATGGCCGTCGCTTCCAGCACGCGATGCGGCCGGATCCATCGGAGATAGACGCCGAGGAACATCGCGATCGGAATCGTCAGCGCGAGGGTGACCGTGCCCCAGGGGCTCGCCCGGAGCGCGTTGACGACGACCAGGCCCAGCACGGCAATCAGGATCACCATGATCCCGAGCACGGCGACGAGCGCCGTCACCCCCGCCACGGGTCCGATCTCATCGCGCGCCATCTGGCCCAGCGAGCGACCGTCGCGCCGCACCGACGCGGCCAGGATGACGAAGTCCTGGACTGCCCCGCCTAGGACGACGCCGATGATGATCCACAGGGCGCCGGGCAGGACCCCGAACTGCGCGGCGAGCGTCGGTCCGACGAGCGGGCCGGGTCCAGCGATCGCGGCGAAATGGTGGCCGAAGAGGACCCACCGGTTGGTGGGTACGTAGTCGCGGCCATCGTCGAGGCGCTCGGCCGGGGTCTGTCGATTCGCGTCGAGCGCGAAGATCCGCCGGGCGATGATGCGGCTGTAGAATCGGTATCCGACGAGGTATGAGCAGACCGCGGCGGTCAGCAACCACGCCGCATTGATGGTCTCACCGCGGACCAACGCGAGGACCGCAAACGATGCCGCGCCGGCGAGGGCGACACCGACCCAGATCAACCGCGAGACCCATCGGGGCATGGGGGACGAATTTCGGTTAGTTTACGCGCCGTCGCCAGCCATCGTCTCCTGGTCATGCCGATCAAAGAGATTGCTCGCTCGGCCCGACCGTGCCGAGCCGCGCTGCGCCTTTGGGCCGCGCCCTGTCAAGCGGTCGTCCTCTCGCGGGGCGCGCAGTGGTGCGCTCGCGTCAGCGTGCCCCTCGTGCTGCTGGTCGCGGCGGGCTGCGCCAGCCTTCGCCATCCGCTCCCCGATCCGGCGGACCTTCGCGCGATGCCGCTCCGAGCAGGAACGGGCCTGGGGGGCACGCGCGTGATCGTGCTGCCGCTCAGCATGGTCCGCCACGGCGATCTGTTCGGATGGTCGGATCAGATCACGGATCCGCGGGCCTACCTGATCGATCTCAACGCCCAGATACAAACCGCGCTCACGCAGCGCGTCCCGCGCACTGTGTGGGTGTTCCCCTCGACGCTCGTCCAGGTCGCGGGCCACAACCCCGGGTACTTGTCGGATCCCTACGGGATGGATCCGTCGCAGTTCGCGCCCGATCGCTTTCGCGCGGGGGACAAGCTGGAGGACCCGTTGGCCGAGGATCTCCGCGGGTATACGTCGTTCGTAGAGGCGCGGGTCGTGCTCATCCCGGTGGAGCTCCGCTTCTTGCCCCGGCCAGTGCCGAAAGGCCACGAGCTGCCGGAAGCTGAGCGCGCCGTCGTACACGCCGACAGCGCCCACCACATGGAGCGCGCCGTACTCCGGCTCGCGGTCGTCGATACCCGAACGACGGAAGTCATGTGGGTGGGCGACGTCGTCGGCGATCCGATGCCTGCGTTCTCGCCGGCAGTCGGGACGAACATCGTGGAGCACTTGGTCCGGGCACTCACCACCGAGTAGATGGCGACTCCCGTCACCCTGATCCCCGGTGATGGGATCGGTCCGAGCATCGCTGCCGCCACCGTACGCGTCCTCGAGGCGGCCGGCGCAGACATCGAGTGGGAGGTGTGTCAGGCAGGGCTAGCGGCGGTTGCCGCGCACGGTGACCCGATGCCGGACGCCACGCTCGACTCGATTCGCCGGACGCGGGTTGCGCTCAAGGGGCCGCTGGAGACGCCGATTGGCGAGGGATACCGCTCGGTCACCGTCGCGCTCCGCAAGACATTCGACCTGTACGCCAACGTCCGCCCGGCGCACGTGATCGTGCGGGGCGGGCGATTCGATCGGGTCGACATCGTGCTCGTCCGCGAGAACACGGAAGGCCTGTACGTCGGCGCCGAGCACTACATCAAAGTTGGAGAAGACCCACGGGCGGCGGCGGAATCGATGGCGATCATTACGCGGTCGGGATCCGAGCGCGTGATCCGCTACGCCTTCGAGTATGCCCTCAGCCATGGACGGCATAAGATCACGCTCGTCCACAAAGCCAACATCCTGAAATTCTCGCAGGGGCTGTTTCTCGATGTCGGACGGCAGATCGCGCGCGAGTACGAAGCGCGCGGGATCGCATTCGAAGACAAGATTGTCGATGCGATGGCCATGAATCTCGTGCTGCGGCCCGAGCAGTACGACGTGATCGTGACGACCAACATGTTCGGCGACATCCTCTCGGACGAGATCTCCGGATTGGTGGGAGGGCTCGGGCTCGCGCCGGGTGCCAATATCGGGATGCATGCGGCTATCTTCGAGGCTGTGCACGGGACCGCCCCTGATCTCACCGGAAAGGAGCTCGCCAATCCGGCCGCGCTCATCTTCGCGGCGTGCATGATGCTGGACCACCTCGGCGACGGTGCGCGCGCTGACCAGATCCGCACGGCCGTCGAGACGACCATCACGCAAGGGCGACACGTCACGCGGGATCTCGGGGGGACGGCGAGCACCACGGAGTTCACGGACGCCGTCATCGCCGCGTTCCGGCGGTCACCGCTCGCGACCACCGGTCGCGCGTAATACACCGGCGGGGATGGATGGCTGCGCGCATTCTGCATATCTCTGATGTGCATTTTGGCTGGCCCGCGGTGCCGGAGCAGGCGGACGCCGTCGAGGCCCTCGCGCAGCACGAGGCGTTCGATGTGATCGCGCTCTCCGGTGATCTCGCGCAACGGGCGCGCGCCGGTGAGTTTCAGCGGGCGGCGGTCTTCCTGCGGGACGTGCGCCGACCGGCCACGCCTGGGCAGCCAGCTCCCGCGCTCATCGTCGTCCCGGGCAACCACGACGTCGCGTGGTGGTTCGCGCCGCTTGGCATCGGGCAGCGCTGGCGGGTCTACGAGAAATACCGCCGGTACATCACGCCGGACCTCGAGCCCGAGTTGCACGTCCCCGGGGTCACCTTCGTCGGTCTCAACACCGCTGCCGGCGTGGACTGGCACACGTTGAGCTGGAACCCGCGCAATCTCTCAGTCATGGGGGGGCTACGCCGACGCCAGTTGGAGCGAGCGGCCGCGATTTTCGCACGAGCACCCGCTGGCGACCGACGAGTCGTCGTCATGCATCACAATCCGATGCGCGGTGAGCTCTCGGGCCGGTTCGGCTTGCTGCGGAGTCGCGCTGTGCTGGCGGCCTTCGGCGAGATGGGAGTCAATCTGGTGTTGTGTGGTCACGATCATCAGGAGGCGATCCACTACGTGGAGGAGTCGTCACACGGATTCGTTGTCTCCACGGCTGGCACGATCTCCAGTCGCTCCCGCGGTGGGCGACCTTCGGCGATCAACGTCGTGACGCTCACCGCACAGGCAGTCGAGGTCGAGACCCGCACGTGGCGGGTGGAGACGCAGCGTTTCGAGCGCGAGGCCGTGCGATGTTTCGGACGCTGAAGCGTCTGCTGACGCGGGCGGCGGTCGATCCGGCCCAACTTCCACTGCCGCTCGGCGGTGGCCCGGGGCCTGTACCTCCCCCGCCACTGGCACCGCCGCGCGCGCCGGGTCCTCGCCGCGTGACGGCCCCGCCCGCCCGGCGGAGGCGATCGCCGGCGGAACAGGACACACTCGCGGCGGAGAAGCTCGCGGCCCGGCACGCAGAGCTCAACGCCGAGCGGTTCGAGGGTCGGCTGCGTCCAATCCGGATTGAGGTCTCTCCCAGGCTGCGGAGCCGCTTGGGCTACTATCGGATCGCTACGCCACGCGCGCCCGGTCTCATCGTGATCAGCCGGCGCCACCTCCGCCGCCACGGCTGGGCCGAAGCCTTCGACACGCTGCTGCACGAGATGATTCATCAGTGGCAGGATGAGAGCGGCTTGACCGTGGACCATGGCTCGCAGTTCCGGGCGAAAGCCCGCGCCGTGGGAGCGGTGCCGAGGGCGCGGCGGCCGGTGTAGGGACGAACGGCGCGGGGTTCGGGGGGCGACGCGTGCTGCCAACCCTCCGCATCCTTCGGTTGTCCATGACATAAGAACCAAAAACCGGCCCCTGCGGCGCCATTGTAGCGCTTCGGGGGTCTCTCCACTGTACGTGCTGAATGTCTACTGATCGATCGGGATCGGGGAGCGTGCCATGCGATGGGCGAATTTCACGAGTGGGTTGCGTCAGGACATTGGATACGCTTTACGGACCCTCCGGCGCCAGCCGGGCTTCGCATTCGTCGTGCTGTCCACTCTGGGCGTTGGTATCGGAGTCAACACCGCGGTCTTCACCCTGATCGACGCGCTCATGCTCCGGCCACTGCCGGTCGCGCATCCTGAGCAGCTGGTCACGGTGGGTGACCCGAGGCGAGCCGATGGCCGCACCGAAGGCGCGCCGACGCTTCGCAACATCTCGTATCCGCTGTATCAGGATCTTCGGGAGCAGACCCGAGTCGTGCACGGCCTGTATGCGTCGGGTGACGCGGATCGACTCGATGTGCTGACGGGTCGAGGCACTACGGTGACGCATCCCCGCGGGCGCTTCATTTCGGGCAATTACTTCTCCGTGCTCGGCGTACCTGCCCTGGCCGGCCGGATGTTTGGCGACGAAGAAGACCGGGCTGCGGGCGCGAGCCCCGTCGCGGTCCTGAATTACGCGTACTGGCAGCGGACGTTTGCCGGGGACCGGACGGTGATCGGTCACACGATGTCTGTCAACGGGGTACCGCTCACCATCGTCGGCGTCGCCCCGGCGACTTTCACTGGCGATATCGTTGGGCGGCCCACCGATGTGTGGATTCCGATCACGATGCAACCGGGGCTCATGCCGCACGCTTCGTGGCTGACGGACCGGGGCATCAGTTGGCTCGTGTCGATGGGACGTCTCGCACCCGGCGCGACGGTGACCTCTGCGCGGACCGAGCTTCGCGCGCTTGCCGCGCGATCCATCACCGACCACGCGGACGCCGCTGAGATGGGGGCCGTGCAGCGCGCCCTCCACGAGTACCCGTTGCTCGTCGAGCCCGGCGCATACGGGTTCTCGCACGACCGCGCGGTGTACCGGCGCTCGTTGGAGACACTCATGGCGGCAGTCGGACTCGTGTTACTCGTCGTCTGCGCCAACGTCGCCAATCTTCTCCTGACGCGCGGAGTGGCGCGGGGCCGTGAGATCAGCGTGCGCATCGCGATCGGGGCCGCGCGACAGCGACTCGTGCAGCAGCTCATCACGGAGAGTCTCCTGCTTGGCGTCGTGGGCGCGGCGCTCGGCCTGATCCTGGCGGTCGTCGGGAGCCGCGCGCTGTTGAGTCTCGCTGGGGGTGTCACGCTCCAGTTGGGGCTCGACGCCCGCGTGCTCTGGTTTGCCGCGGTGCTCTCGCTCGGAACGGCGTTGCTCTTCGGCGTGCTGCCCGCGCTGCGCAGCACTCGCGTCGGCGTCGCCTCGGCACTCCGGACCCAGGGGCGCAGCATCGGGGCCTCCAACCTCATCCTGGGCCGGGCCCTGGTGGTCGCGCAGGTCGCCCTCTCGATGCTGCTCGTGGTGGGGGCGGGCCTCATGGCGCGAAGCACCATTCGCCTTGCCAATGCCGACATTGGCGTCGCGCGCGATCAGGTCGTCAATGCGGTTCTCGACGCGACGCGTCTGGGTCTCCCGGCGCCTCGTCTCGCCGCGTTCATGCGAGATCTGGTCGCGCGCGTGCAACACGTGCCCGGTGCGACCGCCATCAGCTTGTCGGAGAATGGCCTGTTCAGCGGCACAGAATCAGCGACCAGCATCCAGGTCGACGGATTCACCGCGCGTGCCGACTCGGACACACTGGTGGCGGAAGACGCCGTCGGGCCTGACTACTTCCAGACCGTCGGCGCGCACCTCCTGCGCGGGCGCGATATCGAAGCGAGCGACAACGAGACCGCTCCCAAGGTCGCCGTCGTGAACGCCTCGTTTGCCAGGTTCTTCTTTCCCGATGGGGACGCCATCGGACACCACGTCCAGGCCGACAGCGCGACGTGGGAGATCGTCGGCGTCGTCGCAGATATCCAACAAAATGCGGTGCGAGCCGAACCGGTTCGACGCCTGTACGAATCCATGCTCCAACTGGGCACGCTGCCGACCTACTTTCGCCTCGAGATCCGTGCTTCTGGTGATCCCGAGCGGCTCGCCACGCGGGTCCGTGATGCGTTGGTCAGGGTGGACCCGTCACTCGCCGTGCTGGACGTCAATCCACTCACGGATCTCATCCGAGACTCGATCACCAGTGAACGACTCGCCGCGACGATGGTCTCCGTCTTTGGGCTACTGGCGCTGGTCCTCGCGGCGCTCGGCCTCTACGGCGTCATGGCGTATTCGACGGTGCGTCGCACGGCGGAATTCGGTCTCCGCATGGCCTTGGGGGCGGCGCCACGGGCGGTCGCCGCGATGGTGCTCCGCGAGGCGATGCTGCTGACCGGGCTCGGCATGGCGATCGGTCTCCCGCTGGCGCTCATCCTCGGGCGTCTGATCCGCGGTGAGCTCTTCGGGATCGGATTGTTCGATCCTCCCTCGATCGGGCTCGCGATGATCGCCCTCGGTCTGAGCGGAGCGGTTGCGGCCTATCTTCCCGCGACTCGCGCGATGCGGGTGGCGCCGCTGGAGGCGATACATACGGAATAACAAGATACGGGGTCCGGGGTCCGGGATTCGGGGTCGGGCGCGATTGCGGGGTCATTCCCACCCCCCGGATCCCGGACCCCGGACCCGGCCGCTCTTATACATTTCCTCCCATGACAACGGATTTCTTCAACATTGACAGCGTGTTGTCCGAGGAGGAGCGGGCTGTACGCGAGAGCGTGCGGCGGTTCGTCGACGAGCAGGTGCTCCCGGTGATCGGGCAGTGCTATGTCGACGGGCGGTTCCCGCGCGAGATCGTCCCGGCAATGGCGGAGCTTGGACTGTTCGGCGCGAACCTGCCGGAAGAGTATGGGTGCGCCGGATTGAACAATGTGGCGTACGGTCTGATCATGCAGGAGCTCGAGCGGGGCGACTCGGGCGTGCGATCCTTCGCGTCCGTGCAGGGGTCGCTCGTGATGTATCCCATCTATGCCTTCGGGAGCGACGAGCAGAAGCGACGCTATCTCCCGGGGATGGCTGCCGGCACGATCGTCGGATGCTTCGGGCTCACGGAGCCGGACTTCGGCTCGAACCCGGCCGGGATGGTCACGACCGCCAAAGAGCAGCCGAACGGCAGCTTCATCCTGAACGGCGCGAAGATGTGGATCACGAATGGCTCGACCGCCGACGTGGCCGTCGTCTGGGCCAAGACCGGACAGGACGAGCGGTCGATTCGCGGGTTCATCGTCCCCACGGACACGAAGGGCTTCTCCGCGAAGGACCAGAAAGGGAAGCTCTCGCTCCGCGCGTCGGACACGAGCGAGCTCGTATTTCAGGATGTGTGCGTTCCCAAGACGCAGTTGCTGCCGATGACCGGGGGACTCAAGAGCCCTCTCATGTGCCTGACGCAGGCCCGGTATGGCATCGCATGGGGCGCGGTCGGCGCCGCCATGGCCTGCTACGACGAAGCCGCTCGCGTACTCGAAAACGCGCGTGATGTTCGATCGGCCGATCGGCGGGTTCCAGACTGCAGCAGGCGCGGCTCGCCGACATGCTGACGGAGATCGTGAAAGGCGCAACTGATCGTGCTGCACCTGGGGCGGCTGAAGGACGCCGGGACATTCACACCGCAGCAGGTGTCGCTGGCGAAGCGCAACAACGTCGAGCATGGCGACGGACATCGCGCGCGAAGCACGGCGGCTCCTGGGTGCGAACGGCATCCTCGCTGAATACGCGTCGATGCGCCACATGGAGAACCTCGAGAGCGTGTACACCTACGAGGGCACGCACGACATCCACACGCTGGTGCTGGGGCAGGCCATCACGGGGCTCAGCGCGTTTGACTGACGGCAGGGTGCTCGGCTGCGGCCGAGCGCTGTCGGGCTGGGGCGTGGTGCGGTCGGCGTCACACCGCAAGGGCGACGCATGCGTCGCCCCTACGTCCCATTGAGTCCGCGGCGCCTCGTTTGGTGGACGATCGGCATCGGCACTGTCGTCCGTCTCGTCGTGGCCGCGGTCACTGGCCTGGGCGTCGACGAGTCGTACGCGGTGGCAAGCGCGCGCATGGCGAGTCTCAGCTACTTCGACCATCCGCCGCTGTCGTTCTGGCTCGCGCACCTCGCGGCTCGCACGTTTGGGAGTGAGTCGCACCTCGTTGTGCGCTTGCCGTTCATCCTGCTGTTCGCGGCAACGACATGGCTCGTGTACCGCCAGACGGCGTACGCGTTTGGCGAGCGCGAAGGCTGGCTCGCGGCACTGTTCCTCAACGTGGCACCGGTGTTCAGCTTCAGCACCGGTACGTGGGTGCTACCGGACGGACCCCTCATGTGTGGGCTGGCCGGTGCCGGATACTGTCTGGTGCGCGTCCTGCTGGATCCTGCCGGCGATCGCCATGCCATGCGCTGGTGGCTCGCGGCGGGCGCATGGACCGGCGTCGCCCTCCTGTCGAAGTACCAGGGATTCCTTTTTCTCGCGGGAGTGGTGCTCTTCCTCGTCGTGCGCCGTCCGCAGCGACGTTGGCTCCGACGAGTCGAACCGTACGCGGCGCTCGCTGTGGCCCTTGCTCTGTTCACGCCCGTCGTGGTCTGGAACGCGCAGCATGGCTGGGCGTCTTTCGTGTTCCAACTGGGTCGCGGGGCGTCGCCGGCGCATGCGACAGTGCTTCGACGGCTCGGATCGCTCGGGCAAACGATCGGCGGGCAGGCGCTGTGGGTACTACCGTGGCTCTGGATACCGCTGATCTGGGTGCTCGTGACGGCGCTTGTCCGGCGCCCACACGAAGACCGCCGATATTTCTTTGCGTGTCTCGCCGTCGTGCCGATCGCGCTGTTTACGCTGGTCTCGCTCAGCGGTCGCCCGTCGCTGCCGCACTGGCCAGCGTGCGGCTACCTGTTTCTGTTTCCGTTGCTGGGCGCGGCCCTCATTGCACACGTCACCGCGATCGTCGAGCGGCGCCATGCGACGTGGCGGGCAGCGGGACTCGCCGTCGACCGCCGGACCGGCGGCGATCGACGGCTGCGACCGGTCTTGCGTTGGACGGTCTGGTCGGTTGCGTCGTTCGTCGTTCTGCTCATCATCGGCACCGTGGCAGTGACCACGGGTTGGCCCCTGAGCCGCCTGCCGGGGACGTGGCGAGTGAATGATCCGACGCTCGAGGCGGCCGACTGGCGGGGACTGACTCGTGGCCTCGATTCACTGGGTGTGCTCGGGCGCCCGCAGACATTCATCGCGGCAACGAGCTGGATACAGGCGGGCAAAGCAGCGTACGCGCTCGGCCCTGACGCGACCGTGCTCTGCCTGAGTGTCGATCCGCGCGAGTTCGGGTTCTTGCACGATCAGCGCGATTACGTCGGCCAGGACGCCGTCATTCTCGATCGTCTGCCGGCGCGCTTCAATGTGTATGCGCGCTATGGCGCGTATTTCGCAACGATCGCAACGGTCGGTCAGGTGCCGATTCGACGACTGGGCGAGCCAGTGTTCGCCGTTGGCGTGTATATGGCGCGCGATTTTCGACGCCCATTCCCAGCGACGGTGATGCCGCCAGCCGCGCTGAACGACGGTCCCACCCCATGAGGTGGTCGATTATCTTCCGCACGGCGGATGACACCGCCGTACACGCAATCGTGGAGTGAGAGCGGTGAAGATCGCAGTCTGTATCAAGCGGGTGCCGGTTCAGGAAGGGCGCTTCGCGATCGCCGCCAGCGGCACCGCGATCGATGAGACCGGTCTGAAATTCGATGTGAACGACTTCGACCTCTGGGCCGTTGAAGCCGCGCTGCAACTCAAGGAAAAGACTGGCCAGGGTGAGGTCGTCATCATCTGTCTCGGCGCGGATGCGGTGCAGGAGCAGATCCGCAAGGCGCTGAGCATGGGTGCCGATCGGGGCATCCATCTCAAGACCACACAGACGACGGCGGACTCGCTCGTGATCGCGCGCGCCCTCGCCGACGAGCTGCGCGCCGGTGGCTACGACTTGCTGTTGTTCGGACGCGTCGCGGTCGACGCGGCCAACGGCGCGACGGGTGCGATGGTGGCCGAGCTCCTCGACTTGCCCTGCGTGACGGGCGTGTCGAAGCTCGAGATCACGGCGGGACGGGGCCGCGCCAAGCGCGAGCTCGAAGGAGCACAGGAAGTGATGGAGTTTCCGCTCCCGGCTGTCCTGACGATCGACGAGGGGCTCAACAAGGAGCGGCTGCCCTCGCTCAAGGGCATCATGGCCGCCAAGAAGAAGCCGCTCGAGGTGAAACCCGTGACGCTCGGGGAATCCCGTGTCGTCGTGCGGCGACTGGCGCTGCCGCCGGAGCGCGCCGCAGGTCGCATCGTCGGTGAGGGGGCCGCCGCCGTGCCGGAGCTCGTGCGGCTCCTGCAGACCGAGGCCAAGGTCCTCTAATGGCGACCGTACTCGTGTTCGCGGAGACCCGCGAGGGAGCGGTCCGCAAGGTGGCACTGGAAGCGACGACCGCAGCGCGGACGTTGGTCAATGCCGCGGGTGGAGGCGGTACCGTGCACGTCGCGCTCCTCGGGCCGCCAGGTGTGGGCAGTCGAGCCCAGGCCCTTTCGGACCACGGAGCGGATGTCGTGCTGGTGGTCGAGCATCCCGCCTTCGAGCGATACAATCCCGAGGCCAGCGCGGCGTTCGTCGCTGAGCGATTACGGAGCGGAAACTACCGCGCCGGCTTGTTTAGCTCGAGCGTGCAGGGGCGGGACCTCGCGCCACGTGTCGCTGGGCGCCTCGCGGTCCCCGTCGTGACCGACGTAACCTCGCTGACGCTCGAAGGCGATGACCTGGTGGTGACGCATCCGATCGATACCGGTAAGGTCATCGCGACGCTCGCCATGCGTAGCACGCCTGCGCTCGTCGCGATCCGACCCGGCATCGTGGCGCCGGTGAGCGCCGCGCGCCCGCCGCGGGTCGAACGTGCCGAGCCGGTGGGAGATCCCGCTGCGACGCGCGTCGTGACGGTCGAGCTCGAGATGGGGACCTCGGCCAAGCTCGATCTCGGCGAAGCGCCGGTGATCGTGAGCGGAGGCCGCGGCCTCAAGTCAGCCGAAAACTTCCGCCTCGTCGAGCAGCTGGCGGATGCCTTTGGCAATGCCGCGATCGGGGCCACCCGTGCCGTAACCGACGATGGCTGGCGTCCGCACAGTGAGCAGATCGGACAGACCGGGCGTTTGGTGAGCCCCGACCTGTACATCGCAGTCGGCATCTCGGGCGCGATCCAGCACCTGGCGGGCATGCGCACCTCCAAGACCATCGTCGCGATCAACAAGGACAAGGACGCGCCCATCTTCAAGGTGGCCGACTACGGGATCGTCGGCGACGTGTTCGAGGTGTTGCCGGCGCTGACGGCCGCCGTGCGGGCCGCGCGGACCGCGTCGTGACCGCTGCTGGGGGTCCGAGCGCGACGCTCGTCTTCGTCATCGTCGTCGCGCTTGCAGTCGGATGGTTCTCGTACAATGCGCAGCGGCTCGTGCGCTATCTCCGCATAGGGCAACCCGCGGACCGCACGGATCAACCCGTGGCACGCCTGCGGAATGTGGTCGGGATCGGCCTGGCGCAGAGCAAGATCCTGCGCGATCCGCTCGCGGGGATGATGCACGCCATGGTGTTCTGGGGCTTCATTGTGATCACCGCCGGTACGATCGAGTTGCTGCTCCAGGGATTCTGGCCGGGCTTCTCGTATCGATTCCTGCCCACGACCCTCTACGGCGTCTACGTCATCTCGCAGGAGGTCTTCGCCGTTCTGGTGTTGGGGGCGGTCGGGTGGCTGTTCTACCGCCGACTTGTCCTCAAGCCTCGACGGCTGCGCGGCGACCACCTCGAGCAGACCGACGCGATGATCATTCTGTCGCTGATCGCGCTGCTCATGATCACGCTGCTCTTGCTGAACGCGTTCACCGTCGTCGCTGCGCATGGGAACGGGGAACCGGCCCGGGTCATCTCCACGGGTCTCGCGCGTGCGCTGACGGGCGTGTCCGCCGGGACGGCAGCGACGGCGATGACGGGATTGTGGTGGGCACACGTCCTGCTCGTGCTCGCGTTTCTCAATTATCTCCCGTACTCGAAGCATCTGCACATCATTACGTCGCTGCCCAACGTCTACCTCTCTGATACGAGTGGCCCGGGTCCGCGCGGCGTGATGCGGCCCATGGATCTGGAGGCGGAAGGGGTCGAGCAGTTCGGCGCGTCAGACGTCGAACATCTGACCTGGAAGTCGCTGCTGGATGGCTACTCGTGTACCGAGTGTGGACGGTGCACAGCCGTGTGCCCGGCCAACCTGACGGGCAAGGCACTGAGTCCCCGGAAGATCGTCATCAACGTCCGTCAACGTCTGCTGGAGAAAGCGCCGCTCCTCGATGGGATGACCAATGGTGGCGCGGGCGCACTCGTGCATGGGGAAGGCGAGGCGGCCGAAGCGGAGCCGACGGACGAGGTGCTGGGCCACCGCCTCCTCGACAACTACATCACCGAGGATGAGCTCTGGGCGTGCACGACGTGTCGCGCCTGCGTGCAGGAGTGTCCGGTATCGATCGACCAGCTCGACATCATCGGCGAGCTCCGTCGCAACCTCGTGTTGATGGAGTCGAGGTTTCCGCCGGAGGTCCAGCCAATGTTCCAGTCGATGGAGCGAAACGGCAGCCCGTGGGCGTTCGATCCGGGCACTCGTGCCGAATGGGCGGCCGGTCTTTCGATTCCGACGCTGGCCGAATGCGCTGCGCGCGGCGAGCAACCCGAAGTCGTCTTCTGGGTTGGGTGCATGGGGTCGTTCGATGCTCGCGCCCGCAAGATCACCGTCGCATTCGCCCGCATCATGCAGGCTGCGGGCATCCGGTTCGCGATTCTGGGGCAAGAGGAGAAATGCAATGGCGATCCCGCTCGTCGCCTGGGGAATGAGTATCTATATCAGATGCTCGCCAAGGACAACGTCCAGATCCTGAATGGCTACGGCGTGCGGACGATCGTGACGATCTGTCCGCACTGCTTCCACCAGCTGGGCAACGAGTACCCGCAGTGGGGTGGTGAGTACGAGGTCATCCACCACTCGACCTACATCGCGCACCTGTTGCACGAGGGGCGGGTCCCGATGCGTGCAGCGGCCGGCTCGCTGGCGCAGGACATCGCCATCGTTACGGCAGGGTCCGAGGGTCCGTCGATAGCAGCCGCGGGTGACGCTTCGACCGCAACTCCTGTCGATTCGATCGTCTACCACGACAGTTGTTACCTCGGTCGGTACAACGACATCTACGACGCGCCCCGCGACGTGCTCCGTCAGGGGCTGCCCATCGTAGAGATCATCGAGCCCGAGCGACACCGGAGCCGCGGCCTGTGCTGCGGTGCCGGCGGCGGTCGCATGTGGATGGAAGAGCAAACGGGCAAGCGCATCAATGCCGAGCGAACCGAAGAGTTGCTTGCGACCGGCGCGCGCGCCATTGCAACGGCATGCCCGTTTTGTATGACCATGATCCGCGACGGCGTCGCCGCCAAGGGGTCCGAGGTGCCGGTGTACGATATCAGCGAAGTCATAGCGGACCGGCTGGAATAAGGCGGGGACCCCGACCCCCGCGCGCTTACCCCTGCGCGCTTACGCCGCCGGCCGGTGTGGGATTGCCGTATTGGACCGTCACCGTCAGGCGCGCGCCTTCGACACGGACACCGACGCGACGGCCGCACCCGGGGCACCGTGACATGAGCAACGGGGTCTCGGAGCGCTGAGCGAGCGGCGCGCGGCATACGGGACAGTGGATCGCGCCCGACACCAACGCTGCGGTCAACGTCCCGTCCTGTGGCTGAACGGGCGCCGCCTCATTGGTGGGGTCGGGACTCGTGGGCATGAGCTTCGGCTTGCCGGTCTCACCGACTCGCGCGGCCACCGTGGCCACGAAGAACTCCCGTTCTGCTGGCGACATGCTCGCCAGTTGCTGGGCGTTGACCAGCCCGCGTGCCGTGAGGGCTCGAGCGACGCCGGTCGGCAGTGGCGTGACCGCCCAGACTCGCCCGTTCCCTCCAGCCCCGTTGCCCGGCGGCCGATGCGCTGCGCCCTCGCCGAGGCGCGACCGCACGATCCGCCCCGCGAGGGCCACTGCGGCCGCGAGCACGAGAAGGACGATCACGCCGAGAACGAGTAGGAAGCGAGGACTCATTGTGTGGACCGTGCGCTGAGGTGCTGGTGCCCTGCCCGAGGACCGGTCTCAGAGAGCGAACGCGGTGCTCGTCATGGCGTCGTCAGACAACAGAAGGGCATGCAGGACCTCCCCGGCTTCAACGGCAGGGCGGTCCTCCGGGACGACGAGCAAGCCGTTGGCGAGTGACATTGATGTGAGGATACCGGACCCCTGAGGACCAGTCAGCTGCGCGGTCGCCACGCCGTCGTTACCAATGCGCACGATGACCCTGAGGAAATGCGTGAGGGGCGCGTGAATCTGCAGCGGTTCTGCGAGTACGACCGGCACAGGCCGCCGGAACAGACGGAGGTGGCCGAGCATGCGCCGGATGACCGGGCGCGCGAACAACTCGAATGTCACCATGGTGGAAACCGGATTCCCGGGGAGGCCGATCCACGGCATCCGACCGAGCCAGCCGAATCCGAGCGGCGCCCCGGGTCGCATACGCACCCGCCAGAACTTCATATCGGCCCCGAGGCTGGTCAGCACGTCTCGCGTGTAATCGAATTCGCCCACGGACACACCACCCGTCGTGACCAGGAGGTCGCAGCCCGCACTCTGGCTCACCATCGCGCGCAATCCATCTCGGCGTGTCGGGCGCGATCCCGAGGTTCACGGGGATCGCGCCGGCGGAGCGGATGAGTGCATGCAGCGAGTAGTTATTGGATGCGACGATGCGCCGACCGTCCACCGCGTCCGCAAACCGGTCGAGGTCCACCAGCTCGTTACCCGAGCCGAGCACGGCGACACGCGGACGACGATGCACATCGACGATCGCGGCGCCCACGGATGCCAGCACACCGGTCTGCGCCGGCCCGATCGGTGTCCCGGCCGCGAAGACCGTCTGACCTTGGCGCAGGTCTTCGCCTCGAGGGCGGACATTGTGGTGGGCGTCACGGGCATTTGTGATCGCGACGCGCTCGACGCCACCGTCGCTGTCCTCGACACGCACGACCGAGTCCGCCCCCCCTGGCACCGGCGCGCCCGTCATGATGCGGGTCGCAGTGCCGGCTCTCACGTCGATCGTCGGGAACCCACCGGCGGCTACCGTCTCCAACACCTGCAGCACGACCGGCGTCTCGGGGGATGCCCTGGCCACATTGTCGGCGCGAACGGCGTAGCCGTCCATGGCCGCATTGTCCCACGCAGGGAGCGTGATCGGCGACACGATCGCGGTGGCGAGGACCTGGCCGAGCGCGTCGAGCAACGCGACGCGCTCAACCGGACAGGGCTCGATGTCCGCTACGATCCGGTCGACTGCTTCTGCGACGGACAGCATCAACGGTCAGGGTCGCCGGTAGATCCGCGGACGCGGCCGGTCGTGGCCATCATGAGTGGCCGAGCGACATCGATGCGATGCGTTCCAAGATCGCGTCCTGCGCCTGCTCCACCTGGTGCACGGGCACCGTCCAGTTGTTGCAGAGGAAGCTGAAAACCAGGCGGATGCCATCAGCGGTCGTCACGTAGCCCGAGAGCGACCGCGCTCGATCGACGGTTCCGGTCTTGGCGTGGACGTTGCCGGCCGCCGGGGTGCCGCGCATGCGGTCGGAGATGGTGCCGTCGACGCCGGCGATGGGCAGGGCATCGTAGAATGTCTGAAACGCCGTGTCCTGTTGCATTCGCGTGAACACGCGCACGAGTGTGGCCGGGGCCAGATAGTCGTGCCGTGACAACCCGCTGCCATCACGGATCACGAACTCATCGGTCGGTATCCCCCAGGCAGCCAGCTGCGACTCGACCACCCGTCGGCCGCTGTCGGCCGACCCGATGCCCGTCCGTTCCAGTCCCAGCGTCTTGAGCAGGATCTCGGCAATCTGGTTCTGGGACGGCTTGAGCAAGATGGGCAGGATGTCGCGCAGGGCTGGTGAGGTCAGCACGAAGAGTGTGTCGTCGGCCAGGGTGACGTGCGGGGTGTGTGCTGCCAGGACCATCGGTCGCAGCGCCATCGGCCCATTGTCGTCGGGTACAGTTACCGGTGACGTTCGGAGGCGGATGCCGCGCTCGTGCAGGGCGGCCGCCAGCGCGTGCAGGTACGCCGCATCCTGGTCTTGGTACGCGACCTGGAGGACGATGCTGTCACCCGTCGCGACCGTGCCGGCGACCACGACGGCGCCCGTCACCGGGTCGAGGGCGGTCGTGAGTCTCTTCGACAGTGATGAGTCCCCGGGGGCGACCGTCACCACGCGCGAGCGGACAGCGGGGTAGTCCGCGATCGGCGCGGTGGTGATGCGTGCGAGCGATCCAGGCCGGCGACCTCCGTGCACGGAGAGGTTGGTGAAGCCCTCGTTGAACATCAGCTCATCGACGCCGGCCGCGTATGCATACATCAACTCGTTCCACCCCCAGCCAAATCCCGCGTTCGCATCTGGAAACGCGTCGCCGCTGCTCACGATGTGTCCGGTGATGCGGTGGATGCCGTGCGCCGCGAGTGAGTCGGCTACGGCGCGTAGCGGCATCATCGCGTCGTGCACCATATGGTCGCTCATCGTTGGATCGCCGCGTCCGATCACGAGCAGGTCGCCGAACAACGTGCCATCGTGCACCCGCCCGCGAGTGGCGAAGACGGTTCGATACTTGTAATCGAGCCCCAGCTGCGCGATCGCGACGGAGCTTGTCATCACCTTCATGTTCGAGGCGGGCATGAACAGTCGGTGCGCGTTGCGTGCGTACAGCGTGTCCGACGTCGCCGGATCCACGATCAGCACACCCCAGAACGCATTGTGGAACCCCGGGTCATTCAGCAGCGAGTCGATGCCTTCTCGCAGCTGAACGATCTTCTGCGCGCGCGTCGGTTGGAGCGTGACGGTATCGCGTGCGGGCGGGGTGGCGGCGGGCGCCGGGGGAGGCGCGGGTGGCGCGGCTGTGTGCGCGCAGGCAGCCGCGAACGCGGTGCCTATGAGGCACGTGCCGATCACAAGCATCCGTCCCACCGTAGGGGCGACGGGCGCGTCGCCCTGTGCCCTCGTCATCGCCCCGCGGCGGCGAACCGGCGACATCATGACAACTCCATCCCGAAAGGTGTACCAGCGGCGGTCATGGCAGCGACGCTGCCCAGCGGTCGGCCTGTAACAGATCGTCCGGTGCATTCACGTTGAGAAACACGCGCGCCGGGTCGCCGAACCGTGCGACCGCGGCGGCGTCGAGGCGACCTACTCGGACGTCCTCGTGAAATGCAATCGCCCGCCGATCACCGATGTCGAGGTGGCGCTCGATTGCCGCGATGCATGGGGGCGCATAGTAGGCGCAGAGGGGCTCGAGCCGATGCTCGGCGTCGCGCTCCGGCACGACCGCCTCAAAGCCCCGCTCTCCCAATGCACGCAGCGCGGTCAGCAGATCCGGCGGTACGAAGGGCATGTCCCACGCGACGACGAGGACGGGGGTGCCGGCGCGTGCCAGCGCCGCGTGGAGCCCGCCCAGTGCGCCCGCGCCCGGCCGCACGTCCGAAGCCACTCGCACGCCCGGCAACCACTCGTGGGCCTGCGGATCGTTCGCGATGAGCAGGAGATCATCGGCCACCGCACGCAGGGAGGCGGCCACGCGGTCGATGATCCGGACACCCTCGACGCGCTCCAGCCCCTTGGGACGACCTGCGTAGCGTGTCGCCAGTCCCCCAGCGAGCACGACGCCAGTGCAGCGCATTCTGTGGTACGCTGGAACCGGGGCCGCGGGACGTCCCGACGGCATCGGAGGGCATGTGCGCAATATATGAGACGGGGGGTGTGCCCGGATCGGCGGGGACACGTCACCGCGTGCCATCAGGTCGCCACGTAGCCCAGAGTCGGTCATCCTCTGCGATGCGCACGGCGCTCACCCGCACTGTCTCGCCGAACGCACCCTGGACGTGCTCGCCAATGAAGCGGGCGAGATTTTCTCCCGTTGGGATCAGCCGTCCTTCGGCGAACTCGGGCACCTCGACATTGATGTTGCGATGATCGAACCGGTCGAGCACCTCTTCGGCCAGCACGCGGTCCAAGCGGCCGAGGTCGACCACCATGCCAGTGGTCTCGTCGATTGGGCCAGCGACCGTCACGTCGCACACGTACGTGTGCCCATGATAGTGCGGTCGGGCACAGAGGCCGAACACCGCCTCGTTGCGAGCCGCATCCCACTCCGGACGGCGATAGCGATGTGCCGCGGCAAATACCACGCGGCGCGTCAGTGATGCCGTCGACCCGGAGCGGTCAGTCACACGTAAGGGCGACGCATGCGTCGCCCTGTTGGTTGAGGCCTCGGGCGTGCGGGGTCAAAAGATCTGGTAGGATAGCCCGAACGCCACCAACCCGTTGTTGCGCCAGCCGACGAGGTGGTGGCCGGTTGCGATCACCTGCGTCCCATCGGTCGAGGTGTTGTGGTATGAGGACGGATAATGATACGCCCACAGATACGCGTTCATATCGACGTGGAAGCTCAACCGACTCGTCGTGACCCAGCGAAAGCCTCCACCGTACGTCGCCGCGAACGCCGTCCCGAAGTGGTAATGGCCGGCGTCGCGGGGTGCTCCGAGGTCCGAGACCACACCGGGTCCGACTCCAAAGTAGGGCATGAGATTATGCCACGATCGGTCGCCGGTGAAGTTGAGCCCGAGGTCGAGGTCGAGGATCGTCAGCCCAGCGCTCGTCGTCGCGATGTCGCGAAACGCTTCGGTCGACGACGGGTCGATGACCGTTCGTTGGGAGAACGAATGCGTGATGCGGCCGAAAAAGATTGCGGGGCCGCCCAAGTGAACCATCTCGCGTATTCCGATCACTGGCGCGCTCTGCGGCTCGACCCCAGCCTCGTCTTTGGCGTCGATCAGGTAACCGGTAAACACCGACAGCTCGCTCTGACTGTCGACGTCCCGGTAAGGGCTCTTCTCCGGCGCATA
Organism: uncultured Gemmatimonadales bacterium; assembly: GCA_963725205.1. Classification (GTDB taxonomy): domain Bacteria; phylum Gemmatimonadota; class Gemmatimonadetes; order Gemmatimonadales; family Gemmatimonadaceae; genus Palsa-1248. Next base: position 1,133,960 of record CAVRXR010000003.1, on the reverse strand, counting down.
GCCGTAAATACCCTGCGCCGCGACGGGGCAGGCGGCGAGAAGCGTTAGGCACGCGGCGAGCATGGACGCGTTTCTGCCCGGCGGGCGAACTGATTTGCGCGGCGATCTGGCTGACAGTCGAGAGATCACGGTCACGGGTGAAGGAAGGAATCGCGTGCGAGGCTCCTTGGGGCGGAGCCGGACGGCCGGGCCCTGCTTCAGCTGCCCGCGGTAGTACCAGATCGGCCGGGCTGGAGGTCCCTCTTCCGGACTCCGGGTTGGGCTCGGCAGTATAGCTGTTTCCCGATGGGTCCTCCGACAGTCCCACGCCAGGACGCCAGCGCGCACGGACGCGACCGGGGGCCCGGCTGGATTTCCCAGGTCGGGATTGCCCTGAGCGCGACGACGGGTCGTGCGTGCATGGGGCGAAAGGCCGAGCCGTCGAGCACGACGAGGACTACCGGGCGCTGTGCGGGCGGGGCCATCTTTGCAAATGTACCGAGGGGTCCACCCCCCAACCAGCGATGCGAGCAGTTTCACTTCTTTCGTTCATTGGCGCGCTAATCTTCGGCGCGACCCCCGTTAGCGCCCGAGCGCAAGCCGCAGGGTCAACGACCAAGAGCACGACCAAGACCGGCGCGTCGACCAAGGCGCGCCAACCGGCTCACGCGAAGGCGACAAAGGGCAAGACGCCGTCAGGCCACCCAACGGTGGCGAAAGCCGCCGCGGCGCCCGCCAGCACGGTGGAAAGCGTGCCGTCGGGCGCTCCGCCCTTGGCGCCGCTGGCGACCACGCCGCTCCGGGATGCTCCCGATGGGCAACCGTTCGCCACATTGTCGCCGCACGTGGTGCTGACGCCGGTCGCCCGTGACCGCGGATGGGTGCGTGTTCGCGCCGAAGGCTGGGTCAAAGACGGTGAAGTCGCGCCAGTCGATTCGGATCGTGTCGTGCTGTCGGCGGCCGACTTGCGAGCCGATCCCGACGGTGCCCGAGGCAAGCACGTGCAATGGGATGTCGAGGTGCTGGCAATGGCGACGGCCGATCCTTTGCGAAAGGGACTCAATCCCGACGAACCCTACCTGCTCGTCCGCGGCCCTGGTTCGGAGAGTGCTCTGCTCTACGTCGCCATTCCGCCAAGCTTGGTTACAGCAGCCCGCGCATTGGCATCGCTGGCCCCCGTTCCGATCGCGCTGGCGGCGACCGTGCGATTGGGACGGAGCGAGCCCGTGGGCGTGCCGATTCTCGACGCACAGAGCCTGACCCGACGGTGACCGAGCTCACCGGGTCGTCCGACGTGGGCGCGGGACCGGCAGAGCGCGTGCTCCCACAGCCAAGGACCGGACCGCCGGACACTCGTGGGGCGGAGCGGCAGCCGGGCGCCCCACCACCCGGCCCTGGGCCTGCCGTGCACCGCGTACGACCGGCGCCCCCACCACGCCCGCTACCGCGCTTGAGCCCCTGGGGGTTCATCAAGACCTATCCGTGGGCCTTTGCCTGCCTCCTGTGCTCGCTCGTGGCGTTGGGCGCAGCCAATGCTTGGCTCGTCTACAAACAGGGAGAGTACGAGCGGGAGGTCGGGCGCTTGCGACATGCGATGTCGGCCGTCGAGCGACGGCGAGCGGATTACGCGTTTGCGGCCAACAAGAATCACTTCCGGATCATGTTGGTGCTCATTCGCCGACAGGCGGAGGGCGACCGCGCGCTGCATCTCTCGGTCGCGCTGGATCGCGGGGTGATGTATCTCGAGCGCGATGGCATCCGCCTGCGGGCGATGCCGGTCCGTGTGGGGCCCGAGACCGTCGCGGGCAAGGGTCCGGACGCGGTGCACGTCGCCGCGCCGCGCGGCCAGCGGACGGTCGCGTCGACCGGCCCGTGGTCGATCACGCTCAACGGCGGCACCACGATCTACGCGGATTCAACGACAGACTCGCTCGGCACCAGTGCCAGCGTCACCCCGGGCAACGTGCGCATCGCGGCGCCGGATCTGCAGGCGATCCTGCCGAACGTGCAGGCCGGGATGAGCGTCTACTTCTACTGAGCGGCGACCGCGCGCATGGCGTACATCACTCGCGTGCTCCGTCAGGGCGGCCCGTTGGCCTGGGTGCTGATCGGCGTCGTGATGGGCGCCGTCGTCGTCAGCGGGATCACGCTCAACGACACGCTGCGGCAGCGGTTTCGCCGCGACGTCATGCGCATGGCGTTCAATGGCAACCTGGAGCTCCTCGACGATGTCAAACGGGAGATCGGCGCGACGCGCGACACGCTGAACCAGGGTCTCGGAACCAGCGACAGCGCAGGGCCCGGCGACCGCCCGTACATCGTGGTAAGTATCAGCGACAAACGACTGTGGTATCGCCAGGGCGACCGCACGATCTTCACCACGCGCGTGGCGACGGGGACGGGGAAGGAGCTCGTCAAAGAGGGACCCAACGGTGGTGTGCACTGGAAGTTCGACACCCCGCGCGGCCGGCTCGTGGTCGAGGCCAAGGAAACCGATCCCGTGTGGGTGCCGCCCGACTGGCACTATGTCGAGATGGCCGGCAAGAAGCACTTGGGTGTGGTGAAGTTGATGCGGGGCAAGTCCATCCCGATCGGTGGGGGGGCCGTGGTTACGGTCGACGGGACCGATGTCATCACGAAGTACCCAGACGGCCGCAAGGTCCCGTTCGAGACGAGTGAAGGGAAGGAGATCGTCGCGAACGATTCGATTGTGATCCCCCCGTATGGCACCAACCAGCGCAAGTACGTCGGCACGCTGGGGGTCAATCGCCTATATCTCGGGGACGGCTACGGCATCCACGGCACCGACGAGCCTGCAACGATCGGAACCGCTGCCAGCCACGGATGTGTACGTCTCCGCAACGAAGACATTGAGACACTCTTCCGTATCGTGCCGATCGGCACCGTGGTGTACATCTACTGATCGGGGTCCGGGTCCGGGATTCGGGGGTCGGGTTGCGAGTGAATCGAGAGAGAGGCTGGTGAGCCTACACATCTTGCTCGCCCTGTTGCAGATGGGAACCGCCGGGGGATCGGCGGCAACCGTTGTGCCCGCACCCCACAACTGGAATGCCGCCGCCGTGACTCTGGACACTGGCCGAGTGGCGGCCGCCGATTCGATCGGCGATTCCGCGCGCGCCGGTGATAGCAGCGCTACGGCCCGGCTCCCGGACTCGCTGCTGGGCCGAAGTGGGAAGCTGCGCGCGCGTTTCATCCTCGCGATGGATCACTCGCTCGCCCTCCCAGTGCTCCGCCACTTCTTCGGCGACTCGGCGGCGTCCCAGCCCGGGATCTACTCGATCGCCGACAGCCTCCTGGGTGGCGGCTCGTTCTCCTTCATCACGCTGTTGCCCTTCAGTAGCAAGTCCCGGGGGCGCGTCGGTCCCTATCGGGTCGGCTGGTGGCCAGCCGAGCGACGTCATCTCGGTGCGGTCCGCCGCATACGAGAATCCGGAAGGGTTCATTCGCGTCACGGCTGACAACGAGGACACGCCGGTGTCCGACCACTTCCGCCTGCGCGACTTTCTCACGCACGACCAGCCCGACGTCTGGCCCAAGTACATCGTGCTCCACGAATCTCTCGTGGACAAGCTCGAGCTGATCATCGATGATCTCGCCGAACACGGCCACCCGAACGCGCATCTCGTCATCACGTCTGGATTCCGCACGCCGGCCTACAACGCGCTCGGCGTCGGTCCGCGCGGAGGACGTGCCCGCGACAGCCGTCACGAGTTCGGTGATGCGGCGGACATCTACGTGGACAATGATGGCGATGGGATGATGGATGATCTCAACGGCGACGGCCGCATTGATTCGCGGGACGCACGCGTGCTGTTGGCGTCCGTGGATCGCGTGGAGGCGGCGCATCCGGAGCTGGTTGGCGGCGCGGGGGTCTATCGGGGCACGAAGGCCCACGGGCCATTCTTGCACATTGACGTTCGGGGCGAGGCGGTCCGATGGGCGGTCGTGGAGCCACGGCGCGGCCGGGCGCGACCGCTTCGGCCGCGCCCAGCCGCGTCACGTTAGCTTTCCGAAAGGAGTAGGAGGTTGCGAACCAACGGGCGACGCAAACGCTGCCCCTACGAAAAACGGGCGACGCAGGCGTCGCCCCTACGGGCTTTTGATCCTTTCCGACCCGACCCCCGCATCCCGAATCCCGAATCCCGAATCCCCAATCCCGCGGTTCTCGCCCTTATGAATCCATTCCTCCGAGATCGGGTCGTGCGTTCGCTCGAGACAATGCCCGACGAGCGCGCATATCAGGTGCTCGACTACGTCGAGTTTCTCGAATCGAAATACGCAGTGCGGCCGGCGATCGCCACGACCTTCCAACGATTCGCCGAGACCGTCGAGGATACGCTGCGTGCGGGCCGCATACCGGCGACGGCAGTCGCCGAGACGATGACCTTTCTCAATAAGGCCGTGGGCGTGCTCAATGGCGTCGCGGCGGCAGGGAAGTCCGTCGCGAGCGATCTGGTGCAAGCGGCAACGAAGCCGACGTCGGCGGGACCGCCAGCGGATGCGGCCGAACACGCGCCGCCGCCCACTCTCCCGCGGAACGAGTGACGGCAGCGGCCGCCACCAGCGCCGTTGCTTCGACTCTCGGCTCGCCGTAACTTTGACCATGCCGAGCAGATCGCAACGCACGAATCGAAACCGAGCGGGCGCGGGACGCGATAACGGGTCGAGTCCGCGCGGCGCATCGACGAGCAAGAGCGGCCGGTCCCGCGGGGCCACGCGCCGCAACGGATCCGGCCGGCCCTCTCCGGCGCCTCGTAAGCCAGGCGGCTCGCGGGTGAGTGTCCCGGGTGCGTCGGTCGTCGCCTCCGGCGCGAGCCGAGCGCGCGTGGACCTGGCGCTGACGTTCGACGATGTCCTCCTCGTTCCTCGACATTCGATCGTGCACCCTCGGGACGTCCAGACGACGTCGCGATTCACCCGAGCGATCAACCTGGGCGTCCCGCTGGTCGCGGCGGCGATGGACACCGTCACCGAATCGGCGATGGCTATCGCGATGGCTCGCGCGGGCGGCATCGGCGTGTTGCACAAGAACATGTCGATCGACCGTCAGGCAGCGGAGGTGGACCGCGTGAAGCGATCGGAGAGCGGCATGATCCTGAATCCGATCACGCTCTCGGCCGAGGCGACGTTGCGCGAAGCGGTCGCACTCATGGGTCGCTTCAAGATCTCGGGCGTCCCGATCGTCGATCGCGACGGTCAGCTTGATCGGCATCCTGACGAATCGCGACCTGCAGTTCGAGCGCGATCTCGATCGGCCCGTGCGCGAGGTCATGACGAGTAGTGGGCTGATCACCGCGCCCGCTGGCACGACGCTGGACGAAGCCGAGCGGATCCTGGGCGAACACCGCATCGAGAAGTTGCCGGTCGTCGATGCGGATGGCACGCTCCGTGGCCTGATCACCGTCAAGGACATCCACAAGCGACGGCAGCATCCCAATGCGAACAAGGACCGACACGGGCGACTGCGGGTGGCGGCCGCGATCGGTGCGGCCGGTGACTATCGCGAGCGCGCGCGTGCGCTGATCGCGGCCGGCGTGGACGTGCTGGTCGTCGACACGGCGCATGGCCACAGCGAGGGCGTGCTGCAGGCGACGGCCGAAGTCCGGGAGATGTTCCCCGACGTGCAACTCGTCGCCGGCAACATCGCGACACGCGACGGTGCCGCAGCGCTCGTCGAACGCGGCGTCGATGCCGTGAAGGTCGGCGTGGGGCCGGGCTCCATCTGCACGACGCGCGTCGTCACGGGCGTTGGCGTGCCGCAGCTCACGGCAGTCATGGACGCGGTCGAAGGCGCGGGCGATGTCCCGGTCATCGCCGACGGTGGCATCAAGTACTCAGGCGACATCGTCAAAGCACTCGCCGCCGGGGCTTCTAGTGTCATGATGGGGTCGATGCTGGCGGGTACCGAGGAGAGCCCGGGCGAATCGCTGCTGCTCGAGGGCCGCCGCTTCAAGATGATCCGCGGGATGGGTAGTCTCTCGGCGCATGCAGGACGGGAGCGCCGACCGCTACTTCCAGGACGGGGAGATGTCCACGAAGAAGTTCGTCCCGGAAGGAATCGAAGGTCGCGTCCCCTACAAAGGGCCCGTGGCCGACGTGCTGTACCAGATGGTCGGGGGACTTCGAAGCGGGATGGGGTATGTCGGATGCGCAACCATCGAGGCGCTCCGCACCGAGAGTCGATTCGTGCGCATCACCTTGGCGGGCCTGCGCGAATCGCACCCACACGACGTCACGATCACGCGCGAAGCGCCGAACTACTCGGCTTGACAGCGCGGCAGGAGGCAGGGCACATTCGGCCCCGCCTCCAAGCGGTTCCGTCCAGTCTTGGGCCCTACGCGGCCCCCGGCGGGTTACGGCCTGCCGAGGGCGGCCGTCAGGCCAATCGGGAGTAGTCGACAACTCAATGTGGAGGCCTTCCCCGTGTCGTTAGGGACGACGAAGAGCATTGCCTCACTGCAGGCAGAGGCCAACGCGGGGGAAGCCGCTGGCGGACTCCGCCGCGTGCTGACGGCGACGAATCTGACCACCTTCGGCATCGGCGCGATCATCGGCGCAGGGATCTTCGTCCTGACCGGCACCGTGGCCGCCACCAATGCCGGACCGGCAGTCGCGCTGTCGTTCGTACTCGCCGGATTGGGCTGTCTATTCGCCGGCCTGTGCTACGCGGAGTTCGCGGCGATGATTCCCATCGCGGGCAGCGCGTACACGTACGCGTACGCCACGCTAGGTGAGTTCGTCGCGTGGCTCGTCGGATGGAATCTGGTCCTGGAGTACATGTTCGGGGCGTCCACGGTCGCCGTCGGGTGGTCGGGGCATCTCGTCAACTTCCTCCAGGCGTATATGCCGGTCTCACCGGCGTGGTCGCAGGCGCCGCTGCGTTGGGACGAGACCGCGCACCATCTCGTGCGTGTGCCGGGCGGCGTCATCAACCTGCCCGCCCTCTTGCTGGTGGCCGCACTCGCGACCCTGCTCGTCATCGGCATCAAGGAATCGGCGAAGTTCAACAACATCGTGGTGTTCATCAAAGTCGCGGTGGTGGTGCTGGTGATCGCCTGCGGATTCGCGTTTGTCAACGCGGCGAACTGGCATCCCTTCATTCCACCCAATACGGGCGAATTCGGGCATTTCGGATGGAGCGGGATCGCCCGGGGTGCGGGGCTGGTGTTCTTCGCGTACATCGGATTCGATGCCGTGTCGACGGCGGCGCAGGAAGCCAAGAATCCGCAACGGGACTTGCCGATCGGGATGCTGGGCTCACTCGCGATCTGCACGGTGCTTTACATCCTCATGGCGCTCGTGATGACGGGGCTGGTCTCCTACACGAAGCTCAACGTCCCTGCACCGGTGGTGGTCGCGCTGGGCGCCGAGCCGAAGCTCACGTGGCTCCGACTGTTGACCGATCTCGGCGTGATCGTGGGGTTGGCCTCGACGGTGCTGGTCATGCTCATGGGGCAGACGCGCGTCGCATTTTCGATGGCCCGGGACGGCCTGCTGCCGCCGCGATTCGGGGTGGTGCACCCGCGATTCGGGACGCCGCACGTCGTGACGATCATCGTCGGGATCATAGGCTGCGCCCTTGCGGCGCTCTTCCCGGTGGACCTCCTCGCGCAACTCGTCAACATCGGGACCCTGCTCGCGTTCGTGATCGTGAGTGCCGGCGTCTGGGTCCTCCGCGTACGAAGCCCGGAGCTAGCCCGCCCCTTCCGAACGCCGTTCGTCCCCGTTGTTCCAATCCTGGGGATCGTCTTCTGCTTCGGGCTCATGCTCACGCTGCCGCGGGACACCTGGATCCGGCTCGCCGTGTGGACGGTGATCGGGCTGGTGGTCTACTTCGGCTACGGCCGGAGCCATTCGCGCGCCGCAGCCGCTCAAGCGGTCGCTGCGCCCGTCGCCGCCGACTAGCGCGCGTTCGGGTGGTTAGATTGATGCAGCGCCCGCGGTCTCCGCGGGCGCTGCTCGCATCTCCGCCTCCCCATGTCTCCTCCCTCGATTCCGAACGCGACTGACCTGCTCGCTGTCCCGGCGCACCGCGTCGCTCCCATTCGGTCGCTCCTGGCGGCGCTCGGCAGCGGGCAGGGGCGACGTGTCGCCCTATCCACCCACATCAACGCCGACGGTGATGGCTGTGGGTCTGAGGCAGCGCTAGTGCGCCTCCTGGCCGGCGCCGGGTTTCACCCGCGTGTCGTAAATCCGACACCGTGGCCCGGCTCATTCGACTTCCTGTTGGATGCAGGAGTCGAGGATGCCACGGCTCGAGGGCCAGCGGCACTCGCCGACGTCGACGTACTCGTGGTCGTCGACATCGGCGACGTTCGCCGGCTCGGTACTTTGACGGATGCCGTCCGACACCTGTCCATCCCCAAGCTCGTGATCGACCATCACGTCCCCGGGGAGGAGCCGCCCGGTCAGGTCATCGTGTCCGACACGAGTGCGTGCGCGACCGGTGAGTTGATCTTCGACGTCGCCGTGAGCGCTGGCTGGTCCCTCTCAGGCGCGATCGCGACCGCATTGTACACCGCGCTGCTCAGTGATACGGGGGGCTTCCGATTCAGCAACACATCGCCGCGGTGCCATGCGATCGCAGGGTACCTCCTGTCGCTCGGCGTCGATCCCGAAGAGATGTATCGCCGCGTCTACGCCTCCCTGCCACTCGGCCGGCTCCGGTTGCTCCGCGACGCGCTAGAAACCTTGGAAGTTGATCCGCGTTATGCCATCGCCTGGATCTCGGTACCGGCCGGCGCCGTCGAGCGCTACGGTTTGCGGTCCGAAGATCTGGACGGCATCGTCGAGCACCCGCGCTCGATCGCGGGGACACGGTTGGCGATCTTCTTTCGCGATCTCGGGCACGGCAAAGTCAAAGTGTCGTTTCGGAGCACTGGGGACGTCGATGTGAATCGGTTCGCCCGTCAGTTTGGCGGCGGCGGGCACGCCAAGGCTGCGGGCGCGCTCATCGCCGGCGGGCTGGCCGAGGTCCAGGCGAACGTCATCACTGCCGCGCGTGACTTTGTCGGGCCTGCTCCGGCGCCTCAGACCGACCCCGCGTCGATCTCGAGCGACGAAGCATTGGCGCTCTGACCGCCTGCCTCTAGCTTTCGAACATTCATGGCATCGGACAAGAATGGCTCAGTCGAGGAGCGTATCCGCGTGACGATCGCTGGGCTCCGCCCGCTCCTCCGCTTGAGTGACCCCCCGACGATCGATCTGGTGTCGTTCGACGCCCGCAACGGCCTGGCCGTGCTGCGCCTGGGCGGAGGCTGCCCGGACTGCGAGATGCCGGTCGCCGCCCTCATGCAGGGCATCGAGGCGCATCTGAAGCACCGGGTGCCGGAGATCCGAGAGGTCAAAGCCGAGAGCGCCAACGGCGAGTGGCCGTCGAGCGGAGGCCACGCCGGTGCCTGAGACCCCGCACTCGCCGCGCCGTCCTCTGCCCGTCATGGAGCAGCAGCGACCGGCTGCAAGCGCGCCGCGACGCCCTGCGCAGACCCCCATCGCCTATCCCCATCTCGGGCGTGTCATTGCCGTCTCGAGCGGTAAGGGTGGGGTTGGCAAATCGACGGTCGCCGTGAACCTGGCCGTCGCGCTCGCCGCTGCCGGCTCGCGTGTCGGCATCATGGACGCCGATATCTATGGGCCCAACCTCCCGCGGATGCTTGGCCTCCACGAGCGGCCTCAGGTCGATGAGCATCTGAACAAGATCGTCCCACTCGAGGCACACGGCGTCAAGGTGATCAGCCTGGGACTCCTGATCGACAAGGATCAGCCCGCGATCTGGCGTGGCCCGATCGTGATGAAGATCATCGGGCAGTTCCTCGGCGACGTGATGTGGGGGACGCTGGACTATTTGATCGTCGATATGCCCCCAGGGACGGGCGACGCGCAGCTTTCGCTCGTGCAATCGACCCACGTGCACGGCGCCGTCATCGTGACCACGCCGCAGGAGGTTGCAGTCGGCGATGCGTTGCGCGGCGTGCGTATGTTCCAGCGGGTCGAGGTGCCAGTGTTAGGAATCGTCGAGAACATGAGTTATCTCGAGTGTCCGCACTGCGGCAAGCCATCTCAGATATTCGGATCGGGCGGCGGCGAGCGACTCGCGCGCGAGCTCGGTCTTCCGCTTCTGGCTCGCGTGCCGCTGTACCCACGCATCGTCGCGGGGGCCGACATGGGTCAACCGATCGTCGTCGCCGAACCCAACGTGGCGGCGGCCAAGGCCTTTGTCGCCCTCGCGCAGCGAATCGCCGAGATGGCGCTCGCGACTGCTGCGCCGGGGTAATGCCCGCGGGGGCTGCGGTCCCCACGGATTCTGCGCGGTCGCCGGACAATGTTCCGGCGTGCCGGGTGGCTGACACTGGCGTACGCGAGTGCGCCGGCAGTCGTCGCCGTTGCGATCGAGCTCCTCCTCCCGCGGCAGATGACGCGCGTGTTCACGGCTGACCCTGCGGTGACGGGATGATGGCCTTGTGGCGGGCCGGACGGTGGAAGACACGAAAGGTGTAGAATACGGCATGACCACGCCCCGTCCGCTCGTGACGCTGCTCACCGATTTCGGGACGGCCGACGGGTACGTGGGTGAGCTCAAGGGTGTGCTCGCCACCGGGGCGCCGGAAGTAGAGATCGTGGACATTGCGCACGATCTGCCCCCGCAGGATGTCGAAGCGGCTCGGCTCGTCGTGGCGCGCTACTGGCGTCGATTTCCGGAAGGCACGATCCATCTCGTCGTCGTGGATCCGGGCGTCGGGACCTCCCGTGCCGCGATCGCGGTCTCCAGCGCGGGTCGCTACCTCGTCGGCCCCGACAACGGCGTGCTCTCGCCGGCGCTCCTGGCCCCTGGCGCGCGCGCTGTCGCCGTGACCATGCCGGCGCACGCATCGGCGACGTTCCACGGCCGCGATGTGTTTGCACCGGTCGCCGCATCGCTGGCGCGCGGGGTAGCGCTGACGGAGGTTGGCACGGCGCACCCATCGCCCACCATCCGCCGCACGCCGGAGCCACTCCGCCGCGACGACGGCGCGCTCGTCGGCGAGATCATCGCGATCGATCATTTCGGCAACGCCGTCACGAACTGCATCGGCTTGCACGGCGGGACCGTCGAAGTCGCTGGCCTCGTGGTGCCGCTCGTGCGCACCTACGGCGACGTGATGCCGGGCGAGGTCGTCGCGCTGGTCGGCTCGAGCGGGTTGGTCGAGATCGCCGAGCGCAACGGCAGCGCGGCGCAACGACTCAACCTGCAGCGCGGCGCGCCGATCGTGCTCCGCTGGTCGGAGGGATGAGCGCTAGGGCGTCGTCACGACGACGGAGTGCCGTCTCCGGGGGCGACGCATGGCGTCGCCTCTACTCCCGCGTCTGGCGGTCGATATCGATCATCCCCAGCGCCGCATGCGATGCGACGCGCAGGTGGTAGACTGGACCACCAGGGCTCTGCGGCTGCGTCGCGCCACCAGCGTCATTGCTGATCGAGCCGATGACGTGCTGCCCGATCGGCGCGTCCACGATCACTCCCGGCGGGACGTGAATGTGGATGGCGCCGAGGGTCGCATGCAGGTCGAGCGTCGCGTCGCTCGTCCAATGTCCGCCGAAGTCCAGATCGACGTGGCCGGCCGCCGCGTCCACCACTATGTGCTGGACGTGGGCGTTCCCCAATCCCGTCGCGCTGAACGCAGCGGCGCCGACCTTGAGATCGAGCTCGGAGAGAGGAATCGGGTTGGGTGCGTCGAAGGAGACCTGCGCATCGGACGCGCCCGTTTCGAGCGTGAGACGCTGAATGCTCAGCCCTCCGAGCTGCGCGGTCACATCACCGGCACCGAATTTGAGCCGCACGTCGAGGGGCACACCGCGACCGAGTCCGACGTGCAGGTCATCGTTCGGGTGATGGTCGTCGAAATCGATGTTGATGTCCCCATCACGTCCCGAGCTGCCATGCACGTCGAGCGTGTTCGACGCCGCGTTGTACGCAATGCGCGGGCTCGCGTGTCCGGGCGTATACGTCACGCGGACGTCGTAGAGCCACGGCCCCGTGATCGGCGAGACGGACATCGTGCCCGACCCGTACGTGAGATTGACGTTCAGCGGCGCGGCGTTGTTTTGCCCGGGGCGCAGCATGCGTCCGATATCGACGGTACGTGGACCGCTCGGCCCGTGCGCCGACCGGACCATATTGCCCATGTCGTTGTCGTCGTCGTCGTCGTCGCTATCGTTGTCTTGATCGCTATCATCGGAGCTGGACTGCGACTTCGCGCTCTGTTGGGCGTGGAGCAGGTCCACTCCAACGAACGGCACATGCGTCGTACGCGGCGACCAGATCGCCGTCACGAAGAGCGCGGCCGTCAGTGTCGGGGTGAGACGGGTCATGATGGCCTCTCGGAGGAACTCGCGGCTGGGGGAGTGCGCGCCGCCGCCGCGACACCGGCCACGGGCGTCGGTGTTTGCCAGACGGCTTCATCGAGCGGAGTCTTGGGGGTGGCCGCTGCGCGGGTCGCACGTCGCACGTCGAACCGCCAGAGCACGACTGATCCGAACCCGATCACGACGGCGACGACCGTGACGACGACGGCGACGCTGCGCACGGCGATCCCGACGCCGGAATCGGCGCCCAATATCGCCGTCAGGACCCAGAGACCACTGTAGACGGATACGCCCGTGACAATCGCGCGAAGCTGCGCGCCACGCGGCGTCAACGATCCCTGTGTGCGGGCGGGGAGGATCGCCGTGCCGGTCGCTTCGGCGATGGCCATGAACCCCAACAGCGCTGCCCCGATCGCGATCGCGCAGTATCCGACCGCCGCGAACGGGATCACGAGAATGCCCACGACGGTGATCGTCAAGGCGAGGCACATAACGCCCAGCCCCGGTCCCAGCAGGACCGCGCCCGCAAGCCCGTACCAGGCGCTTCGGCCAAAACGGTCAGCCAGCGTCGCCGTGGCGTGGCCCAGCTGGTCATCGGCGAAGGTCAACACACCAATGCTGAGCATCAGTACGAGCGCGTAGGCCATGAGCGCCATCCGCACGTCATGCCAGCGCGAGGTGGTTGCCGCACCCATGACATGACCGCCGGCGGTCATGGGCACCGGTCCGAAGTCGCCGATGAGTGAGCGCACCTCGCCATCAACCATGCCACCACTGTCGACCCGTACTTGGCCACCAGCCGCGAACGCGTTCCCGTTCACCTCGGCGCCCGGATGGATCTCGACGTTCCCGTTGAGTGCAACGGCATTGCCGGTGACGGTGCCGAAGACCTGCAGATCGCCATTCGCGGTCGCGGCCGTCCCAGCGCGTGTCGTGCCTGCAGCGATCGTGACGGGCCCGGTCGAGAAGCTGTCAACCGGGGGGAGAGGAACCGCTTCTGGGTCGTCCTGGACGCGCGCGATGAGTCCGGCGATCGGTGCCTTGCCCTGCATCGCCATCGCCCGCGCCTGGGCACCCGCGTGTCGAGCCTGACGGCCGACGTCGCGCCAGTTCCGACCGTGCCCGTGGCTCCCGCCCATCTGCACGCTCGACTTGCTCCATCGCGTGTCTCAGGCTGTCGACCCGCGCTCGGTTTCGGCTCGAGGGCTGCATCGACTCGTCCGTCTCCGCGGCACCGAGCTGCCGCGCCGAGTTTCCCGAGCGAATCACCCAGCCTTCCGAGCGAATCACCCATGCTACCGAGTGACTGTTGCAGCGACTCCCCCCACGCTCGCATCGACGCCCCAAAATCCTGGCCACTCCGGGGGGAGGGGATCGGCGGGATCGCGGGAACCACCACCGATGGCGTCGGTACGGCCGGAGTGCGTTGGGCGGCGAGCGCCGGGGCGAACGACGCGAGAGCAGCCATCACCGCCACGGACCGGAGCACGGTTGACATTAGGCGCGACCTCGGCGGGAGGTGGTGACGACAGAGCGCACCATGAACCCCGCGGCGACGGTGAGGGCAAGAAATGCGACCGCGATCGCGAGGAGCAGGAGAGGCCCGGCGGTCCCCACCACATCGATCGCTCGGGTGCCAAAAATCGAAGAGACTGCGGCTCCGAGCTCCTCGATAATGGCGTCGCGGAGACGGGCACGAACGAGAGTCCCGAAGAAGAACACGCTCTGGATATGCGCGCCGACCCAGACGCAGGCGGCGGATAGGGCCAGTGCAATCGTGAGACCGCCCGTCGCTGCTGCGATTCGTAGCGGCCGCGATTGCGGGACGAGGTGCCGCACCCACCCGCTGACCGCGTCGCGCACGGTCACATCCAGCGGCTCGTACACGTTCACCCGCGTCATGACGTGCTCGGCGAACGGCGCCGATGGCGCCAAGCGCGGCAGCTGCTCGATGGCCGCTACAATCCGCTGCCCGGCCTCCAGCTCGGCCCGGCACTGGGCGCACTCGCGCACGTGTGCTGCGAGCGGTGCGATCCCGAAGCCGGTCTCGCCGTCGAGCAGCTGGTCGATCTCGTCAGGAAGGAGGTGGCGGTGTTCCATAGTGTGAGTGGGTTCTGGGCTCAGTACGAGGTGAGCGGACCGGAGGTTTCACCGTAGGGGCGACACCTGCGTCGCCCGCTGTTGCGGTTGGTGGATCCTTGATGGCCACCCCGGGCCGGTCGTGCCCGAGAAGGCCCTGTTGGGCCAGGTTGGGGTCGTCGGCCCGTAGAAACAGACGTTTCTCGCTCACTCGTCAGCTTCCCCGAGTGCCTTTCGCAGCTCGTGACGGGCGCGGTGGATGTAGGTCTTCACGGTGCCGAGCGGCAGGTCGAGTGTGGTTGCGATCTCCTCGTACGAGCGGCCTTCGACGTGCCGCATGATGATGCAGGATCGGTACTCGGGGCGCAGCGCGGCAATCGCCCGCTCGATGGCGGACCCCAATTCCCGCGCCTCGAGCGCTTCCAGCGCGGACGGCGTTCGCGACGCGACCTCAAACGACGTTGCGTCGACTTCCGAGGGCGACGCGGCGTCGGGCGCGCCAGAGATGCTGACCGTCGGGAGCCGACCTTTCCGCAGGTGATCGATCGCCAAATTGTTCGCGATCTTGAACAACCAACTCGAGAGCTTGAACTCTGGGGAGTATCGCTCGATGTGGTTTAGCGCCTTCACGAATGTGTCTTGGGCGAGCTCCTCGGCCGTCTCACGATCTCGCACCATGCGATACACCAGCGAGAACACCGGCCGCTCATAGCGCCGCAGCAACTCGCGAAACGCCACCTCGCGCCCCTGCTGCGCTAGGACGACGACGTCCGCGTCCGGCAGATTCGTGAGATCGAGAAGTGGCGACAATCGGAGTTGGGGTAGAGAGGCGCAGCGAGCGCGTCAGTATCTCGCCGACAGAATGCAGGGGGAAGGTAGCGCCCAACGGGCGCTGACGCGCCCGTGGAGAGGCGAAAGGAAAGAGGAGAGAGGAGAAAGAACGGACCGCGCCGTCCGCTTGCTCCGGCCCCCTCTCGTGGGCGACCTTTCCTGGCGTGAGCGTTCTGGAAACGGAGACTGAGTCCGACCTCGCCGATTCGGCGGCGGCGGGGGGCGCCAACAAGCCGCGCTACGTGCGCCAGATCTTCTCCCAGATCGCTCCCCGCTACGATCTACTGAATCACGTCCTCAGTCTGAACGTTGATCGCGGGTGGCGGCGGCGGGCGCTCCACGAGCTTGCTTGGACCGCGCACCCTGACGGCCTGTTTATCGACCTGTGTGCCGGCACGCTCGACGTCGCCGCGCTGCTGGCGCGCCAACAGGGGTTTTGTGGACAGGTGCTGGGCGCCGATTTCGCCGCGCCCGATGCTACGGGCTGGTGCGCACAAAGCCCCACGTGGCACCGTGCTACCCGTTGCCGCGGACGCCCTCGACCTCCCGGTCGGCGATGCCGCTGCGCAGGGGGTCATCGTTGCCTTCGGCCTCCGGAATGTCGCCGACCTGGATCGCGCGCTTGCTCGAAGTCCGTCGCGTCCTCGCCCCAAGCGCTCGACTCGTCATTCTAGAGTTCTCGACTCCCCACGCGCCCGTCGTTCGGACCCTCTATCAGGCGTACTTCCACCACGTCGTTCCCACGATCGGCGGGGTAGTGAGTGGCCAACCGACGGCGTACCGGTATCTCCCCCGATCCGTGGATCACTTCCCCGACGCGCCGGAGCTGGCGCGGCGCATGGAAGGCGCGGGCTTTCGGCGGGTCCGTTGGCATCCGTTGACTCTGGGCATCGCGACTGTGCACGTCGGCGAGCGGCGATGACTCGCACGGCCACCTTCGACCGGCTCGGAGACTTCGTCGCTGCGCTCGACCGAGCGGGAGAGCTCACACGCATCACCGACCCGTGCGCGGCACGACTCGAGCTGTGCGAGATCAGCGACCGCAGTCATGAAGCAGCCGGGCGGCGGCCAGGCGCTGCTGTTCGAGCACGTCATCCTCGACGACGGGACACGCGCGTCGTATCCCGTGGCGATCAATCTCTTCGGGTCCATGCGACGGATGGCGATGGCGCTCGGCGTGGACGACCTGGACGACATCGCTCGGCGCATCACGGAGCTCCTCGAGCTCAAGGTGCCCGACGGCATGCTCGCCAAATTGGCGCTCCTGCCGCGTCTCCTCGAAGTCGCGAAGTTCCCGCCGCGCGTTCGCGGAGCGGCCCTGCGCCGTGCCAGGCAGTGGTCCGGCGGGGCGACGAAGTCGATCTCCGGCACCTGCCGATCCTCACGTGCTGGCCGCAGGACGGCGGTCCGTACATCACGCTGCCGATGGTGATCTCGCGCGATCCGGTGCGAGGCGTCCGGAACGTCGGCATGTACCGCGTGCAGGTCCTCGGGCCGCGCACGGTCGCGATGCACTGGCAGCGTCACAAGGTCGGCGCCGCGCATTGGCGCGCGATGGCCGAGCGCGGGCGAGACGATGCCGGTCTGCATCGTCGTCGGCGCCGATCCGGCGTCGGTGTACGCGGCCACGCGCGCCGCTGCCGCCGACGGTGGACGAGCTGCTGTTCGCGGATTCTTGCGCGAGGCGCCGGTCGCACTGATCCGAGGCGCTGACGTCCGACCTCGAGGTGCCTGCCAGAGGCCGAGTTCGTGATCGAGGGATACATCGATCCGCGCGAACCGCTCGTGACCGAGGGGCCGTTCGGCGACCACACCGGCTTCTACTCCGAGGCGGACCTGTACCCGGCGGTGCACGTCACCGCGGTGACTTCCCGACGTGATCCGATGTACGCCACGACGATCGTCGGGCGGCCGCCCATGGAGGATTACTATCTGGGCCACGCGACGGAGCGAATTTTTCTCCCGTTGCTGCGGCTCACGATCCCGGAGATCGTCGATTACCACATGCCGGCCGAGGGCATCTTTCACAATCTCGTCTTCGTATCGATCGACAAGCAGTATCCCGGTCAGGCCTTACAAGGTGATGAACGCGCTCTGGGGGCAGGGGCTCATGTCGCTGGCCAAGTTGATCGTCGTCGTGGACAAGGACGTCAACGTGCAGGATCCCGCCGAGGCGTGGTGGGTCGCCCTCAACAACATCGACCCGGAGCGTGACGCCCGCTTCACGATGGGCCCGATCAATGTCCTGGATCACGCGAGTCGCGCGTTCACGTACGGGTCCAAGCTGGGTCTCGACGCGACGCGGAAGTGGCCAGAAGAGGGCTTCGACCCGCCGCTGGCCGGACCGCATCGTGATGGACGCAGCGACGCAGGCCCGTGTCGATGCGCTGTGGCCTTCGTTGGGACTCGACAATGGCGCGGGTGGCTGCACCGGACCCCCGCGCGACGGTCGACGAGTGGGAGCCGCTCCCGCGCGCAGAGCGCGGAGCGGGTCTCGACCGCACGGCGGCGCGATGACAGCTCGCGAGGGACAGACGTTCGCCGGCAACTCTCGGCTGCTCACGTACGTCAACTTCGTCAAGCTGCCGCACACGCTGTTCCTGCTGCCATTTGCGATGGTCGGCGCGACCCTGGGGAGCTACGAGGCGCCGATCACCGCGGGGAAGCTGACCTGGATCGTCATCGCCTTCACCTGCGCGCGGTTCGCGGCAATGGGATTCAACCGCATCGTCGATCGCGAGTTCGATGCACAGAATCCACGAACGGCCCGACGAGAGCTGCCGACCGGCCTGCTGTCGGTCCGCAACGCGCGGGTCGCCGTTGCCGTCGCGTCCGTACTCTTCGTGATTGCGGCATGGCGGCTGGGCCTGATCTGTCTGGTGCTGTCTCCAGTCGCTCTGGCGTGGGTGTTCTTCTACAGTTACACGAAGCGCTTCACCCGGTGGTCGCATCTGGTACTCGGGCTGGGGCTGGCAATCGCACCGGTCGGGGGATATCTCGCCATCGCCGGCCGATGGAGCGATCCGTGGTGGATGCTCGTCGCTCTCGCCATCGCGGTCGCGACCTGGTCCGGCGGCTTCGACATTCTGTACGCGTTGCAGGACGTCGAGTTCGACCGCGCCGTCGCGCTACATTCGCTGCCAGCCGCCGTCGGAGAATGGAACGCCGTGCGCATCGCGCGCGCGCTGCACGTGGTGACGATCGTGGCGCTCGGGCTCGTGGGCGTGGCGATCGACGCGGGCCCACTCTACGGCGCCGGCGTCGCGATTGCTGCGGCGCTCCTCCTCTACGAGCATCGACTGGTTCGGCCGAACGACCTGTCTCGCCTCGATGCCGCATTTTTCACGATGAACGGCATCATCAGCGTCTTGTTTTTCGTGTTCGTCGCTGCGGAGCGGCTCGCGACGGTCCACATCCGATGAGTAAACGGTTCGGCGAGCCTCGCGATGGCACGCGGTCGCGCCCTGCCCGCGAGCGTGCACTCGTCCCGGCGACCCGTGCAACGCGCGCTCGCGCCCAGCTCGACACTCCCGAGGCGAGCCCGCCGCTCGTCGTGGCGGTCACGGGCGCGTCCGGGGCGCCGTACGGTGTCCGTCTCCTGCAGCTCCTGGCTGCGGCGGGGCGACGGGTCTCCCTCATCATCTCCGCCCACGGGTTCCGACTCCTACAAAGCGAAGTAGATGTCGAGTCGGTCGATGATCTGCGATATCTGGTCGGCCCAGCACTCTGGGACGCGTGCGTGACGGTGTACGATGATGGGGATCGGGGCGCCGCGCCGGCCTCGGGGTCGGCCCGCAGTGCTGGGATGGTGATCTGTCCGTGCTCGATGGGGACGCTCGCAGCCGTCGCAACCGGTGCGTCGCGCTCGCTCATCGAGCGTGCGGCCGACGTCGCGTTGAAAGAGCGGCGGCGGCTCATCCTCGTGCCGCGCGAGACGCCGCTCAGCGTCGTCCACTTGGAGAACATGCTTCGCGTCTCGCGAGCGGGAGCCATCGTGCTCCCCGCGGCGCCAGCCTTCTATCATCGACCGATCGAGATCGCCTCGCTCGTGGATTTCGTCGTGGCGCGTGTGCTCGACCTGTGCGGGGTGCCGCAAGCGCTCGTTCCGCAGTGGGGCGGTGGCGACCCCGAGGGCGGCCAGACTCCGGCCTCTCGCGGCCGGGGACGCAACGCCGTGCGCGTGGATTGAAGAGCGCCCGAGAGCACGTGATCGGCCTGATTGCGGACACGCACGGGCTCGTCCGGCCCGATGTGCACCTCGTGCTCGCGGATGTCGAGATGATCCTCCATGCCGGCGACGTCGGGGGCCGTGATGTGCTCGACGAGCTCGCGCTGATCGCGCCTGTGCGCGCAGTGGCTGGCAATACCGATCCACTGGGTGAGCTGGCGAGCGAAATTGTCTGCACGGTGGGGGCCGTCGACATTCACGTGAGCCACGGGCACGAGTT
This sequence comes from uncultured Gemmatimonadales bacterium, assembly GCA_963725205.1. Taxonomy (GTDB): domain Bacteria; phylum Gemmatimonadota; class Gemmatimonadetes; order Gemmatimonadales; family Gemmatimonadaceae; genus Palsa-1248. Next base: position 1,114,260 of record CAVRXR010000003.1, on the reverse strand, counting down.
GGGTGTGCCCGCGCCCCAGCAACTACTGGATCGCTATCCGCAGCGCGTGCTGATCTACGGCCACACGCACCGCTCGCTCGTCACGCGAGTCGACCGCCGACTCGTCGTCAACCCGGGGGCAGCCGGCCCCCGCCGGTTCAAGCTGCCCCCCAGCGTCGGGCGGCTCCGCGTGCGGGGAGAGGACGTCGAGGTGGAGATTGTGGAGCTGCAGGGCGCGTAATGGCGGGATCGGGCGTCCGGGGAGTCGGTGCGATCGCGGGCCTATCCCGGATCCCGTCGTTCCCTCAAGACCACGGCGTCATTCGCCGGCGCGGTGCCCGGCGGGCCATCCAGTCGCGCCGCGGCCGAACCAGGAAGGCGCCCACCACGATCGGTAGCGTGGCACCGAAGACGAGATAGAGCAGATCGCCTGCCAACAGGTGCTGGGCTGTCACGACATGATGGATGCCGAGGATCTCATGATTCAGGAGCCCCTCGAGGAGATTGAACACTCCCCACCCCAGCAGGACGGACCCAGTGAATGACCGTGGGGAGGGTACCGGCATGCGATGTCGTGCGGCGCGGTAGAGTGTGATGACCCCCGCGATCGCCACGCACCAGCAAACCGCATCGTACACGCCACCCCACCGAATGTTGGTCCGCAGCGCCATGACATCCGTGGGCGGGATCACACCGGATACCATGAAATGCAGTTGGAGGAGCTGTTGCAGCAGGATGTTGTCGACCAACCCGCCCAGCCCTATGCCGAGTAGAACGGCGGATGTCCGATACACAGTACCTCAGGCGTGCAAGAGTGTGGCCACGGCAGAGGACGATTATCCCCGGCCGGGTGTGGCCCGAACTGCTCCCGACTCTCGCCACGGGCGTGCATGGGCGAGTTCCTCCGGATGCTGTCGGAACCAAGTCGAGACGAGCATCAATTCGTCGACCTCGTGTGCCGGTACCGCCCCCGGCGGACCTTTAGGTCCGCCGAAAGTCTGATCGACCAGCGAGCGCAGGCGACCCCGGTCGCGCGCCGTTCGCGGCACTGCGCTCTCGGCGCGCACGCACCCTCGGCGGATGACGTACAGGCGGTCGTCGCCCTCCACGCCTGCGACGGTGTACACGAACGACAATGTCTCGACGGCAAATCGCAGCCGGCCGAACTGCTCGCGGAGCCCCTGGAGGCGGTGCCCTTTGTCACGGAGCACCGCCGCGCGCTCGAAGTCCAGTCGTGCGCTGGCTTCGTGCATTTGCGCGGTGAGGGACGCGATGGGGCCGTCATCGGTACCGTCGAAGAACGCACGCGCCATGTCGACGCGGCGCGCGTACTCGCCAGCCGAGCATCCACCGACGCACGGACCGAGGCACTTGTGGATCTCGTGGCGGATGCAGCCGGGCGTGCGCGCCAGCAATGGGAACAGCTCGGGCTGGTCGCTGAAGACGATGTGCGTATCGAGTGCGCAGTCGCGTAGGCCCAGTGCGTCGTTGAGCTCGCGCAGTGCCTCGGCTACACGCCGGGCGCCGACGAAAGGGCCGTAGTACAGTTCCCCGTCATCACTCCCGGCGCTGCGTACGACGGAGAGCTTGGGGGCCGGGCCGCGTGTGATCTTGACGAAGGCGTAGTTGTGGCCGTCGGTCTTCATGGCCACGTTCAATCGCGGGCGCAGCCGCTTGATCAGGCGCAGCTCTCGCAGAAGCGCCGCGAACTCACTCGGCGCGTACTCCCAATCGATCGACTGTGCGTGCCGCAGGATGCGGGCCCCCTTGTCCTCCGGATACGAGCAGCGAAAGTAACTCAGGAGCCGTGAGCGCAGGCGCTTCGACTTACCGACATAGACCACTTCGCCGTCGGCGCTCAGCATCCGGTAGACGCCAGGGTGGTTGGTCGCGCCCGCTCGCACCGACGCTCGCATCACCTGCACCTGCTCCTCGGATGTCGGCGCACCCGCAGCAGATCGGCGCCGGCCGCCGGCCGCCGCTCGGACGCGCGCCTCCGGCGGCGGTGCGAGCGTCAACTCGCTCGGCTCGGATAGCGCGGGACGCACGTCGCTAGTGACAGACCGCTGCGCCCTGGACATCTGCTAGCGCTGACACCGCGGGCAAAACACGGTGATGCGTCCATCGATCGCGTGCGTGCCGACTAAGCGCGCACCACATCGGATGCATGGTTGCCCCGCGCGTCCGTACGCCGCGAGTTGTCTGCCAAACGCTCCGTGCTCGCCGTAGGCGTCGCGATAGTCCCGGAAGCTGGTGCCCCGCGCGACGATCGCTTCGCTGAGCACGTCGATGATGGCATGGTACAGTGCGTCCGCTTCATCCGCGTGGATGCGCCGGGCGCTGCGCGAGGGATCGATCCCCGCCCGCCACAGTGACTCGTTCGCGTAGATATTGCCGACGCCGGCCAAATGACGCTGGTCCATGATCACCTTCTTCACGGCCTGTCTGGACTTGTGCAAGACGTCCCGGAAGTTGTCCACTGTGAACGTGGGGTCAAGCGGCTCGGGGCCGAGGGCCGCGACATAGGCGGCGAACCGATCGGGTCCCATGAGCGTCACGGTGCCCAACCGCCGGATGTCACGATAGTGCACGGTGCGCCCGTCCGTTAGCTGCATCGCGAGGGTAGAATACCGTCGCTCCTCGTCGCTCAGGGTGCCATTGTCCACGAGGATCGCGCCCGTAAACCGCGGCTGGATCACGATGCGATCCGGCGACGACAGGTCGATGACGACGAGCTTCGCGCGACGCCACCCCCGGGTGATCGTTGTCCCAGCGAGCCGAGCAGCAAACCGCTTGGCGCTCGTCTCTCGCAGCACGTCGGGTCGTGTGACCCGGACTGACGCAATCACTGCCCCGGACAGCGCGCGATGGACGTCGCGCGCGATCGTCTCGATCTCAGGAAGCTCGGGCATGGCGGGCGAGCTCGCGCCACGCGATGTCGGTGCGGTAGTGCTTGCCCGGGAACTCCACCCGGGCGGCAAAGTCGGCGCTGGCGCGCTGCGCGTCGGCCAGCTCGGATGCGACGGCCGTGACGGCGAGTACTCGACCGCCGGCGGTGACCAGCTCACCTGCGGCATTGCGCGCGGTCCCTGCGTGGAACACGTGGATGTCCGCCGCAGGGGCCGGCATCCGAATCACATCACCCGTCCGAGGTCGGTCGGGATACCCGGCCGCCGCAACCACCGTCGCCACCGCAAATCGAGATGCCCCGATGCCTCGCCGAGTCCGCCGCGACGCTTTCCCCGGTGGCTACTGCGCGCATGAGGGGTAGCAGCTGGAACGAGGTGACAGGCAGGATAGCCTGCGTCTCCGGATCGCCCATCCGACAGTTGAACTCCACGACCTTCGGCCCGTCGCGTGTGATCATGAGCCCCGCGTACAAGCACTCCCGTAAATGGCGCCCCGCGGTCGCGGAGTGCCGCCAGTGTCGGCTCGATGATCCGCTCGGCGACGATATCGCACGAGATCCGCCCAGTCGCTGCCAGATCCCGGAAACGGGCGCATGCGCCACTCACCTCGCGCGAGAGGTGCCGCCATTGGATGTGCACAGGCGCGTACGCGCCCATGCCGCCGGTGTTGGGTCCCTTGTCGCCGTCGAGGAGCCGCTTGTGATCCTGCGCCGCGACGAACGGGCACCCACTGCGTCCCATTGGTGAGGAAGTGGAGCGACACCTCCTCGCCGTGCATGTACTCTTCGACGAGGATCTCCGCACCGGCCGCGCCAAAGACGCCGCTGGGTGAGCATCGCGTCGATCGCCTCATCCGCCTCGGCGCGCCGTCTCCGCGACGATAACGCCCTTGCCCGCCGCCAGGCCGGAGGCCTTGATGACCACCGGCGCGCCGAACTCGCTGCGGCGCGTCGGGCGGCGGCGGATCGGTGTGCCGCTCGGCCCGCGCGGTCGGCACGCCGGCGTCGATCATGAGCTGCTTCGCGAACACCTTCGAGCTCTCGATCTGCCGCGGCAGCCTTGGTCGGGCCGAATATCGGGAGACGCTGCGCGCGAAAGCGGTCGACGATGCCGAGTGCGAGTGGTGCCTCCGGGCCGACGACCGTGAGCTCGGGGCGTTCGGCCGTCGGCCAGCGCGACCAGCGCGTCGACGTCGGTCGCGGCGACCGGGACGCACCGAGCGTACTCCGCGATGCCGGCGTTTCCCGGCGCCGCGATCAGCTCGAGGTCTGGGATCCTCCTCTTGAACCGCCAGGCGAGCGCGTGCTCGCGTCCTCCGCCGCCGACGATGAGCACCTTCATCGGTCGCCGGGCTGCAGGCGTCGCCGTCCGGGTAGCCGACGCACGGACGTCGCCGCTACCTGGCGCGATGACGCTCGATTACTCCTTGCCGCCGGAGGTGCCGCTGTCGACCCGCCGCGTGCGGGCGCGGAACGCCTGGCCGAACGCGTCGCGGGCGCGTCGCCATCTGCTCGATCTCCGACGCGACCGCGCGTGCTTTGGTCGCCGTAGTACCCGGCTGCCGCCGCGTAGTCGTCGGCCAGCGGCTGGTCCCCTGCTTCGCCGCGCCGAGGGTAATCGCCGCGGAGAATCCGCATCATAGGCCTCGCGACGCTGCCCCAGCGCTGGAGCTCGGCCGCGCGCACCGTGTTGAACGGATGGTCGCGGAAAACCGTGTTGAGGATCTTGAGCGCCGTGTCCCAGGCGCCGCCCGTCGTCTCGTATTCCTCGGCCTGCGTGAGGAACTCGTCGAGATCGATCGTGTCGTCGCCGGCGGACCCGCCGGCCAGCTTCAGGTACGTCCCCAGCGACGCGCGGAGATCCTGCGTGCCCGAGCAGGCCGGCGCGGTCGCACGACAGCTCCGCCTTGCGATACCACTCGAGGAGCGCGATCTGAATCGGCAGCAGGGCGATGCCGGCGAGGAAGGGCAGGTTCCTGAGACCGAAGTTGATCAGAATGACGGCGATCGTGCTGTACGTCACGTGCCCGCTCATGATGTGCCCGAGCTCGTGCGCGAGCACGTCGCGCTGCTCCTCGCGGTTCAGCAACCCGAGCGTCCCGGAGTTGACGATGATGAACGGATCGTCGAACCCGACGGCGCCGGCGTTCACGAACGGGGTCTGCGTGACGTAGAGCTGCGGGCGCGGTCGGCCAATCGAAGGTCGCGAGCACCTCGGTATAGAGCGCATCGAGCTTCGGGCGCTGACGGGGCCCGACGCGCACCGCGTTGGCGAGGAAGAGATGCCGGAGTCCGCGCTCACCGAAGAATCCGGCGACCTTGCGAACCACCTCGTCGAAGCCGGGAATCGCACGCAGCGTGTTGAGCGCCGCGCGGTCCGCGGGGTGCTCCCACGCGAGCGACGAGATGTCGGGTAAGCGGAGTCGGTGGCATGAGACGGGCGGGAGGCCAGAAAGTAGAGAGTAGAAAGTAGAGAGTAGAACTACAAAGTCACACGCGGCCTGTAACCAAAGCTACGCGTCCCTACGGTTCGTCTCGTCGCTGGCGTCAGCTTCACTTTCTGCACGTCTACCTCGAGGACTAGTCGCACACGGCGCCTAGTCCGCCAAAGGCCTGCTCGAGATCGCCGAGCAGGTCGTCGATGTCCTCGACCCCGCACGAGAGGCGGATCAGGCCATCGGTGATGCCGAGGGCGGCGCGACGGTCGGGCGGGACCGACGCGTGGGTCATGGACGCCGGGTGGCTGATCAGGCTCTCGACGCCGCCGAGTGATTCCGCGAGGGAGAACACGCGGACGCGGTCGAGGACGTGCGCGGCGCGTTCGCGGGTGCCCAGCTCGACGCTGACCATGCCGCCGAATCCGCGCATCTGGCGCTTGGCGAGCGCGTGCTGCGGGTGCGACGGAAGGCCCGGGTAGTTGACGCAGCGCTCACCGACGTGCTCCGCGAGCCAGGCGGCGACCCGCGGCCGTTGGCATCGTGGCGCGGCATGCGGAGGTGCAGCGTCTTGGTTCCGCGGAGCGCGAGCCACGAGTCGAAGGGGCCAGGGACGGCGCCGGCGGCATTCTGAATGAACTGTAATGCGCTCGGCCAGGTCGTCGTCTCGCACGACGGCGATGCCGCCGATCATGTCGCTGTGCCCGTTGAGATACTTGGTCGTCGAGTGGTAGACGATATCGGCGCCCGACTCGAACGGGCGCTGAAAGAACGGCGTGGCGAACGTGTTGTCGACGATCAGGAAGCGCCCCGGCGCGTGGGCAATCTCGGCCATCGCGCGAGATCGGTCGATCCGCATGAGCGGGTTGGTCGGCGTCTCGACGAGGATGGCGACCGTCCGATCGGTGACACGCGTCGGCGACACGCTGCGGGATCACGGGTATCGACGAAGCGTGAAGCGGAGACCGAAGTGCTGCAGAATCCGGTCGAACAGCCGGAACGCTGCCGCCGTAGACGTTCTCGCCGCAGACGATATGATCGCCGCTGCGAAACAGCTTCATGAGACTATCGAGGCAGCCCATGCCGCTCGCGAACGCGAAGCCGTGCGTGCCGCCCTCGAGCACCGCGACATTGCGCTCGAACGCTTCGCGGGTGGGGTTCGTCCCGCGCGCGTACTCGTACCCTTGTATTCTCCCCGAGCGCGTCCTGCACGTACGTCGAGGTCAGGTAGACGGGCGTCATGATCGCGCCCGAGACGGGTCCGGCCGTTGGCCCGCGTGGATCGGCGCGGGTGCCGAAGCCGGCGTCGAGATCGTCGTCGGAAAGACTTTCGTCACGTGCCAGACCGATGATGGACGAGGCTGGGAAGCTAACCTGCCTCGTCGTCGACGACGAATCCCAGCTCCGCCAGGTCGCTCCCGCGGCTCATGGAGAGCGACGGCTTCGCGTGCGTCGAGGCGGCATCCGGACGGAGGCGCTCGACGTGCTGGCAGCAGCGCGAGTGACGGTGATGCTGACCGACCTCCGGATGCCGCGGATGGACGGCATCACGCTCCTGCGCGAAATACGCGCGCGCTATCCCGAGACGGCGGTCGTGATGATCACCGCCGTCGCCGACGTCGACGTCGCGGTGAGCTGCCTGGCGCTCGGCGCGATGGACTACCTGATGAAGCCGTTCAACCTCGAGGAAGTGCGGGCGCGCGTCGCGGCAGGTCGCTCGAGAAGCGGCGCCTCGTCCTCGAGAATCGCGAGCTATCAGGAGCGGCTCGAGGAGCGAGTGCAGGCGCAGGCGCGGCGCCTCGAGGAGCTGTTCCTCGGCACCATGCAGGCGTTCGCGCGCGGCGCTCGAAGTCAAGGACCGGTACACGCGCGGCCACTCGATCCGGGTCAGCCAGTACTCGGTCGCGATCGCGCGCGCGATGGAGCTGGACGCCGAGATCGTCCGCCAGATCGAGATCGGCGGGCACGTGCACGACATCGGCAAGATCGGCGTGCGGGAATCGGTGCTGAACAAGCCCGGTCCGCTCACCGACGAGGAGTACGAGCACATCATGACGCACCCCGTGGTGGGGTGGCGGATCCTGTCGCCGATCCTCGCCGAATTCCCGCTGGCGCTCCACATCGTGCGGTCGCACCACGAGCGGTTCGACGGCCGCGGCATGCCCGACGGGCTCGCCGGGCACGGAGATCCCGCTCGAGGCGCGGATCGCGGCGGTGGCGGACTCGTTCGACGCGATGACCAGCGGCCGCGCCTACCGGCGTGGTGGACGCCTCGACGCTGGACGGCGGCGGTCGCCGAGTGGAGCGGTGCTGCGGGACGCAATTCGATCCCGATGTCGTTCGAGCCTTCCTGGTCGCGGTGGCCGAGGGCGCGATCGCCGATGCGAACGGGCTGCCGACGGCGAGCTGCCGTTTGCGCCGGTGATAGCCCGGATCCGCGGCATGGCGGTCGCCGTTCCGCGACGAGGGCGACTCGAGACCCCTCGGAGAGACGCTAATTTCCGCTTCACTATGACCGACAGGCTCATGGTCAGCGTGTCCGGGGTCCGCGGTCGCGTCGGCGAGGCGCTGACGCCCGAAGTGATCGCCGGGTTTGCGGCCGGATTTGGTGCGTGGGCGGCGGGCCGACGCGGAGAAGGCGCCGGCCGCGAGTCGTGGTGGGACGCGACAGCCGGGTGTCGGGCCCAATGTTTCACCGAGCCGTGCATCGCCGGCCTGCAATCGGTCGGGTGCGACGTCATCGACGTCGGGAGTGGTGCCGACGCCCACGGTCCAGCTGGCGGTCGAGTTCCACCACGCGGCGGGCGGGCTGGCGATCACGGCGAGCCACAATCCGATCGAGTGGAACGCGCTCAAGTTCATCGCGCCGATCGGGGCTCTTCCTGTCGGCGGAGGAGGGGGCGTCGATGCGGGAGGCGGCGAGCGGGCGTCGCGCTCGCGACCTGGGACCGGTTGGGTGAGGTCCGGACGGACCCGGACGCCGTGGCGCGGCACCTCGACGCGATCCTGGCGCTCCCGTACTCGACGTGGAGGCGATCCGCCGCCGGCGGCTGCACGTCGCGCTCGACTGCGTGCGCGGGGCGGGCGGCGCCGATCATGACGACCCTGCTCGATCGGCTGGGGTGCAAGGTGACGGCGATCAATCTGGAGACCGACGGACGTTTCCCGCGTTCACCGGAGCCGATCGCCGCCAATCTTGGGGGGCTGGAGGCCCTGGTCGCGCGACGGTGGCGCCGACGTCGGGTTTGCGGTCGATCCGGACGTCGACCGGCTGGCGCTGATCGACGAGACCGGGCACGCGATCGGGGAGGACTACACGCTGGCGCTGGCGGCTTCGGTCGTGCTCAAGCGCCAGAGCGGGCCCGGTGGTCACGAATCTCTCGACCAGCCGAATCGTCGACGACGTCGCCGCGAGGCTGGGGTGCCGGTCATCCGGACCCCGGTCGGCGAGGTCAACGTCGCGATCCGCATGCGTACCGAGGGTGCGCCGGTGGGTGGCGAGGGCAACGGCGGGGTGATCGTGGCCGGGCTGCATCTGGGTCGTGACGCCCCGGCGGGCGCGGCGCTGATCCTCCAACTGCTGACGGATGCGGGCAGCGCCCTTGTCGGCGATCATCGGCGCTGGCCGCGGTACGCGATCGTCAAGGACAAGCTGGACCGTCCGGGGGAGCCCGCTCGCCGCGTATACGACGCTGCGGGCCGCGTTTCCCGGGCACGGGGTCGATTCGCAGGACGGTCTTCGGCTGGCCTGGCCCGATCGTTGGGTGCACGTGCGGCCGAGTGGTACGGAACCGATCGTGCGGGTCATTGCCGAGGCGCCGACGGAAGCGCGGGCCCGGACCTGGTGGCTCGGGCCCGTGCCCGCTGGACTGCTAATCGCCGAATGCCGGGCCGTCAGTCGACCGCGCGACAACTCGTGGCGCGGCGCCCGCGCGCGCACTTGGCCGTACAACGAACAGCCGACTATGTGTGGAATCGTCGGATACGTCGGGCCGAAGAAGTCGTCACCCCGCTCGCTGATTGAGGGGCTGAAGCGCCTGGAGTATCGCGGGTACGACTCCGCGGGCGTGGCCATCATGAACGGCAAGGGGGTCGAGACCCGGAAGGTCGCGGGGAAGATCTCGCGGCTCGAGTCGCTGGTCAACGCGAAGCCGGTCGTCGGGCACGCTGGGCATCGCGCACACGCGCTGGGCGACGCATGGCGCGCCGAACGAGCGCAACGCCCACCCGCACATCGACGAGCAAGGGGGAGATCGCGGTCGTGCACAACGGCATCATCGAGAATGCGCGGCGCTTGCGCCGCATGCTCGAGGAGCATGGGCACACGTTCACGTCCGAGACCGACACCGAGGTGCTGGCCCACCTGATCGAGGTCGGCGTTCGACGGTCGCTCGAAGACGCGGTGATCGAGGCGCTGCATCAGGTCGAGGGCGCGTACGGGATCGCCGTCGTGTCGAGCCGCGATCCGGGACAAGATCGTCGCGGCGCGGCAAGGGCAGCCCGCTCCTGGTCGGGCTCGGTGACGGCGAGTACTTCGTGCGCCAGCGATGCGTCGGCGATTCTCGCGCACACGCGCGAGGTCGTGTATCTCGACGACGGCGACCTGGCGGTGCTCGACCGCAACGGCTACCGCATCATCGATCTCGACGCGACGACGCTGACCCGCAACGTCAGCAAGATCGACTGGGACCTCGCGCAGATCGAGCGCGGCGGGTACGCGCACTTCATGCTCAAGGAGATCTTCGAGCAGCCGCAGACGCGTCGCGCAACACGATGGCGCGGGCGGCTCCTGCTCGACGAGGCGACGGCCAAGCTCGGCGGCACCAACCTCACCGACGAAGATCTGCTGGCGATCGACAACATCATCATCACGGCCTGCGGCACGAGCTGGCACTCGGCGCTGATCGGCGAGCACATGATCGAGGAGCTGGCGCGGATCCCGGTGGAGGTCGAGTACGCGTCGGAGTTCCGCTACCGCAATCCGATCGTCAACGACCGGACGCTGTGCATCGTGATCTCGCAGTCCGGCGAGACGGCGGACACGCTGGCGGCGATGCGTGAGGCGCAGCGGCGCGGGGCGCGGACGCTCGGCATCGTGAACGTCGTCGGGTCGACGATCGCGCGCGAGGCCGACGGCCGGCATCTACCTGCACGCGGGGCCTGAGATCGGCGTGGCGTCGCACCAAGGCGTTCACGAGCCAGGTCGTGGCGCTGGCGCTGTTCACGCTCAAGATCGGCGCGCCTGCGCGCGCTGTCGGTCGTGCGTGGGCGGAGATCATTGCGCGCGCTGCAGGCGCTGCCGGGCGCAGATGGCAGCAGATGCTCGACCGCGCGCCCGAGATCGAGGACGCTGGCCGAGGAGTTCAAGCGGGCGCAGAACTTCCTGTACCTGGGGCGCGGCTACAACTTCCCGACGGCGCTCGAAGGCGCGCTCAAGCTCAAGGAGATCTCTACATCCACGCCGAGGGGTATCCCGGCGGCGGAGATGAAGCACGGGCCGATCGCGCTGATCGACGAGATGATGCCGGTCGTGTTCATCGCGCCGCACGACTCGGTGTTCGACAAAGTCGCGTCGAACGTGCAGGAGGTGAAGGCGCGGAGCGGGCGCGTGATCGCGATCACGAGTCGGCGAAGAGCCGGCGCTCGACGGGCAAGCATCGACTACGAGATCCGGATCCCGGAGACGATCGACATGCTGACGCCGGTGCTGGCGGCGGTGCCGCTTGCAGCTGCTGGCGTACTACATCGCGGTCAAGCGCGGGGCCAACGTCGATCAGCCGCGCAATCTGGCGAAGTCGGTCACGGTCGAGTAAGCAGCAGAGACCCACGTCAGCGTGCGCATTATCCCTCCCGGGTCTGCGGCCGCGTGATGGACTCCCCGACTAGAATATACGCGTGGTGCCATGGGACGTTGCAAGCCATCACGGGGTCGCCCGTGGCCTCGCCCGTACGCGGGGGGGCTGCCTACTTTGTCTGCCAATCCATGCGAGTTCTCATCCAACGCGTCGCCCGCGCCGAAGTGCGCGTGCGCGACGGGCGGAGCAGCCCCGGGTCGCAGGACGAATCGGGAGAGGCCTGCTGCTCCTGGTCGGCTTTCGTGACGGTGAAACAGTGGCCGACGACCGGGTCGTGCACTGGATGGCCGAGAAGGTGGGCGGCCTGCGCATCTTTGGCGACGCGAACGACAAGAATGAACCTCGGGCTCTCCGACGTCGGTGGCAGCGTCCTCGTCGTGTCACAATTCACGCTGTACGGCGACGCGGTCAAAGGGCGCCGGCCGAGCTTCATCGACGCGGCTCGACCCGACGAAGCCGAGCCAGTCTACAGCGATTTCTCGCGCTGCTCCGGCGCGCGGTCTGCGGTCGAAGCTGGAGAATTCGGCGCGATGATGGACGTCGAGCTCGTCGACGATGGGCCCGTGACGTTGTGGCTCGAGCAATGACCCGCGGCGCGCCACGCGGCGACAGCGGCCGGTGTACCGCGCATCATCCTCGCCTCCCAGAGTCCGCGTCGACGAGACCTGCTGTCGCTCATTGGCATCCCACACACGGTGCGTCCAGCCGACATCGACGAGTCCGTGCACCCGGGCGAGCGCCGATGGCGTGCGTCGAACGACTCGCGCGCGAAAAGGCGGACGCATCGCGAGCGCTGAGGACGAGTCCGACGACGCCGTGATCATTGCGGCCGACACCATCGTCGTCATCGATGACCGGATCCTCAACAAGCCGGTCGACGTGCCGGACGCGCGCGCAATGCTGCGCGCTGCAGGGCGCACGCACCAGGTTCACACCGCCGTCTGCGTCGCCGGGGGCTCGGCGCGCAGTCGACCTCGCGTCCGTGCGCGTCCGGTTTCGGCACTGCGCGACGACGAGATCGAGCCTATATCGCGACCGGCGAGCCCATGGACAAGGCCGGCGCCTATGGCATCCAGGGGTACGGTGCGACGATCGTCGATCGCATCGACGGCGATTTCTTCGCGGTCATGGGACTCCCGCTGGTGACGCTCGTGCGGTTGCTGCAGAAGTCGGGGTGCAGTACGAGTTCGGGAAATGGGTGGCGCGCGAACGGCGGGTATGGGGGTCCGGGGTTTGGGGGGCGAACACCGCAAGGCCACCGACACCGCGCGGCGTGACGGCCCTTGCGGTGGTCGTTCCCCCCGGACCCGGATCCCGACCACACCGTTCAAGCCTTCGTACCGCTCCCGCCACAGCGCGACCTTCGCCAGCACGTCATCCACGGTGATGCGCGGCATTCGGCCGGGCCGCGTTTCCATCGACACCGGATAGTCTTCGCCCGGGTCGCCGTACGCGTCGACCATGAGATCGTGGAATCGGCGGTAGGGCCGGTGCGCTTCGGATTGGTGTATCCGTATCAGACTGATGACGGGGCGGTCGAGTGCCACGGCCATGTGCAGCGGGCCGGTGTCGGGTGACAGGGCCAGCGCGGCGCCATCGAGGATGCCAACCAACGCGCCGCAGGCCGCAGCCGAGCGCGAGATCGCGCCCGGCGCGCAGGCGCAGGATGATCGGATTCCGCGCTGCCGCTCGCGAGGCGACGTGCCGCCGACGAGCACCGGCTGGAGCCCAAAGTCGCCGATCCAGTGCGCGCGCGACGTCGCCCCATCGCTCCGGGATCCAGTCCTTTTCCGGCTTGCTCGTGGCCACGACGATCGCCGCGACCGGGCCGGTCGAACTTCGCGTAGAACCCTGCTGGGCCGCGCGCTCGGCGGGCCACGGGACCGAGATCCCACTGCACGGCTCGCCGTGCGGCATGCCGAGCGCGGCGAGAAACTCGAAGTACTGATCCTGCACGTGCTGGCCGACGGGATGCGCCGGAATTCGATGCGTCGTGAAGAGCCAGTTCACGTCGCGCGCCCGGGCCCGATCGAAGCCGAGCTTGACGGGCGCGCGCGTGAACCCCGTGACGATCCCCGCCTTGAGATAGACCTGGAGATCGAGCACGACATCGAACGGCCGGGCGGCCAGCGTCCGCGCACGTCGCGGAATGCGCGCCAGCCCGCGCGCGCGCTCGAAGAGCATGATCTCGTTGACCGCCGCATGCCCGCGCACGAGCGACGCCGGTGCCGGCTGCAGGACCCACGTGATGTGGGTCGCAGGCCGGGTGCGCTTGAGCGCGATGAGCACCGGCAGCACGTGCACCGCATCGCCGACCGCGCTCATCATCACGATCCCGACGCGATCGAGCGGGGAGGCCACGGCGCTCGCGGGGCCATCACAGGAGTCCGCGCTTTGCGACGCCGAGCGGTCGAGGCGGTCCCAGTTGGCTCGCACGCACGGCCGGGTGCGCCGGCGATGCCCCATCGACGCGATCGACGTCGATCGCGTGCGCCGTGGGGCGTCCTGCGGCGGTGGCGCTCGACGAGCATGTTCCTGACGTTGAGATCCTGCGTGGTACGGCGCCGACCGCGGCCAGAGCCTCGATGAGCACGCGAACGGAGTCCCAGATGGCGGCGCGGTCGGCGGCCGCCGTCGGTGTCCGAGCAGGAGTGTCGAGGTCGGCGGCATCGGGGATCTCGCGCGTGATGACATCCGCGCGCCGGCAGCATCCCGGCGCGGTCGGTAGACGTACGTAAGCCAACGACTTGCGGCGTGGCGACGCCGCCGTCGCGCAGGCGGTGCGACACAGTCGAGCTCGTATCGGCGCGCGCGTCGGCGCCAGAAAACGTCGCGCGTGACGGGGCGAAGAAACCGCCGTGGCGGACGTGGCGCACGACGACGCGCGCGGTCGTCGATGCGGGATCGCGTAGGCGGGGCCGCGGCCCGAGAGCTCGCGGCGCCGGGTGTGGGCGGCGGCGTGCGCGTAGATGGTGCCGTCCGCGAGCGCTGCCGACGAATGGCGTCCGCGAGCGAGGCCCGACAGCGACGCCGATCGCCGCCGGAGTCTCGATCGCGCGTCGTACGCCGGAGGTGGCGGCAGTGCGCCGCGCGGCGCCCGAGTGCGCTGCACGGCTCACAACGTGGCGCACGACGGATAGACCGGCACCGGGTGCGCGTTGCCCTTGAGCTTCGAGCGGCGGGCGCTCGTCGAGTGGCGGCGGCGGCCGCAGCACGCGGCGGATGTCGTCGGATGATGAGGATCTCGCCCGCCTCGGCGGCGGCGCAGAGGCGGCTCGCGATGTTGACGGTGTCGCCGATCACGGTGAACTCGAGCCGGCGCTCGGAGCCGATGTTGCCGGCGAAGACCTCGCCGTAGCTCAGGCCGATGCCGATCGCCCAGCTCGGGCGGCCACGCCGCGCCACTTGGTGTTGAGCTCGTCGAGCGCGCGCATCATGTCGATCGCCGCCTGCACCGCGCGATCCGCGATCGTCCGGCGTTGCCGATCGGCGCGCCCCACTGTGCCATCACCGCGTCGCCCATGAACTTGTCGAGCGTGCCGCCGTGGCGGAACACGCAGTCCACCATCTCGGTGAAATATTCCGTGAGCAGGCTGGCCATGTCATCGGGATTCATCGACTCCGACAGCGCCGTGAAGCCGCGGATGTCGCTGAAGAGCACGGCGACCGGCCGCTTGTCGCCGCCCAGCTTGACCGGCGCCGGCGACTCCGCGATGCGTGCCGCGAGATTGGGCGCGAAGTAGCGCTCGAAGTTGCTGCGCACGAGCAGCTCGTGCCGGATGCGCTCGGAGAACTGCCCGTTGCTCGATCGCGACCGCCGCGATACCGGCGAACGCCGCCAGGAACTCGAGGTCCTCTTCGTCGACCCGATGCGTCGACGTCACGTTGTCGACGTACAGCACGCCGAGCACCCGGCCCTCGCTCGCCGACCAGCGGCGCGCACATCGTGGACCGGACGCGCTGCATGAGGATCGACTCGCCGCCGAACCGCACGTCCTCCGGCGCGTTGTCGGACAGGATCGCGACCTTGTCGTGGACCGCCGGTGCGGACGATCGACTGCGGCACCGACCGCTGGGGCGCCGCGCCTTGCCGATCGCGCGCGACCTTCGGGACCTGCTCCCCGCGCTCATCGGCCAGCAGCACCGACACGTAGTCGACGTCGAAGATCTGCAGGCAGAAGCCGGCGATCTTGTCGAGCAGCGACGCCGATGTCGGCGACGCGCGTGAGTCCCTTGGAGACCTCGAGCAGCAGCGCCAGCTTCTGCGCGTTGCGCTCCTGATTCGCGCGGTCGCACGGTCGTCGGTCGCCTGGGCCACAGTCCGTTGCGCGTGCGCCGCCGTGCCCGTCGCCGTCGACTGGCCGCGCAGCGCCGCCGCGAGGCCTTGCGGTCCGCTCTCGGGGACCCGCAGCTGGCGGACGATCGTGCCGCACCCCGAATCGCGGCGTTGCCGGACGGTGTCGCACGCCGCGCGGATGTCGCGTCTGCGGCGAGGGGGCCAGTGATCGCCGGTGATCCGCGCGCCGCGCTGCTGAGCGGCGTCGGCACCGCGGCGGCCTGGCCTACGCCGCTCGGCGGGTGCCTCCCGTCGTCGGCGTCTGCGTCCGTTCGGTGAGTCGAAACGACACCTTGCCGAACGCGATGACGTCGCCCGGCTGCAGTTGCGTGTGCTCGACCTTCGCGCCGTTGACGAACGTGCCGTTGCTCGATCCGAGGTCTCGGACGCTCGACGCCATGCTCGTCGTCGTACGAGCTCGGCGTGGCGACGCGAGATCGTGGGGTCGAAGACGGGGATGTCGCTCGTGAGCGCACGACCGACCACGAGCGCGCCACCCATCTTCAAGTCGAAGGACTGCCCGCCTTCGACGCTCGTCAGCGTATACGGCATCGCGGTCAGAATATAGAGGCCGCGCCCGCCGGCGGCGCCGGTGCGCCGCCGGGAATCGGTGCGCGACCCAGCGCGCAGCGCACCTGCCCGATCGCCGCGAGCAGCGCCCGCGCCTTGTTCTCGGTCTCGTCCCACTCGCGCTCGGGCATCGAATCGGCGACGATCCCAGCGCCGCGCCTGCACCGACGCGACGCCATTGGCAAGCACGCACGTGCGGATCGTGATCGCCAGATCCATGCGACGATCACCAGCCGCGATGTATCCGACCGCGCCGGCGTAGGGGCCGCGCCGCTCCGGCTCCAGCTCATCGATGATCTCCATCGCGCGCACCTTGGGCGCGCCGGTCATCGTGCCGGCGGGAAACGTCGCGCGGAAGACATCGATCGCCGACCCATCTGCCGGAATCCGTCCTTCGACCTGGCTCACGATGTGGAGGACGTGCGAGTACCGCTCGACCACCATCAGCTCGGTGACCGCGACCGTGCCGAACTCGGCGACCCGTCCGACATCGTTGCGGCCGAGATCCACCAGCATGACGTGCTCCGCACGCTCCTTCTCGTCGGCGAGGAGCTCCGCCGCCATCGCGTCGTCCTCCGCGCGAGTGCGCCCGCGAGGTCGTGTGCCGGCAATCGGGCCGAACCGTCACGCGCTGATCGGCGACGCGGACGAGCAGCTCCGGCGAGCTGCCGACGAGCTCCACGCCGTCGAGCACGAGGTGGTACATGTACGGCGACGGATTGATCGCGCGGAGGGCCCGATATAGAGCGTCGGAGGGGAAGTCGTGCGGCACCTCGATCCGTCGGGCCAGGAGTGCCTGGAAGCAGTCACCCGCCAGGATGTACTCGCGAATCCGCGTGACGTCCTGCAGGAAGCGCTCCCTCGCGTACGTCGATCGTCCCGTCGCGGGCGGCGCGTGCGGGTTCAAGTCGAGCGCGGGGAGTGGCACGGGAGCGCGCAGCCGCTCGAGCGTGTGCTCGACTTCGGCGGCCGCGGATGCGTACAGGCGCTCCAGCGTCGCGTCGTCTGCGCCTGCCGGGACCGGGACACCGACCACGACACGAGCGTGCGCACGCAGGTTGTCGATGATGACCACCGCGCGCGTGAACACGAAGAGCGCGTCGGGCACGTCGAGGCCGCGCCTGGGGTGGGTCCGGCAACCGTTCGATGTGTCGGACAACGTCGTAGGCGAAATACCCGACAGCCCCCGCCCAGAAGTCGCCGAGCTCCGGAACCGCTGCCGGGGCATCCCGCGCGATCATGCCCTGCAGCTCGGCGAGCGGGTCCGCAGGGCGGCGCTCGCCGTGCCATCCCCGGTCGGGAGTCCAGTCGTGGACAGTCCCGTCTCGGCTGCAGCCGCCACGCCGCGCGCGGCTCCGTCCCCATGTACGTGTACCGCGACCACGTCTCGCTCCCGGCGGGTGCGGATTCCAGGAGAAACGCGAAAGGTGGTCGTCGCAACTTGGCGAAGGCCGACACCGGCGTATCGGTATCGAGCAACGTCTCGCGCCAGACCGGCACGAGTCCGCCCACGGCGCGGACGCTGGCCGCGAGGGCACGGAACTGCTCCAGCGTCATCTATATTTTGCCGTCATGCGCGGCGGGCTGGGAACGTGGCGAGTGTTGGCCGTGTGGATGCTTGGAGGTGCGGCAGGGTGGTCGATCTCCGGCGCGCCGCTCGCCGAAGCCCAAAATGCCCCAGGCCAGTGGAACGACGCGTCCGTCCGCGCGCTCGTCGCACGTGCCGTCGCGCGCCGCACCCAACAGGTTGGCGACAGCGCGCTCTTCGACTACCAAGCGACCGCGCGCGGCTACCTCACCTTTCTCGCCCAGGCCGGCCCCGGCTTCCCGGATCCCCCCAAGGCCGTCCGGGTCGACGAGTTGGCTGTGGAAGTTTACTGGCACGCGCCAGACCTCAGCAAGCAGGAAGTCATCGGTCAGAGGGATACGCTGCTCTTGCCGGTCGACGTCGGCTATTACAGCGACCGCTACGGCATCATCCAGAACAACTTCCTCGACTCGATCCGCCTCGGGGACGGCCGTGATGTGCACGATGTGCCGCACCCGCTGTCGGCTCGCGGCCCCGACGACTACGACTACGCCATTGCCGACTCGCTCAGGATCGTCGTCGCCGACCGCGCGATCGACGTGTACGACATCCGCGTGCGCCCGCGCGACCCGCTGGCGCCGCGGGCGGTCGGCGATGTGTTTCTCGATCGACAAAGTGGGGGCCTGGTTCGTCTCTCCTTGACGTTCACGCGCGCAGCGATCCTCGACCATCGCATCGAGACGCTGGCCGTCACACTCGACAATGCGCTGATCGACGGGCGCTTCTGGCTTCCGCAGCATCAGGAGCTCGAAGTCGCGCGGACCAGTACGTGGCTCAAGTATCCCGTGCGCGGCATCATCCGCACGCGCTGGGAGATCTGCTGCTATCGAATCAATCGCGGGCTGCCGCTGTCACTGTTTGCAGGCCAACCCAACACCTTCGCACCGCCTCCGCTCCTGGCGCGCTACGCATGGTCGGGGAACATTCTCGACTCGCTGCCATCTGACGTAACGCTGGCGACACCGGCCGATGTCGCCCACGCAGAGGCGACCGCGCATCAGATCGTGCGCGATGGAGCGCTCACGCGTGTATCGAACGCCGTGCTCTCGATGCAAACCATCTCAGACATCGTGCGCGTCGATCGAGTCGAAGGCCTCGCGCTTGGCGCGGGCATCACGCACGATCTTGGCCCCGACTGGACTCTCGGGCTGCGCGCCCGCTACGGTCTGTCCGACCGCCAGGCCAATGGCGAAGCGAGCATCGGGTGGACGCCATGGAGCGTCGTGGGCCTCCGCCTGATCGCCTACCGGCAGTTTCGGGACGCGGGCGACATCTCTGAGACGTCGACTCTCGTCAACAGCCTCGCGGCTCAGGAGTTTGGCGCCGACAATACCGACCCGTACGACGCGCGCGGAGTCGGTCTCGAAGCGACGCTGCACCACGTGCTCGGACTCAATTGGCACGTCGAGATCGCGAGGGAGACACAGCGGGCGCTCGCGGTCCACGCCGCGCCGATCGAAGGGCATTTCGATCCGACGATCCCGGCGCTGGCACTCGAGGGGACGCGCGGCGTGGTCGCGGTCGATCGTCCCGATGCTGCGGGGCCGGGGGGCATCCTGTGGCAGGCGCACGCAGAGCTTCGCGCAGAGTGGTTCACGGGCGCCGACACGGCGCTGGCGCGCGCGGTTGCTGTGGGGCGTGGCTTCGGGATGATCGAAGGCGACCGGCCTTTTGGCAGCGATCGGCTCGTCACTCGCGCGTCGCTCGGGGTGGTGATGGCCGACGGGCCAGTGCCAGCCCAGGAGGAGGTCTACGTCGGTGGGCCGACCAGCGGCCCGGGCTATCCGTTCCACGCCTTCGCGGGGCAGATTGCCGGTTCCCTGCGGGAGGAGTGGCAGCTGCGCGTGCCGGCGCCTGGCATCTCACTTGGCAACCTGGGCACAACGCCGCGGTACGTGACGCTGGCCCCGTTCGTAACGGCAGATTACCTGGATCGCCCGGCGGTATTTCGAGAACTGTCTGACGGATGGTATCCCGCCGTCGGGATTGGCACGCTCGCGTTCTTCGACCTGTTGCGCATCGACGTCGCTCGCGGCCTTCGGAAGCCTGGCACCTGGACCCTCTGGATCGACGTGAGTCGCGATTGGTGGGGCGTCCTGTAACGGCCGAAGGCCGCGACAGGACGAGAGAGGAGACCCGCAGAAAGGGGAGAGTTCTGAAATGACGCGGATCAGTGCGGGAGTCGTCGACGTGTACGTAATTCGGCCGTACCGCGCGGTCTGGCGCGCGCTCGTTTTGCGGCGCGCGTTGGACACACGATGCCCCGGATCCTGGGAGGCCGTCCACGGGCACATCGAGCCGGAGGAGACGCCAGAGAATGCCGCGGTGCGCGAAGTGCGCGAGGAGACGGGCCTCACGGTGGACCGTCTCTACAACGTGACCGTGCAGCCTTTCTATCTGCACCGCATCGATACGGTCGAGCTGGCTGTCGTGTTTGCGGCTTTCGTAAGCGAGCCTGGCACCGTAACCACTGGCCCAGAGCACGATACGCACGAGTGGCTCCCCATCAGCATGGCGCGAAAGCGGTGTACGTGGCCCCGCGCTCGTGCAGCGCTCGACGACATTGTCTCGCTGTTGAAACGCGGGGACGCTGGCGCGGTCGAGGACGTGTTGAGGGTGGTGTGAAGGGCCAGTCACTAGATTCCCCCTATGGCCCACCTTCCCCTCAAGCAGTTGCCCGACCGTTCGCGGCAGGCGCTGGCGGACCAATGGCTCGAACGACTCAGCGCCGAGCTGGCGGACCCGTCAGTCGATCGCGCGGAGCTGTGCCGACGGACGCTCGCGGAGATTGTGTACCCGCAGTATGCCGCCAACTGGGACACGGCGGTCGCCGATCCGAATCTGCCGGCCGGCTTGCGGCTCGCGCTGGCGGCACTCGATCCGCGCGAAGTCACGCTCGAACCCGAGTATTACGCCGACTGCGACCAGTCGCGGTTCCAGCGCGTCAAGCCGCTGCTCTGGCTGTGGTACTCGTTCGATCGGACGCCGCTGGGCGGTCAGAACGTCGACCTCGGCGTCCGGCTCCGGCGGCTGCTTGGCGCCGTACATCTTCAAGCGCTGCGGCGAGAACTTCAAAGCGTTTCAGCACGTCGAGTTCTCGTTCGGCTACAACATGGAGGTCGGCGACAACTGCGTCGTGCACCGCCACGTGCTGCTGGACGACCGTGGCGGCATCGTCATGGGCGACAACGTGTCCGTGAGCGACTACGCGAACATCTACAGCCACACACACAGTATCGTGGACCAACGTGATGTCACCGACGCCGTCACCGTGCTCGAGGACAACGTGCGCATCACGTATCACGCAACCGTGTTGGCCGGCGTCCGCGTGCGGTGCAACGGGATGGTCGGCGCGCTCGCCGTCGCCACCAAAGACGTGCGGCCGTACCACGTCTACGTGGGCATTCCGGCCAAGAGCATCCGCGTCAAGCCGAATGCACCGGACGACGCGCACACGCTCTGCCATCCGAGCGCGCGGACTAAGGGCTGACCGTCCCGGCGCCGGTGACCAGCGCGGCGACCGCGGCAGCGACTCGTCGCGCCCCGCGCCGGTCGTCGCGCTGAAGGCGATCACTTGGGCTCGAGTCGAGGCCCAGTTCCGCCCGAAGGGCATCCGACGCGCGCGGGGACGGCCGTCGCCGAGAGCTTGTCGATCTTGGTCACGACGACGAGCGTCGGGACGCCAATCTCGGCGAGATAGTCCAGCATGGCGCGATCGTCCGTGGTCGGATCATGCCGTACGTCGACGAGCTGAACGACCCCGCGCAGCGCGGGCGTGGAGCTCAGATACCCTTCGATCAGCGGTCGCCAGCTCTCGCGGCGGGCCTTGGACACGCGGGCGAACCCATAGCCCGGCAGGTCGACGAGCACGAACGTGTCGTTGACGAGGAAGAAATTGATTTCCTGCGTCCGGCCCGGTTGGCGGCTCACGCGGGCCGCGGCGCGCCGGCGTAGGACACGGTTCAGGAGCGTGGACTTGCCGACGTTGGACCTGCCGGCGAAGGCGATCTCGGGCAGCTCGGCTGGGCGGTCGCCAGCCGCCTGGCTGCGCCATGCCGCCGAGGAATGTCAGCGAGCGAACGGGGAGGGGATCCACCGGCGGCTGGTCTGCGTGACGTCAGTGTGTCACTGAATCGGTGGCGTGCGACGCCGGGGTGGCCGATCGCCGCCGTCGCGGGTTCTCGGCACTGACCGGCGCGGCCACCGGCACGTTTCGGAGTGCCAGCGCCAGCACCTCGTCCATTGTCTTCACGGGGTGGAACGTCACCGTCTCGCGAACTTCAGCGGGCAGGTCGTCCAGCTCCCGCGCATTGCCAGCGGGGATGATGACGTGGCGGATGCCGAATCGCTGTGCGGCCACGGATTTCTCTTTGAGCCCACCGATGGCGAGCACCCGGCCGCGCAGCGTGACCTCACCGGTCATCGCGACATCGCCGCGAACCGGCACGCCGCTCAACGCACTCACGATCGCGGTGGCGATCGCGATACCCGCGCTCGGTCCGTCCTTCGGTGTTGCGCCCGCGGGGATGTGCACGTGCATGTCCCGAGCCGTGCCTCGCGACAATGCGTCCTCGATCCCCAGGTCCTTGGCCCGACGTCGCGCGTAGCTCAGGGCGGCGGTCGCGGACTCCTTCATGACGTCGCCGAGCGTTCCGGTCAACTGCAGTCGACCCCGCCCGCGGACTACGCTCACCTCGATGTCCAGTATCTCGCCGCCCGCTGCCGTGTACGCGAGGCCACGCGCGACACCGATCGCATCCTCTTGCGACATATCGTCTGGATCGAACGGCGCGGGCCCGAGCATCTCGCGCAGCGACGCGCCGCTTACCGTCATCGGCTCGGTTGACGGTGATGTCGGCGGTGCTCCGCCTTGCGACGCGCCACTTTGCGGGCAACGCGCGCAATCCGCCGCTCGAGCTCGCGCACGCCCGCCTCGCGCGTGTACTGTCGGAGGATGGCTGGCAGCGCGTCGTCGCCCCACACCACGTCGGCCAACGCGAGTCCGTTGCGCTCGAGCTGCTTGGGAATGAGGAACTGCCGCGCGATGGCGAGCTTCTCGTGGTCGAGGTACCCGTTGAGGTGCAGGATCTCCATGCGATCGCGCAGCGCCTCCGGCACGCCCGCGAGCGAATTCGCGGTCGTGATGAAGAGCACCTGCGACAGATCGTAGTCCATCTCGAGGTAGTGATCGTTGAACGCGTTGTTCTGCTCGGGGTCGAAGACCTCCAGCAGTGCCGCGGCGGGATCTCCGCGGTAATCCTGCCCGAGCTTGTCGACCTCGTCGAGCAGGATCACCGGGTTGATGACCTCGGCGCGGCGCATCGCCTGGATGATGCGCCCGGGCAACGCCCCGATATACGTGCGCCGATGCCCGCGGATCTCCGCTTCGTCGCGGACGCCGCCGAGCGCCATGCGCACGAACTTGCGACCGAGCGCTCGGGCGATGGATCGCCCCAGGGATGTCTTGCCGACGCCCGGGCGGCCCGACGAAGCAGAGGAGCGGGCCATCGAGGCGACCGACGAGTGCCAGCACCGCGATGTAGTCGAGGATGCGGTCCTTGACCTCCTCGAGGCCGTAGTGATCTTCGTCGAGCACGCGGCGCGCGTGATCGATATCGAGGATGTCGTCGGTGCGCTCGGACCATGGCACGCCGAGCAACCAGTCGAGGTAGTTGCGCCCGACCGTGCTTTCCGGCGACATGGGCGGCGTGCGGCGCAGCTTGCGCAACTCGCGCTGCGCGCGTGTCTGCACCGGCTCCGGCAGCGTCCGCCGGTCGATCTCGGCCTCGAGCTCAGCGAGATCGTCGCCGTCGTCCTGGCCCAGCTCGCGATTGATTGCCCGGAGCTGCTCCTGGAGATAGAACTCGCGCTGATTCTGGAACAGCGAGCCGCGGACATCGTCATCGATCTTGCGCTCGAGTCGCAGCAGCTCGATCTCGCGCACTGAGGACCTTGCCCAATGCGTCCCACAGCGCAGGAGTGTCGCTGGCTTCGAGCAGCTGCTGGCGGACGTCGTGCTTGACCGCGAGGTGCGCAGCGATGGCGATCGCCCGACGCTCGTCGGACTCGATCGCCTGTACGAACGCGGCGACCTCGTCGGGGATGCGGCGGTGCAGCGAGACGTACTCCTCGAACCGTGATGTCACCTGCCGGCTCAGCACGGCGAGCGCATCGACGTCGCTCGGTTCGGACGATTCCACCGCCGGGTCCTTCGTCTCCGTGACTACATCCTCGGCGTCCTTCGGATCCTGTGCTGCGGTTGGTAGAGGCGCGGTGAACGCGGCGGGGACGACCGTCGCCTGGAATCCCGATCCCGCGGCGGTATACCGTTTCACGCGTACTCGCGCGATGCCTTCGACCAGCACCTTCGCCGTGCCGTTCGGCAGACGCGTGCGCTGCAGGAGCCGCGCGACGACGCCGACCCGATACAGGTCCGCGGCGGCTGGGTCCTGGACCTCGCCGCTGCGCTGGGCGACCACCAGCAGGAAGCGATCCTTGCCCGGCCCCGCGGCCGCTTCGGCCGCGTCGATGGCCGCCAGCGACGCTGGCCGGCCCACGAGAAGCGGAATGACCACGAAGGGGAACACGACCACGTCGCGGAGCGGGACCACCGGGAGGCGGTCGGGGACCGTGAATGCTTCGGAGTCGCGCGAGAAGACAGCACGCGTCAGGCGGGACAAGCGATGGCGCGAGAAGGCAACAGGCGGGACGTCGCATTGGACGTCCCGCCCGCAATCTAACGTGTAGGCGTTCCGCGACCGCGCGTGGGCGGCGCTCGCCGTGGCTATGCCTCTTTCTTCTGTCGCTTGGGCGAGATCTCGAGCAGGGGCGCGGTGCGCTTGGTCACCGTGCCTTCGATGATCTTGACCTCGGTGACGTCGTCGCGACTCGGCAGATCGAACATCACGTCGGTGAGGATCTCCTCGAGGATCGCCCGCAAGCCGCGCGCGCCGGTACCGCGCTTGAGTGCCTTGGCGGCGATTGCGCGGAGCGCGTGCTCGTCGAAGGTGAGCTTGACCTCTTCGAGGTCGAACAGCTTCGCGTACTGCTTGGTGAGCGCGTTCTTCGGCTCCTTGAGGATGCGAACGAGCGCGTCCTCGTCGAGCGCCTCGAGCGGCACGCTCACCGGCAGTCGGCCGACGAGCTCGGGGATCAGCCCGTAGCGCAGCAGATCGTCGGGCTCGACGTCGGCGAAGGGGTTCTTCGGGCGGCTTGGCGATCGATCCCGCGACGGCGTCGCCATCGACTTGTTCCTTGGTGAACCCGATCTGTTTTCGGCCCGTTCGCGCCTCGATGATCTTCTCGAGCCCGTCGAACGCGCCGCCGCAGATGAACAGGATGTCCTTCGTGTTGATCTGGATGTACTCCTGCTGCGGGTGCTTGCGTCCGCCCTGCGGCGGCACCGACGCGACGGTGCCTTCGAGAATCTTGAGCAGCGCCTGCTGCACGCCCTCGCCGGACACGTCGCGCGTGATGCTCGGGTTCTCCGACTTGCGCGCGATCTTGTCGATCTCGTCGATGTAGACGATCCCGCGCTCGCACTCGGCGACGTTGAAGTCGCCGGCCTGTAGCAGCCGCACGAGAATGTTCTCGACGTCCTCGCCGACGTATCCGGCTTCCGTCAGCGTCGTGGCATCGGCGATGGTGAACGGCACATCGAGGATGCGGGCGAGCGTCTGGGCGAGCAGCGTCTTGCCGACGCCGGTCGGGCCGATCAGGAGAATGTTCGACTTGTCGAGCTCGACCTCGTCATCGCGCAGCGACGCCGAGTTGATGCGCTTGTAGTGATTGTAGACGGCGACGGCGAGCGCCTTCTTGGCGCGTTCCTGCCCGATCACGTACTGGTCGAGGACGTCCTTGATCTCCTGGGGCGACGGGACCTGCGTGATCGCTTCCGCGACTTCGCGCTCCTCGTCCTCCGCCAGGATCTCGTTGCAGAGCGCGATGCACTCGTTGCAGATATAGACCGACGGTCCCGAGATGAACTTCCGGACCGAGTCCTTCGACTTGCCACAGAACGAGCAGCGCAAGTGCTTATCGTGGGACATGGGCGTGGCGGCGGCGGGCGGCGGGGAGGTCGTCGAGCCGGTCAGGGCGATTCTGGGTCACGAAACGGCGACCGAACGGCAACGGTGGAGCGACTGCCGGAGAACTAACAGCCCCCCCGAGGCCGGTCAAGCAGACTTGCGCGAGCGCGTACAAGCGCTTCGCACCTTGTGAAACTTTTCACGAACTTGGCTGCCGATTGACGAGATCGGCGTGCGTTTCTGACCACTAATTGCGACGCTCCAAGCCCTATGTAACGCGTTCATTGGCTCGGTCACTGGTGCGGGCGACACGCGCGAGCTTACGGCTTAGCGAGCTCGACGCCGTCGGTGCTGCGAGGCACCAGCGTGTCCTGCGAGACGACGCGATCGATGATGCCGTACGCACGCGCCTCTTCGGCGGACATGTAGTAGTCCCGGTCGAAGTCGCGCTCGATCTGCTCGACGGGCCGGCCGGTGTGCTTGGACATGAGCTCGTGCATCTTGCTGCGCAGATACAGGATCTCCTTCGCCTGGATCTGGATGTCAGACGCCGTGCCCTGCGCGCCACCCGATGGCTGGTGCATCATGACGCGCGCGTGCGGCAGCGCCGCGCGTCGACCCTTTCGCCCGCCGGCGAGCAGGAAGCATCCCATGCTGGCGGCCATGCCCATGCACGTCGTATTCACCGGCGCACGCAGGAACTGCATCGTGTCGTAGATCGCCAGGCCGGCCGATACGCTGCCGCCGGGCGAGTTGACGTAGAGATGGATGTCGCGCTCGGGATTGTCGGCATCGAGGAACAGCAGCTGGGCGATGACGATGTTGGCGACATCGTCGGTGACCGGTGTGCCCAGGAACACGATGCGATCCATGAGCAACCGCGAGAAGATGTCATACGTCCGCTCACCGCGGCTCGAGCGCTCGATGACGTACGGGGGATACAAAGTCGACATGGGAAGGGAGGAGGAGAAGGGATTGGGGAGTTTCGACTGTATTTCGCTCGAGGAGCCACTTGAAGACCTTGTCCTCGGTCACCGACCGCTCGATCTCGCGCAGACGGTCGGCTTTCTGGAGCGAGGTGTAGACTTCGGCCACGGGTGCCTGCTGCTTCGCGGCGATCTCACTCACGCGCGCATCCACGTCGGCTTCACTTGCAGCGAGGCCTTCGCGCTCCGCGATCGTGTCGATGATCAACTCGCGGCGGACCTGCCGTTCCGCGACCGGCCGGAACTCGTTGCCAAACCGGGGACGATCAGCGTCGGGGATCTGATACGCTTGTGCGTAGGCGTCGACGAGCCGTTGGACCCAGGTCGGAGGGAGCTCGAACGGGTTCGCGCCACCGATGTCATCGAGGAGGCGCCGGCGCACTTCGGCATCGGCTTCCCGGTCGGCGTGGCGCGTCAGGTCCTCGCGGACGGCCGCGACGAGTGCGTCTTTGGAATCGAAGTCGCCGACTTCGCGGGCGAACGCATCGTCGAGTGCCGGTAGCGCGCGGCGCTTCACGTCGCGGAGCGTCGCGCGCACCAGTTTGGTCTTCCCTCGCTGCGTCTCATCCGGGAAATCGTCTGGCCACTTTACCGGCCGCTCGACCGTCTGTCCCGGCTTGGCTTCCATGATCAGCTCTTCGATGCCGGGAATGGCCTGGCCGCCGCCGAGCACGAGTCGCTGTTCTTTGCCTTCCCCAATTGCTCCCGACTCGTCGGGCGTCGAGAGCAGCACCGAGACCATGTCGCCGGGGCCGGGTTGGTCCTCGATCGGCGTCCACGTCGCGCGTTGCTCGCGCATCGCCTCGACCTGCTCGGTGACCTGGTCCTGCGTCACGGGTCGGGCGGGCCGCTCCACGCGGAAGCCCTGGGTCCGGGCGAGCGTCACCTCGGGGCGAACCTCGAGGTGCAACTCGAACGTCAGTGGCTGCCCTTGCTCGAACTTGAGATCGTGCACGTGCGGCTGCCCGACGAGCTTGAGTTGCTCGCGGCCAATCGCTTCCTCGTAGGCTTCGCGCACGAGGGCTTCGAGCGCCTGTTGGCGAATCGCCTCCGCGTACCGCTTACGCACGATGGCGGGCGGTGCCTTGCCCGGGCGAAAACCGGGGAGACGCACCTTGGACGCATACCGACGGGCCGCGTCCTCTTCGGCATCGCGGACCTGTTCGATCGGCACCGACACGGCGAGTCGTCGCTCGGCACCCGAAGATTCCTTCTGCGTGATCTCGATGGCCATTGTCCGGAATCTAAACGGGAGAAATCCACCTCGGAGTCGGGCGCCAGGCAACAACGAAAAGGAGAAAGGAGACCGAGGAGCGCGGCCTCGTGGCGCTCGAGCCATCCAGGCCACCCAAGCTCTTTCGTCTCCTGTCTCCTCTCTGCGTCGCTCCTCTCTATTTTTGGCCGCTGCGCGGCCAAAAATGCCCGGGGCGGGACTCGAACCCGCACGTCTTGCGACAAGGGCTCCTAAGGCCCTCGCGGCTACCAGTTACGCCACCCGGGCGGCGCGCTTCGCGCGCAGAAAGTAGACGTACTGAAAGTAGAAAGTAGACAGAAAGTAGAAAGTAGACACCAACCTCGCCAAACGGTTAGGGTCTACTTTCTACTCTCTCCAGTTCTACTTTCTCTGAGCGCGAAGCGCTCAGTCGCGCCCATCGCCGCCGATTCGAAGACTGACGACGCTCTGATGCCCGCTACCGGGGCCGTTGCCGACCGAGTAGACGAGCAGCGTCACGAAATCGCCGTTCTTCGAGCGCGCGAGCGCGTTTTCCAGATCTGCGATCTTGTGTACGTCCGTCCG
This sequence comes from uncultured Gemmatimonadales bacterium, assembly GCA_963725205.1. Lineage (GTDB taxonomy): Bacteria > Gemmatimonadota > Gemmatimonadetes > Gemmatimonadales > Gemmatimonadaceae > Palsa-1248. Next base: position 1,085,778 of record CAVRXR010000003.1, on the reverse strand, counting down.
CGGCTCGGGATAGAGCACGGCGACGATCACGTCGTTCTCTTGGAGCTTCCCGTGGGCGGGGCCCGACCCGCTCACTTCGGTCACGATCAAGCCCCGGTCCTCCTCGGGGATTCGCGCCCGGACGGCGATCTCCGACGTGACGGGCTCGCCCGACAGGCCGAGCTTCTCGATGCTCACTCCCTCGGGCGCCTCATCTGGGTCGCTGTCGCGCTCCGCGACCTGTTCCTCACTCGGCGCTTCGCTCAACTTGAGGCTGAAAGTCTTGCGCGTGCCGAATCGCATGACGTCGAGCGCAATCGTCTGACCCGGCTGGTGCATGCGCACGATGCGCTGTAGGGTGCTCACCCGATCCACCGGCTTGCCATCGGCGCCGACGATGATGTCACCAGCCTCGAGACCCGCTTTCTCCGCCGGGCTCGACCCGTCGCTCGGCGAGAATCCGCTGATCTTGACACCCTCGATGGTCTTCAAGCCCGCGGCCCCGGCGTCATCCGGATCGACCTCTCCGATTGCGATCCCGAGGACGGCGCGGTGGACCTTGCCGTACTTGATGATGTCATCCATGACGCCCTTGGCGAGCGTGATCGGGATGGCAAACCCGTAGCCCGAGTAGTAGCCGGTGGGGCTGGCGATCGCGCTGTTGATGCCGACGACCTCACCCGCGATGTTGACCAGCGGTCCACCGGAGTTGCCCGGATTGATCGCGGCGTCGGTCTGGATGAAGTCGGAGATCGCGTACGGATTGCGCATGAGGCCTATCAGCTCGCGGGTCCCGCGGCCCTTGGCGCTGACGATGCCGGCCGTCACGGTGAAATCGAGACCCAGCGGATTACCGAAGGCGAGGACCCATTCGCCGACTCGCGTCTGCGAGTCGTCACCGAGGCTCACGGTGGGAAGGTCTGTCGCGTCGATCTTGATCACCGCCACGTCAGTGGTCGGGTCACGTCCGATGACCTTAGCCTTGAAGACGCGGTGGTCGTTGAGCGTGACGGTAACCCGATCCGCGTCGGCGACGACGTGATTGTTGGTGAGGATGTAGCCGTCGGGCGTCACGATGAACCCAGAACCGCTGGCTTCGTCGGGTTCGGGGTGCGACGGGGGGAACTGGTTGAAAAACTCCTGCAGGCCAGGGATCTGCCGGCCGCGGGCGCGCGGACTGCCGTCGCCCTCCCGTGGGTCCCGGGCGGTCTGAATCGAGACCACAGCGGGCGTCACGTGCTCGGCGATCGAGACGAATGCGTTGTTCTGCTCCGCCAGTGGCTTGATCTGCTGAGCGGAAGGTTTGCTGACCGCCAATGTGCGTGCCGGTGCTCTGAGCAAACCCCTGGTGGGTGAAATCGAGTGAGGAAGCCACGAGCATGCCGCCGAAGAACGCAGCAATCACGGCCGCTCCCACACGTGCGCGCGTCAGTTTCCAGGCCATAGGGGTCATCCAAGGTCCAAGTTGTTTGCAGCAATCCTGCACGGAGGAGGGAAACCGCGGTTCCAAGCGCTGGAGCCGCGGCCGGATGCTACCTACCAAATTTAGGGCCAGACTGCCTGAAGCGGGCCACTTCGGGCCTCGTAGTTTGACGGGCAAAGGGTCGGCCACGGTACAACGGGCACTGAGCCTTAACCCCTTTACGCTGTCATTGTTACATTCGTTTAGCTGGAGATTCTCGATAGGCCGGCAGCGGGTCATTCGACGACGCCGACGGTGGGGTCGGGGCGACATAAGTGCCGACCCAACGCACCATCGCGGGCGACTACGGTGAAAAACAAGGGGGCGACGCCTGCGTCGCCCCTGACGGACTGACAACGTCCTACCGACCAACAACGGCCACCGACGGACAGCGGGCGACGCAGGCGTCGCCCCTACGGAAATAGGGACGGCCGGCGGCCGGCCCTATTTCTTTTCGTCGACGATCTCGTAATCCGCCTCCACGACATTGTCCGGCTTGCTCCCAGTCCCTTGCGTGCCGCTGGCTGCGGGCTCGCCTGGGCGCTCCGCGGTCGGACCGCCGCCTGGCGCACCGGCTGCCCCTTGCTGCTGATACAGGGACTGCCCGGCCTCGCTGTAGGCCCGGGTCAACTCCTCCTGTGCAGCGCGGATCTCGCCCTGGTCGTCGCCGCGCAGCGCCTTACGAGCGCGCTCGACCGCCGCCTCGAGACGCGACTTGAGATCGGGCGACAGACGGTCGGACCACTCCTTGGAGTTCTTCTCGACTTCATACGTCATGCTGTCGAGTCGGTTCCGCGTGTCGATCTCCTCACGTCGCTTGCTTGATCGTCGGTCGCGTTCTTCTCGGCGTCCTTGACCATGCGGTCGATCTCGGCATTCCGACAGACCGCTGGACGCCTCGATGCGGATCTTCTGCTCCTTGCCCGTTGTCTTGTCCTTGGCCGACACGTGCAGGATGCCGTTCGCGTCGATGTCGAACGTCACCTCGACCTGCGGCATGCCGCGTGGTGCCGGCGGGATCCCGGTGAGCTGGAACTTGCCGATGGTCTTGTTGTAGACCGCCAGCTCGCGCTCGCCCTGCAGCACGTGGATCTCGACCGTCGTCTGGTTGTCGTCAGCCGTCGAGAACGTCTCGCTCTTCTTCGTCGGGATCGTCGTATTCCGCGGGATGAGCACCGTGGTCACTCCGCCCAGCGTCTCGATGCCCAGCGACAGCGGCGTCACGTCGAGCAGCAACACGTCCTTCTGCTCGCCGGTGAGCACGGCGCCCTGCACCGCCGCGCCGATCGCGACCACCTCGTCGGGATTCACGCCCTTGTTCGGCTCCTTGCCGAAGAACTTCTTGACGATGTCCTGCACCTTGGGGATGCGTGTCGAACCGCCGACCAGCAGCACCTCATCGATCTCGATCCGGCTTCAGGTCCGGCATCCTTGAGCGCCTGCTCCATCGGCGGAATCGTCCGCTGGATCAGGTCGTCGACGAGCTGCTCGAACTTGGCCCGGGTGAGCGAGTAGTTCAGGTGCTTGGGCCCCGCCTGGTCCGCCGTGATGAACGGCAGGTTGATGTCCGTCGACATGCGTGCGTCGACAGCTCCATCTTGGCCTTCTCGGCCGCTTCCTTGAGCCGCTGGAGCGCCATCGGGTCCTTCGAGAGGTCGATGCCCTGATCGCGCTTGAACTCGGCCGACGAGCCAGTCGATCACGCGCTGGTCGAAGTCATCGCCGCCCAGGTGCGTGTCGCCGTTCGTGGACTTCACCTCGAACTGGCGCGAGCCCTCGACGTCGTACAGCTCGAGCACCGAGATGTCGTACGTGCCGCCGCCCAAGTCGAACACGGCGACCTTCTCGTCCTTCTTCTTGTCGAGGCCGTACGCCAGCGCAGCCGCCGTCGGCTCGTTGATGATGCGGAGCACGTCGAGCCCGGCGATCTTGCCCGCGTCCTTCGTCGCCTGCCGCTGCGAGTCGTTGAAGTAGGCGGGCACGGTGACGACCGCCTTCTCGACCTTGTGGCCGAGGTAGTCCTCCGCGGTCTGCTTCATCTTCTGGAGGATCATCGCCGAGATCTCGGGCGGCGTGTAGCGCTTGCCCTGGACCTCGACCGTCGCCTGGCCGTTGTTGCCCGCCACGACCTTGTACGGGACGCGCTTCACTCTCCTCGACACTTCGGACATCTTGCGGCCCATGAAGCGCTTGATCGAGAAGACCGTGTTCTGCGGGTTGGTCACGGCCTGGCGCTTCGCGATCTGTCCGACGAGCCGCTCGCCATCCTTCGTGAACCCGACGACGGACGGCGTCGTCCGCCCGCCCTCGGCGTTCGGGATCACGACCGGATCGCCACCCTCCATCACGGCGACGACCGAGTTGGTCGTCCCCAGGTCGATACCAATAACCTTGTCTGCCATGCCGCCCTCGTGAATGTTCTCTTTGAGCTTGTTATCGCGGCCCGGATGCTCGCTCCCCACGTACCCGTCCGCCCGTTCGGGCGAGCGCTACGCTGTGACCGCACTCAAGCCGCCCAGTTACCACGGTCCCTGTAGCAATCGCGATACCGGGCAGACCGGTCATATTGGCAGGGATTTCATGGGTACGTTGCGAGTCGAGGCAGTGTGATCCCGCTGGGCGACGAACTTCCGACCCTACGCACGCCCGTGATGACGTACTGCCTCATCGCGGTGAACTTTGCCGTTTGGATCCTCATTCAGGGGGGCGGCCTCAACCCGACGCAGTTGGCAACGACCGTCTGCAATCTCGGGATGGTGCCCGGTGAGTTGACCCACCTCGCACCACTCGGTCAGTCAGTCCCGATCGGCCGAGGGCTCGCGTGCGTGGTCGACAACGACCCCATCAACAAATTTACCCCGCTCATCGCCATGTTCCTGCACGGCGGATGGATGCACATCCTCGGCAACATGATCTACCTCGCGGTCTTCGGTCGGAACATTGAAGACAGCATGGGCCGGATCCGCTTTCTCTTCTTCTACCTCATCTGTGGGTTGATCGCCGCGGCTACCCACGTCGCCTTCAATCGCGCGTCACCGGTGCCCACCGTCGGGGCCTCGGGCGCCATTTCCGGGGTCCTGGGCGCCTTTCTGTTGCTCTATCCGGCGGTGCCCGTCAAGATGTTCGTCTTCATCATCGTCGTTCGGGTGCGCGCCTGGCTGGTCCTGGTCTATTGGTTTCTGCTTCAGGCTCTCAGTGGCGCTTCGCAGCTCAATCAGCTGCAGCCAGACGTCACAGGCGGGATCGCTGTTTGGGCACACGTCGGTGGGTTTCTGGCGGGGCTCGTTCTCGCCCGGGTTTTCGTCAACCCGACCCTGCTCGAGGCCCGGTACCAACCCCGTCCCGTGTAGGGCCGACGCCCGTGGCGAGGTAACTTGTAACAATGACCCCGTCCACGCGGGTTGCTCCCTATCTCGGCGATAGATTGTTGGCCCCGGAAGCCACCTCGCAGGACATTGATGCGCTATGCGCGCGGGCAGAGCGTCACCGGGTCGCCGCGGTGCGCGTCAATCCGGCGTGGCCTCGGCGGTGCGTCGAGACTCTGGCTGGCTCCTCGGGTGGCGCTGGCGGCCGTTGGCGGGTTTCCACTTGGCGCGTCCGAGCCTGCCATAAAGGCGGCAGAGGGGGCTCTCGGTTAAGATGACCATTGAATCAGCGTTGGTGACGCCTGATGAAATCCTCCACGCCTGCGAGATCGCGCGACACGGCGGCACCCTCCCGTTTCGGGAGCTTGACCAATGACGACCGCGGTCTACCCCGCTCCGACCAACTTCCTGAACCGAGAGTTGAGCTGGCTGGCGTTCAATGAGCGCGTGCTGCGTGAGGCCTTCGATGAGCGGAATCCGCTCCTCGAGCGACTGAAGTTCCTGGCGATTCACTCGACGAATCTGGACGAGTTCTACATGGTTCGGGTCGCCGGGTTGCGCCGACAGGTCCGGGCGGGCGTCAGCCAATCCCCGCCCGACGGGCTGACGCCCTCCGAGCAGCTGACGAGGATCGGGCGGAGCGTCACCGCCCAGGTCGCCGACGTCCAGCACTGCTTGCATCATCGCTTGGTGCCGGCGCTCGCCGCCCACGGGGTACGACTCGTGGCGTATGGCCGATCTCTCGCCGGCCGAGTGGCTCACGGTCGACAGCTTCTTCGAATCACAGGTATTCCCGGTTCTCACCCCACTCGCTGTGGATCCGGGGCATCCGTTCCCGTACATCTCCAATCTGTCGCTCTCGCTGGCCGTCGAGATCCGGAATCCGGTGAAAGGAGCGGATCACTTTGCGCGCGTCAAAGTGCCCAAGAGTCTGCCGCGCTGGGTCCCCTTCGGACGCGAGAATCACTTCATCCCGCTCGAACAGGTCATCGGCGCCAACCTCGGCGCACTGTTCCCCGGCATGGAGATCCTGGGATGGTACGCCTTCCGGATCACGCGATACTCGGATCTCGACCTGGCGGCAACCGACGAATCCGAGGATCTGCTCGAGGTGGTCGAGCAGCAGATGTTTGAGCGTCGGTTCAGCGAAGTCGTGCGGCTCGAAGTCCAGGACACGATGCCCCAGCATCTGCGCGCGCTGCTACTCGAAGAGCTGCGCGACGAGCAGACAGCCGAACTGCCGGCGCTGACCGAGACCGACGTGCAGGACGCTGGGTCGCTCCTCGACCTCGGCGATCTCATGTCGCTCGCCACGCTCGATCTCCCCGAGCTGCGCGACCCGCAGTTCACGTCTGCGACTCCGCCGGAGCTCCGGGATTTGCGGCGCACGGTGTTCGATGTCATCCGGGATCACGACGTGCTCGTGCACCACCCGTTTGACTCCTTCACCGGAACCGTCGAGCAATTTCTGACGGCGGCCGCGACCGATCCGCAGGTCCTCGCGATCAAGCTCACGCTGTATCGAACATCCGGTGACACCGCGATCGTGCGCTCGCTCATCGAGGCAGCACAGCGCGGCAAGCAGGTCGCGGTGCTCGTCGAGCTTCAGGCGCGGGGGGACGAAGCAAACAACATCACATGGGCGCGCGCGCTGGAAGATGCCGGTGTCCACGTCGCGTACGGGCTGCCAGGGTTGAAGACACACACCAAGGTTGCCCTCGTCGTGCGGCGCGAGACCGACGCCATCCGTCGTTACGTGCACATCGGTACCGGCAACTACAACTCCAAGACGGCGCGCCTGTACACGGACTTCGGCCTCTTCACGATGAGCCCGTCGATCGGCGCCGATGTCAGCGACTTGTTCAATTCGCTGACGGGGTACTCGCGTCAACGCCTCTTTCGAAAACTGCTGGTCGCCCCGACTACGATGCGCACTCGCGTGATCGAGCTCATCGACCGCGAAACATCACACGCCCGCTCCGGCAACGGCGGGCGTATCACGGCGAAGATGAACGCGATTGTCGACCCCGATACGATCGAAGCGCTGTATCGTGCATCGCGCGCCGGGGTGGAGATCGACCTCATCGTGCGTGGCATCTGCTGCCTGCGACCTGGTGTCGATGGCGTCAGCGACCGGATTCGCGTCAGCAGCATCATCGGCCGGTTCCTCGAGCACTCCCGCCTGTGGCGATTCGCGAACGGCGGATCGCCCGAGTACTACATCGGATCCGCCGACTGGATGCCGCGCAACTTCGACCGGCGCGTCGAAGCGGCCGTGCCGGTCGAAGATGCGACACTGCATCCCCGCCTCGACGCGCTGCTGGAAACCTGCCTCACCGACAACCGCGGCGCGTGGGATCTGCGTGCCGACGGCACGTACCACCAGCGCACGCCGGGCACGGACCCGGAACGATCGGCACAGGTGATCTGGCAACGCGACTCCTGGGGTCGGCCTGCGCCCACGCCAGAACCGGTCCGCGCGCCGGAAATTACGGCCGACACAAGCCTCGCCCCCGCGCCCGAACCCGCCATCGCGGACGACTAGGTTGGGCACTAGGGACTCGTCCCTAATCCCCAGTCCCTAGCTATTCGATATCTCCGTCGTCGTCGTCCGAGACGAAGACCTGGCCGTCTGGGCTGACGATCTCGACGGCCACGCCGGCCACGTTCTCGAGCAACTTCGCCTTCCGGCTCGCGCCCCAGAGCTCGAGTCGGAGCGACAGGCTCGCTGCCCGCGGGACCGCCGTCACCCGCATGGCGCGGCCGAGCCACCGCACTTTGACGCGCGCGACCGCACCGGCATGTCCGCGGTCGAAGCCGTCGGCGACGCGCAGGATGGCGGCGAGGCGCTTCACACGCCGTCGCGCCGCGCGATCGAGCTGTGCGTAGTCCGGATGTGACTTCTTCGGAGCTGCGCCCCGATGATATCGGGCCACCGTGGCGACGGCGACCTGCTCCTCCGGTGTCATGCCGAGCAGATCGGCGTGCAGAATCAAGTGGTACGAGTGCTTGTGGTGCTTGTTGTAATTGATGTGATAGCCGATGTCGTGCAACAGCGCGGCATCCGCGAGGATGTCGCGGTCGCCCGCGCCGCAGCCGATGCGCTCGCCGATCGCGTCGATACAGCTGCAGGGCCAACATCTGCACGTGTCGAGCGTGTGGCGCCTCGTAGTGAGAGCGCTCGGCCAGCTCATGGACCGAGCGCGCGCGCGCCTCACCCGGGTCCGCGACCGTCGGCGAGATCCGCGCCGTCTCGAGCAGTAGTCCCTCTCGGATGCCGTAGGCCGACACGGCGATCTCGCGCGCTTCGACGCGGGCCACGACTTCGGCGACGACCGCAAGGCCTGCGACGATGATGTCGGCGCGGGCCGGGTTGAGACCCGGCACGGCGGCGCGCTCGACCATCGACAGGTCCTCCAGGCCGAAGAGCAAGTGCTCGAGCTCGACTCGCGGCACCCGCGCGGCGTGGACAGTCCGCGCAGTCACGGCCTGGCGCGACAGATACATGCCGCCGAGGTTCGTGAACGTTCCGCCCGATCCGATGATCTGGGCGCCGCGCCAGTCACGGACCGGTAGGTGTCCGCGCAAGGCCTCTCGGACGTGTGCGCGCAGGTCGCGGACGCCGCGACGGAGAGCTCGGCCACCGTCGTGGATCGCAGTACCGAGAAATTGCTCGGTCAGCCGGATCGCGCCGAAAGGCAGCGAGAATGAGTCGATCGAGCAGTCCGTCTGCGCTCAACGCGAGCTCGATGGATCCGCCGCCGATGTCCATGACCACCCATCGGCCGACCCCGAGGTCGAAATGCGCGAGCGCGCTCCGGTACGTGAGCCGCGCCTCGTCCTCGCCTCCGAGTGTGCGCACACGCAGGCCAGTCTGGGCCCGCACCCGGTCCAGGAACGCGCGGCCGTTGGTCGCCTCCCGGACCGCGCTCGTCGCAACTGCCTCGACACGTTCCGCGCCGAGCTGCTTGGCCAGGGTCGCCATACGGCTCAACGTCTCGAGCGCGGCTTGCATCGACTCTGCGCCGAGCTCACCCGTCGCTCCTACGCCGGTCCCCAGCCGCGGCTGCGCCTTGAGCTCGTCGACGACGCGGATGGACCCGTTGGGTGAGACCTCAGCGACGATCTGACGTATCGAGTTCGAGCCGATGTCGATCGCAGCGACACGAACCGCGCCGCCTTCTCGTGCGGTCCGCGGAGAGGCCGGCGCCGACCCACCCGCATTGCGGAGAAGTGCCGACGCCGCCATCTGCCTTTCAGTGTCCTCCGCCTTCTGGCCCCGGCGCGTTTCTCGCGCCTCCCGAAGACTCGACTCCGCCAGCCGAGCCGCCGCTCATGCCGCCCGCCGCTGCTGGGCGCCGGCCCGGATCGTCCAGGTGATGTTTGATCTGCTTGCCTTCTGCCAGAAAGACGGCGTCTTCGCCGATGTTGGTGGCGAGGTCCGCGACGCGCTCCAGATTGCGCCCCACCAGAATCAGCTCGAGCGACGGCGTGATGTTCCGCGCGTCGGCCATCATATGGGTCAACAAGATCCGGAATAGTGAGTTGAGGAGCGCATCGACCGCGTCATCCGACTTGCACACCTCGCGGCCGAGCGTCCCGTCGGCGCGAATGAATGCGTCCAGCGCATCGCTCAGCATCCCGCGCGCACGCCGTGCCATGTCCTCGATCTCCGGCTCCGGTGTGATCGTGGAGCGGATCGCGATGAGCCGCAGCGCGCACTGGGCGATGTTGACGGCGTGGTCGCCGACGCGTTCGAGGTCGCTCGAGATCTTGATGGCGCTGACGATGAAGCGGAGGTCTCGCGCCATCGGCTGCTGCAGCGCGAGCAGCTCGACGGCCAGTCCTTCGACTTCCACTTCGAGCGCATCGATCTCGCGGTCGCCCGCGATGACGGCGTCGGCACGGTCCTGATCGTGCTTGAGCAACGCATCGACGGCCAGATCGACCAAGCCTTCGGCGCGATCGGACATCGTCAACAGCCGCTCCTTCAGGGTCGCCAACTGATCGTGAAAGTGGCGGAACCCAGATGGCGCTTGGGGGACGGCGACGGGTGACGTAGCTGGCGGCATCATCCAAACCTACCTGTAATGTAGGCGTTCGTGCGCTCTTCGTGCGGGGCGGTGAACATTCGCTCGGTCGGACCCACCTCGATCAGCCGGCCCAGGTAAAAGAACGCGGTGTGGTCGGAGGCACGCGCCGCCTGTTGGAGATTGTGGGTCACAATGACGATCGTCAATTCTCGCTTGAGCTCGAAGATGAGCTCCTCGATTTTCTGCGTCGCGATCGGGTCCAGGGCGCTGGCCGGCTCATCGAGCAGCAGCACCTCAGGGTCGTTCGCCAGCGTCCGCGCGATACAAAGCCGCTGCTGCTGGCCACCCGACAGCCCGGCGGCCGCCTGACGGAGTCGGTCCTTGACCTCGTCCCAGAGCGCAGCCCGCCGCAACGAGGACTCGACGATCCGATCGAGCTCGCCTCGGGATACCATCGTGTTGATCCGCGGCCCATAGGCCACGTTATCGTAGATCGATTTGGGGAAGCAGTTCCACCGCTGAAAGACCATCCCAACCCGTCGCCTGAGGGCGGTCGGATCCAGGGTCGGGTCGTACAGGTCGCGCCCGTCCAGGAGGATCTGCCCGGTGTGTCGAGTGCCAGGAAGCAGGTCGTGCATCCGGTTGATGGAGCGCAGAAAGGTGGACTTCCCGCACCCCGACGGCCCGATCAGTGCCGTGATGGCTCGCGGCGGCATATCGACCGAGATATCGAAGAGCGCCTGCTTCTCACCGTACCAGAACGAGAACCCCCGGGCCGCGAGCGCCCCGCGCTGGCCACTCACGCCCGCCGACGTCGTCGCAGGGCTGGAAGGATAGGCCGGGCTGATCGTAGCGCTCACCCGAAGCGACCAGTGATGTAGGCCTCAGTACGAGAATCCTTGGGCGTGGTGAATAGCTCGCTAGTCGGCGCCACTTCGACCAAGTCTCCGTGCAGCATGAACGCCGTGCGGTCTGAGACCCGTGCCGCCTGCTGCATGTTGTGCGTGACGATGACGACCGTCATGTCCCGGCGAAGCTCGTAGACCAGATCTTCGACCTTTTGCGTGCTGATGGGGTCAAGTGAAGCGGTCGGCTCGTCGAGCAGGAGCACCTCGGGCTCGATGGCCAACGCTCGGGCGATGCAGAGACGCTGCTGCTGCCCGCCAGACAGGCCTATCGCGCTGTCGCGCAGCCGGTCCTTGACCTCTTCCCACAGCGCAGCGCGCCGAAGGGCTTTCTCGACGACTTCATCGACGCGGGCGTGGGTGGGCATGTGGCGCAAGGTCGAGAGTCCAGCCGCCACATTGTCGCGAATCGACATCGTCGGGAAGGGAGTCGGACGCTGGAAGACCATCCCGATGTGCTGCCGGATGGCCGTGACGTTGACGTCCCGATGGTAGATGTTGCGGCCGTCGAGGAGAACCTCGCCAGTGATGCGCGCTCCGGGCAGCGTCTCGTGCATCCGGTTGAGACAGCGCAGCAACGTCGACTTGCCACAACCGGACGGGCCGATGATCGCGGTCACGAACCGGTCGGGAAGCTCCAGCGTGACGGCCTTTACGGCCGGTGTCGCTCCGAAGAACGCGGTCAACGCCTCAACGGAGAGCCGCGGCGCGCCGGGTTCGGCCGGAGCGCGGTTTTGGGCCGCGGTCGCAGCGGTGTCCATCGCCGGCAGCGTCGTGTGCAGGCCGGTCCGGGTCCGGCCCGGCCCCGGCTCGGCGGCCTCTGGGCTCTCGGGGGCGGTGGTATGCACGGGGCTCTGAGGAACGGCCACTCTTGGAGGCGCGGTCGTCACCGATCGGGAATGAGCCGGCGCGGCGGTCCCAGGCGCCGCCCCACGCGCTGGCGGCACGCGCGAGGGCGTTGGAGAAGGGGAAGGCGAGGGTGACATGGGCCGCTCAGTCTCCACCGGTGCCCGCGAACCGCCGCCGCGTGGCCACGCGGGCGACGAGACTGATGATCAGAATCATCGCGATGAGCACGAGTGAGCCGGCCCAGGCTTGCGCGTGCCAGTCGTCATATGGACTGATGGCGTAGGTGTAGATCTGCAGCGGGAGCGCGGCCATCGGCCGATTCGGCGATGTCGACCAGAACTGGTCGCCGAACGCTGTGAACAGCAACGGTGCCGTCTCGCCGGCAATGCGAGCGATCGCGACCAGCACGCCGGTGACGATCCCCGCACTCGCGGTGCGCAGAACGATGGACAGCGATGTCCGCCACCGGGCATAGCCGAGCGCGAGCGCCGCCTCGCGCAGCGAGACCGGCACGGTGCGCACGATCTCCTCGGTGGTGCGCGCAACCTGCGGGATCATCATCGCCGCGAGCGCTACGCTCCCAGCCCAGGCGGAAAAATGCCCGACTGGTCGCACCAGAAACTGCCACGCAAAAATGCCCATCACGATCGACGGGAGACCATTGAGGACGTCAGCCAGAAAGCGCGTGGTATGGGCCAACCGTGTCGCCGAATGCTCCGCGAGATATAACCCGCCGCCGATGCCTATCGGTAATCCGATGACACTGGCCAGCCCGACGATGATGATCGTCCCCACGATGGCGTTGGACATACCGCCACCCGTCTCACCGACGGACTTCGGGATGTTCGTGAAGAAATGCCACTGTAGCGACGTGCCCCCCAGCTCGATCAGGTGGAACAGAATGAACAGGAGTGGCAGGGTCGCGAGCACGGCGGCCGTCGCGACCAGCCCGACCATGAGGCGATTGATCAGGTGTCGTCGGTGCAACTTGCTCCGCATTTCGACCGTGACGTGCGTATCGGTCCACCGCGGCGGCTGCGGTGGGCCGACCCCGCGTGCCGGGCTGCCGCCCGCGGCCGGGCCCCCGACCGCCACTGGTGAGAGGACGCCGGGCGTTGTCATACGGCTTTGCCGCCGGCGCTCCGTGAGACCTGCCATACGAGCCAGCGGGCGATCGCGTTCACGATCAACGTGATCACGAACAGCGTGAATCCGACGGCCATGAGGGCCGACAGGTGGATGTCACTCGAGGCCTCGGAGAACTCATTGGCGATGAGCGAGGCCATGGTATACCCGGGTGCGAATAACGACGCCGAGATCTGCTGTCGATTCCCGATCAGCATGGTCACGGCCATGGTCTCCCCGAGCGCGCGGCCGAGACCCAGAATGATGCCGCCGATGATCCCCGACTTGGCGTACGGGATGACGGCGCCCGAAATCGTCTCCCACTTCGTCGCGCCCAGCGCCAGCGCCGCCTCGCGCTGCGATCGCGGCACGGCGAGCAATACTTCGCGCGAGACCGACGAGATGTAAGGCAGGATCATGATCGCGAGGATGATCCCTGCGGCCAGCATGCTTGGCCCGTACGCCGCCCCTCTGAAGAGCGGCAATACGCTCAGATGAAGTGTGTCACGGAGAAATGGCATCACGGCCGTTCGCAGCAGCGGAATCAGCACGAAAATGCCCCAGAGGCCGTAGACAACGCTGGGGACGGCCGCCAGGAGGTCCACAAGAAAGGCGACGGGCGCTCGGAGCTTGGGCGGAGCGAACTCCGACAGAAATACCGCGACGCCAATCGCGAGCGGTGCGGCCAGGATCAGCGCCACCGCCGAAGAAACCAAGGTCCCATAGATCGCCGGCGCGGCACCGAACACACCTTTGACCGGATCCCAGTCGCTGGAGGTCAGAAACGAGAAGCCGAACTTGTGGAGCGCGGGCCAGCCTGCCACCGCAATTTCGATAGCGATCAGGATGAGGAGCGCCGGCACGCAGGCCGCGAAGGCCGTGACGAGCACGCTGTAGACGCGATCGCCGATGACGGACCCTTCGATGCGGAGGCGGAAGCCCTGGTTCGCCTCGCTTGGTGGTGGCCCGCCCGCGCCGACGGAGGCGCCTTCGGTGTCGATGGCTCCGCTACTCACGGCGCGTCCAGGACGCACCAGACCAGCGTCGGGCGGTCACGGCGCTGATCGGGCGCGACGGTCGGGATGCGCCGTCGTGGGTCCGTGCGCGCGGCGCGTCCTCGCGCAGCACATCCGGGGCTTCCGCGACCGCTGCGGCGGCGTGCGCCCAGGCGGCCAGAACTAGTGTGTATAGGACGCATCCAGCGATAACCATAGGGCTGGACAGGAGGCTTTTCTCCGGAGTTGGGGTAACGAACGTGTCACGAGGCGTGCGCAGCGAGCAGTCACGTGACGGACAAGAGGGAAAATAAAAGGAGAGAGGGACCGATACGCTGGTCTCCTCTCTCCCTCTTCTTCTGTTGGCCTGGGCGGTCTTAGCCCCCGTCAAAAAGCACCTGTTGGTTACGGCAGAATGTAGCGGAAGGACGTGAACAGCATCGGGTCGATCGCCGTGGGGGCGATGCCCGGCGTCCCGGCAGGGCTCCCGGCCAGCGGCAGGCCGGACCACGTCTCTCGGGTCAGGTACGTGTACTGAACGCCCCACTGGAAGGTGCCGTAGTTACCCTGGAGGAACTTGTACCAGAAGCCGAGCGCGCCCATCCACAGGACGCGAGTATCGCCCACGCAGCTTCCGGAGGCCGGCGTGTACGGACCGGTCGGCAACTCTTCGGTGGTGCACCCCGAGTTGTTGGACAGTGCGGAGCCATACCCCTCCGCCTTGGTGGTCCCGAACGCCGTGCGGTACTCGTACTCGGCCCCGCCGTAGCCGTAGACGTCGAGACTGTGGGATGGGTGCGCCTCGAGCGAGAGGAGTCCATGGGCCGCGCGGATCGGCACGATCTGGCCGCCGGGGCGAATCGTTGCGTCGGGGAGTTGCCCGCTGCCATAGCGGCCGATACCGGTGCCCCACAATCCGGACACGCCGAAGTCGAACACGTCGCGCTTCTTGCCGCCCGCTTCGACCATGTTGAACGGCAGCCAGACGCCAAAGCCCACACCGCCGCCGAAGGTGTGGAAGTTGTACGAACCAATCGACGAGGTGTCCGACGGGTTGATGATGCGATCGCGGAAGACGCGGCCGAGCGCCTTGATCTCCCAGTGGCCGAAGCCCGGCTCGAACGCGAGCTTGGCGACGACGTCCGGGCTGAGGTCGGTGGTGTAGTTCTGCAAGGAGTTCAACAGCGATCCACCGACGCCGCCAAGGACATAATTGGTGGGTGCGCCATGCGCGGTCACGGTCGACGCCGCGCCTTCTACGGAGACTGCGCCAAAGACTTGCTTGTTGAAGCCCTTCCACGCGCGGAGCTCCCATTGCCGGGCCCAATCGAAGCCCACGACGTACTGCGCGTCAATGGTGTTTGGGTTGTAGGCTCCGGGCGCGACTCCGCTTTTCTGTGTCTGCAACAGGCTCCACGTCTGGCCGGCAGCGAAGCCCCACCCATCGTCGGTTGTGAGCTGCCCGTAGAACTGCCGAATGCGAAGCGCGTAGCTGTTGCTTTCGTTGGAGTTCGAGGACGTGCCGTTCGTCAGGAAGTCCGATTCCCAATAGCCAGAGAGGTGCAGGTTCGCGGATGGGCTGCCGAGCACGCGCAAGGCGAGTCTCGACTGCCGGGCTGAGCCCCGAAACTCCGAGAGCGCGTAGTTGGTCGTGTTGTCGAACGGAATGGCGTTGTAGCTCGAGCCGATGTCGGCGACTTCACTATGCGTGCGGTATAGCGCCTCGGCTGCGAAGTACCCACCAGGAACGAGCGTGAGCCCTTTGTAGTGGATGGAATCCTGCTGGGGCGGGACGTCTTGCGCGCCCGCTCGCGGGGTCGGAACCACCGCGGCAATTGCAAGAGCGGTCAAAGCCGACCACGCCATGGTGCCGCGCCAGCGATGGGCTCGACGGCCGAAGGGGTATGAGGTGTCGACCGAACTCAACATTCGTGCTCCGGTTAGGGTTCAGGAATAGCGGCTTGAAGTCTCGTGGGGCTTGTAAACTCGGGCCCGGCATCCTGTATCGGACAGGTAACGAAACGCGACCCACATAGGGATTGTGGAAAGCTCAAGGGCCAAGGACAGGGTCCCTGGCCCTTGAGCCGTGCGCATCAAAGGGGCGACGCATGCGTCGCCCCGATCAATCACCTCGACGCGACGTTGATGGTGGTCAGCCGCTGGTCGAGCATGGTTACGACTCGACCGGGAAGCGGCGCATAGTCGAGCGCGGCGGCTTCCTTCTCGCCGTCGTGAATGGCCCACTTCACGAAATCGATCAGCGCTTTGCCTTTCGCCGCGTTGCTGTAGCTCTTCGGGACGAGCAGGAATGTGAATGAGCAGATCGGATACGCCGCGGCGCCCGGAGCGTTCACGATGGACACGCGGAAGTCGGTCGTCGGGGGCAGCTTTGCCGTCGCAGCCGCTGCAGTCACCGCCTCGATCGTCGGCTCGATGAACGCCCCGGCCGCGTTCTTCACCGAGGCGTAGGGCAGTTTGTTCTGGCGTGCATACGCGAGCTCGACGTACCCGATCGCGTACGGTGTCTGCTTCACCTGGCCCGTGACGCCTTCATTGCCCTTCCCACCAATGCCCACTGGCCACTGCAACTCTTTCCCCGTGCCAGGCGCTTGCTTCCACGCGGGGCTCACCGACGAGAGGTAATCCGAGAAGATGTACGTCGTGCCGCTGCCATCCGATCGGTGCACGACGAGGATGTCCTGGCTCGGCAGCTTGACGCCGGGGTTCGACGCGGCGAGACGTGGGTCGTTCCACTTCGTGATCTTGCCGAGGTAAATGTCGGCAATCTCATCGCCGGTGAGTCGTAGCGGCTTCGTGACCTCGGGAATGTTGTAGGTCATGACAACAGCGCCCAGCACCGTCGGCACGTGGATCACTGGCACCTTGAGCTTCGACATCTCCTCGTCCGTCATGGGAGCGTCGGACGCGCCGAAATCGACCGTACCTTCCGTCAGCTGCCTGATGCCGCCGCCCGAGCCAATCGATTGGTAGTTGATCTGAACGCCCGTCTTGGCAGCGTACTCTGAAAACCACTTCGAGTAAATCGGATACGGAAACGTGGCCCCGGCGCCGGTCAACTGGATCGACTGCGCGCCAGCCGGGGATGTCGCGATCGCAAACGCAGCCAGTGCGGCCGCAACCGAACCCGCAGCCAATGCGCCGGGGCGGAAACGAGACGTCATGAGTACTCCCGAGTGATCGTGGTGGCTCAATGCTGGGCGGTCCGCGTAACGCATGGCCGCGCGGATTGTATCGGATCTGTCACGGGCGGCTGGCGATTTGTGGTTTGGCGGTTGAACCGAAGGAACAAACCGTCAGGCTCGGTGACACGTTGCAGTCACGGGCCTCGACGTGTCTCCACCAACCACCATCATCCTGCCCCCCGATCCGGGAAAAACGCAGCCACGGAAGTGCCCCGGCCGAGCTGGCTCTCCGCACGCACGCGCCCGCCATGCGATTCGACGAGGTGCCGCACGATTGCAAGGCCAAGCCCGGTTCCGCCGGCCTCTCGCGAGCGCGCACGATCGACTCGGTAGAAGCGCTCGAAGATGCGGGGCAGGTGCTCGGCCGCGATGCCGATCCCTGTGTCGCGAACCGTGAGCCAGACCCCAGGGGATGGGGCATCTCCTGCCGCATGCGCATTCGCTGATCCATTCCCGCTCGCGGTTTCTGCCAGAGGCGCGCCGTTCTCCCGATGGGCGGTGACGCTCACCGACCCCGCCTGTGTGTGGCGTACCGCGTTCTCGACGAGGTTCGTTAGTACCTGCCGGAGCGCGGTCGGGTCCGCTCGCACGGTGCTCGCGTCGTCGGGGATGCAGAGCTCGAGTCCAATGCCCTTCTCTTCGGCGAGCGCCTTGGAGGGGAGTACGGCATCGGTTGCCGCAGCTCGTGCATCGACCAACACCGGCTTCGGCACCCACCCACCCGATTCGATTCGGCTGAGATCGAGCAGGTCGTCCACGATGCGCTGCATGCGCCGAGTGTTGGCGAGAATCGTTTCTGCAAACTGGCGGCGTCGATCCAGCGGCAGATCCTCGTCCGTCAGTGTTTCTGCGAAGCCGCCGACGACCGTCAGCGGCGTCTTGAGCTCATGCGAGACGTTGGCGACGAAGTCGCGTCGAACCGCCTCGAGGCGCCGTGTGGCCGTCAAGTCGAGCAGGGCCACGACCGCCCCGCCAGCCGCCAGCGGGCGCGCAGTCAGTGCAAGCGACCGGCCATCAATGGTCATCTCCGCGGCTTCGGTGATCGCGCCCCCCAGCGCGGCCGTCACAGACTGCCGGAAGATGCGCTCGCGTGGCAGATAGTCGAGCGGGAACGGGACGGGCGCCGTAGCCCGGAGCAGCCGCCGCCCTGTCGCATTGATCCGCACGACGCGCTGACGTGCGTCGACAGCCACCACGCCCTCGTTCAAGGAATCGAAGAGTGCCGTCAGCAGGGAGTCTTCCTCCTCGAGCGCGAGCAGTCGGGTGCCGAGCTGCTCGCCGAGTCGGTGGATGGCAATCGCCAGATCGCCAACCTCACCGGGCGCGGTCAGCGAGGGTCGTCGGCTCAAATCTCCGCCGCGAGGGCCCGCGCCACGTCCCGCAGCTCCTCGATCGGCTTGGACACCGCGCGCGCGAAGAGAAACGCGATCACGGACGCGAGGAGCAGCGCGATGCATCCCGTCAGCACGACGTCGCGCTTGGCGGCGCGCAGCAGCTCCGGCGCGGCCACCACGGCGCCCGTCACGCCCGGATTGAGCCGATAGTTAATCACGCCGACGACGCAGATGACGATCACGCTCACGACAATGAGCGAGCCCAGAAGGAGACG
Source organism: uncultured Gemmatimonadales bacterium (assembly GCA_963725205.1). Classification (GTDB taxonomy): domain Bacteria; phylum Gemmatimonadota; class Gemmatimonadetes; order Gemmatimonadales; family Gemmatimonadaceae; genus Palsa-1248. The sequence continues at coordinate 1,067,253 of CAVRXR010000003.1, read as the reverse complement.
CTGCGTGAGTCTCACGCTGCAAGCCTCGTCGGGGCGGCCTTCAGGCCGCCCGGAGCCGCAGCGTCAGGGCTGGACGCCCGTGCGCGCGTTATGCGCCCCGCGCGTGTCCTGCCCGAAGCCGGTAGCCGAATCCTCGGACGGTCTCGATCAAGTCGCCGGCCGGCCCCAGCTTCGTGCGCAGTCGTTGAATATGCATATCGACTGTGCGCGTCTGAATGTCAGGCGCCGCCTCCCACACGGTCTCGAGCAGATGACCTCGCGCCTGGACGCGACCGCGTCGCTCGGCGAGCGTCAGCAACAGCTTGAATTCCGTCGGCGTCAGCTCGATATCTGCCGCGTCGACGCTCACGCGATGCGCACCCCGATCGATGCGGATCGGACCGATCGCGAGGACGTCCGTTGCGGTGTGGGCGGCCGCACCAACGCGTCGCAGGATCGCGCTCACTCGGAGCACGAGCTCCTGGGGACTGAACGGTTTCGTGAGATAATCGTCCGCTCCCAGTGATAAGCCGCGGATGCGGTCCGGCTCATCCCGTCGCGCCGTCAACATGAGGACTGCCACGTCGCGCGTTCCGTCGTCGCCGCGGAGCTGCTCCAGCACATCGAAGCCGGACAGTCCGGGCAGCATCAGGTCGAGGACGACGAGAGCGGGGCGCTCCTGTCGCGCGAGCCCGAGTGCGTCTTGTCCGTTGGATGCGGTCGAGACGCGAAATCCGGACTTCGCGAGGTGATACGCAACGAGGGCGACAATGTCCGGCTCATCGTCGACGACCAGGACGCGCTCAGTGGTCACCGGAGCGCTCATTGGTTTGCCGTTTATGGGTCGTACCATTGTCGAGGCGCCTGGCACGTGAAGGAATATGCTCCCCCGGCCGAGCGTGAGCAAAGGTCACGGCCGCAGTTGGGGTCACGGTTTCGTATCGGGGGCGAAAACCGTATCCTTGCCCGCCCTCCTCACCCGCGCGACTGCGGAAGTGACGGCGCCAAGCGCCGCCCCAGCTATCCAACCGGCCCGTGCCCAGCCCCGAGACGTGGCGCGCGCGTGAGGGCGCGGTGCACATACGCCATGCCCCCGCGAACCGCGTCGAGCAGGGATGCGTCCCTGGCCGAGATGGGCGGCGATCGCTGCGGACAATGTGCAGCCCGTGCCGTGCGTGTGCCGTGTCTTGATGCGGCGGTGGCGAAAGACGCGTGGCGCGGACCTGCCGTCGTAGAGGACGTCGATCGTCACGGGTCCTCGCAGGTGCCCACCGGTGACCAGGGCTGCGCCCGCGCCGCCCTGGTCCACGAGCCATCGCGCGGCGCGGGTCATCGAGACGACGTCTCTCACCGGCTCGCCCCAGAGGGCCGCGGCCTCTCCGAGGTTGGGTGTGACGAGTGTCGCGATGCTGAGCAGCTCTCGCCGGAGCACCGTGAACCCATCGCGGTCCAACAGCGCCGCTCCCCTCGACGCCCGTAGAATCGGATCCAGCACGTACGGCGCGAGCGCGTGCCGTCGCAACGCTCGCGCGACCGTGCGCGCAATGGCCGCAGTGCCCAGCATGCCGCTCTTCACGGCGTCGGGTCGAAGGTCGTGGGCGACCGCGTCGATCTGGGCACGAACGAGCGCCGGAGCCAACGCGTCCGCACGAACGACCGCGATAGTGTTCTGAGCCGTGATCGCGGTTAGGGCACTCGTCCCGAACACGCCGAGCCGCGTAAAGACGCGGAGATCGGCCTGCACGCCCGCGCCGCCACCGGAATCCGATCCCGCGATCGTGAGTGCGATGCGAGCGCGCTGGGGCATGTCGAATAGTGGCGGCGGGACGCGTCAGGGGCGATCATGAGAATCATTCCACCGTCGAACAAGGCCCCGTGCGACTCTTAACCCTAGCGCGTGACCTCCAGCGTCGAAAGGCGCGCGAGCGGAACCAGTACTTCGTCTCGGAGGGCGTGCGCGCGGTCGAGGAGCTCGTGCGCGCCGGTCTCGATGTACGGGGTGCGCTCGTGAGCCCTCAACTCGACGCAACCCCCCGGGGAGAGCGGTTGCGGGCCGCGCTGACCGCCGGGGGCATCGAGACGGCGGACGTGAGTGAGGAGGAATTTGCATCCGCCGCCCAAACGGATTCGCCGCAAGGGGTGCTGGCGATCGCCGTCATCCCGGCCCGGTCGCTATCGGCGGTGGCCCCCGTCTCTGGGTGCCGGATCCTTGCCCTCGACGCCGTGCAGGATCCCGGCAACGTAGGGACGATGCTGCGCACCGCTGCGGCACTTGGTGCGGCTGCCACAGTGGCATTGCCCGGGACGGTTGACCTGTGGAACGCGAAAGTCGTCCGTAGCGCGATGGGGTCGCTCTTCTCTCACACCGCAACCATGGCGACTTGGGCAGAGTTCGACGAGTGGCGGGCGGCCCACAACGTCACGCTGTGGGGCGCCGACGCGCACGGCGAGCCGTTGCCGGCGCTCGTGCACAGCGCGCCTTCGCGGCTCGCGATCCTCGTCGGCAACGAGGGCGGCGGCCTGACGGACCCGGGGCGCACGCGGTCGGACCGCTTGGTTGGGCTCCCGATCGGCGGCGTCGACTCGCTCAACGTCGCTGTCGCCGCCGGTGTCCTCCTCTACGAGCTTCGGCAGTGATCGAGCCCGCAGGCGGCGGTCCCGTGGCGGTCCTGGGAATCGTGCTCGCCGGAGGTGCACCTGCCGGTATCCCGTCTTGGATGTGGTGGGGAACGGTCGGCACCTGGGGCGCGCTCATCGGCTCGTTCCTCAACGTCTGTATTGCCCGCTGGCCGATGGAGCTGTCCGTGGTCGCCCCACGGTCTCGCTGCCCGCGATGCCAGCGCCCGATCGCATGGTACGAGAACGTGCCGATGGTGAGTTGGCTCGCTTTGGGCGGCCGATGCCGTGGATGCCGACTCCGGATCTCGGTCCAGTATCCAGCCGTGGAGCTCGGAATCACGCTCGCATGGGTGGCGGCTTTTTCGATCTATCCATCGCCGCTCACGGCACTGCGCGTGGCCGTCTTCGTCACGATCCTGGCCGGCGTCGCTGTCACCGATCTCCTGTACTACCTCATCCCCGATGGGTTCACGGTCTTCGGCCTCGCCTGGATCTTCCTGTCATCGGTCGCCGGCGTCTTTCTGGGTGGCTCGAGTGGATTCGCGACGCCATACGACGCGCTCATCGGTGCCTGTGTCGGCGCCGGGGCCATCTCGATCGTCGGCTGGCTGGGCGAGGTCGCGCTCCGCAAGGAGGCGATGGGTTTCGGGGACGTCACGCTCATGGCAGTGATCGGGGCGGCCTTGGGGCCGCAACGCACGCTTCTCACGATCTTTGTCGGCGCGACAGTCGGCGCGGTCGTCTTTCTCCTCGTGGTCATGCCGCTCGCCTGGATTCGGAGTCGTCGAGCGGGCCAGGCCTTCGAAGCCCCACTCGTCCCATTCGGTGTCTTCCTTGCGCCTGCCGCAGTCGTCACCTTCCTTTGGGGTGGCCAGCTCATCGCCTGGTACCTGGCGCGACTCGGCTTAGGGTGAGCGCTGAGGGTATTGCCGCCCTCCTCTCCTACATGGAAACTCCGGCACACATTCGACAGTAGGGATGTGCAACCGCGGTAAATTCCGTGTGATTGGCGCCGTGCGTAGCACGCGACCTTTGGTGAGGGCCGATTCGTGGGCTCAGGGGATCTCAGACAGCAACTAACGCCTCGGAGGCGATCCGGTGCGTGACTCCGCGCTGGGTCGATTCACGCGTAACTTGACGGACGAGGCCCGGCGTGGCCGGTTGGATCCGGTCCGCTGTCGGGATGCCGAGATCGCCCGCGTCGTGGATATTCTCCTGCGGTATGGCAAGAACAACCCTGCGCTCGTCGGGCCCGCAGGCGTCGGCAAGACCGCCATCGTCGAAGGACTCGCCCAGCGCGTGGTCGCGGGCCAGGTGCCACTGTCGCTCCGGGATGTGCGCGTCCTGTCGCTGGACCACGTGGCGCTGTTGGGCGGAACGACCTACCGTGGGCAGTACGAGTCGCGCATCACGGCGCTCGTGCACGAAGTCACGCAGGCCGAGGACGTCATCCTGTTCGTCGACGAGCTGCACAATCTGATCGGACAGGGGACGGCGATGGGCGTGGCCATGGATGCGGCCAACATGCTGAAGCCGGCGCTCGTGCGCGGTGAATTTCGGGTGATTGGCGCGACGACGGGCGACGAGTTCGATCGGTGGATCTGTGGCGATCCTGCGCTGGAGCGCCGCTTCCAGCGTGTCGACGTAGGTGAGCTCTCGGCTGCCGATACGATGGAGGTGTTGCACGCCCGCGTGCTTCGCCTGGAACGCCATCACGGCGTGGTCATCGCGGATGATGCACTGGCAGCCGCGGTGGAGTTGACCGACGAATACGTGCAGGATCGCCCCCGGCCGGATCGAGCCATCGACGCCCTGGACGAAGCGTGCGCGCACACGCACGCGCGCACCAACTATCCTCCCGCGGTCGCCATGTTGTTGGCGGAGCGTCGAGCGATGCTCCGTAGCGCCCCGGCGGCGACGGGGGAACCGCAACGGGAGACTCCCGCGCCGTCTGTCGACGACGAGCCCGATCCGCTCGAGCGCTTCGCGCGCACGAGCTTCGATGCGCTCGAGCGGTTTGGTGCCGGGCTGGAGGCGGCGATCGCGGAGCGACTTGGAGATCCGCATACGCGCGGCACTGGCGCGCGCACCGGCTCGGGCCCGACGGAGACCACGACGAGCGCGCCGCCAGCGGCGACGCCACGCCCGGCGGCCGTCCCGCAGGCCGGCTCCTTCGCCGAGCTCGAAGAGTCGATCCGGCGACGGCTGGTCGAGGACGGAGTGGTGGTCCGCGGTCATGACGTCGCGCGGGCGGTGGCGGTGGCCACCGGCGGCGATGTCATCTGGCGCGTCCCGTGAGGCGCTTGCGGTGCCCCCCTGGCGAGCGTCCGTTGAAGGGACCGACAACCGAACCCACACAGCTGTGATGAGCACTCTCGAGAGACTGATGCGTTGGTGCGCGATGATCATCGCGAGCGGGTTGCTCGCCATCGGGCTTGCGTGCGCCCAGAGCGACCAGGCCACGAAGGAGGCCGGCCCGTACGCGTCCGAAGTTGCCGACGCCGTGAAGCGCGTCGAGCATGCAGTCGGCCTGAAATTCAAACGGCCCCCGCGTGTCGAGGCCCGCACGAAAGCGGAGGTTCGCCAGTTCCTCAACCAGCAATTTGCCAGCAGTCAGGCGGCGCGCGACGTGGCCGGTACAGGGGCCGCCTACAAGCTCTTGGGCATGATTCCCGATTCGATGGATCTCATGGCGGAGAACAAAGCGCTACTCGCCGAGCAGATCATCGGGTTCTACGATCCCGAAGACCAAAGTGTTGTACGTCGTCGACAGCTCGCCGCCGAGCGAGGTTGGCCTGGTGATCACACACGAGTTGGTGCATGCGCTCCAGGACCAGTACCTCAATCTCGATTCGCTGCAGAACCTCGAGGGCGACAACGACCGCTCGTTGGCCGCCCTGGCGGTGATCGAGGGGCAGGCCGTGTTCGACCAGATCGTCGCGGTGACTGGGAACCGGAACCTCGTGGCTGCGATCCCCGGCGGTTGGGATGCGGTCCGTCAGAGCATTCGGGACAACCGATCGTCCATGCCGGTCATCGCCAGCGCCCCGATGGTGTTGCAGGAGACCTTGATCTTCCCGTACCTGAGCGGGGCCGAGTTCATCCGCGATTTCGACTCGCGGGAACCGGGGAAGCAGCCGTACGGCGACATGCCCGTGTCGACGACGCAGATCCTTCACCCTCTCACGGATTACTTCGGCAAGCGCGACTGGCCGACACGCGTCGTGTTACCCCCGCCGCCGCATCACATCGCGGTGCAGTACAATGATGACCTCGGCGAGTTCGAGACCCGTCTCTTTCTTTACCAGCACCTCGAAGATCAGGCCGCAGCGATCCGCGGGGCGACCGGCTGGGCGGGCGATCGATACGAGGTCGTCTCACTTCCCGGTGGGCCGGGACTGGCATGGGTGAGCGTGTGGGAGTCGCCGGTCAGCGCGGCGCAGTTTCTCGACCTTGTGCGGCAGGTGATCACGCACCGCTACGGCGCGCACCCCACGCGAGCGGTGTCGGCTACAGCGGTCGAGATCGCGGGTCACCCCGGGGTCCTGTATGAGGACAAACCACACGGCGTGACCACGCGTCTGGTCGATCCGGGGGCAGTGAAGCTGATGCCGGAAGGGCCGTAAAGCCCGGTCCCCTTCGGCGTCGTCCTTACAGCCCGATCAGCTTCGTGAGGCCGAAGAGCACGACGGCGATCAGACCGCCGAGGACATACCCCGTGCGGATGATCAGGCGCAGCTCGCGATCGATGACGCCGCGAATCAACTCCTCAATGCGGTCCTGACTGAACGCCAGCACCTTACGCTCGACCATCTCCTGGACACGGAACCGCTCGACCAGCGTCGGGATGTGCTGCTCGATCCACGACCAGATGGCCGGGGCGAGCGCGCGCGCGAGGCGTTCCGCGGTGTCGGGGGGCAGCCATCGGCCGGGCCGTCCGATCGGGCGCTCCAGCGCCTCGACGATTTTGTCGACCGTCCGCTCCGTGAGGACGAGGCGCGCGACCATCCGCTCACGAAACGGCAGGTCGTTGACGAATCGCGTGAGGAAATCCTGGATGCCTTGCTCGACCGCCGGCAGGATTTCCGGCGGGATGATCGTCGTGAGCGAGCCGTGCTCCTTGTCGAGGGCGTCCGTGAGCAGGATTGTGAGCTGCCGCTCGAGCGCATCCCGGAGACCCGATCGCGCGATCTCCTCCATGAGATCGTGCGGCGTGAGGAGCCGCTCGCCGACGGTACGCCCGATGCTCTTGGCGAGTCGAGGCTGATTCTTCGGGATCGCGCCCTGGAAGCCGAACCGCCGCTGCCGCGGGCGAAACAGCATCCAGACGGCGACGGTGTCGGAGAAGCCGCCAGCGATGGTCCCGATGGTGACCTGGACCGCGAACTCGAACCAGGGATTGTGCGTGACCACGTGGTTTAGGGCGGCGTGAGCGCAGCCCCTACAAGGGATTGTACGGGCCGTGTCACATCGCTGCGCGACGCAGGCGTCGCCCCTACCGGAGCGTGTCGATCGGAACGGGGGGCTCGACCGGCGCGAGCGGCGGCGTCGTCGGGCGGATACCCCCATTGGAGGACGGCAGCGCGACTGGCGGGACCCCCGAGGACGCGGCGCGATCCTCGACTGGCGGGTGATCGGCGAGCCCTGGTGCAGGCACGGACGCGAGGCTGGCCGTCGGGAGTAGTGCGGCCCGGAACACGTCGTCCATCGTGCTGACGAAGGTGAAGAGCATGTTGGCACGCACTTCGTCCGGCACATCGCGGAGGTCCTTCTCGTTGGACTCGAGGCAGCACCACTTCGCGCAGCCCTGCCCGATACGCCGCGAGCACCTTCTCCTTCACCCCGCCGATCTCGAGTGCTTTCCCTCGGAGCGTGACCTCGCCGGTCATTGCGACATCGCGACGCACTGCTCGGCGGGAAAGCACGCTCGCGATGGCCAGTGTCACGGCCACCCCGGCACTCGGTCCGTCCTTCGGGACCGCGCCTGCCGGGAAGTGGATGTGCAGGTCGGTTTCCTTGAACTCCTTGTCGTCGATGCCCAGCACCGCAGCACGCGAGCGGACGTAGGAAAACGCCGCGTCGACCGACTCGCGCATCACGTCACCGAGCTGACCGGTGACCATGAGGCGCCCCGTGCCAGGCATGCGGAGCGCTTCGATCACCATGAGATCGCCGCCTGTCGCGGTCCAGGCGAGTCCCGTCACGGCGCCGACTTCGGGCTCCTTCTCCGCTTCCTCGAACGGGTAGCGCGGCACGCCGAGAATCTCCTCGACGCGGGCCGCGTCGATCACCCATGCCCCTTCTTCGCCTTCCGCCTTGCGACGAGCGCGTTTGCGCATGATTGCCGCGAGGTTGCGCTCGAAGTTGCGGAGGCCTGCCTCGCGCGAGTATCGACTCGAGATGAATCCCAGCACCTCGTCGGTGAACTGCAGGTCCTTGTCGGTGATCCCGTGCTCCTCGAAGCAGGCGCGGTAGCATGTAGCGCCACGCGATCTCGACTTTCTCCTCGACCGTGTACCCGGCGATCCGAATGACTTCCATCCGGTCGCGCAGGGGCGCAGGGATGTCGAACAGGTTGTTGGCCGTGCAGATGAAGAGGCAGGCCGATAGGTCGAAAGGGAGGTTGAGATAGTGATCGACGAACGAGTTGTTCTGCGACGGGTCGAGCACCTCGAGCATCGCGGCGGTCGGATCGCCGGATGGCCCGCCGCTGGTCATCTTGTCGATCTCATCGATCATGAGGACGGGGTCCTTCACCTGGACCCGTCGCAGCGCTTGGAGAATCAGTCCCGGCATCGAGCCGACGTACGTGCGACGATGTCCGCGTATCTCCGCCTCGTCGCGCACGCCACCAACCGAGATGCGGTAGAACTCTCGGCCGATCGCGGCGGCGATCGCCTCGCCGAGTGACGTCTTCCCCGTGCCTGGCGGCCCGACGAAACAGAGGATCGGCCCGTGTGGGTCACCACCACGCAGCTTGCGGACGGCCAGAAACTCGAGGATGCGCTCCTTGGCTTCCCGCAGGCCGTAGTGGCGGCCGTCCAGCGCGGACTCGACCTTGGAGAGGGCGATCTCTTCGTCGCCCGACCGCTTGTGCCAGGGCAGTGCGAGGATCCAATCCAGATACGTGCGGATGACCTGATACTCGCTCGACGCGGGCGAGAGCATCCGCATGCGCTCCGTCTCGCGACGGGCCTCCTGTCCGACTTTCTCCGGCAGATTGGCCTCGTCGATCTTCTTGAGCGTGTCGATCGTCTCCTTCTCACCCGGGTCGGTCTCACCGAGCTCGGTCTGGATCGCGCGGAGCTGCTGGCGCAGGTAGAACTCGCGCTGGTGCTGCTCGATCTTGATTTCGGTCTGGCGCTTGACGTCCTCCATGACGCGCGCGCGCGCGACTTCGCGCTCGAGCCGCGTGAGGATGAACCGTAGACGCTGTCCGACGTCGAGGCGCTGCAGGACCTCGTCCTTGTCGGAGATCCGGAAGTTCATGTTCGTCGATGCGAGATCGGCGAAGCGGCCCGGGTCTGACACGTTCATCTTGAGGATCGCAGGGACCTCGTCCGGGATGCGGTCGATGAGGTCCGCGAGCGTCTCCGCGGCAGATGCCGACGCGGGTGACGAGCTCCTCGATCTCCTTGGCGTCGGCAGATCGTCTCCTTGGCCGGTTTGACGGCGGCGACGACGAACGGCTGCGGTCTGACGGATCTCCTCGACGACGATGCGCCGCAATCCCTGGAGCGTGATCTGGACGGTGTCGCCCGGCAGGTTGATCCGCTCGTGCACGCGGGCAGCCACGCCGACCCGGCCGATGAACTGCTTGGCATCGATTGGCTCATCGTGGTCGCCGCTGGCGACGACGAGGGCCACGATCAGTCCGGGCTCTTCGTTGGCACGGAGTAGCGCGAGGTTTTCCGGAGCTCCCATCTGCACGGCGATCGTTCCCAACGGGTAGACGATCGTCGACCGCAGCGCCATGAGGGGCAGCGCCGGAGGCAGCTCCGACTTGAGGATCTCTTCCTTGCGCTGCGGCTTGCCATTGTCGCAAATCATAATGTGGTCTAGGTTTAAAGGCTATGTTCGATGAGCTGAGCGAGAAGCTCGAAGCCACCTTCGCCCGTTTGCGCGGGCGCGGTGTGCTGACCCCGGCAGACATCAAAGAAGGGCTGCGCGAAGTTCGCCGCGTCCTTCTCGAAGCCGATGTCAACTTCCAACTGACGCGCGAGTTCCTCGAGCGTGTCGAGAAGGCGGCGGTCGGCGTCACGCGCGCTCCGGTCCGTCTCGCCCGGCCCAGCAGCTGGTCAAGATCGTCCACGACGAGCTCGTAGCCATGCTCGGCGAGCGGCGCGAAGGGCTCCAGCTGAGCTCGGTGCCGCCGACGGTCGTGATGCTCGTCGGCCTCCAGGGGTCGGGCAAGACGACGACGGCGGCCAAGCTCGCCCGGAAGCTGGCGGCCGAGGGTCGCCCGACGCGGCTGGTCGCGGCCGATGTCTACCGTCCCGCCGCGATCGACCAGCTGGAAACCCTCGGGACCGAGCTGGACGTCCCCGTCTACTCCGATCGGGAGACCCGCGACGTCGTGCGGATCGCGAAGCACGGCATCGAGCAGTCGCGGCGCGCGCGCGACCGGGTCACGATCATCGATACTGCCGGACGGTTGCAGATCGACGAAGAGATGATGCGGGAGCTGACGCAGCTCAAAGAGGCCGTGCATCCCGACGAGATCCTGCTCGTGGCCGACGGCATGACGGGGCAGGACGCGGTACGCATCGCGCAGGGCTTCGATCAGGCGCTCAGCGTGACTGGGCGTCATCCTCACGAAGATGGATGGCGACGCGCGAGGCGGGGCGGCGCTATCGATCTACGGCGTGTTGAAGAAGCCGATCAAGTTCATCGGCGTGGGTGAGAAGCCGGATGCGCTCGAGGATTTCTATCCCGGACCGGATGGCCAGCCGCATCCTGCAGATGGGGGACGTGCTGACGCTCGTCGAGAAGGCGCAGTCGGCATTCGACGAGGACGAGGCGAAGCAAGCTGGAGAAGAAAGTCCGCAAGGAAGGCCTCGACCTCCAGGATTTCCTGTCGGCCATGCGTCAGATGCAGAAGCTCGGGCCGCTCGAAGGCGTGCTCAAGATGCTGCCTGGCGTCAACACCAAGATGCTGAAGCAGGCGAATCTCGATCCGAAGCGGCTGAAGCATCTCGAGGCGATCGTGCTGTCAATGACTGCCGAGGAGCGCGCGACCCCCGGCATCCTCAACGGGTCACGGCGGGCGCGGGTGGCCAAGGGCTCGGGGCGGCCGATCAGCGAAGTGAATCGCCTGCTCGAGCAGTTCCGGGACATGCAGCGGATGATGAAGAAGGCGGGAGGTGGGATGCGCGGCATGCGCGGCATGCCGCCCGGCATGATGGGTTTGCGGTAGGGGTGGGGATGGTGCGCCGTGGAAACCGTGCGGGCAGCATCGTTGCCGATCGGCGGCCTGAAGGCCGCTGTTACGGGCGGTTGCCGGTGTCTACTTTCTACTTTCTGTAGTTCTCCTTTCTACGTGGCGCGCCAGCGCCCGTCCCCAGGCGCGGCCCGGAGATACCGGACACGCGAGGAGCTTGGGAGTATCAGTCGCGCGTGCGCGCGCTCGCGCAGGAGCATGATCAATGGTTCGGATTCGTCTACGCCGTGTCGGACGCAAAAACGCTCCCGTGTTTCGTATCGTGGTTGCGGACTCCGAAAGCCCGCGTGACGGGCGCTTCATCGAAGTGATCGGGCAGTACTCGCCGCGCGAAGCGGCGGCCGATGGCAGTGGCAAGGGACGGCTCTCGATCGAGACGGAGCGCGTGCAGCACTGGCTCGATGTCGGGGCTCAGCCGAGCGATACCGTGCGCTCGCTGCTGCGGCGGGCCGGGTTGCTACGCGAGCGGCACGAGTCGCGCATCGCACTCAAGCGTCGCTCGAACGCGGTGCCGCTGCACGACGAGGCTGGCGGGAGCGCCGCGGCCGGGCAGTAACATGACGGTGCCCGCGCACCTGATAGTCGGGCGCGTCCGGCGGGCACATGGGATCCGAGGTGAAGTTGTGGTGGAGGTGCTGACCGACGACGCGCCGGTGCAGTTCGCCGTCGGGCGGCGCCTGCTGGCGGGGACGACCCGCGGCGACGTCGCCCCTGCTGACGCACCCCCGCCGCACGAGCTGACGATCCGCCGGGCGACGCCTTTCAAGAACTCCTGGATCGTGCGGTTTGAGGAGATCGCGGATCGGAGCGAGGCCGAGCAGTGGCGCGATCGCTACTTGCTCGTCCCCGGCCCGGAGGCGGCGCCCAGCGACCCCGGTGGGGTGTTTTATCACGATCTGATCGGCATGCGCGTCGAGCGGATCGATGGTCGCGAAGTCGGGCGCGTCACGGCACTCTACGAGGTGCCACAGGGCGTGCTGCTCGAAGTCGAGACGGACCATGGGAGCACCATGTTACCCTATCGCTCGCCCTTGGTCGTGCGGGCGGAGCTGGACCGAAAGACGCTGGTCGTTGACCCTCCGGCGGGATTACTGGACGACGAAGAGTAGGCTGTCATCGTGTTGCGCGTTACGGTGGTCACCATCTTTCCCGACTTCTTTCGCGAGCCGCTGGCGCTGAGTATTCCGGCGCGGGCTGCCGCGGCGGGAGCCGTGACCTATCACGTCGTCGACCTGCGCGACTACACACACGACCGGCATCGGACCGTGGATGACTCCCCGTACGGTGGTGGATCGGGGATGGTGATGAAGCCAGCGCCGTTCTTCGAGGCGGTGGAGGCAGTCGGGGTCCGCCCGCCGATTGTGCTGATGTCGGCGCGCGGGGCGCGCTTCACGCACGCCGACGCGATGCGCTATGCCGAGGAAGAGGAACTGACGCTGCTGTGTGGGCACTACAAGGACGTCGACCAGCGGGTGGCCGATTACCTCGCGAGCGAGGAGCGATCGATCGGCGATTTCGTGCTGAGCGGGGGCGAGCCCGCGGCGCTGGCGGTGATCGATGCGACGGTCCGGCTGCTCCCCGGGGCGATCTCGGATCCGGAAAGCGCGCGTGGCGACTCTTTTTACGCCGGCGGCCTCAGTGCGCCGAGCTATACGCGGCCGCCCGAGTATCGCGGGCATGTCGTGCCGGAGGTCCTGCTGTCCGGCGACCATCGCCGGATCGCCGAGTGGCGTCGTGCCGAGGGCGAGCGGCGGAGCAAGGGGCGAGGAGAGATCGAGAGTCGGAGTCCGCGCCCTAAGCGAGGTATCCCGTAGGCGACGCCATGCGTCGCCCGCGCCCTGTCATTCGTACCAGTCGGTCGCTAGCTTAGACGGTCTGTCGTCCATTACTGAGAGCACCGTATGCACGAGTTCAGCGAAACTGAGAAAACGTGGTTGCGCGCAGACATCCCGGTGTTTCGCGCGGGTGACACGTTGAGAGTGAACGTGCGCGTCGTCGAAGGCGAGAAGGAGCGGTTGCAGGCATTCGAGGGCGTGTGTATCGCGCGGCGGGGTGGGGGAGTCAGTGAGACGTTCACGGTGCGCAAAGTGTCGAATGGCGTCGGCGTCGAGCGCATCTTCCCCGTCCACAGCCCGATGATCAGCGAGATCCAGGTCGTGCGCCGCGGGCGCGTCCGTAGGGCCAAGCTGTATTACCTGCGGCACCTGACCGGCAAGGCCACGCGAATCCGCGAGAAGAAGACCAAGGTCACGATCCCCACGACGGGGACGCCGGAGTAACGGCGGCCGGTCCGCTGCTCTCGTCGCGGCACGTCGGAATGGGTATACCGTCCCAACCTGACGAGCCAGCCGATCGGGCCGGTGGACCGAGTCACCTCTCGAATCGCCCGCGCTCGCACCGGCCGCCCAAGGTGCGCCGGTGGAGCGGTATCGAGCGGTCGCTCCGTGAGGAGTTCGGCCCCTTGCTCGCGGGCGTGGACGAGGTCGGGCGCGGACCACTCGCAGGCCCTGTGGTCGCATGCGCGGTCATCATGCCGCCTGACGCACGCGCGATTCGCGGAGTCGACGACTCGAAGCAATTGACGCGGGAGGAGCGCGAGCGGCTGGCTGGTCTGATCCGCTCCCGAGCTGTCGCGGTGTCTCTCGGCGCCGCGTCCCGGCGCGAGATCGATCGTTTCAACATCTATCAAGCAACCGTGCTGGCGATGCGGCGCGCGCTGACGCGGCTCCGCGTCTCGCCGGATCACGTGCTGGTCGATGGCCTCCCGATGCGGACGCTCGAGATCCCGCACCGGGCGGTCGTCGCGGGGGATGCCCGATGCTACTCCGTGGCCTGCGCCTCGATCGTCGCCAAGGTCACCCGCGACCGCGTGATGCGCGCGCTCGGGTCACGGCATCCGGAATACCACTGGTCGCACAACGTCGGGTATGCGACCGCGGCACATCTCGCCGGCATCCGCGACCACGGGATCTCGCCCCATCATCGCCGACGGTGGTGGCGGGTGGCGCAATTGACGCTCGAGTTGGATGGCGCGCCGGACGCAGCGCCGCTCGCACTGGAGGCGACGCTCCTCCGCGACCTCGGAGAGCAGTCCATGCTCGTGGTCGCTGATGGCGCGGCCTCGGGTGGCTGACACGTCCCCCGCCGGTGTGGGTGCGCCGCGCGCGCCGGGCGGCGAGGCCGATGCTGCGACGTCCGTCTTTCGATCGGGCCTCCTGGCGGGACAGGTGGCGATCGTGACGGGCGGTGCGAGTGGGATCGGACTCGGAATCAGTGAGCTGCTCGCGGGGCTTGGCGCGCACGTCGTCCTCGCGAGCCGGAAGCGCGAGATCCTCGAGACTGCGGCGGCCGGCCTGCGCGCCGCGGGCAACGCAGTGAGTGTTGCGCCCGTCGACGTGCGGGATCCTGAGGCGGTGCAACGGATGGTGGGCCAGGTCGCGCAGGAGCGTGGGCGCATCGACATCCTCGTGAACAACGCTGCGGGCAATTTCTACGCGCCGTCGGCGACGCTGAGCGCGAATGCGTGGCGTGCGGTTCTGGAGATCGATTTGTCCGGGACTTTCTTCATGTCCCAGGCGGTGGCGCCGACCATGCGGGCGCAAGGGCGCGGCCGGATCATCAACATCTCGATGACCTTGCACTATCGCGGGTGGCCGCAGATGGCACACGCGACCGCGGCCAAGGCGGGGATCGACGCGCTGACGCGCACACTGGCCGTTGAATGGGCGCCCTGGGGGATCCGCATCAACGCGGTCGCGCCGGGTCCCATCCCGACAGAAGGCGTCCGCCGGGCGTTTGCACTCGCGCGCTCCGCGCCGGGCCCGAGTCATCCAGCCGCTGATCGCCCGGCCGTCCATGAAGAGCAGGCGCCGGCGCGGGCGCAGGCGCCGGAGACGGGTCCGACCGCGGTCTTCGACCTGGAAGGCGCATTGGAGGACTACGCCAAGCGAGCGATCCCGGCGGGGCGGTGGGGCACGCCCCGGGATATCGCCAACATGGTGGCGTACCTCGGGTCCCCGGCCGGCGATTGGATCACAGGCGCGATTTTTGTTGTAGATGGAGGCGAGTGGTTGCAGCGACAACCAATGGCGTGACGCTCGCCATCAGGTGATTTGGATCACAACCCAACGCCTGCGCAGGAGGCCATCGACGGTCGAGAGCAGCGGCGCAGATCACAATAGTCGTTCGATGTGACCCGCATCACAAACGTGATTGGGATGGATCGTGTACATTTTCCACTTGTGACCGGTTAAGATTTCGCATCAGCTATCACGAAGCGCGGTTGGTTCGTCACTGTGTAACGTCGGGGGAGAAATCACTATGGGCATCTCGGTCAAGCAGGCTGTCGTCGTCGGGCTCGTCGCGCCACTTCTGGCGGCGTGCGTGAAGACGAGCACCTATCGTCGGGATCTGACGCAGACGCGAGCGCAGCTCGCACAGGAGAAGCAGGAGCGGGCCGCCGCGGACAGTGCGCAGAACGCGGATCTCGCGGGTGTGAAGACGGACGTGCAGGGACTGAAGACGGACGTGCAGGGCTTGCACAATGATCTGCAGAACCTGCGCACCGAGTTCGGCGCGAAGATCACGGCGCTGGAATCTGCGATTCAGTTCGACGTGCCGGTCAACTTTGCGTTTGACGATGCGACGGTTCGCGACGAGGATCACGCTGCACTCGATCGCTTCGCGAGCGTTGTCGAGAAGTACTACCCAGGCTCCAAGATCACCATCGAAGGGTTTGCCGACCCAGCCGGCACGATGAAGTACAACCGCGTGTTGTCCGAGCGCCGCGCGACTGCCGTGCGCGATTACCTCGTGGGCAAGGGCGTCGCGACGACGGATCTGAAGACGATCGGCTACGGCAAGACGCGGCTCGTGGTCCCGAACGCGTCGCACGATGAGCCGGGCGCGGAGCAGAATCGGCGCGTCACGTTCGTCATCGAGACCAAGAGCAACGGCGCCGAGAACACCCCCAACCCGACCGCTGCGGTGGTCACGCCCTCGGCTCCCGTCGGGCAGTAAGACAGACAGTAGACGTTCGGAAAGGAGAAAGTAGACGAGAACCTCGGGGCGGCCTCTTTCGAGGCCGCCCCGACGTTTTTGGGGCGCCAGAGGGCATCGGCTTTCCTCGTGGCTCGCTCTCGTCTACTTTCTACTCTCTGTAGGTCTACTTTCTCGGGCGCGCAGCGCCCGCGGGCCGGTAGCTCAACAGGTAGAGCAGCGGACTTCGAGGCACATTGGAGCACCGCGCTGGAAACAACGCGTGTGAATGCGCTCAACATCGGTGAACGGTGTCACATCCCAACGCCGAGCCAAGCCGGGCGTGGCATCGCTCGGAAGGTGTAGAGACTCGACGGGCGCGGCCTGACCACCATGGGTGAAGGCCAAGACAGAGTCCGGGCCACGAACGCGCATGGCGCGCGGCGGCGAAAGCCGAAGTGGTGTCGTTAATCCGCAGGTAGTGGGTTCGAGTCCCACCCGGCCTATGTAGGGGCGACGCCATGCGTCGCCCCTTTTTTTGGCGCCGACGCCCCTCATGTGCGCGCGCGGACACGGGGATATCTGTACGCACGCGGACGCTCGGATCTACGCATGCGTATCAAAGCATTCGCGAGGCGGGTGCGATCGATGATGCATGCCAAACGGAACAAAATTCCCTCTGGCGGCCTGAACGCGAACCTTTTACGTTGCCCCCGGTCAGAGCCGGGCGTAGGAGCGTCGCCTGGGAGCTGCGCTGTTGATCCGCGCTCTGACAACTCGCATCGGAGCCGGCCTACACAGAGGTAGGTCGTCGCGTTTTGAGCAACCCGGCGTGATCGCTCGCCCCTCCTGAGGGGCTGCGACAAAGGCAAACCCGGCGAAAGCCGGCGACGCAAAGCTACGAGGCTACCACCCGCATGCACCGCGCGGGCACGCCAGTCGGGCCGCCGAACAGACAACAGGAGGATCAATGTCGCGGACGACTCGTCGCCCCGCGCAGGCCAGGGCTCTTGTGCCCATCACCTGCGCCGCTGTCATCACTTGCCTGGCAGCTGCCTGCTCGGATCCCACCACTGGCCCGCAGCTGCAATCCTCGACATCGACGGGCGCCGCGCCACACACCATCGTCGTGGCACCCGAAGGCCAGATCGAGGCGGCGGGGACAGCCACCGCCCCGCTGGCGCTCGCTCGCGCGGTGGCCATGGCGCCCGGCGGCTCGACGATCCAATTGAAGGCCGGGACATATTCCACCCCCGGCATCACGATCGATCGTCCGCTCACACTGCAAGCGGCGCCCGGCGCAACCGTGGTGCTCCAGGCCAGCACGACGATTCCCGCCGACCAGTGGGAGGTCTCGGGTCACCTCTGGCGGACCCCATTTTCCGCGGCCACGCTGGCGCCGAAATCGTCCTCGGTAGAGACGGTCACCGCGCGGGCCGCGGTGCGCCAGCAGCGGCTGACAATCGACGGCAAAGGCCTCACGGCGGCCGGCTCCATCGCTGCGGTGGGGACGAGCTCCTTCTACGTCGACACCCTCGAGAAGTGGCTCTATGTCGGCCAGGACCCGGCACTCCATGCGGTGCAGGCGGGCGGAGCGGACATCGGTGTACTGATCACTGCGCCGCACGTCACCCTGATCGGCATCGGCGTGCAGACGTTCGCGGCGATCGGCCTCCGCGTGGGTAACTCGTACGCCACGATCTCGCACGGTACCTACTCGTACAACAGCCAGATCGGGCTCAATGTCAACGGCGTCAACGATGTGATGATCGAGAACAATGCGATGACGCACAACGGACAGGTCGGTGTCGAGTTGAGTCACTCGACCAACATCACGATCAACGCCAACAACATCAGCAACAACAACACCGACAACTACAACGTGTCGCAAGAGGCCGCCGGCCTCAAAGGCACCAACGTCACGAACGTCACGGTCAAGAACAACTGGGTCGCCGACAACGCCTCCAACGCGATCTGGTTCGACGAGAGCTCGGTGAACGTCGTGGTCTCAGCCAACCAGGTCCTGCGCAACAAGTGCTACGCGATCTACTTCGAGCTGAACAACGGGCCGCTGATCGTCGGCAACGTCGTGTATGACAACACGCAGGCGGGGATTGGCGTGCACTTCACCACCAACGCCGGGGTCTACAACAACACGTTGTTCAACAACGGCACGGACCTCGACGTGAGTGCGTCGTACGATCGGTCGCCCTACGACACCTACGGCGCCGTCATCGTCAACAACATCTTCTGGGACGCCGGCTCGCTGCTCGTGAACCTGTATCGCTACAACGGGTGCAGCAGCTGGGTGTACAAGGAGGTGGACTACAACGCCTACTACCGGTCCTCGCCGGGCAACCCGAAGTACGCGGTCAACTGGTGCAACAGCTGGTACTCGACCATTGGCGCATTCCACAGCGGCACGGGGAATGAGGCGCACGGCATCGAATACGACGGCGGGAGTGATCCGTTCTTCGTGAACGCGTGGGCCAACGACTTCCACCTGCACTCGGGCAGCCCCGCCATCAAGCGCGGGCAGGGCCTGCCAAGCAACGTCGCCGCGATCCTCGGCGTACACGCGGGGACGGCCGTCGACATGGGTGCCCTACAGAATTAATCACGCAGCGACTCCCGGCCGCGAGCCCGCGGCCGGGAACCCGCAGCCCGGTGGCTACCGGGTCCCAGCGGCCTGTCGCTTCCAGTCGGCGTTGATGGCCCGGTACTCGTCCGAACTGGTGACCTCCTCGGTATCCGGGCCAGGCGCAGCCCGGAAGGGCAGTGTCACCGTGAACGTCGTGCCGACGCCGAATTCGCTGCGCACGCTGATCTCGCCGCCCAGCTGTTCGACGAGCCGGCGTGTGATGCTGAGACCCAGGCCAGTCCCGCCGAATTCGCGTGTCCGGGACTGATCCAGCTGACGGAAGTCCTCCCAGATCGAATGCGAGGTCTTGCAGCCGGATGCCGATGCCCGTGTCCGCGACCTCGAACGCGACATGCTCCCCGCGCACCAATGTCGTCAGCGTCACCCGGCCACTCGGCGTGAACTTCACGGCGTTCGACAAGAGATTGAGCAGGATCTGCCGCACCTTCACGCCGTCGGTGTAGATCACCGGCGGCTCGCCGACTGCAATACTCTCAAACGTCAGCGCCTTCTTGCGGATCATCGGCTCGATCTGCCGAGCCACCTCGCCCAGGACATCGCTCACGGCGAACTCACTCAGGTGAATGGGCATCTTGCCCGCCTCGATCCGAGCGAGGTCCAGGATATCACTGATCAGCTCCAGCAGGTGGCGAGCCGACGCACGGATCCGGTTCAGGCCGTCCTCCTGGCCGGTCGTCAGCTCGCCATAGATGCGGTCGAGCATGAGCGACGTGTAGCCGAGCAGTGCGTTGATCGGCGTGCGAAGCTCGTGCGACATGCTCGCGAGGAAGTCGGACTTGAGCTTGTTGGCCTTTTCCACCTCTTGCGACTGCCACTGAAGGCGCGCGTTCTGCGCGGCCAGGTCCGCCGTCGCCGCCGCGACCCGTCGTTCGAGCTCGCTGTTCAGCTGCTTGAGCGCCTCGTAGAGGCGCTCGTTCTCGGCCTGCTTCGTGAGGTCGTGCAGCACCGACACGATGGCCATCGTCTCGCCGCGCTCGTTGCGGATCTTCCCCGAAACGACCTCCATCGGCACTTCGACGTTCGTATCGGGGTGCGTGAGACGCATCTGCGCCCGCAGCGCCTGCGACTTGTCGATCGTGAAGTCGGAGATGAAGCTCGTGAACTTGGTGTCGTTGTCCCGGACGGGGACCTGCCGCGCGCTCCCGATCGGCTCCTCTTCGCCGATCGCGAAGAGGCGCTCGGCCTGATCGTTCATCAGAATAATGCCCGACCGATCATCCGTGACGAGGATCGGATCGGCGACGTTCTCGAGGATCAGGTTGAGCCGGTCGCGCTCACGCGTGGCGTCCATCTCGGCCAATCGGCCGCGCTGGACCTGCCGCTCCAGCTCGTGGGCAGCCCGTCGGAGATCCGTCACGTTCCGCAGCACGGACAAGACGCGGCCGCTGTTGGGGCCGCTCTCCGGCAGCGGATGCGTCAGGACCTCGAAGAGCAGGTCGGTGCCTTCGTCCGGATCGACGAGATTGAGCTCGCGCGCGGTCGCGTGCACGCCGCCCGTCATCACGGACCGGGCGAGGAACGACGTGAAGAGCAAGTTGTTGATCTCGACCGCGTGACGGCGGCCGCCGGAATCCGACTCGCTGCCAACGAGGGAGATGCTCTGCCTGTTGGTTTTGCACGACGATGTCGTTGGCCGGGTCGGTGATGACGATGGGATCGGGCAGCGTGTCCACGATCGTCTCCACGAGCTGGACGCGGGCCTCGAGCCGCTCGGCGATGGCGCGATACGTCTGCTCCGCGGCGAGCCGCGCCAGCACCGTCCCTGCGAGACTCACCACCCGATCCAGGCCGTCGATCGCCTCGGGCGCAGGACGTTGCGTCTGGATGACCACCACGCCGGCCGGCGCGCGACCCAGGCGCCGGCGCGGATCCGTCGCGGGCACGTGCAGCTGGCATCCCGGCGGGAGATCGCGGCTCATGTGCTCCGGAATGAAGCTCGCGAGCCCACGGCGCTGCGGTTGCGCGTACGGCAGGGCCACCCAGCTAGCAAACGGCAGGTCCCCGCGCATGTCACACCGACCGTCCGAGCTCACCGGTCGCAGCGACAGGGCGCACATCACGAGCGGATGACCGGTGTCGTCGATCGCCAACGACAACGACTGGGCCTCACCGCGCTCGAAGCCGGAGCGCGCGACTTCGACGAGGCGATCGCCATCGATCACGAGCAGCGCCGCACCGGCGCCGCCCGCCGCATCTCCTCAGCTGCTCGAGGAGAAATCCCGCGGCGGCGGCGAGGTCAGGCGCCTCGGCGAGCGACGACAACAGCTCCGGGAGTCGCTCCGGGGCGATGAGCCCAGTGGCAGGCGTGCTCACGTCGGGGTC
This sequence comes from uncultured Gemmatimonadales bacterium, assembly GCA_963725205.1. Lineage (GTDB taxonomy): Bacteria > Gemmatimonadota > Gemmatimonadetes > Gemmatimonadales > Gemmatimonadaceae > Palsa-1248. Next base: position 1,046,254 of record CAVRXR010000003.1, on the reverse strand, counting down.
GCCCTCGCCTCCGTGCCGCTAGGTGGTCAGCTGCTCGATGCGCCGCCGCAGCTCGTGGTTCTCGCGTTGGACGCGCTCCAGCTCTGTCTCGATGCCGGTACCGAGTTCGCGTGGGCGCGCGGAAGGCGACGTGATCCCGACCGCTTCCGAGTACTTCAGGTATGTGTCAATCGAGGCGACGACGATGCGGGCTTCGACGGTGACCAGGTCGATCCCCACCAGCGAGACCCGCACCCAGGCGTCGATCACGATTCCCTTGTCGAGCACTCGGTCCAAGACATCGATGAGTGAACTGCCACTCGGCGTACGTTCTACCGCCATACTCGGTTCTCCGCGTGAGACGAGGGCTTACGGCCGCCCGTGAGGATGGGGAGGGGGGGGCTGCGGTGAATGATGCGAGCGCGGCAGACTCGCCGCTGGCGTGGCTTCCGGGGCGAGGGTGTCCTGCGGCGCTGTGCCTTCACCTCGCGGCACCGTGCCGGGAACGGCCGACTGCGCGATGAGCTGCTCCAGCTGGCGCTCCAGACGCGCGAGTCGCTGCTCCATGGCGACCGACGGGAGCGCTCCCCCGCCAACGGCACCAGTCGGCAGCGTGAGGCGCGGATCCGACCGCCACCAGTTGAGACCGATCTGCTCCGCCTTGTCGATCGAGCACACGAGCAGACGGACCTGGACCGTCAGCAGTTCGACGTTGGCGAGATTGATCTTGATATCGCCTGCGATCACCAGGCCCTTATCCAATACACGGTCCAGCACATCGACCAGACCGTGCGTGCGTGTCGGCGAGACGAGCTCCGGCATCGCTAGCGGTCTCCGAGCATCTGCGGCAGCGCCACGGTCGCTCCTGTCAGGGTGCGCCCTCTGGCCCGCGCCATCACGCGAGGGTCCCCAGTGGACCGAGATCGATCTCGAGATCCTTGTCCGTCAAACCGAACATGGTCTTGAGCTCCCCCATCTTGTCGTTCAGCCGCAGCAACGCTACGCCGAGTCGCTCGACTTCGTCCGGACTCAACTGACCGCCGTCCATGCGCCGCACCGCCTGGTGTTCGAGCACCTTGCGAATCACGTCGATCAACGCGAGCACGAGGCGCGCGAGCCCCTGCTCCGCGCGCTCCGGATCCGCATTGATCCGCTGCGGGATCGCCCGCGAGAACGCTTGAACCGCGCGCTCGAGCGCCTCGAGATCGGGGTCGCCATCGGCGACTGACTCATTTGCTGAATCCGCTGGCATTGAGCGAGACGAACGAGTACGGAGCATTCGGTCCTGAAAAAAGCACTCGGATCGACGGGTGTGCAACCGCTACCTCGCCAACGAGGCGCTCGTACGAGGCGATCGCACCACGATCGATGAGATGAGACAACCCCATCACAGACGGAACGGACTGCGATCGGGTCGCCTCCGCTCGAATCAACTCGCCCGCCGACCGCCTAAAATCCACACGAAATGGCTCGATCCGCTCACGCGTACGCTGCCGCTCGCGGATCGGGCCTGCTACGCTGGTCAGGTACGCATATCCTGTGCCTGTCGAGACCGCTTCGCGCTCACGCAATCTCGAAGACGCGTGAGCGGCGGTGTCAGACGGATGCTCCGGACCGGCCGGGGGCGCGTCCTGCGCCGCGGGGGGCCGCGGGCCCGAGGCAGCCGCGGTGATCGTCAACGACATCTCCACCGCGTGCGCGACCCGCTGCCAAAGCGGCGCGAGCACGGGGCCGCGCTGCAGGTACTCGCTCGTGAGCGCCCGGTCATCCGCGAAGAGCTGTCCAAAGCGCGCCGGGAGCACGTCGCACCCACGAACGAGCGCTGTCGTGCAAACGCGATCGTGCTCGACAAGGTGCTCCGCCGTGGCCACCGGAGCCGACGGGACGCGACCGACTAACGCGACCAGCGCATCCTCGCTGGGGCACTCGTGCTGAGGCAGCGCGATCATCTGAACCTCGCCGCCATCGAATGCCGCGCAGCTGCCCAGGCGCCGGACTCGGGGCATCGGTCAGCGTCTTTGCGGGTCGAGCAAAGCAGTAGAAGTAGATCATCCCGTCGTCCGCTTCTGCCGATGCCGCGTTGCGGTCTCGGCGGCTGTCAGCACGAGATTGAGATCGAGTTGGACGAGATCAATGTCGGCGACGGCGAGCGTCACGGAGCCCGTGATCATGAGGCCGCGATCCAGCACGCGATTCAGGAGGTCGCTGAGCACCAGTCGCCGCTCGTCGGAGGTGCTGGCCTCGAGACCAGCCAGATCCGTGGATCGCTCCCCGACCGTGCGGGATCCAGGTGCAGCCCCGGTGACCACGCTGGGCGCAGTCGACGAGGGATCCCTCGCAGCATCCTTCACTGCGTAGGCTCCCCGGGCGGCATCCCCGGAGTGCTGGGGGTTGTGGCCTGTCCATCCCCGGGCGTTCGCACGAAGTGGTACGGCGCCCATGGCCCCGTGAATTCGAACCGGAACCCCTCTGGACCGCGACGTTCCATCAGCTGCGTGACCGCGGACCGAAAGGCTTCGACATCGCGAGCCGCGACGAGGAACGCGGCGTTGAGCACGGCATGGCCGGCGGCCGCTGGCTGAGAGGCAACCGGATCGCGGGCGGTCACACGGGCGATGCCACCGAGCGCAGCGAAAACCTCGTCAGCGGTCTCGCGGCCCACGCGCTCCAACTCCTCACCGCGCGTCTGCTCCAGCTTCCGCTCGAGCAGGTACCGCTGCCCTGGCGAGGCGTTGGAGGCACGAGCCTCGAGCTCGGCCACCTCCGCGCTCCGCGCGGCGAGCGCGACCCGGAGCTGCGCGTCCAGACGGTACACTCGCACGGTGTACTCGCGGGCGTCGCCGATATCGCGCAGCGTCTGACCCAATTCAGCGCCTCGTCGGGCGAGCATCTGGCGCACGCCATCCCCGTCGCGAAAGAGCGAAAAGAGCGGCAGCGGGATGACGCTCTCCTGATCGATCGCCCAGGTGAGTACGCGGTCGTGTGCCGCGGCGTGCGCGCCCAACCACGTCAGATCCTGGCTACGCGCGGCGACGACGTCTGGGTCGTACGCCGCCTCGTCGATTGGCGTAACCAGCGCCGCGATGTCTGCAGCCCGCACGGTGACCACCGGTCCATCGTCGATGCCGCTTGGTGCGGTCGTCGCATCGAGTGACGCCGGTACGATTGCGTACGCGTAGAGCGCGGTCACTCCGGATCGGAGGACGATGGAGAGGCGGGGAGCGACGGGGCGGAGGTGTCGCCAGCCGCATCGCCTGGTCCGCCGGGTTCTTCTGGCGATCTCGCGACGCGAACCGGACCACCGCTGGTCTCGCGGCCCAGTCGCTCACGCCACGCGCGCACCTCGCGGAGGCGGGTCATGAGGGTCGCCTCGTGCGCCCGGTATTCGCCGTCATCGATCTCCCCCATCTCGAGCCGCATCTGCAGCTCCATCAACTCCTGCTTGATCGGCGTGTCGTCGGTGAGCTCGTCATCGACAATCCGCTGCACCTGGCGCAGGGACCACTGGATCCCGGCGATCGGCCCGGAGACGGGGAACGTCAAGAGAGAGGTGAGCAGGCCCATGACACGGCTAGGGACTAGGGATTAGTGGCTCGTGGTTAGCAAAACTCAGGGGCAGGATTAGTGGCTCGTGGTTAACAAAACTCAGGGGCAATAGAATGGTCCACCCTCACTGGCCCGACGGTTTGTTAACCACTAATCGCTAGGCCCTAATCCCTTTAGTTGGCCTTTTCCAGTTTGAGCTTGATGTTGACGAAGTTGTACGGCGGCCAGGGACCCGTGTATTTGAACGTGAGCAGATCCTCGTAGCGCCGACTGACCTCGCGGACCTTCTCATCGAAGTCCTTTTCCCGGGCGCGATCGACGAGGAACGCAGCGTTCAGGATCATCCGGTCGCCGATCGGCTTGTTGCTGCGGCTGGCGACCGCGAGGGACTTGAGGGCCTCGTGGATGTCAGCCACGTACCGGTTGCCCATTTCTTCGAGCGCGCTCTCGACCAACCGCCCGAGCTGCATGCGTGCGAAGTAGGTCGATGATGCCGCGTTGCGCGTGATCTCATCTTTCAGGCGGCGAATCTCGTCGTTCTCGCGCTCGATGTTGGCGACGACCTTGTCCCGATCCCACAGGACCTTGAGACCGAACTCGATCTTGTCCTGCATCTTCTCGAGGACGTCGCTGAAAGCCTGATAGGTAGACCGCAGCAGCTCGGACACGTCGTTCTCGGAGCGGAACACCGTTCCGAAAGACATCGGAATGACGGTGAACTCCCGCATGACCGTTTCGTTCACGAACTCGTGAGCGAGGACGTTATCCCGCGTCGGGTCGTAGATCACGATCGGCGTATCGCTGACCACGGCCGCCAGGTCGCGGTGCGGCACGGTGTACACCCGTGTCCCGCCACCTATCCCGATCTGACCGAACTCCCGCGGACGGTCCTGGCGGATGATACAGTAGACATATTTTCCGCCCTCCCCGACCAACATCGGGCCGGCAGTCGGAACGGATTCGGCGACCGGCAGCGTCATAGAGTACCCTCGCACGCAGTGGACCCGTCACGGCGCACTAGTGTGCGCCGTGGCCGACTTTGGATATTCAATTGCGGGCACATCTCCCGCAAGACCCTCGCCGTGGCGTTCCTCGATGGCAGGGTCGTGGTCCAGGAGATCCCGAATCCGGTGTGCCGCGCCAAGGTGGAAGGCGACGCTGGTCACGACAATGCGCGGGCGGAACAGAAACGCCGTCCGAATGTAGAGCGCGGTCTTGTTGTGCAGCAGGTGTTCCCACCAGTGCTTCGGCACGATCTCGGGCACGACGACCGTCACGAGGTCGCCAGGGCCGGCCTGCTCCAGGGTCGCCACATAATCGACGAGCGGCCGCACCAGCGATCGAAACGGGGAGGGCAGCACGGTCAGCTCGATGCCGGTGTCCCAGGCATCCCACTGAAGCCTCAGCGCGGCCGTCTTATCCGGCTCCACTTCGACGTAGACGGCACGGACGTTGTCGGAGATGGCGGTTGCGTAGATGAGCGCGTTGGCGACGGCCTTGTGTACGCCAGAGACGGGGACGACGACGTGGTGCCGCAGCGGCACCATTTCGGTCGTGCCGTCGAGTTGGATCTCCGAGGCGAATCGAACGTAGTGCCGCTTGATGCCGCGGAGGAGCAACAAGAAAAGGGGAATGATCACGACGACGATCCACGCGCCGTGCGTGAACTTGGTCCATACCTGGATGACGGTGACGACGCCCGTCGCGATCGCGCCAACGCCATTGAGCAGGGCTTTCCACTGCCAGCCGGCCGCGCGGGTCCGCAGCCACCGTCGCACCATACCGGCCTGCGACAGCGTGAAGCAGAGGAAGACACCGATCGCGTAGAGCGGAATGAGCGCGGTGGTATCGCCATGGAACGACCAGACGAGCAGGATCGCGACAAGCGCGAGCGCCCCGATGCCGTTCGAGAATGCGAGTCGGTCGCCGCGCGCGGAGAGCTGGCGCGGGAGATAGCGCTGATTCGCGAGAATGCTGCCCAAGCGCGGGAAGTCGGCGAACGACGTGTTAGCGGCGAGCACGAGCACGGCGAACGTCGAGTATTGCAGCGCAAAGTAGAAGAACCCGTGCCCGAAAATGCGGTGCCCGAGTTGGGAGAGCACCGTTTCGCCATTTACGGGGAGGATACGCAGGTGCTGGGCGAGGAAGCTGATCCCGAGGAAGAAGATGCCGAGGATCGTCGCCATCCACGAGAGAGTGGCGGCGGCGTTGCGGGAGCTGGGTCTCCTAAACGCCCCGACCCCGTTGGAGATCGCTTCGGTGCCGGTCATCGCGACGCATCCGCCCGAGAACGCACGGAGCATCAGGTAGGTCAAGGCAAATCCGGCCGGGAAGCTACCCGTGGCCGAAGTGGACGGCGCTGAAGCCGTGGCCGCGACGGCCGCAGCGGCGACGGGCGAGTGGCCGAAGAGGATCTGCACACAGCCGGCACCGATGAGCGCCAGCATCGCGACGATGAATGCATAGGTCGGAACGCTGAAGGCGGCACCGGACTCCCGCACGCCGCGGAGGTTGACCAGGGCGAGCACGATGATGGCGGCGACGCAGATCGGGACCGTGCGCGGCACGAGACTCGGGTAGGCCGACGTGATGGCAGCGACGCCGCTCGAGATCGAGACCGAGACCGTGAGGATGTAGTCTGTGAGGAGCGAGGCGGCAGCAACGAGTCCCGCCATTGGGCCCAGGTTCTGATACGCGACGGTGAAAGATCCGCCGCCCCCGGGGTAGGCGAATATGGTCTGGCGGTACGAGAGTGCGACGAGCGCCAGCAGACCGACGATGACGGCCGAGATCGGCAAGACGTAGCTGAGGGCGGCAGCTCCGAGGGGAGCGAGGACGTAGAGGACTTCGTCCGTGGCGTACGCGACCGACGAGATCGCATCGGACGAGAGGACGGCGAGCGCTGTGACTTTGGTGAGTCGCTCGGTCTCGAGTCGTTCCGTCGCCAGTGGCCGACCGACCAGTAGGCGCTTGGCGCGTCGAAGAGGGTTGGCCATCGAATGTCGGCGTAAGATGATCGGGCCGCAGCCTCAACGCGAGCGTCTGGCGCGCGCAACCCACGGATAAGACGGTCGGCGCGCCGGTTGGTTGCTACATTACGAGACGAGTCGGTGGCGTGGGGCGGCGAGCACGGCAGTCCGGCAGATACCGACTCCGCGAGCGGCGGTTTGGCGATTCGAGTAGTTGGGCCAACGCCCCGGACCTGCGCGGAGGGGACGAGGAGCGGATCGGCATATGGGCACACAAGTAGTGGACGCACAGAAGGTTGTGAGCCAGACTCAGCCCTTGGGTGGGTCGAGTGGTGAGCCGCAGGCGCGCGGGGCGACGAGCTCAGGCGAAGGTGCGGAGCCGGCTGCCCTGCCGCCGGAGACCCTCGAGGGGTGGTACGCGCTACATCAGGTCTGGCGACTCGACCGATCAGCGATCCGCCGACTCGCGCCCGCAGACCGACAGCTCGTGGCGGACGAAGCGCGGACGATGTACGGGGAGTGGAGGCGGGACCGAGAAGCAGCAGCCGACCCGGATGGGGCGGCCGACGGCGATGGTTGGAGCGCGGCCGTCGAGCTCGTCGGGTCGGTGGGCGATCTCATGGTGATGCACTTCAGGCCGACGCTGGACGCGGTCGGGCACGTGCAGCGGCAGGTGGCTGGCACGCGGCTGTTTGAGTATCTCGAGCCGGTGACCTCGTTCCTCAGCGTGACGGAGGCGGGCCTCTACCACATCACTGCGGCGGTGTCGGCCGCGCGGGTGGCCGCGGGTGGCACGCCCGGAGACGCGGTATACCGAGAGGAGCTGGCGACGCGGGCCGCGGCGGAGGGCCGGAGCCCGCACGTGGCCCGTCGGTTGTATCCGCCGCTGCCGGAGGCCATGCCGTACGTCTGCTTCTATCCGATGTCGAAGCGCCGCGCCGTGGGACAGAACTGGTACGCGCTATCGCTGGCGGAGCGGAGTCGGCTGATGCAGGCCCATGGACTCACAGGGCGACGGTACGCGGGTCGAGTGCAGCAGGTGATCACGGGCGCGATCGGGTTGGATGCATGGGAGTGGGGGGTGACGCTCTTCGCGCGTGACCCGCTGGATGTGAAGCGTTTGGTGACGGACATGCGGTTCGACGAGGTGAGCGCGCAGTACGCGGAGTTCGGCACGTTCTACGTCGGGCGCCTCGCGACCGGCGACGCGTGGGTGGACCGCGCAGTGCATCCATGATGTGATGGGGCGGTACCGGTAGTGAAGGGCGACGCACGCGTCGCCCCAACCCGCCGATCCACGCACGGTGCGCGGCAGTAGCCGGCCGCATCGCTTTACGCAGCAAAGTACTTGACAGAAACGTGTAACGAGCCCCATCGTCTATATAGGAACGGGACGGACGACGGAGGGCGGCGTGCAGCGGAGCGCGGCGGCGATTCCAGAGGTTCTGGCGGAGGATCGCGGGGGCGGGGTGGCACGCGGCGGCGACATTGCGCCGTGGGCACTCGCGCTGGTCTTGGCTGGCCTTGGCACGGGCATGGACTTCGACGCCCAGCCCGGCGTGAACTGGGGGATCTGGACGACGATTGCTGCGGTCGGGCTCCTGTGGATCGGACGGCGACGGGCGCGAGCACAGGCACGCGATGCGCAAGCCGCCGGGCGGGTCGATCCGGTCGCCGTGTGGGCGGCGGGGCTCGCAATCCTCGTGGCGTGGGGAGCCGCCGTCACCGAGAACGACCTGTTCCAGTTCTTAATCGTCGTGACCTGCGCGACCCTGCTCGCCGTGGCGACGCGAGTGCTGGCGGGGATGTCCGGGCGCGAGGTAGGTATCGGAGTCGTCGCGGGCGCGCCTTTGAGCGCGTGCAGCATGGCAACGGTGGAGGCGGGGCGGCGTGCGGTGGCCGCGATCGCGCGCGCGCGGGACGGGCGGCGGACCGCACTCGTGCGCGGCATACTGCTCGCGCTTCCCGTCGCGGTGGTCTTTGCGCTGGTGCTCGCTGGCGCCGATCCGATGCTCACCGTGTTGCGCGATCGATCGTGGGACGCGCTCACACAAGCGATTTCGATTCCGAAGGTCATGTTCTTCCTGGGGCTCGGGACACTGGCCCTGGGCGCGTATGGTCTTGCGACGCGGGCGACGGGGGAACGACCCGCCCGGCCACTTTCTGATACGAGAGCCGTCTTCGGCGCGACGGAGCGGCGAGTCATTGTCGGTGCCGTCGTTGGGGTGTTCGGAGCATTTCTCGCGCTTCAGGCGACGTATCTCTTCCGGGACGTCGGCGCATTGCGCGTGAGCGGCATGACGTACGCGGAGTACGCGCACCAAGGGTTCGTGGAACTGGCGATCGCCGCGACGTTGGCGGTCGGGCTCGTGGTTGGGCTGGACCACTGGGGGCCGCGTGATCGCGATGCGTGCGAGTCGAGTCGTTGGCGGCGCTGGGGCACGCTGCTGCTCATCGCGGAAGTGTTGATCGTGCTGGCGTCGGCGTTCCACCGATTGACGTTGTACGAGTCGGCGTATGGCTACACGATGCTGCGCCTTTACGTGCAAGCATACGAGATGGGCGTGGCAATCACACTCGTAATGTTGGCGGTCGAGGTTGCCCGGCCTGGGGGTGCCTTCGATGCGCGGCGGGCGGCCCGACGGACCGGTGTCGTAGCGGTGGGGTTCCTGGCCGCGGTCTCATTCACAAACCCAGAAGCCTGGGTGGTCCGCCAGGACGTCGCGCGCTTCTACGTGACGGGCAAGTTGGACACGCCATACCTCGCGGGCCTGTCGCTCAATGCCGTGCCAGCACTTGTGGAAGCGGCATCGACATTGCCACCGGTGTGTGCGGGGTACGTGCGGCAAGACCTGGGCGCAGAGCATCGGGAGCTGGCGCGGCACCCGGCGTCACAGCGTTGGTACGAATGGAATCTGCGGCGTGCGCGCGGGCTTGCCGCGCTGCGGTGCGGCCGGGGTGCGCCCGCCGACCGTACGGGAGATGGGCGGCTGCTACCCCGGCGAACGCCCAGCTTCGGACTGATGCGTCGAGCACGGCGTGCCCCGAGTACTGGACACCCCGGCGTAGACCGACACGTTGGGTGGCTTTGCCAAGGGCGATGTCTGAGCCTCGAGCTCCTGGACGAGCGCCGTTTCGGCAACGGGGTCGTCGCCCTGCGATACGCCATCCGCACCTGATCGCGTTGTGAGAATGTGAGCTGTGGCGACCGGCCGGTTGTCAGGTGTTGCGTGCATGCCTACGTTTCCACCGCACGACTTGGACGGGACGTAGCGCAGCCCGGTAGCGCACCTGAATGGGGTTCAGGGGGTCGCGGGTTCAAATCCCGCCGTCCCGATTTCGGCCCGCACAGCGGACCGAAATAGAGAGGAGCGAGGCAGAAAGGAGAAAGGAGACGAAGAGCTTTCGTGGCCGGGATGGTTGGGTGCAATCCGGCGGCGTCGCTCCTCGGTCTCCTTTCTCCTTTCTCCTTTCTGCCCTGACGCTCGGCTGACGTCACGGACGCACCATGCGCCCATGGGATTCTCGTTCGAGAAGCTCCTCGTCTACCAGAAGAGCGTCGCATTCGCGGACGCAGTGTGCGCGAGCGACCCGGTCGTTCCCCAGAGGCTACTACTTCCTCGCCGACCAACTGAACCGCGCGGCACTGTCGATCGCGACGAATCTCGCGGAAGGGAATGGCCGCTTCACAGTCGCGGATCGCCGCAACTTCTTCGGCATTGCCCGCGGCAGCGTACGAGAGTGTGTCCCGTTGCTCGAGGTGGCGCGCCGTCGTGAGATACTTGGGGCCGAGGTGCACGATCATTTAAGGGCGGATCTCGAGGAGATCAGTCGCATGGTTTCTGGACTCATTAAGGGACTGGACTCGCGCTCGCGGGCGACGGGATAGCGCGACGCTAGCCCCCGATCGGCCCGTGGCCTAGGTTGGAGCCCATCGCCGACGCCTGAGGGCCCAGGTGGCAGCACCATCCGCTGAGGGGTTGCCGCAGGATATCGCACCCGACCACTACACGGTCGAGCGCGAGTTGGGCCGTGGCGGGATGGCGACCGTATACGTGGCCCGCGACACGAAGCACGGCCGGCGCGTCGCGCTCAAGGTGCTCCGTCCGGAGCTGGCGGCGAGCCTGGGCGCTGAGCGATTTCGCCGTGAGATCACCTTAGCGGCGAGCCTCCAGCACCCGCACATCGTGCCCGTGTCCGATCTCGGGCAGACGTCATCCGGCGTCTGTGGTTCACGATGCCGCTCATCGAGGGAGAGTCGCTCCGGGACCGCTTACGGCGGCAGCGGCAGCTCGCCGATTGACTAGGCCGTGCGGATCACGCGCGAGGTCGCACTCGCGCTCGACTACGCGCACCGGCATGGCGTGATCCACCGGGACATCAAGCCCGAGAACATCCTCCTCGTCGACGACCGAGCGATGGTGGCGGACTTCGGTATCGCGCGGGCCCTGGCGACGCCGGCGCCCGGAGAGACGCTCACGGCAACGGGCATGGCCGTGGGCACGCCGTGCTACATGAGTCCCGAGCAGGCGGCTGGCGAGCGTGCAATCGACGCGTGCACCGACATCTACTCGCTCGGTGTCGTGCTCTACGAGATGCTGGCAGGGGAACCGCCATACACCGGGCCGACAGCGCAGGCGATTGCAGCGAAGATGATGACGGGCGACGTGCCCTCGGTTCGGCGCACACGTCCGTCGGTCTCGGAAGCCGTCGAATGCGGTCATTCGGAAGGCGCTCTCGCCGGTCCCGGCCGACCGCTTTGCAAACGGCGCGTCGTTCGCACGGGCGCTGGACACGGCGGAGCGTTCGGCGAGTCCCCCACAACCGGGCGCGCCTACAAAGCCGCCGCATGGCGGCCGAGCCGTTAAAGTCGGTGTTGCCGTAGTGGCGTTCTGCGTACTCGTCGGTGCGGGCGGGCTGTTCGCCTGGCGGCGCAGCGCTGAAGCAACGCCGCCATCAGAGAGCCAGGTGTCCCTCGCAGTCTCCCCTTTTGAGGCCGAAGGTGACACAACCGCCGACTATTTCGCCGACGGGATCACAGATGTAAATCCGGAGCAAGCTTTCGGCTCTACCCGGCCTTCGCGTCATCGCGTCGACCAGTGCGAACGAATATCGCCGGACGCAGAAGTCTGCCCAACAGATCGGCCAAGAGTTGGGGGTCCACTACCTGCTGATCGGACACATTCGATGGGAGCAACGCGCTGGCGGGGCCCGACGCGTGCGCGTGAGCCCCGATTGGGTCGAACTCGTGAACGGCGCCTCGCCCGAGGCGAGGTGGTCGCAATCGTACGACACCACCCTGGCCGATGTCTTTGCCGTCCAAAGCGCGGTAGCGGCACGCCGTGGCCGACAGACTCGGAGTGCTCATCAGCCCCAACACTCAGGCACAACTCGCTGCCCGTCCCACGGCGAACCTCGCTGCCTACGACGCGTATCTGCGGAGTATTGCGCTCGACGCGGCAGACCCGGCGACGCTGCGTCGCTCGCTGGCAGCCGCGGAGCAAGCGGTGGCTCTCGATCCCGCCTTCGCCGGGGCCTGGGCGCGCGTCTCCTCGCAGCACTCGAGGCTCTATGCTCGTGCTACTCCAACACCGCTCAATGCCATCGCAGCGCGGCAGGCGGCGGACCGCGCCGTCAGCCTGGACCCGGCGTCGAGTGACGCGTACTACGCACTCACTAACTACCACCAGTTCGTAACCCACGAGCTGAAGGCAGCGCGCACCGCGATCGAGACCGCGGTGCGACTCGCCCCGTCATCGTCGTTGGCCATTGGAGGCCTTGGCTCCGTCGAGGCTGACATGGGGAAATGGACGTCCGGCCTCGAGCACGCGCGCCGGGCGGTCGCACTCGATCCCCGGTCGCCAGGAGCTGCCGCCCGCCTCTCTATATGCTCCTCCGCCTTCGTCGGTATGGCGAGGCTCGCGCTGAGGTCGAGCGAGGACTCGCGATCGTACCGGGCGACCTTTTCCTGCTCAGCGATTATCTGGTGAGTTTTCTTGTCCAGGGCGACTTGCCTGACGCTCAAGCCGCAATACGCAGCGTTCCACCAACGCTCGATCACACACTCCTTGCGGTCTACATGGCCCGTTCCCACGTGGCGTACTGGGGTGGGTTTTTCATCACCTATTGGGCGCTGGACAGCGCTGATCGCGCGCTGGTGCTCGCCCAACCGCTCGCTGCCTTCGATAACGACCGAGGGCAATACGGCCTGATTCGAGCGGAGCTGCTACCAGCTCGCGGGCGATACGACACGTGCGCGTGGAAGCGCTGATACCGCGGCGCATGCGTTCGAGGAACAGCTGCGGATGCTCCCCGACGCCTATCACTCCGTCTCCATCACGCGCTGACTTTGGCTTACTTGGGGCAGCGTACGGCAGCAGTTCAGGAAGGCGAGCGGGGACTCGGCCTGGCCCAAGCGACGGGGAGTGCGTACATTGTCCCGTATGCGCGACAGCTGCTCGCGCAGGTACTTGTTACCGTTGGCGACCATTCACGCGCGCTCGATCAGCTGGACGCGCATCCTCAACCAGCCGTCCGCAGTGTCGCCCGCCTGGCTCAAAATCGATCCGACGTGGATGTCGCTTCGCGGCGACCCACGCTTTGAGCGAATGCTCGCGGAGCCGCCGAAGGTGTTTGGAGCAAGCGACAACCCATGAATGACGACGGGCTCCCGCACGACATCGCGCCGGACCCGTCCGGTGTGCTGTGGTTCACGATGCCGCTCGTTGAGGGCGAGTCGCTCCGGGACCAGCTTGTTACTGAACAGACCGGACGACGCACTCGACCTCCTTGAGCGCGCGGTTACGCATCCGGACATTCAATCTGAAGGCGGGCTTGTCATTCCGTGGGATACGCCGCGGTACTTCGGTATCGACGCCAATCTCGCTCGACTCCACGGCGATCCGCGGTTCGAGAAGCTGATCAACACCCCGATGGCGCCGCCGTCGTGAGTGCTTAGGCTTGTGTGGTCCGTTTGGTGGTCCGCTTCTCCCGGCAAAGTCCGTCACGCGGGAGTCGAAATCCAGCATCGATACCCGATTTGACGGCGCTAACCGTCACCTTGCCGTACTTTGGTTCCCCTCAAGCCGAATGGGTCCAGGGGGCAGGGGGTGAGCGAAGCAAAAGTGTCCGGCTACTCTATTTTCTGCTCTGAGATCGGCCGCGCGTGAGCCGGCTTGGGCCATACAATTCGCGTTCGAGCGGACCGGCTCAACCGATTCGCTCCTGTGGCGGGTAACAGTCGCCGGAGTTACCAATCCCAGCGCGCCTGCAGACATCGCGGCGCTCAGGGGCCCCCGTGAGGCGGGCGGTTGGCTTGGATGCGACTGGGCGCGTCTACCAATGACCAAGAATCAGCGGGATCTCAAGCACCGGACGAGGCTAGGATGCAACAAAGTCGTCGACGGTCATCCCGACATCGCGAGCTATCTGGCGAAGCAGAATAGGGGAAATGTCTCGTCCCGCGTGGAACGGGACTGTCGTGCCGCGGCCGTCTTGATGTCGGTACTGCCTATGCGAACCCCGCTGTCGAACCTCCACGAAGCCCAAGCGCGTGAGAATCGCCGCGACCTCGCGCGGCCGGAGCACCGGCAGCCGCCCCACCCGCTCAGGCGACCTTAACGGTCTGGGTCCCCACGAAGTCGGCCTCCAGAGTCGGGGGCCCATCCTCCAAGAGCATGGCGATCACCTCGGTGAGGTTCGCGTTCAGCTCATCAAGTGTCGCGCCTTGAGAGTGCGCGCCTGGGAAACCAGGTACGTGGCCGACGTACAGGCCGGTCTCGGCGTCTCGCTCGACCACTGCGGTGTATGTGGTCATCGACGTCTCCATCCCGAAAGTGGCCCGCCGCTCCATCCGTTAACAGCACCAGAAAGGGCGCAGCGCGCGACTACGTAATCTAGCGATGTCGGGTGATCGCTGCCGTGGCCAGCGGGGCCGAGAATGGCCATAGCAACGTCGCAAGTTCGTGTGCTACGTTCTTGCTACGTTTGGAAGCCGAAAAGGTCGGACATCGGCACCCGACCGGCACACAAAAGTCGGACATTAGCGCGAGAAGTAGGACATGGCGTCCGGATCGGCGGTCCCTTGTCCCGAAATGGGGTTCAGGGGGTCGCGGGTTCAAATCCCGCCGTCCCGATTTCGGTCCGCACAGCGGGCCGAAATAGAGAGGAGCGAGACAGAAAGGAGAAAGGAGACCCAGAGCTTGGGCGGCCTGGATGGTGAGTGCGCCAGGACGCCGTGCTCCTCGGTCTCCTTTCTCCTTTCGCCTCTCTGCTCTGACGATTGCTGACGGACGGATGCCAGCGTCCGTGCATGGCGTTTTCGTTCGAGAAGCTTCTCGTGGATCAGAACAGCGTTGACTTCGCCGACGCAGCGTGCGCGTCGACACGTCGTTTTCCGCGCGGGTACTTCTTCCTCGCCGACCGGCTTAGTCGGGCAGCGCTGGCGATCGCGACGAATCTCGCCGAAGGGATTGGCCGCCTCACGGTCGCGGACCGCCGCAATTTTTCGGGATGGCGCAGCCGCCTCACCAAGTTCGAGCCCGCACGCCGCCGTGACGTGAGCCTGTTTGTGGGTGAGTCTCCCGTTGTGATCCGGACATTTGCACCAAACCGTGTCCGGATCGCTGTCGTTGTTGACGGCCGGGCTCAGCTCGCTGCTTCGGGCCGCGAAGGCTACCGGCCGTGCGCGGAAAGGGGCGGCCCCACCTTCCGTGGCCCCGGCGGGCCGCCCATTTTCGCCGACATGGCAGACTTCACAGTGCGGGAGGGGCAGTATCTGGCGTTCATTGACTCCTATCGCAGACTGCACGCCCGCGCCCCCGCCGAGGCGGAGCTGCAACGGTACTTCGGTGTGACGCCACCGACCGTTCATCAGATGATACTGACGCTCGAGCGGAAGGGGTTGATCACGCGGGTTCCGAAGATGGCGAGGTCGATCGACGTTCAGGTCTCCCCGACATTGCTGCCACTGCTCGATTCCGGAAGGGGTGCCAAACCCGAGAGCCTCCCGACGCGGCGCGACGCAGGCGAAGGCGCACCTCTCGCGCCGGCGTCGAGCGGACGCCGGGCCAGACGCAAGCTGCAGTCGGCTGTCGCCTACATCGACAGCCCTGCACTCTACCAGCGACTGCGATACGTCGATCACCTGTCCGCGCTCGTGGCAGGCCATTACGGGGTATACCTCACGCGAGTGCGCCTCGTACGTCGCCTCAACGGTGAGTGCACGTGTCCTTCGGAGGTGCGCCCGTGCAAGCACATCCGGGCGCTCAAAGCGACCTGGAAGAGAAATCCCGACAGCTTTCTCGACGTCCGACCGTTCCTGCGATCGCTGAAATCACTCAACGCCCGGCAACTCATCACGAATGCTGGAACAGCTGTTCTCGGATTTTCCGGATGCGCTGGGCCTTTTCGGGCTGCGCCTGGGTCACACAGAGGACCAGGAGTACGATTGGCCCGGAGGGTGAACCCACGGTGGCCGACCACCCGCTCAGGCTGCGACGCGGTTCATCAGCTGGCCGCACCTGGCCTCTGGGCCACATCGTTGCGAAGGGGCTGGAATGGGCCCTTAGGCCCGCGACTTCTCGTAATAGGTGCCCCGCTGCGCAAGGCCTCTCTGAGATTCACGGGCACCTCGTTCTCCTGGAGTACTTTCCAGGCCACGGCTCGCGCGACAGTTAACCGGGGATCCACGCGCGTATACGTGACGTACAGAATCTCGCGCGATGCCGTCATGAAATTCGGGGTGCCGTATTGCTTTCTTGGCGTCGGGCTAATCGCGGATAAGCCTCGCCGAGCCGCGGGGTTCAAGTTCCGCGATTCGGACGGTTGCATCCTACTGGTCAGGCGGCTTCAGGGGACTCGCGCCAGGCGGGCGCCAACCCCTCGTACAGCACGTCAGGGTCAACGTCCGCGCCATTGGGCCAGACCACCGTCCCGAGCTCCGGATCGACGTGCAAACGGCGAAACACGGCCGGGTCGCCCCGTATGCTCTCGAAGATCGGGCCGTGGAGGTACGGACCGAGATCGATCTCACGCACTTCACCACTCGTGAACTCAATGCGCACGCGGGTACCAGTTGTCGGCTCGGCTGCCGAAACGCGGACTCTGCTGGACATCGAGATCTCCCGAGTGCGATGTGGATCCGAGCGGGCTTGCTCCGGTCACTCCAACGGCTGGATTGGTCGAAGCGTCATCCCCTGACGAGCGCGCGCCCAGTTCTCGCGTAGCTCCCCTCTGTGAAGGGCCGCCCATTCCAGTACCAATGCTTCGGCACGTCGAGGCAGCGCTCCCCAGAGCACGGCCAGCGTGTCGATTGAGAGCGCCATCTCAGAGCCGCCATACATCGCATGGTGAGCGCCGCAGTGGGCGGCGTCTTCGAACTGGTGTCCGCCTTACAGAACGGGGACGCCCCCGGCGGCCCAGCCATGTTCGTCTTCTCAATGGCCTGATTGAAGTCGGGCTCTGAAAAGTTGTTGATGAAGCCCAAGAGCTGCTCGCCCAGTATCGGCAGCGCATGGGTGTGTACAGTCGCGGCGATGTAGAAGTTGGCTTTGTTCGCGCACGTACCGACGAACGCCTTGGCAAAGCTGCTCTCGTAATTATCCCACGTGAATCGCGGTGTAATGCCCACCCCTGAATCCGAGCTGCTATGAAGCGGCGGCGTGGTGTAATAGGCGCCGCTCTTTTGGCCGCCGTCGCGCGCGATGACGTACCCCCATTCCGCGGTTGCGGTGTTCGCCCAAGCGATTCCGCCGGCCTCGTCGTGGCTCATGGCGTCCTCGACGCTCGAGTAGGGGCCGTGCAAGCCAGACGGGCTATCCAGGTTTGCCCACTGCTTTGACGGCTGTTGGCACTTCCCTGATGTGGGTGCGGCTGCGGCAGGCGCTTTCGTACCCGAGGCCGTGGCAAAGCTCAGCACCAGCGATCCCTTCTGCATGGGCATCTCGCAGGGCTTTGCATCAGGGCATGTGGCCGGATCCGTGACCCCGACCCGGGCCATGACGGCGTGGATTCGGAGCTGGCCGGGCACGTTGCTCATGTCGTACACCTGGATCTGCATGCGCCGATCCGTTGCCGGTAGCACCAGGTGCAGCGGGCGCTTGCACTCCGTGCTCTTTAGCTTGCCGCCTAGCTTGGTGTCGCCTTCAAAACTCATGCATACTGGGGCGCACGAGCTGCTGCCGCCGAGGAACGGGCGCGCGCAGACCACCACGTTGGGATACACCGACCGGAGATTGAATACGTTCAATGCCCCCGCCGGAATGCCAGAAATCGCCCGTCGGGGGGCCCAGGCACGTCGTGCAACCAGACCTCCGTCACGACTTCCCCAGCCCCTTGTGACGACGCAACACCTGCCGGCGTCGAGACGGCGACGAGCAGCCACAGCACGGCTCGCATCAATGCGCTATCCGCCATAGCCAACCCCGCCCGTCATAGCAACCCGTGGAACGTTCACCGGATCAAGGCGGCAGCGATGCGACAAGCCCAAGGGCCGCAGCAGACCCTGACAATGATCCGCGCGAACGTCGGCATTCGCGAAATCGCGAGACTATCCAGTTCGTGTCGAATGAGTTTGGTGGCCGCAATGGAATTCGCAAGGGTGGTGTCCGCCAGATTCCTGATAGTGCGGATTTCGGCTGATGCTGATCCCTCGTTTCGCTCGAAGCTGATCGCCCGTTTCGGTCCAAGCTGATCGGTCGTTTCGCTCGAAGCTGATCACCCATTTCGCTCGATCCTGATCGCCGGGTCGGGGGCCGCGGGATCCCACCGGCGGCGCTATCTCCTCCGGGACTTTTTCCCGGAGCGAGGTCGTGCCAGCTGCGAGGGTTGTCATGCGGAAGGTGATCGAGGTACTGCGTCTTCGATTCGATCAAGGACTCAGTCACCAGGCCATTGCCCGCGCCCTGGGGATCGCGCAGGGCAGCGTGCAGGCGTATCTGACGCGGTTTGCCGGACTGGATCGCGGCCCATGTGCGCATGGTCGAGTACTACGGCGGCGCGCCCGCGCTCATCATCCCGGACAATGCGTCGGCGCTCGTCCGCAAGCCCTGCTACTACGAGCCCGAGGTCCACCCGACGTATGGCGACTGCGCCGCGCATTACTCCACGGCCATTTTGCCGACGCGCGTCGCGTCGCCTCGGGACAAGGCCAAGGTCGAGACCGCGGTGCAGATCGTCGAACGCGAGATCCTGGCGCCGCTCCGGCACGAGCGCTTCACCTCACTCGCCGAGGCTCAATCACGCTCTCGCCTTCGCCCGAGAGCGCGTGAACGATCGCCCGTTTCAGAAACTCCCGGGCAGCCGCCGCGCGCTCTTCGAGGCGAGCGAGCGCGCCGCACTCCGTCCGCTTCCCGAGACGCGCTATGAGCTCGCCGACTGGCGCCGGGCCAAGGTGAACATCGACTATCATGTGTCCGTCGAGCGGCACCTCGATTGGACCCCGTCACGGCTCATCGCCTGGGGTGCGCATATCGGGAGATCGACCGAGCAGGTCGTCACCCAGATCCTGGAGCGCTACCCCCATCCCGAGCAAGGCTACCGGGCGTGCTTGGGCCTCTTCTCCCTCGCGCGCCGCTACACCCCGGTGCGCCTCGAGTCCGCCGCCCAGCGGGCGCTCGCCACCGCGCGGTGAGCTACCCGCTCGATCAAATCCATCCTCGCGACGCACGTCGACCGACTCCCGCTCACTGACCTCGAGCCCGCGCCGTGCCTGCGCCTCCCGCCCACGCATGCCTACGTCCGCGGCGCCGACTACTACCGCCTGGCCCTCGCCGCGACGCTGCCCGTCTCGCTCGACTCCCCGCTCGTCCCGCTCGACCCACTCCCGGAGGACCCCGCACATGCTGATTGAACAAACGCTCTCACGCTTGCAGTCACTCCGCCTGACCGGCATGGCCGCTGCGCTCGAGGAGCAACGCGGTGTGCCCGACATTGCGCAGCTCAGCTTCGAGGATCGCTTCGCCCTCCTCCTCGAGCGCGAGCAGGCCGCGCGCGCCGATCGCCGACTCACCCGTCTCCTCCAACTCGCCCGCTTCCGCGTGAGCGCCTGCGTCGAGGACATCAACTTCCGTGCGAAACGTGGCCTCGATCGCGCCCTCCTCCTCCGGCTTGCCGGCGGCGACTGGATCCGTGCGCACCAAGTACTCCTCGTGGTCGGGCCGACCGGCACCGGGAAGACGTGGCTCGCCTGCGCGCTCGGCCTGAGTGCGTGTCGGCAGGGCCATTCCGTGCGCTACCTCCGGCTCCCGCGTCTCCTCGGCGAAGACTTGGTCCGCGCCCGAGCCGACGGCTCCTACAGCAAGCTGCTCCACCAGCTCGGCAAGACCGACCTCCTCATTTTGGACGACTGGGGACTGGCCCCCTTGGGAGATCGCGAACGCCGCGATCTCCTCGAGATCGTCGAAGATCGGGTCGACCGCCGCGCCACGCTCGTCACGAGCCAACTCCCCGTGGAACACTGGCACGAGCTGGTCGGCGATGCCACGTTTGGCGACGCCATCCTCGATCGCCTGGTGCATCACGCGCACCGCATCACCCTCACCGGCGGCTCCCTCCGCCGGCTCGGCCAAGCGAGACCGATCAGGAGTAACACGTGAGACTCACGCACCATCCTTAATTACCGATCTTGTGGCCCCCAACTCGGTGACCAGCCTCTCGCGGACGCCCGCAATCGGCGCGTCCTGTATTCTGTGATCAGCTTGGAGCGAAACGGCTGATCAGCTTCGCGCGCAATGCGCGATCAGCTTGACCGAAATACGCACCTGATAGCCGTGAGACCATCTGGCCGCGACGTTGCACGGTCCGTTTGGTGGTCCGTTTCTCTCGGCGACCTCCACCATCCCGGCCATTCGTCCGGGGCGCCGACCAGGCGTCGAGCAGTCATAAGCGCTGGGATTCGTCGGCCAGTGCAATGGCCCTCGTCAATCGAGACGCGCTCCGGCCTCGAGCCGAGTCGCCGGCGTGACCAACCGCCTGGCGAGGCATTGTCGTGAAGGGCGGTCGAATCACGCCGAATGTTCTTCTGCCACTTGGCGACCGAATAGCCGAGCGCGGCGACGTTGACGCCGACGGTAACTGTACCGATGAGCTGCAGCCGATGGCAGGGAACGATGACCAGCGCACCGGACTGGAAGGTCGCGGCGGACATTATGAAATCGATGTGAGCGGCCGCCTGGCTCTTGAGCGCTGAATCACCGATGCCGCCTTGCGACTTGACTGGACTCCGCTCTTCGTCGGGATCGCAGGCCTGGTCACGGGAGGTGGGTGGCCTGATGCCATATGGTGCAGTGATCGCTCGCGCATATGGCCTGCCCCCGGTCGTGGGGGTTGCGCGCGCCACTCAGCTCATCCGTCATGGCCAGCCGATTCGCGTGCATGGAACCGAGAGGTACGTCGAAAACCATTTGAGAGGACTGGCGCTCGACGAGTCTGTCCACGTCAGAGCCGGATTTCGTCAATCCGACGGGATGACGGGCCGGAGCACGATACGCGACAGGGCCTCGATGAGGGCCTCGGTCGCGCCGCCTCCGATGGTCAGAGCGCGCGCGTCCGCATATAGCCGCCCGATCCGCTCTGCTTCGAGGAAGCCTCGAGCACCGTGTGCCTGTGACGCGTGCTCCAAGACCTCTCGGCATGCCTCCGTAGCCGTGATCTTCGCCATGAGCACCAGGGCATGATCGGGCCTTCCGCCTTCAAGGCTCTCGGCCGCATCGCGCACGATTCGCTCCGCCGCCTCGATGAGGAGGTAGTCCTGCGTCAGGCGATGGCGCCAGGGCGAACGTTCTAGGAGGACACGATCACCGGAGGTGCGCGACGCCAGAAAGCGCACCGCACTCTCCCACCCTACTCGCATCGCGCCCATCGCGATGATGGCCAGCGCGACGCGTTCGTAAGCGTTCGCGACGAGCCCTTGCGGGATGGCCAAGCCAGGACGACCGAGAACGTTCTCGCTCGGTACGAAGCAGTCGTCAAAGAGGATCTCGCAGTTCGGGGTAGCGTGAAGGCCGGTCTTTTCAAGTTGACGCACGACGGAGAAGCCCGACGTGGCCGCTTCGACGAGCAGCATGGTCACGCGAGGTAGCTGGTCCTCTAGTTGATCTGACGCGCGGCAGACGACGCAGAACGCATCCGCCAGCGAGGCGTTGCCGATCATCCATTTTCGTCCAGACACGCGATAGCCGCCGTCGACGGGCGTGGCGCTGGTTCGTAGGTTCACCAGATCGGACCCTCCTTCGGGCTCGGTCATGGCGATGGCGAGGATGCACCTGCCAGAAATCGCAGGAGCGAGGAATCGCCGCTGCAGTGCCTCGCCCCCGTAAAGGGCGAGGTGCGGTGTCGAGAACTCCGATTGCAGGGCGAGGCTAAGCAAGCAGCCCATCGATCCGGATCGACCGAATTCCTCAAGCATCACGCGAGTGAAGGCGTAGGGGCGGTGCAGACCGCCCCACGCGGCGGAATATTTCAGCCCAAGAAGGCCCGCTTGCCCTGCCGCTGCGTGAAGCGCTCTCGAAACGCTGCGCTCGCGTGTCCACTGCTCCGCGTGGGGGGCGACTTCCCGGTCGATGAACGCACGGACGTAGGCACGGAAGTCTTCGATACTATCGGGAGGATGCACTCTTCACTCCGACTGTCGTGGTGTCGGAAGGTGGCGCTCGGTGCTGACGATACCGCTCACAAGTGCGCCGCGACCGCGTCGGTAGGTGAGTGCGCGCCGACCTTCTCCAGGACCAGTCAGCCTGGGATCCACCGCTGCTCCGCGAGCAATGTAATCTGGGTGTCATCCCTGCGCTGGTACAGCGCCCGGGCGCTGGTTGGCTGAACACGGCCGCCTGTCATATGGTTACCGACCGCTGGGTTGCGCCTTTTGAGGGGTTTGGCGTGTTCGCATATGGGTGTTTGCTGACAAAGCCGGCATGTCTGGATCGGCGGCGGTTTTCCGTTCTCCTGAGTGGAGCAGATAACCTAGGCACGCTGGTTGGGTACGATGCCCGTCCTAGTTCGCGAAACGCTCGTGGATGTCGTGCGGGATCGCGCGTCGTCTCTCGGAGACGCCGTCTGGCTCCGCTATCTCACCACGGGCGACGTATCGGGACCCATCGACGAGCTCAGCTATGCCGAGCTTGCGCGGCGAGCGGCCGCGATCGCCGCCGCGCTGCAGAGGCAGTGCGCGGTAGGCGAGCGCGCGATGCTGTTGTTTCCGCCGGGGCTCGACTTCGTAACGTGCTTTTTTGGGTGCCTCTTCGCAGGCGTGATCCCGGTTCCCGCGTATCCGCCGAGTCTTGCGAAGCCCGAGCGAACACGGGCCAAGCTGCACGCGATCGCGCGAGATTGCGAGGCCCGACTCTTCCTGACTACGTCCGAGGGTCTCTCCGCTCTCGAGTGCGCGGCGCCGCCCGGTGTCCAATGCGTGGCGATCGAGACTCGCAATTCGGCGCTCAGCGCGGTGTGGCAGACGCCCACCATTTCCCGGGAGACCGTCGCGTTTCTGCAATACACGTCTGGTTCGACGGGCGCGCCGAAGGGCGTCGTCGTCCGTCATCGCCAGCTCATTGCCAACGAGCTATCGATTGAGGCGGGCATGGGCCCGGTGAATCTCGTCGTCGGATGGCTTCCGGTGTTTCACGACATGGGCCTCATCGGCAATGTACTGCAGTCGTTGTGCGCGGGGTCGAGCGTCGTGCTCATGTCGCCTTTCAGTTTTCTGAAACGCCCCGCACGCTGGCTCGAGGCTATTTCGCACTTTCGCGCGACGACCAGTGGCGCTCCGAACTTTGCGTACGACCTGTGCGTCCACCGCGTGCGCGAGGAGGAGCGCGTTCGGCTCGACTTGAGCTGTTGGGAAGTCGCGTGCTGCGCCTCCGAACCTGTGCGCGCGGCAACATACGAGCGTTTCTCTCGCGCGTTTGAATCGTGCGGCTTTTCCCGGTCGGCGTTTTATCCCTGCTATGGGCTCGCCGAGGCGACGCTGTTCGTCACCGGCTCGAAACGCGGCACGCCTCCAAACACCTGTGCATTTCAGGCGTCCGCGTTGGATCGCGGCGAGGTCGTGGTTGCGACTGACCGCACCGTGAGACCCGAAACCGCGGCGGGTGCCGACGATCGCCGCGTCCTGGTGAGTTGTGGAAAGCCTTCCCCGACCGAGGAGATTCGCATTGTCGATCCGGAGCGGCTCATTCCCACTGACGGCATCGGGGAGATTTGGGTGCGGGGTCCGGGCATCGCAAGCGGCTATTGGGGGCGGGAGAACGACGGCGCCATCTTCAGCGCTCGCCTCGCGAACGGCGACGGGCCGTTCCTTCGGACGGGTGATCTAGGATTTCTCTACGAGGCGGAGCTTTACGTCACCGGTCGTCGCAAAGACATGATCATCCTCGGTGGTCGCAACTTGTTTCCGCAGGACATCGAAGCCACCGTCGAAGCGGCTGTACCGTCCCTTCGGCAAGGAGGATGCGTCGCGTTCTCTGTCGAGCACGAGGACGGCGAGCGCCTGGTTATCATGGCTGAGCACGATCACCCTTCGTCACCAGAGGTCGTGCGAACGATCAAGCAAGCGGTGGTGACCCATCACCAGGCACCCGTCTTCGACGTCGTGCTCGTCAAGAAAGGCGCCGTCTTAAAGACCTCGAGCGGCAAGATCGAGCGATATGCCTGCAGTCAGGCTTACGCCCAAAGGAGCTGAGGTGCCTACCGAGAAAGAGATCCGCGATCGCCTCGTGCAGGAAGTTGCTTCCTACGCGAATATGCCCCCGGACCGGGTGGACATTCGTGAGCCCTTCGCAAGCTACGGCCTCGGGTCGATCGAGGCGGTCCAACTTGTCGGCGTGCTGGAGACGTGGCTCGGGCTCACGTTCGACGCCACGCTGCTCTGGGAGTACTCAACGATCGACGCGCTTGCCCATCATCTGGCGCAGGCCGCTGCGGCAGTGTGATGAAGCCGATTGCCATCGTCGGGATGGCTTGTCGGTTTCCTGGCGCAGCCAGCACGGCGGCCTACTGGGACCTACTCGTCCGAGGGGTCGAAACCGTTCGAGAGCCTCCTCTCGAGCGTCCGGAGCTTGAGCCGCCTGCCTGGCTCACTCGAACAGGCGCCACATTGTCGTCGCGGAGGGTTCCTCGAGAATCTCGATCGCTTCGACCCCGGATTTTTCCGCATCTCGCCACGAGAAGCGGCGCGAATGGACCCGCAACAGCGGCTGCTGCTCGAGGTCGCGTGGGAAGCGCTGGAGGATGCAGGCCAGCCGGTCGCGACGCTGTCTGGGACCAGGACTGGCGTGTTTGTCGGCGTGATGAACGCCGATTTCGCCCGACGGCACGCGCAGGATTTATCGCAAATCGACGCCCAGCTCGGTCCCGGAAGTTCGCTCGGCATCGCGTCGAATCGGATCTCGTACCTTCTGAACCTACGCGGTCCGAGCATGTCGATCGACACATTATGCTCGTCGTCACTGGTGGCGATCCACCTCGCCTGTCAGAGTCTGCAGACCCAAGAATCGAGCCCGCTCGCCATAGCGGGCGGCGTGAACGTCATCCTCGATCGGACGATGGATGTCTTTTACGCGCGGGCGGGCCTCCTCTCCGAGGACGGCCGATGCCGGGCGTTCGATGCGAGCGCGTGCGGCATCGTGCGCGGCGAGGGCGTAGGACTCCTCGTGCTGAAGCGCCTGTCTCGCGCACGCGCGGACGGGGATCGCGTGCATGCAGTGATCCTCGGATCCGCGGTGAATCAGGATGGTCACTCCAATGGGCTCACCTCGCCGAGCCGCTGGTCGCAAGAAGAGGTGCTCCGCACGGCGTATCGACGCGCGAGGTGCGCGCCGAGCAGCGTTCCGTACATCGAGGCGCATGGCACGGGCACACTCATTGGCGATCCGATTGAGCTGGCAGCGCTCGGTGCGGTGTTGAGCCAAGGTCGTGCGGCCGGGCAATTGTGTGCGATCGGGTCGGTGAAGACGAACTTGGGTCACCTCGAATCCGCGGCGGGCGTAGCGGGCCTCATCAAAGCGGTGCTCTCGCTCGAGCACCGGACGCTCACGCCTAGCCTGCACTTCCGAGACGCCGAATCCGTACGCGCGCCTCGACGAGCGCCTGCTGAAGATACAGACGCGAGACGGAACGTTGGCCCGATGGTGAACTCGTGGCTGGTGTCAGCTCGTTCGGGATGGGAGGCACAAATGTCCACGTTGTTTTGGGTGTCGTCGATCCGCCCGCGACGTCGCCACCCCTTACCGAGCGGCCGTGTGTGATTCCGATCTCCGCGCGAAGCGCTCCGGCGCTCGATGCGCTCGAAGTCCGTTACACGGGAACTCCTGTCGTCGCACGAGGTCGCTCTGCGCGACTTGGCGCACTCGGCGGCAGCGCGGCGTGATCACCACGATCACCGGCGCGCACATGGTGTTCCGAACGGCGACGGACGTCGTGTATGCCGCGTCAGGGAGCGTCGTACCAGGTCGAAAGCACAAGCTCGTGTTCATCGTACCCGATCACATAACGTGCGAAAGCTCAAACGGTCGTGAGCTTTCTGAAAGTGAGCCGGTGTTCCGTGAGGCTTTGCAACGGAGTCTCGCCGAAGGCGCGACCCACCTTGGCGCGTTTCAGACCGCGCTCGGCGCCTTGTGGCGTGCCTTCGGATTGGTGCCGGACGAGGTGCTCCGGGTGTCGGGTGAAGGAACAGCGACGATCGCGGCGAGCCTTGGTCAGGACAGCACCGTCTTCGTCGAACTAAGTCCGCGCCCCGTGATGCTCGACACGCTGCGGATCGCCTTGGAGCGCGCTGGGGTTCCGGGTGCAGCGATACCGTCTGTCGTGCCTGCATTCGGTGAGCGTGTGTCCATCCTGCGAGCGATCGCGGAGATGTATTGCCTCGGCCTCGACATCGATTGGAAGCGCCTCGATGCGCCAAACGCGCGGTTCGTGCCACTCGGAAGCTACCCCTGGCAGAGAGAATACTCCTGGCTCGAGTTCGCCGCGCCGGCCGGCGCATCGGTGCTGCCGGCCGGTGTCGTCGTGCCGAGTTGGGTCCGTGCTGGCACGGTGGCTCCGCAACCTCATGCTGGTCGGGAGAAGTGGCTGGTGCTCGGCGACGGCCGGGCCACTGCGAAAGCCCTCGTTGCGAAGCTCGGAGATGCCGGATACAGCGCGCGAACGGCACGGACAGTGGAAGAGGTGGCCAGTTCGGATACAGTGGACGGGATCGTTCAGTTCTGCGGGCAGGACCTCGGCTCGACCGTCCGCCTCATGCAGGCGCTCGGGCGGCGAGGCGAGGCAGCGTCGCCGCGCCTGTGGCTCGTCACGCGGGGCGCATGCGTTGTGGACGACGACACGAGCTTGGCGTCGATTGCGAGCTCGCAGGTATGGGGGCTCGGGCGTGTTGCGGTGAACGAACATCCTCGGCTTCGCCCCACGCTGATCGACCTGGCGCCAGTCGAACGCCCGACGGATGTGAACATGCTCTTTGCCGAACTGTCATCCGGCGGTGACGAGCGCGAAGTTGCGATCCGGTCGACCGTTCGCTACGTCGCTCGACTCGGTCGTCAGGCGATTGCGGCGTCGAAATCACGCCTGCAATTGCGAAGCGACGTGCCATACCTGGTGACGGGTGGGCTCGGCGGGCTCGGGCTCGCTGCCGCTGCGCGGCTGGTCGATCGCGGTGCCCGGACGGTCGTATTGCTCAGTCGACGTGGCATCACGACCGAACAAGCGTCTGCTGCCGTCACGAAGCTACGTGCTCGCGGTGCGAACGCGATCGTGGAGCGTGCGGACGTGTCCGATCGCGATGCGCTCGCCGACGTGCTGCGTCGGCATCGGGTGCGCGGCGTGATCCATGCGGCGGGCGTCATGTCGCCGGCGATGATTGCGGCGATCAAATCCGAGAGTCTCACTGCCTCGCTCGCCGCGAAGGTCGACGGCGCGCGGCACCTTCACGAGCTCTTGGCTGGGGAGCCACTCGACTTTTTCGTGTTGTACTCGTCGGTGGCGACGCTGTTTGGCATGCCGGGCCAAGGAGCCTACGCCGCCGCGAACGCGTACCTCGACGCGCTCGCCGAATACCGGCGGGCGATCGGGCTCTGTGCGACGAGCGTTGCCTGGACAGTGATAGAAAACACGGGCATGGCGGCGAACGCGGACGAAAAGGCGATGGGTCAACTCGTCGCTCGAGGCGTTTCCAGCCTTCCGGTCCGCTCCGCCACGGATCTTCTCGAGCATTTCCTTTGCGCTGAAGCGCCCCCTCATTTCGGCGCCGTGAACTTCAATCTTCGGCGTTGGCTGGCATTCTATCCGCACGCGCGCGCGATTCCTCGCCTCCTGTCTCTCGCCGACGAGGACGCATCTGGAACCGGATGGCGAGCTCGCCGAGAAATTGCGGACGCTCGAGCAACCCGATCGAATTCGATCAGTCGAAACGTACTTGTGCAAGGCGGCCGCCGAGGTCCTGCAGCACTCCGAAGCGGTGTCGGCCGATCCATCATTGTTCGATCTCGGCATCGACTCGCTCACTGCGCTCGAGCTCCAGGCGATGGTGGAACGAGATCTCGCGATCACGGTGTCATCCGAGCTATTCTTGCGCGGTCCCTCGATCCGCGAGCTCGCGGTGGAGCTCGAGGCGCAGATCGGTGATGAGGCGCGCAAGGCTCGAACCACGCCTGGAACGCAGACGGGCTCGCCCGCCGGAGCCCTGTCGCGGCGGGTCTCGGGAGACCTGCGCGCTCAGGCGCGGCTTGATGAAGCGATTACCTTCGCGCCACACGAAGCCGGGTCAACCCGCGCGATCCTGCTCACGGGGGCGACCGGATTTCTGGGGGCCTTCATCCTCGCAGAGTTGCTCGAGCACACGCAGGCGACGATCCACTGCCTGGTGCGCGCGAGCGACGCGCGCGAGGGGATGCGCCGACTCGAGGAGGTCCTCGGGCGCTACGGTCTTCCGGCGCTGAACCTCGCCGTCCGCGTCACGTGCAAGCCCGGCGACCTGGCCCAGCCGCGGCTCGGCCTCGACGCGGAGGCCTTCGACCGACTCGCACGCTCAGTCGACGCGATCGTTCATTGTGGCGCCTCAGTGAACTTCGTCTTCCCGTACGAAGCGCTCAAAGCGAGCAATGTGGGCGGCACGCACGAGATGTTGCGCCTGGCGAGTGCCGCGCGTGCGCGTCTTCATTACGTATCCACGATCGGCGTGTTTCCGGGCAGGCGGGGACACCTGTCACGTGTGCTCGAGGACACACGTCCCGCCGATCCCGAGCGACTGGCACTCGGCTACATGCGGGCCAAATGGGTGGCCGAGGAGCTTGTATCGCAAGCGCGCGACCGTGGGCTAGACGCCTCCATCTATCGGCCGGGAACCATCTCCGCTCACTCGACCTCCGCAGCGTTCAACCCTGACGACTTTGTCTGTGCGTTGATCAAGGGTTGCGTGCAACTCGGTCTCGCGCCAGAGGTCGACGCGCTCGATCAATCTTGCCCCGGTCGACTACGTCAGTCGCGCGCTAGTCAGGATCGCCTTCGGGGCGCCAGGACCCGCGGCAATGTATCACCTCGTCGGTCCGCGGTCGGTCGCGTGGAACGACGTTGTTGCCTGGATCCGCCAGCTCGGTTATCCGATCGAGGAGATGTCATACGCAAAGTGGCGGACCGTTCTCTTGGGCCGGGCCGCTACGACCGGGAACGCGCTCACACCGTTGTTGCCGCTCTTCGCTGATCACGAGACCACCGACTGGCTTCACCTTCCAACATACGACGACGCGAAGACCCGATGCGCTCTCGCCGGGACCGATATCACCTGTCCAGTGGTCGACGCGACGCTGATTCGACGCTACGTTGAGCGATTCGTTGTGAGCGGCTACTTAGCGCGACCGCACTAAGGGAGTGTCTGCGCAGCCGAGCTTGGCAGGCACGTTTTCGTGTACCTCCAATCGGCACTATGAATACCTCCTGGGTGCGCTATAGTGATGCATCACGGATTCTGCGCACCGCATCGAAAGGAGCCATCAATGACCGCCGTCGAAGTCGCCCAGAAGACCTATGAGATGCCCCCCCAAGTTGGCTTTAGCGTCGCGTATTTTCTCACCGTCGCCGACATCGATCGATCGGTTCGCTTCTATGAAAAGGTCTTCGGTGGTCGCATTCTGAGCAGAGGGGATAGTAGCGGCGCGCCCGGGTACATCCAGATCGCGAACATGTGGCTCCTGGTCAACGTCGGCGGCGGGCCGACACCCGACAAGCCATCGGTCACGCTCCGCGTGCCCGACCCGGATACGCTCAACAGTTTCATGAATATCCGCGTCGCGGACATTCATGCCTGCTACGAACTATGGAAAAGTCGGGGCGCCGAGTTCATCACGGAGCCGATTCCCAAGTACGGCGAGATTCGTTGCTACATCCGCGATCCTGACGGCTACATCATCGAGGTCGGCCAGAGCACCGATCTCACGTACGGTTAACCTGCAGCGCGGATCGGAAGCCAACGCCGCGCCTCGTCGTCGCCTTCCTGCCACCCCTCGGCGAGTACGACTCGGCGCTGGTCGACACAACGACGACAGCGCCCCGAGCCAAGACTCTCGCGCGGTGAATGCGCATTGTACTGAAAGGAGGCGTCAGTGACCGCCGTGCAGGTCGCCCAGACGAGCTACGAGATGCCGCCACACGACGGGTTCACCGTCACGCATTTCATCACCGTCGCCGACATCGACCGATCGGCTGATTTTTACGAAAAGGTCTTCGGCGGCCGCATCCTGAGCAGAGGCGACAGCAAGGGTGCGTCTGGGCACATTCAGATCGCGAATACGTGGCTCATCGTCAACGTCGGGGGCGGGCCCACCCCCGATAAGCCAACGGTCACGCTCAGCGTCCCCGCCGACCCGGACAAGATCAACAGCTTCATGAATATCCGCGTCGCGGACATCCACGCGTGCTACCAATTATGGAAAAGCCGAGGGGCCGAGTTCCTCACGGAACCGATTGCGAAGTACGGCGAGATTCGCTGCTACATCCGCGATCCTGACGGCTACATCATCGAGGTCGGACAGAGCACCGATGGGTGACGCTCGGCCCGGACGGACGCGGAGTGAGTCGCCTCTTCTTGAGAGTCCCCGCGCTAAGGCAAGAGACTGAGACGCCCGCTTCCCATGGCGGCGATCACGAAATTCATGGAAAACAGCATGAGATCGTAATGCGTGCCATACCCGTCTTTCCCCCAATAGCCGGAGCGCCACACAAAGACCTTCTTTTGCATCGCGCCAGCCCCAATGATCATGAGCCCAATGGCCGCCCACCGCGCGAGTACGCCAAATACCAGCCCGAGGCTGCCCGCCATCTCGGCGATGGCGATGAACAACATGAAGCCCGGACTGAGTCCCTCGCCCTTTCCGCGCCTCGCGGGATCGCGCGCGCTCAAATACGCGCTGGGAAAAAACTCACCGGCGACCATGAGGCGAAGTCCCAACAGCGCGATATCCCCCACCCCGACCGTCATGCCGCCAATATAGCCCGACCGTTCCAAACCGCCACGCGAGCGACTTGAGCCGCGTTCCTCTCGGGCATCACATCATCGTTCCGGCGCAGGCGGTTGCTTCTGGCCTGACGCTTTGTTCCATCCATGAAAGGGCGACAAGTCGCCGCCGTCCCACGCCTCGCGGAGTCCAGGGGCGCTCAAGTCCCAATCGGGACGAATCTCTCGCGTGACCGCCCGCAGGTCGGACCACAGATCGGCGACCGACGGACGACCCCAAAACCAATAGCCGTTGTAAATGCGGTGGATCACGAGGCCGGGCCTCAGCACGAACGTATGCGGAATCATCGGGTTGTGCTCGGGGTCGGTGTACTCCCGGATGTCCAGATCCACCTGAACCGTTCTGCCTGGATCCGAGAGGAATGGCCACTGAGCGCCCACCGACGCGCGGAACGCCTGCGTCGTGTGGTGGTCGTCGGTGGTGATGGTGGCGATCTGGGTGTAAGCCACGGCGATCTTCGGGTAGAACGCGGCCAGCTCCAAGTGCTGTTGGTGCTCCTTGGGGCAGTAATGGCCGCGGGCAAGCGTCAAAATCAGCGGGTCGTCCCCTTGCAACTCGCTGAGCCTGCGCATGCTGCTCGCATGATCCGGCAGATCGTAGTCGGGGAACGTGCCACCGGGTGCGATGTCAGAGCGCATGGTCGGGTTCTCCTTGTCGGCAACGGACGGAGCCTGCAACCTACTCTCGGCGCTGCGCGCCACTGGCTGATGCTGGCTGGGGCTGGCCCTGCGAGCGCGAAGCTGGCAGACTAGATTGTCGGTGCGAGTCAAACGGAATGCAGCCGGCCTGATAGAAATTCGCAAGGCTCCCTTTCGCGGTCGGCGAGACGCGGGCGGGAAAGGATCCTGAGCCTCGCACATCGGGTATCCTGCCATGTTGCGACGCATCGCGGTCACGATGCTCACCATTGCCGTCGTCGGATTGGCGGGGTTCGCGCTGTTGTCGTGGCGACCGGCAATCGCTGCGGTCGCACGCCCGGATCCGGCCAGTTTCTCCGCTCGGTCCATCGCCGAAGGAGAATTGGTCGCCGCAGAAGGACACTGCGCGTCGTGCCACACCGCATCCAGCGGACAACCGTTCGCCGGCGGCTATGGGGTGCGCACTCCTTTCGGAATCATCCACGGGACGAACATCACTCCCGACTCCGCGACCGGCATCGGCCAGTGGTCGCTCGCGGCCTTCACTCGTGCGATGCGCGAGGGCGTCTCCCGCACGGGCGATCATCTCTTTCCCGCCTTCCCGTATACCGCCTACACCGAAATGCGGGACGATGACATCTCGGCCCTGTACGCCTATCTGATGACCCGGGAGCCCGTCCGCGCGCCGGTGCCGCCCAACACCGTTCCGTTCCCGCTGGACATCCGATTCCTCCAGGAAGGGTGGAAGATTCTGTTCTTCAGGAGGAAGCCCTACCAGCCCGACACCACCAAGACCCCAGAATGGAACCGCGGTGCCTATCTCTCCGAGGCGGTCAGCGACTGCGGCGGCTGTCACACGCCACGCAATGTGCTTGGCGCAGAGAAGCTCCGCGCCGCCTATACGGGCACGGTGGTCGACGATTGGATCGCGCCGCCGCTCACGCCGTCCAACCCCTCCCCAGTGCCGTGGACTGAGGAGGAGTTGTTCAGATACCTGCGCACGGGGGAAGCGCGGCTCCACGGCGCCGCGATCGCCGCCACGATGACGCCGGTCATTCGCGATGCCCTCTCTCTTCCCATCGTCCCGGACAGCGACGTTCGCGCCATCGCTGCCTATTTCAGCGATATCGACCACGCAGCTGGTCGTGCGTCCGACGTCGACGCGATCGTCAGCGCAGCGACGAAGAAATCATCTCTCGCTCGCACGGATGCGGACGACCCAGACGCCAATCTCTATGCGTCCGCGTGTCTCTCGTGCCACTACAACGCCGGGACATCGCCGCTGGCGACGCGTCCCGAGCTCGCGCTCAACAGCGCCCTCGCGCTTCCTGAACCGACAAACGTCATTGCCCCGCTTCTGCGAGGGATCGCCAGCGACAGTGGCGCGCCGGGCTTGGCCATGCCTGCCTATGCGTCCTCCCTGACCGACGCCGAAGTAGCCAGGCTCGCAGCGTATCTGCGTCGGACGCGGACCACGCAACCGCCGTGGACCGATTTGGAACAACGCGTCGCTGCCGTCCGCCGCCAGTTGGCGGCGCCTCACTGATCGAGAGAGCAAACAGGACCCCGCGATCATGCCCACTTTCACGCTCAACGGCCGCACTGTCTCAGTCCGCAGCCCGGATGACGCCCCCCTGCTGTGGGTCATCCGCGACGAGCTGGGTCTCACAGGGACCAAGTTCGGCTGCGGCATCGGGTACTGCGGCGCCTGCACGGTGCATGTGGCGGGTCGCGCCACGCGATCCTGCATCACTGCGGTCGGGTCAGTCGCCGGCGCTGACGTGACGACGATCGAGGGGCTCGACGCCGAAGGAAAGCATCCGCTGCAGGTGGCGTGGATCGAGCTGCAGGTCCCGCAATGCGGCTATTGCCAGTCGGGACAGATCATGCAGGCCGCCACCCTCCTCAAGGACTACCCGGATCCGACCGATCAGGACATCAACGCGGTGATGGCTGGGAGTCTGTGTCGCTGCATGACGTACTCACGAATCCGCAAGGCGATCAAGCTGGCAGCGGCGAGAATGCGAAGGGGAGCCGCTCATGCGTAACCTCGATGCCCTTGGACCGGGTGCCACGGATCAGCTGTCGCGTCGCGATTTCCTGATCACCGCCACGGCGGCGGGCGTCATGCTGGGCTATGCCAGGTCCGGCTTGGGCACTATCGAATCCCTCGCGACGAGAGCTCAACGCGCGCACAGTCCCAGCGAGCTGTTCGAGCCCACTATCTGGTACAGCATCAATCCCGGCGGGGAAGTGACGGTCAACATCATCCGCGCCGAGATGGGCCAGCATGTCGGCACCGCGATCGCCCGCATCTTGGCCGAGGAGCTGGAGGCCGATTGGGACAGGGTGCGATATGTCACGGTGAACTCGGCCGCCCAATGGGGCCTCATGGTCACGGGCGGCAGTTGGTCGATTTGGCAAAGTTTCCCGCTGTACAGTCAAGCCGGCGCCGCCGGACGCATCGCGCTGATCGATGAGGGCGCCAAACTCCTCGGCGTGAGTCCAGGGAGCTGTACGGCACGCAGCGGCGCCGTCCACGCCAATGGGAGATCCATCCTGTACGGCGACATCGTGGCACGCGGCAATCTCCGGCGTACGTACACGCCGGAGCAGCTCAAGGCGATGCCCATCAAACGGTCCGGCGATCGACGATTGATTGGACGCGATACCCCGGCGCTCGACATTCCCTCGAAGACCAATGGGAAAGGCCTCTATGGCCTGGACGCCGCGGTCCAGGGCATGGTCTACGCGCGACCCAAGGTCCCGCCCACCCGATACGATTCGAAAGTCGTCTCGGTCGATGATTCGGCAGCGAAGCGAGTGCCAGGTTACATCACGAGCGTCACCCTGGACGATCCGTCGGGCACGGTGCCGGGCTGGGTCATGGTATGTGCCGACAGCTTCCCTGCAGCCAGTCAGGCCGCCGACCTCGTCAACGTGACGTGGAGCTCGGGCGACTCGGCTCGCGTGTCCGAGGCGGACCTGCAGCGCCACGGCGCGGAGCTGATCGCGGACGCTAAGGCTGGCGCCCTCATCGTCGACGACCCGGGCGTCGACACAGCTTTCGCGTCAGCCGCGCGGAAGGTCGAGCGAACGTACACGACCAGCACCGTCATGCATTTCGCCCTCGAGCCAGTCAACGCCCTGGCCTTCGAGAGGAATGGCATCTTCGAGATCCACACCGGGAATCAGTGGCAAAGCCTGATCCTGCCGGTGCTCGCCAAGGCGCTCGGCCGCAGTCAGGACACGATCGTGCTCTACAGCTATTTGCTTGGCGGCGGATTCGGCCGCCGTCTCGACGGCGACTACACGGTGCCCGCCGCGCTCGCGGCCAAAGCGTTGGGTAAGCCCGTCAAGATGGTTTGCACCCGCGCGGACGACATGCGCTTCGACTGTCCGCGATCGCCATCGGTGCAGGTACTGCGGATGGCGCTCGGAGCCGGAGGCCAGGTGACTGCAATGGAGCATTCAGCGGCAGCGGGCTGGCCGACCGCCGCCATGGCTCCCGCATTCATGGGGAAGGGAATGAATGGGGTCCCGTTCGACCCATTCGCGATTCACGGCGCCGACAATTGGTATACGGCGGGCGCCCAGCGGGTCCGCGCGGTGCGCAACGATTTGGCCGACCGGACCTTTCGACCTGGCTACCTGCGCTCGGTGGGGGCGGGCTGGGTCAATTGGGCGCTCGAGAGTTTCATCGACGAAGCCGCTCACACGCTCGGCGTCGACTCCGTCGCGTTCCGCTTGCGCATGCTGGATGGCGCGGGGCGCAATGCGGGGTCACCGCCGACCGCGGTGGGCGGCGCGCACCGACAGGCGGCAGTCCTCGCTCGGCTGGCAGAGAAAGTTGGCTGGGGTCGCTCGAAGCTGCCCGACGGCGTCGGGGTGGGCGTCGCCACGACGTTCGGCCAGGAACGCGACATGCCAACCTGGGTCGCCTGTGCGGCTCGCGTGCACGTCGATCGGACCAGCGGTCACGTCACCGTCGAGAAGCTGACGTTGGTGGTCGACGCCGGTACGGTCATCCATCCCGACGGTGCCGAGGCGCAGGTGGAAGGCGGTGCGCTGTGGGGAATGAGTATGGCCCTGTTCGAGGGGACGGAGTTCGTCAACGGCCTTCCAAAGGATACGAACCTCGACACGTACACGCCGCTCCGGATGGCCGACGCTCCCGAGGTCGAGGTCGAGTTTCTCCCGAGTACCGAGCCACCGGTCGGTCTTGGTGAGCCAGGAACGACGGCGGTCGCGCCCGCGATTGGAAACGCGATCTTTGCCGCGAGCGGTGCGCGGCTTCGGCATCTGCCAATCCGTCCTGCAGCCGTACGAGAGGCGCTCGCGCATCCGACGTGATGTCGAACGGACGCGCGACGGCCGGTCGCGCAGGATCACGTGTGGGCGACTCGTGTCGCCACGTTGTGAGCGGCTACGTAGCGCGCCCGCGTTAATCTGCCCATCCCTGGCGGTGCGCCCGCAGGCGGCCTCTCTACTTCTATTTCTTGCCCTTGCCGAATCGCCGCAAGAGTTCGTCCACGTTGAGCGAACCGTCGGGATTCTGGGGCAGACCGAGGTCCGTTGGCGTTTTCCCCAGGCCGAGATTCTTGGCGAATGGGTTCTTGTATTGATCCTTGAGTGCGTCCACGTCGAGTGAACCGTCGGGATTCTGTGGCAGACCGAGGTCCGCTGGCGTTTTCCCCAAGCCGAGATTCTTGGCGAGCGGGTTCTTGTACTGATCCTTGAGCGCTTCCACGTCGAGTGAACCGTCGGGATTCTGTGGCAGACCAAGGTCCGCCGGCGTCTTTCCCACCCCGAGATTCTTGCTGAAGGCCTTGGGCTGAGCGGGATCCGCCGGGACGTGGGGTGCGGCGTCTGCCGGAGGCAAGCTCAGCGGCTGGGCTAGGCGACACCGCCGCTCCCGGGACGACGTCCGGTAC
Source organism: uncultured Gemmatimonadales bacterium (assembly GCA_963725205.1). Taxonomy (GTDB): domain Bacteria; phylum Gemmatimonadota; class Gemmatimonadetes; order Gemmatimonadales; family Gemmatimonadaceae; genus Palsa-1248. The sequence goes on along the minus strand of CAVRXR010000003.1, from coordinate 1,009,691 downwards.
TGGCCCAGGAACGGCAAGTGATGAAGCCATCGGACTCAATGCCGGGTCGACCGCCGCTGCCGCCGGAACGACGTCCGGCACCGGCGCCGGAAATGCGAGCAATGAGGCCATAGGACTGACTGCCGGGTCCACCGGTCCTGCAGCAGCCCCACCCGGGTTGAAAAAGCTCGAGCCGTAGGGCTTGGTGCTCGGGGGAGGCTCGAATGTCGAACGCGCCCGCCGCGGGCGGAGCCGGCGGCTTGATGGCGCTGGCGGCATCGGCATCGGCTGCTGCCGTGCTGACGTCAGCGGCTGCTTCGGGACCCGCTGCTTCGCCGACGCCCATGACCATCGGCGCGATGTTCGTCACGGCACGCGCGGCGGCTTCCAGCGGATTGTCTTTCCATCGCTGCCAGCCACCACCGTCCTTCTCGTCGCCGGGCGCGACAATGCCTTTTCCGAGCGCACCAAGGAATTGCGTATCGTCTTCCTGCTGCTGCAGCGGATTGAAGACGTGATTGGCGAGGTCGCCAATGCTGTTCCCGTACTGACCGCCGCCGTTCACCCCGAGATCGTAAAGGCCGTGAATCCCTTTAAGGGTCGATCCAAGGAACGGCACGCCGCCACCCGTGTGCTCCACGACGCCTTCAATGCCCGCTGCGGCATCGATTGGGTGGGCGAGACCGCCCGCGATCCCCGTGACGAGATCGCCCGCTCCTTTGACGACGCCACCGGTGACATCGGTCGACGCATTCTCGACCCACGCCGCGCCCTGCGCGAGCTGCGATAGGACCGGGATCCCCGCAGTGCTGTCGACCATCGCTTGGGTACCGGCGGCAGATTGTTTCTCCACCCAGTCGACGCCTTGGCCCAACTCTTTGTTGAGTGAGGCAAAGTCTGTGGACTTTTCATAATTGTCGTACACCGCGCCTGCTGCGGACTTTACATCACTCACGGCGGTTGACGCGAAGCTCGTCACGCTGTCCCAGATCGATCCTCCGCCGCTGCTCGACGAGCCGGAGTCCGACGCCGGCGCCGGCGCGGGGGCGGGGGCGCTGTTGGAGGAATCATCGTCCCACGGCCATCGTTGCACGACGGCGGCTCCGCCGGACAGCGAATCCGTCGAGGCGCCCAACAGATCCGCCGCAACCGGCTCGCCCGCCACCACACGGTCCGCCGCGGCGTCGGCCGCACGCTCCGCCGGGTCTGTACGGCTCGACACGCGTGCACCCGATTCGCGTGCATTGATGGACTGACGCTCGCCCAACAGATCCGGGCTTGACGATTGTTGTACCACGTGCGTGAGCTCGTGCGCCAGCAGGCGCTCCCCCTCGCTCGTGACTGGAGCAAATGCCCCGTCGCCGAACACAATGTCCTGCCCCACCGTGTACGCGTCGGCGCGCAGCTCCGCGGCCGCGCTCCCCGCCTCGGCGTCGCTGTGGATGCGCACCGTGCTGAAATCATGGCCAAAACGCGCTTCGAGCGGCGCCCGGACGACAGGGGCGAGCGGCTCTCCACCCGCGCGCGTCCCTCGGCGTGCGGCTTGTATCGGGCCATCTGAGTGCTCGTGATCTCGGCGGTTCGTCGCGGTCCGACCATGGTCGCGCGGCACGGTTAGCCTCGTTCGGAATTTGGCCCACGCGCATCAGCGACGTATGGTACGCCGCGCCTATTCGGATCGCGAAGCTACTACGACTAGAATGTCGTGGGTGCTCGGCCGCGCGAAAGAGGCGTCGTCCAGATGATCACGCGACCATGCGACGCCTCCGCGGATGGAGGGTAGCCGAGGCCTCGCTCAGCTTCCAATAGTTTATTTGGTACAGCCCGATAGGCAGCCCCTATGCGCGAAGCCTCATCGCGGCCGTGGCGAGCCCGCGTGGGTGATGCGGCGGCCCAATGCGCGACGCGTGCGGCGCCTTCGACGGCTTTGAGCAGGCGGACACGGTCACTCTCGACTTCCGCCGGGGAGGGTGCCACCCCGTCTGATGGCGTTTTGAGTACAGTCGGGATGGTATGGGAGCCATGTCGATTTCGCAGGGTCTCGTTCGACGTAAGGGTAGGAGAACCTTTACCCCTTCCCGGGCATCCTCAGCGCCCGGCTGGCCCGGCGGGACCCAACTCTCCGGTCTCAGGCAGAGCCGGCGCGTGGCGCTGCGCCAGGCCGAGCAGGGGCGAGCCGTGCCGCACCGGGCTTTGGAAATTCTTCGAGGAGGACTTCCCGGATGAGAATCGATCGCAGTTGGGTGCTGCCGGTAAGGCCCCAGTCCGGAATTACTTCGTTGGCTGTTCGGATGGGGGGCGGGAGGCGCTCATGGAAGCGCAGCGCTATCCCGAGGACTTCGCGGGCATCGTCGCGGGCGCGCCGGCGAACAATTGGTCGCGTCTCTTCGCTGGATTTATTTGGAACGAGCAGGCGTTGCTGAACGATCCGGCCAGCGGCGTCTCGCCGGCTAAGCTCGCCGTCGTACAGAAGGCAGCGCTGGAGGCGTGCGACGCTCTGGACGGAGTGAAAGACGGATTGATCGGAGATCCGCGCGCATGTCACTTCGATCCCGCTACGATTGCCTGCAAGGGCGCCAATGGTCCCGCGTGTTTGACACAGCCACAGGTAGCGGCCGTACGAAAGATCTACGCCGGCCCAAGGAATCCGCGCACGGGCGAGCAAATCTTCCCCGGATACCCGCCGGGCACCGAGGCCGTAGCTGGCACGTGGCCCCTTTGGATCGCGCCCGCGCAGCCACAGGCGGCCCTACAATTCGCCTTTGGGAATTCGTTTTACTCGCAAGTCGTGTTCGAAAATCCGAAGTGGGATTTTCGAGCCTTCGACTTTGACAACGAATGTCACGGCTGGCGACAAGAAAGGCGGCGCGATCCTCAACGCCACCAGCCCAGACTTGCGGGCGTTCCAGGCGCGTGGAGGCAAGCTGATCCAGTACCACGGCTGGGGCGACGCCGCAATTTCGCCGCTCAGTTCCATCCAGTATTACGGCACCGTCAAGAATTTCATGGCGAAGAACGCTGCGAGTGTGCGGGTTCTCGATTTCTACCGCTTGTTCCTGGTGCCCGGCATGGGGCACTGCGCCGGCGGTGAGGGCCCCAACAGTTTCGGCAACTTGCTGGCTGAGACGGCCGTTCCCAACGACGTGGAGCATGATGTGGTTTCTGCACTCGACAGATGGGTGCAGCAAGGCACTGCGCCCGACCACCTGATTGGCACCGGAAACGGGCTGACTCGCCCACTGTGCCCCTATCCGCAGACGGCACGTTACAACGGCGCAGGGGATCCCCGCGACGCGGCCCATTTCACCTGCGCCGCGCCCCGCAGTTAGCGCGAGGCATAGGAACGTTACCCGGCGAGAACGTGTCGGCCGCCAAGGTCAGTCTGGCTTGCGGTACGTACGGGATACAATGCCTCCCGGGAAAGACTTGACATCGACCAGCTTCAGGTCGAGCGGGTGTGTAACACCGTCGAAGACCGGTAGACCTTCGCCCAAAACCACAGGGTGAGTAACCAACTGGTATTCGTCTATGAGCCCCGTCGCTATCAGGCTCCGCACGAACCCAGCCCCCCCAATGGCGTAGACCGGTTTCCCGGGCTCGGACTTGAGTTGCTTTATCGCTTCGGCCAGGTCACCGTCGAACACCCGCGCCTGTGCCCACGAGGCCGTGGCGGGCGACTGCTCCGCATTGGGAAACGTGACGCCCTTGAATCCGTTCTTGGTAAAGACGGCTTTGGGGATCTCGTTCATCGGCGCGGCAAACGGCCCGGGCGCAGTCGGCCAGTAGGGGGCCATAGCCTCGAACGATTTCCGGCCCATGATGATCAGGCCTACCTCCCGGAATCTCTCGACGGCTGAGGCCTTCGACGTTTCATCCGAGCTCCTGAAGAGCCAATCGTTCTCTCCTTTGGGTCCGCCGACAAAACCGTCGATCGTCATGGACATCTTCATGATTAGCTGGCGCATAGTTCGCCTCCATGAGTAAGTGGGTGCCGTAAGAGCGACGAACGACGCGATTCAAAATCGACACGACACGCGAATCGGCCAGAATGCGGTACGGTGGGCGATCGACACCACCGAGATGCTCAACACCACGATGCAGGCGGCGGCCACCGCGGCCGACAGCGCCCCGGCGCGATCGCGCCGCACCCAGAGTGTCAGAAACCCGGCCACGGCGGTGATGATCCAGAACCAGAGCCCCGGCCCTACAAACATCGCCTGCCACACCCGCCCACCGTTGTACAGCGTCCCGGCGAACACACCACCCACGACGGTCCCGAACAGGGCGACGTAGAGCCCCGTCGCGATCGGACCGAACCGCGGGCGGAGAAAGGGCAGGCTTCCCAACACCACGATCGTCGCGATCACCGGCAGCGAGGCGTACGCAAGCACGAGCCCGCCCAACAACCCGCCGAGGATGGCGCTGCCGACCTTCCCGCCCCCCAACAGCCCCGCGACGATCGCCTCGATGGGAAACGCCGCCGCCATCACCGCCAGTGCGATCCCCGCGCTCACCCACCAGCGTCGTTGCGACACGAGCCCATAATAACCGACGTCGCGCACAATCCCGACGAGCCCGGCGATCAAACGCGCCGGACTCGATCCGTCAGACCGCCTCGATCGAGCGCCGAACGTCGGGTGTCGTCACACTACCGAGCGGTGGGGCTCTGGGCCCCCAGCTTCTCTATCTGCTCTACCAGCTCGGGCGTCAACGCAGGTCCGAAGTCCGAGGCCTCGAAGACCTTCCGGATCTCGATCTCGGTGTCCTCCGGCCACACATTGGGAATGCGCTTGAACCATTCGATCGCCTCCTCCTTCGACTTGGCCTGAATCATCCAGAATCCGGCGACGAGCTCCTTCGTCTCGGTGAACGGCCCGTCGATGACCGTCCGCTTGTTCCCCGAGATCCGAATACGCGCACCCTTCGAGCTCGCCTGAAGCCCTTGGGCGTCCAGCAGCACTCCGGCCTTCACCAGCTCTTCGTTGAAGTTCACCATTGTCGTCATCTGCTCGGTCGTCGGCAGCACGCCGGCCTCGCTGTCCTTCGTGGCTTTCTGGATTACCATGAATTGCATGGTCCGAATCCTCAGCTGGGGTCAGATATCGGGGATCGGAAGTGGCCCCGTATATTGGCGTCGAACGAGGGTCTGAGAAATCGACAGGGCACTGCAGTTTATTGCGAGGTCAGGGGGCAGGGGTAAGGAGTCAGGCACTAACCGCAAGGCTTGTCACCGTTTACGGGCGCCGGCCCTCCGGTGTTTCGACCCCAGACCCCCGGCCGCCGGCAGCTGCAGTTAACGACCCGCCCGCTCCCAGAACGCGATAGTCCGCTGCCCCACGATCTCCGGCCGCTCACTATAGAGCTGCTCGAGCTGTCCGAGCAGGGCACGGGCGTGATCGGGAAGACCGAGCACGGTGAGGGAGCGCATGATCCGAGTCAGTCGGAGGAAATTGTGGTTGCCGGGGCGGAACCACTCGGCGATTCGGGCATCGGCGTCGGGGAGACGCTCGAATGCGCGTCGTACCGTAGGCGAGGCGAAACCCGTAGAACTCGAGCATGACCGCGAAGGACGCCAGGAGGTCGCGTCGGAGCGCCTCGTCCGCGTGGAACGCCGCAATATCGTCCGACGTCAGGATCGGCGCGGTGGGATTGGCGCCACTCGGCTCCGGTAGCGGGAAGAGCCACTGGATGTAGTCGTGCACGCGTTCGAGCTCGCGCGCATTCTGGGCGCGCACCTCGTCCAACGTGCGCCCACGGTCATCGGGCGCGTCACGCCGATAGAAGTCGAGAATGGCGGACATGGGGGAGACAAAATTATGTTGGGGCTCTACCCTCTACACGCAACCCAAACCAAATCTGATCTTCATGCGAATCGTGGGAGTTCTTTGCCTGGCGTTTGTCGGCCAAGCGCTGATGTCGGCCCGTGTGGCCCGAGCCCAGGAAGCCCGGGACGTGGTGCTTCACCTCCACCGCGCGGGTGACACCGCGTCCATCCGCGGCGCGGTCGTCACGGTCGATCACACCATCGAGGCCGGAAACACCGATTCCGCCGGCAACGTACTGGTTCCCGACTTGGACGACGGTGGGCACATTGTCGAGGTGGTCGCGCACGGCTACCAGACGTTTGAGACCAATTTCAACACCGGGCTGAACATCCCACAGCCCGTCCAGCTCGTGCTCATCCCCGTTCTCGTGTCGGACACGGCGAAGGCGAAGGGACAAAAGACCGACCTAACGTTCGCGGGGTTCGACGCGCGACGAACGAAGGGTGAGGGCAAGTTCTTCACCCGAGCGCAGCTCGATGCGGCCTCCGGACGTCCGCTTGCCAATATCCTCCAGGAGGATGCGGGAGCGTCCATCGTGCAGGGACCGGGCGGAGAGTCCGCACTCGGTACGCGGTCGGCGGGCGCGTCCACGCCCTGCTACGCCGCGGTGGTTCGCGACGGCCTTCGGATCTACCCGTTCGCAGGCGCGCAGCCGCCCAACCTCGACAAGACCTTCGCCGAGGAGCTCGCAGGGATCGAGCTTTACTCACGGTCCGCAAGGGTGCCCGCCGAGCTTCACGACGCCGCGACCTGCGGGGCGCTTGTGCTCTGGACCCGCGACGGGAACCACTAACCGAATCGCGGCGGCACGGGATCGGCGGGATTCATATCGCCCGCTAAACGAACGAAGGGCGCCCGGTTCCTGGCGCCCTTCGTTTTCCGGCTGCGTACGGCCCGCGCTTACTTCGCTGCGGACGCCAGTTGTGACGCCGGGAGCTGTGCCGCCGCCAGCCGTTTGATCTCGGTCGCCATCATGCGAACGCGCGCCGCGTCCTTGGCACCGCTCGCATCAGCGTCCACTTCCCGTGCGAGGGCGGTGAGCGCCGTGGCGGCCGCCGCACCGTTCTTTTCCTCCGCTGCGTCGAGCGCCTCTGGAGATGGCGGCGGTGCGATCGGACGCGAGGCCGTCGTTGCGCACGAGCTGGTCGAGGTACGAGCGTACCACGACGTAGGCCGGTGGCCAGACGAGCTTCGGCTGGCTCGTCGGGTTGTACTCCTTCAACCTCACCAGCTTTGCCGCGGCCAGCTCGTTCGCCGAGAGCTGTGGGCTCGGCGTCAGCTCCAAGACATCGAAGCCGCGGTCGAGTTCCGACGAGTAGATCATCCCATTCCAGTAGTACGCGCCCCATGATCCGCCGATCGTGTAGCGGGCACGCCCACTCGCGTTCGACGTATCGCCTGGCGGGTCGATCGCACCGCGACTGAAGTACGCGATCTCGAACGGATGGTCCGGGTCCGTGAAATCCATGACGTCGATGCCGCCCTGGTACCAGCCCTGCACGTAGAGGTCGCGACCCGGCACCGGGACGAGGCCCCCGTTATGAGCGACGCAGTTCTCCCGATCGCTTTTCGCCGCGGGGATCTTGAAATAGCCGCGCTGGGTCATCTTCCTATCGTTATCGCTCAAGGCGACGATCGTGTTGCCGCCCTGCTGCATCATGCTGGTGGCCTGGCACATCGGGCCCGTGCCACCGCCCCACTCGTTGGTCCAGAGGGTCACCTTAGCATCGTTGCTGAACCCGGCTGTATGCCGGCCCTGGTAATTGTTGGTGTCCATCAGGGCAGCCAGCCGCACCGGCTTCTCAGGGTTCGAGATATCGACGATGATCGCGTCGGCCGTACATGCGGCGCCCAGCAGGTGGTACGCCGGGTACGCGGTCACGTCATGGCAGTTGTGCGGACCCGTGTGCAACAGTGTGGCGTTGATCGCCGAGTCGGGGCCGCTGCGTCCGCGGCGACGAAACGTGGGCGCCGGAACGCAGAAAGCGGCGCAATCCGGGGACCCTTTGAGACCGGTGAAGATCCGCGCGCCCGGGATCACGTGGGCCTGCTCGGGGTGATCGAGCGGCACCTTGATGATGTCGAGCATATAGAGCGAGTTCGTTGGGTCCGCGGGGTTCGTGCCGTTCTTGCACCCAGCCAGTTCCGTGGCCGGCCGCGCCGTCTGCTGTCCCGACACGTACAGGTAGACGACCCTGGGATCCGTTGGGCTCGGGACCACTGTGTATGTGTGTGAGCCTTTGCATGTCTGCACGTTCTTGATCAGCTTGGGCTCGTGCGGGTTCGAGACGTCGTAGATGCGCACGCCCGCAAAGTGATCCTTCGGGTCCTGCACACCGCCTTTGCTGCAGTCAATGCGATTGCCCGCGCCCTCGGCGGAGAGGAACAGCAGGTGGCCGACGATCTTTGGGTCGCCCTGCGACGAGATGCACTCCGTGACCGACGCGATGACCGGCTTTGCCGGATCGGTGACGTCCCATATCGTGAAACCCGCGAAGTTGCCCTGGTACACGTAGTGGGTGCCGAACACAATGTCGGAGTTGATGAACGTGAGGCCGCGCGCCGTGTCGAACTGCGCTGGTTTGCGGGAGAATGACACGAGGCGCATGCCGCTCTCCGCCGTTCCGGCGTCAAACCGGCCCGGCTTGAGGTTGTTCCGCGGGTCTGCGGCGCTCGGATAGGTCGTACCTGGCGTCACCGTCCCGCCGCTCGTGCCGGGCGCGCTGGTCTGCGCTGACGCGAGCGCCGGCCCGACGATGGTCGCGATGAGGCCTATCACCTTCACTGAACTACGCATCAGGACATACTCCGGTGGCTGGTGTGGGACGGGCGACTGCGACGGGGTCACTCCGCCGGCAGCTCTTTGTACAACCTCTCCATGATGCCGATCTCGAACGTTTGCGCCGTGGCGACATCGTTCGCGAACACGTTTACGTTGACTTCCTGTCCGGCGTCCGGGGTGCTGAAGAGGTCGTTCACCATCTCTATCGCGCCGGCGTGGTGCTGGATCATCATGCGGAGGTACGCCCGGTCGAAGGCGACCCCCTTGGCTGCGTCAAGCTCCGTGAGTTGTGCGTCCGTCAGCATGCCCGCCATCTTCACCGTGTGCCACGACGACGTATCGGGAGCGAACTGGTTGTTGCTCTGGAGCCAGTTCTGCATGATGCGAATCTCCGGCACCTGCGACTGATCGATCTTGGTCGAGAGCTTCAGGACTTGCGGATTGGCGCCGTGCGACTCCGCCATCCGGGACATGACAATCGCCTGCGCGTGGTGCGCGATCATTCCCTGCATGAATTCGACGTCGGCCTTGGTGTAGTCGGCGCCTTTCGGGATCACGATCTGATGACCCATGTCCATGCCGGCCATTGTCGTTGTGCCGCCGCCCTGGCAGAGCGCGAGCGATGGGCCGCCGAGCAGCGCGGCGGAGAGAACGAGCGCGGCGGTTACGGATTTGGTCGTCACGATGACCTCTTTAAGTCAGTTTGCTCGACGAGAACATAGATCGGCTCCAGGCAACTGGGAATAGATACGCGGTGGCGGGTCCGCTCGCTGAATGTCGTGCTCTCGTCGTGGCAAGTTCTCAAGCGCGCCGCACTGGCGGCAAGAGACTCTACCCCTCGCGCTCGTAACTGTCAAATCGTTTAGCCGGTTCTCGCCGGCAGCGGCCTACGGCTGCCAGATGCTGGCATTGGGATATGAGCTGCGTCAGAAAACTCGAGCGCCCAAGCGTGCCGCCGCACTCAGACAGGTCACGCGTTCCAGAACGTCGGGGCCACGGGCGGCTCGTAAGTCGCCATGATGACGCCGGTCGAGTTCGCCTCGCTCGCCAGGAGCTTCATGGCGACTGGATGCGTGGTGCTTCCGAAGAGCCTTTTGCCCTTTCCGAGCATCACGGGAAATGTCAGCAGCAAAAGGCGGTCGATCAGGTTGGCCTCCAACAGCGGCGCATACAGGGTCGAACTGCCCCACAGGACAATGTCAGGCCCATTGCCAGCTTTCACCTTCTTCAATTCGTCAATGCTGCGCAGCTGGTGGCTGTTGGCCCAGGTAAAGGTTCCCGAGCCGCTTGTCATCACGTACTTGTTGGCCTTTGTGAGCACAGGCCCAAGGGGACTGTCGGCCGGAGCATGCGGCCAATAACTGGTCCAGATGTCGTACGTTTTGCGTCCAAGCAGCACGTCATTGGGCGCGGCGAGAGTGCCTATCACCCGCATGACGGTGGCACCGGATTTCTCATCCGAGTATTTCACGGCCCATCCGCCGAGATCGAACCCGCCGCTCGGATCTTCTGCTGGGCCGCCAGGAGCTTGCATGACCCCATCGAGCGAAACAAATGCAGTCGCAATGATCTTTCTCATTTCCGTCTCCTAGTTCCACCATCGTACGTCGAAGGGGGCGCCTCGCGGCCACCCTTTCGTTATCGGGCTCCGTGTAGTCCGTCTGGCCAGATTCTTGGAACTCCAGGAGGTCATATGGCGTCGGCAGGTTACGTGAAGCCGTTACGACTACTCGCCGGGGCGGTCGTGGCCCTTGTGTCGCACTCGGCATCCAAAGCGGCCACCCGTCCGTCGGCGGACTTGATCAAGGTTAGTCACCTGATAGGTCCGATATACGTCGTGGAAGACGAGAACATCTTCAGTGAGAACTCGGTGTTCTATGTCGGTCGGACCTCGGTCACTCTTATCGGTACGGGCTGGTCACCCGAGATTGCCTCGTTGATCGACAAGAAAATAAAGGTCATCACTGATAAACCTGTGAGCGAGGTTGTCGACACGGACTTCAATCCAGAGCGTGCCGGCGGAAACGCGTATTGGCGACAGACCGGAGCGCAGGTGCTGTCTACCACGCTGACCGCAACGCTGTTGCGGCAGAAATGGGCCACTCAGGCCATCGAGACCCGCGCGCACTTTCCTGACTATCCCGAAGTTCCTCTGAGTCTCCCGACAAAGACGTTCTCGGGAGACTTCGATCTGCAGGATGGACAGATACGGGAGTTCTACATCGGGCCCTCACACACCGTCGACGACATTTTTGTCTACTTCCCGACCGAAGAAGTGCTGTACGCCGGAAACATTCTGAAGGAACAGGTTGGCAATCTCGCGCAAGCGGACCTACCCTCGTATGTCCGGACGCTTCACACGCTCAAGACCCTGCATTCTGAAAATCAAATACATCATCGCAGGCCACTGGTCTCCGGTTCATGGACCGGAGTTGATCGACACCTACCTCGGGTTCCTGCACGCAGCCATGACCGGCGGACAATAGCACGAGGCTGACTCCCAGCCAGGCCGCGCGCGATGGGCGCGCCTGGCCCGCAGCTATGGCGGCAGGCTGGTCCGTGCCGCATGTTGGAGCCGGCGTCACCGCTGGCCTCCCGAGCCCGGGCCCTCATGGATCGCCGCTGGCTGTCGCTCGCCCTGGCGAGCTTCTGGATCTCAGCGCGTCCCCCAGCGATCCCTGCGCAAACGATCCCGTTCCGCGTCGGCGTGATGCTGACGTTCGCGACGAAGCCGGTTGACACCCTCGCGCGACCGGACTTCGAGCGCGTACTCACGCTGACCGCGGCCTCTCCTGAGGAAACGCAGATCGCCGACTACTGGTCGTATGCTCCAAAGGCGACTGGCACGCCCCTGTCGTACACGTATCACCGCACGTTTTCCCGTCGAGAGACGACGTTTGCCCGGCGCATTTGGTGGGGGAGCTCGGCGGCGACACGGCGCAGCATCGCGGCACCTCCTACATGATGGCCTCGAGCACCGTCATGCGCCGGCTGCTCGCCGGCGGTGAGGTCGAGATCACGCTCCTGTACTTGAACGATGTCGAGCAATCGGGCACGCTCCAACGCATCGAGCCGACCACGATACCGGTGTCGGTGCTGATCAACGGACAACGGCAGACGGTGCCGGCGATTCACGCGCGGCTATCGGCGCCGAGTCTCACTGGCTCGCAGCCATCGGTGTACGACTTCTGGTTCGCCGACGATACGGCCCACGCGTGGATGCTCCGCTCCCAGGTGGTCCAAGACGGGGTCGTCGGGTCGCAGGATCTCGTGCGCGTCGACTGGACCGACACCGGGACCGGAGCCCAACTTGCGGCGGCCATGGCAACGTCGTGTCGAGTGCAGGTCTACGGCATTCATTTCGCCACGGGCAGCGCCGACGTGGCACCGGCATCGACACCAACGTTGGATCAGATCGCCGTACTGTTGCAGCAGCAGCCGACGTGGAAGATCACGATCGAAGGTCATACCGACAGCATTGGCGGCGCCGCCTACAATCAGGACCTGTCGAATCGCCGCGCGGCCGCTGTGAAGGACACGCTGGTCGCGCGCTACAAGCTCGCGCCCGGGCGCCTCAGCACGGCCGGCTTCGGTCTCACGCGCCCGATCGAGACGAACACGACGCTCGCCGGTCGCGCGCGAAACCGACGGGTCGAGCTCGTCCGAGCATGCTCCCCGACACGCTAGTCCGTTTGCGCCCGTTGCTCCCATCGGATGAGGCTCGGTCATCATGACGCCAACACGCAGCGCTTCGCCCGTTTCGACAGTGCGGCGCAGGCTCGATCGGCCTCCACTCGCGGCTCGCCTCCTCGGGCCGGTCGTTCTGGTCGGCGCGCTCATCGTCATAGGATGTCAGGCGGAGCGCGGTCGAAGCGGGTCGAGCACCGGACACGATTCGGCGAGCGGGCCGTTGGCTCGTGCGGCGAACGTACGGCGTGATCCGTGTGGGCTGGTCACCCGGCAGGAGGTCGAGGGATACCTCGGACCGCTGGCCCACGATCCGTATCGAAGTTCAACGGATCTGAAGGGCGATCCGAACGGCAGCTCGTGCGTGTACCGAACAGCGGGCGGCCAGAGCATCGTCATCGCGCCCGATTGGAGCACGGGGAAAATGACGATGCAGATCAATCGCATGGGACCCAGAATGGGCGCCTTGATCCTTCCCGACGAGAGTGGCAAGGCGGACACGTTGGGCGGCGAATGGGACGACATCGCGTGGATCGGACCAGGCGATCTGTTCGTGCTCAAGGACAATGTCTCGGTCAATGTCGACGTCAGTGGCTCGCGCGCTGGAGTCGTTGGCGCGGCCAAGCTCGCCGATGACGCCTTTCCTCGCATAACAAAGCCCCTCGTCTACGACGGCGCCGCGCCGGCCGCCGACGCCCCAGGGCCAGTCGTCGCGGCTCGGGAGCCGTGCGCGGTCTTTCCGCGCAAGGACGTCGAGGGAGTCCTCGGACCTTTGGCCGGTGACCCCGTGAATGATCCGAACGGCGGCTGCGTGTTCAATCTCGCCCACAGCCTGAACTATCTCACTCGGGTCACGGTCGAGGTCCTGTGGGCTGGCGGGTACAAGAAAATGAATCGGGAGCTGTTCGCGGCACACCAAGCGACGGGTGGATTCGCGGCCAAGATCACGCCGGGGGGCACCGATGCGATTCACGCCGACACGGGCGTCCAGAAGCAAATCGGGAAGCTGGAGACGGCGACGGGCGCAAAGGTGAATCAGGATGCAGTCTTCTTGAAAACGGACACGTCTGGGCAGCCGCCCGGCCCTTGGGATGAAGCGGCTGTCATCGTCGGCGGGGAGTTCGCAGCCGTGAAGCAGGACGTGTACATGTCTGTCGACCTCCGCCTGTTCCCGATCGAGAAGGCCCGGAGCTTGGTGACGATCGGGATGACCCACTTCTAACCTGGTGTCGACCATCCAATGTTACGCCATCATCGACCCGTGCGAGACGGCGTGTGCCGTGTAAAGAACGTGGCGGCGACGTGTGCGGCGGCAGCCACCGTCCTGTCGATCGCCGGCGCCCTCCTGCTCGGGTGCCGCGAGAAGACGATCGCCAGCGCCAGCGGGGGTCAGCCTGGGGGCGTCACGCAGGCGCCGATCGACCTTCGCGCTGAGCCCGCGACGGTCTATCAGGTGACTCTGGGCGACAGTACGGTGCTCGTAGACCAGGCCACCGTGCGACGAACACTCCGCAGCGTCAGCACCAACGGCAATACGTTCGTCTTCGACTCGACGCCGGACATCGCCCGCCTGCAGGCGGGCAGTGTCTTGCTGATCCGCGGCGCGGCCATGCTCAAGGTCCTGGCTGTAATGCCCTTCGAGGGCAAGATCGCGCTGATCACAGCTCCGGCTCCCCTGACTGACGCCTTCCGCGACGCGCACATCCATTTCGACCACGACGTGCATTTCGGCTCCCAGTCGGCGAGTGCGGGTGGGGATCGCGCGCCGGCATATGCGTCGCTGCTACCCGAGACAGCGATCTGGCGCGCCCTGTGGGTCCGGCTGACGCATGGTCGGGTGGGGCAAGACAGCGGGCCGGCGCCACAAGCCGTTGGAGGGCAGGGATGCGGGTCGAAGGACGGGTGGGCCTACTGCGTGGCGGGCAGCGCGGGTGGGTCGCAACTCCGGCTCACGTTGAGCGTGAAGAAGCAAGTCGCTGGCTACAGCGCCATCCTCTCGGGCGACGGCCACCTGGACGACTTCAACATGTCGTCGGACGTCGATATTGGCGGCCACGATCTCAAGCAGTTTGCGTGGAGCACGAACAAGCTGAACGGCATCATGAATTTCAGCTGGCACGCGGGGAAGGATTCCCCAGGACCCTGGACGGATGAAGAGCGAATCCCGCTGCCGACCTCGTTCGAGCTCCCCTTGGTGTTGGGGGACATCCCGCTCACGCTATCCGTGACGGAAGCGCTGCTGATCCACCCTGGGTTCACCGGGAACGGCGAACTGAGCCAGGGACATTTTCGCATTCAGTTCGACGGCACGCAGAACTTCACCTTCCACGGCGGTAATCTGGACGACCACGGCAACGTGAGCGGCACGACGGAGATCGTCGAGACCCAGGGGCAGTCGGCGCTCGGGCCGCACGCCTTTCTCACCGCGCTGGCAGGTCCTCGGATCGAGCTCAAGTTCGAGGCCGCTTCCGTCATGAAGTCGATCACGCAGTTCCTGCCCAACGCGATGGCCGAGCGGGCGGCGACCGCGTTCTCGCAGAGCGCGGCCGGCCAGAGCATCTTGAACACGCCGGCCGGCCAAGCGATCGTCGGCGCCCTGGGGCTTGCCAAACAGTCCGTCGAGACAGTGCTCAAGAGCAACGCGGCCGCTCATCTGGATTTCATCCTAACCGCATCACTCGTGGAGTCCGGGTCGGCGTCGATCGTGCCTTGCAAACAGGCAATCGGCTCGTTGACGGTGAAGGTCGGTGCCAACGCCACGGTGTTCGGTCAATCCCAGGGCAGCGTCGAGAAGACTGTCTTCCAGCACGGCGTGAAGTCGGGCACCACGCAAGGCTTTTGCAACACGGACGGGGCCGGCCCGGCGCCGCCGAGTTGAGCGAGCTCACGCACGGCGATCGCAGCGGCGGGGCACCAGGGTCAGCGCGTCATGGGCGGCGCAAGCCGCCTCGGACAGCGGCGAGAGGGGACTCGGCAGGCGCATGCCTGCCACCCACCGCGCTGTATATCGTCACACCGGACGGAGGTGGAGCGAAGGCGATCGCCGTCGGCACGTTCCCAGAAGGAGGGCCGAACGTAGTCGCGGCGACTCCGTACGGTCCCCCTGCGCTGGTGGGAAGTTCAGATTTCGCGACCATCCCGACCGTCCCCGAGCCGCCGTTGGATTGCACGAGCCACAGATTGCCAATTCCGTCGAATGCGATCGAAGTCACGGGGTTCAACCCCCCGCTGACGTCCACGACCGCATAGGGCGATGGGGTGCTGTTGTGCTGGATGTTGCCCAGGGCGGTACTGCTGTACACGTAGAGACTGTAGGGGACGCCGCTGCCGAGGAACGACACCCAGAGGTTGCCGCTCGCGTCGAAAGCGATCGAGTGCGGCTGCGCGTTTGCATTTGGGCCCACTTGCATGATGCCATAGGTCTGCACGTCGACACCGGACCCGGAGATCTGCCCCGCCAGTAGCTCGTACACGACTGACGTCGCCGCGTCTGCGATCCACATGTTGCCACTGGCGTCGAAGGCGACCGCGGTGAGTTGCGCACTGGTGATGGTTCCACCATTCAGCACACCGCCCAACTGCAGCTTGTAAGTCGGGTCGGAACTGGGCGGGCTCGCCGCGAGCGCGCTCGCCGTGTACCCGTAGAACCAGCCCGAGTTGTTTGCATCCACCACCCACAGCGTCTGGCTCGCGTCGAATGCGATCCCATTCGGCTGTATTTGGTTCTGGGGACCCGCAGTCGCAATCGTGATCGAGACGTCGTAGCCCGTGCTCGTCAAATGCGCGGCTTGCTTTTCGTAGAGCGCACTCGCCGACGGCAATGACATCCAGAGGTCGCCACGCCGGTCGGCCGCAAGAAACTCGAGCCCGACCACTTGGCTGGTCACATCGGTCGGTGTGCCTGGGAATGAAGTGGAAGGGTTCTGGAACTCGTACAGCGCCCCGTTGCTGGCGCCGAGCCACAGGGCGGGCTGTGCGCTGTTGCCGGTGTACGTCACCGTGACTGCGAGCGGCGCGGCTGCGAACATCGCATAGATCTCGACGGTCGCGTCCGTCGGACTGCCCGCTGTCGGCTGGGTGGCTGATAGGGTTACGACGTTGCCCGACACCGTAGTCGTAAGCCAGGTCGCGCTGGCAGGGGTGACGACCGCGGCGATCGGACCCAGCATCCCTGTGCCACCAGCGGGCGTGACGGTTACGGTCTGATTTGCAGGCGTTGCGAACCTCACCGTCGAGGGGGTGGCCGTTGCCTCCAGCAGCGTACAGGGCGTGGCCGTCCAGTTTTCGATCACGGTGCCCCCGGAATTACTCTCGGTCCCGCTCGCGGAGGTCGAAGTGAAGGCGCCCGTGAACGTGTTGGTGCTTCCTGCCCCGAATCCGGCGTTCGTCGTGAACGATGAGCTACTGACGGGTCCGATGTAGAGCGAGCCGCTGTCGTTGACTGCGGCGATGCGCCCCACAAAGGCATTCGACCCCGCAATGTCGAGCAACAGTGCACCGGCGCCGTAGCTGGCGCCGACCGGCGACTCGAGGCCACAGTACGTCGTAAACCCAGCGAGCGCCGACCCGACCACAACCACTCCAGTAATAGTCACGGGGAACCCAGCGATCGTGCAGTTAGCGGTCAAGATCTTGGCCACGTTGCCGCTGCAGCTATCGCCGTTGCCGTCAGACACGGTGAACGATGTTCCGCTAACCGATCCCGTCAGCGTCAACGTCGCTCCGCTGACCAATGTGATCGTGATGGACGCGCTTGCCCCGCTCCGAATCCGCACCGGGGAGCTCGCCTGGCGGGTTTCCACCGCACGATCGGACGCGAGCGCACTCGATCCTGCGGTCGTAGTAATAGCCGCAGTGAAAGATCCTAGAGCGACCGGGCTCGCGATCGCACCCACGTAGGTCGTAGTTGTCGAGCTGCCACCTCCACCCCCACCCCCACCCCCACTCCCGTTCGAGCCGGGGGCTGTCGCCGACGTGCTGCACGCGCACAGACCGGCCAGCGCCAGGAGGATGGATACTCGAGAAGTGCGCAACACTGGAGTCGCCCTCGCGGGAGGAGGAGAACGCACCTACCCTGCAAAATGGAGCGCGCCTGCGCTCGCTTCTGGTATCACTGGCCCACCCCTCTGATTGTCTCATCCCGCGGATCATCAGGCCCGCTGGCCGCGGACCTGCCTGGCGCCTAGCTTGGAGCCCAGTCGCTCACGCCGCGGGGCTGGAGTGGCCGCTTCTTGGTCAGCGGCTTCCCGCAGGACTTTTCGCCCGACCGATACACGGTCGAGTGGGAGATCAGTCGGGGCGGCATGGCTCGCCCGGTCACTCCGATCATGTGTCAGCAATGCGCTCACTGACGTGGCACAACGCAGCACTCAAAGCCCTCGTTCCGAAGGGCAGCTATCACGTCGAGGATATCGAGCGCATCGAGAAAGCACTCAAGACGCATCGCACGCTCGTGATGCGGCCCTTCGCATCCGGGTTGTTCCCGGCCGCAGCCCTCCCCGCCCAGGCGGCCAAACAAACGGGCTACGGCCGTGCGTGGGTCCGTGACAACGTGCTCGTCGCGCACGCATACGAGGTGCAGGGGAAGCCGGAGGTGGCAGCGCGCACTGCTCGGGCGCTGTTGGACTATTTCTGGGTGCATCGTCGCCGCTTCGAGGCAATCATTGCCCACGAAGTCGATCCCAACGACGTCATGCAACGGCCGCACATCCGTTTTGATGGCAAGACCCTGCAAGAGTTGCCGCAGCCTTGGCCCCATGCGCAGAACGACGCGCTCGGCTACGCGCTGTGGCTCTTCTCCAGGCTCGCGGCCCGCGGCTTTATCCCGCTCGATGCTCAGGCCTGTCAAACGCTCGGTCTATTTCCCCCATACTTCGATGCCATTCGGTACTGGGAGGATGAGGACAGCGGGCACTGGGAGGAAACCCGCAAGATCTCAGCCTCGAGCATCGGCACGGTCGTCGCAGGGCTCGAGGCGCTGCTTGTCCTGTCCGAACGCCGGTCGACTGATCTGCGATTGGGGGGCTTTGATCCAGGGGTTCTCGAGCTGACCAACGCCCTGATCGCTCATGGCCGCGCGGCCCTCGCGGAGATCTTGCCCAGCGAATGCGTCCAGCCCTCGCCGCAGCAACGGCGCTGCTACGACGCGGCTCTCCTGTTTCTCGTCTATCCGCTCGAGGTCGTGAGCGAGTTCCACGCAGAAAGCATCCTGTTCGACATCAACCGCTACCTGGCAGGTGACGTCGGGGTGCGTCGGTACCTGGGTGACTCGTACTGGGCACCCGATTATGACCAACACTTGCGGGTGGTCGAGCAGACGCGGGATTTCAGCGAGGACGTGTCGACGCGCGACCGGCTGCTCGACCAGGTCGGGCACGAGGCCCAATGGTGCGTGTTCGACCCGATCCTCTCGGCTGCCTATGGCCGGCGCTACCGACGTGGCGGCTCGGAGAGCGACTTGCGCTCTCAGGTTCTGTATTTTCACCGGTCGCTGGCGCAGATCACGCGCCAGTGGCAACTGCCCGAGCTGTACTACCTTCGCCACCGCGTCTACGCGCCAAATCCGCACACGCCGCTGTTGTGGTCCCAGGCCAACGTGGCGGTGGCGCTGGCGGAGCTTCGCGCGAGCCTGGCACCATGACCACTCCCTCCACTGCGGATGACGCACCGATGACCGACTTCGTGAGCTGCCTGCGAGAGGAGATTATCGCGTCGCAGAACGCACGTCTCGACTTCATCAAGTGGAAGATGCTCCTGATCGCTGCGTTGGGCGCCGTGGGTCTCGGACTGGCGGGCGAGAAGATGATTGCCGCCCCCGCCGTACTCGGCTTCATTCCGATCGCGTGCGCTTACGTCGATGTCGTGTGTGCGCACGCCAATTTCAGGATCCTGCTGATCGGATATTTTCTGCGCACCGGAGGAAGCGCAAACCGACCACCCGACACCGCGGCTGCGGACTATGAGGCGCTGTGCGAGGCCAACCGAGGTGGGTTCGCGTTGGAGTCGATCGTGCTCTGGGGAACGACCATCGCCATGTCGGCGTTGGTCGCGTTTGCCGCCCTCGCCTCGCCATCATTGGCGCGCCTCCACCTGGGCCCCGCTTTCGAAAACATGCCTCCCGGCATCACGCGCTTTCTCTGGATGAGCGCGATCGTCGGGAGTCTCGTCAGCATCGTAGCGACGCGGTATAAGGATTATCGCGTCGGCAAGTTGGCGTCACCGCCCGCACCACCGGCGTCGCCCTCGCATAGTGTCGGGGCTCGTCACGGGGCCTAACCTGACCGAGTCGTTCATCAGCAGGACGCGCTACGACTCGCGGAGCGCTTGCACGGAGTCGAGGCTGGTCGCGCGTCGCGCGGGCACATAACACGCCGCGATCGCGATGGCTGCAATGAGGAGCGGCACGCCCGCAAGAATGACCGGATCCGTGGCCGTAACCGCGAAGAGAAACCGCGATAGCAAACGATCGGTCGCAAAGGCACCAACGAGGCCAAGCGTTATCCCGATCGCCGCGAGACGGAGGCCATTGCCGAGCACGAGCCAGACGATGTCGCCGCGCTGGGCCCCAAGCGCCACGCGAAGCCCGATCTCCTTCGTACGCTGCGCAACAAAGCAGGAAACAACACCGTAGACGCCGATGATCGCGAGCAGCACGCCGCTGACCGTGAAAAGGCCGAGCAGGGTCGTGCTCAGCCGCCGGTCCGTCGTCTGATCAGCGATCAGGGCGTCGATCGTCGCCACCTCCGCCAACGGCAGCTCCGCGTCCAGCGACCGCAACGCCTCACGAATCGCCCCGGTGACCTGCGTGGGATCGCCGGTCGTACGCACCACGAAGCTCTTGAAGCTGGAGTTCATGTCGGGCATCTGTCGAAAGAGCCCGATGATCTCGGGATCGGGATCGAACGCCAGGCCGCGATTTTTGGTACTGCCGATGATGCCAACGATCGTGGCGAGCACGGTAGCGGTATCCGACGGCGCCGACTCATCGAGGTGCCCCAATCGGAGCCGTTGCCCGATCGGATCTCGATCCGGGAAGTACCGCCTCGCCAACACCTGATTGATCAAGATCACCGGCGGATTCGCAGCCAAATCAGACTCGCTAAAGTCGCGCCCCTCCGCCATCGGAATCTCCATCGTACCCCGATAGTGTTCGTCCACGACCCCGAACCGCGCGTGCAAGACATCCTCGGCGCGCGAAGCCGCCTGTCCTTCGATCGTGAATGTGCGCGTGAACCGATTCGCGGGAGGAAAGACCGATGTAAAGGTGACATCCCGCACACCGGTCAACGTCCGAACTCGCTCGCCAAACCGTTCGCAGAACCGCGTGATGGCAGGCGGGTCCGGATAGCGGGTGCGCGGCAGGTAGATTCGCGCCGTCAGTAGCCGGTCTGTCCGAAAGCCGCTCTCCTGATGCTCCAGCCGCAGCAGACTCTTGACCAGGAGCCCCGTCCACAGCACGAGGACGACGCAACACGCGATCTGTGCGACCACCAGGACATTCTGCTCGGTCTGCTGCTTCCGGCCCGGCGTGCCCGAGCGGCCGCCGTCGCGGATGGACGCCCCCAAGTTCCCACGCGTCGCTGGCAGCGCCGGCACGGTTCCAAAGAGCACGCCGGTGCCGAGTGATAGCCCAAGCGTGTACAGCAACACACGCCCGTCGACTTGCACGTCGGCGAGTTGCGGCAGGTTCGCTGGATGGAAGGCGACGAGCGCGATCACCCCCAACCAGGCCGCGGCCAGACCGACAGCGCCGCCGATCAACGTGAGCAGGAGATGCTCGGCCACCAGCTGCCGCACCAACGTCCCGCGGCTGGCGCCCAGGGAGGCGCGGACAACCATCTCGTGCCGCCGCGCCGTGTGCCGCGCCAGGAGAAGACTGGCCACATTCGTACACGCGATCAACAGGATCATCACGACCGAGGCGAGCAACAACAGCAATGTCGGCCCCAAGTTGCCAGCGCGTGTCTCCGACAACGGCACGACCCGCGCCCCGATGCCACGATCGACGGGATACCGCTCGGCCAACTCGGCGGCGATGCGCTGGACGTCAGCGTTTGCCGTCGCAACGGAAACGCCGCGCTTCAACAGCCCCAGTGCATTGCCGCCGCGGTCACTGTGGTGCAGCGGACCCCACTCCTCATCGGGTAGCGCGTAGGGTGTCCACATCACGACGGGCCCTCGCCACGCGGGACCGACCTCCACCCATTCCGGAATCGCGTCGGGCATCACGCCGATCACGGTATAGGGCTCGTCGTTAATGCGCACGACCTGGCCGAGCGCCGATGCGGCCCCCGCGAAGTGGGCGCGCCAGTACGAGGCCGACAGCAGCACGACGTGATCGTTGCCGATGTGATTCTCGGCTTCGGAGAAGACGCGGCCAATGACAGGCGTGAGGCCGAGCACTGCGAAATACCGGGGCGGGACCAGTCCGACCCGCATCTGCTCCGGCCGGTCGCCCGGCGCGCGACCACTCACGTTCTTCGGCCAGAAGTCGTAGACGACTAGCTGCTCGAACGAGCGCGACTCCGTGGCAAAATCGCCGACGTCGCCCACTGACGGGCCCAGCATGCCGCCGTTGCTGACGGAATACAACCGCACAAGACGGTCGGCGCGCGCAAACGGCAGCGGACGAAGCAGCACGGCGTCGGCGACACTGAACACTGCCGTGTTGGCTCCCACGCCAAGGGCGATCGTGAGCACGGCGACGATCGTGAACGTCGGCGACCGCCAGAGCATCCGCGCTCCATATCGCACATCCCGCCACACCGATTCGGCCGACGGAAAGCTCCACAACTCCCGCGTACGCTCCCGAATCGCCGTAGCGTTGCCGAACTGCCGCCGCGCCTCGCGCCACGCCTCGTCGGCCGCCACGCCGGTCGCCTCAATCTGTGACGCCCGCATCGTGAGATGAAACGCCATCTCCTCGTCGAGGTCCTGGTCGAGGCGCCGGCGGCGCACCAGCGCGCGGAGGCGCAGCAACAGGTTGCGCACGGACATGGCGCTTACGCGGTCCGCATGACGAGCGCGATCGCCCCGGCCAACTGCCGCCACGACTGCGCCTCGGAGGCCAGGTGCTTCCGACCCTCGGGAGTGAGCTGGTAGTACTTGGCCCGCCGCCCCTTGTCGCTCACGGCCCACTCGGACGTCAACATCCCCTGCAACTCGAGCCGGTGCAGCGCGGGATAGAGCGCCCCCTCCTGGACCCGCAGCACATCCCTCGACGTCGCCCGAATCCACTCGGCGACCCCATACCCGTGCAGCGTCCCTCGTGCCAGCGCTTTGAGCACCAGCATGTCGAGCGTCCCCTGAACGAGCTCCGGCGGGCGATTCGTGGGCTTTGGCATAAACGGTTTATGTCAACAGCCTACCGAATTGTTCTCCGGAGCGCAAGCGGGCTCGATCCTCCAAGAGCGAGGCGGTGTAGATTCGTAGGCTGCTGCGAGGGGGTCGAGAGTCCACTCATCGCCGACGAGGATGCCATGAAGAGCTCCCGTGAGCACTACCGCGAGTGCTTTGATGCAGAGAGGCCAAAATTCGTCCGCGTCTTGAAGGCTGTACCCGCCGACAAGGCGACGTATCGCCCTCACGAACGATCCACCTCGGCTGGCGATCTCGTGTGGCTTCTGGCGAGTGAGCTCGACGACGCGTGCCAGCTCGTGGATCACGGGGAGGTGAATTTCCAGATGCAGCCGGCGCCGAGCGTTCCCGAGTCGGTCGCTGCGTACGAAAAGAACGCGGCGGAGCTGCAAGCGCGGATCGCACGCGTCGACGACACGGCCTGGGACCGACCGGTGCGTTTTCTCGCGGATGGCAAGGTCGCCTGGGAAGCCCCTCTCGGCGACATGCTCTTTGGGTTCCTGTTCGACGCGATCCATCACCGTGGCCAGTTGTCGAGCTATCTGCGCCCGATGGGTGCGAGCGTGCCGTCGATCTATGGGCCGTCGGCGGACGATCCTGGCATGTGAGCACCTCGCCCGCTCGGCGAGGGTCAGCGGCGACCGACCATCGCCGTGTGCGCGGGCGTTTCAGTCTTCACCGGTGCGAAGAGACCAATGACGACGAGCGCCGGCAATGACGGCGCTGCGGAGGGTAGCGTGACGCCGGATCAAGCGACCCGGGACGTTGTAGACCGGTTCAATGACGCGTTCAACCGTCATGACCCGGACGCAGTGGCGGTGATGCTGTCGG
This sequence comes from uncultured Gemmatimonadales bacterium, assembly GCA_963725205.1. Taxonomy (GTDB): domain Bacteria; phylum Gemmatimonadota; class Gemmatimonadetes; order Gemmatimonadales; family Gemmatimonadaceae; genus Palsa-1248. Next base: position 986,231 of record CAVRXR010000003.1, on the reverse strand, counting down.
ACGACACGGTGTTCGAGGATACGTCGCCCGCTCCCGACGGCCGGCGGATCGAGGGGAAGGTGCCTGTGGTGGCGTTCTGGCGGAGCTGGTTCGAGCGCAACCCTGATGCGCATTTCGAAGCCGAGGACATGATCGTGAGCGGCGATCGTGCTGTGGTGCGCTGGATCTACCGTAAGCAGCGGAACGGCCAGCCGTGGCACATCCGCGGCGTGGACGTCTTCACGGTGCGGGCTGGGAAAGTGGTCGCGAAGCTCGCCTATGTGAAAGGCTGACCTCCAATCGCCGATACCTGAGGCCAGGTGGCCGAACCAACCGCTGAGGGCTGGCCGCAGGACATCGTACCCGAGCACTGCTGCACGTGAGCGCTCAACCCGACCTCGATATCCCAAGCGGCCAGGCGCCTCGTGATGACGCTCACCGGGAACTGCGAGCTCGCATCGGCGCCGTTTCGCGTGCGCTAGGGATATTTCTTCTTTACTCGGCCATCACCGCCGCCTTCTTTCGCGGCTGGTTGCCCCACCTCGGCTCGCAGCTGATCGGACCACCAGAAGACAACATGCAGGACTTCTGGAACACCTGGTACATGGCATTCGCTCCCCACCCGCACGGCTTCTTCTACACTGATCTCCTTCGGTTTCCCGAAGGCACTTCTCTCGTGTACCAGTCCTTCGCGTATCCCCAGGTTGCCGCGATCGCACTCCTCGTGAAGCTGTTCGGCCTCGGACCCGGGACGCTGATGCCGCTGCAGAACATCAGTCTCCTCCTCTCCTTCCCCCTAGCCGGGGTCGGCGCTTTTTATCTAGCCCGCCATTTCGTGCGCGGCTCGGTTGGAGCCCTGGCGGGCGGGTTCATCTTCGCCTTCAATCCGTCGCACGTCGAGCAAGTGATGCACCACGCGCACGTGTCGCAGATCGAGTTCATCCCGTTCTTCGTGCTTGCATACCTGCTCACTCTCGAACGACGAAGAGTGGCGCTGCTGGTTGCCACGACCGTGCTGTTCGCGCTCTGTGCGTTGTCCTGCTGGTACTACCTCTTCTATTGTGGCTATTTCGTGGCATTTCACACGGTGTATGTGGCCGTCAGGGATCGCCAGTTGCCACGCGGCTGGCAGCTCGCGACGCCGATAGTCGCGAGTGGTGGCGTCGTTGCGCTGCTCGCGCCATGGCTCGTGCCAATGGTGCTGCAGGGCCTGCGTAATTCGGCAGTCTACCCCTGGGGCAGCAATACCTACGTTGCGGATCTTTTCGCCTTTGGCGCATTCCCGCCCTTTCATTTGCTCGGCGCGCTAGCCCAACCCGTGTACGACCGCTTGTATCGCTCGTACAACAACGAGTGGGAGTCGGTGGTCTATCTCGGCGTCGCCAGCCTGGTCCTGCTGGGCTGGTGGATTCTCAATCGGCGCCAGCAAGACCGTCGGCTTGCGATCTATGTGGTGTCTGGGATGGTGCTCTTCTGCATTTTGGCGATGGGCAACTCACTGCACGTCCTGGGACACCCCACGCTACCACTGCCTGACATCGTTCTGGCGCACGTCCCATTCTTCAAGAACGTGCGAACCCCGTCGCGCGCGATTGTCTTTGTGTATCTCTTCCTGTCGATCGGCGTTGCCTGCGCTGTCGCGCGCCTTGCGGTCGACGAAGGGGTCCACCGGGGGACTCGGCGGACGTCCGTGGTCGGCGGTGTCTTCGCGCTACTGGTGCTGGATTTCTTCCCGGTGCGACCGTTGCCGACGACACCCTACGTGTGCTCCCCGGGTCTTGCCGCGATCCGCGATGACCCGGAACAGGGCTTTGGCGTGCTGGACTTACCGAGCGGCAAGCCCGCAGACCTCCTCGCCAGCAGTTTTTACATGTTGCAGGCAACCTGTTACGGCCGCCCGATCGCCCAAGGCAACACGTCCCGAAACATGGTCGTGTCGCTGCGGGACCGACTGGAGACCGCCGACTTCCAGGCGCAGCGGCAGCAGCTGACGGCTGCGAAGATCAAGTACATCGTTCTCAACCACGCGCCGATGAACATGCCGCGGACATGGGATCCACAGGATGGCGACGAGCCAGGCTATGCAAGGAGTTACGTAGCAGTGTACGCGGGTCGCGACGTGACCGTGCTGCGCGTTTATTGACCCCGGCACCACCGCACTCTGGCGGCAGCTCGGCCGCGGTGCCAAGTTAGCGGTCGCCTTCGCACGCCGGCGCTGCCAATGCGTGCGTCGCGATGCGTTCCCGGCTCGTGTGGGCACGTCCTCTCTCCTCCCCATCGGACACCCATGTACCGAATCCCACGATACGCGGCGATCGGCTGCATTCTCGTCGCATCAGTCGCGTCCGCGCAGCCGTCGTCTACGTCGCGCGCCATGCCACCCGAGCAGGATCAACAGCTCGCGCACGCCATCTACAAGGAGATGATCGAGATCCAGTCGGGGTACACGACTGGCGCTACGACGCCGGTGGTAGAGGCGGTGGTGCGCCACCTCCGAGCGGCCGGTTTCGATGAGCGCGACATCTTCGTGGGCGGTGCCGCGCCCAACAAGATGAACCTCGTCGTCCGCTACCACGGCACGGGCAGTCGGCGCCCAATCCTGCTGCTCGCGCACACCGACGTGGTGGAGGCGAAGCGCGAGGACTGGAGCATGGATCCGTTCATGCTGAACGAGAAGGACGGGTACTTCTACGGCCGAGGAACGGGAGATGACAAGGCACAGGGCGCGATCTGGATCGCCAACCTGATTCGCTACAAGCGTGAGGGATTCAAGCCCGATCGCGACCTCATTGTCGCGCTCACCGCTGATGAGGAAGGTGGTGGTCCCTACAACGGCGTCGAGTGGCTGCTCAAGAACCGGCGCGACCTGATCGACGCCGACCTTGCGCTGAATGAAGGGGGCTGGGGCGAGTCGGTGAACGGCATCCGCCTCTCGAACGACGTGCAGGTGAGCGAGAAATACGTGATCAACTACCGGTTCGAGGTGCGCAACAAAGGGGGTCACAGCTCGCTGCCCGTCGCGGACAACGCGATCTACCATCTGGCCGGCGCACTCGACCGTCTGTCGCAATTCGGCTTCCCGTTCAAGACGAACGACGTCACGCATGCGTACTTCCGCGCGATGTCAGGCATTGAGCACGGGTCAGTGAGCGCGGACCTCGCAGGTGTGGCAAACGGAGATACCGCGGCCATGCGACGTATCGCCGAGCAATCCACATTGTGGAACGCAACCCTGCGAACCACGTGCGTCGCCACAATGCTCGAGGGCGGGCACGCGGTGAACGCTCTCCCCCAACTTGCGGCCGCCACGGTCAACTGTCGCGTCTTGCCTGATGACGATGAGGACTACGTGACCCAGACATTGCGGCGCGTAGTCGCGGACACGGCCGTACAGGTCACCGTCTCAGGTGCTCCGCACCGTGCGCCCCCCTCGCCGATGCGCCAGGACCTGCTGAGTGCGGTCAGCGCGGTGACGACCGGGTTGTGGCCCGGCGTCACGACCGTACCGCTCATGGTGACTGGTGCGACGGATGGCGCGTACCTCCGCGCGGCTGGGATTCCGACGTACGGCGTGCAGGGGATCTTCTACGACCGCGACGACATCCGCTTCCACGGGCGCGACGAGCGGGTCAAGGTGCAGTCGTTTTACGAAGGCCAGACATTCATGTACGAGCTCGTCAAGCGCCTGTCGAACTCGCCGAAGGCGTGATGGCGCGCGCGAGGCGAGCATTGCCTCACGTGCCGCCGATCAAGGGGTGACCGCATTGGGATCGACCCGGCACGGGCTGAAGTCCTGCCATCCGATTGCCCCAGGCGAGCGGAGGCGCTTGGGTAATTCTCGGTGGTTACCGGGATCGAATCCGGCGACCGGTGGATTACATGTCGATGAGCGCACAGCGGGCCAAAATGGAGAGGAGCGACGTATGAGAGCAGAGAGCACGTTCGCCATCGGCGGTGACTTGCACGTCAATCGACTCGGTTTCGGCACGATGCGGCTCACGGGTCCTGGTATCTGGGGCGACCCCGCCAACCGGAAAGAGGCACTCGCGGTATTACGTCGCGCCCTCGAGCTCGGCATCAATCTCCTGGACACTGCGGACTCGTACGGGCCTGAGGTCGCCGAGCGCCTGATCGCAGAAGCGCTCTATCCGTATCCGAAGGGGCTTGTGATCGCGACCAAGGCGGGCTTCAACCGCCCGGGGCCCGATCGGTGGGTGGAGGACGGCCGACCGGTGCATCTGCGCGAGGCTGTCAACGGCAGTCTGAGCCGTCTTCGGCTGGAACGTATCGATCTGCTGCAGCTGCACCGAATCGACCCCAAGGTACCGACGGCCGATCAGATCGGCACGCTGGTCGATCTCCAGCGCGAGGGCAAGATCAAGCACATCGGGCTCTCGGAGGTCAACGTCGATCAGATCGAAGCCGTGCGGCGCATCACGACGATCGTCTCCGTGCAGAACCGCTATAACCTCGTCGATCGCAAGTCAGAGCCAGTGTTGGAGTACTGCACGCACAACGATCTCGGGTTCATTCCGTGGTTCCCGCTCGCGGTGGGCGCGCTCGCCAAACCCAATGGTGCACTCGCGCGGGCGGCCGAGCGCTTACACGCGACGCCCTCGCAGGTTGCGATCGCGTGGCTGCTCGCGAAATCACCCGTCATGCTCCCGATCCCCGGAACGTCGAGCGTGAAGCACCTCGAGGAGAACACCGCGGCGGCGAAGCTCGCCCTCGACGAGGCAACGGTGGAAGCGTTGGAGATGCAGGTCGCGGCCTAAGTGGCGAGCGCCCTCGGGCGGACCACCGGGAACGTGGTGTCAGCCGTGCGCGGCCCAGGCCGGCGAGCCAGGCTGGTATGTGACGCACGGATCATATCGCCCGGGTGACTCGACGTAACGCTGCGCCATCGTGCACCCGATTTCGGAGGTGAAGTAGCCCAACAGCGCGAGCTCCTTCATCATGCGGAAATAGTGGCTCGGCTGATCCGGTTGCTTGGCGTCCATGTACTGCTTCTGTTCCCGGTCCAGCGTCGTGAGGACGGCGAGCCGCGCGTCGGCCGTCGCCGACTTGAATGACGTGCCAGTCGTCCGGCGACTCACGGTGTCCAATTGGCTCATCCCCTCACGGAAGATCCGTTGGTCCGGCTCCTCGTAGCAGTCCGTGACCATGAGCGCCATGAACGCTCCGACCCCCGCGGCTTTGGCACCAGGCGTCTTGGTCTCCGGAAGTATCGTGTCAGCTACCTCGTCCAGGAATGCGATGTCGCCCGGCGTGAAGGTCCCCACCCCCGACGAGCGAACCGCGTGGCGACTCTCGCAGGCCGCCGAGAGGGCGCTCTCGCCGACCAATGCGATACCGCCGAGCAGCGCACTCACGCGCCGGATCGCCTCGCGCCGATCGATCGCGGACGCCGAGAGCGACGGGGCAAGCGCCGCGTCGCGAGGCACGCCAGCGCTCACAGATTCCGCCGACGCAGCTCGCCAACCGCGAAGTCGGCTGCGCGGACCGTGAGCGCCATGTAGGTCAACGACGGGTTCTGGCAGGCTGTCGACACCATACACGCGCCGTCCGTCACGAAGACGTTGGGAGCGTCCCAGACCTGGTTCCATTGGTTGAGGACCGACGTCTTGGGACTTCGTCCCATGCGCGCCGTCCCCATTTCATGGATGCCCGCGCCAGGGAAATACCCCTTGTCGAAGGTGGTGACTTCCTTGACCCCCGCGGCCTCGAGGGTCTCGGCCATGTCTGCCATCATGTCGAGCCGCATCAGTCGCTCGTTCTCGCCGGTCGCGCAGTCGATCTTGAGCACCGGGAGTCCCCATTTGTCGGTCCGGGTGGCATCCAACGCGACTTTGTTGTCGTGGTTCGGGAGTATCTCACCGAACGCCGTGCCCCCGACCTTCCATCGTCCCGGTTCGGCGATGGCATCCTTGAAGTCGGCTCCCACGCCCAACTCGGCGACCGCTCGAGCCCATCCCTCTCGCCCTGCGCTCCCTTCGTACCCGAAGCCCCGAATGTAAGGACGCTTCTCGCCGGAGAGATTGCGGTAGCGCGGGATGTAGGATGGGTTCGGCCGTCGGCCGAAGACATCTCGGTCGTCCAGCCCCTCTATGTAGCCCTCGGCGCCGGCGCGAAAGTGGTGATCCATGAGGTTGTGCCCCAATTCGCCGGAGCTGCTGCCGAGTCCTCCCGGCCACACATCGGTGGCGCTCCTGAGCAGCAGCCACGCGGTGTTGAGCGTCGAGGCGCACAGAAACACGATCTTTGCGCGGTAATCCGTCACCTGACCGGTCTGCGCGTCGAGCACTCGCACGCCTCTGGCGCGCTTTCGGTCGCGGTCGTACAGCACCTCCGTCGCGATCGCGTAGACCTTGAGGGTCAGACGTCCAGTCGCGATCGCGGCAGGAAGCGTGGATGACTGCGTGCTGAAGTACGCGCCGTAGGGACACCCCAGCGAACAGGCATTGCGGTACTGACATGCGCTGCGACCGGGCAGCGGCTGCGTCAGGTTGGCGGTCCGGCTCGAGATCAGTCGGCGCTTGCCGTCGAAGTGTCGCGTGAGCCGGTCGGCAACGAGCGACTCGGCGCAGTTGAGCGGCATGGCCGGCTGGAACTCGCCGTCGGGCAGCTGGGGCAGTTTCTCCGTCGAGCCCGCAACGCCGATGAACCGTTCGACGTGGCTGTACCAGGGCGCGACGTCCGCATATCGAATGGGCCAATCGGTTGCGATGCCGTCTCGGGCATTGGCCTCGAAGTCGATGTCGCTCCACCGAAAGCTGCAGCGCCCCCACATGAGCGATCGGCCGCCGAGATGATACCCGCGAAACCAATCGAATCGCTTGACCTCGGTGTACGGGGAGTCTTCGTCGGAGGCCCAGTAGTCGAGGTTCCGCTCACTCAATGGAAAATCGCGCTTGAGCACCGGGTAGCGATGCACCATGTCGCGTGTCCGCCCGCCGCGGTGTGGATACTGCCAGGGGGCCTTCGTTGCGTTCACATAGCCCGTGATGTGCGCGATGTGACGCCCACGCTCCAGCACCAGCACGTCGAGGCCTCGTTCGGTGAGTTCTTTGGCGGCCCACCCGCCAGATATCCCCGATCCCACCACGATGGCGTCGTAGACGGTGCCTTCCATCAGTCCGGTCTCCATTGGGTCCGACGACCAGGGACGTGCTCCAACGTGTTCTAATGTCGCAGGGCACGCATTTTCGCAACGGTAGGGCGTCCGGCGTCCAGGGCCCGCACCTGGCCCGTCCGTCGGGCGGCGCGGAGGAGATGCTCGTGCAGCTGCCGATCGACCTGCGCCGCGTCTACGGCCGGCTGTACGGACCGTCACGCTCGCTTGAGCCGCTCGAGAGCGAGTCGCAGAGGCTGGAGCACGCGGAACGCGCGGCGTGGCACCACCTCCTGCAATGGATCGAAGGGGCGGTGGCCGCTGCGAGTGCAGGGGTGCAGACGATTGCCGAAGCGTTCTTCGCTCACCGGGTCGTGACGCTCGAAGATGGCGGCCGCAAACGACTGGTGGATTATCTCGAATCGGAGCAATCCTACCTACGGGCCGGCCTTCGGGCGCTCCTGGCCACGCCAGTCGAGGTGTCTGACATGATGTAGTGAGGGCCGCCCGACTCGATCCTCGCTCGTGTCCCGCACAAGCGCTAGTCCTTGCGCTCACGCGTCTTCAGTGGTTCTGTGGAGGCACTCCGAGCAGTCTGGGCTGGCCCTCGACGAGAGCCTTTGAGCGATGACGACAACGGCCGGATTCACCAATGCTCCCGCGCACGGGGCGCCCGCGTGGACCACGCTGGCACCGGCCGACCGAGCACGCACGATCCGCGGGATCGTAACGTATGTTGTCCTGACCATCGCGTTCAGCGCGATCCTGTGGCGCCCGATGCTCGCGGCCAAGACGCTCAGTCCGGGTGGTGCGAGTTACTACGTGCTGATCCTCATGTGGTGCCCGGGGGCGGCAGGACTGACGACCCGACTCCTCTTTCAGCATTCGCTGCGCGGGGCCGGCTGGGGCAAACCACGCGCATGGTATGCGTGGGCCGGATACTGGATTCCGATTGCCTACGCCTCGGTAGTGTATGTGCCTCTCTGGATCGCCGGGTACAGCGACTTCCACGCGACGGCCATCCAGCAGCTCCTGGGACGGACGCACCTGACAGCGGCGCCCTCCGGCATCGGCGTCCTCGCCTACGTCGCGATCGCCGCCACGATCGGATTGATTCCAGAAGCGTTCGCGGCTCTCGGTGAAGAGATCGGGTGGCGCGGCTTCCTCGTCCCGGAGCTGGCCAAGGTCACCTCGTTCGGGTGGGTCGGGCTCCTGAGCGGCGCAATCTGGGCCCTCTGGCACGTACCGCTGATCGTCGCCGCCGATTACCACGGTGCCAATCCGGTGTGGTACTCGTTGCTGTGTTTCGGGATCATGGTGATCGGCATGGGCTATCTGGCGGCCTGGATCCGTCTGAAATCCGGGAGCGTGTGGCCCGCCATGCTGCTCCATGGGAGTCACAATCTGTTCGTGCAGACGATCTTCGACCCGCTCACTCGCCGCGCGCCACTCACGAACTACGTGACGACCGAGTTCGGTGCCGGCCTCGCCATCGTCGCGGCTGTCATCGCCTTCGGCGTCTGGCGATCATTCGACCGCACGGCGACGAAACGATAGGGATCTACCGGCCCGCTGGCTCCGGGGAGTAATCACAGCAAGCCCAGCCACCCAACGGCGGTAGACTATCTGCTACTGCTCGGCACGCAGTGAACGCCGCCGTTTGTCGTTTGCCATGGAGGCGATCTGAGCGACGCGGTCCGCGTAGACGGTGGTCTGACGGTGTATCGCCTCTACGACATCGGGTACACGATTGCGTTGGATCGCGCGGCGGATCTCTTGGGAGCGAGCACGCGTGGGCGGATCCGTCCATCTCGGTTGGAGGCCCGGGCGATCGAGATCCGCAACCCCCCGTTGCTCGTGACCCTGAGCACCTTGGATCTCCGAGTCGCCGGCTCGCCGTGGCAAGCGACCATTTCGGCCCACCTCTTCGATTTCGGCGTCTGCTCGCTTCAGCTGTCAATCCCCGCACCGCCGGGGCTGACATGGTCGGCGTTTACCGAGGCCTGCGCCGCGATGGAAAGCGCCCCCGACCTGACGGGTGTGTTCGAGCGCGAGCTCCGGGATCTTCTCGCCCGCATCGGCCCGGCTGTCGAGCGCCAGGCTGTGGCACCGCTGGTCGAGGAGTACAAGGTGTATCGGATCGACCGGATCAGCTTCGACGGGCCGCCAGAGGCCGCCGGAGCGCCGGCGTCCCGGGCGTCGATCGCCGACGTCCTCACGGATGAGGACGTCGCGGCGCTGCTCATCGGCGAGCGACAGCCGCTCTCGAGCGCCGCTCGGCGCGAGCTCATGCCACACCGTTTTTCGTACTACGAGGACGATCTGGCGGTGGTGACGTGGGAAAGTGCGTTGGTGGTCGAGCCGCGCGTCGACGATCATGATACCGAGTACATCCTCGAGTTCGCGAACGCCCAGCTGTTGGAGCTGCGCGTGTACGACCAGCAGCTCGACGCCGATCTGCCTGCTTTGTACGATCGCGCCGAAGCCGCACGTGCGCGAAGCAGTCCACGACTGGCTGGCCGCTTCCGCGCCGTGCTGTCCGAATTGCAGACCCGTGTCGCCGACGTCACCGAAACGGTGGAACGGGTCGACAATGCGCTCAAGGTCACGAATGACGTGTACCTGGCGCGGATCTACGCGGCTGCCCTCGAGCTGTTTCGGGCGCAGGCGTGGCGTCGCGGCATCGATCGCAAGCTCGCCATCCTCCGCGAAACGTACGCCATGCTGAACAGCGAAGCCCAAGCGGCGCGGGCGGAGCTACTCGAGATCGTGATCGTCGTGTTGATTCTCGTGGAGATCGTGCTCGCGGTTCTGCGACGGGGCTAGTCGCACGCCCTTGACCTGTTGTCGCCTGCCGACAATAATGTCCGCGCAGGTGCTGCGCCCGGCATGAGGAGGATACTGCGACGCATCCGTGCGGTCGTCTTCCGACGGGCTGCCGAGCGTGACCTGGATGACGAGATCGCGCTGCACCTGGCGCTCGAGACCGAGTAGTTCGCCCATCAAGGCTGTGGCGCACGCGTTTCAACGCGGATTCCACGCTCGTCGGCCGGGCTCGGCGCATCATCTCGCGAGATCCTCCGGTTGATCCTTGGCGAGGCCGTCGGACTCGCGGGCCTGGGCTTGGTCCTCGGCATATTCGCGGCGGTGATGCTCGGACGCTCGGTGAGTGCGCTTCTGTATCGCGTGTCTCCGCTCGATCCCGTGACACGCGCAGCCGGCGTGACGCTATTGGTCGCGGTCGCCAGCCTCGCAGCGTACTTCCCGGCGCGCCGTGCCGCGACGATCGACGCAGTGCGCGCTCTGCGCGGACACCGAGGTTGCGCAGTCTATTCCGACGCGAGCGCGGCCCGTGCGTCGACCCGCGCCGCCCGTGCGGTCGGGCCATAGGTCGCGATCGCGACTGCCAGAAGTAACAGTAGCGCCACGAGCACTACCGTCAGCCACGTCACGGATCCGACATCGGTCACGACCTTGTGGAGGGCATGCGGGCCAATCAGAGCCAGTGGTGCCCCACACACGATCCCCATCGCAGCCAGAACCAGCGTTTGCATCACGACCAGCGACCGGAGCTGCATCGGGGTCGCACCCAAGGCACCACGGATCGCGATCTCTCGACGGCGCTCACGGACGTAGGCGGAAAGCACACCAAAGAGACCAAGCACGGCCAGCAGCAGCGCCGTGACGGCCAGCGCCGCGAACACGTCGGTGAGTGCTTGCGGCTGGGCGATACGACGTCGCACGACGTCGGGGCCCGTCTCGCTCAGACGGACGGCAAACATTGGATCGATGGCGGAAACCGCATGATTGATGGGCTGCACGCCGAGCACGCCGAAGAAGGCACCGCTCACGGGCACGCGCACGAGATGCAACAGGCGCGTCCCATAGCGAGCTCCATATGGATCGAACCCCACCCAGTAGGCCGCAGCATCCGCGATCGGACCATTTCGATCCCGGATCTGTTGCTGCACATCCCAGGGGATGTAGGGAATCCTGTCCGGCGCTTTGGTCGCCCAAAGAGAGACGACGCGGTCTTGATCGCGGATCGGGAGTCGCCTGAGGAACACCGATTCGACGAGCGCGAATGCAGCGGTGGTCGCGCCGATGCCGATGGCGAGGGTCAGGATGACCGTAAGCGCGAACGTCGGGCGACGGCGTAGATCGCGCAGGACCAGGCGCCCGTTGTAGAGAATCGTTGACATCCGCTACGGAGGGCTGAGTTACGTTCGTCGGGGACCGGCGCGCTCAAACAGCCCGCACGCCCCACATACACCGTACGATTGACGGCGGTCCACGGCAAGACGACCGCGAGGTCATCGGTGTCACCTCGGACCGACACGATGGCCCATGTGCGGATGGGACGACCGGTTGGCTCCGGCGCACTGCTCGGTGCGGCGGCACCGAGCAGTCTACGTCGGCTCTTGCGTCTGCCCTCTATCCCTTGGCGGTGGCCGCGAGATCGTTCGACTCAGCGGTCGTCGGGTCGATAATGGTCGCCACCTCCAGCACGCGATCCGCAGGGAATCCTCCACGCTTGGCGTGTGTCCGGATCAGATCTGCGTTTGGGGCGATATATACACAGGTGATCTTGTCCTCGGTCACGTAGCTCTGCACCCATTGGATGCTGGGACCGAGCTCGCGCAGGACGGCGCACGAGCGCTGCGAGACGGCTTGCAACTCCGCTGGGGAGAGCGCAGCCGCGTTCGGAATCTCTCGCTCGATGATGTACTTGGGCATTAAGTCTCCAGTTGATGTGTCGACGGCCGTTAGTGCTTCATTGCAGTGACATCGGTGGTATTGCTGCACGACACCCGCGTATTCCACGGAGCGAACAGGCCGGCCGGGTTGTCCTTCCAGATCCAGACGTGGAGACCCCAGACCTGAAACGCGTCGAATTGCAGGAATGTCTGGCCAAGCAACACGGGCGGCGCGGCATTGCGGCTGTGATCCGTATAGGGAATGATATACTCCACAGCCACGAGGCTGAGTCGACCGTGCTCCTCCGGCTCATACAGGAGCAGCTGCGGCCTGTCCACCTGCACTGTGCCGTCGATGAGGGCGGTCTTCCCGTAGTGGAAACCCATCGCGCCGGGGCCGTCTGGATTGACCAGGCACGCCGTGATCTCTGTGGACCACCCGGCGGATCGTGCCACGTCGAAGTCGTGAAACGGTGCCGTTACCCGACGAATCGTCTCCAGCTCGTCACGGAGTTCGCTCCGACCGCGAAACCCGCTTCTCGAATCCTCCGCCGCCGTCGCGGTTGTGGCGGCCGTCGCTGCCGTCGCTACTGTCGCCGACTGAGGCTGGGTGGTAGCTTCGGTTGGGACTTGCTCCCCGCCGCACGCACTCAGCAGTGCCATCCCGACTAGCAGGTGGACAGGTGGTCTCATCGTAGCCTCGTCTGGTGTGGGTTATCTTTGTTCCGCGCGCGAAACATGAGGCGGGTCGATTAACTGCTTCTTGCGCCCCGAGTTAGCTGCGGATTAGCTGACGGACGAGACGCGATGATCACCGTCCAACTGCTTGGCGGGGCGTGTCTGCGATCGGGAGATGCGGCCGTCGGTGGGCCGCCGGCCCAGCGCCACCGCATTGCGCTGTTGACGCTCATCATTGCGTCGTGGCCGCAGCCGATCTCCCGCGACCGAGCGATGGCCCTGCTCTGGCCGGAGCGGGATCTGGCCAACTCGCGTCGACTGCTCAACCTCGCCGTGCACGTCCTGCGGTCGACTCTTGGCGAAGGCGCCATTGCGTCGACCGGCGACGGGCTGTTGCTCAATCCGTCGCACGTGACCTGCGACCTGCACGCGTTGCGCGCCGCGATCGCAGCCGACGCCTGCGAGCGCGTCGTCCAGCTTTACACCGGCGCGCTGCTGGATGGATTTCACCTGGCCGATTCAGTCGAGTTCACCTACTGGCTCGACGAACGTCGCAACGAGCTGGCCCACGCGTACGTCGGCGCACTCCTGACGCTCGCCAAGCGTCAAGAGGAGTCCGGCGATGTGCACGGCAGAGTGCGCACGTGCCTCAAGTTGGTGGCGGCCGATCCGCACTCGAGCAAACACGCACAGGCATTGATGCACGCGCTGGCCGCCGCGGACGACCGAAAGGCTGCAGTTCAACATGCGAGTGAGCATGCGCAGCGGCTGCGCGCAGACCTCGGTCTCGAGCCGGACGAGGGAGTGGTGGCGCTGGCGAAGCAGTTGCGCGACGCTATGGCGAAGCGCCCATCGCGGCCCACGGTCCCAAATGACGCCCGGTCCTCATCCGTCGCGGTGCTGCCCTTTCTCAACTTGAGTGCGGACCAGGAGACCGAGCAGTTCGGGGATGGAATCACGGAAGATGTCATTGCCCATCTCTCGAAGATCCGCGCGCTTAGAGTGATCTCCCGGGCATCGGTGATGCCGTTCAAGAAGCGCCTGCGGAGTCTGAAGGAGGTCGGGACAATGCTCGGCGCCGCGACCTTGCTGGACGGGAGCATTCGGTGCGTCGGAGACCGCGTGCGCATCGTGGCAACGTTGATCGACGTCGAGACGGATCAACATCTATGGTCTGAGACGTATGACAGGCAGTTGACCGACATCTTCGCGGTTCAGACGGACGTCGCACTTCACATTGCAGCCGCGCTCAAAGCCGGCCTCTCGCCAGACGAACAGACACGAGTGCGGCGGGAGCCGACACGGGACATCCACGCGTACCAGCTCTATCTGCAGGGCCGCCAGTGCTTCATCCAGTACAACCTCGACGCAGTCTTGCGCTCCACCGAGTTCTTCGAACGGGCGATCGCCCGTGACCCAGAGTTTGCCCTCGCGCATGCCCACCTGGCCATCGTGTACGCGGAGTTGGGCGAGGATGGTGCGATGGCCCCTGACGTTGCCTATGGGCGCGCTTCGGAAGCGGCGGCGAGAGCGCTGCGTCTGGATCCCTTCCTTGGCCCAGTGCACTGCACGATGGGGCACCTCAAAGCGGTGCGCGAGTTCGACTGGACGGGAGCGGAGGAGAGTTTCAAGCGGGCGCTGGATCTGAGCCCGAGCGACGCGCACACGTACAATCTCTACGGACGGTTCTGTGCTGGGCTCGCGCGGTACGACGAGGCGATCACGCTGCTCACGCGCGCCCGCGACTTAGACCCGCTCGTTCACCGGATGGACCTCGTGACCGCGTTTCTGCGCGCCGGTCGGTATGGCGCGGCCGTCGCAGCCGCCGAGGCGGCCGCGGAGCTGGACCCTCGCCATGTGCGCACGCGAGCCACCCTCGGCTGGGCATACTTTCTCACTGGCAGGCAGGAAGACGGTTTGGCGCAGCTGGAGGAAGCGGTTTCCCTTTCCAAGAACCACGGGCTCTGGTTGGCGCAGCTGGGAGAGGCATATGGCATGGCCGGCAATTCCGCGAAGGCCGGAGAGATACTGAAGAAGCTCGAGAAGCGTGCACGGAGCGCTTTCGTCTCGCCCTACTATTTCGCCTACGTGCAGATCGGCCTCGGCGACTTGGACCGGGCGATGGACTGCCTGGAGCATGCGGTGGCGGCACGCACCGGACCCGTCTTCGCCATCAAGGGTTCGTTCCTCTTAGCTCCACTTCAGACCCATCCCCGATTTCGCGCGTTGCTCCGCCAGATGAAGTTGGAGTAACGCTGGACCGATCTTGCGTGCTGGAGCAGGCTTTCGTCCCGCGCCGCTCTCGTCAAAAGTCCGTCATTCCCAATCGCTCGATTCCTTCCTCGTGTCGCCTATAGCCGGCCCGGCGGATGGGGGTCAATACGACCAGCTTCCGGTGTTCTCACCGGCGGGCGCGTGGGCTTTGACGCTCGCCGCCATCTCGCGCAACAGTGCAGCCTGCGACGCGTGCTCCCAGCCGTGACCCTTGAGCGGCCGACCAAATCGAAAGACGCCAGAGACGTGAGGGGACCGGGTCGAGTCGAAGAACTGCTCCATCGCGTACACGGGCAGGTTCAGATAGTAGTTGTCGTTGTCACCGACGTCGATGTGGATCTTGTCCACCAGTTTGGGCCCGATTTCCGACCAGTGTTGCTCGAGGTACGCCTTCAGGTCGTACCCATGGTCGCGCATGTAAAGTGCGACGTCGTGGTTGATGTGGCCGGTGCGCTTGTCCCAGAGTGGCACGGGATACCCGTCCGACCCGATCGGGCCGAAGGCGGCTTCCCAGATCTCTAGCTGTTCAGCCGAGCGCCCATGACTCCCAGCCACTTCTTCGATCTGACTCTGCTGTCGAGCGGTGAGATACGGCTGGTCGTCGTTCCCGCGCATGATGTACCGCAGCGGATGCACCCACTCGCTCACCGGACTTCCCGGTACGGGTGTGGTCATCACGAACGCATTCGAATCAGCGTACGCGTTGACCAATTGATAGTGGGTGAAATCGATCATGTCTGGGTACAGGGTCCACGTTCCGCCAAAGAAATCGGGATGATACAGTTGGAGCGCCAGCGATTCCCAGCCGCCGGTAGAGCCACCGCTAAGGACTCGGGCGTACGGTTTCGCGATGATCCGGAAGTGCGATTCGACGTAGGGAATGAGCTCCTGGATCAACGCATCGCCGTAGGGGCCGTTGTTGACCGAGTTCACCGCGTACGAATCGTCGTAGTACGGCGTCGGGTGCTGGAAAGTGACGACGATCATCCGGGGGAAGTGTGGCGCCTGACCACTCCTTGTAGAACGCGTAGCCGCTCTCGAGGTTGTAGTTGAGCTGGCGCGCTTCGGCGACCGGCGTGATCGGCGTACTGTCGGTCGCGAATCCGAACGGGGCGTTCAGGCTGAAGTGGCTCTGCTCGTACAGGACCGGATACCGCGCGGCGGGATGTTCATCATACCCCGCCGGCAGCAGCACGGTAGCGCCGAAGTAGATCGGTTGACCCCAGAACCTGCTCAGCATGTCACTCTTGATCTTGATGCGCTTGACCCATTTCGTGTCGGGCGGGACCACGACTGCCGGCAGCACGCGCGTTGCCTCGAGAGTGATCCCATAGCCGGCGGAAGGATCCAGATGGACCCGCTGCACTTCGCTGACCAGGTTTCCCGGTGCCCGGGTCAAGTGTTGACCTTCCCACTGGTCGTTGTGCGCCCAGATCGTATGTCCGTCGCTGCGGTGGAACTCGGTGTAGACGTTGACGACCGCTTGGACGTAGTAGTCGCCCGCCGGAATCCCGCGTAGACTGGAGACCGGGTAGCCCAGCGTCGTGTCATCAATCACTGCGGCCTGGCCGGGCGCCAGCGCGACGACGTCGACGCCGAAAAAGGGCGTGGTCTGTGTGAGGCTGCCCATGGCCAGGCGAGGCTCGGGCGTGGAGTCTCGCGACAACACGACGAAGACGCGTCCGGTCACAGGCGCTGAGCGCGCAGCAGCAGGGATTGTGATGGTGAATCGCAGCGGAGGCCCCGCGGGGTTCCCGCACGAGAGCACGGCTCCGGCAACGAGAAGGCGGCCGATGAAGGCGCCCAGCCGCAACGGCTGCGCACTCCGGCGCCGATGCCGTGCCGGATGTCTACGGGAGGGAGAGGAGTCTGGGCGGACGATCATATATATCCTCGACTGCGGACCTATGAGCGAGCGGTGGATCGCGGTTCGATCAGCGGGTCGAACTTACCATGCCGAGGCGGGCTGGGGGAGAGCGTTGGTACAAGCGGCGGGCGCGAGGTGAAGATGCGGCGACGTGCGCTCGTCCTCGCTCGAACCGCGGGACGGTCGCGAGCTACGCGATGGCGCCCCGCGCGGTGACGGGCCACAGGGACTCCACACGCCCGTTTCGGACGCACACGTACCAGTCGTAGAGGTTCACCGTCGGGTCACAGTGGCCAGGAATCAGCTTGAGCTTTGTCCCCAACTGAAACCCGTTCGACACGTTCCGCTCGTCGAGCACGCCATGCTCGTCCGAGGGACGGGTATACAGCACCTCGGGCCTGTCGGCCACCCACGGCATGCCCGAATCGAATGCGATCGCCTTGAGCCCGGCGTCTACGATCGCGAGGCCGCGCCCCGGTGCGCTCATGACCTGTGTGTACACGAAGAGGCTGTGCCGGTAGCTGGAAACACGCTTCCCCGACTCATCCAGGTCCTGGGCGTAGTCGCCATCCATGAAGACGTAGGAGCCAGGCTGCAGCTCTGTATACGCGCCGCTCGCCGCCTCGAATCCGTACGTTCCGGTGCCGGCCCCTCCCACCACGTCGCACGGCAGGCCGCGCTCGCGCATGAGTTCCACCGTGTGGCGGACCAATCCGGCCGCCCGCTCGATCGCGGCTCGCCGCTCGTCAAAGGGTCGGATGTGCTGCGCGCGACCTTGGTACGCTTGGAGGCCGCGGAGTCGCAGATGACGGGTCCGCGCGACCGCCTCTGCCAGGCGCACCGCCGGCTCTCCCGGTAACTGCCCGCACCGCAAGCCACCCACGTCGATCTCGACCAGAACATCCACGACGACACCCGCGCGCGCGGCCGCCGCGCTCAACGTCGGCAACACCAAAGGGTCGTCAACGCACACCGCGATGACAGCGCGCCGGGCGAGGGCTGCGAGCCGATCCAGCTTCGGAGCCGCCACGACCTCGTTGCTCACCAGCACGTTCGGGATGCCGGCGTCGACAAACGCTTCAGCCTCGCTCACCTTCTGACAGCACACGCCCACGGCGCCGAGCGCCATCTGCCGACGCGAGATCTCCGCGCACTTGTGCGCCTTGCCGTGCGGACGCAGCGTCAGGCCCGTGGGCCCAATCTCCTTCGCCATCCGCGCGAGGTTGTACTCGAATGCGTCGAGATCGAGTAGGAGAGCTGGAGTATCGATATCCTCGAGCGCCATGCCGACATCAGCCGGCGGAATGGCGGCGGGCATCGCTAAAGTAGCCATGCGGATCAATTTACTTGACGGCGGCAACTGACGAGTGAACCCAACGTCACGACGGACGGATTTCGAAACGGCCCGCGTCTGTACTCGTCAACCTTTTCGGCGCAGCAGTTGCATGAGCGTGAGTAACGTTACCTTGACCCAGGAGCTGTCGGTGATTTTCATCCGGACCCGACGTCGTGACGGTTGCCGCTCGCCTCGCCTTGTCCTGGCGGTGGGTCTGCTCGTGGGCGTCGGCACGTTCGCTTCCGCGCAGCAGACGAGCGATCAGAGCGCGGCATCAGCTGCGCACCCGGAGATGCACAAGCTCTTTCGGACGTTTCTCGGGCGATGGACCGTGAAGGAGACGTTCGAGCGGAATGAGTACTCGCCCGGCGGCGGTGAACGCACCGGGACGGCCCGATTCGCCATCGGCAGTGGTGGTACGTCGCTCATCGAGGACTATCACTCCAACGGGTCGGCGGGACGCCTCGATTTCCTGGCGGTGATCTGGTGGGATCCCGGCGCCCACGCGTACCGGCTCTTCACCTGTGCCAACGAAGCCAACGCGTGCGCCGTGCGGGGCTCGGCGGCCTGGTCGGGAAATACGCTCACGAGCGATTACGTCCAATCCATCAACGGCATGTCGACGAGGGTGCAGGATGTGTTTTCTGCCATCACCCCAACGTCCTTCAAGCTGGTGTCGGGGATCCCGGGCGAGGGCACCAAGCTACAGCCCCTCATCACGACGACGTACCGGCGCGCCGCCAGCGATTAGGCAGCGGTGAGCCGGCGCGTCCTGCGGCCTCGGTCGCGACAAGACGACGATCTCGCGGCCGACCGCTAGCTTCGAGCGTCGAGCTTGCCCAGATGCTCGAACGGGATGTTGAGGATCGGGTAGTCCTTCCAATCCTTGTAGTCGAAGTGCCACCACTCGGCTTCGTACACGGTGAAGCCTTCCGACTCCATGGCGTTGCGCAGCAGGTCCCAATGCCACCGCTCGATTGACGTACCCCCGGGATAATCCGGAAAAGACCGGGGTGACATTTCGTCGTACGTTCCCGGCATCTCGATCGGCCTCCCGGTGTTGAGGTCATAGAGCGTCAGGTCGACCGCGCATCCGCGATTGTGCCGCGAGCCCTGTGCAGGGTCGGCGACAAAGATTTTCCCCGCCGGTGGCGTCGCATCCCAGAAGATCTTCGTCACGTACCAGGGGCGATACGCATCGTGAATCAGCAAGCCGTAGCCCAGCGGCTTGAGCTTTGTCAGCACCCGGACCAGCGCGTCTGCCGCGGGGCGCTGCAGAAAGGCGCGTGCCTCGGTATAGACTGGCGTCCGGAGGAAATTCTTGGTGGTCGCGTACCGCACGTCCAGGTGAAACCCTGGATTCAAGCGCGCCACATCGACGAGGTCGGGCTTCCGAAACGGGCCTGCCTCAGTCGGCGGGGTCGCGCGCAGCGCTTCACGGCGCAACTCGTCGACGGGCCGCGGGGGGCGGACCACATAGCCGCCGGTGGATGCGACGTAGTCGCGACGAGAGAAGGAGGCTTGCCCGACCTCGATCGTCGCGTCGGCCGGTCCACGCGTGTGCAGCAGGAGAGGCGTCGATGTCCAGTGGGCTTCGTATGCCCCAGGGCCCGTCCGAGTGAGCGCCTGGGTGTCGCCCCCTTTCCGGGTGACGAACAGCGCGCCGCCACGCTCGAACACAATAAGCGGGGTCGTATCGGAGGGGGGCCCGTAGTCGCCGATGAGCGGCTTCCACGCCGCTGGCGCATCAGGCGGCTGAGGGCCGGGCCGAAGGTCTTGCTGCGCCCGGACCCGCGCCACAGGAGCAACGGATGCCAGGAGGAGTGCGGACGTCACGAGGCCGCGACGCAGGCGAGTCGTGCGCCGGGGGCGCCAATCGATGCGATTCATGCGTCGGAGATTCGTGTCTGTGCTATCGCCTGTCAACGGCCGCGGTCGGGCATGTCCCCGGTGGTCCAATGGCGGAGCCCAGGATCTTGCAGCCGGCCTTGTGTTGATTCGGCCGTAGGTAATGGCCGCGGCCCGCGTCCGCCAAAACGAGCCGACTATGACCGGACCGGGCGAAGAGTCACTTGGCCGACGCGAGCATCCCATGCGAATGACATGACACCGTGTGGGTCGACGGTGATCGTGAACTGCTCGACCGGCCTCGGGGACGGCGTGACGCGCATTGGGAGGCGGGCCAGATCGGCTGTCGGGTCGTACTCTGTCCCCCACTCGTGGATTCGCTTGCTGATGACGAGCGTCCAGGCATGGGCCGTCGGCAACGAAAACAACGTGTACTCGCCCGCCGGGACTCGGGTCGTGCCGATCATGACGTCCCGATCAATGCGGAATCCAGTCGCCGCGTTCGCGCCGGTGCGCCAGACCACGTTGTACGGAATGACGTCCCCGAAAATCGTGCGCCCACGCTTCGACGGGCGGCCGTAGTCGACGACGACGTGCGTAGTGCCAATGGTCGCGTGCACGGCCTCACGCGGTGACATCGTGGCGAGTCCCTTCCCGAGACTGTCGCGTGCGACGTAATCAGTTGCGTACGCATCGAGATCTGGTGGTGCCACCCGCTCGACGATCGCCTGCAGCGTTCCGCCAGGTGTCCTCGCATCGAGGAGTCGCCCTGCCGAATCAATGTGCGCGCGGATGGTCCCGACCGACGTCGAGATCAACACAGTATCGGGGGACGTGCGCCTGGCGGTGCCACCGAAGGTGAGGTTCAGATAGAACGCGGCAACCGGAACGGCTTTGCCGCCGGCCGCCAGCGCCCGCTGGATCGGCGCCTCGTACTCGGGTGGCCCACTCGGGCGCCCACAACCGACCGCGATCAGCGCGACCGTTATCAAGACTCGCATGGGTCAACTCCCGGTCCGAGGCCTCCGCTTCCAGGTAGGCGCTCTCGTGCGAGTAAGACACCTGATGAGGTGGATATCGTTCGCGCCGACGTTTTCACAAGAACCTTGCGGAGTTTCGTTTCCAGTGGTTTTGTGGGGCGGGACCGATGGGACAAGGCTGACCCTCACCTCGACACCCCGACATGACGACAGGGACCGGACTCCCCGGCTCGCCCGCGCGGTATTCTCCTCCGCACGCAACCACGGTGTCAGACGACCGCGCCCGCACGATCCGCGGGATCGTCACCTACCTCGTACTCACGGCCGCGCTGAGCGGGATCATCTGGCGCATCGTTATCGTCGCCAGGACTCTGGCACCGGGTGGGTCGGGTCTCTACGTGCTCGCCCTCATGTGGTGTCCGGCGGCGGCAGGTCTGACGACGCGGCTTCTCTTTCAGCGCACGCTGCGCGGGGTCGGTTGGGGCTGGCCCCCGCGGTGGTCCGCGTGGGCAGGTTACTGGATCCCCATCGCCTATGCATCAGCGCTCTATCTGCCACTCTGGGTTGCAGGGTACGCCGACTTCCAGTCGCCACGCGTGCAACAGCTCGCGGCGCGCTTACATATCGCGACGTCGTCCCCGGCCTTGGCCGTCGCAGCCTACGTCGTGGTCATCGGGACCCTCGGCATGATCCCGAGCTCCTTTTCTGCGCTCGGCGAGGAGCTCGGGTGGCGTGGCTTCCTCGTCCCGGAGCTGAGCAAAGTCACCTCATTCGGCTGGGTGGGGTTCCTGAGTGGCCTGATCTGGGCCAGTTGGCACATGCCGCTGATCATCGGCGCCGACTATCATGGGGACAACCCCACGTGGTACTCGATCGCATGCTTCGCGATCATGGTGATTGCGATGGGCTACGTGTTCGCGTGGATTCGTCTCAAATCGGGCAGCGTGTGGCCGGCCATGCTCCTGCACGCGAGCCATAATCTTTTCGTGCAGGCGATCTTCAATCCGCTCACGCGAAAGACACCGTTCATCAACTACACGATCGGGGAGTTCGGCGCCGGTCTTGCCATCGCGCTGGTCGCGGTCGCGCTCATCATCTGGCCGCTGCGACCGCGGGTGGGCGGGAGTACGCAGTAGACTCGCGTCCGGACGAGTGGAAGTGGGCGGCGGCGGGCCACGGCCTCGGTCACTCCCTCGTCGCGCGAGGACCTCGGAGGATGCTGGTCCGGATGTGAACGGCCTTCGCGGACGCGGCGGAGTCGGGCACGATGCGATGCACGAGCTGCGTGCGAATCGTGAGCGGCATCTGGACCTCGAGGGGTTGGCCCGAGCGGTAGAGGATCACCGGTACCGACGTCGGGACGACCGGATAGTTCGCGTAGCGCGCTTGGAACTGCTCGGCAAAGTCGGGTGACGCGACGAACAGCCCGGCAATCGAGAGCAGAAGGTCGCCCGGGCGCAGACCGGCTGCTGCTGCCGCAGACGCGGTGTCGACACGGATGATGCGGCGGCCCCCAGTATCGCGCTCGTCCTCGACGCCCAGGGTTGGCTCGTGTAGCGTGTCGGGGACAAGGCGCAGTCCCGCGAGCGCCAACACCGAGTCCCACGGAAATGCTGCTCGTCCCTCGATATAGTGTCGATCGAACTCGTCGAACGATCTGCCGCCGGCCGCGCGGCTTACCGCTCCCCACCAATCGGCGCTCGTGAACCCACGGTGGCGCTCGTACGTCGTCCGGTACACCGCCCGCATGACGCTGTCCAGCGACGCCCGGTCATCGCTGGCATCGCGGATGAGGATATCCAGCATAAATCCCGCGAGCGATCCTTTCGGATAGTAGAGCCAACGGAACCCAGGAGCGCCGATCGGGTGGATCCATGTCGAGAGCGATTCGTCCGTCAGCGCGACGGGCGCGGCGGCATTGACCTGGTCGATCTTCTGGGCAGTCAGATGATAGAACATGCTATCGGCAGCGATGCCGCTACGCACGACGGCGAGGTCGGCGTAGTAGTCGGTGATGCCTTCGCTGACCCAGAGCCAGGGCGTCGGCTGGGGAACGTCGTAGTGGTACGGCGTAAGGTCCGCCGGTCGCATGCGCTTGACGTTCCAGGAGTGGAAGATCTCGTGTGCGTACACGCCTGGCGTGAACGGATAATCCGTGCGTGCGGCATCGCCGATGCCGAGCTGCGAGTTCTGGTGCTCGAGCACGCTCGTGCCGCGGTGCGCGGAATCCGAGACCTGCAGGACGGTGTATCTCGACCACGGTATGGTGTCGAAGACGGCTGCCTCTGACGGAATGATCGCCGAGAGCCATTTCAGGACTGTAGCCCGTTGCGCGCGTGTGATCGCGTCGACCGGATAGTTGGCAAAGCGGATCCAGCGACCAGCGACCTGGACGCTGTCGAGAGCGAGCCGTCCGACGAAGAAGGGCATGTCCACGAGATCGTGGTACGTCTGCGCGGTGAAGGTGGTCGGATGATCCGGCAGCGGCGTCATCCCCGTTGCGACGCGCCATCCGGGAGAGCTGTGGATGGCGACCGTCGCGGGGAAGTCCAGCGAGCGTCCGTGCGGGTACAGGAAGAGATTCGTGCCGTTGAAGTAGCCGAAGTCCGATCGCGTCCAGGACATCGCGTTGTCGAGGGTGTCCGCCGTGTAAGTAAAGGCGACCCGAATCTGGTGACTGCCTGCCGGGTCGATGCGCCACGTCTGGTAGTCGAGCATGCCCCAGGTCAGCGCGCGGCCGCTGGCGTCCGTCGGTCTAAATGCCGTGACCCAACGAGCGAACCACACCATCTGGTAGGCTCCGGGTGTCCAAGCGGGAAGGGAGAGAATGACAGGGCCGGGACCGTCGACAGTCATGATTGTCACAACGTCGATCTGGTGCGTGGCGGCCGTGGTCGAGTCCAGCGTCACCTCGTAGCGGAGGTTGCTCACGGGCGCCGATGTCGGAAGCAGGGCGCCAGCTCCCTCGAGGCTCTGCGCCAGGAGTGGTCGGCCGAAGAGCGCCAGCCAGCCCGCTGCGACCGCGCGCGTCATCACGGCGACGAGTCGACGGTAACGACAACGACCAGGGAGCATCGGGTGCCAGGTGAAAGGGGACATACCGAGGCGGATTTGTACGGCTGTCGAGGATGCGAGCCGTGCCATCGCGTGCCTGGCAGAACGAAACGGTCGGTGAGATCGCCCGGCGTCGCGTTGTGCTCGCGAGTCCCACGCTCTCATACTATATGCATGATTGGTGCACCGCTCCGACTTTTCGGACTCTTGCTCGTGTGCGGGGCTGTGTCGGCCGCCGCGACGACGAAGGTAGGGTGGCATGCGGCGCCACAGCAAATACCGCGTCGGCTGGCCGCACCAGATACGACCCTCGTGGGCACATGGGGGGCCGAGGCGTCGTTCGGACCACTTGTGCGTGGCGAGCTCCGGGTGGTGCGGACTGCTGCGGGATGGAGCGCGCAGATCAGCGGGTTCGAAATCGCTCCGAGGACCGCGGGCGACAGCATCTGGGTGACCGTTCCCGATCACCAGGGCGAATTCAAGGGACGCATCCTCCGCGATAGTCAGGCAATCGCCGGGTTCTGGACCCAACCACCGGGTGTCGTGAGCGGAGTACCGTACACCGCGCCGCTCCGACTCCGGCGAGATGTCACCAACCATGCCAGCCGCGTGTGGAGCGCAGCGGTTGTCCCGCTCGAAGACCGGTTCTCGTTGTACTTGACAGTTTGGACCCGGCCAGACGGAGCACTACTTGGCGCGTTTCACAATCCCGACGCCAACTCCCGCGGCGGGGCGGCCGCGTTCCACGTCGAGCGGACGGGCGCGACGGTGCGGTTCACTGATACGGTCGCCGGTCCTCGCTCGGCCGCGCCAATCGTCGCAACCTTCGATTCAACCAACCGCCTGCTCGTCATCCCGTGGCCCGACGTGGGTCGGCCGCTCGTCCTCACGCGCCGGGATCGCGACGATGCCGTCGGCCTGTATCCGCGGAGTCCCGCTGGCCCGGACTACGAGTACCGCGCGCCCCTTCCCGCCGGAGATGGCTGGGAGACCGATCGGGCAAGCGATGTCGGCCTCGATGAGCGGCAGCTCACCGCGTTGATTCGCGCCATCGCCGCAGGTGACCCACGGCTCGACTCCACCTCGCTGATCCAATCGGTGCTCGTCGCTCGGCACGGGCGGCTCGTGCTGGAGGAGTACTTCTTCGGGTACGACCAATGGACACCGCACGATCTGCGGTCGGCATCGAAGACCTTCGGCTCGGTCCTCCTCGGGGCTGCGATGATGCACGGCATGCCGCTCGGGCCGTCGACGCGCGTCTACGCCGCGCTTCAGAGCGAGGGCCCGTTCGACAACCCTGACCCGCGGAAGCAGGACATCACGGTTGGTCAGCTTCTGACGCACAGCACTGGCTTGGCCTGTGACGACAATGACGACGCGTCGCCCGGCAATGAAGGCACCATGCAGTCGCAGCGCGCCCAGTCCGACTGGTACAAGTACACGCTGAGCCTCCCGATGGCACATGACCCGGGTCAACACTATGCCTACTGTTCAGCGACCATGAACCTCGTCGGCGGTGTGATAGCCGCTGCTGCACACGCGTGGCTGCCGACGCTCGTCGACCAATGGATCGCGGCGCCGCTGCAGTTTCGCCGGTACTACGTGAATCTCGCGCCGACCGGTGAGGCGTACTTCGGCGGCGGCATGTATCTGGTGCCACGGGACCTGCTCAAGCTGGGGGTGACGTACCTGCAGGGTGGTGTTTGGAACGACCGACGCATCGTCACCAGCGCATGGGTCGCTGCGTCGACTGCCCAGCAGGTCGGATCTCCGGGGGATGCCCAGGCAGACGGGTTCGGCTGGCATCGTCGCGCATTGGTGAGCGGAGGCCGGACGTTCCGCGAATACGAGGCGAACGGCAACGGCGGACAGTTTCTCGTCGTGCTGCCGGATCTGGATCTCGCCGTCGTCATGACCGGCGCAGACTATGGTCGCTATGGCATCTGGCGACGGTGGCGCGATGTGCTGGTGCCGGGGTACATCATCGGCGCCGCCACCGCACCACGTCGCTAGGCCAAGGGGCCGCTGCCCACCGATGGTGCCCTCCTCGCTCTCGGCCGTTGATCACTGCATGACACGGGTGAGGGTCGCGCTGAAGTTCGTCTCCCAGTGCTGACCGCCGTCGTCCGAGAAGGCTTGTTCGTAGCGGTGGGACGTCGGCGTGATGTCCGACCAAACGCCACGCACGAGGATCCCGCGTCCGTTGAAGGTGTCTTGACCGTAGAACTCGCCACGTCCATCCTTGAACTCGCCGACCGTAGCCCGGTCGATCGTCCCATCCGCACTGTTCGCGAAATTCTGACTCCATTGGTGAGCCTGGGGGTTGTACAGAAACAGGGTCAAGCCCTCCCAATGGCCGTTTGGGCCGTCGGCCTCGATCTCCTCCAGCTGGCCCCGGCCATCCCAGACCTTCCGAACCACGACGCTTCCATCGAGCACGATCCAGCTATCCGAGCCCGTGAGCGGATGCTGGAGGCGGCGGATGTGGGTGTGCCATGTGCCGAAGTTGAAATCGAAGTCGTGCTGTCCGTCGCGGTCGCCTCTACTCGCGCGCGAGGCGACCGCGTGCGAGCTGTCGGCGCGTCCGATCGGCGCCCGGGCGCCCGTCATGTCGGGAGCGCGGTGCCCCGCGGCCGCCGCGTGTGCCAGCGCGACGAGTGACGTGCTCATGAGCGCGTAGGTCCCGGCACGAAGCCATACCTGCATATGTCCTTCTCCGTCCAGAGGGTTGAATCGGTGGTTGTCGCGTCTTCTATACTGTCCGTCGGCAGTCTCGCGGCGACTTGGCGTCCGCTGATTCCGAGGATATCCCCGCTTCTGGGCACTGTGTAGAGCCACTTCGAATGCAGCTCACGATACCAATTTCTCCCCACAAGGGACCGCTCTTCCAACAGGTGTATCTGGGTCTGCGCCGAGCAATCGCGTCCGGTGCACTCCCGGTCAACAGTCGTCTGCCATCGACGCGTGATCTTGCCGACCAGCTGGGGATCTCGCGCACCGTCGTGGTGATGGCCTATGAGCAGCTGCTGGCCGAAGGCATCGTCGCCGGACGCCGCGGATCGGGCACGTTCGTATCGCAGAGCGCAGCCCCGCGTCGTGACCGGTCCATGCCCCGCGCGGCGCGGCTGCGGTTGTCGCGCTTTGGAGCCGCAGCGGCGTCGGGTGCCGCCTCGATGGTCTTGCCGACTCGAGTGGTGCCGTCCTCCCGCTACGACTTTGCGTTTGGACGGAGCGAGAGCGATGTCGAGACTTTCCCGTTCACGGTCTGGTGGCGGATGCTGACGGCGTGTGCGCGCAACGCACGGCTCCGGCACCTGGACTACGGTCCGCCTCTGGGGAGCGCCACGTTGCGCGAGGCGATCTGTGCGCATCTGCGCCGCTCGCGCGCGGTGGTCTGCGAGCCGTCGGACGTGATCGTCGTGAGCGGCTCGCAACAGGCTCTCGACCTCATCGCGCGCGTGCTGCTCGAGCGCGGAGACGCGGTCGCGATCGAGAACCCCAGCTATCAGGGCACGCGGGAGATTCTGGCGGCCGCGGGCGCCCGCTTGGTCCCCATTCCAGTGGACGCAGATGGCCTCAAGCCGGCCAAGCTGCCGGATGGTGCGCGCGCATGCTTCGTCACGCCCTCCCATCAGTTCCCGACGGGCGCGATCCTTCCATTACCTCGGCGCTTGGCGCTGCTGGCGTGGGCTAAGCGGCGGAACGCGGTGGTCGTCGAGGATGACTATGATGGCGAGTTCCGCTACGACGGCCAGCCGCTCGAGTCATTGCAGGGGCTCGACCAGGACGGACGCATCATTTACGTCGGAACGTTTTCGCGCACGATGTTCCCCGCGCTGCGTGTCGGCTACCTCGTGGTTCCGCCATCCCTGACACCGGCCTTCGCAGCGGCCAAGTGGCTCAACGACCAGCACTCCGCCACGCTCGAACAGGAAGCGCTCGCCCAGTTCATTTCGAGTGGCGCCTATGCGCGGCACCTCCGCCGCTTGCGTCGGAGGAACGCCCGGCGCCGCGACGCGCTGCTCCAGGCGGTCGACGCGTACCTGCGTAGGCGTGTCGAGGTAACGGGCGCGGGGGCCGGCGCGCACGTCGTGCTGTGGCCTACACAGCGGATCGACGAGGGCGAGACGGTCGATCGGGCCCGGGCTCACGGGGTGGGTATCTACGGGATCGGTCGCTACTTCCTGACCCGTCCGAGTCGCCCGGGATTTGTGCTCGGATACTCCCGCCTCGACGAGCGGGAGATTCGCGAAGGCATTCGGCGATTGAGCGAGGTCCTGTGACCACTAGTGCAAAGTCCTCGTGTTTCGTCTACTTTCGACTCTCTGTAGTTCTACTCCCTCGGGCGCTCAGCGCCCGCGGCTGCTCTGACCGCAGGAGATCTGATGAGCCGTGATGCGAGCGCGAAGCCGGTCGACAATCGACGTGCCGATCCCGAGACCTTCCGCGCCCGAACGCTGGGGGTCTCGATGACCGTGAAGGATCTCCAAAAGAGCCTGATGTGGTACCGTGATGTCGTGGGCTTCGTGGTCGACCGAAAGATGGAGCGCGACGGAAAGGTGCGGGCCGTCGCTCTCAAAGCCGGCGCTGTCCGGATCCTGCTCAATCAAGACGACGGCGCCAAAGGGTGGGACCGAATCAAGGGGCAGGGCATATCCCTGATGTTCACGACTACCCAGACCGTCGACGGTATTGCCCAGCGCATCAAGAAGATGGGCGGCACCCTCGAGACCGAGCCCGCCGATATGCCATGGGGCGCCCGCGTGTTTCGTGTGCACGACCCGGACGGGTTCTTGCTCGTGATCGCGTCCGAAGGTTCGTCCTGAATTACGGGATTCGCGGAGCGATCCAATCCTGGTGCGGGCGGCGAAAAGGGCGACGCAGGCGTCGCCCCTACAAGAACATTTTGACTAGGACCGTCGCGCCGTCAGGCCGAATCTCGTAGACCGGACGCTGGCCGCCCGGAGTCACCCCCGCGACGTAGCTGCAGACACCGGGTCGTCCGAGCTGCAGACGTTTGAGCGCTGCAACGTCGTTGGGTGACGGGTATTCGATCGTTCTGGCCGGATGCGTATGAACGATGGCGATGGTCTCGGCCGGGACACCGAAGTGGATGCTCCGACGCGCGACGATCGCGCTCGGATGGACGTCGACCGAGTCGGGAAACACCAGCATGACGTGCTCTCCGCCGTCGATCTGCGTTTCCGCGTACAGCTCGCCGATGCCCTGGCGAACATCCGAGCGAGCAAGCACCTGACGGGCATCGCAGCCGGGCGGTGTCTGAGCGACCAGCGAGCGCGCGAGCGCCATCGCGGCTCCGAGACACCAGACGGCGACCAACGTCAGCCGCCGCGTCGGCCGACTTACCCGCCAGCGATCAACCGCTCGAATCGCGGATTGCCGTGCAGCGACGCCCATGTCGGGTCGATCCTGAGCCAGGCGGGCGAGACATAAAACGGAACCTTGAGCAGCGCCTCGAGGACATCGAGCGCCTTCTCCGACTCGCCCACCGTCAGATAGACGCGCGCCAGGAGGTACTGCGCATACGGCCCCTGGCGTGCGTCTTTGGTGATTGGCATTGAGCGCAGCACCCCGCTCGGCCTCACGCACCGCCTCATTCGATCGTCCCAGATAGGCGATGGCGAGCCCGAGGAACTCATGCCGCTGAAAGTCGTTCGGAGTGGTGGCGAGCTGCGCCTCGAACGCCGCGCGGGCCGTGTCGCCGTATACCTGCGTGTCCGCGCACGATCGCCATGCAGCGCGTAGGTCTCCGCGAGGACGATCGCCCATACTGCGCGGTCTCCATCGAACGCGTCCTGGTCCGAGCGTGAGGAGATGTGCCTGTTGCGCGCTATCGAGCGGCCAATACAGATCCCAGTACTCGCCAAGGTACGCCACGAGCATCGACTGATCGAGCGTCGGCGGGGCCGCATGGATCACCCGTCGAGCACCGGCCAAATCGCCCTGCGCGAGAGCGAGCATCGCGTTAGCGCTGATATAGGACAGGTTGGCGGGGCGCAGGGCCAGCGCTTGCCCGCAGGAGACGGCCGCGTCGGCGAATAGGCGTTGCCACCGCTCGATCTCACAAGTCGCGCCGAGGTTGCTCGGATCGCGCGGGTCGAGTCGTACCGCCGCTTGAGCACGTAGGAGGGCGTTGTGCCACTCGCCGGCGGTCTCGTCAGCGTTCGCAGCCCGGCGCAAGAGCACGGGGTTGTTGGGCGACCGGGCGAGGCCCGCATTCGCTTCCGCGAGTGCCCGCGCGTTGTCCGCGGGCACCGCGATAAAGTACAAGGTGCGGGCCGCATGCGCCTCCGGCAGATCCGGCGCCACCGCGAGTGCGCGGGCAGTCGCCAAGTTGGCTGAATCCGCAGCGGCCCGCGTCGGGAGGGCATTGTCGTACATGAGAGCGTAACTCGAGCCCAGACCCGCCCAGGCGAGCGCGAAGGTCGAGTCGCGGCTGATCGCCTCGTCGTAGGCCGCGATCGCAAGCCGAATCGTTGCGGGGGCATTGCCGCTGTGTGACATGTCGACCCCGCGCAGGTAGGCATTGTACGCCTCCAGGTCGTTCGTCGGTCGCGCGGCCAACGTTTGCTGAGCCGCTGGCGTCAGTGCGACCCGGAGTGCTTGGGCCACCTTGCCCGCGATGTCACCCTGGACCTGGAACACGTCGGTGAGCGGGGCATCGAACGGCTCGGCCCACTTGTCGGCCGCTGTTGACGCATCCACAAGCTCAGGGCTCACCTGCACGCGGCTGGTGCCGCCAGGTCCCTTGGCCCAGCGCACCTTGCCGAGCAAGAGATACCGCACCCCCAACTCTTGCGCGATCTCCCGCGGCGACTTGCTCGTGTGCCGGTACTGCGCCGAGCTCACCGAGCCAATGACCTCGAGCCCCGGAACGCTCGTCAACTTCTCGCGCACGGCGTCCGTCACGCCGTCGGCGAAGTAGGCATCAGCCGAGTCGCCGAGATTGTCGAAGGGCAGCACGGCCAGTCGAATGGCGCCAGACGGCGACTCTGCGGTGCCGCTCTTTGCGCGCCAGGCAAACAGTACTCCACCACCGATGAGCAGGCCGAGAATCAGCGCCAGGGCGGCGACGGGCACGCGCGGGCCCTGCGTCTTCGCCGGCGGCGTGCCCGGCGCCGGTACCCCGCGCGGGGTCGATGCACGTACTGCGGTGCGCTCCGCGACGTCGAGTGCCTTGGCAAACTCTCCGGCCGTCGCCCATTGATCGGCCGGGACCGGCGCGAGCGCACGCCGAACGACGCTGTCGACGGACTCGGGCACGGAGCCGCGGACGCGGCGCACGGACGGCGCTGGGCTCGACATCATCTTGGCGATGATGGCCTGGGCGGTCGCGCCCGTGAAAGGCGGCTCACCTGCCAGCATCTCATAGCACACCGCGCCGAGCGAGTAGACGTCGCTGGCCGGCCCCAGCGTCCGCTCACTGCTCGCCTGCTCGGGACTCATGTACGCGGCCGTACCGACGACGACGCCGGTTGCGGTGAGTGTCGTGCCGGACGCGCCTGCGGCAAGCCCGCGGGCGATTCCGAAATCGGCCAGCAACGCCTGCCCGTCTGAAGTAAGCAGGATGTTCTCGGGCTTCACATCCCGATGCACGATCCCGTGCTTGTGTGCGAAGTCGAGTGCCAGCGCGATCTCGCGTGTGATGCGTACAGCATCCTCCAGGCTGAGCTGCGTTTGTCGTCGCAACCGATCCCGCAGCGATTCGCCTTCGACGTACGGCATCGTGAACCAGAGATCACCGGCGGGCGTCTCGCCGGAATCCAAAACGGTCAGGATGTGCGGATGCTGCAGCGTCGCGGCAAACGCGATCTCTCGGCGAAAGCGCTCAGGCCCGAGCGACGCAGCCAGGTCCTGATGCAGGACTTTGAGCGCGACCGCGCGTCCGTGCCTTGCGTCGCGCGCCAGGTACACGGTTGCCATCCCGCCGCGGCCCAATTCGCGCTCCAGCGTATAGCTGGCGCTGAGGGCGTCCTGAAGACCCTGCGGAACCGGGTTTGGCACGATTCGAAGCTACGTGCCGGTCAGGCTCGGCCGCCAGAGTCCGCGAGGCGGGGGACCGTGCGTGTCATCACGCGATCGCCGACCGAATGAGCAAGATCCCGAGGGAGAGGACCGATGCCGCGAGTGCGACCGCTCCCACGTAGGTGGCGCTGATCCAGCGACCGGGCCTGGCTGCGGTCGGTGGGGCCACGCTCAAGAAAAAGCCGAGTGGTATGAGGATCGCAGCGACCGGTGCGCCGAGCCGTGCGACCCAAGTCCAGATGGGCGGCCCGGAGACCGCGTCGGCGAGCGGTTGCACCACCAAAGACAGGATGACGAGCACGCCGGCGTGGGCATGCCCGGCACGAAACAGGGCTTGGCGGATCGGGTTGCGCATGTAACTAGCGTCATCAGCGCGCAGCAGACCGAGGAGGAACACGCCGCCGTACTGTATCGTGGGCACTGTGACCAGCAGGACACCGCATATCAGTCGCGCGTCCGGAGAGAGCTGCATGGCCGCCTCCTCGAGGTTGTGCTGCTCGGATCAGTAGGTCAACGATGAGTGGTGCAGGACATGTGCTCGCCGCCAAAGAGCGCCCGAAGCCGATCGACCGCCTTGGAACGCGCGCTGCCAATTCACGATACCCCTCTCAAAGGGCAAACGCAGCCACCCCTTCGCGCGAATCAAGGCTCAGTCTGGTGCGGGCGTGCTACGCCTTCAGGCATCTCGGGCGCGCGGATCGACCACGTCGCGGTAGCGTCGCACGACTGATACGATAATCCAATAGAATCCATGGCAGTACTCGCGGGAATTGCACGAGGGTGCACTCGCCACATCAATTGCTGATCCGGGGAGGAGGAAACCCGATGACAAACCCCACTTATTACCGGACGATACGCGTGGATGGACTCTCGATCTTCTACAGAGAGGCCGGCCCGAAGGACGCCCCGACGCTACTGTTGCTGCACGGGCTGCCATCCTCATCGCGTATGTTCGAGCCGCTCCTCAGTCGACTATCCGATCGCTATCACCTGATCGCGCCGGACTACCCCGGCTTCGGACACAGCGAGTGGCCAAACCCCAAGACGTTCGCGTACACGTTCGACCACTTGGCCGACATCGTGAATGACCTCACCGACGCGATGGGGATCTCGCGCTACACGCTGTACATGCAAGACTACGGAGGGCCCGTCGGTTTCCGCATGGCGTTGGCGCATCCGGATCGCCTCGAAGCGCTGATCGTTCAAGACGCTGTCGCGCACGACGCAGGACTGGGCGCGAACTGGAAGCCACGTCGTGCGTTTTGGGCCGACCGCGCGGCCAACGAGAGCACCCTTCGCGCGAATCTGCTCTCATTGACGGCGACGCGAACGCGACATGTCGGCACCGACCCGGACGTCGAGCGATACGATCCGGATCTCTGGACGGACGAGTTTGCGTTTCTCAGCCAGCCCGGGCAGGCCGACATTCAGGCCGATCTCTTCTACGATTATCGCACGAACGTCCAGGCGTACCCGTCGTGGCAAGCGTGGCTCCGCAAGCACCAGCCTCCTCTCTTGGTGCTCTGGGGCAAGTACGAAGCGTCATTTGATATCTCGGAGCCAGCCGCGTACCAGCGCGATGTGCCAACTGCCAGCGTACACCTTCTCGATGGGGGCCATTTCGCACTTGACACCGCGGCGGACGAGATCGCCGCGCTGGTCGGGGGCTTTCTCGATTCAGTTCATACGGTGGCGTCGCATGGCGCCCCGAATGAGGCCGCCACAGCCACGCGATGACCGATTGCCAACCAGTCAGTTCCGCAATGCTCACTCAACTCGATACCGAAGATGCGATCCGACATGGTGCCTGGCGCCGCGTTCCCCGACTACGAGCTCCCCGATCACACCGCGATACGGCGCAAGCTCTCGGATCTGCAAGCAGGGGATCCGATGGTGCTGGTCCTCAGCCGAGGTGGGTTCTGCCCGAAGGATCGGAGACAGGCAGAGCTACTGGTAGAGCTGCATCGTGAGATGGAAGTGGGCTATTGTCGCCTCGTGACCATCAGCACAGACAGCATCGTCGAAACGGCAGAG
This sequence comes from uncultured Gemmatimonadales bacterium, assembly GCA_963725205.1. Lineage (GTDB taxonomy): Bacteria > Gemmatimonadota > Gemmatimonadetes > Gemmatimonadales > Gemmatimonadaceae > Palsa-1248. Next base: position 952,327 of record CAVRXR010000003.1, on the reverse strand, counting down.
TATCGGACCGGAGTAGGCGCACACTGGCCGTTCCTGTCCGATGCCGGGCGGGTCATCCAGCGGGACCTCGGCATTGCGGAATACACCGATCCCGCGCACAATCCGATGATTCCGCACGTCATTGTGCTCGAACCCGGTCTGCGCGTTTACAAGATCTACAACGGATACTGGTTCTTCGGTCGTCCCACGATAGAAGAGCTTCGACAGGATCTCCGCGCTGTGCTCATCAAGTGCCGACCGGACTGGGATATCACGATGCCCGAGGTCAGGGCAGCGTGGGAGCAAGGACGCAGGGATCTGTTCTACCCGTACGGGAAGACATTCGTGAAGACGCTGAGCGAGCAGGGCTGACGCAGCTGGCGTCCCATGCGGCGCCGGGTCCGGGGGCCGGCGCCTGGGGACTCGGCGCGTTACGTTCCGGCGATATGGCGCAGCCGCCGATCCTCGCCGAAGCCCCCGATAGTCCGCGAGCGGACCCCGCGTTTCCCACGCTGTCCCCCAGCCAGATGGCGCGCATCGCCCCCCACGGACATACGCGGTACGTCGCGGCTGGCGAGGTATTGGTGCACGAGGGCCTCGCGCCTACGCAGCTGTTCGTGGTCGTCGCCGGTCGAATCGACGCGGTTCGCCAAGTCACGCAAGTCGAGGAGCTCGTGGCGACGTTCGGGCCGGGCACGTTCACCGGCGAGGCTGGGATCCTGGCCGGCCGCCGGCGATTCGTCGAGCTCAGAGCAGGGGTGGCGAGCGAGGTGATCGAGGTCAGTCGGGACGACTTGCTCGCCCTCATTCAAACCGACAGTGAGCTCAGCGACGTCCTGATGCGGACGTTTCTGGTGCGAGCCGTGCGGATGGTCGCGCGAGGCGTCGGCGACGTCGTGGTCGTCGGGTCGACGCATGACCAGGGCACATTGCGGATTCGAGAGTTCCTGACGCGGAATGGGCACCCATATACGTCGCTCGATCTCGACCGCGACGCGAGCGCACAGGAGCTGCTCGACCGGTTCCACGTCGGCCCGGGCGAGATCCCCGTCGTGATCTGCCGCTCTGACGTTGTGCTGCGCAATCCGACCGTGCAGCGTCTTGCGGACTGTCTGGGCCTCAACGATGCGATCGATCAAACGCAGATCCGCGATCTCGTGATCATCGGGGCTGGACCATTGGGGCTCGGCGCCGCCGTGTACGCCGCCTCGGAAGGGTTGAACGTGCTGGTCGTCGAGGCCAGCGCGCCAGGCGGACAAGCGGGGTCGAGCTCGCGGATCGAGAACTATCTCGGCTTCCCAACCGGCGTCTCGGGGCGCGAGCTGGCGGCACGTGCGTATACGCAGACGCTCAAGTTCGGCGCCCAGGTCATGATCGGCCTGAACGGCACGCGATTGGCGTGTGAGCGGACGCCCTACGCGATCGACATTGACAACGGGCAAACCGTCCCGGCGCGCACAGTGATCGTCGCCACCGGCGCGGAGTACCGGCGCCTTGGGATCGCGAACCTGTCCCGGTTCGAAGGCGCGGGCGTGTACTACGCTGCGACCTTCATGGAAGCACAGCTCTGCGGCGGAGAAGAGATCGCGGTTGTGGGTGGGGGCAACTCGGCCGGCCAGGCTGCCGTGTTCCTGGCCGAATCAGCCAAGCGAGTGCACATTGTGATTCGGTCGGACGGCCTCGCCGAGACGATGTCGCGGTATCTCATCCGACGTATTCAAGATCATCCGCGGATCACCTGCCACGTTTGCACTGAGATTGTGGGCCTCGAAGGGAATGGGCACCTCGAAACTATCCAGTGGCGCGATGGCCAGAGCGGTACGGTCGAGACGCATGCGATTCGACACGTGTTCAGCATGACGGGGGCGGTGCCCAGTACGGCGTGGCTCGGAGGCTGCCTCGCACTCGACGCGAAGGGGTTCATCAAGACGGGACCGGACCTATCGCCCGACGACCTGGTGAGTGGACGCTGGGCTTTGGGGCGCCGCCCGCATTCTGCTCGAGACCAGTCTGCCGGGGGTGTTCGCCGTGGGCGACGTGCGAAGTGGGAGCATGAAGCGAGTGGCCTCGGCCGTCGGCGAGGGAGCCAACGCGGTCGCCGCGATCCACCAGGTGCTCGCAAGCTGAGCGAGTGGGAGAGCTTGGCCGAGCCCTTGCAGTAGAGGCCGGCGTCCGAGCTGTCACCCGGGCCTCTGGCCGACCCGGCTTGGCCGGCTAAGATAACCGACCACCCCACAATCTCTTACCAGCAGTCACGGAGCGACCGATGGATACGGCGCAGACTCGTGACTCGATGCTCGCGCGCGTGATCCGAGCGCACGAGACCGAGATTCTCGAGCAGTGGACGCGCGAGCAGCACGCGGCGATTTCTCGCCGCGACCTCATCAGCGATGCGCAGCTCCGCGAGCAGTCGCGTGAGTTTCTGTCGCTGCTGTCGAACGCACTGCAGCGAGTGGATGGCTCCGATGTCGGTGCGCTGGAGTTCGAACCCGTGCGTCACTTCCTGGCCGACCTCTCTCGGTCACGCGGACTCACGGGCTTCACGTCTTCCGAGACAGCTACGTTCGTGCTCTCCCTGAAACGCCCGATCTTCAGTTTTCTCGGTCGCGAGGCGGGAAGTGACGCGCCGCGGCTCGCCAGCGAGGTTTGGAGCGCAACCGTCCTGCTGGACAAGCTCGGGCTCATCACGGCCGACGTGTATCAGAAGAGCCGCGAGGAAGTGATCGCCCACCAACAGCAGGACATGCTCGAGTTGTCGACGCCCGTGGTGAAGTTGTGGGATGGCGTGCTCGCTTTGCCGATGATCGGCACGTTGGACAGTGCACGCACACAGGTCGTCATGGAGACGCTCCTGCAGCGCATTGTGGAAACGGGCGCTGAGGTGGCCATTCTCGACATCACTGGCGTCCCAACAGTCGATACGCTCGTCGCGCAACACCTGCTCAAGACGATCACCGCGGCGCGACTCATGGGCGCTGACTGTATCATCAGCGGCATCCGGCCGCAGATCGCCCAGACGATTGTCCACCTCGGTGTCGAGCTCAATGACGTGGTGACGAAGGCGACGCTCGCCGATGCCTTCCGCCTCGCGCTGCGGCGGGTTGGACTCACAGTAGCGGCGACTCCCAAGAGCTGACGGCGGACCGATGGAACGCATACCCATTCTCAAGATGGGCGATGTCCTCCTGGTGACGATCCAGGTGGACATGCACGATCGTCTTGCCATGACGCTGCAGGATGATCTGACGACCATGATTTCGCGCACCGGTGCTCACGGCGTACTCATCGACATCTCGTCGCTCGAGATCGTCGATTCCTTCATCGGTCGCATGATCGGGAATATCGCGGCGATGTCGGCCATCCTGGACGCCGCAACGGTGCTCGTAGGGATGCAGCCAGCGGTCGCAATTACGCTCGTGGAGCTCGGTCTGTCGCTCCCGGGCGTCCGCACGGCGCTCAACGTGGAAAAGGGCATGGCGTTGCTTCAACGCTCGCTGGACGTCGCTCCCAGCCGGATACGCCATGCTGACGCTGAAGGATGAGCGGTGGGACGTCCGCACACTGGCCGATATCGTGCGCGCGCGACAGCGCACGCGAGAGTTGGCGGCGGAGCTGGGATTCAGCCTGGTCGATCAAACGAAGCTCGTAACGGCTGCTAGCGAGATCGCCCGGAACACCGTCACGTACGGCGGAGGGGGGTCCGTGCACGTGGAGGTTCTTGGTGAAGGAGCGCGTCGGGGGTTGCGACTCACGTTTGAGGATCACGGCCCAGGCATTCCTGACATCCCCCTCGCACTCAAGGACGGATATACGACCGGGCACGGCCTGGGGCTGGGTCTTGGTGGTGCGCGGCGGCTCGTCAACGACTTTCACATTGCGTCTGAGCCGGGCAAGCGTACGACCGTCTCTATCGCGCGGTGGAGCGTGAGGTGACCGCTCGGCTACACAAGTCGATGGCGCTGGACGTCGCCGACGCGAGCGCGGTCGGTGCTGCCCGTCGGGCCGCGGTCGCACTGGCGACGTCGCTGGGGTTCAACGAGACGCAGCAGGGGGCGGTGGCGATCGTTGCGGCCGAAGTGACAACCAACATCGCGCGCCACGCCGGCTCCGGCCGACTCGTGCTGCGCACGCTCGAGGACGCGAGCGATTGGGGTCTCGAGATCCTGGCGCTGGACAGGGGCCCTGGTATGCGCGATCCCGTTCGAGCCGCCGCGGACGGATACTCGACCGCCGGTACTCCGGGAACGGGCCTTGGCGCGATCACGCGGATGGCGTCGTTTACCGACTTGTATTCCTCCCCCGATCTGGGCACCGCGGTGGTCGCCCAATTCTGGTCGAATCCACGCCCTGCCGCGCCCCATGTGGTGACCACGTCTGGGGTCGTATGCGTTGCGATGCCAGGCGAGGAGGCGTGTGGCGATGACTGGGCTTTCCTCGCGGGTACGGATGGCCGAGAGACGTACATCGTCGCAGATGGGTTAGGGCATGGCGTGCAAGCAGCTGACGCATCAGGGACGGCCATCCAGATCGCGCGAGCCCAGCAGCGGCTGGATCCCGTAGACATCGTCCAAAGCGCGCACGCAGCCTTACGAAGCACGCGCGGCGCCGCCCTGGCCGTCGCCGATCTCGACCTGCGCAAGAGGCTCCTCCGGTTCGTCGGCGTGGGGAACATCGCGGGGAGCATTATTGGGCCTGGTGGATCAAAGAGCCTGGTGTCGCACAATGGGACTGTAGGACATGAAATGAGGCGTGCAGCCGAGTTCGTTTACCCGTTCCCGGTCGGCTCGACACTCCTTCTGATGACCGACGGGATCTCGACTCACGCGCGCCTCGAGGCATATCCGGGGTTGGCGCAGCGGCATCCAGCCTTGATCGCCGGCGTGTTGTACAGAGATTTCTTCCGAGGCCGCGATGATGCGACCGTGTTGGTTGTGCGGCCCCCCTCCACGCCCGCCCCGTGAAGTCAGCGCTGCTGTCGCTTGCCATCGAAACGGAACGCGACGTTGTGCTGGCTCGCCAGCGCGCTCGACAGCTCGCGGGGCTCCTGGGCTTCGAAGCCCAGGATCAGACTCGGATCGCCACATCGGTGTCCGAGATTGCCCGCAACGCCTGTCAGTATGCTCGGAACGCGAAGGTGGAGTTCTCCCTCGCCTCGACACCTGTCCGGGCGCTGGTCATTCGCGTGAGCGATCATGGGCCCGGGATTGACGAGCTCGAGTCGATTCTCGATGGTCGGTACGTCTCGAAGTCGGGCATGGGCATCGGCATGATCGGTGCGCGTCGGCTCATGGATCACTTCATGGTATCCGCAAATCCGGAGACCGGCACAACCGTCGTCATGACGAAACACCTCCGTGCCAGCGCTCCTCCTCTCGACTCGACGAAAATCGCTCAAATCGTCGAGAGACTGACGCGTGAAGGGCCGGCCGATGTCGTGAATGAACTCCAACGACAGAATCGGGAGATCCTCGAGGCGATGCGAGAGCTGGAGGCGCGTTACGACGATCTCGATCGCCTCAGTGCCGAGCTCGAGGAGACGAATCGCGGTGTCGTTGCTCTGTACTCTGAGCTCGATGAGAAGGCGGCGCAGCTCGAGCGCGCAAACCGCCTCAAGACGACGTTCCTCAGCGACTTTAGCCACGAAGTGCGGACTCCGCTCAACGCGGTCCGGAACCTGACGCGGTTGCTCCTGGACGGTTACGAAGGTCCGCTGGGCGACACCCAGCGACGTGCCGTCTCGCTGATTCGGTCATCCGCGGAGGGCCTGGCCCAGATGGTGGATGACTGGTTGGACCTGGCCCGCATTGAGGCGGGAAAGGCCGTCCTCCGCATAGCGGAGTTTGATCTCTCCTCACTCTTTGGCGTGCTTCGCGGGGTTTTTCGTCCACTTGTCGCGTCTCCCGATGTGTCGTTGGTCTTCGAGGAGCCGCAGGAGATCGCACGACTGTCCACGGATGAAGGCAAGGTCTCGCAGATCCTCCGCAACTTGATATCAAATGCGCTCAAGTTCACATCGCAGGGGACGGTAACGGTCTCAGCGATGGCGAGTGTCGGCGACACCGTAGTCCTGGAGGTCACGGATACCGGCATCGGAATTGCCCGGGAAGACCAGGGGCGCATATTCGAGGAGTTCGCCCAGGTCGAAAACCCCATACAGAGGGGCGTGAAGGGAACGGGTTTGGGACTTCCAATCTCGCGCAAGCTCGCGCGGCTGCTGGGCGGCGATATCGAAGTGCGATCGGAGCTGGGAATAGGCAGTACGTTTGTCCTGACGGTTCCTCGGGTGTACGACATGGTGTCGGTCGATGCCATGCAACCGGAGGCGGCAACCGCCTCCGCTCATCGAGGCTGACCGATGCTTCCCTCGCGTGCTCCGTACGTGCTCGTCGTCGACGATACCGTCGCCAACCGATTCGTCGTCCGACGGATTCTGGAGAGCGAAGGGTACCGGGTCGTTGAGGCTGGCAACGGCGCCGAGGTCAAGCGCCTGTTGGCTGAACGAATCCCGGACATTGTGGTGTTGGACGTGCGCTTGCCCGATGCCAATGGCTTCGAGCTGACGCGGTACGCAAAGTCCCACCCACGCCTCGCGCAGATCCCCGTTCTCCTCCTCTCTGCGAGCTTCACGACCGACGAGGCACGCACGATGGGGCTCGACGCAGGAGCCGACGGCTACCTGACACACCCCGTCGAACCGCCAGTCCTCCTCGCGACGGTGCGCTCGCTGCTGCGGGCCCGACAATCCGAGCGTCGTGTGTTCGCACTTTATGCGACGTCGGCTGCCCTCGCCGCGGCAATGAACAGAGACGATATCGCCGACGTCCTGGTCCGTGATGTCTTTCCAGCGATTGAGGCGGATGCTGGTGCGATCGCCGTGGTGAGTCGGGAGGACGGCGGGATCGTCTGGCTGCCAGGCTCCCCGTACGCGGATGTGATCGCCATGGAGTGGGGGAGCGCGCACGATGAAGGTGTGAACGCAATGCCCAGCGGGCCTGCCCGCGATGCCATCCACACGGGCCGCCCCGTCGTTCTCCAGTCGGCCAGCGAGTGGGCCGTGCGGTATCCCGCTGTTGCCAGCACGCCAGTGGCGACTGCGTATGAAACGACGGTGGTGCTGCCATGCCTCCTCAACGGTCGCACGCTCGGAGCACTCATGCTCGCCTACCGAGCCGCACGGGCAGTCGATGAAGAGGATCTCCGCTTTTTGGGCAACATTAGTCAGCAGTGTGCTCAAGCAATCGACCGCGCGTGGCTCTACCAGACGGCCCAACAGGCGCAACTGGTGGCCGAGTCCGCTAATCGCGCGAAGATGGAGTTTCTGGCCACGATGTCCCACGAGTTCCGGACACCGCTCAATGCGATCGCGGGGTACGCAGAACTCATCGCACTCGGCGTCCGCGGCCCACTCACGGCGGAGCAGCGACATGACGTTGAACGCATTCTGAGTAGCCAGAAGCATCTGTTGGGACTGATCAACGAAGTTCTCAACTACGCGCGCCTCGAGAATGGCCGACTCGAGTACGATCTGATCGATACCCCCGTCGGCCCGATTCTCGAGTCTCTCGACTCGTTCATCGCCCCTCAGGTGCGTGAACGGGGCATCGGCTACGAGCGACAGGTCGCCGACGCAGACGTGTGTCTCCGCGCCGATCGGGAACGGGTGCAGCAGATCCTGCTGAACCTCCTGTCCAACGCAATCAAGTTCACTCCTTCGGGCGGCCATATCGTGGTCAAGACCGACTCCACCGAAGAGGACGTCGCGATTCAGGTGATCGACACTGGGCGTGGAATCCCCGCGGCGAAACTGGAGGCGATCTTCGAGCCGTTCGTTCAGGTCGGCCGGCGTCTCACGGGAGAGCAACAGGGCACGGGCCTCGGCTTGTCAATCAGCCGAGAGCTCGCCCGAGGAATGGGCGGAGAGCTGACCGTCGAGAGCGAGCCTGGAGTAGGGTCGACGTTCACGCTACGCCTTCCACGTGCGGTGGCGGCCGTCGCGTAAGTAGCTGTTCGGCCACCGCTGAGCCGGCGGTCTTGCCCCTGCGGTGTTTGCTGCACACCCTTCGGCATGCGAATACGCCTTCTAGTAGTCTCGGGCGCGCTGGCAGCGTTCGTCGCCGGCGCGGGTGTGGCTCGCGCGCAGACGTCGTCGTTCTCTGTCGCGCAGGTTCTCAGCTATCCATATCCGACGGACCTCGTCGCCGCGCCGACTGGCGCCCGCGTCGCGTGGGTCATCGACAAACAGGGAGCGCGTAACATTCTGGGGTGCCGAGGGGCCGACGTTCGCGGCGCGGCGGCTCACGTCGAACTCTCAGGACGATGGACAGGAGCTCACCAACCTCTCCTTTACGCAGGACGGACAGACGATCGTCTACACCCGCGGGGGAGACCACGATGAGAACTGGCCCGCGGAAGGCGGGTTAGCCCCCGATCCGGCTTCGTCCGCGGCGCAGCCCAAGATACAGATCTGGGCGGAGCCATTCGCGGGAGGGACGCCGCGCCTGCTCGCGGACGGCGACGAGCCGGCCGTCTCTCCCCGTGGGGACGTGGTGGCGTTCATTCGGGACCACAAGATCTGGTCTGTGCCGGTCGATGGAAGCAAGCCCGCGACAGCGCTCGTGTTCGATCGAGGGGATGCAGGCGAGTTGACCTGGTCACCCAACGGCGACGCGCTCGCGTTTGTCTCGACCCGCGGCGATCACGGCTTCATTGGCATTTTCACGTCGGATAGTGCGCCGGTGCGCTATCTCGCACCCTCCACGTCGCGCGATGGCGATCCGGTCTGGTCGCCCGACGGTCGGCAGATTGCATACGTGCGTCGGCCCGGCATGGGTGGCGCGCCTCGTACTCTCTTGGAGCGACATCCCGACCCCTGGGCCATCTGGGTCGCGGATGCCGCGACCGGCGATGGGCATGTCGTGTGGAGCAGCCCCGAGACGCTACGTGGCTCCGAGAGTCGGGTCGGGGATGGCCCGCACCTCGCGTGGCTCACGGGCGACCGGATCCTATACCGTGGAGAGCTCGACGGTTGGCCTCATCTCTACGCCGTCCGCGTGACCGGCGGTGAGCCGACGCGCCTCACGACCGGATCGTTCATGGTCGAGGATATCGCGCAGACGAAAAGCGGATCGTTTGTGGTATACAACGCCAATACTGGTCGCGATCTCAGCGATGATGACCGCCGACACCTGTATCGCGTGACCGCCGATCAGGCCTCTCCGGTCGCGCTCACCATGGGCGACGGGATCGAGACCGCACCGGTCGTCACCGGCGATGGGCGGACGGTCGCTTTCATCGAGGCGGGTGCGCGCACGCCGCCACTCGTCTCCGTGCTCCCCGCGGACGGTGGCTCACCACGGTCCCTCACGCCAAATGACATCCCGACAGACTTCCCGACGGCACAACTGGTCGTGCCACGCAGGGTCGTGTTCAAGTCGCAGGACGGCTTCGTCGTGCATGGCCAGCTGTTCGAGCGGCCTGGCGGCAACAAGATCAAGCCCGCACTGATTTTTGTGCACGGCGGTCCGCCGCGGCAAATGCTGCTGGGCTGGCACTACATGGACTACTACGCGGGCTCCTATGCGATGAACCAGTACTACGCCTCGCGTGGCTATGTGGTTCTGAGTGTCAACTATCGCCTCGGCATCGGATATGGTCACGAGTTCCACAATCCAGACAACGCGGGCCCATTCGGCGCATCGGAGTACCGTGACGTGCTCGCGGGGCGAGCGTTCCTCGGGACCCTGCCAGAGGTAGATAGTGCGCACGTGGGGATCTGGGGCGGCTCGTATGGTGGCTTCCTCACCGCACTCGCGCTCGCCCGCAACTCGAACTTGTTCGCTGCGGGCGTCGATATGCACGGGGTACACGACTGGACCTCGGACGATGCTGGTCGATTCGCGGTGCTGGAACAGCGCTACGAGCACGCGGACATCGATCAGGCGCGACAAGTCGCCTGGGAGTCATCGCCCGTTGCATCGATCTCGACCTGGCACTCGCCCGTACTGCTGATCCAGGGAGACGACGATCGCAACGTGCACTTCAGTCAAATGGTCGATCTCGTGCAACGCCTCGCGGCGGCGTCCGTGCCCTTTCAACAACTCGTACTTCCGAACGAGATTCACGGCTTCCTACGGTATCAGTCGTGGGTGACGGCCGACTCCGCGGCGGCGAAGTTCTTTGACGCGACGCTGCGAGGGGAGAAGGTCGGCGGTGAGACGGCAGCAGGACGCTAGGGATTAGTGGCTAGTGGCGAGGGACAGCTCAGGGCCAGTGACGTCGACGTGTCACCGGCCCTGCGGTTTGTTCACTCGCCATTAGTCACCAGTCACTAGCCCCTTGTCACTCGTGATAGCGCCGATCGGTACCGAGTCGCCGGACACACATCCGGGCCGCTGGCAGGTCCTCGCTCTGCTCGCCGTCGCGGAGCTCCTCGGCATGTCGGTCTGGTTCGCGGCGAGCGCTGTCGGACCACAACTGGCTGTTCGATGGGCGCTGTCGCCTTCCGAGGTCGGATGGCTCACGACGAGTGTGCAGTTGGGCTTTGTCGTGGGGACGGCCGCTCTGGCGATCTTGAACCTCGCCGACATCGTGCCCTCGCGGGCGCTCTTCGCCGTTGCTGCGTTGATCGCCGCGTGTGCCAACGCCGCGCTCGTCCTGGCGACGACATACGGATTCGCGATCGCCTGCCGGGTTGCCACCGGGTTTGCCCTGGCCGGAGTGTATCCGCCAGCCATGAAGATGATCGCAACGTGGTTTCGTGCCCGGCGCGGTTTCGCTGTGGGGGCTATCGTCGGCGCGTTGACCGTGGGGAAGGCGACGCCATATCTCGTCCACGCGTTTCCGGGTGCTGGCGTTAGACCCGTGGTGCTCATCGCCAGTGCTGCCGCGGCCACCGCCGCCGTGCTGGTGGGCGTCGGCTACCGGGACGGACCCTATCCCTTTGCCTCGCGTCGCTTCAGCTGGGGCCTCGTGGGCACGGTGGTGAGTGCGCGTCCCTGGCGGCTTGCCGTGAGCGGATACCTCGGTCACATGTTCGAGCTCTATAGCGCGTGGACATGGCTCCCCGTCTTCGTGGCTGCCAGTGTTGCGGCTCACGGTCTGCCGCCGGGTCCTCGAACGACTGCCATCACGAACGGACTCTCCTTCGTCGCCATTGCGGTCGGCGGCATCGCGTGCCTCTGGGGCGGCTGGATCGCGGATCGAAGGGGACGAGAGTGGCTGGTCACGGTCGCGCTCGCAGCCAGCGGGACGTGCAGCATCCTGATCGGCTTTTCGTTCGGCAAAGCCACGTGGCTTGTGGCGACGCTCGCGCTCCTGTGGGGGTTTTTCGTCATCGCCGATTCGGCCCAGTTCAGTGTGTTGGTCACGGAGGCTGTCCCCTCGCACGCAGTCGGTACGGCGCTAACCGTCCAGACCTCCGTAGGGTTTTTGTTGACGATGGTTTCCATTCAGCTGATCCCGCCGATCGAGCACGTCGTCGGCTGGCGGTGGGCATTCTCAGTGCTCGCCATTGGTCCGGTTTTCGGGATCGCCGCCGTCAGAAGGCTAGCGGCCCTGACCGGTCGGATGCGTCAAGCGACGGCGCCGCACGCCACTGTCGTCCTGCAAGAACCAACCAGGCTGTCGCTCTAGGCGGCGACCGGGTGTTGTGCGGGCGGTGCCACGTCCAAGGGCGACGCATGCGTCGCCCCTACCCGTCGTCTAATAACCGTCCGACGGACGGTGAGGTATGCGTCGTTGTCTCCTTTCTACTTTCTGCGGGCCTACTTGCTCGGACCCGTCAGGGTCCGTGGTACATGTGCATCACGTGTCGCTTCGGCGCGCCGGGGCTGAGCGATGCAATCAACGCGTGGGGCGTGGCGTGACCGCTTGGTCTGGCGGCGAGCGTCCAGCTCTGCTGACAACCTGCTGCTGCCCCATCGGAAGTCACCGCGTTGACCCAGAGCATCTGCAACAGGAAGTTTTTGCTGCCCAGCGCCTCGTTTACGAATGATCCGTTCGACGTCGTGGAGGTCGTGCCGAAGCTCCACGCGCACTGATCGGCCATTCTCGTTGCCGCTGCTCGTGAACCACGCGTTCAAGTTTTCGTCGGTGATGGTTTCGGCCAGTTCGTGCGCCAGGAGATTGACCTCGGCGTCGGCAGGCCGGTCGTTGTTTGCCGATCCGTAGTAGTTCACGAGACTACATCCAGCCACGCCGTTGCCGATGAGGTAGTCATTCGCATAAGGCATCGCGGCGTACTTCACGTTTCGTCCCGACCCGTCGACGAAATAGCTGTGATAGGCGCAGTAGTTCGTACCGAAGCCGCCCCCCAGGTTCACGCCCGCGCCCGTAAAGACGGCATACAGCGTACTGGGGTCGTACGTCAGAGTCCCGTCAGTGAAGGCGCTTTCGACCTCGGCCTGGATATCTGCGTCGGTCGGCGTCGTGGTCGATGGGCCGGTAGTGTCGGCCCAATACTGCGTGTACGTGGTGACGTTCTGGACGTAGGTATACGTCGCATCGAAATATGTCGCGGTAATGTTGTAGTACGGAGATCCACCAACGTGGTTCAGGAAGTATCCTACGACGGACTGGTCGGCTGAGGGAGGCGCCGCGTGGGTGCCTGGCGTCGGGCCGCCATTGTAGATCACGCTGCTCGACCAGTACAGGGCGGCGACCTTGGGCGTGTAGATGACCGGCCCGCCGAAGTAGTCGATGCCCGTCGTACCGACGATAAAGGGGAGGCTCGTTCCGTCCAACGTGCCGGCGGACGCCATGAACGTATACCCGGTCCCTGCATTATTGATGAGGAGATTCGGAAAGCTCGCGATGCCTGTGGCCGCAACGCCGCTCAGCGTTCCTGACAGCGTGGCCGCGCCCGGGTTGGTGCCCAGGGCGAGTGCCACTGTGCCGGTGAAGCCCGTTGCGACATTGCCTTCCGCATCGAGTGCGGTCACCTGCACGGGTTGTGGGATGGGTTCTCCGGCTGCCACCGCCGCCGGTTGGGCTGTGAACGCGAGCTGGGACGCCGGTCCCGGCTTGACGGCGAAGGCGATGCTCGTCGCGGGTGCAAACGTGCCCGTTGTCGCTTCGAGCGTATAGCCGCTCGCGGCCGTGTTGATGATCAGGGTTGGGAAGCTCGCCACGCCGTTCACTGCACTCACCGCGAGCGTGCCCTGGAGCACGCTGCCTGATGGATGAGCGGCGAGCGCCAGGGTGACCGTGGTCCTGGCGGATGTCACCACGTTTCCGGAGGCATCCTGGATCGCTACCTGGACCGGGGCGAGCGTCTGGCCAGCCACGACGCTGGTCGGCTGGGCGACGAAGGCCACCTGGGTCGGCACCCTGGGGGCTGTGCCGCTGCTGCACGCAGCGATCACGAGACAGCCGACGACAATGACGACAGGACGCATCGTGAGCCCCCTCGGGAAGCGCGGACACTATCCTGCCCGAAGGAGAAGACGACAAACAGCTTGTCGGGGTTACTCGAGTGAGTACTTGGCTGTGGATTGCGCGCGTTTACTCGGCCCGCATCGCAACATTCGGGTCGATGTGGACTGCACGGGTGGCTGCGACCGAGCACACTCCGATCGTAATGGCCAGGAGTGCCACGGGAACCAGCGAGAGCGTCAGTGGGTCCATGGCACCGACGCCGTAGAATAAGGACTGAAATGCGCGCGCCGTGACGACTGCCGCGCCAAGCCCGATCACAATACCGAGTGCCGCGTAGACGACGCCCTGGCGAACGACCATCTCGCCAACGGTCCACGCGTTGGCACCCAGCGCGATTCGGATGCCGATCTCGCGCGTCCGCGTGGTGACCGCGTAGGCGAGCACGCCGTAGGTGCCCACGGCCGCGATCACGAGCGCCAGCGCGCCCAGGCTGCCGAGGAGGGTCAGACTCAACCGACGGCTCGCGGTGCGCACGCCAACGGTGGCGTCCATCGTGCGAACGGTTGTCACAGCCACGCTAGGGTCGGCGTCACGTATCGCTGCGCGGATGGTGGGCACGAATCGGCCGGGATCACCGGCGACGCGGACGACGATCGTGAGAGATCCCCATGGATTTTGTGCATCGTCTTCGATGGCGGTCGGGACCGGGTCGCTCTCGAGATCACTCTGTCGCATGTTGCCGAAGACACCGACAATGCGCTCCCACGGCAGCGTTGGATCGGGGCCCAAGCGGATGCGTTGCCCAACGGGACTCACGCGAGGGAAGAACTGCCGAGCCATCGCAGCATTGATCATGACAACCCGCGGTCCTGCCTGCCGGTCCGTTTCGTCGAACGTGCGGCCAGCGAGGATGGGGGTCCCCATGGCGTCGAGATACGCGCCTCGCGCACCGAGGCACAGGACTCCCAGCGGGTGGTTGGGTTGTCCAGGCCGGCCCTCGATCGCCAATCCGCAACTCGAGCTTCCCAGTGGCGGCAAGCTGCTCACAGCGCCGACGGCATCGACTCCCGGGACGGTCCGGATTCTTGCAAACACGGCGTCGTAAAATGCATCGAACGATTGGTCCGACTGATACCGTGGACCACTCACGACGACGCTGGCGGCCAGTGCGTGCTCCGGCTCGAATCCGAGTGGCACACGCCGGAGGGCCCCCAGACTGCGCACGAGTAGCACCGCCATGACGAGCAGGACGACAGCCATGCAGGTCTGCGACGCGACGAGCGCGCCGCGGAGTGACCCCCGTCGTCGGTCACCAGCCGTGGTTCGGGACGACGTCTTCAGCGTTGCTGCCGCGTCAACGCGTGAGACGCGCAGTGCCGGTAGGATTCCCACCAGGAGTCCGGTTGCGATGGAGACGACGGCGGAGAAGGTCAAGACGCGCCAGTCGAGGGTGGGCATGGCCAGGAGGGGTAGCGCGGCAGGGTAGCTGCGCACCAGCACATGGACCACCAGGACTGCCAGGGCGATGCCGGCCGCGCCGCCGACGATGGCGAGCAGGAGGCTCTCCACGAGCAATTGAACGACGAGGTGCGCCCGACCCGCACCGATGGCCGCTCGGACGATCATCTCCTGGCTCCTCGCCGCACCCCGTGCCAGCATCATGTTGGCGAGATTGGCACAGGCCGCAAGCAGGACCAGGGCAGCAGCTCCGAGAAGCAGCAGGGTCGTATCTGTCGCGCCTTGGGCCAGAGCTGTCTGGATCGGGACGACGCTCACGTAGTGGCCAGTGTTGGCGTCGGGATACCGGGCCTCGAGGGCGTGTGCGATCCCGTTGAGATCGGCGCGTGCCGCGGCGATACCAACGCCATGTTTCAACCGCGCAATGGCGAACAACCAGTGGAGCTTGCGCGCGCGATTGGGGTCGGACAGCCGAGGCGTCATGTCCAACGGCACGTAGATCTGTTCCCGGTACCCGAGCGCAAATCCGCGGGGCATGACGCCGATGACGCGGTAGGCCTCGCCATCCAGCGCCAGCGTCCGTCCGACGACGGACGCTGATCCGTGAAAGATCTCCTGCCAGATATCGTAGGAGAGGATGGCCACCCGAGCGTGTGTCGCCCCGTCTTCGTCGGGTGAGAAGGTGCGACCCAGCAGCGGACGCACCTCGAGGACTCCGAACAGGTTTGCCGACCCGTACAACGCACGGACCGCCAGCGGGTCGTTGGTGCCGTCTCGGAGCGTGACGCCGCCGTTCGTCAAGATCCCGATGCCCGTCAACGTGTGCTGGGCCGCGCGATAGTCGACGAGATCGGCCGCGGACATGTCGGATCGCGGATTCCCGTCCGGGATGTTGTTCTCGGCGAGTGCGACCAGGCGTCCCGGGTCACCATACGGGGGCGGCGCGAGCAGGATAGCGTTCGCGACGCTGAAGATCGCCGTGTTGGCGCCAATCGCGAGCGTGAGCGTCAGGAGCGTGACGATCGTGAACCCCGGACTCCGTCGCAACACGCGCACGGCGTATGCGACGAGCGGACGAAGGTCCGCGAGCTGATTCCCGCGCCGGAGCGCGCTGGCATCGCGCCGATCAACGGTCGCCCACGTGCGCCCCGGCCATCGGAGCCCGCGTCGATTCTCCATCATCGGGATCTCGGGGCGGGGGAGCGGACGCTGAGTTTGGAACGTACGTTCGACAACAGACTCCCCCACTAGGGTTTGTGTCGGGTGATGCAGACGTCGCCCCTACGGGCGTTGCTCGCCAAAGGCCGGGGTCGAGACGAGTTGCTGAAATCGCGGATTGTCCCGGAGCGGCCTGAAGAAGGGGTCGGCGCGGACGCGGGCCGGGGTCAGTCGGTCGGGGATACGAAGCAACTGGTCGAGGAGATTGAGCGCTTTGTCCGTGGCTCCGGCCCTGACATACGCCTTGAGGACTGTCTCGGCGTTGTCCGGGCCGTCCAGGAAGTCACCGTCGATCGGGTGCACGCTGAGATACCGATCGGCGGCGGCGATTGCTTCTGCGCGGCGCCCTGCCATGGACAGCGCCCACGCATCATTGGCGTCCGAGTCTGCTGTGGCCGGTCCGTCTTCCGACTTCAGCGCGAGGAGGGCCGAATCGGCGTAGGCTTTCATTTTCGCGCTGTCACCAAACTGGTAATAGAGCAACGCTTGGACGGTGGCCCACGTTGAGCGGGACCGATCGTACTTGCTGACCGGGACGGCGAGCAGTGCCCGGCGTTGGGTGGAATCCAGGACCCACGTGTAGGCGCCGTAGCTGCCCAGGAACACGTATAGGAACGTCGAGTCGATCGGCGGCGACGCCGCACGGATCATCGCGCGGGCCACAGGGAGATCCCCGTGGGCGATCGGCACCTGGATGGCGCAGAACACCGCCAGGATGTTCGACGGATTCAGCGCCGTCGCCTTGGTACAGGCACGGGCGGCGTCGTCGTAGTGCCGCACGAGGATCTCGACGTTGCCAAGTGCTGCGTTGGCAAAGGAGTTTTGCGGATTCAACTGGACGGCGAGTTGACTGTGTACGACCGCGGAGTCCCACATACCGAGGCGCATCTCGGTGCGGGCCAAGCCGGTCAGGATCGTGTACTGATTTGGCGCGTGATTCAATGCCGTGCGGTAATCGACGAACGCCCGTCGGAAGTCGTGCTTCATGAGCTCGTCGTACAACGCCAGGGCGTACCGGGCTCCGGGCAGCTGGGCTTCGAACGAGGCGGCGTGTTCGGCTGCCTCACGTGCAGAATCATCGAATGCCGGGCTCGTGGGATGGCGACCCGCATAGTTGAGCATTTCGCCCGCGAGCTCATACCACGCAAGCGCAAACGTCGAATCGATCTGCACGGCCCGACGAAACTCCGCGATCGCGCGGAATCGAGCATTCGGGTCGAGGTTGCGCACCAGGAGCTCGCCCTGGAGATACGCGTAGTACGCCGAGGAGTCCTGCGTGGGCGGACGACTGATGACTGATCGTTCCGTGGGGTCGATCGTCAGGGCCAGCGCCGACGCGACGCGCCCGGCGATGTCACTCTGCACCTTGAAGAGATCCGAGCCGTCTTCGACGATGGGCTGCGACCACCGTGTCTCCGGAGTCCGGACGTCCGCGACCTGGACGAGCTCCGGTTCCACGCGGATCTCGCGGCTCCGACCGGCCGCGCCGGCCCACCGGATCCGTCCCATCAACAGATACCGCACGCCAAGCTCGCGGCCGATCTGCTGCGGGGACTTCGGCGTGCCGCGGTATTGATTTGAGCTCGCGCTCGCAATCACGCGGACATGGGAGAGTGCGGCGAGCTTTCCACGGACCTCGTCGGTGATGTCGTCGGTGATCCAGGCATTGGTGGTGTCGCCCTCCGTCTGGAACGGCAGCACGGCCAGCATCACCGGCTCGTTCCGATGCGCCGCGCGGAGGTACGTGGCGGTTGCTACGCCAGCCGCGAGCGCAAGAATGGACGCTACGGTTGTGACCAGCCATTGCGTTCGCCGCGCGTGGGGATCAACGGTTCCGGTTCGCTGTCCTGCGCTCAGTGCGGCTCCGAATGCCGTGACCGTTGGGAAGCGCGAGGCCGGCGCAGTCCCGAGAGCCCTGCGGAGGGCCGCATCGACGCCGACCGGGACGTCTCTGCGTACGACCCGGATCGATGGGGGTGGACTCGCCAACATCTTCGCAATCGCCGCCTGCGGCGTCGGCGCCGTAAATGGTCGCTCGCCAGCCAGCATCTCGTAGGCCAGCACGCCGAGTCCGTATTGGTCGCTGCGCGCGTCGATCGCGTGCTCGCCGCTCGCCTGCTCAGGACTCATGTAGGTTGGGGTGCCGACGGCGAACCCCGACTGCGTAAGCGTTGCGGCAGGTGTCGCGCTGCTCAGGGCATCGTCGCCGGCCAGTGTCCGCGCAATGCCGAAATCCGCGAGCAGCGCATGGCCGCCGGAGAGGAGGATGTTCTCCGGCTTGACATCACGGTGCAACACGCCGTGATCGTGCGCGTACTGCAGGGCATCGGCGATCTCGGTGGTGATCCGCACGGTGTCCTCGAGGGATAGCTGGCCATCCCGCGACAGGCGGTCACGCAGTGACTCGCCGACGACATAGGGCATCGTGAACCAGAGCAGCCCCGTCGCTGTCTCACCGGAGTCGTAAACGGAAACAATGTGCGGGTGCTGGAGGCGCGCAGCGAGTGTGATTTCACGCCGAAACCGCTTGGGTCCGAGTGAGGCGGCGAACTCCGGGTGGAGCACTTTGAGCGCGACCTGCCGGCCGTGCTTCGCGTCATCGGCCAGATAGACCGTCGCCATGCCTCCGCTCCCCAACTCCTGCCGGATCCGATAGGTGGGGCCGAACACGTCCCCTGGCATGGCGGCAGACATGTCTTGCGGGCGGTCCAGGTGATGGATAGGTGCGAATATATCACGCCGTCTCTAGGAGCGCTCCATTCGTCTCGTAGGTCCGGACCGCGTATCAGCGGCCCTTTAGGCACCCGAGTCGACGCTACAGACGGAGGAACATGACGTAGGCATCCACATAGCCATGCGTCGGATGCGCAAACGCGCCAGGCAGTCGGCCGACGATCTCAAAACACAGGCTCTGGTAGAGGCGGATCGCCCGCTCATTCGTGCTGACTACAAAGTTGTACTGCATCGCTTTGAATCCGATCGCGCGTGCCCGCGCAAGCGAGTCCTCGCACATCGCTCGCCCGACACCCCGACCCGCTGCCCAAGAGCCGACCATATACCCGCAGTTGGCGACGTGTGAGCCGCCGGCGGGACGGATCGTCCGCAGGCAGTACGTGCCGACGACCTCGTCTTGGTCTTCGGCTACCCACACGCCGTGTGCGCCGCCAGACCAGTAGGCGAGCGCTTCCTCCCGGCTCATCGCGCGCGGCAGCGCAAATGTCTCCCCGCTACGGATCACGGCTTCCATGATCCGCCAGACCGCGTCCTGGTCTCGAGATTCGGCCAACCGAATGTGCATGATGACGTGGGGTGGGGTGATCGTCGCGGCCAGCGGGTCGCCCGGCCGCGGTCAGAGCGCTCGGCTCACGTGGGTGTGCACGTGCCGACGCGGCTTCGTGCCGCCATGATCATGTACTTCCTGCTCGATCCGGGCCGGCGTCATGACCAGCCGCCCGTAGAGCACCCCGCGCTCGGCGATGATGTGTTCGGCGAGGTGCCGTACCTCCGACGCGCTCCCCCGGAGCACCAGCACGCTGAGCGAAGCATCGTGGTCGAGGGGCACTTGTAAGGACGACACCGCGAGATCGTGGTGGTCGTGCAGGAGGCGCGCGAGGCGCTTGGCAAGGTCTCGCGATGCGTGCTCAGAGACATAGACGAGCGTCGAGACGCAGTCGCCGGCCACACCCCGCTGCTCGCCCGCCAGCGCGAGGCCGCTCCTCGCGAGGTCGCGGATCGCCTCTGAGCGCCCCTGGTAGCCGCACGCATCGACGAATCGGTCAATGCCGGCGACCAGCTCTTCATCGATCGTGATCGTCACTCGCTGCATAGGCACTCCCGCGCGCAACAACATACCCGCCAGGGGCCGGAGGTGCGTGCCCGGCCCGTCAATTGCGAGATCGTCCATAGTATGATAACTATCGAGATATATCATACCGCAAGACACCGCCCGGCGCGTAGGTGTCGACTCAGACAGCCACGCGACGAGACACGAGTGGAGACGCGATCGTGGCCACAACCGGAAGCGTCGTGACAGACGGGAGACCCGCCAGTTGGGCCGGTGCCACGACATCCACGCTCCGCAACCGGGTAGTTGGTGTCTACATCCTCCTCATCGGGGGAAACCTGGCGGCCTGGGCGTGGGCGGTCGCCGTCTTTCGTCAGCAGCCGCTCCTCCTCGGCACGGCTTTCCTCGCGTACAGCCTCGGGCTGCGGCATGCGGTCGATGCCGATCACATCGCCGCCATCGACAACGTCACCCGGAAGCTCATGCAAGACGGACAGCGGCCGGTCGGCGTTGGGCTGTATTTCTCGCTCGGCCACTCCACCGTTGTGGTGCTCGCCGCTGTGGCGATCGCCGCGACGGCGACCTCGCTCCAAACGCGGTTCTCTGGGTTGCAGAACATCGGGAGCATCATTGGCACGACGGTCTCGGCGTTGTTTCTCTTCGCCATCGCCCTCCTCAACTTGCTGGTGCTGGTCTCCTTGTGCCGCGTGCTGGCTGCAGCACGGGCCGGCCGCGGGCTTACCCAGGGTGACCCCGACCTGCTGACCGCGGGCGGGGGCATCCTCACACGGTTTCTCCGCCCGTTGTTCAGGATGATCCGGCATAGTTGGCAGATGTATCCGCTGGGTTTTCTCTTTGGGCTCGGATTCGACACTGCAACCGAAGTGGCGGTGCTGGGCATCTCTGCGGTCGGAGCGTCGCATGGGATGTCGATCTGGTCGATCCTGGTGTTCCCAGCCCTCTTCGTGGCCGGGATGTCGCTCGTCGATACGAGCGACGGCATCCTTATGCTTGGCGCCTACGGGTGGGCATTCGTGAGGCCGCTTCGGAAGGTGTACTACAACGTGACGATCACGCTCATGTCGGTGGTCGTAGCCGTCGGTGTGGGCGGCGTAGAGATGCTGGGCCTCATCGGCCACGAGTTCCATCTACGCGGTTGGCTGTGGACGGCGATCAGCACACTCAACGCGCATTTCGGGGCTGTGGGCATCGCGACCATCGGTCTCTTCATCGGGGGATGGGCCCTGTCGGTGCTGTTATATCGAGCACTGGGAGTCGAGCAGTGGGACCCGGCCGGATCGAGCGATCGTGGCGAGCTGACGGGTGATGGTCGTCTCGCCCCGGCGGCGGCAGTCGGCGAGTCCTAGCCCGGCTCGGGCGGCGGTGAAGGGAATCGCTCGACCGCAACACACATACCACCCATCTGTGTCGCTTCTCCCCCGAGGCATTCGCCACATAATCGTGCTGATGCTCGAGAATCGGTCCTTCGACCATCTGCTCGGGGGTGTGGCAGGCGTTGACGGGCCCGCGGGTGGGTCCAACATCGACCCCGCCGATGGCTCTGCCGTCGCAGTCACCTTCGATGCGAACCCAACGAGCCCTGCGCTGCCTGATCCCCAACATCCCGGAGACGTCGCGGGCGACCCTCACCACGACTTCATCGCCGTGAACCGCCAGCTATTCGACAAAGCCGATCCGCGTCCCGGCGACCCGGTGACCTGCGGGGGCTTCATCATGGCAGGGCGCGCGAGCGGCGACCCCGATGCCGTCCGGATCGCCCGCGAGGTCATGCGCTGCTTCGATACCCCGCGCACGCTCACGACATTCGCATCACTCGCCTCGGAGTTCCTCGTCTGCGACCGCTGGCACGCATCGGTGCCAGGACCGACGTGGCCGAATCGACTGTTCGCACACGCCGGGACATCCTTTGGGACCCTGGACAACGACCTTCGCCTCTTCAACGGTACGACGATCTACGATCGACTCGATGCCGCAGGAGTCGATTGGGCAATCTATTACCACGACATGCCCCAATCGCTCTGCCTCCAGTCGCTGTGGGCTCGCCGGGATCGGCTTGGGCGTCGTTGCATGCGGCCGGTCAATGAGTTCTACGCAGATGTGCGCGCCCATCGCCTCGGCCGTGACGGGAAGGGGACGCTGCCGGCGTACGTCTTCATCGAGCCGGGTTATTTCCAGCCCAGCCATGGACTGTGGGGGTGGATCACCGACTTGGCAAAATGGCTGCTCCACGCGAGCGGCGTTCCGGTCGTGCCGTCCCGCGGCCACGCCAACGACCAGCATGCCCCCCACGATGTGCGCTGGGGCGAGCACCTCATGGCCGATATCTACGATTCCCTGCGCGCCAACGCCGCGGTCTGGGAGCATTGCCTGCTCGTCATCCTGCACGACGAGCACGGCGGCCTGTACGACCATGTCCATCCGCAGGCTGCGACGCCGGACGTCGAGCACCCGTCTCAGACCCCGCCCTTTACTTTCGACCGGGCCGGACTCCGAGTTCCCGCGCTGCTAATCTCGCCGTACGTCACGCGCGGCGTTGATCAGACGTTGTATGACCACACGTCGATTCTGCGGACCGTGCGCACACACTTCTGCTCTCCGAGCTCCACGCCACTGACGCCACGCGAGGCGAGCGCGACACCTGTCGGTGGAGTGGGCTTCACCCAGGTGCCACGTGACGACACACCCGTGAGCATTGCCCGCTCGACGGCGACGTTCAAGATCCCGACTATAGGGGACGCCAGCCGAAGGGCGCCCAACGACCTACAACGGAGCTTGCTCCGCCTGGCCGCGGCCGTCGCCGCGCGAGCTGCACTCCCGGATCAACCGACACCGCCAACCGCAGCGCCGCGCGCCGGCGGGGCGCGACCCGGGCAGCCGAATGAGGTGGTGGACCTCACCGATATGCCGTCGCCACCGATTGCGAGCGAGGCGGATGGCCGAGCGTTCGTGACGCGCGTCATGGAGCAACACCAACGTCGCTGACGG
This sequence comes from uncultured Gemmatimonadales bacterium, assembly GCA_963725205.1. GTDB lineage: Bacteria > Gemmatimonadota > Gemmatimonadetes > Gemmatimonadales > Gemmatimonadaceae > Palsa-1248. The sequence goes on along the minus strand of CAVRXR010000003.1, from coordinate 929,508 downwards.
CGTCCGCCGCAGATGCGCGGCAGAGATTCTGGCATACATTTCCGGAATTCCGCGATCGGGTCCAGACGCCCGAGTCTGCACGCCCGCCCGACGCACAGCCCTCGCCTTCGGTCCATGATACGCCTCCTCCTCTTGTCAGTCGCTGCATCCCTGGTTGCTGCCTACGCATCGTCGTCCGGCCGCGCCGCCGACGGCCCCACCGCTCGCGCGCCAGCGCCGCTGCATGGCACGCTGGTCGCGGCCAACATGAACGACAACACGGCGACCATCCTGGATCTCGCAACCGGGCGCACCGTCGCGACGCTTCCGACCGGGACGGCCCCGCACGAGGTAGCGATCTCCCACGACGGACGATGGGCGGTCGTCTCCGATTATGGCGTACGAGGGCAGCCGGGGCACTCGCTCACCGTGATCGACCTCCAGCCGTCGGTGCCCGTCGTTTCGCGCACCATCGACCTTGGTGGGTATCAGCAGCCACACGGGTCCGCCTTCCTGCCTGGCGATACCGCGCTCCTGGTGACGGCTCAGGTGAACAAGGCCGTACTCGTCGTCAACCTGGCGCGTGGCGCGATCGATACAACGATCCCCACGACGCAGCAGGCGTCGCACATGATCGCGCTCACCGCAGACGGGCGCCGCGCATACACCACCAACGTGCGGGATGGGACGATCTCCGAGCTCGATATCGCCCACGACGCGTTCGTACGCGCGATCCCCGTGGCGCGTGCGGTCGAGGGGATCGCCGTGTCGCCATCCGGGGACCAGGTCTGGGTCGCCAGCAACCAGGCAAAGACGGTGAGTATCGTGAGCCCCGCGTCGGGTACGGTGACCGACACGGTCGGCGGCTTTGGCATGCCCTACCGGTTGGCGATTACACCCGACGGCCGCACGGCCATCATCACGGATCCCCCAGGGGCCGAGGTGCGGTTCATGAGCGTCGCCACGCGGAAGGAGTTGGGGCGCGTGACGTTCGCGGCCGATAGTCTCGTGCCGACGGCAGAATTTCCCGGGTCACCCTGTCCCGAAGGGGTCATCGTGACTCCCGACGGTCGCACCGCGTTCGTGACACTGCAGGGCCGGAATCGCGTGGTGGCGATCGACGTAGCTACGCGGACGGTGCTCGCGACCATGCCGACGGGAACGTGGTCCGACGGGGTCGCGTACTCGCCACTCACACGCTGAGCCGCTTTGCCGACTGGGAGCGTAGCCTTCCAAAGGACGGGGTGAGAACGGCCGGCCTGTCGGGGCGGCGTGTGCCAGTCGGGTCATTGTGGCAAGCGGTCGCGCAGTGCAACATCAACGCACACGTACGCCACCTTCCGTCACGGAGAACGCTATGCGGCAAATGTTGGGACTCGTCCCGGTGCTTTTTGTCAGTAGTCTAGCCGTCGCGCAGAACCCTACAATGACCACGCCCTGGGCTGGGAATTGGGTCGTGAACGTGCGCGACTCCAAGCTCCACCCGCCCGGCCTCAAGGAGGAGGCTGCGACCATCCAGCCGCCCAACGGGGACTCATTGACGGTCAGCGTCGTAGTCACCGGCATGACCGGAGACGGTCATGGGTTCAACTCCGCCATCAATGCAAAGGCGGACGGCCAGCCGTATCCTGTCACGTCCGACGGGCACCAGATTGCCACCGAGGTGTGGCACCGCGAGACGCCGTATCGGTACTCGGATGTCGAGACAATGACCAATGGCACGACGATCTCGGCCACGCACACGTTGGACCGAAACGGCAAGCGCTTCACGACGCACTCGCGTACGACAGGGCCGGGCGGGACCTACGAACAGACCGTCGTTTGGGACAAGACATCGTGATCTGAGCTGGGGGACGCCCGTGCGCCGCTGGCGGCCCGCCGTGATCCTCCTGGCCGTTGGGATCCTCACGCTGGCCGCCCTCGTCGGGGTCGCTCCACCGAGGCCAGTGGTGAGGTACGCGCTCGCGATTGATGCGGCGCACCTCAATGTGGCGGATGTGACGATTGAGGTGTCGGACGTCCCGGCAGACTTCGAGCTCGCGATGAAGGTGCACGCCGAGTACGACGCGAGGTACTGGCGATATCTCGACGCGATGCGGGTCGAGACGCGAGACGGCCGAGCCGGCACCGTCGTGCCCCAAGGCAACACCCTGTGGCGTGTGACGCTCCCGCCGAATGGCGATCACGGGGGACGAGGCGGTACGGTCAGGGAGGCGGTGGTCCACTATCGTGTGCACATCCAAGTGCCGCCGTCGAACGGGTCGCGACGCGCTTGGATGCCATACAGTTCGAGCGACGGTGCGCTGATCAATCCCCCCGACTTCTTTCTGTATTTGCCGGCATACGCGGGTCGACCCGTCACGGTCGAGCTGCGGGTCCCCCAGCCATGGCGTGTGGCGACGTCGCTCTTGACGACGGGCGAGCCCAGCACCGCGTCGGCGTGATGGACCGATTCGCTTGGACGCGCGGGATGCATTGACGCTCCTCGACTCACCGATCCTCGTGGGTCTGTTTCGGCACTGGCGATTCACCGACCGCGGGACCACGTACCACGTCGTGTATTGGCCGACGACTCATACCGTGCCATTTGACACCGTGGCCTTCGTCGACCGACTCCACCGCCTCGCCGCCGCCGCGACCGACGCGTTCGGGTCGCTGCCGGCGCGGGACTACTGGCTCCTCATTCAGGACGAGGCATCGGACGCGCTCGAGCACCGGGCCTCGGTGACCATCGGAGTCTCCAGCGAGAGGCTCGCTCAGGACATTCGGGCGTCCACCACCGAAGTTGCCCACGAATTCATCCACGCCTGGAATCTCGTAGCCATTCGCCCGCAGGGTTATAACGACCTATCCTATGGAGTGCCGTCGAGAACGCCGAGTCTCTGGATCGGGGAAGGCATAACGCTGTACTACGCGGAGGCGCTGCCGCGCCGCGCTGGGATCGTGGATACGACCCCTTCACGTGCCGCTCATCTGGGAGAAGCTCTTGGAGCGGTACGACGCGCGTACGGCGGTGAGGGTGTCTCCGGAAGCCGCGAGCCTCGCATTTGAGGATTCTCCAGTTACGAACCCGAACGCAACCGGCGGCTACTATCTGCAGGGCGAGTTGCTCGGCTACGTGCTGGACGCTCTGGAACGCGATTCGACGAATGATCGGCGGACCCTGGACGACGTCATGCGCGCAATGTACGCACGAGCGCAGGCTCACTGGGCAGCGTCTGGCGGTGAGGAGGGCCAGCGAGACGGATACACGGCAGGCGACTTCGAGGCGGTGGCGGATTCGGTGTGCCACTGTCGACTGGACACGTTTTTCGCGCGAGATGTGCGCGGCACCGGACCCATCGATCTGTCGTCGGCCGTCGCGCGTTTGGGCTGGCGTCTCGTCGTGGACTCGAGCGTGGCGGTCGATGACAGTGGCCATCCTCGTCCCGACCTGCGTGTCGGCCTGTCCTTCGTGGACGGGGTGCCGCTCAAACTCGTACTGCGGGATTCCGCTGGCCCGTGGATACGGGCCGGCCTGCGCACGGGCGATGGGCTAGTCGCGATCGATTCCTCACCGGTGGCCAGCTTCGCCGATCTGCAGGCTGCCTTGAGGCGCGCGCGGCTCGGCCCGGACACGACAGCGACCGTCGCGGTTGACGTCGTGCGCGATGGTGTGCGTCGCCGTGTGATGGTTCGGGTCGGCAGTTATCGTACCCCACATGTCCACCTCGTGGACGTGTCGGGGATGACCCCGGACCAGCGGAGCCGTCGTGCCGAGTGGCTTGCGGGCAACTGAGACCACTGGCGATCTGCCCAAGCGGAAAGGCGCGGAACTCGTGACGACGGCGTGACTGCAGCGGGGCCACAAGCTGGGGCTGGTAGGAATCCCGTTTCGAGGTCGATACTCTTACTCTTTCGATGAACGCTCTGACCGCCGACGCGGTCCGACGAGCTCACCATTCCTTCCTCTTCGGAGACCGACGATGCCGACGAATTCGGCCCGCGACGACGCGACTGCTCGTGCCGCCCTCGTGCAGGGATTGCAGGACGATATCGCCAGAGAATACAAAGCCATCATCCAGTACATCATCTTCAGCCAGAAGCTCGACAAAGCCGCCTACATGAACATCGCCGACCAGCTGAGCGTCCATGCACACCAGGAGTTGGATCACGCGCTCGCGGTCGCTCGACAGCTCGACTATCTCGGCGCGTACCCCGTGCATCAGCCAAAGCCAATTGAAGTGTCGGAGGACAATGAGGAGATGCTGTGGGCCGACCTCCGGGCCGAGGACGATACGATCAAGAACTACCGTGATCGGATCCGTCAGGCAGAAGCGTTAGGCGAGATCGCGCTCGCGGAGATTTTGAAAGACATCATCAAGCAGGAGCAGGATCATCAGATCGATCTGGCGACTGCACTGGGCGTCACGCCCGACGATCGAGTCCGCAAGGCGAAAGGCAAGGGGAAAGGCTAGGGATTAGTCCTAATCCCTAGTCCGTCCCCATATAGCTCAGTAGCAGTCCAACGACGACCACGGTCACCGCGCCGATAACGTTGTACCAAAGGAACGAGACCTTGGGCGCGCGAACGCTGACGGCGACGACCGCAGTCATCCCGGCGATGAGTCCCGCGAACGCGCCCATGCCGCGTGCGCGTCGCATCGTCGCCAGGAGGAAGACGCCCAAGATCGAGCCGTAGAAGTATGAATCCAAGCGGTTGACGACCTCGATCAACGAACCGAGAGTTGCCGCGCGTGTCGCGACCACACACGCGATCAACCCCCAGAATGCCGTGGCCACTTTCGAGACCGTGAGGTAGTGGGAGTCGCTGGCATCGGATCGGATCCACCGTCGGTAGAAGTCGATGACCGACGCCGTCGCCAGCGAGTTGAGCTCCGCGGCGATCGCGGACATCGCCGCCGCCATCACCGCGGCGATAAATAGACCGGCGAGCCCGATCGGGAGCTCGTTGAGGACGAAGTGCGGAATGATGTAGTTGACATCGCGCTCGGTCTTCCCGGCTGCCCGAGCCGCAAGGTCCAGCGCCTCGCCGCGCACCCGCTCGACCGCCGAATCTCCCGCCACGAACGCATCTGTGGCGGTCGCGCCTGTCAGTCCGGCCGCCGGCCGCGCCATGCGAAAGGCAGCCGCCTGGCGGTCGGCGAAGGCGCCGTGATAGTGTGCCTCGAGTCGCGCGTACGACGGCGGATCCACCTGCTGCACTCGCCGCGCATCGTTCGGGTTGAAAAAGAGTGGCGGCTGCCGGAACAGATAGAACACGAACACCAGCACGCCGACGAGCAGTACCAACGCCTGCAGCGGGATCTTCCAGTACGCGCTGACCAGGAGGGACGTCCGCGCTTCATCGACGGACTTCGCGGCGAGGTATCGCTGGACCTGGCTCTGATCCGTGCCGAAGTACGAGAGCATGAGAAAGGTGCCGCCGATCATCCCGGACCAGAACGTGTAGGTCTTCGTCAGGTCGAACGAAAAGTCGAACACCTGAAGCCGGCCCACGCTCCCGGCGAGCCGCAGGGCGTCGTCAGCCCGAACGGGGATGCGCACGATCAAGACGACGACGACGGCGACGAGAGCGAACGTGACAAGCGCCATCTGCTTCACGTCGGCCCACGCGATCGCCTGCACGCCGCCGAACATCGTGTAGAGCACCGCAGGCACGCCCATGATGGCCACGGACCACGAAATCGGCCAGCCGAAGATCGCTGAAAAGACGACAGCAGGCGCAGCCAGGATAGTGGCGACCGACACCCCGCGTGAGAGCAGGAACAGGAACGCGGTCAACGATCGCGTTTTCGGCATCGAACCGGCGCTCGAGGTACTCGTAGGCCGTATAGACTTTTGCGCCGTGCAGAAATGGCACCAGCGTCACGCCCAGGATCACCATCGCCAGCGGCAGCCCGAAGTAGAACTGCACGAAGCGCATTCCGTCGATCGGCGCCCTGTCCCGTCGTGCCGATCATCGTGACAGCGGAGAGCTGCGTGGCCATCACCGATAGACCCACGGCCCACCACGGCAAGCTGCGGTTGGCGAGGAGATAACCCTCGAGTCCCTTCGTGCGCCGCGATCGGCGCAGCCCGTCGATCGCCGACGTACGCCAGCTACGCGACGATGATGATCCAGTTGAGCGGATTCATGGTGCTGGATCAGCGTCCGTAGTGCGATTGCAGGAGCCAGAGGGCGAGCAACGTGACGATCTGTACGCTCAGCACCCGCACGAGCGTTCGCCGAAAACGGCTCGTCATGACATTGTCATTGGCCAGAACGCGAAAGCATGAAGAGGCGGCACACGTGGGCTCGGCCGTTTGATCGGTCTCACGTACAATCGCACACACAATAGTAGTGTGCGGGGCTCGGGCGCATTCGCGCCCGAGAGAGGAAGACGTGCGATACGGGTGCCCCGCGCGTCAATCCGCGAGCGGATTGGGCCTCAACTGAAAATGCAGCACCTTGCTGGTCGTTCCCTTGCCTCCTTCCATGTGGAAGGGCGCGCGGGTGCTCACGCTCGCCCAAAGGCCGCGTCCCTTCCACCCAGCTGCCGGGTCGTCGATGCGGCCATCCATCCACTTGGCGTAGAATCCCATGGGATAGGGAACCCGGAGCACCACCCAAGCGCCGTCCTTGAGCACGAGTAGCCCCTCCGATGCGTTCCCGGTGTTGATCGGCACGTTCTTGCCCAGCCCGAGCGCGTCGAACTGGTCCACCCACGTGAAGTAGCTCGCTTCGGCGCTGCCGGGACCGACCACCCCCTGCATTTGCGGCAGCGGCTCGGTGTAAAAGGTCCATCCTTCGGGACAGTGCTGCCCCGTGGCCTTGGGCCCGTTCAAGGGGCCCCTGCACTTGCGGCGATCGAAGCTGGCCATCTGCCCGCTGGCGAGCGCCGCCCAGAACACGCCGTTGCGATCCACGTCACCGCCGCGCGGTGAGTAGCCACTCACCGGCGTGTTCGCATCACGCAGCGGGGGCTCATACAGCTCCGCCAGGGCGGTCGCGGGCGGGTTCGTGCCCGGCACGAGGCGTACGAGCGCCCCCGGAAACCCCAGCGACGTTCCCCACACTGACCCATCCGGCGCCGGCGCGACAGAGTAAATGCCCGCGTTCACACGCTTGTCTTTCGTCGGATCGACTGGCTGGTCCGGCTCGACATAGTCATCGCGCTTGCCGTTCCCGTCCGTGTCGAGGATCAGTGCGGTCCAGCCCTGCGACTTCTCTTCGTCGCCGGTCTCGAGGAATAGCTTCGTGTTGAGCCAGCCGACGACTGGCCCGCCGCCACTCGTCCAGAGCGTGTTGTTCCCATCCTCGGCGAACATCAAGTGGTGCGTGCTGAAGCAGGTGTTGATGGATGCGAGCTTTCTCGTGGCAGGGTCGTACATCGCGAGCTGCCGCCCCGAATTCTCGAGCGGAAACAACTGCGCCGACACCAAGCTCGATCCTGTCTTGCACCAGTCGGGATTTGCACGCGGCCGCACGGTGGATGTCATCCACACTCGCCCCTGCGCGTCGAACATTGCGTTGTGGACGTTGGCCCTCCCCGTCCAGATGGCCTCATCGCCCCAGTACGCAGACGGCTGTGAGACTACTTGAATCGCTGCCGGGGGAGTGGCCGGATCAGCGACTGTCAGCTTCACCGTCGTCGTCGAGTTGTGCACCGGGTCGAGGACCGGCAGGTAGTCCCGACTGAGCTCGGTCGACCCGTAGATCAAGCCATTCGCGTTCGACGTGGGATGCCGACGGTCGGTCGAGACCTCATCGTGGAGGTATGCCTTCGGGTCGGCCCAATCCCATTCGGTGATGACGACGTTCCGCTCGATTCCTCTCGGCCGAGGTGGCGTCGGTGGCACCTCGCCCTGCGCGATGCGCGTGGTCCAGTCGGCGAACATCTGCACGGCACGTCGCTCGCCGAGTTGAGCGATGGTCCCGCTCATGTCGCCCCCGGCTTGACCCGAGAGGATGCGGCGGCTCCAAGCGGCGGTGGGGGCGCCGAGGGCACTGAACACGGCGGGGATCTCCCGCGTGCCTTTGGTGCCGAGTTGATGGCACGCCGTGCAGCCGCCCGATTTCATGAGCCGGATCCACTGCGCTTGGCTCTTGACGTTCGGGTTGATGCCGTTTCCGGCATCGCCGGTTCCGGGAAACTCGGATGGCGCTGGCACGTGGACGAGCGAATACCAGTATCCTGCGGGGAAATACTGGGCGGCCGCGCGGGCGTTGGGTGCGATGACGGGGGCGAGATTGACCGTGTTACCTGGCGAAGCCGGGGTCTTCGGTGAGTCGACGAGTCCGTAGCCACGCACCCAGACGCTGTACTTCGCAGGCGGAAGTTGCGGGATCAGATATCGGCCGCGCTCGTCCGTGACGACGATCTTGACGTACTTCGTCGGGAGATCGGAGGTCTCGGCGATCACCCACACGCCGCCTTCGGGGCCATGGGGACCCGTGACAGTGCCTGCGATGTCGCTCGGGCCGGGGGCCGGCAATCCGCGCGAGGCCTGAGCGGCACCGATCGAAGACAGACAACACACCAGCCCAACCAGTCCAGTCGCCACAGTGCCGGAGCATGCCATGTCGACTCGCCGCATACCGCCTCCCTTGCTCGCCAGCCTCATCGTCCTGCCCTCAGAGTCCTAAAGCTTGCGCGGCATTGGGGCGTACCGGAAGGGTATCGTTGCGTCTCCCGAGGGACTGTGCTCAGGACTTTTTGGCTCCAGCGAGAATAGTCATCGCCTGGAAGGTCAGGGAGTCGAGGTTAGCCCGCCGTTGCTGGAACGCCGCTGCTACGTCGGGCGCCATCGATCCCATCACTGCTTTCGTCGTCGAGTCGCGACGTTGTCGGGCCTGGGCGAGCATGGGCCGCACCTGTGTCAGGGCCGCCGAATCCATGTGCGCGGTGTCGACTTGCCGGTCGAACTGCTCCAGTTCCTCCAGGTGCAGCGTTGAAATGATATTGCCCAGGACTCGCATGACCTGCTGTTCGTGCATCGTGCTGACACCCGCCGCGCGTGCCCCGTCGGAGTCTGGCTCGTCGGAGGCCATTCGCATCGCGGCTCGCGCGGTGTCCTGCGCTGTCTTCGCTGCGTCGAACTCATTCTTTAGTTGTGTCATGAAGTCGACCCGAGCTTTTGCCCCCTTCTCGTAGACATCGAGATCGGCCAGCGTCAGCGATGCGGGCGCGAGCTCGGTAACGGAGCCATTTGCTGCCGGCTCCGTCGACCCCGTACTCGTCGCCGTGGTTGGGGGTGCCGGTGTGGCGGACTGGGCCGACCGATCGTGTCCGGCGCTACACCCCAACACGACTGCTCCGGCCAGCGCGCGAAATGTCAGGATCTGGGCCCAATGGCGATCTTTACACGGTGGCATTTACGCCTCGAATGTTGAGCGGCTGCGGCGACCGTCTCCGTGCTGTGACACTTCCTGAGCGGCCCGGTTGTCTCAGGAGGGGTGAGCGGGACGATAGCCTGGGTCAATCGCGTCGTTCGCCCGAAAGTATTGGACGAGACGAGCAGAGCTGGGTATCCTATTGGCACACCCAGAACGAGCGGTCATCATGCGAAGGAAACCCCAGGCGGGACTCGGCATCGCCGCGCTCATCGTGTTGACGTTGGTCTTCCCCAGCCGGGGCGCCGCTCAGACCACCCCGAGCCCGTGGACTGCCGCCACCGCGACCGGCACGCCGACCGACACCAGCGGGAAGACGAAGCAAACGATCCACGTCAATTCGTTCTCGTTTGGAGCAAGCGATCCTGTCAATGTCAACAAGGGCACGGGACCGGCCACGGGCACGAGCCAGGGTAAGACGTCGATCTCCGACATTACGGTGGGCGGTACCAAGCCCGTGACGCCGGTGTACACGGGGCCAGGCATCAACGTGCCACCGAGTGGCGGGACCCCGAACGATTCGCTCCATCACCATCCGAAGCACTGACGACTGGTCGCTACGACGAGTCAGACCTCGCGGGTGATGCGTTCGGGCTGATCACGACTGTCGAGCGCCGCGAGGATTTGGCGTGCGCGAGCGAGATGATGGTCGTCGTGTTCCGCCACGAACTGCATCCAATCCAGCAGGCGTAGGCGCTGGCGCAGACGCGGGTGCATGGCGGTTCGGGCGACATCGTCTTCACCCAGCGCCTCGAGGAGGCTGACGAGATCGGCCCGGGTCGTACGTAAGCGGTCGAGGACAACCCCGATGGGCGTCCGCCGGTGCTGTCCGGTTTCGGTCGCGCGATTCTCCGCATCGGCTGGGGAAAGCACCGTGGCGCCGTCGAGGAATTCCCTGAGTCTCCGCGCATCGAGGGTATGGAGGTCGGACAGGTGACCGAGGTGCTCCTTGACTGACCACTTGTCGTCGAGTCGACGTCCCAGAAGTGTGTCATCCACGCGGGCAACCAGGTCCGCGGCGCGGGCGGGCGTCCCGCGAAGTCGCTCGAGGACCGCCGGAAAAGCCGAGGAGGGCAGGTCGAAGGTGAACGTCCGTGCGGTCCATGCTCCAAGGCTGATCACGAGTTGTCTCCGCGGGTCATCCAAACACGAGTTCGACTCGAGGCTCCTGGCGGTTCCTCAGCCCCGGCCGGGCCAGCCTCTACCAATCTAGCGGCGGGCACGGGGTCGACGGCTGGAACGCGGTGAGCGGTGGTCGGTGGTTGGTGAACAAACGATAGGCCAGTCAGGCGTCGCCGTCTCTAGCCCTACGGTCTGTTCACCAGTCACCAATCACCAGCCACGCGGCTATCGTGTCTTCGACCAGACCGGTGTCGCGACGAACGTGAGCTGCTGGCCAGTGGTCGGATCTGCCATGAACCCCGTGATCTGCCCCTGGTCATTGATGCCCTGCGCACTCTCGAGATGGTTGGCGTACCCCGACGGCACGAGGGTCTGCAGGTTCGTCATCTTGCCGTTTTGCCAGATGAAGGCGTGTGTCGCGGTGTCGCCGATCGAGATCCCCACGACCTGGCCGCGGTCGTTGATGTCGAGCGCCTCGGACAAGTTGTCGCCATTCAGCGTGCCAAGGTCTTTGATGCCGTCCTCTTTCGCCCAGATGAACGCATGGAAGTTGGGGGCGCCACTCTGGTCGCCTGTCGTATCGGCGAATCCGACGACGACGCCAGCGTTGTTGAGCGCCATCGCTGTGTTCCACGCGATGCCACCGAGTCCGCCGATGTCGATCACCTGACCATGGTCCCACATCACCGCGCGACGGGCGCTGAACCGGCCGACCGCGAGATCGCATTTTCCGGAGATGCCGACGACCTGGCCCTGCTCGTTGATCGCCGTTGCGGCCGACGCCGAATCGCCGTGCAATGGACGGAGCTGGTGAATTCGCATGCTGGCGGGATCCCATACGACCGCGCGGAACTGCAGAACCTGCGTCGGCGCACTGCACGTAGGATCCTCAACCGATGTTTCGGCCCATCCGACCACGAGCCCGCGATCGTTCACCTCTGTTGCGAAGCTGTTGTCGCCGCCAAGCGTGGGCATCTTGATCATATGTCCGTCCATCCACGCGAAGCCGCGACACACGTGCCCCGTTGTCGTCGGGAAGAACGCCGAGCAGCTCCAGCTCTCGCCCCGGGGCTGCAGCTCCGGCGTCTCCGCGACTCCCGCCGCCACGCCGAGGTCGTTCAGTCCGGGCCACAGGACGCCGCTATTCGGTCCGCCGAGTGTCCCAAAGTCGTGGATCACGCCGTCGCGCCAGAGTGTGGCATGCTCCACGCTGTTGCCGGACAGCGTGGCGAAGCCTGCAACTTCGCTCTGATTGTTGATCGCATCGCCTGCACTTTGTGTCCCACTCAAGTCTGGCAGCGCGACGATCTCATACCGGTCGGGGAGCACGCCCTCAGAATGCTGAGCGTGCTGCGAGCGATGGATCCGCCGCGGTCGGTGGCTCGGTGATTTCCGTTCCTCGGCCACACGCGAGGAGAGCAACGACCACGATCAAGCACGACAATCGACGCATGATGCTCCTCCATGGAGATGCGGGAGCGGCATCATGGCGACGCATTGATTGTCGTGCTTGTCGGATTCGGACCTCAAATCGCGGCGAACCGGACTCGACGAGTGTCGCGAATCCGCAGACGGTGTCGAGGATCTCTAGGCGGAGAGGTGCAACGCTGCGTACGCCCGCCAGGGTCGCCATGGCTCAGCCCGCGCATCCTGCAGACGGGGATCTGACAGCGGGTACGCATCCGGCCAGTGCAGCGCGCGCATGATGATGTGCGTCGCGAGCTGGTCGTCCACTCCAACAATCGTCATGAGTGCGCGTCGCGCAACGGCGGGGTCGGCCCCAGGCGCCAGCTCGAGCACTCCGTCTACAGTTGCGCGCGCCAGATTGTCGATCGTGGCTGCGAGCGCCGGCGGAGCACCGAGCGCGCGCAGATGGGCGGCCCCGGCGCGGACGACGTTGGGCGCGCCTGGCGCGATGTGCGTCAGGCCCGGCGTATCACTGGCGTACGGTTCACCGAGGTCGGCAACGACGCGGCGAGCCAGATCTTCGGGGCCCGTCCAGAGCAGCATCGCGAGCGCGACCTCAAATCCATCGAATGCCCCCGGGACCCGGAGCCCGGGACGGCGGGCCACGAACTCGGCCAGTCCACTCTCCGCGAGATGAGTGTCGACGACGGTCGGCTCTGCGTCCAGGTCGAACAACCGGCGGAGCCGGGCGAGCAACGGCATGAGGTCGGGCAAGAGGGAAGGCGAGACGTCCACCTTCAGGTGAGGCTTTGCGCTGCATCCGACTTCGACGCGCACTACGCCGACGTGCTTGCGCAGTCGTACGATCCGGCCATACCGACCGGTGTCGATGACCTCGGCGCCAGGCAAGGTGGTCGTCGTGAGGACCGCGATGAGCGCCTCCCACGCGAACGGCGCGCGGTAGGCGAGCGTGAGTCGAACCAGGTCGCCTGGGCCGGAGGCGGCTATCTCGCTGTCGCTGGATCGGCGCACGGCGGTCGGGCTCAATCGATACCGCTCACGAAAGACCCCATTGAAGCGACGAAGACTCTGGAACCCGCTCGCAAAAGCAATTTGCGTGACGGGGAGCGTCGTGTCGGCGAGGAGCTGCTTAGCCAGCAGCAAGCGATGGGTCATCGCGAGCGCGACCGGAGACACGCCCAGGGCGCGCTCGACCGCGCGTCTGAGGTGACGCTCGCTCACAGCGAGCTCCGCCGCGAGCTCGGCGACGCTGTGGCCATTCAGGGCGCCGGCTGCAATGCGCTCGGCCGCAGCGCTGGCCAAGCGCGGCACCGCACCCATTCTGTCCGCGGCCTGGTGCGAGCTCGGGGCGACAGCGCAAGCACGGCCGAAATCCCGCGTCCTCCGCGGATGCCGCAGAGGCAAAGAAGCGTCGATGGTGCGGAGCCGCGAATCGCGACGGACACACCGGCCGGCAGTAGACGCCCGTCGACGTGATGCCGACGAAGAACACGCCGTCAAAACGCGGATCGCGTGCGGCCAGCGCCCGCTGACGAGATGTCTGCGCTCGGCAGACGCTGTGGTGGAGACACGACGGAAATGTCCGCGCCCGCCGCTCGCGAAGCTCGCCGAATTCGGACCCCAATTCGCCGCGTCTGGCGCCGCGGCGAGCACGACTGCGAAGTCGTAGGGTTAGACCGCGGCGATGATAACCGTGTCCTCATAGGGGTCATGCGAGGCGCTCTGCGCCGTCCGGACGACGACCCTTGGCACGGCTAGTGGGCCAGGAGCATCATCAACCGTGAAACGCGATAGGCCTCCAGCATATCCCGAGCGACGTATGTCACGGTGCGTGGCCCCGTGCGGTGCGAGCCAGGGATCATGGCCACGTTGTCAGCGAATCCCGTATTCGTGAACTCAGCGCCGAGGGTGATCGGCGTCGTCACACGGACCGGACGGATCTCGTTCCGGCGCGCGAGAGCCTTGCGGACTCCCGCGGCGATCGCAGCACGCGAGGCCTGTGGGCTGATCGTGCGTGCGGCATAGCGCGTGATCGCCTCCTTTGTGATCACGGTCTCGATGCCCGGAACGTAGCTTCGAGCTTGCTCCGCAACCGCGCTATCGCCGGAGATGAACACGACCGGCACGCCATAGTAGCCTGCGACGGCGGCGGACATGCCGTACTCGCCAACCGACACGCCATTGAGTGTCATGTCGGTGATGGTCCCGGTGTAGGTATGATCGATGACCGCGCCCTCCGTCGACGCCCTCGCATGAAAACCGACGCAGACCACGGCGCCAAACGTCGAGTCCATTCCTTCTGCCATGCCGAGCGGCGCCGGAGTCCCCGTGACGAGACTTGCGCGCTGATCCATCTCATCTGCTTTGAGGTTGGTGTGAGATCCATGGCCGTCGTTCACCAGCACTTCGGTCGCGCCCGCGTCGAAGGCTGCCGCAATGGCGGTATTGACCTCTGCCGTCATCAAATGCCGAGCCCACTCGTAGTCAATTCCTGGGGGTCCTAGCTGGTCCATGGCGACGATCCCTGCAACGCCTTCCATGTCGGCCGAGACAAAGACCTTGAATGACCGCTGCGCGCCTGCATTGGCATACGGCATGGCGAGCAGGACGGAAGCTGACGCAGCGAGCAGGCTGCGAAGTCGTGACATGTGGTGCTCCGAAGGATCGGAAGGCGTGGGAGGGGCCGGCCCGTGCGGCCGCGGTTCACGCTAATCTCCGCCGTGCACCGGGGGCTGTCCAGCCAACTCGATCATGAGAGCGTCGCGCCGCGCTCAGCGAGGAGCTCAGGTAGGATCGACCGGTGGCTCCACTGCTCGTTCTCGCAGCAGCGCACGCGGTACCACGGTTGCCTTGCGAGGGGTCTCCTCTACGGCTATCGTCCCGCCCGATCGCGATGGTTCATGAGGCTCGCCGATCCAAATCCCAGGGCTGGTAAGGGGAATCCACATGTCGCTCGACCGCCGCTCATTTGTCGCTACCGCAGCCGCACTCGCGGCTTCCGCTGCCGTTCGTCCGGCCCGCGCCCTTGCGTCTGCCCCGACCCTCGAGGTCCCTGGACCCGACCCGCTGGGTGTGCGCGCGGACTTCCCGATCGTGGTTGATCGCACATACCTGAATTCCGCGTACATCACGCCGATGTGCCGGCCTGCGGCGCTCGCGGGCGCGACGTTCGTCAACGACAAGACATATCGACCGCTGCTCGTGCAGGAGTTACTCGCCACTGACGAAGCCGTTCGAACCCAGTTCGCACAACTCGTCAACGCAAGCCCTGACGAGATCGGTCTCCTCTTTTCCACGGCCGAGGGCGAGAACGTGATCGCCCAGGGGATGGGCCTCACCGCAGGGGACAACGTCGTCCTCAGTGAGCTGTGTTACCCGATCCCTTTCATCGTGTACCGCGCACTCGAGGCCTCACGGGGCATCGAGATGCGCATTGCGAAGCATCGCAATGGCGTAGTCGACGCGAGCGACTTCGAGCCTCACGTGGACCGCCGCACGCGTCTTTTGACCGTGGCCTGGGTGTCGCACCAGAATGGGTTCCACCACGACATGCGAGCAATCGCCGATCTGGCACACGCCCACGGGGCGCTGTGCTACGCCGACGCGATTCAGGCTGTGGGGATGGTCCCGGTCGATGTCCGCGCGAGTGGGGTAGACGCCTTGTGCTGTGGCACCTACAAGTGGCTCCTCGGCGGCTTCGGCGTCGCGCCCTTTTTCCTTCGGGCCGACCTGCTGGATCGGATCCATGTCGATCGGTTCGGGGAGTTCATGGTCGAGAAAAACCTCCCGGATCATCACTACGAATTCAAGAAAAGTGCACGCCGATTCGACTATTGTAGCCGTGCGTTTGGCGCGGTCCATCAACTGGGCGCCGGCCTGTCATACGTGCAGAACGTGGGCGTAGCACGGATCGAGGAGCACACGGTCGGCCTTGCACACCGCTTGTATGATGGCTTGTCGAAGCAGGGGTATCGCCTCTTTACTCCGCCCGACAATCGTTCATCGGTCGTCTCGTTCTACATCACCAAGCCGATGCCGGACGTCAGCGCCGCGTTTCAGGCGGCAAACGTCGAGGTGACGGTGCGGGACGGGTACGTTCGCGTCGGCGTGGCGCTGTTCAACACGGCAGACGAGATCGACCGGTGCCTCGAGGTGACGAGCCGACCGCTGTGATTGGCGGGAACACGAGCCCTTGGCGGCGGCTCGCCAGCGTAGCAAGATGCTCGACGACCGGCGCGAGTTTCTCGGAACCGCCGCGTTCGCGTCGGCCGGATTGGCGAGCGCCGCCGGGTTCGGCGCCGCAACCGCGTGTGCGACTATTCCGGCGTCTGACGCGGCTGTAGGCTCGCGTGCATACTGCAGCGGCCGGACGAACCCCCATCCGCCGGAGGATCAATGACCGACTTGACACAACCCGCGACGGGTCTCGCTTCGCAACTTCACGCGCTCGAGCGCCGCGTTCGGCGACTCCACACCGTCCTCCTCGGTGGTACCTTGGCGACCTGCATCGTGGGAGCGACCGCGTTCGCGCGCCAGGACGCGCCCAGCGCCGGCGACGTGATTACAGCCAGGCGGTTAGTTCTCGTGGACGATGAGGGTCACCCCGGCGCGACCATCGAGCTTGGGGGACTGGCGGACCCAGGGGAGCGGGACCTCGACGCGAAACGCGCGCTGATCACCCGGCCAACTCAACGGGTATCCGAATGAGACCCTGGGTCGCGAATCACGGTTCGGAAGCGGAAGCGATCGGGCTGATCGTCGCGCTCGAGCATTTCGTGAAGCTCGATCATCCAGCACAGGCAGAGCGCTGAACACGATGGCTCGGAAGATCGTATCCGAGCTGCAAGGGGTCCCAGGCCTCACTGCAACTACGTGCTCGACACGGTCGGACTCGGCGATGCCGACCTACAGTGGGACGACCACGTCATCCCGCTTACCGGAAGGGCGCTGGCCGAGCAGCTGGCGACGGGGTCGCCGCAGTCGTCTCGCCGTGCTCATGGGTGAGGACAAGGGGACGACTGTCTGGCATGCTGGCCCGGACACGCCTCTTGCGCAATGCGAGGAGGTTCTCGTGGCACGCCGCGTACGGGAAGTGTTCCTGGCGGCGGGTCGCTGCACGGGACGAACCCAAGAGCGTAGCGCCATCACGATCGACGTGCGGGGCGTTGCCGAGCGGCCGCCCGCCCGACCATAGCCCTCGCCTATCGAGCTGGTCCAAACAAAGTATTGGAGTCGATGTCGGTCTCCTTGTAGCATCTCCGCCGAGCAGTCGACCGTATCCCTTGCGGTGTCGTTGGCGAGTCCACTTGGCGAGGAGTGATCTATGACGAGGCTCCACTACATCACGGCGGCAATGGCGGCAGTCGCGCTGTTGGGCGCAAAGCCCGCGTTAGCACAGCAGCCGGCGGGCGTGGGAGGCGAGGTGGCACAGGTGACGCATCCGGCGCCGGGCCAGGCGCCCAAGGGTGGGCCAAATATCGCCGTCGCCAAGCAAACACCTGCCTGCGAGAGCATCATCACCGAATGCAAGAACCTGGGCTTCGTCGCCGGGCAGTGGAAGACAGACAATGGCCTCTGGAAAGACTGCTTTACGCCCGTCCTTCGCGGCAAGCCCGCGACCCGTGACGGTCAGCCAGTTACGGTGGCTGCGAATCCGAGCAACGTGCAGGCCTGCCGCGCGGCGGTGTTCAAGACGCAGTAGAGCCATCGACAGCATCGGCGAGTTGTCGTGCCGCGACAACTCGCCGATGTCGGCTCGAGATGGCGAGAGTGGCCCAGCAGTCGGCTCGGTCGCTCAGTCCGCTGCGGAGAGGGGAGCCGCGACGCTCTCGAGCGGACGCCGTTCGGCGGCGATGCCAATCCAGGCTTCCACGAACGCGGCAGCCATCATGAGGGCGGCTCCCAGGAGGTACCCCCACACGACCTCGACCCGCTCCCCGCTGGCGATGAGGTGACCGAAGAGCCAGGGGGCTGCCACGCCGCCCAAGAGCGTCCCCGTCGAGTAGAACAGCGCGATCGCCAGCGCGCGGATCTCCAGAGGGAACGATTCACTGATCGTCAGATAGGCAGCGCTCGCAGCCGCAGACGCAAAGAAGAAGATCGCAGACCATGCCATCGTCTGCGTCGTCGCGTTGAATGATCCATGCGCGAACAGCAGCGCCGCGACCGCGAGCAGCGCGCCCGAGAAGAGATAAGTCGTCGCGATCATCGGGCGCCGGCCGATCGTGTCGAAGTACCTGCCGAGCAGCAGCGGGCCTGCGAAGTTGCCCGCGGCGAAGGGCAGGATGTACCACCCCACATGGCTGGGCGGCACGTTGTAGAACTTCCGCAGGACGAGCGCGTACGTAAAGAAGATCGCGTTATAGAAGAATGCCTGAGCTGCCACGAGGACCACGCCGAGCACCGTGCGGCTCCGATAATGCCGCAGCAGCGTACGTGCGACTTCGGCGAGCGACGTTCGCTCGCGCCGACGGAGCCGGATGCGTCCAGCCTGCGGCACCGGCGGACTCCCGGATCCCCCATACACCCGCAACTCGATCTGTCGGGCCACCGCTTCCGCTTCGCCGACGCGGTTGTGCACCATGAGCCAGCGCGGGCTTTCGGGGATGTAGTGGCGCAGTCCGATGACGGCCAGCCCGAGCACGGCTCCAGTACCGAACGCCGCTCGCCAACCCACATCGGGAGGGAGCCGCCCTGGCACGAGCAGGACGAGCGTCATCGCCGCACCCAGGGCCGCCCCGATCCAGAAGCTGCCGTTGATCGCGAGATCCGTGTGGCCGCGATAGCGGGCCGGGATCAGCTCCTGAATGGCAGAGTTGATGGCGGCGGCCTCCCCACCGATCCCGGCGCCGGTCAAACAGCGAAACATGGCGTAGCTGCCAAAACTCCAAGACGACGCCGTCGCGGCGGTGGCGACGAGATAAAGGCCAAGCGTGATCGTAAAGAGTCTTTTGCGACCCCATCGATCGGTCAGCCATCCGAACACGAGCGCCCCGGAGATGTTGCCAACGAGGTACGCACTGGCGGAGGCACCGACCTGTGGCGCGGTGAGATGCAGCTGCGGACTGTCTTGGAGGGCGGTAGCGACGGAACCAGCGAGGGTGACCTCCAGACCGTCGAGGATCCAGGTGATCCCGAGTGCGACGACGACCAGTGTGTGAAACTGGCTCCACGGGAGACGATCGAGTCGGGCCGGGATGTCGGTGTCGATGATCTCGGGCACGACGCACCGAGAGGCCAGCATCGTGCCGGGGCGTCAAACACGCGACGGGAATCCGATGCGTCCGCTTCGCACGAGCATTGCGGTAGATGCCGGAAGGGCGACGCATGCGTCGCCCTTCCGGGTCTAAGGCGGCTACCCGCCGCATTCTGGCCTTTCGATCTGCGTGATCAGATGGAAACCCGAAGAGGATCGTGAGCGTAGGATCCGTGGTACCTTGCCACCCCCGCATGGAGTTTGTGCAGTGAAGCGAGCCCTACGTCCGTGCCGCCTTGGCCTGGCGATCGCCATGCCCTGGTTGGTCGTAACCGCCTGCCGGACCCGAAGCCCGAAGACGTCGAGCCCACCCGCGAGTCACGTGGCGCAATCCGCGTCGGTCGATACCATGTCGCGCCAACACGTGACGAGCATCATCGCCACCTATCGCAGGATCGTATCACCGAACGGAGTCGAGGAGCTCCGACCGCTGCAGATCAACGGATCGAAGCAATGGGTGTCTATTCGCGGTCGCGACCGCCGCAACCCGATCCTGCTCTATCTACACGGCGGCCCGGGGTCACCGACGATGCCGGAGGCGTACACGTTCCAAGCACCATGGGAGGACTTTTTCACAGTGGTGCAGTGGGATCAACGCGGGGCGGGGAAGACGTACGCCGCCAACGACCCCAAGGCACTCGCGTCGACCATGACACCGGAGCAGATGGCACGGGACGCAGAAGCGGTCGTCAGCGATCTGCGACAGACCTACGGAAAGAAGAAAATCTTCCTGCTCGGACACTCGTGGGGTACTGTGCTGGGTCTCATGCTTGCTCGGCGGCATCCCGACTGGTTCTACGCGTATATCGGGGTGGGCCAGGTCGTGAATATGCGGAAGAGCGAGACCGACGGGTACGACTTTGCCTTGGCCGAGGCGCGTGGGCACCACAACATGGCGGCCGAGCACGACTTGCTCTCGCTTGCTCCATATCCCGGGCCACCGGACAGCTTGACCTTTGACCGGATCGGTCGGCAGCGCAAGTGGCTGAATTACTATGGCGGCCTGACCTATGGGCGTACGGATTTCGCCTACGACGATGAGGCGCGGTCCCTGTCGCCAGATTACACCGACAGGGACGTCGCGGCAATCGACAGCGGGAGCTTGTACTCGCTCACGCATCTCCTGCCGATGCTGGCATCGCTCGACCTGGACAGCGTGACCGTGTTCAAATGCCCGATCTTCCTATTCGAGGGACGACACGATTACGCCGTCTCTCACGCGGTGTCTGCGGACTGGTTCAGGCGCGTCAAAGCGCCGGCCAAGAGATTGGTCTGGTTCGACAATTCGGCGCACATGGCGATGCAGGAGGAACCCGGCCGTTTTCTCTATCATCTGATCACCGATGTACGGCCTATTGCCGTCAGAGCTGGCGACGGTGCCCCGGCGGGGGCGCCCGCCGACGCCGGGTCGCAGCGAGGGTCACATTGCCGACCGAGGGTTCACAAACTCGCGGGACGAGCCCCCTGACAGCCTGACGACACTAACGGAGGCTCGGTCGCGACGGCGACCGCTCCTTACCGCGGTATGACCGGAAGTACGATGTGGGTCGGGTGTGCTGCGTCGTGCACGAGGCGCTGGTGGGCTGACACGAACGTCGTATCACGCTCGTTGTTGCCACCCGTGTTGAGGTTGCGGTCGTACTTGGGGAACAGCGCCGACGAGATCGTGACCCGGATCCGATGACCGGGCTCGAACACACGTGAGGTGTACCAGACGTCGAGGTCGTACCGCTCGACACTGCCCGGCGTCAGGAAGCACTTCTTTGTCGAAGCCATGCCGGAATCGGGCCCGCAGCCACTCCGTCCTGCACGCGCTGGGCATGACCGTCCGGAAAGACATCGAGCAACATCACGTTCCAGTCGGTATCCCGGGCATCGCGTCGCGGCCCAGAGCGTCGCCGACATCTGGCCGGTGACCTCGATCGGCTTCGTGAGCGGCTTCGACGTGAATACGAGCTCGTCGTGCCGCGCCGCGTTGATATCGGTGTAATCCTCGTTGAGCGACGTCTCGAGCTCGCGCGAATCGATGAGAAAAGGCGTGGGACTCGCGGGATTGTAGGTGAACGTGTCGGCGGCGGCCCCTGTCGGCGGGAGCGTGTCGAGCACTCCGTCACCTCCGCTCGTGTTGGCGTTCCCGCCTGATGTCACATACCAGTTGGTCGGCACCGCCCGGGCGAGGGGCCACGCGGCCTCGTGCCGCCAGACGTTGTCGCCGAACACGAAGATGTCGACCGGGTGCCTCGCGATCGACGCCATTGTTCTTCCCCAACAGGTAGTGATCGAACCAGCGGAGCTGCAAGCGCCGAGTCTCGACGCGCTGCTGCGGCCCGAAGTCGCCGGCGACGTAGTCGATCCCCTTGTGCGCGCCGGGCCCCATGACGAGCCGGATGAATGGATGGTGCGGCACCTTGTTCAAGGCGTTGGTGTAGTCGATCGGGCCACGCGAGTCGTCGTACCACCCGGAGATTTGCAGGACCGGCGCTCGGACCTTCGCGATGTTCGTAGTCACCGCATGCGCGCGCCAGTAGGCATCGAGCACCGGATGCGCAATCCAGCGGTCCCAAAGCGGCACGTCGCCGCAGCCGAGCCGTTGTGGCAAGGTCGCTGAGCGGCAGATGTGAGAGCGCCGTGCCGATGTCCAGATCGCTGATGTCCTGGAGCGTGCGAGCACGCATCAGGCAAGCCCACGCGACGTTGATCGGCGAAAACACCATGTCTTCGTACGGCACGATTCGCCACGGATCGCCACTCGCGGCAGACGGCGCGATGGCCGCCAGGTGGGGCGGCGCGCTCACGGCGGCATACCAGGCGAGCCGCCCCTCGTCCGAGTGCCCGATCAGGCCGACCTTGCCATTCGCGCCGGGCAGCTTCGCCGCCCATTCGACCGCGTCGTAGCCGTCTCGCACATCCGTGTCGTAATCGCCGAAATCCTTGCCGTCCGACACATCGCGTCCTCGCACGTGCTGCGCGGCAAAGATGTAGCCGCGAGATGCCCAATACCGGCCAGCCGCGTGGAGGATCCGCGTGTACGGCGTACGCTGCAGGACCACGCCAAAGGGTCCACGACCAACGGGTCGGGCGATGTACGTTGCTAACCGCGCGCCATCGCGGGTCTTCATGAACACCAGCGTGTCTTCGGTGACCGCGTACTGCGAATCGGACACCGAGCCCGGCCACAGCAGGTACGGCTGCTCGACCTGGAAAGGCGTCCCGCGTCGCACGAGGCGGATCCGCTGGCCAGCGGGCTTGCCCTGCGCGACCATCACGCCGATGAGCGTGTCGCCGTGCCAGGCGGCATCGATCGCGTGCGCCTCGTCACCCAGGACGAGCGAGTCTCCCCGCACGGTGATGTGCGGAACGTCGACGATGGATTCTCCCGTGCGACGGCGAATCTCGCCGACGGGCCCCGAATCGCCGGCCGCAAAGTGCGCAAAGCCCATGCGGCGCCATCCCTCGAATCCCGCGTGCGGCGTGGACCCTCTCACCAGATAAGCATCCCAGTCTCCTACGAGCGAGGGAGAGCTGGCGTGGGGCCCGCATGCTGTGGCGATCGCGACCGCGCTCATGGCGGCGATCGCGATGCGTGCTCTGGCACGGCACGGCACGAAGTAGCGGAGCATGTATGGTTGGGGACTAGGGACTTGGGACTAGGGACAGGGGCTGTACAGGTCGACGATACTGGCCTGACGGTTTGTCCACTAGTCCCTAGCCACCAATCGCCCGCGCTCTCCCGGTCGCGTCGGCGCCCGCGTATGTTGCTCCGTGTCTGCCAGCGGAACGGGATCGACGTGCGCATCAGCGACATGAACTGGATGCAGGTGGAAGACTACCTGCGACGCGACGACCGCGCTGTGCTGCCACTGGGCAGTACGGAGCAGCACAGCCACCTGCGACTGACCGTTGACTGCATCCTGCCCGAGCGGGTCGCGGTCGAGGCTGCCGACCCGCTGGGAGTCGTGGTCTTTCCGGTCGTGGCATACGGCGTCACGCCGTATTTCCGAGGGTTTCCGGGATCCATCTCACTCCGCGTCGAGACCCACCTGCGCCTCGTGCAGGACATCCTCGACAGCATGGCACACAGCGGGTTCCGTCGGATCCTGATCGTCAACGGCCACGGTGGAAACGGTGCCGTGCAGCAGCTCACCCAGGAGTGGACGGCGGAGCACACGGATTGCCGCGTGCTCTTTCACAACTGGTGGAATGCGCCACACACCTGGGCGAAGGTGCAAGCGATCGATCCCATCGCATCGCACGGGTCGTGGATGGAGAATTTTCCATGGACTCGTCTCCCCGGTGTTGCCGTGCCTGCGACGCAGCGGCCGATGGTGGACATGACTCGAGTGCGCGCCCTCGACCCGGTGGGACTGCGAGGATATCTGGGCGACGGCAGCTTCGGTGGCCTGTATCAACGGCCCGACGAAGACATGTTGGCGCTGTGGCAGGTAGCGGTGGAGGAGACCCGCGCATTGCTTGCCGGCTCCTGGGGCGGCCCGTCGTAGGGGCGACGGGCATGCGCTGTCTCATCTGGGGTGCAGGGCGCCATCGGGGGGACGATCGGGGCTTACCTCGTGCGCGCCGGCCACGATATCACTCTCGTGGACGTCGTGAGCGACCACGTCACGGCCGTGGAGCGGTCCGGGCTGCGCATCACCGGCCCGATTGCGAGCTTCGCCGTTCGCGTGCAGGCCTGCACGCCCGATGCGGTCGTGGGACAGTGGGATACGGTCGTCCTCGCCACGAAGGCCCATCACACTGATATGGCGGTCCGCGCCCTGCGCCCCCATGTGAGCGATGCGGGGTGCGTGATCTCGGCGCAGAACGGGCTCAATGAGCTGGCGATCGCCGAGGTGGTCGGTGCCGGGCGTACCGTCGGCGCGTTCGTGAACTTCGGCGCCGACTATATGGAGCCCGGCGTCATTCACTATGGCGGCCGCGGCGCCGTCGTCGTGGGAGAAATCGACGGCCGAATCACCCCGCGGGCACTCGCGATCCGCGACGCTTGGCTCGACTTCGACGACCGTGCGATCGTCACGCCGAACATATGGGGGTATCTCTGGGGCAAAGAAGCGTATGGCGCGATGCTCTTCGCGACTGCGCTCACGAATGAATCCATCGCCGACGCCCTGGCGCTCGCCCAGTATCGCGACGTGTACATCGCCCTCGCGCGCGAGGTACTCGCGGTGGCCGAGGCGCGTGGCGTCACCCCGGAAGCATTCGACGGGTTCGACCCGACCGCGTACTTGCCCGTCGCGCCGCACGGTGCGGCGACCCAATCGCTCGACGCTCTCGTCGCATTCAACCGGCGGTCAGCGAAGTCGCACAGCGGCATCTGGCGGGATCTCGCTGTGCGCAAGCGACCGACCGAAGTGGACGCGCAGTTGGGCATCGTCGTCGCCCTCGGACAACAGGCGCGCGTGGCGACACCAATCACAGCTCATCTCGTGGGACTGGTCCACGATATTGAACGCGGCCTCCGCCCCCTCTCGCTCGACACGCTGGAGGCCCTCGCGGCAACTGCGGTCGCGATCGATCGATGAGTACAGAGTACCGAGGCAAGACCGTCGTCGTCACAGGAGCTGCTCACGGCTTCGGGCGGGCCATCAGCGTCGCATTTGCTCAGCGCGGGGCGGACGTGTGGGCCTGTGATGTCATCCAGGACGAGCTGCAAGAGACGCGACAGCGCTGCCTCGCTGCCGGTGGCGCTTGCACGGCCCGCGTGGCTGACGTGCGCGACAACGGAGCCGTCGACGTCCTCGTCGCGACCGCGTCGGCTGCAACGGGCCGGGTGGACATTCTGGTCAACAACGCGGGCGGCGTGCTGGGCCAAGTTGGCCGGCCGCTCGAAGACGTCACGCCGGAGCAGTGGCAGGCCATCTTCGACGTCAACGTCACAGGCGCGTTCTACTGCGCGCAGGCGGTCGCACCGGGCATGAAGGCGGCCCGGTCCGGTCGGATCATCAACATCTCGAGTGGCGCCGGCCTGGGCATCAGCCTGACCGGCATTCAGGCATATGCGGCCGCGAAAGCGGCGCAGATCGGGCTGACCCGCCAGCTCGCGCATGAGCTCGGGCCCTGGGGCATAACGGTGAACAACATTGCACCCGGTTTCGTGCGCTCCAACCCCGCCACCGAGCGCCAGTGGGAGTCGTACGGAGCCGAAGGTCAGCGCTCGCTGGTCGACAGGATCGCACTCAAACGGCTCGGTACGCCCGAGGACATCGCGTACGGGGTGCTCTTTTTTGCGTCGGACCACGCCGGCTGGATCAGCGGTCAGGTCCTGTCGATCGACGGCGGCAAGTGACGGCGCTGCCTGCCGTCCTGGAGCACCTCGCGACGAATCATGATCGGATTCTGGCCGATCTGATCGAGTTCGCGTCGATCCCGAGCGTGAGCACTGAGCCCGCGCACGCCGCTGATGTCCAGGCGGCAGCGCATTGGGTCGCGAAGTCGCTCGCTGCCGCTGGCTCCTTCAGTGTGCGCACGATCGCGACGGCGGGAAACCCCGTGGTCTACGGCGAGTGGCTGGGCGCTCCCAGTCGGCTGACCGTGCTGGTGTATGGGCACTACGACGTCCAGCCCGCGGAGCCACTGGAGAAATGGCGCAGCGCGCCCTGGACACCCACAGTGCGCGACGGGCGACTCTACGCGCGCGGCGTCTCGGACGACAAAGGTCCGATGCTGATCCCGATCGAAGTTGCTGCGGCATTTTTCGCGGCATCGCGCCGCCTGCCGATCAACGTCAAGTGGATGTTCGAGGGCGAAGAGGAAATCGGCAGTCCGAGCCTGGATGCCTTCATTCGAGACCATCGCGCGCTCCTTGCGGCGGATGTGGTGCTATCGGCGGACGGGGCGATGTGGCGCATCGACGAGCCGTCCCTGACTGTCGCGAGTCGTGGCCTCGCAGGCCTCGAAATCACGCTGACCGGCGCATCCAAAGACCTGCATTCCGGTCGGCACGGAGGCGGCGTGGCCAATCCGCTCCACGCCCTCGCGCGCCTGATCTCGACACTGCACGAGCCGAACGGTCGCATCGCAGTCGCCGGTTTCTATGACAGCGTGCGGGAACTGACCGCGACGGAGCGTGCGGCGATCGCAGACCTGCCATTCGATGACGCGGGCTATCTGGCCCAGGTCGGTGCGCCAGCGGCCTTTGGCGAGCCGGGATACACGACGCTCGAGCGTCAATGGACCCGTCCGACGATCGAAGTCAACGGCATGTGGGGCGGATACGAGGGACCAGGTCAGAAGACCGTGATCTCCAGTGAGGGCCACGCCAAGATCACCTGTCGGCTGGTTCCGGATCAGGACCCGAGCGAGATCCTCGACCTCGTGACGCGCCATCTCGAGACGCATGTGCCGGTCGGGACCCGGCTGTCGATCTCGCGTGGTGGACACGGGTCGCGTGCGGCTCACATCGCCCCAGACCATTTCGCGCTCGAGGCCGCAACCGAGGCGCTCTTGGCCGTCTACGGCGTGCGCCCATTGATCGTCCGCATGGGCGGGACCTTGCCCATCGCCGAGTTGTTCGACCGCCACATGGGACTCCAGACGGTGTTCTTCTCGTTCTCGACGGCGGACGAAGATTACCACGCGCCGAACGAGTTCTTTCGCATCCATCGACTGCACGAGGGCCTCGAGGCGTGGGCGCGACTGTGGGACCTGCTCGGGTCGTCTGGGTCCGGGGCGCGAAGACCAGAACGACAGGATCCGGGGTCCGGAGTCCGGGAGGAGAAACCGCCGGGCTAGTGATGCTGCGCCATCACGAGCCCTGTAGTTTGTTCCCCGGACCCCGGGCCCCCGTTGTCAGACCTCAATCGCGGAGCGCGACCGCTATGCGTATCTCATTCGAGCAGTCGGTGCTCGCAGCATCCTTGGTCGTGTGCTCCGCCGGTGCACACGCTCAACAAGCAACGGTCCCCGAGATTCCGTACCGCTCCGTACCAGACTTCCTGAAGCTGCCGCCCAATCTGTACTTCGGCGAAGTCTCGGGCGTGGCCGTCAATTCGCGGAGGCACGTGTTCGTGTTATCTCGAGGCAACACGACCGGCCCGGCATACGGAGCGGCTGCTGCGCAGTTGCTCGAGTTCGACGCCGCGGGGAACTTCGTGCGGGAGATCGGCCACAACCTGTACGCCTGGTCGTTCGCTCACATGGTGAAGGTTGATCCCGAAGACAATATCTGGGTGACGGACAAGGGGTCGGACATGGTGATCAAGTTCGATCCGACCGGCCGGGTCGTTATGGTCTTCGGGCGCAAGCAGGAGGCGTCGGATGAGGGCACGGCTCCGCTGAAGCATCCGAGCCCGCCGCTGCCACCAGTGGATGGGATGTTTCGGCAGGTCACCGACGTCGCATGGGATCCGGCTGGCAATGCGTACATCAGCGATGGCTACATCAATTCGCGCGTCGCGAAGGTCGATAAGAACGGGGAATGGGTGAAATCGTGGGGCGAGCCGGGCAGCGGCCCCGGGCAGTTCAACACGCCGCACAGCATCGCGACCGACGCACAGGGAAATGTGTACGTGGCCGACCGCGGCAATCGGCGGATTCAGGTCTTCGACGGAGACGGAAAATTCCTGCGGCAAATCACCATTGACGTGCCGGCCCCGCCCGATGCCCACCCCGCCATCGGCAACAAGCCCACCGCGACGACTGGCACCATGGCGCCTGGGGCACCATGGGCGATCTGCATCACGCCCGGGCCCCACGCAGTGCTCTACAGCTCGGATGCGTTTCCCGGGCGCATTTACAAGTTGCGTCTCGACGGCACGGTGCTGGGGATGCTCGGGAAGTCGGGAAAGCAACCCAAGGAATTCGGTTGGATCCACGAGATCGCATGCCCGAGCGCGGATACCTTATATGTAGCTGAGCTGCTGAACTGGCGCGTGCAGAAGCTCGTGCTCGGACCGAGCAAGTAGGGACACGCGCGTGAGCCCCTTCCGGATCGCGCTCGCGAATATCCCATATCCCGCGACGCCCGAGGAGTCCGTCGAGCTGGTTGGGCACGCGATTGCCGAAGCCTCTCGTGAGCACGCGGACCTGATCTGCTTTCCCGAGTGCTACGTGCCTGGCTACCGCGGGGCAGGCAAGGCGGTCCCACCGCCTGATGCGGCGTTCCTCGAGCGGGCGTGGACGGCGATTGGCCGTGCCGCCGCCAAAGCGTCCGTCGCCGTCGTGCTTGGGACGGAGCGCGTAGTGGACGGGTCATTGCTGGCCAGTGCGCTCGTCATCGATCGCGATGGCGCGATCGTCGGGGTTCAGGACAAAGTGCAACTCGATCCGTCCGAGGAGTCCACGTATGCCGCGGGCTCCGGCAGGCGCGTCTTCCGTGCGGGTCCGCTCACTTTCGGCATCGCCATCTGCCACGAGGGATGGCGATATCCGGAGACGGTGCGTTGGGCCGTCCGTCGAGGGGCTCAGGTCGTATTTCACCCGCATTTCCATGAACACGCGGTCGGGCAGTTCGCTCCGTCGTCCTTCGTCGACCCGGCGAACTCATTTCATGAGAAGGCCCTGTTGTGCCGCGCCGCCGAAAACACGTGCTACTTCGCGACGGTGAATTACGCCTGCACTGGATCGCCGACCACGTCGGCCATCGTCCGCCCCGACGGCACGCTGCTGGACTATCAGCCGTACGGGGTCGCCGGGTTACTCCTGGCCGATCTCGATCTGGCGACGGCAACTGGGCTCCTGGCCAAGCGCTACCGGCCCGCGTCGGACGCTTGAGCAGCGTGGCGGCCGCGGCACTCAGGGTTTGCCAGTGGGACGCAGGCGGATGCTATATTCGACCGCCGAGGCCAGGTGCGATGGTGAACGGGTTCAAGTTACCCGGACCGTCTCGCTAAACCCGCTGTATGGTCGCCGAGCATAGCGTCGTTTGTCCCGTCCTCGTCGGTCGCGGAGCGCCGCTTTCAACGGTGGTCGCCACGCTGGACCGCGCACGTGCAGGGCGGGGAGATACTCTCCTCATCTCCGGTGAGGCGGGCATCGGGAAGTCGAGACTCGTGCGTGCGATGCTCGAGCGCGCGCGCGAGCTGGGATTCGTCATCCTCCAGGGGGCCTGTTTCGAGGCCGACCGCGCCCAGCCGTATGCTCCCATCCTCGATATGGTGCGCGCGCTCTCGACCACGGCGTCTCCGGCAGTCGCGGGGCACTATTTCGAGTCGGCGGGCAGCGAGCTCGTCACACTCTTCCCCGAGCTTCGGTCGATCTTTCCCGATGCGTGCGCCCGCGCGGCGTCGGATCCGGAGGAGGATCGACGCCGGCTCTTTCACTCGTTCACCGAGGCGGTGAATGCGCTCGGTCAGCGACAGCCGCTTCTCGTGGTCATCGAGGACGTGCACTGGAGCGACGATGCGACGCTCGACCTGGTGCTGCATCTCGCCCGACGGATTGGCGCGAGTCCCATCACACTCGCGCTGACCTTCCGGAGCGATGAGCTCGGTCCGCGCCTTGCCCGCCTGCTCGCGGACCTCGATCACGCGCGGTGTGCGTCAGAGATCGGACTCCGGCCGCTTGCAGCCACGGAGGTCGCGGCCATGCTGCAGGCGATCTTCAGGTCGCAGGCGTTCGGCTCGCCCTTCGTCAAGTGGCTCTGTGATCTGACCGAGGGAAACCCGTTCTTCGTCGAGGAAGTGCTCAAATCGCTCCTCGTCGCCGGCGATCTCGAACGCAGGGAAGGCACGTGGCACGCTCGACCGCTCGAGCACGTGCACGTCCCGCGAACGGCGAGCGAAGCGGTCGGACGTCGGTTGTCCGGCTTGGGACCGGCTGCGCGCGACGTCGCATCCGTCGCTGCCGTGGCTGGGCGCCGATTCGATTTCACGATCCTGCAGGCGCTGACCGGGCACGACGAGCGAGGGTTGCTGTCCCTGATCAAGGAGCTCGTCGAAGCGCAACTCGTCGTGGAGGAGTCGGCCGACCGGTTCGCATTCCGACATGCACTGACGCGAGAAACGATCCGTGCGCGACTGTTGGCGCGCGAGCGCCTCGCCCTTCACCGTGCGATCGCCCTGGCACTCGAGCAGACGTATCAGGGTGACGCGCGCGATGCGGATGATGCGCTCGCATATCACACGTTTGAGGCGGGGATGTGGGACCCCGCGCGGCGCTATGCCCTTCGCGCGGCCGCACACGCGCTCGCGCTCTGTGCACCGCGGGAAGCCCTGCAGCAGTTCGACCGTGCGGTCAGCGCCACGCGTAACGCCGGTTCGCACGTGGAGGCGGCCCTCCTCATCGCGCGTGGCCAGGCGCACGAAACGCTTGGAGCCTTTACGCAAGCCCACGAGGACTTCGCGGCTGCACTTGGTGCCGCCCGAGAGGCCGGTGACTCCCGGGCAGCCTGGAGCGCGTTGCACGCACTCGGTATGCTCTGGGCAGCGCGGGACTACGTGCGCGCAGGAGGATATCGGCGTGAGGCGCTCGAGCTCGCGCGCACGATCGGCGATCCGGTATTGATCGCCCATAGTCTGAATCGCGTAGGGAACTGGCACGTCAATCGCGAGGCGCCTCAGGCGGCCATCCCGCATCACGATGAGGCGCTGGCGATCTTCGAACGCGGCAACGACACGCGCGGCGTCGCGGAAACTGTGGATCTGCTCGCAATGGCGCATCACATCGCGGGCACGCAGGACGCGGCGGTCCCACTCTATGAGCGGTCGGTCGAGCTATTCACCGCACTCGGCGATCGACGGGGCCTCGCGAACGCCTTGAGCATCCTCGCAGGGTGCGGGCCGAGTCATCATTCGTCTGCCGGCCCCGTTGTCGTGAGCGTTCACACCGCAGATCTGCTGGCCAACGAGCGGCCGGTGCGCCTGTCGACGGAGATTGGTTGGCGCGCGGGCGAAGCGTTTTCCCGCTACCTCTGCGCGGATGCTCTGGCTTGGCGCGGCGAATACGACCGCGCGTTGCGCCTTGCCCGTGAGTCTCTCGTGATCGCCATGGAGCTGGAGCACCTGGAGTGGCAATGCGGGGCCCGGCGCGTGTTGGGCACGATTGCGCTGGACTTGTGCGCGCCGACGGATGCCCTTGCGCACTTGGAGCCGGCGTACGAGCTGGCGAAGCGGCTCGCGTCGGCCATCTGGACTCGTTGGACCGCGGCGCCACTGGCGATCGCGTTGGTGCGCGCAGGAGACGCGTCGCGGGCCACGGCGGTACTCGACGACGCCGATCGCATTTTGAGTGAGTCGACGCTGAGTCCGGCCCCAATGCGTATGCGCCGGACGCTGGCCGAGCGATACATAGCATTGGCGCGTGCCGAGATCGCGCTCGCCGCAGGCGATCCTCGCGAGGCGCTCGCTGCGATCGACCCACGGGACGTGCCAGGCACCCCACGGGCCGCGCTCCTTCAGGGCCTGGCGCTCGCAATGCAGGAGCGGTGGGTCGAGGCGAGCGCGGCGTTGCATGCAGCCCGTGGCGACGCGGAGGGGCAGCATGCCCGACCCCTGCTGTGGCGCATCGATGCTGCGCACGGTGTCATCCATCTGAGAGGGCGTCGACGTCTCGAGGCCCGGCGGGCTTTCGATGCGGCTCGATCCGTCGCAGCGGAGCTGGCATCCGGACTGGCCGAACCGGGGCTCGCGGCCGCGTTCCGCGCGGGCGTCGACGAGCTCGCCCCCGGCATCGGAGCGCACGGCCAATCAAGCGGCCAAGGCCGCCTATGGCGGTCTCACGCGGCGCGAGCGCGACACGGCCGCCCTGATCGCGCAGGGGAAGCCGAACCGCGCCATCGCGCGTACCCTCGGCATCGGCGAGCGTACAGTGGAAGGGTATGTCGCCGCGGCGCTGTCGAAACTCGGTTTCTCATCGAGAGCACAGATCGCCGTGTGGGCGACCGAGCACGGGCTCGTGAAAGGCCAGCCGACCACGGGGCACTCCCGGCGCTGACCGGTTCCATGCCCCGTACATCAGTTGAAAATCCCCGTACTCGTCCCGGTATCCGGCTTGTCCGTCTCTCGTATCCTCATGTCGCGTTCGGACTCCGGCACTGCCGGATCGCTCTTCACCAGGCGACATAGGAGACCAGTCGACATGCGATCCACTACTGCAGCCACCATCATGCTCGCGCTCACCACGACGGCCATTGCCGCTCAGCCATCGGCGGCCAAGGGGCCAAGCGCGTCGGACCCGAGCATCACGTGGGGGCCGGCTCCCGCTGTCTTTCCCGCCGGAGCCCGAATGGCCGTGCTCCAAGGGAACCCGGGCACCAGCGGACTCTTTACGGTCCGGCTCCGCTTGCCCGACGGCTACAAGATCGCGCCCCACACGCATCCGACCGACGAGCACGTGACTGTGATCAGCGGGACGTTCCGAGTCGGGATGGGCGAGACGTTCGACGCGAAGAAGACGATGGCCCTCGCGGCGGGCGGTTTCGTGACCGCCCCGGCCCATCAGGCGCACTACGCCATCGCGGAGGGACCGACGGTAGTGCAGGTCCACGCGCTCGGCCCCTTCGCGCTCACCTATGTCCATCCGGCTGACGCACCGCAGGCCAAGGCCGGGCAATGAGCACTGCAACGCTGGGCGACGAGACTGTGCGGACCGCGCTCGAGCGGAACGCACGGGCGGTGTCAGCGCGTCCGTCGGTCGGGCAAGGCACGGCGGTGACGCGTGTGCGGCTCAAGCCAGGACTCACCTGCGAAGTCGCGGAGGGCCCGTGGAGCTTCACGGTCGGGATGACCGACAAATATGGTGGCACCAATGCCGGGCCAAATCCCGGAGTGTATGGACGAGGGGCTGTGGGGTCCTGCATCGCAATCGGATACGGGATGTGGGCTGCCCGACTTGGCGTGGCGATCGATGCACTGGAGGTCGAAGTACAAGCGGACTACGACGCCCGCGGTGAGCTCGGCGTGTCGGCGGATGTGCGGCCCGGGTATCTGGCAATGCGGTATGTCGTAACCGTGGAGAGCCGCGCGCCGGCCGAGGACATCCTCTGCGTGCTCGATGCGGCGGACCGATGCAGCTCCTGGCGCGATGACATCATGAATGGGGTGCCGTTGACCAGGGAAGTGCGGATAGTCGGACCGGAGGCGTAGCCAGTGGACGCACGACTTCAGCGTCGCGTGCAGCGCTATGGTTGGGACAAGGCTGCCGGATGCTACGAGATGTACTGGGCGCGCCAGCTCAAGGTCGCGCAGGATCGAGTGCTGGCGCTGGCGGAGCTCCGGCCCGGTGAACACGTCCTCAATGTGGCGTGTGGCACCGGGCTGGTGACCCTACGGGCGGCGGGCCAGGTTGGTCCCACGGGCCGCGTGGTGGGGACCGACATCTCCGATGTCATGATCGGCCGCCTGCAGAACGCGGCAGCGCGGGCGGGTCTGACACATGTTGTTGGTCAGCGCGCGGACGCCGAAGCGCTTGATCTGCCCGAGGAGACGTTCGACGTCGGCCTGTGCGCGCTCGGCTTGATGTATGTCGCAGAGCCAATGCGTGCGCTCGAGCACGTGTACCGCGCGCTTCGGCCAGGGGGACGCCTCGTCGTCGCGGTGTGGGGCGAGCGCGCGAAGTGCGGCTGGGCCGAAGTCTTTCCGATTGTCGAGCGTCGAGTGGCCTCCGACGTCTGCCCGCTCTTCTTCCAGATGGGTGCGGGAGAGACGCTGCGCCACACGCTCGCGGGGGCGGGCTTCGATCAGGTCGAGGTCTATCGCATCGCGACCACGTTGTGGTTCGACTCCGGCGAGGCAGCGTGCGGCGCGGCGTTCGCCGGTGGGCCCGTCGCGCTGGCCTACACGCGGTTCGATGAGCCGACGCGCGCGGCCGTGCACGAGGAATATCTGACGTCGATTCAGGCCCATCGACGGGAACCGGGTTACGACGTGCCCGGCGAGTTCGTGGTCGCGCGGGGTCGAAAATCCTGAGCACATCCCCGGAGCACGAACGGCGTCTGCAAGGGCGATGGAGGCGTCGCCCCTACGATCACGTGAGGGCTTCGAACACCACGGGCTGAGCGCCGTCCCAGAGCGCACGGCGACCGATCTCTCCGAGCTCTGCGTCAGCGTCGACGATCGTGAGGAAGTGGTTTCCGCTCAGCGGCCCACTACGCGCGGCAAAACGTGCGGTTCCGTAGGGAAGCAGGATCTCAGTCTCGCTGCTGCCGCCTGGATAGAAGAGGAGGTGGCCAGGCGCAGGCTCGTGAACGGAGTTCTCCGACCCGACGCCGAGGGCCAGGTCGCCGAGCGGCACCCATGTCGCTTCTCCGCTCCAGCGGGCGTGGAGCAGCGTGGTGCGGAGGGGGAGGAGCGTGCGGAAGGCGGCGCACGTCGCTGGCGCTCGTTCCAACTCCAAGACTCCGGTGAGCGCGATCGAACCAACGGCAACCCGAACACGTTCCCCAGGGTCGCGTGGGGCAGCTCCAGGCCTGCTAGACATCTCGTACCTCTTGGTCTGTTCGAGAGAGGGATCCGCAAATACGCGCGTCGTACCGTGTCAATGCGTACCGGTCCGCATGAGGTGCTCGCCATCGGGGAAACGTCCGAGACCGAACATTTCAATGTCGTGCGGAGTGTGACCGGATTGGGCGAGATCTGCCATGATCTCACCCACGACCGCGCAGAACTTGTAGCCGTGCCCGGAAAAGCCTGCCGCGATCGACACCTGCGGACAGTGTGGGTGGAGGTCAATGATGAAGTGCTCGTCCGGACTGTTGGTAAACACACAGGTCAGGAGGGCGAGGGTCTGGCCTGAGGCTCGCGGAAAGTAACGTCCGACACATGCGCGCAGTACCTCCTCGTCTCTGGCGCCGCAGACGCGGTCCATCTGGTCCGGATCGACGATTTCGCTGAGGTGATGCCAGCGACCGATCTTGAGGCCGGGGAGACCAGCCATTGGGACCCCGTAAAAGGTGCCCTCGTGCACGCGCATGTTGAACACTGGGAATCGGTCGGGTGCGAAGAGCGCTGGCGCCCGCGGCGCAAACCAGCCGACCACCTGTCGTTCCGCCACCGCCAGACGGTCGAGGCTGGGCACGAGTTTGCTCGACCACGCGCCCGCCGTCAGCACGACGCTCGGCGCCTCGTACGTGCGCCGGCTGGTCGTCACTCGCACGACATCGCCGCGCGATTCCCACGCGAGCACCCGCTCGCCGACTACCACCTCCGCGCCTGCCCGCACGGCGAGAGACACGTGTGCCGTGATGCACCGTTCGGAAAGCAGGTAGCCGCCATCGGGTTGGAGGACCGCGCGCGTCTCCTCCGGCAGCTCGAATCCGGGGAACCGTTGGTGCACCTGGCGGCCCGTCAAGACCTCGTGCGGCAAGCCGTGCAGCTCGCACGCTCGGCGGGAGCCCTCGAACAGGGCGCCGCCTGACGCGTCAATGTCGAGTGAGCCGGTCGTATGGAGCAGTCGCTCGCCGGCGGCATCGCTGAGCTCGTGCCACAACGCGTACGCGCGCCGAAGCAGCGGCACGTACGCGGGGTGCTCGAAGTAGGCAAGCCGGATGATGCGCGTGAGGCCATGCGAGGAGCCACGGTCGTGGGGGATGCCGAACTGTTCGATCCCGAGCACGCGCTGACCGCGCCGGGCGAGGTGATACAGCGTGGCGCTCCCCATCCCGCCCACGCCCACGACGATCACATCGAATCGCGTATCAGGGTTCGGCACGTGTCACGTCGCAGGCTACCGTGTTTCCCAGGGGCGGCACACAGTGTAAATGGGGATGGCCGTGATGCCGGCG
The DNA here is from genome assembly GCA_963725205.1 of uncultured Gemmatimonadales bacterium. Lineage (GTDB taxonomy): Bacteria > Gemmatimonadota > Gemmatimonadetes > Gemmatimonadales > Gemmatimonadaceae > Palsa-1248. Next base: position 893,676 of record CAVRXR010000003.1, on the reverse strand, counting down.
CGGTCGACGCGAATCAGCTTGCGGCGCGCGAGGCGACTCAGCGCGCCTTGGACGGCGCGTTTCGAGAGGCCTGTCGAATCCGCAATGTCGCGCAGCGCCAACTGCACGCACTCGGCCCGAGCACCATGCGTGTGACGCCAGAGCAGCAGATAGACGAGGAACGCGGATGGCTGGCGATCGTGCCCGACCAGGTCGGGCATCAGCGCATCCAGCACGTACTCGTCGACGGGCACGGAGCTCATGGGCGGGGCCGCTGTGGCACAGACTGCCATAGTAGCACGTGCACGCCTTTTCCCGCCAGCGCGTGCCTCCTATCCTCCCGCATCGACGCCCAACGGGCTATCCCATCGAACCCCGCAGCATCGGAGCAGAGCATGATCAAGGCGATCAAGTTTGCGAGCGTGCCGGTACGGGACCAGAGTCGCGCCCTGACCTTCTACACCAAGACACTTGGGTTCAAGGTGCTCACCGACCAACCGTTCGACGACAAACAGCGTTGGATCGAGCTGGGTCTGCCACGAGGGGAGACAAAGCTGGTGCTCTTCACCCCGCCCGGTCACGAGGCACACATCGGCGGATTCAGCCATGTCACCTTTACGACCGATGACGTCGAAGGCACTGCGCGGGAGCTCATGGCCAAAGGCGTCGAGTTCGTCCAGCCACCCACGAAAGCGGATTGGGGCACCGCCGCCGTGTTCAAAGATCCAGACGGGAACCAGTTCGTGCTCTCGTCGAAATGAGGCGGCTTTCACGACCTTGGCCTCTCGCATAGGTTATCGCCAAGGCGGTGAATCATTGGATTCGCCTGTTGGCGACACGAACCAATCCCGGCACCCACGTAATGCGACTCTCTGTCAGTACCGCGGCCCGCAGGACGGTCGCACTTATCGCCTCGGCAACTCTCGCGGCTGTGCCGCTCAGCACGCTGTGGGCACAGTCAGCCGGCCAGACGCTCTTCGTCGAGAACACCAATAGTGGCGACGTCTCGGTCATCGACAACGCGCGCCTCGCCGTCGTCGGCACGATCCCGGTGGGTTTGTCGCCCGACGACATTATCTCCTCACCCGACGACGGCACGCTGTATTTGAGCCGTATCGTGCGTAGTCCGGCGGGTCGCCCGACAGGGAAAGGGGAGGTGGTGGCCGTTGATCCACATACGCGGCAGATCTTGTGGCGGGCGCCGCTCGCCGGGGTGCCCAATCACCTCGCCGTTTCGCCGGACGGCAAGCGCGTCTACGTCACGTTGGTGTCGACGCACTATGTCGATATCGTCGACCCCGCCCGCCATGCGGTCGTGGACAGCGTTGACGTCGGTGTCGGTCCCCATGACATCCTCGTCACCCCCGACGGACGCCGCGTCTACGTGGGGCTGATTCTGGGCAATAAGGTGACCATCTTCGACGCCGCGACCCACGCGATCATCCGCCAGATCGGGTTCGAGGCGGGAGTCCGGCCGATCGCACTCACCGCGGATCAGACGCGACTGTTTGTCCAGCTATCGCATTTTCACGGGTTCGTTGTCGTCGATCCGGCGACCGGTCAGACTATCAAGCGGGTCGAACTCCCACTGGCCGCGGGACAGACACGGCCCGACTCGATGCCGGTCACGGCGGATCACGGCCTCCGCATCACGACCAATGGCCGATACCTCATTGCCAACGGCAGCATGGCCAATCTCGTGGCTCTCTACTCGCTCCCCGATCTGTCGCTGGTTGGCACCGTACCCGTGGGAACCGACCCCAACTGGGACACATTGAGTCCGGACGGGACGCGCGTCTACGTGACTAATCGCGGCTCGGACGACGTTTCCGTCATCGATATTGCCGCGAAGCGGGAGATCAGTCGCATCAAGGTAGGGCGGTATCCCGAACGGATGGCCGCGGTCGCGAGCCGCTGACCGCACGCGGGCGGTCCCTCCTCCAATGTCTGCATCCGAACGACGCGCGCTGCCAGTGTTGACGACGCGCCGCGCGTTCGTGTGTGACGCCGCGCGCGCTCTGGCCTCGGGAGCTGTTGTCGGTGTGACCGCGCCACTGCTCGGTGCCGCCTCACCGCAGGGGCGGGCCCGTGGCGCCACGACCGAGACGGTGAACGTCAGCTCCCTCACGGCGGACGGGCAGTGGCTGGTCGCGCCCTGGAAGGGATCCGACGGGGCACCCGTGCTGATTGTGCGACACACGGTGCACCGGTACACCGCCCTCTCGATGCAATGCACACACATGGGATGCCCGATCAATCCCCCGGTCCAAGGGGTCATGACGTGTCCCTGTCACGGCTCGCAGTTCGACCTGGCTGGACACGTGCGACATGGCCCGGCGCAGTTCCCGCTCGGTCTGTACACGACGGCCTATCATCCAGCCACGCACGTCCTGACGGTTACGCTAGAGGCTAGTGGCTAAGGACTAGCCCGTTACTTCGCTGGCGTCGCGACGACGTTGGCGACGGCCGTAGCCGCCTTCTCAACGAGCGGCGTGAGCAGATCCTCGCCGACGGACTGCGCTTTGCGCTTGTCTGTCATGTTGACGAGCACCTTTCCGTCGCCCGACTCGAGCTGGGTCGAAAGCGTCAGCTCGTCGTCCGGCTTCGTCTGGCTTCCGTAATTCGTCGCTGCAGCGCCCGCCGCGCCGCCCGCCGCGTTGACCGCAACTCCGGCTGGCACGGACGACGTCACTCCTCCGACCGCATAGGAACCCTGCTGAACGGCGCCCCCAGCCATCCGCCCGAGCAGGCTGTTGCCGCCGCCACCGCTCGTCTTGTGCACCTGCTTCAGGGTCGTGAAGAGGACGTACGGGCAGTTGTCCGTCTTCGCTTCCTGACGCGCCTGGGCTGGTAGTCGCGACGTCAGTGGCGCGACCTCGAGCGTCGGGCCCGTCAGATAGCTCGTAAACACGGCACGGACTGCCGACATCGCATCGGCCGCCGTCCCGGTCGCGATCTGCACGCTGGACGGAGCGAGACAAATGTGCGCGCGCACCGAGGATGCCGTGGCGGGCGCCGTTGTCGCGGTCGGTGCCGCCTGTGCCGCTGCAGGCGCCGGAGTCGTTGGGGCGGCTTGTGCGCCCAACCACGTGGACGGTACGAGCAGGAGGAGCGGCGAGAGCAAGCGAGTGTGCATACGGTCCTCGGCGCTGAAAGTAGGAGCAGGCGAATCGCAGGTCGCCGGGCGAGCTGATTCAATCGGAGCACTGAATATGGGGGCCCCTGGCGCCAGTGTCAGCGGCCCCGTCACAACCCGCAGGCCAGGATACGTGGATCGCGATCGCACCGCCAATACTTTCTTTGGCACGGCGCAATAGGTGCGACCTATTGCCTTTCTGGGGCGTCCTTGCGCCAGCGGCGTCGCAGCTACGCTACGGCGCGCGTGGATGCCGGAGACCCGCCGCCTCGCCGGCCTCACTACGCGGCATCACCGGCGCTCGGGTTCGGGCGAGCTTCGCGCCCGCGGCACGCGACGGCTTCGATGCCGGCGCAGACCAGCGAGTTTGCGCCCGAGCAGGCGAGCCCTTACCGTTGCGTGTGCCTTCCGCCGCCCAGGCCGGGCTCTTTGCAATGATCGTTGCCTCGATACCTGGCCGCTCCGTGGCGGAGGGCACGGCTGTGGATACCATCCCGACGTCACGGGTGGCGGCGCCCGATAGTGAGGCGGCCAGAAGCCAGACGTACAACGGTCGGTCGGGGCAGCTGAGCGTGCGCATCCCGCGGATGGATGCCGAGACTCCGCTCGACGGGACGCTCAACGCGCCCATCTGGGAGCGGGCCGCCGTACTCACCGGGTTCTCCGAGTACACGCCGGTCGATGGTCTGCCGGCGGAAGACTCCACCGAGGTCCTGGTGTGGTATTCCGCACACGCGATCTGCTTCGGCGTGCGCGCCTTCGAGCCGTACGCGTTGCACTTTACCGATCTGCATCGCCAGGCCGATAACTTCTTCGTCAAGTTCAGCTACCTGCTCCCGATTCGGTGATGAGGATGGACGCCGGCGGCGACCGCACCGCGTACGTGTGAGGCGGCCCGCGTGACGGATGTCGTTGTGGTGGGGGCAGGTGTGGCGGGCCTCGCAGCTGCGCGCGACCTCCATCGGCGTGGGCTCGACGTGGTCGTGCTCGAGGCCCGTGATCGCATCGGCGGGCGCATCTACACCCACCACGCGCGGGAGCTCGCGCAGCCCGTCGAGCTGGGCGCGGAATTCGTCCACGGTCGCGTCGCCGCAACGCTCGACATCGCCGACGCTGCGTCGCTGCTGCTCTGCGAGCTGACCGGGGAGTGGTGGCGCGTGCACGCGGGCGTATTGCGGCCTGCCGATTCGATCGTGGATACGATCGGCCCCCTCCTCGCACGACTCGATCCGATGCGGACGCCCGATCGCAGCTTCGCAGCATTTGCGGAGGCAATGCGCGCCGACCCCGCCCTGGCTCGTGCGCTTCCTCGAGCCCAGCAGTATGTCGAAGGGTTCGAGGCCGCCGACCCCGCGCGCGTCGGCGAGCGGTGGCTCGCGCGGTCGGAGGCCTCCGCTGCCGCCGATCAGGAGGAGCACATGTTTCGGTTCGTCAGCGGGTATGACGGTGTGCCCGCTGCACTTGCCGCCGAGCTCCCGCGCGGCACGGTACGGCTGTCCCACATCGTCCGGAGCGTCGAGTGGTCGCCCGGCCACGCCATCGTGCATACCGACACGGAGGCTCTGAGCGCGGCGGCCGTCGTAGTAACGGTCCCACTCGCGGTACTCACGGCCGCCGTTGATGGGACGCAAGGGCCGATCGCCTTTCGGCCCGATCTGGGACCCGATGTCAGGCGCGCACTGCAAGGCATCGCGATGGGGTCGGTCGTCCGTCTCGTCTTTTCGTTTCGAGAGGCATTCTGGGGGGATCTAGCTGCGGCCGCCAAGCCACGCGACCCGTCGGCGGTCGGCTTCGTGACAGTGGACGGCGGCGAGTTTCCAGTCTGGTGGACGCAGTTCCCGCTGCGCGTGCCGATGCTGACGGCCTGGCTTGGCGGTCCGCGCGCCGAAGCCCTCGCGATGCAACCCTCGCGGGCTGTGACGGGTCGCGCGCTCCAGGAGCTTGGCCACGCACTCGGCATTCCAATGGCCCGACTCGAGACGCTCCTGACGGGGACCTGGTACCACAACTGGCAACACGATCCCTTCACACGCGGCGCGTACAGCTATGGCGTCGTCGGGGGGATCGATGCCCCGCGCCTGTTGATGGCACCGATCGGCCGCACGGTTTTCCTGGCCGGCGAGCACACCGACCCAGACGGACGGTCAGGGACCGTGCACGCCGCCATCATGAGTGGTCAGCGTGCGGCCCGCGACGTGGCCGACGCCCTGGCCCTGGGAGCTCGTTGAGACGGATCACTGGGACTCCCTGCGCGCGGTGATGCTATGGGGTGATGCTAACGCCGGCCCGGCCCGGCCGCGTGGGCTTCCGGGACCAATGTGGCAGGCGCGCCCAATCGCCACCGCGTGAGGAGTGCGATCGCCAGGCCAATGCAGATCACGACGGCCAATACGCCGTTGACCCGCGCAGGGAGCGAGGTGCTCGCGACCCCCCGCGGTATGCGCGACAACGGCAGGACGATGAGGTTCATGCACAGGTAGACCAACACTCCGTATACGAGACCGGCGATGACGGGTTTCCGGCGCAGAATCAGCAGTTTCTGACTGGCGACAAAGAACACGGCCGCCCAAGTCAGCGCGATGAAATAATGGAGCAGGATGCCGAGGACGACAGGGCCTGACCCCGTTGCCGCCGCGCCCTGCCCGATCAATCCACTCGCGATGAACCGGAAGACCATTTCGGGCGTGATGTGGTGAAACGCCACGAAGATCAGGTCCTCACTGATGTCGAGCGTGCCCGCAATCACGCCGATCCATAGGACTGCCCGGGTGTCGCTCGTGCGGCGGGCCGCCGATATCGGCGCCACGGTGAGCGAGCGGCCAGCCATGGTCTCCTCCTGTCTGTGTCGGGCGTGCGCCGCGGCATTCCGCCTGCACGGCGACACTTGTCACGAAATGGAGATGCCGGTCCGACACGGTGGTAGAGGAACCGCCGAGCGCTGACTGAACGCACACACGTTGAGGGTTGGCGGTTGGTGGTCGGTGGTTTGTGGACAAACGGGTAGGGTCAGCGGCCGTCGCCGGTGCTACCCACGGTTTTTTCACCAACCACCAACCACCAACCACCAACCACCGAACCACTGGCTGTTCAGGCCCCTCACCGACGCCTACTTTGCCCGCATGTTGCGGCTGCGTGCTGTCTCCAGTGTCGTGGCGGGGCTCGCGCTTATGGGGTCCCGCGCGCGCGCCCAGGATACCGCGAGCCGCGCCGCGCGCGCGATCGACCTCGCCGCCGCGCACGCGGTCGCGCAGGACAGTGTGGCGGCCAGTGCGCGTCAGTGGCGGGATGTATTGGCGCGCTCACCCGAGAGCCGGTTTGCAGCCCTTGGGCTCGCGAGCCTTTCCCGACTGACGGACGACAGCACCGGGGATGTTGCCTTGGCGCGCCTCGCAGGCGGGGGAGATGCGCTCGCACGTCGCGCGTTGCTCGACCGCGCAGCATGGCGAACGGCGACCGGACACTTCACCGCAGCAGACAGCCTCTACGCCGAGGTGGTAGCGATAGCGTCGCGGGCGCGTGACTCGATCGTCGAATCCGAAGCGGAGCTCGGTCGCTTGACGCTGGCCGTCTACCGATTTGATCCGCAGGCCGCGCAACGGCTATGGCCCCTCGCCGATTCGGTCCGACCGCCGTCCGATCTCTGGTTGGCGGCGGCAACCGCATGTGCGCGCGCCGCGGCCCATCCCTCTGATTCGGCGCTGCAGGCTGCCACGGCACAGGCCGACCGCATCGGCGACGCGCGACTGGCCGCATCCTGTCTCTATCCACTCCCAGCCTATTTCTTCAACCGAGGATCGGAGGACTCTTCTGACCGCGCGGCGGCGGAAGTCATCGCTCGCCTGCGGCGGGCGAGAGACGGCAGTACACTCGGCTTGGCGTTGATGTTCCGGTGTTATCACCGGCTTACGGACCTGGATTACAGCGGCAGCGCTGCCGATTGCGAAGAGGCGGTGCGTCAGGGTCGCGCCGTGCATTCGCCGTACACCGTGGGGTGGGCGGAGCTCAACCTCGGGTCGCTCAGCCGTCTATTGGGAGACAATGCCGCGGCACGTGCTCACAACGCCCTGGGGCGCGCGGCGTTGACGCTGATCGATGATCAGCGCGGCCTCGGCATCCTGCGCCGCAACGACGCCGACCTGGCGCTCGACGCGGGTGACACTGCCGCCGCCCGCGTCGCCGCACTCGACGCCCTGCGAGACGCGCGACCGGCGGGTGTCGAGCGTGGCGCTGCGTGGCGGAGAATCGCAGACGTCGCCCTCCGTGAGCGGCGATTCATCGAGGCGCGGCGCGATCTCGACAGTGACATCGCGCTGGCGATCCGGGGACACGCGGAGGTGTTTGTCCCGGCGACGAAGCTCGCGTATGGGACCGTCCTGCTCCGGGAGGGACGACCAAGGGCCGCATTAGCGCGCCTGATCCCGTCGGTGTACGACACGACCCAACTCGTGTCGCGCTATCTCGTCGAAGAGCAACGCGTCGAGGCCTTGCTCGCACTGGGGAAACGTACGCGAGCGTTGACCGAGATGGAGCGCGCGACCGATGAGCTCGAGCGGTGGCGGGCGACGCTCGGCGACCGCGACCTGCGCGTGCTGGCGTTTCAGACGAGGTCACTCTTCGGCGGGCCCAGCCCGGCGATCGCTGCGGTCGTCGCGTCGGCGGTGGGCCAGGGAGAGAGCGATCGCGCGTTCGCGCTCGCGGAACGTCGGCGAGCACGAGACCTCGCCGATCAGCGGCGGAGGGGCGCCGTCATAGGCGGCGCGGACGATCCCGTGGCTGGATCGCTGGGGGGGCCGATCCTCTCCCTAACGGCTCTGCGGCGGGCCGTGCCGGACGACAGTACGGCACTTCTTGAATACGTGACCGGGCCGGTCGGCGCCCCGACCACCGTGTTTGCCGTTACACGGACGGCCGCGCGGGCGCGGACGCTCGTGGCGGCCGACTCGTTGGCGGACGACATCGCACTCTTCGACGCTCTCATTGATCAACGCCACGATGCACGCGGGGTCGCGCTCGCACTCGGCAATCGTGTGCTCGGGCCAGCGCTCGCCATCCTGCCGCCGCGCATCGTGCGTCTCGTCATCGTGGCTGATGGGCCGCTCCATCGCATCCCCTTTGCCGCGCTGCGGCTCGCCGACGGAGGCTTTGTCGTCGATCGCTATGCCGTGGCGCTGGCGCCGTCGGCGAGCGTCGCGGTCGGCCTGTGGTCCCATCCGCCAGAACGTGTGGGTACCCCGGCCCGCGTGCTCGCATTCGGTGGCGCCACCTCGGATCGCTCGGAGGGATCCGAACTCGTCCGGGCAGACCGCGCTGTTCCCTCGAGTGATGCATCCGATGACGCTGAGCGGATGGCGACGCCCGGGCCTTCGGCGGAGGTCTCGGTGGCCGGTGCGCTGGCAGAGGATCCGCTGGTCGCGAGGGGGCTACCCCCACTTCCGTGGTCGGGTGAGGAAGCCACGATGGTTGCTGCGTTCGGCCAAGCGTCCGTCGTACACCTCGGCCGTGACGCTACCCCGGCGGTACTCGCGGAAGCTGCCCTGGATTCGTTCGCGATCGTGCACTTCGCTACGCACGCAATCGTGGACGAGCAGGTGCCCGCGCGTAGCGCGCTGGTCCTCACGCCGCCGCGGCCCACCGGATCAGGACTGGTGCACGCCGGATGGCTCGAAAGTCGCCACATTGCGGCGACCGTGGTTGTGCTCTCGGCGTGTCGGACCGCACGCGGACAGCTGGTGGAAGGGGAGGGGGTGCGCGGTCTGGCGAATCCGTTCCTTGGAGCGGGCGCCCACGCAGTGCTGGCGACGCAATGGGGAGTCGGTGATCGGGCGGTGGTGCCACTCGTGTACGTGATCTATCGAGGGCTAGCCTCCGGACTGCCAGTTGTTGAGGCGCTCCGACGGGCGGAGGCCGCGGCACGCCGGCGCGGTGTGCCCGTGCGAGAATGGGCGGCGTTCACGCTCATCGGCGACCCACTCGTGCGCGTCAATCTCCAGACGCCGTCGCCCGAGTCAGTCCCCGAGTGGGTGCGATCAGCCGCTACCGATCTGGCACCAGGAAATCAATGAAGGGCGACTGGACGCCGCCGCCGGGCGTCGTCGCCGATACGCGCCAGTGGTAACGCACACCCCGGTGCAGTCCTGGCCACGGCAATGTCGTATCCGTCGTGCGGGACCGAGTCACCACGAGTCCCGAGTCGTCCACGATCTCGACAAGGTACTCCGTCGCGCCTGAAGCGCGATGCCAGATGAACGAGGGAGTAGCGCCGGGGGCAATCGTGTCCTGTGGTCCGATGACGTCTAGCTCGGCCCCGAGTGCGACTGGGGCTCCGCGCTCGGCGTCCCCAGTGCGCGGGCCGAGGCGCTCACGGATCGACCGTGGGAGGAGCGTCTTCAGCGCGATGGCGACGACGAGCGCCGCGGCAATTGCGAGTACGAATCGCGTCCCCCGGTGTCGGTGGACGAGACGTTGTCCCGCAAGGTCGGCGACTTGTAACAGCTCCAGCTCTTTGCGACACCGGGTACACGACAAGACGTGGTCGAGCGTGGCGAGCCGCGGAGCCTCGGGCCCGCGACGCAGGGCGGCATCGGCCAACTGCTCGGGGTCGGGGTGAGCCGTGTCCGGGTCGTTGGCAGCGCGCGCGGCGTACAACGCCCGCAGCGTCTCGTCCGTTGGATCCGTCATCCCGTTGACCCTCCGGGGCCAAAACCCCGTCGACGTAGCTCGGTCCGCAGGTCGTCGAGCCCACGATATAGCAAGTTTCGTGTCTTGGCCTCGGACCATCCCAGGGACCGCGCAATCTCATCGCGGCTGTAGCCAGTGAGGTACATGCGAACCGGTACGCGGCGCGCTTGTGACAGTGCGCGGATGGCATCGGCTACGATACGTGCGTCATCGGCGCGCTCCAGGCGGACGGCGGGGTCCCCGCTCTCGGACGCCGGCGGATCCTGGGCCAGACTGTCGAGTGGGGTCTGGTGGCGGCGCGAGCGTCGCTCGCGGATGACGTCAAGCGTCGCCGAGATCCCCGCGCGGTAGACGTAAGATGAGCCGAGGTGCGTTATCGCCTTGGCCTCGTGGTGCGCGCGCCAGAGGCGTATGCGCAGGTTCTGTATCACGTCCGCCAACTCGTCCTCGGCTACGCCGCGCTGGAGGGCAATGTGCCGAAGCATGGCGCCGAAGCGCGCGAGTAGGGCGTCGAGGGCCGGCGAGATGGAGTCGGTAGCGTCGGACACGGCGGAGGGACGAAGGCCCAGCCCCGCGATCTCGCCCGTGGCGGCGACGCGGCTCCAGGCAAGCGTACGGAACGCGCCGGGGACCGTCAAGAGACTCCCCACAGTGGCTGCTCGCTGCGGCGGGTCGCGATTGCAGTCCGACAAGGGCGCCGTGCCGCTCGCACGAGGTGCGGGCGCCGTGTGGCCAACGCCCGTGATGACGTCCGCAGTGGCGCGAACCGGATGGAGCTAGGTGAGGGCATCATCTCGATCAGGTGAGACGGCGAGCGCAGTCGGTCATTCTCACCGGTCGCCGGGCTCGAGCGCACAAGAACCGATCGGTGAGAAGGATCGCGGGCCAGTCCCGTACCACGTGCATATCGCGGCTTCCGACAGTGCACCGTCCTACTCTCATCACGAGGTCGATTTCTGTGTGGCGCAACCTTCGTTCGGTCATCCCACTGGTTCTGGCCAGTCTCGCAGCGTGCGGCAAGAGCACGACGGCGCCGGCGTCGAATAACGGTGGTAACGGTGGCAATGGCGGCTCAGGGAACACGACGACTGCCACCTACGTCGGCACGATCGTGAGCGGCGTGGCCACGGGGACGTTCCAAGCATCGTTCACGGTCCCGGCATCCAGCGAGGTCCGGGGGGCCCAGGCGCGGCGAGAGGATGTCACCGCATCCAGCCGCGGCGTGCGGATCCGGGGTGGCTCGAGCGCATCGATCACGATCACGCTCCTCAACGGGCAGACGCTGACCCTCACCGGGTCGTTGACCGGCACGACCTTCACCGTGAGTGATAGCAACGGGGATACCTGTACCGGCACACTCGCGAATGCGCTTGCTGCCACGTGCACGATCTACGGTGCTCCGGTCAGCCTCGCCGGCGCCCTGTCACTCCTCGGCGCTGTGGTCACGACCTACTGCGGCTTCGAGACGGGAAGCGCCGGCGCGGGAGTGGACGCATCGCTCTTGATCGGTATCTCCGACACGAACTCCTTCGTGGGGCGCATCGCCGCTGGCACCAATGCCGTGTCGTTCTACGCTGGGAAAGCCGGGAAATCCACGTTCGTGGACACTGCCGTTGGAACGGGTAACGTCGACGCCTTCAATGGGTCATTCACGTCCGGCACAGCCACCGGCCACGATAGCAGCACGTCCAGCCACAGCGTCGTCGGCACGTGGAATGCTGCGTCCCCGTGCCAGCTCTACGGCGCCCAGGCGTCACCGACGATCGTCTCCTTCATGGCCGCCGCGGGCAACAAGCCCGCGCCCACGAGCGTGACGGTGACAGCCACCGGCGGCGCATCGACGTCGGCGCTAGGGCCGATCACGGCCGTCGTGACTCCGCCTTCCGCGACGTGGCTCACAGCCACCGTGTCGGGCGACACGGTGAAGCTCTCGGCGAGCGCGCAGTCTGTGGGTGGCGCATACAACGCTACTGTCAACATCTATCCGCAGTTCGGTAACGCCCCCCTCCAGGTCACGGTCGCGTATACGGTCACGGGCGGCAGTCAGCCGACCGGCCTCTGGTTAGGGAACAGCGACGGCCAGCTGCTCGAGTTCACGAGCCTTGCCGGGCCAACTCTGTCGCCCAGCATCTCGACCGGCACCGGCGGCGCGACGGGCGTGGGGTATCTCGCCGTGGACAAGGCAGGTGACCTTTGGATGTCGTCGGCGTTCCGGGGCACGGTGGACAAGTTGCCGCCCGCGAACTTCTCGTCCGGCAGCCCGAGTCTCGACATCACGCTCTTCCGACCGCCCGACGGTGCATCCCCCCAGCCGACCGGTATCGCATTCGACGCGAACGGCACGCTCTGGGTCGCGGACAGCGCGAATTCCGGCTGGTTCTACGGCTACAACAGCGCCGCGCTCAGTGGGACGACCCCGTCGCCCAGCAACTCGTACGATCTCACGAGCGTGGTCAACGGTTCGAGCAGCACGCATGTCACTCCGAAGCTTGGCGCGCTCACCTTCGACGCTGGTGGCAACCTGTGGATGTCGGACGAGGCGACGTCCCTCGTGTACAAGGTCCTCGCCGGCCAGCTCAATGGGTCGAACCTCGAGCTGGAAGCCGATGGCTTCATGGCAGTAGGCGGCAACGGTGGCAGCCAGCCGCAGTCGATGGCGTTCGACTCCAAGGGCAACCTCTGGATCTCGTTCCTCGGGACGTCAGCGGGCGGGACGATCTTCGGCTACAGCGCGGCGGATGTCGGCAACATCCAGCACAACTCCGCGCCCGTCGCCTTCGCGACGGTCCAGATCACGGGCGTGGCCGACTCGATCACATCGGTCGCTTTCGACCAGTCTGGCAACCTGTGGATCGTGGAATCGGCGCGAGCCAATATCTCGACCGCGCTGTCCATGATCCCGGCATCGAGCCTCGTAGCCGGCCCGCACACGGTCACCCCGACGGTCACGTACTCGGCCACGTCGATGTCGCAGCTGCCGACGTCCATCGCCTTCGATCCGCCGCCGACCAATATCCCCATGTATGCGGCCCCGAGCCCCGGGGCGCACTCCTCGGGGGCTGTGCTCTCAGCGCGCTCCACGCGAGCGCCGCAGACCGCGGCGCGGGTGCCGCAGATGCGATAGGCCCGCCCGCAGGCGCGCCTGGCGCGGGATCATCGGGGCTCGCGGGTGGCACGGTCGTGCCGCCCGCGGGCCCCGCTGGCATCGTGGCTGGCGCGGCGGTCACCGTCCGGCCTCATCTGCGCTCATACGAATACCAGTACGCCCAGACAAAATACCGGCAGTGGCCAATGCCCGACGGCACGCGCAGTGCGGTGCCGTGAGGCGCGGCATTCGTATGGGTACCAATAGCATGCTCAGCTGTCAACGCTCTGCGCGGCCGTTACGTTCTCTAGGTATGCGACGCTCGTCACTCGTTGCCACGCTCGCGATCATCGCCGCCGTCGCGGTGCCCGGCGCGTCGGCGCAAGCGCCCGCAGGGCGGCCGCGCGACTACACGGCGGCCGACGTCAGCTTCATGCAGGGCATGATCATGCATCACGCCCAAGCGGTCGGTGATGTCCGACTGGGCGCCGACCGCATGGGGCGAGTCCCGAGTCTTCTCGATTCTGGCCAAGCGCATTGCGTCTCTCGCAGCGGGACGAGATCCGCCTGATGCAGAACTGGCTCGTTGGCCCGGTACCTGCCGCGCCGGATCCGCTCTCGACATGCTCGCTGCAGCAGGCCCGGTGCCGGTCACGACACGAGCCCTCTGAACATGCCGGGTATGGACATGGGTCCGGCCCGATGATGATGTGCTGGGATGCTCACGCCCGATCGACATGCGGCGCTCGATGCCGCCCACGGGACCGACCTTCGATCGCCTCTACCTGCACGGGAATGATCACGCACCACCAGGGCGCGCTCGCCATGGTGGCGCAGCTGTTCGCGACGCCTGGCGGCGGCCAGCAGGCCGGACCTCTTTGGTCTGCCACCGACGTCGACGCCGGGCAGCGGGTCGAGATTGCCCGCATGCAGGCCTGTTGAACACGCTCACCACCAGTCAATCCTGCATGACGCCCTATCGCACGTCGATGCCGCGTCACCGCCGCTCTCCTTGCTCTTCATCGCTCGCGCCGCTCGGCATATCCTCGCGTTGCCCATGCGCAGTCGGACACCACCGACCCGCGCGCCCACCTCAAGGCCGGTCTGTACGACGCCGGCGTCGCCGCGAAGGGACTCGAGCTGGTCGCGCACAGTCAACAAGCCCGACGTGTTTCATCCCGATACGTCCCGGCGGGCTGCACGTACGCGAACTCCGACCTGGCGTTCGGCGGGCCACTATCTCTATCAGGGCAACTTCAGCGGCTTTGCAGATCTGGGACATAGCGGATCCGACCCATCCGGTGATGGTCGCATGCCGAGCCGTGCTTCACGGAGCAGGGCGACGTGTCGATCGAGGGACATCTCGCTCTTCGTGTGTGCCGAGAATCGCGCGGAGCCGGCTGGACTGCGGGATGCAAGGCGTGAAGGACAGCGTGAGCACGGAGCGGATGCGTCGGCATTCGGATCTTCGACGTATCCGATCCCAAGCACCCAAAGCAGGTCGCGCGATGTGCAGACCTGCCGCGGATCGCACACGCATACCCTGGTGCCGGACCCAACGACAAAGGCGTCGTCTACATCTACGTGTCGGGCCTGGCGCCGCGTGCGCTCGAGCACCGAGATGGCCGGGCTGCGTCGGGACCGGTGTCACCGATCCGAACAGCGTGCTGTTCCGGATCGAGGCGATTCGCGTGCCGCTCGCGCATCCGGAACAGGCGAAGATCGTGAGTTCCCCTCGCATCTTCAACGACCTCGCGGCCCCACCGACGCACGGCATAGCGTACGCCGACACGGCCCACGGGGCGGCGCTTCACCTCCCGGCGCGCTTCCTGCCGAAGATGCCGGCCCAACGGCGCGGCAGCCGACTCCGCGCGCATCGTCCACCTGGTGTCACTCATGTTCCTGAACCGCGGCGACAGCATGAGGTGCGCATCCTTTCCGGACTCGATCCATCAATTGGGCGGCGAGCTGACGATCCCTGCCAGCTTCCGCACCGAGATGCTGCCACCCGGACGGGCCGTCGCAGTGCCACGACATCACCGCCTACCCGGCCATGGGACTTCGCGGCGGTGCGTGCTCGGGCTACGGCCTGTTGCTGAACATCAAGGACCCGGTGCACCCCGTCCGCCTGCAAGCCGTGTCCGACTCGAACTTCTCGTTCTGGCACTCGGCGACTTTCAGCAACGACGCCTCGAAGCTGATCTTCACCGACGAGTGGGGCGGCGGCACGCAGCCCAAGTGCCGAGCCACCGACCCGAAGGACTGGGGCGCCGACGCGCTCTTCTCGATCCACCACGACACCCTGACGCATGCCGGCTACTACAAGATGCCGGCGGCGCAGACCGAGCAAGAGAACTGCGTCGCGCACAACGGCTCGCTTGATCCCGGTGCCGGGTCGCGACATCATGGCCCAGGCGTGGTATCAGGGCGGCGTCTCCGTCGTTCGACTTCACCGATCCCGCCCATCCCAAGGAGATCGCCTACTTCGATCGCGGCCCGATCGATTCGACCAAGCTCGTGATCGGCGGCTTCTGGTCGGCGTACTACTACAACGGCTACATCTACGGCTCGGAGATCGCGCGTGGACTCGACGTCCTCAAGCTGACGCCGACGGCCGATCTCACGCAGAACGAGATCGACGCGGCGAACCTCGTCCGATTCCAGCAGCTCAACGTGCAGAGCCAGCCGAAGCTGGTCTGGCCAGCGGCCTTCCCGGTCGCGCGCGCCTATCTCGATCAGCTGGTGCGTGACAACGGCCTGTCGACGACGGAGACCGCAGCCATCAAGAGTGCGCTGGACCAGGCCGAGCAGGCGACAGGCGCCCACCGTGTGAGCGACCTCCGGAAACTTGGAGCCGAGCTCTCCCGCGATGCCAGCAACGCCAGTGACGTCAGGCGCGTGCACGCGTTGGCGAGCGTCGTCCGAGGGTTGGAAGAGACGAAGACCTGACGGGCTAGTGGCTAGGGACTAGGGACCAGGGACTAAGGAACAAATCTGGGGGCCAGTGACACGTCGCAGTCACCGGCCCCCACGGTTTGTTCACCAGTCCCTAGTCCCCAACCACCACTCCCTAACTCGGCGGCCTCGGCGCCACGAACCCGTCGGCCCTCAGCTGGTCAGCCGACATGGTGATCACGTCGATGTGCAGTGGGATTGGCGTGAACGGCTTGTTCGTCGAGTCCGTGGGCACCGCGACGATTCGCTCGACCACATCCATCCCCTTGAAAACCTGACCGTAGACCGTGTAGTGCTGGTCGAGACGCGGCAGCCCCTGCTTGTTCACGACAATGTAGAACTGGCATCCAGCCGAGAGCTGTCCCGGGTTGTCGTCACGTCCTGCGGCGACCGTGCCGTACACGTGCTTCAAGTTGTCCCTGAACTCCGGTGCGAGCAGATACGGGGAGCCGCCGAAGCCCTGCGGGGTGTCCGGGCATCCCCCCTGGGCAACGAAGTTCTTGATGACGCGATTGAAGGTGAGCGAATCCCAGTAATGCGACCCCGCGAGCTTGATGAAGCTCGCCTTGTGATGCGGCGTCTCATCGTAGAGGACGAAGAGGATCTCGCCCATGTTGGTGCGAATGCGTCCGACGTCATAGGCCTTCTGTGCACGCGCGCCGTACGGGACGAGAAGTGCGCACAGGAGTAAGGAGAGTGGGATGCGGCGCATACTTTGGATCCGAGCGGAGGAAGAAGCAGGGCCCCGGTAGGGGGGCGACGCATGCGTCGCCCGTGACGGGGACACACGTCGCTGTAAGCTGGCGACGCGTCGCCCTTGACCGCAACGCACACACCGCCATCCGTTCGCACATGCGCGCAAGCTTGCAAGCTGGAAATGGACAGGAATCCGACGACGGGTGGCATCTCGAAAGCGCCCGCTTGCTGATCACGCCCTGGGGTTCCGACGACTTCCCAGCCGCTCGGGAGCTGTGGGGGGATCCGCAGGTCATGCGATACATCGACGCCCGTGGGGGCCTCGGCGATGAGCAGGTCGCGGATAAACTGTGCGAAGAGATCGAGCGACTGCGCCGGGAGGGCGTCCAGTATTGGAAGCTCGTGCTCAAGGCGACGGGGGAGCCGATTGGCTGCTGTGGGCTCCGCGCTCGGGACGCAGCGGACGGCATCTACGAGCTCGGATTCCACATCATGAGGTCGCACTGGCGCCGTGGCTATGCATCCGAGGCGGCAGCAACTGTCGTGCGGCACGCGTTCGATACAATGCATCTGCCGGTGCTCGTCGCGGGGCACCACCCGTTGAACGCACCGTCTCGCGCGATACTAGGAGCTCTGGGTTTTCGCTATGCGGGCGATGAGCCGTATGCCCCCACGGGCCTCAATCATCCCACCTACGAGTTGCGCCCGGGTCGGTGATTGCTGGCTGGTCGGGACGCTGGTCTAAAGGCGATTCCGACCCCTGCCGAACAGCAGGTACAGAATCACGATCAGGAGAATGAGACTAAGCCCGCCGCCGCCGTAGTATCCGACGCCGGGACCCATGTAGTAGCCGCCGCCGCCAACCAATAGCAGAAGAATCACCAAAATGATCAGCAGCATGAGCTTCTCCTCCAGCGGGTGAGAAACGCGACAGCCCCGATCACGAGGGATCGAGGGCTGTGCGGCGAGCAAGTCAACTGCGGCTTGCTGGCTTCGGATCGACCGATGCCAATACCGTGATCGCGTGTCAGGGCAAGATCAGGACCACGGCCTGCGCATCGCCACCCGCCCGCGTCGAAGGCGTGGGCCGACGCGACCGGGCGCCGCCGCGCGCCACCCGGTCCTCGCCTAACGCCAACGGCCCGGATGCCACGCCCATCGCCGGCCGTGCGCGTACCACCCACCGGCAACCCAGACGTGGTACCCGTGTGGTGGCAGGGCCCAACGACCAGGCATCCAGACGTACCCGGCGGCGCCCCAGCTGTAATAGCCGCCCATCCATACATATCCTGGTCCTGGTGCAGCCACGGCGGCTTCGGCCACCGGCGCTGGTGGCGGCGCGTAGGCGTAGTATCCGACCGGGTAGCACGCCACGCCGCCAGCGACAGCGAGCGCCAACGCCACACGGCGGAAGGTCCTCATATAGGTCGTAGTCATCGATCGCCTCATCTGCATAGGGCATGTCGTATCATCTTGTAGCCTGCACACTCTCCTCTGCAGGATGACGGAAGGGATCGGCCATTGTTAACGGACCCGACGGCTGGCGTCGCGAGCCCGCTCGAGCCATTCACCGGGAATTAATATGAGGTTTCATACCACATACCTGACGTTCAACACGCCTCGATCTCGGTTCCTGGCAGCGGATCTTCTACGGCGAGTGGGATGGCGGACGGCCGAAACGGGTGTTGCTGAAGGCCATGGGCGAGTAATCTCATCGGATCGAAAATCCGTTCTCTTCCACACTCACACCGACATGCCTCGACTGCCGAGTGTCATCCGTTGCGCGAGCCGTCTGCGACGCCACCTACGGATCCGGGCGGATCGCCTCGCGGCGACGCGGCGCGGCATCATTCCCCCGCTCGTGGTGGTGGCGAGCCTCACTGTGGGCACCGCCACAGTGTCGGCCCAGACGATTCACGGGACGGTGCAGAGCGGGTCCGAGCCCATCGTCGGCGCGACCGTTCAACTCCTCGAGCTCGATCGTGAGGAACGAACCGATGCGCACGGGCAATTCACATTCTCGGATGTGCCCAACGGCACCTACCGCGTGTATGCCGGAGGGATGGTCGGATATGGGGCGGCGACGGATACCGTGCAGGTATCGGGCGGCCCGGTATCGGTGACGCTCTCCCTGACCGCGTCGGCGGTGCCACTTCACGAAATCGTCGTGTCCGGATCGCCCACCGCGCGACCGGCAGATGAGCAGTACCAGTCTGTCGAGTCCAAATCGGAAGTAGAGCTCGACAACAGCTCCGGGATGACCTACGCCGAAAAGATCGACGACCTCCCGGGCGTGGCCACACGGTGGAACGGATCCGCACCTGCGCGCCCGATCCTTCGGGGTCTCGGAGACAACGAGGTCCTCGTGCTCGAGGACGGGCTGCGCATGGGCGATATCTCCACCTATGACCCGGCACACGCGACGCCGATCGACGCCCTGAGCATTGCGCAGATCGAAGTCGTGCGGGGCCCGGCGGCAGTGCTCTACGGCCCGAACACGATCGGGGGCCTAGTCAATGTCATCACGAACCTGGTGCCGGTCGCGTCGGACCACGCAATGTCGGGCACCGCGGCCATCGAAGGGAATTCCGTGAGCGACGAGTACTCGGGCTATATCAACGACGTGTACACCGCGGGCAACTCGGCCTTCCGCGTGTCCGGTGGCGGTCTCCACTCAGGGAACATCGGCATCCCCACGGGGATCTATCGCGACCCAGTCTCCGGCTTGCCCTTTCACCTCGATGCGATCCCGCAGACGGACGACCGCACCGGCGAGGGTGGGCTGGGCTATTCGTACCAGGGGGCGTTCGGTATGGTCGGCTTGGGCGCCAACCATTTCGAGACAAACTACGGCATTGCCGGCCTTCCACCCAACCCCGATTGGGAGACGGTGCCGCCGACGACGTCACGCATCTCCCAGCAGCGTAACACGCTCGAGCTGCGCAGTCTCCTGAACGTCGGCAGTCCGGTGTTCGACCGCATCAAGGTCAGCGCCTCGTACAACAGCTACACGCATTCGGAGTTTCCCACATTGGAGGACTCGAGCGGTGTATCGGACCCTCAGGCCAATCATTTCCACATGGAGGAGTTCAACGCGATCGTGCAGTTCGAGCAAACGCCGATGGGCAAGTTTGATGGCACGATCGGACTCTGGACGGATCTGCAGAACCTGACGATCGAGGGACAGCAGCCGCTGGGACCAAATTCCCTCACGAGTGGCGTGGCCGGATACGCTTACGAGGAGTACCAGGCGACGCCGCGCACCCGCTTCGAGGCCGCCGCCCGCTTCGACTACAACCAGATCCAGACGCATCCCTATCTGGATTCCCAGGACACGACGTTCGAGACGCTCAATGTTTCGCGTACCAACAACGCGGTCACAGGCTCGATTGGCGCCGTGCAGGAAATCGGATCCCGTCTGACGGCGTCGCTGAGCCTCGCGCGCTCCTTCCGTGCGCCAACGGTCCAGGAGCTGTTCGCCCATGGGCTGGATGCGTCGAGCGGCACGTATTCCCTTGGTGACGCCACGCTCGGACCGGAGAGTGGGTACGGCGTCGACGCGTCGCTCAAAGGCAACTTCGGGTACGCGACCTTCGGGGTCTCGCCCTACCTCAACTACATCAGTAACTACATCTATGGCTTCCTCACCGGTGACACGGTTCAGGGGTTCCCGGTGCGGCAGTTCACGGCGAGCCAAGCACGACTTTACGGCTTCGAAGCAACGGCCGCCGTTGCACCGTTACCGTACCTGGCCTTCCGGGCCAGCTCGGACTATGTCAACGCCGAGGACACGCAGCTCGACGTGCCGCTGCCCATGATCCCGCCTCTCCGTGGGCTGCTGGAAGCGCTATTCCAGGACGACAAGTACATGGGGATGATTCAGTGGCGCGCTGCCGCCGCGCAAAACCGGCTCGGCACGGGCGATACGCCGACGGCCGGCTGGGCGATCCTCAACCTCGGCGCCGGGATCCGTATCACGCAAAAAGGTGTCGTCCACAACATCAGCCTCCATCTCGACAACGCGTTCAATCGCGTCTATCGCGACAACCTGTCGGTGATCAAAGACTTCGTGCCGCAGCCGGGCCGCGGCGTGCGCCTGAACTATGAGCTATTGTATTAGCCAATGCCTCGACCACACCCTCTCCATCTCGCAGCGGCGTGTCTGCTCGGGCTGACAGCTCTCGTGCCGCGCCTCCGCGCCCAGCCGTCGCATTATGACGTCCTCATCACGAATGCCCGGATTGTCGATGGGACCGGCGCGCCGTGGTTTCACGGCGACATTGGCATCACCGGTGATCGTATCATGGCTGTTGGCGATCTCCACGACGCCGCCGCGGACAAACGCATCGACGCGGCCGGTCTGGTGGCATCGCCCGGCTTTATCGACCTCCAGGGGCAGTCTGAGTTCAACCTGTTGGTCGACAACCGAGCGGCGAGCAAGATCACCCAAGGGGTGACGACGGAGATTACCGGCGAAGGTACTTCGATCGCGCCTGTCAACGACCGCATGCAGAGGGACCAGCAGGACCAAGCAAAAAAGTACGGCGTGACCTTGGACTGGCACACGCTGGCCGAGTACTTCCAGCACCTGCAGCGGATCAAACCCGCGATCAACCTCGGCACGTTTGTCGGAGAGGGGAGCATCCGGAACTACGTGATCGGGGAAGACAATCGGCCTGCGACCTCCGCCGAGCTCGATCAGATGCGGCAGTTAGTCGCGCAAGCGATGCAAGACGGTGCATTCGGGTTGAGCACGGCGTTGCAGTATGTACCGGACCAGTATGCCTCGACCGATGAAATCGTCGAGCTGGCCAAAGTCGCGCACCGGTACGGCGGGGTGTACTTCACGCACCAGCGATCCGAGGGAGATCGCATCTTCTCGTCGCTCGATGAAGTGTTTGCCATCGCGCAGCGGGCCGACATCTCGGCTACCGTCTGGCATCTGAAGACGGCCTACAGCGAAAACTGGGGGAAGATGCCTGAAGTGCTCCGCCGGATCCGCGGCGCACGGCAACGCGGCCTCGATGTCGCTGCGACCGTCTATCCATACACCCGCGGCTCGAACGGACTCACCTCGTGCTTCCCGCCGTGGGTGTCGGAGGGAGGCACGGACAAGCTGTTGGCCCGCCTCCAGGATCCGGCGCAGCGCGTACGTATCAAGCGGGAGATGGATTCCGTTGGGACGACCTGGGAGAACGAATGGCGGGGCTCGGGTGGCGGGGCAGGGGTGGAGCTGGTCGAAGTCATCAATCCGGCTCTGTCCAAGTACGAAGGGATGACATTTGCGGAGATCGGCAAGGCGATGGGGAAGGATCCGAGAGACGCCGCAATGGATCTGGCCGTGGCCGATCACGGCGAGAGCCAGGTCGTCATAGCAATCATGTCCGAAGCCGACGTGCGGGCGGCGGTGTCGGATCCCCTCATCAGTTACGGATCCGATTCTCCGGCACAGGCGGAAGACGGGCCGCTCAGTAAGACCAAGGCACACCCACGCGCATTCGGGACCTTCCCTCGGATCCTGGCCAAGTACGTGCGCGACGAGCACGACATGGGCCTCGAAGAGGCGGTCCGCAAGATGACGTCACTGGCCGCGAGCCGTGTGGGCATCATGGATCGCGGGATTTTGCGACCGGGTATGATGGCCGATATCGCGGTATTCGATCCCGCGACCGTTCAGGACGTCGCGACCTACACGGACCCATTGCAGTATTCGGCCGGCGTGAAGGATGTCTTGGTCAACGGCCGCGTGGTCGTTCTGGATGGCAAGATCACGGACGAGCGCCCGGGGCAGGCCCTTCGAGGGCCGGGATATCGAGGGACGCACTGACTGTGGACTAGTGGTGAGGTACTAGTGGTTAGAACAAACCGTAGGGCCAGTGAAGGCGCTGTCTCTGGCCTTACGGTTTGTTCTAACCACTAACGCCTAATCCCCAAAATGGCGACACGGGCCGACGGACCGACGATCGAGTTGGTGCTATCTGGACGGTGCACCTCGACGAGGCGTCGTGCGGCCCGCGTCGCGCGCACCATCCCTCAGCGCGTGTACCGGGACGTCCACTCCAGCCTCGCGGCACCGAGGTCCGCGGACTGAAGCAGGCTGCTGCACAGAGCGAACCTCGTGCCAGCGACGCGATCGTTCAGCGATGCAGCGCCGCGGCGGTCGGCCCGCTCGGGACACTGGTGGCGCGGCGCGCGTGCACCCGGTGCAGCTCTGCCGCCAGCTCCCCTCCGATGAGTACTGCTAGCATCGAGAGATACAGCCACGTCAGCAAGACGATGACGGCGCCGATGGCGCCATAGGCGCGGTTGTAGTTCGGAAAGTGCTCTACGTACAGCCGGAATCCAAACGTCGCGATGAGCCACAACACCGTCGCAAACACCGACCCGACGATGGCCTCGTTCCACCGCGGCGACTCATTCGGCAGAAAGCGAAAGACCGCCGCTCCGAGCGCTATGAGCAATGCAATGACGACAACGTCCTGCCCGATCGCCCACGCGAGCCGCGCGGTCCGCGGGAGGTCCAGCGTGCTTCCGACTGCGTCAACGATGGATTGACCGAAGAGCAGCACCGCGGTGCCCAGGAATGCCGTGATCCCGGCGACGAACACGAATCCGAGAGAAAGCAGGACCGTCTTCCAGTACGGCCGCGTCTCACGCGTGGCCGTTACGCGGTTGAGTGCATCTGCCAGCGACGAAAAGACGTTCGATCCCATCCAGATCGTGAGGAGCGCGCCGAGTGAGATGATCCCGGGCGCCCCTTTGCCGAACACGACGCTGCGGACAACGCTCTGGATGAGAGCGAACGCGTCGGGCGGCGCTGCTCGTGCCACCTTGTCCATGAGGACCGCAAACGTACGTTGGCGATCCCCGACCAGGCTGAGGAGCGGCGCACACACCAGCAGAATGGGGAAGAGCGAGTAGAAGCAGTAGTAGGCGCTTTGCGCAGCGAGCCCGAGCACATCGTTCACCCAGAGGTCATGCGCGGTCTGGCGGATCAGTGCGCGGAGGGAACTGCGGCCACTCACGAGGGAGCTACTCGGTCCGGGGCACAATTCCCCAAGCAAGGCGTGCACCAGCCGCGTGCGACCCCAACGCCGAGAGTGGCGGGTGAGTGACGGATGATGCAGCTTGTCCGATGTGGCACCGACCGAGACCTGAGCGGCATACGAAATGCCGCCTCACCACAGCGGTCGCCCCCCGCGCTTGCGTGGGACACACACAGCAGTCAATGGTGAATCGTGCGACTTCCTCCCTATCGGAACGCTCCCGTCCTACCATGAGGCTCATACCCGCAGTTTCCGTGTTGAGCGTGGCGGTGCTCAGCGGTTCGATGCAGGTGTCGCGCCGTCCGGCCAAGCCGCGAGCTCGCACTTCGCGCATCGTGCGTGCGTCGCGCGATGCAGCTGCCGGTCACGATTGGACCCAGTTCGGTTTCGACTTGGCCCGGTCCAGCGCCGCGCCAACCCCCACGGGCATCACAGCTGCCAACGTGGCGTCCATGCGTCGCCAGCAGGTGTCGATTGACGGTACCGTCGACGCGACGGCTATCTACTTATCCGGCGTCCGCGTCAACGATGCCACGCGCGACGTCCTCGTCGTCACGACAACCTATGGCAAAACGATCGCGCTGGATGCCGACGGCGGCGGCGTCCTCTGGGAATACACGCCGCCGGGCTTCGATGGCTGGGCGGGCTCCGCACGCATCACCAACGCAACACCGGTCGCGGACCCGGACCGTGAGCACGTGTATGCGGCTTCGCCGGACGGGCGCGTCGAGAAGCTGACGTTGGCGAATGGGCGCCAGGTCTGGAGCACACCGATCACGCTGTTGCCCGAACGAGAGAAGATCGCGTCCCCGCTCAGTGTTTTTCACGGGCATGTCATCGCGATGACGGGGGGCTACATCGGCGACGCCCCAACGTACCAAGGGCACGTCGCCATACTCGATGCAGGCACTGGCCATTTGCTGCACGTATGGAATTCCCTCTGCAGTGACCGTGCGGGCCTCATCCAGCCGACCTCGTGTGATCAGAGCGGGTCCGCCATCTGGGGCCGCGCGGGTGCGGTGATCGATACGGCGACGGGGGACATCTACGTCGCCACCGGAAATGGACGGTGGGATGGCCGCACCAACTGGGGCGATGCGACTCTCGTGCTGGACTCGGATGCAACGCACCTGGTTGCGAACGAGACACCGACGAACACCGACGAGCTCGATGAAACGGATGCCGACGTTGGATCGACCTCGCCGGCGCTGCTCGGCGACGGGTACATTGCACAAGGGGGCAAAGACGGCAGAATCAGGATCCTCGAGCTGTCCCAGATCTCGGGAGCCGCGCCACACCGCGGCGTGGAGGTCCAGGCGGTGCCAACGCCATCGGGTGACCGTCTCTTCACCGCGCCGGCCGTATGGCACTCAGGATCGACGACGTGGATGTTCGTTGCTGACAAGGATGGCACGGCGGCGTTCACGATGAGCCACGGGCACCTGCAGTCGATGTGGACGAATCGCTACGCTGGCACGAGCCCGGTCGTTGCGGGCGGGCTGCTCTACGTGTACGACCCGTTGGGCGCGCTTCGTGTCTATGATCCGGAGAGCGGACACCAGGTCGCGGATCTCCAGTGCGGCAGTGGGCACTGGAACAGCCCGATCGTCGCGGACGGGAAGATTGTACTCCCGGAGGGCAATGCGAATCGCCACGATACCCATGGCGTGATCGATATCTGGCGTCTGCCATGAGTCGTTGAGCGCGTCAGGATTGGGAGGACCGACTCAGCAGGCGTCTCGCCGCGGCGGGCACGGAAATTCCACCGTTTCGAACGCATCCTGCGCTAGGAGAGTGGCTCGTGCGTTCCCAAGTGGACCGCCAGTGCGCGTGCGGCATCCGGTGCGTAGCAGCGGCCTCGGCGCTATTCGCGTTGGGATGTGCTGAAGGGATTCATGTCCGAACGGCGGAGGCTCCGCAGGCCAACTTCTCGAGCGCGGCCACCTACCGGCTGTTGACGGCAGGCGAGAACGGCCGCCCGACCGCCTCAACCCACTCGACCGCCAGCCCGAACGGCACGACGAACGAGACGGCCGGCGGCGAGGTCTCGTCGAGCAATAATCCCACCCGATCGGCGAATCCGATTCTCGAGAGCCCGATCAGCTTGCAAGACCTGCGGGATGACATCCAGCGCGACCTCAACGCGCGCGGATATCACCGCGACGATGGTCGAGCGGATCTCAGCGTGGCGTATTACATGGGAGTCCACAACCGGCTCGAGGTCACCAACTACGGATACGGTTATCCATTTTGGGGATGGGGTTGGCGCTGGGGACCGGGATGGGGCGGCTGGCCAGCGCAGCAGGTCACACAATACGAACAAGGGACCATCATCGTCGACGTGCTGGATGCGAGTGGGCGGCGCTTGCTCTGGCGCGGGATGGCGCACGTCCCGGTGCCCGGAGATGAGCAAGACTACCCGAAGGTGATCGCCGACGGTGTGAACGCGATCATGAAGCAGTTCCCGGGGCGGGCAAAGGGCTAGTGGCTGGTGACTGGTGGCTGGTGACAAAAAAATCTCAGGGTCAGTGACACGTCGCCGTCGCTGGCCCTGAGGTTTTTTCCAACCGCCAACCACCAGGCTGGTCCCCGCCCACGGCCGCCCTTACGATTGGGTCATGTCCCGAGCTCTGCCGGCCCCGACCTCCTTCCTTCAGATCTCGGAGCCAGACCTCAGGAGTATGAAGGCGGCGCGTTCAACGCGGCCGTGAGTCCCGTACACGGACCCGCGTCCGACGCTATCGTCCGACCCCCGGAAGATGCCCCCGTCACGCCCCCCGGCCCCGGGGGGGCGGGCGCGGGCTCGCGCACGCTCTACCCCGTGCTCACGGCGATCAGCGTGAGTCATTTGCTCAACGACATGGTGCAGTCGTTGATCCCCGCGATTTACCCGATTCTCAAAGGTGTCTATCACCTCGATTTTCGAGAGATCGGGTTCATCACGATGGCCAATCAGGTGACGGCATCCCTGCTGCAGCCGGTTGTGGGCCATTACACCGACCGTCGACCGATGCCGTATTCCTTGCCCGTGGGCATGTGCTTCACGCTCGTGGGTCTCGGCCTGCTCGCGCTTGCGCCGCGCTTCGAGGTACTGCTCGTCGCCGTCGCGTTCGTAGGCATCGGGTCGGCGGTGTTCCATCCGGAATCGTCTCGAGTCGCCCGGCTCGCGTCCGGCGGCCAGCATGGACTCGCTCAATCACTCTTTCAGGTGGGCGGAAACGCCGGCGCGTCGCTCGGACCGCTGTTGGCTGCATTCATCGTGCTGCCTCGCGGGCAGCGCAGCGTTGCGTGGTTCCTGCTCGCGGTTCTCCTGGCGATCGCCGTGCTGTTGTATGTCAGTCGCTGGTATAAGTCGCACCACCTGCCGCGGTCGACGTCGCGGGCCCACGGCGCCGCGCTGCGCCCGCTGCTCTCGCGGCGCCGAGTGGCGACGGCGATTGCCGTCCTGATCGCCCTGGTGTTCTCGAAGTACATCTATCTGGCGAGCCTCACGAGCTACTACATGTTCTTCCTGATCAGCAAGTTTCACGTCTCGGTCAGGAGTGCACAGCTTCACCTCTTTGCCTTTCTGGGCGCGGTAGCGGTTGGCACCATTCTCGGCGGCCCGATCGGTGACCGCGTGGGGCGCAAGTACGTGATCTGGGCCTCCATCCTCGGCGTGCTCCCCTTCACGCTCGCCTTGCCGTACGCCAATCTCCTCTGGACGGGCGTCCTGAGTGTGGTGATCGGCCTGGTACTCGCGTCCGCCTTTTCGGCGATCCTGGTCTACGCGCAGGAGCTCGTACCCGGGCGCATCGGCATGATCTCCGGACTGTTCTTCGGCCTCGCGTTCGGCATCGCCGGTGTCGGCGCGGCGCTGTTGGGCATACTGGCCGACCACACGAGCATCCGCTTTGTCTACAGCGTCTGCTCGTTCCTTCCCGCGATTGGGTTATTGGCGGGCGGGTTGCCGAACCTGGAGCAGCTCGATCGCGGCAATGGCATTAGTGACTAGGGGACTGTGCCTAGGGGCTGGTGAACGAACCTCAGGGCCAGTGACGGCGACGTGTCACCGGCCCTGAGGTTGGCTCTAACCCCTAGCTCCTAGCTACTGCGAGGCCGGGCGCGATGGTCGCGGGCGAAGCCAGGCGCAGGCCGGTCCAGAGGATCCCGAGCGCGACGACGCTGAGCACGACCTCGACGTACAGAGTCGGGATGTGGAGCGATTGCACCGCGAGCGCCGCGATCGCATCGATCGCCGCGTGCAAGAGAATCGCTAGAACGAGCCACCGGTTACTTCCTCGCGTGAACGCCTGCAGGACGATGAGGGACAGCCCGACATGCGACGCGATGGTGCTGGCACGCTCGATGACCGCGAGTTGGGCGCCCCAGCCTGTGAGAGCCGCCGCCTGCTCGCGGATTGCTTCCAGGACCGGCGGCCGCGAGATCGCCCCGGTGGCGGCCAGCACCGACGCGATGAGAAGGGCCAGGATGGGGAGGCCCACGAGCAGGATGGACTCACAGCCCCCATGTCCCAGTCCGTACATGACGCCCGCGTTACGCGACCGCTCGGTCTTGAGTACCGTCCGATAGCCGACCCACCGGCCGACCTCCTCGAACAGGCCCGCCGTGAGTCCGGAGAAGACGAGGAACACAATCGTCCAAGCGCGGTGGTTCGCCATGACCCATCGACTCAATGGGACCTGCCAAGGCAGGCGAAGCACGATCTGCGATACAAAGAAGACCACTGCCCCCCAACCGAACACCTTGAAGGACATACCCGTTCGGTCGTGCCACCAGTACGCGAGCGCGAGTGGCCCCAAGAGACAGATCAGGGCCGCCATCGACAGGCTCAGTGCGACGATCGGATCGAAGCTCGTCATGAGAATCGGAGTCGCCGTTGGCTGGAGGTCAGCAAAGACACCACGCAGAGCAGGAGCCGGTCGCGCCGCTTCGGGTCACGCTGTCGCGCCAGAATCTAGCAGTCTCGGTATGTGCCGCTCGTGAAAGACGACTGACGAGGCGCGGGGGTTCCGTCCCGCGGGGGCATCCCCGAGCATTGGATTCGGCAGCCACGCGGCGATAGAATCTCTCGCCCAGATCTAACCAGACCGTACACCGACATCGTCGACGCGCGTCGAGGGGAGGATGTATGCAGGTCGTTCATCGGAACCGAGTCAAACGGCTCACGTCACTCGGGACTCTCGCCTGTGCGGTCGTGTCGTTTGGAGGGAGTCGAGCGCCATTGGCTCACCCCCATCCATTGGCGCGGCGCCGACCGGAGGCAGGCGCGCTCGTCGCACCGACCTATGATGTCTATGGAGTGCGATTCGCTGGCTATCACCGCTATCCAGTCTCAGACCTCGTCCTGGGCGCCGACACCACTCGGCGCGCGGATCTCGCGTTCATCGTCTGGGTCCTCAGACCCACCGCGGGCACCATCGATCCCTCGACCGGCAAGCCGCCGCTGGTTCTGTTCGACGCGGGCTTCTACCGGCAGAAATTCGTTGATTCGTGGAAGCCCTTCGACTTCGTCCGGCCATCGGCTGCCATTGGCAACGTCGGGGTCCGGCCCGAGGATGTGACCGACATCATCGTCTCCCACATTCATTGGGACCATGTCGACGGTGCCGACCTATTTCCGCGCGCACGCGTCTGGTTGCAGCGCGCGGAGTACGAGCATTATGTCGGTCCCGATGGGAAGCCGCTCTCCCGTACGATCGATACGGCCGATGCGGCGATGCTCGATGCACTGCGACGCGCCGGGCGGATCCGGCTGATCGATGGCGACGCGCAGACGGTGGTCCCTGGTATCACGGCGTATACCGGGGGCCGTCATACATATGCCTCGCAGTTCATCGCCGTGAACACGCCGCACGGCACCGTCGTGCTGGCCTCGGACAACGTGTACATGTATGAGAATCTGCTGAAGCACCGGCCGATCGCCGCGACGTACGCCCGGGCCGACAGTAGCTCGAACCTCGAGGCGCAGGACCGCATGCGGCGCCTGGCTTCCGACCCACGGTTCATCCTGCCAGGCCACGATCCGACGATCTTCGAGCGCTTCCCCACCCCTGGCAATGGCGTCGCGTTGATCCAGTAGGGACGAGGTGGCTAGGAGCTACTCTGGGTTAGGATGACTTCCCCTTCGACCGCTCCCGGCGATACTTCACGTGTCGACCGGTAGCATCACGTTGCCGGATCGGACTGCTGCGGGCGACGTGGGCGTCGCCACTACTTCGGACACGTCATGGACCACGCTCAGATCATCGCTCGCCTCTCGGCCAGCCCCTGGACCGCCATCCCGCTCCTGTTCGTTACAGGTGTGTTGACCAGTCTCACGCCGTGCATCTACCCGATGATCCCGATCACCGCCGCCGTTGTTGGCGGGGAGACCGTGGGGCGCGGAGCACCGGGGGCACGTCTGCGGCCGCTTGCGCTCAGCCTGAGCTACGCGTGCGGCCTCGCACTTGTATATGCTGCGCTTGGGGTCGTCGCCGGCCTGACCGGGACGCTGTTCGGGTCCGTGAGCTCGAACGCGTGGGCCTATTTTGCCATGGCCAACCTGCTTGTCCTCTTCGCCTTGGCGATGCTGGATGTGATTCCAATCCGCGTGCCGACCGCGATTCTCGGACGCGCAGCTCGCGCGGGTCGGGGAGGCGACCTTGCTGGGGCGTTGGTCATGGGTGCAGCCTCGGGCTTGGTAGCGGCCCCGTGCTCGGCCCCGGTGATGGCTGCCGTTCTCACGTGGGTTGGCACGACTCGGAGCGGGCTCCTCGGCTTCGTCTATCTCTTCGTCTTCTCGCTCGGCATGTGCACTTTCTTGGTGGTGGCGGGTATGTCTACGGGTCTGCTGGCCCGGCTCCCGCGAGCAGGTTCGTGGATGATCTGGGTCAAGCGCGGGTTCGCGTTGGTGATGCTCGGCGCCGCCGAGTACTACCTTGTCCTGACCGGACAACAGCTCATCTAGGGGTACGTGCCATGTCGATTGCCGCCCATCGAAGGGCGCCTATGCTTGGGATTGGGGTACTGGCCAGCTTGATCCTGGCGGGCCCCGTTATGGCGCAAGATGGAGGCATTGCGATCGGCGCGACCGCCCCGTCGCCTGTCGTGCAGTCGCTACAGGGCAAATCCGTCCCCCTATCCCAGGTGTCCGGGCGAGGGCCAGCGCTGCTGGAGTTTTGGGCGACCTGGTGTCCCAACTGCAAGGAGTTGGAGCCGGCCATGGCGGCCGCCGCCAAGAAGTACGGCACCCAGGTCCGGTTCGTCACCGTTGCCGTCGCGATCAACGAGTCATTCGAACGAGTCCAGAAGCATGCGGCGGCCCATCCACTGCCCGGAACCGTTGTCTACGACGCCGGCGGGAACGCCGCCAGCGCATACGACGCCCCGGCGACGTCGTATGTTGTCGTGATCGATCGAACGGGGCGAGTCGTCTACACCGGGGTTGGCGGCACGCAAGACCTCGACGCAGCGATCCGCAAGGTGCTGTAGCGGCGCTACGAGGCGGGCGTCACCTTGTTGATCGCGGACGCAAGGTCTGTGTACGAGGCGGGGGCCAGCACCTTGAATGGCTTGGCGATGTAGCTAATCCGCCCATCGGGGCCGATGACGAACAGCGTGCGATTGTCCACATTGTTTGCGGCATCGTACGCGCCGAATTGCTTGCCAACTACGCTTCCACTGTCGCTGGCAAAGAGGATCGGGAAGTCCGCCTCTCCCGCCCAGTGGGCGAGCGTCGTGTCTGGATCGGCGCTGATCCCAATGACGGTGACCTTGCGGCCGTTGTGGAACAGCTTGGCGTACTGATCACGGTACGCCTCCATTTGGATCGTTCAGCCCTTCGTCCGCGCCTTGAAGAAGAAGGCCACGACGACGGTCTGGCCTCGGTAGTCGCTCAGGCGGACCGGGTTCTTGAGCAAACCGAATCGGGTCGCACCTGGCAGACTGAAGTCGGGCGCTTCAGCGCCGACCGCAGGGCTGGTCGTGTCAGCTGGGGCCTGCGCCCGCACGGGCGACGTCCACGCGACCGCCGCCGTAAGGACCAGGAACCCTGCCCAGCGTGATCGTGTATCCATCGGAGCACTCGCAGGTGATGGTGGGTCCAATCTAGTCCCGGGCTGTGCCTGCGGCCAGATGCGGACTGCTGGGGATAAGTGGTTAGGGACTCGTGGCTAACGACCAACCTGGGGGCCAGTACAGGCGGGTGTTACCGGGCCAACCATTTGTTCGCCAACCACTAATCCCTAACCACTAATCCCTAGCCATTGACACGTCACGGTCCCACATTTTAGAAATTACATGCGTACCCATGCGCGCACCGGCATACCGACTGTCGGCCGCTGCACGACGGGGACTATGACTCCGCCGCGGCGGACGGGCGCGGGCAGCCGATTACAACAATCCGATGTCTTTGCTATCACTGGAGCGCGTCAGTAAACGGTTCGACGGGATCCTTGCCGTCGATGATGTGACGTTCAAGATCGACCGCGGACAGGTCGTGGGGTTCCTTGGGCCCAATGGGGCCGGGAAGTCCACGACCATGCGAATGATCACGCAGTACTTCGAGCCCGACGGCGGCCAGATTCGACTGGACGACGTGCCGCTGGCCGAGGCAGGCCTCGAGGCAAAGCGTCGGATCGGATTCCTGCCCGAGAACAATCCGCTGTACGGCGAGATGTTCGTCGCCGAATACCTCGACTTCATCGGGCGGCTGCGCGACCTCGCGCGCGTCGAGCGCAATCGGGCGGTCGACGAGGCAGTGGCTGCGACGGCGATCGAGGCGGTTTTTCACCGACCGATCAACGAGCTGTCGAAGGGATTCCGACAGCGCGTCGGGCTGGCCGCGGCGATTCTGCATCGACCCGATCTGCTGGTACTGGACGAACCCACCGAAGGGCTCGATCCCAACCAGCGCATCGAGATCAGGCAGCTCATCAGTCATCTGGGCCGCGAGCGCACCGTCATCCTCTCGACGCACGTGCTCCCCGAAGTGCAGTACACCTGCTCCCGACTGCTCATCATCAATCAGGGCAAGATCGTGGCGGATGGCGGCGTCGAGGCGCTGCTCAGTCGGGCCGGTGCCGGGGTCCGCATCAGTATCGAAGCAGCCGGATCAGGGATCGAGAAGGGGATCGCTGAGCTAGCCGGCGTCCGGCGCGTCGAGTCACACGCCGCGCTCGACGGTCGCGTGCGTCTCACCCTCACGGCCGACAGCGAGCACGATGTTAGACCCGATGTCTTCGCGCTGGCGAAGAGCTGCGGCTGGACCCTGTACGAGCTGCACCAGGAGGCCGGTAGCCTCGAGGAGCTCTTCCGAGAGCTGACTGGGGCCGCCGCGGAGTCGGCCACGGCTCCGGAGGCGAGCGCCGCATGACACACAGTGCCGTGCTGCCGCGCGCAGCGACCGCTGGACCGGGCGCGGCACGTGCCGCCGCCGCGCGAGGAAGCGTGGACCGGATGTGGGCGATCGCACAGCGCGAGCTCAAAGCGCTCTTCGATCACCCTACCGGATACGTCCTGCTCGTCGTCTTCATCGTTGCGAACTCCTTTTTGTTCTTCCGGCAGGCGTATCTCACGGGCATCGCGAGTGTGCGGCCCATGCTGGAGCTGCTCCCGTGGCTGTTCCTCTTCTTCGTCCCTGCGGCCACCATGCGCACGCTGGCCGAAGACACCCGGAGCGGCGTCATGGAGGTCGTGCTCACCCAACCGGTGACGGATTGGGAGCTCGTCTTCGGCAAGTATGTCGGGGCGGTGCTGTTCCTGTGGATTGCGTTGGCTGCGACGCTGTGTGTCCCCATCGGCCTCAGACTGGGCGCCCGCATCTCGTGGGGTGTGGTGCTCGCGCAGTATGTCGGAGCCGCGTTGCTCGCGGCCGGCCTGTCCGGCGTGGGCATCTGGGCATCGAGCCTCGCCCGGAGCCAGATCACCGCGTTCATCCTCGGCGTCGCGGTGATGTTTGTCCTCATCTTCCTCGGACTCGATCCGCTGGTGGTGGGACTTCCGCCGGCCCTCGGCGCGATCGCGGCCCGGTTGGGCGTGTTGTCGCACTTCGAGAACATCGCGCGTGGGGTAATCGACCTCCGCGACGCGATCTACTTCCTGTCGCTGGCGGGCGTGTTCCTCGCGCTCGCGTACGGCGCCCTGGTTGGCCGGCGACTCGCGCGCGGCGGGGCCGCGGCACAGCGGCTGAAGATCGGGGTGAGTCTGCTGGTCGCCACGCTCATCGTCGTGAACCTGTTGGGCGGCTATATCGGCGGACGCCTCGACCTCACGCCCGGGCATGCCTACACCTTGTCGGGAGCCACCAAGCACCTCGTCGGCAACCTCGATGACATCGTGACCATCAAGGTGTTCGCCTCGGACGAGCTGCCGACGAGCGCGGCGCTCCTCAAGGGTGAGATCGACGACCTGTTGCGCGATCTCCGGTCGGCAGGGCACGGCAAGATTCGGATTGTCCGCCTCAATCCGAAGGACGAGACCGTACAACACGAGGCCCAAACGCTCGGGATCGAGCCGGTCCAGTTCAATGTCATCGGACAGTCGGAGTTGCAGGTCAAGCAGGGTTATCTCGGGATTGCCATTCAGTATGGCACCGGATCGGAAACGATCCCGTTCGTGAACCGCACCGACGATCTCGAGTACCGACTCGCTGCCGCGATTCGATCGCTCACGGTTGCGAAGAAACCGGTGATCGGGTGGATCGCGATGGGCCCGCAAGGCGGCGGCAGTGTCCAAGGCCTTCGGACGCAGATCGCCAAGGACTACGACGTGCGCAACATCCCCCCCACGGACTCCACACCGCTTCCGTCCGACATCTCGACGCTCGTCGTCGTCGGGTCGAGTGATTCACTACCGGCGAGCCAGTTGCGGAGTCTCGAGGCCTTCTTCCATCGTGGCGGCAGCGCGCTCGTACTCGCCGACGGCATGACCCTCACGCCGCAGTTGCCGATGGCCAGTCCGCATCCCGTCGGCTGGAACGCCGTACTCAAGCAGTTCGGGGTGACGGTCCGAAGTGACATGGTCTACGATCTGATGGCCAACGAAGTCATCCCAGTGCGTGCCTCCGGCGGTGTGCAGGTGCTCGAGCGCTATCCGTATTTCATCCAGGCGCAGAGCACCGGGAAGTCCGTCGTCAATCAGGATGTGAGTGGTGTCCTGCTGGCGTGGGCGAGCAGCATCGACACCTCGGCGGCGCCGCACTGGGCGATCACGCCGCTCCTGGTGACGAGCCGCGGGTCGGGAGCATCGACGGCAGAGACGCAGATCATGCCGGACCGCGATTATCCGCAGACCAACCTGTCTCCCCGCATCATGGCCGTGCAGGTCGCGGCAAAGGTGGCCGGCGATACCGCCGCGCGTGGGCGCGTCATCGTGGTCGGTGACGTGCCGTTCGCCACCGACGAGTTCACACAACATTCGCCCGGCAACTCGGACTTCATCCTGAACGCCATCGATTGGCTGGCCCAGGACGAATCGCTGATTGCCATCCGCTCGAAGGACCGGACGCCACCGGCGCTGGCGTTCAGCAGCCCCGGCATGCGCGAGGCCGTGAAATATCTGAACGTCGTGCTCATTCCGATCCTCGTGGCCATCTGGGGCCTAGCGCATTCGGCTCGGCGCCGTCGCGCGGCGCGGATGCCGTTCCGATCTGCGAGCGCGCAACCCGTGCGCGTCTGAGGGGCCGCCATGAGCTCGCGTCAACTCGTTCGGATGGCAGCCGCGCTCGTAGCGGCGATCGTTCTCTGGGGCATCTTGGCGATCGCCCGGCGCGCGCCCTCCGATGCCGTGCAAACGCTCACGCTTCCCAAGATCGACACGGCGACCGTCGACACCATCCTCCTGACCAAGCGGACCGACACTGCGCGGCTGGTGCGTGCGACACGCGCCCAATGGCGGGTCAACGGCTATCCCGCCGCGAGTGACGGTGTGGCCGCGCTCCTGCGGGGCCTTGCGGACACGACAGGCTGGAGCGAGCAGGTCGCCGAGAATCGTGCCTCGGAGGGACGATTCGGTGTGAGTGCGGATAGCGGGCAAGATCTGCGCGTCGTGGCGCACGGGCGCACAGTGCTCAGCCTCGTGACCGGCGGGCGCACGACCGACTACACAGGTGTGTACGTGCGCCGAAGTGGCGAGGACGCGGTCTACGCGGTTCACGGAGCGCTCGCCGACGGTGTGACCCGATCGATCACTGATTGGCGGGACAAACACATCGTGTCGGTGAGCCCGGAGAGCGTTGCGACGATTGCTGTCGAGCGCGGTGCGCGGAGCTATACGCTGCACCGCGGCGGCCACGGATGGCAGTTTTCGGGTGGGGGGCCGGCGGATTCCTCGGCGGTCGCCTCGCTCTTGGGCGAGTATCGAGATTTGACTGCGGTTGGCTTCGCGACGACGGCCCAAGGGGACAGCGCCAACTTCAAGCGTGCGCCTCGCCACGCGCGCCTTGCCCGGGCGAACGGCACACCGCTCGCCAGCCTCGAGTTCGATTCGACGGCCGCTCACGTGTGGGCACGGGCGGACACGGGTGGACCCGTCTTCCAGTTGACCAGCTGGACGCTGGGGCAGTTGACGCCTGCCGACAGCACACTGAAACCCAAGACGCCGCACAAGAAGTAGCAGTCCGCGCGCGCGGCGCGCGCGACCAGATGAATCGAGCGGAGAAGGCTGCATTGTCGGCCTCGGTAGGGGTGATGGGCACGATTCTGGCGCCCTGCATTGGTATCGTCGCCCGCTGCAGCGACGGCTACTCACAAGAGCCTCGCTGTATCGCCCATGTGCGACGCGGGCGAGTGGCGTGCGACGATTGACCATGGCCGCTGGTGCAGGGATTCCCTTTGTCCGGCTGCCAGGCCGCCACTGTCCGCGAGGCAATCGATGACAACGCACGTCGGATGGGCGCCACCCTTCGGCGAAGGGCGCCCCGTCTCCGCGACCTCGCTCTCTCGCGCACGCACGGTCGCCGCGCTCCTGTTCGGACCGGCGTCCGAGCGGGAGTTCGACATTCGATACTGGAGTGGTGTAGAAGAGCCGGCTACGAGCCGGGCACGCTTTACTCTGATCCTCAGAAGCGCGGCCGCGCTGCGGCGGATCGCGACCCCGCCGTCTGAGCTCGCTCTTGGCGAAGCCTTCGTGCGCGGGGACATTGACGTCGAGGGTGACCTCGAGGCCGCGGTCGCCGCGGGCGATCGGATCGCAGCGCGACTGGATTCCCCGGCCAAGATCGCGCGGGTCGTCGCCGCTGCGTCGCGACTGCCGCGTCAGGACGATGCGGTGGCGCTCGGCTGGCATCTCCGGCCGCTTCATCTCTATGGCGGCCGCCACTCGCCGGGTCGGGATGCGGCGGCTGTCCGCTCACACTACGATGTCGGCAACGAGTTCTACGCCCTCTGGCTCGACGGGTCGTTGACGTATTCCTGCGCGTACTTCGAGCGCGCCGATCAAGACCTCGACACCGCGCAGGCGTCCAAAGTGGACCACATCTGCCGGAAGTTACGGCTCGTCCCTGGAGACCACCTGCTGGATGTCGGGTGCGGCTGGGGGGCGCTCATCCGCCACGCGGCGCGATGCTACGGCGTCGAGGCGGTCGGCATCACGCTGAGTGCGCAACAGGCGGCGTGGGCCCAAGTGCAGCAGCGGCGGGAAGGTCTGGATGGCCGGTGTCAGGTGATCGTCGCCGACTATCGCGGGCTCCCGTTGACTCGACAGTTCAACAAGATCGTAAGCGTCGGCATGGTGGAGCACGTTGGGTACTCGAGGCTCGCCGAGTACTACGGGTGCTTGTACGACCTGCTGCAGCCCGGGGGCATTCTCATGAATCACGGGATCGTGACGGCCGCCGTCCACCGATGGGCGGCGTGGCGCCAGCGGCTCCTCTGGCGTCGCGGCGAGTTCATCGATCGTCACATCTTCCCCGACGGTGAGCTCGTCCCGCTCGGCGACTCGATCCGCTTTGCG
Organism: uncultured Gemmatimonadales bacterium; assembly: GCA_963725205.1. GTDB lineage: Bacteria > Gemmatimonadota > Gemmatimonadetes > Gemmatimonadales > Gemmatimonadaceae > Palsa-1248. The sequence goes on along the minus strand of CAVRXR010000003.1, from coordinate 856,169 downwards.
GAGGCCGCGGGGTTCGAAGTGCGAGATGTCGAGACGCTACGCGACCACTACGCCTTGACCCTGCGTCATTGGGTCCGTCGTCTCGAGGCGGCCCGGTCTCGGGCTGAGCCGCTGGTCGGCACGGACACGTATCGGGCGTGGCGACTCTACATGACGGCCTCCGCACACGCTTTTGCGTCAGGCCGACTCAGCGTGGCGCAGGTCGTCTACGGTCGACGAGACGAACAAGGCCGTGTCCCGCTGCCATTGACGCGGAGCGATCTCTATCGCCCTCGGCGGGCCACGATCGTAGCGCAGAGCGCGTAGAAGCACGGGCGCGTGCGGGACGGCACCGCTCCGCGCGCGCTGATCAGCGCGCGACCGGCGGAGCAGGACCGCGCCGGCGGCGAGTCGCACGCGATTCCCTCGCGGGCGGCTCGCTAGCAGCTGGGCGGGGCGGGGCCGGGCTCGGCGTATCGGCGTCGGGGACGTCGAGAAACGCACCGAACGCGCGTGCGGCGGCGCTTGTGCCCGCGGCCACGAGACCGAGACGCATGAGCGGACGTTGGATCTGTAAGCCGGTGACGGTGACGACCCGCAAGCGGCCGAGGGCGAGCGCATCAGCCGCCGCATGGCGAGAAACGACCGCAAACCCGAGCCCCGATGCGACGAGCTGGATGATGGCTTCGGCCGTGTCCACCTCCAGCCGTCGTCGCGGCACGACGCCCACCTGGCGCAACCCGCGCATGACCGTGTCGTAGGTGCCGGACCCCGGCTCGCGCGTCACCAGAAGCTCGTGGACGAGCGCCGCGGGTGCCACAGGTGCGCGGGCGCACAGCGGGTGGTCGGGCGCTGCGACGACCAGGAGATGGTCTTCGGCCCAGACGGCCGACTGGAGCCGGGGGTCAACCACCGGTGTCTCGACGAGTGCCACGTCGATCTCACGCTCGGCCAACAATCGCGCAATCACGCGCGACGGCGCGCACGTGAGTCGCAGCTCGACCCCGGGATATCGGGTATGGAACGTCTGGAGCAGCGGGGGCAGCAGGTAGGTCGCGATGGTCGGGCTCCCCCCGACGCGGAGCGTCCCCTGGGTCAGGCCCGCGAGCGCATCCAGATCCTCCTCTGCCGCCCGGGCTTCGGCCATGATGTTGCGAGCGTGCGTGAGGAGCGCCTCGCCCGCCTCCGTGAGGCGCACGCCCGAGGGCGTGCGCTCGAGCAGCGTCGCCCGTGTCTGGCGCTCCAGCTCCCGCACGGACCGCGAGACGGACGGCTGCGATACGCCGAGATCTGCGGCGGCCTGGGTGATGTTCTTGCGGTGCGCAATGGCGAGGAAGACCCGGATCAAGCGCAGATTGAAAGGCATAAAAATAAAGTATGGAGAGATACCATATTTGCCATTGGTGTGGCCTCTGGACTGAGTATAACATTTGATACCACGTCCCGCGCTGCGCCGTCCATTTCTATGCCGAGCGTGCCGGTTGGAAGGCCTCGACAGTCCGAATAGCCCCGTTCGCCATGTGGATCGTTCGTCTCGCGCTTCGCCAGCCGTACACGGTCGCCGTGATGTCGTTCGTGATGCTGCTCATGGGCTGGCTCGCCATGCGCAGTATGCCGGTCGACATCTTCCCGGTCATCGACATCCCAGTCGTCGCCGTCGTCTGGAACTACAACGGCTTCTCTGCGCAGGACATGGAGAGCCGCATCGTCCTACCTCAGCGAGCGCAACCTGTCGGCGACCGTCAACGGGATCTCCCGGATCGAATCAGAGTCGATTCCCGGCGTCGGGCTGATCAAAGTGTTCTTCCAGCCGGGCGATCGACATCGGCAACGCGATCGCGCAGATCACGTCCTCCTGCCAGACCGCGTTGCGCGCGATGCCGCCCGGGGTCACGCCGCCGTATGTCGTCCAGTCCAACGCGTCGAGCGTCCCCGTCGCCCAGCTGACCCTGACCTCGCGCACGATGCCCGAGCAGAACATCGCCGACTACGGGCAGAACTTCATCCGGTTCGAACCTCTTCACGATCCCGGGCCTCGCCACGCCGTCTCCGTACGGCGGCAAGTTGCGCGAGATCACGGTCGATGTGGATCCCAAGGCGCTGTCCGGCAAAGGGCTGTCGGCCGAGGATGTCCTCAGCGCGCTGTTGTCGTCGAACCTGCTGATCCCCGCGGGCACGGCCCGTATCGGCGACCGCGACTACAACGTGGCGATGAACTCGAGCCCGTCGAACGTCTCCGACTTCAACAACATCCCGGTCAAGGTCGTCAACGGGGCGCCGGTACTGATCGGCGACGTCGCGACGGTGCGCGATGGCTTCGCCGAGCAGGAGAACATCGTGCGGATCGACGGGCGCCGCGGCGCGTATCTGACGATTCTCAAGAAGGCGGATGCCTCTACGCTCGCGGTGGTCGATGCCGCCAAGGCGATGCTTCCACGGATTCGCGCGGTCGCGCCGCCGGGTCTCAACGTTCGCCTCGACTTCGACCAGTCGGTCTTCGTGCGCGCGGCCGTATCGAGCGTCGTCCGCGAGGCGATCATCGCGGCCGTCCTGGTCTCCCTCATGATCCTGCTCTTCGTGGGAAGCTGGCGGAGCGTGCTCATTGCGGTCGTGTCGATACCGCTCTCGATCGCCTTGGCGATCATCGTCCTGCATGCCACGGGCAACGGCTTCAACGTGATGACGCTCGGTGGGCTGTCGCTGTCGATCGGCTTGCTCGTCGACAACGCGATCGTGACCGTGGAGAACGTGCACCGCAACCTGGGGCTCGGGAAACCGCTGACCGTCGGCCATCCTCGACGCCGCGGCGCAGATCTCGACTCCCCTCATCGTCGCCACGCTAGCGATCTGCATCGTCTTCTTCCCGGTCGTCCTGCTTGTGGGCCCCGCGCGGTTCCTGTTCATCCCGATGGCGATCGCGGTCGTCAGCGCGGTGGCGGCGTCGTGGCTTCTGTCGCGAACCCTGGTGAAGACGCTGTCCCGCATGCTCCTCGGTGCGGAGGCTCATGGTCATGGCGACGCGCAGCACGGATCCGATGCCGATGCGGAAGCTGGGGGCGCCATCGCACCGTCGGACGCCAGCGTCCGTCCCGTCGCGCACCGGGAGGGACTCTTCGCTCGGGCGGGGCGACGCTTCAACGAAGTGCGCGACCGGCAGTTCACGCAGTTTCAGGATGCCTACGGGCGATTCGTCGAGCTCCTGATCCTCCATCGGCGCTTCGTCCTCACGATGGTCGTGGTGCTCATCGCGTGCACCCTCGTGTTGCCGAGCATCATCGGGACGGATTTCTTTCCGTCGACCGATGCCGGGATGATGAAGATTCACTTCCGTGCGCCGGCCGGCACGCGAATCGAGCAGACGGAGCAACTTGTCGCCCGGGCTGAAGAGACCATCCGCCGCATCGTGCCGCCCGCGGAGCTCCAGACGGTCAACTCGACCATCGGCGTCCCGCAGCCGCTCAACCTCGCGTTCGTCCCGACGGACAACGTGAGTGAGATGGATGCGGACATCCTGGTGGCGCTGAATCCGGGCCACGGGCCGACCCAGGGGTATATCAACCGCATTCGTACGGCGCTCCAGACCGGGTTTCCGGGGTCGGCCGTTTACTTCCAGACTGCCGACATCGTCGGCCAGGTCCTCAACTTCGGGCTGTCGGCGCCGATCGACGTTCAGATCATGGACAACAACCTCGACCAGGCATACGTGACCGCCCGGACATTGCGAGACGCGATTCGCGAGGTGCCGGGCGCGAGCGACGTAACGATCAAGCAGACGCTCGACTACCCGACTCTCTACGTCAACGTCGACCGGGAGCGCGCCGCCGAGCTCGGGCTCAGCCAGCGGGACGTGGCCAACAGTATGCTGGTATCGCTCTCCTCCAGCGCGGTCGTCACGCCGACGTACTACATCAACCCCGCCAACCACGTCAACTACCTGGTGGCCGTTGAGGTGCCGCTTCCTCAGATGACGTCGACGCGTGACCTCATGAACACGCCGATCACGCGCTTCGGGTCCGCGCTCGACCAACACATCGTGCCCGCGCGGCGGACGACCGATCCTGTGCCACATGAGCCGGTCGAGACGCTCGACAACATCGCCCAGGTCACGCCCGTCGCCGTCCCGGACGTCATCAACCACTACACGGTGCAGCGCGTGCTCGATGTGACCACGAGCGTGACCGGGCGCGACCTCGGGTCCGTGGTCAACGGCATCAGCCAGAAGATCGCGGCGCTCGGAAAACTCCCGGCCGGCATGTACATCACGGTCCGTGGTCAGGGCGAAGTCATGAACGAGGCTTTCTCCAGCTTGGCCCTCGGGTTCGTCGTCGCCATCCTGCTCGTCTACTTCCTGATGGTCGTTCTGTTTCAGTCGTGGGTCGATCCGCTGATCATCATGGCTGCAATTCCCGGCGCGATCGTCGGCATTCTCTGGATCCTGGTTCTCAGCCACACGAGCATCAACGTCGTGTCGCTCATGGGCTCGATCATGGCAGTGGGTATCGGCGTATCGAACTCGATTCTCGTCGTCACGTTCGCTCACGACATCCGGGTCGAACGACGGATGTCGTCAGCCGCGGCCGCGGTCGAAGCGGGGAAGACCCGGCTTCGTCCGGTGCTCATGACCGCGCTCGCGATGATTCTCGGCATGGTGCCGACCGCTATCGGCCTTGGTGAAGGCAGCAGTCAGAATGCCCCGCTCGGACGGGCCGTCATCGGCGGCTTGCTCATGGCGACGGTGTTCACGCTGTGCGTCGTCCCCGTCGTGTATTCTCTTGTGCGTCGCCCCGTGCCCGAACGGTACTCGCTCGAGGAGCGGTTCAAAGCCGAAGAGCAAGGATTGGTCTATGACGAAGGCTTCTGAATGACCACTACACAACCGCCGTCACGATCGCCCGGTGGCCACTCCGGACCACCCTGGACGCCCAGCTACACGCCGAGTCGCCGCGCTGGGTCGCTCCTCTACATTGGTGGTGGGATCGTGATCGTCGTGGCGATCGTCCTGGTCGTCGGACTGTCGGCGTTCAAGCGCACGTCAGTCGCGCACGAGCAGCGCGACCGCGTCGCCGCCGTGGCGAATGGCCCGGTCGTCCGCGTGGTCGCCGTCGAGCGCTCGCCTGGCGCCCGAGCCATTTCGTTGACTGGCGAGACACGGCCGTTCCTCTCCGTCGCACTGTACGCCAAGGTCAGCGGATACCTCCAGGACGTCCGGGTCGATAAGGGCGACCACGTCATCCAGGGGCAGATCCTGGCGGTCGTCGAGTCGCCCGAAACGGACCAGGAGGTCACGTCGGCGATCGCGGACGCCAAGAACAAGCGGGCCATCGCCGATCGGGATGCGCAACTGATCGCGCAGAAACTGATCGCGCCGGAAGAGGCCGAGGATGCCGAGACGCAGGCGCAGATGGCCAGCGCGACCGCGGAGCGCCTGAAAGCCATGAAGGAGTACGAGCTCATTCGTGCGCCGTTCAATGGGACCGTCACTGCCCGGTACGCGGATCCTGGGGCGCTGGTCCAGAACGCCGCGGGCGCACAAACGAGCGCGCTCCCGGTCGTCGAAGTCGGCACGACCGACAGCCTGCGGATCTTCGTTTACCTCGCCCAGCGCGACGCGGCGGACATCCGGCGCGGGACACCCGTGACCATCACGGACCCGAGTCGGCCAACGGTGCACGTGGCCGGTGCCGTGACGCGGTACACCGGGGAGCTGGATCCGAACACGCGGACCCTGCTCGCGGAGATCGACCTCAGTAATCGCAAGGGTACGATCGTACCGGGCAGCTTCGTCGAGGTCTCGCTGTCGATCACCGGTCCCCGCTACCTGGAGATCCCGGCTGAAGCCCTCATCGTCCGCGGCGCCAAAAACTATGTGGCCGTGGTTGGTCGGGACGACCGTGTGACGTTTCGCGAGGTCCACATCCTCGACACCGATGGTGTAACGGTCCGGTTGATTGACGGTGTGCAAGAGGGGGAACGCGTCGCATTGAATCTCGGCGACAGTGTCCCTGAGGGGCAGCACGTGCAACCCGCCGGCGATACGGGCGACGTGCGCAGCGTGTCGTGACCGGATCGGACCCACGCCCGGCGCGCCGGCGCATCTGGATCGCCAGCATAGCCACCGCTCTTGCCGTCGCGGCGACGGTGCGCGTTGCAGGACCCCTCGGGGCGCAGGCCGCGGGCACCGCGGTCGATACGACCCGGAACGGCGTGGCCGTGCCCGTGCCGCTGCCGATCGCGCCGGCACGGGCGTCCGCCCTGAGCACGCACCCGCCGGCCGTCCTGACGCTCGATACGGCCGTGGCGCTCGCGCTCGCGATCGGCACACCCGTGCAACAAGCACGATTTGCGAGTGCCAACGCTCGGACGGAGATGACCCGCAGCTACTCGGGCATCCTCCCGTCCGTGCAGGCGAGTGGCGTGCGCTCGCTCACCAACGGCGATCCCCTGCTCGGCGCTAAAGCAATGATCCCGTGGAACACGCAATTCGAGGCCATGGGCTATCAGCTGCAAACGTCCCTCAACCTGCTCGGCGCCGTCAGCGCCTATCCGGGGATTCGCTCGGCCGACTTCACGCGTCAGACGTATGACCTGTCGCTCGAGCGGACGCGACAATCCGTTGCGCTCGACATATCCCAAGCATTCCTGCAGACGGTCCTCGACAGCGAGCTGATCGTCATCGCCAACGCAGAACGTCCAGGTGTCGCAGGAGCAGGTCGTCACGCTGCAGAATCTGGTGCGCGTCGGCAAGCGGCCCGAGGCGGACCTCTTTCAGGCGCAAGCGCAGCTGAGTGCCAACCAATCCATCTATCTCGACGCCATCAATCGAGAACGCGTGGACGCGATCAGCCTGTTGCAGGGCGTGCACATCGATCCGCGGCAAGCCGTCGCGATCGCCATGCCCGTCCTGGACACGACGCTGCTCTCCGCACAATACCTCGACACGACCCGCGTGGCCGCCGGGGCGCTCGAACGGCGTCCTGATTTCCAATCGGCGCAGGCAGCCGTCGATGCGGCGCGGTGGGGCATCCGTCGGGCAACGGCGGAGAACATGCCCGCGCTGTCGGTCGGCTTCACCCTGTTCTCGACCGGGCGGGTGTTCGACTATGCGTATCAGAACGGGGTCAATGAGGTTGCGACGCCCGAGGCTCCGCTCGCCACGCAACTCGGGTATCAGAACACGCGGATTTTCTCGATCGGCGTCGGATACAGCCTATTCGATCTCTTCAGGTCGAGCCTCGACCGGCAGGAAGCGCAAGTCGCCTATGGCCTTGCGCAAGTCTCCGAGGGAGACGCCCAACGCCAGGTCACCGGCGACGTCGCTCGCGCGATCAGCGAGTACGGCGTCGCGGTGCAGCGGATGGCGTCGACCGCGTCGGGGTTGAGCGCGGCGCAGGCCGCGTTTCAAATGGTGACCGGTCGCTATAATGTCGGATTCGCATCCATCGTTGAGCTGCTGACCGCGCAGGGCGCGCTCGCACAGGCCCAGAGTCTCCGCGCGGAGGCCATCGTGCAGTTCTCGTTGGCCAAGCGGGCTGTTGCCTACGCGATGGGGTTCCAGCCCACAGATCGGTTACCGTGACGGTATCACCTGGGAGACTCAGCGCCTGATCCTCACCCCCGTCTTCGGATTGCCGCATTCGCTTGCGGCATTCACTTTGGTCATCGGGCTCGTGTCCGTGGCCGCGGGCCTTCTGGGCGCGCTGACCGGCCTCGGTGGTGGCGTGATCATCATTCCCGCGCTCGCGATCGGGTTTGGTGTGAACATTCGGTACGCGATGGGCGCGTCATTGGTGTCGGTCATCGCGACGTCGTCTGGATCCGCCGCGAGCTACGTGCGCGAGGGGTTCTCCAACATCCGCATCGGCATCTTCCTGGAGGTCGCGACGACGATCGGCGCGCTCTGCGGCGCATATCTGACCGGTCTCGTCTCTCCTGATCTCATCGCGATTGCGTTCGGTCTCGTGCTCCTTGGCTCCGCGTATGTCTCTTCTCGCGTGACGACAGACGTCGTTGGCTCGGCGCCTCCCGATCCGCTGGCGACGCGCTTCCACCTCGAGGGCACGTATCCGACCTCGACCGGCGACCGGCCGTACACCGCCCACCACGTCGCGCACCGGATTCGGTCTCATGTTCGGGCGCAGGGGCGCTGTCCGGTCTTCTCGGCATCGGCTCGGGAGCGGTCAAGGTCCTCGCGATGGATCGCGCGATGCGACTGCCGTTCAAGGTGTCAACGACGACGAGCAACTTCATGATCGGCGTCACCGCGGCCGCGAGCGCTGGCGTGTACCTGCATCGAGGGTACGTCAATCCGGCGTTGACCATGCCGGTCATGCTCGGCATTCTGGTCGGGGCGCACATCGGCGCCCGGGTGCTGCTCGCGGCGCGCGTCGGCGCGTTGCGTCGCATTTTCACTGGCGTCATCGTGCTTCTCGGCATCGAAATGCTGTACAAAGGGTTCACGCATGGCTTTTGACGGATCGCGATGGTAGCCCACTCCACCGGCGACACCGGGCTGCCCTCCCGCCGCACACCGTCGATCCCTTGGCGAACGCGGTCGGCCTCGTGCTGCGCTGGGGTGTCCTCCTCGGCTGCCACGATCACGGCGGTGGGCGGCGTCGTGTTACTCCACACGCGTGGTGGAAGCCTCTTGCAGTTCGGGGAGTTCGCGGGCCCAGAGGCGGCGACGTCCACGGTGACCGGGATCGTGCGCGGCGCCCTACATGGCGACGGGGCCGCGCTGATCCAGGCGGGCTTGCTCGTGCTGATCGCGACGCCGGTGTCGCGGGTCATCATGCTGCTGATCGGGTTCTGGCGGGAGCGTCGCTGGTTGTACGTCCTGCTGTCTGCCATCGTGCTCGGGGCGCTGACGACGAGTCTCCTGCAGACGCGATGAGCCACCCGGGCGATGCAGGCGTCGCCCCTACGACGACGGGCCGACGGGGGCGGCTATAGCATGGAGAAATGCGTCGACCGCGGGCGGGCCCGAGCCCACGGTGTGGTCGTGCTTGAAGAAGACGTACGCGTCAGCCCAGGCCTGCGTCGATATCCGTCGGGCCCATTCGACGAGCGCGGCACCATCGTAGTCGAATCGGTGGAGCCGCAGATACCCCCACGACGCAGTCGCGAGCATCGGCGCCTCGAAGTCCTTCTGCTGCGACACGCACAATGCGACGTCGTGCGCGCGCAACGCGGCCAGCACGTCATCCTCGAACCAGCTCGGGTGCCGAAACTCGATGGTAAAGCGGCGGCCGGCCGGGAGCAGCGCGAGGAAGGTCCGCAGCCGATCGATGTCCTTCTTGAGATTGGGCGGAAGCTGAAACAGGATCGGCCCGAGCTGAGTCCCGAGCACCGCGGTCGTGCGAAGCAGATACTCCACGAGCTCCGCAGCCTCGGGCTTCAGCCGCGCGTGGTGCGTGATCCGCTGACTCGCCTTGATGGCGAACGTGAACTCGTCGGGTACCTGCGCGGCCCACCCAGCGAGCACGCTCTCCTTTGGCAGGCGGTAGAACGTGTTGTTGATCTCGACCGTCGGAAACCGGCTCGCGTAGAACCCGAGCATCTCGATTGTCCGGAGGTCCTCGGGATAGAATGGCCCTTTCCACTCCTTGAACGCGTATCCGCTCGTCCCGACGAGCAGTTTCACGACACTTTGCGGTTTGTGGCGCCCGTGGTTGGCTCCTCCCGCGCCAGGCTCGCTTTGAGCGCTTCCATGAGATCGAGGATCTTGCCGCCGCCTTCGGGGGTGACGTCGGCCGTGATGTCCTGGCCGTCGATCTTGCGCTGGATGGCCTCGAGCACGCGCTCACGCACGGTATCGTGGTACTTCTCCGGCTCGAACGTTTCGCTCGCCGACTGCTCGATGAGCTGCTTGGCGAGGGCGAGCTCCGTGGGCTTCACTTCGCCGGCGACGAGGGGCACCTCGCTGGTCGGGCGGACCTCGTCGGCATAGTGCAGCTGCTCCATCACCAGCACGCCGTCGCGAGGGCGGAGGAGCACGAGATGCTGCTGCCCGCGCGCTGCGTACTGGCCGAGGGCCGCGCGCCCGGTCTCCTTGAGCGCCTCGGCGAGGAGGCGATACGCGCGGTCGCCGCCCTTGTCGGGTCCGAGATAGTAGACCTTTTCGAGATACTCCCGATCGACCTGTGCGAGGGGGACGAATTCCACCACGTCGATCGTGCTCGTCGCCTTTTCCTCGAGCGCCTTGAGTTCCTCTGGTGAGAACGTCACGTATTGATCCTTGGCGAACTCGTACCCCTTGATGGTGTCGTCGCGGCTCACCACCTCGGTGTCCTTGGGGCAGATGTATTGTTGCTTGAGTCGCGTGCCGCACTTCTTGTGCAGCATGTTGAAGGACACACTCGATTTGGACTCGGACGACGAATAGAGGTTGACTGGGACCGAAACGAGACCGAACGAAATCGTGGCGGTGCCGATGGATCGAGCGGGCATGGACGGAGCCAGGTGGAGGGTGCGGGTGACGACAGGGGCACCAAGAGGCCTCGGGCTTGCACGCTGGGACGTCGCCCTGAAGGCCCTGAGAGGAGTAGCCTTATACCGGACGCGCATGCCCGCAAGAGGTGATCCACCCCCGATCCCGGCGGCACCGCCGCCGGCGATGCGCTCAGCGCCTACCGAGCCAAGCGGTCGCCAGACCGCTCGCCTGAGCCGGTCGGCACGGTGGCGGTGGGCTTGGCCGTCTGTTCGTGGTCCACAAGCACGCGGCGCGGCAACTGCACTTCGACCTGCGACTCGAGATGGACGGCGTCCTGCGGTCCTGGGCGGTCCCCAAGGGCCCGTCGTACGACATGCAGGACAAGCGCCTTGCGGTGAAGGTCGAAGATCACCCGCTGGAGTACGGTGACTTCGAGGGCACCATCCCCGCAGGGAACTACGGAGCGGGCGGCGTGATCGTCTGGGACCGCGGCGAGTGGGTCGCGCTCGAAGACCCGCGCGCCGGTCTCGAAAAGGGGAAGCTCCTCTTCGAGCTCAGAGGGTACAAGCTGCACGGCAACTGGACCCTGGTGAAGATCAAGAAAAGTGAGAAGGACTGGTTGCTCATCAAGGAACGGGACGCCTGGGTCAAGCAGCCCGGCGACCAATTTCCCGAAGAGTCGGTGTTGTCGGGCCTCACCGTCGAGGAAGTGAAAGCCGGGGTCACACACGCCAGCCGCTTGCGTGAGGCCCTCGTGGAAGCCGGCGCGCGGCGGGGATCGGTGGACCCGCGGTCGGTCGAGGTGATGCTCGCCGAGCCGGCGGATGAAGCCTTCACGCGCGACGGGTGGCTCTTCGAGTTGAAGCTCGATGGCTACCGATTGCTCGCCAGCAAGATGCATGGCGAAGCGCTCCTGCTGACCCGGAACGGCAACGACTACACGGGAGTCTTCCCGGAGATCGCGCGCGCCGTTGCGGCACTGCCCGTCGAGGAGTGTCTCATCGACGGGGAAGTGGTGGTCCTCGATCCGCGCGGCACGCCGAGCTTTGCGCTGCTGCAGAAGCGCGGCAGCCTCTCTGCGCCAGCCGACGTGAGACGCGCGGCCGTCGAGGTTCCCGCCACGTTCTTCGCGTTTGATCTGCTGGCCGCGGAAGGCTACGACGTCCGCTCGCTGGCCCTCGTGCGCCGCAAGCGTCTGCTGCGGGACGCCCTCCCAAAGCTGGGTCCACTCCGGTTTCTCGACCACATCGAGCGCGATGGGGAGGCCATGCTGGCCAGCGTTACCCAGCTCGGACTCGAAGGCATCATCGCCAAGAAAACCGATACTCCCTACAAGGGCGGACGGTCGTCGCAGTGGCTGAAGATCAAGTCGGAGCGCAGTGGGGACTTCGTGATCGTCGGCTTCACGCAGCCGAAGGGCAGTCGCAGCGGCCTGGGCGCGCTTCAACTCGCCGACTATGTGCGCGGAGCACTCGTCTACGCTGGGCGTGTCGGGACGGGGTTCAACGACTCGCAGCTCATGGAGATTCACGAGCGGTTGCAATCACAGGTGCGGTCGACGCCACCGTGCTTCGGACCAGTCACCGCCCCTGATGCGGAGCCATTGCCGAGTGATCGGATCCCGGACACGCGGACGACGACGTGGGTCGAACCGACGCTCGTCTGCGAGGTGCGATTCCGGGAATGGACGCCGGACGGCGTCTTGCGACATCCCGCGTTTCTTCGCATGCGAGTCGACAAGGCACCGCACGATTGTGAGCGGCAGGGATTGAGTCCGGCGACTCCCGAGCCTCCGACAGACGCGGACCCGGCCAGCATCGCTCCGCGGGAGAGGGATTTGCCTGCGGTCCCGGCCGCGCCGGTTCAGAAAACGGTCACGATCTCCAATCCAAACAAGATCTACTGGCCCGCCGAGCGCTACACGAAGGGCGACCTCCTCGCCTACTACCAGGCCGTCTCGTCTTGGATTCTGCCATATCTCAGGAACCGGCCAGTCGTCATGACGCGATTCCCGGATGGAATCGAGGGCAAATCATTCTATCAGAAGGACGCACCCGAATTCGCTCCCGAGTGGGTCCGGACCGCCGCAATCTGGAGCGAAGACACGCAGCGCGACATCCGCTACTTCGTCTGCGACGATGAGGAGTCGCTTCGGTATATCGTCAACCTCGGGTCGATTCCGTTACACATCTGGGCGAGTCGTGTCGGGTCGCTCGAGCTTCCGGACTGGTGCGTCATCGACCTCGACCCGAAAGAAGCGCCGTTTGCCGATGTGATCCGCACGGCTCGTGTGCTGCATGAGATCTGCGAGTCCATCGGCTTACCGAATTACGTCAAGACGACGGGCAAGACCGGTCTCCACATCCTCCTGCCGCTGGGCCGCCAGCTGACGTATGCGCAATCGCGGACGCTTGGTGAGCTCCTCGCGCGAGTCGTGCTCCGCGATCTCCGTGATATCGCGACGATCACGCGACACGTCACCAAGCGAGGTGACAAGGTGTACCTCGACTATCTGCAGAACCGCCACGGCCAATTGATCGTCGCCCCCTACAGTGTACGCCCCCTACCCGGCGCCACGGTCTCGATGCCGCTCAGCTGGGGTGAAGTCGACGCATCCCTGGATCCAAAGGCGTTCACCATCAAAACCGCACCCGCACGCATGGAGCAGCTGGGCATCGATCCGGTCGTAGCCGTGTTGGAACAGAAGCCGGACCTTGAGGCGGTGTTACAACGACTCGCGGAAAGGCTCACAAGCTAAGGAGTCGCAGGCGCTGGCATATCCTGCCGCATTGCTGCTCGCACAATCCCCAACCCGCCAACCACCAACCACCAACCCCACGCCCCCATGCCCTTGGATTACCTCCTCAAGACCGAGCCGTCGGAATACTCCTTCGCCGATTTGCAACGCGATGGCACGACGCTCTGGGACGGCGTCTCCAATCCCGTGGCGCTCAAGCATCTGCGGGAAATGAGCCGCGGAGCGCGACTCATCATCTACGAGACGGGCTCGCACAAGTGCGCGGTCGGGACTGCCTCGGTGGTGTCGGTCGACAATGCCGAGCACAGCGAGCCTCGCGTCACGATCAAAGTCGGGCGAGCGATCAAACAACCGGTCGCGCTCGCGACGATCAAGAGCAACAAGCTCTTCGCCGACTCGCCGCTCGTGCGGCAGGGCCGCTTGTCCGTTGTCCCGCTCACGGCATCGCAGTACGCCTTCTTGACCGAGACGTGATGTCCGAAGCGGTCGGATTGACGGCCTGGCTCATGCTCTCTCGACGGCGGCGGATGTCTGCTTGACGATCCTCGCACTCCGTCGTCGTTGACATGGTTTTCGCGGGCGTCTAGCCTTCCGATTTATACCGTCGGCGTCGCTATCAACGAGTGTACGATGACGGACGTTCGCTTCGGATCATGGTTCAATCCAGCGTGTCGGGACGGAAGAGCATGACGCGCACGTTCGTTCTGCCCCCGCCTCCGCCATTGGTGTCGCCAGGGGCTTTCGCGCTCGCTACCACGACGATCGCCCTCGTTATCGCGGCCGCTATCTGGCGCCCTGAGCTGCAACACGTGGTCGAGCCGCGCAGCCACGAAACCGAGGGCGTGCGGTTTCTCCTGCCGTTGCTGCCGCCACGCGTGCCGTCGACGCAGTCCGACTTGCTGTGGCTGCCATCTCGGTTTGGCGATGGTGAGTGGGCTGCCGGTGGACAGCGACTCTGGCTGGCAATCAATCGGGCAGCGGAGGCCGCGGCAGGAGCGGGGCACCGTCGGGCCCGATTGGCCGTCCATGCGCAGGAACGAGTCGTCAAGGTCGCTGGCCCCGACACGACGCAGGGCACGGTCTACATCGAGTCGGAGACCGACCGGCCGGTTGAGCGCGATCCGCTGAGCACCGGTCCGATCTACCCGCCGTGGCTGGAGCAAAATCGCATCGAGGGGACCGTGACCGCGTCGTTTGTGGTAGACACGACGGGGTTCGCCGACAGCGCATCGCTCCGGATCCACTTCGCCACGCTTCCCGCGTTCGCCGACGCGGTGCGCGGTGCACTGCCCGGCATGCACTTTCGAGCTGCAGAGCTCAGCGGACGTCACGTGCGCCAGTTGGTGGAGCAGGAGTTTCGGTTCGTCATCGCTCAGCCCGTGGTTGTCCCACACCCCGGGCTGCCCGCCGCGCCGCCGCCGGCAGGCCACGACTCCGGAGTCTGATTCCCCGCGCCTTTTCGCGGGCGATACAGCCGCCCAGGAGGCCGGACTCCGGTTGGTGGTGTGCCCGGCACCTCTCTTGGTGACAGATTATAGATCGCCCGACGCCTGACGGATGATCGTGGCGGCAACCAGCATCGTGGGGGTGCGACCTGGACAGTCTCTCGGCCACTGCGCTCGCAAGCCAGCGCGACGGCCACGTCGGCGACACGGACGTTGTCGCGCTTGCGACCGCGCTCATTGGCATTCCGTCGATCTCGGGTAACGAGGCCGCGGCCGCTGGGTGGGTTGCGCACTGGTTGGCCACGCGCGGATGGCATGTCACGGAGCAGCCAGTATCTCCCGGGCGGTACAACGTGTGGGCGACCAGGGATGTCGACGCGCTGGTGACGTTGTCGACGCATCTCGACACGGTGCCGCCATTCATCCCACCCCGTCTGGAGGGTGAGCGACTCTTTGGACGCGGCGCGTGTGATGCCAAGGGCATCGCGGCGGCGATGCTCGCGGCTACCGATCGTCTCGTTGCGTCCGGTGAGTCTCGGGTCGGACTGCTGTTCGTCGTCGGTGAAGAGGAGGGCTCCGAGGGTGCGCGTGCAGCCAACACGTTGCCGACGCGCAGTCGCTACCTCATCAACGGCGAGCCGACCGAGAGTCGCATGGCGAGCGGCGCGAAAGGGTCGCTGCGCATCGTCGTGCACACCACTGGCCGCGAGGCCCATTCTGCCTACCCCACGCTCGGCCAATCCGCCATCGTGCCGCTCGTGGACTTGCTGGCCGCCCTCCCGGCGCTGGTGCTGCCGCGGGATCCGGTGCTTGGCGAGACGACCATCAACATTGGTGTCATACAGGGCGGCACGGCGGGGAACGTCGTCCCGGGCAGTGCGGCCGCCGAGCTGCTCGCGCGGGTAGTGGGACCAGTAGAAGAATTGCGGGCGATCCTGAATCGCTGGGTCGGACGCGCCGCTCGCATCGAATACGGTGCCTACATCCCCCCGCAGCGGTTCCGGACGTTGCCGGGCTTCGACGCCTCCGCAGTCGCATACACGTCCGACATCCCGCTGCTGGATCGATGGGGGACGCCTCTGCTGTTTGGCCCCGGGTCCATCCACGTCGCGCACACACCGGATGAACACATTGGTGTCGCTGAGCTGCGCGCGAGTGTCGATGTCTATGAGCGCCTCGTGCGAGCGTTGCTCGCCACCTGACTGAGACGATGCCCGCGCAGCAGACGCACCCGAGCCATTCGTCGACGGCGTCGCTCCAGCAGGCCGTCGACGCCCTCGAGCACAATCCGCGTCCAGAAGTGGTCGCCGATCTCTTGAGCGCCCTCGAGTCGGGCGCGGTCCGAGCGGCGCACCGCCGTGAGGACGGCACGTGGGAGGCCGTCGCGTGGGTCAAGCGAGGCATCCTTGCGGCCTTCCGTCTCGGTATGGTTACCGACCTCTCGCCACGCGAAGCGTCCGGGCGGCTGATCCCGCCGTTCACCTTCATCGACAAGGACACGCTGCCGGCACGCACGTTTGGCGTCGATGACGGCGTCCGGATCGTGCCCGGGGGAACCACGATCCGGCGAGGAGTCCACGTGGGTCGCGGCGTTATCTGCATGCCGCCTGCCTTCGTCAACGTTGGGGCGTTCATCGACATCGACACGATGGTCGATTCACACGCGCTCGTGGGCTCATGTGCCCAGATTGGCGCGCGAGTGCACCTCAGTGCCGGTGCCCAGATCGGCGGTGTCCTGGAGCCGGTCAACGCATCGCCCGTCATCATCGAGGATGACGTCGTCGTGGGCGGAAACTGTGGCGTATTCGAAGGCGTGATCGTGCGCGCGCGGGCCGTGCTGGGCGCCGGCGTGATTCTGACCCGTGGCATACCGGTCTACGACCTCACCCGCGAAACCGTGTATCGCGCTGCCCCCGGCCTGCCACTCGAGATCCCTGCCGGAGCCGTAGTGGTGTCCGGGACACGGCCCGCTACCACGGCGTGGGGCCAATCGCAGGGGTTGGCGGTGGCCGCAGCTCTCGTCGTCAAGTATCGAGACGCGAAGACCGACGCGGCAACGGTGCTCGAAATGGCGCTTCGTTAGACCGGGGGCGCAGGGGGCACGGCTCGCGGGACGTGCGAGGAGCAGGCTACCGCCCCGGACAGGTCGTCGTATGTTTACTCACCCGTGGACACGCTCCATCCCGACGACGCGCGCCGCGCGGCGGCAAGGGCCCGCGCGGCAGTACGCGTGGCTGGCGGAGTCGCGCTGGTGACGCTCGCAGCGGTCGGCGCGAGCGTGTGGGCCTTCAACGGCGCATTGACGCAGAGCCGCACTCGGGCCCGACTGGCCGTGGAGATTGCCCGCCTGGCGCACCAGATCGCGTCACTGGCGGTCGACCGCGAGACTGGGGTGCGTGGCTACCTGCTGACGGGCGACACGGTCTCGCTCGCGCCGGACCGCGTCGCGCGCGTCGCGCTGTCCGCTGATCTCGACTCCGTGGCTGCGCTGACGGCTGACGATCCGCCGCCGCAGCATCTCGTGAACGAGATCTCGACCAGGCTGCGTCGCTGGCAAACGGAGTTCGCCGACCCTGCAATTGCCGCCCGGAGGCGTGGCCCCCTCGGCGTCGCCCAGGTGGCGCCGACTCTGGCCGGCAAGGTTCAATTCGACGCGATTCGGGTGGCCATCCAGCAGCTTCTGGTCGCCGAAGATACCGAGCACGCCGTGCGGCTTCGAGCGGTCGACGCCACGCAGCGGACGGCCACGATCGCAGTGTTGCTCGAGATGGTGGTTCTCGCCGCAATCGTGGTTTTCTTTGGCCGGCGCGTTCTGGCCCAAACTGACCTGCTGGAGCAACAGCAGCGCGACCTGGCATCACACGCCGAGGATCTCGAGACGCAGGCTGGCCAACTCGAGGGACAGGCGGTCGAGCTGGAGCAACAGAACGACGAGGCCCGGGCGCTCACTGCCCAGCTCGAGGCCAGCAACGAGGGGCTACACCACGCCCTGACGGACGCGGACAGAGCGCGTGAGACGCTGGCGGCCGAGCGCCAGTTCCTGCGTCAGGTAATCGACATCAATCCCAACTACGTCTTTGCCAAGGATCGGGCTGGCCGCTACACGCTGGTGAATCGCGCGGTCGCCGAGGTTTACGGTACGACGATCGATCACCTCATTGGACGCACCGACGCGGATTTCAACAGCAATGCCGAGGAGGTCGAGGCATTCCGACGTGACGATCTCGCCGTGATCGACCACTTGGAGACTCGGCAGATTCCCGAAGAGCGCATCACCGACGCGTCGGGCTGCGTCCGGTGGCTCCAAACCGTGAAGCGCCCGATCATCGGACCCAACGGACGTGCCGACCAAGTCCTCGGGGTGTCGACGGACATTACCGAGCGGAAACGACTCGAAGCGCAACTGCTCCAGGCGCAGAAGATCGAGGCGGTCGGGCGACTGGCCGGCGGCATCGCGCATGACTTCAACAACCTGCTCACGGTCATCACCAGTTACACAGGCCTCGTGTTCGACCAGCTGCCCGAGGCCGACCCGCTGCGCGATGACGTGAGTGAGATCAAGAAGGCGGCTGATCGAGCCGCGCGGTTGACGAGTCAGCTCCTCGCCTTCAGCCGGAAGCAGATCGCGATGCCACGCGTGCTCGACATCAATGTTGTCGTCGCCGACTTGGACAAGATGTTGCGGCGCCTGATCAGCGAGGACATTGAGCTCCGGATCGTGCCCGATGCGGAACGGGTATTTGTACGCGCTGATCCCGGGCAGATCGAGCAGGTGATCGTCAACCTTGCCGTCAACGCTCGCGATGCGATGCCGACCGGTGGCCAGCTGCTGATCGAGATCTCGACCGCTCAGATCGGCACCGAAGTCGGGCGGCGACTGTTCCCTCCGCCAGCCGGCGAGTATGCGGCGATCGCCGTGAGCGACACGGGGGCGGGAATGGATGCCGAGACGATGTCGCACGTCTTCGAGCCATTCTTCACGACGAAGCCCCCGGACAAGGGGACCGGTCTGGGCCTGTCAACGGTCTACGGTATCGTGAAGCAAGCTGGTGGCGACGTCCGCATCCAGAGCCGGCCGGGCGAAGGCACGCGCGTCAAGATCCTCCTCCCACGCGTCCCCGCGCCAGACCCGACGACCGCGCAACCGAGCTTGTTGCAGCCAGCGACGCGCAGAGATGGTGGCACGATCCTGCTCGTCGAAGATGATCCCGCACTCTGTGCCCTGGCGCAACGAGTGCTCGCTGGCTTCGGCTACATTGTGCTCGCCGCCCCCAATGGCGCCGAGGCACTGGCCTTGAGTGGCACATACGAAAAGCCCATTGATCTGGTGGCGACGGACGTCGTCATGCCCGGCATGAGCGGCAGTGCGCTGGTCGAGCGCCTCATTGTGACGCGACCGGACGTCAAAGTCCTGTACATGTCCGGCTACACCGACGATGACGTCGTCCGCCGCGGCATTCGACGGGATCTCGAGCCGGTTTCTGCACAAACCGTTCACGCCGGCAGTGCTACTGCGCCACGTGCGGGAGGCCTTGGCGGGTGGCGGGCCTGTCGCCTCGAGCGGGCCACCCGGTGTGGCGCCGGGTGGCGATATCGCCGGGCGGTCGACCGGAGCTACTTCGTAATCGGTGTGCATCCCTCCGTGCGGTGCGTGTCGGCGACCTGGAAGATCTTCCAGCCGTCCGGTCCCTTGCGGAGCAGGAACAGGTCGACGCCGCAGTGGTTGATCGTGGTCTGACCGCCACGCGTGAAGGTGAAATACGCCCAGAGCGAGGCGAGCGGAGGGTCGATCTGTACGTTGGGATCCTTGATCTGCTCATCACCGCCCGGGCCGGTTCCCTTGCCGACGCGCTCGATGAACTGGTCGGCGGTAGTCGGCTGTCCCAGTCCCGTCGGGCCAGTCGCCGATACCAGAGCGGCTGTCGGCACGACGGTGGACCGCATCAGTGCTGTATCACGGGTGCGCATGCCGTCGAAGAATTTCGTCACGACGGCCACGATCTCCTTCTGATCGGCCTGGTCGGACTGCGCCTGTACGACTCCTGCCGGGACGACGCCCAACGCAACGACGAGCGCACCGACGAGTGGGAGCGAGCTGCCTCCCGCGTGCCGGTGTTCAGCCTTTGGCCGCGTGGAGCGGCGCGGGACGCGCTTGAAAAGGAGTGCCATAGAGAGAGTCGAGGGGCAGAAAGTAGAAAGTAGATGCCAGCCACCAACGAGCGACCACCATCCACCACCCACAAACTCGTGTGGCTTGTGGGTGGCCGTTCTTACCTCATTGCGATGCCTGAACGGCCCGTCTGCACGATCGGGAGACGGCGGACTGGCGTACCGGTTGCAGAGAAGATGGCATTGGCGACCGCCGGCGCAATCGGTGGCACGCCAGGCTCTCCAATCCCGCCCTGCTTCTCCGTGCTCGGCACGATGTAGACCTCGACGTGCGGCATCGCGTTCATCCGCAGCACAGGGTAATCATTGAAGTTGCCCTGACGCGCCCGGCCGCCATTGATGGTGATCTCGCCGTACAACGCGGCACTGAGGCCGTACACGATCCCGCCTTGCATCTGCGCCTCGATCGTGTCCGGATTGACGATCGGTCCGCAATCGACTGCGCAGACGACGCGGTGCACGTGGCACTTGCCATTGTCCGACAGGCTGATTTCCGCAACCTCTGCCACGTAGGATCCGAACGCTTCAGCCACGGCGATTCCCCGGTGCCGCCCTTCGGGTAGTGCCTTGCCCCATCCGGCGCGGTCGGCCGCGAGATCGAGCACCGCGAGATGCCGTGGATGTCCGCTCAGAAGCGCCCGCCGGAGCTCGTAAGGATCCTTGCCGCCCGCACGCGCGACCTCGTCAAAGAAGCCCTCAGTCACATAGGCGTTGTGCGAGCTGCCGACCGACCGCCAGTACCCACAAGGCACCGGAAGGTCGACGGCGGTTTGCTCGACCAGGATGTTGGGAATGGCATACGGGACGTTCGCCGCGCCCTCCACCAGCGAGCCATCGATCCCGTTCTCGAGGGTCTGGTGCTTGGAGATGGCAATGGATGCGCCCACGATGTGGTGCGTCCACGCCACCGGATTGCCGTTGGCGTCGAGGCCCGCGGCGAATCGGTTGTAGGTGGCGGGCCGATAAAAGTCGTGTCGGACATCATCTTCCCGCGTCCAGATCACCTGCACGGGCGCACCAACTTCCTTCGACAACCGCACGGCCTCAGCTACGAAATCGGTCTCACTGCGCCGGCCGAAGCCGCCGCCCAGGTACGTCGTATGGATCCGAACCTTGTCGAGTGGGAGACCCGACACCTGAGCCGCCACGCGCTGGGCGCTGGTCTGCCCTTGAGTCGGTACCCATACGTCGCACCCGTCGCTGCGAACCGACGCCGTGCAGTTCATTGGCTCCATTGGCGCATGGGCCAGATACGGAACCTCATAAACGGCCTCGATCTTCTTGGCCGCGCCCGACAGGGATGCTCCGCCCGCGTCGCCCTCGACCCGTGCGCGCACGCCTGGTTGCTGGGCCAGCGCCTCGAACTTCGCTGTGATCCCCGGGGTGCCGAGCGGACTCGACCCCCACTGAATCCCCAACGATCGTCGCGCGGTAAGCGCTTGCCAGTAATGGTCAGCGACGACCGCGACGCTCGTCTCCATGCGCGCAGCCTTCACCTCATCCGGAGTCCACTCGAGCATCATGACGCGCCGCACGCCGGGGGCAGCCTTTGCCTTGGCGTCGTCGACGTGCTGCGGTGCGCCGCCGAAGGCGGGCGATCGCTCGACGGACGCGTACAGCATTCCGGGCACACGGACGTCGATGCCGAACTGCGCGCGGCCATTCACTTTGAGCGGAGTGTCGAACCGGTGGACTCGCGTCCCGAGCACGCGGAAGTCCTTCGGGTCCTTCAGGGGGACGTCCGCGGGAACCGGCAGCGCGGCCGCACGCGCGGCGAGCTGTCCGTACCCGAGCCTCTGTCCCTGCGTCGGCCCTGTCACTGTCCCCCGCTCGGTCCGACACGCGTCCGGCGCGACAGCCCACTGTTGGGCTGCCGCAGCGACCAGCATTGCACGCGCCGTCGCTCCCGCCTTGCGCAGGATGTCGTACGACGAGCGGACGCTGCTGCTGCCGCCGGTGCCCATGCGTCGCGTCCACGCGCCAGGGTTCTCCGGTGTGGGTGCCACCCGAATCGCCGTTGGATCGACATCCAGTTCTTCGGCAATGAGCATGGGATAGGCGGTCATGATGCCCTGGCCCATTTCCGATTTGTCGATGGTAACGGTCACGATGCCGTCGGTGCCAACGTGGACCCAGCCGTTGGGCGCCAGGCCGGTCTCCGGGTCTGCCTCGCCCAATCGCTGCATCAGGCGCGACGGCAGATAGAACGCGATCGTGAGACCCGTGCCGAGGGTGGCGCCGGTCTTCAGGAAGTCCCGGCGAGAGACGGCAGCGTCAGCGCGCATTGGTCACCTCCGTGCCGGCCGCACGGTGAATCGCGCGGCGAATCCGCTGGTAGGTGCCGCAGCGGCAAATGTTGCCCGACATGGCCGCGTCGATATCGGCGTCCGAGGGCTTGGGGGTCTTGGTGAGGAGCGCCGCCGCCGACATGAGTTGACCGGACTGACAGTATCCGCACTGAGGCACCTCTTCCGCGATCCAGGCCGTCTGAAGGCGGTGGCCGACATTGGAAGACAGCCCCTCGATCGTCGTGATCGCCTTGCCCGCCGTCACGGAGATCGGCGTGCTGCACGATCGCACAGGCTGGCCGTCGAGGTGCACCGTGCACGCGCCGCACAATCCCATCCCGCAGCCGAACTTCGTGCCAGTAAGATTGAGGTAGTCCCGAATGGCCCAGAGCAGTGGCGTATCCGGGGTCGCATTGACCACCTGTCGATGTCCGTTGACGATGAGGAGGTGCGCACTCATGCGACTCGCTCCCGCGTTGTGGCGTCGTGAACCGGCGAGCGGGCAGGCCGACGTCGGCGGCGACATTCGGCGTCGGCATTGGGAACGCACCGCCCGCAGAACAGAATCATAGTGTCTGACAGCGCAGCTCGGGAGATAAGGTCGTGGGGTGCTCATGCTGCCTGTCCGGGCGAGGCAATAGTAACTTTGGCTGTGCCAACCTCATGTAGGGGTGCGGCCGCTGCGCGGCGTCAACTTTCTACCCTCGTCTACGTTCTACTCTGGGGTTCTAGGGCGACGCATGGCGTCGCCCCTACAGGAGGCGGGATAACCATGTCGTACCGATGTCTGCTCAGCGAGACCACCGACGGCGTGCTGACGCTCACCATGAACCGTCCCGACGTGCTCAACAGCTGCAACCGCGAGATGGTGACCGAGCTTGCGCCAGGCGTTTGAGAGCGCGGGGACGGACGCCACCGTGCGGGCGGTGATGCTGACTGGCGCGGGCCGGGCGTTCTGCGCGGGGCAGGATCTGGCCGAGGCGGTGCCGCCGGCGGGGAAGCCCGCGCCGGACATCTGGGGACGTCGTCGTCGGCTACAACGGGTTGATACTGGCGATCCGACGGCTTGAGAAGCCCGTGATGGCGGCGGTCAACGGCGCGGCGGCGGGCGGGTGCCAACATTGCGTTGGCGGCGGATCTCGTGATGGCGCGGCGAAGCGTCGTTCATTCAGGCCTTCATGAAGATCGGCCTGATCCCCGACAACGGCGGCACCTTCTTCCTGCCACGCTTGGTCGGTCTACCGCGCGCGACGGTCGTCGATGATGCTCGCCGAGCGAATCACGGCGCAGCAGGCCAAGGATTGGGGCATGATTCACGACGTCGTGCTGCCCGTCGCGCTTCTGGAAATGGCGGCGGAATTGGCCCGGCGACTCGCGACCCAGCCGACGCGGGGATTCGGGTTGATCAAGCGCGCACTCAACGCGTCGCTGACCAACGATCTGGAGACTCAACTGGCGCTCGAAGCCACGCTCCAGCGAGACGCGGGGTCGCACGGCCGACTATCGCGAAGGCGTGCGCGCGTTTCAAGAGAAACGACCGCCCGCGTTCGTGGGGCCTGTAGCTGTGCCGCTCGATGCTGGGGCGCGCGTTGGCGTGCTCGGGGCCGGCGCCATGGGTGGAGGGATTGCGCAGATAGCGGCGACGAACGGACACCCAGTAGTCGTAGCCGACGCGGACCCTGCGGCGACGACGCGCGCGCGCGAGACGCTCGATAAGGTGCTCGATCGCGAGGTGGAGAAGAGCCGTCTCGACGCGAGTCGCGCCCGCGATATCGTCGGACGGATCGCCTACGTTGCCGGCGCTGACGCCGAACGGCCTGAGACGTTCGGCGGCTGCGACGTCGTGATCGAGGCTATCGTCGAGCGGCTGAATGCCAAGCGTGCCGCATTCGCGCGGCTGGACGCAACAGTGGCCCCCGACTGCGTGCTCGCGACCAACACGTCATCGCTGCCGATCGCCGGCATCGCGGCCGCGTGCACGCACTCGGAGCGTGTGCTGGGCGTCCACTTCTTCAATCCGGCGCCCATGATGCCGCTCGTGGAGATCATTCCGTGGTCGGGACCGCTCCCGGCGTGACGACCGATACGCGCGGCGCTGGTCGATCGCTGGGGCAAGACCACGGTGATGGCGACGACACCCCGGGTTCATCGTCAACCGGATCGCGCGACCGTTCTACGGCGAGGCGCTGCGCCTCACGACGAAGGGATCGCGGATCCCGCGACCATTGATTGGGCCATGCGAGAGCTTGGCGGATTTCGCATGGGACCGTTCGAGCTGATGGACCTGATCGGCCACGACGTCAACTTCACGGTCACGCGATCGATCTTCGAGGCCTTCTTCTACGACCGCGCGCTACAAGCCGTCGATCACCCAGCAGCGGCTGGTGGATGCGGGCATGCTCGGGCGGAAGACGGGCGGGGGTTCTACGACTACCGGGCCAAGGCGCGTCGAAGCCCAAGCCGCGGGAAGATCGCGCGCTGGGCGACGAGATTCGTCGAGCGCGATCCTGGTGATGCTGATCAACGAGGCGGTCGACGCCGTGCATTGTGGCGTGTCGGCGACGCCCGCGGACATTGATCTGGCCGTGCTGAAGGGAGTAAATTACCCCAAGGGATTGCTGGCCTGGGGAGAAGCGATGGGCCTGGCCTCACGTGCTCACAGGCTCACCGCCCTGGAGCAGGAGTACGGGGAGGACCGGTACCGTCCGAGTGTGCTGCTCAAGCGCATATCGCGAGGAGCGGCCCGCCTGTGGTGAGCGACCAGCGACCGAGTCAGGATGAGCCGCTCCGTCCGGACGGCGCCATGGCGGCCTCGGCAGAGCGCGCGGTCGCGTGAGGCCCGAGGCGCAGGCACTCGCGAGCGTACGGTCCTCCATGCGGGTGTCACGACGAATTCAGCGCGTGGCTGGGGGTGGAGGTCGTCTCGCTCGCGCCAGCGGCGTGTACGTGCGGGCCACCGTCCGGCCCGGAGATGCTCAATGGGTTTGGCGTGTGCCACGGCGGCGTGACGTTTGCGCTCGCCGACAGTGCGCTGGCGTTCGCGTCGAACACGCATGGGCGGCTGTCGATGAGTGTCGAGAACGGCATTTCGTACGTCGCGCCGGTGGCCCTGGGCGATGTGCTGACGGCGATGGCGACCGAAGAGGGCGTGGGCGGCCGCCTGGCGTTTTACCGCGTGACCGTCCGCAACCAGCGTGCTCGCTGTCGTCGCGCTGTTTCGCGGCACCGTCTACCGCACGAAGCGCGCAGTGCTTCCGGAGAACGCACGAATATGAGCTGACGCCTATATCATCGATGGTGTGCGAACCCCGATCGGGTCGTTTGGCGGGAGTCTGAGCGAGGTGCGGCCGGACGACATGGCGGCGCTGGTGATCCAGCGCCTGCTCGCACGCGCGCCGAGTGTCGATCCAGCGCAGATCACCGATGTGATCTTCGGATGCGCCAACCAGGCCGGGCGAGGACAACCGCAACGTCGCGCGGATGGCGCTCTTGCTGGCCGGGCCTGCCAACCTCGGTGCCCGGCGAGACGGTCAACCGGCTCTGCGCCTCGGGATTGAGCGCGGTCGCACACGCGGCCCGCGGCGTCTGGCTGGGCGAGGGCGACCTGTATGTCGCCGGGGGTGTCGAGAGCATGACCCGGGCGCCCTACGTGCTCTCGAAGAGCGGCAAGGCGTTTGCGCGCGATGCGCAGCTGTTCGATACGAGCATCGGGTGGCGGTTCGTCAATCCGCGGATGCAGGCAGCAGCTACGGCATCGACAGCATGGGCGAGACCGCGGAGAACGTGGCGGCCGACTTACACGTGTCGCGAGAGGACCAGGACCGGTTCGCGTGCGCTGACGCAGGGTCGTGCGGCCGCGGCGCGCGGGCGCGGGCGCTTCGCGCGTCGAGATCACGGCGGTCGACGTGCCCGGTGACAAGCGTGGTGAGATGCGGCGATTCGATCAGGATGAGTTCATTCGGCCGGACACGACGCTCGAGAAGCTGGCGCGAGCTGAAGCCCGCGTTTCGCGCGGGCGGATCCGTGACCGCGGGTAACTCCTCCGGGATCAACGACGGGGCGGCGGCGCTGCTAGTGGCATCGGAGCGAGCCGTCCAGGAGTTGAACCTCGACGCCGATCGCCCGGTGTCGCGGCGACGGTCGCGGCGGGTGTCGAGCCGCGCATCATGGGTATGGGCCCGGTGCCCGGCCACGCGGCAGGTGCTCGAGCGCGCGAGGCTTCCGCTGGACGCAGATCGACGTGATCGAGCTCAACGAGGCGTTCGCGGCGCAGGTGCTTGCGTGTCTGCGCGAGCTCGGGCTCAGCGGACGATGATCCGCGGGTCAATCCCAACGGCGGCGCGATCGCGCTTGGCCATCCATTGGGTATGTCCGGAGCGCGGCTCATTCTTTCGGCCGCGCGCGAGCTGGAGGCGACGGGCGGTCGCTACGCCCTGGCGACCATGTGCGTCGGTGTGGGGCAGGGGATGGCCGACATGAGCGCGTGTGAGCGAGCCCCGTGAGCGGAGCACGAGCGACGTACTACGAATTCGAGGGCACGCGTCCGGTGGTGCATGAGTCGGCATTCGTCCACCCCGCGCGCGACGATCATCGGCAACGTGATCATCGGCCGCGACGTCTACGTCGGGCCGAGTGCAGCCATCCGCGGCGATTGGGGTGCGATCGTGATCGAGGATGGGTGCAACGTGCAGGAGACCTGCGTCATCCACTCGTTTCCGGGCGTGACGCGTCCGGCTCGAGCCGGGGCGCACATCGGCCATGGTGCGGTGATCCACGGCGCGCACATTGGCGCGCAACGTGCTCGTCGGGATGAACGCGGTGGTGATGGACCGCGCGACGGTCGGCGCCGGGTTCATCATCGGGCGCGCTCACGTTCGTACCGGCGGACATGCAGATTCCGGAGCGCAAGGTCGTCGTCGGCAATCCGGCCCGCATCGTCAAGGACGTGAGTGACGAGATGCTGGCGTGGAAGACCGAGGGGACGCGCCTCTATCAGGAGCTGCCGCGGGCGCCTGCACGCCGGCCTCGTGCCATGCGAGCCGCTGCGCGACGTGCCAACGGGGCGGCAGCAGCAGGCAGCCGGTGTACGAGACGTGGCACGAACGGCGACGGGAGGACGCAACCAGCACGTCGCGCAGGCGAAAGCGCGGCAGGGACCGACAAGGAGTGGCTGAGATGCGGCTGCAAGAACTACGTGCACGGGCGAGTGGGTGACAGGGAGCGGGCGCGGCGACCGAGCTGTACAACGCCGTGACCGGCGAACAGATCGCCGAGGCGAGCACCGAGGGCGTGGACTTCGCGGGCGTGCTGCGACTACGCGCGCACGGTCGGGCGGCCCGAAGCTCCGCGGCGATGACCTTCCATCAGCGCGCGCGGATGCTCAAAGCGCTCGCCCAGTACCTGACGGCGCGCAAAGAGCAGTTCTACGAGGTGTCGAAGGCGACCGGCGCGACCAAAGGGCGACAGCTGGATCGACATCGACGGCGGTATTCGGGACGCTGTTCGCGTACGCGAGCCGCGGGCGCCGCGAGTTCCCCGACGAGACGTTCTACGTCGATGGCCCGATGGAGACGATCTCCAAGGGCGGCACGTTCGTGGGCCGCCACATCTGCGTCCCGCTCGAAGGCGCGGCGATTCACATCAACGCCTTCAACTTCCCCGTGTGGGGGATGCTCGAGAAGATGTCGACAGCGCTGCTCGCGGGCGTGCCATCGATCGTCAAGCCGGCGACCGTGACCTCGTATCTGACCGAGGCCGTGGCGCAGTCCATCGTGGAGTCGGGGACTCTTGCCGCCGGGCGCATTCCAGCTGCTCTGCGGGAGCGCGGCGATCTGCTCGACCACGTCGACTGCCAGGACGCGGTGGCGTTCACCGGGTCGGCGAGCGACGGGTCATATGCTCAAGACCGGTCGGGCGATGGTCGAGCATTCCGTGCGCTTCAATCAGGAAGCGGATTCGCTCAACTTCTCGATGCTGGGCCCAGATGCCGCGGCCCGGGACCGAGGAGTTCGATCTCTTCATCAAGGAAGTCGTGCGCGAGATGACGGTGAAGGCCGGGCAGAAGTGCACGGCGATCCGTCGCACGATCGTGCCGGCGGCGATGGTCGAGGCGACGTGATCGCGGCGCTCAAGAAGCGACTCGACGGCGTCACGATCGGCGACCCCAGCACCGACGGTGTTCGCATGGGGCCGCTCGCCGGGCGCACGCAGGTGACGGAGGTCCGCCAGAACCTCGAGCAGCTGCGCGAAGCCGCGGAAGTGGTCTATGGCGGGTTCGAGACGCTGAAGGTCGTGGGTGCCGATCCCGAGAAGGGCGCGTTCTTCCCGACGCGCGCTGCTCTACGACGATCGACCGCTCGAGCAGACCGCGCCGCACAACGTCGAAGCGTTCGGCCCGGTGAACACGGTCATGCCGTATGCAACTCGCTCGATGAAGCCATCGCGCTCGCCAACTTGGGCGCGGGTCCCTGGTCGGGTCGCTGTTCACGGCGGACGCACGCGTGCGCGCGAACGGTGACGCTCGGGGACGGCGCCATATCACGGGCGCCTCATGATCGTCGACCGCATCGAGCGCCAAGGAGTCGACTGGCCACGGGTCACCGCTGCCGCATCTGGTGCACGGCGGGCCGGGCCGCGCGGGCGGCGGTGAGGAAATGGGCGGGGTGCGCGGCGTGCTGCACTACATGCAGCGCACCGCGCTGCAGGGCTCGCCGACCGTGCATCGCCGCGATCACGAAGGAGTGGATCCCCAAGGCGGCCGAGCACCAACGACCGCATCCATCCGTTCAAGAAGTACTTCGATGAGCTCGAGATCGGCGAGACACTCCACACGCACGGGCGCACGGTGACCGAGAGCGACATCGTGAGCTTCGCTGGCATCAGCGGCGACTTCTTCTACGCCCACACGGACGACGTCGCGGCCAAGGACTCGATCTTCGAGCGACGGGTCGCCCACGGGTATTTCGTACTGTCGGCCGCGGCCGGGCTGTTCGTCGATCCGGCGCCAGGGCCCGTGCTGGCCAACTACGGTCTCGAGAATCTGCGGTTCGTCAAGCCGGTCTACATCGGCGACACGATCCGGGTGCGCCTCACGTGCAAGCAGAAGACGGCTCAAAGAGGATCGCGAGGGACAGATCCCGCAGGGCGTCGTCGCCTGGGACGTCGAAGTCACCAACCAGCGCGACGAGCCGGTGGCGGTCTACACGATCCTGACGCTCGTTCGCCGGCGTGCCGGTGCGAACGCGCCCGAGACGAGGGCCGACCTGGAACGGGCCTTCGAGGCGAGGCCCCGGCGGCGCTGACACCGGCCCGGCCGTGATGCAGCGGACGCAACCCGGGGACGCCCCGGCCCGGGTGGCATGACGCGCCGGAGTACGCCTGCCGACCCCGTCCTGGGCGCCTCGAGCCTGTAGATTTCAGGAGGCGGTCGACGGGGTGGTGGCCGCCAGCCCGGTAGATTTCTGTAGCGGCGACGCCATGCGTTACCCTGCTGGTCGAGCAGCAGGCACTTGCCGGCACCATGGGCCTAGAGAGTGGCAGTTTCTGTAGCGGCGACGCCACGCGTCGCCCTGGCGGTCGAGCGGCACGCAACTGTCTGCACAATGGGCCGGAGAGTGGCAGGTTCTTACAAGCGGAGACAACGCCATGCCTGAGCGCGAAGCTGGCTTAATGAGTTCGAGGCTCGGATCGCTGCAGGCGAGACGATCGAGCCCAAGGATTGGATGCCCGAACGGTATCGGAAGCAGCTCATCCGCATGATGTCCCAGCACGCGCACTCCGAGGTCGTCGGGCATGCTTCCAGAGGGCAACTGGATCACCCGCGCCCCCACTCTGCGGCGCAAGATGGGACTCCTGGCCAAGGTGCAGGATGAAGCCGGTCACGGCCTCTACATCTATTGTGGAACCGAAACGCTGGGCGTCGGACGCGACGAGCTCATCGATCAGTTGCTCTCCGGTAAAGCCAAGTATTCCAGCATCTTCAACTACCCGACGCTGACCTGGGCCGACATCGGCGCGATCGGGTGGTTCGTCGATGGCGCGGCGATCGTGAACCAGACGATGCTGGCGAAGGCCTCGTACGGGCCATACGCACGAGCCATGGTGCGGATCTGCAAGGAAGAGAATTTCCATAAGCGGCAAGGCTATGAGATCATGGCTACCCTGGCTGCCGGCACGCCCGGGCAGGTGCGTATGGCGCAGGATGCCGTGAATCGATGGTGGTGGCCATCACTGATGATGTTTGGCCCGTCGGACAAGGATTCGCCCAACTCGGCCGAGCTGACACGCTGGGGCGTGAAGCGGAAGAGCAACGACGATCTGCGGCAGCGGTTCGTGAATCTCACCGTGGCCCAGGCCAAGGCGATCAACCTGACGCTGCCCGACCCCGACCTGCGGTACGATGAAGCGACCGGTGACTGGCTCATCGGGCCCGATTGACTGGGCGGAGTTCGATCGCGTCATTCACGGCGAAGGTCCGCTGAATCGCGAGCGCCTAGCGGCCAGAAACGCGGCGCATCACGACGGCGCGTGGGTCCGTGCGGCGGCCGAAGCTTATGCTGCGAAACATGGCCCTCGAGCTGGGCGTGAGGCGGCATGACGAGCGCGGACCAGCGATAACGTGGCCAATGACGGGCGCCGAGCGATGAAGGCAGCGACCGCGGGCACCGACGCGGCCGACCACCGACCGAGCGACGGTGGCCAGTGGCCGCTGTGGGAAGTGTTTGTCCAGCCGCCCAAGGGCGCGCCGTTCGAGCACGCGGGGAGCGTCCACGCGGTCGACGCCGAGAGTGCGCTGCAGAACGCACGTGATGTGTATGCACGCCGCGGCGAAGCCGTGAATATCTGGGTTGTGCCGACGAACGCGATCACGGCGTCGACACCAGAGGATGTCGGTCCATTTTTCGATCCCGGCAACGACAAGCCGTACCGCCATCCGCAATTCTACACGGCGCCGCGCGGCGTCCGGGTCTAAGGCCCCCGCCGTGGCGCCCCCGTCCCCGATACCGGCAGCGAGCCCCGGAGGGGTCCAGCTCGACGCACTGACGCGCACCGCGTTTGTCCAGTACCTGCTGCGACTCGCAGATGATCGGCTGGTGCTCGGCCATCGACTCTCAGAGTGGTGTGGGCACGCGCCGATTCTCGAGGAAGACATCGCGCTCGCCAACATTGCGCTCGATCTCATCGGACACGCTACGGCACTCCTGACCCTGGCCGGCGAGACAGAAGGTGCGGGTCGCGATGCGGATGCCCTCGCTTACCTCCGAGAGGCGATCGATTACCGCAATGTCTTGCTGGCCGAGCTGCCGCGCGGTGATTTCGCATTCACGATCATGCGGCAGTTCCTGTTCAGCGTGGCGGCCTACTTCCAGCTCGAAGCGCTCGCCACAACCCGGAACGAGGTGCTCGCGGGCATAGCCGCAAAAGCGCTGAAGGAAACGCGCTACCACGTGCGCCACGCCGGCGAGTGGGTGCTCAAGCTAGGCGATGGCACCGACGAGAGCCATCGCCGCGCCCAGGAGGCTCTCGATGCACTGTGGAGGTTCACTGGCGAG
Organism: uncultured Gemmatimonadales bacterium; assembly: GCA_963725205.1. Lineage (GTDB taxonomy): Bacteria > Gemmatimonadota > Gemmatimonadetes > Gemmatimonadales > Gemmatimonadaceae > Palsa-1248. The sequence continues at coordinate 824,550 of CAVRXR010000003.1, read as the reverse complement.
CTGTTCCTGATGGACGAGATCGATGAGCAGCTGACCAAGCTCGGGCTCGCCGTCGATCTCGCGCCGCTCGAGCTCAAATGGCGAGAGGAAGTGACCGATGTCCTCGAGCGCGCCACGCTCGTCGTCCCCAGCTCTGCATATATGCAGCGGGGTGGGCGAACCGGCCGCCACACGGAGTCGCTTGGACACCTGTTGAGCGAGATGCAGATCCTGCAGCGCTCCTATCCGGGAGCGACGTGGTGAATAGGACCGCCGCTGCGGCGCCACGCGCGACGCCGGACGCTGCCGCGGAGATCTGGCGCGTACTCGACGGGGTCATGGATCCCGAGGTGCCCGTATTGAGCGTCGTCGAGCTGGGGATCGTCCGTGACGTCGATGTTGCAGACTCGGGCAGGGTTACGGTCACGGTCACCCCGACATACTCCGGGTGTCCTGCGATGCAGGTCATCGAACGAGACATTGAATCGGCGCTCGCCGCAGTGGGATGGCGCGACGCCCAAATCCGGACGGTGTATGCCCCCGCCTGGACGACGGACTGGATCGACAAGGATGCGCGCCGCAAGCTGCGGGACTACGGCATCGCTCCGCCTCCCGGACGACGCGGCGACGACTCGCAAGCGCTCGTCCCTCTCCGGCGTGCTGCACCGACCGTCGCGTGTCCGTATTGCGGGTCATCGGCGACGACGACTCGCAGCGAGTTCGGACCGACGGCGTGCAAGGCGGTCATGTACTGCGACCACTGCCACCAACCGTTCGAGTTATTCAAGGCACTCTGACGTCGGATCTCCTGGCGCATGCCCATGTCCTCCAGTGCATCACCCGCGGGCGCGAATGTGGCCCAACCGGACGCCGCGTCGCGTGGACTCGCTCCCGTCGCGTGGCGCCGCGTGGCATATCACGCGCTCGTATCGCGCAAGCTCGATGACATCGAGGAAGAGACGAACCGCAACAAGCACACGGTGCCGCGAGAGCACCTGGTGCTGTACCAGTTCTCGGCGCGCGGCCACGAGGTCGCCCAGGTAATCCTCGCCTCGCTCATCGATCATCGCCACGACGGCGTGGGCGCGTACTATCGATCTCGCCCCGTGCTGCTCGCGCTCGGCTTGTCGATCGAGGACGCGCTCGCCAGTCCGTTGGGACGGAGTGGCGGATTCAGTGATGGGCGAGACATCGGCGTCGTGTGCAACCTCGCCCGGCGGGATGGGCCGATCGTGTTGCCCATGTCCGGAGACGTCGGGTCGCAGTACACGCCGGCCGCGGGTTGGGCGCAGGCGATCCGGTATCACCGGGAAGTCCTTCATCAGGACGACTACGCGGGCTCGATCGGCGTGGCTATGGGAGGGGAGGGATCGGTCGCCACGAACGGCTTCTGGTCATCGCTTACCATGGCGACGACGCTCAAACTCCCTCTGCTGTTCTACATCGAGGACAACGGCCTCGGCATCTCAGTGCGACGGGAGATGCAGACACCGGGCGGCAACATTGCGGACAACCTCGCGTCGTTTGGCAACCTGCTCGTGCGCGACGGCGACGGGACCGATCCCGTGACATTGGCGCGCGTCCTCGAGGAGGCGGTGCGTCACGTGCGCGCGGGCTCCGGGCCTGCATTGGTCCATCTCGACGGTACCGCGGCTGGCGAGCCACTCCGGGCCTGACAATCAGAAAGGCTACCGAACCGACGCGGAGATCGCGGCCGATTGGGCCCGGGATCCACTGCCCAAGTTGAAAGCGTTCCTCGTGCCCGGTGTGATCAGCACGCGCGAGTGGGCGGCCCTGGAACACGATGTCGATCACGACGTCGATGCCGCACTGCGCGCCGCGCGCGCCCGACCCGCGCCCGACCCTGTGACCGTCAAACGCTTCATCTACGCCGAGTCGCCGCGCTCTGACGACTCCCCGACGGTGGGAGGTCTCTCCGCTTCGGATCTCGAGCGACTTCACGGAACCACCCAGGCGAGCGAAGCAGGGCCCGTGATACGATTCCCCGAGGCGATCCGGCGTACGCTTGCTCACGAGCTGGAGATCAATCCGAAGGTGCTCGTGTTTGGCGAGGATGTCGGTGCCAAAGGCGGAGTGCATCTCGTGACGGAGGGTCTGCAAAAGCAGTTTGGCGCTGCCCGTGTGTTCGACACGAGTCTATCCGAAGAGGGCATCGTCGGGCGCGCCGTCGGCATGGCGGTCTCGGGCCTCATGCCTGTGGCGGAAATACAATTCCGGAAATACGCGGACCCGGCGACGGAGCAACTCAACAACTGCGGGACGATGCGTTGGCGCACGCACAACCAGTTCGCCGCGCCGATCGTCGTGCGGATGCCTGGCGGGTTCGGCAAGGACGTGGGCGATCCCTGGCACTCGCTCAGCAGCGAGGTGACTTGGGCGCACGCCATTGGCTGGCAGGTGCTCGTGCCGTCGAACGCCGCGGACGCGGTCGGACTCCTGCGCGCCGCCATGCGCAGTCGCAACCCCAGCATCTTTTTCGAACACCGATCGCTGCTCATGACGAGCGACGGAAGTGCGCGCTATCCCGGCGATGATTACGTGATCCCGCTCGGACAGGCGCGTCGTGTGCGAGACGGCACGTCGGTCACGGTCGTGACATGGGGTGCCATGGTGCACCGCTGCCTGAGCGCCGCGGAGCCATTCGGCGATCGAGTGGATCTTCTGGACTTGCGAACCGTGGCGCCGTGGGACCGGGCAGCGGTGCTCGACAGCGTGCGGCGGACGGGACGTTGTCTCATCGTCCACGAGGACACGCTCACCGCTGGATTCGGCGCGGAGATCGCCGCTGTCGTAGCCAGCGACGCGTTCTGGTGGCTGGACGCCCCGGTCGAGCGGCTGGCGGTCGAGGACGTGCCAATGCCCTACCATGAAGCCTTACTCGATGCAGTCTTGCCTAACGCAGAGCGCATTGGCGCGGCAATCGAACAGCTCATTACTATATGACCCTCGACATGACGAGGCCGGCGCCGACCGAGGCCGGTACCCTCACCGTCCGCACGGTGGGAGGCATCGCGACGATCGAATTCGGTCACGCGAAAGGCAATTCGCTTCCCGCGGCGCTGCTGCGTTTGATCACGTCCGCCATCGATGCGGCCGCAGCCGACTCGGCCGCGCGGGTCCTGGTGGTACGGAGCCGTGAGCCAGGGCCCTTCTGCGCCGGGGCGTCGTTCGACGAGTTGCGTAGTATCCAGGACCGCGCGGCCGGGACGGAGTTCTTCATGGGGTTCGCGCGGCTCATCCTGGCGATGCGGCGATGCCCCAAGTTCGTGATCGCGCGCGTGCACGGGAAAGCCGTCGGGGGTGGTATCGGTGTGATCGCGGCAGCCGACTATGCGATCGCAGCGCCGGCCGCCGCGGTTCGGCTCAGTGAGCTGGCCGTTGGCATAGGGCCATTCGTCGTCGGACCCGTCATCGAACGGAAGATCGGTCACGGCGCGTTCCAAGCGTTGGCGATCGACGCGGCGAGTTGGCGCGACGCCGCGTGGGCCGAGCGTCACGCACTGTTTGCCCAGGTGGTCCCAGACTCGATCGCGCTCGATGAGGCGGTGGAGGCACTGGCGGCGCGGTTGGCCAAGACGAGCGCTGACGCCATGGCCCGACTCAAGAGTGCGTTCTGGGACGGCACCGACCGGTGGGATGAGCTGCTACAACAGCGTGCCGCGCTGAGCGGCGAGCTCGTGCTGTCCGACGCCAGCCGACAAGCGATCGCCGCGTTCGGCAATCGCTAGGGAACCAGATTCCGCACGACAAACCAGACGTTGGCGGGACGTTCAGCCAGCCGCCGCATGTACCACGGGAACCAATGCGTTCCGTAGCTGATGAGGACCCGTGTTGACACGCCCGCATCGGTGAACTGTTGTAGCTCGGCGGTCTTGATGCCGTACAGCATGTGAACTTCGTAGCCGCCCGGCGCCACGCCAAGCGCGGTCGCTCGTGCGCGCACCTGGTCGATGAGGCGGAGGTCGTGGGTGCCGAATGCGGGAGGAGCGCCGCCGGCCACCTGCTGCGCGAGAAGACGCTCGGCTAAGGCTGCGTACGCAGCGTCGACGTCCCGCTTGACCGGCATCGCAACTGTCGGCGGCTCTCGGTACGCGCCTTTGACCAGGCGGATGGCGGGAGACAGGGACGCCAGTGCCTGGAGGTCGCCGGGGGTGCGATGTAGGTAGGCCTGGAGGCAGACGCCGACGCCGCGCTGTGTCGCCCGGACTTGCTTGAAGATCTCGAGCGTCACATCGACGTACTCCGACTCTTCCATGTCGATCCACAGGAACGATCCCGAGCTCGCCGCCACCTCGGCCAGCGCGGCGACGCGCCGGGTACACGCGTCCCGATCGAGGCCGAGACCGAGGTGCGTCAGCTTGACGGAGATGTGTGCGGGGAGATGCCGCGCGCCGATTGCAGTCACGACGTCCCGGTACTGCTGCTCAACGGCCGCAGCCTCGGCCGGACTGGTGACTCGTTCGCCGAGATTCGTCAGCACAGTCCCCACGTGGTTCTGTGCGACTGCCGCGGCGGCCGTGAGTGCAGACTCGAGGTCTTCGCCGGGCATGAACCGTCTGACCGCCCGCCGTGTGAACGTACGGCGGCGGACTTGGTCCGCGAGCCACGGGCTGCGAGAAGCTCGGAGCAGGAGGGATCGACTCAGTGACATGCGAAGGAGGGCCGGAGCAAGCGGATGGGTGCGATTGGAGCGCGAGGGCGACAGAATCGGCTAGTAGATATCAGGAGCTAGTGGCTGGTGGCTAGTGGCTAGTCAACCAACCTCAGGGCCAGCGTCGCCGTCACCGGCCCCTACGGTTTGTCCCCAGCCATCAGTCCCTAGCCACCTGTCCCTAGTCCCCTGCTGAGCTGGCTATTGGCGCCCCAAGAGAGGGAGGGTGGACCTCGGGGCCCCTGACGATCATGTTATGGAAGGAGCATCCGCCGCCTGAGCGGCGGCGGTCGAACGCCCCACCGAAGGAGGATGGCATGCGGTACATCGAGCGTGTCGTGTGGAAGCCGCTGGACCGGTACACCGAAGCTGCAGATACTCACTCGGAAGGCGCACGCGCAAAGCCCCACGGGCTCGTCGTCGATCTGGGCGATGGGCGCATGCTCATGGCCGGTGCACCGTTCAATGGTTCCTCCGTCACGATCGGCGTTACCGGCGGTTTACGCATCAGTATCCCGGCTGAGAAAGCCGAAGATGTCGCCGAGGCCATCCTGTACGCTCATCGATGCGCGTGCACCCACGACTATGCCGAGACAGGCCTGGGCATGCCGTCGACGCCGAGTCAGGCCTCATAAGGGCAGGGGATTCGGGGGCGACGCCGATGTCGCCCCTACGGCTGCGCGTTGATGGTGGCGAACGACTTCTTCGCCTGCGCCCAGTGACCAAGGGCACCGGTGAGCGATTGGCGGAGGTCCCGCCACGCACTCCAGTCTTGGGTCGTGGGGGTCGCGTCCGCCCCCTCGACGACGGTGAACAATCCCGCGAGCTGTGCGTTGAGTGATGCGAAAGTTGGCCCGGCGCCGCGGCGAGGCGCCGGCGGTCCTTCTTCCTCGTCCTCGCCTGCCGATCCAGCGAGTTCCGTGACCTGACGGTCAAGCGCGGCGAGTGCGTCCGCGGTCGACCCGCTGCCCGCGCGCTCGTGGGCTGCATGGACCTGGTCTCGAAGCGCCCGCGCCTGATCCAGCGCCGTCTTGTCCTCGTGGAGGGCCTGCGCGAGGCTGTCGCGCGAGGTCGAACTGCTCCTGCAAGCCAGCGCGTGACGTCGTCACGCGCGGATCCATTTTGACTATCAGCGGCTGCACATATTGATGGCCGCCCACTGTGAGGCGCACCTGGTAGGTTCCGGGCAACTGGAGCACGCCACTGGGCTCGAGGGGCGTATCGTGCACGATGGCTGAGATCGGGAAGTTGCGTCGCAGGGCGTCGACCGGCGCCGACCGGTCATCCCACACCCACCGGTGCCCACCCGGAGTGCCGGGGAGGACGCGCGGGTGCCGTGCCCAGTACATCGGCACATTGTAGTGAGCTGGATCAATGGAGTCCGGCTTGTCCGTGCTGGCGTACTGCCGGACCACTCGACTCCTCGAATCCAGAATCTCGAGCGTGACCGGGCCGCTCACTCTCCGCCGGAAGCAGATAGTCGATAATCGCCCCGTCGGGCGGGTTCCGGCCTGCCGGTTCCTCGGGCGGTAGCGGCGTATCCGTCCATGTGTCGCGCCGCATGCGGTAGGCGACCTCCGGCTTGAACAACGCCGTTGAGCCAGTTCTCGCGCCGAGCTGCCTGAGCGGCGTAATGTCGTCGAGGATCCAGAACGAGCGACCGTGGGTCCCGACGACGATATCGTCGTGGTGGATGACGAGGTCACGGATCGACGTCGCGGGCATGTTGAGGCGCAGCGACTGCCAGTTGTTGCCGTCGTCGAACGAGACATAGACCTGTCGCTCGGTGCCGGCGAAGAGCAGGCCGCGTCGCACCGGGTCTTCGCGAACGGTATTGACGGCGCCCTCGTCCGGCGGAATGCCATTCGTGATCTCCGTCCACGTCTTGCCGCGGTCGTGCGTGCGGTAGATGTGCGGACCAAGATCGTCGAGACGGAACCCGTTGACCGCAGCGTACACCGTGCTGTCGTCGAAGTGCGACGCGTCCAGCTGCGCGATTTTGTCCCAGGGCTTGAGGTCGCGTGGCGTGATGTCCTTCCAGTGCAGTCCGCCGTCAGTCGTGAGCTGGATCAAGCCATCGTCCGTCCCGACCCAGATCGTGGAGACCGTTTTGTGCGAAGGGGCGATGGCGTAGATCACGCCGCCGTGGTGAGCGCGCGCCTGCGACTCGCTACTGTACACGCCGACACTCGGGGGCACGGTGGAGTCGGTTGTGCGGGTGAGGTCCGGGCTGATCACCTGCCAGCTGTGGCCGCCGTTGGTGGTCTTGAACAGCACGTTGCTGGCGAGATAGAGCGCGTGCGGATCGACGTCGGAGAACAGGATTGGCATCGTGCGGACGAAGCGATATCGCCCGCTGCGGATCGGATCCGGGCCGACCTGCTGGGTCTCGTGCGTCACCCAGTTGAATCGGGTGGCCTTGCCGCCGTACACGATGTTCGAATCCAATGGATCGGGGGCGACATAGCCGTATTCTTCCACACCGACCGGATGCCACTCGCGGAATGTGATATCGCCGTCGTCACCGCGGCTCTCGATTCCGACCGAGCCGGACTCCTGCTGGCCGCCGTAGACCCAGTATGGGAACCGGTTATCCGTGCTGACGTGATACAGCTGCGCAGTCGGTTGGTTGTACCAGGAGCTCCAGGTCTCGCCACCGTTCACGGTGATCGTGGCGCCCTGATCGACCGCGAGCAGGATGATGTCGGGGTTGTCCGGGTTGATCCAGATCGTGTGATAGTCGTCTCCGCCGGGTGCGCCCTTCCACGCCGTGAACGTGGCGCCGCCGTCGGTCGACTTGTAGGTCGACGTGTTGGCGACGTAGATGATGTCAGGGTTCTTGGGGTCGACGTTGACCTCGGCGAAGTCTGATCCTCGTCCATCGACGCGTCGCTCACTGTTCACGCGTCGCCAGGTCTCGCCGGCGTCATCGGACCGGTACACGCCACTCCGTGACCCGGCGTCGACCATGGCGTAGAGACGTTGCGGCTGGCTCGTCGCGACTGCGATGCCGATGCGCCCCAGGCCTTCAGCGGTGGAAGGCAGTCCCGACTGGAGCTGCCGCCAGCTGTTGCCGCCGTCGGTCGATTTGAAGAGCCCCGAGTTCGGCCCCTGAAATGCGCCGTTCTCCCACGGGGCCTGTCGAGCCTCCCACAACACCGCGTAGACCGTTTGCGCATCCGTGGGGTCGAAGGCCAGCGCGATCGCGCCCGTGTTCTCGTCCTTGTAGAGCACCTTGGTCCACGTCCGCCCTCCATTTACGGAGCGGAAGACCCCGCGCTGGTCGTTGGGCCCGTAGGGGTGCCCGAGCGCGGCGACGAAGATCCGATCGGGATCGTGCGGATCGACGATGATCGACCCGATCTGCTGAGCGTCTGCCAGACCCATGTGCGTCCAACTCTTCCCGGCGTCGATTGACCGGTAGACCCCATCGCCGGTGGAGAGGTCGGGACGCTGGAGTCCTTCGCCGCTGCCGACGTAGACGACGTTGGGATCGGAAGGTGCGACCGTGACGCACCCGATCGAGCCGGTCGGCTCGCCATCGAAGATGGGCATCCATGTTCTGCCGAAGTCGGTGGTCTTCCAGACGCCGCCATCGTTGACGCCGATGTAAAAGACATTCGGTGCGCCTGGGACACCTGCCGCCCCTACCGTGCGGCCGCCCCGGAAGGGGCCGATCATACGCCAGTGCATTTCGGCGAACAGTGACGGGCTATACTGTACAACCGCGTCGGAGCCGACGTCGCGCTGCGCCGCAGGACTTTGCGCGCCAAGCGACGAGGTGGCGAGGAATCCGAGAGCCGAAAACCAAATGACACGAGGCATGGGTGCGACTCCATCAGCGAGGGCGAGCGAGCGAAGACAAGATGGCCAGTCGGGTGGACTCGCCGCAACAAAGCCGGATCACTCGACGGATCACGCAATCCATGCGTGACCAAGCATTCGGGCGATCGTGGCGGCGACGGGCGACCGCAAGCGTCGCCGCCGTGGCGACGTCGACCCTCATCGCGAGCGGGCCGTTGGGCGCGCAGGTGCGAGTCGCGTTCGAGACGACTCAGGGAAAGATCATCGTTGCCGTCGATACGGTGCATGCACCGGTCACGAGTCGAAACTTCCTCCGGTACATCGACGGCCATTTCTACGATGGCGGCCACTTCTTCCGGACCGTTCGCGAGGACAACCAGGCCACGGATCCGGTGCACATCGCGGTCGTGCAGGTCGCAGCGGATCCCGCGCGTCTGCACGATCAGTTCGCGCCGGTCCCGCTCGAGCGAACAACGACAACTGGTCTCCATCACCTGAACGGGACGGTGTCCATGGCGCGCAACGTTCCGAACTCCGCCACGTCGAGCTTCTTCATCTGCATCGGAGACCAGCCCGCGCTGGATTTCGGCGGGGCTCGCAACGCGGATGGTCAGGGGTTCGCAGCGTTCGGTCGGGTCGTGGACGGCATGGATGTCGTGCGAGCGATTTGGCATGCGCACGCCGACGGCCAGCGGCTCACACCTCCGGTGGCGATCATCTCCGCGCGTCGCGAGCGATAGCGCGGCACGAGGGCGGCGCAGGCGTCGCCGCTGGGACGCCGGGCAATGCAGCACTGCTTTACATGGGCTCGGATCGATGTTTTACATCACTGTGAGCGACGCGCGCTGGTGCTTGACATTGCGTCGGCCACGGGGCACACTGTCGAGCATCAGTCATCAGCGGGCCGAGCTATGGCCGCCAGCACGTGTCGTGGATGCTCCGCGACCGGCCCGGCTGTACTCGATCGTCCCGCAAACGCTCTGTGCCCGGAGGGAGAGTGGTGACACATCTCGTCAGCGGCCGACGCATGCTCCGCATGCTGGCGGCCATCGGCGGCGCCTGGCTCGTGGCAGCGCCGGCGCACGCGCAAGGCACGACACGACGCCTCACGGGGCGCGTGACCGATGCGGAGGGTGGGGCTCCCATCGCCACCGCGACGGTGTTGGTCAACGGCACGACGCTTGGAACGACCGCGGGAGACAGCGGCAATTTCGCGCTCAATGTGCCGAACGGTGCGGTCACGCTTACGGTGCGGCGCGTCGGCTACACGGCGGCCACCGTGCAGGTGGCCGGGACGCAGGATAACGTGGCGGTCCAGCTCACACGGGACGTGCTTCACCTCGAGGCGCAAGTCGTGACCGGCGTGAGCACGACGGTCTCCTCGCAGAACTCCGCAAACAGCGTGGACGTCGTCAGTGCCGACCAGATCAACCAGGTGCCGACGCCGACGATCGAAAACGACCTGCAGGGGAAGCTTCCAGGGGTGCAGATCCAGCAGGACAACGGGGGCGCGCCCGGCGGCGGCATGCAGGTCCAGATCCGTGGCATCACGTCGATCTTCGCGAACGCTTATCCGCTGTACGTGATCGACGGGGTGATCGTGAACAACGAGGAGGTGGGAAGCGGGCTCAACACGATCAGCCAGGCGGGCGGCGGCACCAACGGCAATGGCCAGGGACCGGACATTCAGGATGTCAGTCCCAACCGCATCGCCGACATCAACCCCAGCGACATCGAGAGCGTCGAAGTCCTGAAGGGGGCGTCGGCTTCGGCCATCTACGGGTCCCAGGCGTCGGCCGGCGTGATCGTCATCACGACGAAGAGGGGCACGGCCGGCAAGCCCAAGTGGGACTTCAGACAGGAGGTGGGCCAGTTCACGTTGTTGAACAGCTACAAGCTCACCCAGTTCCCGACGCTGGCCAGCGCACAGGCGTGGTGCACGACGTGGTGTGGGGGTCTCGGGATCAGCCAGTCAGACATCAGTTCGATCTATGGCGGTCCGCAGAACTTCCAGGACCAGCTGTTCGGGAACAAGCAGGCGTCGTACGAGAGCGACTTGAGTGTGAGCGGTACGCAGGGCGGCACGGAATACTATCTGTCCGGTCTCGCCAAGTACGACAACGGCGTCATGCTGAACACTGGCTACAACAAGCAGTCGATCCGCAGCAATGTCACGCAGGCGTTCCTGCCCAACCTGTCGGCCACCGCCAACCTCAACTTCATCCATTCCCAGGACCGGCGTGGCTTCACTGGGAACGACAACGTGGGCGGCAGCCCGTATACGGTGTTCGACTACACGCCGCAGCTCGTGAACCTCAATCACCGAAGCCCCGACGGCGCGTGGGCGGTCAACCCGTTCGGTCCCGCCAACCCGTTTGCGGACGCCTATGACATCCAAACGCCGGAGGACGTCGATCGGTTCATTGGCGGCGGCAACATCGACTGGACGGCGTGGCGTACCGAGCACCAGACCCTGCGCCTCACGCTACAGGGCGGGGCGGACTACGCGACCCAGAGCGATCTCTTCTACGCGCCGCCGACGCTCCAGCTGGAGCAGGACAATCCCTCGGGGCTTCCCGGCGTGTCATCGGACAACTACGCCAGGATCACGTATCTCAACTACTCGATCAACCTCGTCCACCACTACGCCGGGCTCTCCTGGCTGGATGCCACTACGTCGGTCGGCTACGCGCGGGATACGCGGTCGCTGGACAATCCGACTGGGGTCGGGCAGGATCTGCTCGCCGGGACCAACGCGCCCGTCGTCGGCTCGGTTCAGACGCTGACCTACAATGCGTATCAGCAAAAGGATCAATCGCTGTACGCCCAGGAGCAGCTGCTGACGCTGCAACAGAAGTTGGCGCTCACGGCGGGCATCACAGCGGAGCGCACGACCAACGACGGCGACATCAGCAAGTTCTATCCCTTCCCGCGGTTCTCGGCATCCTATCGAATCCCGCAATTCGTGTCATTCCTGGATGAGCTCAAGGCTGCGGGTGGCGTACGGCCAGTCGGGGACCATCCCCCTCTACGGCGTCAAGTACACGCCCTTCAACAGTCAGCTGTCCGGGCGGCCTGGAAGGCGTCTACCCGAACCTGACGGTTGGTAATACCAACATCGAGCCGGAACACGAGGCTGAGACCGAGTTGGGGTTCGACGCCACGATGTTCAAATCGCGCGCGCAATTCAGTTTCACCGTTTACCAGAAGCAGGTCAGCAATCTGCTCCTGCAGGCCGCCGTGTCGCCCTCGCTCGGGTTCGACGAGCAGTGGTTCAACGGCGGCGAGTTCACCAACCAGGGCATCGAGCTCCAGCTGACGGCGACCCCCGTGCAGCTGCACAATGGGTTCAACTGGGTCACGACCGAGTCGTTCACGCGAAACTACAGCCGTGTGAACTCGCTGCCAGTGCCGGCGTTCCCGCTGGAGCTATCCGGCGGCGGATTCCTGGGGACCAACGAGGTCGAGGTGGGCCGGTCGGTGTCCCAGGTCGTTGGGGACTTCACGACGGCCAATGGCAATCCACTGCAGATCGGCGACGTGCAGCCGGACTTCGTCATGAACTTCGACAACGAGCTGACCTATCGGCGCTTCCGCGTGGGCGCGGTCCTCGAGTGGTCGCGTGGTGGCGGCGTCGGGGACTGGACCGACTACCAGTTCGACGTCAGCCCGGGCTTGCTCGCCGATTCCGCGCTGAGCGCCAAACGCCTCAACGAGGTCAACCTAGGTCTCGCGCCCTACTTCGAGCCGGCGAGCTATTTCGTGGTGCGCGAGCTATCGGTCGGCTACCAACTGCCCGACCAACTATTCCGGTGGGCGGGCGGACGCATCAACGCCGCGACGCTCTCGCTCGTCGGACGCAACCTCTTCATGGTGACCGGCTATCCGGGACTCGATCCCGAGGTGAGTTTCGTCGGCAACACACAGGTCCAGCGTGGAGGAGACGTCACCCCGTACCCGCCGGCCCGAAGCTTCTTCCTCGGCATCGACCTGGGGCTCTGATATGACACTCCACACACAAGAGACCAATCGGCACGGCGCCCTCGCCGTGGTCCGCCGCGACCGGCAGCCGCGTCGGGCGCTCGTGCGCGTCCTGGCGGCGGCGACCGCTGGCACCCTGCTCGCGACCGCGGTCGCGTGCAAAGACAGCAACGTCCCGTACCTCACGGACCCGACCTCGGTATCCAACTCGCCGGTCGGCGTGCAAAACGCCATCACCGGGTTGTTCGGCGCCAGTCGCCTCGACGTCCAGTACTACGTGATCTTCATGTCCACATTCGCCCGGGACGAGGCCAACTTCGTCAGTACCGAGCCTCGGTGGGTCACGATGGGGACGGGAGTCATCCCGATCTCCCCATCGGATGATTTCCTCCCGTTCGTGGTATGGGACTACGAATTCCGCAACGCGAAATTCGCAGACACCATCGTCGCCTCGCTGCCCAACATCGCGCCTCCGTATACGACACCGCAGAGGCAGGCGATCGTCGGCATCGCGCAAACGATGAAGGCGCTCAACTTCATGATGCTCGCGGAGACCCGCGACACTCTTGGGGTCTCGGTGGCGTCGATAGACGTGACGGGTACCACACCCGCGCCGGTGCTGTGCAACAAGGACGTGTGGGCCTACATCGTAGCGTTGCTCGATTCGGCCAACGCGGAGCTCGACAGCGCGGGCTCGGTCGCGCTGCCGGTTACGCTTCCTTCAGGGTACGCGGCTGTATCCTCGAGTGCGGGGCCAAGCACGGTCCAGGGCTCATTTGCCGCCTTCAACCGCGCACTCGCCGGGAAGGCAGGGCTCGAGTATGCCTATGCCTTTGCGCGCGCGAGTGGCGCGGCGCCGACTCCGACGTCCGCGGGATCGCCCAACGCAACCGCTCTCACGCGTGCGGACAGCGCGATCCACGCGTCCGCGCTCTTCAGCCCGACTAACCTCGCGCCCCCAGCGGCCGGGGGCTTCGCCGCGGGTGACCTGTACGGCGTCTACCACTCCTTTAGCCCGACGTCCGGGGACCTGGTGAACCCCATCAACGGAAATATCGGGACGCTGGCGACGCTCTGGGACTTGGTCGCCGACGTCGACACCCTGCACGACCTGCGGTGGCAGGCCAAGTTCACAACGAATTCCAATACGGTGCAGGAGCCGTCTTTCAGCGCTGCTGCATCGCCGTATATCTACGGCTACGCCGGAACGCCGTCCTCGCCGATCCCGATCGTGCGCAACGAGGAGCTGACACTCGTTGACGCGCAGATTCAACTGGGCCTCGGCAACTACGCGACTGCGAGCACGCTCATCAACGACGTGCACACCGTCGCTGGCGGTATGAGCGCCCTGACCATTGCCCCGACCTACACCGCCGTGCGTGACTCGCTGATGAAAGAGCAGCGCATCTCGACTGCCTTGGAGGCGAGCGGGGACCGGACGATTGCAATTCGCATGTACGGGATGGAAACGGTGTCCGACACGACGTGGGACGCGACGTCCGGGCCGGACGCGGGCGCCGCCGTCACCGCCCGGAAGGCCGAAGGGAGCTTCACGGATCAACATACGACCGTACTCCCACCGCCCCAGACCGAAGTCACGGGCCGCGGCGGGTCGTATACGTTGAGCTGTCCGTAGGGACTGAGGACTGGTGGTTGGTGAACAAAGCATCGGGCCAGTGACAGCGCACCGTCACTGGCCCTATGCTTTGGTCTCCAACCACCAACCACAAACCACCAACCACAAATCGCGATGTTCGGGCGCGTCGCAACGCTGGCCTCGGTAGCGAGCCTGCTTGCCGCCTGGCCGGCGCAGGCGCAGGTCTGCGATCGGCCCGTCGACACGCTCGCGGCCAGCCAGGATCTGTACTGCACAACGCTGATCCCCGTGCCGGGTCTGGACACTCTCTCCGGACACGTGGAGCTCGGCAGACTACCGGGACCATTCACGGTCATGGTGACGCCGGACGGGCGCCCGCTCTATCGTCCGATCGCCCAGATCTCCGGCCTGCCGGCTCCGCGCGCGCTCGGGCGGTACACCACATACGTCGCGTGGGCCGCGAGCCCGACCATGGATCCCATCGAAAAGCTTGGACCCATCGGCAACGGTCGCACGGTGCTGGCGCCGGTCGATCTCGATCCATTCGTCTTCATAATTACCGCGGAAGTGTCCGACCGCGTCGCGATGCCGACCGGGCGGGTGGTATTGCGCGGTGGGTCTCCCAGCACGCGTCTCATGCCGCCCGACCTCATGCAGTTTTCCATCGGCGCCGTGGGCGAGTCAGCGCACGACGGCGGTGGGGTGACATCATCCATGCCGGGCATGCCGGGCATGCGTGATTCGAGCGCGGCGCTATCGGCCGCCGGCAGCGATAACGTCCGGTGGGGCCGCGTACCAATGGTGCCTGGGATGGCCATGTTGCCCGCCGAGATGGCACTCCGCCCGAGCGCTGCCCCCTACCTCCCGACTACGAGTGACGTGGAGGCGCTGCCGCCAGGGCGTCCGCAGAGAGCGATTCAGCTCGCCGATGGCGACACGCTCCGGCTCACCGCAGGGCTCATCCGCCGGCGGATCGAGGGCCACGACATGACGCTGTACGCGTTCAACAACCAGTATCCTGGCCCCGCGATCTTCGTTCGACAAGGCTCCGAGATCGTGGTCGACTTCGCCAACTATCTCGATCAACCGTCAACGATCCACTGGCACGGGATCCGGCTCGACGCGCAATACGATGGTGTCCCGGACATCTCGCAGCCTCCAGTGATGCCCGGGGGGCATTTCTTCTATCACGTTCGCTTCCCGGACCCCGGTATCTATTGGTACCACTCTCACGTGCACGAGGAGATCCAGCAGCCACTCGGACTCTTCGCACCGATCATCGTGCGCTCGCCGCGGCGCGACTACTTCAAACCCTCGAACAGCGAGGTGTCGCTGATGCTCAGCGACGCCTTGATTGGCGACCATGGCCTCGTGCCGTTCGGACGGGACGCGTCCACCCACGCCTTGATGGGCCGGTTCGGAAACGTGATGCTCACCAACGGCGAGCCTGGCTACACGCTCGCGGTACGACGCGGCGCAGTAGTGCAGTTCGATCTGACGAACACGTCCTCGGCGCGGACGTTCAATCTGTCCTTCCCCGGCGCACGGATGAAAGTCGTGGGCAGCGACGCAGGCAACTTCGAGCACGAGGAGTGGGTCGGGAGCGTCGTCATCGCACCGGCCGAACGGTACATGGTGCAGGTCCGCTTCGATCGCGCGGGCGACGTCGCGATGGTGAGTCGAATCCGCGGCCTCGACCACTTGTTCGGGCGATTCGTGCCACTCGTCGATACGCTCGGGACGGTGCACGTCGCGGCGACCGCCGCCACACCCGACCTCGCGGCCAGTTTCCAGCGACTCCGCACCGACAGCGCCGCGGTGGCCAGCATCGAACCGTATCGCCGGTACTTCGATCGACCGGTGGACCACACGCTCGTCCTGACACTCGAGACCCACGATCTGCCGTTCGTATCGCGGCAGCTCATGCAGCTCGACTCGATGTATTTCACGCCGGTCGAGTGGAGCGGCACCATGCCGAACATGAACTGGGCGTCTACGACGAAGCAGGTCCGGTGGATCCTGCGAGATCCGGCGACCGGCCGAGAGGGCACCGACATCGATTGGCATTTCCGGCGGGGGGATGTCGTCAAGCTCCGCCTCATCAACCAGCGCACGGTCCTCCACGGCATGCAGCACCCGATCCACATCCACGGTCAACGGTTTCTGGTCCTTGCCGTGAACGGTGTCCCGAACGAGAATCTCGTGTGGAAGGACACGGTCCTCGTGCCGGCCGGCGGGGCTGTGGATATTCTTGTGGATCTGTCCAACCCGGGCCGGTGGATGCTACACTGTCACATCCCCGAGCATCTCGCGGCGGGGATGATGACGATGCTGACGGTAGAGTGAGTTCTCGTCCGGTGCAATTCATCTCGAGGAGGAGGTCTACTGTGCGGATGTCCCGGTTCATGGCTGCGGCCATCGTGCTGACGGTCGGCATCGCCGATGTGCGTCCGATGCCAGCGCAAACGGCAACGCTCAGTGACACCACGCGCGCATACGTGTCGGTCGACGAGCCCGTCGTGGCGCTCACGCACGTGACCGTCATCGACGGAACCGGCACAGCGCCCAAGTCTGATCAGACGATCATCATCCGCGACGGCAAGATCGCCCAAGTCGGGCCGGCCTCCAGCGTCGAAGCGCCCGCCGGCGCTCACGTCATGGCGCTATCGGGTTCGACGGTGATCCCGGGGCTGGTCGGCATGCACGACCATCTCTTCTACACGGCGGCGGGTGGACGCGAGATGTCGCTCGCTTTCACCGGCCCGCGCCTCTATCTGGGGTCCGGGGTAACCACGATCCGTACGACGGGGTCGGTATCGCCGTATGGGGATATCGATACGAAGCACGCGGTGGATGCCGGCAAGATCCCGGGTCCGCACATCGTCATCACGTCGCCCTACATCACCGGCCCCGCCGGGGGCAGCGGGATGGCGGTACTCTCGTCTCCGGAGCAGGCGCGCCGATTCGTCGACTATTGGGCGAGTGAGGGCGCGACCTGGGTCAAAGCCTACACGGATATCCGCCGGGCCGAGCTCAAGGCCGTGATCGATGAGGCGCACCTCAAGGGGATGAAAGTCACAGGGCATCTCTGCTCGGTCTCGTACACCGAGGCGGTGAACCTTGGCATCGACAATCTCGAGCACGGCTTCTTCACGGCGACCGATTTCGATCCGAACAAGACGCCCGATGTGTGTCCCGCAGGTAGCATGACCCGTGTCTTCGCGACCAATCCGAATACTGACCTTGGTCGGAGCGTCATCAGGACGATGGTCGAGCACCACGTCCCGATGACGTCGACTCTGGCTGTGGTCGAGCCGTTCTTTCCCAACCGGCCGGTTACGGATCAGCGCGTCCTCGATGCGATGGCACCGGAAGTCCGTCAGGCCTACCTCTCGCTGCGTGCGCACATCGACTCCGGCGCCGCCGTGAAGTGGGCGTTCACCCCCGATATGCTCCAGAACGCAATGACCTTCGAGCGCGAGTTCGTCGCCGGCGGGGGCACGCTGGACGTTGGCGTCGATCCGACCGGGATCGGCGGCGCACTGCCGGGCTATGGCGATCAGCGCAACTACGAATTGCTGATCGAGGCGGGGTTCACGCCCCCGCAGGTGGTGCAGTTCATGACGGCCAACGGGGCCAAGACGCTCGGCGAGTACGCTCGCTTCGGGTCCATTGAAGCGGGGAAACGCGCGGACCTCGTGGTGCTGAACGGCAACCTGGCGGCAAACCCCGCGGTCATCCGCCAGGTGACCACGGTGTTCAAGGATGGTGTGGGCTACAATTCCTCGAAGCTGACGGCCTCAGTCGCGGGGCGCGTCGGGATCGATTGAACGGCGCGGGATTCGGGGGCCGGGGATCGGGGGTCGGGGAGGAATTGAAGGCCAGGACGATCGTCCTGGCCTTCATCGATTCTGAGGCATCGCCGCCTGTCGAATCAATGAGGGTCAACGACGAAGTCGTTGGCCCTCAATTCCCTCCCGAGCCCCGAATCCGGCCCCCCGAATCCCGTAGTCTGTCTGCCGCCTCCACGATACGCTGGTGATGCGCGGCGAGGGTCGCGCGCACCGACTCGACCGCGTCGCGATATCCGGCGAGACTCTGGTCCATCGGGGCGGGGGCGGGGCCACCCGCCCTCGTGCGGACCGCCACGAAATGCTCGGGCGTCGCGAACATGCGGAACGCGGCCTCCGTGACCGTCGGCGCGCGTCCACTGGTCGCGCGGAAGGCGTCGACAAACGTCGCATAGGGCACCGTCGCGAGCGTGCCGCGCGCGTTCACGATCGACCGCGCCAGGTGCGAGCAGATCTCGTGCGCCTCACCGAAGGCGATCCCTTCCTCGCGCACGAGGGAGTCCGCCAGCTCCGTCATGGTCGCGCACGATGCGTCCACGTGTCGGCGAACGGCCGCCTCGTCGACCCGGACGGCTTGCACGAACGCGCTCAGAAGCGCCAGCACTCGCTCGGCCGTGTCGATGGCCTCGTAGCCGCTCTCATGCACCGTGTACTCGTTGTCGTTCACGTCGGTGAACGGTGTGTTGTGCATGGCCAGCACGACCGCATTGCAGTGGCCGATGGCGACGGAGCTCAAGAGGCGGAGATGCTCGATCGGCACGGGATTTCGCTTCTGTGGCATGATCGAGCTGCACTGGACGAAGCCATCGGGGACCACGAGGTGCCCCACTTCGAATGCCGTCCAGAATCCCAGATCCTGCACGAACCGACCGACATTGATCAATAGGACCTTGACGGTCGCGAAGGCCTCGGTGACGTGGTCGCACGCCGCGATCGCACCGTAGGAGTTCTCCTGCACGTGAGCGAATCCGAGGAGCTGGGCCATCCGCGCGCGGTCGATCGCGAAGCCCGTCGTCGTGATCGCTGCCGCGCCCATGCTGCACTGGTCCGCCGTCTCGTAGGCGTGCAGGATGCGACCGGCGTCGCGCAGCAGCACTTCGATCAGGCCACTCAGGTAATGGCCCCAGGTCGTCGGCTGTGCGGGCTGTCCGTGCGTATACGCCAGCACGAGAGTGTCCCGGTCGCGAGTGGCCCGAACGAGCAGGGCTTCGAGGAGCGCGACCAGCGCCTCGCTCAGCGTGAGCAGGCGACGCTTGAGCGCGACCTTGAGCATCGTCTGATCCATGTCGTTGCGGCTCCGGCCCGTATGGAGCCTGCCCGCAACGCCGACCCCCAGCCGCGCCTGGAGCTCGGCCTCCACGAAGTAGAAGAAATCTTCGTGGATGCCGCGATAGTGGAGCGTGTCCAGACGCGCGGCGAGATCGGACTCGATCGCGTCGAGCGCGCCCAGGATCGCCGCTGCATTGGGACTCGTCAACAGACCACACTCGGTCAACATCACGGCGTGGGCCCGATGGATGCGCATGAGATCGCGCCAGTGATGGCGCTTGATTGCCTCGAAGAGCGGCGCGAGGACGGTGTCGCGATACTCCGGCGCGGGAAAGGTGTTGGCTGTCGAGCGGGGGAAGCCGTCGCTCACGGAAGGCGGCCGTCTAGGATCGTCGCCAACTTCGGAAGGTCGATGTTGCCGCCCGACACGATGCACACCGTACGCTGCCCCGGGACAGCCCGAGCCAGCGCTGCGGCGACAGGGGCCGCCCCCGCCCCTTCGGCCACCACCCGGACCCGCGAGACGAGGTACCGGATCGCGTCGGCGATCTCCTCGAGAGTCGTCACGACTGTCCCGGCCAACAGCGTGCTGGCCAGCGGCCACATCTCATCCAGAAGGCCGCGGCCTCCGATTCCATCGACGAAGCTGGCGCGGTGGTCCACCGAGACCGCGCGCCCTGCGCGCAACGCGGCTTCGAACGCGGGGGCGGTCTCGACCTCGCACGCGATCACGCGAGCGCTCGACCCCAGGGCTCGGAGCCCGGTCGCGATGCCAGACGCGAGGCCGCCCCCGCCGAATGGCACCAGGACTGTATCGACGTCCGGCAAGTCCTCGAGGATCTCTCGGGCGATCGTCGCATTGCCAGCGATCACATGAGGGTCGGCGACCGGGTGCACGAACAATCCGGCGAATCCGGGATACGAGCGTTCGACGAGGACCTGCCACCACCGATCGAACGGCACGCGCGTGACTGAGCCGCCCAGCCGCTCGACCGCGGACACCTTGGTCTGGGGCGCGTGCTCGGGCACGATGACGCGACATGGCACGCCCATCGCGCGTGCCGACCAGGCGACACCCTGTGCCATGTTGCCCGCGCTCGCCGTGTAGACCCCCGCCGCGAGCTGATTTCTGGGGGCTGCAGCCAGCGCGGCGCCCGCGCCGCGGATCTTGAACGATCCGATGGGCTGCAGCGTCTCGAGCTTGAGCCAGACATCGGACGTCCCGTCAGGGAGCGCTGCGCGCACCAGGGGCGTCCGCACCGCGAGCGGCCGGATGTGCTCACGGGCGCTCTCGATCAGATCGGGCGAGATGGAGACCCCGGCAAGCGACGGGGACTGCTCCGAGCCGTTCTGCCGCGTCGACCTGCCCGCGTGGTGCTCTGTGAATCGGGCCACCGAGCGCTATGTCAGGCCAGCCGCGGGGGCGACATCTGCGTCGCCCCCGCCGCTGCTTCTAGAACAGGTTCCACAGAAATTGGTTGTAGACTTCGTGATGATACTGCACCTCCGGCGCCTTCACGAATGTGCCGAGCTGTCGTGCGCACCGATCGGCCGACGCCTGTTTGAGGTCGGCGTAGCGGCCTTTGACATCCTCGCCGAGGAGCTTCGTGACCCACGTCGCGTCGCGGAAGTGTTCCAGCGCCGTGTACACGTTGTCGGGCAGATAGCGTTCGGCCTGTCGCAGATTGCGGATCTTCGCTGTCTCGCCCGCCAACCCCGACTTGAAGACCGCGTACATGACCATATAGGGGTTGGCGTCGGGGCCGACTGAGCGGACTTCGACGCGCGCGCTCTTCTCGTTTCCGATCGGGATGCGGACCATGGATCCGCGATCGGTGGGTGACGCCTTGATCTGGTTCGGCGCCTCGAAGTGTGGGTCGAGCCGGCGGTACGCGTTCACGCTCGCGTTCAGCAGGAGGCAGACGTCGTTCGCATGCGTCAGGATCCGGTCCACGAACGCCCACGCCATCTTGCTCAACTTTTCCTCGCCCTTGGGATCCCAGAACAGATTCTTGCCTGCCTTGCTGATGGAGACGTTGGTGTGCATCCCGTTGCCGTTGACACCGACCACCGGCTTGGGCAAGAACGAAGCGGTGAGGCCCATGCGCGTCGCGACCTGGCGGCAGATCAACTTGTAGAGCTGGATCTGGTCTGCCGCCGCGACGACCTCGCCATAGGAGTAATTGATCTCGAATTGCGATGGCGCGACTTCCGGGTGGTCCTTTTCGTTCTGGAACCCCATCGCGCGCTGGACTTCTGCGGTGGTGTCGATGAAGGTCCGGAGCGGATCGCCCGGGAGGGAGTGATAGTAGCCGCCCGTGTTGACGTAGTCGAAGCGCCGAGTTTCGTGGTAGCGCTGCTCGGCATCCGCGCCGCTGAAGAGGAACCCCTCGATCTCGTTTGCGGCGTTGAGGGTGTATCCCTCGTCTTCGTGCAGCTTGTCGGCAAATCCTTTGAGCACGCCGCGCATATCGGCGCGATACGGGGACCCGTCCTTGTCGATGACCTCACCGAATACGAGGACTTTGCCTGCGCCGAAGACATCGGCGGGCGCCCAGTAGAACGCGCTCCAGTCCATGGCGAGACGCAGGTCGCTCTCTCGCTGGGCGGTGAACCCACGGATCGACGAACCGTCGAAGGTCAGATTGTCGGAGCTCTTGACCAGGAACTTCTTGTCGTAATCGAGCATGTGAAGGCGGCCCTCGAGATCGCTGAACAAGACCGTCACGGCCTTTATTCGCTTCTCGTCGGTCAGGTACTTGATGCGCTCTTCTTGGATCGTGACCGCAGGGACGCGACGCAGGCGCTGCTCCTTAGCCTGGAGGTTCAAGGCTTCGAGCTCGTCATAAGGAAGCGCCAGGTAATTGCGCAAGTCGGTGCTCATGCACTCCTCATCGGGGAAATCGCACGGGTCAGCACTAGGGGGAGGGAAGGGGGAGGGGGAGCCCAGCTGACACCGCGCAATTTATTTGACCCGGCCTCGCTGCGCACCCGCGCCGTGCCGACGGTTGGGTGCGACCCATGGTGCGCCGGTAGCGGCAGGGCGCGTTGGACGTCACTTTTACCCGCGCCATGTCCAATTCCCCGACGCTAGCCGACATCGAGTCCGCCCGAAGCCGTATCGCCGAGTTCGTCCACCGCACCCCCCTCGTGCAGAGCCGGACCCTGAGCGAGCGCCTCGGAACGAATGTGTACCTCAAGGCCGAGGTCTTTCAGAGGACGGGATCATTTAAAGTCCGCGGTGCCTTCAACAAGATGCTGCTCCTCGGTGACGTGGCCCGCGAGCGCGGGGTCGTCGCGATGAGCGGCGGTAACCACGCCCAGGCGGTCGCCTACGCAGCCCGCGAGCTCGGGGTCCGCGCGCTGATCTTCATGCCGCAGGCGACCCCACAGAATTACGTACAGGCTACGAAGGGATACGGCGCCGAAGTTGTCTCCGTCCCCACGCCGGCCGACGGCTTTCGGGAAATGGAAGCACACGGCGAGCGCGGATGGGCCGTCGTCCACCCATTTGACGACCCCGCGGTGATGGCCGGGCAGGGCACGGCCGCGCTCGAGATCCTCGACGACCTCCCCGAGGTGACCGACGTGCTCGTGAGCATCGGTGGCGGCGGCTTGATGGGCGGGGTAGCGACCGCTGTGAAATCCCGTCGGCCGGAGGCGCGCGTGTGGGGCGTCGAGACTGTGGGTGCCGACTGCATGGCCCAGGCCCTGGCGGCGGGGCGGGTCGTGACGCTACCCAGGATCACGTCGATTGCCCGTACGTTGGGCGCTCCGGCGGCGTCGGTGACGACGCTGGCGCTCGCGCAGAAATATCTGGAGTCGGTCACAGTGGTCAGCGACGTGGACGCGGTGGCGGCCCTCCGCTTCCTGCTCGAGCGAACGAAGATCTTGACGGAACCCGCGGCATCGTGCACGCTTGCGGCCGCAGAGCAGCTGCGGGCGCACTTCGGGCCCCAGGATCACGTGGTGCTCGTGCTCTGCGGCGGGAACTTGGCGCTCGACGACTTGTGCCGGTATTCGGGATGATCGAACGTGCCGTCCGCACGACGGATGTTGTGCGGACGGCATTGGATGGTTGGTGTCTCCTTTCTGCGGGTCTCCTCTCTACGTGGCGCGTTAGCGCCCGTCGTGACGTGACAGCGCGTCCCGCCGTCCAACGAATGCATCCCACGAAGGCATAAGACGCCGCGACGTGACTACATCGCCCACACCGCCTGAAGAGCCTACCGCACCGGAGCGCCGCTCCGGAGGGGAGCGTCGGGCTTCCGCAGGGCGTCGCGTCGTCACCATGGCGCCATCACCGTGGCGCCGACGCAAACGTTTGCGCCCTTGGGCGCTCTTGAGCAGCGCGACCGATGTGCTCATGGTCCTTCTGTTCGTGACGCTCATCGCGTTCGCGTGCTGGGAGGCCCAGTCGCGAGAGGCTGTGCGGCGCCCGCGGGTCTCGCACGCCCAGGTACGGCCCGGGGCGTCAGACACCCCGCTCCCCGAGGCACCGGAAGCGCCCAAGCCCTAGCGGGCGCTGGCGCGCCCGAGAAAGTAGAAGGGCAGAGAGTAGAAAGTAGACGACAGCGGGTAACCCTCGGAGGGAGTACCGTTGTCTCCTTTCTCCTTTCTGAGGGTCTCCTCTCTCGGGCGCGCTAGCGCCCGTGCCCTCTGGACAATGTCCGGGTTGCGTCCATGATTAGGAAATGCGAGCCCCCCGGCGCACCAGCGCCATCACTCGCCGAGCGTTTCTGGGCGACCTAGCAGGCGCGGCGGGCGTCGCCGTTGCCTGGGCCTCCGAGGCATACCCGATGGCAGCATGCCCGTTTCCGGACACGCCGGGCGCGCGCCGGTTGGGACGGATTGGGATCCAGCTCTATACCGTCCGCAGCGTCATGGCGCACGACGCTGACCGCACGCTTGGCGCGCTGGCCGCGATCGGGTACACGGAAGTCGAGTTGGCGGGACTTTACGGGATGCAGGCGACAACCATGCGCCAGCTACTCGACCGCCACGGCCTCGAAGCCGTGTCGGGTCACCTGTCGCTCACGGAGATGCGGCGCGATTGGCCCCGCGCACTCGCCGATGCGACAACCCTGGGTCAGCGCTATATCGTGTGCGCGGACATCGACCAATCGGAGTGGACGGCCGACGGCTTCCGGCGAGCCGCTGATGATCTCAATCGGTTCGCGGAGACCGCGCGGCAGCACGGGCTACAGCTCGCGTACCACAATCACATGTACGAATTCACGCCGGTGTCGGGGATCGTGCCGTATGAGATCCTGCTGACTCGCTGTGACAGCCACCTGGTTCAGATGGAGGTCGACATCATGTGGATGACCAAAGCCGGCGGTGACCCCGTGTCGTATTTTGACCGCTATCCCGGTCGATTCCCCATGGTGCACGTCAAAGACATGACGAAGGCGGGTGTGATGGTCGATGTGGGACGGGGGTCGATCGATTTCCGCCGCATCTTTGCGCAGTCCGATCGCGCCGGGATCAAACACTACTTCGTCGAGCACGACGACCCACCATCGCCCCTGGCCGACGCGCGCGTGTGCTACGACTATCTCCGTGCCCTGACGTTCTGATCGTGAATCCAATCTCATACCGATCGACCGGGAGGGCGACGCAGGCGTCGCCCCTACAAGCGGTGTAATGAATACCGTACGCCTGCGGCTCTCGGCGATGATGTTCCTCCAGTACTTTATCTGGGGAGCATGGTCGGTCACGCTGGGCACATATCTGGGCCACACACTCCGATTCTCAGGCACGGAAATCGGACTGGCCGCAGGCGCCGTCGCGATCGGCGCCGTCGTCTCGCCGTTCTTCGTGGGGATGATTGCGGATCGCTTCTTCGCGAGTGAACGGATCCTCGCCGCCCTCCACGTCGCCGGCGCGGTGTTGCTCTACTGCGCCTCGCGTCTCACGGATTTTCAACTATTCTATCCCGTGCTGATCGCGTATGCGGTCTGCTACATGCCGACACTCGCGTTGACGAACTCGCTCTCGTTCGATCATTTGCGCGATCCGGCACGACAGTTTCCGGCGGTTCGGGTGCTCGGAACCATCGGATGGATCGTGGCCGGGCTGATCGTCGGCGGCACACGGCTGGAGGCGACAGCCGTCCCGCTCCGCCTCGCTGCGCTGGCCTCCGTCGTCCTGGGTCTCTTCTGCCTCGTCTTGCCGCATACGCCACCACACGCGGCGGGGAAGGCGCTCCAGTTGCGTGACGCACTCGGTCTCGATGCCGTCGCGCTCCTGCGCGATCGATCGTTCGCGACGTTCCTGATCGGGTCATTCCTCGTCTGCATCCCGCTCCAGTTCTACTACGCGTTCACCAACCTCTATCTGAACGAGATCGGCCTCCCCGAGCCCGCGAGCAAGATGACGTTGGGGCAGGGGTCGGAGGTCGTATTCATGTTGCTGCTTCCGTGGTGTCTCCCGCGCCTCGGCGTGAAACGCATCCTCTTGATCGGCATGGCCGCGTGGACGCTTCGGTTCCTGTCGTTCTCGTTTGGCAACGCGGGCTCACTCACGTGGGCCCTGTACTTCGGCATCCTGCTGCACGGCATGTGCTACGATTTCTTCTTCGTCACCGGACAGATCTACGTCGATCAGCGTGCGGCCATCCAGATCCGCGCGGCAGCGCAGGGCCTCCTCGCGCTCGTGACGCTGGGGGCCGGGTGGTTCATCGGATCGTGGCTGGCAGGCCTCACGGTCGACTTCTACCGCACGCCAGCGGGCCACGACTGGCATGCCATCTGGCTGGTGCCAGCCGCGATCGCCGGGGTGCTCCTCGTGTGCTTCGCTGTCCTGTTTCAGACCACGCCGGACCGCGCTGCGCCGCCCGCGGTAGTGACAGGGGCAGGGGTGGCCTGAAGGCCACCCCTGCCCGTCGGCGTGGCCGCTGCACACTGTGCGCGCAGCGTCGGCGGTAAGACTCTCACCGTCCCTCCGACGGGTACGGGTGGGCTTTAGCCCACCCTGGCGTACGGCTTTAGCCCACCCACCCACCCACCCGGGCCGTCCGCACGATCCGTGTGCTAGCCCTTCCAACGCCCCTGCGCGACCTGGGGAACGAACTTGTCGACTCCGCGCGGGGGGAAGGAGAGTGTGCGACCCTGCTCCGCACTCATGTACGCGGCCATGAGGATTCGCACGACATCGAGGCCGTCATCGAAGGTGTAGGCCGGCGGTCGTCGGTGGAGGAAGGCCTGCACGAAGTGGCGGTCCTCCGCTTCGTATCCGTACGCTGCGGCTTCCCCGACCACGACTGGCATGAGCCCCACTTCGGCGTTCTGCTTTTCGACGAGGTCCTCACCGGACTTGCCTCGCACCTCGCGACTGAAGAAGAGCTTCAACCCTGCATCGAGCGTATTCCAGGACATCGAGTACTCGGGACCGAGAAGCTCTGCGGACAGCCGGAGGCCTGCACCGACGAAGCTCCACGACGTGGTCGCCTCGCCCAGCACGCGCCGCCCGTCGGGCGCCTCGAACTCCATCATCATGCTCGCGAAGTCCTCGGACGGGGCCTTCACGTAATTGACCTCGGAGCCCATGGAGCGAGTGAGCCGGCGCGCGTACTCGGGCTGTCCCCACTTGAGACTCGCGATGTGCGCGGTGATCCGGGCCGGGCGCAGCGAAGTCGTCGGCGTGCCCGGCTCCGTCAGCAAGTGGCGCACGAGCAGCGCGGAGTGACACATCATGTCGTTGAGGACGCCGCCGCCCTGGAGTCGGCCCTGCCAGAACCAGGGGCTGTGGGGCCCACTGTGCTCCTCGGCGGCGCGCGCGAGATACGGACGCCCGGTCAAACGGGCCCCCCGCGCCCAGAGGGTTGTGCGGCCGTGCTCGACCTGTGGGGCAAAGACCTGGTTTTCCAGATAGCCGTGACTGAGCTCGGCGCCCTTGACCAACGTTGTGACACGTTGCGCTTCGGCGACGGTTCGCGCGAGCGGCTTCTCGCAGGCGATGCCAACGAGCTCTCCACGTCCACGCTCCAGGGCGTCGACAACTTCCTCCACGTTCTCGATGCGGGAGAAATTCGGTCCGCACAGCCAGATGGCGTCGATGTGCGGATCGGCCACCAGGTCGGCGATCGACCGAACCGCACGCGCCTCGCCGACGCCGAGCTCGCGGGCCAGGGCGGCCGTCTCCGCTGCGCGCTTGGAGTGCGGGCTCCATACCCCCAGGATGTCCGCGTCGCGGACGCCGACGAATCCCTGTAGATGAAACTTCGCGTTGAATCCGCTGCCAATCAGACCGATACCAAGGCGTCGCGAGGCCATTGATGGGTGGGAAGGACGTGAACGAGCGGGGACGGTGGCGGGGCTAGTACGTGACTCGCAGTTTGTCCAGTGCCGCCTGCGGACATCCGGACCACTGCGCGACGACCGTGTTCCCGAGATACTGGAGATCCTTCACACCCATTGGGCTGCTCCAGAACCCGGACGCCGTCAGATCCCTGAGGTGCGAGAAGAACGCCGCTCCCGGACTGACGGCCGCTGCAGCGTGTTGCGGCAATGCAATGGCGTCGAGCACGTGCAGCCGGTCAGCGGGCGCGCAATCGGCGAACGCGACTCCGTACGCGTCTCGGGAGTAGCTGTCCAGCCAGCCAATGCCGCCGCGCATGGGAGTCCGTAGCTCGGGACGGTCCATCATCATGAAGTCGATGAACTCCGGCACGCCTGCATCGGTTGCGCTCCCAGAGCGATCGTCGCGCGGGATCAGGTAGTCCACCAACATCCGGACCGTTCGCCACTCCTGTGGCGTGAAGAATCGGGGTGCCGCCGGTGCCGGGGCGGCTCGTCCGGCAAAGTACGCGCGCGCGTGCGCCAGGAGCGTGCCGCGGTCGAGCGCAGCCGCGACGGGGATGACCGCCAACGCGGTGAGCACCTCGCGACGCGTGAGGTCGCCTTTGCGGCCGGACGGCTCGCTCATATGGCGCCGCTGCGCCGCTGGGTCGTGATGTAATCGCTCGTCCGCATCGCCAGTGCGAGGATTGTCCACGTCGGGTTTTTATCTGCCTGTGAGACGAATGGCCCACCGTCGGCGACGAACAAGTTCTTGACGTCGTGCGCCTGACACCATTCGTTGACGACGGCGGTCGTTGGACTGGCTCCCATCCGCGTCGTGCCGAGCTCGTGGATGATCCGGCCTCCCGCCGCAATGCCGTAGCCGTCTTCGGCCGATGGCATCGGATCGAAGACGGTACCGCCCATGGCACCGATGATCGCGCGAAACGTCTCCTGCATGTGCTTCACCTGCTTGTACTCGTGATCGCTCCATTGCCAGTGGAACCGCAGCACGGGGATCCCCCACCGGTCCACGACGCTGGGATCGAGCTCGCAATACGAGCCGGCGTTGGGGATCATCTCGCCACGGCCGGAAAAGCCGACGACGGTGCCGTAGTACTCGCGATAGGCGCGCTTGAGGTCAGCGCCGTACCCGGCCGCCCCGAAGCGGTCGATCCCGGCGAGGAAGCCGTACGCTGGTTGCCGGAGGCCGCCCCACGGCTCAATGTGATACCCGCGCGGAAAGTCGACCGTCTTGTTGTCGACCCACCAGGGCATGTAGATGTGCATGCCGCCCACGCCGTCCTCGTTGTGCGGGACGTGATTGGCGAGCTGCGGCACGAACCCCTCGACGTCGGTGCCCGTCGTGTCAGTCAGGTAGCGGCCGACTACGCCACTGCTGTTGGCCAATCCGTCGGGAAAGCGGGTGGACCGAGAGTTGAGCAACAAGCGGGCGGATTCGCAGGCACTCGCCGCGAGCACCACGACCCGGGCCCGTACGTGCTCGTCGCGCCCCGTCCGCTTGTCGATGTATGCGACGCCACTCGCCAGTCCATTGACGTCCGTGGTCACCTCGCGCGCCATCGCATTGGTCAGAAGCGTGAGGCGGCCAGTTCGACTCGCTGGCTCGATCAACACACCGGGGCTCGAGAAGTTCGAGTTCGTCTTGCAGCCGCGAT
Organism: uncultured Gemmatimonadales bacterium; assembly: GCA_963725205.1. Taxonomy (GTDB): domain Bacteria; phylum Gemmatimonadota; class Gemmatimonadetes; order Gemmatimonadales; family Gemmatimonadaceae; genus Palsa-1248. The sequence continues at coordinate 795,436 of CAVRXR010000003.1, read as the reverse complement.
TGCACTGCCCGCAGTAATGGCACGCGGCCCGACCGTTCAGGGGTTGCGTCAGAATCGACAATCGAGAGGGAAGGCATCGCACGCCCAACTGGTCGCACGTGCGTTTCACGAGCAACTCGTAACACCTGGGTCGCGGCGGCGGCAGAAACACGCCGTCGGGATCGTTGGGCAACCCTTCGGTACTTCCGAAGACGCCGATCAGGCGATCAACGTCGTCGTAGTACGGTTTGAGGTCCGTGTAGCTGATCGGCCAGTCGTCACCCAGACCGTCCAGGCTCTTGCGCCGAAAGTCGTCCGGCCCGAACCGCAGCGAAATCCGTCCCCAATGATTCGTACGGCCGCCGAGCATCCGCGCGCGCCACCAATCGAAGCGCTGTCCCGCAGCCACTGTGTACGGCTCGCCCTCGAGGCTCCAGCCACCAATGCACGCGTCGAACTCGCCAAACGGGCGGGTCGGCGTCGAGGCGCCGCGCCGAGGTGACTCGTACGGCCACTCGAGCATCGCGCCATCCGTGATCGCATTCCAGTACGCTCCCGCCTCGAGCAGCACGACGTTCGCGCCGGCTTTGGTAAGCCGATAGGCTGCCATCCCACCACCGGCACCGGACCCGATGATGGCCACGTCGTACACGAGGCGGCGCGGCTGAATGTTCACGACGTCCATGCGTAGTCGGGTAACCGAGCTCCTGTGAGACGTGCCGACGGCCCAATCCAACGTCTTATAGCCGTGGGCGCGAGGCGGTCGGGCGGGGCGAGCGTATGAGATAGATTATACGGGAAGACGCGACACCATGACACGGGCGCGGGTGCCCGTACTCCTCGGCCGGGCCGTGGTAGTGCCGCATCGAGACAATGTGGAGATCATTGGCAATGGAACAGCGAGCACTCGGCAAGCGGGGTCTGCGCGTGGGCGCGATCGGACTCGGATGTATGGGCATGTCCCACGGCTACGGTAGCGGGGAAGAGGGCGAGTCGATCGCCACCATCCACCGCGCCATCGATCGTGGCGTCACGATGCTCGATACCGCGGAGATGTATGGACCCTACACCAACGAGGAGCTCGTCGGTCGGGCGATCCAGGGGCGACGCCAGGAAGTCGTGCTGGCGACCAAGTTTGGCTTCCGCATCGGCGCGAGTGGGACACGCTCGGGCCTGGATGGATCGCCGGCGAACGTGCGGCACGCCGTCGAGGGGTCGCTGCGTCGACTTCAGGTCGATGTGATCGACCTGTACTACCTCCACCGTAAGGATCCTGCGGTCCCGATCGAGGACACCGTCGGCGCGATGGCGGAACTGGTCACGGCGGGCAAGGTCAGGTATCTCGGTCTTTCCGAGGTCAACGCCGAAACGCTCGAGCGGGCGAATGCTGTTCATCCGATTGCGGCATTGCAGAGCGAGTATTCCGTATGGGAGCGCGGCATAGAGGAGAAGATCCTCCCGGCTGCGCGCGCGCTTGGCGTCGGCTTGGTCCCCTTCAGTCCACTGGGCCGCGGTTTTCTCGCCGGCGCCATCGCGGGCGCGAGTGAGTTGCCCGCGTCCGACTTCCGCCATCACATCCCGCGACTCGACAGCGAGAACGCTCCCAAGAACGCCCGTATCGTCGCCGCGCTACGCGATATCGCAGGCCGGCATCGAGTGACGCCCGCGCAGGTCGCGCTCGCGTGGGTGTTGGCGCAGGGGAATGACGTCGTCCCCATCCCTGGCACCAGGCTGCGGACGCATCTCGATCAGAACCTCGACGCGGCCGAGCTGCACTTGACGGAGCAGGATCTCTCGTCGCTTGGCGGACTGGCTGCTATGGTTGCGGGAGACCGGTATACGGCCCAGCTGGCGGGGACGGTGGAGCGGTAAGAGACCCTATTCAAAGCTGGGCTCGTACTCCTCGGCGACCGGCTGGTGCGGCTGTCCGCTGCGATTGAGCGTGCGCGCGCAGGTGTTCCAACGCAGGATGGCGTCGTCGTTGTCCGATGGTCGGATCGCCTCGGCGAGGCTGTAGTGCTGCATCGCGTCGCGAAGCCAGCCGGCGGCGACCTCTGCCGCCCGCGGTGCCCGCTGCCGGAACTGCGCCTTGCCCCGACGCTCGCAAATGATGCCGGCGTAGTAGTGGCGATGATACTCGTCCTGGAGCCGCGGTAGGACCGCGCGCGCACGCGCGACGCCCGCACTGAGCTCGTCGGCGATCTGATCGGTAGTTGCCAGGAGCAGCGTGATCAGCGCGCCCTGATTGTCGGGCTCGACCTCGAGCACGTCGAGGCAGATGCTCTCCGCGGCGGCCGAATCGTTGAGGAGTCGGTAGTGTTCCGCCTTTTGCAGCGCCGCGGGAATCGCGGCGTGCGCGATTGGCTTGAGCGAGTACATCGGAGCTCCGGGAGAAAAAGCGTGACCCGCGCGTCGCCCGGCGCGCATCGCGCGCTCACGGTATGTGCGAAGTATACCCTGCCGGGCCTACGCGCCGCCGCCTGTCTGGCGCTGGGAGTCGAGCTGGCGCCGGGAGAACAGCTTCACGATGCGCCCGAGCGGATCGTAGAACTCATCCACCACGCGCTCTTTGAGCGGGATGATCGCGTTGTCCGTAATCGTGATGTTTTCCGGGCAGACCTTGGTGCAGCACTTCGTGATGTTGCAGAAGCCGATCCCCTGACCGCGCTTGACCTGCGGGATCCGGTCCGCGACGTCCAGTGGATGCATCTCGAGCGCGGCTGTGAATACGAAGTGGCGAGGGCCGCCGAACGCGTCCTCCTCGTGATGCTCCCGCAGGACGTGGCAGACATCCTGGCACAGGAAGCACTCGATGCATTTCCGGAATTCCTGCACACGATCGACATCGCTCTGCTGAATGCGCCACGTTCCATCCGGCGCGTCGGGGGGGCGAGGCGTGAATTTCGTGATCTGCGCCTTCACGCGGTAATTCCACGAGACGTCCGTCACGAGATCCCGGATGAGCGGGAAGGTGCGCATCGGCTCGATCGTCACCGGTGCGTCGAGGCGCAGATCGCTGAGCCGGGTCATGCACATCAGGCGCGGCTTGCCCGCGACTTCGGCCGAGCACGAACCGCATTTCCCGGCTTTGCAGTTCCACCGGACGGCGAGATCGTTCGCCTGTTCCGCCTGGATCTGGTGCACGGCGTCGAGCACCACCATCCCGGGTGACACGTCCGTCCTGAAATCCTGGAACCCACCCCCGGCTGACGTCCCACGCCAGATGCGGAATGTCGCGGTGGGCATCGCGGGAACCAGTGCGGGCTGCGCGCCTGCCGTAGTGACCGCAGGCGTCTGACTGGCAGGTGACTTATCCAAGGTAGGGATCCCCATGGCGGCTCGGCGCGGCCTGAGCAGGCCGTCCGGCGTCGCAGGATGCGATTCGGCTAGTCATCCCATCTCCTCGATGACGCGTTGCAGTGCGGGCGGCATGGGCGCGATCGGCTCGCGGGTGAGCTGCATGTGCCGATCAGGGCCTTGTCGGATGACCAGGTTGAAGCCGCCGGCTGCTTTGTCCTTCTGCGGATAGTCGTCGCGGAAATGGCCGCCGCGACTTTCGCGTCGGTCGATGGCCGAGCGCGTGATGGCTTCGGCCACGGTCAGGAGGTTCTGGAGATCGAGAGCCGTGTGCCAGCCCGGGTTGTATTCGCGGTTTCCGGGGACTGCAACGAGTGCAGCGCGGCCCTGCAACTGGAGGATCAGCGTCAGCGCCCGTTGCATCTCGTCTTCCCGACGCACGATCCCGACCAGGTCTTGCATCGTGGATTGGAGCGTGTGCTGGATCTCGTACGGATTGTCGCCGCTCTGGCGGTCGAAGGGAGCGAGCGCCTCACGAGCGGCCTGGTCGACCCCTGTCGGGTTGATCGCCGTGGCCGAATGCTCGCGGGCGAACTTCGCCGCGTGGTCTCCCGCTCGCTTGCCGAACACGAGCAGGTCGGAGAGCGAATTGCCTCCTAGCCGGTTGGCGCCATGCAGGCCCGCCGCACATTCGCCCGCGGCAAAGAGACCCGGCACCGTGGACATTTGCGAGTCGCCCTCGACGCGGATGCCACCCATGACGTAGTGCGTCGTGGGGCCGATCTCCATCGGCTCCGACGGTAATGTCGATATCCGCGAGCTGCTTGAACTGATGGTACATGCTGGGCAGCTTCTTCTTGATGTGCTCGGCGCTGTTGGGCAGCCGCTCCTTGATCCACGCGATGTCCAGATACACGCCCCCATGGGGGCTGCCACGCCCTTCGCGCACCTCCCGCACGATGGACCGGGCCACATGGTCCCGCGTGAGCAGCTCTGGTGGCCGCCGTGCGGACTTGTCGCCCTGAGTGTATCGCCATCCTTCGTCCGGGTCGGTCGCCGTCTGCGCCCGGTAGTTCTCCGGGACATCATCGAACATGAAGCGACGGCCGTCGCGGTTCTTCAGAATGCCGCCCTCGCCTCGGACGCCCTCCGTGACCAGAATGCCGCGTACACTCGGCGGCCAGACCATGCCGGTCGGGTGGAACTGGACGAACTCCATGTCTTGCAGCGCGGCGCCAGCCCGATACGCCAACGCGTGGCCGTCGCCCGTGTATTCCCAGCTATTGCTCGTGATCCGGTAGGCGCGGCCGATCCCGCCGGTGGCGAGTACCACGGCTTTGGCGCGGAAGACGTGAAAGCGACCACGCTCCCGGTCATAGACAAACGCGCCTGCGATTCGGTCTCCATCCTGTGAGCAGCTCGAGGACCGTGCACTCCATGTGCACGTCGATGCCCTGATGGATGCCGTGATCCTGCAGCGTCCGGATCATTTCGAGTCCGGTCCGGTCGCCGACGTGTGCCAGGCGCGGGTACTTGTGACCGCCGAAGTTGCGCTGGAGGATGCGGCCGTCAGGCGTTCGATCGAACAGCGCGCCCCACGCCTCGAGCTCCCGCACCCGATCGGGCGCCTCACGGGCGTGGATCTCCGCCATCCGCCAATTATTCAGGTACTGGCCCCCCCGCATCGTGTCGGCGAAGTGGACCTGCCAGTTATCGCGGTCGTCGACATTGCCCAGGGCGGCAGCCGCGCCGCCTTCGGCCATCACCGTGTGGGCCTTCCCGAGCAGCGACTTGCAAACGAGGCCGACCGAGACGCCCTGCGCAGCGGCGGCGATGGCGGCGCGCAGTCCGGCGCCGCCGGCGCCGATGATGAGCACGTCGTGGGTGACAGTTTCGTATTCAGCCATGGAACCGTAGGAGCGCGATTCGGAGTTCGGGGGCCGGGGAGGGGCAACAAACCGCACCGGCCGCGAGGACGCTGCAAAATGGCGGGTAGGGGCGACGCGTGCGTCGCCCTCGCCAGGGCATCCGTCCGTAAGATCGCGTCAGAGGATCCTCCAGTCGTGCCAGATGCCCATCGAGCACAGGCGCACGTAGAGATCGGCGAACGCGACGCCGAAGAGGCTCATCCAGGCCCAACGCATGTGCCAGCGGTTGAAGCAGCTCGCGCACTCGTAGAGTGTGCGGCGGACGGGCCGACCCGCCATGCGATCCAGGTAGCCGCCGACCACGTGGCGCAGCGAATGGCACCCGAAGGTGTAGCTGGTCAGAAGCACGACGTTGAGTGCCAGGACGAGGGTGCCGACGCCGATGCCGAACGAGACGCGGCCACTCGCGTCAGTGAACCACAGCGCGTCCCAGACGTCGTGCGCCAGGATCACGAGGAACACGAGCGCGATGTACATGAAGTAGCGGTGCACGTTCTGTAGAATCAGCGGGAAGTCCGACTCGCCGTGGTAATGCGACCGCGGCTCGCGCACCGTACACGATGGTGGATCGGCCCACATGGCTTTGTAGTACGCTCCCCGGTAGTAGTAGCACGTCACGCGGAACAGACCGGGGAAGGGCAGGATGATCAGGGCCGGCGAAAAGGGCAGCCACCCGGGCCACCAGGCGGGCTTGGCTCCGAACAGCGCGGTTGCGGCGTCGCCGAAGAGCTCCGGCGAGTAGAATGGCGAGAGATATGGCCCGTAACGATAGTGTGCATTCTGGAACGCGGCCCACGTGGCGTAGACGATGAACGCCGTGAGCAAAACCGCGACCACGGCGGGCTGAACCCACCACGCGTCGCGGCGCATGGTGAGCGCGCGGGAAGAGTCGACAACCGGAAGCTGCACGTGCGCCATGACGGTTCCTCGTGCCATCCGAGGCCCAGCGGCCGAGGATGGCGGTTATGCGATGAAGCAACTGTCGGCCCGGATATTCTTCCGCGCGCCGCGGGCTGTCAACGGCAGCGACGAAGAAAAACTACATTTTATACCTATGCTTCTAGTCAACACCCGGGTCATGCCGCCCCGGTTCTCGGCAGATGAGGCGGCCGCGCTGCTGGCCGAGCACTACGCGCTGGCGGGGGTGCTCGAGCCACTGCCGAGCGAGCGCGATCAGAACTTCCACGTTACGACCACGGATGGCCACCAGGTCGTGCTCAAGATTGCGGAGACCGGAGAGGACGCTCGCGCGCTCGAGTGCCAGACGGCCGTCCTCGACCGCCTCGCGTCTGCCGGTACGCGATTCCACTTCCCGACGCTCGTGCCAGCCGGGGACGGACGCGTCGTCATTGACGTCGAGGGGCCGGATGGTGGCCATCACCTGGTTCGGCTGCTGTACTACGTGCCAGGTGAGCCCCTGGCGCGCGTGCGGACGCCCACGCCCGCGCTGCTCGAGGAAGTGGGTGCCCTCATGGGCACCATGGCACGCATCCTGGACGGATTCGATGGCCCCTGCGCGGATCGCGTGTTGCGCTGGGACCTGCGCCACGGCCGGCAAGTGGTAGATCAGTGTCTGAGCGCCGTCGTGCCCGCCGAGCAGCGTGCGCGAATCCAATGGTTCCTCGACGCGTTCGATCGCGATGCCGTGCCGGGGCTCTCCACGCTCCGTACGAACATCGTCCACAACGACGCGAACGACCACAACGTGCTCGTGTCGGCTGCCGACCCCGACGACCCGCTGCGGGCGAGACACGTCACTGGGATCGTCGATTTCGGTGACCTGGTGCAGTCCTATGTCGTGGGAGAAGTCGCGATTGCGGCGGCGTATGCGATGCTGCGGCGGCCCGACCCCGTGCGGGCTGCCGTGCACGTCGTGCGTGGCTTTCATGCGGCGCACCCAATCACGGAGGGAGAGCTCGCAGCGCTGTATCCGCTCATCTGTCTCCGCCTGTGCACCAGCGCAGTCCTGAGCGCCCATCAGCGCGCCCAGGAGCCGGATAATGCGTACCTGTCGATCAGCGAGACCGACGTTTGGGAGCTACTGAGGCATCTCGAAGGGATCGATTCCCAGCTCGTGCACTATCAGTTACGCAACGCCGTCGGTCGGGTGCCGTGTCCACGCGGTGAGGGTGTGCGCCGCTGGCTCACCACCAACGCACACCGTATCGGTCCGGTGCTCGAGCCCGATCCGCGGTCGTCGGCGCGCGTGACGCTCGATTTGAGCGTCGGGAGTGGCGAGTGGAGCGGGCTCGCGGGACGCGGCGATGCCACAGCCTGGAGTGCCGCGATCGCGGCGCGCATGCACGCTGACCGGGCCGACGTCGCCGTCGGACGGTATGACGAGCCTCGCGTCTGGTACACGGCGCCCGCGTTCCGGTCGAGCAGTGAGGCCGGAGAAGAATGGCGCACGATCCATTTGGGGGTGGATCTCTTCGTGCACGCGGGGACCCCCGTGATCGCGCCGCTCGATGGTGTGGTGGAGAGCGTGCGGAACAATACGGGACAGCTGAACTACGGTCCCGACGGTGATCCTGCGCCACGAGCTGCCGGGTGATGCGGCGCCGTGGTACACCCTCTATGGCCATCTGGACGAGGGCGCATTGGCACTCGAGCCGGGACGGGCCATCGCCGCGGGCGATCGCATTGGCGCGGTCGGCACGGCACGCGTCAACGGGGGGTGGGCGCCGCACCTGCACCTCCAGATCATCGCGGATCGTGTCGGGTACGAGGGCGATTTCCCCGGCGTCGCGCGACCCAGCGACCGGGCCATCTGGTTGTCGATCTCGCCTGACCCCAACCTGATCCTCGGCTTCCCGGAGGGGTGTGCGGCCCCCGCGCCGCTCGATGAGGGCACGTTGCTGGCCTCACGCCGACAATGGATCGGCCCCTCCCTGAGCATCGCGTATCGCACGCCGCTCGTGATCGTGCGAGGCCACATGCAGTACCTGTATGATGTCGCGGGGCGCCGATACCTTGACGTCGTCAACAACGTCGCACACGTCGGTCATTGCCATCCGCACGTCGTGGCTGCCGTGCAGCGCCAGGCGGCGGTGCTCAACACCAACACCCGATACCTGCATCCCGCGATCGAGCGGTACGCCGAGCGACTGACCGCGCACCTCCCGGCGCCGCTTCGCGTCTGCTTCTTCGTGTGCAGCGGGAGCGAGGCCAACGAGCTCGCGCTCCGCCTGGCGATGGCCCATACGGGGGGCCGCGACATCATCGTGATCGACCATGCCTATCACGGCAACACGAGCGCGCTCGTGGCGCTGAGCCCGTACAAGTTCGACGGGCCTGGCGGCCGGGGGCCATCGCCACACGTGCACAAAGTGACGCTGCCTGATCCCTACCGGGGACCGCATCGGGGCTACGGCGCGGACTCCGGCCGCGGGTATGCGGGCGGAGATCGGCGACGTCGTCGCGACACTGACGCGCTCGGGACGGTCAGTGGCCGCGTTTTTCGCCGAAGCGCTCGTGAGCGGCGGTGGGCAGATCGAGCCGCCACAAGGCTACCTGGCCGAAGCGTATCGGCACGTGCGGTCCGCGGGCGGCGTGTGCATCGCCGACGAAGTCCAGATCGGGTTCGCTCGGATGGGGACCCACTTCTGGGGCTTCGAGACACAGGGAGTCGTGCCAGACATCGTCACCATGGGGAAGCCGATCGGCAACGGGCATCCCCTGGCGGCTGTCGTGACGACGCCCGAGATCGCCGCCTCCTTTGCAAACGGGATGGAGTACTTCAACACGTTCGGTGGCAACCCCGTGTCATGCGAGGTCGGGCTGGCCGTTCTCGACGTCATCGAGCAGGAGGGATTGCAGCGCCGCGCGCTGCACGTGGGCGATGCCCTCAGACGTGGTCTACGTGACCTGGCGGGTCGGTATACTCTGATCGGCGACGTTCGCGGTCGCGGGCTCTTTCTCGGCCTCGAGCTCGTGCGCGATCGGACGGCACTGACGCCAGCGCCGCGGCATGCGACGTACGTGGTCGAGCGCATGCGGGAGCGAGGGATCCTGCTCAGCACCGAAGGGCCCTTGCACACCGTGGTCAAAATGAAGCCGCCGCTGGTGTTCTCGGAGGACGACGCCGCCGCGCTCCTCACCGCGCTCGATCAGGTGCTCGCGGAGCTCGAGTGATGGGCTCGCGTGGGCCGCGCGGGCGACATGGCCTCGGCCCTATGCCGTGTCAATGGGCGTCGGCGGAGCGTCGGATCGCCCGTGGCTTCCTCGCTGTTCATTGCAGCGAAGCGGGAGCGCGCCTCCGGCGAGGTTTCGGCCGCTTCCTCGATCGCGTCGCGACGGAGATCGGGCAGGTTCCGCATCGTGGGGAACAGCGGGGCGTCGTCCTCAGCGGGAGTTGCACTCGCCTCGCGCGTCGTGGCTGCCTCCGCGGGATCGGGCGCCCGGGGCTCGCTCGCATCTCGGTGGCCGGCGGATCCTGCATCAGTCTTGGGATTGGTCACGGCTGGATACCTCTCGCGTTGATCTGGCAGGGGAGTGCAGGATCCATTCCGAGTGTCGGGCCGCATGACCGTTGAGCACCGGCCTGACGAGCACCGATTCGTGGTGCGATTGGACGGGGGTGACGCGGAATTGACTTACACCCGACCGGATGCCAAGACGATCGACCTCCGGCACACGGGTGTCCCCAAATCCGGTCGGGGCCATGGCGTGGCGGATGCTCTTGCCGCGGCGGCCTTTGCCTACGCCCGAGCCGAGGGGTTACGAGTCATCCCGACATGCCCGTTCGTCCAGGCGTGGCTGGGTCGTCATCCAGAAGGGCGCGATCTGATCGACGCTCAATGAGCGGTGGTTGGTGATTGGCGGTTCGTGGTTGGTGAGCAAATCCTTAAGGTCAGGGGCGTCGACTTCCCACGGACCTTCAGCTTGGCTGACCAACCACCAACGAACCGCGCGTCACACCCACGTCTAACAGAGGCCGGGCCCACCGCTGGCGACCGAGCCTAACTCTCGTCAGCACCGTGTGTTGTGCGGTCTATCACACATTGGGACGCCCGCCGGTGTCACGATTCGGCTACTCGGTCCGCAAGATGTGCGGGCTCACGTCCGTGGCGTGATAGTACCCATCTGACCGGGCCCTAGCTTCTTCTGCGCAGGGTGAACTGCCGGAGGGGTACCGGGCTTCCGACCTGGGACCGCTTTGCCGGCGAATACCGAGACTCGCTTATGAAGCACCCAATTGAGAGCGGCCGACAGGGCGTGACCCTGATCGAGATGATGATCGTAGTCGTGCTGCTGAGCCTCGTATCGGCGCTTGCTCTGCCGCGGCTCAACTTCGCGCAGTTCCGCTCCGACGACTCGGTGCGGGCGTTGCGCACGACTCTCCAAACCGCTCAGCGACTCGCGATCACCCGTCAGTACGACGTGATCGTGAGCTTCGATACGGTGAATTCGACGATCCGGATCTGCGAGGATCAGAACAACAACTATCAGATCGATGCTGGCGAGCGTGTCACGTACACGCCGCTCGATCAGGGTGTCCGATTTGCGAATCCGGCGCAGGGCAGCGTCACCGGTCTCCCGACGGGCGGGAGCGTCATCGGCACCAACGTGATGTCGATCAGCGGGATGCCGAGCATCGTGTTCCTGCGCAGTGGCTCCGCAAGCAGCTACATGGAGATCTATCTCACCGCCGCTGGCAACAACGGTGAGACCGAGTGGCGCGCGGTTCAAGTCACTCAGTCGACCGGCCGGACGGTGTGGTACCGCTGGCTCACCAGTGTCTGGAACAAGGCCTCCGTATGATGCGAGGACGTCCTTTCCCCCGGCACGCGCCAGCGTTGCGGCATGGGTCGCGGCGCTCGGTGCGCCGCGGTATGACCCTGATCGAAGTCATGATCTCGCTCACGATCATCACGAGCGCGCTCCTCGGCTTCGGCATGTTCATCGCGCGTTTCATGCACATGACGTCGCAAGCCGACGCCTCTTCCGTGGCCATGGACCTCGCGGTCAGCCGCGTCGAGCTGATCAAGGCCTATCCGACGTACTCCACGCTCGAAACGACGTTCAACGGCACGCAGACCGGCCTGACCAACTGCCCCGGGTGCGTGCTCACGACGCACATCGTCAAGGATTCGACCGCGACGGTGAACTACAAGACCGTCTCTGTGACGGTCACCGTGCCAGCGCTCTCGTCTTCGTATACGGCGTCGCCGGTTTCGGTCCCGTTCGAGAAGACGACCGTCATCGCGGCATTCTGAGGATGCGTACTATGCCGAAGTCTCGGTCGCTGGAGCAGCGAGCCCGGTCCGATCACCCTGGCCTGACGTCGCGGCGCGGGTTCACGCTCGCCGAAATGATGATCGCCGTGACGTTGATGCTCTTCATCTTCGCCATGGTCGTGCCGTTTCTGCAGACCCAGATGCACCAACTGGGACGGAATGCCGGCAATCTCGACGCATTACAGAACGCTCGCTTCTCCCAGAATGCGATCGACCGCGAAATGCGTGTCGCGGGCGCAGGCGTCGTGCCGCAGCAGAGCTTCATCGTGCAGGCGGCGCCGATGGCTGTGACATTCAATGCGGACCTGGCGACAGCCGACTCGAGTGACCCGTTGGCGGTCTACTACGATCCCAACGTCGACACGTCGACGACTCACGCCCTGCCAGCCGCCCAGGCCGTGACGCTGCCGCTGTCGGGTGGGCTGACGTATCCCAGCCAGGACTATGTATCGGCTCCCGGCGTGCTCAGCACGGCCGAGACGATCTCGTACTACCTGCTGCCCGACTCGTCGCAGCCGATCGCGAACATGTATATGCTCTACCGCCGAGTGAACGCGGCCGCGGCCACGGTTGTCAGCACCGGGATCTACGTGGCGCCGGGCACGGCGTTCTTCCAGTACTACAAGATCGACGCGGTCACCGGGGGGCTCGACTCGATCCCCAACGCGAGCTTGCCGCTCATTCACGTCGCGGCGGTGCACTCGAGCCCAGCGGACACCGGGCAGAGCGCGCAGACCGACAGCATCCGCGCCGTGGAGATGAACGTCACCGGCATGTACGACGACCCGACGAAAGGACCGATCTATCGGTCCGTGACCACGATGACCAAACTGCTCAACGCCGGCCTGCTCTACGCGTCCGAGTGCGGTCAGCCCCCTATCGCGGTCAATGTGCCGACGGCGACCGCATACATCGACACTCGGGGAGCACGCGGACTCGATCACCCTCACGTGGAGCGCGTCGCCGGACCAGAACGGGGGCGAGAAGAACGTCGAGTTCTACATGATCTACCGGCAGCTCGTCGGCGGGGGCGATTGGGGCAACCCGATCGAGACGGTCACCGGCCGGCACGCCAACGTACGAGTACAACGACCCGGACGCTACGTCGCTGAACGGCCAGTATCAGTACAACGTGCTCGCGCAGAACTGCACGCCGTCGAACTCCACGACGCGACCAGTAACTCCGTCACGCTTCCGTGAGGACTCCTATGCGACGCTTCTCCGCCCATCAAGCACCCGTGCTTCCTGACGCGCGCGCTTCGCGCGCGCCGCGGCAGCGCGATCATTCTCGTCATGCTCACGACGGTCGGACTCGCCGCGCTGGCGCTGTCGGCGATCTTCATGTCGTCGAGCTCAGTGCTCATGACGAAGTACTACGACAAGGAGCGCGACTTCCGCTACGCGGCGGAGCAGGCGCTCCAGATCGGGCTGAGCGAGCTGCCGCAGGACACGGCGATGCATCTGCCCGACAGCGGCTACGTCAAGCTCATGTCGAACGCGCAGCTCATGGACGCGTACGGCATCCCGATTCCGACGGTCGCGTCAACCTGTACGTCGGGCTGACCGGCACCAACACGGGTCAGTTCGGCCAGTTCGCGAGCCTCGTGGCGGAGGTGCACGACTCGATCGGCAACACGCGATACGTCCGGCGACTGGAGCTCATGGAGCACAACTTCGCCCGGTACGCGATGTTCACGAACCAGTTCTCGAGGTGGCCTCTGCTACGGGCCCGGTGAGTTCATCCGGGGCGTGGGCTTGAGCAACCAGAGCTGGTAATCCTGCGACCAACCCGACCTACTACGACACCATTTCCGCCCACGGGGCGATCATCAGTCGGCAGGGCGCCACCTTCATGGCTGGCAAAAAGACCGGGTCCCGATCATCCCGTTCCCGACGGTGGCGCGGCTCGCGGCACTGCCGGGATACGCGGCCGAGGCCAACTACAGCTTCACGCCGGCTTCCAAGGGGCACGCGGATCGAGTTCGTGGCGATCAACCTGACCCCATCGGCACACCGATTCGACGAGACGCTCCCCAGACGGCTTCTTCCGCGTGTTCCACGACACGGCGGGCAATACTCCGGCGAGGGCGTCGCAGGGCTCCGGCATCGACCGCGCGTATGCCTACTACAACGACTCGTCCACGGTGAACAACTGGGCCGTCTACAACGACCAGTGCGGCGACTGGCACACCGTCGACGGCCGCGTGATGTTCTTCCCCGACGCGGTGCACAACCAGGCGTGGTTCAAGACGGGCGTGCTCCTCGGGACGATCGCCGGCTGGACGCGGCGTGAACGTGGACACGATTCACACCACGATGACCGCAGCGAACCGCGACGACGATCATGACCCACACCACGCCGCGGCAGGCGCGCTGCTACCCGGCGGGTGACCCGCACCTCGTGGCAGTTGAGCGCAACACCGGCGTCGCGTATGCGGCGACCGACACCGCCAAGGGTGGGGAGGACTCGACATTCACGCCGGTCATCGCAGCGGGTACTGGACGGCGTGGCCGGTGGCGCGTGCCATGGTCTCACGCCGGCGCGACCTGCGGCATGCAATCGATCGGCAATACATCGCTCTGCCCGCCCGGCATCAACACGGCCGAGGAGAGCTACCTCTTCCCGCTCTACCGTGGCTACAACGCGAATACCAAGGGCGTGATCTACTTCAACGGCGACGTTGCCGCGAGTGGCTATCTGACCGGCTTCGTCACGCTGTACTCGTCCGGCAGCGTGTGGTTCACCGACGACCTGTACTACACGACCAACCCGACCGTCCAGGTGTGCGCGAACGAGCTCGGCGTGATCGCGGCGACAACATCTCGATTCCCAACAACGCGATGAACCGACCGCAGAACCCGACCACGCCCGCAAGCCCGACCGGCTCCGCCAACAGCTACTTCATGAGTGACAACAAGAACTTCTATCTCGACGCCGTGACCATGGCGTTGGGTGCGGCCAGCGGCACGGGCACTTTCAACGTCGAGAACTACGGTGGTGGTGCAGTCGCCATGACCACCTGCAGCGGTCAGAACTCCGGCGGCGGCTGCATTGACCAGACCGGCGGCGTCATCGAGCAGTTCATCAGTGCGACCTGGGACGGCGTGAGCTCGGGCTTCCCGGAGAACCGCGCCGTGGATCCGTGCTTGAGCGTGCAGTCGCCGCCGTACTTCCCGGTGACCGGTAAGTACGCGTCGAATCGCTACTACGAGCTCGACCCGGCCCAGTTCAACGTCGACTCGCTGTACAGCCACTTGCAGACTCAATGAACCCGGTCGGCCGCCGGAAGTCCGGCGGCCGTTGACCCTCCGGGTTCCATCTCTGTGACACGGGCGTCCATGTAGGTAATGGACGCCCGTGTCACATCCGCAACGGCCTCGGCCCGGTCGGCGCGAAATCCGGCCCCCATGCATCGGCCCTCAGCACCCGCGTCATGGGCCTGATTGCGGCCCTGCTGTCCGCCAGCACGAGTCGTGCGCGCCTGGACGCCGCCGTCGAGGGCGCCCACTCGGTACGGGACTGCGCAGACTGGGTCGTGCTCACGCGTGCCTGCGAGTCGGAGCCGGTGCATCTCGCGGTATTCGACCTCTACGCCGACGGTCGCACCAACTTCGACCGCGTTCGCCTTTTACGCCTCCGGTTTCCCCGGGTCGCGCTCCTCGCCTACGTCGGCCTCGACGCCAGCCGCGCGCGGGACATGTTCGACCTGGCCCGCTGCGGTATCGACGACCTCGTGGTCGCCGGTGTGGACGATGACCCGGCCTCGCTTCGCGCACACGTGGACAAGGCCGAGGCCCGGAGCGCGGCGGCGATCGTCCGCCCGGCGGTCGCACGCCTACCCACGGTTGTGCGCGATGCGGTGCTCACCGCCGTGACGCGCGCGCACGAGCGGTTGACGGCGGAGACACTGGCGCGGCGCCTCGCGACATCGCGTCGCGATCTCACCCACGCGCTGCTCACGAACGGCTTACCGTCGCCCAACCAGCTCCTGACCTGGGGCCGTCTGATCGTCGCCGCCCACATCCTCGAAGAATCCGACCAGAGCGCCGAGAGCGTTGCCGGCATCCTGGAGTTCGCGTCTTCCGGCGCCTTTCGCAACGCGTGCCGTCGATACCTACAGGCGACCCCAGTGGAGCTCCGCCAGCGCGGCGGCGCCGCCTACGTGGCCACGCAGCTCCTCGCGGGAGTAGGAGCGACGCCTGCGTCGCGCCCGGGTGCGGTACCTACTCGCCCCAGAATTGAGGTCCCCGGCGTCGAATAGGGCGGGCGCGTTCGCGCCCGACACAGGAGACCCACAGACAGGAGACAGGAGACGACCACAGACCGTGCCGAAGGACCGGTACGGGCGACGTCATGCGTCGCCCCTTGGCATCCTTGGCGCGGTGCCAACCATGGGCGCATGGACACATCTTTCTACGATGACCGATTTCCGCGAGGAGCTCCGCATTCGCGATGCGGAGCCGGACGACGCTCCGCAGCTCTCGGCGTTTGCCGCGACGCTTTTCCGCGACGCGTATACCGCAACGAGCCGCCCGGCGGACCTGGAGTCGTACATCGCGGATCACTTCGGCCCTGAGATACAGGCCGCAGAGATCACGGCGGCGGATTGCCGCACATTGCTCCTCGATCTCGACGGTCAGCTGGCTGGGTACGCGCACATGCGAAGGGGGCCGGCTCCGTCCTGCCTCGTGCCGGGTGCCGACGCCCCGGCCGCGGCGCTCGAGATCCAGCGGTTCTATGTGGCGCCGCTCTGGCGCGGCCGCGGGGTCGCTCGCGTGCTCATGACGGCGTGTCTCCACGCTGCAGCCCCGGGCACGTCAGTGTGGCTCGGGGTGTTCACACATAACGCGCGTGCGATCGCGTTCTACTCCAAGTGTGGGTTTCGTGTGGTTGGCAGCGCGACATTCTACATGGGTGAAGACCCGCAGCACGACCATGTTATGCAGTGGACCGGTGAGCCTTCTTCCGCCTGGTCGGAGCGGGCGAGCGGCCACCCCGCTGCAGGCGATACAGGTCGATGATCTCGCGCTCGGTCGTCGCGTCGGCTAGGCTCTTGTCCGTGCGCAGCCCCAACATCCGCGGGAACCGCAGCGCATAGCCCGGCTCCTCGCCCGTCTTCCCGCAGGTGTGGAAGGGCGAACGCGTGATTTCGTCGGCCAGGACTTCGACGACGACCCTTGGCTGGACCCAGACATCGGGCGTGATCAGGGAATCGACGCGCGTCGGCCGCGTGCGCGAGGCCTGCTTGTCGAGTTCCGCGCGGAGGTCACGCCACGCGCTGTCCGACAGGCCAGATCCGATCTTGGCAACCGTCCGAAAGCGCTCGCCTGTGGGGTCGCGGATCGCGGCGAGGAGCGACCCGACCCCGAGCGCAGCCCGCCGGCCGCGACCGCGGAAGTAGCCGACGAGCACCACGTCCACGGTATCGCGCAGCTTCGATTGGTAGGCGCGCTTCAGCTTCACCCAGTCGTAGCTCCGGGCACCGGGCTGGTAGGGGGCATCGGGCCGTTTCGCGAGTACGCCTTCCAGGCCGAGATGGATCATTTCGTCGAAGTACCGCTCGAGCTCTTCGACATCGTGGGTCATCAGCGTGTCGGTGACTACGATCGCATCATTGGCGCGACTGACGAGCAATTTGCGAAGTCGCGCTGACCGCTCTCGCTGCGGCAGTCCGAGACAGTTCCGGCGCCCCGCATAGAGCAGATCGAACGCGAAGAGACGAAGCGGATGGCGCGCGGCAAGCTCGGCGACCCGCGTCTTGCGCTTCCGAGTCATGGTGACCTGGAAGGAGAGGAACTCGCCGGTCTCCGGGTCGTATCCGACGGCCTCTCCCTCGAGAATCGCTCGGGACATCTTCAGCTGGCGGCGCGCGGCTTGGGCCAGCTCCGGAAACATGTCCGTCACATTTTCCAGTCGCCGGCTGAAGGCCCATACCCGGCGCCCATTCCGATGGATCTGTACGCGGAATCCGTCGTACTTGGGCTCGACCTGCACTTCTCCGAGCCGCGCAATGATCGCCTCCGCGGACCCGAGGCGCTGGGCCAAGGCGGGGCGGACCGGTATGCCGATCTCCGGACCCAACGCCTTCAACTTCGCGCCGCCGCCACGCGCGAACGCCAGGCGAACGACGCCGCCCAGGTCCGACCGCACGTTATACGCATGTTCAAGCAGCGCTTTTTGGCGGCGGTCGCCTAGCGCTGCGAGCGCCGCGGCCTCGAGGATCGTCTGGTCGCCGACTCCGAGTCGGAGTCGCCCCTGTGCGACGCGCACGATGAACTTGGCACCGACCGCGCCGAGCGGACGCAGCAGCTGCACGAGGAGCGTTCGTTTCCGCTCGGCCGATCCAGCACCTGAGGTCCGTGCGATGGCCAGCAAGGCCTGATATGCATCGCGCACGGTGCGGCCGCGCGGTCGCCCCTTCGGGGCGAGGGCGGCCGCGACCAGCCCAAGATCACCCAGGCGCCGATATCGACGTTCGACCGCGGTCGTATTTGCGTTGTACGACGCGGCGATTCCGTCGACCAGTAGCTTGTCGCCGACCCCGAGCTCGACGCCTTCGTATGGCGGTCGCAGTGCGGCCTGGAGGAGATACACGATCGGCTCTCGGTCTTCGGCGCTCGCACGGCGCAGGAGATCCGCGATGATATCCACCAGCGTCCGCCGGGACCTCGTGGCCTCGAGACGATCACAAGTCTCTGCTAGGTCGCGGAGTTGCATGGGGAGGGGGCGCACTAGCGCCCGGCGGTCTCTCCTAGCTACGGGAAGACCAGCACGGCCATGCTACCGGTCGAGCCGTCCGGTGTCGTGGCCGTGATCTGCGCCTCCGCCTCGGCGGTCGACACGGCTGTGACAAGCCCGTGGCTATTCACGGTCGCGACGGTGGGATTGTTGGTGGTCCACTTGATGACCCGTTGTCCACTCACGTTGTTTCGAAACGTGTCCGTGAGGATCGCGGCCACCCGCACCGTGTCCGGGAAGCCGAAGCCTCTCGTGCTGAGGTAGGCGAACCCCGGGCTGACTGCGGTAGTCTCGATATGCCCGATGACGAGCACGGAGGCGGTCCCCGCGGCGTTACCCGAGTCCGGCGTCGTCGCCGTGACGGTCACCGCGCCGGCTCCGATGTCGGTTCCGACGACCGTCCCACCCGAGACGGTTGCCAACCCGCCACTGATCGACCACAGCATCGTGCCAGCGAGGACATGGCCGTCGGCATCATAGCCGGTCGCGGTCAGCTTTGCGGTATCTCCAGGCTGGCTCGCGTAGATCGTGTCGGCCGCCGGGGTGATCACGACCGTCTTGACCACCGGGAGGACTACGACGACGTGGGCAAAGCCGGACATCCCGTCGGCGCTCGCTCCGATTTGCGCCACTCCGGGCGCGTGTGCGGCAACGACTCCCTGCTGGTTGACGGTCGCGACCAGACTGTCACTGGTGGACCAGAAGAACGTCCCTGCGGACACCGACGTACCAGATTGGGTCCGGGCCTGTGCCGACAGCCCTTGAGACCCACCGGTCGCGAGAGAGATCGAGTCGGGAGATATCTCGATAGCCGCGATGCTTTCGCTCGGAGGGGCGGTGGAGCTCGAGTCGCATGCCGCCAGGGCACCGACGAGAAGCGTTCCCGGCAGAAGCCCCCGAAGGGTGCGAAACGCTCTGAGCGTCCGCCGACCGCTACAGGGCTTCCCTAAAAGACCATGAGCGGCCAAGCCGGACGCGGCAGTGGCGGCCGCGCCGGTCCCTGGCCAATGTTGCTGCCGCATGCATCACCCCCACGGTGCGCGGTCCAATGCAACCGACCCCCGGCCATGTAGCCCGGGGCGTGGCGGGAAGATAGTGAGTAGCACGAGGCGTGCCCGCAAGCGGCCTGAGCGTCACGGGACGCGTAGCGCGAGCGTCCTTACGGGTTGTACCCGTGGGGGAAAGTCCCGGAGGGGTACTTGTTTGTCGCTCCCGTAGCGCTTTTCCCGGCCGGAACGATGGGCGAGAGTGACTGGGGTCCGGCAGGCTTTGCCATGCCAGCGTCAGCGTTGTGATCCCCCGGGTCCAGAGCCGGAGGGCGCAGGTCAGGGGCTGGCTCAGCGGGCTGGTTCTGGCCCGGGCCGGAAACGGATGTAGTCGAGTCGACGTTTGGGGTCGATTGCGAGTCCGGGCGCGCGGTGGTGTCGCTCGTGCCTGACGAATCCGTCGTCGTCGGTGACGCGGCAGAGGCAGGCGGCGCACTCATGGCGGAACTATCGATATCGGACTCAAGAGCCTGGGCGGCGACCTTTGCCCGGTGGTGGGCGCGTGACATGGCAACGACCGCGATGAGGAGGACCGCTGCGATCGCGATCGCCGCTCGCCGCGCGTTGGGTCGGAACCACCAGGGCTGGAACGCCCTCGGGTCGACATGCAGGTCGATGCTGCCGACATCGGCTGTCCGCACGAGGTCGGCTCGGCGAAATATCTTCGTGGGGATAGCCTTCCCGGCGAGCGGCGGGGATGCCTGGGCCTCGGTCGCTCCTCGGTCGTTCACCGCCTCACCGCCGCTTGCGTCCCCCGTCCACTCGCTGGCGAAGTCTTCGACGGGGATGTGCGAAAGAGTGTCGGGTTCAGCTAGCGGAACCGCGCCGATTGACTCGACTGACTCCGCCTCTGCTTCCGACAGAGTCTCGGCCTGCGGCTCGTCCTCCTGGGAAACGATGTCTGCCGGTTGCGGGGCAGGTTCGACGACTGGAGCGTCGAGCGTAATCGGAGCAGGGGGTTCGTCTGCAGTTATCAGCAAAAATGGAATCGCCGGAGTACGTTCCGCGTCCGCCGCCGCCTCCGCCTGCTGCTTCTCTTCGTGTTTCGCCTCGGCTGGTTCCGCTGGTGCGGGCAGGAACTGAGTGAGATCCTCCGGCGCAAGAAACAGGTCGGCTGGCCCCCCAGGTGGGGGCGAGGCGGGGCTCAGCGGGGATCCGGCGTTCGAGCCGTCGCTGGCCGAACCACCCTGCGCCAGGTCCAACTCCACGTGGAGGCCAATGTCGAGCGGCAGGTACGGCGCAGCGGCTTCGGAGGGGGCGTCGCTTGTCGCCGACTCCGCAACTCCAGCTTCGATTATGGCAGATGGAGCCGTCTCGACTGTATCCGGAAGGGCAGCGGCTTCGGGCCGCCGTGCCGCGCCGTCCGCTTCCGGTTCGCTCGACGCTATCTCGACGAGCTCGGCGTCACCGGGATGGACATGGCTGTCCGGGGTCGCGGAGACATTCGTTTGCGGCGCGTCGGTCGTGGTGGCGTATTGGCGCCGGGCGCGCTCGAGCTCCTCCCACGTCGGGTCGCGCCCGTACATGTAGGCTTCGAGCACTGGGGGCAGCGTGGCGCGCTCGCCGGAGTCGTAGAGGCGCACATGCCAGTCGTCCCCGGGCGGGTCATCGCGGACGTCACGCGGCGAGGCGTAGTAGTCGAGATACGCCCCGCGTCCATCACGGCCGAAGTTGTACCGAATGCTCCAGCCGGCGTGCCGAATCTGCCCCGCCCGCCGAGACTCTATGGCCTCGGCAGGAAGGTGGAGGTCCCACCGTGCAAAGTCGTTTTCAAAGGCCTCCACCGCTTGCTGCATGCACCCCTCTGCCCTCGGCGGCCGTGGGCCCAGTGGCCGCCGCGTGGGGTGGGACGTAGATGGGCCCGAATAGAGACGAGCGACCAGCGGATGCAGGCACGCGGAACTGGTAGGAATTAGGGATTAGGGGTTAACAAGCCGCCCTACGGTTTGCTAACCCCTAATCCCTACCAGTTCCGCGAAGAAGGCGTCGAGCTCATCGTCCGACGTGTAAAAGTGCGGCGAGATGCGAACGCCGGCCCCAGGTCGATAGTCGACGAGCACGTTCCGGTCGGCGAGGGCGCGGACCACCGCGTCCCCGTTCGGGATATCGAGGGTAATCGTGCCCCCTCGAGAAGCTGGGTCCCGTGGACAGGCGATCCCCAGACCGGCTTCCTCTGCGAGCGCGATGAGTCGCTCCGTCTGACGGACCGACTTGGCGCGAATTGCCTCGACGCCAACTTCGTTCACGATCTCGTAGCCCGACTGCGCGGCATATAACGCTGGGATTGCGGGCGTGCCGTTGAGGAACCGATACGCGTCGTCGGCATAAGCGATGGCGCCATGCTCGAACGCGAACGGCGCACGGTGCGCCATCCAACCCGTCAACCGTGGCTCCAACGTCTGCCAGTGTTGGCGCCGTACGTACAGGTATCCGGCTCCTGGTCCCCCGCACAGCCATTTCACCGACCCACCCGTGGCAAAGTCTATCCCGATATCACACACGTCGATCGGAACCGTACCGGCCGATTGGTACAGGTCGACGAGCACGAGGGCTCCTACCTCATGAGCGCGTCGGACGATGGCTCGCACGTCCTGGATGAAGGCGCTCTTGTACTCGACGTGGGAAACGGAGACGAGCCGCGTGCGTTCGTCGATCGCGGCGAGCAGCGGCTCGAGTGCCACGGTGAGACCGTCTTCCGACGGAACCCCGACGACCTGGGCGCCCTGGGCTTCGAGCGAATGGAAGAGATAAAGGTTGGAGGGAAAGTTGATTGATTCCGTGACGATCCGATTCCGCTCGGGTGGCCAATCCAATGCGGACAGCACCGTCGCCTGCGCGATCGACTGATTCTGATGCATGATCACTTCGCCCGGGCCGGCCCCAATGATGTGCCCGATCAGGTCGCCGACGCTCCGCGGCATTTCCCACCAGCCTTCACTCCACGCGCGCACACCGCGCGCGGCCCACACGTCGGCGAAGTCCGCGAGTCGATCGCGCGTCCGTCGGGGCATTGCCCCAAGGGAATGGCTGACGAGATAGACCGTGTGCTCCAGAATGGGAAACTGGTCGCGCCACTTCAGGAGGTCGTCGGTAGGCATGGGGCTAGGGACTAGTTGCTCGCCGTTGCCGACCTCGGCCTCCGGCTGGACGTAACAACGCATCTCGCTGTAACTGCGGAACTTGGAACATCGCCGCCTAGCCTCTCAGGCCTGCCATACTTATGTTACCTCGGTGTTGCAATAGGCCGGACCGGTCGACTGGAGTACCACCCTGTGACTGAATGCGAGCTATGATGCCCCATCCGGACTCCGGACAGTAATGCGTATCTTAACGAGCGTGCCTCTGACTCTGACGGCAGCGCTCTTCGCGGCATATAGCACGGTCGGGGCTCAAGCACCCGCTGCTCCTGCGCCCACCCTGCGGTACGCGGTCGATGAGGTCCACCGGGAGGTGGTTGTCGAGCTGTCGCCGCTCGATCTCCCGGCGCACGCCACCCACCACCAAGTCCAGCAACCGGTCCCGCAGGTGCTGGTGGTGCCGATAACGGGATGGTTCGAAGGCTACTCCGGCGAGGTCGTGGACTCGGCGGGCCACCACGCGCCGAGCGTTCTAATCCACCATCTGAATCTGATCGTCCCGCAACGGCGAGAGCTCTTTAGCACGATCATGCAGCGGATGGGGGCGGCTGGCGCCGAAACACCGCCCGTCGAGCTCCCCGAGGTGTTGGGGCACCCGGTCCTGGGCTACCCAATCGACAAGGGCGACTCGCTCCTGATCACGCTCATGTTGAATAATCCGACCGACGTCGCTTATCATAACGCCCGTCTGCGCGTGCACCTCCGGTACGCACCGCGTGATGTTTGGCCGAGTCCCGTCTCGATTTTTCCGTTCTACCTCGATGTCACGCCGCCAGCCGGGCCACATGGATATGACTTGCCCGCGGGGCACTCGGAAAAAAGCTGGGAGGGACGACCGGCAATTGCGGGACGCATCCTGGCGATCGGAGGCCACCTGCATCAGTATGGCGTAGACATTGTGCTCACAGATGTTACGACGGGTCGTGTGATCTGGAAGACGGCTCCGGTCACCGATGCCGATCGGCGCATCCTTCGAATTCCGACCAAGACATATTGGTGGCGGCTGGGAATCCCCATTTTCCCCGACCACACCTATCGTGCCACCGCGGTGTATGACAATCCCACCGGCCACGCGATTCCCGATGGTGCCATGGGAACGATCGGAGGCGTCTTCTTGCCGGCGGACATTAGCCACTGGCCACCTGTCGATCCCACGACAGCGGAATACAAGCGCGACGTGACGTCCACCTACGACACGCAGATGGACGACATGGACGACATGCAAGGCATGGATGGGGCGCCAAGTGCGACGCGCCTAGTAGCGGGCACGACCGGCGATTCACACGCGGGCATGCGCAAGGGCATGCTCAACACTAGCATTCCCACCCGACGCCCCGCCCAAACCCAGTGAAATCGAGCGCCCAGCCCGCTACGCCGGCCCCGGCCTTCCCACGTCCCCGACCGGCCGACAATCCAGACGCGTCCCCGTCGATCGCCCCGTCGGCCGACGTGTTTGCCAAGGCGCGGCAGTTCACTCGCCTGCGAGAAGTACAGGCGATGGGACTGTACCCTTACTTCGTGCCGGTCCACGCGTCGGGTTCGACTGAAGTCATCATCAACGGCAAGCGCGGCGTGATGGTGGGGTCCAATAACTATCTGGGACTCAGCCACGACCCACGCGTCGTCGCGGCTGCGCAGGAAGCGATTGCGAAGTATGGGACTGCGTGCACAGGGAGCCGGTTTCTCAATGGCAACACGGAGTTGCACGAGCGCATTGAGCACCGACTGGCCAAACTCACGGGCAAGGAAGCCGCACTCGTCTTCTCCACCGGCTTTCAGACCAATCTCGGGGTGATCTCGGCGCTCGTTGGGCGCGAAGACGCCGTGTTCATCGATAAGCTCGACCACGCCAGCGTGGTCGATGGCTGTCGGCTCGCGGCCGGTGACACCGTGCGCTTCCGCCACGGAGACCTCGACGAGTTGGAGACCAAGCTCCGGCACTCACGCACGCCGGGCAAGCTGATCGTCGTCGACGGTGTCTTCAGCATGGAAGGCGACATCGTGGACCTGCCGGGTTTGGTCGAGCTGCGTGCGCGATATGGCGCCCGGCTCGCGGTCGATGACGCTCATGCGATCGGCGTGCTTGGTGCGACGGGAGCGGGGACGGCGGAGCACTTCGGGCTCACCGATCAGGTGGACCTGATCATCGGCACGTTCAGCAAGTCGTTCGCGTCCATCGGCGGGTTCGTTGCCGGTGAGCAGGTTGTCATCGACTACCTCAAGCACCACGCCCGCGCCCTGATCTTCAGCGCGTCCATGCCGCCGTCAGCGTGCGCCGCGGTCCTCGCGAGTATCGATATCCTGGAGCAGGAGCCCGAGCGCCGCCTGGCTGTGTGGAAGAACGCGGCTCGGATGCAGGAAGGTCTCGAATCACTCGGGTTCGACACCTGTGGCAGCGAAACGCCCATCGTGCCGGTAGTGATCGGTGACGACCTCCTGACGTTCGAATTCTGGCGACAGCTCTACGACAACGGCGTGTTTGCGAACGCGGTGGTGGCGCCTGCCGTGCCGGCCCACGCCGCTCGTATCCGGACGTCGTATTCGGCGACCCACACGCCCGAGCAGCTCGACTTCGTGCTCGACGTGTTCGCGCGAGTCGGCAAGGGGCTAGGGGTCATTTGATCCAGGTCTCACCCGTACGCAGCGGCGGGGATCGGCGCGCGTTCATCGAATTACCGTTCAGACTGTACCGAAACGACCCGCTGTGGATACCACCGCTGCGTCGCGACGTCGCGGATCTTCTCAATCCGGGTCATCCCTTCCACAGCCATGGTCAGGTCGAGTTGTTTCTGGCGCGAGGCGACGATGGTCGCGTCGTCGGCCGGATCGCCGCGGTCAAGAACGACGCGCACCTATCCCAGCATCACGATGGTGCGGGCTTTTTCGGGTTCTTCGAAACCGAGCGAGATCCGGCGATTGCTCCCGCGCTGTTCGACGCGGCCAGCGCGTGGCTGGCGAAGCGTGGGCTGGCAGTGATGCGCGGGCCCGCCAGCTTCTCCGTGAATGAAGAGTGCGGGCTTCTGGTCAATGGCTTCGACACGCCTCCCGCCGTCATGATGCCCCACAATCCGGCGTGGTACCCCGAAGTGGTGGAGCGTGCAGGATTCAAGAAGGCCAAAGACCTCATCGCGTACTGGCTCCAGGACGCCCAGGTGCCTGAGCGGGTCTCTCGGCTCGCCGACGCGCTCGCGGTGCGCCACCAGATCACGATTCGGCCGCTCGACATGAAGGATTTCAATGCCGAAGTGGGACGGATCCGCGAGTTGTACAACAAGGGCTGGGAAGCGAACTGGGGCAACGTCCCCATGAGCGACGCCGAGTTCGCGCACATGGCGAAGCAGCTCAAGCCAGTTGCGGTCCCCGAGATGGTGCTCTTCGCGTACGTGCGCGGCACGCTCGCGGGCTTCGCGCTCGCGCTACCCGACCTCAATGTCGCGCTTCGCCACATGAACGGCCGCCTCCTACCCATCGGGTGGGCGCTCGGGTTGTGGCACGGGCGCAAGATCGACCGAGGACGCGTCTTGACGCTCGGGGTCCTGCCGGAGTTCCGCCGCACCGGTGCGGCCGACTTGCTCTACCAGACGCTGATCAAGAACGGACGAGCGAAAGGGTTCCGACACGGCGAAGCGTCCTGGATCCTCGAGGACAACCTGCTGATGCGGACGGCGATCGAGCGGGCGGGCGGTGTGGCGTACAAGACGTATCGCCTGTACGACCGGCCGATCGGGGCACCGACCACGCACTGACTCGCGCGCACCCGTGGCCGACGCACCATTGGCGGGAGCGCTCGTCACAGGGGCGACCGGGTTCGTGGGGAGCCATCTCGTCGAGACGCTCGTCGCGCGCGGCACCCGCGTGCGATGTCTCGCCCGAGCACGCAGTGACCGTCGATGGCTGCCGTCGAGCGTCGCGGTGGCAACGGGCAGCCTCGATGATCCTGCGACGCTCGCTCGCGCAGTGGCGGGGGTCGATGTCGTCTACCACCTGGCCGCGCTGACGTCAGCGCGGCGACCCGCCGATTACGACGAGACGAACCATCGCGGGGTCGTGCGGTTGCTGGAGGTGATGGCTGCACACGCACCGCGCGCGCGGCTGGTGTTCTGTTCGAGTCTCGCGGCGGCCGGGCCGGCGCGGGCCGGCCGCCCGCTGACGGAGGCCGATCCCCCTGGCCCCGTCGGTCCGTATGGCGTCTCGAAATCGCGCGCCGAGGCGGCCGTCGCGGCTGCCAATCGCGACGCGGTCATTGTTCGCCCACCCGCCGTGTATGGGCCCCGAGACAAGGACGTATTGGTCGCTTTTCGCTTGGCCGCACACGGCATGGCGATCCGCACGGGTCCTGCGCGGCAGCAGCTCGCCTTCATCCACGTGCGCGATCTCGCGCAGGGACTCATCAGAGCAGGCGAGACCCCTCGGGCTGCGGGAGTCTATTTCGTGAACGGCGGGAACCACAGCTGGGAAGAGCTCATCGCCGCCATCGGTCGCGCAGTCGGTCGGCAACTCACCGTCGTGCCACTGCCGGCTGGCGTAGTGCGGACCGCTGGATTCCTTGCCGGATCGTGGACCCGCTACATCGGCGGCAGGCCGTTCCTGACCGCGCGAGCGAGCGTGGGATCTGCTCCAGCCCAACTGGACGTGCGACGACACGCGCGCCCGAACGGAGCTGGCCTATCGTCCGACCGTGACGTTGGAGGCGGGCATGCAGGAGACGGCGGCGTGGTATCGGGCACAGGGGTGGCTGAAAGGCTAGGGATTAGGGGTGAGGCGTTCGAATCGACTGTGGGTCCAGCGGGGGTGCACTGTCACCGGCCCAGCGGTCGGTTCTAACCCCTAATCCCTAGCCCCTTGCCGGAGCCCCCAGGCGACGGCCAGGCCTATGCCGATCCACGTCAGCTCCCGGAGGTGCGTGATGACCCCAGCGTACACACCGAGCGCGGGTGACAAGTGGAGCAGCGTGTATCCGATCCGGGTTCCACCTTCGCGGGACCCGAGCTCGAGGGGGACGAAGATGAGGATGATGATGGTCAGCTGTGAGATCGCGCCGATAAAGAATGCCTGTGGGTAGGAGATGCGTAGCCCTTCCACCCATGCGACGATGTAGTACTCGAACATCGCGATGCATCGCCCCACGACCTCGAACACCACCGCCGCGACAAGCCGCGGTCGCTCGTCGTCGGTCAGGACCGCCAGTTGTCTGTCCACATGCTCGAGCGTCGGACGGAACCGCTCGAGCCGCGGCGCGATGCGACGCAGCAGTGGGATGTGATGCAGCGCGTTGAGCGCGCGAACGACGAACCCGTGCCGAAAGACGAGAATCAATAAGCACGCGGCCACCGCAAAGGCGGCACCGGCGGCGAGTAACCCGAGCCGGGTCGGCAGCGTGTGCGGCAGGACCGCCCATCCGACTGGAACCGCGATGAGCCAGAACAGCACTTGCCCCAGCGTGTGAGTGACGCGGAAGCTGACCACTGAGGCGGCTGCCCGGTCGACGCCGATCCAGTCAGCGGCTTGCGCAATCTTGAGCGGCTCGCCACCCAGCGCGACAAAAGGCGTCGCGTAATTGATTGCGAAGCTCGCGACTGTGATGGCGTATGCAGAGAGGAACGGGATGCGCGCCGACTTTCCGCCCGGGCCGGCGATTGGCGCCGTGGCGCGGATGAGGAAGCCCCAGGCAATCGTATTGCTGATATACACGACCCCCCACACCGCGATCAGGAGCAGGAAGGCCCAGCCGGTGCGCTCCAATGTCGCAGCGAGGTCTCGCACGCCAGCTTGGAGCACCAGCGCAACGAAGAAGGCGAGCCCCGCGACGATGACGAGGAGTCGCGCGAAACGGCTCATCCGCGTGCGTCAGCCGACGGTGATTCGATTGCCAGTCTGTGCGGCTGTGTACGCTGCTTCGAGCACGCGCGCGACGCGATCGATTTCCTCGAGGGCTTCCGGCGCGGCGCCGCGGTCCAACGCGTCGGCAAAGGTGCCGAAGAGCGAGGCAAACCAGCCCGCGTAGGATTGCTTGTCGAGTTGTGCGGAGAAGTCGAGGACGACCGGTGCATGCGAGGGTCGATCGAGCCGAAGCGCCCCGCCGTGCCAGTCAATCGAGCCCCGCTCACCGAGGAACCGCACGCGGTTCTCGCGGTGGGTCGCGGCCCAGGTCAGCGTGAGCGTCGCGATCCGGTCTGGGAACTCGAGAATCAGGTGCGCCGTGTCCTCCACCGAGTACTCGCGGTGACGCAGCCGTCCCGTCCACGCGCGGACGGCTGTGGGCAGCGCCCCCGCGGCGTCAAACAGCGAGTATAGCAAATGGGTGCCGTGGTCGAGCAGAATGCCGCCGGCGCCCTCCTGGGCCACGGTTCGCCAGGGACGAGCCCGTGGGTCGCGGCCCACGTCCGCCCCTGATCGATAGACCGAGAGCTCGGCGAGATGCCAACGACCGATCGCGTCCTCCTGCAGCCACTGCTGCATCTGCAGCCACGCCGGATTGAACCGATGCTGGTGACAGCCCATCACGATCCGGTTGGCCCGTTTCGCCGCCGCGGCAATTGTCTGTGCCTCCGCGTGCGTCGTCGCGACCGGCTTCTCGCACAGGACGTGGTACCCGCTGTCGAGCGCCCATAGGGTGGTGGGCAGGTGGAGTCCCGTGGGAGTGCAGACGTCGACGAAATCGAGCGGCGCGACGGTACTCAGCGCGGATCGGTCCGCAACGACCGGGATATCGGCACCGCTCTGCGCGTCCGATGCGGGGTCGACCGCGACGACGATCGACAGACGGTCGCGGACGCTCGGATCGTGGCGTGAGCCGGGCAGGTGCGCAGTTCGAGCGACGCCGCCGAACCCGATGAGTGCACCGCGGTACACCTTGCGGCCAACGGTCATCGGTCCGTCTCGGGTGATGCGCGACGCGAGCGTCGATGCGCCCGCGACCGCGTCATTCACCGCCGATGGCGCGCGCGGGCGCCGGAACCGGCGCGGGCCTGGAGACCGACAGCGCGACGCGCTGCACTCGCCCGGCTCCTCGCTCCTGTCCCCGACGGAGCCAAATGAGCACCGCATTCATCGGGAGCACGGTGATCCACAGGAGGCCAGCCGGCCATCCGGCCACGGCCGTGACCCCCAGGACGAGGAAGCGGAAGTTTTGCCCTAGCCAGGCGCACTGTCGTACCAAGGGCAGCGTCTCTGCACGATAAGCGCTCGCCCCCGCGGGTCCCAGCGGGTGATCGCGTGCGGCCCGAAGCAGTGCGCCGGTCCGAGGGAACATCGCGAGTTGACGACGGCTGTACTGGAGGTAGAACCGCACTGCCACCCGTCGCACGAACGATGCGCCGCGGAGATCCTCGGCTTCCTCGAAATCCAACTCGCTGCCACGACCGACCGCCAGCGCCAGGAACGCGTGTCGGATGAAGTCAATGGTCGCGCTCTGGATGGACTGGCTGATCGCAGCGACGACGACGAGTGACGTGGCCGCGAGCCAACTCCACTGCTGGGCGATTACCAGCCGCACCAGCAGGTGCACGCCGAGGTTGATGAAACGAGCCGCGTCGGAGGAGCCGTCGAGGGCCCGCCCGAACCGCGTGGACGTGCCTCGGAGTCGCGCGAGCTGCCCGTCGGCGCTATCGAAGATGTCCGAGATGATGAAGAGGACGAAGCCGGCTGCGTTGAGCCACGGGCTGGTGTAGACGAAGAGGTGGCCTGCGGCGAGTCCGATGATGAGGCTCAGCAGGGTGACCTGATCGGCCGTGACACGGGTCCCGGCCAAGTTGCGAGCGATGCGCACCCCGATGGGCCGGAAAAAGCGTAGGTCGACCCACTCCTCGACCTCGTCGCCCTTCGTCGCCAAGGATGGCCCGGCGAGCGTCGCGCTCCGCGAGCGCCCCTCAGGCCGCGTCCGCAGCGTCTGGCGACACCGCGTCGTTCGAGTCCGCTTCATGCCGCGACGCGCTCCGCCGCTTCGGACAGGACCTGCTTCATCGTGGCCAATGCTTCCATGGCCTCGGCCTCGCGAATGACCAGCGGTGGATTGATGCGGACCTCGGGGTTGTAGATCATCGCCAGCACGCCACGCGAGAGCAGCGTGTCGAAGATCCACCGGGTGACATCCTTGGGGAGCAACTTCGTCGTGCCTGGCACCACGAGGTCCATGCCAATCATGAGTCCGCGGCCCCGGACGTCGTTCACGATCGGGACGGTCCGTTCCCACGTCTTCATCTCGGCCATCATACGCGCCCCGAGGGCGCGGCTGTGCTCGACCAGGCCGTCCTCGAGGATCGTCTCGATCGCCACGCGGGCGGCCGCCGAAGCCAAGGGGTTGCCACCGTAGCTCGACGAGCTGCCGCTGGGATTGGCCCACGGCTTCGACTGCGCCACAGAATCTCGCGCCACGAGGCCCGTCATGGGGAACCCGCCACCGAATCCCTTGCCAATGGTCATGATGTCGGGAATCACGGCATCGTGCTCCACGGCGAACATTGTACCGGTGCGACCGAACCCCGTCAGCATCTCGTCGGCGATCAAGACGGCACCAATCTTGTCGGCGAGCGCTCGGAGGACGCGGAGGTATCCCGGCGGCGGCACAATGTTGCCAGCTGTGCCCTGAATCGGCTCGACGATGATGGCCGCCACATCATTCGTCGTCTCGAGCTCGATCTTGCGGCGGAGAAACTCGATGCAATGCCACTCGCACGACGGGAAGCGCTTATCGAACGCGCAGCGGGCACATGAGGCGTACGGCGTGCTGTACTCGCCGGGCATGAGCGGACCGAGGCCGTGCTTGAAGCTCGATCCGAGCAGTGGCAGCACGCCCCCGGTCTTGCCATGGAAGCCGCCCCAGAACCCAACCACCTCGGTCTTGCCCGTGTAGGATTTTGCCAGGCGGAGCGCCGACTCGACGGCTTCGGCGCCACTGCTGTAGAGCTGCGTGCGTGAGAGATCGCCGGGTGCGATGTCGGCGATCAGCTTGACGAGCGCGACACGGTTCTCCGACGTGAAGCTGCCGACGTGGATGCGGGCCACTTGCCGCTGGACCGCTGCGACGAATTTCGGGTGGGCGTAGCCCAAGCTGGCCACGCCGACGCCTGCCATGAGGTCGATGTACCGGCGACCGTCCACATCGAACAGGAGAGCCCCTTCACCGTGGTCGATGCACAATTTGCTGAAGAGGGCGACGCTCTGCGTGCCTGGGGCGATGAACTCCGCCTCGGCATCGAAGAGAGCCACAGAGCGGGGGCCTGCGACGTGCGGCGCGGCAGGTGGAGTATTGGGGCGAAGGCGGGGCTCGGCGAGCGCCGTCGGTTGTTGCGTCACGTGGAGTCTCTACGAGGATGGGGAAAAAGCATGCGCTGCGGCGTATGCCGCAATATGACGGCCCGCGTCCTCGCGGAACGGCGCGAAGCTGGGCCAGTCGTTGAGATCGATCAACACCGGGTCGCTGGGTGTCGGGAGGGCGACATCGCCGCCAAACACATCGAACCTCAGTTCCCGGGCCGCCGCGAACGCCAACGCTCGGAGTCGCCGCTCGTCGACCTGCGGTCGGGGACCATTGGGGCCCGCGTCGGCCCCGTAATAGCGAAAGAACTCACCGTCGGCCACGCCGTAGAACTTGATGACGGGCCCAGGGACGTGTTCCTGGAGGGCGACCCGGTGGATCCCGCGCCCCGCAAATGCCGCGAGGGCGCCGGGGAGCTCGCGACGAGTGACGACGACGACGTCCGCCGAGCACTCCGCGTGGACGTCACCGCGCTTCACCCAGACCCCGCGCCCATTGGCGCCAAATCCGTCGAGCTCTGGCTCGCCAGCTGTCGCGACGACGGCGGTGCGGGGGAATGCAATCGGACGATGCGCGAGGATGCCAACGAGACGATGGCGGTGACACCCGAGCACGCTCGAAGGCCGGTTGATGAGCCGGATCCCGTGCGATTCGGCTGCCGACAATCGCTCCGATGCGTCCGGCCCTTGGCACATGTTGAGGACGATGTCGGCTTCGCGGAGGTGACTCTCCGACACGGCACCGGTGAGGATGTCGCCTTCGCTCGCGCGGGTGACCGTCCACCCCCACTCCTCGAGGTGGCGAACCACTGCATCGAGAATCGCTTGATCGTTCGCCCGGTGCTGATTGGGCGAATAGGATGGCTGGCGATAGAGGGCCAGGGCTCGCCCGGCAGGGGAGCTCAGGGACATCGCCACCCGCCCGCGACTCGGCACGCGAGTCGAATCACTCGTCCTCCGCACCGAGCCACGCATTGGCGAGCTCGAGGTCCTGTCGCCGATCGACATCCACGATTCGGGTCACCTCGACGGTCGCCACTCGGGCACCTTCGTCGACGAGTCGAGCGAGAAACCCGCGCATGCGGCTGATGCCGCTGCGCCGCGCGCGCGCCGCTTCTGCTCGGGCGGCCGCCCCGAACGCGTAGACGCCCCCGGTGACGCATGGCGGTGATACCGTGGTGTCGCCCAGCCGGCGAACGATCCCCGCCGCGTCTCGCTCGACCCAGAGGGGGCGCTCATCGTCGACGAACGGTGTCACAGCGAGCACTGCGTCGGCCCCACTGGCGAGCAGGTCGATCGACGTGTCGTACACCGTGCGCCAGTCCCGCTGCAGCATGACGGTGTCCACCATCGTACAGAACACGTCGCCGGAGGCCACCGTCGCCAGCCCGTCCACCAGCGTATGCAGGGACGAGGGCGTGCGGCAGGGCACGACCCGGACCGGGGCTCTTCCAAGCTCGCTGACGCCGTCGAGCAGGGCGCGCGTTGCGGAGGCGGCATCAGCCGCGGAGTCACGGGTGTCGCGGAGCATGCAAGTGATGGTTCGGCATCCCAGCTCGCCAAGCATGTCGACCAGTCGCACGAGTTGCGGGCGCCCCGCGATCGCCACCGCCGCCTTGGGCCCATCGACTCCATCGGCGGCCAGGCGCGACCCCGTGCCGCCTGCCAGAATCAAGCCGTGCATCGGGCTCGCTCCGCGCAGGCTCCGGCCGGTGTCGCCTCCAGGATTGCAGGCAGCTCCGCCAACGTCCCGATTCGGGCCGTTGGTGGCACGCCCTCTGGTAAGGGGCGATCGGCAGGCGCGAGCCACGCCGTTCGCAGTCCCAAGCGCTGGGCGGGTCGGATGTCCGCCTCGAAGTTATCCCCCACCATCCAGGCGTTGGCCGGCGTGACATCCAGCGCGCCGAGCGTCGTCGTAAACGGCAGCGGATCGGGCTTGCTCGACCCCAGCACGGCGGAGTCGGTGACGACGTCGAACAGGTCGGCAAGGCCCAGCTCTTCGAGACACGGTGCGAGATTTCCTGTGAAATTCGACACAACGGCGAGGTGATACTGTTTGCGCAGCGCCGACAGGATTGGCCGGTTGCGCGCAGAGACGCCCAGCGCGTTGCCGTAGATCTGGTCGGTCATGTCGTGGACATCCATGGCGGGTCCGTCGGGAAGCAAGGTACTGAGGATCGCGACCTGGACCTCGATCATCGCGCGGAGGCCGAGGCGACCGATGCCCTGGTGCATCTCGAGGCGCCGGTCCGACAGGCTGAACAGCGGATCGAATGCCCCGATGCTAAGGCGGCCCCCACCGCGCGCGTACGCAGTATGAAACCGCACCGCCCAGCGCGCACCGTCGGCGTCGAGCGTGCCACCAAAGTCGAACAGCACCGCACCGCGAGGACGCCCCGCGACCACGCCACGCGCATCGACAAGGAGCCTCGGGCCGGACACCACATTACTGTATCGTACCTGTAACAGCGGGGCAAGCACTGGCAGTGTCACGGTATACGCGTTATCGGTGACGACCGGCGCGGGCGGATCTGACGGCCGTCGTTACATGCTAGTCACTAGCCCGTGCGCTGTGACCGGGCGCACGTGCGGCGCAAGGTCAAAGGCGTTTCGACGGTTGTACGCCGTCGTGCGCCGTAACGGTCATGTCGCCGCCCGGTGACACTGGCTGTGGCATAGACGCCCCACGAGTGGTGCGACCCCCTCGCAATCCGCCATGTCCGCAGCAGCCTGCAATGTTGCAATCATCGACAGCGCGGGCGCGGTCGCTACGTAGACCCCTGAATTAGGGACCCCTCACCGCCGGCCCTGTGGCGAGGGCCGTTTGGTGCGGGCAATTCTTCCGGCCGTCCGGCGGCCCCGTTGGTGCAAAGAGAGGGGCAACCCGTAGGGCCGGCCGGATGAGTCCACTGCTGTGGACAGAGTCGAGTCCGGATGGGCCCTGCGTCGTCTCCAGGTCACGGGACTCCGTAGCACAGGAACCCCGTGCACTGGTCCGTACCCTCACACCGCGAGCGATACATGACACGTTCGATTCCGAAGGCGCGTCAGGCCGCGGTGACACTGGTCGAAATCATGATCGTGCTGACGATCATCGGCATCGGCTCAGCAGTCGCGCTGTGGAAGCTCGACGTCGGCGAGTACCAGACGCTTGGCGACATGCAGGCGATCGGATCGGCGTTCATTGCCGCCCAGCGTGAGGCGGTCGCGCACCAGTGCGACGTGATCCTGACCTTCGACACAACTGCCCGCGTGATCCACTTGATCGTCGATGCCAACAACAACGGGGTGCAGGACTCGACCGAGCACGAGACCGCCTACGCCTTGGGTGACCGCGTTCGGTTCAGCGAGGGCGCCACCCCTCCCGGCGACATTGGCGTCGGGCCGATCACCTTCGTGCAAACCACGAACGGTCTGCCGTCGGTGACGTTCTTCCGCAATGGCGGGGCGAGCCAGGCTGGCGGCGTGTACATCACGTCGGTGCGCGAGGCAGAGACGAACGATACCCTGTATGAGGGGCAGACGCGCATGGTCGAAGTCGCACGCGCGACTGGCCACGCGGACTGGTGGCACTACAATGCCGGGCAAAATACCTGGGTTCGGGGGTTCTAGATGATGACCACGACCGCGCGGCGCGAGGGATTCTCTCTCGTCGAGGTAATGGTGGCGCTGGTCATCCTCACGATCGTGGTGGCGGGTCTCGCCGGCACGACCGTCACTTTCCAACACCAGATGTCGATCGGTCAGCTTCAAGCACGAGCCCAGGCGGTCGGTAGCTCGCAGCTGGCGCAGATCCGAGCGTACCCGGACTACACGCAGCTGTCGACGTTTGCCGGCACGCAGAACAACTATCCCACCGCCGGGTGGTCCGTTGAGACGCAGGTGAACCGCGATACGTCGGCGGTCGTCGACTGCGTGACCGCCCCGTGTGCGAACAACGACGTCACCCGCGTCATGGTGACGGTGTCAGCGCCGGGGCTTTCGGTGCCCGTCGTCATGTCGTACTCGGTCGCCCCGTGACCCCCACGGACGCGCGTACCATGGAGGCCGTGATGCGGGACCCCTCACTCGCCCTGCAGAGTCACGCCGCGCGCCGCGGCCGACGACCCGGCATGACGCTCATGGAGCTCATGCTCGCCATGGTCATGATGGCGCTGGTACTCGGCGCGGCGATGAGCTTCTTCATCGGCCAATCCCGCTCCTACAGTGCAGCAGCCAAGGCGTTCAATCAGGTGCAGAACGTTCGGTTCGGTGCCGACCTGCTGGACCAACACCTCCGCGCCGCCGGCGCCAACACCACGCCGGGCCAGCCTGCGCTCGTTTACCTGAGTCCAAACGCCTTCGCATTCAATGCCGACTACGCGTCGGCCGACTCCGGGACCACGGCGATCTACTACACGCCGGGCGCCCCCACCCTCGAGACCCAGGGGGTGCTGTCCGCCGATCAGTTCAACTTGCCCGGGATCACGCCCGCGTACGTCTACCCGACCGTGGACTACTCGATCGCGCCGGGCATTCCGAGTCCCGCCGAGCTGATCACGTTCTGGTTCCAGCCGGACAGCACCGCGACCGAACCTGGCGTGTACGCTCTCTATCGTGAAGTGAACAACGGGACCGTGGAGGCCGTGGTGCGCAACATCCTCCCCGATACCGTTCCGTTCTTCCAGTACTACAAGCTCGTGACCAATCCGGTCACCGGGCTGCAGTCCTTGACGCTCGTGACGCCGGGCGAGATGCCCGCGAGCTACACGAGCACGCTCATGATCGACAGCATTCGCGCCGTGCAGGTGACCTATCGCGTCACCAACGGCGACACCGGGGTGGCGCAGCGCATCCAGGCGTTCAGCCTGACGTCGGCCCTGCCCAACCTGGCGAGCCCCCAGCTCTCGACGTGCGGTAACGCGCCACAGCCTATCCCCTCGCTCACGGCCGTCACGGGCGGCGCCTTCGGGGCGGACAGTGTGACCATCTCATGGCAGCCCAGCCCCGACGAGTGGGGCGGTGAGCGCGACATCATGCGCTACATTGTCTGGCGGCGCCTGGCCACGGATTCCACGTGGAACGCGCCGTTCACATCGGAGCCCAACGGCCAGTTGTCCTACACCTTCACCGACCTGACCGCCCCGGACGGGGTCGGCGTCGAGTACGCGGTCTCCGCGCAGGACTGCACTCCGTCGTTCTCGACTCCTGTCTCCAGCAGCTTTGTGACGCCGCCGTAAGGGCGTCACACGTCGTGCTCTCTCGAACTGGGATCTCACCATGACCCGTCATCTCTCACGCGTGTGGCGCGACCGACACGGTGCTACCCTGATCGCGGTGCTGTTGATCGCGCTCGTGGTCGCAGCCATCGTCGTGTTGGCCGCTGCGACCACGGCCAACGCCGACCTCATTGCCAAGAACAGCGTCCGCTCGGAGATGCTGTACGATGCGGCGGAGTCCGGGGTTGCTGAAGCGCGGAACTGGATCAACACGCATCCGAATCAGCAGCCGTTCCGCTCGGCCGACAGCGGCGAGATCGCGCTCGAGAACAACGTGCAGGTGAATGACGCGCTCGGGAACCCGATTCCGGGGATGTACCGCACGACCTGGATCGGCAAGAGCGGCAGCCGCACGGGTGAGTACGGCATCTTCGGTGCTGCCATCAGCCAAGTGACTGACGGCGTCGGCAACACGGTGGTCCACCGCGCCACGATCTATCAGGACACCTTCGCCAAGTATGCGTACTTCTCGAACAGCGAGGCGGGCATCTACTTCGGCGGCGGCGACCAGATCTTCGGCCCGGCGCACTCGAACGACAATATTCGGATCGCAGCGTCAGGCGTAGAGTTCCACAATCAGCTCACGACATCGAAGACGATCGTCACCGGTCTGGCCTTCGGCATTTTCGACCAGGGATATCAGCAACATGTCCCGGTGATCACCCTGCCGAGCGTGAACTCGCTGACGTCGCTCAAAGGTCTCGCGACCGTGGCCAATACGGAAGTGACCGGGAGCGGAACGGTCGGCAGCGGAGCTCAGTCGACGATCCGCATCGAGTTCGTGCCTGTGGATCTCAACAACGACGGTAACACGACGGACCCCGATGAAGGGTTCATGCGCGTGTTCCAGAGCACGGACGCTCGGTACGTCGTCGGCGGTAACTTCGGTCAGAACGATTACGGCGACGTGATGAATGCCAACAATGACAACTGTGGCTACCTGAACGCTGCGGACACTACGTTCCGCCTCGCCCGCGACATCCCGGCGGCCTTCCGCGAGGACTCGCTGGGCAACAATCTCGGGCACTGCTATTTGGGTGGCGATCCCAACCTCGACACGCTCCGCGACTCGGCGGGCCGGTTCAGGCCGTCCGGCTGGCCGGGGAGCGGACAATGGCTCCCGAATCCGCTGCCAATGGACCCGCGCCTCGGCGTGGCGGGTGCCAATCGACCTGACTCGCTCTACCTCTGGCCGATCACGCACGCTGAGAACGTCAACTTCAATGGCGTGGTCTTCGTCGACGGCAAGGTCGCGATCAGCGGGACCCTGCGTGGCCGCCTCACCCTCGTGTCACCGTACAACATCATCGTGGCCGGCAACGTCAAGCTGAACACCGACCCGGCCGTCGGTACGTGCCCGGACTATCTCGGCGCGTACGCAGCCGACGACGTCGTCGTCGCGGACAACTTCCTCAACGCTCCCCAAGCCGCATCGGCCACCCCAGGCGACTCGGTCTGGCAGTTCGAGATCCCATCGCCGACGAAGTCGACGTACTTGCAGGCTTCCATCCTGGCGCTGAACAAGTTCCAGGTGGAGAACTACACCGGCGGTGTGATCGACGGCTTGAACTGTGAGACGGTGCCGGCCGGACGCGGATGCCTCTATCTCACGGGTGGCATCATCCAAGGCACCCGTGGCCCCGTCGGCACGATGTGGGGAAACGGCGACAGCGGAGAGACCGGCTACATCAAGCGGTATCAGTTCAACGAGTGCGGCTTGACGCTACCTCCACCGTATTTCCCGACGACGGGTCGCTTCTCCGAAGATCGCTCGTACGAGATGAGCCCCGTCAACTTCAACGAGCACGCGTGGTTCGTCATTCCCTCGCTTGCGGCGCAGGACTCGTTGCTCCAGCAGCCCGTACCGCCGCCGCCCCCGCCGCCGGTGACGCCACCCACGGGCCCACCGCCGCCGGTGTCGCCACCGCCCGTCCCGCCGCCACCCGTCGTGCCGCCGCCGGTCACGCCGCCAGTGGCCCCGCCGCCGGTCACGCCGCCAGTGGCCCCGCCACCGGTGTCGCCGCCCGTGGCGCCGCCGCCGGTCACGCCGCCAGTGGCCCCGCCACCGGTGTCGCCGCCCGTGACGCCGCCGCCAGCGCCGCCGCCAGCGCCGCCGCCAGTAGCGCCGCCGCCAGCGCCGCCGCCGCCGGCACCGCCGCCAGCCCCAATCGTGGACTGACGCGACGGGCAGGCTGAGTGGAAGATCGAAAGGAGTAGTGACGTACAGAGGGCCCGTGGCATCTCACCGCCACTGGCCCTCTGTCGCGTCGCGCTTTCAATTCCGCGCCGCCCCCGAATCCTGGATCCCGGATCCAGCCGTTCCGCTTAGGCGGGCCTCGATGGCCGTCAGTCGGTCCAGGAGCGCTTGGTGACGATGGTCGTCCACCGTGGGCTCGCGCGCAACGAACGTGAGCGCTCCGCCCGTCTCGAGCCGGCACGTCTTGACCTCGTGGAGGTGCTCGATGCCCTGTCTGCGAGCGGCCGCTTCGAGTTGCTCCTTGGTAATGAGCTCCCGCTGGAGGCGGTGGAATTGGATCCGACCGTTGCGCACCAGCACGTCGGGGTCGCCTTCGATCAGGCGGTCCAGGGCGGGATGGCGATACAGAAACTTTACGACGCCGTAGTTGAGCACGAGCAGGATCGCGGCGCCGAGCAGGCCGCCCACCAACGAGTTGTCGTTCCCGATGATCGCGTTCTGCACGGTATTCGATAGCACCAGCAGCACGACGAGGTCGAATGGGTTGAGTTGGCCGAGCTCTCGTTTACCGGCCAGCCGGAGCCCGAGCAACAGAAACGTGTACACGGCCAGGGTTCGGAACGCCTTCTCGAGGACTGGCACCCCGGGAACGAACATGTCCACGTAGATCGTGTGCCACATAGGCGAAGGGGATTAGAGGTTGGGGATTAGCAAACCATAGGGCACGGCCGCCCACCCCGCACCGCCGCTCGCTTTCGAGATTTGTCACTCACGAGTCCCTAACCCCTAATCCCTCGCCTCTCGCGCGTTTGGCAAGAATTCTCTCACAATGCGGCGCTCGCAGCACACGTCGGGAACTGACGCGGAGCTAGACAGTGTGATGCTCCCTCGCAACTCCATGAGCCACATGGAGATCTGATACCGACCGCTTCGTCCACACTCTCATTGGCGGCGGCCCATGGTTTGCCATTGTGACCGATCGTGGGCGGGTGCTCCAGGCCCGTCAGAAATCACCGCTCGTTCCCGCCGTCGACCCCAGGTTTCGCCAGATGCGACCACTCAAGCTGACCCAGTCCAAGCCAAGCCCCGTCGGCGCTCCGTCTGCCCGCCAGGCTGCCGCGGCGGCCACGGATTTGGACCCTCTCGCGCGAGCGGACCGGCTGTTCGGTGCCCCTGCGCACCTGGTGCTCTTGAGCGACAGCGGGCCTGCACTCTCG
This sequence comes from uncultured Gemmatimonadales bacterium, assembly GCA_963725205.1. Taxonomy (GTDB): domain Bacteria; phylum Gemmatimonadota; class Gemmatimonadetes; order Gemmatimonadales; family Gemmatimonadaceae; genus Palsa-1248. Next base: position 755,144 of record CAVRXR010000003.1, on the reverse strand, counting down.
TTCATGGGTTGGACGATCGGCTCCAGCAAAGCAGAAGCCGTCGATGAGGATGGGCAGGGTGCGCGCGTCGTGGAAGTCGAGATCATGTTCTCGGAAGGCGGCGACTACGTCGTGTTCGAGCGGATCGAGACGCGGACTGCCGATGGCGTCCCGCAGCTCGCAACGGCCGTTGCCGAGTTCCCGGCTCCGCGCGATGTCTGTCGTTACTGCGAGACCGCAACACTTGATTCGCAAGCGGATGCAGCCCGTGCTGCCGCCGTCGACCATGCGGCCCGCCAGTGGCATTGGCTCAAGCGGCCGGGCCGTCGCGCTCACGAGAAGCTCGAGCTGCCATTCTCGCTCTGAGCTCGTAAAGTCCGGCCGCGCGGGCCCGCCGACCGGTTTCGGCAGCTACCCAAATCACACGAGAGTCAGCGACGTCGTCGCTGATTCTCGAATCCATCCCGACGCTCGATTTCCGAGCCCCGAATCGCGCCCCTCACGCGACTTTGGGATCGTCCGCGACGGTTTCGGCGACCGGGCCACTGTCCAACGGGCCCAGATGGCGGAGCGCCGGCCAGTGCCACGCGACCAGGGCGACGACGATGAGTGTGCCGATCGCTCCTGACACGACCGAGAAGACAGGCCCAAACGCACCGGCGACCGCGCCCGACTCGAAGCCGCCGAGTTGGTTCGACGTTCCGACGAACAGGTTCGCGATCGCGCCGACACGGCCGCGCATGGGATCGGGCGTGAGGAGCGGGACGAGCGTTGCCCGCACCACGACACTGACCATGTCGAAGGCGCCGAGTGCGATCAGCATGCACAGCGACAAGGGAAACGACCGTGAGATCCCGAAGACGAGTGTGGCGACTCCGAATCCGGCGACGGCCAGCAGGACCGTTCGACCGGCGTGGCGCATTGGAGGCAACACCGCGAGCGTCGCCGCCATGATGACGGCACCGAGCGAGTCAGCCGCGTTGAGCCACCCGAGGCCACTTGGCCCCACGCCGAGGATGTCCTTGGCGTAAATCGGCAGAAGCGTCGACGCGCCGCCGAGCAGGACGGCGAAGAGGTCGAGCGTGATCGTCGCAAGAATGAGTGGCGTGTGGGCGACGAAGCGGATACCGGCCACGAGGGCCGCGACCGTGAGCTCGGAGCCGGAGCTGTCGACTGGGCGGTGACGGATCCGCGCGGCGAGGACGAGAAAAACCACCGAGCCCGCCGCGGCACACAGATACACGACCACCGTGCCACCCAACGCCGCGATCATCGCCCCGCCGAGCGCGGGTCCGAGCACGGCCGCCAGTTGCCACCCGCCGCTGTTCCAGGTCACGGCATTGGCGAGGATGTCGTTCGGGACCAATGAGGGCAGCAGCGCGTTGCGGGCCGGTGCCTGAAAGGACCGCGCGATCCCGTTTACCAGGATACAGCCGTACAGGAACACGACCGGCGCGTGTGTCCAAGACACGAGTGCGAGGCCGCACGAGCTCAGAATGTACGCTGCCTGTGCCGCCATGAGTACGTGTCGTCGGTCACGCGTGTCGACCACGTGGCCCGCGGGAAGGGCGAGCGCCACGAGCGGCACGACCGCGACGAGGCCCAATATCCCGAGGGCGTACGCCGAGTGGGTGCGCTCGTAGAGCTCCCAGCCGACCGCCGTGGCCTGCATCTGCAGGCCGATCGTTGACGCGACGTTGCCGACGAGGAGCAGTCGAAAGTCGCGCCAACGCAGGGCGGCTGACGGCACATGCACGGGGGGACAATCTAGTGGCTAGGGGCGAGGGACTAGTGGCAAGGGACTAGGGACAAAACTCATGGCCAGTGGCGCGTCCCCGGCGCTGCCTCTACGGTTTGTTCATCAGCCCCTAGTCCCTTAGCCCCTAGTCCCCAGCAGTTTGCCATCACGACCGATGAATGAGATCCTCTGGGAGTTGTCGGCGGCTGCAAAGCGGCGTACGCAGATGGCAGCGTTCCTCGACGCCGTGCGGACGACGGACGCGCCCGAGCTGCCCGCGGCCGACGCACCCGATGCATTTGCGGCACTACACCGATGGTCCGTTCAACACCCGGAGCGCTTCTGGCCGCATGTGTGGCGCTTCTGTCACGTGCTCGCGGATGCGGAGCCTGGCGCTCTCCCGTGGATGCAGGTCGTCGTGGGCCTGGATCGCATGGCGCCGCCGGATCCCACCGCAGGCCCTCGGTGGTTCCTCGGTGCGTCGCTGAATTACGCCGAGAACCTGTTGCGGTTCGGGGACGAGCATCCTGCGATCGTCTCGTGGAACGAGTTCGGTCCCCGAGACCGAATGTCGTATGCCGAGCTCCGGGGCGCGGTCGCGGCCTGCGCCGCGGCGCTCCGGGAGGCAGGCGTCGGCGTCGGCGACCGCGTCGCCGGCTACCTCCCCAACATCCCGGAAACGGTGATCGCGATGCTCGCCGCGACCGCCATCGGCGCGGTGTGGTCCAGTTGCTCCTCCGACTTTGGTCCGCCCGCGGTCATCGATCGGTTCGGACAAATCACCCCACGGGTGCTGTTTGCTGCCGACGGGTATCGGTACGGGGGCAAACGCATTGATCTGCGCTCTGGCATCGCGGCTATCGCCGAGGCGCTGCCCGGCCTCGAGCGCGTCGTCATCGTCCCTCATCTCGAGGCCAAGCCCGAGCTGCCGCGTGGTGCCAGCGTGCTCTGGTCCGACTTTCTCGAGGGCGGGCAGGGCACGCCGCTCACGTTCGCGCGCGGCGCATTCGATCGGCCCGCCGCGATCCTCTACTCGTCCGGGACGACTGGACTCCCGAAGTGCATCGTGCATGGCGGCGGCGGGATGCTCCTCCAACTCCTGAAGGAGCACGTGCTGCATGTCGACGTCCGCCGCGAGGACCGCGTGTTCTATGCGACGACTTGTGGCTGGATGATGTGGAACTGGCTGGCGACGGCGTTGGGGACTGGGACAACCATCGTGCTGTATGACGGCGCGCCGTTGCCACCAACTCGTCCGGCGGTGCTGTGGGATCTCGCGGCTGCCGAAGGTGTCACCGTGTTTGGCACGAGCGCCCGATACTTAGCACTGGCGGAGAAGGTGGGGCTCGCACCAGCACGGACGCATGACCTGGCGGCGCTGCGGACCGTGCTATCGACCGGCAGCCCGCTCGCGCCGCAGAGCTTCGACTATGTCTATCGCGACATTGGTCGCACCGTACAGGTGTCGAGTATCAGTGGCGGCACGGACATCGTCTCGTGCTTCGTGCTCGGGAATCCGTTGTCGCCGGTGCGCCGTGGTGAGATCCAGGGACGGGGCCTCGGCATGGCCGTCGAGGTATTTGCGGCGTCGGCGCGGCCCGTCGTCGACGAGCCCGGGGAGCTGGCGTGCACCCGGCCGTTCCCGAGCATGCCGGTCGCGTTCTGGAACGATCCTCGTGGGGCGAAGTATCGCATGGCTTACTTCGATCGCTTTCCGGGCGTTTGGTGCCACGGAGATTGGGCGCGCCTGACCGCGGCAGGCGGCGTCGTGATTTACGGTCGCAGCGACACGACGCTCAACCCCGGCGGGGTCCGCATCGGGACCGCGGAGATCTATCGGCAGGTAGAGCAGCTCCCTGAGATTCTGGAGAGCGTCGTCGTCGGCTACGAAGTGCCGGCGGCACACACGGCGAGTGGTTCCCCGGGCGACGTCGTGGGGGGCGACACGGAAGTCGCGCTCTTCGTCCGCCTCGCGGAGGGGCAGACGTTGGATGACGTCCTGCGCGCGCGGATCAAAGATGTCATCCGACGAAACACGAGCCCCCATCATGTGCCCCGCCGCATTCACGCGGTGCGCGACATCCCGCGCACTCTGAGTGGTAAGACCGCCGAAATCGCCGTGCGGGACGCGTTGCATGGACGCCCGGTCAAGAATACCGACGCGCTCGCCAACCCCTCCTCCCTGGAGGAGTATCGAGCCCTAGCGGGGCGGCTAGATTGGTAGAAGGCGCACGAACAGCAAGGGCGAGGTAGGCACTCGCCCCTAACCAGCGGGCGAGGCATGCCTCGCCCCGATACAACGGGCGAGGTATGGCCACGCAGACCGCTCCGGTCGCTCGTGAAGCGACAGACACCTTTCCGATCAACGGCACGGACTACATCGAGTTCTACGTCGGGAACGCCAAGCAGACGAGCGTCTACTATCGGGCGGCGTTCGGATTCCAGCTCGTCGCCTATCGAGGCCCAGAGACCGGCGTGCGCGACCGGGCCAGTTACGTGCTCGAGCAGGACAAGGTGCGGCTCGTCCTCACGACGCCGTTGCAGTCCGACTGGCCCCATCGCGGCGCACGTCGCGAAACACGGTGATGGCGTGCGCGACCTTGCCCTCTGGGTCGATGACGCGCGCCAGGCCTTCGAGCTCGCCGTCGAGCGCGGCGCACAACCCGTCCAGGAGCCGACCGTGCTGCACGATGAGCACGGCGAGGTCGTCATCGCGGCGCATCCAGACGTACGGGGACACGATCCACTCACTGGTCGAGCGCCGGAACTATCGCGGGACATTCATGCCGGGATTTCGCCCGGTAGAGACGCGATACAACCCCGCGCCCGTTGGCCTCAAGTACGTCGACCACTGCGTGGGCAACGTCGAGCTGGGCGCCATGAACCGTTGGGTCGAGTTCTACGAGCGCGTCCTCGGGTTCTACAACCTCATCTCGTTCGACGACAAGGCCATCTCCACCGAGTATTCGGCGCTCATGTCCAAGGTGGTCTCCAACGGCAACGGCCGCATCAAGTTTCCGCTCAACGAGCCCGCGAAGGGGAAGAAGAAGTCGCAGATCGACGAGTACCTCGAGTTCTACGAGGGGCCGGGCGTCCAGCACATCGCGATCGCGACCGACGACATCGTCGCGACCGTGACGCACCCTGCGTGACCGCGGCGTCGAGTTCCTGCGCGTGCCCAGCGACGTACTACGACACGGTGCTGGATCGCGTCGGTCACATCGACGAAGACATCGCGCCGCTTGCGTGACCTCGGCATCCTGGTCGACCGGGACGATGAAGGATATCTGCTGCAGATTTTCTCGAAGCCGGTGCAGGACCGTCCGACGCTGTTCTACGAGATCATCCAGCGCAAGGGCGCCAAGAGCTTCGGCGCCGGCAACTTCAAGGCGCTGTTCGAAGCGATCGAGCGCGAGCAGGCGCTCCGAGGGAATCTCTAATGCCGATCTATCACACGCTCGGTCAGATTCCGCGCAAACGGCACACGGTCTTCCGCCGGCCCGACGGCGGGCTGTACGCCGAAGAGCTGATGGGGCACGAGGGGTTCACGGGGACGTCGTCGCTGCTGTACCACACGCACCCGCCGACGACCGTCAAGTCGGTGCGGCGGATCCGCGACCTAGCGTACGAGGCCGACGGCGACGAGGCGCTTGCGCCACCGACACTTCCTGACCTCGCGCCTGCGCACGGGCGGAAGCCCGACCCTGGACCGCACGCCGCTCCTGTTCAATCAGGACGTCGCCATGCTGTACGTCGAGCCGGACGAGCAGGATCCGCACTTCTACAAGAACGGCCAGGCCGACGAGATGGTGTACGTGAGCAAGGGCAGCGGCGTGCTGGAGTCGGTGTTCGGCGATCTGCCCGTACCGAGAAGGCGACTATCTCGTCATTCACCGCGGGATCACGCACCGCTTCCAGCTCGACATGGCCGCGGGACCGACCAAGCTGCTGATCATCGAGAGCCGCGGCCACGTGCGGTGGCCGAAGCGCTATCGCAACGAGTTCGGCCAGCTGCTCGAAGGGCGCGCCGTACTCGGAGCGGGACATTCGACGCCCGGCGCGAGCTGCGCACCGTCGACCAGATGGGCGACTTCCGGATTCTCGTGAAGCAGTACAACGGGCTGAACGAGATCATTCTCGATCACCATCCGTTCGACGTCGTCGGGTGGGACGGCTATTTCTATCCGTGGGCGTTCAACATCAACGACTTCGAGCCGATCGTGGGTCGCGTCCATCAGCCGCCGCCGGTGCACCAGACATTTCAGGGCGACGGATTCGTCGTGTGCTCGTTCTGTCCGCGGCCGTTCGACTTCGACCCGAATGCGTTGCCCGGCGCCGTACAACCACAGCAACGTCGACTCCGACGAGGTGCTGTACTACGCGTCGAGCGAGTTCATGAGCCGCAAGGGCATCGAGTTCGGGAGCATCACGCACCATCCCGACGGCATCCCGCACGGCCCGCATCCCGGGCGGGCGGAAGCGAGCATCGGGGCCAAGTACACGAACGAGCTGGCGGTGATGATGGATTCGTTCCGGCCGCTCAAAGTCGCCAAGGCCGCGCTCCGCCGTCGAAGATCCCGCGTACCACCGGTCGTGGGTCGACGCGCAGCACGTGCAGTTCAATCCGCCGACGACCTGACGGGCGCGTAGCGCCCTGAGAGGAGGAGAGAGAGGAGAAAGGAGATACTGAGCTACAGAGGCCGTGCCACGCGCACGTGCGGGCAGCCGAGCTCCCGAAGGGCAAGCGAGCTAATCCTGTGCAGCGAGCTATCTCCTCGCCTTTCTCCTTTCACCTTTCTCCTCTCTCGGGCGGCGCAGCCGCCCGCGGCAGTTCCGTGACGCCTCCGGAGACGATGAATGCGAGGACGTCGGCGCTCTCCGTGTCCAGCCGGCGCACGGCGCTTGCCGGATAGATCAACAGTCGCCCGGAGAGGCTATAAGAGAACGGCAAGTAAACCGTGACATGGTCGGCCAGTCCAAGGCGCGCCAGCGACTCCTGCGTGACGAATCCCAGGGCCTGTCCTTGGCCCCCCTGGTCGGCGGGGACGAGGACGGGGGTATCGAATCGGCGGTGCTCGCCGACAAAAGCATTGAGCAGATCCTTGGTCGCAGAGTACAATAGGCGCACGAATGGCAGGCGATTGACCGCGGCGTCGACCGCGGACAGGACGCTGCTGGCAGAGGATGGTCGAGGCGAGGAACCCAATGAGGGTGATCACCACGACCGTCACGGCGAACCCAAGGCCCGGGATGCGGGAATCGGAGCCACCCGTCGATCGTGCGGAAGATGTTGATACAGACGTAGACGGTGACCGCCAGGGGCGCGACGAACACGAGCCCGCGGAGGAAGTACGAGACGAGCCGGCGCATGGCGGTAAGCTTACACGCTCTTGGAGCCGAGGCGGACGCGCTGCGCGCTGCGGCGCCCGGCGACGCGGGTGCGATGTGCCGCGGCGGCGCTGTGCGCCGCCACGGCCGTGGCGTGTGCGAGCGGCGCGCCGCTTCCCCGCGGCGCGCCGCCGCTGGCGCCCGGGTCCACGCCGGAGCCTGTCCGCTATGAGGTCATCGTCTCCGGCACACGCCCCGAGGTGCGCGAGCGCCTCGTCCGGCTCCTCTCAGACTCTCTCTACCACGTCAACCCGAGCGTCGTCGGCTCCATCTCCGGCTACAACCTCGCCCGGCTGGTCAAGGTCCACGTCGATCTCAGCCCGGTCGGGAAGGACTCGATCCGTGTTGGACTGACAGGCGAGACGTACGTCGGCGACACGACCCGCCGCGACACCATCTCGGGTCTGCCAGAGCGCTGGCGTCTCATCACCGCCACCGACGGTGGGACGGCGGCGTTGCGTGATCTGGCCCGCGCGGTCCGGTCGAGTCGTTCCCCGGTGGGCGTTGGTGAGGAGGCGGGTGAAGCCCCGGTCGAAGCGACGCATCCGCCGCTGGGCACCACGGGAGATCCCGCCGTGGCCGCGCTCCTGGCGACCACTCCGGTCGGCCGAGCGCGGGAGGTGTGCCGAAGCTCGTTCGTGCCGACGGGATGGCTGATCCTGTATTGGTTTCTCGACCGCTCACGGTGTACCGATCTCCCCGACACCCGGTATCCCGATGAGCCGAACGTGATGCGGATCGAGCGCGAATGGTGACAACGGGCGCTGCGCGGCCGTTGCAGGGCCCGCACCGCCTCGTCAATGGGTGTGTCTGCGCGTCTCACGCCCGAGCCGATCGGGGTTCCGGCGTTTCCTCCACGATCCCCCTCCAATGGGGCGGCGGCGCGGTTGTCTGCGCCGCGGTTGTCCGCACCGCGTGAGTTTACAACGCTCGAAGGGCTCGAGTTCCTCGACGTCAACGACGGCGCCGAGCGCCGCGGCGCGCGCCTGCGGACGAAGATCATTCTCTTCGTCATCCTTGCCCTCCTCCCCGTCTTCTTCGTCCTGAGCGCAGTCTACCTCCCACGCGAGTTTTGGGGGGTCCAACTGACGGAAGCACAACAGAGCGCGGGCACGGTCGCCGCGATCGTGGGTCGACATGCCACGGCGGCGGAGATCGACGACGCGTTTGGGGCGGCGCTCGGCCAGCTCGTCTACCTGGCGCTGGTCGACTCTACAGGACACGTCGTGGTGGCGCGAACGTCACGAGCGCAGCCCACCGCCCCCGCGCAGGTCCTGGCGGCGCCGATTCTCGAGGGCTTGCGTCTGGGCACCGCAGGGACGCTCTGGGTCGTGCGTCCCACGCGCGACCACCAGCGGGTCGTCCTCGGTTGGTCGCTCGAGCGAGCCACCGCGGCCTGGTACCAGACGCGTACCATTTTCGGGGGCGCCACCTTCGCTGCCGTGGCCCTCGCCTCCCTGCTCGCGTACATCCTCTCCCGATCGGTGACCAGGCCACTGGAGTCAGTGACTGTGTCGCTCGATCAGTTGACCCGCCAACCGCGGTGGGACCTGCGAACTCGGGTGGCCGTGCGGACGCAGGATGAGATTGGCGACCTCGCAGTCTGCGTCAATCGGTTCATCGCCGAGCTCGCCAAGGTCGTCGCGGCGACGCGCGCGAGCGCAGACCAGGTCGTCCGTCGCACCGATGAGCTCAGCGCGTCGACTCAAGAGCTGAGTGCATCGGGTCAGGAGTTGACATCCACGGTCGAGCACGTGGCCGCTGACGCCGCGGCGCAGGCGTCTGCCGCCGCGCACACGCGAGAGGAAGCGATCGCCGCCGGCGCCGCCGCGGAGGCCGTGCTCGCGCGAGTCGGCGAGGCCGACGCGATTGCCGTCGACACGCTGCGTGCGGCCCAAGCGGCACTGTCGGGCGTCGCTGACGCTGACGCCGCGATCGAGCGCATCGTGGCCACGGCGGCTGAAGCCCGTGGGAGCTTCACCGAGGTCGAGGAGCGGCTCCGCGCGATCGCCGGCGCCACGACGAGCATCGCCGGCATCGCGCACACGACGAACCTCATCGCGTTGAACGCGGCCATCGAGGCGGCCCGCGCTGGAGAGCACGGCCGCGGCTTCGCCGTCGTCGCCGATGAGGTGCGCAAGCTGGCACGCGCCTCCGCGCGCTTGGTCGAGCAGATCCGGAGTGAGGTGGTTCGGATTCAGCAAAGTACGCGGGCGACTGCCGGCGACCTCGAACGGGCCAACGACGAGGTGATGGCCGGCCGCAAAGTGATCGGCACGACGGCCACCGCCATTCGCCAGTCCGCGGCGCGAGTCGAGGAGGCCGCGACGATCGTGCGCGGCGTCGCGGAGCTCGCCACGGCGCAGCGCGAAGCGGTCCGTCGCATCGAAGGCCAGGCGGCACACGTCGCGGCTCTCTCCGGCAACCAGGCCACGGCGGCGGCCCAGATGGCCGCCTCGACCAGCGGTCAGGCCTCGGTCATCGCAGCTGCCGTCGCCGATCTCACCGCGCTCCAGGGCGTCGTCGTAGAGCTGCTCGAGGCTGTGGATCGCTTTCAGGTGTAAGGCGTCGGCGTACCGGCGAAATCCATGGTACCGACGGCGGCGCATTGAAGGGCGACGCATCAGTCGCCCTACCCGCCGCATCACGGCACCGTGCGAACAGCGCAGGATTGTGGTTGTCTCCTTTCTCCTCTCTGCCTTTCTCCTTTCTACGTGGCGCGGAAGCGCCCGTCCCCTCTACGTTACGGCGTGAACGCAGCGATTCAGACCGAGGCACTCCGCAAGGTCTACACGATCCCCGCGTCGGGCTCGCCAAAGGACTGGGCGAGCGGACCCGCTCGTGCGACCGGTTGGCGCCGCTCGCCGGCGAAGCGTGAGTCGAGCGGACCACGCGAGGTCGTCGCGCTCGCCGGACTCGATCTGGAGGTCCAATCAGGGGAGTTCTTTGGACTCCTGGGTCCGAATGGCGCGGGCAAGACGACCACGATCGGCATTCTCACGACGCGCGTGCTGCCGACCAGCGGACGGGCACTCGTCGCAGGCGCCGACGTGCTCGAGGCCCCCGTTACCGTCCGCCAACGCATCGGCGTGGTGCCACAACGGCCGAACCCGGACCGCAGCCTGAGCGTCCTCGAGAACCTCGTATTTCACGCGGCCTACTTCGGGGTGCGGGATGCCGCCGCAACCGCGCGGGCACGGACGCTCCTGGAGCAGTTCTCGATCGGGGAGAAGGCCAACGCCAAAGTCGACGAATTGTCCGGCGGACAGCAGCAGCGATTGATGATCGCGCGCGCCCTGATCCACGAGCCGAGTGTGCTGTTCCTCGACGAGCCGACCGTCGGGCTCGATCCGCAGGCTCGCCACGCGTTGTGGGAGATTCTGCGCCAACTGCACGCCCAGGAGCGCACCATCGTGATGACCACGCACTACATGGACGAGGCAGATCAGCTGTGCGATCGGATCGCTATCGTCGACGAGGGTCAACTCCTCGCGATCGACACGCCGACGGCACTCAAAGCGCGCGCGCCCGGCGGCACGCTCATCGAGCTCACCTTGGATGGTGAGGCCGCTGGCGCGGCCACTGCGGCCCGATCGCTTGCCGGCGTCCTCTCGGCGGACGCACAGGGCGGGCTGCTGCGGGTGTACAGTGGACGTGGCGGACAGATCATTCCGGCCCTCATCGAGGCGGCGCAGGCGGATGGGCGATCGGTGACGAACATCCACCTGGCGAGCCCGAGCCTGGAGACCCTGTTCATCTCGTTGACCGGGCGCGGCCTATCACCTGAGCACGCCGCGGGGCCGATGGCGGTGGGGGCGACCCATGCGTCGCCCGTGACGGTGATCCGGCGCGGTGCGGACACGTGACCGGTCGACTCGAGGCGCCTGCGCTCGCGGGCCCCACGGCATTCCTACGCCCGATCGCGACCGCCCGGCCTCCCCATGCGGGCCGGGTCTTCCTCGCGCTCATGCGGCGCGATGTCCGCGTGCTGCGACGGGAGTTACCCTACTTCCTCGTGCGCACGGTCATGCAGCCAATGCTGTTCATCATCGTCTTCGGCGCGCTCCTTCCGAAGATGGGTTTCGTCCGGGGCGACTACACGACCGCCCTCTTGCCGGGCGTCCTGGCGGTCAGCCTGACGCTGTCGGCGATCCAGTCGGTCGTGCTCCCGATGGTGCAGGACTTCGGCTGGACGCGGGAGATCGAGGATCGCCTGCTGGCGCCGATCCCGATTCCACTCATTGCGGTCGAGAAGATCGTCATCGGGGTCGTTCAAGGCGTCATCGCGGGGATCGTCGTGTTGCCGGCGGCGCGGCTCATCATGGGTCCGATCCCCGGGCTCACGCTCGCACATGTCGGTACGGTGGTGGCTGTGACGCTGCTCGGCGCGGCGACGTTCTCGACGCTCGGTCTGCTCATGGGATCGGTCATCAACCCGACCGCAGATCGGTCTGATGTTCAGCACGATCGTCGCGCCCGATGATTTTCTTCGGCTGCGCGTATTATCCGTGGCGGGGTCTCGACGCGGTGCCTGTCGCGAAGTACGCCGTTCTGGTCAATCCGCTCGTCTATGTGGCCGAGGGCATGCGGGCCGCACTGACACCGCAGGTCGCCCACATGCCGCTGGCCGCGGTGGTCGGGCGCACAGCTCCTGATCCTGGCAGTCTTCTCAACGTTTGGGCTCCGCAGCTTCATGCGGCGGGCACTGGGGTAACGGACATGGCGATCGCAAGCACTGCGGCTGTCGAGTCAATCAACGGGTCCGCAACCGCGGCTCCGGCGGCGGGCGAGGCGGAGAGCCCTCGCCCTGGCCCGGCGCGCAGCCTCGGCGCGGGTGCACTGCCGCAGCCCTGGACCATCGACGACGCCCGGTCGCTGTACAACATGGAGGGCTGGGGCGCCGGTTTCTTCGACGTGAACCGCCGTGGCCACGTCGTCGTGCGTCCCGATGCCGAGCATCCGGAGCGCGAGCTGGATCTGTTCGAGCTCGCGCACGACCTGGAAGAGCAGGGGGTCGCGCTACCCGTGCTGCTGCGTTTCTCGGACATCCTGCGGTCGCGCCTCGCCTCCGTCAGCATGCGTTTCAGCGAAGCGATCAATGAATTCGGCTACACGGGCGGCTACACGACCGTCTATCCGATCAAGGTCAACCAGCAGCGCCACGTCGTGGAAGAGATCGTGCGGTTCGGGGCATCCCACGGCGTGGGCCTGGAGTGCGGGTCCAAGCCGGAGCTGCAGGCCGTGCTGGCGATGTCCGAGTCGACCGACCACATGATCGTGTGCAACGGATACAAGGACGAGGAGTTCATGCGGCTCGCCCTGATGGGCCAGCGCCTCGGACACCGGTCTTCATCGTGCTCGAGCAGCTCAGCGAGATCGACGTGCTGCTGCGGGCGGCCGACGATCTGGGCATCACCCCGACGGCCGGTGTGCGCATCAAGCTGCGCTCGGCCGGGTTCGGCCGGTGGGCGCAGAGCGGCGGTGAGCGATCGAAGTTCGGTCTCACGGCAGCGCAGCTGGTGAAGGCGGTCGATCGGCTGGCAGCGGCGGGACGACTCGACATCCTCAAGCTGATCCACTTCCACCTCGGCAGTCAGATCAGCGACATCCGCTACATCAAGGCGGGATGCAGGAGATCGCGCGGTTCTACGCGGAGCTGCGCGCGATGGGCGTCGACATCACGCACGTCGACGTCGGCGGTGGGCTCGGTGTGGACTACGACGGATCCTCATCGACCGCCGACGCGAGCGTCAACTACACGCTCCAGGAGTACGCCAACGACGTGGTCTACGTGCTCGGGCGAGACCTGTCGCGAGCTCGAGCTGCCGATGCCGCACATCATCAGCGAGTCCGGGCGCGCGCTCACCGCGCACCACGCGCTCCTGCTGCTCAAGGTGATCGACGTCGAGTCCCAGGCGGAGCCGGTGCTGCCCGAGGTCACGGAGGACGATCATCCGCTGCTGCAGGACATGGCGGGCGACTACCGGGACCTTACCAAACCGGGTGTGCGCGGACGGCGCGTGGTCGAGGCGTACCACGATGCGACGTTCGACCACGAACGCGCGCACGAGCTCTTCACGAGCGGCGTGCTGACGCTGCGCGGACGCGCCGCGGCAGAGCAGATCTACTACTGCATCCTCAACGCCGTCGGCCGGATAGCGCGATCGCGACCCGGCGCGCTACGACGAGATCCGGGCCGATGTCGAGGCCACGCTCGTCGACCGGTACTTCTGCAACTTCTCGCTATTTCAGTCACTGCCTGACAGCTGGGCGATCGACCAGATCTTCCCGATCATGCCGATCCATCGCCTGACCGAGCCACCGAGTCGGCGCGGGACGGTGCAGGACATCACATGCGACTCCGATGGCAAGATCGATCACTTCGTCGGGACCGGGCGCGGACCGGCGCCGAACGTGCACGCTCCACCCGTATCGCGATGACGGACGAGTACATCCTCGGCATCTTCCTCACCGGTGCGTATCAGGAGATTCTGGGCGACCTGCACAACCTGTTTGGCGACACCAACGCCGTGCACGTGCGCCTGTCGACCGACGGGCTACGAAGTCACGGATGTCGTGCACGGCGACACGGTGACGGAGGTGCTGGAATACGTGCAGTTCCAGCCGTCGGCGCTTCTGACCACGTTCCGGCGCAAGGTGGCTGGCGGCGAAAGGTCTGTCCCGACAGGAAGCGAACACGTTCATCGCCGAATTCGTCGCCGGGCTCGAGGGCTACACGTACCTCGAGGGCGAAGCGGCGGGGGCGTCGCGGCCAAGCGAGGGACTCGTGGCTGGGGACTAGTGGCTAGTGACAAACCGCAGGGCCAGTGACGGCGACGCATCACTGGCCTCGCGGTTTCTTCGCTAGTCCCTCGCCACGCGTCCCTACCCCTTAGCCCTTCGCCTTATCGAAGCGCTTCTGGACCTCGGGCCAATTCACGACGTTCCAGAATGCCGCGATGTACTCGGGGCGGCGATTCTGGTACTTCAGGTAGTACGCATGCTCCCAGACATCGAAGCCGAGCAGGACGTCGGCTGGGCGACCCCCATCCATGACCGGGTTGTCCTGGTTGGGCGTCGACGTGATGCTGAGCTTTCCACCCTGATGCAGCAGCCACGCCCAGCCCGAGCCGAATCGCGCCCCGGCGGCGGCGCCGAACTGCTCCTTGAACTTCGCGAAATCACCGAAGCTGGAGCGGATCGCATCTGCGAGCGTGCCGGATGGCTCGCCGCCGCGCTTCGAGGGGTCGAGCCACAGCCAGAACAGCGAGTGATTCCAGTGACCACCGCCATTGTTGCGCACGGCCGTGCGGACGGATTCGGGGGCCTTGGCGAGCCCGGCCAGCAATTGATCGAGTGTCTTCCCGGCGAGCTCTGGGGCCTTGGCGATCGCGGCATTGAGGTTCGTGACGTAGGCGCCGTGATGCTTGTCGTGGTGGATCTGCATGGTCTGCGCGTCGATATACGGCTCGAGCGCGTCGAAAGCGTACGGAAGTGGTGGCAGAGTGAACGGTGTAGCCGGCGGCGCGGCAGCGGTTGTAGCCATTGGTCAAAGCCTCAGTGAAGGTGAAGCGACAGGCGAGCCTCCCGCGACACGTCAGGAGGGGGAAGGCGGCGTGGCGACAGCGAGCCGAGCGGTGCGGCGCTCCCGCCACCAAGCAATGAGTCCCGGGGAGATCGATACAAAGATCACGCCAAGGACCACGAGCTCGATGTGGCGCGCAACCCCGGGGACGTACTGACCCAGGAAATAGCCGAAGCACAGCATGCTCCAGATCCAGGCGGTGCCGCCGAGGATGCTGAAGGTCAAGAACGTGCGGTAGCGCATGCGGCCGACCCCGGCCACGAGTGGCGCGAACGTGCGGACGATCGGCATGAACCGGCAGAGAAAGATCGTCTTGGCCCCGTACCGCCCATAGAACTCGTGGGCGCGTTCGACGTGGCGGCGTTTGAAGAAGAGCGAGTCGTCGCGGCGAAAGATGCGCGGGCCGGAGAGACGGCCGATCCAGTAGTTGGTATTGTCGCCCGCGATGGCGGCGAGCATCAGCAGTGTACCCAGCGCGACGATGCTCAGGGGCAGGCCTTGCGACGTCAGCAAGCCCGCCGTCACGAGTACCGAATCGCCGGGAAGAAAGAAACCGACGAAAAGCCCGGTTTCCGTGAAAATCATCACTGCGAGTCCGGCATAACCGGCCCATTGGACCAGCGCCGGCAAGTCCGATAAGCGATGGAGCAGGGAGTGCACGAGGTCCATGCAGGGAAACTAGCGAACCACGCCGGCGGGGATTAGGGGTTAGGCATGTCCGTGCTCAACCGGGTCGTCGTCGTGCTGTACGAGCCGCAGGATCCTATCAACATCGCGGCCACGGCACGGGCGATGAAGAACATGGGGGTATCGGTCCTTCGGCTCGTGCGACCGGTGCCGTACGAGCCCGAACGCCTGGAGTTCGTTGCGCACGACACGGCCGACCTGATCGCGGCGGCACACCACTATCCGGATCTCGATGCCGCGCTGGCCGACTGCGTCGATGTCGTCGCCTTCACAGCCCGGCGCCGCGCGGCGAAACGCACGGTGCTGACGCCGCGGCACGTGGCAGAGCGGCTGCTCGCGACGGAGAGCGCCGGGCCGGTCGCCGTGCTGTTTGGGCGGGAGGATGTTGGGCTACCAAACGCGGCCGTGGACCGGGCCCGAGCGGTCTGCACGATCCCGACGGCCGCGCACTCATCGCTGAACCTGGCGCAGGCGGTGGTGGTCGCGCTCTACGAGCTTCACGTCGCGGCCGGCGACGCGACCCGCATCCTGGCGCCCCCGCGACACGACGTACCGCCCGCGAGCGCTGCGCAGTACGAGCAGCTGTTCGCGGATGCGTCACGGGCGTTGACCGCGATCGATTTCTACAAAACACGGGAAAGCGAGCACGTCATGCGGACGGTGCGATCCCTCGCAAGCCGCGCCGCGCCCGACGCGCGCGAGATCTCGTTGTTGCGAGCGATGTCGCTCGAGGTCTTGCGAACGATCGACCGCTTGGGCATCATACCGCGCACCGAGTGACTTTGTGAAAAAGTTCACAACGTCGCGGTCTTCCTCGAGCCGATACGGTCGGATTGCATAGATGATAAGACGGAGGCAGTGGGCGACGATCCCAGCGTTCGTCGCCGTCGCTTCTGCCGTGGCCGCCTTTGCGGCGTACCGAGGCGCTTCCTCGCAGCAAGCTCCGCCCCCTAAGACCCCGAGCGACACCGTCATCACGCACGATCCCGGGCCGGGCCCCTGGGGATACCACGGTGCCTCCTCGCCACAGGGGTACAGTCCCGTCCAACCGATCCGGTTCCCCCATCCGAAGCACGTGAAGGGGCTGGGGATGAACTGCGTCTACTGCCACTTCGCAGCCTACAAGTCGTCCGACCCGGGCTTGCCGGCGGTCGGCACGTGCATGGGCTGTCATCAGTTCACCTTCGCCCTGGCCAACAAGCCGGAGATCGTGAAGCTGACGGACTACTGGAACAAAAAGCAGCCCATCCCGTGGATTCGGATCCACCGGCTGCCCGAGTACGTTCACTTCCCGCATATGCGGCACGTCAATGCCGGCATCACGTGCCAGACCTGTCACGGGCAGATCCAAGAGATGTACCAGGTCTACCAGTACGCCTCGCTGAACATGGGATGGTGCGTGAACTGCCACATCAATGGCTACACGGCAGCCCAGGGGGACAAGGCGGCGGGATCTGCGGTCGACTACGGCCCGAAGGGCGCCACGTCGCTCGCCAACGTCATCGGCAACGGGGCGTCGGAATCGCAGAATGGGACGCCGGGCGATACCGGTCGAAACATCGGGCCGCCCCTGAGCGACGAGGTGCACCGGGCTCGCTACGACTGCAGCACATGCCACTTCTGAGATCGCGCCTTGTGCGCTCCTCCCGCGCGGCGCGCCAGACCGGCACTTCCCCGATGAGGGTGAGCTCGTGAGTCTTCCGTCAGCTCCGTCGACGCCGGTGGTCAAGCGTCGAGAGTTCTTGAAAATTCTTGGTGCCGGAACCGCGGCGACCGCGACCGTCGGATGCGGATCGCCCCACATCAAGAATCTCGTTCCGTACATGGCTTCGCCGGACGACACCGTCTCCGGCGTGTCGACGTATTTCGCGAGTACCTGTCGTGAGTGTGCGGCCGGGTGCGGTATCCTGATCGAGACGCGCGACGGTCGCGTGCTCAAGATGGAGGGCAATCCCGACCACCCGCTCAATCAGGGTGCGTTGTGCGCGCGCGGTCAGGCCGCGCCACAGGGATTGTATAATCCCGATCGCTATCGGCAGCCAATGATGCGGCGCAACGGCCAGCTCGTGGCGGTGAGCTGGGATGACGCCCTCAAGACGTTGGGACCGCATCTGACCGATCTCCGGACCCACAACCAGGGAGCGGGCGCCGGATTCATCAACTTGCACGAGTCCGGCTCGTTCCCCGCGTTTCTCGACGCGTGGCTCGCGGCATTCGGCATGGGCCCGCACCTCTCGTACGACCCGGAGTTGCCGACGGCGGTCCTCGCCGCCAACCGGGAGAGCTACGGCGTCGCCTGGCCGGCCCTGAATCTCGCCTCGGCTCGGCTCATCGTGTCGTTCGGCGCGGATTTCCTGGAAGGCTGGGGCGCCAACGTGCCGCAGCAACTCGGATGGGCGGACGCGCGCGGAAAGCTCGACCAGGCGCCGCGGTTCATCTATATCGGGGCGCGTCGATCGCTCACAGGACTCAACGCCGACCAATGGCTTCCGGCCAAACCCGGCTCGGAGCTCGCGATCGCGAACGCCCTCCTCGGGCACCTGGGTCACCAGACAGGCACCACGATGGCGCAGGCGGCGACCGCCAGCGGCCTCGACGAGTCGGTGCTGACGCAATTGGCCACAGAGTTGGCCGCGGCGAAGCCCAGCCTCGTCCTGGCAGGTGGCAGCACGGCCGACGCCCTCGAGCTGGCACGCGCGGTCAACGCGATCAATCAGGCGGCGGGCAACGTCGGATCCACCGTCGATCCCGCGCACGCACTCACGGGATTCGAACATGCCGCCACGTATGCGGACGTGAGCGCGCTCGTCGACCGCATGAACCGCGGCGCGGTGCCCATCCTGTTCGTGCGCGGCGCGAACCCCGCGTTCTCGACGCCCAAGGCGCTGGGCTTTGCCGCCGCGATGAGCAAGGTGCCCTTCAAGGTGAGCTTCTCCAGTTATCCGGACGAGACCGCCGAGATGTGCGATCTCGTGCTGCCGGACCATCACGCGCTCGAGAGTTGGGG
Source organism: uncultured Gemmatimonadales bacterium (assembly GCA_963725205.1). Lineage (GTDB taxonomy): Bacteria > Gemmatimonadota > Gemmatimonadetes > Gemmatimonadales > Gemmatimonadaceae > Palsa-1248. The sequence goes on along the minus strand of CAVRXR010000003.1, from coordinate 736,760 downwards.
CGATGCGACCCCCGCGGTCGGTTTGCGCACGCTGCAGCAGCCGGGCATGGATCCGGTGTTCGACTCGCGCGCGACCGCGGATGTGCTGATCACACTCGCCAAGAATGATCCGGCGGTGGCATCGAAGTATCCGGTGCCGGACTACCGCACCTGGCTGATCAGCCGATTCTCCGGAGGGGCGGCCGCCTTCGCGACGGCGCTCACGACGGCGGTCATACAGGAAGGCGGACCCGCAGCCGCCGCGCCTCGCGGTGCGCGCGCCGGTGAGCCTGCGCCGACGCCGGCCGCACGCGCGGCATCGCCGCCGGCCAAGGCCGCAACGCCCATCGAGCAGACGCACGGAGATTATTACGTCGTCGTGTATCCGTCTCCGGCGTTGGGTGATGGCCGGGGCGCCAACAAGCCATGGCTGCAAGAGATGCCAGACCCGGTCACGAAGACCGTCTGGCAGACGCTCATCGAGATCCACCCGCAGACTGCGGCCGCGCTGGACGTGACGAACGGTGACCACATCAAGGTCGAGACGGACCAGGGCACGCTAGAGGGGCCCGTCTTCGTGTACATGGGTGTGCGAACCGATGCGGTGGCGATCGCCACCGGTCGTGGTCATACTGCGTACGGACGATACGCAAACGGCGTGGGCCTCGATCCATTGAGCCTGCTGGGGTCCGTCGAGGATCGGGCTGGTGGGTTCGTGCTGACGTCCACCAAAGCGCGCGTCACCAAGACGGGCGAATACGCGCCGTTACTGACGACGGAAGGGTCTGCACGCCAGCACGGCCGCGGGATCGCGCGTGCAGTGAGTGCCGAGGAGCTCGCGCATCCGAAGCCCTCCGAGACGCATGAAGAGATCATCGGAGACGCATCGCACGACTTCCTGCCGGGACTCCGTGCGCCCGTCGCAAACGACGAGCAGGGCGCGTACGGCAATCCCGAGTCGAATGACGTGGGGATGTACGACCCGAACAACTACACCGGTATCGCGAAGCGTCGCTGGGCGATGTCGATCGACCTCGCGCGCTGCACGGGATGCTCCGCGTGCATGACGGCGTGCTACGCCGAGAACAACATCCCGACGGTCGGCGCCGCGTGGCAGGGCGCGAAGTACCCCGGTCCAGAGCCGCTCCCGAGTGCGCATGGCTGGGGCGGGAATATTCTGCGCAATCGCGAGATGACATGGATCCGGCTCGAGCGGTACTTCGAGGGCGCCGAGCACCCCGACGGGCGCTTCGACCCGGATTTCGAGACGCGATTCGTCCCCATGCTCTGCCAGCACTGCGGCAACGCGCCCTGCGAGCCGGTGTGTCCGGTGTATGCGACGTACCACTCGCCCGATGGCCTCAACGTCCAGGTTTACAACCGCTGCGTCGGCACGCGGTACTGCTCCAACAACTGCCCGTACAAGGTGCGTTACTTCAACTGGTTCGGGTGGGGCGAGGCCGACCGTCCCCAGTACGCCTTCCCCGAGCCGTTGAACTGGCAGCTCAACCCGGATGTCACCGTCCGCGGCAAGGGCGTGATGGAGAAGTGCACCTTCTGTCTGCAGCGCATCCGGGAAGCCGAGCATCGAGCGCGCCTCGACCAGCGCGAGCTGGATCCCGATGAGTTCACGACATCGTGCGCGCAAGCGTGTCCGTCGCGCGCGATCACCTTCGGCGATGCGGCGGATCAAGCTTGGTCGGTGACGAAAGCCATCGGCGATCGCCGCGGCTACCACGTATTCGAAGAGCTCAACACCTACACGGCCGTGGTCTACCTGAAGAAAGTCACTCACCCGGCGCCGGGCGCGGCGCCGACGGCGTAGCGGGGCGCGCATGGCGACGATCGCCCCCGAGCGGGGGACTCCGGTCTGGGAAGGGAAGCCCCATCCCAACGTCGCGACAGCCCAGCAACGGCTGCCGGACGTGCACGACTACGCGCAGGTCGATCGCGAGATCATCGCGACGATGCACCCGACGGCTGGCTGGCTGGCGGCCGTGGGCATCGCGGTCATCTTCATGTTGATCGGCGCCGGCACGTGGATGTACCAGATCTACACTGGTCTGGGCGTCGCGGGGTACATGCCCGCCGGTGATGTGGGCGATCTACATCGTCTCCTTCGTGTTCTGGATCGGTATCGGACACGCGGGCACGCTGATCTCCGCGATTCTGTATCTGTTCCGCGCCGGTTTCCGCACGACCATCTATCGGTGCTCGGAAGTGATGACCGTGTTTGCGGTCATGACCGCGGGCCTGTTCCCGATCCTGCACCTCGGCCGGCCGTGGAAGTTCTTCTGGCTGATCCCGTATCCGCACTGGCGGATGATCTGGCCGCAGTTCAAGAGCCCGCTGGTGTGGGACGTGTTCGCGGTACTCACGTACCTCACGATCTCGGCCACGTTCCTGTTCATCGGCCTGCTGCCAGATTTCGCCGTGCTGCGCGACCGCGAGACGGAACCCGATCCGCAAGCGGATCTTCGCCCAGCTGTCGTTGGGGTGGCGGAACAGCGATCGCGAGTGGCGGCACTTCGCCCGCGCGTATCTGTTCCTCGCCGCGTTCGCCACGCCGCTCGTGCTCTCCGTGCACTCGATCGGTGTCCTTCGACTTCGCGATGGCGAACACGCCAGGGTGGCACGCGACGATCTTCCCGCCCTACTTCGTCGCCGGGCGCCATTTTCTCGGGCATGGGGATGGTGTTCACGATCATCATCCCGCTGCGCAACGGTTCATGAACCTCAAGCACTACGTGACGCTGAACGACCTGGACGCCGGCGGCGAAGCTCTGCCTCTTCACGTCGCTCGTGGTGGCGCTGCGCGTACCTGACCGAGTTCTTCATCGGCTGGTACTCCGGTAACCCGATCGAGCACGAGTTCTGGTGGAACCGCGTGTTCGGGCAGTGGTGGTGGGCGGCCTGGATCATGCTGCCTGTGCAACTGCGTGCTGCCGCTGTCGCTGTTCTCGCAGAAGCTGCGGCGCAACACGACCTGGCTCTGGATCCTGTCGATCTTCATCAACCTCGGGATGTGGTTCGAGCGGTTCGTGATCATCGTGCCGTCGTTGTCGCACGAATTCGAGCCGTGGCAGTGGGCACTACTACACGCCGACGTGGGTCGACATTGCGATTCTGTGCGGGAGCTTCGGCTGGTTCTTCATGTGGTTCCTGCTGTTCATCAAGCAGATGCCGATCATGGCGATCTCCGAGCTCAAGGAGATCGTGCCGCGACCGCGGCACGACGGGGCGTGGGCCCGCGAGCGCCGACCACTCGCCCGCGCCGCCCTCTGCCGCCGAAGCTGTCGCCGGCGCCGGCAGGAGGCGACTGATGCAGGGCGTGATCGGCGCATTTCGCGATACGGATGCGACCGTCGCGGCGATCCAGGAGCTGAAGCGCAAGCGCGTGGGGCGACATCACGGTGTACACGCCGGCGCCCGATCACGACGATCTGAGGAGGCCATCGACGCGGGCCCAGCGTCGTGCGGCGGTTCACGCTGATCGGCGGACTGTGCGGCATGACATTCGGGTACTGGATCCCGATCTGGATCTCGCGGTACTGGCCGCTGGTGGTCGGCGGCAAAGCGCTTGCGTCGTGGATTCCGTACACGATCATCAGCTTCGAGCTGATGGTGTTGATCGGCGGCTTGTCGACGGTGGCCGGGCTGTTCATCGCGCGCCGGCTGCCGAAGATCATCGCCGACCGTCGGGTACGACCCGCGGTTCAGCGCTGGACGACTACGGCGTGTGGGTCGAGTGTACTCCCGGAGCAGGCGCAGGAGGTCGACCGACTGCGCTGCGGCGTAGCGGGCGCGGTGGAGGTGCGGAATGCGCAGTGAGCGGGAGCCGGTGCGCCGCGAGTGCCGATGGCGCCGCGCGGCGGCACTGGTCGTGGCTCGCTGGGTGCGACCGTCGCGGATGCCGTCGGCGTGCTCGTGGTTCACGGCGTTCGTCGAGCAGCCCAAGATCGATCCGTGGGAGGTCGTGACAGCTTCCCGACCAAGACGCTGCAGCCGTCGCGCGGCAATCCGCAGTACTCGGTGCCGATCACGGGGACGTTCGTGGCGGGCCTTTCAGGTGTCGTACTCGCAGTTGCCGGGCACGATCGACTCGATGTCGGCGCTGCAGAACCCGACGGCGCCGTCCTAGCCGCGTCGCTGGTGAACGGGCGGAAGCTGTATCCAGATCAACTGCACGCCGTGTCATGGCGACGGCGGGAATGGGCGACGGTGCGGTCGGCAAGTACGGGCTGCCGGCGCCGAGCCTGCTCACGACCACGAGGCCAAGGGTCGCAGCGATGGCTACATCTTCGGGATGATCCGCAACGGACGTGGTGCGATGCCGACGTACAACCGGATCGAAGAGATGGAACGCTGGGACGTGGTGAACTACGTGCGCGGCCTGCAGGGCAAGCTGGCGCAGCCGGTGCCGACCGGACCGGTGGGCTATCCGGGTGCAGACGGGTGCATGCGTTGCCGGGTCGCACGATTGACTGCGCCGACACGGCCGGCCCCGTACATGCCCGTGGATGGACTCGGCGCGCATGGATTCGGCCGTCGGCCGCGAGCGCGGCGCCGGCAGGGGCACGCGTGCGTCGCCCCGACGAAGGAGACCCAATGAGCGGGCACGACGGAGAGCACACCCCTCCGCCGCGGGCGGAGCTTGCGGCGCTTGCAGCGCAGCCCACGCCGCCTGGGGTGCAAGAAGGCGGCATGGGTTGCGGCGGTCGATCGGCGCTCCTGATCTTCCTCGATCGTACCTGGTCGGTCGATGCCGACCGCGCGTGGCGGGCCTTCCACATGAACTGGCTGTATTTCGCGCCATCTCGTCGGCGGGCGTCACGTTCGCGGCCGTGCAGCGGATCGCGACCGCGCGATGGTCGCGCGAGGTCGTCCGGTTCGTCGAGGGATACGTCGCCTTCCTGCCGGTCGCGTTCGTGTTCCTCGTGCTGATCGTGACGCTCGGCTACAGCCACATCTTCCCCTGGGCGCACGTGGTGCCGCCGGTGGACGGAGAAGCGGTTCTATCTCGCGCCAGGCTTCTTCATCCCGCGCGTGCTGATCCTGTTCGCAGTCATCACGATCCTGGCCGTGTGGTTCGTCTACACGTCGGTGCGGCTCGACGTCGGCATCGTGCCAGAGGCGGGAGCGTCGTGGGCCGCGGGGATCCGCGCCGGATGCGGCGTGGCTTTGGCGACGAGCGACGGGAGCTGCACACGACGCACTCGCGGCAGGGCGTGCTGGCGGTCTTCATGGTGCTTGACGTACGGCTTCTTCTGGGAAGCGCTGTCGTTCGATCTGTCGATGTCCCTCGACATGCACTTCGAGAGCACGCTGTACGGCTGGTGGTGGTTCATGACGGCCTGGATCGGCGCGATCATGGTTTTTTCGCTGCTGACCATGTGGTGGCGCGAAGACGCTGCACGGTGAGTCGCTGATTCGAGGAGCGCCACTTCCACGACCTCGGCAAGCTCGGGCTTCGCGTTCACGGCGTTCTGGGGCTACCTGACGTTCGGGCAGTACCTCGTCATGTGGTACGGCAACATGGGCGAGGAGACGCACTTCTTCCGGCTGCGGTTCGATCGAGCCGTGGCGGCGACTGACGGCGATCAGTCGCGTGCTGGTGTTCGTGCTGCCGTTCTTCGGGTTGCTCTCGCGGGCCGCGAAGGTGTATCTGCCGACGTTCGTCCTCTTCGCCTGAGTCGAGCATCATCGGCATCTGGTTGCAGCGGTACGGCGAGGTCTACCCGTCGCTGTACGGCATGCCCGCGCGCATGCCGCTGGGGATGCCGGAGCTCGGGCGTGCTGCTGCTTTTACCTGGGCGTCTGGGGGACTCTGCTACTTCGCGTTCATGGACGCGTTCCCCAAGATGCGGGTATTCCTCATGACCTCGCCGTATCGCGACGAGGTCCAGGTGCCGGTCGACCCGCGGACCATGGAGCCGCTGCCAGCAACGGAATAAATTCCGTTGCGGCAGAGAAAGGAGAAAGGGGAAAGGAGAGAGGAGACAAAGGCTCTGGGAGCAGGGGCAGGGATCTGGGCCCCGATGTTCTGATAACGGCTCCCCTCCTTTCTCCTTTCTGCGGTTCTCCTCTCTCGCGGTGCGAAGCGCCGCGCGGGGCGGTAGCTCAGCTGGGAGAGCGCCTGGTTTGCAACCAGGAGGTCAGGGGTTCGATCCCCCTCCGCTCCACTTTCTAATTCAATGCCCCGCGGTCACTTCTGTAGCGGGGGCGTTTTGATTTCCGCCGAGTGTTACCCGTTTCTCGAGTGGGCAACCCGCGGGCGACCCGGATCACTGCACCGGATCGGTTAGGTTCGCAGGCGTGGAGGATCATCGGCGTCGCCATCCCGGCTCCATTCGTGGCGCATACGCGCAGCTATGTCGGCCCGTACTGTGCGCCGGCGCCACCTGTCACCGCCGCTTACACCATCGGGCAACCGATGCTGTCGTCTCTTTCGCTCGATAACAATTGCCGCTGCGCAGACAGCAGTGCACACCGCGGCTAGCGGGTGCTGATGAGGAAGATCGGTTTTGCCGTTCCGCTTGGGGACAGACGCTAGAGAAAGGCCGGTGCGGCCGGTTCGCGAGGTGGCTTGGGAGTCAATGCTTCGCGTATCCACCGTGCAAGATCGACATCGGACATCTCGTGGCTGACCAGCGCCACAGTGGTTTCCACCAATTCCTTGTCTGACCGCTGTAACTCGTATCCGTTCAGGTCGAGAAACACGAGGGCTGTGGCCACGGCAGTGCGCTTGTTGCCGTCTACGTAACCGTGACCCACCGCTAGCCCGTGGAGATAGGCAGCAGCCAGGTCCGCCAAGTCCGCTCCCTCCACATACGCGAGCCGATTCTTGGGACGATCGAGAGCGGTCTCGATAGCAGCTCGGTCGCGTAGTCCGTAACTCCCACCGTGCTCTTGGAGTTGTGCGTGATGTATTGCATCAACCGCCTTTGGTGGCACCCAAGTTGGCTCATCCATCCCTGCTCCCCTCGGGGTCCTGCCTGTCCAGGTAGGCCGTCAGCAAAAAACGGAGGTCCTGCCGCGGGATCTACCGTTACCGCTTGGACAGAGTTCTAAATGCACCTCGATGCTTCTTGGCAATCCGATCGTAGGCCTCCATGGCGTGGTCGAGCGTGGGATCGTACGGTGTCACAAAGACGCCACCCTCCGTCTCGACCATGAACACAGAGTCTCCAGGACCCAAGTGCATGCGGTCCGCCATGTCTTTTGGAATGACCACTGATATTGATGTCCCAGTTTGGCGAACCGTTACCGTTTTGACCATCGCTCGACCTGGCTGTTGATGGACCCAAGATAAGCATATTTGTGCTTATCTGCATGCGCTATTAGGACGCTCCGTGGGCGCTTTCGTCTCAGGAGCTCCCATCGCCGGTTAACGAGGGGCCAGTACCGAATAGGAACCGTAGGCGGGGCTGGGAAGGAAGCCGTCGTCGAAGTTCTTTCATTCGATAGTATCTCCTGTGGCAGTATCTCCTGTGGCGCCTCTCGTCCGGAGATTCGCGGAGGCCTCGCCTTAGACCTCCACTCTCGGGAGCTCTCGGTGTCAAACCTCCACGGACCGACTCGCGATACTTTGCCCCATGCCTCCGACGCGAAAATGAGAAGACGCCACGGCACAGCTCTGGTGCTCGCGGGCATTCCTCTCATTGCCGTCTGTCTCTCCGTGGCCCTATGGGACCGGCTCACTCCTATGGTGTTGGGCGTCCCGTTCAACCTGGCGTGGCTCATCGCTTGGATGCCGCTCACGAGCGTCTGTCTCTGGGGCGCCTATCGCATGCGGAAATGACGCCGCCCGCGGTCGCGCTCGCGGTGACTCTCAGCGGCGCAACTGACGGCGGCGCTCGAGGCAACGCTTCATCGGGAGGTGCTCGCCAACCGATTTGCCGGCGTCGTGCTAGTCGCGGTCGCGGGGAAGCCGATCTTCGAGCGAGCCTACGGCCAGGCCGATCGCGAGCACCGGATCCCTAACACACTCGCGACCAGGTTTCGAATCGGCTCGATGAACAAGATGTTCACGGCGACGGCGATCCTGCAGTTGGTGCAGGCCGGCACGGTCCAGTTGACCGCCCCCGTGGGTCAGTATCTGCCCGACTATCCGAACCGCGACGTCGCGACCGAAGTGACGATCGAAGAGCTGCTCACCCACACTGGCGGGATGGGAGACACCTTCGGCTGCGAGTTCGACGCGCACCGGCAGCAGTTGCGTACGCTGCAGGACTACACCAACCTGTATGGCCATCGGCCCCCCGAGTTCACGCCGGGCAGCCGGTGGGATTACAGTAACTACGGGTTCATCCTGCTCGGCCAGGTGATCGAGCGGGTCAGCGGCGAGAGCTACTACGACTACATCCGCGACCACATCTACGGACCTGCCGGCATGACCTCGACAGGCTCGGCGCCCGAGAGCCAGGCCGTGCCCGGCCGCAGTATCGGCTACTCGATGACCAACGATGGTGGATTCCTGCCGAATACTAGCACGCTGCCGTACCGCGGGACGTCGGCTGGCGGCGGATACTCGACAGGGGGGGACCTGCTCCGCTTCGCGCGAGCGCTCGAGCAGCATGTACTGCTCAATGCGCATTACACCGAGCTACTCACGACGGGGAAGGTCGATACGCCGATGGGGCGCTATGCGTACGGGTTCGCCGATCGCACGAGCAACGGCGTCAGATGCTTCGGTCACGGCGGGGGAGCGCCGGGGATGAACGGCGATCTCGAGATGTGTCCCGGAGCCGACTATGTCGTGGCCGTGCTCGCGAACATGGATCCGCCGGCCGCCACCCGCATCGCCGACTTCATCACCAACCGTCTGCCCGCGGCCGAGTCCGATGCGGCTCCTGCACCGCGGCGTTGATCGGGTCCGTAATCTTGCGTCCCCGCTGCCGCCCTGCATCGGCCCGGTCCTTCCAAACGTTGCCCTGCAGCGTGAGCATGGCCACGACAGGCCGAACACCGTTGCCGGGAGGGGCCTGGGATCGGCGGGTCAGTAGCCCACACGATTCAGGACGCCGACGGCCACAGCAGCGAGCAGGCAATACACCCCGAACAAGTACCAGCGGTCGGTCTCGAGCCACCTGCCGAGCCACCTGAGGGCGACGAGGCCGGCGACAAACGCGCACGCCATCCCGAGCACACCGGGGAGCACTGCGGACGCCCATGGCGCTCCGCCGCTCGCCTGCCCCTCGCGCGCGAGCCGCAGCGCTTCACGCCCCACCGCGGCAGGTGTGAGCACGACCGCGAGAGCGAAGCTGAAGCTTTCCGCGCGCGATTTTTCCGCCCCCGCGAGGAGGCCGATCGAGATCGTCGCTCCAGATCGCGAGAAACCGCGAAACGGCAGGCAGAATGCTTGCACAATGCCGATCAGTGCGCTCTGCTTCATTCCGAGGCCACCGGCATCGCTCGCGACTGCGACGGGGTGGCGTTTCTCATAAATGCCGGCGGCGACGATGAGCACGCCCACGGCGGCGAGCGCCGGCGCGATGAGGTCCAGCCGTCCGAAGAGTACCTCCACGTCCGCGTGGCTCGCGCCCCGAAACCCGACGTGCTCGATCACCTTGATCAGGACTCCGCCGATCACTCCCGTCAGAGCCGTGGCGACGATCAGCGGGGCGGCGAATCGCTTGAACGCATGCACACTCGGAAAGTACGTCCTCGCCCACTGCTTCCAGAAATAGACGATGACTGCGAACATCGTCCCCGTGTGCAGCATCACGAGCAGCAGCGTTGTCTCGGGTGACGTCGGATCTATGTGCATGAGCTTTTCCGAGACCACGACGTGGGCGGAGCTCGATACCGGAAGGAGTTCTGTCAAGCCCTGCACGATGGCGAGGACCATTACCTGGATGAGTGTCATTGCAGGATCTTAACCACTCAAGACGGGACGGATCCAATCCATCCGCCTGGTGGTGCGAGACCGTTTCGGCCCGTTAATTCGGCAGTGATCCATTGGTAATTGCGGGCAGTCCGCGGACGATACCTTCCACCTCATTTCGCCCGCGTATCTCGCGACACGGTGTGGACACCTAGTCACAGCGTCCGATTCTCCCGATGACCTGGCAGCAAGAGGCGACGGTGTGGGCTGCGCGCCGCGCTAGGCGTGTCAGGCCGGACGGGCCGGCTCGACCAAGACGCCGTGCGCCAGCCCGGGGCCAATCTGACATGTCGTGGCGCTGCGACCGCGAGCCACGCGCAACGTGATGGGCCCGTCGAATGGCGCCCGCTCGGTGATCACGACGTTCGCCCCTGGCACCAGACCGAGCTGCGCGAGGTAGCGCAGCCGATCCGCATCCTCATCGCCCACCTCCAGCACCCGTACCCGATCACCCGCCGCGAAGTCGGCCAGCGACGCAAACGACCGCTCGGCGATCGCCCCGGCGCTCGTCGGAATAGGCGCGCCATGTGGGTCGATGGTCGGCTCGTCCAACGCCGCTGCCATCCTATCTATCAGCACATCACTTGCCGCATGCTCCAGGCGCTCGGCTTCGTCATGCACCTCGTCCCAGGGGTAGCCCAGCCGCCGCGAAAGAAAGGTTTCGAGAACGCGATGTCGGCGAATCGTACGCAGCGCCACCCGCCGCCCTTCTGGCGTTAATTGCACGCCATGATACCGCTCGTACTTCAGCAAGCGCCGCTCCGCCAAACGCCGGATCATCCCCGTCACCGATGCCGGCGCGATCCCCAAGCGATGCGCGATGTCCGATGTCGTGGCCGTTGCACCACCGCCAGCGCGCTGCAGGTCGTAGATCACCTTCAGATAGTCCTCCACCGGGCCCGTGTACGAGCTCTCGGGGTCATCGGTGGGCGGGGCAGGACGCCGGAGATCCGTCATGGATGCCGCCTCAGTGCACGCTGGACCATACCTGATAGATCACCACCGCCGACATGAATAAGAGATAGAGCCGGAGCGCCGACAAGACGACCAACTCCGGGCGTGTGAGGCGACGACGCGGCACATGCCGCTTCTTTACCTCGGCCAGCTGATCCGGTTCGAGCGACTCGAATACCAGCGCCTCGTCATTCTGGTTGACCGCCTGCTGTAGTGGCGCCTCGTGTGGTGGCTGCATGTTGATCCTCCCGACTACCCGCCGCCCAGTCCAGCGAAGAAATGCGGCGCGATCACACTGACGCCAAAGAGAATCCCCGCGGCCGTCAGAAAAATCACGACGCTGGCGGCCAGGGCGTTGAGCCAGGGCGGACTCACCTCGTCGTGCATGAGCTCGCGGTCGTTGACCAGCATGTAGAGGAATACGAGCGCCGGCGCCATTGCGAGCACCGCCACCACGTTGACGACGAGGACGACGAACACGAGCGGGAGGCCGGGGATCATTACCAGCGCACCCGCCAGCGCGGCGCAAAGAAAGAGCACCGAGTAGAACGCCCTCCCCTCACCGACCGGGATGTTGAGGCTGTGGGGACGGCCAACGACTTCGCCGAAGGCGTAGGCTGACGAGGTGGCGATCGTTACCGCCGCCACCAGCCCCGCCTCGGTAATACCCAGCGCGAAGAGCGAGGCGCCCACGTGGCCGACCAGCGGCTCGAGTGCCTGTGCGAACTGCGCAGCTTCGAAGTTCGCTGCGGCCATATAATGCGTGAAGAGCGGTGTCGTAGCGACGACGGTGGCGAGCGCCGCCACGGTCGCGAGTGCGGCGCCGAGGACGGTGTCCACTCGCCCGAACCCGACGTCAGATCGCGTCATCCCCTTGTCCACCGTCGCACTCTGCTGGAAGAAGAGCATCCAGGGCGTCACCGTCGCCCCAATGTCCGCGAGGACGAGCAGCAACGTGTCTTGATTCAACCCCCCGGGGAGCGGGCGCCAGGTTACCAGGGCACGTCCGATGCCGTGCCAATCGGGATGCGTCATGAGTGCCACGGGGACAAACACGAGATTGCACAGCGCGACGGCCAGCGTGATGCGCTCCCACCGCCAGTAACGGTGCGTGAGCAGCGCTGTGAACAACAGCCCCAAGCCAACGAGCACGGCCACCCAGGGCGGGACTCCGAAGAAGCCCAGCCCAGCCCGGATCGCGATGAACTCTGTGATGAGCGTCAAGAAGTTGCCGATCCCGAGGTCGAGCATCGAGAACCATCCCCAGAATGGCCCGAAGCGCTCGAAGATGAGTTCTGCGTGCCCGCAATGCGTCACGGCCCCGAGCCGCACGGTCATCTCTTGCACGATGACCGCCATCGCGAAGGTGAGCACGATGAAGGGGAGGAAGAAGCCGATGCCGAAGCGGGCGCCCGTGGCCGCGTACGACAACATGCTGGGCCCATCGTTCTCGCCTAGCATGACGAGGATCCCCGGTCCCACCAAGAGCCACAAGAGCCGGAGGCGCGAGGCGCCACCGTGTTGGCGACGCGCCCACCGGACGCGCGCCCGGTCGTGAGCCCTATCGACGTCCTCGTGCGTGATGATGAGGGGAGCCGGACTCTCGGGCAGCGTCTCGCTCACCTCGCGCGGCGGCCCGGTTAGTACCGATCGGTTTGGCACTGGTTCCACACTCACAATCTATTTAGGTCGCCCTAATTCACAAGCGATCAGCGGTGTCTCGGCGGCGTGTCCAGCGTGACCCTGAGCTGCACGCTGCGGGGGCGACCGATCGACGGACCGCTCGTGAAGGCTCCTTTGAGGATGTAGCGCCGATTGAGCGCGTTGTCGACGAATACCTCGATCTTCGCGGGCATGCGGTCGATCGTGAGGAACGTGCCGGCACTCGGATCGAAGACGTAGTTGGGAGGCACCTTCACACCGGGGTTGAAGTCGAACAGGCCGGTGTGATTCGGGGCGGCCTCCGGATCGCCGTTAGTGAGCCCGGAGCCGAAGATCCCCGTGAGGCTGACATACCCGATGCCGCGCGCGTACTCGCCATTGGCGACGATGGAGAGTCGCTGGTCGTGGTCCTGGTCGAACCAGCCGCTCGGATATGGCGTCGGGAAGAAGCCGCCGGTCACTGGGCCGTGCGCACTCGCGTGGCTCAGCGCGGCATTGACGTAGCCGGAGAACGGACCCGCCGGGTGCAGCTCGAGGGCCGACTCGAGGCCGGTGACGTGGACCTTGGCGATATTCACTGTGGCGTCGACGGTGGTGCCTGGCAGCACGTTGTCGTCGATCGCGGGGCCATCGTCCCGGAAGTAGCCGTCGAACTTGCCAACGACGCCGCCGCCGAAGCGGTGCGCGACCCCGGTCTCATAGTAGTTGTCGCGCTCCGGGACAGTCGGGACGCCCGGTTTCCCGGTGCCCGCGGCCGCGAGGACGTGGAAGTCCTCGACGTTCGATGGAATGAAGAGCCGCCCGTAATACCCATACGCCATCGTGGCCGTGTCGGGGTACCAGTTGAGCCGGATTCTCGGGCTCACCTGATGGGTGTCTCCGGCGATCGGGGCCACATGGTGGTCGAGGCGCACGCCGGTCCGGAGCTCCCAATGGGGCGACGGATCGAACACCGACTGTGCGTAGACGTCGGCGTCGCCACCGCGCACGCCGGTGTTGATTGACGGCCCGGCCTGCTGCAGTGAATCGACGGTGCTGAAATTCTCGTGACCCTCGACGAGCGACGCCTCGATGCCGCTCTTGAGGGTGAGCTGGCGCACGGGTGAGAAGGCATAGTCGATCTTGGTCCCCACGGTCGTCGCTGCTCGATGCTCCTGTATGTTGAACGCGTTCGTCGTGTCCGGATAGAGGAGGAATTGCGGCTGGTCGTGCGGCCCAGGCACATAGTCGAGTGTGCTGCGTCGTAGGTAGAGCGACGCGAACAACACCGAGGGGGCACGACCGCCGGTCGGCGTGGTGACGACGTGGCGTAGAGCCAGATTCGCGAAGCCGTTGACGTCAGTCTCGTAGTCGTTGATCACGCCGTACGTGGAGTCGTACGGCACGCCGGCGTGCGTCTGGGACGCGTCGATGTCGAGCGTCACAACGTCACGGGTCGACGGCGTGTACTCGACCTTCCCGAATCCGTACTGGTCCTCTCCCGAGTTGTGGAAGTTGAGCGGGACGCCTTGCGCATTGGCTTCGACTGGCTCGCGCCGCATCTCCGTCTCGTCCCGCGTGCCCGAGACGAGGAATCCCCACGGTCCATCGTTCGTGCTAGCGAGCACGTTTGCCCCGTCGCTGGCGAACGAGCCGGCGTAGGCCGACGCTTCTCCGTGGAAGCCGCCGTCGGGAATCTTGGTCTGGACGTTGATGATCGCGATGTTCTGATTGCCATACTCCGCATCCCAGCCGCCGGTCTGGAAGCCGATACGATCGACGATCGCCGGGTCGAAGAGCTCGTTCAGCGAGCCGCCGATGCCCTGGGGCACGGGGACGCCATCGATGTAGTAGGTGTACTCAGCGTGTTGGCCGCGGATGTGTACCTCGCCCGTGGGAGCACGTGCGGCGCCGGCGATGGCCTGCTGGACGATCTGCGAGGTCGTCTGGGTCGGTGAGCCGTGATAGTCCTGCTGATCAAAGGCCTGATTGCCGGTCTGCCCCTCGATCGCGACGGGTGCGCCCGGCGCGATGATCACGGTCTCGAGCCGAGAGGCCACGGTGGACAGACGGAAGTCGACGCGTCCGACATGCGCCGGCGTGTCGAGCGTGACGGTCCGCGCCTGTTCCGCATAGCCCAGGCGGCGCACGCTCATGACGTACGCACCTGGCCCGGAGAGGCGGAGATGGTAGGAGCCGGCTGAATCCGCGCGCGCCTGGCGCACGAGCTGGTGGTCTTTGCTCACGACCACCGTTGCGCCGGGCAGCGGGGCGTTGGATGCACTGTCCTGGACCCGTCCTTCGATGGCCCATCGCGCCGTATCGGCGCTCAACACACGTGCGGGCGCGCCCTGCGCGGAGGCGTGCACCGCCCATGTGCTGGCGGCCAACAGGAAGGGGCCTGCACGCAGACAGAGCGAACTCATGGCTTAGCCCGGGACGAATCCTAGATTGGTTATCGACTAAGTACGTATTTAGCTAACACTAATTCAGCGCGCAAGCGGGGCGTAGCGAATTCGTTGTAACGCGGTGCCGAGAAATACAGGCGAGTCATTGAGTGAACGCGCGCGAGGTGACCAAGATGATGCCGATGGGCGACGAACAGCCGCGCCCAATCGGTCGAGATGTGACGTCCGTTCGCCGGCCGAGGCAGACCGCTCATTGGGAAGGCGTTGCCTCATGCCTCTCATTGGTGAACCGTCCTACGGTGAGCCCCTTCGTCCACGCCGACGCGACGGCGCAGCCATCGGAGCCGTGTCAGCGGCTGTGAGCACTGGCCTGGCCGTCGCGGGAGTGAGCGCGCTCTCGCTTCTTGGCCTGCTGGCCCTCGTAGCAGACGAGGCGCGTGTGCGGAGCTGGGTGCCCTTTCTGGCCAGCCTCGCGTCGGGCGCGGTCGTCGGAGGTGCGCTGTGCGAGTTGATCCCGGAGGCGATCGCCCGCCACGCAGGCCGCGCCACCCTGATCGTCGGCGTCATGGCCGGGTTCATCGGATTCTGGGCGCTCGAGCAGCTGCTACACCGCGTGGCCCACAGGGAGGATGTGTACTACTCGGAGTTGCCGCACCACCCGATCGTCACCCTCAATTTCATCGGCGACGTGCTGCACAACGCCGCCAATGGCAGCATCGAGGTGTGGCCTGTGGCGACGCTGATACCTGCTCCCTCCTCTAGCCTTCAGGCCATGTGCTGGTACCGCTAGTTGGGTAAGACGGTGAGTTGACCCACGTGTTGACCTATTGCTCGGCCGCGACCGCCGCGTCACGGATGTCCGCTCCTCGCTCCATCACTGCTGCCTGAGAATCGCACTATGGACTCGTCAGACTTGTAACTTCGCCAACGCGAACGCAAACGAGGAGGCCGAATTCCTCTGTGCTCACCGCGCTACGTCGCCAGGGTTTCCGTCCTTCCTTCATTACTACAAAGACGGCATGCCTTTTTCCGATTATCTCGAAATGCTCGCGGATCAGGAGCAAGGAAGAAATCTCCCTTCGCCGCGGCATGTTCCTTCAACGTTTTTGTTTGCATTTGTCGCGACGAGAATTGTGGGACGGACCTCGATTCGTCATTCGCTCAACGACTTCTGAGCGTCAGGGTGGGCACATTGGATATGTCGTTGTGCCGGAGTTCCGTCGGCGCGGCTATGCCACCGAGATTTTGAAGCTATCACTTCAGATTGCCTACGACGACCTTGGCATCGATCGGGTCCCGTGACACTGCCGATGACGACAACGTTGCGTCGATCCGCACCATTGAGAGGAACGGCGGGGTTCTTGAGGACGTCGTTCGCGGTCTCGACCTCGATAAACCGAAGCGCCGGTACTGGATCGCAACCCGCTAGAGACGGCAGCCCCCGACGCAGTCGCCGCCCAGGGGTACGTGGTGCACGCGCTTTCTCCACAGTGCCCGAGTGACCGATCGACGACTTCCAGCGAGCACTCTACGCGCGGAAGTCGTAGCGCGATGACACCCGCCGTCTCCCATTCACGCATAGCTGAAGGAACCGGCGCAACATCAGACGTGACGCCGCGACCCCGCGTTCGATTGCCTCGGGAGGGATCAGTGTCGGACCCGAATAAGCTAGGATGCAGGACGGTCGGGCAATCCGATGCCAACGGGCGGCGACGCTGGCAGTTGGCAGACCGGCTGGGTCACTGGCCAGCAGCTCCGAGATTACAACGCGAGCCAGGGGGCGCTACCTGGCTGGGGCGCGCCGGTCTCCCAGCCAGGTTCGTTCCTCCCCAGGCCCTACGAGGCATGACACCCTCGACCAGGTTGCTGGTAGGTGGGGGTGTGTTACTGGTCAGCGCGTGGCTCACGACACGAGCCGATGCGGGTCTGGCGCGTCGGGCCCAAGACCAGTCTGGCCGACACCTCATTCGCCTGGGTCTCGTGTTTCTGTGGGCCTTGTTCGCGCTGACGCTGTACGAGCACATCAGACCCGTGCCAGGAGTGGCCTTGCAAACCCCGCCACGACTCGACTGGAGCACGGGAAACGTCGTCATTGCGTTGGCTGCCGTCGGCCTGATGCACCTGTGGCTGTCCGGGAAGTTTCCCTGGCAGAAGATCGGCCCCTAGCGCGAGAGCGCCTTCGCCATGAGCGAGTGGAGGCGATCGTGCAGCGCCGGCGTGCCCCCGAGGACGGCAATCGTGGCCAATCGCTGGCCTTTGACGGCGGTGATCGACAGGGCGCCAACCGACGTCCAAAAGGCGCCGTCGCCGATACCGGTCTCCACGGCGTTGTCTTTCGAATTTTCCAGCTCGCTCGTGAGCTCCTGCTTCGCAGCCGTGGGCGACGGATAGTCCCCAACGAGCACGAGGACTGCAGCCCTACCGGCCGCCGTGTACGTACACGATGACGTGAGTGACTTGGGATTATCGACCACCGAGATCTGCCCGCCGCCGACTGCGGTGCCAACGAGGGCCGTCACCTCGGCCACCGAGACGAACTTACAAGCGTTGGGCGCGACACCGCTTCGCGCGCCGACCGACATTACACCCGCGAGCACGGCACTCGAAGCAGCGACACGACTGAGGCCAAGAAGCGGCACGTAGACTCCTGCATTGAAGGGGAGAGGACCCGGACAATCACATTGCGCTTCGGCTCGCGGACCCGAGCCCTCGAGCAGCAAGGTGGCTGCGAGTTGAGGGATTCTCCACCCGTAGCCCGGAAACCTGATTCGAGTTGTGTGGCGAGCGGACCCATGCCGCAGCGCATCCTGGCAGACTCGTTGAGTCACGCCCGGCAAAACGGCACGCCAGCAGAGCACTAATCCCCGTTGCGTGTTCCCTCTCCCTTGTACACTACGCCGCCCTTCATCACGAACTGCACGTGCTCAACTGCCGTAATGTCCTGCAGCGGATTCCCGGGCACCGCAATTACGTCCGCAAAATATCCCGGCTTCAGTTGTCCCACTTCGTTCTGCCACGCCAGAATGGCTGGATCGTTCAGATAGTCCGCCTGTAGCACGGCGAGCGGCGTCATCCCGTACTTCACCATGAGCTCCAGTTCGGCCGCCTGGGTCCCGTGCGGGAACGGCCCCACATCCGACCCCACGCCCATCGGAACGCCGGCCGCCACCTGCCGTTTGAACTCGTGGATCTTGTAGTCCAGCATGACGTGCTCGCGCGCCACCGCAGCCGCATTCGGTGCGTGGTCCGCGAAGTACAGGAAGATGGTGAACGTCGGCACCGCCGGGATATGCTTTTCCTTCATCAGTTCCATGGTTCCGTCGCTCAACTGAGTCGCGTGATCGATGGCCGCCACGCCCGCCTCCACGGCGAACCGCGCGGCGGGCTCGCCCTGGCAGTGCACGCCCACGTTAATGCCCAACCGAGCCGCCTCGCCCACGGCCGACGCCAGCTCCGCCTCGGTGTACTGGTACGGTGTGTGGAAGTCCCAGAACTGCGGATCGCCCGCCTGGTTGCCGAGCCCGAGTTGCGCGCAGATCGGGTTGCCCAAGCACGGTGCGGACCCGTCGGGCACCATCTCGTCGTTCCCCGTCTCGTAGATCTTCACGAAGTTCGACCCTTCCTTGTGCTGCTCGCGGATCGTCTCGATGAGCTGCTGAGTATCGTTGGCATAGTCGGCGTTGCCCAGTACGTGCTGCGCCGGGTTGAAGCCAATCGCATCCTCATGGCCGCCCAGGATGGAGATCGCCATGCCGCTGATCCGCAGCCGCGGCCCCGGAATCAACCCGGTCTCGATGGCGTGGCGCACCGCCGCATCCGCCGGCCCGGCGCCCTCCGTGCCCATATCGCGCTCGGAGGTAAAACCCGCCATCAAGTCCGCCCTCGCCGCCAACGCTGCCTCGATCGTCCGCTGTGGCACCGATTCCTCGACGGTCTGCATACCCTCCGAGGGGGGCGCCGGGTGCAGGAACAGGTGCACATGCGCGTCGATCAATCCCGGCATGAGCGTCCGGTCGCCCAGGTCGATCACCTTCGCCCCGGCCGGATGCGGCACCGACGTGCCGGCGGCCCGGATGCGGTCGCCCTCCACCAGCACCTCGCCCGGGCTCACGATCTGGCCCGAGGCCGCTTCGAAGAGCCGCGCCGCGTGCAGCACGATCGGCGGCGCCTTCGGAGCGGAATCTAATGTGTTGGCCTGCGCTCGCGCCGCTGCGGGGGCGGCGCCAAGAGTCACGAGAGCCGCAGCCAGCAAAGCAATTGTCTCGTTACGGCGCGACGGCAGACGAAGCCGAAGTGGTGTGAGGGGCACAGAAGGAGTGACAGACGGTGGGCCCACGAGGAGCGAAAGAAGAGGGAAGACAGCGGACGTGTGTATCATGGCTCGGGCTCAGGAGGTGGCGAAGCGAAAGGACCGCCGGGCGCCGTGGCAGGCGGTCCCATTTTTCCCTAGTTTAGCACGCGGTGACCCCAATGATTCGCTCGACCATGCAGCACGTGCCGTTGTCCGTCAACCACCTGCTCGAGCGGGCCGGGCGGCTATTTCCCCAAGCGGAAGTCGTCTCGCGGATGCCGGACAAGAGCTACGCGCGACACAGTTGGGGCGATGTGTACACGCGATCCCGCCGATTGGGGGCCGCCCTCCTCGACGCAGGACTCCGCAAGGGAGACCGAGTCGCGACGTTGTGCTGGAACCACTATGCCCACCTGGAGTGCTACTTCGGTGTGCCGGCAGCCGGTGGTGTGCTGCATACCCTCAACCTGCGTCTCGTGCCGGAGGAAATCGCCTGGATCGTCAACCACGCACGCGATCGTTTTCTGGTCGTCGATGATGTCTTGTTGCCGTTGTTCGAGCGAATCCGCGGCGGAACGAGTTTCGAGCGGGTGTTGGTCGTGCCGTTGACTGGGGCGCCGGTTAAGGCGCCCGACCTCAGCTACGAGGACTTTCTCGAGCAAGCGCCTCCCGGTTTTGCCTATATCCCCACGAAGAAGACGATCCGGTCTCGATGTGCTACACCTCCGGCACCACAGGTCGACCCAAGGGCGTGGTGTACTCACATCGGTCGACGGTGCTGCACTGCCTGGCCGTCAGCGCGACGGCGTCCCTCGCCGCGGATGCGAGCGACATGGTGTGCCCCGTGGTACCCATGTTTCATGCGAATGCCTGGGGGCAGCCCTATTGCTGCGCTATGGTAGGCGCGGGCCTCGCCATGCCGGGCCCACACCTGGGACCTGGCGACTTGATCGACCTATTTCAGGCGGCGAAGGTGACGTTGGCATCCGGCGTTCCGACGATTTGGCTTGGGATATTGCAGCTGCTCAATAGCGATCGGCGCCGCCGGCTTCCCCCCGGCATCCGCATGGTCGTCGGCGGGGCGGCGCTGCCGGAGGCCGTGGCCCGCGGGTTCGCTGAGCACGGAGCGAGTGTCCTGGTCGGGTGGGGGATGACCGAGATCAGTCCGGTAGGGAGCCTCTCGGGCAAAAAGGCAGAGCTCGCAGACATGGATGAGGACGAGCGATTCCGGCGGGCAGTGATGGGCGGCATTCCGCTGCCTCTCGTGGAACCGCGGCTCATCGGCGAGGATGGACGCGAGCAGCCCTGGGACGGCGTGTGCTTGGGCGAGCTACAGGTGCACGGTCCGTTCGTTGCCGGCAAATACCACGAATCGCCGAGGGACGCCGACAGGTTCACCGCAGATGGCTTCCTACGCACGGGCGACGTTGCGGCGATCGACCGGCATGCCTTCATTCGAATTGCTGACCGGACGAAGGATCTGATCAAGTCCGGCGGCGAGTGGATCAGCTCGAGCGACATGGAAGGACATCTCATGTCGCACGCTGCTGTACTGGAAGCCGCAGTGATCGCGGTATCGGACCCGAAGTGGGTCGAACGACCGCTTGCATGCGTCGTCCTCAAGCCTGGAGCCTGCGCGTCGGCGGACGAGCTCCGCGCGCACCTCGCGCCGCATTACGCGCGCTGGCAGCTACCCGACCGCTTCGAGTTTCTCGAAGCAATTCCTCGCACGTCGGCTGGCAAATTCTGGAAGGCGAGACTCCGGGAAGTGTATCGGTGACGTGACTGCTCATGCGTGTGGGTCTCGTTCATGATCTCACTCGTCATTGAGAACCATGGCGGGGACGGGTGGTAAGCGGGCGACAAGCCCTCACGACCTGTCGGTCTTGTTGAGGCCGATCCCGGATTTGGCGAGCTCGTTGGCATGAGAACGCCGAGGGTTCCGAGCGGGCATGTCAATTGACATCCAACTAATTTCAAATGCCGGACGAGACAGCCCGTTGTGATAAATTGCACGTCGGCACAGCCTCACCGTCCACACTTTTGTCGCGCAATTCTCTCCTGGAGATTCTCGAATGACCTCGAGCTACCGGCTGGGCATCGGCCTGTTTGCGGCAGCCCTGTTTCTTGTGCAGGTGGGCGCCAGTGCGCAGGAAGACACAATGGCGCACAGCGATACGAACGCCCGCAAGTTTGTAGCTCGGAACGAGAGGCCAATGGAGCCGCCCCCGCCGCCGGCGGACGCGACCACACACGGCATGATCAATGCCGGCGGCCAGCACATTGCCTATACCGCGATTGCCGGCACGATTACGGTGGGCGCGACCGATATTGATGACGCCCAGTTGGGTCCCGACGGGAACCCGCAACCCGGCAGCGAGCTCGCGCTCAATGCGCCGAAGGAGCCGAAGGACGCGCCGCCCACAGCGCGGATGTTTTATGTGGCGTACCTCAAGACGGGCGCAAAGCCGGAGGAGCGCCCCATCACATTTCTCTATAACGGTGGTCCGGGCAGCGCTACGGTGTGGCTGCACATGGGGTCGCTGGGTCCGAAGCATGTGGTCACGGGCAGCGACACGCACTTGCCTGCGGCTCCCTACACTCTGATCGACAATCCCAACACACTGCTCGACGTCAGCGACCTGGTCTTCATCGACATGCCAGGCACAGGCTTCGGGCGTCTGCTCGGCAAAGACCCCGGGAAGGCGTTCTGGGGCCTGGATCAAGACGCGAGTGCCTATACCCGGTTCATCGCGCGGTTTCTCTCCAAGTATGGCCGTTGGAACTCACCCAAATACCTCTTCGGTGAGAGCTACGGCACCACCCGTTCTGCGGTGCTGGCCGCCGACCTGCAACGCCGCAGCATCGATCTGAACGGCGTCATGCTGCTTTCACAGATCTTCAACTTCACCGACGATATCGACTTCCCGCCCGACAATCCCATCTCGGATCTGGCCTGCGAGCTCGGGCTCCCCACGTTCGCCGCTACGGCCTGGTATCACAAGAAGCTGCCGCAGCCCCCCGCTGCGCTCGAACCGTTCCTGAGCGAAGTGGAGCAGTTCGCCATTGGGCCGTACGCGCACGCGCTGGCCGAGGGAACCGATGTAAGCGCCCAGGAGGCGCAACAGGTCGCCGACAAGCTGCACCAGTATACCGGTCTGCCCGCCGCCTACTGGGTCAAGGCGGGCCTCCGAGTCGACGGCGGTGAGTTTCGAAAGATGCTCCAAGACAGCGCCGACGTGACAACCGGGCGGCTCGACACCCGCTTCTCCGGGCCCGATCTCGACCCACTGAGCGAAACGGGGCAATACGATCCGCAAAGCGCGGCGATCGGGTCGGCGTACCTTTCCCTCTTCAACGACTATGTACGCAAAGTCCTGAAGTATGGCGAGGGACAGACGTATCTGCCGTCGGCACCATTCAACGGCGCGCGCTGGCAGTGGAGAGAGGCGAACAGCGAGTCCGGCGCGAATGTCTCGGGTGACCTCGCGCGGGCAATGAAGATGAATCCCCGCCTGAAGGTGATGGTGAACGGCGGCTACTTCGACCTGGCGACGCCGTTCTTCACGGCACAGTACGAAGACAAGCATCTGCCCATTCCGCAGTCCCTGGCGAAGAACATCCAGTACGACTGGTACGAGTCGGGACATATGGTGTACGTGCGGGACGAGAGCCTGAAGCAGCTGCACGACCGGGCGGCCGCATTCATCACCGGCAGCGACAAGGGGTGAGAAGTCGGAGGGGGTTGGAAATCCGGCGCCGATCCGCGATGTAATCGTCGACGTATGGCGCGTTCGTGTACTCGTGTAGTATCTCGGAGTTGTGCGAGCATGCGCCGGTTCGGCGCCCGCCGTTATGCAACGCCACCCATTGTCGCGAGGCTTTCGGCCGACGGAATGAAGTAATAGGCCCCGCTCAGCGGGCGGGTGTATCGGGTGAGCGCATCGCGCACGCCATTTGCCAGCCCGGCCATGCTGTCGAGCATCCTCGCCAGGTGTCGTTGGTCGGCACTGAATCCAACAAACATCGTCCCGTGGTTGCTGACCGTCCCGAACGGCAGGTTCCTGCGAAAGATCTTGCCGAAGGTGTCCTGATCGGTGCGGGCCACGTGCGAGTCAGACGGCTTGTGATCCAGCTCGATGCTGTCCAGCTTCGTGCGCCCGATCACCCGCTCTTGCACCGCGGTGCCGAGGGACTCCCACGCCGCCTTATCGTGCTCCCACTTCTGCAGTAAGAAGATCGTCCCGCCGCCTCCCGGCCTGCCTGGCGGGACCAGCACAACGTCGGACGCCTCGAGCAGCGTGGGATTCTCCGTGCCATCGATGAAACCGGTCAGGTCGCGGTCACGCTGATATTGCCAGCTCGACGTCTCATCCATCAACCGAGCCGCTGGCGTTAGTTGGGCAATCGCTTCGTGTGCAGCGTCGAATACGACATCGTACGAGCTGCCCGATAGCCAAAGCACAACGTCGTGCTGCGTGGAGGGCATGACGAAGCCGTCAACGCCTCTGACGTCCTCGTTGAAGCCCCGCATGTCCATGGGGGCATCGTCCGGGACCGCGGCGCGCCACAGCTCGGGCCGAAACCCAACCACCAGGTTCACCCCACTCGTGGTCGTCCTTGGTTGGCGCAACCCCGCGACGGTCCGGACGAGCCCCGGCCCTCTCTCACCGATGGCGTCGAACTCGAGATACGCGTGTGACGGCGTGCCGAGCGCAAAAATCCCACTTTGAGCGGTCTTCATGACCCAGTCGTCTCGTGGCTTAGCGTGTTGCCGCACCAGTCAGGGGCCTGCTGCGTGACTCCATTGCGGTCTCCATACCATCCAATTGCGGGATTATCTCTCAAGGCGCCAGCAACAAACAAGCCCCTCCTCGGCGCGGTTTCAGCGACGCACTTCGCTTTCGTGTGTCAGTTCGACTTCCGCCGCCCTGTGCTGCGTGCTGGAACGGATTCGTGACGGTTCTGATGTCCGTCGCGCGCACTGGTAGGTAGATCGATCGACCAACCGAGGGCACGCGACATGTCGGATCCCAACGAGAACTTCAACAAAGGCGCCTGGGGCCAGGCGCCTCCAGCCGGGGGCAACGCTCTCGACCAGTGGGCGGCGGGCAAGGGTACTCGCCAGTGGAACGAGCGGGAGCTCGCCCGGCAGGGGGGGACGACCGCGCCCGCCCCCGCCGACGCGCCCTTCCAGTATACGGCTCCTCCTGACCCGCGAGTACTCAATATCGGGCTCCTGATGGTGGCCGCGTTCGTCGTCTTCGTGTTTTCGGTCCCGATCTTTGGGACGCTCTACCCCGTCGCCGCCGGCGGAGCTGGCATCACCAGTGTCGCGACTGATGCGATTCTGCGGCGAGCGGCGCCCAATCTCGACTCTTCCGATCGGCTACCAGTCGTGATGGTGGCCGGTGTGATCATGTTCTGGATACTGAGTCGGTTCGACCACCGAGTAGCTGCCCGAGTACGTCTGTACCGCTACGGGCGGCACGTGGCGCGACTCTGTCTGGTCTCGACCCTGACCGCCACGGCGTGCCTCAACCCGGGCAACGGCCTGGTCCCCACGTCACCGTGGCAGTTGCACGCGATCACCACCAATCCGCTGTTCTTCCCAGTCCTGGGCGTCGCGGCGATTGTCACTCACCTTGTCTTGACAAAGGCGACGAAACTTCGCGGTTTGTGGGATCGCGGTCTCGAGATCTCTCGCCTACGGCCAAAGGATCTGGGTTAGGCGTTGTCAGCGTTTCGCAGGTTTTTCTTGGATCCACCCGGCACTGAGACACAGGATGGTAGTGTACGACACTACCTCCAGCAGATCGCGCAGGAGGGGACGGGCGTGAGGTCGTGGGCCTCGAGGAACCCGTCGACGATCGGAGTCCAGATCCGGATGCCAGCGGGGGTGGAGAAGAGATAGTGGCCCTCGGCTCCGAACGGCCCGACGCTGACGAACTGCGCCGATCCCCCTCCCGTCGTGAAGGCATCATAGAAATCCGTTGCGGCATCGTGAGAGAAGAAGTGGTCGTTCTTCGCGTAGATCCATAGCATCGGGACCCGCGACCGCTCGCCGAACGCCTGGAACGTCGCGACGAGCTCCCCCTCATTGCAGACGCGCTCCCGCCCGGGAGAACCAGCGCCCCCGGCGAAGCTGATGCCAGCCGCTAGCCCGGGCGGCGGGTCGGCCGTAAGGGCGACAGTGGCGAGTCCGCCGACCGAATGTCCAACGGAGAGAATGCGGGTGCCATTGACTTCCGGGCGCGTCGACATGTACTCGATGGCGGCCCGGATGTCGCTGACCGCTGCTTCACTTGCGCGATAATATCGGGGGTTCTGAGTACATCCCTGGTTGTTCTCCGCGAACGCGCCGCCCGACGTCCCGAAGCCGCGACGCATAAGAATCACAGCCGTCCAGCCACGTCGGGCGAACTCCCGAGCCTGTGGATACAGCGATGCGGCTCTCATTGTCTGCCGCGCGGCTGGCGAGCGCGGGTTGCCGTGATTGATGATCACGAGCGGGTGCCGCCCGGGTCGGGCCGGTCGTACTTCGAGTGCCTCCAGTCCCCGGTCACCCGCGCCGGGTGCGGGGATGCGGAGCTCCTGGACGATGACCTTTGGCCCAGCGAAAATCCCGCACGCCTGCAGGGATAGCACGAGGGCAAAGAGCGGTCGGCCGCATCGCATCGGGGGCACAGCCCTGGATCCGCGTAACAGGAGGCGCATGTCTCGCTATCACTGACGTCTCCAGGGCCCGCGGGGTCATTAGCGGGATTGGTTGATCGATGCTGCCGGCGCCAGGGCGCAGCTCGCGATCGGGAAACCGGCGGTCGGCCAGCCTTGGGCGGCATGATCGGCGGCATAGATTAGCTGAGTGCCTAATGAGACTCCAGCAGCGCCGATTGCGGCGCGAACGACGGAAGCCGGTTACTAGCTGTCCGTTGCATCTCACGTCCGACGAACGCGCGATGCTCGCCGGTGAGGCGGGCCCTGCGACTCAGCTGGCGCTCCGACTGATGGTGCGCCTTGGGGAGATCCGCGGCGCCGATCGTCTGATCCCCGTGACCGGTGCCCACGTCGACGGATGTCTCTACCACGGCCCCGTCAGCATCGATTTTGCTACAAGACTCGTGCACGGGGGCGGTCAGGTCCGCGTGCCCACGACCCTCAACGTGGGTGCGATCGACCTGCTACACCCGACACTGTTCCGTGGCGATCCCGCGATCGCCCGCGCGGCTCGCGATCTCATGACGCTGTACACGTCGCTCGGGTGCCGACCGACCTGGACCTGTGCACCCTATCAGTTGACCCACCGCCCCGCCTCCGGCGAGCACATTGCCTGGGCGGAGTCAAATGCCATCGTCTTCGCGAACTCGGTGCTCGGTGCCCGCACGGAGCGCTACGGCGACTTTACGGACATTGCAGCGGCGCTCGTGGGGCGTGTGCCCGACGCCGGATTGCACCGCGACGAAGGGCGCCATGCCACGCTGCACGTGCGCGTGCGTGGCCTCTCCGAGCAACTCGCCGCAAGCGACATCATGTTCGCAGCACTTGGGCACCTCGTCGGCCGTCGCGCCAGTGCCGACGTGGCCGTCATCGATGGCATCACTCGGGCGACTGAAGACCAGCTGAAGGCACTGGGTGCCGCGGCGGCGGCCTCCGGTGCCGTTGCCATGTTCCACTGCGTAGGAATCACGCCGGAGGCATCGACCCTCGAGGCGGCGTGTGGAGGACATTGACCGCGCACGGTCATCGAGATCGGCCCGGTCGAGCTGGCGGCAGCCGTCCGCGAGTTGACGTCTGCGCGCGATGAGCCGCTCGGCGCCGTCAGCGTCGGGACGCCGCACTTCTCGGTGTCCGAATTCGAGGAGCTCCGTCGGCTACTCGACGGCCGCGCAGTCTCCGGGCGCATCGAATTCTTCGTCTCGACGGGGAGGGGCGTTCTCGCGGACATCACGGCATGTGGCTGGCTCGATGAGCTCGTGCGCGCCGGCGTGCGCGTCGTGACAGACACGTGCACCTACATTACGCCGATTCTCTCGCCTCGATCCGACGCGGTGATGACCAACTCCGCCAAGTGGGCCTGGTATGCCCCCACGAACCTCGGCCGGCGCGTCGTATTCGGGAGCCTGCGGGAATGCGTCGAATCAGCCGTCCGCGGCGAGGTGTGGCGCGACACATTGCTCTGGGGATCGGTCGATGATGCGATTTGAGGGGACGCCCTTGGTTGCGGGACGTGCTGCGGGAACCCCGCTCGTCCTGGACGACCCGCTGAGCTTTTGGGGGGGAGTGGATGCATCCACGGGCATCATCATCGACGTGCATCACCCGCAGGCGGGCGCACACCTCGTCGACAGTATCCTCGTGCTCCCGACCGGCCGGGGCTCGAGCTCCAGCTCGAGCGTGCTCGCCGAAGTCATCCGCCATCGTGTCGGCCCGGCTGCCATCCTCCTTGCCTGCCCGGACCCCATCATTGCGATCGGTGCCCTGGTCGCCTTCGAGCTGTACGGGATCGCGACTCCGGTTGCGACCGTCGACCCGGAAGCGTACCGCGCATGCACCACGGCGCGCCGTGTCGAGATTGAAGTCGACGACCGGCAGGCCATCGTTCGGACGAGCGTCTAGGGTCTCGAAAGGAAGCGAATGGACTCCGCGGCGTTATGGCTTCGTCGCCGTGAGGAACCGCCGCATCATGTGTTCGACCGTGTCGGGTTGCGTCAAGAACACATAGTGCCCTGCGCCACGCAGCTCGACGATGGTGGCCTGCGGCACGCGTGCGTGGAACTCGCGCTCCTGTGCCTTTCGCCAATCCTGCAACGTATGAAGCCATCGCACGGCGAGCGTGTCGGATGGCGACATCCAGGGGAATATCGAGGCCGAACTGGTATCGCGGTCGTAGATCGCGAGCACCGGTTGATGCACTTGGCCGAGCGCCGGAGGCGTGCTTTCGGCCGCCTGAACGACCTTTGCCGCGAAGGTTGGCGGCGACGCGGGCCCGAGGTCGCGACCCGCCGAATCAAACCGCTCGGTAGCCCGAAAGGCCGCTTCGGGGTACGGTACACCGCTGACCCGACGGGCGTACGCCAGTCCCGCGGCGACCGAAGCTGAATCAGCCGCCGTCGGTGCGGGTGGGTTGGGGAATCCGCTCGCGATGTGGTGCGCCGCGTAGTCGAATCCGGCGTCGAGGTAGACGAGCTTGTCCACTTGCTTCGGATAGTGCGTGGCGACCCAGGTGAGTTCCTGGCCCGCGATCGAGTGCCCGGCGAGATCGACTCGAGCCAGGCCGAGACTGTCGAGGACCGCATGGACATCGGTCGAGAGGGTGGCGATGCTGTAGCCCGTGTCCGGGTGACTGGATGCCCCCCAACCGCGGCGCGTGAGGCCGATCACGTGGAACGCATTGGTAAACCGCGGCGCGAAGTCGTCGAACATGTGCGCGGCATCTTCGAGCCCGGCGATGAACACGAGCGGTTCGCCCTGGCCGCCCCAGTCCACCACCTCAATGCGTGTGCCGTCCGGCACGGTGACAAACCGAATGGTGTGCGAAGACGGGTCCTGCCATGGCGCAGGTGTCGACACGCCGCTCGCAGTCTTCTGCGCGTCCTGATCGGACTGTCCGCTGTGACAGGCGAGGGGCGCGATGATGACGAGAGCAGCTAGCGCGGAGAGGTAGGAGAGCGGGCGCATATTGGCCGGAGTGGGTGGAGGACGGAAGCAAACGTACACGCAATCACGGCCGGCGCTACTCGTCGCCCCTACTGGCAATGCCCACAGGTCGCAGCGTTACCCAGCGAGCTAGCGCAGGGCGCCGGGGGGAGTATCGTTGTTAGATGCTTCCGCACGCAGCCACGCGTGTCGACCGGCGCCGGGTCACATATCTCGTTGGACTAGTCATCCTGGCGGCGTGTTATGTCGCCGCCGCCCGCGCCGGACTCAAGATCAATGCCGTGTCGGGATTCGCGACCCTCGTGTGGGCGCCAAGCGGCATTGCGCTCGCATCACTCCTGACGTTCGGGAGCCGCCTGTGGCCCGGCGTCTGGGTCGGTGCGGTTGTAGCCAACGTTCTGACGGGCGCTCCGTGGCCTGTCGCGCTTGCCATCGGTAGTGGCAACACCATTGAGGCGCTCGTGGGCACCTATGCCCTTCGGTCATTTCCACGATTTGACCGATCCCTCGATCGCGTCGCAGATGTCCTTGCACTGATCGGGTTCGCCGCGCTTCTCAGCACGACCTTCAGTGCTACCATCGGTGTGGTCAGCCTCCGGCTAGGCGGTATCGTGCCGCCGGCGGCGGTCGGCGAGACGTGGCGTGCCTGGTGGCTCGGCGACCTGATCGGCGATCTGCTGGTCGCACCGCTACTCCTGGTGTGGTGGACGTCGCGGCATGCGCTCGCGCGCTCCGCGCGCCTGAGCGAAGCGACGGCGCTGGCCGTGTGCGCGGTTGCTGCAAGTCTGTTCGTGTTCGGCGGGCCCCAAGGAGCCACACTGCCGTTCGGCGAAGCCTACCTCTTGTTCCCGATCCTGATCTGGGCGACGCTCCGCTTCGGACAGCCGGGTGGTGTCACGACCACATTCTTCATATCACTCGTCGCCGTGTGGGGGACGGTGCTTGGCCACGGGCCATTCGTCCGACCGGCGCTCTACACAAGCTTGCTCTCGCTGCAGGTGTTCGTGGGGGTGGCGGCGGCGACGTTTCTCGTGCTGGGCGCGTCCGTGTCGGAGCGCCGAGCCGCGGTGCGGGCGCTCGAGGGATCAGTCGCGGAACAGAAGACACTTCACGCCGCGGCAGTCGAAGCCAACCAGGCCAAATCACAATTCCTGGCTGTCATGAGTCACGAGCTCCGCACGCCGCTGACGGCCATCGGTGGCTACGCCGATCTCCTCACACTCGAGGCAAAAGGACCGCTCACCGAAGCGCAGCGCGATTACGTCTCGCGCATTCAGCGGAACGGGGAACACCTGCTGCGGTTGATCGACCAGATCCTGCATTTCGCCCGGATCGAAGCCGGACAGCTCACGCTCGAGCTCGAGGAGGTGTCGGTGCACGACGCCCTGGCTGCGGTCCAGGCGAGCGTCGAGCCGCAAGTGTCACAACGCGGCCTCAGGTTCGACTGGGCCGCATTCGATGGATCGCTGACCGTCCGCGCTGACCGTGGCCGCCTCCACCAAATCCTCGTCAACCTGACAACGAACGCGGTGAAGTTTACGGAGACTGGCGGAGTGATCACCGTGGGAGCCCGGGTGCATCCGGACGACGGAAACGGAGACGCCCCGGGCGCACGCATAGAAGTCTGGGTGCAGGACACCGGCATCGGGATTCCACCCAATCAGCTTCAGCACGTCCTGGAACCGTTCGTGCAGCTCGACCAGGGCAACCGGCGTCGCTACCCTGGAGTCGGTCTCGGCCTGGCGATTGCGCGCGACCTCGCCCGCGCAATGGACGGCGACCTCCGACTCGACAGCGCGGTCGGCCGCGGAACCACCGCCACCGTAGTTCTTCCGTCGCGCTGACTCGCCAGCTCTTTACCGCGAACGGCCATGCCAACCACCCCCACCCCCACCCCCGCCTCCACCTCTCTCGTCGTATCGCGTGCGCAACTCGACGAGATGCTCCGGGAGAGCCCCTTCCAGCGACTGTTCGAGCTTTCGCTCGAGGCAGTGGACGCGCCGGCCCAAGCGGTCGTCCTCCGACTTCAATACACGGCCGCCGTCGAGCGCGCCACCGGGACTGGCCAATACCACGGCGGCGTGATCGCGAGCCTGATCGACATTGCAGGTGACTTCGCCCTCATCGCCGCGTTGGGACACGGGGTGCCCACGATCAATTTTCGCGTGGATTACTTGCGGCCGGTCAGCAACAGCGATCTCATTGCGCGCGCTCAGGTGCGACGCGCCGGTCGGACGGTCGGCGTGGTCGACGTCGATGTCACCGACTCGGCGGGCAAGTTGGTCGCGCTCGGACGTGGCTGCTATGGGACCCAGCCCGGCTGACGGACGCTCACGAGCGAACGCGATGCGAGCAATGCTGACGGTCGGCCACGGCGGCCGAGAGATGTTGCGGTTGGATGAGACGGTACCGATGCCCCGGCTGGCCGACGGCGAGGTGCTCGTCCGCGTCGCTGTCACCGCGGTCAACTTCCACGATATCTTCACGCGTCGCGGGATGCCCGGCGTGCGGACTGCGCTGCCTGTGATTGCCGGGTCGGACATTGCAGGAACTGTGGAAGACCTGGGCCCGAAGAGCGACTCGGACTGGCTGGGGCGGCGCGTACTTATCGATCCCGTGCTGCGCACGGGCGACCGCGTGGGCATGCTGGGCGAGACACTCCCGGGTGGGCGGGCGGAGTACGTCGCCGTGGATCAATCGATGCTGCTGGCGATTCCCGATGGGGTGAGCTTCGAGCGCGCGGCGTCGTTGCCACTGGCATATGGCACGGCGTACCGCATGATGCTGATCCGCGGTGGAGTCAGCCGCGGCGAACGCGTGATGGTGCTCGGCGCCAGCGGTGGCGTCGGGGTCGCATGTGTCCAGTTGGCGAAGATGATCGGCGCCGAGGTGCTGGCGTTCGCCAGCACCTCGGACAAGCTGGAGCGACTCTCGGCTCTTGGCGCCGATCATGTGTGGAACTATGCCGAACGGCCGATGCTCGATGCGGTCAAGACGCTCTACGGCAAGCCACGCGTCACGGGGACCGGGGGCGTCGACGTCGCCGTCAACTTTACCGGCGGAGACACGATGGTCGAGACGCAGAAATGCGTGAAGCTCCGCGGGCGCATCCTGTGCTGCGGAGCGACCGCAGGGTACGAGCTGACGGTCGATGCCCGGTACTGGTGGACGTACGAGCACACCATGATCGGGTCGGATGGGTGGCTCAGGGCAGATCTCGAAGCGTTGCTCGACCTCGTGAATCGGGGCGCGCTCGATCCGGTGATCGATCGTGTGTTGCCGCTCGAGGAGGCAGCCGAGGGC
The DNA here is from genome assembly GCA_963725205.1 of uncultured Gemmatimonadales bacterium. GTDB lineage: Bacteria > Gemmatimonadota > Gemmatimonadetes > Gemmatimonadales > Gemmatimonadaceae > Palsa-1248. Next base: position 704,641 of record CAVRXR010000003.1, on the reverse strand, counting down.
GAACGGCTGCTGGAAGAGCGCGCCGTCATTGGCAAGGTGCTGCTGGAGCCGTGAGTCCATGATGATGCCCGCGCGGACCCTCACGAACCTCGGTGACATCCTGCGGCTCCCGGACTACGGGAGCCGGCCCGCGTACATCGATCAGCGCGACTCGCTGCGCCCACGCTCGGTGACGGCGCTGGAGCTCGACGCACTCATCGCGGCGGTCGCGCGCGGACTGCTGCGCCGCGGGATCGAACCTGGAGATCGGGTTGGCATCCTCGCCGAGAACCGACTCGAGTTCGTCGCCGCGTACTTCGGCATCATGCGCATGGGGGCGGTGGCCGTTCCGGTCAACTACAAGCTGCCGCGATCCACCGTCGCGGACATCTGCCGAGACAGCGCGCTACGCATCGCCTTCGCCGACGCAGCGCGGTTGTCTCTAGTGCCCGCCGACGTGTCGTCCATCAGCTTTGACGACGAGACGCGTGGCGGCTTTGCGGCACTCCTCGATCCCGGCTCGCTCACGACATTCGTCCCGGGCGAAGAGGACCTGGCGGAGATTCTCTATACGTCTGGATCGACCGGCCATCCCAAGGGCGTCCCGCTGACACATCACGGCCAGCTGTGGGCGATCGGTCACTATCTCACGCCTTTCACATCGGTCGTGCCGGCAGACTGCACGCTCGTGGTGGCGCCGTTGTATCACATGAACGGCCTCTTTTTCACGAGCGTCGCGATCGGGACTCGCATGACAGTGATCTCACAGCCGCGGTTCGAGGCGCGGCGATATCTCGAGACGATCGCGCGAGACCGATGCACGGTACTCTCCGGGATTCCGACGATGTTCGCTCTCGCGGTGCGCGAGGTCGATCTCGTGCGATCCCTGGATCTGACCTCGGTGCACGAGGTCATGATTGGCTCCGCGCCCCTTACCGACGCCCTCCTGCGCCAGGTTCAGGCCCTCTTTCCGCGTGCCCAGGTCGAGAATGGCTATGGCACGACGGAGGCGGGCCCGGCGGTCTTCGGGCCTCATCCCGATGGTCGGGCCACTCCGCCGCTCTCGTTTGGCGTCGCGCTCCCGGACATCGGGTGCGCGCTGGTCGACGGTCCGTCGGAGGACGAGGGGGTGCTGGCGCTCCGGACACCGGCGCTCATGCAAGGCTATCTCAATCTTGCCGAGGCAACCGCCGCCCGGATGCGGGACGAGTGGTACCTGACCGGGGACGTGATGCGGCGCGACGCGGGTGGCTTCTTCTACTTTGTCGGTCGCGCCGACGACATGTTCGTCTGCGGCGGCGAGAACATCTATCCAGGAGAGCTCGAGAAAATTCTAGAGCGCCATCCGCAGGTGGCGCAGGCAATCGTCGTGCCGGCACCGGATGGGATCAAGGGATGCATCCCGGTTGCCTTCATTGTGCCGCGTGGCGACCGCCCGGCGGTGGAGGACATCAAGCGCCATGCACTCGCGCACGCGCCGGCGTATGCACATCCGCGCTTCGTCGAATGGCGCGATGCGCTGCCGGTCTCGGGAACCCACAAAATCGACCGTGCCGCGCTGATCGCCGAGGCAGCGCAGATCGCTCGAGCCGCGGGCCGGACGTGAGGGGCGGGGAACGTCGAGCGTGGTGAACGAGTGGCTCGATCACGTCGTGCTGGTATGCCGCGATCTCGAACGGGGGACCGAGGTGCTTGCGGCGCGCCTCGGCGTCACGCCCGTGTACGGCGGCGTGCACGCAACCGGTCGCACCCACAACGCGCTCGTGGGCCTGGATGGTCGACGGTATCTCGAGCTCCTCGCTCCGACCGATGCTCCGAGCGACACCGATGATGAGTGGGTCCGACGCGCCCGCGGTGCAACCGAGCCCACGGTCCTGACCTACTCCGTGCGGAGCCCTCGACCACTGTCGGACCTGGCCGCTCTGGGCCGGGCCAGAGGATGGACGCAGACGGATGTCACGTCGAACGGCCGTCAGACGCCTGAAGGGGTACAGTTGCGCTGGCGGGTGCTCACGCCACGCGTGGACGACTTCGGGCTCTCGTTCCCGTTCTTTATTGATTGGTTGGATTCCGTGCATCCCTCGGATGCGTTGCGGTCACCCGGGAGGGACGTCTCGGTGCAGCTCGGCGAGTTCGCGGTCGGGCATCCTGAGGCTGAGCTGCTCGCCGCATCCTTGCGCGTGGTGGGGGTAGAGATCGCGACCTTCCGGTCCGCTGGCACGACGTTTCGATTGTCTGTCGACGGACCGGAGGGCGTGGTGGCTCTCTGACCAGCTCGGGCTGATGGCGTCCTGCGTCTGCGTGGCGGCGGGCCCTCGGTGAGCGCGTCCAGCGACGTCGTGCTCGGAGCCGCGTCGCTCCCACACACGCGCGCAGGTGACTGGCTGGGCTATCCCAAGGGCGCCTGGCTCATCATCGGCGTCGAGTTTTGGGAACGATTCAGCTTCTACGGGATGCTCGCGATCCTGGCGCTGTTTCTGACCGAGCGTCCGGCGCGCGGTGGATTCGGGTGGTCCGCGGCGGCTGCCCTCTCCCTGGTGGGGATCTACTCGGGCGCCATGTACGCGTTGCCAGCCTTCGGCGGGTACCTCGCGGATCGAGTGATCGGGCGACGGCGTGCCGTTGCCATTGGCGGGATCCTCATGTTGCTCGGCCACATCTCTGATGGGCTCACCGGTGTTCATCCCGTGGTGGCTCGGCGCGTGGCGGCATGTGCCGCTGCTCGAGGCGCTGCGGGCGCTCCAGGTCCCGCTCGGCCAGCTGCCGCGCTCCGCTGCCGTCTCTGCAGCGATCGCCCAGCAGGGCGCCGCGCTAGACGCACACGCCGGCGCGACGTGGCTCGCCCAGGCATACACTCTGTCGGCCAGCGGTCTGTATCTCGCGCTCCTCTGTCTCATCGTTGGCAACGCGGTCATGAAGTCGACGCTCGTCGTGCTCTGCGGAGACACGTTTGCCCCCGATGACCCGCGTCGCGAGAGCGCATACGCGTACTATTACCAAGGCATTGCGATCGGGTCGATGCTGGCCGGCGTGGTCGTCGGGACCGTAGCCGACCGACTGGGGTGGCACTACGGCTTTGGAGTTGCGGCGCTCGGCATGTCCGTCGCGATCGGTGCCTATCTCCTGCTCGGGCCTCGATGGCTGGGCGACGTGGGCCTTCTTCCAGAGCGACCGGCGGAGCGTGCCACTGCACGCCCCGACCCCGCCAACTCGTCAGCAGGCGACGGCGACACGCAGCGCCGCGTCGTCCTCCTGCTCGTGCTCGCGATCCTGCTGTGCGGGTTCAGTGTGGCGTGGTTTCAGCTGTTTGGCAGCTGGTCGCTCTTCGCGGAACATTCTGATCGACCGATCGCTCGGGGGATTCGTGGTTCCCGTACCCTGGCTTTCGTCCATGAATGCAGCGGTGGTGATCGGACTCACGCCGGTGTGGGCGGCGTTGTTGGTGCGCCGCGGCCGGCGAGGCCGGAATCCCGACATTGTGCAGAAGTACGTCTTCGCCCTGGGCACCGCTGCCATTGGCCATCTCTTGATGTATGGGGCTGCGGTGACTGCGACACCTGCGTCGCCCGCGCCGATCTGGATGCCAATCGTCGCGCTCGCGCTGATGGCCATCGGCGAGCTAGTGGCGTGGACTGCTACGTACGGGGTCGTCTCGCGCGCCGCACCGGCGGGACTCGGTGCGATGACGATGGGAGCCTGGTACCTCTTGACGCTGGGACTGGGCGGGTACGTGGCGGGCTTCTCCGGGCGCGCGATCGACGCGTTCGGCTACGCCGCGACGTTTGGTGGCATTGCCGCGACGATGGCTCTCATGGCTGCCGCGGGCGTGGTGCTGCGCGGGCGACTCTTGGGTCTCGCCGCACGCGCGGGGGTATCGATCTAGAGACTCCTCGTCCGTCGTCCATGCGTCGCCCTGTCTTGCGGAACGATGGGCAATCAGCGCATGGCGCGTTCGACCGTGGGCGGCTGCGTCAGATCGTAGAGCCGAGCCCACGCGCCGGTCGCCACGATCGAGTCAGTCGCCACACCGAGTGTGGCAACCCATGCCGCGAACGCTGCCGGCGAGTCGTGTGCGGACACCCACGCGTAGTCTGTCGACACGACCCACACGCGGCGCTGACCACGGTAGCGCTCGAAATGCGCGCGGCTGCACGTGCCGCGATCGGTACTGGTCGCCGGGACACCGTAGAGCGCCGCGTAGAGTCCGAAGGGTGCGTCCGTCGCACAGTACACGTAGATCACGTCGCCTGGCTGACGCCGCGTGGCCAGCTGGGCCACCACCGGCCGGAGATCCTCGTGCGCGGCCGTGGGGTTGTGGGCAAACGACATGGCCGGAGGAACCAGCATCGCGAGGCATGCCGTCGCCGCCGTCGCCAACCCGAGCCGGGCGCGCTGGCCGAGCAGACTCAGCGCAGCCGCCACCGCGAGTACCGTCAAGGGCGCGAGGAACAGGGCCAACCGGCCTTCCAATGGATACTGGTGCAGTGCGGAGGCACCGAGCGCAAAGATCGCCGGGAGCACCACGGCGGAGCCACTCCAGCGATCGCGTCGCAACAGCACGACGATGCCGATGACGACACAAACGGCTACCAGGAGCGGCACGGGAGTCGCAAACAGCCCTGCACAGATGTCACTCCCGAGGCGGCCGAGCCAGCCTGCGTCATGAAGGGATCGCGGAGGCACGGGGAAGAACCCCGCGGTCCAGTAATGCTGCATGTAGGCGCCCGCGAAACCCTCCATGCGACGTCGCGTATCGAGCAGCGCGGCCACTGCGCTTGCCATCCACACTGCGCCTAGTCCAAGCACCCACTTACGGTCGCTGCGGTGCGTCACCCAGGCGTACCCCGCACCCACGACTGCCGTTGCAGCAAGGCAGAATACCGCGGTCAACGACAGCCACGGTGCGACGGCACCACCGACGGCCAGTGCCGCCCAGCGCGCGCGGCTTACCGGCGCTTTGACCAGATCCAGCGCGACGAGGGCGAGCGCTACCGCCACCACCACATCGAACGCGTATGGCTTGACCTCGGCAGAGTAGTAGATGAGCGGTGGCGCGACTGCGAACAGCGCAACAGCCGCAGCGGCGAAGGAGGGAACGACGCGACCTGCGAGGCGTGCAAAGAGTACGAGCGCAGCGAGTCCGGCGACCACCGGCCAGAATCGCAGCGCGCGCTCGTCCGGCCCAAAGACCGTTACCGCCCAGCGCTCGAGCTCCAAGAAGCCGAGTGGCGCGACCTGACCGTACTTGAGCGGCAGCCGCGCGAGCTCGCCGGCATTGCGGCCGAGGATGTTGTAACTGAGGAATACTTCGTCGAGCCACAACGAACGATCGCCGAAGTACTGCACCAGCCGCAGGACGATGCCGACGGCGACCGACAAGGAGATCAGTGAGAGCCGGCGGGTCGCTAGCCGTGCGTGCAGTGGTTCCTGAGGAGCGACGGAGGTGGCCAGGGTCGAATTCTTCCGAGTAAGCGTGTGCGCGCGCGTGACCTGCAGACAGCCCTACTTCTTTGGCGCAGACGGCGAGGGGTCGGCCACACCGCCAGGCGCGCGACAATGCCGACCGCGGCAAGAATTTTCTGCCCAGGGAACCCAGGCGATGGAATTGGGCAAAGCAGCCTCCGAGGACATCTCTGAGACGATTTTCCCTGGAGCTTTGTCCCAACGGGGCAACTGCACGCCCCGACCCCTGGTCCCTGCGTCAGCCCCGCCGTGTGACGTCGGCCAACGCCAGGTGGTCTCAACCACGGAGACGAAGGTCCGTCGAGTCTGATCAGTCCCGGCGCTCACGGAGCCCGGGACACGTCCCGTGCGCCGTTCCGGAGTTGCGATTGTCACGAATTCACGCCACGCCACGCGCCTCGTCGGATGCACATCCCGCGCGGGTGGGCAAGCTGCGACGCGCGCGGGTCGCGACAGGCGTCCGTCTCGCGGGCTATTCGTTCTTGATCCTGTTCATTGAGTTGGCGCTCATCCGGTACGTCGCCGCGTACGTCCGGGTGTTCGGCTTTTTCGTGAACTTCGTCGTAATCGCAGCCTTTCTCGGGATGGGCGTTGGCCTGCTGCGCTCCGCGGCGGCTGCGCGGCTGCGGTGGATCGCCCCGCCCGCTCTGCTCGTGCTCCTTGGCCTGGTAAAGCTCTTCTCCGGCTTCGCCGTCCGGACCGACTTCCAGACGGAAGCGCTGTGGTCGATCGCTCCGAACCTCCCTCACGAGATCGGGGTCGTCCCGGTTGTATTGATCCTGTTCGCCGCGTGCGCGGTGTTGTTCGTTCCCTTGGGCGCAAGCATGGGCCGTGAGTTCGGTCGCTTCCAGCCGCTCCAGGCATATACGATCGACATTGCGGGTAGCCTCGGCGGCATCATCGCGTTCGGCGCGCTCGCCCTGCTGCACACCCCGCCGATCGTCTGGTTCCTCATCGCGCTCGTTCTGTGGGTCGTGGTCGCATTGATCGGCGATCCCCGGGCGCGGCGGTTCGCCGCGGTGATGGGGGCGGCGGCGGTCCCCGCGATCGTGCTCGTCCGGATGACCGCCACTCCCGGCGAACGCTGGTCGCCCTACTACCGGATTACGACGAAGCCCGTGGTGATGTCCACGGACGCGCATCCAAGTCCCGCCGCTCCGCGCGGCATTGCCGTCTACGTCAACGGTGCCCTACACCAGTACATGGTGGATCTCGACGTCCCGGGGACCGTCCGAGATGCCTACCTGCGACCGTACACGCACGTCGCGCGGGTCGATACCGCCTTGGTGATTGGAGCCGGCACGGGCAACGACGTGACCCTCCTGCTGCGGCTGGGGGCGCGGTACATCGACGCCGTGGAAATCGACCCGACGATTTACGCACTGGGCCGTGCCGAACACTTCCAGCACCCCTACAGCGACCCACGAGTACACGTGCACATCGACGATGCGCGGGCATTCCTCCGTCGCACGTCGCAGCACTACGACGTGATCACGATGGGGACGCTGGACAGTCAGACCTTGCTCTCGGGTATGAGCTCGGTGCGCCTGGACAACTACGTCTACACCGTCGAGTCCCTCCGATCGGCCCAGCAGCACCTCAAGTCGAGCGGCAGCCTGATCGCGTACCACATGTCGCCCCGTCCCGACATCGCTGCCAAGGTCTACCAGCTCACCGCGAACGCGTTTGGCCAGCTGCCCCGTGCGGCGTGGGGCAACGATGGCTTATTCGACCTCGCGCTGGTCGCGGGCGCCGGTGCGCGCGGGATCACGCTCGATTCCGTGCCCCGACCCCTGTTGCAAGACGTGACGCTGCCGACCGACAATTGGCCCTATCTCTACCTGCGCCAACCGACGATCCCGGCGCACTACGTGCTCGCGCTCATCGGGGTCCTGCTGACGGCCTGGCTGCTCCTCGCAGTGACCACGCGCGCGACGGGTGGGCCATCGCATCGGCGTCCGCTGCTCGGCCGCCCCGATGCACGCGAGGTCGCGCTGTTCGCCATGGGCGTAGGATTCCTGCTCCTCGAGACCAAGAGCGTGACGGAGATGTCACTCCTGTTCGGATCGACGTGGATGGTCAACCTCCTCGTCTTCGCTTCGATCCTCACGCTCATTGGCGCCGCCAACCTGGCGGCCGGCCGCCTCAAAGACCAGGCGATCCCGTGGTTGTTCGTGATGCTCTTCGCCAGCCTTGGCGTCGCGTACGTCGTGCCCGCGCACTCGCTGCTGTGGCTCGCACCTGCAGCGCAGTGGGCGGTTGGCGCACTGCTGGTGGGATTGCCGATTGCGTTCGCGGCGCTGGCGTTTGCCGTGATGTTCCGCGCGCAACGTCAGGCCACTCGCGGGCTCGCGTTCAATCTGCTGGGCGCGATCGTCGGCGGCATACTGGAATACGCCGTCATGCTGACCGGGATCAAGAGCCTCTATCTCATTGGCGCCCTCGCCTACCTTGGCGCTCTCGTCGCGTTGCAACGCGCGTCGAAGGTGCGAGCGGCTATCCCCGACGCGCGGCTGGAGACTAGCGTCGCCGCATGAGCGACTGACATCCTCACGACTTCGTCGTCATCAGCCCGCCGAGGCTGTAGACATCAGGAGTCGGTGTTTCCTCAGCATAGCTACCCGATCGCGAACGCGACGGGCTGATCGTCCGCTCCCTCTCGATGCGCCCTCACATTGGTTGGAGTTGCACGGTCCACGATGCGCCGGCTATCTGGGCGCCGCTCGCCCCGCTTAGTCGCCAACCACCAACCACCATATATTCGAGCATCCAGTTGCAACGTCGTTTGGTCTGCCCGCACTGATAGGGATGCTATGCGCGCCATGAATTCGCGAGAGAGGTCGTTGGAGCGGCCCGCGATCACCGTTGACGGCCGCCTCCGACGCAGGATTGGACTCTGGTTGGCAGCGGCCGGGTGTCTCGCCGCGGCGAGCGCACACGATGCGATCGCGCAAGCGCCAATCCGCCACGTGGTCACAGCAGACGATGGGCACCCGCTGACGGTCTGGGAGAAGCGGCCCGCGAACCCGCGCCACGCCATCGTACTGCTCCATGGGTTTACATGGAGTGCACTGCCTGATTTCGATCTACAGGTACCTACGCACCACGTGTCTCTCATGGACACGCTCGTGGCGCAGGGTTACGCGGTGTATGCGCTCGATGCGCGTGGCTATGGCGGGACGCCGCGAGATGCTTCTGGATGGATCACCCCCAACCGTGCGGCCGCGGACGTCATCACCGTCTGTCGGTGGGTCGCCAAGACGACGAAGCTCGGGCCGCCGGCGCTTTTCGGTTGGTCGTACGGGTCCGTCACGGCGCAGCTGGCGGCGCAGCAGGCACCCGACGCGATGTCAGCGCTCGTGCTCTTCGGCCACTTCGCGTTCCCCTCGGCACAGCAGCCCGACACCGGCAACGCACCGCCGCCCCGCGCGGCCACGACTGTCCAGTCGGCCGGCGAGGATTTCATTACACCCGCGGCCACCGACCCGGTGGTCAAGGAAGCGTACGTCCGCGCCGCGGTCGCCGCGCAGCCAATCAAGCCGGACTGGCGCGCTATGAACCAGTGGAATGCTCTCGACCCGGCAGCTGTGCACGTGCCGACGCTCGAGCTGATGGGCGAGCGTGATCCCGTATCCACCAAAGATCCCGGAGGAGAAGCCGCGTTCTTTGGTCGCTTGGGGACGGGCGATCGCGAGTTCGTCGTCCTCCCGGGCGTGGACCACGCGGCCTTTCTGGAGAGCGCACGCCAACGGTTCGTGGAGGCGCTGGTCGATTTTCTCAAACGCCCCCGGCCGCTGACGCGGCCGAGAGAGTAGAAAGACAGAAAGTAGAAAGTAGACGACAGCCGCGAACCACAACGACTACTGAGCTAGTGTCCACTCTCTACTCTCTGTCTTTCTACCCTCTGGCCCCGCCGCAGGCGGGCGTTCCCAGTGCCAGCGAACGACCACGATAGCGACCACAACCGTCACTATCGCGACCAGAATCCCTGACTCCCCGACCCACACCGTCGCGCCTGGGCCGACCGAGGATCGGTCGAATGGACCCTGGATGATTGCGTTCCAGGCCGCATGCATGACGATCGCAGGCCACACACTGCCCGTTCGCAATCGCGCGACTCCGATCGCAAATCCGAGAGCGACCACCATAACGACGAACAGCGCGGCTGACAGGATGGGGTCGGGTCCGGCGGCATAGACACCACTCACGATGAGTGGCACGTGCCACAGTGCCCAGATCACGCCCAGCCGGACGGTTGGGTACGTCCCTGACCCGACCGCTCGAGCAGACTGTGGTCTGCTCGGAATCAAAATCTCGCGATCCCGCCGGACAAAATGCTCGACTGCCGGTGCCGGGAGCGGCCACGCGGCGCAATCCGTGCGGTGGGACCCACATTCAACCCTTGATCCCCTACCTGGAGGTGCAATGGCAGATTTCTCCAAAGACAGCGCGGCCGACATGGCCGCGGGGAACCCCGGCCTCAACATGGGGACGACGGGCAGCATGCACGACATCGAGTGGGACGCCGAGGATGAATACTGGGAGACTACGTATCCCACGAGGCCGTACGCGCGGGCGGACCGGTCGTACGCCCACTATCGCCCAGCGTATCGGTACGGTGCGTGGATCGCTTCGCAGCACGGACACCACGGCTGGGAGAACGTGGAGAGTGAGCTGGCCCGCGGATGGGCCCACGCACGCGGGACGTCGCACCTCAGCTGGGACGAAGCGAAGCATGCTGTCCGCGACGCATGGGACCGTGTCGTGCACGGGCGCCGGGACCAACCGCCGCGCGAGGGTCCTAGGACGCCCGCCGCTCCAGGATGAACCGCGAGATTTTCACGACCACGCGTCGGGGACTCAATCGTGCGCCGAGCGCCACGAGCTTGTTCCCGACGCCCGGGATGACCACGCGCGTGCCGCGCAGCAGCCCGCGGTATCCCGCGGTCGCGACCGGCGGGGCTGCCATCACCAGGGGGTTCCGCTCGAACTGGGGCACGCCCGCGAGGCCCGCACGGGTTAGGAACTGGGTTTGAGTCGGGCCGGGGCAGAGGGCGGTCACGGTGACGCCACTGCCCGCGAGCTCCTCCGCCAGCGCCTCCGAGAACGAGAGCACGTACGCTTTGGAGGCGTAGTACACCGCCATGAACGGTCCGGGTTGGAATGCGGCCGTGGATGCGACGTTCAGGATGCGGCCACTGCGCTGCGCGAGCATGGGGGGCAACAGCAACTTCGTGAGTGCGGTGAGAGCCACGACGTTGACCTGCAACAAGGCGACTTCCGTCGCGAGGTCGGTCGCGGCGAACGCTCCGGCGGTCCCGAAGCCGGCGTTGTTGACCAGTGCAGTCACCGGCAGTGCCGCCTGTGGAATGCGGTCCACGATCGTGGCTGGCGCGCCAGGATCTGCGAGGTCGGCACCGATCACCCAGTAGCGAACGCCATGACGAGCGACCAGCTCCTCACCCAGCCGTTCGAGCGCATTGGTGTGGCGCGCAACCAGCACGAGATCGTGTTTGTCCTGCGCGAACAGCCGCGCGAGCTCGAGGCCGATGCCGCTCGATGCGCCCGTGATCAGCGCCGTTCCGGTCATCGCGCGAGCCCGTGACCGCTCTCGGTCGCGCGGTAGGGGCGAGGCATGCCTCGCCCGCCGCCCGGGGCGCGCGCGCTGTCAGATCCCGATCCCGCCTTGACGAAGCTCGGGGATGGACTGGCGAGGGACGCCGAGCAGCGTGTCGCATACGTCGCAGACCTGGACCAGGAGTCCCCCCACGACGAAACGCGTGCGCGGGAAGCGCATGGAGCGCCGAACCACTCGCGCGCGGACGAGGTCCCGGCAGGCAGGGCATACGGCGGATGCAGTCTCGCCTTCGGTCCAGGGGCTTTCCACGGGTACCTCCTTTGCCCAGCGTTGGTCGATCGGATGCGGCGATCGACATCTCCAGACGACTCACGAGGGCAAAGGGTTTTCATCGGGTACAAAGAGCAACGGGATCCGGGGTCGGGGGTCGGGGGTCCGGGGCCGGTCCGAGCTCGGTCGCGGTGCGTTACGGCCCGCCGTCACGGTTTGTTCCCGGACCCCGGATCCCCGGCCCCAGGTCCCGTATTCCTCGGCTCACAGGCAGGGCGCGCCGGCAACGTATCTGCCGGCAGCGCTGGCAGATGCGCAGCCGCCAGAGTCCCGTTCAGGTCGCGCACGCTTGTGGATTCCACCTGCTGCAGATCTGCGAGTGCCGTATCGATGACGTGACAACTGATGTCGGTCACGGCGACATCACTCGGCGTCGGGTCGATGTCGCCGGACTCCATGTCCTCCAGGTGGCGAGTGAGGTCTCGGTTGGCGGTACCGATCCCGCTATTGGGGGCGCTCGCGAGTTCCGCGATACGTGCATCGAGGGCGCGCACAGCCTCCACCAGGCGCGTTGCAGATCCCGATCCTCGGGTGCTCGCGGTATCCGCGGCAAGCGCCGTCCGCAGACGCTGAATCTGATTGAACTGCTCGTAGCTCACAGCCATTCCCGCCATCATGCGGCGCTCCAGTTGGAGTTGCGCCACGAGTCCCGCCTGCGAGACCGGCACGCGCGGATCGTCCACGACCTGGAGCTGTTGCGAGTACGTCTGACCACCGACAGTCAACTGGACCCGGTAGACGCCGGGGACGACGAGGGGGCCGGTGGGCTGTGCGCGTGGCGTATGACCCTTGATGGCGTGCGTATTGAGCGTGTACTCGGTGTAGTCCAGGAGGTTGCCGAAATAGCTGTAGTTGAGGGCGGTCGGCGTCGGATAGCGAAGGTCCCACGCGATGCGATGTATGCCGGTTGTCATGGGCAGCACGACCGGGGGCTCGAACCAGTACGCCGCGATGTTGGGCGCCGAGGAATCCGGCGGCGGCGGAGCGCTCGAGTACTGACGGACGAGTTGGTTGTCCACGTCGTAGATCGACAACGTGACGGGGCTGCTCGTGGCCGTCTTGAGGTAGTAATCGATGATCGCGCCCTCCGGTGGATTGGCGCCGGCCGGTACTTCGGGGGGAAGCGGCGTGTCCTCGATGTTGTCCCAGCGCACCCGGTACGCGGTCTCCGGACGATAGAGGTACGCCGGGGCGGTGCTCGTCTCGACTGCGTGCAGCTCGCGCAGCGGTGTGACGTCGTCGAGGATCCACAGGGCGCGACCGTACGTCGAGATCGCGACGTCGGCCCCGTGCACGGCGATGTCGGTGACGACCGTGTTCGGGAGATTGAGCTGTAGCGGTTGCCAGTGATCACCCTGATCGAAGGACACCCATACACCCATGACCGTGCCCGCGTACAGGAGGTTCGGGTCCTCCGGATCTTCACGCACGACGCGAACAGCCGCGTTTCTCGGGAGGCCCGTCACGATGGTCTGCCAGTGCGCGCCGAAATCACGGGTTCGATAAATGTACGGATGGTCATCCGCGTACACTTCCTCGGCCGCGTACGCAGTGCCCGCGCTGTCGTGCGACGCATCGATGATGTGGACTTGCCCTAGCGTGCCCCCCTGTGGCATGTCGGATGGCGTGACGTTCGTCCAATTGGCGCCACCATCGCGGGTCAATTGAATGAGGCCATTGCTCGTCCCGGCCCAGATCTCGCCCGTGCTGACTGGCGACGGGGCGAGGGTCTCGATGGTCCCCGGGAACCGGAATCGCGCAGGCAAGGCACTGCCCGCCGCGGATTGCGCAGAGGGCGGTACTGCGGTGAGGTCGGGACTGATGCGGCGCCAATCGCGCGCGCCGTCGTTCGAAGTCAGGACGTATTGTGCGCCCATGTAGAGGACGTGCGAGTCTTGCGGTGAGAACGCAAGCGGGGGTGCGGCGCCGAATCGGTCATCTGCGGCCGGGCTGTAGAGCACGGCGACTTGACCCGTTTCCCGGTCGTATCGTCGAAGCACGTGGTACCAGCCTTGGGTGAAGACCCAACGGTCGTCCAATGGGTCCGTCACGATGTAGCCGTCCTCGAAGCCGCCGACTGGATACCAGTCGTTGTCGCGGATCGCCCCAAAGTCGCTGCGACTCGAGACGCACGCGGTTCCGCTGTCCTGCTGCGCGGCGCACACGCGATACGGGAAGTGACTGTCCGTCGAGACGTGGTAGAATTGTCCGTTGGGGAGGTTGTACCACGGCGTCCAGGTCTGCCCGCCATCCACCGTGATCGAGGGACCCTGATCCACGCCCAACAACATCCGCCGAGAGTTGGTCGGATCGATCCACATATCGCGCATGTCATCCCCGCCCGGCGAGCCCTTGAACGCGACGACCGTGCGACCGCCGTCGACCGACCGATAGAGCGCTGTTCCCATCAGGTACACGACATCGGGATTCGCGGGATCGACGTAGATCGGACCTCCGCCCGCACTCAGGATGTGTTTCGTCGTCAGTCGCCAGGACCGGCCGCCGTCGTCTGTCCGGTACAGGGCCTGCGCATCCCGTCCTCGGGCAAGCGCCTCGGCATAGACGCGCTGGCCATGCGTCCCGGAGGCCACAGCGACTGCGAAACCCGTGGCGTCCTGTGGCAATCCTGTGCTCGACACGGGCCGCCATGTCGCTCCCTCGTCGATCGACTTGTAGATGCCAGTACCGAACGGCGCCAACGAGTCTCGCGCCGCAGCCGAGAGACCGTAGAAGTCACGGTCCAGCGTGGCATATACAACGAGGGGGTTGGCATAGTCGACGCTGAGGCCCGTGACGCCCGTGTGGGCGTCCTTGTAGAGTACCCGGCTCCAGGTCCGCCCTCCGTTCGTCGTGCGATAGACTCCGCGTGCTGGGTTGGCGCCGTCGCCGTACTCCCGAGCGCCCAGCGCGGCGACGAGAACAACCGCTGGCCGGTGCGGGTCGACGACGATAGAGGTGATGTAACGCGTGCTGTCGAGGCCGACCTTGTGCCAGGACTTGCCCGCGTCGGTCGACTTGTAGACACCTGCGCCCGGCGTAAAGGACCAGCCTGTGGGGTCGCCCGTGCCGACATAAACCACGTTGGAGTCGGACGGCGCGACCGCCACTGCGCCAATCGACGGCACGTGCTGATCGTCGAAGATCGGGTTCCACACCGTCCCGGCGTCGGTGCTCTTCCACACGCCGCCCTCCGGCGTCCCGATGTAGTACGTATTGGGATTTCCGGGGATGCCCGACACCGCGTACACATTGCCTGCTCGGTACGGGCCGATCAGCCGCCAGCGCATCGCTCCGAAGTAACTGGGGTCGACCTCTTGGGCGCGCGCCGGGAGCGCGGCGCAGGCAACTGTCGCAGAGGTGAGCAGTAGCGTCAGGAGCTCGCGGCGTCGTCAATGCGCGCGCGCGATATCGCACCATCGTGTACCGGGGATGGGCATGCTTGCTTGGTCGTTGGGGGCTGGTGATTGGGAAGGGGCACGGCCAGTATGCCTTTCACTATACATACTCTTCCCCAAAGGCCTCACAAACGTGACCGGTACACACGGACGAGCTCGATTACCGGCGAATCCGGCCAGTTGCTGCGTCCAGGGCGGCGCGACTCTGCGCACAATTTCGGCGAGCCCACCGCAGCTACCCGCTTGCTTTCGAGAGGTGATCGAGGAATACCTCCGCGCGCACGCATCGGGACAGGACCGGTACAGTGCGCGCGTACAGCGTGGTCGCCGACCGGTGAGTGCGGGAGTCAGCAAGACGCGGTTCGCCTCGCGCGCATGTGGAATGATCTCGCGGCTGAGCAAACGATCTCACCGCCCCGTGCGTACCGCATGGTGGGCATTCAGTCTGGAAGTGCACAGCGAGTTGCATTGTGTCATTTGTTCGGCGCATGACTTTGTGACGCCTATCGAGCGGTACTCTGAAGGCGCCAATGGTAGCGCTCCAGCCCTCGAGATTTCTCGACTGGAGCAGCGGGCGCAGGCTTTGGAAGCGGAGGTCACGCGGCGTCGTGACCTCGAGAATGGTCTGCGGCGTGCGCTCGCAGAATGCCGATGCGGCGAATCTGGCGAAGAGCGAGTTCCTTGCGGCGATGAGCCACGAGCTTCGGACACCGCTCAATGCCATCGCGGGTTACGCCGACCTGCTGGAGCTCGAAGTACGCGGCGCACTGACCGCGGATCAACGGGACTACGTCGGGCGCATCCGCGCCAGCGAGCAGTATCTGCTGTCGCTCATCGATGATCTCTTGAACTTTGCGAAGCTCGAAGCAGGGCGCGTGGAGTTCGATCTGCAGGCCGTACCAGTCGACGCGGCGTGTCAGGAGCTGGAGACACTGATTGCTCCGCTACTGGCGGAAAAGGAGCTCTCCTATTTCTACGAGCCTGCGGACCCGAGCTGGCGGCTGCATGCCGACCCGGAGAAAGTTCGCCAGATCATGCTCAACCTGTTGGCGAACGCCGTGAAATACACCGACCGGGGTGGCCGGATCGGAGTCTCCATCGCGAGCGCAACCGACGGGGATACGGGTCCCCCGATCGCGATTCGCGTCGCTGACTCGGGAATCGGGATCGCGCCGGATCACCTGACTTCGATCTTCGAGCCATTCGTGCAGATCGGTCGACGCCTCAACATGCCGCGCGACGGCGTCGGACTCGGACTCGCGATCAGTCGTGGGCTCGCGCGTCGCATGGGAGGCGACCTCTCGGTCGAAAGCACCCTCGGGGCGGGCTCAACCTTTACCCTTGTTTTGCCTCGCCCGTAGGGGAACCCCGGGGTCCGGGTTCCCGCCGTTCTAGTTACCAACCACGGCTTCTACACCCCGCCCGGCCAGTACGCGCAACGGCCATCCCCACATGAGCTTGCCTCATCGACGTGGCCGATGGTCAAACTGACTGTCTCCGTGCCAAGACTGCAGTTGTGACCTTTCGGGGCCCGATTCGGTCAGCTTGTCCTAGGGAGTCGTCATTAGCCGAGGGAAGAGCGTGCGCCAAACCCGGCCGCGGAGGGGAGATGCGCGCCCGCGCAAAACGACTTGAGTCAACCCGAGCAGCCGAGGCCCGGCATCGCGCAGCGTACCCTGCCGTTCCGTCGCAAGGGTTTGCACAGAGTGCTGCCTGGGCTCGGCTCGGTGACGATCTCCTCCAAACGACGGACTTGGATCGCCAGGGTGTGGCTCGCGTGCTCCAGGTCGTCGAAGGCGCGTTGGCGGAGCTCCAGAGAGAGCTCGACGCGCGCGCGCGTCAGATCGTCGAGCAGCAGCATTTCATCGAGCAGGTGGTCAATGCACTGCCCGTCGGTCTCTATGTCGTCGATCGAGAGTACCGCGTCCAGGCGTGGAACCACACCCGTGAGGTCGGCCTGCAAGGGATCGCGCGCGGCGAGGCACTTGGTCGAACGATATTCGAAGTCTTGCACCGACAGCCGGCCGAGTCGCTGCGCCGTGAATTCGACCTCGTCTTCGCCACCGGCGAACTGTGTCAGTTTGAAGCCGAGTCGCGCGCGTTGTCCGCGGACGGCAAGTCCCCACGCACATACCGGATCTCGAAGATCCCACTTCGGCTGGATGGAAACGAGGTCACACACGTGATCACGGTCGGTGAAGATGTGACGAGGTGGAAGGAAGCCGAAGCACGAGTTGCCCAATCTGAAAAGCTCGCGGCCATCGGACAGCTCGCAGCGGGTGTCATGCACGAGATCAACAACCCGCTCGCGACGATCGCGGCCTGTGCGGAGAGTATGACGCTCCAGCTGGAGCCATTGGCTCAACCTGGAGCCGGAGGCCAACCGATCGGCGCGGATCTACCGATCGCCCAGCACGTCGAGTATCTGCGCGTCATCGACGCCGAGGTCCGCCGCTGCAAGGGCATCGCGGAGGCGCTGTTGAACTTCAGTCGGGCACGTCCGGGTGACGGGGTCCCAGTGGATCTCAATGGCGTCGTCGAGCAAACGATGTTCTTGTTGAAGCATCATCGCCGCTTTCAGCACCAGGTTGTCGAACTGGAGCTGGCCCGCGAGGTGCCCATGGTACGCGGCAACGCGGAGCAGCTCGTGCAGGTCTTCATGGCGTTGTTGCACAACGCGGCCGACGCGGTCGAGGACGGGCGCCACCGCGCCGCGGGAGGACAGCGAAGGCCGGCCCCCAGGCGATCCGCGCGACGGCAGAGCCACGGTGCGGGCGCCATGCGCGGGTCTGGTACCATTACAGTGCGAACGCAGCGAGTGGACGGGAACGTCGTCGCCGAGGTGATCGATGGTGGCGCGGGCATTCCCCGGAATCTCCAATCCAAGATCTTCGAACCGTTCTTCACGACGAAGCCGATCGGACGGGGCACCGGCCTCGGCCTTGCCGTGTGTTATGGAATCGTCGCGGATCATGGAGGTCGGCTCGAAGTGCAGAGCGAAGTAGGGGTGGGCAGCACATTCCGAATCGTACTTCCCAGTGCGGCCACGCAGTCTGCACGGGGAGTGAACGGCGGGCGGAACCTCGAGGGGGCCGAGGCATGAAAGAGCAAACGCGCATCAAGGTGTTGATCGCCGAGGACGAGGAAATGCTGGGTAATGTCCTCGAGCAGTTCCTAACTAGTCGCGGTCACGACGTCGTTGTCGTTCGCGATGGCCGAGCCGCACTCGAGGCCTTGCGGCGCGACTCCTTCGATGTCGCCTTGCTCGACATCGTGATGCCAGAGCTCGATGGACTCGAAGTGCTTCGGCAGGTTATCGATGATCCCGCGCCGCCCCAAGTGATCATCATCACGGGTAACGGCACCATCGAGACCGCGATCACGGCGATTCGCCTCGGCGCATACGACTACCTCTCCAAGCCGTATCGGATGGCCGAGATCGACGTGCTGGTGCGACGAGCGTGGGAAAAGCGGCAGCTCGCTCGGCAGAACGCCTTGCTCCAGACCCGTCTCGAGCGAGCCAACGGCATCCCGGATGTGATCACGCGTTACGGTCCGATGCAGGCCGTGCTGGCACTGGTTGAGCGCGTCGCCAAGAGTGAATCTCCGGTGCTGATTAGCGGCGAACCGGGTACCGGTAAGGAGCTGACCGCGCGACTTCTCCACCGTCTATCGGGGCGGAGCGAGTCGGGTGGCGGAATGGTCGACGTGGACTGTGCCGCGCTCGCGGACTCGCAGATCGAGAGCGAACTATTCGGGCACGAGAAAGGCGCATTCGCAGGCGTGCTCAAGCGGAAGACCGGCGCGTTGGAGCTGGCGAGCGGCGGGACGCTCTTCCTCGACGAAGTCGGAGCACTCGACGCCCGGATGCAAGGGAAGCTGCTACGGGCGCTCGAGACCGGCAGCTACGTGCGGATGGGCGGAACGCACAAGCTCGCCGTCGATGCCCGGGTCGTGGCCGCCACCAAGTCGGATCTCGCAGCCGCCGTCGCGGCCAAGTCTTTCCGCAGCGACCTCTACTACCGCATCAACACGATCAGTATCTCGCTGCCGCCACTGCGGGAGCGGGTGGTCGACATCCCCGTGTTGACCGAGCATTTCCTGCGCTTCTTCGGTGGCTCGACGCCCCCGACACTGACCGCCGACGCGTCGGCGGCGCTCGAGAGCTATGGATGGCCCGGCAACGTTCGCGAGCTGCGAAACGTGATCGAGCGGGCGGTGCTCCTGGCGTCCGGTGGCGTCATCACGCGTAACGACCTCCCAATCGCCGCTGGCGGCGGATCGCCGCATGGCGGAGACAGCGACGGCCATCAGCTGACGCTCGCGGATTTGGAGCGGCGCCACATCGAGACGGTACTACTGCGCGCCAACTGGCATCAAGGGCGAGCCGCGACGCAGCTCGGTATCTCGTCCAAGACGCTGTATCGGAAGATTCGGGAGTACGGGTTCGTAAGACCACGGGGCTAGGGGTTAGGGGTTAGGGGTTAGTCCTAGCCTTTCACCACGTACCCGACCCCTCGCACCGTCGTAATGAGCTTCCGCTCGTGTTTTGCGTCGATCTTCTTGCGAAGATGGTTGATGACGACGTCCACGATGTTGGTGCCAGGATCGAAGTGATAGCCCCACGCGTACTCGGTAATGAGGGTTCGGCTCATCACCTTGCCGGGGTGCCGCATCAGATACTCGAGGACGGCGTACTCCTTGGGCGTCAGGTCGATCAGCTCATCGTCGCGGCGCACTTCTCGGGTGTCTTGCTGGAGCGTCAGGTCGGCGATGCGAAGGAGCGGCGCCACCATCGCTCGCGGGCGCCGTGACAGGGCTTCGACGCGAGCGAGCAGCTCCTCGAAGGCGAACGGCTTGGTGACGTAGTCGTCCGCGCCGGCGCGCAGCGTCTGGACCTTGGCGTCGACCGCGTCCTGCGCGGTGAGCACCAGGACCGGCCGCTCGAAGCCGCGGGCGCGCAGCGTGTGGAGTACCTGAATTCCTGGCTTGCCGGGCAGGCGCAGGTCCAGGATGACCAGGTCGTACGCGTCGGACGCCGCGAGGCGTTCGCCTTCTTCGCCATCTGTGACGAGATCCACACCCCAGCGCTGCTCTTCGAGTCCGCGCTTAACGAACTGGCCGACGGTGGGATCGTCCTCGATCACCAGTACTTTCATGGATTGCCGAAATGTAAGGGGATAAGGACCAGGGATTAGGGGTTGGGGGTTAACAAACGGTAGGACCGGCGCGGGCGCGCTGTGACCGGCCCTACCGGTTTGTTAGCCGCTAATCCCTAATCCCTGGTCCCTATCCCCTTAGCTTTCCTCGCATGGCCAGTATCCGCGCGCAGCTGGCGACGGCGTACGCAGCGACCCTCGTCGCGACCGTCGCCGTTGTGGGCGGACTGGTATACGACATGGTGCACGAGACCGAGCGCGAGACGGCGGTCCGCCAGCTCGAGAGTCGGGCCCGCACGGACGACGACGTCGCGCTGCGCATCATCGCGAAGACGGCGGCCAACGGGAGCGTCGTGAAGAACACCTCCGAGTTGCGACTGGGCAAGCTCCCACCCGTTCGCACCGGGCCGACGAGCGTCGTCACGAGCGCCCTGCGGGGTGCACTCGAGGGCGTGCCCGATTACGTGCTGCTCTTGGATTCCACGGGCGTGATGTTGTACAACTCCTTTGACGTACGGCAGCTCAATTCCGACGACCAGTTCGAGCTCGCACAGGCCGCGATGCGGCTGCCGGTGGACACACTGCTCCACCCGATGGAGGTCGGGGGTCGCCAATTGCTCATGGCGGTCGGTGTGCCCTCGACGCCGGGGACGGGCGTCGGACGGGTGGTAGCCGGTATCGAGATGGACAGCGACGACGTCGTGTCGCACGAGCTGTTGACGACGGACCTCATCCTCCTGCCCCTGATCGTGATCCTGTCGTTGTGGGCGGCCTACGCGGTATCGGGGCGTGCGTTCCGACCGATCGACGTGATCATTAATGAAGTGGAGGCGATCACCGACGGCCGCAGCTTGCACCGGCGCTTGGTGGTGGATGGCGCGGGTGACGAGATGCGGCGGTTGAGCGAGACCCTGAACCAGATGGTTGCCCGGCTCGAATCCTCCTTCGGTGCACTACGTCGCTTCACCGCGGACGCCAGTCACGAGCTCAAGACACCGCTCGCTGTGCTGCGCGCCGATGTCGAGCGCGCGCTGACGACGCCGTCGCATTCGACCGAGCAGCTCGTCGCGCTCGAGGAAGCGCTCCAGGAGACGCGTCGGATGTCGGATCTGGTCGACTCGCTCCTGACGCTGGCGCGCGCCGATGAGGGACGTTACGACATGATCCGCGAGCCAGTCGCGCTCGACCCGGTGGTGCGCGAGGTCTTCGAGTCTGCGACGATCCTGGGCGAGGATGCCGGAGCTCACCGGTCTCGCTGCTGGTGTTGGAGCCGGCGACGGTGCTCGGGGACGCAACGCGGCTGCGACAGCTGTTCATGAATCTCGTCATGAACGCGATCAAGTACACGCCGCGCGGTGGCCGCGTGGAGATCTCGCTCAGCCATCGGCTGGACGGCGTGACGTTTTCGGTCCGCGATACGGGGATCGGTATCGCGCCCTCCGACCTGCCGCACATCTTCGAGCGATTCTGGCGCGCCGACCGCGTGCGGTCGCGCGCCGCCGAGCGCGGGGGCTTTGGACTCGGGTTGGCGATCAGTCAATGGATCGCGCAGGCCCACGGCGGCTCGATCGTGGCGACGTCGCGCCTGGGACGGGGGAGCATGTTCACCGTGCATCTGCCGACCGCCGGCACCGAAGCCGCTGACGGTGCCGCCGCTGCGACGACCGTGCCGTTCGCGACATCGATTTAAGCAATTCTTAATCTTCCGCCAATTCCGCCGACATGACCGACCGGTAGCTTCTCGTCACGTGACGGTCAGGCTCGGACATCGGCGGGCTGACCGGTCTCGCGATCGTGAAGGCGTTCACAGGCGCAGGTGGACCTGGATAGCGGGAGTGCCATGTTCAACACCCTGTTGGAGTCGAAGGCCAAAAGGCAGCGCAGCACCGGCGGCACGGTCTTCAGCGTCGTGATGCATGTCGTCATCATCTCGGGCGCCGTCTATGCCACAGCCCACGCCGGGATCAAGAACCAGAAGGAGAAGGTCGAGAAGCTCAATTTCGTGCAGGTGAAGAAGGCTCCGGAGCCGCCCAAGCCGAAGCCGCAGGAGCAACTCGTCGCGCCGCCACCGCCGAAGGGATTCCAGACCCTGTCCGCGCCAATCAACATCCCCGACGTCATTCCGAGCGTCGACCTCACCAAGAAGGTGACGGACGAGGCGGACTTCACGGGGAAGGGTGTCGAGGGCGGAAGCGCGAATGGCAAAGAGGGCGGCCATGCGACCGACCAGCCGTATTTCGACTTCCAGGTCGAGAAGCAGGCTGTCTCCGTATCCCGGCAGCCCGACGCCGCGCTACCCCGACATGCTCCAGACCGCGGGCATCACGGGTGAGGTGATCGCGCAGTTCGTGATCGACACGTCGGGGCACGTCGAGATGGGCACGTTCAAGGTGATCAAGTCGGACAACGATCTGTTCACCGACGCGGTCAAGTCCGTCCTACCGCGGTGCCGCTTCTACCCTGCCGAGGTCGGCGGGCGCCACGTGAAAGAGCTCGTCGAGGAACCGTACGTGTTCAACATGAAGAGCTAAGAATGCCCAGCGGCGGGCGTCGGACGTGCGTCGTCGCCTGCGCTGCATTCCCGTCTCCGTCCCCCGCACGATTTCCGTCACCGTTTGAGGTTCTCCAATGAATGTCTCGCTGACAGATCTCTTCCAGTCGATGGGCTGGTTCGCCAAGGGCATCGTCGCCGTGCTCATGATCATGTCGATCTTCTCGCTGACGATCATGATCCAGAAGTGGTGGGCTCTGTTCCAGGCCCAGAAGCAGACCCGCAAGTTCGCCCCCGAGTTCTCGCAGTTCCTCGAAGAGGACAACCTGAGCGAGGCCGTCAAGCTGGCTGAAGGCTACAAGAAGTCGCACGTCGCCCGCGTGCTCGGTGGCGCGCTCGGCGAGATCAAGCCGCTCATTCAGGATGGCTCGGTGACGGTGGCCGACATCAACTCGGCCGAGCGTGCGGTCGAGCGTGAAATGCTGATGAAGATCGTGCTCCTCAAGCGCGGCCTGGGCGTGCTCGCGACGGTCGGCGCCACGGCGCCGTTCGTCGGACTGCTCGGCACCACCATGGGTATCGTGAACGCCTTCCAAGGCATGGCCGTCTCGGGCTCCGGTGGTATCGGCGCGATCTCGGCCGGTGTCGCTGAGGCGCTGATCACGACCGCCTTCGGTCTGCTTGTCGCCATTCCGGCGGTGTGGGCGTACAACTACTTCCAGACCAAGATCGACAACCTGACGGCTGAAATGACGTACTCCTCGAAGGAAATGATCGACTACCTCATCAAGGGCGTCTCGGGTGAGTTCGGTCGGTCGCGCTTCACGCGTGAGTTCAACACGGCCGCCACGAGCGGCAGCGGCCCGATCTCGCAGTAACAGGACCGCCGCGTTCCGGCGCTCAGCGGTCCCACCGCCGCGCGCCGGAACGCTCACCGTGTGACGACGAGGGGATAACGCGATGGCTATTCAAATGTCGGGCGGTGGCGTGAAGGCGGAGCCGAACGTGACGCCAATGATCGACGTCATGCTCGTGCTGCTGATCATCTTCATGATCATCGTGCCCGCACTCAACGCCGGGTTCAAGGCGCAGCCGCCGAATGGGAAGAACCTCAAGGCGCACCCGGAGGACAACACCGATGTGGTGTTGGGGATCGACGTGAACGGGCAGTACTACCTGAACAAGAAGCCGATTCACAATTCGGATCTGCCCGAGCAGCTGAAGCAGATCTATGCTGTGACGCACACGGAAGACAAGATCATGTACCTGAAAGCGGACAAGAACCTGGACTACGGCAAGATCCTGACGGCGATGGACATTGCGTCGAAGGCCGGCGTCCGCGTGACGGGCATGATCACCGAGCAGATTCCAGGGACCAGATCCATCGTCGAGGGTGACAATCCATTGGCACCCACGAAGGGCGAAGGGGGGGCATAAGCACATGGCAATGTCAACTGGGCAACGTGGCGGCCTCACGAACGAGCCTAACGTGACGCCGATGATCGACGTGCTCCTCGTGCTGTTGATCATCTTCATGATCATCATTCCGCTGTCGCGGAAGGCGATCGACGTGCAGCTGCCCGACCCAACGCCCTCGAAGGAGCCGCCCCGAAGAACAATCGACCAGATCGTGCTCGAGATCCACCCGGGTGGCGTCATGGATATCAACAAGCAGCCGGTCACCAGGGTGACTTGATGGCCAAGCTCCACCAGGTGTACGACCCACGGCCAGACAAGATCATTTTCATCAAGGGTGATTCGGCCATCAAGTACCAGGAAGTGATCGAGGCGATGGACATCGCGCGCGGTGCGGGTGTGAAAGTGATTGGTGTGCCGCCCAAGGAGGCGGACGCCGGAGCTGCGCCGGCCGCCGCCAGCCCGGGGCAGTAGCGCGCAGAGGTACGAACGACAGTGCCGGCGAGCCGACGACGCTACCGGCCGCCGGTCGGGTTTCCAGCTGGAGAAGGCAGGCGAGGGCGGTGGCAAGCTTCGATCATCTCGATCGTGCTGCACGCCCTCGCGCTGTTTTTGGTGCTCGTACCGGCCGTCGCGTCGGTGTCGCTCGCCGTCGAGCGACAGTCGTGGGGTAAGCACGGCCTCGTGCTCGGAGGCGGGGGAGGCGGACAGGCGGAGCGCGTGCAGTATCTCCACGTCGCACCGCCCCCGCCAACCCCCGTCCGCCGTCCGGTCGTGCGGCGTCCGCCGCCCAAACCGCAGCCGCGCGTGATTGCGCCGCCTCCGGTGATCCCGCCACCGCCGAAACCGCCGCCACCCGCCCCCACCACGGACACCACATCCTCGGGCGCGGCGCCTGGGGCGGGCAGCACCGGCGCGGGGCCCGGCAGCGGCGGTGGCACCGGCTCGGGGAAGGGGACGGGCGCAGGCGCAGCGACGGGGCCGGGGACCGCCGGTGATCCGGCCGCGCGAAAGCTGCGGGCGATGGCGCCCGAGACGATCGTCGCAGGACTGGACGCGCCGAAGGCTGCGCGACCACGGCATCTCATCGCCGTGTTCATCGTAGACCGGGCGGCGACGCCAAGCTCGTGTCATTCACACAGACCAACGACGGCGGCCTCAATCGCCGACTGAAAGACGAATTCGAGCAGATGACACGATCGCGTTGGCAACCCGCCGCGCTCGACGGCGTATCGGTCCCCGACACGGTCTCGTACGTGGTCGAGCTTCCCTGAACCGCGGCGTGCTGCGACGCAACACCTGCAAGGCCGCACCCTAGCCAAGGCGTCGGGCGGCACGTACGTTTCCTCCGCTCTGGCGGCTCTCGTGTGCGCGGTGTGCCCGCCCGCCGGCGCATGAGACACCTGCACGACCTGTCGAGGGCGCACACCGTCGGGCGCCACCGTCGACCTGACCCGCCAGAGAGGTGGAATGGATAGCGTCGCCGCCTTGCCGGACGCCGCAACATTACAGAGCAGCGGACGCCACGAATTCGTTCGAGCCCTGACGTTGACCGACGCCACCATGCTCGTGGCCGGGTCAATGATCGGCTCGGGCATCTTCATCGTGTCGGCCGACATTGGACGGACCATCGGCTCGCCATTCTGGCTGCTGGTCGTCTGGCTGCTCACGGCTGTGATCACGGTGCTCGGCGCGCTCGCGTACGGCGAGCTCGCGGCGATGTTTCCGCGCGCTGGTGGCCAATACGTCTTCCTGCGCGAGTCGCTGGGGCCGCTGCCCGGCTTCCTGTACGGCTGGACGTTGTTCCTCGTCATCCAGACCGGCACGATCGCGGCGGTCGCGGTCGGCGTTCGGCAAGTTCCTCGGTGTGCTGTTCCCGATCATCAGTCCGGACCGATATGCACGTGTTCCCGCATATAGACATCTGCGCGGCAGCGCTCGGTTGTCACGGTCCCGCGGACGCCATGCAGTTGGGGCTCTCGCCGCAGCGGATTGTCGCGATCGCCACCGTCTGGCTCCTCACCTGGGTCAACCTGCGCGGCGTGCGCGAAGGGA
The DNA here is from genome assembly GCA_963725205.1 of uncultured Gemmatimonadales bacterium. Taxonomy (GTDB): domain Bacteria; phylum Gemmatimonadota; class Gemmatimonadetes; order Gemmatimonadales; family Gemmatimonadaceae; genus Palsa-1248. The sequence continues at coordinate 678,775 of CAVRXR010000003.1, read as the reverse complement.
AATTCGTGCAGACGTCGATGACGGTCATCAAGACGGCCGTGCTCGCGCTCTTGGTGATTCTCGGGCATCACGGTCGGGCGACACGCCGACGCGATCGCCGCCAACTTTGGCGCGGGCCACTTCGTCGGTGTCGACCGACCTAGACGCCGGTGTTCGTCCTCGCCTTCGGCGCGGCGCTCGTCGGCTCGCTGTTTTCGGCCGACGCGTGGAACAACGTGACATTTGCTGCGGCCGAAGTGCAGAATCCGCGGCGCAACCTGCCGCTGGCGCTGCTGTTTGGCACCGGGGGCGTCACGCTGCTCTACGTCCTGGCCAATGTCGCGTATCTGTGCGATGCTCCCGTTCGCACGGGGATCCGCACGGCGCGACGGTCATGGCGCGTGGAATCCAGTACGCGACGGAAGACCGGGTCGGCACCGCCGCGATGGAGACGATCTTCGGATCCGGCCGGGCCGCGATCATGGCGATCGCGATCATCGATCTCGTCGCGTCGGCTGCGACAATGGTCTCATCCTCGCCGGTGCGCGCGTGCTGTACGCGATGGCACGCGACGGATCTGTTCTTCAAGCAAGCCGGGTGCGCTGACTGCCCGTCAGGTGCCGGGCGCGCGCGCTCCTCGTGCAGGCCATCTGGACGTCGCTGCTGTGCCTGAGCGGGACCTACGGCCAGCTGCTCAACTACGTGATCTTTGCGGTCATTGGTATTCTACGTCCTGACGACGATCGGGCTCGTTCGTGCTGCGCCGGACGAAGCCCGAGGTCGAGCGGCCGTATCGTGCGGTCGGCTATCCTGTGCTCCCGGCGCTCTACATCGCGTTGGCGACGGCGGTGGCCATCGCTGCTGCTGGTCGCCGACAAGACCCGCGCGCAGTCGGTGTCCGGTCTCGTGCTGGTGTTGCTCGGTGTGCCCGTGTCTATTATGCATGGCGTGCACGGAACGCTGACGAGCCGTCATCTCGCTGAGCTCGCGCGCGCACTAGTCATTGTTTTCCACGACCTCAGACCTCACATGCCTCCTTCGCAGTCCCTGCTCCTCACACTGATCATTGGCATCAGTGTCCTCACGCTCGTCGTTTGCCGTTGTGGCTCGCACGATGGGTGCTGGCGCGCCCGCGCGGCAAGCCCAGAGATGCAGCGCATTTCCGACGCGATCCAGCAGGGCGCCGAAGCGTTTCTCGCGCGTCAGTACCGGACGATCTCGGTGCTCGCGATCGTCGTGGCGATCCTGATCTACGTCGGGTACGCCTTCCTCCGCCGGCCGAATCCGCGGACCCGGTCAGCGACCCCCACATCGCTCGCGATCTACGTCACGGTCTCGTTCATCCTCGGCGCGCTTGAGCTCGGGGATCGCGGGATATCGTGGGGATGTGGACGTCGATCCGCGCGAACATCCGTGTCGCGGCGGCGGCCATGTCCTCGCTCAACGGCGCGCTGCAGGTGGCGCCTGCGCGGCGGTGCGGTCGCGGGCCTGTTCGTCGTGGCCATGTCGCTGCTCGGGCGTCAGTGGCCTGTTCGCCATCGTGACGTGCGCTCGCGCCGGCGGGGATGACCTCGGCCGAATGGGTCCCGCAGATCCCCTTCCTGATCGTCGGCTACGGCTTCGGCGCGTCGTTCGTCGCGTTGTTCGCGCAGCTGGGCGGCGGCATCTACACCAAGGCCGCCGATGTCGGCGCCGATCTCGTGGGCAAGGTCGAAGCGGGAATCCCCGAGGACGATCCGCGCAACCCGGCCGTCATCGCCGACCTCGTCGGCGACAACGTCGGCGACTGCGCCGGACGCGGGGCGGACCTCTTCGAGTCGACCGCCGCCGAGAACATCGGCGCCATGATCCTCGGGGTGTTCCTGTACCCCTATTTCGGCGTGCCGGGGATTCTGTTCCCGCTGGTCGTCGGTGTCTTCGGCCTCATCGCATCGATCATCGGGGTCATGACCGTCACGACGCGCGAAGACGGAGACCCGATGCACGCGCTGAACCGCGGGTTCTACGTCACCGCGATCCTCGGCGCTCATCGGATTCGCGATCGCGAGCCGCTGGCTGCTCGGCATCGCCGCTGCAGCCTGCGCCGGATGCCTGGTGGCATTTCCTGCATCTGCGGCGTCATCGGGCTCCTGATGTCGATCGCGTTCCTGCTGATCACGCAGTACTACACCGAGTACGCGTACCGCCCCGGTGCAGGCGATCGCCGAGGCCAGCCAGACAGGGCCCGCGACGAACATCATTCAGGGCATCGCCGTCGGCATGGAGGCGACGGTGCTGCCGGTGATCGCGATCGGCATCGCCGATCGTGCTGAGCTACTATCGTCGGCCGGGCCAGTGGGCTGATCGACTCGAGCGGGCAGCCGATCGGCGGCCTGTTCGGTACCGCCATCGCCACGATGGGCATGCTCGGCACCGCTGGCTACGTGCTGGCGATGGACACCTTCGGCCCGATCACCGACAACGCCGGCGGCATCATCGAGATGTCGCAGCAGCCGGAGTCGGTGCGGGCGATCACCGACCGCCTCGACGCGGTCGGCAACACGACCAAGGCGCTCACCAAGGGCTACGCCATCGGATCGGCCGCGCTCGCGGCGTTCCTGCTGTTCTCGGCCTATCTCGATGAGGTGTTCAACTACACGGGCCAGCGGATCGTCGGTGAACATCGCGCGGCCCGAGCTGTTCGTGGCCGGCTTGCTGGGCGCCATGCTGGTGTTCTGGTTCTCGTCGCTCGCGATCAAGGCGGTCGGGCGCGCGGCCTACTCCGTGATCAACGAAGTGCGCCGTCAGTTCAAGGAGAAGCCGGGGATCATGAAGGGCACCGACACGCCGGACTACGGCGCGGTGCGTCGACATCGTGACGATCGGCGCGCTCGAAGGAGATGGTGGCGCCGGGCGCGCTGGTCGTCTGCATGCCCGATCGTCGTCGGGCTGGTCTTCAAGTACCTTCGGACTCGGCGCTGAGGCGGTGGCGGCGTTCCTCATGGTCGCGACGATCGCCGGCATCCTCATGGCGATCTTCCTCAACACCGGTGGCGGCGCCTGGGACAACGCCAAGAAGTACATCGAGACCGGCGTGTACGGCGGCAAGCGCTCCGAGACGCACAAGGCGAGCGTCGTCGGCGACACGGTCGGCGATCCGTTCAAGGACACGGCCGGGTCCGTCGCTGCACGTGCTGATCAAGCTGTTGAGCACGATCACGCTGGTCCTGGCGCCGCTCTTCATTTAGGGGCGCCGGGCACGATGGTGGGACCGACTGACCCGGCTGGTGTCGATTGACCTCTAACGTCGTCCCTCCTGCCGCAGGTCAGTCCCCGGCCGCTGCTCCCCGCTCGCTCGGGGAGCAGCTGCGAGCTGCAAGTCGATCGACAAGCTGATCGCCGAGTCTCAGGAGCCGGGCCACCGGCTGAAGAAGAGCCTGGGGCCATGGTCACTGACAGCGCTCGGTATTGGCGCGATCATTGGCTCGGGCATCTTCGTGCTTACCGGCACCGCGGCGGCCGGCGAGTTCTTCAAGGCGCCATCGATCCTGCACGCGCAGGTCCTCGACATCATCGTCAACATCATCCGGACCGGTGGCGTGTCCCAGGTGTTGATGCACGGCCGTCCTGCCGCGGGCCCGTCGATCGCGCTTTCCTTCTTCCTCGTCGCGCTCGCCTGCAGCTTTGCAGGGCTGTGCTACGCCGAGCTGGCGTCGATGATCCCGATCGCCGGCAGTGCGTATACGTATTCCTACGCGACGCTCGGCGAGATCTGGGCCTGGATCATCGGGTGGGATCTCATTCTCGAGTACGTGGTCAGCAACGTGGCCGTCGCCATCGCGTTCAGCGCCTACACGAAGGCGCAGCTCGCGACGTTCCACATCAACCTGCCCGATCAGTGGTCGACCCCGGCCTGGGCCGCGGGGCACTGGACGGGTGCGTTTTTCAATGTCCCGGGCTTTCTCATCGTCTTCGTCCTGACGGTGCTGCTGGTCCGCGGCGTTCGAGAATCCGCCGAAGCAAACAACGCGATGGTCGCGATCAAGATCGGCGCGATCCTCGTGTTCATCGTGATGGGCGGCGCGCTCGTCAGCCCGGCCAACTGGAAGCCGTTTGCGCCCTCGGGATTCGCCGGCATCGTGACCGGGGGCGCTATCGTCTTCTTCACGTATATCGGGTTCGACTCGGTGTCGACGGCAGCCGAAGAAGCGCGCGACGCGCAGCACGACCTCCCGATCGGGATCATCGGGTCGCTCATCGTGTGTACGGTCCTCTACATCGGTGTTTCCGTCGTGTTGCTCGGGATGATGAAGTACACGACCTTCGTCTCTGGGCCCGCTGCCGACGCGCCCGTGGCGTATGCGCTCGAGCATCTCGGCGCCAGTCGCTGGTCGCGCTCCGTGATCGTGATCGGGGCGCTCATGGGCATGATCTCGTCGATTCTCGTGTTCCAGTACGGGCAGGCCCGGATCTGGTATGCAATGTCGCGAGACGGGTTGTTGCCGAAGGTGTTCTCCGCGGTGCACCCCAAGTTCAAGACGCCACACTGGTCGACGTGGATCGCCGGATTCGCGGTCGGCATCCCGGCGGGCATCTTCGACATCGCCGATGCCGCAGACCTCTCCAACATCGGCACTCTTTTCGCCTTCGTGCTCGTCTCGCTCGGCGTGATCATGCTCCGCCGAACGCAGCCCGACCGCCGTCGCCCCTTCCGGGTGCCATTCGTGCCGTGGTTCCCCTTGATCTCGATAGTCCTGTGCGGCGGCCTCATGACCGGTCTCACGGTCATTACCTGGCTGCGCTTCGTCATCTGGCTGGCGATCGGCTTGACGATCTACTTCACGTACAGCCGCTTCCGCAGTGAGTTCGCCCCGCAGCGAGCGGTCAAGAAGCCTGTGTAGACGCGAGGAGTCGTTGGGCTGCCCGCACGGCGCCACGGACCGGATCGACGTCGCGGGGATCCACTTGAGCGCCGGGCACGGCGGACTTGAGTCGCTGCTCGACACGAGCGCGGAGCGGCGAGCCGCGTCGGAGTAGTCCGCCGGCAAATGCGACCGGCACCGCGGCGCGCTCGTCGACGAACAGCCGGCGGGCGAGCGCGAGCAGATGCAGCACCAATTCCTCCGAGGCAAAGCTGACGATTGCCATGGCTCGGCGGTCGCCGGAGTCCGCACAGCGGAGCACCGCGGGCGCGAGTGAGGCGAGATCGGCTGGCGTCGCGCGTGCGGCCCACGGGATGAGATCGTCGGGCGCACGGACCTCGGCTGCCGTCACGATCACCCCGACGAGCGCTGTTGCGGGCTCGCGGCCGTCGACCGCGGCCGTGACCACGCTGAGTGCGCGCCGACCGATCCACGCGCCGCCGCCTTCGTCGCCGCACACGGGCCCCCAACCGCCAACCCGCGCGAGCACCCCGGTCGGGCCGCGGCCATAGGCAATGGATCCGGTGCCCGCGACGAGCAGGACCCCCGCGCCGTCGCCGAAGGCATCGTCGAGGGCGACGATTGCATCCGGCTGCACGATGACATCGTCGGCGAGCGCCCGCGCCGTAAGCGCTCGCTGCAGCTCATCGCGCTCCGCGTCGCGGCCCACGCCAGCGACTCCTACACAGAGCACGCCCGGGACTTGGCTGGCGCCGGTCGCGGCCAGAGCGTCGGCGACGACGGCGGCTATGACGGCAGCCGACCGCTCGACCTCGCCCGGACGGACCGCACTGGGACCGCCTTCGGCGGTGCCGATGGGTGTCCCGTGCTCGTCGGCGACCATCGCCCGTGTGCGGGAACCGCCTCCGTCGACGCCAACGACGATCCGGCTCATGCGGCGACCTCCGTTTGCGCGCTCTGCGTATTGACGGGCGCCGCGTGGGTGAGTGATGACAGCACGCCAGTCGCGAGCGTGATCGACGTACCGATCAGCACGTACCATGGCCATGTGATGCGGCCGATCGGCGCTAGCATCCCGGCCGCACCGGGTACCAGGACAGCGATCTGCCGCGCAAAGACAACGACCGACATGCAGAGAATGCCGACCGCCATGCCCGTGATGGCGTCGCGCTGATCTGCCCGGCGCCACCATAGCCCGAGAAAGAAACCGCCCAGCAGCCCGCCGTAGGTGAACGACGCGATCGCCAGGGCGATGACGACGACCGGGGTGCCCTGCTGGCGGTACAGGAGGGCACCAGCGGTCAGGACGACCCCCCAAACGAGCGTGAAGAGTCGGCCGGCGCGGAACGCAGCCGGCGTGTCGGCTTGGCCTCGCGTCAACGGGAGGTAGAGGTCGTGTGTGGTTGCCGCCGCCAGCGAGTTGATCGCACCGGAGTGTGTACTCATCGTCGTTGCCAAGATCGCCGCTACGATCAATCCTACCAAGCCCGGGGGCATGCGCTGAAGGATGAAAGTCGGGAAGATCTCATCCGGCGTCGCGAACGGCCGGGCGCCATAGTAGGCGAATAGCCCCACGCCGATGAGCAGGAAGACCGCAAACTGCGCAAAGACCGCCAGGCCACTGCCGATGATCGCCCGGCGGGCGTCTGGCAGGGAGGAGGATGCGAGCAGCCGCTGCACGATGAGCTGATCCGCGCCGTGAGACGCCATGGCGAGGAAGGCGCCGCCGATCACGCCGCCCCACAACGTGTACGGGCGGTCGAGCGTCAGCGTGGTATCGATGACTCGCAGCTTGCCGGCCGCGGCCGCAGTGTGGAGTATCGCGGGCCAGCCTCCCGTCACAGCGTGCCCGAGCAAGACGACGGCTGCCCCGGCGCCGACTACGTAGACCGCCGTCTGCAGCACATCGGTCCAGACGACGGCCCGCATGCCGCCGTGGTAGGTGTAGATGACCGTCAGCACGCCTAGCACGCAGATGGCAGCCGGTTGGACGTAGGCGGGTGCCACCGCGGAGCGGAGAATGAGGCCGATGGGTATCGCGGTGGCGAAGATGCGGACCGAATCAGCAAGAGCCCGCGTGACCATGAACACGACTGACGCGAAGCGGCGTGTCTCGGGTCCGAATCTTCGCTCGAGCAGCGCGTACGCGGTGACGAGGTCGCCCTCGAAATACCGCGGGAGTAGCGTATAGGCGACGACAATGCGTCCGAGGATGTAGCCAGCGGCGACCTGGAGAAACGTGAAGTCGCCGAGATAGGCCAGACTCGGGATGCTGATGAACGTGATGGCACTGGTCTCGGTCGCGACCACCGAGATGAGAACGGCCCACCAGGGGATCGCATGGTCCGCGATGAAGTAGTCACGGGTATCGCGCTGCGATCGTCCGAGCCAGATGCCGAGGGCGGTCGTACCAGCGAGATACGCAACCACCACGACCGCATCGATCGGACGGAAGAAGGCAGGGGTCACGGGCGGTCAAGATGCGGGCGCGGCGGAGTTGGGAGAAGGGCCTAACGGCGGGATGGGCGACCATGGATCGCTCCTACCGGTCCGGGTTATCGGCGACGTTCGGGCGTCGAAGGGTTAGTCACCCAATCGAAAAGGGTCAGCGACAACGTCGCTGACCCTCAGTTCCTTCCCGAGCCCCGAACCCCCACCCCCGAATCCCGCCGTTCTTGCCCCTACGCCGAGAATGAGCTCCCGCAGCCACAGCCGCCGGTTGCACTGGGGTTCTTGAACGTGAACCCCGATCCCTGCATGGACGTCACATAATCGATCGTGACGCCCTGGACATACTGGGCCGAAAACGGGTCGATGAACACGCGGAACTCGCCCTGATCGACGATGACATCATCTTCAGCGCTCTGGTCTTCGATGAGAAGCCCATACTTGAATCCGCTACACCCGCCGGGTTGCACGCTCACACGGAGCCCGCCGACGTCGGGTGAGACGCCCTCGGTAGCCATGAATCGCTGCACCTCGGTCTTCGCGCCCGCAGTCACCGTGAGAATCGCAGGCTGGGCCTCCGGCTCCGTCTGTGGCGCGGCGGGCAGGGTCGCCTGTTGGGTGGTGGCCATCAATCCTCCTGAAAGTCTCTGTAAGCTATCGTGTTACCAACCGTGGTTCAATCCAAGAAGTTCCCCGGTGAAGAGCCGGGTCTCCGGGCTCCAATTGGGCCTACTAACCCAATCCAGGAGAGTCGGCGACGACGTCGCTGACTCTCCCTTCCATCCCGACCCTGGACGCCCGAATCCCGGACCCGGCCGTTATCGCAGTTTGCTCGCCCTCTTCGATTTGCAGAGATCGGGCGATCCACGTAAACGCCCCCACCGCAATCGCAACGAGTGCCACGCCGACATCTGTTGGCCCGAAAATCAACTTGCCAATCCCAAACAGGGCGCAGTAGACGGCGATGACGCCCGCGGCCCAGTGCGCCCACGCCCGTCCCCCGCCGCTCAGGCCCTCGGCGCCAAAGCCCGTCCGGATCGCCACCCGGCGCCACCCTGGGCCGCCCGGCCGAACCCGACGGTAGAAGGCGTCGAGCACCCCGTCGGACTCCGGGGCTGTCGCGAAGGTCGCCACCAGCCACGCCACCGTCGTCACGGCAACCGTTATCAACATGATCGTCGCGTTGGCATTCGGATCGCCCGGCGCGAAGTGAGGTGGCACGATCTTCAGCAGGATGAGCGACGTGATGAACGACACGGTCATGGCGCTGAGCTCGGACCAGGCATTCACCCGCCACCAATACCAGCGCAGGATGTACACCAGTCCCGAGCCTGCACCGAGTGAGATGAGGAGGTTGAACGCCTGCTCCATTGTCTGGATCTGCCACGTGACGAAAATCGAGCCCCCGAACAGCAGCACGGTCGTGACGCGTGAGACGGCGACGTAGTGGCGTTCCGATCGCCCGACGCTGCACGAATCGTTTGTAGAAGTCGTTGACGAGGTACGACGCACCCCAGTTGAGCTGCGTGCCGATCGTCGACATGTACGCTGCCGCGAATCCGGCGAGCATGAACCCGCGCCACGGCGTCGGAAGGAGGTCCACGAAGGCGTGGACGTACCCGGACTCCTTGTCCTGCAACGTCGGGTACAGGATCACGGTGGCCAACCCGGTGACGATCCAGGGCCAGGGCCGGAGCGCGTAGTGCGCGATCTGAAAGAAGAGCGTCGCCAGCACGCCGTCGCGCTCGGTCCGCGCGGCGAAGATGCGTTGCGCGACGTAGCCCCCGCCGCCGGGTTCGGCGCCTGGATACCAGGCCGACCACCACTGCACGAACAGGAACACGCTGAGCGCCAGGATGGGCATCCAGGCGTACGCCTGGATGCCGTGGGGCCCGCCGAGGTGGACCGGCATGATCGACAGTGCCGCCGTCTCCGATGCCAAAGTGAAGGGCGAGCTGGCGTCGCATCGCGGGAATCCCACCCACCGCGCGGACCGCAAAGACGGCGAGGACGATGACCGCGGTCATCTTGATGACGAATTGCACGAGATCCGTCCACAGCACGGCCCACAGGCCCGCTGCCACGGAGTAGCAGCGCCGTCACGACGAAGCAGATCCCCACCGCCAGCCACGGCGATACGCCGAGCGAGATCGTGAGGATCTTGATCATCGCCCGCGTGACCCAACCGATGATGACGAGGTTGATGGGGATGGCCAGGTAGATCGCGCGAAAGCCGCGCAGGAACGCCGCTGGCCGCCCGCCATAGCGGACCTCCGAGAACTCGACGTCGGTCATGACGTTGGCCCGCCGCCACAGCCGTGCGAAGAAGAACACGGTGAGCATGCCGCTCATCACGTAGTTCCACCACAGCCAGTTGCCGGCGACGCCCTTGGTGGCGACCAGGCCGGTCACGAGCAGCGGCGTGTCGGCCGCGAACGTCGTCGCGACCATCGACGCCCCGGCGAGCCACCAGGGCGCGGCCCGTCCCGAGATGAAATACTCGGTCAGGCTCTCGCCGCCGCGCTTCGTGAAATAGAGGCCGATGACGGTCGTCAGCGCGAAATAGCTGGCGACGATGGCCCAGTCGACCAACGTTAGGTTCATCTCTACTACGACGAGGGTGTCTTGAACCTGAAACGAGTCCGTGCACTCCCTGTGGCTTGGTGCGCGATCGCGCTGGGTTGCGTCGCCAGCCACCGGCCGCCCGCGTCCGCGGTGCGGACGGAGCGGATCGTGCCTGGAATCACGGTCCTGCTGCAGGATAGCATCCAGTTGGTCAGCGGCAAGCGGGTAGGGCTCCTCACAAACCAGACGGGCATCGACCAGTCGGGGCGGAGCGACGCGGCGCTGCTGACGGGCTCACCGGCGGCGATCGCCGCGCGGGTGCAGCTCGTCGTGCTATTCTCGCCGGAGCATGGCCTGAGCGGCACAGAGGATCGCCAATTCGTCGCGGGAGGCGATGGAGACCGCGACGCGCGTGCCGGTGTACTCACTCTACGGAGCGACCGTCCTGCCCCCACCCGACAGCGTGCTTCGTAAGCTCGACGTCCTCGTCATCGACCTGCAAGACGTCGGCACGCGGACGTGGACGTATGTCGCGTCGATGCTGTACGCGATGCGAAGCGGCGGCCCGCGTGCGCCTGCCGGTCGTCGTGCTCGACCGCCCGAACCCGGTCACCGGCAGTCACACGGACGGTCCGATGCTGGATAGTGCCCTGGCCAATGACCAGCCATCTGCACCGGGGCGGCCGGCAAGGCCGTACGCGATGGCGCCGATGCCTTTGCGCCACGGACTCACGATGGCCGAGCTGGCGCTCTACTACGCCGATCGGCTTGGCCTTCAGACAGAGCTGCCACGTGGTGCCGGCGCGTGACTGGCGACGCTCACTCTGGTTTGACCAAACGGGGCTGCCGTGGGTCCGGCCGTCGCCCAACCTTCCGTCGCTCACGAGCGCCTTGATCTACCCTGCTCTCGTCGCGTTCGAGGGAACCAATGTGTCAGTCGGCCGCGGCACACCCACCGCTTTCCAGCGACTCGGTGCTCCGTGGTTGGATGCCCGGCGCGTCGTCGCGCGCCTGCGGGATCGGCATCTGCCCGGTGTCCGGTTCGCGGTCGAGTCATTCACCCCCCACGCTCCCACCGACGGGAAATACCGGGGGCGGCGCATCCCGGGGGTGCGCATCATCGTCACGGATCGCGATACGTTTCAGGCCGGCCGGGTCGGCGCGACCCTGCTCTGGGCAATTGCTGGTGTGAACGGCGACTCGCTGCGCGTGGACACGCTGGCGTTCGATTTACGGTTCGGCGACCCGGCGGCGCGTGCCGCGCTCATGCGCGGTGAGGACCCCGACGGTGTCATAGGGCAGCAGCTCCCGGCCGTGGCCGCGTTCGCCGATCGCGCACGGCGATACGAGTTGTACAAGTAGGCGCGGTCCGGTAATTTTGATAGGCTGGGGCATCGCTCCCGCTTCTGGTTCTGCCCGTACCGCGCGCATCGCGGCCGCCTGGCTACGCATGATACCTCTGTGGGAGTGGATCAAACACGGATACCTACGCCTCATCGAGCCCATTGCCTCCTTTCTCATCCGGCATGGAGTGCATCCGAACGTCATCACGACGCTTGGAACGTTCTGCTCAGTGGCGGGGGGCGTCATTTACGGGGCGGGGCACATCCGAACTGGTGGCTGGTTTCTCGGCCTGACGGCCTTCTTTGACGTCGTCGATGGCAGGGTGGCACGCCAGACAGGGCAGACCAGTGTGTTCGGCGCGTTTTACGATTCGACGCTCGACCGCGTTGCCGACGCGGCGGTGCTCGCGGGGCTGGCCGTGTTCTATGCAACGAGCGCACGGCACGCGAGTGTGCCGCTGCTTGTCGTGACCCTGGCGGGCATCATTGGCGGGTTCCTCGTCTCATATACCCGAGCGCGCGCCGAGGCGCTGGGCATCGATGCCAAGGTCGGTCTGATGCAGCGACCCGAGCGCGTGGTGCTGCTGTCGGCACCGCAGGCGTTTTTCGGCCTCGCCCTCGACGGGTGGGTGTTGGCCACGATTGTCGTTCTGCTCACGGTCACCTCGTGGGTCACGGCCGTTCAACGCGTCGTCGCGGTGTATCGCGCGACCCGGCCGACCGCGGAAGTGGCCCTTCCTCCTTCTCCACGATTCTCCCGAGCAACTCCGGCCGCGCCGCGACCGGTGCTCAAAGGCAAATGACCGATTCTGCTCGTCCGACTATCCGCCCCGCCACCGGACGCCTGGGCGTCATGACGCCAGGACTCGGCGCGGTCGCGACCACCTTCATGGCCGGCGTTGAAAGCATCCGCCGTGGCTATTCGCTGCCGATCGGATCGCTGACCCAGATGGCGACGATCCGCCTCGGACGCCGTACCGAGAACCGATCACCGCTCATCAAGGACCTGGTGCCACTCGCCAAACTCGACGATCTGGTGTTTGGCGCGTGGGATCCGATTCCCGACGATGCCTGTACCGCGGCCAAGAAAGCGGGCGTGCTGGCGCCGCACGACATCGAGCGCCTGGGCGGCTTCCTATCGGGCATCACCCCGCTCCCGGCCGCGTTCGATAACAAGTACGTCACCCGCATCACGGGCACGAACGTCAAGCGTGGCAAGACCAAGCGCGATTTGGCGGAGCAACTCCGACAGGACATTCGCGACTTCAAGAGTCGCGCGAAAGTGGATCGTGTCGTCATTGTGTGGTGCGCGTCGACCGAGATCTATATCAAGCCGGGCGCGGCGCATGCGACGATCGAGCAGTTCGAAAAGGCGATGGAGCGTAACGACGACGCGATCGCTCCGTCGATGCTCTATGCGTACGCCGCACTCATGGAGGGTGTGCCCTTCGCCAACGGGGCGCCGAATCTCACCGTCGACATGCCGTGCATGCTCCAGCTGGCCAAAGAGCGCGGTGTGGCCATCTCGCGGCAAGGACTTCAAGACGGGTCAGACCTGGCTCAAGACCGTCATCGCCCCCGGTATCAAAGCGCGCATGCTCGGCCTGGCCGGATGGTACTCGACCAACATCCTGGGCAATCGCGACGGCGAAGTCCTGGATGATCCGGCGTCGTTCAAGACCAAGGAGGAGAGCAAGCTGAGTGTGCTGCACTCCATCCTGCAGCCCGAGTCCTACCCCGAGTTGTACGGTGACTTCTCACACGTCGTCCGGATCAACTACTACAAGCCGCGCGGCGACAACAAAGAAGGGTGGGACAACATCGACATTACGGGCTGGATGGGCTACCCGATGCAGATCAAGATCAACTTCCTGTGTCGCGATTCCATCCTGGCCGCCCCCCTCGTGTTGGACCTCGCCCTGTTCACGGACTTCGCGCAGCGAGCCGAGCTCAAGGGCATTCAGGAGTGGTTGTCGTTCTACTTCAAGAGCCCCATGGCGGCAAGCGGATTGCACCCTGAGCATGACCTGTTCATTCAGCAGACGAAGCTGAAGAACACGCTCCGGCATCTCGCCGGAGAGGAGCAGATCACGCATCTCGGACTGGAGTACTACGCATGACAGCACGCGCGGCGACCGTGCCACGAGTGGGGGAGCGCTCCACCCGGGTCCGCATGCTGGCCACGGTTGCGAGCCTGATGCTCGTGCCGGGACTGGCCTGCCGGGAGAACAGCGGGCCGCCGCCCCTGCGCCTGTGGTCGAACGATCTCGCATTCCAAGTGAGCGCCAATCCGGCGCCGCCGCCCGCTCGACAGGACATCGTATTCACGGTCCTCGTGCGGGACAAAAACACCGGCAGAGCGATCGAGGGGGGAGAGGGTCGCGTCTACGCGACGAGCGCCGATAAGGTCAACGCGTGGGACGGCCTCGCGCCCGGCCCGCAGCCGGGGACGTACACGGCGAAGCTGAACTTCCTCACGTCGGGTAACTGGGCCATGGGATTGCAGTTTCGCCGGGACTCGACGGCACCGCTGGAGACCCTCGACGATTGGACGCAGGAAGTGATGGCCGCGACCGGCGAGCCAGACGTCAAATGAAACACTTCCACCGTACGACCGTGGCGCCCGCGGTCGTCCTGCACACCGCGGATGCGTTCTTCACGCAGCTCGGCATGACCATGACTGCGAACGCGCCGCGCGCGCGTACATTCGTCGGCCCGCTCGGCGCCGTGCGGATCATGGCCGGCGCCGAGGGTGGCCACTACACGTTCGTCGAGCTCCAGACCGACCAGATGGGTGAGAGCCGGCTGGACCGCAACGTGAAGAAGTTCTTCGTGCAACTACACCGGCAGGCCGAGCCCCGACACGCCCTCGAGGCCGGATACTGATGACGGCCCGCCGCACCATCACGCCGGATGGCAGTGTTTCCGCCCGGCCCCCTGCGACGGGGACCGAGACGGTTGGACCGGCCGTACACGCGTCTCACGCTCCCAACCGGGGGGCCGTTGCCGAAGCCGCGACGGCCGACGGGCTCGATCGCGCGCAGAAGCTCGAGCTGTACCACTACATGCGCCTGACGCGCACACTCGAGGAGCGCCTCGTCAATCTCTATCGTCAGACCAAGGTCGTTGGTGGGCTGTTTCGGTCACTCGGCCAGGAGGCCGATGCGGTGGGCAGTGCATACGCGCTCGATCGTGCGCGCGGTGACATGCTGTCCCCGCTGATCCGCAATCTGGGGTCGATGCTCGTGCAAGGGGCGCGTCCGACGGAGATCATCCGGCAGTACATGGCCAAGGCCGACTCGCCCACGCGTGGACGTGAGCTCAACATTCACTTTGGCGATCTGGTCCGAGGCTTCGTTGGACAGATCTCGCATCTGGGCGACATGGTGCCTGTCATGGCAGGCGTCACGCTGTCGTTCAAGCTGCGGGGCGAGCCGCGCGTCGGCCTTGTGTACATCGGCGATGGGGCGACATCGACCGGCGCGTTTCATGAGGGGATCAACTTCGCGGCCGTGCAGCGGTGCCCGCTGGTCGTGATCGTCGAGAACAACGGCTACGCGTACTCGACGCCGACCACGAAGCAGACCGCGGCCACCTCGTTCGTCGCAAAGGCCGCCGGCTACGGTGTGGCGGGCGAGCAGGCGGATGGGAACGATGTCCTCGCGACCTACACGGCCACGAAGCGTGCGGTCGACCGGGCGCGCAGCGGCGGCGGGGTCACGCTGGTCGAGCTGACGACATACCGTCGCAAGGGCCATGCGGAGCACGACAACCAGTCGTACGTGCCCACGGGCGAGATCGAGCGCTGGGAGCGCGAGAATGATCCCCTCGACCGCTATACCCGCGTCCTGGTGGACGGCCTTGGCGTGAGCACACGCGAGCTGGCGGCGATCGACGACCGCGTGCAATCCGAGGTCGATGCGGCGACGGACGAGGCGGAAACGTCGCCTGCACCAGAGGGACCGGATGCGCTGGTCGGCGTCTACGCCGATCCACAGAGGGCCGACGTCCTCTGGTTCCGGACGGGTATCTCGTCTGCAGTCACCGCGCACGAACGTCCCGCCGGGTGGGGCACGCACGATGGCTGAGGTCACGTACCTCGAGGCGATCCGCCAGGCGCTCTTCGAGGAGATGGAGCGCGATCCGTCCGTGTTCTGCCTGGGCGAGGACATCGGGACCTATGGTGGCGCTTTCAAGGTGACCGAGGGGCTGCAGGCGCGCTTTGGCGAGAACCGCGTCATCGACACGCCGATTTCCGAGATCGCGATCGTCGGTGCAGCGGCCGGTGCAGCGCACATGGGCATGCGGCCGGTTTGCGAGATGCAGTTCATTGATTTCATCTCGTGTGCCTACGACATGCTGACGAACTACGTCGCGACCGCGCGATATCGCGCGATGCTCCCCTGTCCGATGGTCGTGCGCGGTCCCAGTGGCGGCTACGTGCGCGGCGGGCCATTCCACTCGCAGAATCCGGAGGCGGCCTTCCTGCACACACCGGGGCTCAAGATCGTCTACCCCGCGACCGCCGCGGACGCCAAGGGTCTGCTGAAGGCTGCGATTCGCGACGACGACTGCGTCCTGTTCTTCGAGCACAAGTATCTGTATCGCCGCGTCAAGGACGAGCTCCCGGCGGGTGATCACGTTGTGCCGATTGGCCAGGCGCGCACGGCGCGGGAGGGGCGGGACCTGTCGATCATCACGTACGCGGCGACGGTCTGGAAAGCACTCGAGGCCGCGGAGCAGCTGGAGCGAGAGGACGGTCTGTCGTCGAGGTGATCGACCTGCGCACGCTGCTGCCGATGGATGACGACGCGATCGTAGCCACGGTGAAGAAGACGAATCGCGTGTTGATCGTGCACGAGGACACGCGGACGGGAGGCATCGCCGGTGAGATCACGGCGCGCATCAACGAGCGGCGTTCGAGTGGCTCGACGCGCCGGTATGGCGCGTGACGGCGGCCGACGTGCCGTTGCCCTACGCCCCGGCGCTGGAGGATTATGTCCTGCCGCAAACGGCTGATATCGTGCGGGCGACGCGACAGCTTGCGCAGTATTGAGGTCGATGCCTGCGAGGGGCGCCAACGGCGGCCATTCAGGTTCTGAGGCGGACCCGTGGCGGGGCGCTCCGGGAGGGGACGGGGGCCAGGAAAGGCGCGATCTACCGCCGCCGTCGCGGTGGCGGCTGTTACCGCTTGGCTGCCTCATGACGCTCGCCGGATTTTTCAGTGGGGCGATGGTTGCAGTACTAGTGGCGAAGGTGCGCGGCGGCCTGATCCATTGCCAACCGGTTGACGCGGAGTTGCCTGCGTGCGATTGGCAGAACTTTGCGGGGGTTGGTGGGGTGTTGGGGGCGTTGACTCTGCCGTTGCTGGTCCTGTGGCGGTTGCATAGCCCGCGCGGCGCGCGTCGCGAGGATGAGCAAGGCGGGATGGACTTGTGATCAGGGACTTGTGATCAGGGATTAGGGACGGTGCCGGCAAAGAAGACCGTAGGGCGGTTTCGGTGAGGGTTGCCGGGCTTGAGATTTGTTCTCTAACCCTTAACCGCGAGTCCCTAGTCCCTGGATAATGGCGGCGCGAGCCGCCCCAAAGACGAGGATACGGCAGTGGCACGTGTTGACGTAATCATGCCTCAGATGGGCGAATCGATCGCCGAAGGGACCGTGTCGAAGTGGCTCAAGAAGATCGGGGACACGGTCAAGCGTGACGAGCCCATCTTCGAGATCTCGACCGACAAGGTAGACGCGGAGATTCCGGCGCCAGCGGCGGGTACGCTGGCGGAGATTCTCGTCACCGAGGGACAGACCGTACCGATCCAGACGGTTGTCGCGCGTCTGGAGACGTCGGCGTCCGTGCCGGTGGGTGCGAGCGCCAATGGGGGCGGCGAGCGGGGCGGGGCCGCCGCCCGTCCGGCGGCGGCGCCCGCCGCGGTCGCCGCGGCGGCAGCGCCGGCTCCAGCCCCAGCCGCCGCGACCGGACAGTCTTCGACCGTCCGGTCGCCCGGGGCGGGCGGTGGAGTTGCAACCCGGCCTCCGGCGGCGCCTCCGGGCGACAACGGCGGGAACGGCCGGTCGCTGGAAGAGCGGCTGCGCACGAAGTCGTCGCCACTCGTGCGGAAGATTGCGGCCGAGCACGGCATCGAGCTCGCCTCGCTGACCGGGTCGGGTATCGCGGGTCGCGTGACGAAGCGCGACATCGAGTCGCTCCTCGAGTCCGGCGCGGCGGCGCCCCCGGGCGTGCGACGGCCACCAGCGCCTTCCCGCATCGGTGCGGGCGAGGCCGAGGCGATCCCCGTGGGACCGCTGCCGGAGGCCTGGCCCGGCGACGTCGTCGAGCCCATGACCAAGATGCGTTCGCTGATCAGCGACCACATGGTGCTCTCGCGGCACACCTCGGCGCACGTGACCTCCGTCTTCGAGGTCGATCTCACGCGGGTCGCCCGCATTCGCGCGGCAAAGCGAGCCGAATTCGAAGCGACGAACGGCCAGAAGCTGACGTTCCTGCCGTTCATCATCCGGGCGGTCATCGACGCCCTCAAAGCGTATCCGGCCGTCAACGCATCCGTCGCCGGCCACAACGTCATCTACCGAAAGCAGTACAACATCGGTATCGCCGTGGCCCTAGAGTGGGGCCTCATCGTGCCGGTGATCAAGCACGCGGACGACCTGTCGCTGGTCGGACTCACACGTGCCCTGAACGACCTCGCGGCCCGCGCCCGGTCCAAGCGCCTCCAGCCGGAGGAAGTGCAGGAGGGCACGTTTACGATCACGAATCCTGGCGTGTTTGGGTCGCTCATGGGCACGCCGATCATCAACCAGCCGCAAGTTGCGATCATGGGCGTGGGCGCGATCGAGAAGCGGCCGAAGGTCATCACGGGGCTCGACGGTGAGGACACGATCGCGATCCGGACCTGCTCGTACTTCTCGCTATCGTTCGACCACCGACTCATCGATGGTGCGGTGGCCGACCAGTTCCTCGCCCACGTCAAGAAGCAGCTGGAGAATTATCCCGAGGCGGCGTCGTGAGCGGTGGGCGTGCGCTATCACTCCAGCGGACGATCGTCACGCCCTCAGAACGCGCTCGCTTCCTCGACCGCGCTCGCCAGCTGCGCGACCACTTCTCGGCGCACGACTGCCGTTATTGGGTCTTTGAGGAAGCGGAGCTGCCCGGTGCGTTCATCGAGTTCACCGAGAGCGGCAACGCCGCGGCGCTCGTACAGGCATTAGCGGGCGCGCCGGAGCAGGTGCTCGATCCCGCGCGCATCTATCAGGAGGTTGCGTTGTGAAGGGCTGTTCTATATTCCGGACCTAGCTGCTTCGCCTACGAGGACTACGAATGGCATTTCGCACGATATCGACGGATGGCAAGACGTGGCGAGTGTTCCCCTCGGGGTTCGTCACACAATACGACCGCGACGAGTTCGGCCTGATGTTCGTGCACGGAGATGGCGATGCGCGCGACGTCCGCGTGACTCGGTACTCCCCGAAGGGTGCTCGCTCGCGTGAACAAGCCTTTGCGCAGCTGACGGACACCGACCTCCTGCAGTTATTCCAGCAGTCGCAGCCCAGCTTCACTTCGCCGGAAGCGGGCTACGTGAAGTGATGATGGCTGGGGGCGGCGGAGGCCACGCCGTGCCCTCGGCTGGGCGAGGCGCCGATCTGCACGCTCACTCCACGGCATCCGACGGCGCTGCGACTCCGACTGTCCTGATCGAGTGCGCCCTGGCCGCCGGGTTGGCAGCGGTCGCTCTGACAGACCACGATACAGTGGCCGGGGTCGACGAGGCCCGGGCCGCCGGTGCACGCCTCGGCGTGGAGGTCATTGCCGGCATCGAGTTGAGTGCGGTCGAAGCCGAGGGGGAAACCCACCTCTTAGGTCTCCATCTCGCCGACACGCGGCGCCTCGAGCCCTCGCTCAAGCGTCTGCGCGAGGCGCGTGTCGCGCGCGCGGAGACCATGCTCAACGCCTTGAGCACCCTCGGCGTCCCAGTTACGATGGAGGCCGTTCTGATCCAAGCGCGTGGCGGTGCGCTGGGCCGGCCCCACGTGGCGCGCGCGCTCGTGGCTGCTGGATGGGTGCGCGACGAGCGCGATGCGTTTGACCGGTTCCTGGGTGCCGGCCGCCCCGCGTTCGTGGCCAAGGAGCGTTTGAGCCTCGTCGACGCCATCGGGTTCGTGCACGAGGCCGGAGGCATCGCCGTGCTCGCGCACCCAGCGCGCCAGGGCACACTGGACTACCTACAGCGCCTCAAGCGCGTCGGCCTCGATGGCGTCGAGGTACGCCACCCGAGTCACACCGCCGAAGACGAGGCGCGACTTGGCACGCTCGCAGAGCATCTCGATCTGTTGGCGAGCGGCGGCTCGGATTGGCACGGAGCAGTTGAGGGGCCGCGTGTGCTGGGCGCGATCACGATCCCGATTGAGTGGGTGACTCGACAGGCCGCGCGGGCCCGGGCTCGATGGGGATCGGGGAGCGGTCAGTGGATCTCAACGAGCGGATCGCTGTCGTAACGGGCGGCGGCCTGCGCGTCGGCCGCGCGATCGCAGAGGGGCTTGCGCGTGCCGGAGCGCGGGTTGCCGTGCACTACAACGCGGCGGACCGTGGAGCTCGCGCTGTCGTCGACGAGATTCGCGCGACGGGCGGCCACGCAGAACTGTTCCAGGCCGATCTCTCACAGGCCGAATCAGCTGCGAGGCTCATCGAAGCGGTTGTCAAATCGATGGGCGGCGTGGACGTCCTGATCAACTCTGCGGGCATCATGGAGCGGACCCCGATCGGCACGGTGACGCCCGAGATGTGGGACAAGATCTTCGCAATCAACCTCCGGGCGCCCTTCTTTGTCGCGCAGGCCGCCGCTCCGCACATGACCGAGCGCGGCGGCGCCATCATAAACATTGCGGATCTTGCGGGACTCGAGACGTGGACGGCCTACGTGCCGCACGGTATCAGCAAAGGCGGTATTATTCAGATGACGCGGGCGCTCGCCCATGCGCTGGCGCCTCGCATCCGCGTCAACGCCGTCGCGCCGGGTCCTGTGCTGTTGCCCGAGCACTGGGATGAGGCCGCGGCGAGCCACCTGATCGCGACGACGCCGCTCAAGCGGCTGGGTACTCCCTCTGATGTCGTCGAGGCGGTCCTGTATCTCCTGCGGGCTGACTACGTGACGGGGCACACGATCGTAGTCGACGGAGGTCGCCATGTCCGGACATGATGGCGTCCACGACGTCTCGTCGGCCGCCTACGGCACCATCGTTGTCGTGGGCGGGGGGTGCTACGGCAGCTTCTACGTGCGCCAGCTTGGCCGCGCACGCGCGGCCGGAGCCCTCACCTGGCGGCACGTCGTGGCGGTCGATCGCGACGCAGCGTGTGCGCTGACGCGCGCGATGGCAGCGGGCGAGATCACGACCCCGGACGTCGACGTCGTGGTGTCCGACTGGTCGGCCTTCTTTCGCACGTATCTCGAGTCTGCGTGCGCCGATCCGGAGGGAACGGCGATGGACGCGATCGTCCCGTCCCCCCTCATGCCCCACCTCATGTTCGAATGGCTCCTCGCGCGCACGGCGGATCGCTGGCCGGACCGCGCCGTCGGTACACGGTCTCCGTCGGAGGTGGCCGGCATCCCCTGGCAGCGTAGTGCCCCGGATGGTACGCGCTACGTGAGCTTCGCCGAGTGGATCTGCCCCGTCAATTGTATTGAGCCATCCGTGTGTCCGAAGACGCGCGGCGAGCGCTGGTGGACGATGCCGACAGCCGTGCAGTCGTACGTGGACGGGGCCCGCTCCACAGGCCACCCGATCGCTGGGCCCGTTATCTTTCACTGCACGCACCGCGCATACGGCGTTGGGATGTTCGACACTGCCGCGGCGGTGCGGGCCGACGCTCTGGTCCGTGCGTCCGGGAACCGTGGGCCTGTTGACGTGTTGGTGGGGACGGTATCTCACTGTCACGGTGCATTGAGTGTACTGACGATCGGCCCGGCAAATGGAGGGGTAGCGCGCGGTGGAACCGAAAACGGCTGAATACGATGTCATCATCATCGGGGCGGGTCCGGCCGGCCTGACCGCGGCGCTGTACGCGGGCCGCTCGAATGCTGCGCACGCTGGTCCTCGAGGTCGGCGTGCCGGGCGGCGAGTTGCTCAAGACCGAGACCATCGAAGACTATCCCGGCTTCGAGCACATCGAGGGGATGAAGCTGGCCGAGCTCTTCGAAAACCACGCGCGGAAGTTCGGCGCCGAGATCCGCTCGGGCACGACAGTCACGGCGGTGCGCAAACGGCCTGACGGGATCTTCGATGTCGAGACCGACGCGGGCGGGCGCTTTCATGCACCGACAGTGATTGTGACATCCGGCGGGACGCCCATTCGCCTGGGCGTGGGCGGGGAGGAAGAGTACGCGGGCAAGGGGGTGTCGTACTGCGCGATCTGTGACGGGGCGTTCTTCAAGGGGCACACGATCGCCGTGGTGGGCGGCGGCGACGCCGCGGTCGAGGAGAGCGATTTCCTGACGCGGTACGCAGCAAAGGTCTACCTCGTCCACCGCCGCGGCGAGCTTCGCGCCTCGAAGATTCTGCAGCAACGGCTGTTCGCCAACCCCAAGATCGAAGTCATCTGGGATACGGTCGTCCGCGAGATCGTGGGCGACGCGAACGGTCTGGTTCACAAGCTCCGCCTGCACAATCTGCAGAGCGGAACGGAGCGGGACCTGGCCGCGACGGGCATCTTCATCTTCATCGGCTTCCGCCCGAACACTGGCATTGTCGAGGCGCACGTCGACCACGACGACATGGGGTATCTGCTGACCGATGCCAACATGGAGACGTCGCTGGGTGGTCTTTTTGCCGCGGGTGATGTGCGTGCCCAACTGACGCGCCAGGTGACAACGGCCGCGGGCGACGGCACCACAGCCGCGATTGCAGCCGAGAAATACCTCACGGCACGCCGGGCGTCGCCGCCCGGCATCGAGCCCGTGATCGTCGCGACTGGAGGCTATGCGGTATGATCATCACGCCAACGACCGTTGGTCCGTTCGCAGAGAACGCGTATCTCGCCGTCGATGAGGCAACTGGCAAGGCCGTCTTCATCGACCCGGGCGCCGAAGGTGAACGATTGCTGGACGTCGTGCGCGCGTCGGGCGCGACACTCGAGGCGATCTGGCTGACGCACGCGCACATCGATCACATCGGAGCGATCGCGGCCCTTCGGCGCGTCTACAATGTCCCGATCCTGATGCATCCGCTCGATGCGCCGGTATATGCGGCGGGCGAGTCCGTGGCGCGCGCCTATGGTCTGCCGTTCGACGTGCCACCGCGCCCGGATGCGCCGCTGGCGGACGGGCAGACGCTCCGTGTGGGCGAGACATCCTTTGAGGTGATGCACGTGCCGGGACATGCGCCCGGGCACGTGATATTCGTGGGAGACCAGATCGTGCTTGGCGGAGATCTGATCTTCGCGGGCTCCATCGGTCGCACCGATCTACCGATGTGCGATCCCGTCGCCATGCAGGACTCGCTTGCTCGTGCCGCCGCGCTGCCCGAGGCGTTGACCATCCATCCGGGTCACGGCCCCTCGACGACCGTTGGTCGAGAGGTGCGCACGAACCCCTTTTTGGCGGGTATGGCGCGCGTGTTACATGGCGGGGCGCGGTAATTCCCGGGGGGCGTGCGGGCGGTGACGTATCCGCCGGGCGACTCGTGGCGTCGCCCCTACCCGGCGCCCGACGGGCATCGCGCGGACGGCGCCACATCGATGGGCGACGCAGGCGTCGCCCCTACACGTTGGTGCACATCACGGAGATGGTGCGGGCGGTGAGATGACGCGACCGGTTATCACGATTGTCGTCTCGGCCGTGTGGCTCGGGGCTGCGTTGCTACTCGCGGCGGTGGTCGCGCCGGCGGCGTTTGCGGTGCTTCCGTCCCGCACGGCGGCGGGGGCGCTCGTGGGCCAGGTGCTCCCTACCGTGTTCATCGCGGGATGCGTCGGTGCGCTGATAACGTCGCTGACGGACTTGGTAGGAACGAGAGGCGTCACGACGCGGGTGATCGCGTCGATCGTCTGGCTCGTCGCGTGCGCGGTCGCACAGTTCGTCATCTCGCCCCGTATCGAGCGCGTGCGCGCCGCCGCGGGCGGCCCGATCGATGCGCTCGCTGCTGACTCACCACTCCGGATGGCGTTCGGTCGCTTGCACGGCGTCAGCGTCGGGCTACTGGGTCTCGCGATGCTCGCGGCTCTGGGCGTCCTGGTGCTCGCTGGCCGGGCCGTCGCTCAAAAAGGGTAGATTACGGCATGGCCACTCACACGCGAACCGAGAAAGATCCCCTGGGGCCGCTCGAGGTGCCCGAAGACGCTTTGTATGGCGTCCAGACCGAGCGGGCGCGGCAGAATTTCCCGATCAGCGGTCTGACAGCGCCGCTGCCCTTCATCGTTGCCACGACGTGGATCAAGAAGGCGGCCGCGCTGGTACATCGCGAGACCGGCCGCCTCGACGCCGAGCGTGCGGACGCGATCGTGCGGGCCGCCGACGAAGTGCTCTCGGGGCAACACCGCGATCAGTTCGTGGTGGACGTTTTTCAAGCGGGCGCCGGCACCTCGCACAACATGAACGTGAACGAGGTACTGGCGAACCGCGCCAACGAGCTGCTCGGCCACCCGCGAGGCAGCTACGCGCCGGTGCACCCGAACGACCACGTGAACATGGCGCAGTCGACCAACGACGTCATCCCGACTGCGATCCGACTCGCGTGTCTCGCACAGCTCGGCGACCTGCTGGCCGCTGGCACCGAGCTCGCGCAAGCCTTCCGCCGACAGGCGACGCAGACGGATGACGTGGTCAAGGCGGGACGAACGCATCTGCAGGACGCGATGCCGATTCGGCTCGGCCAGGAAATGGCGGCGTACGCGGGCACGCTCGAGCGCGGACTGCGGCGCGTCGAGCAGGCGGCCGACTATCTCCGGGACCTCGGGATCGGCGGCAGCGCGGTCGGTACGGGCGTCAACGTCGAGCCGGAGTATCCGAAGCTCATGGTGCGACGCCTGCGGGAGATCACGCGGCCTCGATCTGCGCGAGGGCCAGGACCGCATTCAGCTCATGCAGAGTATGGGTGACGTGGCCGGCTATAGCGCGCAGCTTCGCGTTCTCGCGCTGGATCTGAGCAAGATCGCCAGCGACCTGCGACTCATGGCGAGCGGGCCGCGCACGGGTCTCGACGAGATCCGGCTGCCTGCCGTGCAGCCGGGGTCATCGATCATGCCCGGGAAGGTGAATCCGTCGATCCCTGAGATGGTCAATCAGGTGTGCTTTCAGGTGATCGGCTGCGACGCGTGCGTCGCGGCGGCGACCGAACACGGGCAGCTGGAGCTCAACGTGATGATGCCCGTCATCGCCTACAACGTCCTGCTGACCGGGCAGATCCTGACCCAGGCCATGCATGTGTTGGCGACGCGCACGGTGGCGGGCCTCGAGGCCAATCGGGAGCAGGCCGCGTACTGGGTCGAGCGCTCGGCGGCACTCGCGACCGCACTCGCGCCCCAGATCGGCTACGCCCGTGCGGCGGAGCTCAGCAAGCAGTCCGTGAAGGACAACGTCCTGATCCGCGACCTGGTTCGGCGGGAACACGTGCTGCCCGCCCAGGACATCGACGAGGTGCTCGACCTCCGGAAGATGACGGAGATCGGTGTACCAGGCGTGGAAGCCAAAGCCGCGGGTGCCAAGCCCGCGGGTGCCAGAGCCGCGGGTGGCAAGGCCGCGGGGGCGGCGGGCGCTCAGGCGCCCGAGCAAATAGAGAGTAGAAAGTCGAGAGTAGACAAGAAGAAGCACCCCCGGCAACCGTCGCGGAGGTAAGTGCTTGTCTACTCTCTACTTTCTGAAGGTCTACTTTCTCGGTCGCGCAGCGATCGCGGCGCTTGCGCCCGCGGCCCGCCGACCCTAACCTGCAGACATGCGCATCACGACGTGGGCGGAGTACGGGCTGATTTGTGCTCTCCACCTCGCCCGGCGTGTGGCCCAGGAACCGATGACTGGGCGCGAGTTGGCTGCACAGGAGCGACTGCCGGCTGACTACGTCGAGCAGATTCTGCTCCGGCTCCGACGCGCGGGGGTAGTGCGCAGCACACGTGGCGCACACGGTGGCTATGTGTTGGCGCGGCCGGCCGAGTTCATCTCCGTGCGCGATGTGATCGCGGCGTCGGAGGGCGCGACCTTCGACCTGCACTGCGTGAGCCATCCCGTCGAAGAGGAGCGGTGCTCGGCGTCGCACCAATGCAGTATCAGGCCGGTGTGGCTGCTCCTCCAGCGCAAGATCGATGACGTACTGGAAGGCGTACATCTGTCGGACCTGATGGACGAGGAGGCCGTGGTCCGGCAACGGGTCGGCCTCCCGGTGCTTCAGGCCTAAACGCACGACCGCGCGCCCCGGCGCGCCCAGCCCACAACCTGGTGCGAATCGATTTCTGGCATCGGTGGCAAGCTCACCGCGCCCGCCGCGACCACGCGTCCGAGTATGTGAGGACCCTGCTGGCGGAGCCCGTGCTGGCCGATGTGCAGTGGCTCGCCCGTGAGGCGACGGGTGGCGACGAAGACCATGCGCGCTGGGAGCTGCGCTACGCGCGCCGTGCAGCGGGACTGCTCGTAGCCCGGCGCGATGCATTGGACGACCGCACCGCCTCCGTGGTCGCCACGGCTCTCGCGCACGCGTGGCGCCGCGACCCTCACGTGGCCCTCGATCGCCGCGACATTGCAATTCGCCAGTTCAACGTGCGGCTCGCGGCGTACACCGATGCGCTGGATGAGAAGGACGGACGCGAAGCGTCGAGCACCAAGCTCGCGCGGGTCCTGCTCGGGTTCTCGGGGCGGCTCGATCCGACGACGCCCGAGCTCGCCGCGGCCACCACGCGACTCACGGGCTATATCGACGAGGCCTCCGACGCTCTGCGTGCGGCGTTTGGCACGGCCGCTCTTCCCGAAGATGCACCACCGTCGGCGGTGCGAACGCGAGCCTGATGAAGTTCGACCCGGCGTTGATCGGGCGTTGCCCGGTGTCCGAACTGGTGACGCAGGCGTTCCCGGTCGTACCTGTCGGCACGCCGTGAGGGCTGCGAGCCGCCGACGGTGACAGGTGGGTACTGGCGCGTCGCGGTCAGATGGGTGATGCGGGCGTCGCCGCCACGGTCACGGCGCGGCCATTGACGTCACTGGACCGGGGCCAATTCACGGTGCGGCGCCGCTGGACAGGTTCTGACTCACGTGACGGACACGTCCCAGGGAAGACGGGCGGGAGTGTACCCGCGCGTCGGACACGCCGGGCGCGATCGCGTATGGATCGAAGAGCGGCTGCTCCGGCGAGAATCCGTGCTGAAGCGAGATGGTGTCAGTCACCGCCGGCGTGACCGATCCCGAGGCGGCGAGTTGCGCCTGTGTCAGGCCATGCATGGCATTGGTGTTGGCGTCACTCAGCCAAAGTGTCCCGCGATCGTCGAACGCCATCCCGAACGGCGCCAAATCGTTCGCCAGCGTGATCGTCACGTGGGGGACCGGGGCGCCCCCCGCTGCCAGCTGCGCCGGCGTAAACTCGACGAACGTGCCGCTCCCCAGACTGCCAACCCACAAGTTACCGCTGGTATCGAACGCCACGCCGACGGTCGCCCCCGACCATCCGCCATTCGACCCGACCGTATCGGCCGGGGTAGGGGTGCCGCTCGTCGTGAGCAGGGCGGGCGTGTACTCGACCACGTGGCTGGCGTCGTAATCGCCGACCCAGAGGTTCCCATTACTGTCGAAGACCAACGACCACGGGCACTTCACGATCGTGCCTCCGCTGATCGCGACCGCTGGCGTCTGCGAGCCGCCCGCCGTCAACTGTTCTGGCGTGAACTCGACGACCTGACCGTGACAGTCAGCGACCCACAGGTCGCCGTGAGCGTCGAACGTGATATTCTCTCCAATGCCGATTGCACTGCTTGAGATGGTACGAGTAGGACTTCCTCCCTCGTTGCGGGCGGTCGTCGCGTACATCTCCAGTGTGTTGCTGGACGCGCCGTAGCTCGATACCCACATGTTGCCGCTCGCGTCGAGCGCGAGCCCACTCGGACCGGTGAGCGCCGTGTATAGGGTCTCGGCCGGCACGGGGCGGCCGCTCACGCGCAACTGATTTGCGCCGAGCTCGGGGATGGTGCCCGAGGCGTTGTTGGCGGCCCACATGCCTCCCATGCGGTATTTCGTTCCGTACGAGACGGTGACGGTCGCCGCTCCACCGGCCGTAACTGTGGCTGGGCTGCCCGCGACCGCTGCGGTGTCGATGATCGACCCGATGACGGAATCGCGACCGACGGCCGTGTCGGCTACGACCGTGTAGGAGCCGAGCGCGAGGCCGTTGAGGGTCTGCGTGGCAGTGATCGTCTTGTTGTACCCGTCGGGGCCCGAGATTGCCACGGCAGGCGTTGCGAGACTGGCGCCGGTGATCGTGACCGTGAGGTTGCCAGTCGGCGTGGGCGCAGTGCCCTTCGATGAGCTGCACGCGGCGGCGGCCCAGAGGAGGGACAACAGGCGGGGGAGCGAGGATGAGCACTTCATCGTCGGTTCCGGTGATGTGCGGCGGGATCGAGGCGGGCGAAGGGACGGAATGTCCGGCGGCTCACGCTGCCGCAGCGTGAGTGGTGTCACGTGGCGACACGGATCCTCGTGTGGGCCATCCGGCCCGCCCACGAGCACTCCGGTCGATACATGTGCCGCCCCCCTCTCACTTAGATCGTGATCGGCCTCCCAAATGCGACACGGGCCCCGGGGACAGTTACGCCGCCGACGCGCCAGCTCCGAGTACGCACGAGCGGCATTGCGTCGCGTGCACGAGCAGCAGTGGCTCGCAGAACACCGGCGCGGGGGCTCCTCACGCGAGGTCCAGGAAAAGGTGACAGAAGGTGAGGGTCTCGAACAGGATTTCCGGCAACCGGGCGACCCGTTACCAGCGCACCGATGGTACGGCTGTAGATGTGTGCGCCGGACGAGTTAATCTCATGCACATGCCCAGAAGAGGCTATAAAGTGGCATCAACGACGCGGGTGTGCCCAGCAGGGTTGTCGCGCCGTGCGAGCGCGCTGCTCCTCGCTCCCGTCCCTGGCGGACGGTAACGCGCCGCTCATGCTCGTTCACCTCGTTGACGGCACGTATGAGCTCTTCCGCCATTTCTACGGTCTTCGACGATTCAGACCGGACGATCCTCCATTCGGCGCCGTCGTCGGTGTCCTCGATACCGTTCTGCAGATGATCGAGCACGGGGCAACGCACGTCGGCGTCGCCACCGATCACGTCATCGAGTCCTTCCGTAACACGCTGTGGGCCGGGTACAAGACAGGAGAGGGCATCGAGCCCGCGCTCGCCGGGCAGTTCACCCCACTCGAGGACGCCCTCGCCGCCGCCGGGATAGTTGTCTGGCCCATGGTGGAGTTGGAGGCCGATGACGCGCTCGCCTCGGCGGCGCACCTCGCCTCGCGGGAGGAGCGCGTGGGGAAGGTCTGCATCTGGGCGAACGACAAGGACCTCGCACAGTGCGTGCGTGGCAAGCGCGTGGTGCAGGTAGATCGTCGCAGCGGCCAGGTTCGTGACGCTACCGGCGTACGACAGAAGTTCGGCGTCGCTCCACATCTCATCCCGGATTTTCTCGCCCTGGTCGGCGACGCGCAGGATGGCTATCCGGGAATCAAAGGTATCGGCCGCGTCACCGCAGCCCGGCTCCTCAACCAGCACGGGCCGATCGAACAGTTTCCGCCGGCCGTGCTTGGCGACGACCGGCCGCTGGCCCTCCTCTTCAAGGATCTGGCGACCCTGCGCACCGATGCGCCGCTCTTCGCCGATGTCGACGAGCTCCGGTGGAGCGGCCCCACGCCCGCCTTTCCGGAGTGGACGCGCCGCATGGATGCCGCGCGGTTACTGGAGCGCAGTCGGCGAGCGCTGATGGGTGTATCTCCAGCAACTCGCCAATCATCGCATCCGTAGGTCCACTTTCGTGCGCCTCGAGGCCCCGTGCCGAACGGGGCCTCGAACCTCACGCTGCTCCCGCACTACTCGCGTAAGTCCGCGGGAGTTTCCTCCGGCGTCAACTCGATCACCGGGCCCAGCAACCGTCCGCCGAACACCCGACTCCCGAAGCGCTCGGTCGCGCGCGTGTTGAGTCGGAGCCTGAGCACCAGCCCCTCTTGATTGCAGTACACGCGCGAGCCTTCGATGATCTCAGGAATGCGCTCGATCAGCCCACCGACGAACTCCTGCAATTCGTCCTGCGTGAACCGGGGACCGTGAGCGGGTTTCACTTCGACCAGGGTGCCGTCTTCTTTGAACAGCGTCGCCATCAGTCCTCCAGCGCGTAGATCGGTGCACCGCGCGGGCACTTCGTCCGCTCCGCGCGAAATTGTCGAAAAATCTCGTACGATCGGCTTGCAAGCACCGACTCGTGTCTCCAACGGGTCGCAAACAGAAGGGCCGCAACCCTGTGTATGATGGGATTAACGGCCCTTCTCTACCATAATTTTTGTATGTGCCGAAGGGGGGACTCGAACCCCCACGGGCTTGCGCCCACTGCGCCCTGAACGCAGCGCGTCTACCAGTTCCACCACTTCGGCGGCGCGCGCGAAGTATAAAGGGCGACGGGGTTCGGGGTTAGGGGGCGGGCGCTTCGCGCCCGAGAGAGTAGACCTACGGAAAGTAGGCAGTAGACCAGGACGGTCTTTTTCTACTTTCTACTCTCTGTGGTTCTCCTTTCTACGGGCGCGACAGCGCCCGTGCCCGTGCCCGTATATTGTGACCACCTCTCCTTTGCCGACGTCACCACAGATGGCCCGAGCTGTTCCAGACACCGAGACCGAGCCGATCGCGCGCAACCGTCGCGCGCGGCACGAGTATCAGATTCTCGAGACCTGGGAGGCGGGGTTAGTGCTCACCGGGACGGAGGTCAAAGCACTCCGCAACGGGAAAGCGAGCCTGTCTGACGCTTATGGCATCGTCAAGGACGGTGAGGTCTTCTTGTTGAACCTGCACATCGCGCCGTACGAGCAAGGCCATCAGTTCAATCACGAACCGACCCGGACACGTAAGCTGCTGCTGCACAAGAAGGAGATCCGTCGGCTGATCGGCGCTATCGAACGTCAGGGCCTGACATTGATCCCGCTCGACATGTACTTCAAACGCGGTCGCGCCAAGATCGTGATCGGCCTGGCTCGCGGTAAGAAGCTGCACGACAAGCGCGCGGACGAGCGGCGTCGAGCCGACGAGCGCGACATGGCTCGGGCAGTCCGTCTGCGGTGATCCTCGCCGCGCTCGCATTTCTGCAGGCGGTGGCGGTCAGCGCCGCTCCGGCGCCGACGGCGCGCATGCTCACTGTGCGCATCCTCGGCTCGCGGGAGGTCCACCGCATCCCGCTCGTCGCACGCGCGGACGGGCAGATCGGCGTGCGGGCGGGTCTTCTGGCCGATGCGCTCGGCGGCTCGTTCCACACCATGCGCAGTGGCCACTTTCTCCTCAACGTCCCAGGGGCGACCCTGGAGCTCGCTGACCAGAGCAGCTTCGCGACGTCCACCATCGGCGTCGAGCCGCTCCCGGCTGCGCCGTGGATGGACGGCCACACGCTCTACCTGCCGCTCGCCGTCGTCTCGGATGTGCTACCGCGTGTCGCGAGTGGCGTGCTGTACGACCCTGACAAGTCGGAGCTGCGGGTCTTCACACCTTTGCTCCCCGCGGGTAATGCACGCATCGCCACGCATCACGTGCCCGAACCAGAGCGCGAAGCACCCACACCCGCCACGGCCGCCCTTCCGCTTCCGGACAACGCCGACGCAGACACGATCGGCGTGACGCCATCCGGCGACGTCCTCCTGGGCGAGCGGGACCGCACGCCCGCGATCACGACGACGCCCAAGCTCGAGCCGACGCATCGCCGCCTGGTGGTGGTCGACGCAGGACACGGCGGCCCCGACCACGGGATGGTCGGTCCGATCGGGTCGACGCATCCGATCTACGAGAAGGACATCACGCTGGCCGTTGCGCTCAAGGTCGGGGACGCGCTCCGGCGGTTGGGTCTCGATGTCTTCGAGACCCGCACTACGGACACCCTGATCGCACTCTCGGATCGTGGGCGATTGGCCAACGAGCACCATGGCGACTTGTTTCTGTCGATCCACGTCAACGCGGCCAATCCGAATTGGCACGACCCGGCGGCGGCCCGTGGCTTCGAGACCTATTTCCTGGCTGAGGCGAAGACCGAGGATGACAGACGCGTCGAGGAGATGGAGAACTCGGCGGTCCGGTTCGAGACCGGCGCCACCGCGTCGAGCAGCGACCCGCTAGATTTCGTCATCCATGACATGGCCCAGAACGAGCACCTGCGGGAGTCGGCCGACCTCGCGGAGATCATTCAGCGCCAGCTGGCTCGCACGCAGCCGGGACCAGACCGCGGGGTCAAACAAGCGGGATTCCGCGTGCTCGTGACGGCGTACATGCCGGCGGTCCTCGTGGAAATCGGGTTCGGCACCAACGCGGCGGAAGCACACTACCTCTCGTCGCCCGGCTCGCAACGGACGATCGCCAACGCCATAGCCGAGGCGACGGCCGAATACCTGGCGCGCTATGAGCGCCGTGTGACCCCGGTCGCCCAGTGAGCCCGACCCCGCCCTCGCTGAGTGTCGAGGCGGCGGGAATCCAGTTTCAGAATCCAATCATACTCGCCGCGGGAACCGCCGGGTACGGCCGCGAGCTCGCCGAGGTCATGCAGCTCGATCATCTGGGTGGGCTGGTCACCAAAGCCGTGAGCGTGGAGCCGCGGTCCGGCGCGGCCGCGCCGCGCGTGGCCGAGTTCAGTGGCGGGATGATCAACGCGGTCGGACTCGCGAACCCAGGGCTCGCGGCGGTCCGCGAGACACACCTCCCGTGGCTCGCGACGCACCTCACGCGAGCGCGGGTGCTGGTCAATGTCGTCGGCAATACGGTCGACGACTTCGGAACCGTCGTGTCGTCGCTGACGAACGAGCCCGGTGTGGCCGCGTTCGAGCTCAACGTGAGCTGCCCCAACGTGCGCTGCGGCGGGACCGAATTCGGTGCGGACCCAGAGGTGTTGCGCGATCTCGTGTCGCGGACGCGCCGCGTCTCGACCCGCCCACTGTTTGTGAAACTGTCGCCGACGCTTCCCAATATCGCGGCGACCGCGGACGCGGCGGTCAGCGCCGGCGCCGACGCGATCACCGTCGTCAATACGCTCCCGGGACTCGTGATCGATGTGGAGACCAGGCGTCCCGCGCTCGGCTTCGGGACCGGTGGCGTGAGCGGGCCGGGGCTCCGCCCGATCGGCGTCCTTGCGACCTGGCGCGTGACGCGGGCCGTCTCGGTGCCGGTGCTCGGCGTGGGTGGAGTCGCGACCGCGGAAGACGTCCTGCAATACGTGCTCGCCGGCGCTACGCTCGTGGGCGTCGGAACGGCGGCGCTCCAGGATCCGCGGCTGCCCGAGCGGTTGGTTCGGGACGTCGCACGGTGGTGCGAGCGGCACAACGTGTCGAGACTGAGCGATGTCCGGGGGACCCTGCAATGGCCGACGTGAGCGCCGCGCATGTGATGGGATCGATCCGCGTGGCGCGCCGAGTCACGCCAATCGTCGCGCTCGACGTCTCGAGCGAGGAGGCAGCGTCTAAGATCGTGCTGGGCCTGGGCGATCTTTGCCGCTTCTATAAGGTCGGATCCGAGCTGTTCGCGGCCGCGGGCCCTCTCGTGGTGCGCGCTCTGACGGACCGAGGATGCGATGTCTTCCTGGATCTCAAGCTGCACGACATCCCCAACACGGTGCGTGGTGGCTGTCGCAACGCCGCCCGCCTGGGTGCGAAGCTCGTCACGGTTCACGCCGTCGGGGGCGTAGAGATGATGGCCGCGGCGGTCGAGGGCGCGCGCGCGGGCGGATCGGACTGCGCGGTGTTGGCCGTGACCGTGTTGACATCGCTGGACGCGCAGCGCCTGGCGACTGCGTGGGGGCGTGCGGAAGTCGATGTCGGGGCAGAAGTTCTGCGCCTCGCCGGTCTGGCGCGTGAGGCAGGCGTGGCGGGGGTGGTGTGTGGGGGAGGCGAGGTCAGTGCCGTGCGAGCCGTCTATGGCACGGCGCTGTCGATCCTCGTCCCCGGCGTGAGGCTCGAAGGGAGCTCAGCCGATGACCAGCAGCGGGTCACGACGGTGCGCGAGGCCGCCGATGCCGGCGCGGACTACATGGTCATTGGCCGGACGGTCACAGCCGCGCCGGACCCTCGGGCCGCGATGCAGGAAGTCGTTACGGCGCTGGCGCGCTCGTAGAGAGGAGAACCGCAGAGCGGGGAAAGGAGACGACTACTCCCCCGGCCTCGGTGTCCTCTCTCCTCTCTCCTTTCCCCTCTCTCGCTGCCGCGCAGTGGCGGCGCGCCTTGCATCACCGTCCTAAGTCTCATAGGTTTCTAAGCTTGTCACGATTCTATGACCGTTCAGACGGCCGTCGGCCGTTCGGAGCGGTAGTCAGCGTTATCGCCGTTCCAGGAGCACGTCCGTGAAGGTCCGAACCAGCGTGAAGCCGATCTGTGAGCATTGCAAGGTGATCAAGCGCGGGGGCGTGATGCGGATCATTTGCAAGCGCAACCCCAAGCACAAGCAGCGTCAGGGATAAATCATGGCTCGTATCGCCGGGGTCGATCTACCCCGCGAAAAAAAGGTCGAGATCGGGCTCACCTATATTTTCGGCATTGGCCGAACCTCCGCCCGGCACATCCTCGCGGCGACGGGCGTGAACGCCGCGCTGCGGATCAAGGAACTGTCGGACGCCGACGTCAATCGCCTGCGGCAGGCGATCGAGCGGGACTATCGCGTCGAGGGCGCGCTGCGGACCGAGGTGGCGATGAACATCAAGCGACTGATGGACATTGGCTCCTACCGCGGCATCCGCCATCGGCGCGGCCTGCCGGTGCGTGGCCAGCGCACGCACACCAACGCCCGCACGAAGAAGGGGCCGCGGCGTGCGATCGCAGGCAAGAAGAAGGTGACGAAGTAACCTGGCAGTCGACCTCGCCCAACTCTCGACCGGTTCTTTACCGATTCCCGTATGGCCACAGCCAAGAAAGCCAAGCGCGTGATCGAGGCGGAAGGCATCGCCCACGTCAACGCCACGTTCAACAATACGACGGTCACTATCACCGACAGCCACGGTAACACGGTCGCGTGGGGCTCGTCCGGCAAGGCGGGCTTCAAGGGCTCGAAGAAGTCGACGCCGTTCGCCGCGACCGTTGCGGCCGAGCAGGTCGCGCGCGAAGCCATGACGCTGGGTGTGCGTCGCGTGCACGTGCGCGTGCAGGGACCGGGGAGCGGCCGCGAGTCGGCGATCCAGGCGCTGGCGACGGCGGGACTCCAGGTGAAGTCGATCAAGGACGTGACGCCGATCCCGCACAACGGCTGTCGGCCGCCCAAGCGGCGGAGGGTCTGAGGCGTGCGGTATCTCGGACCCAGTTGCCGGCAATGTCGGCGCGAAGGCACGAAGCTGTTTCTGAAGGGCACTGAAGTGTTTCACGGAGAAGTGCCCAGTCGAGCGGCGCCCGTATGCGCCAGGTCAGCACGGCCAGAGCACGGCGCGCCGTCGGAAGTCCTCCGAGTACGCGCGGCAGCTGCGCGAGAAGCAGAAGATCAAGCGGATCTATGGGCTCAGCGAGCGGCAGTTCCGCAACATGTTCGAGCGCGTGAATCCGATGCCGGGCATCACCGGACACAACCTGCTCGCGGCGCTCGAGAGCCGCCTGGACAACATGGTCTATCGGATGGGGTTCGCGGCGAGCCGCAAAGCCGCACGCCAGCTCATTCGGCACCGGCACGTCGAGGTGAACGGACACTCCGTCGATATTCCGAGCTATCTGGTTCGGCCTGGTGAAGAGGTGCGGATGCGCCAGAAGTCGCGCGAGCAGGTGTCGATCATCGCGCGCTGGAGCAGTCGGCGCGCGGTGCGCCGGTCGCGTGGCTGGCGGTCGACCGCGAGTCGTTCAGCGGTCGCATGCTCGAGCGTCCGCAGCGGGCGAGCATCCCGATCGCAGCGCAGGAGCAGCTGGTCGTGGAGTTGTACTGGAAGTAAGACGGGAATCGGGGGTCGGGGGTCGGGAACGGCAAGAGCACTCGCCGTCCGCGATGATCCTGTGGACGGACGGGTAGGGGCGATGCATGCGTCGCCCGCTGTTCCCGACCTCCGATCCCCGACCCCCGAATCCCGCGCAGTACCGGTCGGGGCCCTAACCCCCGTACGGAGCCACCGCGCGTTAGGGGCGGGGTGGAACGTTGCCGGGCGCGTTGCCCGGTATGACCATAGCTCGAGGATCAATCACCATGGCACAAACGATCGATCTTCGAGGTCTCGTCCGTCCGCAGCTCGTCGAAGCGACGAAGCGCGAAGACAATCCCAACGTCGCCGAGTTCCGGCTCCAGCCGCTGGAGCGCGGCTTCGGCCACACGCTGGGCAACGCCATGCGCCGGATGCTGCTCTCGTCGCTCCGCGGATCCGCGGTCTGGGCGTTCCGCATCGACGGCGTCGTGCACGAGCATCAGACCATCCCGGGCGTCGTCGAGGACGTGCACCAGATCATCGGCAACCTCAAGACGCTGACGCTCGAGCTTCGAAGACGGGCTCGAGGACGCGCTGCTTCGCATCCAGAAGACCGGTCCGGGTGCCGTGACCGCCGGCGACATCGTACTCGGCTCCGGTGTGCGCATACATCGATCCCAACCCATCACCTGTTCACGCTGCAGGACGACCGTGAGATCCACATGGACCTCTACGCGAAGCAGGGGCGTGGCTACACCGAAGCCGACCAGCATGTGCTCGAGCGCGGCATGCCGATCGACGTCGTGCGGATCGATGCGATCTACAATCCGGTGCGTCGCGCCAACTTCGCGGTCGCCGAGACCCGTGTCGGGCAGCGCACGGACTATGACCGACTGACGCTGACGGTCGAGACCAATGGCACGATCACGCCGGAAGAGGCGGTGAGCTACGCTGCCGCGCTGGCGCAGACGCACTTCCAGTACTTCGTGGGCTTCGGCTCGCACACGTCGGCGCCGGTGACCCCGGGCGGCGAGTCTGCGGGCGGAGATTCCGTGCGGTTGGCCGAGCTGCAGACGCCGATCGACGATCTCGAGCTGCTCGGTGCGGTCCGTGAATTCGCTCAAGAACTCCAACATTCGTTCGCTGGGTGATCTGGTCCGTCAGACCGAGAGCCAGATCCTGCAGGTCAAGAACTTCGGCAAGAAGTCGCTGCAGGAGATCGCCGATCTGCTGGAGCGCAAGGGCCTGAATTTCGGGATGCGGTACGAAGAGAGTCGCCGAGGGCGTACGCATCCTGGACTGGGGCACCCCACCGAGTCGCGCCGCGGCGAACGCACCGGACGACGAGGACGAGTAGGAGACGCCCGTGACGCATCACCGGAAGGCCGGTCGGCAACTCCGGCGGACGAGCGAGCAGCGCCTCGCGCTGCTCCGCAACCTCGCGATCTCGCTGATCGAGCACGGAGCGATCGAGACGACCGAAGCAAAGGCCAAGGAGCTCCGGCCGTTCGTCGAGAAGCTGATCACCAAGGCGAAGCGGGGCACGCTCCACGCGCGCCGTCTCGCCGCGCGCGACGTGCACGTCCGGCGTGCCGCCGACACGCTGTTCCAGGATGTCGCGCCCGTGGTTCGCGACGCGTACCGGCGGCTACACCCGGATCCTCAAGACGGGACACCGCAAGGGCGACGGCGCCGAGATGGCGCGCATCGAGCTGATCGATGTGGTGGTCGCCCAGAATGGTGACAAGGCCAAGTCGGTGTCGGCTGCCGCGAAGGCCGTGGGCGAGAAGGCTGCCGGTCGGAAGGCCGCCGCGAAAAAGGAATCCACAGCCGCCAAGGCCGGCTCGAAGGCGGCAGCAAAAGGGGCTAAGTCATGAAGCGCACGATCGCGCGGAATCGGTGTTTCGTCTGCGGGCGAGGCGTGTCGTTCGGGAACAACGTCTCGCACGCGAACAACAAGACGCGCCGAGTGTGGAAGCCGAATCTGCAGGTCGTCCGGGTCGTGCATCGACGGGCGTCATCACCAAAGTGAGGTGTGTACGCGGTGCCTCCACGCCGGCAAGGTCCAGCGGGCACCGCGGGGTGGAGCGCGAGTGGCGTAGCGAGCTTGCCTACCGCGCTTCATCACCGGCATCACCGGCCAGGACGGATCGTACCTGGCCGAATTCCTATTGGCGAAAGGCTACCGCGTCGTCGGCGTCGTCCGCCGCAGCTCCACGACGCCCTACGAGCGCATTGCCCACCTGGTCGATCAGATCGAGCTGGTCTCGGCCGATCTGCTCGACCAGACACTCCCTGATCGACGCGATCGACGCGGCTGCGCCCGGACGAGATCTACAACCTCGCCGCGCAGAGCTTCGTCCAGACGTCGTGGACGCAGCCCGTGCTCACCGGCGAGTTCACCGCGCTCGGCGTCACGCGCATCCTCGAAGCGATGCGCAAAGCCGCGCCCAAGGCGCGCCTCTATCAGGCCAGCTCGAGCGAGATGTTCGGCAAGGTGCTCGAGACGCCCCAGAACGAGCACACGCCGTTCTACCCACGGAGCCCGTACGGCGTTGCCAAGGTGTACGGCCACTGGATCACCGTGAACTATCGCGAGAGTTTCGGACTCTACGCGGTGTCGGGGATACTTTTCAACCACGAGAGTGAGCGCCGCGGACTGGAGTTCGTGACGCGCAAGGTCACGGATGGCGCCGCGCGCATCAAACTCGGCCTTGCGAAGGAGCTGCGCGCTCGGCAATCTCGACGCGCGGCGCGACTGGGGGTTCGCGGGCGACTACGTCGACGCCATGTGGCGGATGCTGCAGCCCGAGTCGCCCGAAGACTATGTGATCGGCACGGGCTGCACCTGGTCCGTACGGCAGCTCTGCGAGCTCGCGTTCGGGGCGGTGGACCTCGACTATCGGGATTACATCGTGCGCGACGAGCGCTTCATGCGGCCGGCCGAAGTCGATGTGCTCGTGGCCGATCCGACGAAGGCCCGGACGCGGCTCCACTGGTCCCCAACCGTGAGCTTCCAGGAGCTGGTGAAGACGATGGTGGAGGCGGATCTCGCCCGCCATCGCCGGACCGGCCGCTGAGGGCGATGACGATGCCTCAGCGTCACGAGAGGGGGGACTGACGTGCGCGCGCTAGTGACCGGTGCCGCCGGCTTCGTCGGGCAGTGGCTCGTCCGCGCCCTGCTCGATGCCGGCCACGACGTGACCGGACTCACCCCGATCGACCCGACGGCCGCGGCGGCGCTCTTGTCGACGACGGAGCAGGGCGCCGTCGACTGGGTCCTCGGGGACGTGCGTCGCCTGGACGACATCCGCCGTGCGCTCGATGTGGCGCCACCCGACACGGTGTTCCACCTCGCCGGCATCAGCTCCGTGCCGGGCGCGAGCGGCGATCCGGGCGGCGCAGCCGAGGTCAATGTCGTCGGCGTCGCGCAGCTGCTGGGTGAGATTCGCGTTCGGCGGCGCGTCGGCGTGCTCGATCCCGCGGTCCTGGTCGTGGGGAGCGCCGAGCAATACGGCCGCCACGAGAAGAGCGACCTCCCGCTCGAGGAATCCGCCGAACAGCGACCGCTCACCGTGTACGCGGCGACCAAAGCGGCCCAGGAAATCATCGCGCTGGAGGCATTCCGGAGCGAAGGCGTCCGGGTGATCGCCACCCGCAGCTTCAACCACAGCGGCCCGGGGCAGTCGGCGGCGTTCCTGCTGCCGGCGCTCGTGCGCCGCGCGCTGGCCCTTCGTGCCGCCGGCGGCGACCGGCGGGCCGCGCTGGCGGTCGGGAACGCGACGTCGATCCGGGACTTCCTCCACGTCTCCGACGTGGCGGCGGCGTATATTGCGTTGGCGGCGCGTGGGCGCGCAGGAGAGGTCTATAACGTGTCGAGCGGCGTCGGGGTATCGGTCAAAGAGCTCGCCGTCCAGGTGCTCGCGGGGACCGGAGTGAAAGCGCCGTTGACGACCGATCCGGCGCTCGCCCGAACCGTCGACGTCCCAGCTCTCGTCGGGCACAACGCACGACTCCGCGACGCCACTGGCTGGGAACCCGAGCGCACGATGCGAGAGTTGATCGAGGATCTGGTGACCTATTGGGCCGCCCGGCCCACGGCGCAGGTCTGACGGGACGGGGGCGTGTCGTGACGATGTCGGATCCGCAAACGCGGGGGACGCATGGCGTCGCCCCTACAAATGCCGCGTCGCACTGACCTTCACCGCATCCTCTTGTTGGGGTCCGGGCCGATCGTGATCGGCCAGGGCGCCGAGTTCGACTATTCGGGGACCCAGGCAGCGAAGGCGCTCAAGGAAGAAGGATTCGAGGTCGTACTCGTGAACTCGAATCCGGCGACGATCATGACCGATCCGGAATTCGCCGATCGGACGTACATCGAGCCAGTGACCCCCGAATTCGTCGAGCTCGTGATCGCTCGCGAGCGGCCGGATGCGTTGCTTCCGACGATGGGAGGCCAAACCGCCCTCAACGTCGCGATGAAGCTCGCCGAAGACGGTGTGCTCGAGCGCTACGGCGTCGAGCTGATCGGGGCCAATGCGCAAGCGATCCGAC
Organism: uncultured Gemmatimonadales bacterium; assembly: GCA_963725205.1. Taxonomy (GTDB): domain Bacteria; phylum Gemmatimonadota; class Gemmatimonadetes; order Gemmatimonadales; family Gemmatimonadaceae; genus Palsa-1248. The sequence continues at coordinate 638,967 of CAVRXR010000003.1, read as the reverse complement.
TGGCCGAAGACCGCCAGGCGTTTGGCGATGCGATGCGAGAGATCGGGCTGGAAATGCCGACCGGTGCGATCGCCACGTCGTGGGAGGAAGCCCAGGGAACGCTGGAGCGCGTCGGCTTCCCGGCGATCATTCGTCCCTCGTTCACCCTCGGTGGGACCGGCGGTGGCATCGCGTACAACCGCGAGGAGTTCGAGTCGATCGTCCGCCGCGGTCTCGATCTGTCGCCCACGCATCAGGTGCTGATCGAGCAGAGTGTCCTCGGGTGGAAGGAGTACGAGCTCGAGGTCATGCGCGACCACGACGACAACGTGGTCATCGTCTGCTCGATCGAGAATCTGGACCCGATGGGGGTCCATACCGGCGACTCGATCACGGTCGCGCCCGCGATGACGCTGACGGATCGCGAATATCAGCGGATGCGGGACGCGGCGATCGCGGTGATTCGGAAGATCGGCGTCGACGCCGGCGGGTGTAACATCCAGTTCGCCGTGAATCCGCGCGACGGTACCATGCTGGTCATCGAGATGAACCCACGGGTGTCCCGATCCTCGGCGCTCGCGTCGAAGGCGACCGGCTTCCCGATCGCGCGCATCGGGACCAAGCTTGCCGTCGGATATCGTCTCGATGAGATCCGTAACGACATCACGAAGACGACCCCGGCGTCGTTCGAGCCCGTGCTCGACTACGTCGTGGTCAAGGTGCCGCGCTTCGCCTTCGAGAAATTCGCCGGCGCGGATCCCCGCCTGACCACGCAGATGAAGTCGGTCGGCGAGTCGATGGCAATCGGCCGGACCTTCAAGGAGGCCCTCCAGAAGGGGCTGCGCGCCCTGGAGGCAGGTCGGTCGGGATGGGTCATCGGCACGACTCCCGACGATGACCGCGTGAGCGACGACAGCCCCGACGGGCTGCGCGCCGCCCTCAGGCAACCGACGCCGGAGCGCATCTTCCAGATCAAGCGCGCGATGCAAGCGGGGATCTCGCTCCACGACCTGCACGAGATCACGGGGATCGACCCGTGGTTCCTGGCAGAGATGGAGGAGCTGCTGCAGGCGGAGCGCCGGTACGCCGCGCTCCCGGGGACAGAGGCCCAGGGCGCCGATGCGCTCCGCGCGATGAAGCGGATGGGATTCTGCGACATGCAGCTCGCGTCGATGCGTGGCGAACGGGAAGACGATGTGCGCGCGCGTCGTTGGGCCGCTGGCGTGCGACCCGTCTACAAGATGGTCGATACGTGTGCCGGAGAGTTCCCATCCTCGACTCCGTATCTCTACGGGACCTACGACGAGGAGAGCGAGGCGCCCCCGAGCGGCCGGCGCTCGGTCGTGATCCTCGGCAGTGGGCCGAACCGCATCGGCCAGGGCGTGGAGTTCGACTACTGCTGCGTGCGGGCCGCGATCGCGCTGCGCGCGCAAGGGTTCGAGACGATCATGATCAACTCGAACCCGGAGACGGTGTCGACCGACTTCGACATCTCCGACAAGCTGTATTTCGAGCCGCTGACCCTCGAAGACGTGCTGGAGATCGTCGACCGCGAGCATCCGGAAGGGGTGATCGTGCAGCTGGGGGGCCAGACGCCGCTCAAGCTGACACGCGGGACTGGACGCGGCGGGCATCCCGATCCTGGGGACGTCGCCTGACGCGATCGACGTGGCCGAGGACCGCCGGCGGTTCGAGGCGATCGCGCGCCAACTCGGACTCACGCAGCCGGATAGCGGCACCGCGACGAGCGTCGACGAAGCGGCGGCGATCGCCGCCGACATCGGCTATCCGGTCCTGCTGCGGCCGTCGTACGTGCTCGGCGGCCGCGCGATGCAGATCGTGTACGACGAAGCGTCGCTTCGCGAATACTTTGCGCGCGCGGTGCGGGCGTCGGAGGAGCGGCCGGTCCTGATCGACCGGTTCCTCGAGGATGCGTTCGAGGCCGACGTCGACGCAATCGCCGATGGCCAGCAGGTCGTGATCGGCGGCGTGATGCAGCACATCGAAGACGCCGGGATCCACTCCGGCGACTCGGCGTGCGTCCTGCCGCCGTACCTGATCCGCGGACGCCGACCTCGCGCTCATGCGCGACGCAGACCGTCGCGCTGGCGCAGGCGCTCGGGTGTGGTGGGGCTGATCAACGTGCAGTTCGCGATCAAGAACGGCATCGTCTACGTGCTCGAGGTCAACCCGCGCGCGAGCCGCACCATCCCGTTCGTCGTCGAAGGCGATCGGCGTGCCGCTCGCGTCGCTCGCGGCGCGTGTGATGACCGGCGAGACGCTCGACGCACATCGGCTTCGCGGAGGAGATCATTCCGCCGTACGTGTGCGTGAAGGAGGCGGTGTTCCCGTTCAGCAAGTTCCGCGAGTTCGATCCGATCCTCGGCCCCGAGATGCGCTCGACCGGCGAGGTCATGGGGATCGCCGGACTCGTTCGGCACGGCGTTCGCCAAGGCCCAGATGGCGGCGGACAACGGGCTGCCGACGTCGGGGCGCGATCTTCATCACGGTGAACGACACGGACAAGCCGACCGTGGTGCCGATCGCCCGACGGTTTCACGAGCTGGGCTTCCGTCTGTTCGCGACCGAAGGCACGGCGCGCTACCTGTCGCGGCGGGGCATGCCGTGCGACGACGGTGCTTCAAGGTGCACGAGGGCCGGCCGCACGCCATCGACCTGATCGTCAATCGCGATGTGCAGCTCCTGATCAACACGCCGCTCGGCAAGCACGCCCACCGGGACGACTACTCGCTGCGGCAGGCGGCCATCGCGCACCACGTGCCGTACACGACGACGCTGTCAGCCGCGAATGCTGCAGTGCGACGCCGTCGATCGCGCTTCGCTCGCGCCAGCGGACCGTACGGTCGCTGCAGGAATGGCAAGCGCTGGTCGCGGGCGCGGCGGTAGGACCGCCACGCGTCAGGGCGCGACCGAGTCCGTCGAAGGGGCAAGGCGACGGCCGTGATCGATCCATCGGCGACGATCCACGAATCGTCGTACGTCGACGAGGGCGCGACGATCGGGGCGCAGACCGAAGATCTGGCACTTCTGCCACGTGATGCCGGGTGCGGTCATCGGCGAGCGATGCAACCTCGGGCAGAACGTCGTCGTCATGGGCGGCACGCGACTCGGCAACAACGTCAAGATCCAGAACAACGTCTCGATCTACGAAGGCGTCGAGCTGGAGGACGACGTCTTCTGCGGACCGTCGATGGTGTTCACCAATGTCATCAATCCGCGCAGCCACGTCTCGCCGCAAGCACGAGTATCGCCGGACGCTCGTGCGCCGCGGCGCGACGATTGGCGCCAACGCGACGATCGTGTGCGGCGTGACGCTCGGCGAGTACGCCTTCGTCGGCGCGGGAGCGGTCGTGACGCAGAACGTGCCGTCCTACGCGCTCGTGATGGGAGTGCCGGCGCGCCGGCATCGGGTGGATGTGTGCCTGTGGCGAGCGACTCGGATGACGTGGCGTCGGGCACGTGTGCCGGGATGTCGGACGCGCTACGTCGCGTCGCGGCGAGGCAGGCATCGCGCCCGTCGAGGAGTGCCGAGTGACCACACCGTCCACGTTTCGAGTCGCGCTCGTCGGGCTGCGGCCGCATCAGCCGAGAACCACTTCGAGGCGCTCGCGCGCGTGCGATGGGCTCGCGCTGAGTGCCGTCTGCGACGTGGATCCCGAGCGGCGCGCCGCCGGCCGGCGAGGCAGCAATCCGTGCCCTGGTTCCGTTCGTACGAAGAGATGCTGCGCGCAGGCGCCGTGCGAGGTCGTGACGATCGCGACGCCGTCGGGCTTGCACGCGCGAGCAGGGCATCCTCGCCGCGAAGGCCGGGAAGCACGTGATCGTGGAGAAGCCGATGGCGATCACGCTGTCGGCGGCCGACGAGCTCGTGCACGCGTGCGACGACGCGGGCGTGCACCTGTTCGTGGTGAAGCAGAACCGGCTGAACGCCACCGTGCAGCTCGCTGAAGCGGGCGTGGACAAGGGACGGTTCGGCGCATCTACCTGGCCAACTGCACCGTGCGCTGGGCGCGGCCGCAGGAGTACTACGACCAGGCGCCGTGGCGCGGGACGTGGGAGTTCGACGGCGGCGCGTTCATGAACCAGGCGTCGCACTACGTCGACCTGATCCAGTGGCTGGTCGGGCCCGTGGAGAGCGTGATCGCGAAGACGGCGACTCTCGCGCGCCGGATCGAGACCGAGGACTCGGGGATCGCGATCCTGCAGTTCCGCTCGGGGGCCCTCGGGGCGATCGAGGTCACGATGCTCACGTACCCGCGCAATCTCGAGGGCTCGATCACGATCCTGGGCGAGACGGGCACGGTGAAGATCGGCGGGACTGCGGTCAACCGGATCGAGCACTGGGCGTTCGCCGAGCTACGACGATGACGACAAGCTCGTCGAGTGCGGTGAACACGATCGCCGCCCACTGTGTATGGGTTCGGCCACGAAGCGTACTACCGCAACGTGCTCGCGGTGCTGCGCGGCGAGGCGAAGCCCGACACCGACGGACGAGCGCGGGCGGAAGTCGCTCGAGCTGATCCTCGGGATCTACGAGTCGGCCAAGACGGGACGCGAAGTCCCACTGCCCCTCCGAGCCAGGATCTGACGGCGGCGCGGCGAGATCTTGTACATCCCACTCCGCCCGATCCTCGCACGGTTCGCGCACGGGACGGCGCCCACACACGGGCGCGGGGCGCAGAGGCCGTGTTGACCTTTTCAGTCCGGAGCTAACGATGGCTGTGCCGCTGCTCGATCTGCGAGCGCAATATGCCACGATCAAGACCGACGTCGTGCGCGCGATGATGGAAGTCGTCGAGGCGCAGACCTTCATTCTTGGCGAGCAGGTCGGCCGCCTCGAGAGCGAGATGGCCGCGCTCTCGCACACGCGGTACGCCGTCGGCTGTGCCAGCGGCACGGACGCCCTACTCCTGGCGCTCCGCGCGCTGGACATCGGCCGGGGCGACGAAGTCATCACGACCCCGTTCACGTTCTTCGCCACCGCTGGCACGATGCACAACGTCGGTGCCACGCCCGTATTCGTCGAGATCGATCCGCTGACATTCAACGTCGATCCGGACGCCGTCCAGGCAGCCATCACACCGCGGACCCGCGCCGTGATCCCGGTCGATCTCTTCGGCCAGATGGCCGACCTCGAGCGGGTCATGACCGCGGTCCGCGGCGTGCCCGTCATCGAGGATGCCGCTCAATCGATCGGCGCTCGTCGGTCGATCGACGGAGAGTGGCGGATGGCGGGAGAGGTCGCGACGATCGGGACGTTGAGTTTCTTCCCTTCCAAGAACCTCGGCGGCTACGGCGATGGTGGGATGATGGTCACGCAGGACGAGCGGCTCTATCAGCGCCTCATGCGCCTGCGCACGCACGGCAGCGTGAAGACCTATTACCACGAGGAAGTGGGATACAACTCCCGGCTCGACGCCCTGCAGGCGGCGGTCCTGCGTGCGAAGTTGCCGCACCTCGCGGACTGGAGTGCGCGCCGTCGCGCGCATGCGGCGTACTACACGGAGGCGCTCCGGAGCCTGGTCCCACACGTCCGGCCGCCGACGATCGCCTCCGCCAATGAGTCGATCTTCAACCAGTACACGATCCGGGTCGAGCGCCGGGATGCAGCTCCAGGCCCACCTCAAGTCGCGGGGCATCGGAACGGCCGTCTATTATCCGCTTCCGTTACATCTGCAGCCCTGCTTCGCCTATCTAGGTTACCGCGCCGGCCAGCTCCCCGAGGCTGAGCGCGCCGCTCGGGAGGTGCTGTCGCTGCCGGTGTACCCGGAGCTGACGCAGGCCCAGCAGGACGAAGTCATCGGGGCCGTTCGGGAGTTCTATCACGTATGACCGCGACGACAACGCCATCAGAAGCCGGCACCGTGCCCTCCGAGTACGAGCAGCGTCTCCTCGACCGCATCCAGAAGCACACAGCGGTCGTGGGCGTGGTGGGGCTCGGATACGTCGGCCTGCCGTTGGCGGTCGAGTTTGCGCGAGCCGGCTTCCGAGTTGTCGGCTACGACGTCAGTCGCCGCGTGGTCGATGCGACTGAATGCCGGGCGGTCGCACATCCAGGACGTTTCGCCGTCGGAAGTCGAAGCGCTCGTACGGGCCGGGATCTTTGCGACCACGAGCGACCCCGGGCGGATCGCCGAGATGGACGCGGTGTCGATCGCGGTGCCGACCCCGCTGGTGAAGACCCGGGACCCGGACATGAGCTATGTCGACAAGGCGACCGATACGATCGTTCAACACTGTCGACCCGGGACTCTCGTGGTCCTCGAGAGCACGACGTACCCGGGGACGACGCGCGAGCTCGTGCAACCGAAGTTCGAGCGGCGGGGGCTGACGGTCGGTCGGGATGTCTTCCTGGCGTTCAGCCCCGAGCGGGTCGATCCGGGCAACGAGCGCTACAACACGCACAACACGCCGAAGGTGGTCGGCGGCATCACGCCCGCGTGCGTTCGAGTCGCCAGCGCGCTCTACGCGACCTGCATCGAAACGGTCGTGCCTGTCTCCTCACCCGAAGCTGCTGAGCTCGTCAAGCTGCTCGAGAACACCTTCCGATCGGTGAACATCGGGCTGGTGAACGAGAATGGCAATTATTTGCGATCGGCTGGGGGTAAACGTCTGGGAAGTGATCGATGCGGCTGCGACGAAGCCGTTCGGGTTCATGCGATTCACGCCGGGGCCCGGCATCGGCGGACACTGCATCCCGCTCGATCCGCACTATCTCGCGTGGAAGATGCGGACGCTGAACTACCGGACGCGCTTCATCGATGTCGCGAGTGAGATCAACAGTCAGATGCCGGACTTTGTCGTTGAGAAGGTTGCGCACGCGCTCAACGATGTCTGCAAGTCGGTCAAAGGCAGTCGGATCCTGGTCATTGGCGTCGCCTACAAGAAGAACATCGACGACATTCGCGAGAGTCCCGCCCTCGACGTCATCCGACTGCTCGAGGAGCGGGGTGCGCACGTTGCGTTTCACGATCCCTTCATTCCGACGTTCACTGAGGATGGTCGCGCGCGTCATGGCGTTGCGCTCAGTGCGGAGGAACTGGCGCACAGCGACGCGGCGGTCATTGTCACGGACCACAGCTCGATCAACTACCAGTTCGTCGCCGATCATGCGTCCGTTGTGGTCGACACACGGAACGCGATGGCGCGCGTCACTCGACCCCGAGCCCGGATCGTATCGTTGTCCGCGAGTGCGTAGCGGCCCGTGCTACGTTGCGGCGTGCATTGCGGCGCTGGTCTTGCCGAGCGCTGCCCGGGCCCAGTACGGGCTGGTCACCCTCCCGATGGACGATCCGGCGTACGTCCAGCTGGCCGCGCTGGAGCATCTCGGGTGTGCGGCAGCGCGGGTGTCGGTCGATCGGCCATACGAGGTACGACTGATCCGCGCAGCACTCATCGCCGCCCAGAGCCAAGGCGCCTGCCACGGCTCGATCCTCGACGCATTGCGGCAGCGATTCGCCATGCGACGCGCCGACAGCGCCCAGGGTGTCCGCGTGGGAGCTGCCGCCCAAGTGCGCGCGACGGCCCTGCACAACGGCGAGATCACGCCGCTCTGGGAAGACGTGCGGCCGACCTCCGAGGGCGATCCGCCAGCGGTCGGGGTGGTCCACGGCCGCATCACCTACGGATCGAGCGACCGCATTGCCATCGTGGTCGACGGCTACGGCGAGAGCGACGCGCGCAACGATCCTCAGGTAAGCGCCAAGCCGTTGCGTGGGTCTGACGGCGTCCTCGATGCATCCGAAGCGTATGCGACGGCCCGGGCGGGCGTTTTCACGTTCACGCTGGGCCGCGGCCCCGAAGCCTGGCTCGGTGAGGGGAGCGACTCGCCGGTGCTGTCCGCCAACGGCCCACCGTACAATCGGATCGCGGCCGCGTTCAACACCGCGCATTTCGAGGGACGCGCGCTCTTCGGCGAGTTGGACGACGTCGTGCTCGACTCGGCGCAGGACCATATCACGTCGACCATCGGGCCGCAGCGGTTCTATCGCTATCTCGTGGGTCACAGCCTCACCTGGCGCCCCTCCACTGCGCTCGAGGTGACGGCCGGCGAGACCGCGGTGCTCCCGCGCGGCTCGCAAACGGTGGACTTCTATTACTTGAACCCGTTCGTTCCTTATCTTATCACCGCCCACGACACGGCGAAGACGGGCGAAGGAAACGCGCACGACAACCTGACGGCGTTCGGTGGGATCCGAGGGCGAGTCGGGCGCGTGACTGCCGCGGCAGAACTCCTGATCGACGACATCCAGATCGACGCCTCCCGGCGGGCGAATACGCCGGACGAGTTGGGGTACGACCTGAGCATCTCGAGCCCGGTGCCGCTCTGGCGTCCGGCGAGCATCGAACTGGTCTACAAGCGCGTCGACACGTATACCTATCTGCGGGAGTACTACGACGAGGCCCTGGAGTACTACAACGAGCCGCTCGCGTCCGCGCTTGGCCCCGACGCGGATTACGGCTATGTCGCCGGCGAAATCCTGCCAACCGGCTGGCTTCGGCTGGCCGCCGATGCGGGCATCTGGCGCCGAGGATTACAGCGGATCTACGAGCGGCCGTCGCAGGAAGGCGTCGGCCACCCGAGCACGCTGTTCCCCTCGAGCGCGGCGGGGCAACCGGTGCAGATCGCCGGACTCGCGCACGCCTCCGTGCAGCTCCTCAGTGCGATGTTTCCCGTCACCGCGGCAGTCTCACTCGCCCGGATGCGCGACGCGAATAACCTGCCGGTCGGTACGACCACGTATGGCCAGGCGCAGCTCTATATGACTTATGCGTTTCGATATCCCTGAGCCCACGCCGACCGTGCCGCGTGAGCCCCGTGTGCGTTGCAGAATCGCCTCTCGTGTGGCGCGGTGGGCCGCGTCTCGCGCGATAGTCGCCGGACTCGGTGCGCTCGGTGCGACCGGTGTGGTGGGTGCCCAATCCACGGCGCCCGCGGCCCTGCCCCCACCGCCGGCAACCGATACCCTGTCGCGTCCAACCGGAACGCTCCGCAGCGGCGACCTCCTCAAGATCCGCGTGTACCGAGACTCCGAGCTGAGTGGTGAGTTTCTGATCGATGCGCGGGGTGACGTGCAGATCCCGGGGCTTGGGGTTATTCGCGCGGCCGGGCTGGATCCGACACAGGTGCAGGACCGCCTGGTCGACGCGCTCCGATCGCGAGGCTTTCGCGCGCCGGAGATCGCGGTCCAGCCGCTCATCAGAGTCTCGGTCCTCGGTCAGGTGCGGAGCCCAGGCCTGTACCCGGTCGAGCCCGGGGTGAGCATCATTCAACTGCTCACCATCGCGGGTGGCCCGACCGAGGTGGCGAACCTGAAGCGCGCCCAGGTGGTGCGCGATGACCGAGCGTTCACGGTCGATCTGCAGAGCGCACTGGGCGGGAGCGCTGCCGGTCGGGTTGCGTTGTACTCGAATGACGTCGTGTACGTTCCGCAGCGTCATTCGCTGTTCTCGAGGGACAACATCGGCCTCGCGGCGACACTTGCGTCGTTGGCGTTGTCCGTCGTCACCCTCGTCGAAGTGACGCACCGCTAGGTGACTGACCTGCTCGCGCCGCAGGAGTCGAGTGCCCAGTCACTCGACGGCGGCATGCTGGGGAGCGAGGAGTCGCTCCGGGATATCGCGGCCGCGGTTGGTCGGCGGCGATGGGTGGTCGTGCTCGTCTTTCTCGTCGTCGTCGGCATTGGCGCGTGGCGAACCATGACCGAGCCGCGAGTTTACGCGGCCGCAGTGACCGTGCGTGTCGAGCGGTTCGAAAACCCCGTGTCGAACGCTGCCCAGAGCCCACAGCAGTACGATTTCCGCGTCGATCCGCTCGTGTCGGAGCAGGAGGTGATTCGGAGCCAGTCGGTCGCGGAACGCGCTGTGTTGGCCGCCGGGCTGCAGCTCGATGTGACGCGACCAACCCGACTCCTGTTGAGCAACATCACGGGAGACTCGTTGCCCGTCGTCCGGCCATCCGCGACGCCGGGGACCTATCTGGTCGCCGTTACCGATAGCACATACGTCGTGACTCGCGGCGCCGCGCGGTTTGGCCCGGTCCGGTATGGGATGCCAATCGACGCGGGGCAGATCGCCCTCACGATCCCGCGGCGGCCGCCGGTATCGGATCGCACGATCGAGCTGACCCTTTCGCCCCTCGATGGCGTCGCTCGAGATTTTCGCTCGCGGATCTCGACTCGCGTGCTGCCCCAGACGGACATCGTCGAGGTCACTGTTCAGGGCCCGGACCCGGTCCGCGTCCAGCACGCCGCGAACGTCGTCGCCTCGGTCTACGCGGAATACGCCGAGGAAGGGGCGCAGGCGCGCGCGCAGAAGCGCAGCCAGTTCATCGCTCAGAGCCTCGAAGAGCAGGCGACCGCGCTCAAGCGGAGCCAGGACTCCCTCCGCGACTTCGAGGAGCTGCACCGGACGTCGGACGTCACGGACGAGCAAACGGAGCTCTTCAAGCAGATCTACAAGCTCCAGGGAGACCGCGGCGAGCTGACGCTGGAGCAGGAAGTGTATCTGGCACTCGTCGGCCGTCTCTCGCAAACCGATACAACCGATGAGGAGCTGCAGAAGCTCGTCGGCACCGACGCGGTCGAGCACAACAAGAGTGTCGCTGATCTCTACGCGAGCTGGTTCGAACTCGAGACGACGCGTCAACGACTGAGCCTGTCGCGCGACGACCGCAACATCGATCTGCAAGCGCTCGACAGCTCGATCGCCGCGACCAAACGGAACCTGCAGCTGGCGAGCCGCCTCTACCTGCAGAGCCTCGCCACCCGGATCGCGTCGATCGACAGCAGTGTCGCCGAGCTGCGAAGCGCCAGCGAGCAATATCCGCCCATGGTTGCCGACCAAGCGCGGCTCACCGCCAACGTGAAGACCCGTGAAACCGGTTACGACAATCTCCTGGGACAGTACCAACTGGCTCGGATCAGCGAGGGCGGTGAGACGGGTGGCGTGCGCATCATCGACGCGGCGACGCGTCCGTACACGCCGGTCTCACCGCAGCGGAAGCGCGCGGTGTTTCTGGCGGCCATCATCGGGCTCATGCTCGGCATCCTGTCGGCCGTGATCGCGGATCGCTTCGACGACTCCGTGCAGACGCCTGACGAAGTCCGGCATCGCTTGCACCTCCCGATCCTCGGGTCCATCCCACGAGTGCGCGACGCCCTCTTCGGGCGTTCGGAGCGTCAGCGGTTCCGGTTGATATCGCACGTCGAGCCCCAATCGCTCGTGGCCGAGGCGTTCCGCTCGCTCCGAACCAACATTGCGTTCGCCCGCGCCCATCAGGACCTGCGGACGATCGTCCTCACCAGTCCGGGCCCGGGCGACGGCAAATCAACGGTCGCGTGCAACCTCGCGACGATCTTCGCGCAGCAGGGACAACGCACCCTGCTGATCGACGCGGATCTCCGGCGAGCCGTCGTCAACGAAACCTTCGAGATCCCACGCTCCCCCGGCCTCAGCGACTTGCTCGTCGGCCATGCGCGACTCGGCGATGTCGTGCGAGCGGTCGATGTGCCGAATCTCTTCGTGTTGGCCAGCGGGCAGTTCCCGCCCAATCCGTCCGAACTGCTGGGCTCGCCAGCCATGCGCGACATCCTCGAGCAGGCCAAGGCGAGCTACGACATGATCGTGATAGATTCGCCACCAGTGCTCGCCGTGACGGATTCGTCGGTGATCTCTTCCGTCGTCGACGGCACCATCGTGGTCGTCCGCGTTGGCAAGACGGCGCGGGATGCGGTCCGCCGGGCGGTCGCCCAGCTCCGAGTCGTCAATGGGCGTGTACTCGGTGCCGTCTTGAACGACGTCGACTTCAGGAGCGGGGTCTACTACGGAGGCTACGGCTACTACTATCACCGGTTCTACGGCGAGGATTCGGCAAGCGACATGCAGGGGAATCGCCTCCGCCGGTTGGGCCGCGCCTTGAGCGGGCGTTTGCCCGGCCGCGCTCGCTAGACTAACATCATGTCGGACTTGGAGTTCTGATCATCGAGGGACTGTCGTGAACATTTCAGTCATTGGAACGGGCTACGTCGGGCTGGTCGTGGGCGCCTGTCTGGCGGAGACGGGGAACTATGTCGTCTGCGCAGACGTCGACCGGCGCAAGATCGAAGGCCTCCAGCGCAACCAGCTGCCCATCTACGAACCGGGGCTGTCGCCACTCGTCGAGCGGAACCAGCAGCAAGCGCGATTGACCTTCACGGATGACGTGGCGACGGCGATCGGATCCGCGAGCGTCATCTTCATTGCCGTTGGCACGCCGCCCGACGAAGACGGGTCGGCGGACCTGCGGCACGTGCTCTCGGTCGCCGAGCAGATCGGTCGGCACATGACTCGAGAGCTGGTCGTCGTGACCAAGTCGACCGTCCCGGTCGGCACGGCCGCCAAGGTCGGCGGCGGCGGTGGGCCGGCATGCTCGGTTCGCCTTCCACCTGTGCAGCAACCCGGAATTCCTCAAGGAAGGCGCGGCGGTCGACGATTTCCTCAAGCCGGATCGCGTGGTGCTGGGCGTCGAGAGCGACCACGCCCGAAGCGTGATGGCGGAGCTCTACGCGCCGTTCGTGCGGACGGGCAAGCCGATCATCTTCATGGACATCCCGTCCGCCGAGATGACGAAGTACGCGGCCAACGCCATGTTGGCCACCCGGATCTCCTTCATGAACGACGTCGCGGCGCTGTGCGAGAAAGTGGGCGCCAACGTCGACCACGTGCGCAAAGGGATCGGCAGCGATCCACGCATTGGAGCGTCGTTTCTGTTTCCAGGCGCCGGGTATGGTGGCTCCTGCTTTCCGAAGGACGTGAAGGCGCTGATCCGCACCGCCGTCGACTGTGACACGCCGCTGCAGGTGCTCCAGGCGGTGGAAGAGGTCAACGAGCGTCAGAAACACCGCATATTCCAGAAGCTGTCCAGCGCACTGAACGGCGAGATGCGCGGCGCGCAGATCGCCGTCTGGGGACTGGCGTTCAAGCCACAGACGGACGACATGCGCGAAGCGCCGGCGCTCACCCTCATCGAGGAGCTGCTGGAGGCGGGCGCGAGTGTCTGCGCCCACGATCCGGTCGCCATCCACGAGGCGCAAGCGGCGGCTGGGCGACCGCGTCGCAGTTCGTGGAATCGAACTACGACGCCGTCGGACGACGCCGACGCGCTGGCGATCGTGACCGACTGGAACGAATACCGGCATCCGGACTTCGCGCGCATCAAGCAGGCGCTGCGCCGGCCGATCCTGATCGACGGACGCAACCTGTACGATCCAGCGAAGATGGCGGAGCTGGGCTTCCTCTACGACTCGATCGGCCGGCCCGGGCGCGCGCCAGGCGGCTCGACCGCCGGCCACGCTGGTCGCCTGACGGGCCGCGTGACCACGTGCGCGTCCTGATCACGGGTGCGGCCGGGTTTCTCGGCTCGCACCTGGCCGACCGATTCCTTGCGCGACGGCCATCAGGTCGTCGGCCTCGACAACTTCGTCACGGGCCATCCCGACAACATCGCGCACCTCATCGGGCGCGACGGGTTCGAGTTCCTCAAGCACAACATCTCGACGTACACCTTCGTCGCGGGGCCGCTCGACGGCGTGCTGCACTTCGCCTCGCCGGCGAGTCCGGTGGACTATCTCGAGCACCCGATCCCGACGCTCAAGGTCGGCGCACTGGGGACGCACAACGCGCTCGGACTGGCGAAGGCCAAGTCGGCGCGATTCTTCCTGGCCTCGACGTCGGAAGTGTATGGCGATCCGCTGGTGCACCCGCAGACGGAGCGCTATTGGGGCAACGTGAACCCGATCGGCCCGCGCGGCGTGTACGACGAAGCGAAGCGCTTCGCCGAAGCGATGACGATGGCGTACCATCGGTATCACGGGATGGACACGCGCATCGTGCGCATCTTCAACACGTACGGCCCGCGGATGCGGCCGCGCGATGGTCGCGTGGTCTCGAACTTCATCGTGCAGGCGCTGTGCGGCGAGCCGCTGACGCTCTACGGCGACGGCAGCCAGACGCGCAGCTTCTGCTACGTCGACGACGAGATCGAAGGGATCTACCGGCTCTTCATGCGCGGCGACAGCGAGCCCGACCAACATCGGCAACCCCGACGAGTACACGGTGCGGCAGCTCGCCGAGATCGTCCTCGAGCTCACGGGCTCGCGCTCGCGGCTCGAGTACCGCCCGCTGCCGGAAGATGATCCCAAGGTCCGGCGGCCGGACATCACGCGCGCGCGCGCGATGCTCGGCTGGGAGCCACGGGTGGCGCTGCGCGCGGGCGTGGCGCGCACGGTGGAGTACTTCCAGGGTTTGCTTGGCTCCGAGCGGATGCGCCCGCACGCGTCGGCCGGCTCAGGCGATGGGACATCGCGGCACGCGCCGGATCTCACGACGTGAGCACCGGCGTCGGCCGGTCGCTGCACGATCTCACCGATCTCGGTCCCGACGCCGTCGAACGCGCCCGGGACCGGTTCGCGGTCGGCGACTATCACGCCGCGGTCCTGCTGCTCGAGGAAGCCATCGCCGGCGGCTGTGTCTACGCCGACGCGTTCAACCTGCTCGGCCTGTCGTTGGCGCTCGTGGACCGGCCCTCTGAGGCCCTTGCGGCACTTCGATCGGGCCGCTCGCGCAGAATCCACGGTACGTCGAGGCCCATCTCAATCGCGGCGTACTGCTCAACGGCCTCGGACGGACGGCGGAGGCCGAGGCGTCGTTTGCCCTGGCCGAGGAGTTCGGCCGACCTGACGCGACGGGGTACCCGACGATGGTCGGCAATCGCCTGGCCAACGCGCACGCGCTGTTGGCCCAGGAATACCGGAGCGCCGGGGCCCTGGACGAAGCGATCGCCCAATACCGGCGCGCGCTGGAGCTGCGCCCCACGTACGTCGATATTCGCGTGGCGCTCGCTCGGGTGCTGCTCGACGCCCAGCGCTTTGGCGTCGCCGCCGACGAGCTCGATCAGGTGCTGGCCGCCCAACCGGGTCAATTGGAAGCGCTATTGCTGCGTGGGTTGGCCGCCTACTTCAGTGGCGCCTTCAACACGGCGCGGGCCATGTGGGATCGGGCGGGAGCGGCAGACCCTGACGATCGCCGTGTTACCGTCTATCGTTCAATGCTGGCCCGGCGGCAGGGCGAATCGGATGCGGACGGAGCGAGCTCGTGAAACGCCGTCGCGTCGTGCCGGGTAACCGAGTTTGTGGCTGTTCGCTGCCTTCGTCACTGAGTTCCTGATGCATCCACTGTTGGGCCGACCATCCAGGTCGAGCGTCGTTCGAGTCGTCACCGCCTCCGCCGTGCTGGCGGCGCTGCGATGGTGGCGGCGTGTCGCGCGCCGTTCGACATCAAGAAGTTCCACGGCAATCCGGACAAGCTGTACGCGGTGTCGCTACCAGGCGTATCAGCGGCATCACTGGGATGACGCGGTCGTCTGGCTTCGAGAAGCTGACCCTCGACCTGGCCGCGCACGACACCCTGTTGGCGCGGTCGTACTTCTACCTGGGCGAGGCGCACGAGCACAAGGGCGAGCCGCTGCTTGCGGCGCAGGCTTTTTCGCGGCTGGCCGACGCATTTCCCGGACGACTCGCTGGCGGCTCCGGCGCTGTTCGCGCGCGGGGCACGCCTACGAGCACCTGTGGCGGCGACCGGATCTCGACGACAACTACGGGCAGTCCGCCCTGGCGGAATTCCAGACCCTCCTGGCGCTGTATCCGACGTCCCCGCTCAAGGATCGCGCCGAGCAGCAGGTGGCGCATCTCCAGGAGTGGTTCGCCGAGAAGGACTACCTGAACGGGTTGCACTATTTCCACCGCAAGGCCTACGACTCGTCGATCATCTACTTCAAGGACGTCGTCAAGAACTATCCGAACGTGCCGATCACGCGCGAGGCCTATCTGCGTCTGGTGGAGGCGTATCAGAAGATCCGGTACAAGGATGACGCGGACGACGTCTGCAACACGCTGCGCGTGACGTATCCGCACGACCCCGAAGTGCTGCACCGCAAGTGCGCCGGCTCGCGACGGCGAGCGCGCAGACGCCGCAGCCGCCATCGTGACCCGCGAGCAGGGGGCCCCGGTGCGCATCGGGATCCTCGGCGGCACCTTCGATCCGCCGCACGTCGGGCACCTGATCGCGGCGGCTGACGCGGCCGACGCGCTGGCGCTCGACCAGATCCTGCTTCGTCCCTGCGGCGGTGCAGCCACTCAAAGTGGGCACGTGCGGTGACGTCGCCGGCCCATCGGCTGGCGATGACGTCGCTTGGCCATCGGCGATGACCCGCGGCTGGCGGTCGACGTCGATCGAAATCGAGCGGGGCGGGTTATCTTTCACGGTGGACACGGTGTCGGAATTGGCGCGGCGTTCGCCGGACGACGAGTGGTTCCTGATCTGGGGGCGGACGTGGTGCGGTCGTTCGCCCGGTGGCGCGATCCGCTCGAAGTGATGCGCTTGGCCGAGCTCGTCGTCTGGCAGCGGGGAGAGCGTGCCGCGAGGCGGCGTAGCCGAGTGGCTGCCGCGCGACGAGGCGGGGCGGTTCGCCTGCCTATCAGATCCTTGCATCTCGGCGGGTCGATGTGTCATCGACCGAGGTGCGGGCGCGGGTGCGCGCCGGACGGTCGATTCGCGGGTTCGTGCCGGACGCCGTGCGGGCCTACATCGAGCGCAGAGGGCTGTACCGCGACGGGAACGGGATCGAGGAAGGCGATGCTCAAGAGACTGATCGATAAGGTCTTCGGCACGCGGCACGAGCGCGAACGGAAGCGCATCCAGCCGCTGGTGGACGACGATCCGCGAGCAGGCGGCGCGGCTGGCCGAGGTGTCCGAGGACGAGCTCCGCGGGCAGACGGCGAAGTTCCGCGGCGACCATCGCCGAGCGGACCGGCGCGCTGGAGGCGCAAGGTCGCCGAGCTGCGGGCCGCGAAGCGGACCGCGGCCGATCCGGCCGAGCGTGAGCAGATCGACGCCGAGCTGGCGGGCGTCGATGGTCGGGGTGGGGTCGAGGGCGAGCTGCGGAGGCGTCTCGCGACGTGCTCGACGATCTCCTGCCCGAGGCGTTCGCGACCGTGCGTGAGGCGTGCCGCCGGCTGGTGGGCACGACCGTCAACGTGACGGGGCACGACATGGAGTGGAACATGGTGCCCTACGACGTGCAGCTCATCGGCGGCATCCAGCTGCATCGCGGGCCGCATCGCCGAGATGGCGACGGGTGAGGGCAAGACGCTGGTCGCGACGCTGCCGCTGTACCTCAATGCGCTGCCCGGCAAGGGCGCGCACCTGGTCACGGTCAACTCGTACCTGGCCCGCCGCGACTCGCAGTGGATGGGCGCACGTGTACCGGTACCTCGGTCTCACCGTCGGGTGCCTCGACGACACCGAGCCCGGCACGCCGCGAGCGGCGGGCGGCCTACGCGTGCGACATCACCTACGGGACGAACAACGAGTTCGGGTTCGACTACCTGCGCGACAACATGGTGGTCTCGCTCGAGCAGCGCGTCCAGCGCGGCCACGTCTTCGCGATCGTGGACGAAGTGGACTCGGTCCTCATCGACGAGGCCCGGACGCCGCTCGATCATCTCGGGCCCGGTCGGCAACGAGAGCGACGCGCAGTACGCCGAGCACAACGCCGCGGTCGTCGCGGCTGGTGCGCCGGCAGACGGAGTTCGTCAACCAGCTCGTCGGCGACTGGTGAGCGGGCGCTCGCCGAAGGTCAGACCGGCGAGGCGGCCCTGGCGCTGTACAAGGCGCAGCTCGGCGGGCCCAAGAACAAGCGCCTGCTCAAAGCTGATGCAGGAGACGGGCGTCAAGGCGCTCGTGCAGAAGATGGAGCTCGACCACATCGCGGACCGGAAGCTGCCGGCCGCCAAGCAGGCGTCTGCGCGACATCGAGGACGATCTGCTGTACGTCCTCGATGAGAAGGGTCACACGGTGCACCTGACCGATCGCGGCGTCGACTTCATGTCGCCCAGCGACCACGACGCGTTCATGCTGCCCGACATCTCGCGGGCGGTGCACCGCATCGATCGCGACGAGGACGATGACGCCGCAGGAGAAGCTGGAGGCGCGTCGGGCAGATCGAAGGCGACTACGCGCTCAAGAGCGAGAAGCTCAACATCGTCCACCAGCTGCTTCGTGCGCACGCGCTGTACGAGAACGAAGTGAACTACGTCGTACAGGACGGTCAGGTGCTGATCGTCGACGAGTTCACGGGCCGGACGATGCCGGGTCGCCGCTGGTCCGAGGGGCTGCACCAGGCGGTCGAGGCCAAGGAGGGCGTGCAGGTCAAGGGTGAGACCCAGACCCTGGCGACGATCACGATCCAGAACTACTTCCGCATGTACGACAAGCTGGCCGGCATGACCGGCACGGCGGAGACGGAAGAGACCGAGTTCTTCGAGATCTACAAGCTCGAAGTGGCGGTCATCCCGACCAACCGGCCCGTGATCCGAGACGACCGGCACGATCTCGTCTACAAGACGCGGCGCGAGAAGTACAACGCGATCCTCGAGGAAACCCAGCGGCTGCACGAGCTGGGATACCCGGTGCTCATCGGCACGGTCAACGTCGATGTGTCGGAGACGCTGAGCCGCATGTTCAAACGCGCCGGGATGACGCCCAACGTGCTGAACGCCAAGTACCACCAGCGCGAGGCGGAGATCGTGGCGGCGGCGGGTCAGCCGGGCGCGGTGACGATCGCGACGAACATGGCCGGGCCGCGGTACCGACATCAAACTCGGGCCCGGCGTCACCGAGTCCAAGCCGTCGACGGTGAAGGACGAGGAAGGCAAGGACGTCGAGATCGAGGAGTGCGGCGGTCTGCACATCCTCGGCTCCGAGCGCCACGAGTCGCGGCGCATCGACCGTCAGTTGCGCGGCCGTTCGGGACGCCAGGGCGATCCGGGCGCGTCGCAGTTCTTCCTGTCGCTCGAAGACGATCTCATGCGGCTGTTCGGGTCGGAGCGGATCGCGCGGCTCATGGATCGGATGGGTGCGCAGGAGGGCGAGGTCCTCACGCATCCCGCTGATCACGCGGTCGATCGAGACGGCGCAGAAGCGAGTCGAGCTCCAGAACTTCCAGAGCCGCAAGCGGCTGCTCGAGTACGACGACGTGATGAACCAGCAGCGAGAAGTCGTGTACTCGCTGCGGATCGTTCGCGCTCGAGGGCGGCGAGGAGCTCAAGGGCGAAGCCCTCGCAGATGATCGAGAAGGCGGTCAGGCGGCGCGTCGAGACGCAGCTAGCGGAGGCCGACGAGTTCATCAAGGCTCGATTTCCGCTTCATCGGCCAGGAGTTGCTGCAGCGGTATCTGCTCCTGATGCCCGCGTTCGAGAACGAGGGCGAGGCGCCGACGACGGAGCTGGACGCGTACAACGTGGCGGCCGAAGCGGCCCGCGCGGCGTTCGCTGCCAAGATGACGACGTCTGAATTCGTCCGTTGTGGGCGCGGATGGCACGCCGCAGGACATCGCGGGCACGGTCCTGTCGCACGTCATGCTGGGCGTGCTGGACGAGAAGTGGAAGGATCACCTCTACGATCTCGACCAGCTCCGCAACAGCATTCGATACCGCGCCTGGGGTCAGAAGGACCCGCTGATCGAGTACAAGCATGAGGCCTACACCATGTTCGAGGACCTCATGCACGACATCTACAGCACATTCGCCGAGCGCTTCCTGCGCGCCCAGATCATGTTCCAGGGCTGGGGACAGGGTGGTGGGAGCGCTGGAGGCGGAGACGGGAAGCCGCCCACTGGCGGGCCGCCGGGCGGCGCAGGGCGCCCCGCCGGATCGGGCCCCGGTCCGCGGCAGGGGGTGGGGGCCGGCCCAGGGGCCCGTGCGCCCGCGCGGCGGTACAACGCGCTCGGCGTCCTGGAAGACGTTCCGGCCGAGGATCTGGAGCAGGCGGAGGTCGTGGAGGCCAACGGCGCGGCGGATGTCGGGCCGAGCGAGCCGCCGGATAGTCGTCCTGTGGTGAAGGCGGAGCCGACACTCGTCACTGGGGGGCGGGCGCGCCCGCTCACGGCGCCGGCGGCGGCCGCGGTTGCCGACTGGTCAACCGTGGGGCGAAACGACCCCTGCCCGTGCGGGTCCGGGAAGAAGTACAAGAAGTGTCACGGGGCTGGCGCCGGGGGCGGAAGGGGTTAGCGGCCCCTCGATGGGCCTGCGGTCCATTGATGGCACGTCCCACGGCCCCGCCCGCTATACAGGGCGGGTGCCACGACCCCGCGCTCACCGGCCCCCTCGACGGCTTGCGCCGGCCACGGAGACACCTGGCGGGGTCGGCCGCGGCGCGTTAGCTATCCGAGAGCTGCCTTTGGCGGATCGTCCGCGGGAGCGCCTGTTACGGGTTGGGGCGGGGCAACTTGCGACTGCAGAGCTACTTGCAATCCTGATCGGGAGCGGCACGGCCAGCTGTTCTGCGCTCGCTCTGGGTCATGAGATCATGCGCCAGTGCGGAGGGTCGCTGCGGACATTGGGCGGCCGGCCGGTGGCGGAGTTGACCGCGATTCCCGGGGTGGGCCCGGCCCGAGCGACGGTCGTGCACGCGGCGCTCGAGCTCGGCCAAGCGCTGCGAGCGTCGAGGCCGCTGGTCCTCGACCCGTTATCCGGGGACCGTCCGACGTGGCGAGCCTCATGACGCCACGACTTGCGGACCTGCCGGTGGAGGAACTCCACGTGCTGATACTCGATTCTCAGCACAGGATGGCGAAAGACGTGACCGTGACACGAGGCCTCTTGAATTCGTCGCCCGTGCACGCCCGCGAGGTGTTCCGAGAGGCGATTGCGGAGTCGGCCGCGGCGGTAGTACTGGTACACAATCATCCGAGCGGCGATCCGACGCCGTCGGCCGACGACCTGCGTGTCACAGCGGATCTCGTGGCTGGTGGACGGCTGGTGGATATCCCGGTGTTCGACCACGTCATCGTGGGACGCGGGGGGTACGTGAGCCTGGCCGAACGGCGATTGCTCGAGGCGAGGCTTGACGATCGAATGGCGGAGCGGTCATGACGGCAGCGGTGCTGCAGGAAATCATCCCGAACTGGCGCGTCGTCGACGAGCGCAGAGGCGGAGCGCCTCGACGAGGAGCTGCTGGTCCGGGCCTATCGGTTCAGCGAGCGCGCGCACCTCGGGCAGAAGCGCCTGTCGGGTGAGGACTACGTCTCGCACTGCGTCGAGGTGGCCAAGATCCTCGCCGATCTGCAGCTCGACTCGGTGACCGTTGCGAGCGGGCTGATCCACGACGTCGTCGAAGACACGACCATCACCGTCGAAGATGTCGAGCGCGAGTTCGGGCGCGAGATCGCGGACGATCGTCGACGGACTCACGAAGATCGGGACGCTCCCGGCGCACTCGCACCCAGGAGCGGCAGGTCGAGAACTACCGCAAGCTGCTGCTGTCGATCGCGAAGGATGCGCGCGTCATCCTGATCAAGCTCGGCCGATCGGCTGCACAACATGCGGACGCTCGAGTACCTGCGCGCCGAGAAGCAGCGGCGGATCGCGCAGGAGACGCGCGACCTCTACGCGCCGCTCGCGCACCGCTTCGGTATGGCGAAGATGCGGTGGGAGCTCGAGGACCTCGCCTTCAAGTACCTCGAGCCGGACGACTACCGGGCGCTGGCGAAGCTCGTGGCGCAGAAGCGAATCGAGCGCGAGTCGCTGATCGCGCAGCTGCGCGGACCCGCTGCGCCACGCAGCTGCGGGACGGCGGGGATCGCGCGACGTCGACGTGACCGGGCGGCCGAAGCACCTCTGGTCGATCCACAAGAAGATGATCAAGCGGGGCAAGCCGTACGAAGAGATCTACGACCTGCTCGCGATCCGCGTCCTGGTGAACATCGGTATCCGACTGCTACCACGCCCTGGGCGTGATCCACGACGGGTGGACGCCGCTTCAGGAGCGCATCAAGGACTACATCGCGCAGCCGAAGTCGAACGGCTATCAGTCGCTGCACACGACGGTGTTCGGGCCCGGGCGACAGCTCTTCGAGATCCAGATCCGCACGCGCGACATGCACCGCACCGCGGAGTTCGGGATCGCCGCGCACTGGCTGTACAAGGACGGCGCCAAGAGTGCGGACGAGCTCGAGCGCCATCTGCTCGTGGTTCCGGCAGGTGCTGGAGCTGCAGCTCGACGCCAAGACGCCGGACGAGTTCCTGGAATTCCTGAAGCTCGACCTGTATCAGGACGAGATCTTCGTGTTCACGCCCGACCGGCGATGTGATCCAGCTGCCGAAGGGCGCGACGCCGATCGACTTCGCGTTTGCCGTGCACACGGAGGTCGGGCTGCACTGCCAGGGCGCCAAGATCAACGGGCAAGATCGCGCCGCTGTCGCGCGCGCTGAAGAACTCCGAGACCGTCGAGATCCTGACGGCGCCGACGGCGCGGCCGAGTCGCGACTGGCTCGCGCACGTGCGGACCGGGCGCGCGCGCCACAAGATCCGGCAGTGGCTGAAGCACGAAGAGCACGCGACGTCGCACGAAGCTCGGGCCGCGACATCCTCGATCGCGAGATCAAGCGGCGGCGCCTGGCGAAGCCCGACGATGCCGACCTCGCTGCGTGCGGCCGCACGCGCTGAACCTGACGGACGTGACGCATCTGCTCGCGTCGATCGGCCAGGGCGACGTGCACGCGCTGCAGGCTGCTCAAGATCCTGCACCCCGACCTCGACCACGCCGACGCCGGCGCGAGCCGACAGCGCGTCGAGCGACTGGTCGACCGGCTGCGGCGCTCATCGAAAGGCGTGCGCATCCAGGGCGCCGACGGCCTCATGGTGCGGTACGCGCAGTGCTGCCAGCCCGTGCCGGGCGATCCCGGTCGTGGGCTACGTCACGCGCGGTCGCGGCGTCAGCATCCACCGCGGCGACTGTCCCAACCTGCTGTTCCTGGCGCACGAGCCCGAGCGCCGGCTGGAGATCGACTGGCAGGAGACGGAAGGCGAGCGGTTCACGGTCCGCCTGACCCTCGAAGCCAACGATCGGCGCGGCCTGTACGCCGACCTCGCCGCGGCCGTCAGCGCCACGGGGACCGACATCAAGAGCATGGAGCTGCACACGGTGGACGGCCGCGTCACCGGCTCGGCGCTCGTCGAGGTGGAGAACCTGGCGCATCTCGAGAAGATCATGAAGGCCGCGCGCAAGGTGAAAGGTGTGTCCGAGGTGGCGCGCCGCGAGCGATATCGCGGAAGAGCTAACTGGGGCGCCCCTTATCTTTCGCCCATGCCGCGCCGCCAGCTTCGATCTGCAAGCCCCGTTTCGCGCCGGCCGGGCGATCAGCCGCGCGCGATCGCGGAGCTGACGCGCGGGCTCGGAGCGCGGGGACCGGTTCCAGACCCTGCTCGGCGTCACGGGTTCGGGCAAGACGATGACGGTCGCCAACGTCATCCAGGCACTACGGGCGCCCGACGCTGGTCCTCTCGCACAACAAGACGCTCGCCGCGCAGCTCTACGGGGAGCTCAAGAGCTTCTTTCCGCGCAACGCCGTCGAGTACTTCATCTCGTACTACGACTACTACCAGCCGGAAGCGTACGTCCCGACGACCGACACGTACATCGAGAAGGACGCCTCGATCAACGAGGACATCGACCGGCTGCGGCTGCGCGCGACGTCGAGCCTCATGGAGCGCGACGACGTGATCATCGTCTCGACGGTGTCGGCGATCTACGGGCTCGGCGATCCGGTGCAGTACCGCGAGACGATGGTCACGCTGGCGCGCGGCCAGCGCATCGCGCGGGACGACATCCTGCGGTCGCTGGTGCGGATCCAGTACGCGCGGAACGACGTGGCGTTCGAGCGCGGCACGTTCCGCGTGCGGGGCGACACCGTCGAGATCTTCCCGGCGTACGAGGAGCAGGGCGTGCGCGTCGAGATGTGGGGCGACGAGATCGAGCGCATCTCGAAGATCAACGTCGTTGACGGGCGAGACGATCGCCACGCTGGAGCGCGCGGCGATCTATCCGGCGAAGCACTTCATCACGTCGCGGCCGACGCATCGAGCGGGCGGTCGGGCTCATTCGGGCCGAGCTGGCCGAGCGGCTGGCCGAGCTGCGGCGCGAGAACAAGCTGCTCGAGGCCCAGCGCCTCGAGTCGCGCACGAACTTCGACATCGAGATGATGCTGGAGATCGGCACCTGCGCCGGCATCGAGAACTATTCGCGGCACCTGTCGCGGGCGCGCGCGCCGGCGAGCGTCCGGCGTGCCTCTTCGACTATTTCCCCGAGGACTTCCTCGTCGTGATCGACGAGTCGCACGTGACGCTGCCGCAGATTGCGCGGCATGTACAACGGCGACCGCGCGCGGAAGCTGACGCTCGTCGAGTACGGGTTCCGGCTGCCCGAGCGCGCTCGACAACCGGCCGCTCATCTTCGACGAGTTCCTGGCGCTCACGCCGCGCGCGATCAACGTCTCGGCGACGCCCGGGCGAGCTGGAGCTGCGAATTGTCGCAGGGCGTCGGTCGTCGAGCAGATCATTCGGCCCACGGGACTGATCGACCCCGAGATCGACGTGCGTCCGGTGCGCGGGCAGGTCGACGATCTGCTGCACGAGATCCGGATCCGGGAGCGGGCGGGCGAGCGCGTGCTGGTGACGACGCTGACCAAGCGGATGGCCGAGGATCTCACCGACTATCTGCAGCAGGTCGGCGTGCGCGTGCGGTACATGCACTCCGACATCGACGCGATCGAGCGGATGGAGATCGTGCGCGGGCTGCGGCTGGGCGAGTTCGACGTGCTGGTCGGCATCAACCTGCTGCGCGAAGGCCTCGATCTGCCCGAAGTGTCGCTGGTGGCGATCCTCGACGCCGATCAGGAGGGATTCCTGCGCAGCGACCGGTCGCTGATCCAGACCGTCGGTCGCGCGGCGCGGCACGTCGACGGGCGCGCGCGATCTTCTACGCGGATCGGATCACGGGCTCGATGCAGCGCGCGATCGAGGAGACCGCGCCGTCGGCGCACGATGCAGCGCGCGCACAACGTCGAGCACGGGATCACGCCCGCGCAGCGTGGTGAAGAGCGTGGATCAGGTGCGGTTCATCACCCGTGTCGCCGACGCGCGGACGGAGCGTGACGAGCGGGCGGCGCGTCGCAGCGGCGGCAGCGTGGCGGCGGAGCGATCGCGCCGCGCTGATCGCGCGACTCGAGCAGGAGATGCAGGAGGCGGCGGCGGCCCTCGACTTCGAGACGGCGGCGCGGCTGCGTGACGAGCTGTTCGAGATTCGGCGCGCAGGGGGGTCGGCCCGCGCCCGGCACGGCGGCGTCCGCGGGCCCGCCGGTGCGGCGGCGCGGAGTGCCGCGGCGGCTGACCGCTACGCCGCGGCAGCGGGCGCTGGCGCTGGTATGACCGGCGAGAGCGCAGCGGTGGCACGTGGGGCCGCATGTCGTGCCCTCGCCGAGGCCCGACGCGGTCGCCTCGCGTTCACGCTGGAGCGAGCTGCGTCGCGTGGGGCGAGGCGCTTGGTCGGGCTGCACGTCCGCCGCTGGTGGTCGGCGATCTCTGGCCCGCTCGGTGCCGGCAAGACCGTCCTCGTGCAGGCGATCTGCCGCGGGTACGGCGTCGATCGACGCCGTCACCAGCCCGACATTCGCCCTCGTGCACGAGTACGCAGCGCCTCGCTCGCCGGTCTATCACATCGATCTGTATCGGCTGGACGGCCCGGAGGAGCTCACCGCGCTTGCCTGGGACGAGATCGTGAGCGCACAAGCGCTGGTCCTGGTCGAATGGCCGGAGCGGGCCGGGTCGCGCATGCCTGCGGGCCATCTGCCGATCGATCTCGAGTACGTGCCGGGCGACGCAAACCGCCGCTATCTCCTCGCGGGGTGACGATGGCGTCCGCACCCAACTGCCGACCGTCGCTGGTGATCGAAGCGTCGACCTATCGCGGGACGCGTGGCGGTCGTGACCGCTGATCGCATGCTTGCCGAGGAGGTCGTGGCGACGCGGGGGGAGCATACCGAGGAGATAATGCCAGCCGTGGTGCGGGCGCTTCGCACGTCCGGCGTTGCGTTGCGGATTTGAGCGGGATCGTCTGCGGGGCCGGCCCCGGGAGTTTCACGAGTCTGCGGCTCGCAGCCGCGATTGCCAAAGGGCTTACCGGAGCCGGCGTGATCGAGCGTTCGCGTCCGCTAGCGAGTGTCTCGTCGCTCGCGCTGATCGTTGCTGGCGCGGCGGACCGCCTCGGCGAGGGCGTGTATCTCGCCACGTTGGACGCGCTCCGCGGAGAGTGTTACGCCGCGCTCGTCCAGGTAGCGCCGTCCGCCGGTGGCGACGGTGGCAGTACGACCCTCGTGCGGTCCGTCGGAGTATGGCGTCGTCTCTGCGGTGACGATGTCCGGCAGTGGGCCCAGCAGGCCGAGTGCGCAACTGATCGGTCCCGGGTGTGCGATCGACGCGTGGCCGCAGGCGGCGGGTGTGGTGCGCCTCTGGCCAGAGGTCGTCCCGGTCGATGCGGTTTCGTGGGAACCCGACTACGGTCGCCTCGCGGAGGCCGAGGTGCGTCGCGTCGCCATGCCTCGAACGCGGCATCAGGTCGATGATCCGACGCCAGGCCGTGAGCGAGACGATTCGGCCAGCGACCACCGGGGACCTCGACGCCGTGGTGGCGATCGAGCGACGTCTCGTTCTCCGATCCACCGTGGTCGCAGCCGGCGTTCGCGTCGTTGCTGCAGGACCCGCACGTGCAGTTTCTCGTCGCGACCGTCCATCACGAAGGTCGGATCGGGGGCCCGGGGTCTGGGGTCAGGGATGCCGATGGGATCGGTAAATCTGCGACGGGATCAGTGGATAGCGTCGCCGGCTACGTCGTGACGTGGGTGGTGTTCGACCAGGGGGACCTCTCCAACCTGGCGGTAGCGCCCGGCCTGCGCCGGCGGGGCATCGGGCGGCGCTTGCTGGAGGCCGCAATTGCGGGCGCGCACGGGCGGGAGCTCACGCGCTGTATCTCGAGGTGCGAGAATCCAACGCAGTCGCGCTGCACCTGTACTCCGCCCGTGGGTTCTCGCCGGTCGGCCGTCGTCGGGGCTACTACCGGCAACCCGCCGAGGACGCTCTGGTCCTGCGTCTCGATCTGACGCGCGAGGCAGGCATCGATGCCCGAGCGGCGCCGAGACCATGACGCGCTCGGATGATGGTCGCGGCGGGAGGGACCGAGAGTAGATTCCGTGATGCCTACAGAAACGACCCAGCGCCGGGAGGTCACGTGAGTCGGAGTCTGAACAAAGCATCGCTGATCGGCAATGTTGGACAAGAACCGGAGCTCCGGACGACCGCCAATGGCGTGCGCGTAGCCAATTTCTCGCTGGCGACGACCCGCACCTGGAACGGTCCGTCGGGCGACCAGCCAGGAAAAGACCGAGTGGCACAAGTGTGTCGTCTGGAACTCCCAGCGGGGGACGGGCGGCGGCCTCGTCGAGGTCATCGAGAAGTACGTCCGAAAAGGCGAGAAACTCTACGTCGAGGGTCGGATCGAGTACCGGCAGTACCAGGACAAGGAGGGGCAGACCCGGTACGTGACCGAGATCAACGTGCGTGATCTGCTGTTGTTGGGCGGTAGGGGCGCGGCCGTCGACACGGAGACGGGATCGAGCTCGGGGGGCAGTGCGCCCCGGAGCCGCCCGGCGCCGGCTAAGGCTGCGGCCTCCGGGCGAGCGCCCAGCGGATCGGCGCCCAGCGAAGGTGGCGGGCAGGACTTCGAGGACTTCCCAGGAGCGCTGGAAGAAGAGGACGACGACTTGCCATTTTGACCGTCCGTCGCGGTCCGGATGAGGGCCAGGCGCGGCATGCCGCGTCTGGCCCTCATGTTGTCCCGGCGGACTCGGCCGTTTCGCCCTGACCCCTTCCGTCGTCTCCTCTGGAAAGCCAACTCGGGCGCCAGGCCCGAGCACGTTGCAATTGCTGGCGGCGGTCCCATCCCCCTCGGGGTGGCCGCTGCGCCCCGTGGGGGGACCGACTAATGAAGGGATTGACCGGAACAGGACGGACCTGGATGCTGAGAGGCCTCGTCTCCGCTGTTGCGGTGGCGGCACTTAGCGCAACGGCCCCTGCGCAAGACTCGACGGCCGCAGGCGGCTTTCGGATACACACGGTGCACGCGGGCGAGAACCTGTGGGACATCGCCCAGAGCTACCTCGGCGACGGCGACCTCTGGCCTGAGATCGTTCAGGCCAACAAGCACCTCGTGCAGGATTCCCACTGGATCTTCCCGAACGAGGTCCTGCGGATCCCGCCCCGGCCGCCCGGCGCGCCAGCGGACAACGGGGCTGCGGTAGCGGCGCAGCCAGCGCCATCAGCGCCAGTCGCAACCAATGAACCGACGCAGCCGGCGGCGACCCCTGCGGCGGCGCCCGACTCGGGGCCGGCCCACGACGTGGCAGCCGGTGCACCGCCCGCTGCGGATGATGCAGGTGCCTCGGCTCCCGCGACGACTCCCGATGACGCGGGGGCCTCCGCTCCGGGTGCGACATTGTTCAATCATCCGCCGCAAGGCACGTCGATGTTTGCCGCATCGACCAATAACGAGAGCCGTGTCGCACGCCGTCGCGAGGGCGTGAGCCCAGGCGACCATAACGGCGCGCCATACCTGGATCGCGACGGGGGGCCGCGGAACGCAGGCTCAGTCATTGGCGTGGTGGACATGTCCAACGTCGTCAATGCTGCCGATGTGGAGCACTATGGCCTCGACCAGGAACTCTACGTTCGCATGCCGCGTGGCTCACACCCGGAAGTCGGCCAGCGCTACTACACGTATGCCCTGGACGAGTCGTTCGGAGACCACGGACAGATCATTGTGCCGACCGGGATCGTGCTGGTCACGCACCCGGGCACGGACAAGGTCGCGACCACTGTGCGGATCGTTCAGCAGTTCGCGTACATGCAGCTCGGGCAAGGCGTCCTGCCGATCGACCCGGCTATCCTGCCGGATATACGTCCCGCGCCGCTCCCGGGCGGCTCCGAATTGCACGTGGTTTGGGTCGAGCACGACCAGGTCCTGCCGACGATAGGCCACTACATCATCGTGGACGGGGCGGCAAAGGCGGGGGTCCGGATAGGAGACCAGGTGACCCTCTATCGACCCCGCAAAGAGCTCCAGAGCCCGGAGGGCGCGATTACGCTCCCCGAGAGCGACATTGCGGTCGCGCAGGTTGTGCGCGTGACACCCTACGGCGCTTCAGCGGTGATCATCCACCAGGATCAGCCTGCGGTCGAACCGGGCGTTGCGGCCCGCGTGACCGCTCGGGTTACCGTCGGGCAGTAAAGGCACGGGGGTCAGGGGTCGGGGATCGGGGAGGAATTGAGAGGCAGCGACTTCGTCGCTGCCTCTCTTCCATCAGGGAGGGGGAGACTTCGCGCCGCTCGTCCTGCCCGAGATGGAATCGTGCCGTTGTGTCAACAACGGGGTCGGGCAGGGACTCAGTACCGAAAGGTTGGTGATCAATCGATGAGGGCCAGGACTTTGTCCTGGCCTTCGTTTCAATCCCGACCCCCGACCCCCGACCCCCGAATCCCGTCTCTCTCGCTCCTCGGTCCATTAGATTCACTCCTAATGGTCGTGGTTCTAGCCCTGCTGCTCGCGGTCGCCTGCTATGCCTGCGCGGCCGCGTTGGCTGTCGCCCCGTTCGCACGTCCCATCGGGCCGCCGGTCCAGGGCGTGGTGGCCGTGTTGGGCGTCGGCGTATTGGCGCACCTGGTCGCCCTGGTCGCGACTGGATACGCTGCCCATGCCCTACCGATCGAGGGGCTGGGCCCGGCGCTCTCGGTCGCGGGCCTGACGCTGGCTGTCGTCCTTCTGCTGGCCGAGTCGTGGGCGCGAGACGTGGTCTTGAGTCTGATTGGTGCGCCGATCGCGGCGGGAGTCACGGCAGCTGCCGTGTTCCTCGGCTGGCGGCCGGCCGGTCAGCCGCGCGGCGCCCAGGATGCGTGGCTGGTCTCACACGTGGCAGTGAGCTTCATCGGGATCGCAGCACTTGCGACCGGCGCCGCAGCGGGCGCGCTGTATCTGGTCGAGCGGCGAGAGCTCAAGTCGCGGCGATTCGGTTCCGTCTTTCGCTCGTTCCCACCCCTCGATACGCTCGACCGCGTCAATCACCTCAGCGCACTCGTGGCTTGGGTGTCACTGACGCTGGGGATGGTCCTCGCTGCGGGCTATAGCATTGCCTACGGTCAGAGCGCGGGCATACAGGTCATCTCGGGGCAGCGTTGCCTGGCTCGCAGCGGCGATTCTCGCCGGGACTCGGCAGTTGGCCGGCTGGCAAGCGCGGCGCGCGGCGCTGGCATCCACGATTGCCTTTGCGATCGTGGTGGCCTCCTATTTCGCGGCGCGGGCGGTGGCCGCACGACCCGGGTATTTCCTGTGATGCCCGCGTGTCGCGCGGCGTCACGGCCCGCACAGGCAATGCCCGTGGCGGGCTACGGCACGTGAGTGGCTACCCGATCTTGCTCGAAGGAACACGGATCGAGGCGCTGGTCGTGGGCGGCGGTCCAGTTGGTTGGCGCAAGACCGCGGCGCTGCTCGAGTGTGGGGCGTCCGTGCGAGTCGTAGCGCCCACCATGTGTGCGCCGTTGCGTGCGGCTGCGTCGTCGCGGCAGCTCACGCTCATCGAGCGGGCCTACGTGACTGGCGACATTGCCCGCGCGGTCCTCGTCGTCGCCGCCACGAACGATCGAGCGGTGAATGCACAGGTGTCGGCCGACGCGCGGTGTGCGTGCCGGCTCGTGAATGTGGCTGACGCAGCCGCGGAAGGGCACTACGTCACCGTCGCCACGTCGCGCATCGATCCGCTGGTCATCGGCATTTCGACCGGAGGCATTCCGAGAGCCGCCACGCGCATTCGCGACGCGATTGCTGGCCGTTTCGATGCGCGGTACCGCTCAGCGCTCTCGAGTCTCACCGCCTTGCGGCAGCGACTGCTCGGCCGCGGAGACACCGGCGGGTGGCGTGCAGCGGAGTCCGCACTCATCGACGAGCAATTCTGCGCTCACGTCGAGGACGGCACATTCGGTGCGCGGGTCGCGGCGTGGGGGGCGGAATCCAAGAGGGCCGGGCGACGCAGGCGTCGCCCCTCCGACAAACCCCGCAGAGACGAGGCTTCGTCGGTGGATCCGGATCCGCTGGATGGCGCATGGCCATAGTCACCGCGGGGATCAATCATTGCACGGCGCCGATCGAGGTACGGGAGCGGTGCGTCTACGGAGCGGGTGAAGTGCTACCAGCGCTCGCGGCGCTGCGGGCGATGACCGGCGCGCGCGAATGCGGCCTGCTGTCGACCTGCAATCGCACTGAGTTCTACGTCGTCGAGAGTGAGGCGGACAGTACATTGGCGATTTGGGCGGCACTATCGGCTCGCGTGGGCGCCGAGACGGCGCCGCTCGGATACGTCCGTCGGGACCGCGACGCCGTGCGCCATCTCATGCGCGTCGCGTCGGGCCTCGATTCGATGGTGCTGGGCGAGGCGCAGATCACGGGCCAGGTGCGGGAAGCGTGGGAGCTGGGTCGCATCCAGTGTGGTCCGGTTCTCAACCGCCTCTTTCAAAGTGCGCTGTCAGTCGCGGGCCGAGTGCGCGCGGAGACGGCGATCGGTCGAGGGGCTGCGTCGGTCAGCTCGGCTGCTGTGCTGCTGGCTAAGAAAATCTTCGGGTCCCTGCAGGGCCGCCGTGCGATGGTGCTCGGTGCGGGCGATATGGCGGAGCTGGCACTGCAGTGTCTCCATTCGGAGGGCGTCCGCGCGGCACTGGTGACGAACCGCACGTTCGAACACGCCGAGGAGATGGCCCGTCGCCATGGCGCAACTGCGCTTCGTTACGAGGACTGTTGGGATCAGATTCAGACCGTTGACCTCCTCATCTGTTCGACCGCGGCGCCGCACCACGTCGTATCGCGCCAACAAGTGGCCGGGGCGTTGGCGCGACGCGGCGATCGTCCGCTCTGCATTCTCGACATTGCGTTGCCTCGGGATGTCGAGCCGACGGCTGGCGAGCTCGAGAATGTGTTCCTGTACGACTTGGACGATCTCCGTACCGTTGCGGCCGCGAACGTGGAGCTGCGACGAGCGGAGCTTCCGTCGGCAGAACAGTTGATAGACGCCGAGATCGATCGTTACTGGACCTGGCTGGCCGGGCTCGCTGCCGTCCCAGTGGTCGCCGGCGTTCGAACGGCGATGGATCGGGTCCGCGCCGAGGAGCTGGCGCAACTCGTCCGGCGGATGGGCGCAGACCTGACGCCTCGACAGCGCGAGGCGATTGAACATTTCTCCCGCGCCCTGATGAACAAATTTCTCCACGAGCCTTCTGTCCGACTGCGCGCAGCGGCCGCGAGCACGGATGGATTAGGAATCGTCGAGGCTGCCCGCTATCTATTTGCCTTGGATGTGCCGGGTGCCGTCGATAGCATTCCGGCTGAGTTCGGTGAACGGTCGAGCGCAGCGGACGCCGCAGTGCGAGCGATGGACGCGCGCGGCGCCACCGGGCGTGATCCTGCGGGTGCTCACTCGTCAGCGGTAGACGACATTGACGGCGAAGCCGCCGGGCCCGCGAACGGCGCGACGCAGACCGACGACGTGTCACATCCCATCGGAGCGAGGCCATAAGATGGCGCAGCGGGTACTGGTGACCGGCGGTGCGGGGTTCATCGGCTCACATGTGGCGGACGCTTTCTTGGCGGCGGGCGACGCGGTTACCGTGCTCGACAACCTGTCGACAGGCCGCCGCGAGAACGTGCCCGCTCGTGCAACCTTCGCGGAGGTGGATGTCACGACGCCGGCGGCCTCGACGCTGATTCACGAGGGCCGCTTCGACGTGATCGCGCACCTCGCAGCCCAGATCGATGTCCGGCGCAGCGTCGCCGATCCCGTTTTCGATGCGCAGACGAATGTCATTGGCACGGTGCGCGTGCTGGAGGCGGTTCGGACCGCGCCCAAGCGCAGTCGCGTGATTTTCGCGTCGACGGGCGGAGCGCTCTACGGCGATTTCGCGCCACCGCCACATGTCGAGACCGTCGCCAAGAATCCCGAGTCGCCGTACGGGATCGCCAAGCTCAGTGCGGAGTATTATCTCGCATACTACGCGCGCATTCACGGTCTCGAGACCGTCGCGCTCCGATTCGCCAATGTGTACGGCCCGCGCCAGGATCCACACGGAGAAGCTGGCGTGGTGGCTATTTTCTGCGCACGGATCCTGGACGACCGACCGATGACGGTGTTCGGCGATGGGCGACAGACTCGGGATTACGTCTACGTGAAGGACGTCGCGCGCGCGAACGTGGCTGCGGCGCGCGCAACGCTGCCTCCGGCGGGGCGCCTCGATGACCGAGCGTTCAACATTGGCACTGGGATCGAGACGTCGGTCAAGGATCTGTCGACAACGCTGGCGACCGCCGCTCGCCGCCAGGCAGCAACCGAGTTGGCGCCGGCGAGGCCCGGCGAGCAGATGCGTTCTGCGGTCGCGATCGACAAGGCGGCAGCCGGGCTCTCGTGGCGTCCGCAGATGTCGCTGGGGGAGGGTTTGGGAGAGACCTATCGATGGTTCGCCGAGCGCCACGGCGAAGCGGCGCTGGCCGCCGGCGGTCGGCGGTGATGGAGTGCATTGGGCGAGGCAGGAATCGGCCCTACGGGGAGTCTCGGGTGAGGCAGGCCTCGCCCCAACGCGGAGAATCGGGGATGAACATGATGGGTAGGATGGGTTTGCGGCCACTGGTGAGCGCATGACCAGCGGCGCCCTGCTGCAGGTCGCGACGGCCGTCCCCAGCTCGCCGTGGGGACTCGTTGTGGGATCCTCGACGGTCACCAAGATTGTGGTCGCGCTGCTCGCGGCACTCTCGCTGTTCAGCTGGACGGTGATGTTCGCGAAGTGGGCGGAGTTTGCGAGCGTGCGTCGCCGCTCGGCGAAGTTCCTGGCGAAGTTCGAGCACGTGGAACGCTTCAACCAAGCGCTGACGATCGCTGCCCGAGAGAATCCCAATCCGTACACGCGAATGTTGCGGCGCGTCTCCGAC
Organism: uncultured Gemmatimonadales bacterium; assembly: GCA_963725205.1. Taxonomy (GTDB): domain Bacteria; phylum Gemmatimonadota; class Gemmatimonadetes; order Gemmatimonadales; family Gemmatimonadaceae; genus Palsa-1248. Next base: position 605,023 of record CAVRXR010000003.1, on the reverse strand, counting down.
TTTTTGACGCAGGGCGACATTGGGTTCGGCTCGAGCGGCTCGCGGGGCAGCTCCGCTGGCGTTGCAACGGCGGCGCCCGAGTTGAGCGTCTCGCAAATCGAGGCGTTACGCTTGATTCTCGATGCCGAGGTCAGCTCTGAGCGCGACCGTCTCGGGAGCTTCATTCCTTCGCTCGCGACGATCGGCTCGGTCAGTCCCCTCATCGGGCTCCTCGGCACGGTGCTCGGCATCATCGACGCCTTCGTCGGTATCGCCACGCGCGGCTCCGGGAATATCGGCGCCGTGGCCCCCGGAGTCGCCGAGGCGCTCATCGCGACCGCGGCCGCGCTGTCCGTCGCGATTCCTGCGGTGTTCGGCTATAACATCTTCGCCAACCGGTTGAACGGACTCGAAAGCCAGCTCGACGGGTTCGGCGCGTCGATCGTCGCCCTGCTCATTCGTGATCATGCGGCGTGAAGGCCACGAGAAGCGGGGTCCGGGGTCGGGGATCCGGGGTCCGTCTAGGGCCAGCGATCGCTCGCACGGGTTTGAACGTGGACGGGCCCCGAATCCCGGATCCCCAACCCCCTGCTGTTAACATGCCCCAACGCCGTCGGAAGTCGCGCACGCCACTCAATGCCGAGATCAACGTCGTCAGCCTGATCGACGTGATGATGCTCCTCATGGTGATCTTCATGATCACCGCGCCGATCATGCAGGGCGGCGTCGATGTGGCGCTTCCCAAGGCGCAGGCGACCCCGCTCGAAGCGAAGAGCGGACTTGTAGTGACGGTGAATGCCAAGGGGCAGATCTTCGTCGATCAGACGAAGCTCACATACAACGAGTTCCGGGCGAGCTTCGCGGCACTCTCGGCCCGCCGCGCCAAGGACGGCGTGTATCTGCGAGCCGACCAGTCGGTCCCGTACGGAACCGTCGTCCAGGTGCTGGCGGTCATGCGGAGTGCCGGCGCGCCCAACGTCGGACTCGTCGCCGAGCCGGAAGACATCAAGTAATGACGGCGCAGGCTCCGCGCCTTGCTCTTCCCTTCGGAGCTGCCGCAGCACTACACGCGGGCGTCGTGGCCGCCATCATTTTCCTCTCGACCCGCCCGGCCGTCATGTTGCCGCCCATCTATCGGGTCAACATCATCGGAGCGCCCGCTGCACCGAAGCCGGCGGCCGGCGTCGTGCCGTCCAATCCCACGCCGCCAGCGGCGCAGCCCAAGACGCCTCCGCCGCCGGCCCACGCCGCGCCGCCCAAGGCGGACGTCGTGCCCGTACCCAAAGCGCGCCCGCGCCCCGCGCCTCCCAAAGCGACGCCGACGCCGCCGACGACCAAAGCAGCCCCGAGCAATGCGCCGGCACCAACGGCCGCGTCCAAGACTGGCGGGCCCGGGACCGATGTGGCGAACGTGCACACGGAGGGGGTCGACTTCCCATATCCCTGGTACCTGGAAAACATTGTGCGTCAGGTGGCGCTCAATTTTTCGCCCGACAACCCGTCGTCGAACCTGCGCGCGGAAGTCACGTTCCTGATCAGGCGCGACGGGACAGTGATCGGGTTTCGCTTTATCCAGCGGTCCTCCAACTACGCGTTCGACCTGGAGGCACAAGGGGCGATCGAGAAGGCGGAAACGTCGTTCGGACCGCTCCCTCAAGGCTTCCCCGATGATGTCCTTCCCGTCGTCTTCAGCTTCGACCCGAGGTTAATCCACTGATTCGTTCATTCGGCCGAGCGGCACTCGCGGTCATCGGACTGGCCGCTGCGATCGGCGTCGCCGCCACGCCCGCTCGTGCTCAGGATTCGACGCACGGGGTCTTCCTTGGCCTCCGATACACGCCCGGCACCAAGCCGGGTGTCGTCGTGCTTCCCATCATCGGCGTGGGCGGCGACTCGGCGCATGCGATTATCCAGCGAGACCTCGACTACGACGATGCCGTGCAGATCATTCCTTACGGCGACTCGACGACCGTCACCGCCGGCGTGAATTACGCGGTCTTCGACAAGATGGGAGCTGCGGCGGTCGTGCAAGCCTTCCTCGGACCCGCCTCGTTGCACACGATCCTGCACGATGTCGCCAACCGGCGCGTGGGCCAGGTGCGTGATTTTGCCTTACCCCCGGCGGTGAACTCGCCGGAGTGGCGGCTGGCCCTGCACGGTGCCTCCGACGAGCTGAACCGATGGATCACCGGCCAGCGCGGGATCGCGCAGACGCGCGTCAGCTACGTGCGCGACGGGCAGGTCTACATCATCGACTGTGACGGGGCGGACGCGCGGCCAGTGACGCCGCGGGCGGGCGACCCCTTGTCGCCGGCATGGCATCCCAGCGGGAGGTACCTCACCTATAGCCTCTTCACATCGCGGGGCACCCAGATCGTCGTGGAGGACCTGACCACGGGAGTGGCCCATCCAATCGGGGCGACGCCGACCGGCGTCAACATCACGCCGGTATTCTCACCCGACGGCAACATGATCGCCTACGGGCACGGCGATGAGAACGGGACGGATCTGTTTCTGGCGCCAGCGTTCTCGAACGATCCCGCGCGACGTATCACGGTTGGCCACGGTACGGACAACATGCAGCCCACGTTCAGTCCGGACGGCCGCCGTCTCGCATTCACCTCGGGTCGCTCCGGGACCCCGGAGGTGTATATTACCGACGTCGACGGGACGAACCCGGAACTGCTGACCCCGTACGAGTTTGGAGACGAATATTACCGAGCTAGTCCCGACTGGTCGCCCGACGGGCGTGTGATCGCGTACCAATCGCGGGTCAACGGGCAGTTCCAAGTGATGACGATCAGCTTGCGGGACGGCACAACGAAGCAACTCACGAGCGACGGTATCAACGAGGATCCATCGTGGGCGCCCGGACAGCCGACATCTCGTGTTCACGTCCAATCGAAGCGGGGTACGACAGCTGTGGGTGCTCGACGCCGAGTCGTCGCGCACTCGCCAACTGACCTTCGGTGGCGCTGCGCGGTTGTCGGCGTGGTCGCACGTGTTGGGTACGCCCTGATCCCTCTCGCGGCTTTCTTTCCCTCCTGGAGATTTCTGTCATGATCCGCCGGTGCTCCGCTGTTCCGCTGCTCCTCGCTGTTGCTGTTGTGGCCGGGGCATGCTCGCATCCCGCGCCGGCGCCCGCACCCGCACCGGCGCAAGCCACGGCCGCGCCGGCACCGATGGATAGCTCGCGCATCCGAGACTCACTGGCGAACGCCAAGCGGACGGCCGATAGCCTGGCGGCCGAGCGCGATCGCGAAGGTGCGGCGGTGGCAGCGGCACGTAACACGCTCCTCGCGAAGATCTACTTCGACTTCGACAAGTCGGATCTGACCGACCAGGACCGGGCGACGCTCGATGCCAAGCTGCCGATCCTGAATGCGAATCCGGGCCTGCGCATTCGCATCGAAGGGAACTGCGACAAGCGTGGACAGGCCGAGTACAACCTCGCGTTGGGACAGCGCCGGGCCGCGACCGCGAAGCGCTATCTCACGGACCACGGAATCGACGCTTCCCGGATCGACTTGATCAGCTACGGTGCCGAACGCCCGATTGCGGAGGGCGATACCGAGGAGGCGTACGCGCAGAACCGGCGTGACGAGTTCACGATCACGGCGGGTGGCGACAACCTCAAAACTGCCTCCCGGTGACGGGCGCGCGACCGGACGCAGCAGGGAGCCATCGTATGCGGACCCGCGGGACACCGGGCCAGGCAGGCCTCGCCCCTACGAGCGCCGTGGTGAGACACGGGTTCATGCGGAGGAGGCGTCGCATGCGTATCCGCGGGCTGCAACTAGCGTTGGTGCCGGCGACCATCCTCGTGGCCGGCGGATGCTTCGCGACGCGCGGGGACATGCAGATCCTCCAGAACGATCTGGCGTCCCTGCGCGCGCAGAATCAGCAAGCGGACTCCGTTCACCGGGTGCAGCTCGACCACGTCATCGAGCAGCTCGCGGCCGCCAACGACTCACTCAACCTGCTCAACGCGCGAACGACCAAGGGACTCGGCGACGTCCGTGGTGACCTGTACTCGATGAGCCAGCAGTTGATCCAGATCCAGCAGCTGACCGGCCAGAGCCAGACCAATTTGCAGAAGTTGCGCGCGCAGCTCGAGGAGCACGCACCGAGCCTCGCGCCAGCCTCGGGCGCCGGCACACCTACGGCTGCCGCTCCCGGCGCCGCCTCGGGGGCTACGGGTGACACATCCCGCGCCGCGGGGGCAGCGGCTGCCGGGCCGGGACCGAACGAGCTGTTCCAGCTGGCACTGGATCAACTACACCGGGGTAGTACGAACGCTGCACGGCAGGGCTTCCAAGACCTGCTCCAGAGGTACCCGAACGCGGATGTTGCGCCCGATGCCCAGTTTTACCTCGGCGAAGCAGATGGATTGGCAGGACAAATGGCAGCGGCCGATTCCGACTACCAGCTGGTCGTGGGTCGGTATCCGGCGTCGCCTCGGGCGCCGACCGCGCTCTACAAGCACGCAACCATTCTCGAGTCCAGCGGCAAGACGGACGCTGCCAAGACTGCTTTCCAGGACGTCGTCACCAAGTATCCGCAGTCGGATGAAGCTGTACTGGCCAGGGACCGCTTGCGGGAGCTCAAGTAGGCCGCTGGATCTCCGCCTGCGGACCCCGAGGGCCGGCGGCGGCGTGATGCTGCGGCTGGCCGGGCAGAACGACGTGATGAGACCCTTACGCGAGTGCGTGAACGGATCGCCAGTGAGTGGCGCGTGAAACGCACGCCACCCAGTGCGGAAATGCCATTCCTCGACCACCTCGAGGAGCTGCGGTGGCGTCTCATCAAGTCGCTGGCGGCGCTGACGGTCACGGTAGTCATTGCCTTCGCCGGCCTGACTCAGATCGATCTCATCGGCATCCTGGCGCGGCCCATCCTGCCCCTGCTCAACGGGCATAAGCTGATCTTCACGCACCCGACCGACTCGTTCTCGATCTATCTGACGATGTCGTTGACGCTCGGGGTGATCGCCGCGCTGCCCGTGATCGTGTATCAGATGTGGGCCTTCCTGTCGCCGGCCCTGTACCAACACGAGAAGAAAGTCGTCGTTCCGGTGGCCGTCGGGGCGGTGGTGTTGTTCCTCTGTGGGGTCAGCCTGTCGTACTTCGCGGTGATGCCGCTGGCGCTGCGGTGGCTGCTCGGCTTTCAGACTGCGTCGATGGAACCGCTGATCAGCGGGCTGGAATACTTCGATTTCCTGTTCACCATGTCGCTCGCCTTCGGCCTGTGTTTCGAGCTGCCGATCGTGATCGTAGCCTTGACGATGCTGGGGATCGTGACGCCGATGTTTCTGCGGAAGTACCGGCGGCATGCGGCGGTGCTCTGCACATTCATCGGCGCGTTTCTCACGCCAGGTGACCTCGTTTGGACGACCCTGGCGATGGCGATCCCGCTGTACCTGCTCTACGAGCTGAGCATTTTCCTCTCGACGATCATGTACCGGCGGCGACAGCGCTCCGCGCAGGCCGTGGTGCCGGACGAGGGGTACCGGGCGCCCGCGTGACGGGACACAGGGCGACGCGCGCGTCGCCCCTACCAGCCAATTCACAGGCACCGCGTGGTCGGTTCGGCCACGGTGTCGTCCCGCGCCTCGCGCTGGCGGCGCTGATCGTCGCGCTCGGGTCGCACCCTGCGCTCGCACAGGTCGGGGGCGGTGGGGTCGTGCAGACAACGGTCCCCGGGCGCCAACAAATGACTCCGCTCGAGCGGGCAGAGTACGACTCGGTCATGAAGGCCAGAGCGCGGGCCGACTCGGCGGAGCGCGACTCCTCCCTGAAGAAGCTGGTCAACTGGGTCGTGCCGGACTCCGAAACCGACGCGCTGATGCAACGCGAAGGCTACGGCCTCACCCGCTATCAGGGTCAGGACGCAAACTACAATGCCAACACGCACGCGCTGACGCTCACTGGCGTCGCAGAAGGAGGACCGGGCGGCAGTCAACCAGCAGCAGACGATCGTCGTTGGAGATACAATCGTCTACGATGACTCGGCCAAAATGGTTCACGCGCACGGCGACACGATCACGGTCCGCGATCCATCGCACAACCAGGATGACATCGTGTCGATGCAGACGCTGGAGTACGACGTCGCACACCATTCGGCGCTCACGACGAGCGGTCCACACGGTGTTCCCGAGCGGCGGGAACCGCTGGATCATGGGCGCGCAGGCGGGCGCTTTCAGCGGGACACGACGTCTCAGCGCAACCCGAGCGATACGACGAGCCAGCGCGATACCACGCCTCCCACCCAAACGTTCTACGGACTCGACGGCGCAGTCACGACCTGCGACGACAGCCTCCCGCACTATCACTTCTCGGTCAGCGAGTTGAAGTTCGTCACGAAGCACGTCCTGGTCGGCCGACCCGCCATTCTCTATATCGCCGACGTGCCGGTCATGTGGCTGCCCTTCATCGTCCAGGACTTACGGACTGGGCGGCGCAGCGGCGTCCTCACCCCGCAATTCGGGATCAGCGAGTTGGTGCGCAACAGCCCGTCGTACCGCCGCCACGTCGAGAACGTCGGGTACTACTTCGACCTCAACGACTACATGGACCTGGACGCCTGGCTCGATTGGCGAAGCAGCGCACGGGCATCGCTGGAGGACCCGGGGTGGACCCGCTACAGCGAGGTGTTCCGGTATCACGTACTGGATCGATTCATCAACGGCAGCCTCGGCATCTCGTACCAGACGCTGAGCAACAATTCGACCAACACCGCCATCTCGTGGCAGCATCAGCAGGACTTCTCGCTGACGTCTCACCTGAACATGAACATCAACTACGAGACGAGCACCGCGCTCCAGCAGACGACGTATTTCAATCCGTATACCGTCCTCGCCGTGATCTCCTCGCAGCTCAATTACCAGCAGGCGTTGGGTCCGGCGAACATCAGCATTGGTGGCACGCAGAAGCAGTATCCGGGTCGATCGGAGATCGACCGGATGTTTCCGACGCTCAGCATGTCGTCGAAGCCGGTCACGATCGGGCAATGCGTTCACCTGGTCGCCGAGCTTCTCGAGACGAACACCGAGAGCCTCAACGTCGATGAGTTCGGGAACTTCGGATACAAGTACGCGATCACCCCGCAAGACAGCGATCGATAGCACCGCGGTGTCCCGCAACGAGCGGTCGACGTCGGCGTCGTTCGACACTCCTATCAAGATCTTCGGCTTCACCTGGCGGAACTCGTTTCAGCTCACGGACCAGCTGAACAATTTCCCGGAGCAGGACATCGTGTACCGTCCGGCCACGATGAACGGGCGCGACTACTGCGATCGCGACCAACGAAATCTTCGCCGAGACGTTCAACACGAGCCTCGACTGGAACACCGGGATCGACCTCCCGAGTCTGTTCCAGGGCACGTGGAACATGGTGCCGAGCGTGGCGATCCAGAACGCAGACGCCGGCGCTGCGTTCATGATCCGAACGCAGTTCACGGGCGCGACTTCGTGACGCAGCCCAAGTGCCGGTGTTCGGGTTGTCCATGTCGCCGACCTTCTATCGGGCTCTTCCCTGGGTTCGGTGATGTCTCGCGTTTCCGGCACTCGATCACGCCGGTGATCACGTTCGACTACGCGCCCGCCGCCCACATCAGCGACGAGTTCTACCAGGCCGCGGGGCAGTCGCCGATCGGCTCGCTGGCCGGGCTGCGAGCAGAAATACGTCTCGCTCTCGCTGTCGCAGAACATCGAGGCCAAGCTCAAGACGAAGCCCGACGAAGACCCCGAAAAGCCAAGAAGATCAAGGTGCTCTCGCTCGACTTCGACCCGATGACTACGACTTCGTGCGCCTGCAAGTCGTGGACACGGTCGCGGGGGTGAAGGCGAACTGGTTGGCCGGTTTCACCACAGCTCGTGGGGATACAGCTTCCGCTCCGACCTCATTCCCGGCTTCGAGTTCCGACAGACGTACTCGCTGTTCGAGGGCGACCCGCTGAGCGACACCGCCCGTGTTCAGCCGTACTGGCACCAGATCACCGCGTCCTTGTCGCTCAACAGCAACTCCGGGCTCGTTGCGGCGATCGCTCGGCTGCTCGGTATGAACCCGCCCCCGCCCAAGTACGTCCGCAGCCGGCCTCGCGCGCGCGCGACCCATTCCTGGCGCAGCAGATCGCGGCGCAGCAAGTCGTGGGTCACCGGGGCGACGGGTGTCATGCCGTACAACTCGATCCCGAACGCCGGGCAAGGCTGGCAGGCGACGTTTACGTTCAGCGCCTACCGGCAGCGTCCGCCGGTCGGCAACCTGTCCAACGTCATTCAGTACAACCCGGCGGTCGTCTGTGCGCCGTATCAGAACGTCAACCCGTGTACTACGAGCAGTGCGTGCAGGCCAAGCGGAACTCGACCCCCGACACGAACTTCAACGCCACGACCGCCGCGGCACCGTTCGTCGTGGTGCCACCCAGACCACGCTTCAGGGATCGACCAGCTTCAACATCACGCCCAAGTGGGCGGCCCAGTGGCAGACGACGTACGACTTCCAGCAGCACAACTTCGCCAGTCAGGTCGTATCCCTGCAGCGCGACCTCCACGACTGGCGCGCCATCTTCTCCTTCACCCAGTCTCCGACCGGGAGTTTCGCCTTCAGCTTCTTCGTCGCGCTGAAGGCCGAGCCAGCCCTGAAGTTCAACTACGACAAGCAGACATACCGATCGCCAGGGAACGAAGCGTCGGGACAGACCTATTGAAGGATGGCCGAGGCGGCCGCGCCAGTATCTTGGCAGGTCAGCACGTTGTCCGCAATCGAGGACGATCGGGCGCGGGCTGGAATCGGAAATCATGGTGTCTGAGGGACTTAGCCTGCTCAAACAGCTGGTCCGTCCGGTGCGTATTATACGGCTATAGACTCCCACCCTAGGGGCGATTATGCGGAAGGGATTGTGGGCATGTGTTATGGTCGCGGGCCTCGTGGCGGTCGCCGCCTGCGACAACTACAACACGGGCCCGGTGCAGACGATAAATCTCGGGAATCCGGACAGCCTCGCGTATGTGCTGCTTCCCGGAGCGCCCGCCGCGCCCGAAGGCGTGATGCTCACGTGGGTCGCCGCGACCGACCCGAACGTGGAGGCCTACATCATTTTCGGCCGGACGGATTCCTCTGCTTCCTGGGGCCAGGTGGCAGTCACGCCGGGGACGGAGTACTTCGACGTCCAGCCGCTGGGCCAGTACTACGTCGCATCGACGGATGGACAGGGCGATATCAGCAGCGGCACGGCGACGGTCAACGTCGACACGCTGCCGCCGATGGCCGCGCCGAGCGGGTTGACTGGAACGCCGCTCGATTCGGGTGTTGCGCTGACCTGGTCGAACTCGGTGCGACTGGCCAACGCGTCGATCTTCTCCAACTACCGCGTGTACTCTGAGCAACCGTCGGGGTCTTCGTGCCCGGCCGCGGGCTCGGGATTTGGCCTCGAGGGCACGACGGTGTCGGAGGACTTCGTGGTGACGGGCATCGCGAATGGCACAGCGGTGTGCTACGGCGTGACAACGGTGTCGATGCTGGGGCAGGAGAGTGCGCTGAGTCCCTGGATCATGGCGACCCCCTCCTCGGGTGGCGGGAGCTTCGATATCACGGCGCATCCGGGCGCGACGGTGGTCGTGCATCGCGCGCGGAAAGGCCGGATGCTCAGCGCGAAGCGTTGAGGGAACGGGTAGCGGTCACGGATGGCTACGTGACTCACCGGCCGCACGCTGCTTGTAAATGGGCTGGTAGGGGCGACGCGTGCGTCGCCCCTTTTGCATCGTGGCGGATGCCAGAAGGGCGACGCACGCGTCGCCCCTACCCGGTGATCCTATGTTGGCGTGCGGGCGGCGCATCCGTTGCCGATCCCGTCGCCACTTGCCTCCTTGAATCCCCGGGCCCCGCCTCCGACATTGTGCGGATGACCCAGCCATCGTTCTCGACGGGCAGTCGCTCTCGATCGAGGACGTGTCAGCGGTCGCGTCCGGTGCGTCGGTGGCACTGGCGGCATCCGCGCGCGAGCACATGCACCGCACGCGTGCTGTGGTCGACGCGATCGTCAAGCGGGGCGATGTGGTGTACGGTGTCACTACGGGATTCGGCAAGCTGTCAGACGTCGCGATCCCGCTCGACCACCTCGCCGAGCTGCAGGTCAACCTGCTCCGGAGCCACGCCGCGGGCGTGGGTCCGCTGCTCTCGGAGCCCGAAGTGCGCGCGATGATGCTGCTCCGTGCCAACGTGCTCGCGAAGGGATACTCGGGATGCCGCCCGGAGCTCGTCGATCTCTTGCTCGGGATGCTCAACGCGGGTCTCTACCCGCTCATGCCGGAGCAGGGAAGTGTCGGCGCCAGCGGAGACCTGGCGCCCCTCGCCCACCTGGGTCGAGCGCTGATCGGGGAAGGCGAGTTGCGACGCGGCGCGCGCTCGGGCGATGCGGCGACGATGTTGCGGGAGGCGGGACTGAGTCCGACGGCCTCGCGCCCAAGGAAGGGCTTGCCCTCGTCAACGGCACTCAGGCGCACACGGCGCTCGCCACGCTCGCGCTCGTGCAAGCGGGTCGACTGTGGCGAGCGGCGCATGTCGCGGGGGCGATGTCGCTCGAAGCGCTCCTGGGCACGCCTGTCGCCTTCGATGCGCGCATCCATGCGGTTCGCGGGCAGGTCGGCGAACAGGAGTCCGCGGCGCTGCTGCGTGCGCTGCTCGTCGAGAGCGAGATCCGTGAGTCGCATCGGCTGGGCGATCCGCGCGTGCAGGATGCCTACTCGTTGCGGTGCATGCCTCAGGTACACGGCCCCGTGCAGGACGCGCTGCGATTTGCGGGTGAGATCATCGAACGCGAATTGAATGCAGCCACCGACAACCCGATGGTGTTCGACGACGGGACGCTGCTCAGTGGTGGGAACTTTCACGGGCAAGCCGTGGCAATGGCCCTCGACCTCCTCGCGATTGTCCTCACCAACCTTGCGACCATCAGCGAGCGACGGATCGATCGTCTCGTGAATCCTGACCTCAACCAGGGGCTGCCCCCCTTTCTGGCGTCCAACCCCGGACTCCACTCGGGGTTCATGATGGCGCAGGTCACCGCCGCGGCGCTGACGTCTGAATGCAAGGTGCTCGCACACCCGGCGAGCGTCGATTCGATCCCGACCGACGGCGGCAAGGAGGATGTCGTCCCGATGGCGATGGCCGCGGCCTGGAAGCTGCGGCGCATCGTGCACAACGTGCGACACGTGCTGGCCATCGAGCTGATGTGCGCCGCACAGGGTCTGGACTACCGCGCGCCGCTGCGCGCCGGGCGGGGTGCGGCGCGCGCCCATGGTTTCGTCCGCACACTCGTCGCGCCTCTCACCGCAGACCGAGTGCTCACCCCTGACATCGTCGCGCTGGCGACGGCGCTCGAGGCTGGCAGGTTCGACGCGATTGCACAGGGCGACACAGGCGTCGCCCCTACTCGGTAACCGAGTGACCCATGTCTCCTTCGTCTGACGTGCTCGACGCGTCCTCTCGGCAGACCGTCCCCGGACGCCCTCGACGCGTATCCGCGCCGCGCGGGTCGAAGATCAGGTGCCGGGGATGGCAGCAGGAAGCCGCGCTGCGGATGATCATGAACAATCTGGATCCCGAGGTGGCCGAGCGACCTGATGATCTCGTCGTGTATGGTGGGACGGGCCGGGCCGCGCGCAGCTGGGAGGCGTTCGACGCGATCGTCGCGACGCTCGAGCGACTCGGCGACGACGAGACGTTGCTCATTCAGAGCGGGAAGCCGGTCGGAGTGTTTCGCACGCATCGGGGCGCGCCGCGGGTGCTCATCGCCAACGCCAACCTGGTGCCGCGTTGGGCGACCTGGGATGAGTTCCGCCGGTTGGAGCAGCTGGGGCTCACCATGTTCGGCCAGATGACTGCTGGGTCGTGGATCTACATCGGCTCCCAGGGGATTCTGCAAGGCACGTTCGAGACATTTGCGGCAGTTGCCGATCGGCATTTCGGCGGCTCGCTCGCGGGCCGCCTCGTTGTGACGGCCGGACTCGGCGGCATGGGTGGCGCCCAACCACTCGCGGCCACGATGAACGGCGCGGTGCTGCTCGCAATCGAGGTGGATCAGGCTCGCATCGAGAAGCGGCTTGCCACGGGATATTGCGACCGCATGACGCGCGACATCGACGAAGCGATGAGCTGGATCCGCGACGCGCAGCGCACCGGGAGTGCCCTGTCCGTCGGCCTGGTCGGCAATGTCGGCGAGGTACTCCCGACATTCGTGCGTCAGGGGATCACGCCCGACGTGCTCACCGACCAGACGAGCGCGCACGATATGCTGAACGGGTACGTGCCGGCGGGGCTCACGCTCGAGCAGGCCGCGGCGCTCCGGCGGGACGATCCGGAAGCATATGTCTTGCGGGCGACTGAGACGGCCGCCACGCACGTCCGAGCGATGCTGGAGCTCCGTCGGCGTGGCGCGATCACGTTCGACTACGGCAATAACCTGCGGACCGTCGCGTTCGATGCCGGCGTGACGGATGCATTCGACATTCCTGGCTTCGTTCCCGAGTACATCCGACCACTCTTTTGCGAGGGTAAGGGCCCGTTCCGCTGGGTCGCCTTGTCCGGCGATCCTGAGGACATCTACCGCACCGATGATCTTGCCCGCGAGCTCTTTCCCCAGGATGCGAAACTCGCCCGGTGGCTGACTCTGGCCCGCGATCGCGTGCACTTTCAGGGGCTCCCTGCTCGGATTTGCTGGCTCGGCCTGGGCGAGCGCGCTCGCTTCGGCGTGGCGATGAACGACCTGGTCGCGCGAGGCGAGCTGTCAGCGCCGATCGTGATCGGACGCGATCACCTGGACACCGGAAGCGTCGCCTCTCCGTTTCGAGAGACCGAGCATATGCGAGATGGCAGCGACGCCATCGCGGACTGGCCGATTCTCAATGCGTTGCTCAACACCGCGAGTGGCGCGTCCTGGGTGAGCTTCCACCACGGTGGGGGCGTCGGTATTGGCAATTCGCTGCACGCTGGCCAGGTCATCGTCGCCGACGGGACGCCTGAGATGCGGGAACGCCTCGAGCGGGTCCTGACGAACGATCCCGGCATCGGCGTCGCGCGGCACGCGGACGCAGGCTACGAGTTGGCAATCGAGACGGCGCGGGCGCAGGGGTTGGATCTGCCGATGAGGACGAGGGATTAGGGACCAGGGACTAGGGGTTAGGGGTTAGGAAAAAACGTCAGGCCAGGGACACGTCGCGGTGGCTGGCCCTTTAGTTTGTTCACTAGCCACTATCACTAGTCACTAGTCCCTAGCCTTGCTCTCCGCCCGCTTCAAGCCCTGGCATGTCCCGGCGTTCATCGCCAAGTACGCGTACCTGACGGCGATGCGGATGCCGATCCTCGTCCATTTCGAGGTGACGCTCCGCTGTAACGCACGCTGCGGCTTCTGCGACTACTGGCAGACCGATCCCGGCGCCCGCGCCCAGGAGCAGGCGAGCTTCGCGGCGGCCGCGCGATATTTCAATCCGCTGATGATCACGTTCACGGGTGGCGAGCCGTTGATGCGTCGCGACCTGGCGGATGTCGTCCGCGGCGTCAAAGACGCCGTCGGCCTCGCCTACATCACGCTCATCACCCACGGTGGCTTGCTGACGCTCGAGCGCGCGCTCGAGCTGTGGGACGCCGGCATCAATCAATTCAACATCTCGCTCGATTACTTGGATGGGCGCCACGACCTCGCGCGCGGGATTCCGAATTTGACGAACCGTATCTTCGGCACGGTCGACACCATGCGGGCGCGCGGCATCGACAGTGTGCGGTTCAACACCGTGATCCGAAACGACAATCTCGACCAGCTGATGCCGATCGTCGAGCGCGCGGCCTCGCTGGGCTGCGGGGTCAATTTCAGTCTGTACACCGACGGGAAGAACGGGAATCGAGCGCCGTTGCTCGATGCGACGCGGCTGACCGAGCTCAATGCGGTGATCGCCTCGCTCCTGGCGTACAAGCATCGACGGCGCGGCGTGATCACGAGTTCGGACCACTACTTGTCGCAGATCCCACGGTTCGTGCGGGGCGAGGCGCGCGAGCCGTGCCGCTCCGGTGTCCGCACGATCCACCTCGATCCGACCGGGCACGTAAAGCGGTGTCCCGATTTCCCGACTGATTTTCATTGGACGGCGTTCCGTCGGTATTCTCCGATCAATTGTGCGGCCTGCTTCTATGCCTGTCGCGGCGAGGCGCAGGCGCCGCTGCAGTGGTCTCGCGTGCAGGACGTGATGGCGTGAGCCAGCGCGTCAGGCACGGACCATGACGCTGCTGTTCGTCGGCGCGAAGCAGGTCGCCACATGCGCCGGACCGCCCCGGGCACGGCGTGGCTTCGAGATGGCCGACGCCGGGCTTCAATCGGGCGTTGCCGTCGCCGTCGTTGGCGCGCGAATCGCCGCGGTGGGGCCGCGCGGGGACCTGGAGCGCCAGTATCCGGATGCCACTCCCGTCGACTGCAGCGGCGCGGTCCTTACGCCAGGGCTCGTCGACTCACACACCCACGCGATCTTCGGCCGGGCGCGGTATGAGGAGCAGGAGCAACGAGCTGCGGGCGCCGACTACCTCGCAATCGCAGCGGCAGGCGGCGGGATCCACGCCTCAGTGCGCGATCTGCGCCAGCGCGCGGAGGACGACCTCGTCGCCCTCACCGTGCGGCGTATCGCCCAACTGGCATCGTACGGGACGACGACAGTCGAGGTGAAGTCGGGGTACGGGCTCTCGGTGGACGACGAATTGAAGATGCTGCGCGTGGCAGCGCGGGTCGCCAGCGCCGTCCCCGTGCGCATCGTCCCGACCTGGCTGGGCGCCCACGAGATCCCGATGGAATACCGCGAGCGCCCTGGCGGCCGACGGGAGTACGTGGACCTCCTAGTTCACGAGATGCTCCCACGCGTCGCGGCTGAGCGCCTCGCGGCTTTCGCTGACGTGTTTTGCGAGCCGGGGGTCTTCACAGTCGACGAATCACGCGAGATTCTCGGGGCGGCGCGTCGCGCCGGCCTGGGGCTCAAGATGCACGCGGACGAGCTGGCCCCCGCGGGGGGCGCCGAGCTGGCGGCGGAACTGGCGGCCACGTCGGCCGATCATCTCGCCGCGATCTCCAGCGACGGCATCGCTGCACTCGCCCGGGCCCCGACGGTGGCGACCCTTCTGCCGGGCACGATGCTGTTCCTAGGGAAGCCGGCTCGGGCCCCCGCCCGGCCTCTGCTGGAGGCCGGAGCGGCAGTCGCCTTGGCTACCGACTTCAATCCGGGTACCTCCCCGACTGTCAACTTCCCGCTGATTCTCACGCTCGGCGTAAGCCAGCTGCGGCTTTCGGTGGCGGAAGCGCTGATCGCGGCGACAGTTAACGGCGCTGCTGCGCTCGGACTGGCGAACGAGACCGGCCAAATCGCCCCCGGGTTCTCAGCCGATCTCGCGCTTTTTGACGTCGGGGACGTTCGCGAGTTGCCCTATTGGTATGGCGACCGGCGTTGTCTGGCGACCTGGGCGCGAGGCAAAGCTTGTCACCAATTTGACTTACCGGTAGGTTAATCCGTCTTGCGTGGGACGGGGTACCGTTTCCGCCACAGCCGGTCCTATGTGACCAGCCTGCGGCCGGCTTGCGGCTACCCCGATGGGGCGGCGGAGGTGCCGTCCCACGCCGACCCGCCGCACCCCTACTGCTGATGTCGAACGCTGCCAAGCTCAAGAAAAAGGCTGCTGAGTTCGAACAAAAAAAGCAGTTCGACAAGGCGCTCCAGCTATACATCCAGATTCTGGATGAGGGCGACGACGATGAGGGCGAGGGTGATGTTGCCCTCTACAACCGCGTCGGCGACCTGCTCATGCGCCAGGGCAATGTCGGCGATGCGATGACGTACTACGAGAAGGCCGTCGATCTGTACGCCGAAAGCGGCTTTTTCAACAACGCCATCGCACTCTGTAACAAGATCCTTCGCCAGTCGCCGGGCCGGAACTCGGTCTACTACAAGCTCGGCAAGATCAGCGCGAAGAAGGGCTTCATCAGCGACGCCAAACAAAATTTCCTCGAGTATGCGAGCCGCATGCAAGGCAGCGGGCATCTCGACGAAGCGTTTCGCGCGCTCAAAGAATTCGCGGATCTGTGTCCGGACCAGGACGACATCCGCCTCATGCTCGCCGATCAACTCTCCAAGAAAGATCGCAAGCGAGAGGCGCTCGAGCAGCTGCAGCTGCTGTACGAGAAATTCGAGGCTGAGGGCCGCGGCGACGACATGCGTGCGACGGTCAATCGCATGCGAGCCATCGACCCAGCAGTGGAGCCGAAGGCAGGCGGCAGCGTCCGGAGTCAGAAGTCGGGCGATCTCGTGTTTCTCGACCTCTCTGACAGCGGCGCTGGCAAGAGCGTCCCGGGTAGCAAAGCCGCCGCTGGTGAAAAGCTCGCTGGAGGCCCGCCCGCCCGTCGATCTGGCGAGCCTCGTACGACGGTACCGGTCGTCCCCGAGCCCGAAGTAGCCGACGAACCCAGCGATTTGCCAAGCGCGCAGGACGAAGGTGTCGGGGCGGAGCCCGACGATGGAGACCTGCTCCCACTGCCGCCAATCGGTGACTCCGAGTCGGCTGTCGAAGGACTGGAGAGTACTGCGCCGGCAATCGGCGACGGCGGTCGTGACCGCGTCTCTGGGTTCGAGCCGTCGGCGCTCGACGACGAGCTGCGCGACGCGCTCGATGCGGCGTTGCCGGATGTCGAACCGCCACTGAGCGGCCAACAGTTCGCAGCGCTGCGTCTGGCCACACCGCTCAATGTGCCGGCCCTGATGCCACCGGCACACGACCTCGCGCTCCCGGGTGAGCTGCCGCCGATCGGGGCGGGCGAGCGGCCGGTGCTGTCGCTGACCGACGAGATGGAGTTGATCATCCCGGACAGCGATGCACCCGTGCCGTCGTCAATGCGCTCTGGCCCAGGTCAGGGGACGACGAAAGCGCCACGCTCGGCCCTCTCGAGTGCGCCCCAGCCCGATTCGTCTTCGCGACTAGGCCAGTCGCTGCCCGATGCGTTGCCGCTCATCGAGATCGACAGCGTTGCCCCCAGTACCGCGCCGCCGTCGGCGAAGAGACCAGACGACGAGCTCTCGTTTGTCGGCGGAGCGGAGCTGTTGGACATCCCTGATGCCGAACCCGAGGCGCAGGAAGGCGGGAGCTTCGAGGGAACCGGCGCACTGCCGCGGCCCGCGATGCGGCGCCCATCGGGCCATAGTGCGGCCGAGCCATCGCTCGATGACCCGTTGAAGCTCGCCAGTTGGCTCGATGAGTCGGACGGAACGGCAGCAACGAACGGAGCTGCGTCCGGGGGGGACGTAGTCGACATCCGCCGTGTGTCGGGCTCACTTGGGTCGCGGCGGAGCGAGACTGTTCACTCCAGCTCACCGCTTGCGCGTTCGGTCGAGCTCTTGCGCACGCAGGTCGAAGCCGAGCCGCTCAACTGGACTCTGCGGCGGCAGCTGGCCGAGGCGCTGCTGGACGCGGGTGACCGCGAGGGCGGCTTGCAGGTGCTCGAGGCGACAATGGTCGGACTCGAGCGCGCGCAGGATCTAGAAGGCGCGCGGTCCGTGGCTGACGAGATCATTCGGTTGATACCGAACTCGGTTCGCCACCACCAGAAGCGCGTCGAATACGCGTTCAGGACAAATGATCGAGCACGATTGCCGCAGGCGTATCTCGAGCTTGCGGACGCACTGTTCCGGTCAGGGCAAGCGGACAAGGCGCGTGCCGTCTACCAGCGCGTGCTCGAGCTCTCGCCGGACGATCCCCGGGCGCAGGCCGCGTTGAGCACGTTTGGCGATGAGCTCCTCGAACCGCTGGCCCCGGCAGATGACAACGGATCGCCAGAGCTCGACGTGGCGGCCGAACTGCCACCGCTCGACAGCAGTTTTGATGTGCCGGAGATCATAGACGTGCCGATCGTGGTGCCAAGGCCCGTATCGGCGCCGGGATCGCCTAGTCCATCGAATCGGCCAGATGCGTCCGCGCCGCCGCCCCCCGCGCCCAGCCGTGGCGGCCCAAGCTCCTCAGCAGCGCCGGCCCCCCAGCCAGCGGTTCTGCCGCCTCGTGGCGGTAAGCCCGCTGCACGACCAGGGGCGGCGGGCGCACCGCCATCGGCGCCTCCGTCACCGCCGCCCGTCGCCGGAGGACGCCCGCCAGGGCGAGTGCCTCCGCCTCAATCGGCGGTTCGCACGGATAGCCGGCGGGACCAGCGTCCACCAGCTCGACCAGAGCCACCAGCTCGACTGGAGCCGCCGACTCGACCAGAGCAGCCTGGTCCTGCGAAGCTCGATGCGCATCCGGAGCCGAAGACCGAACAGAAGCCGACAGGCAGGCCGGATGTGCGTCTGCCGGCGCGCGGACCGGCTCGGCCGCCCGGGCGGCCGGATATCAGGCCCGGATCGCGACCCGATCATCGGCCCAACGTGGCTCCTCCTGGGAGTCGCGCACCGACCCGACCCACGGGGATCGCTCCCGCTCGACCCCCAGCGGGCGTGGTGCCCCCGCCTCAGAATCGGGACACGGCGCCTCCGCCGTCGGCCGAGGCAGAGGCGAGCTCTGCGCGTGACAAGTACATCAACCTCGGTGACTGGCTCCGAGACGACGACGCGCCGCGATCGACTCGCATGGTGATCGAGGAGGAGAAACCGAGCGGGGACGAGGCGGCAGACTTCGCTGACATGCTTCGTAAGTTCAAGCAGGGCATTGCTGAGAACGTGTCGGAAGAAGACCACGAAAGCCACTATGACCTGGGCGTCGCCTACAAGGAAATGGGATTGGTGGATGAGGCGGTCGCCGAGTTCCAGAAGGCGCTGCGTGGCCACCACCGCGTGCGGACGTACGAGGCGCTGGGTCAGTGTTTTATCGAGAAGCAGCAGTTCCAGGTCGCGGCAACGATCTTGAGTCGTGCTCTCAGCGAGATCGGGGTAACCGACGACCAGCTAGTAGGCGTGCTCTATCTGTTGGGTTATGCTTCCGAGGCGCTCATGCAATGGGAGGCCGCGGTGGGGTATTATCAACGCGTGTTTGCCGTGGACATTCGATTCCGGGACGCTGCCCAGCGACTGGCGGCGCTCGAACGGACGCCCCGGTGACGATGCACGTACCGCAACGACGGGCGACGCAGGCGTCGCCGCTACGAGCATCGACCGAGGGCGCGCCGGAGCGCGTTGACAAGCACCCACCTCACGGATCGCCAACTCTGGCGCAGATCCAGGGGCCGGTCATCGATGGCCTCGAGCACGTTCGACACGAGTTGTGGCGCATCGTCGATGACGACTCGCCGTTGATCGGTGGGGTCAATCGGCACCTCATGGGCATGAAGGGGAAGCTCTTTCGCCCCACACTTGTGCTGTTGGCGAATGCAGTCGCGGATCGCCCAGTTGCTATGGCCACGACGCTGGCGGCCGTCCTCGAGTTGATGCACGTCGCCACACTGGTCCATGATGATGCCGTCGATCATTCCGCGCTCCGTCGCGGCATGCCGACGTTGAATGCGCTGTTCAGCCACCAATTGTCGGTCATCGCAGGCGACTTCCTCTATCTGCGCGCGCTGCGAGAGTTGGCACGGCTCGGGGATCTGGATGCGCTTCGCGTCCTGACCGACGCGTCCGTCCGGATGACCCGCGGCGAGCTGTTGCAGCTCGCGACGCTGGATCCCTTGCAGTTCAGCGAAAACGACTACAACGCGTTGATCGAGGCCAAGACTGGGTCGCTCTTCGCCGCGGCCTGTGAGCTCGGCGCTCTGTGCGGGGCACCCGCGCACCGGGCTGGATTGACTCGCTACGGTGAGCGATTGGGGATGGCATTCCAGATCGTCGATGACGTCCTCGACTACACCGCGGATCAGCAAATGACCGGCAAGCCGAGCGGACTCGACCTGCGCGAACGGAAGATGACCCTACCGCTCATTGCTGGATTCCGTGAGATGGAACGGGGGGACCGGCGGCGAGTCGAGGAATTCTTCGCGACAGAAACCCCATCCGACGCGGACATCCAACAGGTGGTGGCGTTGGCCGCTGAGCATGGCGGGCTAGCCTACTCCCGCCGACGGGCAGAACAGCTCGCGCAGGACGCCGAGGAGGCGCTCGCGGACCTCCCGAATACTCAAGCTCGTGGCGCTCTCTACGACGCCATCACGTACGTTCTGGAGCGTCGCGCATGAAGGCACGAACGCGGAGGGCAGGCGAGGTCCCGGGGGCGCGTGCAACAGGCCTATCCAGGCGGGGTACTCGCTAATGGCGCCGCGGGGGTCATCCAAGCACCGGCCGGTCTTCCACGCCGTCGTCCTTTCCTGCGGCTTCATCGTTGGCGGGTTCCTGACGCAGTTCGCCCGGCGCTTTCTTCCGGCCGGGGCTGTCAAGGAGTTCCTGACGACGGGGGTTACGCCCACGTTCGGGCCCTTCCAGGTCGACCTCGTTATCTTGAGATTTGCGCTTGGCCCGTTGGCACTCGACGTGTGCCTGCTGAGCCTTCTGGGAGTATTGATCGCGTATTTGATTGCGCGGTCGCTGTTTTGATGATAGGGGTCGGGGTCCGTCTTCTAATTCCTGGATCAGTGCGGCTGATGAGTCGAGTCCGGGGGAGTGACAGCAATGGGTGAAATAGGCTTTGAAAAAATTCTCCTGATCCTGCTGATCGTGCTCCTACTATTCGGCGCGCGGCGGATTCCGGAGTTGGCCGGGTCCATGGGTAAGGGGATCCGGGAGTTCAAGCGGAACCTGTCCGATCCGGACCGCGCGACACGGGACGGCAACGCGCTGCACAACGACTCGCCCGCCGATCGCGTAGGGTCAGCGCCGCAATCGCCCGCTTCTGAAACGCGAGGCGAGGCGGAGCCGGAGCCCAAGCGGTTAATGCGGTGACTACTAGTGGTTAGTGGCTGGTGGCTAGTGGACAACACTCAGGGCCAGTGGCACGTCGCCGTCACTGGCCCTGAGTTTTGTCATTAGTCCCGAATCCCTAATTCCTAGCTACTAGCCTCACGTCGACGCCTTCTGCGTTGCGGCTTCGACGGCTTTGCGGTTGTCGACGATGCGCGCGATCTCGTGGAGATCATTCAGGAACTCCTCGACGCGCTGACGTCGGAGGTCGCGCAGCACGTTCTGCCGTTGCGTGTCCTTTTGCTTGGCCCACGTCGCGCTGTCGGCCGCGACTCGACGGTCGACGTGAATCACGAACACGTCGGACGATGCCTTGATCGGCGCGCTGACTGACCCGACCGGAATCCCAAACGCCGCGCCGATGACCTCGTTCATGCGGCCCACGTCCGGGACATAACTCGTGGGCGTGAAGACGGGTGTCGTGACCACTGGGAGCTTGGCCGTTTTCGCCGCCTGCTGAAGCGACGTGGCAGCCGCTTTCGTCGCGAGCTGCCGCGCTGGCGTCGTCAGCGCGTCCTGCGCTTCCTCGACGGCCACGAGCCGCCGCAAAGTAGGTTCCGCGGCGACAAAACTCGGTAGTCCGCCCGGCGTCAGTGAGTCCAATCGCGCGAGGTAGAACCCGTCGGTGCCCTCGTACAACTCGCTCGTCTCCCCGACTTTCGCCCCGCCGAAGGCCCAGGTTCCAACGCTGGGAACCTGATGTCCGTTCCAAAAGACCGGCGTGCCCTCGGTCAGGTGGACGGACGACGGGGCGAGGTTCATGACCTTGGCTGCATGGTCGAACTGCTCTGGCGACTCGGCCTGCGCGCCCAACCGCTCGAGCGAGTCGGCGCGCGAGTTCAGCAGGGCCGACGACGAATCGCTCTGCTGAATCCGAAACAGGATATGGCTGAAGAGCGCCGAGTCACCCTGACGCCGGTCCATCCGGATCAGGTGATAGCCGAAGGGTGTCAGCACCGGAGCCGAGACCTCGCCAGGCTTCAGTGCCCACGCCGCGCTCTCGAACTGCGGCACAAACCGGCCGTGTTTGCCCCATCCGAGGGAGCCACCGTGGATCGCGGAGGCGGAGTCGTTCGACTCCTGCTTCGCACTGTCGGCGAAGGTGGCACTGTCGGCGAGATTGGCTGCTCTCGTGATGTGGCCGCGCAGAGCCAGGAGGCGGGTCAAGGCGGCGGCAGTGTCAGCGTGGGTGATGATCCGCGGCAGCATGACGAGTGATACGACCGCCTGGCCTTTGCGGGTCAAGTCATCCTGGTGGTGGTCGTAGTAGTTGTGGAGGTCCGCGTCGGTGATGACTGCGGCGGCCTCCTGGGCGGAGTCGGGAGCAAAGCGGACAAACGAGATCTGCGCCGAATCGTGTGTGTCGCGCCATAGGCTCCACAGCTGCTCGTCGGAGACGAACACGCCTGCGGCGACCTGTTCGTAGAGCTTTTCGCGCGGGATCTGCTGGCGATACAGCGCCTCGAGGCTCGTGAGGAGGCCTTCCTCCTTGGCCATCGGGCTGCTCAAGAAGCGCAAGTACTTCTGCTGGTCGAACTTACCGTCCGTCTGCAGCTGCGGCGCATTCATGAGGTCTTGCGGCGGGCTGCTGCGCGCCGCCTCGATGATCTCCGCGTCCGTGACGCCGATGTGTCGACGGGCGAGCTCCTGATCGAGGAGGATGTTATCGACCATCTCATCAAACACATTTTGCTCGAGCTGCTTCTGCTCATCGAGCGTCAGCTGCCGCCCCAAGCGCTGGTTGGCCTCCTGCTCGCGCTGCGACAACACGCGCTGCCAGTCAAGCAGGGAGACGTCCTGGCCATTGACGCTCGCGACCGCGGACGTCGCGGTCGCCGGGCCTCGCGAGGACAGTCCTGACGTCTGATAAAATAGGAAAATGAAGACGAACGGCACGGCGACCAGCACAATCCAAACGAGGTACTTGGCGCCGGTGCTCCGCATGGATTGCAGCACAGACCGAACTCCTTCCGACGATCATATGTGGGGTGGTTGGCGGCGCAGGCCGCTCGAGGACGCTGGGCACCGTCACCGGTGTCGCCCCTCGCAAAGCAAGCTACCGGCTGCCGAGGGCTAAGGTCAAGGGATGGCGACACTTCTGCTGTCACCTCGATTGACGTCAGTCGTCTTGGAAGAGTATCTTCCGCCGTCCCTGTCGCCCCGCTGCGGCTCATCCGAGGGAGTCGATGGCCAGTTCTGCCCGGATCGAGGAACTCGAGCGCAAGTTCAACGAGAACCCCCGCCGGTATTTCGCGCCCCTCGCCAACGAATACCGCAAGGCTGGGGACCTCGAACAGGCCATCGCGATCTGCCGGACATACGTCCCGCAGCAACCCGCACACATGAGCGGCCACATTGTGTTCGGCCAGGCGCTGTTTGAGGCCGGCGAGCACGAAGAAGCGCGCGGTGTGTTCGAGGCGGCGCTGGCGCTGGACCCGGAAAATTTGATCGCATTGCGCCACCTTGGCGACATTGCGCGCGAACGCGGTGAGATGTCCGCCGCGCGGACATGGTACCAACGCGTACTCGACGCGGACCCGCGGAACGACGAAGTCGCAACGCTCCTATCAGCCCTGGACGGACCCGGTGGCCACGCGCCGACGGGCGATGTGCCGACGTGGGCTGAGATCAATCCCGAACGCACACTCGAGCTCCCACCGGCACTTCTGGAGTCGGCGACTCGCGAGACGGTCGTCGCAGCCGCGCCGCAGGATGTCCGGGGCGCTGCCCCGTCCACGGCGCGTAACGCGGGCAGCACATTCGCCCCGACTCTGCAGCCGCCGCCGCCCGCGGTGCCGGGTGCGGCGTGGGCACACGAGACACCAGTGGTGCCCGAGGACATCCCGGGACCTCGCCTCGTAGACATTGAGCCGCTCGAGATGCCCGCTGGCAAGGCACCCGAGCGAGCCGCGCCGGCACAGGCTGCCGAGCTAGCATTCGAGCCGCCGCCTGGTCCACCATCGGTCGATAGCGAGATGGCCGCCGCGGGACCTGGTGCGCCTCTGTGGGCTGAGCCGGACGCAACTCCACACGACGCGATGCCGATGGCGCCGGCCGATGGACTCGAGCCGATGGAGTTTGTCGCGCCGCCACACCCGCAAGCTGCGCCTGCGCCGCCAGGGGAAGCGGTCGCGCACGAGCGCGCCGATGGCGAGACGCCGGCCGTGTTCGTTACGGAGACGATGGCCGAGCTGTATCTCCAGCAAGGCTTCCGTGATGAAGCGCTCAGCGTCTATCGGCAACTGCTCGCGCAGAACCCCGCCGATGTAACGCTGCGCGAGCGCGTCGAGCAGCTCGAGCAAATACCGCAGCGACGCGACGCGGGCCCAGTCGGCGCAGGGGACAGTGTCGCGACCGAGTTTGGATTCGTCCCTGGTGTGGCTAACAGTCCTACGATCCGAGCGTTCTTTGCGGCGCTCGCCACCCGAAAGTGGCACGGTGGCGACAACGGGACCACCGCGCCTACCGTCGAGACTGAAACTCGTTCGGCCGATGCGCCGGCGGCTGTCGTGGATTCACACGCGGACAGTGCGCCCTCGCACGCAGATCCGGAGTTCGAGGCGACGGTCGAAGCGCACATGGTCGTACGCGATAACTCCGAGGGACTCGAGACCATCGACGCGACGATTGCGACCGAATCATC
The DNA here is from genome assembly GCA_963725205.1 of uncultured Gemmatimonadales bacterium. Taxonomy (GTDB): domain Bacteria; phylum Gemmatimonadota; class Gemmatimonadetes; order Gemmatimonadales; family Gemmatimonadaceae; genus Palsa-1248. The sequence goes on along the minus strand of CAVRXR010000003.1, from coordinate 580,513 downwards.
ATCATTCCAGCGGAAACTGCGGGACCCGATACGTCCACGCACACCGTGGCCGCGACCGACAGTGGTGTCGCGGCGCCGAGGATTTCGGGCGGCTCCGGTCTCCAGATCATGCATGAGGCTCATGAGGGTGCAGTCGATCCGATTGCCGGCGTCGCCGGGGCGGCCAGTGCTGGCGTGATCGACGACTTCGGCTACACCGGAGCGACGGCAATTGCGGGCCGGGGAGTGTCGGAGTTCGATGTCGCGTCCTATGATGCGGCCGACATGTCGAGCACGGTCCCCTTGGCGCACCACCCGGCCGGGCCTGAGGCGGTGCCAGAGGTGGCGACAGCGGTCGAAGGCGAGACGAGCGCCGGCGCGCCGACGGCACCCGCGCCCCCGCCACCTGAGGGGCCGACTGAGCCAGCAAGCGTTCAGACATCGCCGGAAGTAGGCGATCCCAACGGCAGCGGTCCGACGACCGTCGCACGCAAGCCGATGCAGACCGGATCAGTCAACGTGCTGTTCCCGCAGGGCGCGGTGCGTCCGACCGACGAGACGGCTGCGGCGACGCTGTCGAGTGCGTTCGGCGGTCCGACCCAAACCGGAGCCGCCAGCGTCACGGGGCGACCCGCGCGACCGGCTTCGAACGAGCTCTCACTCGACAGCATTTTCCGCGAGTCGCCGCCGCCGACCGAGCCACGACGCGAGGCGAGTGCGTTTTCATTCGACCAGTTCTTCACCGAGGCCACAGGACCGACCTCGGGGAGCAGCTCCGCCGTGCCACGCCCTGGCGCGGCGCCGCCGCGTGACAGCACATTGGATGCGTCGGGTGCCGACACACTCTCCGACGCCGAGCAATTCAGCAACTGGTTGTCAGGGCTGAAGAAGAAGTGAGAATCGCGGTTCTCAACGGGCCCAATCTGAACCTCCTTGGCACCCGGGAACCGGCAGTGTACGGCACGACGACGCTCGCAGACATCGAGCGGCGGCTGCGCGCGGTCGCGGGTGAAATGGGCGTCGATCTGTCGTTCGCCCAGCGACAACAGTGAAGGCGCGCTGATTGACGCGATCCACGCGCTGCGTGGCTCGACGGCGGGTGTGATCATCAACGCAGGGGCGTACAGTCACTCGAGTCTTGGCGATACGGGACGCCCTGACGGCGGTCGCTGTGCCATTCGTCGAAGTGCACCTCACGAACATCTACGCGCGAGAACCGGAGCGACGGCACTCGATGCTCGCGCCGGCCGCGCAGGCGATCCTCTGTGGCTTCGGAGCGGACGGCTATGAGTGGGCCCTTCGGGGTCTGGTGGCGATGCTGACGCGGCGTGCAGACGGGCAAGGGGCGAGCGACCCCGCAAGCGCCCAAGCGGGTACCGAACGAGATCGCAACGCGACAGCAGGCGCGCTCCGACGCAAACACCGTGGTTGATCGTCGCCCGGCTCGGATCGAAGCGCTTGCCGACGCGCTGACCGGCGATGGATTGGACGGTGTCCTGCTGACCAGCGCGCCCAACATCCGCTATGTGACCGGGTTCTCCGGGTCGAGCGCACTCGCCTTCGTGACGGCGCGAGGCGACGTCCTGTTCATCACGGACTTCCGATACAAGACGCAAGCGGCAGACGAGGTCGGCGACGCGCGCGCGGATCGCGATCGAGCCGCAGAGCCTCTGGACGGGTCTGTGGCAGTTACTGCCGTCGCTGTCGTATGTGGAGGTCGCAGGCTTCGAATCGGCGCACCTGGTGCATCGCGACTTTCAGCGGTTGCTGGAAGCAGGCGGCCGCTGGCAGCTGGCGACCGACCATGGACGTCGTCGAGGTGCTGCGAGAGTCCAAGGATCCCGACGAGTTGGCGCGGATCGCCGAGGCGGCCGGCGTGGCGACGCGGGCACTCGGGCGGACGCTGCCGACCGTAAAGTCGGGCCTCACCGAGCTGGAAGTCGCGGGCGAGCTCGAGCACGCGCTTCGGGACGAAGGGCTCCGAGGCATTCCCGTTCCCCACGATCGTCGCGTCGGGGCCCGCGCTCGGCGCTCCCCCACGCCGCGACCTCGACTCGCGAGATCGCGCGCGGGGATCTGCTGCTTGTTCGACTTTGGCGCGACCGTCGGCGGGATATTGCGCGGATGTGACGCGGACCGTGGTCGTCGGAGCGGCCGCAGCTGGAGCAGCGCGAGGTCTACGACATCGTCCGGGCGGCCAACGAGGTGGCTACGGCCCAGGTGCGGGCCGGCATGCGGGGCCGGGATGCCGACGCGGTCGCGCGAGAGTACATTGATCGCCGCGGCTACGGAGAGGCGTTCGGGCACAGCCTGGGGCACGGGCTCGGGCTCGAGGTGCACGAGGCGCCGCGACTCTCGCGAACGGCCGACGCGCGTGCTGGCGGTGGGGGCGGTTGTGACGATCGAGCCGGGGATCTACCGGCCGGGGTGGGGTGGGGTGCGGATCGAGGATGATGTCCATTTGGGTGCGGACGCGAGCCGACGTACTCACGCACTTTGCGCGGGATCTGCTAGTCGTCGGATGATCGCAGCTGGCCAGGACGGCAGCGCGGAACGTGGGACGTGGACGGCGTCGTGTGACGCAAGGGCACGCTTCTCCATCTATATGATCGATCTCCGTTACGTCAAAAAACTGATCGAGATCCTGGACGGGTCGACGGTCGACTCGATCGAGATCTCGACGGACAAGGGGATGAAGATCCGCATCTCCAAGTCGCCGTCGCAGCGGGGGACGGTGCAGATGGCGAGCACCAGTGCCGATTCCCGCGCTCATGCCGGCGACCCAGCGGCTGACGCCGGGCGAAGGCGTATCGACGTACGCAGATGGTGCGGGGGCCGGCGGCGGACCGGCAGCGGCGGAGACCGAGGGCGGAGCAAAGCCGAAGCTGCTCGAGGTGAAGTCGCCGATGGTCGGGACGTTCTACGCGGCGCCGGAGCCGGGAGCGAAGCCGTACGTGACGGAGGGCACGTCGGATCTCGAAGGGTGAGATCGTGTGCATCATCGAAGCGATGAAGATCATGAACGAGATCGAGTCGGAATTCAGCGGCGTCGATGCGTGAGGTGCTCGTACAGGATGCCCACCCGGTCGAATACGGGCAGGTGCTCTTCCGCATCGATCCGTAACGCTAGTGTCGAAGCTGTACCGCCAGGCACTGGCGTGCGGTCGGGAGGCCGATGCCACAGGTGAGCCCGAAAGAAACTGCCGCGGCTTCGGGCGGTGATGGCCAAACAGCAGAAGCGTCGCGCCCCCTGCGCCGCCAACAGCCGTGGGCGGGAGCACACCTGCTGCACCGGCCGCCGCCAGCGGTGGTCCGTTCAACTTCAAGGCGATCCTGCAGGAGATGATCCGGCAGAGTGCCTCCGACCTGCATCTCGAAGGTGGGGCGGCCACCGACGCTACGGGTTCAGGGGCAGCTGGCGCCACTGGCGCACGCCGCGATGCGGCCCGAGGACCTGAAGTCGCTGGCGGAGCAGGTGATGTCGCCTCGCCAGGTCAAGGAGTTCGCCGAGAACAAGGAAGCCGACTTCGCCATCGGCGTGCCGGGGATCGGGCGGTTCCGCGTGAACGTCTATCAGCAGCGCGGCACGATCGCGTACGCGCTGCGATCGATCCCGTACCAGGCGAGCACGATCGAGGAGCTCAACCTCCCGAAGATCGTCGAGGACGTCGCGCTGCGGGCCGCGCGGGCTCATTCTGGTGACCGGCATCACGGGGTCGGGCAAGTCGACGGCCCTCGCGGCCATGATCCAGTACATCAACGAGCGGCGCCACGCGAACATCATCACGATCGAAGACCCGATCGAGTTCCTGCACCGCGACATCAACTGTCACATCAACCAGCGCGAAGTCGGCACCGACACGGGCAGCTTCGCACAGGCGCTGCGCCGCGTGTTGCGCCAGGACCCCGACGTGGTGCTGCTCGGTGAGATCCGCGACCTCGACACGCTCGACACGGCGCTCAAGGCGGCCGACACCGGGCACCTCGTGTTCTCGACGCTCCACACGACCGACGCCACGCAGACGATCAACCGCGTGCTGTCCTTCTATCCGCCGCACCAGCAGGCCGAGGTGCGGTTCTCGCTATCGACAGCGCTCACGGCCGTCGATCTCGCTGCGCCTTGTGCCGCGGCGTGACAAGCCGGGACGCGTCCCGGCGTGCGAAGTCCTGATCAACACGGCCGCGGTACGGGACAACATCCGGGACATGACCAAGTCTCTCAACATCCCGGAGCTGATCAAGGAAGGGACCGTGCAGTACGGGATGCAGAGCTTCGACCAGTCGCTCATGATGTGGTACACGAAGCGGGTGATCTCGTACGAGAACGCACTGTTCTACGCGACGAATCCCAGCGAGTTCGCCCTGCGCGTCCAGGGTGTCGCCGGGTCGAGCGATACGACGTGGGACGCGTTCCAGCAGGACGCGAATGCCTAGGGGCACGGGATTCGGGGGCCGGGGTTCGGGGGTTAGACACGGGGACCGGTAACGACGCGCCCTGTTCGCATCCCAATGGTGGATGGGCTGGTAGGGGCGACGCGTGCGTCGCCCTTCTCGCATCATGGTGGATGCCAGAAGGGCGACGCACGCGTCGCCCCTACCCGCCGCATTACCGACACCGCACGTCGGTGACGTTTGGTCTTGGCCTCCTTTCTCCTTTCTGCGGTTCTCCTCTCTCGGGCGCGGAACGCGCCCGTGCCCCTACCCGGTAGTCCACCTGCGAATTGCGGCCGGTGCGATCGCGCAGTTATCCCGACCCCCGACCCCCGAACCCCGCTGTTCTTTCTCCTCCGCCCCCCGTCGTCCCTTATCTTCCCCAGGTGTTCAGCAAGGTCCTGATTGCCAATCGCGGCGAGATCGCGCTGCGCGTCATCCGCGCCTGCCGGGAGCTCGGCTTGCAGACGGTGGCGGTCTATTCGGAAGCCGATCGCGACTCGCTGCACGTACGGTTCGCCGACGACGATGTGTGCATCGGGCCGCCGCCGTCGCGCGACTCCTATCTCAACATCCCGCGATTGATCGCGGCAGCCGAGATCACGGGCGCCGACGCGATCCATCCGGGCTACGGCTTCCTGGCGGAAAACGCCGAATTCGCCGAGACCTGCGTGGCGTCGAACCTGACATTCATCGGTCCGACGCCCGAGCAGATCCGCGTGATGGGCGACAAGGCGGCGGCGCGGAGCGCGATGGCTGCGGCAGGGCGTCCCGATCATCCCGGGCACCCCGGGGCCGGTGGAAGACGCGGATGAGGCGTTAGCGCTTCGCACGCGACATCGGCTTCCCCGTCATCATCAAGGCAGCCGCGGGCGGCGGCGGTAAGGGGATGCGCGTCGCGCGGGACCCAGACGACTTCGGTCGCGCCTTCCAGCTCGCGCGTTCGGAGGCGCTGTCCGCGTTCGGCAACGGCGACGTGTACGTCGAGAAATACCTGGCGCGTCCGCGCCATATCGAATTCCAGATTCTCGGCGACACGCACGGCCACTGTCATTCACCTCGGCGAGCGTGACTGCTCGGTGCAGCGGCGCCATCAGAAGCTGATCGAGGAATCGCCCAGTCCGGCCATGACGCCGGAGATCTGCGAGAGCGGATGGGAGACGCCGCCGTCCGGGGCGCTGCAGTCGATCGGATACGTCGGCGCGGGCACCATCGAGATGCTGCTCGACACGGATGGCTCGTACTACTTCATGGAGATGAACACGCGCATCCAGGTCGAGCACCCGGTGACGGAGATGCTGACGGGGGTGGACCTGGTGAAGGAGCAGATCCATGGTCGCCGCGGGCGAGCCGTTATCCGTTCGCGGCATGCCTCCGCTCGCGGCCACGTCATCGAGTGTCGCGTCAACGCCGAGGACCCGGCCCGAAACTTTCAGCCAGCGCCGGGGCGGATCGCGGTCTTCCACCCACCCGGTGGCCCCGGCGTACGGCTGGACACCCACGTGTATGCGGGGTACACGATCCCGCCGTACTACGACTCGCTGCTGGCGAAGCTGATTTGCGAAGGGCGCACGCGCCACGAAGCGCTCCGTCGGATGCAGATCGCGCTCGAGAGCTTCATCATCGAAGGCGTTCCGACGACCATCCCGTTTCTGGCTCGCGTCATGACCAACCCTCGTTTCGTCGCTGGTGATATCGACACCAAGTTTCTCGAGCGGGAGCCGGAGCTGATGCGCGAGCCGGCACCGACGAGCGTGAGCTGAGTCTCGCAAGCAGCCGAGGGGGCGATGGGCGTGCGTACGGACGTGGTCCTTGGACCGCCAGCGGCATCCGGGGCCGACGTGGCCGGGCGGGTCGTCGCGATCATCGACGTCTTGCGGGCGTCCACCTGCGATCGCGGTCGCCCTGGCGAACGGTGCGAAGGCAGTCATCCCGTTCGAGAGTGCGGAAGACGTGGTCTCACGGTCCAAGAGCTTCGAGCGCCCGACGGTCCGGTTGGCGGGGGAGCGACGGATCCGTCCGATCCCCGGCTTCGACCTCGGCAACTCGCCGTCCGAGTTCACCCGGGACGCGGTCGAGGGTAAGACCGTGTTGTTCACGACGACCAACGGGACGGCTGCCCTGCTCGGCGTCCAAGGCGCACGCGATATCGTCGTCGCGTCGTACGTGAACTTCTCGGCGGTGCTGGCGCTCCTGCGGTCTGCGCTGCGCGGCGGCGCCGACGTGGCACTGGTGTGTGCGGGCCGCGACCGGCAGTTCTCGCTCGAGGACACGGCGTGCGCGGGTCGCTACATCCGTTTCATCACCAGTCACCTGCCGGACGTGTCGTTGAACGATGCGGCGCGGGCGGCGAGCATCGTCGAGCAGCGCTACGGTGACGACGTGCGACGCGTCTTTGCCGAGTCTGCGGGCGGCCACGCGGTCGTCGAAGCGGGCTATGCGGGCGACCTCGATCTGTGCGCGGCCATCGACTCGTACCCGGTGGTGCCAGTCTATCAGGACCGCCAGATTACCAAGCTGGGACCCGAGCGGGGGCGCTAACCCGTGGGAGCAACCGAGTCGCGCGCGACGCTGGCTCCGCACATCAAGCGGGAACTCGCTGGATCGGCATTGCTGCTGTTCGCGGTGTTTCTCCTCGGCGCGCTACTCACCGGGGGGCGCCACGACGCGGAGGTCGGCTGCGCGTCGGCCGGCGGTGTGTTCGGGCCGGTCGGATCCTGCCTGCGCGCCGCCCTGACGTTCACGCTGGGCGTACCTGCCGCGTTCCTCACGGCGATCGTCCCGGCGGTCCATGCACTGCGCTTGTTCGGACGCATGCGCCAGGGGGCCGACCGATCCTGGCTCGTGTTCCTGATCGGCTTGGTGGTACTCTTTCCGATCGGTGCAGCGTTGGCCACGGGTGCGCATCGCGAGATCACGACGCTCAGTGGCATGTGGGGCAGCGTTGCGGGCTTCTACCTGGTCGTGGCGTTCGGGATGGCGGGTGCCTGGATCGTCTTCGTGCTTGCGGCGAGCGCCCTCACGGCCGCGACATTGGCCTGGAATCCGCTCCGACTGATCATCGGGCCGGGCGTTCGCCGATCGCAGACCGGGGCGGACTCCGTCGTGGTCAGCGATCCGGATGACCTTCCGTGGCAAGGCGACGGCCATGTGGCCATAGGAGCGGTCCCGTTGGAGCCGCCGTCGACCGAGATGCCGGCGATTGACGGCGTGGCAGCCACTCGCCAGTTGGGCGACGGACGTCGGCGCCGACGCGTTGGCGCCAGAAATGGAGACGCCGCGGGCGAGAGCGATGGCGCGGCTCAGAACGGTGCGATGGTCGCGGGCGACGAAGCGGTGCTGCCGCCCATCGACCTCTTGGCGCCGCTTCCCGTGCGCAATCTGGATGTGGGCCGGCGCGAGCTGGACGCCATGGGTACCAAGCTCCTGGAGGCGCTCCGCACCTTCCGCGTCGAGGGGGAGCTCGTCGGCCGGACGACGGGGCCCGTCGTTACCCAGTTCGAGATCGTGCCGGCCGCCGGGGTGAAAGTGCGGCAAATCGCGACATTGGCCGACGATCTGGCGCTGGCGATGCGGGCGCCCAGCATCCGCATCGTGGCACCGATTCCGGGCAAGGGGGCTGTCGGAGTCGAGGTGCCCAATCCGACTGCGGAGGTGGTCACCTTCCGCGAGCTCGTCGAATCGCGCGAGTTCCAGAGTGCACGCGCGGCACTTCCAATCGGTCTCGGAAAGGATCTGGAGGGACGGCCCGTGATCGCGGACCTCGCGAAGATGCCGCATCTCTTGATCGCCGGCGCGACCGGGTCCGGAAAGTCGGTCTGCATCAATACGCTCATCACGAGCCTGGTCTATCGCCACACGCCCGAGACGCTGCGCTTCTTGATGGTCGATCCCAAGATGGTGGAGCTCTCCGTGTACAACGCGCTGCCCCACCTGCGGCACAAGGTGATCACCGACAACCGTGACGCCGCCTCGGTGCTCAAGTGGGCACTCATGGAGATGCAGGAGCGATACGAGCTCCTCGCGGCGAACGGCTGCCGGAACATGCAGGAGTTCAATCAGCGGCTGCGGGATGGGGCGACGCTCGTGACGCCGGAGCGTCCCGACGTCGCGTTCGAGGAGCGGACGTACCGGCGCGGCACGCTGCCCTACATCGTACTCGTGATCGACGAGCTGGCCGACCTCATGATGACGGTGCAGGGGGAGATCGAGACGCCGCTGGCCCTGCTCGCGCAGAAGGCTCGGGCAATTGGCATCCACCTGATCCTCGCGACGCAGCGCCCCAGCGTGAACGTGATCACGGGGTTGATCAAGGCGAACTTCCCGAGTCGGGTTGCGTTCCGCGTTGCCTCGCAGGTCGATAGCCGCACGATCCTGGACGGCGTCGGGGCGGAAGCCCTGCTCGGCAATGGTGACATGTTGTTCATTCCTCCCGGCAAGTCGGAGCCGGCCCGGTTACAGGGCGCGTTCATCACGGGTGAGGAGACAGAGCGGCTGATCGGCTGGTACGACGCGCAACGCGAGCTGCGCCGCCGCGCTCGTGGCGCCGAGACGGCGTCCGAAGGGTCCGCGGAAGAGGACGTGCTCGCTGCGGTACGTCGGTACGAGGCGGAGCACGCAGGAGATGCAGCGGCGGAGGGCGATGCCGCGCGGCCGGGTGAACGCGACTTACTGTTCCGGGAAGCGGCGGAAGTCGTCATCCACCATCAGCAAGGCTCAACGTCCCTGTTGCAGCGTCGGCTCAAGGTGGGATATGGCCGGGCTGCGCGGATCATCGATCAATTGCAGGCGGCCGGCGTCCTCGGGTCGCAGGACGGGTCAAAGCCACGCGAAGTGATGGTGGGATTGGAAGACCTGCCGCGGATCTGTGGCCGGGGGACGTGACCGTCGGCCTGTCGGGGATGGCACGTCGCGTAGCCCGGATCGTGCCGACTGGGCTGCGTCGGTCGATCAAGGAGGCCTGGAGCCGCGTCGATGCCACGCGCGCCCGACGCCGGTGGGACAGAGCAGCGCCGACCGGGCCGCTCCGCGCCGATGCACTGCCGGCGATGGCTGCGCGGTTCCCCGTGATTGCCTCCACGTACAACTACTCGCCAGAAGACCTGCTCGCCCGCGCTCTGGAGCGGTACGAGCAGCTCGCGCCCGACGTCCCGGCCGGCGGTGCGACGCTCGAGATCGGGTCGGCCGACGGCATGATTGCCGGCGTGCTGGCGAGCCATGGCCGGGTCGCGACCGGGATCGATATCGATATCAGCCGCACAGATCCCCGGGCGCGAGCGGCGGGCGCACACATCATCGAAATGGACGCAACGCGGCTCGACTTCCCCGACGAGTCGTTCGACCTGGTGTACAGCTTCAACGCCTTCGAGCATCTACCCGATCCCGCGGCGACCTTTGCCGAGATCACGCGCGTGCTCCGACCGGAAGGTGTTGCGTCGATTTCCTTCACGGGTCTGCGGTGGTCGCCGCACGGCGCCCATCTCTACAAGGCGATCGGGATTCCGTACGTGACGGTGCTGTTCGAAGAGGCGGACGTGCTCGGCTACCTCGAGTCTACGGGCCAGTCGACGCGAGCGCCGTGGGTCAACGACTACACGATCGAGCGCTTTCGCGCCGCATTCGCTGACCAGGCCGACAACTATTCGGCCTGGCAGTACGGGGAGACCAGGAACTGCTGGCATGCGCGGTTGGTCGCGCAGCACGCGGGTGTCTTCAAAGCGCGCGCACCGTCGTTCGAGTCACTGCTGGTCGATTCCGTGCGACTCTGGTGCCGCAAGTATGTCGGGCCGCACTCGCGTGGGCCCGACGCATGAGGCCCGCCGCTCGCGGCGCGGACATGATGGGCGACGGTGGGCGGCGCGCGACGATCATTGTGGCCGTCGTGGCAGCACTCGCGACCGTGCTCGTGATCCAGTGGGGCACGCGGCCTTTGGGTCCGGGCCTCTATGGTGACGGCGTCGGATACCTGAGCGCAGCGGAGTCGCTCGTCCACTCGGGTCAGCTGCGCGTGATGGGCGCGCCATACTCGAGCGCTGACTCGACCACACCGATGGCGCAGTGGCCCCCGGGTTTCGCCGTCGCCGTTGCGGTGCCGTTGCGGGCGGGGCTCGGCCTCCTCTCGGCCGCGACCCTGATCCAGATGCTGGCGGGAGCTCTCACTGCAGTACTGACGACATTGCTCGTGGGTCGCCTGCTCGGTCCGGTCTGGGGCGGGGCGGCCGCCATGGCCGTTCTCGTCACGCCTGCGCTTCTGGGGACTGAGCTAAACGTCGTCAGCGAGCCCCTGTACGTCGCAGGTCTCGCGGGGCTGCTCTGGACGATGACCCGACGACGTCAGCGCCCGCTCCTCGCCGGCCTCGTGGCAGCCGCGCTGGTGCTCATTCGGTACCTGGGCGTCGCGGCGGTCGCTGCCGCCGCCCTGTGGGCATTCGCGTCCCCCGGATCGTCGGTACAACGGGTTCGCCGCGCACTCACCGCAGGCGGACCGGGGGTCGTCGCATACGCCGCGTGGGGCTGGATCGTGCGACGCAGCGGCGGGACCATCACGAGCGCCATCGTCGATCATCAAATCAGTCCCATCCTGCGGGCGTTGATTGGAGCGAGTGGGGCGTGGCTTGCGCCTTTCACCAGCGGCTCGACGTGGCTGCATCTTGCGATCAAAGTGGCGATTGTGGGGCTCGCCGCCGGTGCGATCGTACTGACGATGGCGGCCAGGCCACGTACGTCGGTCGGGGCGATGGAAGGCTCGTCCGACTCTGCGCGGTGGACGGCCGACGTCCGGCAGTTGATCGTGGCAGCCGGCCTGCTCGCGGCTTGCCATCTGGCCGTGCTGCTCGTTGCTCGCGTCGTCACGTCGAGCGTCGAGTTCAGCTCACGGACGTTTGCCCCTGTGCACTACCTGTTCACTGTCATGGGTGTGACAGCGATCGGGGCCACTTGGATGGCGTCCCGTCGGGCGGGAGCGCTGGCACTCGCGGCAGGCGTTGTGTGGCTCGGGGCGGGAGTTGTGGCGACGGGGCAACTCCTCCGCGAGTCACGAACCGTCGGTCTCGATCACGCCCGAGCGGACGAGCGCGCATCGCCGACGATCGCGTGGCTCAGGGCGCATTCGACCGATGTTCCCATCTACACGAACGAGCCTGCCAAGGTCTACTTTCACCTGCACCGCGTGGCGCGAAGCCTTCCCTGGATCGTCGCACCGGACACGCTCGAGCGGCTCCGGCAGATACTCCGGCGGCGGCCTGGCTACGTCGTCTGGTTCGCGGGAGGCCAAGCCTCTGCGTACGTGGCGGCGCCGCTCCTGCCGTACGCCATGTCCTTTGGTACGCTCTCGACGCGAGTCGGCCTCACGACTGCGGCTCGACTCGGCGACGGCGTCGTCCTGGTTCCGGATACGCCACAGATCGAGAGTGCTGGCTGCTGTCCTTGATGGCAGCGCTCAGTGCAGCGAGCGGCCGACGGCTCGCTCCCAGAGGCGTGACACCTCTTCCGGCGGCCGCGCCGTGAGCAGGAAGTTCCAGTAGCCAAGCGTGTGAACGGGAGCGAGATCCGAGGTCGCGCGGAGTCGTGTGATCCCGGCAGGGCCGATGTAATACACGTCCACGCCGGAGGCGATGACGCGCTCCAGTGTCCCGTCATGGATGGCGCGGCCGAGGAACTCCATGATCACATCGGGCCGGCGGCCCGGCGCGCGGAGGGTCTGCTGCATGCCATCCAGCGTCGCGCGCTCATGGCCCTCTACATCGATCTTGAGCACCACCTGGTCGACCGGGACGCCCGAACCGGCGAGGAGATCATCGATCGTTACGACTTGGACGGGCACCGGCTCGTGGTCTCGTCCCGCAATGCGAGCCGCGTCCAGCGTGTGTTCTGTATCGGAGCCGGGCAATACATAGAGCGTGGCCGTGGCGGCTGCCGCGCCAACGGCCTGCTGGCGCACCGCGATCCGCGAGCCCCAGCCATTGTGACGCACGTTGTCGGCGATCAGGGCTGCCAGGTCTGCCACGGGTTCGACGCTGAGGATACGGAGGTCCGGGAGGGTCGCAGCGAGGACATACGAGTAGAGACCGACATTTGCCCCGACGTCGAGTGCGAGCGTGGCGTCTTTCGCGAGCTCGACCAGGAGTGCGAGGGAGCAGGAGTCACTCGTGCCCGGGGTGGACGCGAGCAGCAGCTCTAGGCACCCGGAGAATCGAAGGTCGAGTCGCAGAGAGACACGCGGTCGGCGCCCGAGACGACGACCCACAACCAGGGTCGGATCGGTTCGGCACGGTACGACGCGCGCCGCGACCGCTGCAGCCATCGTCCGAGGCATGAGCCCATGCCGGGACGCCAAACCCAGCAATTGCAGGCACGCGGTACCTGCCGGCCCGCCGCCGAGCGACTGGAGAATGGGTTGACGCCTCACCGACGCCGGCCTGCGAGAGTGCGTCCGTGCAGCATCACTCGCAGCGTCTGGGCATCCTTGGCGAGTCGCTGGCGGAGCGGTGGATCTCCCGACGCGGATGGATCGTGCTTGCCCGGCGGTTCGAGGTGGGGCACCGGGATATCGACCTGATCGTCCGGCGCGGTGAGACCGTGGCGTTCGTCGAGGTCAAGACTCGGCGGCGGTTGGGCTTTGGTGGCCCGATCGGGGCCGTGAGTGTCCGCAAGCGCCGGCACCTCTCGCATGCCGCGACGATCTGGATCGATCGGTACGGGGAGCGCGGGTGGGAGTATCGATTCGACGTCATTGGAGTGCTGGTCGATGCGGGCCTCGTTCGAGTTGTGTATGTGGAGAATGCATTTTTCGGGTGGATGCCGCCTGCCTCTGGCCGGTAAGCGAGCTCATCGGATCGGTGACTCAGGTGACCGAATTGGCGGGCGTCTCGGGGTGGGGCGAGAGATGACGAGAGTGTGACGCCGCGTGGCGAATCATGTCCGACGGCGTTGATATTGGCGCGTCTCCTTCGTATTTTGTTCGGGTACTATATTTTCACGCTCACTCGAGGGGCTGTTCATGGCCGTGTCGACTGTCCAAGAGGATCGCAAGAAGGCGCTCAATCTCGCGATTGCGCAGATCGAGAAGAGTTGCGGCAAAGGGTCGATCATGAAGATGGGCCCGGATGCGCCACGAGTGCGGGTCGAGTTCATCTCGACCGGCGCCATCAATCTAGATGCGGCGATCGGTGTGGGCGGGATCCCGCGCGGGCGCGTCACCGAGGTGTACGGACCGGAGTCGAGCGGCAAGACGACGCTGTGCCTGCACGTCGTGGCCAACGCGCAGCATGCGGGCGGCGTCGCCGCCTACATCGATGCGGAGCACGCGCTCGATACCGAATACGCAAAGAAGTTGGGCGTCGACATCGAGAATCTGCTGATATCGCAGCCCGATACCGGTGAGCAGGCCCTCGAGATCTGCGAGATTCTGGTTCGATCGGGGGCAGTCGATGTCGTCGTCATCGACTCGGTCGCCGCGCTCGTGCCCAAAGCCGAGATCGAAGGCGAGATGGGAGATTCGCACGTGGGGTTGCAGGCCCGCCTCATGAGTCAGGCGCTGCGCAAGCTCACAGGTGCGATCGCGCGCTCCAAGACGGCTGTCATCTTCATCAACCAACTGCGCGAGAAGATCGGCGTGATGTTCGGCAATCCCGAGACGACGACGGGAGGCAAAGCACTCAAGTTCTACGCCTCTGTGCGACTCGACATTCGCCGGATCGGGCCGGTCAAGGAAAAGGAAGACGTCATTGGCTCGCACGTGCGGGTAAAGGTCGTGAAGAACAAAGTCGCGCCGCCGTTCAAGCAGGCGGAGTTCGACATCATGTACGCCGAGGGCATCAGTCACACATCGCTCCTCGTCGACATCGGGTCCGAGAGCGGCATCATCGAGAAGTCGGGCGCGTGGTACAGCTACGGATCGCAGCGGATCGGGCAGGGCCGTGAGAACGCCAAGATGTTCCTGCGGGACAATCCGGTGCTGCGTGCCGAGGTCGAGGAAAAGGTCAAAGCAGTGCTCGGCGTGCGGACAGACGTCAATGCGACTGCCGATGGTGCCGAGCCGGGGGAAGACACTTAGGACACGCCCGACGGCGACTGTAGGGGCTGGGCGGGAGCTATGCGGATTGGGCGGGGCCCGGATCCCCGTCTCGTACGCACGGCGACTGTCCGGCCCTTCGGGCATTCTGCGATGCCCGAAGGGCCGGACAGTGGGCGACGTATGGCGTCGCCCCTACGAGGGGCGCGCCGCCCCCGCGACGTCCATGATGCGGACCGGCAGGGGCGACGCATGCGCCGCGGGCGCTGGCGCGCCCGAGAAAGGAGAACCGCAGAAAGTAGAAAGGAGACAATGACACACAACCTCACCGTACCAGGATGCTTCTGACACGGCGGGTAGGGGCGACGCATGCATCGCCCTAAGGAGACAACCCAAACCCGCCATGCGGCCGGGCCGCCCCGGGATGCCTACGAGGACGCGCTGCGCATGCTGGATGTGCGGGCACGGACGCTGACAGATGTGCGCCGGCGGCTGGCGCGGCGCGGCCATCGTCCCGACACCATCGAGGCCGCGGTTGGGCGCCTCATGAGCGCGGGGCTGCTCGACGACGATGCCTATGCGCGCCAGTTCGCCCGATCGCGGCTCACGGCGGGCCGCACGGCGCCTTCGCGCGTGCGACTCGACCTCATGAGACGCGGCGTCGATCGGGCGACCGCGGCCGCCGCCGTGCAGGACGTGTTGTCCGAAGAGACTGTGGACGTGGCGGCGATACTGGAGGGCCTCGTCCGCAACCGCGCCGCGCTGCTCGCGGATCTCGACGAACACACCCGGCGCCGACGTCTGTACAGCTACCTCGCGCGGCGCGGGTTCGACGCAGACGACATCCGGCGCGCGCTGCGCGCGAGTGAGTAGCGAAGCAGAAAGTAGAAAGTAGACACTAACGCACAAACCACAGTCACGAGACCTGGTGGCTGGTGTCTACTGTCTACTTTCTGAGTTCTGCTTTCTCGGCCCCGTAGGGGCTGCGCTATATTCGACCCATGGGACCCGTCGTCGCCGCGGCCGACATTCGCAGCCGATTTCTGCGCTATTTCGAGCAGCACGGACACGTCATCCGGCCGAGCTCATCGCTCGTGCCGTCGGATGACCCGACACTGCTGTTCACAAACGCGGGGATGGTGCAGTTCAAGCGCATCTTTCTCGGACTGGAACAGCCCGAGTTCGGGCGGCGCGTCACGACCTCGCAGAAGTGCGTTCGCGCGGGCGGCAAACACAACGATCTGGAGCAAGTCGGCCATACCGCGCGCCACCAGACGTTCTTCGAGATGCTCGGCAACTTCTCGTTCGGGGATTATTTCAAGCGCGATGCGATTCGCTTCGCGTGGGAGTTCGTGACGCAGGAGCTCCAGAATGCCCCGGGAGCACCTCCGCGTCTCCGTCTATCGCACCGACGATGAAGCGCGCGCGTTGTGGCGAGAGATCGCGGGGCTCCCCGACTCACGCATCTACGGTCTCGGAGAGGCGGACAATTTCTGGCAGATGGCGGACACCGGGCCATGCGGCCCGTGTAGCGAGATCTTCATCGATCTGGCTCACGTGGTCCGCGACTGGGCCTTTCCGCCGGGCGCCAGTGGCGAGTGGACCGACCTCCGACGCACCGAATTTTCACATGACGCGTTCGTCGAGGGCGCGGAGGCGAATCGCTTCCTCGAGTTCTGGAACCTCGTGTTCATGCAGTTCGATCGCCAGAGCGACGGTGAGCTCCGGCCATTGCCGAAGCCGTCGGTCGATACCGGTGCGGGGCTCGAGCGCATCACCGCGGTCATGCAAGGCGTCACGAACAATTACCACACGGATCTCTTCAAGCCGCTCCTGGATGTCGTTGCGCGTGAGGTTGGCCGCCCATATCGAGGGCAGGACAAGGACGACAAGCCCCGGGTGTTCCGCCGGGATGTGGCCGTTAACCCCCCCGAAGGGCGAGGGGACGTCCGACGGTATGTCGACGACCCTGTCTCCTATCGCGTCGTAGCGGACCACGCTCGTGCGGTCGCGTTCCTGCTTGCCGACGGTGTCTTTCCATCGAACGAAGGCCGCGGGTACGTACTCCGCCGCATCCTCAGGCGTGCCGTCCGTCACGCATGGCTGATGGGCCGCAATGAGCCGACCCTCGTGAAGGTCGTCGACGCGGTGATCGACACGATGCGTGATGCGTATCCCGAGCTCGCGCTCCGGCGGAAGCATCTGCTCGACACGACCCGAGCGGAAGAGGAGCGGTTTCTCGAGACCATCGCCGGCGGCATGGCGCGGTTCGATCAGTTTGCGCCCGTCGAGGGGACGATCGAAGGATCTCCCCAAGTCCGCGGCACGGTCAGCGGCGAGGACGCGTTCAAGCTGTACGACACGTACGGGTTCCCGATCGATCTCACGGAGCTCATGGCGCGCGAGCGCGGCTACACCGTCGATACCGCGGGGTTCGAACGGGCGCTCGAGGGGCAACGCACGCAGTCCAAGGAAGAGCGCAAGACCCGGCATCTGAGTGTCTCGGTGGACGAGCTGTCAGACCCTGAAGCTTGGGAGTACGCGGATCCTGCGCTCCGTGCGGCGCCGCCCGACCGCTTTGCGTTTGTCGGGTACGAGCAGCTGGACGTGACGACACGGGTCGCGGCCAAGCGGGATCTCGCCGACGACAAGGTCGGCCTCATCCTCGAGCAGCGGCCATTCTACGTCGAGTCCGGCGGACAGGTATCGGATCGGGGCGAGGTCGTGGGCGAAGGATGGCGCGTCGACGTCGATGAAGTCCGCAAGATCGACGGACGCGTCGCCCTCATCGGGCGCTTGGAAGGCGAGTTCCGATGGGGCCAGGTCGTCGCTCGGGTCCCCCGCGACTTGCGCCACGACACAGAGCGCAATCACACGGCCACGCACCTGCTGCACGCGGCGCTGCGGCAGGTCTTGGGGGAGCACGTCCACCAGCGCGGATCGCTCGTCGCGCCGGACCGACTGCGGTTCGACTTCAGTCACTCGGCCCCCGTCACTCCGGAGGAGCTGGTGGAGATCGAGGAGCTCGTCAACCGGGAGATCGCGCGTGCGCTCCCGGTCGGCCGAACGGAGCAGCCGTACGCGACGGCGGTCGCGTCTGGGGCGATGGCGCTGTTCGGAGAGAAGTACGGCGACATCGTGCGCGTCGTGAGCATACCGGGATTCTCGGCTGAGCTGTGCGGTGGCACCCACGTGCGCAACACGAGCGAGATCTTGCAGTTCCAGGTGGTGTCCGAGACCGGCGTAGGCGGGGGCACGCGCCGGATCGAGGCGGTGACTGGTCGCGGGGCGTACGCCCGGATGCACGCGACCGCGTCGGCGGTCTCGACGATCGCCCGCACGCTGCGCTCGCCCGTGGACCCCTCGGGCCTCGCGGTCCGAGTCGAGCAGCTCGTTGCCGAGCGGCGGGAACTGGAGCGACGGCTCAAAGATGCGTTGCGCGGTGAAGGGGCTGGCGGCGGGGGACAGATCGGCGATCTCGTCTCACAGGCTCGCGCGGTCGACGGCGCCCGGGTCGTGTCAGCCCGCGTGGATGCGGCGGATCTGGCGACGCTGCAAGCGTTGGGCGATGCGCTCCGAGAGCGACTCGGCTCGGGCGTCGGTGTCCTGGCCGCGTCATTTGCCGATGGCAAGCACACGCTGCTCGTGGTCGTGACGGATGACCTGCGGCAACGCGGAGTTCGGGCGGACGCCATCGTGCGTGAGCTGGCGGCGGCCGCTGGTGGGCGCGGAGGTGGGAAGCCACACATGGCGCAGGCCGGCATCCCCGACGGGGCACACATCGCGACGGCGCTGGACGCTGTCTTGCCGACGGTGCGACCACTACTGGAGGGCAGGGCGGCCGCCTCCTGACGGCCGCTGGCTGCGAACCGAGGCGCGGATGAGCGATTCTGTTCGGCCTGCTGCGGCAGAGCTTGTTACGGCGCTGCCCGACGCGCCACTGGTGCTGACGCAACACATCCACGAAGCGATCGTCGCGGTCGCCCCGGGTCAGTCGCTGGCGATCGCGACCCCGGCGGTCTTGCTCCGCGCCGCCGAGTCGTTGTTCGGTCGCTCGCTGCGGACCGGGTGTACCGACCGGACTAGTGCCGTGGCGCTCCTCGTCGTCGACGCGCTCGTGACGTACGCGTTCGAGCGGGCGAGCGACGAGCCGGCGCAGATCGAGGAGCGCGCCGCCCAGGCCATCGCGACGTTGGCTGGGCTAGGGATTGTTGGACCGCATCCGGATGTGTAGTAGCGCTCAACAAACTGGATGCCCTGTGGTGCCGCCCGCGCGAGGGTCGTAACCCGGGTCCGCGGGTGTCTCCTCTATCGCTAGCCACCAACCCTCGGCCACCAGCGACCGGTCATTAGTCCCGACCAGCCAGTCACCACATGTCAGCGCTCTGCATCATTTATTGACTTCTGGAGCCAGTGACGTTACATCAGGCGCGTGAAGAAAGCGTAAAGACCTTGTACGGTCCGCTTCGTCCATCCCGGGAAGCCGGCGCCGCCGCCTGCGCGTGCGACGCCCAGCGGGCGTTGGAAAGCGGATACCCTAACCTGGAGGTGCGGAGGCTACGCAGGCAGCCACAGAACCGATTTGCGTCCGAGTTACTTCGCGGGGGGAGCACGCGGCGGTGCGGACCCACTCGCGCATCAGTGGCTCCCCTGCACCCGACGCTTCGGCGTCGGCGATCGCGGTCAGGGCGGTAGGAACGAGAAATCCCACACTAGAGGGGGATACATGAACTTACAATCAGTCGTCGCGAGGTCTCGCGTTCGGCTGGGGCTCGCGGTTGTCGCATTGGCATGCGTCGCGACGACGGCGTTCGCACAGCAAGAAACGCAAGTGAGGGGCAAGGTAGTGGACGCGACCGACAACGCGCCGGTGCCGGCGGCACCGGTCATCGTCACAGGAACGACGATCGGCACGAACACCTCGGACAGCGGCACATTCAATCTTCGCCTGCCCGCGGACGTCAAGAGCTTTACGGTCCGCCGCATCGGCTACCTGGCGCAGACGATTACCGTCGTGCCGGGGAAGACTGAGTATACGATCGCGCTGCAGAAGGACGTCCTGCGGTTGGAAGCACAGGTTGTGACGGGCGTGGCGACGACCGTGTCGTCCCAGAACGCCGCGAACGCCGTGTCGGTCGTCAACGTCAACGAAGTCAGCCAAGTGCCCTCGCCGACGATGGAGAACTCGCTCGAGGGCAAGATCCCGAGCGCCGTCGTCGAGAACCTGAACGGTGGCGCCCCGGGTGGTGGCGTGCAGGTGCAGATCCGTGGCGTGACCACGATCAACGCGAACGCCGAACCACTCTACGTCATCGACGGCGTGATCATCAACAACCAGACCGTCGACGAAGACCAGAACGCGATCTCGCGCGCTGGCGGCACCTCTCCCAGCGGCGTGTCCGCCACTGGCGGCGCGCCCAGCACCGAAGACAACGGCGTCAACCGCATCGCGGACATCAACCCGGATGACATCGAGTCGGTCGAGGTCCTCAAGGGCGCGTCCGCGTCGGCGATCTATGGCTCCAAGGCGTCAGCCGGCGTCGTGGTCATCACGACGAAGCGCGGCACGACGCGGGAAGCCCAAGTGGACGGTGAGCGGCCAGCTCGGGCAGTTCACGGACGCGAACACGCTTCCGATGCGGAACGTTCCCGACACTGGCTGGTGCGCAGAGCTGGTACCTGAACGACGTGCAGGCCAAGGACATCGGCAACGCGTCGAAGACGGCAGCCGACAACGCGCTCATCGCGTCGGTCTACGGCGGGAACCAGAACTTCCAGAGTCAGCTCTTCGGCAACGGTCAGGCCGCGTACCAATCCGAGATCTCGGTGAGCGGCACGTCGGGCCAGACGGAGTACTTCGTGTCCGGGCTGTCGAAGTACGACAACGGGACCATGCTGAACACGGGCTACAACAAGCAGTCCGTGCGCACGAACGTCACGCAGACGTTCCTGCCCAACCTGACGCGTGTCGGCCAATCTGAACTACATCCACGACGTCACGCGGCGCAGCATCACGGGCAACGACAACAACTCCGTGAGCCCGTACGACGTCTTCTCCTACACGCCGCAGCTGATCGACCTCGATCACCAGAGTCCAGCCGGCGCGTGGGCGTACAATCCCTTCGGCCCCGCCAATCCGTTTGCGGATGCGGAAGACATCGATACGCCGCAGGAAGCCAGCCGATTCATCGGTGGCGGCAACTTCAACTGGACGCCGTGGCACACCGAGCACCAGAGTCTCGCGCTCAACCTGGTCGGGGGCGCGGATCTCACGAGCCTCAACGACCGGCTGTATGCGCCGCCGGCTCTGCAGTTCCAGCAGCAAATAACGACGGGTCTGCCGGGGACGTCGCTGACGAACACGGCGCAGATCAACTACATCAACTACTCGGTGAACCTCATTCACCACTACACCGGGCTGTCCTGGCTCGACGCGACCACGTCGGCGGGCTTCGTCCGCGAGCGGCGGTCCCTGTCCAACCCGGTGACCGTCGGCTACGCCACGCTGGCCGGCGTCAACGCGCCCACGGTCGGCACGGTGACGAGCAACTATCTACTACCAGACGGCGGAGCTGGATCAGTCGCTGTATGGTCAAGAGCAGATCATCACGTTGAACAACCGCCTGACGGCGACCGGTGGTGTGACCGGCGAGCGCTCGACGCTCGACGGCGACATCGGGAAGTTCTATGCCTATCCCCGGTTCTCGGCGTCCTATCGACTCCCGGATTTCGCCCCGAGCTTCCTGGATGAGCTCAAGCTCCGCGCCGCCATCGGCCAGTCCGGAAACCTGGGACTGTACGGCGCGAAGTACACGCCCTATAACCCGGTGCAGCTCGACCAGCTCGAGGGGATCGCGCGCCCGTCCCTCCTCGGCGACAGCACGCTGCGCCCGGAAGCCGAGCAGGAGACCGAGCTCGGGTTCGACGCGACGATGCTCAAGTCGCGGGCCGCGTTCTCGTTCACGATCTACCAGAAGCGGATCACCAGCCTGCTGCTCCAGCAGGGTGTCGCGCCGTCGCAGGGTTTCACGAACGACTGGATCAATGGCGGTGAGTTCACGAACCAGGGTATCGAGCTCCAACTGCAGGCGACGCCAGTCCAGCTGCGCAACGGATTCACGTGGGTGGCTTCGACGATGTTCTCACGCAACTACAGCGTCGTGAACAACCTGCCGGGGAATGGTGCCCCGTTCACCGTCGGCTCGAACTTCGGGTATGGTGCTGACCTCCTGGCGGCGGGTCGATCGGCCACAGAGCTCGTCAATACGTTCCCCAATGCGGCGGAGCCAGGTGGCTACCAGGTGCAGGTCGGCGACTTCATGCACAGCTTCATCATGAGCTTGAGCAACGAGTTCACGTACAAGAACTTCCGCGTCTACGGCCTCCTCGAGTGGGACCGTGGCGGGAACGAGATCAATCTGACGCAACAGTACTTCGACACAGGACCGCAGCTTGGCGCGGACTCGCTAGCGGTGAACGCCCGCAACATCGGGCTCGCCAACGGGCAGGAGGTCTACGTCGAGCCGGCGAGCTTCTTCAAGGTTCGCGAGGTCACGGTCAGCTACACGCTGCCGGCGAACGTGGTGAACACGATCGGATTTGGTCACGTGACGTCGGCTCGGCTCAATGTGAGCGGCTACAACCTGTGGTCCATCTTCAACTACGCCGGCCTCGACCCCGAGGTGAGCGCGTTCGGCAACCAGGCCGTCGGCCGCGGCTACGATGTCACCCCCTATCCGCCGTCCAGAAGCTTGTTCTTCGGCCTCAACCTGGGGCTCTGACATGAGACACACACACATGACCGATAAGTCGATCGACCGGAACATGTTGAGCAGAGGTCGCGTATGGCACAGCCGTGCGGCGGTCGCTGCGGGTGCTGTCGCCGCACTGACAGTGCTCGGGGCGTGCTCCGATACGAACGTACCGTACTACACGGCGCCCACGTCGGTGTCGGAGTCGCCGGCGGGTATTCAGAACGCGGTGACCGGTGTCTTCGCGGCGACGCGTATCGATATAGGCGGGATCGTCACGACGCTCTCGGCAGGGTACGGGCGCAATGGTGCGGTCTTCGAGAACACCGAAGCCCGGACCGTGCAGTACCCGCTCGGCGTCTTAGCGACACCGACCTCGAGCGGCGGCGATCTGGGCGCAGGAGTATCAGAACATTGTGCAGGCGCACCAGACGATGGCCGCCTTTGCGGGCGTGGCGCCGCCCTACACCTCCGCGCAGCTCGCGGCGCTGAACGGCGTGATGCAGACCGTGATCGCGTACAACTACATGATCATGGCCGAAGCGCACGACACCCTGGGGATCGCGATCATGGGTCCGGGTCTCGGAAGCGCGCCGGCCCCAGGGTACTGCAACAAGGACGCGTGGGAGTACATCGTCGCGGTGCTCGATTCGGCCAACACCGATCTCACCACAGCGGGATCCACGATGATTCCGGTCCAGCTCCCGAAGGGTTTTGCCGCACTCAGCGTCGCGGGCCCGAGCACGACGGTTGGCACGTTTGCCTCATTCAACCGGGCGCTGGCAGCCAAGGCGAATCTGGAGCTCGCGTACGCGATCGCGCGAACCGCCAAGGGTACTTCCCCGGACACAGCGAGCCCCGGCGTTCCCGACGCAGGTGCGTTGACGGCCGCGATGACGGCACTCACTGCGTCGGCCATGTACAACCCGGCTCAGCTCGCGCCGGACCCGTCCGGGGGCTTCAGCCCCGGGCCGTACGTGATCACGCACGACTATAGTGCCAATTCGGGTGACCTTACAAACCCGATCAAAGCCGAATTGGGCGACCTGGCGCTGCTCAACGATTTCGTCGTGTCCGTGGACACCATCCACGATCTTCGGTGGAAGGCAAAGGCTGGCCCGAACCCCAACCCCGTCCAGCAACAGCTCTACAATCCGGTGACCTCGAAGTACATCCCCACGAGTACACGTCGACCAACGCCTCCATTCCGATCTTCGCGAGGTGCAACTCGTACTGTGGCACGCACAGATCTTGTTGGGTCAGGCGAACTACGCGGGCGCCCTGGCCGACGTCAATCTGGTCAGGACAACCGCGGGTGGTCCGGATCTCACGCCCTATCCGGCATCGGACGCGACCACGGGGGATCCCTACGTGCAGGTGCGAAACGACCTCCTGAAGGAGCAGCGGATCTCGACCATCTTTGAGTCGAGTGCCGACCGGACGATCGCGCTTCGCATGTACGGGCTGGCGGCGGCTGCCGATACAACGTGGGGCGTGAACGGCATCCTCCCCCACGGCGGCACGGAAGACCCGCTCGTCAAGGTCACCGATGCCCACACCACGATCACCCCCATTCCGCTCGACCGAGCTGACGGCTCGCGGCGGGACGTTCACCACGACGTGTAACTAAGACATCACCCTTCACCTGCCTCCGGCGCGAGCCGAAGCGCAGATACCGAAGGCCCAGTGGCGTTCCTTGCCACTGGGCCTTCGACGTTCTTTAGGACGGGTACATCTTTAGGAGGTGATCGGCTAGGGGGCGGCTATCCTCCGGGCCGCGCTACGACGGACCATACGGATTGGGGAGCGATAGGCTTGGTCGACATCCATACTCACCTGCTACCTGGCGTCGATGACGGGTCGCCGACTGTCGAGATCTCGGCCGGTGTGCTCCGGCGATTCGCAGGAGAGGGTGTGGATGTCGTCGTCTGCACGCCGCACTTGCGGGCGTCGCACGCCGTGAAGATCTCCGACGCGAAGTACGCCGGGATCTTCGACACCCTCGTCGCCGGAGCGCCCCCGCGCCCCACCCTCAAGCGTGGTTGGGAGATCATGCTCGATGTGCCTGGCGCGGACCTCAGTGGGCCGAACGTGACCCTGGGTGGCTCGCGGGCGATTCTGGTCGAGTTTCCGAGGACCGGCGTCCCGCTGCGGGCGATCGATGAGTTACGGCGGTTGCGCGCTCAGGGCCTCGTGCCGGTGCTCGCGCACCCGGAGCGATACTGGGGGTGCACGGTGAGCCAGGTGCGCGCGTGGCGCGAGATGGGTACCGTCATGCAAGTCGACGCGGCGGCTCTCTTGGCCGGAGGACGGATGGGCGAGCTGGCGCTGGCGCTCCTCGAGGAAGGGCTGGCCGATTGTCTGGCGAGTGACAATCACGGCGACGCCCGCTCGCTCGCGACGGTCCGCACCTGGCTGACCGAGCAGGACGCCGGCGAACACGCGAACCTGCTCACCGACGTCAATCCGCGCCGCCTGCTCGAGGACCTCGCCATGCTCCCCGTGCCGCCAGTTCGTGTCCGGCGGGGTCTGTTGCATCGCCTCCGCGACATCATTCGGGGACGGCGGCTCTGAGACCCCGATCATGATCGTCATCGTTTTCACTGGCGGGACCATCTCGATGCGGCTGGACCCGTCGACCGGAGGTGCGGTACCCGCGGTGCGGGGCGCTGACCTCCTGGCCGCGGCCCCAGGCGTGGACCGCATCGCCCCGGTGGAGGTCGACGAGTGGGCGACCATGGCGGCATCTCACTTCACCGTGGATCACCTGTGGGCGCTGCGCGCGCGGATCGTCTCGCACCTGGACCGTCCCGACGTGACCGGCGTCGTCGTCGCGCAGGGTACGGATACCCTGGAGGAGACGGCCTACCTAGCCACACGATCGATCGCGACGGACAGGCCCATTGTGTTCACAGGGGCCATGCGGACCTCGGAGGACCTCGGCTGGGACGGGCCGGTCAACCTGATCGATTCGGTTCGTGTCGCGGCCAGTCCACGGGCGGAGGGTCAGGGCACCCTCGTTGTGTTCGGTAGCCGCATCTTCACGGCGCGCGACGTGACCAAGGTGGAAACGCGCCTGCCGGACGCATTCGATAGCCCGGGGTTTGGCGCAATCGGCGAGATAGACGGAGACGCGGTCATCTTCCGCCGCACCGTGGCCCAGCTCCCCGTTCTCGCCCCGCCGCGGCTGGCAGCCCCGGTGGACATCGTGTACGCGTACGTTGGCTGCGATGGGCGCCTCGTCGACGCGGCCCGCCCGGACGGGGTCGGGTTGGTCGTCGCGGCGTTGGGCCGCGGAAACACGAATCCCCCCTTCTTTGATGCTGTGCTCCGATGGCTGGCGACCGGGAAGCCGGTCGTCGTGTCCTCGCGTGCCCAAAGGGGACGGGTCGGGCCAACGTACGGCTTTCGTGGAGGTGGTCGAACGCTGCTCGACGCCGGTGCCATTTTCGCTGGCGGCCGCCGCCCGCAGCAGGCCCGTATCGACCTCATGCTCGGCGTGGGTGCGGGCCTCACTGGGCCGGCCCTGAGCGCGATTTTCGACGAGTAGTGTCCGCCACCGACGGCAGCACCGGAGACCGAAGTCCCCCGGTCGGGGAGACGGTCACGCTTCGACCGCCCGGCCCGGTCATCGAGATCGCCAAACGACTCGAAGGCGCTGGCTACGAGACGTGGTGCGTTGGCGGGGCCGTGCGCGATGCGCTGCTCGGCCATCCCCACAGTGATTGGGACTTGGCGACGGCGGCGCATCCCGACGAGGTAATGCGGCTCTTTCCGCGCCGCACCGTCCCGGTCGGCATCGCCCATGGCACGGTGGGCATACTCGACCGCAGCCGCACCCTCCACGAGGTGACGACGTTCCGCCGCGACGTCCGCACGGACGGCCGACACGCGGAAGTCGCATTCGGCGTGTCGCTCGACGAGGACCTGGCGCGGCGCGACTTCACCATCAATGCGATCGCGTACTCGCCGACGCAGCACGTGCTCCGTGATCCATTCCACGGGCAAGCAGATCTCGGATTGCGGGTCGTCCGGGCCGTGGGGCGGGCAAGCGACCGCATGCGGGAGGACCGCCTGCGCGCGCTGCGCGGACTGCGCTTCGCGGGTCGCTTCGAGTTCTCCATCGAACCCGAGACCTGGGAAGCGATCGTGGCGAGCACGCCGTTTCTGACGCAGCTGTCCGCGGAGCGCGTCAAAGAAGAGTTGACCAAGACGATGGTGCAGGTGGCCCGTCCGAGTCGCTCGCTCGGTCTCTGGCAGGAAAGCGGCGCGCTGAGCGTGCTCGTGCCGACGCTCGCAATCCTGGACCGGGTCACGTTGGCGGCGCTCGATTGCCTCGCCCAGCCGCCTGAGCGCGCTGACCCTCGCAGTGCCGCGCGCGCCGACGCGCGTCGCCTCGCTCGCCTCGCGGCATTGTTTCTCGGATGCCCGGCGCCAGACGCACAACGCTCGCTCAGAGCGCTGCGATTCTCCAACGCCGATACGGAGTGGATCACGGCACTCGTCGAGGCGTGGCGCAGCGTTGGTGCCGATATGGAGTGGGCACTCGTGGCAGGGGGTACGATCTCGGATGGCGCGGTACGGCGATGGGTGGCAGGGGCCGGACGACTCCGTATCCCGACGCTCCTCCGTCTTGCGGCCGCCCGGTGGGCGGCGAGCCGGGAGGCGGGTGGCCCAGCGCCCGCGCCGGACCGCGTGCGATCTCTTTATCGCCGCGCGGTCCGGAGCGCATTTCGCGACGCGGTGGAGTTGTCCAACCTCGCGGTGGACGGCAACGACTTGCTCGATGCCGGAATTGCACATGGCCCTCAGGTGGGGGCAATCTTGCGACGACTCTTGGCGGCGGTCGTCGAAGATCAGAGCATCAACGTGCGAGACCAGCTCTTGGCATTGGCGCGGCGATTCGCGTCGGAACCGCCGGCGTAACGGGGGCATCGTGGCCTTTTTCCGTGGGCGTCAACCTGAAACCTCCGTGTGGCGTCGATTTCGGTCGGGGCTCGACGGTTTCACATTCGTCAAGGAAGCGGAACACTACGCCGCGCACATCGTCACCAACGCCGAGCGCGCGGTGGATCTGTTCCACGTCTTGATGGAGCAACTGCCGCCGGCCGTCGACCTCGCGATCGACGATCGGCGTGGCCGGCGGAGCTGGACTGGTGACCAGATCGCACTACCGGACGCGCAGGACGCGATTGGTCGCCTCAAAGTCGTCCTCGCAGCGGCGGGCGGCGTGGAGATCGCCATCTACACCGCCGACGACCAGATCACGCTCAATCCGCAGCTCGAGCTGTTCATCTACGCGCGAAGCGATCGGTGGCTCTATCTGCTGCTTGGCATGGGACTCGAAGAGCGGACCGTCGTTGCAACCCGGAGCTGGAAGCTGCTGCATCGAGATTTCGAGCCCGCGCCCGAGCTGTCCGAGGGCCTCGCAGCGATGGCCACTCGATTGGGACTCAAGGCGACGGCATGAGCAGCTCCTCTCGTAGACGGACCGCGCCTCGAGAGTCGGAGCCGCTCGCCTCGCGCATGCGGCCGCGGACACTCGATGAGTTTGTCGGGCAGCAACGCCTGCTCGGACCAGGGACCCCGCTGCGTGCGGAGATCGAGAGTGGCGAGGTCGCGTCCATGCTCTTCTGGGGACCACCTGGAAGCGGCAAGACCACGCTCGGCCGGCTGGTCGCCCACTACACCGACCGCGAGTTCGTGCCATTTTCTGCCGTCACCGAGGGGGTCCCTCGCGTGCGCGCGATCGTGGCCGAAGCGGATGCCCGGTTGGTCGAGGGACGGGGCACGGTGTTGTTCGTCGACGAGATCCACCGGTTCAACCGTGCGCAGCAAGATGCGTTTCTCCCGTTCGTCGAGCGCGGGACGATCACGCTGATCGGCGCAACGACCGAGAATCCGTCCTTCGAGATCACGGGCGCGCTGCTCTCGCGCCTACGCGTGTTCGTGCTGGAGCCGCTGCAGGCATCCGAGATCGCGACCGTCCTGCAACAAGCGCTCGCCGACGTGTCGCGCGGACTCGGTGCCTTGGGCCTCACGATTGACGCCGACGCCCTCGATCTGATGGTGACGGCGGCGGACGGTGATGCGAGACGTGCGCTGACGGCGCTGGAGGCGGCGGCGGCGACTGTGGGGCGCCGGCACGGTGAGGATGGGGGCCGGATCACCGCAGCGACGGTGCGAGACGCATTGCAGGCCCGGCTTCCTCGCTACGACAAGTCGGGTGAGGAGCACTACAACTTGATCTCGGCGTATCACAAGTCGCTGCGAGGTAGCGACGCACAGGGCGCGTTGTACTGGCTCGCGCGGATGATTGACGCGGGCGAAGACCCAATGTACATCGCGCGCCGCACGGTGCGATTTGCCGCGGAGGACGTCGGGCTGGCAGATCCGACCGCGCTCCGGGTGGCGATTGCGGCTCGCGACGCGTACCATTTCCTCGGGTCACCCGAAGGAGAGTTGGCCATCGCAGAAGCCGCGGTCTATCTGGCAACGGCGCCCAAGTCGAATGCGGTCTATCGTGCGTGGGGCGCAGCGCTCGAGTTGGCCCGTGAGACGCCGGCCGAGCCGGTGCCGCTGCACCTTCGCAATGCGCCGACGGCGCTCATGAAGGAGTTGGGGTATGGTCGCGATTACCAGTATGCCCACTCCGTCCCGGAGGCGTATATCCCGCAGGAATATCTGCCGGACCGTATCGCCGGGCGTGTCCTCTACGAACCAGGGCCGTTCGGATTCGAGAAGGACATCGCCAAACGCATGGCGTGGTGGGCGGGTCTCCGCCAGCGTGTCGAGCGCCGAGAGGGGAGCACGCCGGCCGACACGCACCCGGATCCATCCGTGCGGGGAGATCGTCCGGAGGATGGTGATGCAAGGGACTAGTGGCTGGTGGCTGGTGACTAGTGGCTGGTGGACAAAATCTCCAGTCTAGTTACCCGTCGTCGTCACCGGCCCTACGGTTTGTCCACTCGCCACTAACCACCAGTCCCATGAAGGAGGGCAGCCTATTTCGCGCGAGCTAATCTCTCTCGAGCCACCGGTCGAGCGAGCGGTCCTCGTCGGAGCACCGCTTAAACGCTCCCCGGATCGGCACCAGGCCGACGAGCATCTCGCGGAGTTGGCCCAACTCGTCGACACCGCGGGCGCCGTCGTCGTCGACGAGATCACGCAGCGCCTCGACCGGCCGGATCCTGCGACATATCTGGGGAAGGGGAAGATCGACGAGCTGCGGACGCGAATCGAGACGTCACAGGCGTCGCTGATCATCTTCGACGAAGAGCTGACCCCGGCGCAGGGCAAGAACATCGAAGACGCCACGGGCTTGCGCGTCATTGATCGAACCGAGCTCATCCTTGACATCTTTGCCACGCGAGCGCGGACGAGCGAGGCGAAGCTGCAAGTGGAGCTCGCACAGCTCGAGTACATGCTGCCACGATTGCGTCGAATGTGGGCGCACTTGGAGCGCGTGCGAGGCGGCATCGGCATGCGGGGACCGGGCGAGACGCAGCTCGAGACCGATCGGCGGTTGATCAGCCAGCGCATCAAAGTCTTGCATGACCGACTGGACGAAGTCGCGCGCTCCCGCGCCGTGCAGCGTCAGTCACGGATGAGCTCGTTTCGTGCGGCACTCGTTGGATACACGAACGCCGGTAAATCGTCCATCCTCCGCGGACTATCGGGTGCGGCAGAAGTGGTTGTCGAGAACCGATTGTTCGCCACGCTCGATCCGCTGACGCGCGAGGTGGAGGTCGGGAGCGGCGGAGGAGGGGGCCCACGAGTCTTGCTCACGGACACGGTCGGGTTCATCCGGAAGCTTCCCCATCATCTCGTCGCGTCATTCAGGGCGACGTTGGAGGAGGTCACGCAGGCCGACCTGTTGTTGCACGTGATCGATGCGAGCAACCCACAGTGGGAGGAGCAGCGCGTCGTGGTCGAAGATGTGTTGGCCGACATCGGTGCAGGGGCGACTC
Organism: uncultured Gemmatimonadales bacterium; assembly: GCA_963725205.1. Lineage (GTDB taxonomy): Bacteria > Gemmatimonadota > Gemmatimonadetes > Gemmatimonadales > Gemmatimonadaceae > Palsa-1248. The sequence continues at coordinate 550,370 of CAVRXR010000003.1, read as the reverse complement.
CGCTCTGCCATGTCTTCAACAAGATGGATGCGGTGCCGGGTCCGGAAGCTGACGCGCTCCGCGCGCGCGTCGGTAATCTGATGCCCGGGTCCGTGTTCGTTTCGGCCGCCACGGAGGGCGGTCTGGAGCCGCTGCGCGTGCTCCTCGCGGCCTCACGACAGACGTTGCGGCCGCTCGTGCGGATTCGGCTGGCGGCTGACGCGGGGCGGTGGCTCGCCGAGCTCTATCGGGATGCTGAGGTGGTGTCGGTCGGGAGCGAAGGTGCGGCGGTCGTGGTGTGGGCACGCGCTGGCGACGCCCTGCTCGGGCGGTTGCGTCATTCGGGTGCGGACGTGGCGCCATCAGCCCAGGCACCGACCGGCACAGAGGCGGCGGGATGAATCAGGCTGGCTCGGCGGAGGTGTCCCTGATCGTGGGCGCGCTGGGCGGCGGCGGGCGCCCGCCGTCGCTCCTGGTGTACGCCGTGGCCTTCGTGCTCGCCGCCGTCTCGTCGCTGACGTTCACGTTCTTTGTGCGCAACCGTGCTCGACGCGCGCAGCTGTTCGACCGAAGTGATGCCCGCAAGGTGCACGCGCACGATGTCCCCCGGGTGGGTGGGGTCGGGATCGTGCTCGCCGTCGCCTTTACCTGCGTGGTCACGCTGCTCCTGTTTGGGCCGCGCGAGATGACGACCAATACCCGGGGCCTCCTGGTCGTCTTCGCCGGGGGTCTCGCGATCCATCTGGTCGGATTGTACGACGACCTCCGCCAGCTGCGCGCGCGCTGGAAGTTCCTGACGCAGATCGTCATTGCCGTCCTGGTGTTCGCTGCGGGCGTCCGCATGACGACGTTGTCGCTGCCGTTCGTGCGGGTCGTGAACCTCGGTTTCTGGGCGGGGCTGCTGTTCACGGTGATCTGGTTCGTGGGCATCACGAACGCGTTCAACCTGATCGACGGGCTGGATGGGTTGGCGGCTGGCGCCGCGCTCTTCGCCCTGACGACGATGTTTGTCGTGGCGATTGCGAACGCGCGCTACGGTGCTGCGCTCGCGACCTTGACGATGGCCGGCGCGACGCTCGGTTTCCTCTACTACAATTTCTATCCCGCGACGATCTTTCTGGGCGATTCGGGGAGTCTGTTCCTCGGATTCATGTTGGCGGGGATCGGCGTGCTCAGTGCGCAGAAATCTCCGACGGTCGTCGCGGTCGCGATTCCCGTCGTGTCGTTGGGGCTCCCCGTGCTCGACACGCTCATCGCGGTCACGCGCCGCTTCCTCCGGCGCCAGCCGATCTTCAGTGCTGATCGCGGGCACATCCACCATCGGCTGCTGGGTCGCGGATATTCGCCGCGCGCGGTCGTGCTGGCGCTCTACGCGATGTGTGCCCTGCTGGCGCTTGGCGGCATGCTGCTGGTGAACGACGGAGGACACGTCGCGCTGGTGCTCGTCACGATCGGGATCGGCGTCGGGTTCCTGGTGCAGCGCCTCCGGATCTACGAGTTCGAGGAGGCGGCGCGGCTCCTGCGTCGCGGGGTACAGCAGCGTCGCACGATCGAGCGCGGCGTGCGAGTCCGGGAGGCCAGCGCGCGTCTGTCGGAGATGGATGACCTGACCGCCGTGTTCGACTCGTTGGCGGAGATCTTCGCCGTCGATGGGTGTCCACGAGCGGAGGTTCGGCTGACCATGTCGTTTCTGGATGCGAGACGAGAGCGGATCCCCGACGTCGCGTCGACGTTCGCGATCGATGATCCCGACGTCGCAGTCTGGAGCTGGTATGCCGCCGATCCGAGTGCACTCGACGCGGGTTGGTGGCACGTCACGCTGCCGCTGTTCGACGAGCGTGGCGCTCCGATGGGATCGTTTCTGATCTGGCAGCTGCCCGAGACGATCGATGCTCCCCTCCCGCACTTTCACGCGATTGCAGGTGAGCTACGACGGCAGGTCGAAACCCGGCTGTTGTCCTTGTGGCCAGTCGGCGAGCCAGACCTCGGGAGTGCTGCAGACTTCTTTCAGGGTCAGGGGACCGGGCGTGCCGCCAACGCACGGCGCCGCGGGCGTGACCGCGTGCCGAGCGGTTCGGGGCCAGCCATCCCGGCGGCCTGATGTCCGCCGCCATTGGGGCCGTTCCAGTTGGGCACGTCGCTCGTGACGAGACAGCGCCGCCGGTCCGGGTCTTTCGTGCCCAGCGGGGATGGCGCCTGCTGGATCTCGCCGAGCTGTGGGAGTTTCGCGAGCTGCTCTATTTCCTGATTTGGCGCGACGTCAAGGTCCGATACAAGCAGACAGTACTCGGTGCCCTCTGGGCGGTGTTGCAGCCGGCGATGTACATGGTGTTGTTCACGCTGGTGTTCGGCCGTCTCGCGCACCTGCCTTCGGAGGGGGTGCCGTATCCGGTTTTTGTGTTCGCCGCGCTGCTGCCTTGGACATTCGTGGCCAACGCAGTGACAACCGCCGGAGCGAGTCTAGTCAACAACGCGAACCTCATCACCAAGGTGTACTTTCCGCGCCTGATCATCCCGCTCGGCGCGGTCGGTGCCGGGCTCGTCGATCTCGCCGTCGGAGTCGTGCTGTTGATCGGGCTGTTGCTCTGGTATCACGTGCCACTGACCCCGTCGATCGTATTCATCCCCGCCGTAGCCACGCTCGCAATCCTCATCGCGGTTGGCGCCGGCACGATGCTCGCCGCATTGACAGTGACGTATCGAGATTTTCGCTACGTCGTGCCGTTTGGCGTACAGATGTGGATGTACGCGTCACCGATCGTGTATCCCGCCTCCCTTGTGCCGGCGCGATGGCGCTGGCTGCTCTGGGCGAACCCGATGACGGGCATCGTCGAGGCGTTCAGGCACCTGGCGGTCGGGCGACCGGTGAACTGGGCCGCCCTGGGCACGAGTGCCGCGAGCAGCTGCGCGTGCCTTCTCGTCGCGGCGCTGTACTTCGCTCGCACGGAGCGGCGCTTTGTCGATGTTGTCTGACGGCATGCACGACGGGAACGCACCCGCGATCTCGGTCGAGCACCTAACAAAGGACTATGTGCTCGGTGAGGGGGAGGCCGGTTATCGCACCCTCAGGGAGGCCATCTTGTCCGCCGCCGGTGGCCCGTTGCGCGTCCTCAGGCACACGGCGAGACGGATGGGCCATCGGGCCAGCTCACCGCGCCAGCTGTTTCGGGCAGTCGACGACTTATCGTTTCGAGTGGCACCTGGTGAACGCGTGGCGATCGTCGGGCGGAATGGGGCGGGAAAGAGCACGGTACTCAAGATGCTCAGCCGGATCACCGAGCCGACGCTCGGCACGATCGCGGTCCGAGGAAGGGTGGCGAGCCTTCTCGAAGTCGGCACCGGCTTTCACCCCGAGTTGACGGGGCGCGAGAACGTTTACCTCAACGCGTCGCTGCTCGGTATGCGCCGTCGCGAGGTCGATCGCAATTTTGAGTCGATCGTTGAATTCGCGGAAGTCGAGACGTTTCTCGATACCCCCGTGAAGCGCTACTCCTCGGGGATGTACGTTCGCCTCGCCTTTGCGGTGGCAGCGCACGTCGACCCCGACGTTCTCATCGTCGATGAGGTGCTGGCGGTAGGCGATGTCGCATTTCAACAGAAATGCCTCGGCAAGATGGAGGAGATCGGCCGGGGTGGGCGGACCGTGCTCTTCGTCAGCCACAACATGGCGGCGGTCACCCGCCTCTGCTCCCGAGGCTTGCTGCTTCGTGGCGGGCGCCTGACGTACGACGGGACCGCGCTCGAATGCGCGCGGCGGTACCTGGCCGAAGGGGTGGAAGGTGCCGAGCGACGCCGAAATCTGTCGACTGTGCGGCGACGCATGGCGGAGTGGGGCGAGTTGGTCCGTCTATCCGCGGTCGAGTTCATGCCAGAGCGTGCAGAGGGGTTCCGGTTCGGCGAGCCTATTCGGCTCCGCGTCGAGTTCGTATCACTCGCGAATCGAGCCCACGTGGGCGTGGGCATCGGGATCGACGACGTCACCGGTAATCGGATCGCGACCTTCAACAGCGCGGACTCTGGGATCGCCACGGGCGTGACACGCGGGGAGCGTTATGCCGTCGAGCTGTGCATACCCGACGCACGGCTCAAGCCGGGGATGTACGGCGTCTCCTGCGCCGTCGTATCGGGCGAGCAGATTTTCGACTTCGTCGCACCGGCAGCTTCCTTTGATGTCCAACAGATCGATGTGCGGGACGGCCTCCCGGTCGCCACTGGTGCCGGGACGGGGCCGATGGCACTTGTCGGCGCCTGGTCCATCGTCAGCCCGCAGGGAGTCGGGTGTGGCGAAGAGGTCGGCGCATGAGTCGTCCGGCACCGGCGGTGGCGTTTGTCGTTCATCACGCCTACTGCGACGCCTTGGCGTGCTTTCGCGAACCCATGCGGTACTTCGCGTTGGCTGGGTGGGACGTCGACCTGTACATTGGGGTGACGGCACAGCACCTGGCTCCGACATTCGACGGCGCCAACGTTCGCTTGCGGCCAACCTCGATGTCGCGGACGGGTGCGCTGCGCTTGATGGCGGCGCTGGTGCAGCGGCGACCGCGGTACACACTCATGCTGACGGCACCAACCTGGGCCCTCTACTGGGCAACGCGCGCGGCCCGTCTTACAGGCACGCCTGTCGGCTACATCTCTGATGAGATCATCGTCGATTCAGAACTCACGAGTCCCTCCCACCACAAGTGGAAGGCGCGCGAGCGGGCGGCTCACCGGCAATGCGCATTTACGATCGCGCTGTCCGCGGAGCGGGGGGAATACTTGCGTGCCGTGAACGGCCTCGCTGCAGACCACCCGGTCTTCGTCGTGCCGAACGCTCCAACGGGGCCAGCCCGCCGGCTCGACAGTCACTACTACCGCGATACATTGAGTCTGCCGATCGGGCGCCCCGTCGCGCTTCACGCGGGAGGCATGGGCTGGAAGCCCTTGCGCGATTTGGTCGACGAGGCCGAGTCGTGGGAACAGTCCGAATGCTCCCTTGCTCGTATGTCAGGGTCGCCTCGGCTCGCAGCTCCGTGACCTGACTCCCCGCGGGGGTGTGCACTACGCGCCGACGCCGGTACCGAGTGCATTGCTGGATTACGTGGTGTCATCCGCGGACGTCGGGCTGGCGCTTTACGATTCCGCGAAAGAGAACGACCGTCTCATGGGGACTGCCTCGGGGAAGTTGTGTCAGTACCTGAAGAACGGGATCCCGGTGGTAGTGTCCGACCTGCCGTGTTTCGCATGGGTCGAGCGGGAAGGGTGCGGGGTCTTGGTTCGCAGCGTCGATCAAGTGCGTCCCGCGATCACCCGGGCGTATGCTGCCCGGGAGCGGCTGGGGCTCAATGGCCAACGCTACTTCACGGCGAATCTGGATTTTCGGGAGCGATTCAGACCGGTCGCCGCATTTGTCGAGGAGTTGGCTGATCGGCAGCACGCGGTCTCGATCTCGTTCCCCGCGCAAGCGCCCACAGCAATCCATCAATGACCGCGACCCAATGACCCCGACAGGACTGCCGAGCTGTGCCATTCTCGTTCTCAACTGGAACGGGATTCCACACTTGCGCGACCTGCTGCCATCCCTTCGCGCAGCAACTGCGGCGATGCCCGGGTCAGTCGCCCTCGTCCTGGTCGACAACCGCAGCACGGAGCCGGACGTCGAGTGGACACGAACGCAGTTCCCCAATGTCGAGGTGGTTGTCGCACAGCACAACGACTACCTGTTCTCCCTCAATCCGGTCGTCGCAGCACGTCGCGAAGAATGTCGTGGTCATCTTGAACAATGACATGCGCGTCGACCCGGGCTTCCTCGTCCCACTTTTACAACATTTTGCCGACCCGAGCGTCTTCGCGGCTACGGCAAACGTGCTGGATTGGGATGGTACGCGAAACACGACGGGCCAACGCCTCATGAAAGTCCGCCGCGGATGGTTGTATCAATGGTGGGCGCCTCAGCCACGAGAGCCGACCTTCACCCTCTACGCGGGTGGCGGGTGCGCTGCATTTCGACGGCAGTTCTTTGCGGCGCTTGGAGGGTTCGACCCGCTGTACCGACCGGCGTACTTCGAAGATGTAGATCTCTCCTATCGCGCTTGGATGCGTGGTTGGAGCACCATCTATGAGCCTCGAAGCATCATCTACCATCGAATCGGCGCCACGCTGTGGACTCCCGAGCGCGAAGCCCGGATGCAGCGACTCCTCGTGCGTAACGAGGCATTGTGCACCATGAAGAACGTAAGCGGCTGGCCGGCGGCGGTCGCCTTCCTGGGCTTGTTGCCAATTCGTGCGGTGCGGTGCTGGTGGCGGGGTGACCGGACGAGTGCGGCAGGTATGTGGGCCAGTCTCGCGCGGGCCGGACGCGCCTTCCTGGGACGCGCGCGTGCGCCGCGACCCGTCCTGTCGGCTGCTCAGATCGGCAGGGCGTTGACGGCATCCGTCGACGGCGCGCATGGCGCGCCTCAGCGGACCGCGGCTGTTTCAGTCGGCCGTGCTGGTTCGCCGGCTTGCGTATGACACCTGGAGATGACCAAGGACATCGCGGATCAGACGATCCTCATCACCGGCGGCACGGGGTCCTTCGGGAACCGCGTGGCGACGCATCTGAGCGTCGCTCGGACCCGCGGCGCATCATCATCTACAGCCGCGACGAGAAGAAGCAGTGGGAAATGCAGCAGCGATTCCCTGACTTCGACTACATCATCGGCGACGTACGGGACCCGAACCGGTTGCGAGAGCGTGATGCGCGGCGTCGATCTCGTGTTTCATGCGGCCGCGCTCAAGCAGGTGCCGTCGTGCGAGGCGTATCCGTACGAGGCGTTCCAGACCAACACGGTGGGCTCGCACAACGTGTGCGAGGCGGCGCTGCGGGCCGGCGTGCGCACCGTCGTGGCACTCAGTACAGACAAGGCGGTCAAGCCGGTCAACGCCATGGGCATGTCGAAGGCGATGATGGAGAAGATCGTGTGCGCCAAGAATCAGACGGCGCTCGACACGCGCTTCTGCTGCGTGCGCTACGGCAACGTCATGGGAAGTCGCGGCTCGGTGATTCCCCTGTTCCGGAAGCAGATCGAGGCCGGCGGCCCGATCACGCTCACCGTCGGGCACATGACGCGGTTTCTGATGACGCTCGACGAATCCGTCGATCTCGTCGTCCACGCCATGACGTGTGCCGACGGTGGCGAGATCTTCGTCCGCAAAGCGCCGGCGGCGACGATGAGTCGATCTGGCGCGCGCGTTGATCGCGAAGTACGCGGGCGGCGTCGAGGTCCCGGTGCGGACGATCGGGATTCGCCCCGGTGAGAAGGTCGACGAGGTGCTCGTCAACGAGTACGAGATTCAGCGCGCCCTCGAGGCCGACGACTACTTCACGATCTATCCCGAGTACCGGGTCCCGGCGCAGACCACCCCGTACCCGGTGGGGTACGAATACACCTCTGCCAACGCGACGCGCCTGAGTGATCCAGCGGAGATCGGCGCACTGCTCGATCGCGTTGGGCTCGTCGAGTACTACATCTGACCATGGGCCCGCGGAACGCCGCCTCTTCGTGCTCGGGCATCGCGGGATGCTGGGACACGTCGTGTGCCGCTACGCCGAAGAAGCGGGCTGGGAGGTGGTCACGAGCCCCTTGCGCTATACGGCCGCGGCGCGGGATCCTCTCATCGAGCATGTGCGCGAGTCGGGGACGCCGGTGGTGGTGAACTGCCTCGGGCTCACGAAGCAACGCACGGACGAACGAGCGGCGCTGTATCTGGCTAACGCGGTTTTCCCCGTGCAGCTCGCGATGCGCATGCTGCCCACCCAATACCTGATCCACGCGAGCACGGACTGCGTGTTTGCCGGCACGCGCGGCAACTACCGCGTAGATGACGAGATGGATGCGGTCGACCCGTACGGTTTCTCGAAGCTTCTGGGCGAGGGCGTCTCGCGCTTGGCGCACGTGACCGTCTTGCGGGTGTCGGTCGTAGGTCCCGACCGCGGCGACGGTCGTGGGCTGCTCGCGTGGTTTCTCCGACAACCTTCGAACGAGCCCACGCCCGGCTACGTGAACCATCGGTGGAACGGCATCACGACGCTCGAGTGGGCGACGTTGGCGCTGGCGTACGCCGAGGAGTACATCCGTGGTGGGATGGTCCCCAAAGTGAGCCAGCCCGGGTCCGAGTGCGTGACGAAGTACGACCTGCTGTGCACCTTTCGTGATGCGCTGGTCCCTGGCCGCGACGTCGCACCGGTCGAGGCCGCGGAGACGGTCGACCGCACGCTCGTACCGACTGATCGTCGGCCGCCCTTCGTGCAGCAGCTGCGACGTGTGGCGGCGTGGTATCCACTCGGTCTGGACGGCGGATGACGGCTGTCTCGTCGCCCGAGCCGCTCGCTCCAGCGCGGTCACAGGCGTCGCCGCGACGGCGCCGCATTGTCATCCTCACGGAGGATTCGAAGCCAGCGCTCGGCGGCATCGCGGAGTATCTGCACCAGTTGGCCCTCGCGACTTCGGCGCTCCACGAGGTCCTCATCGTGACGAGTGTCCCGGGCGCGAGCGCGTACAACCCGACGATGCCGTTCCAGTACCGCGAGGTCCGCTGGTTTCGCGCACAGCACCACCGCAGGGGCGATGGTATTGCCGTGCTGCGTCGGTTGAATACTCTGGTCTGGCGGGCCGGTCGACCGCGGCGTGTGCGTGACATCGTCGCGGCGATTGACGCACAGCAACCTGGGTCCTCCTACGTGATTGGCCGACTGAGCCCGGTCACCTTTCCATGGTGTCGGGCGTGTCGTGATCTCGGGATATCCTACTCGGCGATCGGCCACGGTCTGGAGCTCGTCGAACGCCTCTCGGGGCGATCGGCCAGGCATCGGACCGAATTGGCGTTGGGGGCCGCGCACTGGTTTGCAAACAGCCGAGATACACGCGACAAGCTCAGTCAGTTAGGCGTGCCATTGACTCGTCAGTCCTTGCTGCGTCCGGGTGTCGCCACGCTCACCGATGTGGCGGTCACGCTTCTACAACGGCGAACGGTGCGTGACCGGCTCGGCGTCGGCGACCGGCCATTCATCTTTTCCCTGTCGTACCTGCGCCGGCGCAAGGGCATCGATCTTGGTGTCGAAGCCTTTGCCGCCGTCGCCGGCGAGTTCCCGGAATTGCGGTACGTCGTGGGCGGCAGTGGTCCCGAGCAGATGTCACTCGTGGAACTTGCTCGGGCCCGCGGCGTTAGCGATCGCGTGCTCTTCGTCGGCGCGATCGACGACGCGACCAAGGTCGCGTTGTTTGCCGACTGCGAGTTCTTCCTGCTACCGAACCGCGCGGAAGCAGAGGATGTCGAAGGCTTCGGGATCGTCTTTCTCGAAGCGGGTTTGTACGGGAAAGCCGTGATTGGCGGAAACAACGGAGGCGTGCCCGAGGCGGTGGCGGATGGCGTCACGGGTCTCCTCGTCGACACCGGCGATGTCGCGAACGTGGCCGCCGCAATGCGCGCGCTGTTGTCTGACCCCGAGCGGGCGGCCGCTCTGGGCCGTCGGGGTCGTGAGCGGGCGCGGCGTGATTTCAGTTGGACGGACCGTGCGCTCGCGTTCGCGGGCGAGCTCGACGCGCTCGCGGCGACAGCCGGTCCGGAGACATCGGTAGGGCAGGAAGAGCCGTTGAATCGGCTGCGCCGTCAGGCGGGGCAGGCGGGCAATCGCCTACGGTTTAGCGTGTCGGTTCTGACGGAAGTCCTTGGTCGAGGGCGATTAGCCACATATATCGCCGCGCGCAGCGCGCCAGCGAGTCGAGAGATCTGGGTAGCCGCGATGCTGCAATGGCTGGACCGTGCCTTTGTGGCCGGTGTCGAGGGGGGCGCGGCGGCGGGCTATCACGTCGTCCACGGATGGGCGGCGGCGTATCCGGAGGTCACCGGGTACCTCGTACCGACACTCCTGCACTATGGGACGATCCATCGCAACGGGCAGTTGTTGGACCGTGCGCGGCGGGCCGGTGCGTGGCTCGCGCAGACGCGGCTCCCGGGTGGCGCGATCTGTCGCAAACAGTGGTTCGCAGGCAATACGTTGCCGAGCGTCTTCAACACGGCGCAGGTCATCGAGGGATGGTGCGCGTTGGCCCAAGCCGACATCCCGTCCACCGTCGACGGCGAGTGGCTCGCTCTCGCGCGCGAGGCTGGCGCGTGGCTCCTGAGCGAGCAAGAGGCAGACGGGAGTTGGGTCCGGTGTGCTTTCAACGGGATTCCCCACACGTACTACGCGCGGGTTGCCGCCCAGCTGGCCCGCCTTGCCGCAGCCACCGGCGACTCTCGGTTCGCCGATTCCGCGCGTCGTGGGCTCGATTGGGTCATCGCGCGTCAGACGCAGTCTGGCTGGTTCCAACAGGCGGGATTCACGCCAACGGAATCTCCAACGACGCACACGATCGGCTACGTCATCGAGGGGCTACTCCAAGGGGCTGCCCTCCTCGAGGAGCCCCGATATGGCCGTGCGGCAGCGCGAGCCGCGGACCGCCTCTTGACGATCTACCAGCGCAGGGGACGGCTGCCGGGGCGATTCGATCCGGACTGGCGGAGTCGTATCCGCTGGCGTTGTCTGACCGGCGATGCGCAAGTCGCCGCGGCCTGGTGCCTCCTGCATCGGCAAACGGGCGAGCGGCGCTACCGCGAAGCGGCCGACCAGATGGCAGATGACTTGCGACGGACGGTGCGGCTTACCGATAGCTGGCCGGATATCTCGGGCGGCGTGCAAGGATCATCTCCGCCGTGGGGCGACTACGATCCGTATGGGTACCCGACGCACGCGGTGAAATTCACGCTCGACCTGCTCGCGCTCCTGGCACCGTGACGCAACCCGTCGGCGGATCGCCACGGGAGACGCCATTGCGGGCGCTCCTCCTGACGTTCGAGTTTCCGCCAGTCGCAAATGGCGGGGTCTTCCGCGCGCTTGGTCTCGCGGAAACGCTGCCGGATGAAGGTGTGGAGCTGGACATCGTTACCGTGCGCGAGGGCGACTATCGCGAGTGGGCGGGCGGCCGACTCGACGAGGCGTTGACGGCACGAGTGCCGAGCCAGGGCGTGTGTCGCACGTCGAGTGGGTTCCCCGGGTGGTATTGGCGGCTGACGGCGAGCAAACTTGGGTTTCGGATCGCACAGTACCTCTACTTGGGCGACCCCGTCGCCGTATTCTGGCGTGCGTCCTTGATCGCTGGTGTGGAGCGCATCGTCAGAGCGCGCGCGCCGCACGTCATCCTCGCGACGGCTCCTCCATTCGGCGTTGCGGTGCTGGCGCGCACACTAGCGCGGCGACATCGGCTCCCCTGGGTGATCGACTGGCGTGACCCGTGGAGCTTGTGGTGCGCGGCGCCGTTTCCTTCTTACGCTCATTATCGTTACGCCCGCTTCCAGGAGCATCGACTGCTGCGCGAGGCAAACGCGTCGGTCGCCACGTCTCACGTCACGCGCGACGACTGGACCCGCACCGTGAGAGGTGTCGATCCTCATCGGCTCGTGACGGTCTACAATGGATTCGATCGACAGGCACTCGCGACGCCTGGCGCCGGCCCGGCCCCTGCAGTTGCCCGCCAGAATGGGCACGGCCCCTCCCCGCGCCGGATCGTGTACGTGGGGAGCTTCTATTACGCCCCCCGCGCCAATGAGGCGGCGCTTCGCTCCACGTGGCGTCGCCCGCCGCAGCAGTGGCTCTTCTATTCGCCCAGGCGCGAAGACTGGCGCTTTCGGTCGCCGTATTATTTCCTCCGCGGCCTGAGACGGTTCGCCGAGCGTTGTCCCGAGCTCGCCAACCGAGTGCGGATCGAGTTCGCGGGGTCCGTGCCGGACTGGCTGCCGGGGATGCTGGACGAGACTGGGACAACCGAATTCGCGGTGATACACGGCCCCGTGTCCCACGGACGATCCATTGAGCTGCAGCGGACCGCAGCGGCGGTGCTCCTGACGTCCGCGCGGGTGATCGGAGGCCGGGACTACAGCATCGCGGGGAAGGTGGCCGAGTATTTCGGGCTACGTCGGCCGATTCTCGGCGTGCTGACGGATGGTGCGATGCGAGATATCGTCGAGCGCTCGGGCCTCGGACTCCTCGCTGACCCCGAAGATGCGGACGCCATCGCCACCCAAATCGGACGGATTGCCTCCGCTACTCCCGAGGCGCAGCTAGTGACCCCCAACGACGCGTTCCTGGCGCAGTTCGAGCGTCGGGCGACTGCACGGGAGATGGCGACGGTGCTCCGGCGCGCTGCGAACGAGGGCTACCGTGGCTGACCGCCGCACTCCGCTCCCCGGCATCGGGTTTCACATGCTGCTGCGCGTGCAGTGAGCGGTCCTTGCCGATGTCGATGATCTGTTTGCTGTCTCCTGCGCACATCTGGGTCAACCCGCGCGTTCGAAAGGAAGCAGACACACTCGCTGATGCGGGGCACGACGTCGTGGTCGGATACCGCGCCGATGGCGACGTCGAGCGAGACGATGCGGTGCTGGCGGGCCGGGTGTGGCGCTGGCGTCGAATCGATGTCGGTCGACGGCGCGAGCCCGCGCGCTGGCTTGCGACGCGAATTCGGCAGCGAGGCGCCGAGCTCGCGTGGCGTGCCGGCCTGCAGAGCGCACCCGTCGCCCGTGCAGCCTATTGCGCCGCGGACGCCGAGCTGTTGCGGTGGGCGAAGGCGCAGCCGGTAGACTTGTATGTCGCCCACACGCAGCCGGTGCTCGCGGTCGCTGCGGCCGCTGCTGCGCACCGACGCGTGCCGTACGCGTTCGATTGTGAGGACCTGCTCGCCGAGGAGGCGGCGGACGGCGGACGTGCGCGCTGGCGGCGCACGCTCATCGGCAGTCTGGAGCGGCGATTCCTGCCCGGCGCGGCTTACGTGTCATCTACGTCGACACCCATGGCCGACTATCTGTCGACCACGTACCGACTCCGCCGGGTGGATGTCTGGCCCAACTGCTTCCCCGCATCGGAGAGGGCGGGCGTTGCCGCGCCCGGCGACCGACCGAGCCCGTCGCCGGTCGAGGTGGCATGGGTGTCCGCCACGATCGGCCCTGGCCGCGGACTGGAGGATGGCTTGTCGGCGATGGCGCAGCTCGCGCCGCGCGCAAACCTCCACATCTATGGCCGGATCGCGTCGGGCACGGACCGCTGGGTGCAGAGGCACCTGAGCTCTCTCTTGGCGCGGCGCGCGGTGGTTGTGCATCCGCCGGTTGCTGCGGATCGCATCGTCTCGACGATTGCGCAGCATCAGATCGGTCTCTCGCTCGATGGCAACGACTGCCTCAATCGGTCGTTGACCGTGGCCAACAAGTTCTTCTACTACCTGCAGGCAGGGCTCGCGTGCGTCGCTGCCGACACGCCTGGGCATCGATCCGTGATGCCTCCCGGAGCGAGGTACGGGACCCTGTATCCGTCTGGCGACGTGCGAGCGTTGACGGCGGCATTGGAAGGTCTCCTGGCGCCCGACACGCTCCTCGCCGCTCAACGCGCGGCATGGGATGCTGGGGGCGAGACGTACAGTTGGGAGCGGTATCGGCCGCAACTGCTCACGACCGTATCGGCCGCGATTGCGCCGCAGGCGCCGGCTCGATCCGAGCTATCGAGGGCGGCTGCCCATGCATGACCAGTCTGCGGGGCGCCAATGCCTGCTAGTCGCCCCCTTCTACCCGCCATCGGGACTTCCGCCCGCGCACCGCGCCCGACTTTTCGTCCGACACCTTCCATCGTTTGGATGGACGCCGATCGTCGTGACCGTCGACGCACAGGACCGCGAGGAGCCTCGGGACCTGGCTCTCGAAGGCACGCTGCCCTCGGGTATTCGGACAGAGGTCGTTCGTGCATTGCCGGCGCGGCTGACGCGCCCGTTTGGCATCGGCGATCTGTCGCTGCGTGCGCTCCTCGGTCTCGCGTGGCGTACGGTGCGCGTCGCCCGTGAAGCCAAGGGGACGGTCGTCGTGCTCATCGTCCCGCCGTGGTACGGATTGTGGCTCGCGCCGCTCATCGCATGGGCCGGGAAGGCCCCCGTCGTGGTGGACTATGTCGATCCGTGGCGTGTCGAGCAGACGGGTACGCTGAAGAGCCGCCTTGCGGCGTGGCTTGCGCGCCACACGGAAGCGCTCGCTTTGCGAGGGGTGAGCGGCCTCTTCGCCGTGGCGCCGCAGATCGTGGCGGACGTGCAGGCACGGTGCGCCGCCATCCGCGCGGCGCCCTCGGCGGCGGCACCATACGGCTTCGAACCTACCGACTGGGTGTTGACTGCGGAGCGGCCGGGGGACGCGCCCCGGCCGGGGGGGGCCGGGGGCGACGTTGTGCAGCTGGTCTACGTCGGTGCCATCTCGGACGCGCAAATGCCGGTGCTGGCTGCGTTGCTCGACGCCCTGGCAGAGGTCCGTCGCGACGGGAGTGACCGCGGCAGCCGACTCCGACTCGCGCTTCGCGGGACGACGTATGCGACAGCGGCGCACGCTGCCCCGCGGGCTGAGGCGCTCGTCCGAGAGCGCGGCCTCGAGGGATGTGTGGTGGAGGAACCGCTCCGGGTCCCCTACGGGGAAGCGCTGACGCTCATGGCCAGAGCGGACGTAAACATCGTGCTGGGTGATACGACGTCGTATTATGCTGCCTCCAAGCTCATGCCAGTCCTATCAGCGCGACGTCCTGTCCTGGCGGTGCTCCGCGCCGATACGGAGCCCGCCGCACTCCTGCGGCGGCTCAATGCCCGGGGGCTGGTGTGTTACGGTGGCACACCTGCGCCGTCTCCTAGTGCGGCGGTGTCCGCTATCGCGCGGGTACTCGTTGACATCCTTGACCAGCAAATTCCTGTCGTGACCTGCGATATTGCCGGCGATCCCGACCTGGCGCGCCGGAGTGCCAAGCACATGACGGGCGAGTTGGCCACGTTGCTCGACCGCGTCGCCGAGGAGCGGGGGGCCGCTGCATGACGCGCGACGTCTTTGCCGAGTTGCGCGGAGCCCGCGTCCTCGTGACTGGTGGGCTCGGATTCATCGGCGCGCGGACGTGCACCCATCTCGTGCGCGATCTGGGATGTCGGGTGACGGCACTCGATGACCTCTCGAACTCCTCGCCGGCGGCCGTCGCGCACCTTCCTGAGCTCAACGTCATCATCGGGGATGTCCGCGATGCCACGATCGTCGATCCGCTCCTTCGATCACACCCGTGGATCCTGCACCTGGCGTGTCGCACCATCCTCACCTGCGCCGACGATCCGGATTCGGATCTTTCAGTGAACGGGCACAGTACGCTGCGGTTGCTAGAATTCCTGCGCCGGGAACAGCCCGCAGGCTTCAGGCGGTTCCTGTACGCATCCTCGACGTCGATCTACGGCAACTGCCGGCACATTCCGGCCGACGAGCTGGATCCGCCGAACATTCTGAATCACTACGCGGCGACGAAGTTGCTCGGCGAGCACTACACGACGCTGTACTACATGGCGTATGGCGTACCCACGGCATGCGTGCGGTATTCGAACGTGTACGGGCCTGGCCAAACCACTCATAACCCGTATTGTGGTGTGATCGGCAAGTTCTTCGACGCGGCCGATGCGGGTCTGCCGCTCACCGTCCACGGGGATGGTGAGCAGACGCGGGACTACACGTACGTGGATGACGCCGTCGAGGGCACGTTGCGGGCAACCGCCGCACCACAGGCGGTCGGGGACGTGTTCAACATCGGCACGGGCGTGGAGACCTCCGTGAACGCGCTCGCGCAGGAGATTCGCGCGCTGACCGGTAATCAGGTACGGATCGAGCACGTCGATCGCCGCGACATCGACAACATCCGGAGGCGCGCCCTCAACCCTGAGAAGATCCGGGTCCGTCTGGGGTGGCAGCCACAGGTTCGCCTGCGCGACGGCCTGCGATGCACGTCCGAGGCGCGGGCCCGCGGGAGAACCGCCGGAGCCGCCGACACGGCCTCCCGAGCCGCGGTCGACGTGTCCACCGCGACAGCGTAGCTCGGCGGCCCCTTCCAATGCCGGCGAACGTGTCGACAGAGTCCGACCGACCCTCGCCGGTGCAGTCACAACCGCGAGCGCAGCCGGTCCTGCGACTCGCGGCGCTCGCCACTCACCCGATCCAATATCAAGCGCCGCTGTACCGTGCACTGGCCGCAATGCCGAACGTCGAGCTGACGGTGTATTTCGCGCATCGGCCCACGCCGGTTGAGCAGGGGATCGGTTTCGGCATTGCATTCTCCTGGGACGACGACCTGTTGGCTGGCTATCGCTCCGTATGGTTGCGCAACGAGGCTGACGCGCGCCGCGCCGGCACGGGCAGGCCGTTCCGGGATGCCTACGCCGACTATGATACCCCCGAGATCGCCGACATCATCGCGAGGGAGAACCTCGACGCTGTCCTGCTGCAGGGATGGCGCGTACGCTCGGATTGGCAAGCGTTGCGCGCATGTCACAGCCACCGGGTGCCGGTTATGGTCCGGGGGGATTCGCAGCTGCTGAGCGACGCAATCCCCAAGCGGCTTCTGAAGCGGCTCGTGTACGGACGGCTCCTCCGCCAGTTCGCCGTCTGCCTCAGCGTGGGCGAGCGCAACGAGGCCTACCTGCGCTACTACGGCGCGACACGCATTGTGCGCTCGCCTCACTTCGTCGACAACGCCTTGTTCGCACAGCGCGCCGCGACTGCACTTCCGCACCGTGACGTGCGCCGCGGCTCCTGGGGTATCGCACCCGGCGCGTTGGTACTCTTGTTCGTGGGGAAGCTCGTCCCGATGAAGCGCCCCCTGGATCTCCTCAGGGCGGCCCGACGCCTGCGGGGCCTCCACGTCCTCTACGTCGGCGACGGGCCACTCCGCGGCGAGTGCTTGGCGAGCGCTCGCCGCCTCGGCGTGCCGGTGACGTGCGTGGGTTTTCTGAATCAATCGGCCATCGCCGATGCCTACACGGTGGCGGACGTGCTCGTGCTACCGTCGGGCTCCGGCCGGGAGACATGGGGACTGGTCGTCAATGAGGCGATGGCCTGCGGCCGACCGGCAATCGTCTCGGACGCAGCGGGTTGTACACCGGATCTAATTCGCGAGGGTGAAACTGGCTTTAGCTATCCGGCCCGGGACATTACGCATTTGCGTCGCCGAATCGAGTGGTTCCTCGACCGGCGTGAGGCCGCGGAGGGGCTCGGTGCCGCCGCCCGGACGCATGTCGCCCGATTCACACCTCAAGCGGCCGCGCATGGGGTCGTCGAGGGCGCGACGGTCGCATCTGGACGGGTCTCGTGAGCGTGAATCGAGACGTGCCTCTGCCCACAGCGGCGGCCAGCACGATTCTCCTACCGGACGGCAACTGGATCGCGTCGCGCATGCGCCGGGTGTATTTCCTCCCGCTCCATTACTGGATGTTCATCGTCGTGATCGCGACGCTGGTCTCAGCGCTCGCGGCCAACGGATTCGCACACGATTCGCCCTGGGTCGCCGTGGGCGTCTGGGTGGCTGTCGCGGTCACGCTCCATACCGCGTTCATCGCGCGTGCAGTGCCGTGGATCCCAGGCGTCATCGCGCTCATCGCGATGATACAATGGGTCCTCGCGGCATGGGCTGGTTACCACGTCCCGCCTCCGCTCTACACGCTCGCGATGGCGGTACCTGCCAGTGAGTACTTCCGCTACGCGGTTCCGGCGACCGTGCTCTTCGCGCTCGGCCTCTACCTGCCGCTGTGGCGGATCGGTCGGCGATTGCCCCCCCGCGCCACACCAGTACTGCCGTCTGATTTCGTCCGCACGTGCGATATCATGATCGCGGTCGGCGTGACGGCCAGCCTCGCGCAGAGTGGCGGTATCCCATTGTCGCTGCGGTATGCCGTGGTGCTGGTCGAGTATCTCGCTTTCGTTGGCGCGCTCGGCCTGACTCTCGCCAAGGCAGACGGGTGGGGCTGGCGGTTGGGCGCCGTTCTCCTGTTGCGAGCGATCCTTTCGACGAGCGATGGCACGTTCCAGGAGTTGCTGCTCTGGGCGACCTATTCATTCGTGCTGCTCGCCTTCGTACTGCGGTGGCGTGCTCGCACGCTCGTGCTGATCACGGTAGTCGCGGTCATCCTGATGGGGGCTCTGGACGAGATCAAGCTCGACTACCGGGTCCAGCTGGCCGAGAACCCCGATCTGTCGCTCGACGAGCGCCTCGAGGCGCTGGGTCACGCCTTCACGAACCAGCTCGAGGAGCCACTCGGACCATTCAGCGGCCGATCGCTCTCGCGCTCGGTCGCGCGCGCCAACCAGGGGTGGATCATCTCGCGCACGATGTACTGGACGCCGACCCGCGAACCCTACGCACACGGCGAGACGCTGCTGGCTGCGCTTCACTCGGTGTTGGTGCCACGCATCATCGATCCCAACAAGTACGTGGCGGGCGGGAGCTACTTCACACGTTTTACCGGCGTGTCCTTACGCGGCACGAGCATGAACCTCAGCCCGCCTGGCGAGAATGTACGCGAATTTCGGTCCAAAGGGTGGCCTGATCGGCGTGTTTGTGTTTGCGCTCGGCCTCGGGCTGCTATACGGCATGTTCGCTCGCTGGGCGATGGACTCGATACTGTGGTGGGCGTGGGCGCCCTACGTGATGCTGTACACGATGCAGGCCGAAACCGGAATCGGAGAGGCCGTCAACCACGTTGCGCGGTCGCTGCTCGTCATGGTTGTCGTGGTCTGGGTGGTTCCTGCCTGGAAGAGTCTACGCCGGTGGCAGCCGCTCATGCGGCGTCTGCGAGAGCTTGGGCGCGCGCGCCTCGTGGCATACCCGGCGATCCGCCCGCCGCAGCCGTGAGGGTGCTGCATGTCATGCCAAGCCTCTCGAGCCGCTACGGTGGGCCGGTCACTGCTCTCGTCGGCTACGTATCCGCTGGCGCCGTCCGCGGTGTCGCTTCGACCGTGGTAGGCCCGCGGTGCGATGACGTCGACCAGACGTGGCTGCAAGAGCGTATGCCAGACGCGACGATCATTAGCCAGCGAGCTGCAGGACACGGGCCCTGGTCCGGCGCGCCATCTGTGCTGCGGGCGGTGGCGCGTGAGCTGCCGCGCGCGGACCTCGTGCATGTCCATGGACTGTTGAACCCCACGAGCTCCCTCGCCGCGCGCCTGGGCATTGGTGCAGGTCGGCCCGTCGTCATCGGACCGTTCGGGACAATGTCGCGCTACACGTTTACCCACCGGCGTGCCTTCGCCAAGCGTCTGTACTTTCGTATGCTCGACGCACGCAATCTGCGGTGCGCATCGGCTCTGCATTTCACGACCGCAGCGGAACGCGAGGAGGCGACCTGGCATGGCATCGACGTCGACGACCGCGCCTACGTCGTGCCGCCGCCGTACGAGGCGTCCACTGACGCGGTGCGCGTCCAGGCAGCCTCGGAGGTCCCCGTCGTCTTGTTTCTTGGACGTCTCGATCCAAAGAAGGGTGTGGACGTGCTACTGGAGAGTTGGAGGCACGTCGTCGACGAGTGTCCGACCGTCCAACTGCGCATCGCAGGTTCGGGGGCGGCGCGCTACACGGCCGC
Organism: uncultured Gemmatimonadales bacterium; assembly: GCA_963725205.1. GTDB lineage: Bacteria > Gemmatimonadota > Gemmatimonadetes > Gemmatimonadales > Gemmatimonadaceae > Palsa-1248. Next base: position 530,934 of record CAVRXR010000003.1, on the reverse strand, counting down.
GCTGCACCGCCGCGCCCGTGCGGTACTTCGAGACGCGACCTCCGTGCAATTTCTCGGCTTCATCGGCGGGGCCGACAAGAGCCGTCATCTGTGCGACGCATCCGTCCTCGTGCTGCCTTCTCAGGACGAGAACTTCGGGATCGCCGTACTAGATGCTGTGGCGGCTGGCGTGCCGGTGGTCGTGACCCCGGGTGTGCAGCTCGCACCATGGGTCCTCGAACAGCGTGTGGGGCGTGTGGCCGAGCGATCCCCGGCGACGCTCGCCCGCACCATTCTCGAGGTGTTGCGAGACACCGCCCTGCGACAGCGTGTCGCCGCGGTCGGTCGCGAGGTCGTCGCACGCGCGTACGGGCGGGACGCCGTGGCGCCGGCGCTGGAGGCCATGTATCGCGGCGCGTTGGCGCGCGGTACGAGGTCCGCGTGACCGTGGGTGCCCCGACGTACGTGTTGGGGCTCAACGCCTATCACGGTGACGCATCGGCAGCGTTGATCCGGGACGGCCAGCTCATCGCGGCGGTCGAGGAAGAGCGAGTGCGACGCGTCAAGCATTGGGCCGGATTCCCCGCGGAGAGCATCGGCCGCGTCCTGGCGCTCGCCGGCATTTCTGGCGCCGATGTCGCGCACGTCGCCGTGAGTCGCAATCCCCGGGCGCACCTCGCGCGAAAAGTGTACTACGCGTTGCGACATCGTCCCGACACACGCCTCGTCTCGGATCGATTCAGGAACGCACGGAGGGTGTCGGATCTACGACGCCCGCTCGCCGAGGCGCTGAACGTGACCGTGGGTCGGCTGCCGCGCGTGCACTACATCGAGCACCACCGAGCACACCTCGCCAGTGCGTTCTTCGTGTCGCCGTTTGCCGAAGCTGCGTGCTGTGCGATCGACGGATTCGGCGACTTTGTGAGCACGTCGTCGGGCGTGGGGCGAGGCGCGACGCTCGAAATTCAGGATCGCGTCTATTTCCCCCATTCCCTCGGGGTGCTCTACTCGGCCGTCACGCAACATCTGGGTTTTCTGGGCTACGGAGACGAATTCAAAGTCATGGGGTTGGCGCCGTACGGAAAGCCGACTCACGTCGACGCCATTCGCCGCCTGGTCCGACTGCTGGATGGGGGGCGGTTCGAGCTCGATCTGCGGTACTTTCGGCACTGGCGGGATGGCGTGACGATGGAATGGGACGGCGGCTACCCGACCCTCGGTCGCCTGTACTCGCCGGCTCTCGAGGACTTACTGTGCGCCAGTCGGACTCCCGACGCACCGCTCACCTCGGATCACGAGGACATCGCGCACTCACTTCAGATCGTCTACGAGGAGTGCGCGCTACACGTGCTCGCGGGTGTGTGGGAGCGGGCCCGCCTGCCGGCGCTGTGTATCGCTGGGGGGTGTGCGCTGAACAGCGTATTCAACGGGAAGATTCGTGCGCAGACGCCGTTCCAAGAGGTGTACATCCAACCAGCTGCCGGCGACAACGGGACGGCACTCGGCGCGGCCTACGACGTGTGGCACCGTATCCTGCACCGCGAACGGGCCTTTGTCATGCACCACGCCTACTGGGGTCCGGAGTATGATGACACGGAGACGTCAGCGCAGCTCCGAGCAGAGCCCGACCACGCCACGCGGTTCACGATCGAGCGCTTCGAGACACCCGCGGCGGTCGCACGCGCGACCGCGCGGCTGATCGCCGATGGCAATGTCGTGGGATGGTACCAAGGCCGGATGGAATGGGGTGCTCGCGCGCTCGGCAACCGCAGCATCGTCGCGGATCCGCGGCGATCCGACGTTCGGGAGCTCATCAACACGAAGATCAAGTTCCGGGAAAAATTTCGTCCGTTCGCTCCGTCCGTGGCCGTCGAGGCGCTGCACGACTACTTCGTCGGTGCCGTGCCGGATCCCTTCATGGTCCAGGTGTATCCCGTGCGGCCAGACAAGCGGGCGCTCATTCCGGCAGTTACACACGTGGACGGGTCGGGTCGCTTGCAGACGGTCAGCCCTGACAGCAATCCGTTGTACTATCGCCTGATCAAGGAATTCGAAGCCATCACGGGTGTGCCGATCGTGCTCAATACGAGCTTCAACGAGAACGAGCCAATCGTCGAGACGCCACGTCAGGCTCTCGATTGCTTCCTCCGTACGAACATGGACGCAATCGTCTTGGGCTCAACCGTGGTGCGCCGCGCACCCGTCTTACACGCTGGGTGAGCGAGCTCTCGGGGCGCTCTGGACTCGCCGCCGTCACGTTCGCGAGCACGGGCGGGGGTCTCGCCTACGTCGCGCGGCTGCTCCGGCACACGCTGACACAGTGGGCGGGTGCGCCGGTGTGGTCCGTCTCGTTGGACCCCGCGCGCTATGGCAGGGTGACATCCCGCGAGCGATGTCGCTTCGGCGCGCAGATCCTCACGGCGCAACTCGGCAGGCGCGTGGACTGGCTGGTTTTCAATCACGTCGGCATCGCTCGCGTCCAACGGCTGGTCCCACGGTCGCTTCGGCGGCCGTACGCAGTTTTCCTTCACGATGTGGAAGCCTGGGATCCGGGCCTGACACCCGACCGCGTCGCGACACTGCGAGGCGCCTCTCTCCGAGTGGCGAACTCTCGGTACACGGCAAGCCGTGTGGCGAAGGCCCATCCGGACATCGGGCCCGTCATCGCCTGCCCGCTCGGCCTGCTCGAAGAGGACGCCGAAGGTGCAGCAGCGAACGATCCGCCAGCGGGGATGGGGCCGCGTCACGGGGACGACAGCGGCGACCGGCCCACCGACCCCATCGAGCGTGTCGGGTCGCTTTGTGTGATGATCGTCGGCCGGCTGCAGGCCAATGAGCGATACAAAGGGCATGATGAGCTTCTGGAGTGCTGGCCGCAGGTCGTGGCGCAAGTCCCCATGGCTCAGCTCGCTATCGTGGGTCTGGGGGATGACCGGGCGCGGCTCCAGGAAAAGGCGCGTGCCCTCGGCGTCGCCTCGCACGTCCTCTTCTGTGGGTTCCTTCCCGCTCCAGCGTTGAGCGCTCTGTGGGAGCGTGTCGCGGTCTTCGCGATGCCGAGCGCGCGCGAAGGGTTTGGGTTGGTGTACCTCGAGGCGATGCGTGCCGGTCGACCATGTGTCGGCTCGATCAGCGATGCGGCGGGTGACATCATTGTCGACCATGAAACGGGTCTGCTGGTCGATCGGGCCAACCGGACCGCGTTGGCGGAGGCTCTGGTGACGTTGCTGACGAACGTTTCGATGCAGAGAGCGATGGGCGAAGCAGGGCGGCGCCGGTATCTCGCTGAGTTCACGACGGGGCGGTTCGCCGCGCGGCTGCGCGACGCCATCGACCACGCGGTGCCACCGGCGCCGTCGCTCGCATGACGACGCGACGGCATCGTGAGCGCGTGATTGTCTGCGGTGGAGGCGGATTCATTGGCCACCACCTCATCAGCGCGCTCAAGGCCGATGGTCACTGGGTGCGGGGCATCGACCTGAAATACCCGGAGTTCGCCGCGACGGAGGCCGACGAGTTCGAGCTGCTCGATCTGCGGCGGTGGGAGCAGTGCGAGCGAGCGCTTCGGGGAGCTCGAGGGGCGGACGTCTACAACCTTGCCGCCAACATGGGTGGGATCGGCTATATCGAGAACAACAAAGCCGTGATCATGCACGACAATGTGCTGATCAACACGCACGTGCTGGAGGGGTCACGGGAAGCTGGCGTCGCCCGCTATCTGTATACCTCTTCGGCGTGCGTCTATCCGATCTACCGGCAGCAGGTCGCCGACGTGACGCCGCTGCGAGAGGAAGACGCGTACCCGGCGGACCCGGAAGACGGGTACGGCTGGGAGAAGCTGTTCAGCGAGCGTCAGTGCCGGCACTACTGGGAGGACTTTGGCCTCGAGACTCGCGTCGTCCGGTTTCACAACATCTTCGGACCGCTGGGGACGTACGACGGCGGCCGGGAGAAGTCTCCCGCCGCGATCTGCCGCAAGGTGGCGCAAGCGGCGGATGACGGCGAGATCGAGGTCTGGGGTGACGGGACGCAGACTCGATCCTATTGTTACGTCGATGATGCGGTCGAGGGCGTGCGTCGCCTCATGCGGACCTCGCACCGGGAGCCTCTGAACGTTGGTCAGGAACGCTTGATCTCGATCAACGGCCTGGTCGATCTCGTCGCCGGTATCGCGGGCAAGCGGATCCGGCGTCGCCACGTGACGGGTGCGCTCGGCGTGAAGGGACGGACAAGCGACAACACGCGTCTACGAGCCGTACTGGGATGGGAGCCCCAGCTCTCCTTGGAGGAGGGTCTGCGCCGCACCTATGCATGGATCGCAGAGCAGTTGGTGGCGCAGGACCACGGTACACCGGCGGCTGCGCGCCCGCCCGCCCGTGCTGCGGTTCGTTAACCTCCATTACGCACCAGACGTCGCATCGACGGGTCAGCACCTCACGGATCTCGCTGAGCATCTGGCCGCCCGTGGTATCGATGTCGAGGTGATCACGGCAGGCGGTCACTATGCCGGTGGCCGCCTCCGCGCGCCAGGTCACGAAGTGCGAAACGGCGTGCGAGTCCGGCGGCTGCCAATTCCCGGGTTCGGCCGCCGATCGCGCATCGGGCGCGTGATGGACTACGCCGCGTTCTACCTGCAGGTGCTGTGCGTGATCTGCGTCGGGCATCCGTGCGACGGAACTGTCTTGCTGACGACCCCGCCGCTTCTCGGCGTCGCGGGATGGATCGGCCGCTGGCTGCGTGGGACTCCGTACGCGATCTGGTCGATGGACCTGCACCCAGATGCGGAGTTGGCCGCCGGGATGCTGCGGCCTGGCGGTCTCGTCGCGTCGCTCCTCACATGGCTCAACGACCACGCCCATCGCGGCGCAGATTTCATCGTCGATCTCGGCCCGTACATGCGGCAGCGACTGCTCGCCAAGGGCGTCGCGCCCGATCGACTCCACACGGTCGCGATCTGGGGGCCGACGGCGGATCGCGACGGTCGGCACAGCCGTGAGCTCACCGCGAGTGTGGCCGCCTTGCGCGCACGGTGGGGCATCGGCGGCCAGTGCGTCGTGATGTATTCCGGCAACGCCGGGCTCGTTCACGATTTCGACGCGGTCCTCGACGCCATGCAACTGCTGGCGCACGACTCGACGGTATATTTTGTGTTCGTGGGTGGCGGCCCGCGGCGCGGAGAAATCGAGCAGTTCGCAGAGTCGCATGGGATCTCGAACTTTGCGTACCATCCGTACGTGCCACGGGAAGACGTGGCGCAGGTATTGGCCGCCGGGGACATTCACCTCATCACGCTCAGGGCATCCTTTGCAGGTATTGCGGTTCCGGGGAAGCTGTACGGCATCATGGGTGCTGGGCGCCCCGCGCTCTTCGTCGGACCATCGGCGTGCGAAACGGCGGATGCGATTCGCGAATCGAACAGCGGCGTCGTGATCGATCCTGCCGAGGGCGATGCGACACCGCGCGTCGTTGCCGCAATCCAAAAGTGGCGGAATGATCCAGCCGGTGCCCGGGCCGTCGGTGAGCGGGGATTCGACGCGTATGTGCAGAGGTATCAGCGCGGGCCAAACTGCGAGGCCTTCGCACGGGTACTCGCGGAGCGATGGCCCGGCATGGGGAGTGCCAACCCAATCGTCGCACCGGGATCGGCGCCACAACAGCCTGGCCGCGGCCCACGGAGGGCCGATGCACAGCCCGATTCCGCCGAACGGGTCGGGGCGGCCGGCATCGCGTGAACATCCTGCACGTCGTCGGCGCGCGGCCGAACTTCCCCAAGCTCGCGCCAGTCGTTCGCGCGGCGACGGCGGCACGGATCGAACAGGTCATCGTTCACACCGGCCAGCACTACGACGACGGCATGTCGGAGAGCTTTTTCCGAGAGTTGGGCATCCGGACGCCGGATGTGAATCTGGGCGTCGGGTCCGCTACCCACGCGATCCAGACTGCGCGGATCATGGAGCGGATCGAGCCGGTGCTGCTGGAGTATGCGCCGGATTGGGTGCTGGTGTACGGCGACGTGAACTCGACGGCCGCGGCCGCCCTGGTCGCTGTGAAGATCGGTCAGCGGGTGGCCCACGTGGAGGCGGGCGTTCGGAGCCACGATTGGAGCATGCCCGAGGAAGTCAATCGAGTCGTCGTTGACCGACTGGCATCGCTGCTCCTGACCCCGTCGCGGACGGCCGACGCGACACTCAAAGCCGAAGGGGAACCCGAGGCCGAGATCGTCTTCGTCGGCAACGTCATGGTCGACGCACTGTTCTTTGCGCTCGACCGCGCCCGATCGACGGGATTTCGACACCAGGTCGCTGCTGCGGGTGGCGACGCAGTCGTCGTCACGATGCACCGTCCGAGCAACGTGGACGATCGTGAGCGACTCGCTGCGATTCTCGCGGCGCTGCGCACTATCGCGGATCGACGACCGGTCATCTTCCCTGCGCACCCACGGACGCACGCTCGGATCGCCGCGGCTGGACTCGACACTGGTCGCATCCACATGATGGGTCCGATCGGTTATCTCGAGATGGTGGACCTCGTCGATGCGGCCTTCGTTCTGATCACTGATTCCGGCGGTCTCCAGGTGGAGAGCGCCGCCCTCGGTGTTCCCTGCATCACGGTTCGCGACACGACCGAGTGGCCCGAGACGATCGCGTGCGGCGCAAATCGTCTCCTGTTCGATGCGGCCCTCTTGCCGGCAGCCGTCGCGGGCGTGGAGCGAGTCCCGTCGCCGCAGCGGCCTGAGGGATGGGATGGCGAGGCATCACTCCGCATCGTCGACGCGCTACGGACACGATGACGTGACCGCGACGCCTGGCTTGGCGACGGCAGGCCTCCGATCTGATGCCTCGCGTTCGTCGGGAGTCTTGCGGCTGCTGCACGTTGTCGGCGCGCGGCCCAATCTGCCGAAGCTGGCCCCCGTGTACCGGGCGGCGGCCGCACGCGGGCTCGCTCAGGTTGTCGTGCACACGGGACAACATTACGACGACGCCTTGTCCGCGGCACTCTTCCGGGATCTGGAACTGCCGGTCCCGACGGTCAATCTGGAGGTCGGCTCGCACTCGCATGCCGTACAGACCGCCCGGGTGATGGAACGGCTCGAACCGATCATCGCGAGAGAGCGGCCGGACTGGGTGGTGGTCTATGGTGACGTGAACTCGACACTCGCGGCGTCACTCGTGGCAGCCAAGCTCGGTGTACCGATCGCACACGTCGAGGCGGGGCTCCGGAGTGATGACCGTCGCATGCCCGAGGAGATCAACCGGATCGTTGTGGATCGACTGGCATCGCTGTTGCTTGTGCCGTCGAGGGACGCGGAGCGTCGGCTGGCGGCCGAGGGCGAGCCGTCTCACGAGATCGTGTTTGTCGGCAACGTGATGATCGACAGCATGCTCCACACGTTGCCCCGCGCACGCCGAGCCCAGAGCCGTTGGAGAACTGAGCCGCGGCCGGTCGCGGTCACTCTCCATCGGCCCTCGAATGTCGATGACCCCACGCGCCTCCGGTCGCTGGCGGGCGCGCTCTCCACGCTCGCCGCGGAGCGTCCGGTAGTCTTTCCGGCGCACCCGCGGACCCGAGAGCGCTTGTCCGCGAGCGGGGTGCCCATGTCAACCGTTCAAGTGGTCGAGCCGCTGGGGTATGTGGAGATGCTGGCACTCGTCGACGCGGCCCACGCGGTGATCACCGACTCGGGCGGCCTTCAGGAGGAGACGACGGTGCTCGGCGTCCCCTGTTTCACCGTCCGCGAGACGACGGAGCGACCGATCACGGTGTCGGAGGGCACCAACAGGATGGTATGGGATCCCGCGTTGCTGCCCGACCTCGTTCGTGCCGCCGAGCGCAGGCAAGAGCCGTGGATACCTGAAGGATGGGACGGCCGCGCGGGGGAGAGAATCCTCGACGCGCTCGCCGCTGCACGCGTGGGGGCATCGTCGAGGGGGGCGCGGTGACGGCGCTCGCGCGTCTCGTCGACCGTCTGTGGAATCTGGTCCCGCCGAGAACGCGGGCGTTGGTGCCGGCGGGATCTCGTCTGCGAGCCGCGGGTCGACGCCTGCGGGCGCGAGCCATGCCGCACGATGCGATCTACACCGCGGCATATTTTGCCCAACTGGACCTCACCTCTGCTGCGTCAGCCGACGCGATCGCGGCGTTCGTCGTGCGCCGGTTTCAGCCACGGTCGGCCGTGGATGTTGGGTGCGGAACGGGCGCACTCCTCGCTGCGCTCGCGCGCGCTGGCGTGTCGTCGACGGTTGGCCTGGAACGGGCCGAGGCGGGGCTGGCAATCTGCCGCGCACGGGGCCTCCACGTGCAGCGACTCGACTTGGAATGCGAGGAGTATGCCGCAGCCACCCGCTTCGACGTTGCGATTTGTCTCGAAGTGGCCGAGCATCTGCCTCCGACGGCTGGGGACAAATTGGTATTCCTGCTGTGTGCCGCGGGCAGGGTGGTCGTGTTTACGGCCGCCACACCGGGGCAGGGCGGCACCGACCACGTGAACGAGCAGCCCCACGAGTACTGGGTCGACCGGTTTCGGCGGTGCGGATTCGCGCTGGACGCGCGGCAGACGGAGGCGGTCCGCGCGGAGTGGAAGGCTGCGGGAACCGCGGACTGGTATCAGCGCAACGCGCTCATCTTTCAGCCAGACCAGCGCACGTCAGCGTGATGTGCTGGAGCGCGGATTGGGCCCACGCATCCCAGTTCAACCGTTCCTCGAACTGCCGCCGGGTGGAGGCAACGAGGCGGTGGTAGCGGTCGCGTTCCCGCCAGAGGCTCGCGATGACCTCCACGTATCCACCGGGATCGCCGCCCGGCGGTAAGAGATATCCGTTGACATCGTCCCTCACATGGCCGGCCACGCCGCCGGTGTTCGCGATCAGAACCGGCGTGCCATGCGCGCTCGCCTCGCAGCACACGATCGGCGAACAATCTGCTTGCGTGGGCAGTAACAGGAAGTAGGACTGCAGATAGAGCTCTGTGAGGGCTCGCCGCTGCGACGGGTCAGATTTGTCGATCCGCGGCACGACGGTCATGTCGGTCCGGTCAACTCCGCCCGGAGGCTCGCAGCCGACAACCGTCAGGTGAGCCGGTATGCCGCGCGCGCGGAGAGCAGCGGCCACCGCAACTGCCACGGCGCCGCCCTTGCGCACCCAGTTCACTGCGACGAACGCCAGTGAGCAGCTCGGCCCGCGCTCGGCCGTCAGCGCGCGTGCGCGATCCGGGGCCTCGTCCAGATTAGCACCGTACGGCGCGACGAGTACCCTGTCGGGCGATGCACCGTAGTCGTGTATCGCAGACTGTGCGGCCCAGGTGGATGGATATATCAGCCCAGCGGCCCGCTGCACGGCGCGCCGCTCGAGGGTTTCTCCTTCCCAATGGCTCAGCGACGAGAGACCCGTGAAGGAAGGGTAGTAGTCGCGCATGAGCCGAAACGTGGTGTCTGAGGAATAGAAAATGGGAACTCGTTGGTGGAGTGCGACGAGTTGCCCTGACGCGAAAGGTGCGAAAACAACATCGGGGCGCGCGCGCCTGAGCTGACGCTCGATCTGCAGGCTCTGCTCAACTGCGACCGGTACGGAAAATTCCGGCAGATATCCGGTGCGGCGTATCCGTCGGTGTGCCCGGGCGGCGTGGAACGCCAGCGGCCGTAGCACCGACGCGGGTGTCGGAATCGGAATGATCTCCGCGCACCGCCGAAGCGCTTGGGCCATGTAATACGGGATGCCGGAGTTGGCGCCGCGATCATTCGCGGGTCCAGGCGTCACAAGCGCTATGCGCATGCCGGACACCCGAAGGCGCGGAGAGCCAAGCGAAACATCAACCTCGTGCGCAATGGTCGCGGAGGGGCTCGAACCCCCGACCTCTGGTATGTGAGACCAGCGCTCTAACCAGCTGAGCTACGCGACCGTCGGCTTGAAACGTAATCAAGGTCCGTCTCTCTATGCGAGCATTCCCCAGGGGGTCAGCTCGAGCGGCGCCCGCCATCCCATCCTGGCCAGCGCGCGGCTACTATGCCGCATGGGCCAGACAGGAACGGCGCTCCTCCCCTTGCATTACGGCCGTGTGCCACCATGGCTCGCGACCCGGATGGCGAGCCTGGGTCGGGTGATCACCGAGGCCATCGTGCTGGAGTACGGACGCGATGAGTTTCTCGAGCGTCTCGCGCACCCGTACTGGTTCCAGGCCCTCGGCGCCGTCATGGGGATGGATTGGCACTCGTCCGGGATCACGACTTCGGTGCTCGGCGCGCTCAAGCGCGGGCTCGCGCCGGTCCAGTGGGAGCTCGGCATTCACGTCTGTGGTGGTCGCGGGAGTGAGTCACGTAAGACGCCGGCCGAGGTCACAGGGCTGTGCGAGCGGCTCGGGCTCGACGGCGACGCCCTCGTGCGCGCGAGCCGATTGGTCGCCAAGGTCGATAGCGCGGCGGTCCAGGATGGGTACGATCTCTACCTCCACGGATTCATCCTCGCCGACGACGGGCGGTGGGCCGTCGTCCAGCAGGGGATGAATGGTGAGCGACGCGACGCGCGACGCTACCACTGGTTGTCGGGGCGAGTGACCAGCTTCGTGGATGCGCCGCACGCCGCCATCGATGGCCGACCGCAACCCGACCCGATCGTGAATCTCACGGATCGACGAGCGGACGCCGCACGCGTCGCGCAGCTCGCGCTGGTGGGGCAGGGGCCCGGCGCCATCGCGCAGGCAATCGTCCAGCATTGCTCGGCCTGGCGCGAGCGCGCCGCCACGGGCCCCGTACCCTCTGAGCTCCGGCTCCCGTTCCACCACGATGTGCGTGCGGAAGACGTGATCGGCCGGCGTCTCTACGGAACGCTGTCGGCGGCGCACGCCCGCGCGCCGGAGGATTTCGCCGAGCTCTTGCTCACGCCCGGCGTTGGGCCAAGGACGGTCTTTGCCCTCGCGCTCGTGGGCGAAGTCGTGCACGGCGCGCCCGCTCGGTTCCAGGATCCGGCGCGTTTTTCTCTGGCGCACGGCGGCAAAGATGGGCACCCGTACCCGGTCCCGCGGCGCGTCTACGACCAAACGATCCGCGTGCTCAAGTCCGCCGTGGAGCGGGCGAAGCTGGGACAGGCCGACAAGCTCGCTGCCATCCGGCGCCTAGACGCCGAAGCGCGGCGACTCGAGCGGCTCGGTCCCAGCGCGGATCTGGATACGCTCGTGGCCAGCGAGTGGGATCACAGCGCGGAGTGGGACGGCGCAACTGCAGCCGGGCCGGTCCCGGCCGACCCGGCCGCCCGCAAAGCGATGCGGCGCGCGATCAATCGATCGGTCGATCACTCCGCGGCTACTCGTCGCCCGCCACCCGAACCCGTGCAGCTCGATCTCGCGTTGCCCGCCACGGGCTAGCCACTAGAGAATCCCAATCCGCCCGGCAGGATTTGAACCTGCGACCCCGGAATTATGAGTTCCTTGCTCTACCAGCCTGAGCTACGGGCGGAAATGATTCTCTTGTCGTGCGTTATATCCGTGCTGCTCCCACTTGCCATCCACAAGCGAGGTGGTGAGCCGCCGATGGCGCAGTGCGGCCGAAGTACCTCGGGCAAGTTCACCCGCTTCGCCGCGTTTCGGAAGGCGCCACGCAAATTCTGGATCCGCGTGCCTGGCTTCCTCTTGATCTTAGTCCAACGGCGTCGCGGTCCGAGATCGCTCGATCGTGTTCCGAACAGTCTGGCAGGTCGTGGGGTCTAGGCCTGGGCCGAACCGATAGGTTTTTCCGCCAACGTCAAACGCGACCGCGCTGGAGGTTGCTGCGATAAGGCGCTCCAGGCGTGTCCACTCAGGAGCGCGAACGAGAGCACGCACATTCTCAGCCCGAAAGGATTGGTCGTTGTCATGGCTTGTCCTGGCGTCTTGGTTCGCGCCCCCTAGCCGGTTTCACCTGTCGTCTGGCGATCACGGTACGACGATCTCGGTGCCCGCCTCGGCGGGATCGTTGCGTCTATCCTCGAGCGGGATGAGACAAATGGCTAATGTGCCACGTGTAACCGTACGGAGGGATTGACTCTCCTCATTGTTTTCGTCCGTCCTCGCAAGGGGGAGGAGGCATGCGCTGTCCGTCGTGCGGGCATGAGAACGTAAACGCCGCGTCGTTCTGCGGTGCGTGCGGTAAGCCGTTGCCGACCGCGGCCCCATCGCGCGCAGATGCGACCAGCGCGCCCGCACCAGTCGCGACATCCGCCGGCGCATCCAATGTCGCGACCGCGACCACTCACCGCGCAAGTTGGATCTTGGGTGCCGTGGGTCTCGCCGCCGTCGTCGCGATCGCCGTCATCGGCGCGAAGGTGATGCGCCACCGCGTCCCGGCTGCTACAGTGGCCCCCGCCAGCCGTTCGGCTCCGCCCGGAGAGCTCGAATCGCCGCCGCCAGCCGCGTTCGTGGTTGGCCCGGTCTCGGTCCACCCGACCGTGACGGCAACCCGTGCCGTGCCACTCGGCAGAAACATTCTCGCCTCCAGCTTTGGTGGGGAAATCGAGAACATTCGGGGAGCGTACGGGGGGCTGGGAAGCGACGGGGAGTTCTTGATCGATACGGGCGGAACCGATGTGTGGCATCCTGACACCCTCGGGCCGGCGGATACCGCCGGAGTTCAAGGTGTCATCTATCCTCAGGAAATGGTCTTCTCCTTTTACAAGAGGGACACCGCGCTGGTATCCGCTGTCGTCGTCAACAACGCCGACAACGCAAGCGGCCCCGGTGGCGTCGAAGTCTGGACCTCAATGGACAGCGCGACCGGTGGTTTCACCCAGGCGGCCGCCGCCAGAGTGACGGACACGATACCGGTGCAAACTCTCTCGTTCACGCCCGTCATGGCGCGGTACGTCAAGATCCGCGTGGACTCCGGTCCGCCACATGCCCTCCAGATCGCGCAGATCCAAGTCATCGAGGGGACGCGCCCCGGGTACAGCGCACTGCTGGCGCGGCATCCCGAGATCCTCAACTGGAAGACCAGCGTGCGACATGCCGCCCAGCGAGGCGTCGATTGGCTGGAGCCGACCGCGGTGAAGTGGCAGCATGACAACACCTGCTTCGGCTGTCACGTGCAGGCGCAGACCCTGATGGGGTTGGCCGTGGCTCAAACCAACGGCTACGTCGTCAACAGCGGGGCGCTGCGCGAGTTGGCCGTCTATACGCGCGCGTTGCAGGACACCGACGGACATGAAAAGGATCTGGGGGCGGGCAACACGCTCGCGCCCACGCAGTTCGCAGCCATGGGAATGGCTTACTATGACGATGTGAAGGGCGTCAAGACCGATTCGACGCTCCGGCGATATGTGAACTGGTTGACGAGCCACCTGCAGCCGACGGGCGAGCTGCCTCAGGATTTTGTCGAACCCCCAATTGCCCAAGGGACAATCATGGCGACCGCCAATTCTGTGGTCGCCTTTATGCAGGCGTATACACAGACTGGCGATTCGAGTTACAAGGCTGCCGCGGACCGGGGCCTGGCGTTCATCGCGTCCGATACGGTCAGTACGACGCAGGACAAGGTATTCTCGATCATCGCCCTGTCGCGCTTCGGTACGCCCGCGCAGCGGCAGATCGCCGCGCGCCTCGTGCAGCAGCTTCAATCCGAGCAGGACAAGGACGGCGGCTGGCGCGAGACGCGTGACATTGCCGGCTCGAACGCGTTTGCCACCGGCCAGGTTCTGTATGCGTTCAAGGAAGGGGGCGTCAGCATTACGTCACCGGAATTCAGCAAAGGGGTTCACTATCTCGTCGCTACGCAAGACCGCTCCGGCTCGTGGCTCGCGACGAACACGCAGAGCGACAGGCTGTCGAACTTCGCACCGACGATGTGGGCCGTGATCGGCCTCGCAGGTACCGTCGAGCCACCTCCGGCTGATTCACTCAAAGCGGAACTCGACAGGTACGGACGGCTCGTCCTCTACATCAATTTCGACTTCAACAAAGCAACGCTCCGACCCGACTCCAAACCGATCGTCGCACAGGTGCTCGAGTTGCTACAGACGTACCCCGAGCTCAGTGTGACCATTAACGGGCATACGGACAACGTCGGCAGCCACGACTACAACGTCCAGCTTTCAAAGGAACGAGCCGCGGCGGTGGTTGCGGCGCTCGTCGCTGCGCAGGTCGCGCCGGGCCGTCTGAGCTCCGGCGGCTTCGGTCCTGACCAGCCCATCGCGGACAACACCACGGAGAAGGGCCGCGCCACGAATCGACGGGTCGAGTTGATCAAGCAGTGATTGGCGCCCACATGGCCACTCGATGCACATCGCATCCCGTCATTCCTTCTCCTGCACGGGTCTAACGCTGCACATCGGCCACGATGCGACCGATGGCAGCGACAGCCTCGCGGCCATCGCTGCCATCGGTCGAACATCATCCTACCGGTCGTGCACCTTCCGCGAGGATCATCCAAATCCTCCCCGCACCTGCGTCACCTCACGGCGCCGGTGGTCCCGGCGACGCGGGCGGCGTCAGTGGAGCAGTGGCCGACAACCGGGCGTCGATGTAGCTCTCGCCACCACGATCTCGAGCCCGAATGGCCAGCAGGTTCTGGCCGCCCGCTTTGAGTAGCGACAATGGCACGTCGAAGACAAAGCCGGGCGCGTCCTGTTGCGCACAGCCGTCGTGCACCACAAAGAGCGGCGTCCCGCTGGACGTTGGCGTGACGGCTGTCCCGTTCACGAAGACCTCGACATCGTTGTCCACGGCGATGCCCACCTGCAGGTCCTGGTTCCAGGACGCCGGCAGGCCGAACGACGCGCGCAGCAGGAAGATCGACGACGGGTCGTTGTTGAGATTCCCGGTGCTTGGAGGGACCGGGTTGAAGCTCGGCCAGACGGCGTTCAGGTTGGGCAGTGCGCTGAGGGCGCACCCGAATCCTTCACTACCACTGCCGAACGGCGCGTTGCCGAAAGGCGACGTGTTGACGACCCAGGTGGGGTCGGGCGCGAACGTGGTCAGCTGGAAACTGGAGATGTCGCCGGTCCCCGGCGCTGGTGGATTCGTCACGAGCGTCGGCGCGTGATACGTCCAACCGCCGTTCTGATAGGCAATCAGGTCGTTCACATCGACGATGCCGAACGGGCTGAACGACTTCGTCTTGCCCGTGATCCCGGTGCTCGTCTCGAGCGCGTCCGCGTCCGGGACAGCGAAGTCGGACAGTCTCGAGGCGAGCTCCGACGCCAAGCCGCCTAGGTTTCCATGTCGCGCGAGCTCGAAGAGGCTTCGCCGAGGTGCCATGCCGATCCCGCCATCGCACGCGAGACCAAGGGTGCCCGACGCCGCCGGTAGGACCGCCGCGGAATCCGCGGTCACGTTGTGCGCGACGAAGAGCTGCTTCACCGGCACGTGCACTTCGGTCGTGTCAACGCACTCCTCCACATTGAATGGAGGTGCGGCCGAGCCCAGCTCCGGAGTGGGGCTGAGGGAGTAGTCGTAGAACGGAGGGAACTGCGCGAGCGGCGTGCAGAGTGGCCCCGAATACTGCGAGCACGTCGGCGTCTTGGCCGTGTCCGGGAGCCTCGTGATGAAAACCACTTCTTGCGGAAGTTGCTGGGCCGCGAAGAGCTGCACGCCAGCATTGGCCGTTCCGGTCCGAATGGTCGTATCCGTGTTTGGGGGCACGATCGCGACGACGTTGTCGTTGAGGTTTGGCGACAAGGTGACGGTCAGACCGACGTTGCAAAAGAGGGCGTTGCCAAACGCGACGACTGCACTCTCACCAGCCGGCGTCCCCGCGCCCGTCAAATCACCGTCATTGTACAATCGCATCGTGTACGCAAAGAGCTTCGCAGCGAGCGACTGCGCCCCGGTAATGTCTCGGAACTTGTATGCGATGACTGCGAGCTCGAACTGCGAGGTGACGATGCCGCGGGTACGTGGCGGAAACAGATTCCTGATCATCCCCACCACGTCGGCGTCTGACGGGCAGCCGCCACCGCCCAGGTGCCCCCGCGTCTGCGCCTCGGGGCTTACGACTCCCGTTGGAATGGTCGACGCATTCTGGTCAGATGTGCCACACGCAGCCACACCAATTGCGACTCCCAAGACCACAACCCCTGCCTTATACCATTTCATGCGTTCCTCACGATCGAAGGGATACACGAGTCGAGCTTGCAGGCGGCCACGGTGGTGTGGCCGCCGCCCTGCGTCCTACAAAGAGTTGGCGTGCTTACTGGGCGCTCGTCTGCTTGTTCAGGAGCGCCTGGAAACGCGGGTCATCTCGTAACGCCCGGAACTGCCAATCGTTGTCGTCGCCCAATCCGTTGCCTTGGGCGGGGTTGGCGGTGACATAGATCTTGAGCTCACGGAGCGCGGCGTCCTTGTTACCCGCCAGGAGCCACGCGAACGCCTCGTCACTGTTGATGTCTCTGGTCGGATCCGCAGCTGCCGGCACGGCGGCTCGAGCCAGGACGTGCTTCACACTGTCGGCGGCGAGCCCGGCCCGTGCGATCACGGCGGCGGCAAGGGCTTGGCCCTGGCCGCGCCTGAACTCGTGTTCGTCTTGTTGTGCGTGTGCGACCAGACTGTCGACGAGGTGCCAGGCCAGCGGAACGTTTGCGCTCTCCGCCGGCGTCGCCATGAGTCGCAACGCGCACTCGGCAAATCGGGGCTCCGTCGGGAACCGATGGTCCCCAACGTCGCACCAGTGCTTGGCCTCCGGGAATTGCTCGAGGTCGTAGGAGGTGCTGAACAGGCGCCAGAGCACGAGATCGGCGTTGCTCAGATAGGCGTCCTCCTCATACGCGCGGCGTGCTGCAAGCTTGGAGTCGGTCATGTCGACCTTGACCGCATAGAGATGGCTCAGCGCGGCCCATGCTCCGGCCTGCGAGGGGTTGAGCGTGGTGGCTTCCTCCAAGTCCTGCTGGGCGATCTGGAGCGAGTCGCGGGCTTTCTGTGGATCTGGCTCGATACTCAAGAGGTAGCGCCAATACCGGAGCGTGCCGCGCAGCTCGAACGCAGTCGGGTCCTTGGGCGACAGCACGAGCGCCTCTCCCGCACGCACGACGCCGCTGTCGATCCATGGTGCGGCGCGCAGGGGATTGTCGCCAAAGAATCGCGATGCGCGGTAGTCGATGAGCGCGCGCTTGATCAATGGATCCGCCCACTGGTCATCGAGCGCGTGGGCCTGGACAAGCAGGCTGTCGGCCCCCTTGAAAGCCGCCAGCATCCCAGCCGTATCGTTCGCCGCCATACGCTGCTCACCATCCTGGCGCCGTTGCTCGGCGCGCTGCACGAGGAGCCACGCGTCGGCATTCTGGGTGGCCTCTCGCTGCTCTCGTAGCTCGATCTCCTCCCCCAGGCGATGGCGGACCATGCGCGCCACTTGCGCCACGAGCGTGTCCTTGAGGGCGAGCACCTGGGCCGCCGGCTGCTCGAAGCTGGTGCGATCGAAGTCGGCACCACTCGCGGCGTCCACCAACTGGACGTCAACGTGGAGTCGGCCGCTCTCTTGATCCACGTCCCCGCGGACCAGGGTGCCGACGTCCAGCAGGCGTCCGATGCTATCCGGCCGGATCGTCGTGCCTTTCAGCGGTCGGACGCCGCCGCGCGAGATGACGGAGAGGTTTCGGACTTCTGACAGCTGGTCGATCAGTCCCTCGGTGAGACCGTTCGCGATGTAGCCGAGGGTGTGTTGCGGGGTGCGGTCGTCAAAATAGAGCACGGCGATCCTCCGCGCATCGACCATGCTCGACGACGGTCCGGCACGGTGCCGGACGTATCGCCACCCAACAAACGACGACACCGCAAGCAGTGGGACAGCAATGAGTGCGGCAACCGCTACACGCCGCCGAGTGTTGGGCGGGGGCGGCGCGACCGCGCGGGTTGCGCCGCGGCCGCGGACCGTGCTTGTGTAGCGAGAGGGTCGAACCTGCTCCGGGTGTCGGAGTGCTTCGCCGAATTCCTCCGCCGTTTGAAAGCGATCGGCCGGGACTTTCTCCAGCGCCTTGAGGACGACCGTCTCCAGCTCGGGCGACACGGTCGGTCGAACGATCACAAGGGAGGGCACTTGTTCGAGCGCGTGTCGAGCGATGAGTGCTTGTGCGGACGGACCGCCAAAGGGAGGCTGCCCCGCCAGCATCTCGTACAGCACACAGCCGAGACTATAGATGTCGGATCGCCCGTCGATATTGCGCTCGGCTGATCCCTGCTCGGGGCTCATGTACTGGGGCGTGCCAATCGCCAGGCCGGTCTGGGTGAGCTTCTGCTCCCCCGCCGCGACTGCCGCGCGCGCGATGCCGAAGTCGACCACGAGAGCATGGCCGTCTTCAAGCATGATGTTCTCGGGCTTGATGTCGCGGTGCACGACCCCTTGGGCGTTCGCGTACGCCAGCGCGTCGGCTACTTCGGCAGCGATCCGCACTGCCTCGTCGATGCCCAACGCTCCGCTGCGGTCCAATCGTGCCCGGAGCGAGTCGCCTGCGACGAATGGCATGACATAGTAGAGCTGCCCGTCCCACTCGCCCGAATCGTACAACGGCAAGATGCGCGGATGACTGAATCGAGTGGCGACGTCGATCTCGCGGCGGAACCGATCGGCACCGACGGCCAGGCCGATTTCGGGGAGCAACACCTTGATGGCCACATCGCGGTCGTCGCGCTCATCGTGCGCGAGATAGACTGTGGCCATGCCGCCGCGCCCTAGCTCGCGTAGGACGCGATAGCGTTGTTTCAAGACCACGTTCTGCCACCCAGCGACCGCTTCTGCCACCCATGCCTCGTCAGGATCCGCGCAGGCATAAGGTAGGGGTACGGCGCGCGACAGGCCACGCTGGGGTGGCGACGGCAGACGTTTGTTCCTGCCCGGCGTCGACGGGCTAACTAGGGAGATTTCCGTCGGCCAGGCGCTCGCGCCATCGCCCCGCGTGATCGCTGGCGGCCAGGCGCAACACATGTGGCACGTCTACCGCAGGGCGCGCTGCGCGAGCCTCGCCTCGATCGCGATGTCGGTGGGACGGTTCGGGCAAGCGGCGGCGAGCGAGCATCGCCGGCTTCTCGCAGTTGCCGCCGACTGATGACTCGCGGAGTTACGGGATTGCGCCCGCCGCAGAATCCCGGTGGTGCGTCTGCTGTGACTGCGCGGCCACGGCCAACGAGTCCTGCCGCCGAGCGGTGGCGCGCAGCGCCTTCGCGGCCAATGCCGCCGGCGCAGTCGAATCGGCGTTGTCGTAGCCTTGCTGGAGCGTCACCGCATGCCGCACGGCATCCAAGACTTGCTGGGCGGTGGCGCACGGGACGTCAGCCCGCACGTGATTCTGGTTCGCGCCGTCGACGAAGAACAACGAGCAGGGTGCTGCCCCAGCGGACAGGACTCGATCCAGCGCTACGGCGTTGTGCGTACTGTCCTGCAACATCCCACTCGAGAGCGTGATGGGATCGTGATGGCCTGCGCTCGTGTCGACGACGTTTGCCAACACGTGCGAGCCCGAATCCGCCCATGCCAGGGCGGCTTCCGGAAGGACCGCGGAGAGGCTCACGTGGTCCGGCGGCTTGCCCGCCGAGATCTCGAGGCCTTCGTCCGGTCCGACCGCCACGCTCACGTACACGCTGTTGAGCGTCGCGCGATACGTTTCCTGCCGCCGTACATCCTGGGATCGAGCCGGGGCCGCGGTCACGATGCCACTCGCTAGGCCCAATCCGCACCAGCAGGTGCCCCGTCTCAGAACTGCCCGGAAGCTATGCGTCACCCCACAAAGATCGCCGGGTGAGGTGGGACGCCGCTAGCCGGGAGGCCGGTCTGGCAGCCCCTCGTCGTGCGCCTCCAGGACTTCCGCGGCCGAGACCGTCGCGGCGCCGAGCTTGCCAACCTCAACGCCGGCGGCGTAGTTCGCCACCATCGCGGCCTCCAGGGCCGTGGCGCCCCCGGCCAGCATGACAGCCAAAAAGGCGGTCACCGTGTCGCCCGCACCGACCACGTCGTACACCGCGCGTGCCGTGGTGGGCACCCGGTCGGTCCGCCCCGTGGGATCGACGAGCGCCATCCCGTGCTCCCCGAGTGTGAGCAGCAGATGCTGCACCCCGAGCCGGTGGAGCGCGTCGTGCAGGGCGCGTGGCGAATCCAGGTCGACCGCGGCACCCAGTGCCGCCTCGAGCTCGCGCCGGTTCGGCTTGAAGATCGTGGCCCCGCGATAGCGGAAAAAATTCTTGTACTTGGGGTCGACCACGACTGGGATGCCGCGCGCGGTCGCCGATTCCATCACGGCCTCGATCACCGGCGCGACGAGCACGCCTTTGTTGTAATCCTCGAGGATGATCGCGTCGGCATCGGCGACCGCGCGCCGCACCGACGCCAGGAGGCGCTCGACCTCCGCCCCCGTGACGTCGCCATCCTCCTCCTCGTCGACGCGCACGACTTGTTGTGCCCGTGCGACGATGCGCGTCTTGGTAGTTGTTGGGCGGGTGACGTCGACGAGCGATCGCCCCTCGGCACCCAGCCGCTGCAGCAGCGTCCGCACTGTCTCGGCTGCGGCGTCGCGACCGAGCGACGCCACGAGCTCGCAGTGCGCGCCGAGGGCGATGACGTTGTGGGCGACGTTGGCCGCGCCACCCAGGGCATGCGTTCGCTCTCGCACGCGAACCACAGGGACGGGCGCTTCGGGAGAGATCCGCTCAACGTCGCCGCGGAGGTACACGTCTAACATAGCGTCGCCGATGACGGCGACGCGCACGCGCCCTGCGGCGCTCAGCAGCGCTTCCAAGCGCGCGCGCGAAAGTGACGGAGGCATGCCCCATGCTTAAAGTACGTGAACATTCCGACAGGGTCAATTTGGCGTCATCCGCGCTCGCACGGCTCAACACCGAAGCCAAACTCGCCGTCTTCGCCATCCAGGAGCGGGCTCTCCTCACCTGGAATGCCGTCCGCTTCATCGTCGCACGCCCGTTCTATGGAGCCGACGTCATTCAACAGATGGATGCGATCGGGGTCGGCTCGCTGTTCATCGTGGTCCTGACAGGATTCTTCACCGGGATGGTGCTCGCGCTGCAATCCTCCGTCAGCCTCGAGACGTTCGGGGCCACGATCTACCTCGGACACCTCGTTGCCGCGTCGATGATCCGTGAGCTCGGGCCCGTACTGGCAGGGCTCATGGTCGCCGGACGCGTTGGATCAGGCATCGCTGCCGAGATCGGGTCGATGCGCGTCACGGAGCAGATCGACGCCCTCAACACCCTCGGCACCGACCCAATCAAGAAGCTCGTCACTCCGCGGTTGATTGCCGCGCTCGTCATGCTCCCCGTGCTGACGGTGATCAACGACTTAGTGGGCATCGTGGGCGGCAACGTCATTGCGTCGCTGTCCGTCGGCGTCCCGAGCTCTCTGTACTGGCGCACCGTCTGGGACCAGATCGCGTCCGATGGGTTTACCCTCGGCTACATCCCGAACGACTTCATTCAGGGCTTGTCCAAGCCGTTCGTGTTCGGCGGGATCATCGCGATTACCGCCTGCTACTACGGGCTCACCACGACCGGCGGGACCGAAGGAGTCGGACACAGTACCACGCGCACCGTCGTCGCCGCGAGCATCTCCATCCTGATTGTGGATTACTTCATGACCCAGATGCTCCTCGCCTTCTTTTCCGCTGGGCCGTGATCTCGATCCGCGGGAAGGGCGGTGATGACCCGCGCGCGCGACGCGCGCGGGCGGCCATTCGCCGCGAGTTGCGCGCAGACGACCCGACGGCTACTCGATTCAATACGCCTCCGGGCGGCGCAGCGGTGTTCCCCGACCGATCCGCGGTCCGGCGTGACGCGCCTCCGGGCCAGACACCGATCATTGCGCTCGACCGTGTATCGGTCGCCTTCGACGAGCCTGTGCTCGACGACGTCTCACTAGAGCTCTACCGAGGAGAGACCGTCGTGATCGTCGGTGAGTCGGGGACGGGGAAGTCCACGGCTCTCAAGCTCATCCTGCGCCTGCTGGTTCCGGACAGCGGACGGGTGCTGGTCAACGGGCGCGACATCGTGGACTTGAGCTTCAACGACGCGCTGGCCGAGCGACGGCGCATGGGGATGGTGTTCCAAGGGGCAGCCCTCTTCGACTCCATGTCGGTGTACGAGAACGTTGCCTACCCGCTGCGTGAGCACACGGCGCTGGCCGAGGATGAGATCGAGGCTGCCGTCCGACAGAAGCTGCAGTTCGTGGATCTGGAGCCCGATCTCGTCATGCATTGGTTGCCCGCCGAGCTGTCGGGTGGCATGAAGAAACGCGTCGGCATCGCTCGTGGTCTGGCGAATGACCCCGAGATCATGCTATACGACGAACCCACCTCAGGACTCGATCCCTTGACTACGGGCACCATCACGCGGTTGATCATGAAGCTGCAACGCGAGCTGGGGGTCACGAGCCTGGTCGTCTCGCACGACATCCGATCCGCCAACCGGATGGCGAGTGCGATCGCACTGCTCGCCGATCGGCGGATCGTCTTCTTCGGCACTCCAGAGGAGATGGCGGCCAACGACAACCGATATATCCGGGATTTCCTGGGGGGATTGTAGGATGCCGCGCTCACGCGGGCGACGCCTGCGTTGCCCCTCTAGGGCCAAGGGCAGAGGTCAGGCCGAACTCCGCTATAGCCGTAGGAGCGGCCGATGAAGCGATCAACTGGCGTGACCTGGGACGAGCTGCGAGTCGGACTCCTGGTCCTCGTTGCCGTTGGGACATTGGTCCTGGGGGTTTACAAGCTAGGCGAGGCGTCGAATCTCTTCACCAGGCGATACACCCTCTACGTCTTCCTCCCCAACGCCCGGGGCATCAGTCGCGGCGCATCGGTGACGATCGACGGCGTCGTGGCCGGGACAGTGGATGACGTGCGCTTCCTGCCCGTCGGCAACGACACGACGCGTAATCTGCGGCTGTCACTGTCCATCGATCGTCGGCTCCAACCACAGGTGCGTGCCGACAGTCGGGCGTCACTCCGCTCGCTGGGCCTACTGGGCGACAAGATCCTCGACATCCGGTCCGGCACGCCGCGCTACAACATGTTGGCGCCAGGCGATACCGTCCCCGTGATCCCGACCATCGATGTCGACGACGTCCTCGCCCAGGCCTCGACGGTCGTGGAGGACCTCGTCCAGCTGACCGCCGACTTGAAGTCCATTACCGGGGGCATCGTACACGGTGACGGGACGATGGGACAACTCGTGACGAACCGTTCGCTGTACGATCAACTGACCGGGACGCTCACGCGGGTCGACGCCGTGCTCAACCGCTTTGAGAACCCGCACGGTACCGTCGGGCGGCTGATCGACGATCCCCAGCTCTACACGTCGCTCGTTGCCGCCGTCTCCGGCGTGGACTCGGTGCTCGGCCAGCTGACGCGCCGCCAGGGCACGGTGGGTCGGCTGCTCTACGACGACACGCTGTACTCCCATCTCGTCGCGACCGCGACCGGTGCCGACTCGCTGATTCATCAACTGAACAGCGGTCAGGGGACCGCTGGAAAGCTCGTCCGGGACCAGCAGCTGTATGATCAGTTGACCCAGGCCATCACATCGCTGAACGGGATCCTCGCGGACATCAAGCAGAACCCGCGGAAGTACACGCGGGGGATGGTGCGGGTGTTCTAGGGCTAAACGGGGGATCCGGTCCACCGGGGCTCTTACGACGATGACGCCTGGCTGCCGCGCCTCGGCTACACTTCACCCATGTTCATCGACCGCGTCGTTGTCCACGTCGAGGCTGGGACCGGTGGCTCTGGCGCCGCGTCGTTCCGCCGGGAGTGGCGGGTGCCCATGGGGGGGCCTGACGGCGGCGATGGCGGCCGCGGCGGTGACGTCTACGTGCGCGCAGACGCCAATCTGGCGACGCTCCTCGACTATACGTATCGCGACACGTGGACGGCGGAGCGCGCGGAGCATGGCATGGGGAGCAACAAGACCGGGCGCTCCAGCGCCGACGTCGTGCTGCCGGTGCCACCAGGGACGGTGGTACTGGATGCCGCCGACGGCACACGCATCGGCGAAGTCCTCGAAGACGGCGAGCAACTGCTCGTCGCGCGCGGAGGCCGGGGGGGGCGGGGCAACGCGTTCT
This sequence comes from uncultured Gemmatimonadales bacterium, assembly GCA_963725205.1. Lineage (GTDB taxonomy): Bacteria > Gemmatimonadota > Gemmatimonadetes > Gemmatimonadales > Gemmatimonadaceae > Palsa-1248. The sequence continues at coordinate 506,957 of CAVRXR010000003.1, read as the reverse complement.
TCGCTACATCCACGCACCAGTCCCCGCGCGAGTGGCAGCCCGGTGAGGAAGGACAGCGCCGGACGCTGACTCTCGAGCTCAAGCTGATCGCCGATGTAGGCCTGGTCGGCCCACCCAACGCGGGCAAATCCACACTTCTCTCGGTGATTTCCGCCGCCCGCCCCAAGATCGCCGATTATCCGTTCACCACGCTGTCACCGAATCTCGGCGTCGTCGCGCTGAGCGACCACCGGACCTTCGTGGTCGCAGACGTGCCAGGCATCATCGAAGGAGCACACGAAGGGCGAGGGCTGGGACTCCAGTTCCTCCGACATATCGAGCGGACACGGGTGCTCGCGCTCTTGATTCCCGTCGATGCGCTCGACTGCCAAGCTGAGTACGACGCGATCAGACGCGAGATCGGCGCCTACTCGCCGGTGCTCCTCACCAAGCCCCACTGCGTTGTGCTCACCAAGATGGACTTGTGGGGAGAGGATCCGCCGCCCCGCATCGAGGCACCGGAAGCGTTTGGCGTCTTCGCCATCAGCGCGCCCGCACGTCAAGGCGTGGATGAGTTGCTGCAGGCATGGTGGGAGGAGTTCCTCTCCTTGCGGCACCGCGAGCGAGCAACCGCCGAGCGCGTCTCAATGCCCTGAAATGAGTAGCGACGTCGCGGTGTGGTCGCGGGGGGTCGCCCCGTACCCACCGGCACTGCACGGCCTGAGCAATGCCCCCGACCCGTTGTACGCCATTGGAGACCGCGGCGTACTCGACCGACAAGTGGTCGCGATCATCGGTGCGCGGCACGCCAGCTCGCACAGCTTGGCGTTCGCGCGGCGCCTTGCGCGCACGCTCGCGCGCGCCGGGGCGTGCGTCGTCAGCGGACTTGCCATCGGCGTGGACGCCGCGGCACACGAAGGAGCGCTCGAGGCCGGAGCCGGCCGCACGTGCGCCGTTCTGGGAGGCGGCATCGACGACGGCGCACCGGCATCCAATCGGGTGCTGCGCGAGCGGATCGCCGCGCATGGGTTACTCCTCTCCGAGTGGCCGGTTGGTGTCCATCCTGACCGGTCGATGTTCCCGCACCGCAACCGGCTGATCGCGGCACTGGCGAAGGCCACCATCGTGGTGGAGGCGAGCGCGGAGAGCGGCGCGCTATCGACTGTCCGAGTGGCGATGGGACTCGAGCGGCAGATCGCCGTGGTCCCGGGCCCGGTGGACCATCCCGGTTTTCGAGGATCCAATGCACTCCTGCACCACCCGGGGGCCAGCATCATCGTCGACCCAGAGGACGCGCTCGCGCTGTTGAGCCCACGGGTCGAAGTCACTTCGCCTCCGGCCGCGTATACCGCCGACGAAGCCTGCGTGTGGGACGCGCTGGCGAACGGCGCCGCGGATATCGACACGATCTCGGTCCGGGCTCACATAACGATTGTCCGCTGCCTGGCCGCGGTCACGTCTCTGGAACTCGCAGGAGCCATCGAATGCGCCGTCACCGGCGAGATCCGCCGCCGGTGACTCCTGTGCCGCGCCACGTGTATGTGCACGTGCCGTTCTGTGCCCGCCGCTGCTCGTATTGTGACTTTGCGATCAGCGTCCGGCGGACGGTGCCCGTCGACGCGTACGTGGATGGACTGGCCCGCGAGCTCGAGATTCGATTTCCCGATCTGGATACGCCGTGGCGAGTCGAGACCCTGTACCTGGGTGGCGGCACGCCGTCCGCACTGGGCGCCGCCGGAGTCGAGCGGCTCTTGGGTGTCCTGCATGATCGATTGGCGCTGGGCGCAGGCGGTGAAGTCACGCTCGAGGCCAATCCCGAGGACGTGACTGATGCTGCAGTGGCGGCGTGGCGGGCGGCGGGCGTGAATCGCGTCTCGGTAGGCGTGCAATCGTTCCACGCGGGCGCACTCACGTGGATGCATCGCGAGCACTCGGCGGCTCGCGCAGTCAAAGCGGTCGAATCGCTCCAGGCAGGGGGCATCCGCAACGTCTCGGCCGACCTCATTTTCGGGCTGCCGACCGCGCTTGGCCGGTCCTGGGCCAGCGACGTCCGGTCGCTGCTGTCACTCGGCTTGGAGCACCTGTCGCTGTATGGATTGACGGTCGAGCCCGGCACAGCACTGGGCCGCTGGGTTGCCCGGCGCGTGACGACGGAGGCCCCCGAGGAGGCGTACGAGGCGGAATACCTCGCGGCGCACGAAGCGTTCACGGCGGCGGGCTACGAACACTATGAGGTCTCCAACTTTGCTCGCCCGGGGTATCAGGCTTGCCATAATCGAGCGTACTGGGCCGGAGTCCCGTACGCGGGCGTTGGGCCGGCCGCCCATGAATTCGACGGGGAGGTGAGACGCTGGAACGCCGCGGCCTATGCGCAATGGTTGGCGACGGTCAGGAATGGACGAGACCCCATCGCTGGGTCGGAGCGGCTCACCCCCGGCAATAGGGTCTCCGAGCGGGTATACCTGGAGTTGCGAACGACTACTGGAACGGTCTTGACTGATGAGGAAATACCCCTTGTACGCCCGTGGCTGGATGCCGGGTGGGGTCGCGTGGAAGAGGGTCGGCTGGTGTTGACGGCGCTGGGCTGGCTACGGCTCGACAGCTTGGCAGTCGCGTTGGCAGAGGCCAGAACTCACTAGTATATTTACACTTATGTCGTTGCGTGACCTGAACGATCGGGAACGACGGATCCTCGAGGCCGTCATCCAGAGCTACGTCGAAACGGCGGAGCCCGCGGGGTCGCGCGCGCTGACCAGGCGGTTCAAGCTCGGTGTGTCCCCGGCCACCGTCCGCAACACGCTGAGCGATCTGGAGGAGAAGGGGTACCTCTATCACCCGCATACTTCTGCCGGCGCCATCCCGACCGACCGGGCGTATCGGATGTACGTCGATTCGCTGGTCCAGCTCGCACCCCTGGCGGCTCAGGAACGCGACAGGCTGATCGAACGGATCTTGGCGGGCGGGTCGGCGATCGAAACCGTCCTCCGCTGTGCCGCGCAGAGCCTCGGCATCCTCACTCAGGAGCTCGGGGTCGCGCTCGGTCCCCGGCTCGAGGAAACCGTGCTCCGCCACCTCGAGCTCGTGCGCTTGTCGGCCGATCGGCTCCTGCTGGTCATGACCCTCGAGGGTGGGGCGATGCGCACCATCTTCGTTGAAGCGCCCGGCTCGCTCGCCGATGAGACGGTTGCCGAAGTCACGGTCGTCCTCAACGAGCGACTGGCCGGGTTGACGGTTCACGAGATCCGGGCGTCGCTGACGGACCGACTGCGAGATAGCGTACCGGCCGGCGGGCGCGCGCAGGAGCTCCTCAACATCTTCGTCCAAGAGGGCGACAACGTATTCGACGTGCCGATCGCGCAAGACGCGGCCAATATCGTGTTGGGTCAGGCCTCGGTACTGGCCGAGCAACCGGAGTTCGCCACAGGCGATAGCCTGCGGCGCCTCATCGAGTTGACGGAGACTCGGGATCAGCTTGCGGAGCTGCTGCGCCAGCGCAGCGCCAAGCCCGGCATCTCGATCACGATTGGTAACGAGCACGCTGACCCGCGGTTCGGCAAACTGACGATCGTTACGGCGGAGTACCGTGCCGGACCGCTCGCTGGTGTGATCGGCGTCATCGGGCCAACACGCATGCCGTACGAGAAGGTCATCTCGCTCGTGAGTCACACTTCCCGGCTGGTCACCGACCTGCTGGGTTGAGCAGTGAGCGTGTGAGCCGCGGCCGACCGACGGGCCCGGCGGCGCTGCTATCTTGTATGAGGATCTGGTCCTCCCACCCTCGATCGATCGATTGATTCGCACGCTATGGCAGACTATTACGCCGTCCTCGGCGTTCCACATGATGCTCCCGCCGACGACATCAAGAAGGCGTATCGGAAGCTTGCCATGCAGTTTCACCCCGATCGCAACAACGGGTCGAAAGAGGCGGAGGAGCAGTTCAAGACGATCACCGAAGCGTATGACGTGCTCCGCGACGCCGACAAGCGGCAGATCTACGATCGATACGGCGAGGCGGGTCTCAGGGGTGGGGGCGCGCAGCATGTCGATCTCTCCGATGCGCTCAACATCTTCATGCGCGACTTCGGGGGATTCGCGGGCCTCGGCGATCTCTTCGGGGCGCGCGGTCAGACGACGCGCTCCGGTGCCGACATCAAGCTCGTCGCGGAGCTGACGCTCGCCGAAGTCGCGCAAGGCGTCGAGAAGTCTTTCACCGTCAAGCTGCTCGATGCATGCGATGGCTGCGGCGGCACGGGCGCGGATCCGGGAACGAAACCGCAGCGGTGCCCGACATGTGCTGGGACGGGCGAGGTGCGCCGGGCGCAACGCTCGTTCTTCGGCCAATTCGTGAGCGTCGCGCCCTGCCCGACGTGCAGCGGCGAAGGGAGTGTGGTCTCCACGCCATGCAAGAAGTGCCGGGGCGATGGGCGCGTGCGCGCGGAGCACACGATCCTCGTCCGGGTGCCGGCCGGTGTCGCGACCGGCCAATACATGACGCTGCGGGGCCAGGGTAACGCCGGGCCGCGGGGTGGGCCCCGCGGCGATGTGGTCGTCGTGTTCCAAGTAAGCGATGACCCGCGATTCGAGCGTGACGGGGAGGATCTCTATACCGAGGCGCTCGTCTCCTATACTCAACTGGTCTTCGGCGCGGAATTGCAGGTACCGACGGTCGCAGGGAGCGCTGCGCTGCGCATTCCGCCAGCGACGCAAAGTGGCCAGGTGTTCGACTTGCGAGGGCGTGGCTTGCCGCGCGTCAACGCGTCAGGGACGGGCGATCTGCACATTCGCGTCCAACTGTGGACCCCGGATGAGCTGACGCCGACCGAAGAGGCGCTACTCCAGCAGCTCTCGACTGCCGAGTCGAAACCGCCGCAGACGCGGGCGAAGGGATTCTGGAAGAAGATGAAGGAAGCGCTCGGCGCGTAGGTCGGGTGACGGATCGTTGGCTGCAGATCCGTGTGCACCCCGGCTGGACGGCGGACGCGGGTCGCCGAACGGCTCTGGTGACGGCGTTGGTGGATGCCGGGTCTCAGGGCGTGGTGGAGGACGGCGCATCGCTCGTCGCCTATGTCCCCGATCAGGTAGACGCCCGGCGCATTCGGGACATGCTCTCCCGCGTGGATGCGGACGCGACGATCGAGATCGCGCACTGCGCTCCCGACGATTGGGTGACGCGGTGGCGCGTGGGGGTCGGCGCTCACGAGGTCGGGGCGCTGCGCGTGGCGCCGCCCTGGCTTGCCTCGGAAGGCGACGCCCAGCGGACCATCGTTATCGACCCGGGCATGGCGTTCGGCACGGGTGAGCACGCAACGACACGTGGCATGCTCCGACTCCTGTCGAGCCTTGAACGCCCAGGTCCGTTTGTCGCCGACCTCGGCTCCGGGAGCGGAGTCCTCGCCATCGCTGTGGCAAAACTCGGTGCAACCCGCGTTGCCGCGATCGACATCGATGCCGATACCCTCTCCAACGCCGAGGCCAACATCCGGCTCAACGGTGTTGCGGACCGAGTGCATCTCCTCACCGGCGACGCCCGCCTCATCCTGCCGCTGCTCGCTCCTGTCGATCTGATCACGGCGAACATCACCTCCGCAACGATCGTCGACCTCATGCCGATCATGGCGCGCGCCCTTGCACCCACCGGACGAGCGGTCCTCGGCGGCATGCTCGCCGACGAACGCGCGGCCATGACCGGGCGCCTCACCGCCGCCGCGTGGCGATGCGAGGCAGACGACGTGGAGGACGAATGGTGGGCCACGATCGTCGCCCGTCCGTAGCACATTTTTGGGTTGCGTCGCCTGTCGCAATCGGCGAGACGGTGTCGCTGGATCGCGAGGCGGCGCATCACGTCCGGGTCCTGCGCCTTGTCGAAGGGAAGAGCGTGGGATTGACCGACGGGCGCGGGCAGGCCGCCCTGGGCACACTCACCACCGTCACGCGGTCGAGCGCGGACGTCCGCGTGGTCGAAGCCACGATCGTCCCCCGCCCGTATCCGATTCATGTGCTTGTCCCGGTTGCTGACCGCGAGCGGATGCTGTGGCTCGCCGAGAAATGTGTCGAGCTGCAGGCCGCGAGCTGGCGTCCTGTCCACTGGCACCGCTCGGTGAGCGTCTCGACACGGGGAACTGGCGCCGCGTTCACTGATCGCGTGGCCGCTCGGATGCAGGCCGCACTCACTCAGTCACGCGGAGCGTGGCTGCCCGAGGTGCGCGACGCAGCGGCCGTCGAGCAGGTGCTCCACCAGGCACCGCCCGGCGCCCGGATCGTCCTCGATCCCGATGGCACTCCGCTGCTCGCCGTCGTGCGCGAGCACGCCGCACAGGCCGTGACGATCGCCGTGGGACCCGAGGGCGGATACGAGGATGCGGAGCTGGCCCGACTCGTCGCCGCCGGATTCGTGCGGGCATCCCTCGGTGATACTATTCTGCGGTTCGAGACTGCGGCGGTCGCTGCGCTGGCCATCGTGCGTGCTGCGACGGCTGCTACGCGGCCGTAGAGAGTAGAAGCACGACGGCCGCTGAGCGGCCGTAGAAAGTAGACCTACAGAAAGTAGAAAGTAGACCCACCACGAACCACGAACCACAAGCCACAAATCACAAACCACAAATCACATTAGCCGTATGGCAAGTGATCCGAACTGCCTGTTCTGTCGCATCGTGCGCGGTGAGATCCCGGCGAAGATTGCCTATGAGACGCCGCAGGTGCTCGCCATCCACGACATCAGTCCGCAGGCGCCGGTGCACATCGTGATCATGCCGCGCGACCACCTGGCGTCGCTCAACGATGTGCGCGACCCAGCCGTCGTCGGTGCCATGGCCGGTGCCGCCATCGCCATTGCGCAGCGCGATGGGTACGCCGAGCGTGGCTACCGCACGGTGATGAACACGAACAGCGACGGCGGCCAAACGGTGCATCACCTGCATATGCATCTGTTGGCCGGGCGGCATATGGGGTGGCCGCCGGGCTAGATCTCCAGCAACGCCAGTTCCGGCCGCGACCCGATTCGAAAGGGTGGCCCGGAGTTGCCGAGGCCACGACTCACGTACATCGCGTGGTGCGACCCGGGCGACGTGTAGAGGCCCTTCACATAGCGCCCACTGCCGTCGGGCAACACCAGGGCAAGACCGAACGGCGCGATCTGACCGCCGTGGGTATGGCCGGCGAGCACCGCCACGGGGCGCGTGGCGACGCGCGAGACCGTGTCGAATCCCACGGGGCAGTGGCACATCACCACTGCGCGGACGGCATCGGCGGGCGCGGTGGGCAGCGTGGCGACGAGGCCGTAGTCGGGGGTTCCGGCTCGCCAATCATCGAGGCCTACCAGATCCAACGGGCCGAGCGCGCCGGCATCGAGGCTTACGCGCTCATTCACCAACAACCGTACCCCGGCGCGCTCGTATTCCCGACGCAGTCGCAGGAGATTGCACTCGCCCTGGTACTCCCAATTCCCCAGGGTCGCGAACTTCCCGAGAGGCGCCACGAGGTCGGCGTAGCGCCGGACCAGCGCCTCGTCCCCGCGGCGATCGACGGCGTCCCCAACGATGCAGATCAGATCGGGCCGGAACCCACCGGCCTCAGCTATTAAGTCGTCCTGATCGATCCAGTTGTGCGGGCCGTGCATGTCGGTCAACAGCGCAACCCGCAGTGGCTGCCGCGTTTGCACGGCGCGGGGGAGGACCGTACGGGTGGCGTCCAAGGTATTGGACGACGCTCCGTACAGGGACAACGCGGCCATTCCCCCGGCCGTGGCCAGGAACTCGCGACGGGTGACTTTGCGGGGGACCGACCAGGCCATGGCCAAATATACACGGGCGTGCGCTTGACACGCATTGGCTAAGCGTCCTAATTTCTTGGGCTTACACTCTTCTGCATCCCCAGGCGGTTGCAGGTCCCAGTGCATGGAGGCAGCACGTTTGTCCGAAGTCATCATCCACGACGACGAGAACTTTGAGCGCGCGCTCAAGCGCTTCAAGAAGAAGTGCGAGAAGGCAGGAATTCTCTCTGACTTACGAAAGCACCGGCACTACGAGAAACCGAGCGAGCGCCGCAAGCGCAAGATGAACGCGGCGATGCGCAAGAACCGCCGGAGCCGGCACGCTTAGATGTCGGCGCTGATGGCGCGGTTGCAGGGTGATCTCGCGACCGCACGCAAGGGGCAAAACAAGCCATCGACGCTGTTGCTGAGCACCATTCTCTCGGACATCAAGAATCGGCGCATCGAGTTGATGCGCGAGCCGACTGACGAGGACGTAGTCGAGGTCTTGCGGCGCGGCATCAAGCGGCGCCGCGAGTCCATCGAGGCGTATCAGCGCGGCGCACGCCCAGACCTCGTCGCGAAGGAACAGTTCGAGGTGGACACGCTCGAGAAGTATCTTCCGCCGCCGGTGTCGACCGACGCAATCCGTGCTGCAGTGCGCACTGTCATTGCCGGTGGGGCAAGCACGATCGGCGCGGTCATGGGCAAGGTGCTGCCGCAATTCAAAGGGCAGGCCGATGGCAGTGTGATCAGCACCATTGTGCGCGAGGAGCTCGCGGCACGCGGGTGACGGTGCGGGACAACCTGTCATGAACTCCCACGCGCTCGGTGTCCTGGAGCTTCCGCAGGCACTGGCGCTCGTTGCCGAACGTGCATCGTCCGCGCTCGCCGCTGATCGCGTGCGCGCCCTGACACCGACGACCGACCGCGCGGCAATCGAGCGCGAGCTCTCTCGCGTCAGCGCGGTCCGACAGCTGAGTACTCAGGACCATCCGTGGACGCCCGAGCCGGTGCCCGATCTGGTACAGCCGTTAGCGCGCCTCGGGATGATGGGCGCGCTCTGGTCGGGGCTCGAGCTGCGCGGCGCGCTCACGTTGTTCACATCGAGCCGTCGGACCCGGGACGTTCTCGCGGACGAGCGGCGTCCGGCGGTCGCCCGCGCGGTCCTCGCGGACCTCAACGCGAAGCTCCTAGCCCGAGCGGAACCGGCACGACCCATCGACACGGCGATCGCAGAAGACGGGTCGGTGCGCGATGATGCATCTCCCGTGTTGCGGCGGTTGCGACGCGAGCTTCGAGGCGCGGAAGGCCATCTGGTCACGCTCCTCGAGCGCATCATGGCGCGGCTCGAGCCGCACCAGCAGGTCGGCGATGCCTCCGTGACCGTGCGCAACGGACGGTACGTCATTCCTGTCCGTCGCGAAGCGCGCGGCGTCGTCGGCGGGATCGTTCAGGACACATCGGCAAGTGGCGCGACGCTGTTCGTCGAGCCGCCGGCGGCCGTAGAAGCGGGCAACCGGATCCGAGAGCTCGAAGCCGAGGAGCGACAGGAGGTCGAACGGATCATCACGGAGCTGACCGACGAGCTGCGCCCGCTCGCGCCGGCCATGCGCGAGACGCTCGACGCGCTGGTCGAGCTCGACACGCTCTCAGCGCGCGCACGGTTCGCCGACGAGTTCTACTGCGCCGTGCCGGAGCTCACGTCACCCGCTGAAGGATTCGCGATTCGATGTGGGCGGCATCCCTTGCTGCTGGCCCAGGCCGTGTCTGTCGTGCCGTTCGATCTCACGATGGAGCCGACCGAGCGGACGCTGCTCATCAGCGGTCCAAACACCGGCGGCAAGTCAGTGCTCCTCAAGTCGGTCGCGTTGTGCTCGGTGCTCATTCAGTGCGGCATCCCGTCGCCGGTCGGTCCTGGCAGCCGCGTCGCAGTGTTCGACGATGTGTTTGCCGATGTTGGCGACGAGCAATCGATCCAGGCCAGTCTTTCGACCTTCAGTGCCCACGTACGCAACCTCGGCGACATCTTAGCCCAGGCGACACCATCGTCACTCGTGGTGATCGACGAGCTGGGGTCGGGGACCGACCCCGTGGAAGGCGCGGCACTCGGTGGCGCGATTCTCGAGGCGCTCACTGCACGTGGCACCATGACGCTCGCCACGACGCACCTCGGGGCACTCAAGGAGCTCGCCGCCGAAGTGAATGGCGTCGTCAATGGGTCGCTCGAGTTCGACGCGGTGCGACTCGCGCCGACGTACCGCTTCACCAAGGGCGTCCCGGGTCGGTCCTATGGCCTGAGCATCGCTCGGCGACTGGCGTTGCCCGAGTCGGTCATCGCCCGGGCGGAGGCCCGTGTGCCTCAGGTCGAGCGAGACGTCGAGGCGTTGCTGGCCGATCTGCAGGAACGCTCGTCCAACCTAGCCGAGCGGGAGGAGGCGGCCGCAGAGTCGCTGGCCACTGCTACGCATCGCTCGGCGCGTGTGGACGCACGCGAGCAAAGCGTGCGCGAACGGGAGCGAGAAGTCGAGCGACGGTCGCGGCAGGAAGCTCGCCGCTATCTGCTCAACGCGCGCATGCAGGTCGAGGAGATCATTCGTGCGCTTACAGGGGACGCCCGCTGGCGGGGCCGAGCTCTCGGACTCCATCCGACGCGCCCGGCAGCGGGTCGAGCAGCTGGCCGCCGAGCAGGGGGAAGCTCTGACCGCGCTCGACGCCGATGCTCCGGTGGAGGGCAGCCCAAGCGATGCCGCCACGGCAGCTCCTGGACCGCAGGCGTTGAGCGTCGGCGAGATGGTGGAGGTGCCATCGCTCGAGGGACGCGCGGCACGGCTCGTCGACATGCGGGACGGCGACGCGGTGGTGGCCATCGGCGCGCTCAAGATGCGCGTACCAGCGGCGACCCTGCGGCGCTCCGCGCGTGCCGCGCCGCAAATCGTGGTGCCGCGCGCGCCCGATGTCCCTGAAGTGCACGTGAACTCGGAAATCGACGTCCGGGGGATGCGCGTCATCGAAGTCGAAGAAATCGTCATGCAGGCCGTCGACGCCGCCGTGCGTGCCGATTTGCCGGAGCTCCGGATCATCCATGGCAAGGGGACGGGCGCGCTCCGCGAGCGCGTCGGTGAGATGCTCCGCAAGGACACGCGCGTGCGAGCCGTCCGCCTCGGGGCCTGGAACGAAGGCGGCGCGGGCGTGACGGTGGCGGAGCTCGCATGATCGCCGACGACGTGGTCGAGCGCGTCAAGGAGGAGGCGGACATCGTCCAGATCATCAGCGAGCACGTGGCACTGAAGCGCGTGGGATCCGACTATCGTGGGCCCTGCCCGTTCCATCAGGGCACGCATCCCAACTTCTCCGTCTCGCCCAAGAAGCACATGTACTACTGCTTCGTGTGTCACGAGGGCGGAGACGTGTTCACGTTCCTCTCGAAGCGTCTGGGGCTGGATTGGCCGTCGGCGGTCCGCCTGGTCGCGGAGAAAACCGGCATCGAGATCCCGGTCGTTGACGCGCGCCGAGCTGGCCCGGACCCGCGTGAGCGGCTCTGGGAGGTGACGGCGAGTGCCGCCGAGTACTTCCGCCGCATGCTGTGGGACGACGATGGGGGCCGCGGGGCGCGGGACTATCTGCGGAGCCGTGGGATTGACCGCGAAACGGCCGACCGGTTCGGCATCGGTTACGCCCCAGCGCCCATCGGACTCATGCGAACCTATCTGGAGACGCTCGGGTTCGATGATGCGCGGCAGATAGAGGCGGGGCTGTTGTCGCAGCCGGAGGAGGGCCGCGAACCTCGTCCCCGCTTTCGGGGCCGGCTGATCTTTCCGATCTTTGATGCTGCGGGCCACACCGTTGGATTTGGCGGCCGGATCCTTGGGGCAGGGGACGTCAAGTACGTCAATTCGCCTGAATCGTCAATCTTCGCGAAACGGCGACTGCTGTACGGGCTCAATTGGGCCAAGTTCGCGATTCGACGCGAGGAGCGGGTGCTCGTCGTCGAAGGCTACTTTGACGTGGTGCGCTTGATGGCTGCCGGCGTCGAGCCCGTGGTTGCACCTCTGGGAACGGCCCTGACGGCCGATCAGGCGGAATTGATTGCGCGGTACACGAAGCAAGCATTCTTGATCTACGACAACGACAAGGCCGGTCTGCGCGCGACGTTTCGAACGGCGGGCGAACTGCTGCGACGGAGCGTGGCCGTGCGGGTGGTCAATCTCCCGGAGGGGGAGGACCCGGACACGTTCGTCAACGCGCAGGGGCCCGAGCAATTGGAGGCTCAGGTCCGAGCAGCGGTCGACGTGTTCGAGCGGGAAATCCAGATCCTCCAGAACGCGAACTGGTTTCGCGACCTGCACACCAAACGGCGTGCGATCGACCGACTGCTTCCCACGATCCGGGCGGCCGCCGACCCGATTCTGCGCGACCTATACGTCACGCGCGCCAGCGAAGCGTCGGGCGTGCCCAAGTCCCTCCTGTGGCGAGAGGTCGGCGGGGATGCCGTCGTGCCAATCGCTCCGCGGGCCAATGCCGCGGCGCCAGCGCGACCGGCGCGGTCTGTGCGCGCGCGCGGAGCACGGCGTGAGAACGGGACTCCAGATTCTGCCGGTGGGGTTGCGGCCGAGCGTGAGCTCGTGCGCTGGCTACTCGCCGGCCCCGGCGAGATCGAGCGAGTCGGCGAGCGCATCGCCGCGGAGCAGATTCGAGATCCGACGCTGCGCGAGATCTATGCGGGGTTGGTGCAGTTGGGTGGGGAAGCCACGGCTGAGGCGGTCTGTGGGATCGTCTCGCCGCCGGCCGCTGCCGAGATAACGGCACTGGTTGCTGGTACCTTCAGTGGCGCCGATCCTGCGCGCGTCATTGACGATAGTCTCGCCGTGCTGCGAGTCCGCGATCTTTCGGACAGGCTGGCTGAGATCGATCGGTTGGTAGGGCTGGGCTCGCGGGACGAGCAGCGGGCGTTGATGACTGAAAAACTGCAAATCATGGCCGAAGTACGTGAGTTACGTGGACGGGGATTCAAGCGGTACGGTAAGTCGCGATTGACGCTGAGGAGGAATGACGGTGCACCCTGATGTCCAAGCGCTCTTGGCGCTGCAAGTCGAAGATCTGGCAATTCGCGAAATCGAGGCCCGGCGGGCGTCCCTCGAGCCACGTTTACGGGAGATGGAAACGACCCGTCGCTCCGCGGCCGAGTCTGCTCACCGAGCCCGTGAGGCGGTCGAAGCAGAGGAGAAGACGCAGCGGGATCTGCAAACGCGGATCGCCCAACACAAGCAGCTCCACGAGCGCAACGTGGCGCAGCTCGATACGGTGAAGCGCATGCGGGAGGCGACGGCCGCTGTCGCGCAGGTCGAGCAAGCGCGCCGCATCCTGGCCGAAGAGGAAAGTGCGCTCCAAACGCTTTCCCGCCGTCTCGTCGAGCTGCGCTCTGCAGCCGAGGCTCGGGAGCAGGGGTTGGCGCAGCTCGACGTCGAGCAGGAGGCGGAGCGGGCTACGATCGAGCAGGCACGCGCCGAGGTAGAGGACGAGCTCGCGGCGCGCCGGGCCGCTCGGGCGGGCTCCGCGACGCACGTCGAGCGATCGCTCCTGCAGAAATATGACCGGATCCGGTCTGCGCGACGTGATGGCGCGATCTTCCCGCTTCGTGGCCCGTCGTGCGGGCACTGCGACACGAGTGTCCCGCTGCAACGCCGGAACCTGATGTCCGCGCGTGGCAGCATCGAAGTGTGCGAGACGTGCGGGGTGCTCATGTACGCCGTAACTTGAAGGTGTGACGACGCTCGACACGCCGGTCCGGTCGCGACCTCGCGCGCCGGCCCGATGGATCTTGCCCCGGGCGACTGATGATGCGGCGGTGACCGCGCTGGTCGACGCCCTCCATCTCCCCGACCCAGTCTGTCGGCTGCTCCACGCGCGTGGCTTCACTGACACCGAAGCCGCGAAGCGATTCTTGCGGCCGCGATTCAATCAGCTGCACGATCCTGCGCTGCTGCACGGCATCCCCGCTGCGGTGGAGCGACTCGCCCTGGCCATCGAGCGAGGCGAGACCGTGTTCATCCACGGTGACTACGATGTGGATGGAATGGCGTCCACGGCGCTGCTGACGCGGGCGCTGCGGAGCATGGGCGGCCGCGTGGTTCCGTTCGTCCCTAGTCGGCTCAAGGACGGCTACGATCTCTCAGCCGCCGGAGTCGCGGCGGCACTGGCCGCGGGTGCGGCGGTCGTGGTGACCGCAGACTGCGGGACGAGCGCGCACGCGTCCGTGGCCGCCCTGACTGCTGCAGGGGTGGACGTCATCATCAGTGATCACCATTTACCGGGCGGACCATTGCCCGTCTGCCTGGCGGTGCTCAACCCACGACAGCCCGACTGTCGCTATCCCGACAAAGACCTGGCGGCGGTCGGGGTGGTATTCAAGCTGGCGCTGGCGCTCGCGCGCCGTCTGGGCGCCAACGAGCGCGCGATCTTCGAGCTCCTCGACCTCGTGGCGTTGGCCACGGTCGCTGACGTCGCACCGCTCCGGGGAGAGAATCGGGTCTTCGTGCGGTATGGGTTGCGGCTCATGGCGCAAACCTCGAACCTCGGCCTGCGAGCGCTGGTCCGCGTGTGCGGGCTCGATGGGAAGCTGATCACGGCAGGGCGGGCCGGCTTTATCCTGGCGCCCCGACTCAACGCGGTCGGCCGGATCGGCGCGGCGATGCGTGGTCTGGAGCTCCTCCTCACGGACGACGAAGCCGAGGCAGGTCGCATTGCGCGGGAGCTTGACGAGCTGAATCGCCAGCGTCAGGACCTCGACCGTCGGATTCTCGTCGAGGCGCGCGAGATGGTCGGCAAGCTCGATCTCGCGGAGACCTACGGGATCGTGCTGGCCGACCCGACGTGGCATCCTGGGGTGATCGGCATCGTGGCGTCCCGCCTGGTCGAGGAGTTCGGACGACCCGCCATGCTCGTGGCGCTCTCCGACACCGAAGGACGGGGCTCGGGTCGCTCCGTTCCAGCGTTCGACCTGCACGCCGGCCTCACGGCGTGCCGGGACGTGCTCCTGCGCTATGGAGGCCATCGCGCCGCCGCCGGCATCACGGTCGCGCGTGACCGGGTCGCGGAATTCGCCGAGCGATTCAACGCGGTCGCGCGCGCGCAACTCCGGCCGGAAGACCTCATGCCGGAAGTGCACGTCGATCTCGAGGTCTCGATCGACGACATCACCCCCGAGCTGGAAGCGGTTCTGCGGCACTTTGAGCCCTGCGGCGTCGGCAACCCCACGCCCGCGCTTCTCGTGCGTCAGGCGCGACTGACGTGCGCCCCGCGCCCTGTGGCACAAGACGGGTTGAAACTGCGTCTGGGCCGTCAGGGCGGTGATCTGGACGCGGTCGCGTGGGGCGCGCTCCATCGACTCGAGGAGCTGCAGTCCGGCGGCGCCGTCGATGTCGTGGTGCGTGTCGAGCGGGACGATTGGCTGGGCGAGCGTCGCGTGCAAGCGCGCGTTACGGATTTTCGGGTATGATCACGCCTGCATCTGGCCGCGAGAGCGGCCGCCGGTGAGATGCGCATCGTGGCGGGGCGGTGGCGCGGGCGCACCATCGCAGCGCCCGCGGGTCGGGTGGTGCGGCCGACGGCCGATCGGGTTCGGGAGGCGTGGATGAGCGTCGTGCAGCCGTGGCTACCCGGTGCTCGGGTGCTGGACCTGTTCGCGGGGTCTGGCGCGCTGGGGTTGGAAGCCCTCTCGCGAGGGGCGGCGCGGGCGGATTTTGTCGAGCAGGCCGGTCCCAGCCTGCGCGCCCTGCGCGACAACATCGCCGCGCTGGACGCGGGTGATCGGGCCCGGGTCCACCGCGCCGACGCGGCCCGCGCGGTCGCGCGGCTCGCGCGTGGCGCGTACGATGTCGCGTTCGCCGATCCGCCGTACGGACGCGGCCTCGCCGCGTCTGTCGCCGCGCGCTGGCTCGAGGTGCCTTTTGCCACGATTCTGGGCGTCGAGCACTCGGCGCGCGAGACCATGCCCCCGGGCGGCGAGACGCGGCGGTACGGGTCCACCGCGCTGACGTTGTACTGCGCAGCGCACGAGCTGGATGCAACGTCCGACGACGGAGTACCACCGACATGAGCCCGCGCCGACGTACGGACACGCCCCCGACTCAAGAACCGCGGCGTACCGCCGTCTACGCCGGCAGCTTTGATCCCATCACCCGCGGTCACGAGGACCTCATCCGCCGGAGTCTCGAGTTCGTCGATCGCCTGGTCGTGGCCGTCGCCATCAATTCCTCGAAGCAGCCGCTGTTCGAGATCGACGAGCGGCTCGAGCTCATCCGAGCGACCCTCGACGGCGAGGCCCGTGTGGAAGTCCGTTCGTTTACCGGGCTGCTGGTCGATTTTGCCGCGGAGGTCGGTGCGCGCCTGATCATTCGAGGGCTGCGGGCGGTGAGTGATTTCGAATACGAATTTCAGATGGCGCTCATGAACCGCCATCTGACCTCGGGCCGCCTGGAGACGGTCTTCATGGTGCCCTCGCTGGATACGACATACATCAGCTCCAGCATCGTGCGCGAGGTCGCCCGGTACGGAGGCGACGTACAGCACCTGGTGCACCCCACCGTGGCGAAGGCGCTTCGACGCAAGTTTCAGTCGTGATGACACGCGCTATCGCGAACCAAGGCGGCGTGGCGGAGGCCGACGCAAGCGCCCCCGCGGAGCTGCCGTTCATCACGCGATTGCGCGGCCGTGCGGCTCGCATCCACCGTCGGGTGGCATTTCCCGAGACCGCTGACCCGCGCACGCTGGTTGCTGTCGAGCGGATGGCCAGCTCGCGCATGATCGAGCCGGTCCTCGTGCTGGATGAGTCGGCCTCGGTAGATCAGCGACCGGCGCGCGCGCTCGCCGAGCGGATGGGATTGCAGTGTGTCCACCCTGGGCCCGACGGCGCGCTGGCGACGGCGCTCCAGCTCGTGCACGCCGGCGTCGTCGATGCGTGCGTCGCCGGGGCGTCCCATACGACGGCCGCCGTGCTCCGGGGTGCGCTCCAGATCATCGGCAGGGCGCCAGGGGTCGATCGCGTTTCGAGTGCCTTCTACATGGTCCTGCCGCATCCGTGGTTGGGTCAGGAGGTGCTGACGTTCACGGACTGCGCGGTGATACCAGAGCCGACGGCCGTTCAACTGGCAGATATCGCGCTGGTGGCCGCACGAGATCGCACCCGGGTTGTCGGCGACGAGGCTCGCGTGGCGTTCCTGTCGTTCAGCACTTTGGGCAGCGGCGGCGCGGCGTCCCCGTCGATCGCCCGTGTGCGCGAAGCGGTGGCGCTGACCCGGGCGCGCCAGCCCGGGTTGGCCGTGGACGGTGAATTGCAGGCAGACGCGGCACTCGTCCCGGAGGTCGCGGCCCGAAAGGGCGCTGAACGCGGACTCGCTGGGCGTGCCAACGTGTTAGTCTTTCCGTCACTGGATGCGGGCAACATCGCGTACAAGCTCGTCGAGCGGCTGGGTGGGGCGACGGCGATCGGTCCCATCATCCAGGGACTGGCGCGGCCGTGCTCGGACCTGTCGCGGGGGGCCAGTCCTGATGACATTATCAACGTGGCGGCAGTGACCGCCGTGCAGGCGGGAGCGGTCGTATAACGCCGGGGAGATCGGGCCGATGAGCTTCACGATGACGAAGCATGGAGCTGTAGTCGTGGTCGACGTCGAAGGACAATTGATTGTGGGAAATCGACAGGAACTCAAACAGAAGGTGCTCGACGAGCTCGAGAAGGGCGAGCGCAAGTTCCTGATCGATTTTGGACGGACTGGCTACATCGACAGCTCCGGGCTCGGCGTGCTCGTCTCACTATCAAAGAAAATTCGCGAGCAGGGCGGAGAGCTGCGGCTCGCGAATCTCAACGACGACCTCAAGACACTCTTCGAGCTGACGAAGCTCGACACGCTGTTTCAGATCGCTGACAGTCGAGAGCGCGGGTTGGAGAGCTTCTAGGACGTGGACGCCTCGGGCGGGCAGTGATGTACGGGCGATGCATGTGTCGCCCCTACGACGTGTACGAGTCGTGCGGCCGGTGACACACGGGCGACCCAGGCGTCGCCCCTACTGATCCGTGCGCGAGGGACGCCGGTCGGGCGCCCACCCGGCACCACTGTCCGGGAGTGGCGGCGGGGCGCTCGAGCCCGCGCGGCTGGCTCTGGAGCTGGAGGTGCCAACCGATGTGCGCCTCATCGGTCGGATCGTGCAGCTCGTGAGTCGAGAGGTGCGCGAGCTCGATTTCCCCGCGCATCTCTGCTCCCTCAATGTGCCGGTGGCGCTGAGCGAGGCGCTGTCGAACGCCATGTTGCGTGGCAATGCCGACGATCCGGAAAAGACGGTTCACGTTCGGATGACCGTGGACGATCGTCGCTTGGTGCTGGAGGTCTCCGACGAAGGGCGTGGGTTCGACCTGGAGCGCTGCACGCAGGATCCTACGACTGCCGACAACGTCCTCCGCGAAGACGGCCGAGGATTATTCCTCATGCAGCGGCTGATGGACCGCGTCGAGCGGTACACGGAGAGTCAGACGCCGGGGCGGAACGTCGTGCGCCTGACGCTGTATCGACCTCGCGCGGCGGGCCAGCCGTGAGGGAGCAGGATCTGAGTGTCGTGCTCACGGCGTTCTATGACGCCACACGATGCCCTGCCGCGGTGTGGATGCAGACCGACGCGGCCGCGGCACTTCAGCTCCTGGCGGTCGCGCCACCCAGCACGGTCGTGACGGCACCCGCCGCAGCGACCCTGCCGCGGGGACCCGAACCGACCACGCTGGACAACGACCAGGGTCGCCAGCTGGCAGCCCGGATTCCCCCCGCCAAGCGGGTCTGGCTCGTCCTCGGCCCGTCACCCACTGGCGGTCTGCCACTCAGCAACCTCTTCCGGTTCCTCGCCCCCGTCGTATCCCAGATTCTGCAGACGGCGATGGAGGTGGAGCACGCGGCGACCGAGCTCGCCGAACGCTACGAAGAGATCAATCTCCTCTATACGATCAGTGAGATCCTCGGTCGCACCGTGCGGCTCGAGGAAGCCGCCTCCACGATCCTGCGCGAGATCTCCGAGACCGTCGGCGCCCGGCGCGCATCGATTCTGGTGCACGACCGCGTGACCGATACGTTGCAGGTTGTGGCAGCCCAGGGCGTGCAGGCCGGTGACGCTCCCCCGATCGCCGTGGATGATCGGTGCAGTGTCTCGGCGCGCGTCTTTCGCACGCAACACGCCATGATCGTCGATGGCGATGAGATGGCATGCGAGGCTGAAGCCTCGTATCGGCGCGGCGCGATGATGTCCGTACCGATCATGTGGACCTCGCCGGATGGTGGCGAGCCGTTGGGCGTCGTCAATCTGTCCGAGCGGCGATCGGGTCACCCGTTCTCGGCCGGCGATCAAAAACTCGTGGCAGCGATTGCGACGCAGATCGGCACCGCGATCCAGAACGCGCGGCTCGTCCGGGCATCGCTTGCGCAGCAGCGCCTGGTGCAGGAGATGCAGCTCGCCCACGACCTGCAGATGCGGCTCTTACCGACGGGCGCCGTCGTCGCGCCGCAGGCGGAGGTGGCCGCGCGCGTCGTGCCGGCAGAGAGCGTGGGTGGTGACTTCTACAACCTGTTCCGACTGGGCCCCGATGCGACCGGCGCGATGGTCGGCGACGTGTCGAGCCACGGCTACCGTGCAGCCCTGATCATGGCGCTCGCCATGAGTGCGTCAGCGATTCACGCACAGGCATCGATGGACCCCGGCGAGACGCTGGCGTCGCTCCAGTCCTCGCTGCGGGACGAGCTGCGGACCACGGAGATGTTCATCACGCTGTTCTACGGCGTCGTCGACCGTGCGGCCGGGGAGCTGCGATATGCCAACACCGGGCATCCGCACGCGTTCGTTGTGGGTGGCGATGGGGACATCCAGCGGCTTCCGGCGCTCGACCCGCCCCTCGGGATGGTCGACCGGCCTCCCAGCGCGGCGGTCCGACCCTGGACGTCCGGGCGCGATCTGCTCGTGCTCTTCACCGACGGGATCTCCGACGCCCGCAATCGGGCCGATGTCCGGCTTGGCGAGCGAGCCGTGCTCGATACGGTGCGTACGAACCGCGAGCGACCCGCCGCCGAGATCATCGAGGAAGTGTTCGCGACGCTGAAAGCACACACCGGCGAGGTCCCGCCGCGCGACGACCTGACGTTCGTCGTCCTCCGCAGCTGACGGCACTCGTGGGCCGGACGGGCGCTCGCGGTGACCCTCGCTGGCCGCCGGCACGGAAGCGTTTGGGTCAGCACTTCCTGACCGACCCTCGGATGCTCGCGCGCATCGCGGACGCCCTGGCTCCCACTGCCGCCGACACCGTCGTGGAGATCGGAGCCGGGCGGGGCGCGTTGACGCGCGAGCTGCTCGCACGGGCGGGTCGAGTCGTTGCCATCGAGCTGGACGATGCGCTCGCCGAGCAGCTGCGGGCGCAGTACGAGAACGAGCCGCGCCTAACGGTCGTGGGGAGCGATGTGTTGGACGTGTCGCTCGCATCGGCTGCGGGCACGTCAGCGTACTTGGTTGCCGGCAATCTGCCGTACTACATCACGACGCCCATCCTCTTCCACGCGCTGAAAGCTCCCCGTCCCGGCCGCGCCGTATTTCTCGTGCAGCGGGAAGTGGGGGAGCGAGTGGTCGCTGCTGCCGGCGCGGACGCATACGGCGCCCTCTCGGTGAACGTCCAAGCTCTCGCGACGGCAACGCTGGCGTTCACGATTCCGCCGGGGGCGTTCACGCCGCCCCCCAGCGTTGACTCGGCTCTCGTGCGACTCGTCCCGCGTCCGGATCCTGTGGTGACGGATGACCAGCAGGCCGAATATGCCGCGTTCGTGATCAGCGCGTTCGGTCTGCGGCGGAAGCAGAATGCGCCGTGTGGTGCGCACGCTGCGAGGCCTCGCACCGGCGAACGCGGAGGCCGTTCTCGCGCGTGCGGGCGTGGCGCCCGACGTCCGACCGGAGGTCCTGACCCCCGAACAGTTCGCGGCGATCCTGGGGGAGCTAGTGGTTAGGAACTAGCCACTAGTCCCACGCTCTTTCGTCAGCGCATACGACAGAATCTCGAGCTCGGCGGCCATGTTCACGGCTTGCACCGCGACGCCGCGAGGGGCGCGGACCCGAGCGGGCGCGAAATTCAGGATGCCGGTGATGCCCGCCCGCACCGCTCGGTCCGCCGTCTCCTGCGCGTACTCGGCGGGCACCGCCAGGACAGCGATGTCCGGGTGCTCGTGTGTCGCGTCGTGCTCCAGCTGGCCGACGTCCCGAATGACGAGGCCGGGCGCCTGGGTGCCGATTTTTTCCGGGTCGTTGTCGTAGACGGCGATCACGTTGAAGCCGCGGCGCCGGAACCCCGCATATTGGGCCAGCGCTGTCCCGATCTTCCCGGCTCCGATGATCACGACGCGCCACAGGCGACCCAGCCCCAGGATGTCCCGCAGCTCCGCAATCAGCTCCGGTACGCCGTAGCCGAGGCCTCGTTTGCCGAACGAGCCAAACACCGAGAGGTCTTTGCGGACCTGCGCGGACGTCGTCCCACCGAGCGCGGCGAGCTCATCGCTCGAGATCGTCGGCATACCGCGCTCATCGAAGTCCTCGAGCAAGCGCAGGTAGAGGGACAGGCGCCGCACTGTCGGCTCGGCAATGCGCTTGGCGGCAGAGGCGCGTGCCGACGATCGTTGCCTCGACGTCACAGGGGAGGGCGGCGAATCACGGCGTTGAATTAATTAGCTTGCAGCGTGCCCGTCCACGTCCACTGGCCACGCATGATCGTCGTGCGGGCCGATTCGCTACAATCAGGCGTCCCTCACGCATTGTGACTGTCGCAGCCGGAAGCCCGCATGTCCAGCACACGCCGCCGTCCAGCGACCGGCTCGTGGCGCTGTCGTACGCTGTGGTAGACGTCGAGACGACTGGCGGCTCACCGATGACTGGCCACCGAGTGACCGAGATCGCGGCCGTCATCGTGCGCGACGGGCGCCTGGCCGAGGTCTACGAGACCCTCGTCAATCCCGAGCGGTCGATTCCGCCGTTTATCACGCGCCTGACTCATATCACGCCCTCGATGGTCAGCGACAAGCCACGGTTCTGGGAGATCGCGCCCCAGGTTGCGCAGCTTCTGCGAGGGCATGTGTTCGTCGGGCACAACGCGGCGTTCGATCGCCGATTCATCGAGGCCGAGGTGGCGCGGGCAGGATGCGACTGGCGGGGCGATCGGGTCCTGTGCACCGTGCGCCTCGCCCGTCGCCTCGTGCCACACCTGCGCCGCCGGTCCTTGGACTTCCTCGCACACCACTATGGGGTCCCGATCACGAATCGCCACCGGGCGATGGGAGACGCGATGGCGACCGCACACTGTCTCTTGCGGCTGCTCGATGACGCTGGCACACACGGGCTCGACACCTGGGGCGATGTCGCTGGCCTGATCGGCTCGCGTCGCCGGCGTCGGGGACGCGGCCGGCGTCCCTCTGCTCTCCCGCAGCCCGCCGAGTGGGAGTGGGGGGCGTGATGGCGCCGACGCCGCTGCACGAGCGCCGGCAGATCGGCCGATGGACCGTGCACATGATCCAGGCGGGGCACGTGCGCCTCGATGGCGGCGCAATGTTTGGGATTGTGCCCAAGCCGCTGTGGGAGCGGAAAGCGTCGGCCGACGCGCGCAATCGGATCCTGCTAGGCATGCGGTGCTATCTCATCGAGCACGACGACGGGCTGGTGCTGATCGAGACCGGGCTCGGCAACAAGGAGAGTGCGAAGTTCCAGGACATCTATGGCGTCGAGAACGCTGGCGCCGACGGGCGCACGGCCTTGGAGGATGGCCTGCGACTGGCCGGCTATCGCCCGGAAGATGTCGCGATTGTCATCGATACACACTTGCACTTCGACCACGCTGGGGGGAACACCTATCGCGATGGCGATGGGAAGGTCCAGCTCACCTTTCCACGCGCCCGCTACGTCGTCCAGGCCGGGGAGTACCACTACGCGACGCACACCAACGAGCGGACCGCCGGCAGCTATTTCGACCACAATTTCGTGCCGGTTCAGGAAGCTGGGCTCTTCGACTTAGTGGAGGGGGAGCGGGAAATCGTCCCGGGGATCCGGGTCATCCCGACGCCCGGGCACACGCCACATCACCAGAGCGTGTTGCTGGACTCAGGAGGGGAGCGAGCGTGCATCCTGGCGGATCTCGCCCCGACTTCGGTTCACCTGCCTCTCGCGTGGATCATGGGCTACGACGTCGAGCCCTTGGTCACCTTGGAGACCAAGCGGCGCATTCTCGCCCGCGTGCAGGCCGAGAACTGGCTGCTGGTCTTCATCCATGACCCGCAGGTGCCATGGGGGCGGCTGGTGAATGGGGAGTTCAGGGCGGGCTAGTCCCTAGCCGCCGCCTTGACTCGGATTCCCGCCGCCCCTAAGTTCCGGCCTCACAACACGGTAAGAAGCCCCACTGGGCTCACCCTCTGGCCGTCGCTCGTAACTGGCGCGCGACGTGCTGCAGGAGTTCACGACGACACCGCCGCCCGACGCGGGTGACGGTGCTATGCGCGGACTCCGATGGCGAGCCGCGCATTCTTGTTGGTGCGGCTGGGGCAGGCATGGACGACTTCATCGCGTGAGGCAGACGTTATCCAGGACAATACCAAGCGAGTTCGGGTCAATCGGCAGATCCGGATCAGTCCGCTGCGAGTCATCGCAGCTGATGGAAGCCAGATGGGCATTATGGATGTCGAGTCCGCACTGGCAGCCGCGCAGGAGCAAGGTCTCGACCTCGTGGAAGTCGCGCCGATGGCGCGGCCACCCGTGGTTCGCATCATGGACTACGGGAAGTTCAAGTTCGAGCAGGCCAAGATGGCCCGGCAGGCGAAGAAGAAGCAGCACGTCATCCATCTGAAAGAGGTGAAGTACCGGCCAGGCATCGAGGACCACGACTTCGAGACGAAGACCCGTCACGCACGGGAGTTCTTGCAGGACGGCAACAAGGTGAAGGTGACGATGATGTTCCGCGGCCGGCAGATCGCGCACCCCGAGCTCGGACGTGAAGTGGTCGACCGGGTGGCAGCGTCGCTGGCCGATGTCGCGAAGGTAGAGAGCGACGCGAAACTGGAAGGCAAATCGATGATCATGATCCTGACGCCACGGTGACGGCGTCGGACGAGCGAGGATAGCACATGCCGAAGATGAAAACGCATAAAGGCGCCGCGAAGCGCTTCAGCGTGACGGCCACGGGCAAGGTGCGCCGCCTGAAGGCGTTCAAGAGTCACATCCTGACCAAGAAATCGGCCAAGCGAAAGCGTCGGCTGCGTCGGCCAACCATCGTGAGGACGCCGGGTGAAGCGCGGAACATCAAGCGCCTCATTCAGGCCTAGGAGGACCGATGCCGCGCGTCAAGTCGAACGTCGTGCGCCTCAAGCGCAAGAAGCAGATCATGAAGGCCGCCCGAGGTGCGTTCGGCGGTCGATCGAAGCTGTGGGGACCCGCCAAGGAAACAGTGGAGCGCGGATGGCGCTACGCGTACCGCGACCGCAAGAACAAGAAGCGGGACTTCCGCCGGTTGTGGATCACGCGCATCAACGCCGCAGCGCATCAGAACGCGATGACGTACAGCGTGTTCATGAACGGCCTGAAGAAGGCGGGCATCGAGGTCGATCGCAAAGTGCTGGCCGACCTCGCGGTCCGTGACCCGCAGGCGTTTACAGCGCTGGCCGATCGCGCGCGCGACGCGCTGACCGCCGCATAGTTCGCGGGCCAGACTTGGCGACAGGCGGCGGCAGCGCGATGGCGATCGCGGCTGCCGCCGCGGGCGCTTTGGCGCCCGAGAAAGTAGAACTTCAGAGAGTCGAAAGTAGACACCGGCAACCGGCCGAGACGGGCAGTGGTGGAGCGCAGCATGGGCGAAGCAGCAGCTCGAGTGGATCGGGAGAAACCGGCCGTGACAGCTGAAGAATTTCTTTCGACTGTCTCGGAGCTCCGTGAAGAGGCCAAGCGTCGCATCCCTGCTGCGACGACACCCGAGGCGCTCGAGGCGGAGCGCGTCTACTTCCTCGGGCGAACCAGTGGTCGCTTGAAGCACGTCATGGAGTCGCTGCCAGCGCTCGCGCCCGACGACCGCCGCGGGGCCGGCAAAGCGGCCAATGAGGCCAAGGGGATCATCGACGCGCTGCTCGAGGAGCGACGCGCGACGCTCGTCCCACGAGCGGCCGCAGAGCAGTCGGTCGATCTGACAATGCCGGCTCGTCGCGTCTGGTCAGGCGGGCGCCACCCGGTGACGATCGTCATCGACGAGATCGCCGACATCTTCCGCGAGCTGGGATTCACGATCGCGCTTGGGCCCGAAGCCGAGTCGGAGTGGTACAACTTCACGGCGTTGAACTTTCCGACTGACCACCCCGCGCTCGACATGCATGACACGTTGTACCTCGACAGCGGGACCCTGCTTCGCACGCACACCTCACCGGTCCAAATCCGCACGCTGCAGCGCTACCTGCCTCCGGTGCGCGTCCTCGTGCCGGGCAATGTCTATCGCCGAGATTTCTTCGACGCGTCGCACGCGCCGATGTTCGCCCAGATCGAAGGCTTGGCGGTCGATGACGGCGTGAGTTTCGTCGATCTCAAGGCCACGCTCTCGCACTTTGCCGGGCGGTTCTTCGGTAGCGCGACCACGCGCTTCCGGCCGAGCTATTTCCCCTTCACAGAGCCCTCGGCCGAGATGGACGTCGAGTGCCAGATCTGTCACGGCGCCGGATGCCGCACCTGCAAGTTCACGGGCTGGTACGAGATCATGGGGTGCGGGATGGTGCATCCGGCGGTGATCGAGGCGTCAGGCCTCGATGCAGAGCGGTATACCGGGTGGGCATTCGGCATGGGGCCGGCCCGTGTGGCTCAGCAGCGCTACGACATCCCCGACATCCGCGTGCTGTACGACTCGGACGTTCGCGTCCTCGGCAGGTTGGCGCGATGAACGCTTCGGTGGAGTGGCTGTCGGCGTTCGTGGACAGCGGTCTCTCCCCAGAACAGCTGCGGGACCTGATCACCGCCCGCGTCGCGACGGTGGACGCAGTCGAAGCGATGCGCGCCGACCTCGCGAACATCGTGATCGGCCGTGTCGTTGAGGCGACCCGCCACCCTGACAGCGACCACCTGTGGCTGACGAAGGTCGACGCGGGTGGCGCCGAATTGCTGGACGTGATCTGCGGGGCTCCCAATGTCGCGGCAGGTGTCCGCTACCCCTTCGCG
The DNA here is from genome assembly GCA_963725205.1 of uncultured Gemmatimonadales bacterium. Lineage (GTDB taxonomy): Bacteria > Gemmatimonadota > Gemmatimonadetes > Gemmatimonadales > Gemmatimonadaceae > Palsa-1248. The sequence goes on along the minus strand of CAVRXR010000003.1, from coordinate 480,991 downwards.
CCGGTCGGCACGACGATGCCCAACGGGATGAAGATCGAACGCCGCAAGATCCGTGGTCAGCTGTCGAACGGCATGCTCTGCTCAGCGCGCGAGCTCGGCTTGGGTACCGACCACGATGGCGTGCTCGCGCTCTCCACCGAGGCTGCACCGGGCACCCCGCTGCTCGAGGCGGTGCCACTCGGCGACATCCGCCTGGTGGTCGACGTCATGCCCAATCGGCCCGACTTGCTCTCCCATCAAGGTTTGGCGCGCGAGATCGCTGCCGCCACGCGGCGCCCGTTGCGCGCGGCCGCTCTCCCCGTCGGTGACGACGTGCCTGTTCCATCCCTTCGGTCGGCTAGCCCTTCCGCGCACGCCGGCGATGTACGTGTCACCGTCGACGATCCCGCGGACTGTCCCACCTACCTGGCAGTCGTGTTCCGCGGTATCAAGGTTGGCCCGAGCCCTACGTGGCTAGTCAACCGGCTGGCGACAGCCGGCGTCGCACGTTCGATCAATAACGTCGTCGATGTCACCAACTACTTGCTGCACGGCTATGGACAGCCCGCCCACGCGTTCGACCTCGCCCGCTTAGCCGGCCGAGAGATACGCGTTCGCCGCGCCCGAACCGGAGAGCATCTCACGACGCTTGACGGCACCGCGCGCATCCTCGATGGATCGATCCTCGTGATCGCCGATGCGGAGCGGGCGCAGGGGGTTGCAGGTGTGATGGGCGGCCAGGACAGCGAAATCACCCCGGGCACGACCGACGTCGTGCTGGAGTTGGCCGCGTTCGATGCCAAGCGCGTGCGCGCGGCTCGGCAGACCCTGGGCGTCTCGACGGACGCCTCGTTCCGCTTCGAGCGGGTCGTGCCGCCGTCCCAGCCCGTCGACGTCTTGCCCGTGGCCGTGAAACTCATGGTCGCGCTCGCGGGCGGAGAGGTCGGCGAGCCTGTCGCACTCATTGGGGGTACTGCGGTCTCGGCGCCGGCGGTCATAGTGCGCGCAGCTCGCGTGGCTCAAGTGCTTGGCGTCGATGTACCGAGCTCGGATTCGGCCGCGCTGCTCGAGTCGGTTGGCTTCTCCACTCGGAGGCTATTGGCAGATCGTCTCGAGGCCACACCACCGAGTTGGCGGGTCGACACCCAGACCGAGATCGATCTCGTCGAAGAGATCGCCCGGTTGCGTGGTTACGACTCATTTCCGGACACACTTCGCCCGTACCGATTGGGCACGGTCCCGGACGACCCGCTGGTCGCGCGCACGGCGCGCCTGCGGGAGCTCCTGGTCGCCCGAGGGTTCCTCGAGGTCCGCCCGATGCCCTTTGTCTCGGCGGGCCGGGCTGACGTCGGCGGCGTTCGAGTCACCAATCCCCTGGCTGATACTGAAGCGTTCTTGAGAGGCGACGTGCTGCCGTCGCTCGCGCGACGGGCCGAGTACAATCTGGCCCACATGGAAGGAGACCTTCGGCTGTTCGAGATCGGCACGGTCTTCTTGCCGACATCAGAGCCTCGGCCAAGGGAAGAAATACGCGTTGCGGCATTGTGCATGGGCGCCCGTCGGCCTCCGCATTTCACCGAGCCCACGCCGCCTGCCTGGGACGAGTGGGACGTGAAGGACCTGGCCGAGGCGATCGCGGCGATGGCGGGAGCAGATGGTCCGCTGTTACTGGAGCCCGTGCACCACCCCGAGGCCCTCTGGGAGATTCGCGCCGGCGATTCAGTGATTGGCCGTGTCACACGCGTGACCCTCGAGGCGCCTCCGTGGGCTGCGCCTGCATTCGGGGTTGAAGTGGTCGTCGCGCTGGTCGAGACCGATCCCGTCGCACCGCCCGGCGTCCATGGGCCCCCGCTGGCAGACACCAGGGGCGCCGTGCCAACTGTGCCGCGGTATAGCGCGCCGCCGACCCAACCATCTGTCCGCGCAGACATCACGCTGCTCGTGCCAGATGGCATTACGGCGGCCGCGGTCGAGCGGGTCATGGCGGCAACACGCGATGCGCTTCTGGTCGGCGTCGACCTCCAGAGCGAGTATCGGGGGGGCTCAGTGCCGCCTGGCCATCGCAGCGTGACTTGGCGGTTGACGTTCCGCCACCCGGAACGCACTCTTCGCGAGAAAGAGGTTGAGGCCCGGCGGGATAAGCTGTTGCGCGCCTTGGAGAGCGAATTGGGTGTCCGACAACGAACGGCCTGAAGCCGCCGCGTTCCGAGAGCTCGAGCTCCTGGTGCGGCACCTAGGCGACGAACTGGCTACTTTTCGGCGGCGGGCTCTGCAGGCAGAGACGCAACTCCGCGCTGTCGAAGCGCGTGGCACGTCCCTTGGAGACCTGAGGCGACTCGAGACGCTCGAGCTGGAAAACGAGGCGCTGCGAGGCCGATTGGAGGCGGCTGCAGGGCGCGCCGAGGCAATGCTCGAGCGGGTGAGATTTCTGCGGCAACAACACGATCAAGCGGCTGCAAGTAGCCCGGGGAGCGACCGATGACGGGCAAGAATGCGAAGCAGGTCGTGCGGGTGACGATCGTCGGCGAGGAGTACTCGATCCGGAGCGAGGCGACCCCCGAGCACACGCGGGCCGTTGCAGCGTACGTGGACGACGCGATCCGCCGCGTCATGAATGGCGGCGGGGCGGTCGAGACACATAAGGCTGCGATCTTGGCAGCGCTCCAGATCACCGACCAGCTCATGCAAACGGAGCAGGCCGCGCAGAGCCTGGCCGGATCGTTGCGATCGTTGAGCTCGGAAGTTCAGCAGTGGCTGCCACCCGCGGCTCGCGAGGGGCTGGGGGTGTAGGGTCGCTGGGCCCAACCAGGACTATCGCCGCGGCCACGGCCGCGCTGGAGTATAGATCGCTATGTCAGTCGTCGGCATTATTGCGGCCCTCGTGGTCGCGTGCTTGTTGGTTGTTGTGGCGCTGGGGTTGGGGATCCGGGGAGGGCGAGCCGCTGAGGCGAAGCGCCTGGCAGTCGCGGGACGGTCGGCGGAAGACACGAGCAAGCGACTCGTAGCCGAGGCGGAGCGCGAGGCTGAGACGCTCCGCAAGACGGCGGTTCTGGCCGGCCAGGAAGAGCTCATGAAGCTCCGCGAGGCCTGGGAGACTGAGGTGCGCGACCGGCGCACCGAGGTCGAGCGCGAGGAGAAGCGCCTCAAGGAGCGCGAGTCGATCCTCGACCGCAAGTTCGAGGTCCTCGATCAGCGCGAGAAAGACATCGACACCCGGCGGCACCGAAGTAGATCAGCCGGCGAGCGAGCGGCAGGCCGAGCGCGAGCAGGAGCTCGACCGGATGACCGCCGAGGAGCAGCGCCGGCTCGAGCAGCTGGCTGGGCTGTCGGCGCGCGGACGCCAAGGCCGAGCTCATGCAGTCGGATGGAGGAAGCGGCGCAGGCCGACGCGGCCAACCGGGTGCGGGAGATTCGCGACACCGCGCGCCGGACGGCCGAGCGGGAAGCCAAGAAGATCGTGGCGCTCGCCGTGCAGCGGATCGCCGCCGAGCATACCGCGGAGTCGACCGCGTCCGCGGTGGCGCTCCCCAACGACGAGATGAAGGGCCGGATCATCGGTCGCGAGGGGCGAAACATTCGCGCGTTCGAGCTGGCCACGGGCGTGGACGTCATCATCGACGACACGCCCGACACCGTCGTCGTCTCGTGCTTCGATCCCGTCCGGCGCGAAGTCGCGCGGCTGGCGCTCGAGAAGCTCGTCGCCGACGGCCGCATCCATCCGGGGCGCATCGAAGAAGTCGTCAACAAGGCGCGGCGCGAGGTCGACGCCGCGATCGTCGAGACTGGCGAGCAGGCCGCCTACGAGACCGGCGTGCACGGGCTGCATCCCGAGCTGGTCAAGCTCATCGGCCGGATGCGGTGGCGCACCAGCTACGGCCAGAACATTCTGCAGCACTCGAAGGAAGTCGCGTGGCTGGCGGGTATCATGGCGGCCGAGCTGGGGCTCGATGTGGCGCTGGCCAAGCGCGGCGCGCTGCTGCACGACGTCGGCAAGGTGCTGACGCACGAGCACGAGGGCACCCACGTGCAGCTGGGCGTCGAAGTCGCCACGAAATACGGCGAGAGCCCGCTCGTCGTGAACTGCATCGCCGCGCACCACGACGACGTGCCGCACGAGAGCGAAGTCTCAGTGCTCGTGCAGGCGGCCGATGCGATCTCCGGGTCGCGGCCGGGTGCGCGGCGCGAGGCGTTCGAGACCTACGTGAAGCGGCTGGAGGGACTGGAGCGGATCGCGTCGAGCTACCGCGGCGTCGAGAAGGTGTTCGCCATTCAGGCGGGGCGCGAGGTGCGCGTGGTGGTGACGCCGGACACCGTCGACGACGCGCGGATGACGTCGCTGTCCGAGGAGATTGCGCGGCGCATCGAAGTCGGAGCTCCAATATCCGGGTCAGATCAAGGTGGTCGTGATTCGCGAGACGCGGGCGGTGGACTTTGCCCGCTGAGTCTGATCGACGGCGCGACGATTGCCCGAGCCGTGCGGGCCGACGTCGCCCGGGACGGCGGCCGCGCTGGCATTGCGCGCGGGATCCGCCCGGGCCTGGCGGTCGTGCTCGTCGGCGATGATCCCGCGAGCGCGGTCTACGTGCGGGCCAAGGGGAAGGCGACGGACGAAGCCGGGATGCACGGCGTGACCATTCGGCTGCCCGCGGACGACGACGGAGGCGGACGCTGCTCGCGCAGGTCGATCAGCTCAACGCCGATCGCCGCGATCCACGGCATTCTCGTGCAGATGCCGCTGCCGAAGCACATCAGCGCCGACGACGGTGATCGCGGCGCGTTCGACCCGAGAAGGACGTCGACGGCTTTCATCCGGTGAACGTCGGCAAGCTGCTGATCGGCGAGCGCGACGGGTTTGCGCCGTGCACGCCGGCGGGTGTGCAGGAGCTGCTCGTGCGCTCCGGCGTCGAGACCACGGGGCAAGGAATGCGTGATCGTCGGTCGGAGCACGATCGTCGGCAAGCCGATGGCCGCGCTGCATGATGCAGGATCAGCCGGGGGCCAACGCCACGGTCACGATCTGCCACAGTCGAACGACGTGATCTGCCGGCGCACACGCGGCGGGCCGACATCCTGATCGTGGCTGCGGGGCGGCCGCGCTTCGTCACGGGCGCGATGGTCAAGCCGGGCGCCGTCGTGATCGACGTCGGCATCAACCGCGTGGACGACGCACGCGCAAAGCACGGATACGTGCTGGTCGGGTGACGTGGACTTCGCCGAGCGCGCGCGAGGTCGCCTCGTTGATCACGCCAGTGCCCGGCGGCGTGGGCCCGATGACGATCGCCATGCTGCTCAAGAACACGGTGCGAGCGGCGCAGCAGGCGCCGGCCTGTCCTGATGCCGGCAGCGGCAGCCGCGGCGGAAACGAGGGGCCGTGGCCCGGACGTAGCTGGCCGTTCGTGGTACGGCCGTCGGCGGCCCGCCACCCGGCGGTCGCGACGCCGTCGCTCTTCGACGACGTACGCCCGGCGGCACGCCCCGAGTCCGCCGTCGCGGTCTCGACGCTGACGCAGCTCGGCGAAGAGACCTCGAAGGCGCGATCCGCCCGCTCTGGGTGCGCGGCGAGGTGACGGACTTCAAGGCGCACCGGAACGGTCACTGGTATTTCTCGCTGCGCGACGACACGGCACAGCTCCGATGCGTCGTGTGGTCGAGCGATCAGCGAGGGATCACGGTCCCTCCCGACGAGGGGCATCGAGGTCGTGGCGCTGGGGCAGATCACGGTCTACCCGGCGCGCGGCGACATGCAGCTCCGGGTGACATCGATCGAGGTGCGGGGTGATGGTCTCGAATCGGAAGGCGCTGGAGCGCACGCTCGAGCGTCTCGGGCGCGACGGCCTGCTCGCGCCCGAGCGCAAGCGCGCCTTGCCCGATCGCCGCGCTGTCTGGCCGTCGTCACGAGTCTCGATGGCGCGGCGCTGCACGACATCATCGTCGTGGCGCAGCAACGCTCGCCATCCCTGCGGATCGTCGTGGTCCCCGCCCGCGTGCAGGGCGACGGCGCGCCCGAGGCGCTCTGTGCTCGCGCTCGATCGTCTCGACCGCTGGGGCAGGCGCCGACGTCGTGATCGTCGGGCGGGGCGGGGGCGCCAAGGAGGATCTTGGTGCGTTCAACGACGAGCGCGTCGCCCGCGCCATCGCGCGCTGTCGGTGCCGACCATATCGGCCGTCGGTCACGAAATCGACACGACGCTCTGCGACCTCGTGGCCGACCAGCGGGCGCCGACGCCCTCGGCTGCCGCGGAAGTGGCGGTGCCGCTCAAGGCGTCACAGGAGGCCCGTGTACGAGCCGTCGCGGCGCGCATCGGCACATTGGCTCGTCGACGCCTCGACCACTCCGAGCAGCGGCTCACCCACGCCGTCAGCGCCGCACGCCGTGGAGCGGCGCGGGTGCACGAGCGGAGGCAGGCGAGACTCGCCCACATCGCGACTCGAATTCAGGCACTCAGCCCGCTGGCTGTGCTGGCGCGGGGATACGCGATGGCCCTCGGAGCCGATGGGCACCCGCTCGCTGCGGCCGCCGACTTCACACCTGGCAGCGACTTCGATTTGATCGTCCGCGATGGTGTAATCCGAGCCGTCGCGTCCGAGGTGCTGCCGCCCCGCTGGCCGACGGGCGCAGACGCGCCCGTAGAGAGGGGAGCGGAGAGAGGGGAGAGGAGAAAGGGAGAAGACACGTGAGCTTCGAAGACGATGTCGATCGCCTGGAGGCGATCGCGGCAGAGTTGGAGCGCGACGGATTACCGCTCGACCGGTCGCTGGTGTTGTTCGAGGAAGGGATCAAGCGGCTCAGGCGCGCCTCGGCGGAGCTCGGCCGTGCTCAGGTGCAGGTCGCGGCGCTGGTCGAACAGCTCGACGGGGTGTTTGTGCTCCGGCCGTTGCGCGACGATGGGCCGGCCGGTGGCGCCAACGAGCGACCCGTCGGTCGATCGTGACGCATTCGGTCGTGGGCGCACCTGACGATGCGTTCGCCGCCGATCGGAGTGCGGTGCAACGCGCGCTCGCGCGCATCTGCTCCGACTCGCTGCACGAGATGCCGGCGGCGGTTGCCGATGCCATGCGGTACAGCCTCATGGGCGGTGGCAAGCGGCTCCGGGCCATTCTCCTGATCGCAGCGTATCGAGCGTGCGGCGGCGAGGGCGATGTCACGGGCCTCGCTGCTGCTGTGGAGGTCGTTCACGCGTATTCGCTCGTCCACGACGACTTGCCGTGTATGGACGATGACGACATGCGGCGCGGCCGCCCAACCGTCCACCGCGTCTTTGGTGTACCGGTCGCGACGGCGGCCGGCTTGGCGATGGTGCCGCTCGCTGTCCGCTGCGCGGCCGCGGCCTCACGAAGCCTCGGCATGGCACCCGCTCGCGTGGGCACGATCGTGCGTGAGTTAATGCAGGCGGCTGGTGCGGCTGGCATGATCGGTGGTCAGCTGCTCGACTTGGAAGGGGAAGGGCTGGCGCTGTCAGTCGAGCAGCTCGAGCGGATACACCGAGCGAAGACCGGCGCACTGCTCACGGCGTCCGTGCGACTCGGTGGCTTGGCGGCGGCTGCCGAGCCCGCGACCCTCCAGGCCCTCAGTCGGTACGGGGCTGCTATCGGCCTCGCGTTTCAGATCGCCGACGACGTCCTCGATGTCACCTCGACCACCGATGAGTTGGGTAAGACGGCCGGGCGGGACGTGGCGCTGCGGAAGAGCACCTACCCCGCGCTGCTGGGCATCGAGGGCGCGACCGAGCGCGCGCGCGCCCTGGTACAAGACGCCTGCCGGGCGGTCGATCAGGCAGGCCTGCTGACGCAAGCGCTGGACCGGCTGGCGCAGTTCACCGTCGTCCGGCGCAGTTGACATCGTGCCAAGCGAGGGGGACAGCTGTGGCCGTAACGGATTAGAATTGAGAGTAGGCGTTATGGCACCTCAGCCCGACCTCGAGTCCTAGACCCCACGCTCGTCACGTCATGTCGCTTCTCGCTCGAATTAAGTCGCCCGCGGACCTCAAGCCCCTCACACGGGACCAGTTGCGCGAGCTCAGTGCGGAGATCCGCGCGCGCCTGATCGATGTGTGCTCGCGAACCGGCGGACACATCGGGGCGGGCCTGGGCGTCGTCGAGCTCACGACCGCCCTGCACTACGTCTTCAACACTCCACGCGACCAGCTCGTGTGGGACGTGGGGCATCAGGCGTATCCGCACAAGCTGCTCACCGGCCGGGACGGCGAGATGGAGACCCTGCGTCAGGAGCACGGTCTGTCGGGTTTCCTCAAGCGTACGGAGAGTCCGTACGACGCTTTTGGGGCCGGCCACGCCGCCACGGCGATCTCGGCCGCCCTCGGGATGGCGGTTGCGCGAGATCTCAAAGGCGAGCAGTTCAAGGTGATCGCGGTCCTTGGCGACGGAGCGCTGACCTGTGGCCTGGCCTACGAGGGATTGAACAACGCGGGGGCCTCCGACCGGGACATCGTCGTGGTCCTGAACGACAACGAGATGTCGATCGCGCCGAACGTAGGCGCCATGTCCAAGTACCTGACCTCCGTCCAGCGGAACCCGCTTTACAATCGAGTGCGGTCCGCCATCGGCGCGGTCATCGAGCAATGCCCCGGCTCCGCTCTCGGGGATGGGGACGCTGGTCCGGAAGTGGGAGGAGAGCGTCAAGTCCTTCTTCACGCCGGGCGTCCTCTTCGAGGAGCTCGGATTCCGGTACTTCGGCCCGATCAGCGGCCACGACATCGACGCATTGCTCGACACGCTGACGGCGGTGCGCGATCTGAAGGGGCCGCGATTCGTGCACGTGATCACGCAGAAGGGCAAGGGATTCCCAGCTGGCGAGCACGGCGAGAAGTGGCACGCCCTTCCGCCTGGCCACGATCCGGCGACCGGGAAGCAGCGCACGACTGGCGCGCCCAAGCAGTCTATACCGCAGTGTTCGGCGCCGGGCTTACCGAGCTCGGGACGGAGCGCAGCGATGTCGTCGCGATCACCGCCGCGATGCCGAGCGGCACGGGCACCGCCATATTCGCCAAGACGCACCCGACGCGGTTCTTCGATGTCGGCATCGCCGAAGGACACGCGGTCACGTTCGCCGCGGGTCTGGCGACGCGAGGGATCCGTCCGGTGTGCGCGATCTATTCGACCTTCCTTCAGCGGGCCTACGACAACGTCATCCACGACGTCGCCATCCAGCGACTCCCGGTCGTGTTCGCGATGGACCGAGCGGGCTTGGTCGGTGAGGACGGCCCGACACACATGGGCCTGTACGACATCGCCTACATGCTGGCCGTGCCGGGCATGACGGTCACTGCACCAAAGGATGCGGAGGAGATGCTCGGTCTGCTCCGCGCTGGCGTCGAGCATATGGGGGGACCGTTCTGCTTCCGCTACCCGCGCGACAACGTGCCGGATACCCCTCCGCCGATGTCCGAGATTCGTCCCGTGCCGTATGCCACGTGGGAAGTGTTGCGGCGCGGCTCCGACGTGGCGGTCCTGGCCATCGGGACGATGGTGTTGCCGGCACTCGCTGCCGCGGACACTCTCGCGGCCGAAGGCCTCAACATCACGGTCGTCAACTGTCGCTACCTGAAGCCACACGACGAGCTGACCCTCGCGGCGATCGTTGCCGATCATCGGCAGCTGCTCGTGGTGGAAGAAGGGACGGTAGTCAACGGATTTGGCGCCTATATGACGGCTGTCGTCGCGGGGCTCGACGCTGCGGTCCATGTGGCCAGGCATGGCGTACCGGACCGGATCATCGAGCAAGCGCCGCGCGCGCGGCAGCTAGCGCAGGTCGGTCTCGATGCGGCAGGTATCGCGCAGCGTGTCCGCGCGCTGCACGAAACAGAGGCCATGGCCGGATGAGGATCGACGCGGCGCGCCGGCCGGCCGCGGTCGGCATTGCCGACGGTGATGCCCGCGGAGGGCCCTGAGTGATTCGTCTCGGCGTGGTGGGACACCGCGGATATACGCGCCTCCCCAATCTGCTTCAGGACGTACTGCGGCTGGCGCCCGAGCTGGACTCGAAATCCACATTGAGGCGGACCTGCACGACCTCGTGCCCGAGGCTCGCCGCATGGACCCTGAGCAGCCCGTGGACGTGCTGGTGACCCTTGGCGGCGACGGCACGATGCTGCGTGGCGCTCGGTCGCTCGGTGGCCGACAGGTCCCGATCATTGGCGTGAACCTCGGGCGGCTCGGATTCCTGACCAGCTGCGGCGACGACGAGATGGTGGATGGGCTCTGTCGCTTCGCCCGAGGCGACTATCGGGCGGAGCCGCGTATGGCGCTCGAGGCGCGGGCGATCGACCGCAGCGGAGTCGAGCGGCGCCGATGGTACGCGCTCAACGATGTCGTGTTGCACAAAGGCGGGTTCGCCCGCGTGGTGCGGCTGGCAGTCGCCTCCAACGGCGAAGCGATCGCAGCCTACGCGGCGGACGGCATCGTGCTCTCGACGCCGACTGGCTCGACGGCGTACAGCCTGTCAGCCGGCGGCCCGGTCGTCGAGCCGACGGTCGAGTCGATCATCCTCACGCCGATCTCGCCGCACACGCTCGCGATCCGCCCGCTCGTGTTGCCGCCGACCGCGACGGTCCGCGTGTGGGCGGAGGATGGTCCGGAGGAGCTGCTCGTGACGATCGACGGACAGGTCGGCACGACCTTCGCGGCGGGCGAGAGTCCTGGAAGTGCGGCGCGCGGGACGGTCGGTGCTGATCGTCCGGTTTCCGGGCACGACCTATTTCGGTCGTCTGCGGAAGAAGCTGGGGTGGGGCTGGCATGCTCACTGAGCTCCGGATCAAGAACTTCGCGATCATCGAGTCGCTGTCGCTGCCGCTGGGCGCGGGTCTGAACGTGCTGTCGGGCGAGACCGGAGCCGGCAAGTCGATCATCGTGGGCGCACTCGGCCTCCTCCTCGGCGAGCGACCGAGCGTCGACGTCATCCGCACCGGTGCGGACCGCGCGACGGTCGAAGGCGTCTTCGATACTGGAGGACGCATCGGACGTCGCGGCGCTGCTCGATGCGCGTGGGATCGAGATCGACGACGGGCAGGTCGTGCTCCGACGCGAGGTCACGCGGCGGGACGTGCGCGGGCGTGGATCAACGGCACGACCGTCACCGCGGCCGTGCTGGCCGAGATCGGCCGCCTGCTGGTCAACCTGCACGGCCAACACGAGGCGCAGACGCTGCTCGAGCCGGCGATCCAGCGCCGCATCCTGGACGCGTTCGGTGGCGCGACGGAGCTAGCGGCGCGGGTCGCCCGCGCGCACGACGAGCTCACCAACGTGCGACGTCAGAGCTCGGAGCTCGAGACGCGTCGCGCGGACGCGGAGCGCCGCGCGGACTACCTCCGTCACGTGGCGCGGGAGATCGAAGACGCCAAGCTCGTGAGCGGTGAAGACGTGCGCCTCGAGGAAGAGGCACGACGGCTCGAACACGCGGACGAGCTTCGCACGCTGGCCGAGAGCGTCGTCGAGGCGCTCGAGGGCGGCGGAGACGGGGACGGAGTGCTCGCGAGCCTGGCCGGCGTGCACCGCGCGCTGGTCGGCCTGCAGCGCATCGACGGCGCGGTCACGCGGCTGCAGGAGCTGTACGACACCGCGTACTACGCGCTCGAGGAGCTGGCGCGCGAGTCCGACGACTATGCGGGCCGCGTCGATCTCGATCCGCAGCGGCTCGCCGAGGTCCAGCGTCGGCGAGACGTGATCTTCCGCCTCCTCAAGAAGTACGGTCCGGCGCTCGACGATGTGATCGAAACCGGCCGCCGGGCACGGGCCGAGCTGGATCTCGTCGACTCGGCGGCGTTCGACATTCGACAGCTGGATGCGCGCGAGCGCGCGGCGCGCGAGCAGCTCGACGACGCCGCCGGCGCCCTGACCGCCGCGCGCGAGGCCGCGCGACGCGGCTGGCCAGGCGGTCGACGAGCTGATGCCGGAGCTCGGGCTGGTGGACGGGCACTTTGCGGTCGCACTCGAGCGTCGAGCGGAGGCTGGGCCGCACGGGGCGGAAGACGTCGAGTTTCGCGTCGTGCTCAACGTCGGGCACGACGCGCGGCCGCTGGCGCGCGTGGCGTCAGGCGGCGAGCTCTCTCGCGTCATGTTGGCGTTGGCGACGATCCTGGCGCGGCTCGATCGTGTGTCGACGCTGGTGTTCGACGAAGTCGACGCGGGGATCGGGGGGCGCGTGGGCACGAAGGTCGGGAGCGCGCTGCGCAATGCCGCGACGCACCACCAGGTGTTCGCGATCTCGCACCTGCCGCAGATCGCGGCGACGGCGCACCACCACATCGTCGTGAGCAAGGGCGCGCGCGGCGGCGTGACCACGGCCGACGTGCACGTGGTCGATGGCGAGGCACGAGTGCAGGAGATCGCCCGTATGCTCGGTGGCGACCCGGAGCGCGAAGTGAGCCTAGCGCACGCCCGCGAGCTGTTGGGGGGCCGGGCGCCTTCGGCGCCCGAGAAAGGAGAACCGCAGAAAGGAGAAAGGAGACGACAACCGGCGCCGTCCGCACGACGTCTGTGACGCGTCGCCCCTACCCGGTGATCCCGCGTCGGCGTGCGGACAGCACCTGTGGGTTGCCGTGCCCGCACCCCGCACCCGCTGCCGGATGCCGAATCCCAACCCCCGAATCCCCTGCTTTTCAATGCTTGAACGCGCCGCCGTGCCCCAGGAGTCGGACATATATCCGAGCTTTGACCTCGTCGTAGCCCACGCGCGGAAGTGAGCCGAATTCGCCGGCGTATCCGATCACCGTCTGGTAGTGGAAGTAGGTGATGTCAAATGGCAGACGCGACGCGTGTCGAGTGGCCGCGGCCACGGTCGAGAAGGTGATGCCGATCCCCCACTGATGCTCGGTCGTTGCGGTGCCCACGCCGAGGATGTTTGCGTTGAGGGCCACCGGGCCAAATCCGGTCGCGGCCGAGTCGAAGGCGAATGTGCCGGAGTATTGGTCGGCGCTGTGTGTGATGTAGCGATACTCTCCGACGAGCCCGACGAAATCCGTGATCGAGTAACGCGGGTTCACCTCGAAATCGAGGGTGCGCCCCAGCGTGCGGGTCACCATCGTTGAGTGAAGAGCGGCGAGAACTCGTCGCCTAGCCCCAGTGGGATGCGCGCCGAGACTTGGTCGATCATCGGTTGGGTGCCACGGGCGACCAGCGAGAACCAGAGGTGGGGTCCAATCAGAATGTCGGTCGCCGCGTGAACCTCGACGGCCTTGGCGCCGGTGCCTGTGCCGACCCCGACGAGGGCATTTGGAGGGTTGGGAGTCCCCGTGCCCAGGCGGAAGAGTCCCGTCACTGCGAACCGATAGTTGAATCCGCCGGGATGGACGCGTGCGCTGTCGTTACCGTGGAACGAATCGAGGAGCAGCGCGGTCGCGCCGACCTCGATGTCCCCGAGACCAACGCGATCGACGGATTGGAGGGAGTCGTATCCGAGTCCCACGGCGTCGGTGGTGAGCAACGTCTGTGCGTCGCCGAGCCCCAAGGGTGGCGCGCCCGCGGGCCCTTGGCTCGGGATGATTTGCTGGCCGCCCGTCAGGGAATCGAAGTGCGCAAAGCGAGACGCGAAGGCCTGCATGCGCTGGTTGATGGCAGCTAGCGCCGGACTGTTGCCGACGGGAACGACCGGGAACGGCATCCGGCCGGCGCCTCCGTAGACCTGCGAGAGGCCCGAGGCAAATGAGTTGCTCTGCGCGATGAGTTGGTCCACGGTGGCACGCTGCGCATTGAGGCTGGCGCAGTACGAGGCGCTGGCCGGATTGGCCGTGCACGCTGCCAGTGCGCTCTGCAAGCCGGATGCGGAGCGTGCGAAATCACCGTAGAGCACTGTGTCAGCCCTGAGCGCCGCGCCGAGCGCCAATGCGGGATTGAGCCCGACGTTCCCGGTGCCGTTGACGTTCGGTTGAAAGAGGATCTCGTTATGGGTGCGGACGATCGGGACGATGGCGTGCAGAGTGATGCGGCGCGTGAGCCCGACATCGAGCCCGATGGGCGTGACCGACACACGCACGCTCGACGTGACCTCGGTTCCCCCCAGCGAAACGCCCATGCTGGCGTCGCCGGTGAGTGATCGCAGGGAGCTCTGGAGCGGTGCGAGGATTGGGAGCTGGCTCGGGCCCAGCGAGTCCAGCGTCAGATACGAGCCGAGCGATTGGAGGCCACCGCTGCCGTAGCGCGAGTCGTACCGGGTATCCGACTCAGCGGCGCTTAAACGCACGACGCCGCCGGGAAGGGTCAAAGCCTCATCGTTAATATCTGAGACAGCCTGGGCTCCGGCGGTAGGTACTCCACTCGCCAGGCAAGCGGCCAACGGCAGGAGAGCCAGCAGTGCGGGAGGCCCGACGAGGCGCCCGCGCACCGGCGTCGCCTGGACCGGACGAGCCAGCGGCTGGCCAAGGGGTGACAACCCGCCTCGGCGGGCACGGCACAGAACAAATCGGAGCACAGAGGCGCAATGGATAAACAGCAAAGGGCAGGCGATCTTCCGCGACAATGCTAACACAACACTCCCGGCGGCGCCGCTGCCCGAGCCTGGCACTGTGAGCGAGTACCCCGGACCGCCCATGCCGGTCCCCGCCGTGTCGTGGCAACTCACCGGCAACCATTGGCTGGCGATCCCATGCATCCATCCCACCGACGGCGCGGTACACGCGATCGGTCTCGTGCATCGCGGGACGCGGTCGGCGATCGAGTTTGCGGGCGGGCCGGAGTTCGTGGATGGATTCGCGCCGCCGTTGCTCCGACCCAAGGTGGCCATCAATGGGGCAGAGCAGACGTTGGCGGCCGAGGGAATCGCCTGGGAGCACATCCATGGATGGATCCCGGCGTTCACGGCGGCGACCGACCAGGGCGCGTGCGTCGTGCGGGGGACGATCTTCGCCCCGGTTGGACGCGACGCGGACATCCCAGGGGCCGTCTACGTCTTGTCGGTCGAGAATCGCGGCGATGCGAGTGCGGAGGTCGCGATTGCCGTCGAGGGCATATTGGGACACCGGCAGGAGCGGGTCCGTACGGCACGGGCATTCGCTGATGCGCACCGAGCGATCCGGGGCGCGGGCGACACGGTGCTGCTGGACGGCGCGGGACTGCCTGGAAGCGCAGCGCTCGCCGTAGCGGCCGATGAGGGCGCCGTCGTCACGATCGAAGGCGACGGCGTTCCGCGTTTCTTGATGCGATCCGGTGGACCCGTCGCGCCTGGCAGCACCATGCACGTCGCGTTCTATGTGGCGGCCGCGCCTGAGCGTGATGGCGCTGCGGCGACCGTCGGTGCGATGCGTCGCCGAGGATGGCGCTCGCTTCTATCAGTGACGACGGAGGCGCTCCGTACCCTCGAGCAGAGCACGGGGAGTGCGGCGCTGGACCGACTCGTCAATCGCAACCTGCTCTTCGCCTACTTCTATGCGGCGGGTCGCGCGATCGACGACGCGCGCTTCTACCTGATGCGATCGCGTGCGCCCTGGAGCGGACGAGGGCTCACCGTGCGTGATTGGGACGCGCTGACCTGGACCGTGCCCGCCGTGCAGCTCGCCGACGCGGGCTTGGCCCGCGAGCTGATCATCCGCGCGTGCGAGATCCACGGGGTCGCGCCGGGGCGCGGGGTCCACTACATCGACGGGGCTTTGTTCGAGCCGGGCTTCTCGATCGAAGGGGTCGCGTCGTTTGCGTGGGCGACGGAGCGTTACATCCGGGAGACGGGTGACGACCAGATCGTCGAAGAGCCCGTGCTCGCCGACACGCTCTACGCCAGCGCTGACGATCTATCGGCGCGGCGCAATCGCGACGTGCCGCTCTACGAGAGTGAGGTGTATCCCTCTGGCGTTCCTGTGCCGTTGCCGTACACGATCCACGGTAACGCCGTCGCGGCGCTGGCGCTCGATGTCTTCCGCCGGACGCTGGACGCGGAGACCGCCAAGGACATCGAGGACCCGAGCGCGGTGCGGGCGGCGCTGCTTCGCCACTTCACCGTCGATCGGGATGGGAAGCCGCGGCTCGTGTCGGTGACCGATCTCCGCGGGGCGTCGGACCGGCGCGACGACGCAGTCGCGTCGGTGCTCTGGCTGCCCCTGTACGAGACGATGGACCGGCAGGATTCGCTGTATCGCCGGACGGTCAAAGCGCTCGGCGGAGATCCCGATACCGAGGGCGAGACCGTGTCGCTCGTGCGACAGTGCGCCCGGCTCGTCGGGCCTGACGCGGCCGGGGCGCTCGCGTGGCTGCGTCGCGCGCCGCTCGACATGGGGGACTCGCAGCGGAGGTGCTGGATGCGGACGGCCGCGCGGTCGGGAATGGCGGCGACGCGTCTCTCTCGGGCCTGCTCGCCTACACCGTGTGGTACGCCGTGCATGCGTTGGGGGTCACGCCGTAGCGCGACTCCGACGCTTCGTCATGTCATCTGGAGATTGCTGTGCCTTCACACGACTGTGCGGACTGCCACTCGAGTGATGCGCCGTGAGCAGTGCGGTCGCAGCTCCCGTGTACTGATGTGTTCGCGCGACACTTTGGCGGCGAGCCGACCGTCATCGCATCGGCGAGTGGACGCGTGAATCTGATCGGTGAGCACACCGACTATAACGGTGGCGAAGTGCTGCCGATCGCGATCGAGCAACGCGTGTATGTTGCAGCCCGCGCGCGGGAGGGCACCCGGACGCAGGTTGTGTCGGCGGGAGAACCCGAGCGCGGGTCCTTCAATGCGGCGACCCCGGACCGGTCGGGCGCGTGGTGGGACTACGTGGCCGGGGTCGCACTCGAGAATGCGGCTGACAGGGCGGCCTCCCGCAGCCGCCGACCTCGCGATCTGGAGCACCGTGCCCGCGGGCTCGGGGCTCTCATCCTCTGCGGCACTCGAGGTCGCGTCCGCGCGCGCGATGGCGGCGGTATCCGGCGACGATCTATCGGGTGAGGCGCTCGCGCGGACTGCCTGGCGCGCGGAGACGGAATTCGTTGGGGTGGCGTGCGGCATCATGGACCAATTCGCGAGCGCGTTGGGGCGGCCGGGCCAGGCGTTGCACCTGTGGTGTGATACGGCTCGGTTCAGCCATGTGCCAATGCCAGACCCCGTGCTGATTTTCGACACGGGTGTGGCACGAGCGCTGCGGCGGTCGGCGTACGCCGAGCGACGCGCGGAGTGCCTCGAGGCTCTCGAGGGACTACGACGTGTGCAGCCAGACTTAGCGACGTTGGCGGCGGCGACGCCAGCGATGGTCGCGGACGCTGGGCTGCCGGCGCCGCTCGACCGGCGCGCGACGCACGTGGTCAGTGAGACTGAGCGCGTGCGGGCTGTGGTGGCGGTCCTGGAGGCCAGCGGCGCGATCCCCGGCGATCTACTCTTGGCCTCCCATCAGTCGTTGCGGGAGAATTTCGAGTGTTCGTCGCCAGAGCTGGATTGGTTCGTCGAATCCGCGATGGGTCAACCTGGCATTCGGGGCGCTCGACTGACCGGGGCAGGGTGGGGTGGGTGCGCGATCGCAGTCGGCAGTGAGGATGCGTTACGTGAGGCGGCTCCCCGGCTCGAGGTGGCGTATCGCGAGAGGTTTGCACGTGATGCGCGCGCCTGGGTGACGCGGGCCGCGGGTGGACCGTCGCTACTGGAGTAGCACGGGCGCTTCGCGCCCAAGGCAGGAGAAAGGGGAGAGGGGAAAGGGGACCACGATCCAGCAGCGAGCGCTGAAGAGGCAACGGCTCCGCTTGATGGCGTGTGTAAGGCCGGGTATACTAGAGTCGCACGTGGACCTGCGGGAATAGCTCAGTTGGTAGAGCACAACCTTGCCAAGGTTGGGGTCGCGGGTTCGAGTCCCGTTTCCCGCTCTGGCGTAAGCCGCTGACTCGTTTCGGGTTGGCGGCTTTCGTATCTGTGCCAAGCGCTCACTAGGTCTGCCGTGGGTAGATCAGCACCTTGATGGCGTCGTTGATCAGGAGGCAGCTCGCGAACGCCGAGGCGAAGACGACGCCAGTCTGTGACGCCGTGAGCGGCGTGAGGCCGAACGCGCGAACACTCGCAAAGACGACGGCGAGGACACACTCGACCACCAGCGCAATCGCAAGGGCTCGACCCGGGCGCACGGACCAGAACCATCGGCGCACGCGAACCGACAAGACTGAAGCGGCCGCCAAGAACACCAGGAAGCTCGAAGGTGACCGTGTGCAGCATCGCGTCACTCTCCGCGAGATGCCACCGCCACCACGTCGCTCGCAAGAACACGAGGTACTCGCCGGTCATCAGCAGGCCGAGCACGGCGCCGAGGCGGACATAACCAGCGAGACGCCATCGATTGGGCCGCGGTGACCACAGGACGTTGTCCGTAGCGAGTGAGATCTTGGCAAAATCGGTCATGAAGACGACGACCAACATCTCGAGTGCCGACACCGCGAACCGCCCGGTCACCACGAACACGATCGCGACCGCCGTCGCCTTGAGGATGGTCCGGCTGATCTTGTTAATGATCCAGGTGAGGACCCGTTGGTAGATCGCGCGTCCGACCTCGATCAGAGAGACGATGTTCCCGAGGCCGGGCTCAGTCAGGACCGCGCTAGCCGCGGCCTTCGCCACATCCGTCGCGTTGCTGACGGCGATGCCGACCTCCGCCTGGCGGAGCGCGGGCGCATCATTCACGCCGTCACCAGTCATGCCCACGATGTGGTGGTTTTCCTGCAGTCGGCGGACGAGCAGGTACTTGTCGTCCGGATAGACGCCGGCAAATCCCGCGCAATGCGCGAGCGTATCCGCATCCGTGCCATCGCCACGTCCGACAGCTTCCGGTGCCGCTTGGCGCAGGGCCTCCGCGGGGCAGATCGTCCCGAGCCCCAGCTCAGTCGCAATCTCCTCGGCGATCGGCAGGGCGTCGCCAGTCAGCATCGTGACCCCGACTCCCAATTGATTCACGGCCTTGATGAGGGAGCGTGCATCGTCGCGGGGAGGATCGTGCAGGGAGATGAGCCCGAGGACGGTGAGAGGGCCAGCGGCCGGGCCGCGAGCCACCGCCAGAGTCCTGAAGCCGTGACGCGCAGCATCGTCCTCCTGAAGCTGCAGGCGAGCGGCCACCGTCGCATCCGCCCCTGACGCGGTCAGGATGGCCGAGAGCGCGCCCTTGACGACCCGTGCCTGCTCTCCTGACTGCAGGGCAACGACCGCTTCGGTTCGTCGGGTCTGGGGATCGAACGGCTTGAACGACACGACTGGGGGCTGGCCCGTCGGTCCAAACACGTGTGCCAAGCGAGCGCTCGCCAGGACGGCGAGATCGATCGGGTCTCGATCGGCCTCCTCCGAGGCGAGCGCGGCCGCGGCCAATACGTCGGACGTCGTCGACCCTGCCTCCGCTGTCACACTCGTGACGACCAGTTGATTCGTCGTGAGCGTCCCAGTCTTGTCGGCACACAGCGTGTCCATCGCAGCCGCGTCCTCCGACGCGTTGAGCCGTGTGACAAGGACGCCGCGCCGCACGAGCTCCTCCGATCCGACGGCCATGCTGACAGTGAACATCACGGGCAGCGCCACGGGGACGGCCGTCAGGAGCAACACCAGCAGGAACGGCAGCATCGCCAGGTTGAGCGTGCCGCGCACGGCGGCAAGGATCGCCACGCCGACGAGGAGGATACCGATGATCGCGAACAACGCCTGCACCACCCGGGTGACCACGCGCTCGACGTGCAGAACCGGCCGGGCCGTTTGCACGAGCTCCGTCGTGCGACCGAACGACGTGTGCGTGCCCGTCGCCACAACGACGGCTGCGGCTTCGCCTTGACGGACGATGGCGCCTGACGGGGCGACATCGCCGATGCCCTTCGTCACATCGGTTGACTCACCGGTGAGCGCTGACTGGTCGATCGTCAGCGTGCCATCGCTGATCCGGACATCGGCCGGAACGAGATCGCCGGCTCGCACCCGTATGACGTCGTCCGGGACCAACTCACGGGCGGGAACCATCTGCCACATGTGATCGCGGAGCGCGCGGGAATTGACTTGTAATCGGCGCCGAAGCGCATCGACGGCGCCCGCCGCCCGACGATCCTGCACAACACTGACGATCGCGTTGAGGACGAGCAAGACGGCCACGAGACCTGCGTCCGACCAGTTCCGAAGCAGGAGCGAAAGGACCATAATGAGCTCGAGCATCCACGCGCTGAGCCCTGTGAACTTGGCCAGCACGGCCCCGACGGGATGGGCTGCAGGTTGCGGGATCTCGTTGAACCCGTACTTCGCTCGTTGGGCGGCGACCTGCCTCGCCGTCAGGCCGCCAGGAGGGGCTGGCACACTCGCTCCCGAACCGCCGGTCGTAGCCGTAATCCAATCCTTGCCGCGTACGGCGGTTAGGATCGCGCGAAAGCTCTACCCCATCAGCCCCAAGGCTGCATCCGGTGTCCGCGTGGCGTTGCGATATCGGGGCGCCGGGGCGTCAGAGCGCTTCCGTGTAGGCAACTTCGCCGTGCAACACCATGTCGAGCCCTGCGGTCTCCCCGGCCTCATCGACCTTCACAGGCGTGATCCGGTCGATGATCCAGAGCATGCCGTAGGTGAAGACGAACGCCCAGACTGTGGAGATGCAGACGGCGCCGAGCTGCACGAGGAAGAAATGCGCGTTGCCGTGGAACAGTCCGTCGGCGCCGGCGGGGTTGAATGCGAGACTGGCGAAGGCGCCTAGGCTGAGGATCCCAAGAAATCCACCGACTCCGTGCACACCCCAGACATCGAGCGCGTCGTCCCACTGCAACCGGTTCTTGAGCGCGACGGCGTAGAAGCAGACGATGCCCGCGAGGATCCCGATGAGCACCGCCGCTGCTGGGGAGACATAGCCGGCTGCGGGCGTGATCGTCGCGAGCCCCGCCACAGAGCCGGTGAGCAGCCCCAGGAACTTCGGTTTCTTGCTCGTCATCCAGTCGATCGCGAGCCACGTGATCGCTCCGAAGCTTGCGGCGAGATCGGTATTGATGAACGCGACGGTCGTCACCGAGTCGACACGGAACTCGCTGCCGGCGTTGAAGCCATACCACCCGAACCAGAGCAGACCGGTGCCCAGCGCCACCAGCGGGATGGAGTGCGGCGCGCGATCCTCCACTTTTCGGCGTCCGACGTAGAGCACCGAGGCGAGCGCCGCGATGCCGGCGATGTTGTGGACGACGATGCCGCCCGCGAAGTCGAGGACGCCCCATTGGGCCATGATCCCGCCGCCCCAGATCATGTGCACGAACGGGAAATAGACGAGGATCAGCCAGGCCGTGAGGAAGAGCATGTACGCCGGGAACCGGACGCGATTCGCGAAGGCTCCGGTGATGAGGGCAGGCGTGATGATCGCGAACATCATCTGGTATCCGAAGAACACGAACAGCGGGATCGTGTCGTTGGTCGGGGACGGAGTGGTCAGTGAGACCCCGTTCAGAAACGCCCAATGGAAGTTGCCGATGATGCCGGCGAAGTCCGTCCCGCTCTTGAGATCACCGCTGAAGCACAGCGAGAAGCCGAACGCCCACCAGAGCACTGTCGTCCACCCCATCGATGCGAAGCTTTGCATCATGATCGCGAGCACGTTCTTGCGACCGACCAGACCGCCATAGAAGAACGCGAGCCCCGGCGTCATCAGCATGACGAGGCTCGAGCAGAGCAGCATGAACCCCGTGTTGCCGGTATCGAGGTTCAGATGCGGCACTATGGCATCCTCACGAAACGAGGGACGCAGACCATGGGTGGAGTGCGTCGTCCCTACATCACGACCGGTTCGCCGTGTTCGCGGCGGGCTGATAGTATCCCGCCGTCGGGTTCGTGGGCAAGCGCCGCATTCGACAGCCCCATGCCGCTCTCGCGGACCTTAGCCCGGCCGTCGCCGTGCCTGCACCTCATCCAGCCACGCCAGCTCGGTCTCGAACTGGCGGATGCCAAGCTGCACCACCATCGCGGCATTCAGAGTTGGGGGACGTCTCGGCGATGACGGCCGCCAGTGCCGCGCGGTCTTCATCGAGCTGCGCATGCAGGAAGGCCCGCCGCTGCTCGATGAGGGCGAAGAAGTCGTCCGATCTCGCCTGCCACGCCAAGACCATCCAGGTGAGGAACGGCGGCGGCGGTCGCTGTGTCGCCCAGTCCGAGCGGCCCAGTGACTCCGTCAGCTTACGCCCTCCGGCCGGCGTCGGCTGCAGCACGGTACGCTCGGGCCCCAGCGCCGGATCGTGGTCCCGCGCCGGGCGCACGTAGCCCGCTGCCAGAAGCTTGTTGAGCGAATAGTAGACCTGCGGGCGCGAGATGGCCGCCCACTTCCACACCTGCCGCCGGGTCAATTCGGCCCACAACTCGTAGCCATGCATTGGCCGCTCGGCCAGCACGCTGAGCACCACGAGGTCCGCGACCGACAGCTTCCGCGACGCGCTCATCGACACGTGACGCTTGACACGACAACAAGTCTAAATTAGACTAGTACACACGTCAACCCGCTGGCTCCTCGTGCCCCCCTCGCCCATGTCCGTGCGCCCTGGATCTGCCACGCTGGTCATTGTGCTCATGTGTTTCGCTCCTCTCCTCGTCGACGCGCAACCGGCGCCGACCACCGTCCGCTCTCCCGTGGAGGCCGTCCGACCCATGACTGTGACCACGCCCGCCTATTCGCTGACCGCGCTCGCACCGGTCCTGATCGTTGATGCCGTCGAGCCATCGGTCAGCTTCTGGACCAAGCTTGGTTTCGTCGCCGACAACCAGGTACCAGGCCCGGACGGAAAGTTGATCTTCGCCAGTGTCAAAAAAGATGGCGTCGAGATCATGTACCAAACGCGTGCATCAGTGATCGCCGACACTCCAGCCGCCGCCGCTGAGCTCAACGGTCGGACGGTGGTGCTGTTCATCACGATGCCGAGCGTCACCGACCTCAATGTCCTCGAGCGCGCGACCCGCGGCGCCACGATCTTCAAGCCGCGACACGACACATTCTATGGTACAACCGAGTTCTACATCCGGGAGCCCGGCGGTCACGTCGTTGGTTTCTCCGCCCGTAAGAGCGCACAGCCGGCGTGACGGCGCGGCAGGCGACGCCAGCCAAGACTGCCGTCGCCTCCACCTCCATCAGAGGCGTCGCCTATCGGGTTGATCCAAACGGAGTATTGGAAGCCGAGCGAGGCGGGGACTAGCGTCCGTTCGTCGGTCCGACGTGGCATTGCGCCCTCCCCTGCGACACAAGGTCTGTCATGGCCTCCCGCACGCGTTTTCGGGTGACTCGTCTCCTTTGGGCCGCCATGCTTGCCCTCGTCGCACCGGCCTCGCTCTGGGAGTGATTGCGCCCGGATAGACCCACCCAAACTGGGGTTGTGCGGCCCCCGCCCTAACATCAATGCGGTGTACGACGTCAACCGTACGACCTGCGTTGGGATGGCTTTGCTCGGTCGCGGTCTGCTCGTACCTTCCCGAGCGATGACGAGACCTGCGAGGCCATCACCGCCCGGGGAACGGGCTACGACCCACCGAGCCCAGCTCGAGCAGCAGATCGAAGAGGCCCGGGCTCTCCAACAGGAGCTCGAAGCCGCCAACCTGCAATTGGCCGTCCTGGTGCAACAAACCGAGGATGCGCGGAACCAAGCGCTTGTCGATCGCGTCCGCGCGGCACGCGATGCCGAATTCATCGCCGGCCTCGACCGACTGCTCGCAGATGCGCACCGCGATTACGATGCGACCCTCGCCGCCGTGGCGCGATATGCGGTGCCATACCTGGCCGACTACGCCAGCATCGACGTGCTGACCGAAGATGGCACGATCAGGCGGGTGGCGTGGGCGCACCGCGACGCGACGAAGGAGTCGCTGCTGATCGAGTTGTGGCAGCGATTCCCCTACCGGACCTCGGATGGCGTCGGCGCGCCAGTTGTGTTTCGCACGGGGGAGCCGCAGCTGAGGCCGACCTTCGAAATCGGGGAGATCGAAGCGTTTGCCGATGACCCGGACCGGCGCGCGATGATGATGGCGCTAGGCCCGAGCTCGTACATGTGCGTGCCCCTCGCCTTCGGCGGACACGTCCTGGGCGCCCTGTCACTCGTGATGTCGGACTCGCGAAGGCGATACGACTCGCATGCGTTGGAGATGGCGACGGAGCTCGCGCGGCGGGCTGCCGGCGCGGTCGAAGGCGCCCGGTTGTATCGGGAACTGTCGGAAGCGGCGGCACGTGACGCGTTCCTCGCCGAAGCGAGCGCGGTCCTGGCCTCATCACTCGACTACGAGGCGACGCTCGCCTCTGTCGCGCGCCTCGGCGTCCCCCGCCTCGCCGACTGGTGCTCGGTGTATGTCGTCGATGAAACGGGTGCGCTGCGCCGGCTGGTCGTTGCGCACGCCGATCCCGATCGCGTCAGGTGGGCTGGGGAGTTGGAGCAGCGCTACCGCCTGCAACCCGACGCGCCAGTCGGGCCGCCGCAGGTGGTCCGCACCGGGCGATCGGAGCTGTTCGCCGACTTCCCGGACGATCTGATTGTGCGCATTGCGCTCGACGCAGCCCACCTACGGATGCTCCGAGAGATCGGGATCCGCTCTTCGATGACCGTCCCGATCGTCACGGGTGATCGTGTGCTGGGTGCGATCGCCATGCTGACGACCGCGGAATCGAACCGGCGGTACACGACGCGCGACCTGGCACTGGCGGAGGACCTCGGGCGACGCGCGGGGATCGCGATCGACAACGCCCGTCTCTTCGAGGAAGTACGGCAGGCACGGGCCGAAGCCGAGGCGGCGAACGCAGCGAAATCGGCGTTCCTGACGACCATGTCGCACGAGCTGCGCACACCGCTCAACGCGATTGGCGGGTACGCTGATCTGCTCATGACGGGGGTCCGCGGGCCGGTCTCGCCAGAGCAAGCGCGGGACCTCGCGCGCATCCGCAATGCCGGCCAGCATCTCCTCGGCCTTATCAACGACGTCTTGAACTATGCCAAGCTCGAAGCGGTGCAGGTCCGGTTCAATGTCCGCGATGTGCCGCTCGAGCAGGTCGTGGCCGCGGCAGAGGAGATGATCTTGCCCCAAGCGCGGCAGCGGGATCTCACGTTCGAGCGGGCGAGGGCCATCCCCGGAGCCACGGTCCGCGCCGATCCCGAGAAGGTGCAACAGATTCTCCTGAACCTGCTGTCCAACGCGGTCAAGTTCACGGCTGCTGGCGGACGAATCACCGTACGGGGGACGGCAGACAGCGGCACAGTGCGCGCGACGGTCAGCGATACCGGGTGCGGCATTGCCACGATGGAGCTCGAGCGAATCTTCGAGCCATTCGTGCAAGTGGGCCGCGGCCTCACGACTCGGAATGAAGGGGCTGGCTTGGGTCTCGCGATCAGCCGGGGCCTCGCGCGTGGGATGGGCGGCGACCTGACCGTCGCCAGCACCCTCGGACAGGGATCGACGTTCACGCTGGTCTTGCCGCGCGGGTCCTAGAGTGCCTCCCCGAGGGGAGGCTCCACGAGGATGCGAGAGTCGGCGGCCCGCTCGGTGGCGTCTCGAGCGAACGGGGTCAACTCGCTCGCGCACCATTGCTGTGCCGCGACCATTGCGCGCCGATCGGGGGCCCGGCCAGGCGCCGGCGACGCGTACTCGATCAGTAAGAGCGCTGCCATTGTTCGAGCGATGGCGAACGCGAGTCGCCGCGCCCCGACGTCTCGGGTGTCGGTGTCACCTGACATGGCGTACCGCTCGATGCGATCCAGCGCCGCGGCCGCCACGCCCGCGAGCGCGGGTAGTGCCCCGGATGTGAGCGGGCGCAAGCGCGCGCGAAGGACAGTCAGCGCCGGCCCCAGTGCCGCGTCGTGCTCGATCGCGCGGCGGGCATCGAGGCTCAGGACGTTGGTCGTCCCCTCCCAGATCGCGAGCACTTGTGCATCGCGCAGGAGCCGAGGGATGCCTGTGTCTTCGATGTATCCGGCGCCACCAAAGGCTTCGATCACCTCGCTGGCGACCGCGATCGCCTGCTTTGCCGTGTAGAGCTTGATGACGGGCGTCAGTAGCCGGAGAAGTGCGGCCTCGTCTGGTGTCGCGGCGCCGCACTCCTCGCGCCCGAGGAGCTCAGCGACGTACATGACGAGGTGGCAGGCTGCCTCGCACTCGACCTCGAGGTCGGCAAGGGTTTCGCGGTGCAGGGATAGGTCGATCAGCCGGTGCCCGAAGGCTTGACGCTTGCGGGCATAGTCCAGGGCAAGCATCAGCGCTTGGCGCATCCCTGCGGCCGCCGCGCACGCGTTGAGGATGCGCGTGATGTTGAACATCGCCGCGATGGTGCGCACACCCTGGCCGGCCGTGCCGACCGCCGTGGCCGGGGTGCCTTCGAGCGAGAGCTCGGCCGTGGGGAGCGCGCGTGTGCCGAGCTTGTCCTTGAGGCGGTGGATGCGGATGTGTTGGAGCGCACCGGCGTCGTCGCGCACACGCACGAGAAAGAGACTGAGTCCTCGTGTGCCGGGCGGTGCGCCCTCGATGCGTGCGAGCGTGAGAGCGATTGGCGACGTGGTGGCCGACGTGAACCACTTGGTGCCGTGGAGATGGAAGCGACCGTTCTCGACACGGGCGATGGTCGTCGTCTCGCCGACATCGGACCCACCGGTTCGCTCGGTCATCCATTGGCCGGAAGTCCAGAAGGCGGCCGGATCGCGCGTCACGAGGTGCGGGTACACCGACTGGCGCAGCTCGTTACCATAGAGCTCGAGGCAGCGGGCGGCCCCATTGGTCATGGCGAGCGGGCAGCTGAAGGTGGCCGACGGCGGAGCGTAGAGAAAGAATCGGGCGCACTGATGCAGGCGGGACCAGGGCCCGTGCGCACGCTCGTATGCGGTCGCGACGATCCCTTCTTCCGCGGCGATGCGCTCGAGTGTCTGCCATGCGGGCGCGGTCTCGATGCGGTCGACGGGGCGTCCCCACGGGTCGTAGGGGATGAACCTGGGCGGTGCGGCTTCGGCCGCGTCGCCGGCGCTCGCGATCTCGGTCGTGGCGCGTCGGCCCAGCGCGCGGAGACCAGGATCGACCTCGGTGAACATGTCCCGTGGCAGCCGGCGCTCCAGGAGGCGGCGCAGGAGCGGATCATCCGCGTAGGGGTTGCCGACCGTCGGGCCGTCTTGGTAGAAGGTGGACACGAGAGACCTGGTGGGTGAGCGCCATCTGGATCATAAGGGGTGGCCGGGGACGAGTGACTGGTGGTTAGTACTTGGGGGTTGGCGGGGTGGATGCGGCTGATCGCCACGCGCGCGAGCGCGAGCAGTTGGTCGTGCGCGTGCGCGGAGCAGGCGAGCGGCTACGGTGGGCGGTAACGGGACCACAGTGTGGTGCGGCGGCGTGGCGTCTGCGCCACTCTGGCATTGGTCGCACCCACCCCGTATGCTGGGCGGAGCTACGCGCGAACCACGGCGTGCGAATGCCGACACCTGCGAGGCGGCTGAAGCCATGGCACTCTCCTCCCTTGTCGTGCCCGATTCTGACGTAACCTCTTTCCTTCGCACGACTGGTCTCGCAGGCGCGCGCCCGGCCAGCACAGAGGGTGAGACCGACCGACTCGTGGCCCGCTTCGAGCGAGATGGGTTCCTGGGTCCCGTTCGGATCTTCGAGCCTGCAGAATGTCGCCGCATTGCGGCATATCTGGACCGCCCGGGGGAGGCGCCTCCCGATTGGGAGAAGGGACGCGCGGTCCGGGAGCGATTCCTGTTCGATCTGGCGGTCCGACCCGCGCTCCTCTCGCTCGTCACGACGATGCTGGGAAACGACGTGGTCTTGTGGGGCGCGACGGCGCTCCGTCGTGCGCCCGGCGTGAGTCATCCGTGGCACAGTGACATTGAGTCCTGCACGCCCGACGGCGGCTTTCTGACCGCGTGGATCGGGATCGAGCATACGACGCAGGAGTCAGCCCTGCAGGTGATCACGGGTTCGCACAGGCTTGGGGCAACGGTCCAGGAGGTTCGGCAGGCGACCGGTATCCGGCGGGACCTCGCGACGCCAGAGATCATGCTCGCTGCTGCGCGGACGCAGGATCCGTCGGCCGCGCTCGTGCAGCCGGATATGACCGACGGAGACGCGTTGTTGTTCGACGGGCGACTCTGGCACGGCTCGCTCAACAGGCGCCGGCGCGGCCGGCGACTCGCGCTTCTGTTGCAGTACGCCGCTGCGAACCGGTGTATCCGCATCCCCGATCTGGCTCAACTCGACTGGCCGTTCCGGTTTCGGGCGGCGCCGCGCCCGCCAGTGATTGTCGTCTCGGGCACGTCGGCGTGCGGGAAGAACCGTCTCGTGCCGCAGCCGCCTCTCTCAACGCCGAGCTCACCGATGGTCACGACCGCGATTCATCCGCTCGTGTTGCCGGTTGATGCGCCCAAGCGGGATTGGGAACAGTTTTCGGCGTTTTGCGGACCGACAGCGACGCTGCGCGGCATGAGCTGTCATGCGTCTGTGCTGGCGCCCGGTCGCTCTCCTCACGTCCCGCACACACACGCGGAGGAGGAATTGCTCATTCCGCTGCGCGGTGAGGTGGAGCTCGTAATTGCCGCGGGGCCGGACGACCCTGCGCCTCGAGTCGAGCACGTCGGCCCGGGGAGCTTCGTGTACTACCCGTCAGGGCAGCACCACACCGTCCGCAGTGCCGGGGCGGCAGCGGCCGGATATCTGATGTTCAAGTGGCAGGCGGACCCGGTACAGGGCGCCGCCGGTCGGCCGGTGTTGGGGACGAGCATTCGTCGAGACATTGACGATGGAGACGCCGCGTCCTCGACGGGCGTCGACACGCGTCGGGTGTTCGAGGGGCCGACCACGTTTCTGGGCAAGCTGCACGCGCACGTCACGACGCTCCAGCCGGGCGCCGGGTACGCGCCGCACGTCGACGGCTACGACGTCGCGATCCTGACACTCGCGGGCACAGTGGAAACGCTCGGGGTGCATGTGGACCCATTGAGTGTCATCTATTACGCCGCGGGCGAAGCACACGGTATGCGGAACGTCGGCACTGGGGCAGCGCGCTACCTCGTGTTCGAGTTCCACGCTGCGGGTGCGGACCCATTCGCGCGAAGCTCGTCGTACCGTCGGCGCGCGGCGAGCGCAGTGCGGATGGGCAAGCGGGTGGCCGGCGCCGCGTGGCGCCGCGTGCGAGGGGGCTGAGCGCCGGACATTGTGGCCTGCGCCGCGAGCGTGATGGCTACGCCCGCGCGGAGCACTGGTCGGACACGTTGATGTCCGCGAGCCGCTCGGCGGGGCCTCCATTCTGCCAAGCTCGTGTGTGCGGCGTGACACGGTCGTTGGCCGAACGGGTTAGCATTGCGACTGGCGCGCGCGATCGCCCCTGCTCCCTGGTCTCGCCGTCGGCAGTCCTTGGAATCGCACCTCACGTTACCACCCACCGGAGGTCACGATGACCAGCATCACGACGAAGGATGGCGCCAAGATCTTTTACAAGGATTGGGGGACTGGTCAACCGGTGGTGTTCAGTCACGGCTGGCCGTTGAACGCGGATGCGTGGGACGATCAGCTGTTCTTTCTTGCATTGCAGGGATACCGCGCGATCGCGCACGATCGGCGCGGCCATGGTCGCTCCACGCAGACGTGGAACGGCAACGACATGGACACGTACGCCGATGACCTGGCCGCACTCGTCGATGCGCTCAAGCTGTCGGACGTCGTGCACGTGGGCCATTCCACGGGGGAGGGGAGGTGGTGCGCTACATTGGTCGGCACGGGACCTCCCGCGTGGCTGGCGTGGTCCTCGTGAGCGCAGTGCCTCCGTTCATGCTCAAGACGCCGACGAACCCAGAAGGCATGCCCATTGCGGCGTTCGACGAGATCCGGAGCGCGGTCAAGTCCGACGTCTCCCAGTTTTGGGAGGACCTGAGTGCGCCGTTCTTTGGTGCGAACCGACCTGGCTCGAAGGTCTCCAAAGGCGTGCGGGACGCGTTCTGGCTGCAGGGCATGGAGGCGGGCCTACCCGCCGCGTACGACTGCATCAAGGCCTTTTCGGAGACGGACTTCCGCGATGACCTCAAGAAAGTGGATGTCCCCACGTTGGTTGTTCACGGTGACGACGACCAAGTCGTTCCGATCGCAGTCGGAGGACTTCGGACTGCGAAGATGATCCCGGGCGCGATCTTGAAGGTGTACAAGGGCGCGCCACACGGCCTCCCGATCACGCACAAGGACGAGCTCAATGCAGATCTGCGTGCATTCATCGAGACGGAGCTCGAAGCTGCGCAACCGAGCGCGAAAGACGCGCCGCGTCGTGACCGCTCAGTCTCCGCTCCGCCGCCAGCGACGGCCTGAGTGCAGCACGGCGGGGAAGCACCAGGCACCTAGCAGTCGGCGTACCCATCACAACCAAGGTGGGCGTAGCCCGGCCTTCGGTGGCGCCAAGAGCGGCGCCACCGAAGGTGCCCCGCCGACCTTGTCGCGGGGCTGTCACGTGCCATTGCTACTACTTCGGGTGTCGCATACGCTTTGACACCGGCCGGGGTGGCGAAATCGGTAGACGCAAGGGACTTAAAATCCCTTGGGGGCAACCCCGTGCGGGTTCGAGTCCCGCCCCCGGCATAGACTTAGCTCGCTGCAGCGGCAGACGCCTGGGCAGTTCTTGGAGCAAGATCGCGGCTACTACTTTGGCCCGTGCCGCAACCGGCGTGGTCTTTGCCGAACGCCGCGCAGCAGCCCGTGTGACCTCGGCCGTTCTGGCACATACCGACCATAGTGCTTCGCCACCAGCATCGTCGACCGCGTGCCCGAGTTGGTGCGCGATCACGACGCTGATAGCCCGCGCCGCCGCAGCGTGACCCGGCGTAGTGGTGGCGGTGATCGTGTAAGGTCGAGTGCGGCAAGGTGACCGCCTGATCCGAGCCGCGTGGTGCGCGTCGATCGCCTGATCATGGTCGACTCCGGGAACAGCAGCGCGTCCGGAGTGCCGCGTATTGACGTACCGCCACGACCGAAGGCCACGCCCACTCCTCGGTGACACTGACAGTCCGGTTCCGCCACGGCGTCTTGACTGCCGTGGGCGTGTAGCGGTCTCCGGCGTCGAGATCGACGTCCCGCTCGGCGGAGCCGTAAGCGCCGCCTGCATCTCCAACCCCGTCGCGGCGAGCAGCGCCTCGAGCGCCTGGTAGGGCGCGGGGAGTGCCTCGACCAGCTTCTCGCACCTCCTCCATGGTGTAGATCGTATCGCGCGCCGGATTCTCCCGGCTCGCGCGCACGTCCCGGACGGGATTCGTGTCGATGACTTCCCGCTCGACCAAGAAGCGGCCGAACTGGAGGAGGCCCGACCGATGGCGGTTGAGCGTCGAGCCGGTGGCGCCGAGGCTCCCCACGTGCTCAGAGATCGCCCGTCGGGTGAATCGGGACCGCGGGTACCGCGCCCCGTGGGGGATGAGCTGCCGGACCTGGGCCACGTACCGCGCCCCCGAGGCAACGCCGCGTTGCGTGAGATGCTCGCCCCATTTCGCTACGTAAGGAGGATCGCTTGCGCCTGCACGTGGGCGAGATCGTGCCACGTCTCGCCGCGGAAGAAACGCTCGCGTACGTAGGGGACGCTGCGCTCCACGTGCGGCTTGGAGAGAGCTGTCGACTACAGCGGATCCGACAGATGTACAGCCGCTCGTCCGGATAACTCACCCGTTCCATCCGCTCTTTGGTCACGAGTTCGAGCTGGTGACGCAGAAGCAGGCATGGGGCGAAGATCGCGTGTACGTCCGTGATGCCTCGGGCGAGCTGCAGCACATTCCACTCGGGTGGACGAGCGCGGCCCCGCCCAATGCCTTCCAGGCAGCCGCTGCACGCGAGTGTCGCTTCACGACCGACGATCTCCTCCGCCTCGCCGACCTGGTCGGCGACCTGACCGGCGGGGCGCCGGACTCCAGTGTCAAGGCAATTACGCCGCAATCGTTCGGACAATTATGCCGGGCGACTCGCGCGCCGTGGACGCGGGGCCAAGCGTGGCCAGAAACACAAACGAGAGCATAAGAGCAGTCGACACCGGCGGCGGCACACTTGACAGGCGACGCCATTGGCGGCATAAATATGTTGACACAGCGCAGGCACAATTATGCCGAGCCCTAAACGCGCCGACCCCAAGCTCGATGCTCTCCGAGAGCGCCGGACGCTCAATCCTCGACCCGAGCGGGTGACGAATGAGCTCTTTCGGGACTCGCCATTCTTCGACCCGCGAGACCTCCCGCAGGTCAAGTACGAGATGCTGCGCCGCGTCGAGACCGAGGGCACCGCGATCACCCGGGCCGCCCAGGCCTTCGGCTTCTCCCGCCCGACGTTCTATGAGGCGCAGGCCGCCTTTGCCGACCGTGGGCTGGAGGGCCTGGTCCCGAGGAAGCGGGGCCCCCGAGGGGCGCACAAGCTTAGCGCTCACGTCATGGCGTTCATCCAGGAGCGCCGCGCCACGGACCATGCCACCACGGCCGCCTCGCTCGCGCCCCTCGTGCGTCAGCGCTTCGGCGTCACCGTGCACCCGCGCAGTATCGAGCGCGCCATCGCGCGTCAGGAAAAAAAACACCGGTGACGGCGCGTCCCGAGCGTGCCGGAGCGAGTGCGACCCTCGTCACGAGCTACGAGGAGCTGCGCCGGTTCGCCCTCGATCGCCGGGCCGGCCCGGCTCGCGGGGTGGGGCTCGCACTCTTCCTGAAAAGCGGGATGGCCGCGTGGCTCGCCGTGTGCGCGCCGCTGGCCGCACCGCCCGAGCGATCATTGCGATCGCCTCGCGCCGCGCCACCCCCCGTCTCAGCGGATCTCCCAGCGGAGCTCCGCATTGAGGTGGCGATGGTGCTCACTGAGATGGCCCTCGCAGCACACACCGCACAGCCGACGGGAGTCGCACCATGATGACCATGATGAGCGGCGATGCCCACCAGAAGGTCACGGCGCATCACCTCAAGCGCAGCGCCTACCTCTACGTCAGACAGTCGACCCTGCGACAAGTCTTCGAAAACACCGAGAGCACACAGCGCCAGTATGCACTGCGCCAGCGGGCCGTCGCCCTCGGGTGGCCGCACGAAAGCATTGTCGTGATCGACAGTGATCAGGGACAGTCGGGCGCCTCGATGGCCGGCCGTGACGGATTCCAGCGGCTCGTGGGCGACGTCGGGATGGGGCGCGCCGGCATCGTGATGGGCCTCGAGGTGTCACGGCTGGCCCGCAATTCGTCCGGGACTGGCATTGGCTGCTCGAGATCTGCGCGCTCAGCGACACCCTCATCCTCGACGAGGACGGCGTCTACGACCCCGCGCATTTCAATGACCGGCTGCTCTTGGGCCTCAAAGGGACGATGAGCGAAGCCGAGCTGCATATCCTGCGCGCGCGGCTGCGCGGCGGCATTGAGCAAAGCGCGGCGCGGCGAGCTCGAGACCCCACTGCCGATCGGCTTCCGCTACGACGCTAACAATCGTGTGGTGCTCGACCCGGATAAGCAGGTGCAACAGACACTGCGCACCTTCTTCCAGACGTTCCGGCGGACGGGCTCCGCGACTCGGACAGTCAGAGCATTCCGGGCACAAGGTCTCAAGTTTCCACGGCGGGCAAAAACAGGCCCGGCCAAAGGGGAGATCATTTGGGGAGACCTCGAACACTCGGACGCGTTGCGCGTGTTGCACAATCCCCGGTTTGCCGGCACGTTCTTCTTCGGCCGCACTCGGCAGCGCCATGGCACCCGCCATGGGACGCGTCTGCCCACGTATACGTGCCAGCGCCAAGGCATCCAGACCGCGGCGCCGCTCTGCCAAACGATCCCTGGTCAACATCTCGATGCGGCGGTCGGGCCGCTGCTCGTCGAGTCGGTGACGCCGATGGCGCTCGAGGCCACGCTCACCGTGCAACAGCACCTCCAATCCCAGGCCGAAGAGGTCGAGCGCCTGCGCTCACACCAAGTGGACCGGGCCCGCTACGAGGTGGATCTCGCGCGCCGGCGGTTCATGAAAGTCGATCCCGAGAATCGCCTCGTGGCGGACGAACTGGAAGCAGAATGGAACAAAAAACTCCGCGCGCTCGCCGACGCCCAGGAGGACGCGGAGCGCCAAAGGCAGAAAGGGCCCGCCATCCTCGACGAAGCCCAGCGCCAGCGCATTCTCGCGCTCGCCATTGATCTGCCGCGACTCTGGCAAGCGCCCACCACGCCGGACCGCGAGCGCAAGCGCATGGTGAGATTGTTGATCGAAGATGTGACGCTGATCAAGGGGACTCCGGTCATTGCCAATGTCCGCTTCAAGGGCGGCGCGACCACGACCCTCAAGGTGCCACCAGCCCTCAGTGCGTGGCAACTCCGGCAAACCCGTCCCGAAGTCATGGCGGCGATCGATGAGCTGCTCGAGCACCAGACCGAACGCGACGTCGCTAAGAGTCTCAACGCACGCGGATTCCAGACAGGCACCGGCAAGGCATTCAGTCCCTGGACGATCTATCGACTTCGCCGGGACTACCACCTGCGGAGCCGATTCGACCGGCTTCGCGCCAGGGGGATGCTCGAGCAAACCGAAATCGCTACACTACTCGGCGTCACGACTGCCACGATCAAGGTCTGGCGCCGTGCTGGCCTCCTCAGAACGGCCACCTTCAACGATAAGGGCGAGTGCTTGTACGAGCCGCCGGGGGCCGACGCGCCCATGCGCTACAAGTACAAAGGCATCACGGCGCAGAACCGACGTCGCCGTCAACTCGCCGCGAATCCTACAGACGAGGTGGAGCATGAAGCGTAGCTCTTGCCGGTCGGATCCCGCACGTTAGTCGCATTGATCACGAAGCCCCGGTGCCGGGCGTACTCTTCGACGGTGCGCTGGAAGATGGGATCGTAGCGATCGGCTTTGGTGATCGCCGCGCGCAAGTTGTCGAGGACGACGCGTCGGGTGACGCCGCCGAAAAACGCCCAGGCATCCTCGAGCCCATTGAGCACCGCGGGGAGCGTTTGCTCGAAGGTGACGTGGACGTACTGGTGCCGGCTGGAGACCAGGACGACGATCAAGGCCCACACGGTCCGGAGCCGATGCGTCGCACTGTCCCAGACGCGGCCCAAGCGGCCGAAGTCGATCTCGGCGACCTCGCCCGGCGGCGGCTCAGCCATGCGCACGGTGATCCGGCTGCGCGCCCCAAAGCCACAGTGCTTGACAGCAAAGCGGTGGAGCGAGCTATAGGGGACGTGGACCCCGTCACGGCCCAGGAGCTCGTGCACCTTCGTGAGGCACAGCCCTCGCTTCTCGGTGGGCGCGGGCGTGAGCCACTGTCGGATGGCATCCACGCGCGTCAACAGCGCCGTCTCGATCGCGCCCGCCTCGCGTCCCGCGCTGGGTGAGAGTCGCTGGCCAATCGCGGCCGCCAGCGCGTCGGTGGGCGCTTGGCCGCCCTCCGGGGTCCAGCCCGAACTCGCAGGCGACACGCGCGTAGCGCCGGACCGTGCTCCTCGCGCCCGTCGTGCGGGCAATGGCGGCTTTGGTCTCTCGGCGCTACAAGCGCTCGAGCACAGCCAGGATCTCCCACATGGCCACCTCGTGATAGGCCATCGTGCGCATCCCCAAGGGTGAGGAATGCGCCAAGATGGCCGGACGTGGCCTCAGTGGGGGTGGATCAAGCTCGTGAGAAACTCGAGCTGAAAGTGGATCAAGCTCGCGAGAATCTCACCCTTCCGGGTGGATCAAGCTCGCGAGAACTCCTGGATCAAGCTCGTGAGAGAATCGACAATTCGTGGAGCAGCGCGACCTCGCGGTGGTCCCGCCACGGAGCTCGAATCGCTGGCGGGCGTGTTCGCGGGACACCCAGGCCTAGGGCAGCGGGTGGCGCTGAATCGATCGTCCAGCGGTCGCAGAGGCTGTCCGCGACCGCGCGCCGGCCCACACAACACACCAGCGCTGATGAGCGAGGAAGGCCTGATACCGGGCGATCGCAATCCTTCCGTTTGCGCGGGACCGAGTCTTGATACAGTTGCCACGCACGGCGCTGTCGGTCACTCTCTGAACTGGACCACAGATAGAGCGCGCCACCAAGCAGGACACAGGCGCTTAGAGCCTGGAGCGCGAGCTTGAACACTCCGCCGGCGACGGACTGCCCTCGCTGCAGCCGGCGGCCCGCCCACTCGCGCACAACAGCGAGCCCAAGCCACCCCAGGACAATACCGCCAGCGATGTAAACGATGAGCATCATCGGGCACCATCTTGGGGACGACGCTCTCCTTAACGTCCGGTGGGTGCTGCCGAACTGGCCAGCCCAAGAATGCGGCGAGGTCGCGCTCGGCGCAAAAGCTCGCACGCGCCCTCGGGCCAATGGCCCCAAAAGGCCGTTGTAAGTGCTGGGCGCAAGCCTGATGCAGCAGCGGGAATCCGCGGTTCACCCACTCGCGCGCCGCCCCCTTCTTCGTGGCAGAGGCGATGCTCGCGGAGTGCCTCCTGAGCTAGTCGGTTTCCGCAGCTCCTACCAAAAAAAAATCTGAGCCCGACTCGATGAAAAAAATCAGAGACGGCCTGTGTGATGGGCGTACAGGACAACTGGCGCCATGCCCGTGTGATGCGGGCGCGCCACCGCTGACGGAGACCCTAGCATGCTTACGGGGGGGCTCTTTTCTAGGCGAGTTGCATCACGCGTTTTCGATGCGAGATGCACAACACGTTCAACGCGATCAGTGATCTGCGCTCGATATGATGTGCCTTCTGTTTGCTTACCGTACTGAGCCAGAGTGATCTAACCATGAGTCAAGTTGCCACCGTTACGTGTCAACGACTTACCCGATCATCATCACAGTATTACTCACTGGCGCACCATCACTAGTGAACGCGTACGCGCGATGGACACGTCGCTGACTGCGCAGGGGGGGACACTTGGCCGCGGATCTCTCGCTCGGGAAGACCGTCCGGCAACACGCTACTGGCTTGAGCCTCGCCGGCGGTCGCCACGTCGTTCGTTCACTCATCCTCAGCCTGAGTCTGTCTAGCCTCGGTTGCGCTGGTAGATGGCCTCAGTATTTCATGGACTTTGCTGCCACCGATAACGGTCCGGCAATTCCAGAGTGTGCCCGCACGCAGCTGTCGGCACTCGGATACCACGTCACGTCAACCCCCCTGCAGCAAGAGCCCATGTCGAAGACGCTCCTATTCACAGCGACGAAGGCTGCCATGCCGGATACGACGTGGCATGACTCGCTCGTCGTCACGGTGCAATTCGAGCGGCATGATGCTATGAGAGTTCTCGTCCGAGCAGAATCGACCACAAATGATACGGCAGCGGTCGCTTCACCAGCAGTTCGTGCAGACGCACACAAACTTCTCGCGGTCTGTTGGCACCAGCTCTCATCGTGACGCGCAATTCGCAGTGTCTGGGGTGCTACGGTGTAGGGGCGCCGCTCGCCTCGGGCGCGGCGCATGGCTGCCCCGGCATGCGCGGAACAGCCCTGAGCAAAAACTTGGACACCGCCTCGCACCGACATGCACCGCAATGCACCGTTATGCCCCACGATGACGGGTCAACATTTCGCGCCGGGGCGGGGAAGCGGCTTAAAATCCCTTGGGGCAACCCCGTGCGGGTTCGAGTCCCGCCCCCGGCATAATGATTTAGCCCCGCTCACTTCATGTGATTTCTAGGCGCAGTATGACCAGAAGTATGACCAATCGCCGCGCGTTTTGCCTTTTTCGCCGGCGGTGAGGCAGTCGTGACACTCTGCCGCTTGGCCTGCTCCGCGGTGAGCTTCGCCGCCTTGATGTACAGGCCGTATGTCGTGTAGATGAGTGTCGATTGCGGTGCGTGCCCCAGCTGGTTCTTGAGCCACTGGTGATCGCAGCCGCGCTTCAAGTGCATCACAGCGTAACTGTGCCGGTGTTGGTGCAGCGTCGTCCGCGGCAGGCCGAGCACCTTGGCGGCCTCGTCGTGCGCATCGAGTGGTGCGTCCTCCCGAATCTCCGGGAAGAGCAGGCCGTTGGGTGCGACCGTCTTGGCGTGTGCCTCAATAATCTGCCAGGCCCAATCCTCGGTGACTTCAACGTAGCGGGTCCGGTATTCCGTCTTGAGCCCGCTGGCGAACACGATGCGCGTCTGGAAATCGACGTCTCGCCGGCGGACCTGCGCCGCGGCACTGTACTCCATCCCGGTGCCGGCGACGAGCGCCTCGAAGGCCCGATACGGCGCGGGTAGGGCGTCGACGAGCGTCTTGACTTGGCCAGGTTCGAGGAACGTGATGGAGCGCCGTTTGACGGCCGACGCGGCGACATCCCGCACGGGGTTGGTCTCGAGGAGCTCGCGCTCGACCAGCCACTTGGCGAAGACCGAGAGAGCGGCCCGGTAGCGGTTGCGCGTCGCCGCGCTCGCGGGCCGAGGCGGGATCGGCTTCCCTTGCGCGTCGGTCTGGCCTTCGGACTTGGCGTCGGTGAGCTCGGCCAGAAAGGGCGAAATCTCGCGGCGGCGAAATCGGGAGAGGGGGAATGACTCGCCTGCAGGGATGAAGCGTCGGACTTGGGCGAGATACTTGGGGTTGCGGCCGCCGTTCCACTCGGTGACCAGCGGCGAGAGATCGGAGTCGTCCAAGGCGGCAACGCTCTTGGCAACGGTGACGTCACCGCGGTAATCGGCGAAGACGTCGAGCAGCCGCAAACGGCGGTCACAGATGGCGTCTTCGCGGTCGAATCAGGGCCGACCCCAAGGTGTGGGTACGAGGTCGTGTAGCGGGCGTGACCAGGTCGCAGTACACACACTGGCGTCGCCTTCGAAGCGGAAATCCTGCTTTGCTGTGACGGAACCGCCGTCGGCATCCCGCGCGTAATCCGTGGGCCGTGTCCGCTGGTCAGCCTTGGCCTCGCCAGGACCCCTCACGGGTTTCCGCAGTCCTCGCCAGGTCCTCGGTCGCAGCTGACAACCTCGCGGCTTGTTCTCGGGCAGTAACGAGGTCCAGGGGCTGCAGATCCAACGTGCGTCCCAACTCTTGCAGCAGCTGCATCACCGGCAAGAACGCGCGGGCCATCTCCCTTTTTTGCCCGGGGATCAAACTCCACCTTCCCGGTAAGCCACGGCAAGTTGAGTATGCTCATGGCTCCGCCGCCTTCGATGCTGAGTTGCCGCACTTCACCCGCAACGTCTGAGATAACGGGCGAAGGCTCGCCCAATTGTTCGACCAAGCGGCGTGCTCTCGCTGCAGCGTTCTTCAGCCGACCGGCTACGGGACGATCCTTGTCGGGGACCAGATTACTGGCTTGGGCGAGCATGCTCATCATTTCTGCCGTCGTCGTTGGATCCGGCGGAGAATCGCCCAGTTGTTTCAGCTTCTGCTCCATACGCTGCAGACGCGCAGCTAGCTCTTCAGCTTGAGCAAGGTGTCCAGGATCGAGATCCGCTTCTTCTGCCATGGGAGGCCTCTACGGTTTTGGCGAGGGACACGTGGCGCATCGAACATTGGTGACTGGGGCGTGCCCGATGTGCCGCTTCGTGGCGTTGCGGCCTCGAACGGGCGTGCTTAGCGTTGACACCGCAGGGACGCATTTACCAATATCGCCGGTTCGGCTGCTGTGCTACGTGGTCGCCCTGGAGTCATTCCCCGAATCAGCTGCTAAGGACTGTTTCATGACGCGTGCCGGGCGCAGCGTTTCCTACGCTCGACGGCTGAGGCGAATCGACGCTTTCGGTCTTATTCGTTTCTTTCGTCCCAGTCTGGCATTGCGCGGCAGGGAATCCGGCGCCGATGCCCATTCCCTCGAAGAACCGTCAGGTTGGCGTCGTTTGTGGTGCCGGTGTTCTGCTTTGGGGGGCAGAAGGTTTCCTACGGGATGATATCACGGCACGCGTCGGACGCTGGTGCCTAATTCGGGGCCTAATTACCCCTACAGAGTCCAGCATTGTCTGGTTGCGAGTTCGGCAGGGGATACGCGTGTGAGAGGTGAAGTGCGGCAAGCTGCTGCAAGTGGGGTCAGAGCAGGGCTCGCCTCGAAAGCGTGGTTCCCTGACAAGCGCGACGTGGTCGTCGGTCATCAAGACCGGCGCATTGGCCACGCGCCGTCGGTCAAAGACTTGCCGGGCGCTCGTCACTGCCGCTTATGTGCGTTGCCGCTGCGCGGGGTCGGTCGTGGAGCGTGGCGCTCCCGACTGTCGCCTCGGGAACACGGGGCGGCACCGCAGCCGGCCGACGCACGAAACAGCCGTCCAACTCAACGGCGACCCCCGACGCACGGTCGTGTGTGACTGGCACCGCCGACGCTAGAACAAATCCCGCATCTTCCACGTAGCGCAAGGCGTCGATGAGCCTCGGGGCACCCTCATACAGCGGAATCACGGACAGCTCGATCACGAGCACCGAGGCAAACCTGAGTGCGGTCTTCGCACCTTCGAGAACGTCGAGATCGGAGCCCTGCGTGTCGATCTTGAGCAGCAGGAAACCCGGCCGAGAGGCGTCAACTCCAACCGGCAGGACCGATTCGAAGACGTCGTCTAAGCATTGCACGGGCACGTGCACCACGTCGCGCACCGCGACTTGCTCTCCCCACCGCTCTGCCCCATATGGCAACGTCTCGCGGAGCGATGCGAACTGAGTGGTGTTGGGTCGATATAGCCGCCCGTCGGCATTCGCGGCCCCAAGGGCACATTCTTGCACTGACCACCGGCCGTCCCGCGCTGCGCGCGCCTTGAGCGCCTGCGCAGCATTGGGGTTCGGCTCAAATGAGACGATGGGCCCTTCGTAGCCAGCCCGCCGGATGCTCAAGGCAAACTCTCCGCAGTGAGCCCCCACATCGAACGCACAACTGACGCCCGCGTGGCGCATCGCGCGAGTCACAGCATCGGCGAAGAGTAGTGGGTAGAGGTGGCGCCCCCGTTCAACGTAGCTCCACTCAGTCCAATACGTCGTTACGGCCATCGCCCAACGCGCCAATCGCTCCGGCTGCCGAAAGAGGCGGGTCATCGCCGTCGTGCTCCATACAGTTGGTTTAGTACCCGTGGTGCTGCGACAGGAGCGCTCGGGCCTACGTGTACGGTCTCCACGGCAGCAACAGACACCGCGCGTGGAGTAGGAGACTCTTCACGCACCGCACACCGGGATCGTGCTCGTGTTGCAACGTCGACGGGCACCCGAAGCCAAGCCGCTTCGGGTGCCCGTCACGCTCGCCGGTGCATATCCGGTGCCATGTAGATGGCTAAGGTGCGGCGTTCGCGATACGCGACGGCGGAATTGTGTGTTTCGGAGCGACACGCAAACATCGGCGGTGAGCGCAGTCGGCGTGCAGGCGGCATTGATTGTGACGGCGCATCGTCTGGTGCTCATTTCAACCGTGCTGGCGTCGGTGCGCTCGGGGCAGGGGGGCTGGCGGGTCACCTTTTCAGGGACAAGCGCGGAGCGGCGATCCCGATCGACTGTACGTGGTGGGGTTCCTCATGATCGGCGATGCGGGCGTTACCCATTGGAACGCGCAATGCAGTCGTTAGCATCCTGTGGGTCTCCCTTGGGTTAGTTGGCGTCGGGGGCTCGGGGGATCCGGTGATGAGTACAGAGCTCGTCCGGTGGGCAATGGCGCCGACGGTCGTCCTGGCAACGTTCGCGTGCCTCACCATACACCGGGCGGCACCTGCGACGGCGAACCGAGACAGCGCACAGGCTGCGCCAACTGATCCGGGTCCGAATGAACTCTATCAGTTGGGACTAGGCCAACTCCGGCAGGGTCAGGCGGACGCAGCACGCCAAACGGTCCGGCAGCTGCTTCGCCAATATCCCAATGCCGCCGTGGCGGGTGGCGCGCAGTACTATCTCGCCGAGGCGGACGCAATCGTGGGGGACATGGCCGCGGCCGACTCCGGATACCAGCTGGTGGTCCGGTACTACCCGACGTCCGCGCGGGCTTCGGAGGCGCTCTACAAGCACGGGACGATTCTCGAGGCGGCTGGAAAGACCGACGCCGCCAAGACTACGTTCCAGCAGATTTTGAGCGACTATCCGGAGTCTGACGAGGCGATCCTGGCCAAGGATCGGCTGCGGGAACTCAAGTAGGAGTGCCGGCCACGCCAGCCGTGTGGTGGGCGATCGTGGACACTCGCGTCGGGTTATGACTCGGCCGCCAGCGGGGCGGCATTACTGAGGAACGGCGTTATTCCCGCCAACTAGTGGACGAGTGCCGGTTCGGCTAGCGGCGGGAACGCAAACGGCATCTCCACAAGTTCCCTTACCCGGCGCGCGCGCAGCTCCGCTGGCTTAAAGCGCATCGTTTGCACGGCATCGATCACGGGCTGATTGAGCGACGCATCGCCGGTGCTCGTCACGCGTATTGACGCGGGCGGCACATGCCCGTTCGTGTCAACGACAAACTCCACCACGACTGAACCATGCATGCCGAGGAAATGCACGACCGGATAGCGCGGACGAACGTTGCGTGACAGTAACACTGCTTGCTTGTCAACTTGAAAGTCGAAGTAGACGGAGTCCGGATCGACGCCGCCGGTCCCGGGATCATTGGGGCCCGGGTATCGCGCGAGCGGCTCGATGCCCCCATCTTGGCGAAGCTCCGATTGGTTGCTGTCGTCGCCCCGGAGATGATCACGTAGCTGTGTGCAGCTGGCCGCGATACTGGTGGCGAGTAGGAGTCGAGCCGCCCGAGTGGGCGCACGGCGCGTGATCGCTGGTCGGAATCCTCGCATGGTATCCACAGAGTGTTCTATGATGTTCAGTCCGGCACGTATAGCCGCGTCCAATGCAAATGTGCGCTGCTCTGATTGCCGCGTCATGGACGCGAGGTTACGGCTCGATTAGGAGGCGCCCGATCCATCATGCCAATTTCACCGCACATTTGCATTCGGTTTGGCGCGCTGCATGCAGCCGTAGCCACGGAAAGGCACAGCCGATGGTTGGTCGAGGCGGATGCCTTGCAATGGACGGAGGACTCCGATGGCGAGGCCGCTAAAGGACCGCGCACCTGCATTAGCGCGGGCAAGTGAACAACTCCCTACCAGGGCGCATCGTGCGGTGGAGTGTTTGAGCGCCTCTCCGCCCAACACTATCGGCGCCCGTGCCGAACTGCATGAACTTCTGCAGGAAGACACGCGCCTGGCTGCCCGCTTAGCCGCGAACGCCACGTTGGCGACGTCCAGCCGACTTGCGCGACTAGCCGAGAACGCCAATTGGGGCGGACTCGGCTTGGAACGAGACCAGTTGGTTCCGGTCATGAAAGGAGTGGGCGAGATCTTGAGGCTCGGGCGAGCCCTAGACGGTGAGCTAAGACATCATTCGGATGATGTTTCCCACTTGCAACAGCTGGCCGAGGCATTGTGGACTGTCACGCTAGATCTGCAGAAACTTTGCGCTGACTGACACTGGCGCGTTTGCCCGATGCAGAAAGTCTGGTCTTCCGGCGCCAGGAGTAAATGACGGCTCGTGAGCAATCTTGCCTGCGTGAGGAGACCGTGGACGAACGTCGCGCCAACAGTCCTTGAGAAACTCATGCGAGATCACACTCAACAGAGGCGTGTGCTCCTCAGCGTGGCCTGGGGGTGTATCGCGTTTGCCGTCGCCTCCGTCGGCTGCGTATCGCTCCATCGACCGAGCGACGTCGCGCTACGATTGTATACGGTGGGCCGAGATCGTGACGCTGCCGCCGGGGACAAGATGGCACCGCCCAGTGCGTACAATGTTATTGCGGCGTGGCCGGGCGGAGCGCCCTCACTCGAGGCCTGTGGCACCGACATCGGCGGTGGCGTCCGTTGTACATTCGTGCCCCTTGGCTGCGGTAGCGGCTCCGAAGCAACGCTCACCATGCACCTGGAGCCATTGGCAACTGGCGAGTACCGGGTAACCGCCGCGTCGATCGCCGGGGTCTTCACGACGTTTGCTGACCCTGACTACGGAACACTGGTTAGACTCCAAACGTGTGGACTGCAACTCATTTACGCTGAGCCGCGCTATGCTGCTCTGACCTCGCTTCTCACGAGCGAGTTGTCCTCTAAAACCCTGGTACCATGGCCCTATGCGGACGCGCCCCACACCCGTGCCGATACGACGCTTGCCATATCACGCGTTCAGACAAACCGCGCGCGGGCGGCGGCGGCAATTGCGGCGCTCAGAGAAGCGCTCGCTCTCGGCGAAGATACAATGACAGTTGCGACGAATGCGATTGTAGAAGCTGCGGCGACGATGGACCTTCGGGTTACGCCCCCGCACTACATCGACCCGACCCAGCCTGCCAAGCACTTTGTATGGCAGCGTGATCCGAGCGCCTACCCCACGGATACCATAGCGCTTCGTCGGGGACTGGAATGGATCGATTTTGCGATGGAGATCGCACACCCTCAGACCGCCTGGAATGGCGCGCTGGTTTTGGCGGCGCGAGGCCGTACTCGCATCGATACACGAACTCCCAGCATTGCCGCTCTTGACGAGATGAGCGGCATGACTCACTACCTCCTCGGCCGCAGCTATCTGAGCCACGCACGTCAATCCCCGGCTTGCGATGTCTTTAGAACCGCTTACAAGCTCCTGAGCCGCGGGTATGCGGACTTCGAGGCGACCCACCGCACCGATGAGGCTGACGCCGTCGACGATCGAGGAGCAGCGAGTGCGGCTCAGCTTCTAGCACAGGCAGACAGCAGTAGCCGCGATCTGTGCGAAGGCAAGACGATCAAGCCTGACTAGGGGCGCATGTGTCCGTGCGACTGAGTGGCCGCTGGACTCTACGAAGAAGAACTCGGGTGCCGACTCGGATGGCTTGGTTTCGAGGAGAGTTAAATGATCCCGCGACGAACCCCGCTCATCGGAGAGATTCCGAATCGCATGGCGTGAGGCTGCCGATAGCGCGGGGCACGGTCCGTGCGGCGTTTCTCACGCTGCCCATCCGGATATTGCACGAAAGTGCGCAAGCGGTGACTACAGGCGTGCGAAAGGTGGCCGCCGTGCGAGCGGAGTGGCCTGACTGATTATGGACTTCAACACCGCTGCTTCGGTTTTCGGCTTTCCACTTATCCTGGGGGGCATGCTTCTGTA
The DNA here is from genome assembly GCA_963725205.1 of uncultured Gemmatimonadales bacterium. Classification (GTDB taxonomy): domain Bacteria; phylum Gemmatimonadota; class Gemmatimonadetes; order Gemmatimonadales; family Gemmatimonadaceae; genus Palsa-1248. The sequence continues at coordinate 436,184 of CAVRXR010000003.1, read as the reverse complement.
TGGCCTTTTTTTTCAAACGAAACCGCCATGGCCGAGGCGCACACCCCGCCAGAAACGAATCGTTGTCTACTTCGCCCTCGGGTGCCTTTTGTTCGTCGCAGTCTTGATATGGTGGGGGCTGCACACATACAACCTGCCGGACAATGAACAGCTCCGTGGATAAGGGTGAGACGAGGAAGCCTGTCGGTCCTCATTCGACCCGGTCGGGGGGTCTGACGTGCCAAGCCTGTAGACGTCGTTAGCCTGTCAATCGGAGGTTGACTCAGGGTCGGAGTCGCGCGAAGTCGTCGGCAATCGCACGTAATGCATTTACCCATGCTGGCTCGGATTGCAGGTCACGGAAGGCTAGTTCTCCAGGACGAGCGCAGGCTGGCGATCTGTTGCCCGATGGTCGACATGGCCTGAGCCCGATGACCCTCCCGGGCATGGCCAATGATCCGATATCTACGCGCGTCCTCATCGGACGCAGTCGGTATATTTCATGCCGCTCGTGAGATTTGCCGAAGGCGGCGGGGACGCGAGTCTTAGGCTCCAGTGGCCGCAAGCAAAGCGGATACCGGGAGCGTTGCACCTATGGCTAATAAGTTCGCCCCAGACCCAGCGCAGCTCCGGCAAATGCTGGAGATGCTGACCCACGAGCGTGAGACGGCGGACGACGAGCCGCCGAAAATGCGGCGCATCCTGGGCATGGCAATCCGGGCGCTGCGTGCAGTGGCGCAATTGGGGACCGCGCTGCCGAGCGAGGAAGCGGCGAACGAACTCCGCGGCTTCGCAGCGGAGATGCATGCCGAGCTCGATGACACGGTGGTCCCGTCAGGTAGCGCAATCGCGGCGCGTACGCAGCGTGTTGTCGAGTACCTGTCGGAGTCTCCGGCGAACGTTTCAGCCGCCAGGGACGAGGTGGTGAAGGTCGCGGCCGGCATGTGCGCCACTGGGGCCCGCCTCATGTCCGGCGGGATGGCCGGCCGCTCTGACCTAGAGGGTCAGGAGCTAGCGGCGGAGCGTCGCCGACTAGTCGAGGCACTCGAGCGAAACCACAGTGTGTTGCGCCTGGCGAACGAGTTGAGCACCGAACTGACGCATGAGCCCGTAGATCTCGCCGACTCACGAGCCAAGGCTCAGGCCCTGTGCCGCGCAGCCGACGACCTTGTCAGTCGCCAGGGGAACTAGCGTTCCGCAGATGCCTGCGGGGGCGGATCGAATGGCGGTCGTGACAGTTCACCCTGTGAATGGGTGAACGTCACGTCGTTGAAGAGCAGCGCCGGCACGACGTAAGAACTGAGAATGTTTCCGCCACTGCCGCCCACCCCGGCCAATGTTCTCCAGACCAGCCCCAGATCCATGTCACTTGTGACTGCGTCATACACTGTCCGCATGGCCGATGCGGCAACGATGCCGTCCCGAAACGCGTCGAGACCTGGCAGGGCGACATGGGCACCCCGTACCAGCTGCTGTCGGCCGTCCGGAAAGAGTTCATAAAGGGCGAACACAGGGCGCGTCCTCTCACCACCCTGGCCCATCAGGCGCTGCATGAACTCCATCGGATTGTCCATCGTCCCACTCGAGCCATTGTTCAGCTCCCGCACGATTAGCCCGAAGGGAAGTCGGCGTCGCTGGACCAGCGAGTCGAGCTCCACCTCGAGTGCGGCCGTCGTTCGACCGTCATCCGCCTCGACGAACAAATTGCTCGGCGCTGCCGACCCCACGCGCTCGTTCCCCGTGCTATGCGCGACGCCGGGAATGGGGGCGCGAGTCCGTGAGTACTGTCCTGAGCACGCCACTGTCCACGACGAGCGTCCTCTGGGCTGAGACACGCATTCGTCGACGCGGTAGCTGCCCAAGAGTGTGTCTCCTCCGGCGACGACGGCGGTCGGATCATCGATGACCCGCAGAAACTCCGGCAGCACAACTTCCCCGATCCGATCGGCCAGCGTGAGCGTGCCGGATCGCGCCTGCATGAGATCGAAGGCGGCCGACATTGTCGATTGGCCCATGAGAGGTTTGCGCTGACCCTCGATTGCCGGGGCCAGCCGCTCCGCCACGAGCTCGGCGGCCGCCCGACCCTCGAACAGCGTCGCTCCGGTGTAGCGGTCGAACACAGGTGCGCGACGTAGGCTGTCGAGGCGCGCGCACATGGCTCGCGCTTGGGCACCAATCTCGCTGGCCGAAGGCAGTCCGGCTGGCGTGCGTGCGTACAGTTCGAGCGCGTCTGCCAGCGACATACCGTCATTGGCCTGTGCCTGGGCAGTCGCTTTGAGATGCGCCACTGGGCGCGATCGGACGAACCACGTGCCTTCGGAGTTCACGTACTCGATCTGGTTATCACCGACATCGACGTCGGCGCGCGACCGCTCAATCCCGGGGCCCGTAGTCGCGGCAGATACCGCCCGCACCAACTGCTCGACCGTTCGCAGGTCAGTCGGTGGGACAAACGTCGTATCGATCGTAGATCGGTGGGACGGCGCGCGGACTGTAACATCTGCCGCAACGGCCACACTCCACGCGGGGCAGGTGAGCGCTTATCGTTGTCGGGAGGCACACCAATGGAGGCGGGGTTGGTCGGACGGGGACGGCCCATTGACGCTGCTGGCGGTCGGCGGAAGGCCGCGCTTGTGGGGGCGTGGAAGGCGTTGACATTGTCGCCGGCGCCCGCGCTCGCGGCCCGGACGAAGGCGAGCCGCACGCTCTGGTACGCGTGGGTGGATCCGGGCCGGCCGAATCAGCCGTCGGACAAGGCGCTGCGGGTGGTCGCGGTACTGTTCCGCGACCTGGCCTCGCGGATCGCCTCAGAGGCGGACCGACTCGAGCGCGTGGCCGACGACACAGGGGAGTAGCCCGGCGTGTCTCTCGTTCACCGCGTGTCCGCGAGGACGAAACGACGTCCAAGCGTCGTGCCTTCGACCAGACCTGTTTTGGTCGACGTCAAGGAATGGACGGGCTACGAGGCGGAGCGCTGGCGGAGCGTTGTGCGCCGGCTCGTGCCAGGCAGGTACTGGGTGACGGGTACGATGGTGGGTGGGGTAGCGCCGAAAGATTTTATCCACGTCTACGAGCCCGGACGGGGCCGACGCGACGACCCGCGCACGTGGCCGGCGCACATCGCGAAGGTCGGCCACAAACGGTATCCTGCCGAGTCGATTACGGAACACCTGATGACTAGGGTTGGTCAGTGCTTGGGTGTACGCATGGCTGACTCGATGCTGATGCACTATGACGGGCAGATCAGATTCCTCAGTCGCTACTTCCTAGGCAGTGGTGAGAGCCTGGTGCACGGCGCCGAGATCGTCGCCGGATACCTAGAGGATGAAGAGTTCGTGAAGGATGTTGGGAAGCAACATTCTCGAGCAGAAAGTGTTCACGTTCCAAGTGCTTCGAGAGGCGATCCTCTCGCAGTTCAAGGAGAGCGGCGAAATACTCGTGGATCTCGTGCGGCTGATCGGGTTCGACGCGATCGTCGGGAACCAGGATCGCCATCTCTTCAATTGGGGCGTCATCGTGCCGACCCATACTGGGCGGCCGTCCCGATTTGCTCCAGTATACGATACCGCGCGTGGCTTGTTTTGGAACACCGCTGAGGGCGCACTGGCTAAGTTCAATAGCGATTACGCTTTGGAGAAATATGCCGCCGGGGCCCGCTCACTGATCGGTTGGGACGGTGAAGAGGACCCGAATCACTTCCGGCTCGCAGTGCTGGTGGCTGCCGCATTGCCTACTTTCCATCAGGTGCTCCGAAAACTGGATCCTCATTGACCTTGGCACGATCGAAGCAGTCATTGATAGTGAGTTCAACAAGCTGCTGAGCTCGTCGAGGCGCGATCTGATCAAGCGATGCCTGCGCCATCGGGTGATCACGCTAGCTAGTTCCCTACCGCCTTCCGCATCATGACCTTCCTCCACAATACGAAGCGAGCGTTCATGGGATGGCTACGCGGCGAGGAGCATGAGAGCATTGAAACCCCGCAGGACGAAGACGCGGTGTTCGGCCTTCATTCGACCGCCTGCCGGTGGGCGTCCTGCGGCTACACAGCGGCGTGTGGGAGTTCCGATACTGCCCAGAGTTCAAGCAACAACACGAGGTGCGGCCGCTAATCGACTTTCCGGACGTCGACAGGGTCTACAAGTCGGCGGAGTTGTGGCCTTTTTTCTTGGCCCGCATCCCGAGTCGCGTTCAGCCCCAGGTAAGCGAGACCATTCGCCGCGAGAAACTCGACGAGCGCAACTCAGTACAGATGCTCAGCCACTTCGGCAAGCAGACGATCTCTAACCCGTTCGTACTCGAGCCGGACGCCAGCTGCGCTGTGCTGGCAAAGTAGGCGACGCTAGCCACTTCGAGGGCCGAGCCGATACCAAGGTGATCGGCTCAGCCCTTTTTCGTGAGTTTCTTGATTCGCGGCCGATGGGTGCGGTGCTGAGACAGTTCCACCGGGCCGGCACCCGGCCAGACGATCTCCGGTCCGACGGATCCCTCCTCGAGCCGTCGACGCCTGTGCATGGCAAGACTGAGTTCACCAATGGTTTGGAGTCATCCTTATGAAGACAGTGCCCGTTGCCGCGGTGGCGATAGCTCTCGCGGTCGCCGTAGCGTGTAGCGCCTCCTCAGAGTCGAGCCACGAGTTGCTAGGTAGCGACCGCCTCGCCGTGTCAGGTGAGATCGAGGCGGACAACGCTCTCACTGGACATTCGCCGTTCATTCAGTACGCCGTCACTGAATGGAACATGGACCTGCGATGTCTCAACGGCCGCCTGCATCAATAGCCCAAGAAGGCAGGGAACATGTATGACCAAAAGTATGACCAGATGCCCGCTATGGGGTGCTGCCTGATGCCGGGTTATGCCGCTCTATTCCAGGTCAACGATGATCCCCCGGGCATGATTGCGACTTAAAATCCCTTGGGGGCAACCCCGTGCGGGTTCGAGTCCCGCCCCCGGCATAGACTTACAAATGCAGCGGCAGACGGCTGGAGCAGTATTGGAGCAGATCTGGTTCCCGCTTGCTCCGTCAGCCTAGTTCGCGCGAGCTGCACAGAAGTACCCAGCGGGGTCCGGGAGCCAGTGGCCGGTCGCGTCCCTGCCGCGGGGGATGCCTTGCTCCATGTGCCATGTGCCCCAGACTCCGGACGGGGCGATGTCGCGGATCTTGAGGATCTCGGTTCCCGTCGAAGCTGTCGCGACAACCCAGGAACAGCATCCCGGCATCCACTTCGACCCAGCGAGGGCCTAGGATGGTGTCTGGCTCGGGTGCTCGAGCATCAACCAGTTGCAGGTCAGCACGGCGTAGGTGGCCAATCCGCCGAACCTGCGAGGCGGCACGCTCCAAGGAGTCGACGAGGACACCGGCGGCTTCGTGTCGGCCGATGATTGGAGATCGGTCAGGCCGGCGAGGTGCTCTGCGATAGTCTTCCGCCGGAACCGCGACGCCGGGAACCGCCCGCCGACGGGAATCAGTCGCCTTACCTGGGCGAGGTTACTTGTCAGCTGTGCCTACGTGGCGCCGGGCGATCTCGCCATGCCACGCCCGACCAATGGCGCCAAGTCAACGTCATCGAGGGCCCGCTTTGTGTCGGCGAGCCGGGCATCGGTTCGATACTCGGCATAGGTCTCGAGCAACGTCATCGGGCCGTCGGCAATGGCGTCCAGAACCGAGAACTCGGCGCGGGCATGGAGCTGATCGGCCATCGAAGCGATCGCGTGAGCAGTCCGCTTGTCGCGCGTCCCGGTCGACACCGCGACCAGCCGCCGGTCCGAGGGACGGCACGCGTAACCGGTACCGCTTTCCATGCAGCCAAGGGGACGCCACGTCCGCTCCTCGGTGTGTGAACTCTCCAATATGGAGCAGGAATCCCTTGGCGCCTATAAATGACCGCTGCGCCGCGCGTCCGACCCGTAAGGCAGGATCGTTCGGCTGGCGGCAAACGCGTCCAGATCGGCGATCCGGTATCGCCACTGGGGTCTCGTCGCCCCGGGGGCGCTAACCTCCACCCGTGGGATGTCGGCCCGGTCTTGCAAATGCCCGACCGGTAGCGGACGAGACTGCGGATGGTCCGGCACGTGCTTCACCGGGCCTAATGGTCCCGCTTGAGCGCCGGAGGCGCGAATGCGGGTGTGCCGTCGAGCGATTGGAGAGGCACCTCTCCACTAGCTCGCACCGGTTAGAAAAACGGGAGTGAGGGGCCGCGCAAATCCGTTCGGCGTTCCTGGCGCGTGGTCTCGCGGATCTCGATCTAATGCCTCATGCCACTGCGCTGCTTGATGCACGCGACGATTCCCTCCGAAGCCACCGCCAGGCCAGATAGCTCAACCCGAGCATCGCGAGCAGCAGAAGCGCCTGACCCAGCACGTCGATCGGGGTCGTGGGCACACCCAACGAGGTGCCGCCCGCTACCACCAAGCGGCGCAGGCTGATCCAGCCGTACGTGATAATCGCACCGGTCAATGCCGCCAGCGCCTGCACCGGTCCCCAACCGCCACGGCGCGACCAAACTGCGAACAACACAACGGCTGCGACGTCGAGGCCCAGCAATCCGGCCAGACCCAGCCCCGTAGCTACCGCATGAGCGGGCGCGTAAACGAACCAGCGCTGGAATGCGCTGGATAGCACGAGCGACACAACCAGCACCAGCCAGAAGGATGACGCGTGGCCGGTGTTGTCGCCCGACTGGCGACTGCGCTGGCCGACGGCACCGTTGCCAGCACCGTGGAAGCCCGCGAACGCCGCCACGATCACCACCATCGCGGCGATAGCAACGGCCGCGTATTGCGCCGGGGACGCGACGAAGTGAAAGGTGCGCAACGTGAAGATCGTGGTGAAGGCGCAGCCGATCAGGAACAATGCCGCGGTCACGAGCAGGCCAGGCAGGCGCAGCCAGGGTTCACGCCAGCGCGCGCCGGTCAGGCCTTCGGCCAGCGCCACCGAGGCACCCACGCTCCACACCACGTGCAGCGTCAGCAAGTAGACCGTAAAGTTGAACGACGTTCCCAACGCAGGGATGAAGCCGTATGCCAGCAGGTGCTGACCCGCGTAGTTCGGATTGAACAACGTCTGGTTGAGGAATCCTTCCAGGACTAGCGCAAAGGCCAGCGCGATCAACAGCATGGTCGGCCAGCCGCGGTGGGCGCGGCGTGTGATCTCGCGCACCAGCACCGCGCCGCCGCCGTACAGCGGAATGAATACGACGACGAAGCCGATCTGCCGGATGTTGAAGTCGCCCAGCAGGAACTCCGCGATGAGCGGCGCAATGATCAGCAGCGCCAGCGCCGGCCCGATTCTGCGCAGTGTCGTCATTCCCCCTGTCTCCCGGAGTTGCGAGGATTCCATCGCGGTCGCTGGGATGTATCTTAGCAGAATAAGAGAACGAGCGCAATAAGAGGTTGTGTGTGCTAAGATTATTCGCATGGCGCATCGTGCCCCACGACACTCACCATCGGCGCTGCCCTTATCGGACTCGGACGCGGCGACCTTGCTAGGTCGTGACTTCGTTGCGGCCGTCGTGGTGTTCCACGAGCTTGTGGGGCGCTGTCTGGGGGTGAGTGCCACCGATCGCAAGTGCCTCGACTTGATCTCGCGCGGGCCGGTGACGGCGGGCGAACTGGCGCGGTTCACCGGACTGACCACAGGAGCCGTCACCGGGATCATTGACCGACTCGTCAAAGCCGGTTACGCCGAGCGCATTAGCGATCCAGATGACCGGCGCCGCGTGGTTGTCGTGCGGAAGTCGCCCAGCCGCCTCGATGAGATCGTCCCGGCGATCTTCGGCCCACTGAGCGACGACATGGCGGCCGTGATGGCCACCTACACTGGACGGAGCTCAGCGCGATCACCGACTTCCTCGCCCGCGTTCGCGAAGTCTTGGTCGCCAATACTGCGCGCGTCGAGCGCACGCTCAACGCGAGGTGAAGGCACCTTCGCCCACGCTGAACCCAACTGCCAGGGGGCAACCGGGGGACAATGGGACCCGACATCTTCCTGCCGTTTTCTCCGGTGCGCGATCAGGCGGACAGCGGCGCCGTCAGAGGGAAACCCGGCAACTTGCCGGACATTGGCACCCTGCGCAGATGCCTGACCAGCGTGAGGTCTTCCCTGAGCGACATGCTATCGTTTCTGCTATCGTTTCTCCGGACAGCTGCAGGTATTTCGCAGTCAGTTCGCGGACGCCGATGCCCATCAGCCCCTCGGAACCGGACCTTCTTGAATGGCGTGGTCATCGCCTTCAGGGAGCTCGCGGACAACACCCGGCCACCGAAGAGCGCCCGCTCCCAGCGCCAGAGATCGTGCGTGGTGGAATAGAGTCCGCCGGCCGCGTATGGGATCGACATGTCGAGGTACGCTGCGTTCACAGGTCCGTCCGAATCTGGGGTGTACCCGGAGGCGCGGTGAGGGATCACGGCGTCGGCCGTGTCATACCCGGACTCGTTCATGCCCTGCGGCCGCAAGAGATTCTGTTTTACGAAATCCTTGTACCGCATCCCGCTGATCTTCTCGATCAGGTAGCCGAGGACCTCATACCCAGAGTTGCTGTACATCCACGACGTGCCCGGCGGAAAGTCTAGCGGCTTGTTGCGGAATCGCGCCACGAGTTGCGCGGGCGTCGTCGGTTCACGCTGAGTGGGGATGTAGTCTGGAAAGCTGGTGAAGTCCGGGATCCCCGAGGTATGAGTCAGAAGATTGTAGATCGTGATGTGATCCCACGCAGCCGGCGCATTGGGCAGGTACACCTTCACGGGGTCGGTGAGCCGGATCTTCCGCCGCTCCTCGAGGAGCAGGATGCTCGCGGCCGTGAACTGCTTGGTGATCGACCCCAATCGGAACTTCGAGTCCGGCGTGTTCGGTACCTGCCACTCGAGGTTCGCGTAGCCGTAGCCCTTGTCGAGCAGCGCGCGCTGGCCCCTGGCAACGAGCACTGGCGGCCGCCGTACTGAGACTGCCAAAAGGCGTTGCCGATGGCCCAATGGTTGACTGCCTCTGTCGGTACGATGCGGTTCGCGAGCTTTCTGGCTTCGATGTTCGCGGTCGTGGCCCTGCTCCTCGGAATCGTTGGCATTCTATAGTGTGATCGCGTATGTCAGTGTGATCGCGTATGTCGTCGATCAGCGACGTCGGGAGATCGCAGTGCGGCTCGCGCTCGGAGCGAGCGCCTGGAGGGTAATGCGGGATGTGTTCCGGCAGGCCCTTGTGCTCGCGATCTCGGGGATCGCGCTCGGATCGGTAGGCGCCTGGATCCTCAGCAGAGCGTTGACCCATTTGTCCGCGGCCGGGAACGCCTACGATCCTGGGTTTTCAGTTCAGGGGTGGCTCCCGCTCCCCACCTTTGCGGGCGCTGCCGTCACCTTCGCGCTCGTGGCGCTCGTGGCCGCGAGCGTTCCCGCCTTCCGGACGACACGCGTCGATCCCGTCGTTGCGCTCAAATCGACCTAAGGAGGGATTGCAGCAGGGAAGCATGCGGGTTCGGATGCCACGCTGACAACACGCCCGCGTGCTCAATTGCGGCCGGCCGCAGTCAAGGCATTGAGCGCTGCCTGGGCGGCCGGGCGCTCCGGGTCCCGGCGGCGAGCATGCGCGAGAAAATCGCTGTAGGCGGCGATCGCGTCGGCGGTGTCGTGCAGCTGTCGCAGCGCCTCGCCCAGGTACAAGTACGGGGCGGCGTAATACGGGTCAGCGTTGATCGCAGATCGCATGTGTTCGACCGCCTCGTCCCCGCGGCCTGCGGTCAGAAGACTATAGCCCGCGAAGAGCTGAACGACCGGATCATCGGGTCGAATCTGGGTAGCGGTTAGCGCCTCAGTGAGTGCCGTTGCGGTATCGTTCGCGTGGAATGCGGAGCTCGCGAGCTGGACGTGCGCCATGTAGAACCCGAGGTTTTGATCGAGCGTTTCCTGATACGCCGTGCGGGCTGCCGTGTCATTGCCAGACGCTTGCTGGGCGGTCGCGACGGCGTAGGTGAACATTGCTTTGGGGAAGTACACGGGAAGCGTGCGCGCTGCTTCCTTGCTCTCGATGCGCGTGATCGCCGCGCGCAGAGTCGTGGTAGAGCTGTCGTACTGCTTGAGGTAGAACTGCGCTTTTGCGCGGTAGAGGTAGAGCTCGAGGCTGTCGGGGTATTTGTTGATCACGGGGATGAGCATGCGCTGGGCGCTGGCGAAATCGTGTCCGATGAAAGCGGTGAACCAGGTATGCGCTAGTTCAGTCCGCGGAGCCTTGAGCGGCGCCTCGCCGTGTGTCATCCGCTCGTAGTTCAGTCGCTCGGTCTCGCGCAATCCCGCGTAGTTGGCCCGGGCCGTCGCATTCACCATTCTCTCCTTCCACGTCGTCGAGGTAGACGCGCTCGTCGACAAAGGGGTCCCGCACATTCGCCTGAAGGAACAGCGAGTCGATTTGCGAGCGGATCGAATCGGGCAACATCAACGGCCCGGCCGGCTTACCAGTCGATGCCCTGGCACCTTGCACGACGTATGACCGAACGAGACGCCCGTTCACAGCTTGCATTTGCGTGAGGTAAGGTGCGTGTCGCAGCGTGTACCAGCGGGCGAAGTACGGCTCTGCCCAAGCTGGGCTGAGTCGACTGGCCCAATAGAATGCTGCCGACGCGCTGGCAGGATCGTGATGAAGAGCGGCCACACCGGCGGAGTAGTAGAATCTGGCGTCGTTCGTGTCCGGTTCGGCCGTGTCAGCCGTCACGATGTCCTGAATGGTGGGGAACCAAGACCCATCAGCGGGTAGTGGATCTGCCTTGCCGGTGGAGAGGGCGAGGTCTTCTCGGATGCCTGTGCCCGGGTTCGGCCAGGTGATCTTGGGGCGGTCCGGCACCAGTGACAGGTCGAACATTGCAGGAAACGGCGCGTTGGCGACGGGCGCGGGAGTGGGCGCAGGCGGCACACCGCTGCTGCATGCAGCGATTACTGCGATGACCGCGGCGACGACAAGGCTCGCGTGTCTGCTTTCAGGACGTGCGGCGGCGACCTCGAGATGCCGGATGTGCCAAGTCCGCATGTGTCTCCGTTTCAACCGACCCGAGGAGGGTCGCCGCGAGCCATCGTCGCGTTTTGCGCAGCGGCCCAAGATACAACTTCGCCCAAGCGAACTCAACAGTCAACTGCCTGAGACCTCACATCCGGGAGACTGCGTTTGGCGAACGGAGTAACCGTTTCGACGCGTCAAGTCACCCGTTCAGCTCGAGGCCCTTCTAGTGGCCTCCATGACTGACGCCGGCGAGGAGCGCGGTCTGGTCGAAGGCCTGCATGCTTCGGGCAATGTCGGTATCGAATGCGACCGCCACGCGATAGTAGGCGGCAGCGCCCCACTTCGCCTGTGCGACGGAAAGGACGAGCAGTTCTTGGAGCACGTGATCCGCATCCGGCCCTTGGGGAACCGTGTCGCCCTCGCCTGCTGCAAACGCACGAAAATCGGCGAGTGCGTTAGGCGCGAGCGATGGCGAAGCGGCGAGTGCATTGGCGGTCAAGAAATCACCCGCGTGCTGGTCGAGGAAGCCTCCAATCCACCGAAGCGGGAGATTATCCTCCTCCACGCGCTCGAGCCAGACAGGCGTCGGCCTGGGCGGCGGAAACTCGATGTCGGGGATGATGCCGCCGCCGCCGTATACGGTGCGACCCGCATCCGTTTTGCAGAACGGTCGGCCCGCCGTGTCGCGTGCCGCTCTCGATGCCAGGAAGAAATACTCGCTACGCCGCACGCCACGGTATTCCCGTTGAATTACGCGACCGCATGGGGTGTGGACTCGTCCGACGACCATCATCAGCATGGATCCATCCGTCAACGCAAAGGGCTTGAGGAGCAGGGCTTTGCCGAAGCTTGGTCGCCCGACAATGATGGCACGGTCGTGGTCTTGGAGGGCGCCAGCCACGAGCTCGGCTGCGCTCGCGGTGCCCGCGTCGATCAGCACGACGAGCGGGAATCGGCGCTCGTGCTTCCAGAAGGAGCGCGACACGCGTGAGGTATCCGTGATGTCGCGTTTCCGCCCCTCGGCGGTGTAGACGATGTCCCCCTTGGGCAAAAATTCGCCGGCCACGCGCGCGGCGAGATCGATGCGGCCGCCGCCGTTCCCGCGCAGGTCGAGGACGAGTCGGTCGAACTCGCCGTGGCTCAGCTGTCCGATCGCGTCGTGGAACTCGTCCGCAGCCTTGTCATCGACAAAATTGGTGATGCGGATATACCCCGTATGCGGGTCGAGCATTGTGGCCGCTACCACGGCGTGCTCACCGGTTGCGCGCTCGTGTACGACGCGCCGCGTCAGATCGACGAGTGTTCCATCGTTCCGGCGGCGCCGGAACACCATGTCCAATGGCGTGGCGCCACTATCCGCGAGGGAAACCTGCAATTCTTCGGGGCTGTCGGCGGTGATTGTCTTGCCGTTCACCGTCACGAGCTGGTCTCCGGGCAGGATGTTCTGCCGGGCGGCATCGCTGCCTGGTGTCACGGATACCACGACCATCGCATCGTCGATCAGGGCGAAGGTGATCGGGATCGGCCACAGCTTGCCGGCCGCGTATAGGCGTTCTCGGAACGGGTCGACATGCACGCGCGCGATCGCGAACGAATGCGGGTCGGCCGCGTGCAGCATGCCCTGGATCGCCGCCATGATGAGAGCGTGTGGGTCGAGACTGTCCGGGTGGTTCATGCGGAGCTCGTTCAGCACCTGGCTGAACATCTCGAGGTCCTGGTAGGTCGAGCGAGGCTGGAACTCGTGGGCTGCCGGCGGAACGCTGTCGGCCCGGTGAGCCGAATCGCGAGCGGAAGGCGGTGTTAGAGCCGACGCCGGCTGCTGGGCAAGCGAGGTTGCGGCGTCTCCGATTACGAGGCATATCGCCACGAGCATCGCCCATGAGCGCACGCATGCAGGATGCGGGGTCCGGCACCACGTGGGGTGAGGCCATTGGGTCGACTCCCGAGCCGCTAGGAGACGAGCGTGACGCATCATCGTGTCAGCGGCGTGACGCATCATCGTGTCAGCGCTGAGACCCGCGCAACGGCGTCCGGTCGGTGGATCGCGTCTGCGGGCGCGTGGTCGAGGAACGCGCGGTACTCGCGCAGCGCGGCGGCGGTGTCTCCGCGCCCATCCAGTGCCTGCGCCCAGAGCCAGTACGGCGTTACGAAGTCCGGATCGAGCTGCACGGCGCTTTGGTACTGTGACAGGGCTCCCTCTCGGCGGCCCGCGACCCAGAGAACATAGCCGTAGTTCTCGTGCACGACCGGATCGCCGGGCCGAATACCGATTGCCGTTTCGTACTCGCTCAGCGCGGTGGAAGTGTCGTGCTGGGCGAACGCGATCTCCGCGAGGTGTTCGTGTCCCATGTAGAAGCCGATGTTCTGCTCCAGCGTTTGCTCGAAGGCGGCACGCGCGGCGTCGAAGTGGTTTCGGCTCTGCTCGATGTAACCGATCGCGTAGGAGAGCATCTCGCGCGAGCTGTACACGGGCGTCGTCGCCATCGAGTCGCGGTGCGCGTAGACATTCGGCGTGCCGCAATTCGGCGATCGCGCTGTCCGGCTGTTGCAGAAAGTACAAGGCATGGGCGCGGCCGATGTGAAACCGAATCACATTGGGATGATCCTTGATGGCTTTGGCCCATTCCGATGCCGCGCGCGCGAAATCCCCTTTCGCGTAGGCGATTACGGCTTCGTTCTCATGATCGTGCGAGAAGATCTTCCCGCGTTCGATCCACCCAGCTCGCATTGCGAGGCCGCCATACTCGAAGCGGTCATTGAGCAACGGGTCGAGGAGGTACGCACGGATCCGCAACGAATCCAAGCGTGCGTTGTTGGCGGGGCTGAGGTAGACAAGGCGGAAGTGGTGTCGATTCGGGACGGTATTCTCGATGGCTGATGCGATGGCTGCCCAGCGGCCGTAGTAGGCGAGCGGTTGGACGGGGTCGAGGCGAGCGGCCCAATACAGCGCATCCGCGGCGGTGCCTTCGGGTTCGTGGGTGGTGTCGAGCACCGCAATTCCGAAGCGTAGGTACGCGAGTGCGCTATTGGTATCTGGGTTCGTGCCTGGCAGGGGAGGGCGTGGGGGGACGCGGGTGAGGTCGAACGCCGGTGCGCTCGTGTAGGCCGACGTCGCGGGCGCCGCCGCCATGCCTTGGGGCGTGGCCGGTGTGGCTGAGAGGAAGAGTGCTGCGAGCGCAATGCAGGGGCGCCACGGTCCGGCCGTCGAGCGGCGGACAGAGGGCAGTCCGGTCCGTGCGATCTTGCCGAGCATCACGACCTCCGTAAGCGCATGCCGCTCGCCCGGGGTCCATGGGAGGGGCCTCGCCCGGATAGCGAGCCCATCGATAATCTCATGAAATGGACGGTGTGGCAAGATGGATCACGACGGAGGGGCGCTAGGGGTCACGACTCAGGACCCGCAGCTTGTCGAGCCGACCCGACTCAGCGTCTTCGACGTAGACCTCCGTGATCTGGATCGACGCGTGGTCCAGCACTGGTTGAACGGCGCCGATGTGAAGGCCCGGTTGGGGCGTTGCGCGAACGCGATTGCGCGCTGCGCTCTACAAGAAAGCGACATCGCGTCGGAGTTGCCCATACGAGCCGCCTTAACGGCGCCTTGCGCGCCCCGGTGAATTTCGAGGGCTTATCTCATTGATTACCGCAGCATCAGCCGTCATTATCGGGTCGCGAGCCCGGCAGACGATGTGCTGGTGAGAGTGCAATGCGGCAGGTTGCTGCGAGCGGGGTAGGAGTGGGCTCCGCCTGGAAAGCGCGCGTCTGTTGCATGACGAAAAGTATGACCAGATGCCTGCTACTCGGCACCAGGTGATACCATGTTATGCTGTTCTATTCGAGGCTAACTCGTTTCACCCAGGCGTGGATGCGCGAGCACTCCGCCCCCATTGTGTCGTGGTCGCAGGATCATCGTCGTCGACCTTGCCGCAAGAATCGCAAAAGCCACTTCAGGCGGCGACTCCACAGCGTCCACGATCGAGCGCCGAGCGCACGGTACCTGCCTTCCTCCCATCGCGCTCTTGCATTGGGATTGGATGTTGGATAGCAACGTACGAAGCTGATCTCCTCTGCGACGCACCGTTGCTCAATGCGGTGCATGTTACCGCGGTTGGACAGGATGCCAGTATTGGCAATACGAGCGTGCGTAGCCTCGTGTACAATCGCAGTGGCCAGCGTTTGCCGGGTCCAAGTCTCGACGGCTTCGAGACCAAGAACGATATAGTTCCCCAGTTCCGCATAGCTGCATCCAGGAAGGAGGTCGGTGAGCGCAAACACGGTGTCGGTGCGGCGTAGCCGCGAGAGTCTCCTACGATCATAAATCGCGATCATTCTCGATCGCGGCCTCGATGCGCCTGACTGCCTCGTCGAGTCGAGATTGTTCAATATCGTCCTCGTGTCGAAGCTGGAATCCGGCTACCTCCGTGTGACCAAGCATTCGCACGTGTCTTAATGGCGGCAGTCCGAGCCACCACCTCGGTACGCAGCGTCGGCGAATGAGGCTCCAGTCGCTCCAATCCGACTGCAGGACGGCCATTTATCAGTGAGGCGCTGGGATCGCGGAGGATGTCGTCATCGTCTGGTGTCCGTTGACGTTAACCTAGCCGCGCAGCTCCTCAAGGACGCCCACCCGAAGCGGTTGCAAGCGGCGGCCGTGATCTCGAACGACTCGGACCTCGAGATGCCGATTACGGTTGTACGCCAAGAACTCGGCTACCCGGTGTGGCTGCTCAGCCCTCGCAAGAGACGTGGCGTGAAACTGCGCCAGGTCGCGACATATTTCCGAAAGATCCGGCAAGGCGTGCCGCAAGAGAGTCAGTTCCCGCCCCACGCTGACTGATGCGCATGGCACCTTCACCAAGCCGACGAGTTGATAACACGCCGGACGAGAGGACCTATCGCCCTCATACTTCCGATTGCCGGCGCCTTCTGGTCGGAGCCGCTGCAGTCAAAAACGGCGGGGGCAAAATCGGGGGCACTCTGGCCGCACCCGAGTACCCCTCGATGCACCACTCTGCCCTTCAATTGCCGGATAACCTCCGGACTCGGGGCAGAGAACCGGCTTAAAATCCCTTGGGGGCAACCCCGTGCGGGTTCGAGTCCCGCCCCCGGCATAACGCCTTACAACCTCTCACCTCAGGTCACTTCTCGGCTGGTATGACCAGAAGTATGGGCGTCGGACAGGAACCGTAGGGACCGGTGGGACTCCGGTCGCAACCGGCAAGAACGATCGCCGTCAGAACGGCGACGCGTAAGAAGCCAGTGCGCAAGTGACCGGGCCGTCTCGCCGCGACTATGCATGCCGTAAGCCTCTTCACACCTAAATCACGACGCTCCGACTGCAATCCCTCAACAGCGGGCTCCGATGTCAGTTCGCTGACCCCATTAGGGGATGGTCCGACCAATCGATCCCGCGGTGACTGTTCGCCGAGATATTCGCCGATCTCAGAGGCAGCAGGCGTGCGGCGCGGACGAGTTGCCACGGCCAGCTGCCGTCGGCTGCCTGAACGAGTTGCCACCTCTTGCCAGTCCAGCGCTCGAGACGGAATGTGAGCCGAGCCGCAAAGGTCGACTGAACGGTCTCGTAGCGGGCATTAGGCGCAGCGGCGTCTGCTCGTGCGCGAGCGGCGTGGGTCTCGGGTTGCGCCGGCAGCGCCCGGGCAGACGGCGCGACGACTTCGGCGACAATACGGATCCGAAACGTGTTAGTCCCGGCTGCTGGCAGGTGGCTAGTGTGTGCGACGCCGGATCCGCGTGCGTGAGTTCGCCGATGCGGCTGCTCCAATTTGCCGCACAAACACCGCTGGCATGAAGCTGTGGTTCACGGGGTGGCGCGCTCGGATGGCGCGGCCGGTTGCTCGCCCGGGCATCACCTTTTCGAACCCCAAGCCAATCAGCCGCTGGGATCCGAGCGCCGCGGCGCCGTCGCCGGGCTGCACCGACTCGACCGAATCGACAACGGAACGAATGGCAGAATCTCCCGGAAGGTGGTGGTCACGCTGAATCCGGCGATTGGGGGCCGTGCCGCCTCCGGCTTCGTCAGCTCGAAGACGGCGCGGCGCAGGAGGAGACTATCAGCGTCGAGGTAGACCGAGCCGGAGACGTCAGGCGTCTTAATGCTGGTCGCCGGCTCGAAGTTCAGACGAATGAGCCCTACCGAACCCTCCCGTCCGCTGGTGCCACCGTACTCGAAGCAGTGCGCAGCGAGGAACGCCAAGTCCGCCAAGTCCGCAAACGTCGGCAGATCCATCACGCGCCGTCGCTCCACCCCGGTGGTTCTCATCCCTACGAATACGCGAGCGCCGGTGCCCTGACCTGGCAAAGCATCGCGGAACACGGAGTCTTGCTGCAGGACCGAATCGCTATGGATGACACCTCCGACGCGGTACGGCCGGCTTTCTCTGGATTCGTATGACACGGTGTCCACATGCGTAGAGATGCCGAGCCGGGAACGGAGGAGTACTTGCTGTTCCTCCCGCACATATCGGAAGGGATACTGCTTAAGCAGGAGGTTGTAGCGGTCGACGTTTTCGCGGATCTGGGTGAACACACCGGCGAGCGTCGGATCGACGGCGGAGTCGGGGATGCCGGTGGCCACGCATCCTTTTGGGTGATGCCCCGTGACCCGCACGAGGCTGAGTATCGCCGGGATGCGGTGCATCCGAATGGTCAGCTCCGTCGTGGAGTCGCGCGCGACCGCCACCGTGTCATCCTGTGGCGCATAGCCGATCTGTCGTGCGCGGAGGACGTAGCGCCGGGCCACAAGCCGCACCATCCGGAAGTGACCCGCGCGATCGGCAAACCGCGCGGCCGCGGTGCCGAGCAACGTCACGGTGCCGTAGGGGACGGGCTCGCCCGTGTCGCCATTGACGAGCTCCCCCTCGACCACGCCCGACGAGTCTTCGCTTGCCGCGTGGATCGTCTGGGGGACGAGGGTCAGGTGCGTCTGGTCCTTCACCATCACATTGACCCGCGCGTTGACGAGCACCCAGCGGAGCGCATCCGCCACGGTAACGTCGTCGGCATGCATCGATACCCGGGCGCCGGGTGGAAGGCTTTCGGGGTTGACGGTGGCGTCGAGCCCTCGCATGATCCCCGATTGCTTTCACGGCCATTCCGAGCGGGATGCCTATGAGGGTAAGCGAGATGCGACGTCGGAGCGCAGCCGCAGTATCAGCGTTCACGCGCTCGCCGTCCGAAGGACGGACCGTGTAGAAGGCTGGTCCGTGTCCCGCAGCGGTTTCGTCCGCAGCAGGTGAAGGGCGGCCCGAAGTGGACTCCTGCGCTGGGAGTCTGACAGACAGTCCGCCTGTTGTCGCAGCAAGAGTGACAGCAACGACGCCGCCGCGTATCGACCCGATCGTCGCTAGTCGTCGCACGACCAATCGTCCGCCGCGCGCTCGGGACCACAGCGCCTCACACCCACCTTACGCTCGGCCTCCACCGATCGCTGCCGGCGGCGATGCATAGGGCAGCATCATCGGCACGCTCTCAGTCCCACTCTCGATGCATTACCCCTGAGCACCATCTGTGCCAGCCGGAATCAACCGTGCTAGATGGCGCTGCCACGCGACGAGCGTCAGACTGGCCCAGGCACTTCGGGGAAGACCCGCCGGTACAGCTTTAGCGCACCCCACAGCGCGAATGCGGCCAACTCCTGCACGAACGCCGCAGGATCTCACGATTCCGGGGCGCTTGACCTGGCCTACCGTCCGAGACGGCGCGTAGGTGTCGATTGAATTGATCATCGCCATGACGTGGTGATCGTTCCAACTGAGGAGCCCCCGGCATAGACTTAGGTCGCGGCACAACCAGCGAGCGTTATCGTTTCGGTCCTCGTCATCCCCGTGGCTGTGCCGGTGCTGCTCGATATCGGGCCTCGGCAGAAGCGCCGGGAGCGCGGGACGCGACGGATACTGCATTGCAGGAGGTCGCCGGCGGTCCGTCGCCTACCAATGAGACAGGTAGCGATCATCTTCGTTGTGGCCGCTGCTTTCGCGTTCGTGTACGCGGTCTCACGGCGACGGACGCAGTTTACGAAAAGGAGACCCTCATGACACGACAGACCATCGACCTCCATGTCAATCCTTCCGAGGAGACCATCCGAGTCGGGCCGCTCACGGTACGCTTTCTGGTCAGCGGGCACGACTCGAGCGCCGGCATCGCGGCCTTCGAGCTTACTGTCCCTGGCGCGCAGCGCTTGCCGGCTCCAGCGCACAGCCACGACCATTACGAGGAGACGATCTACGGTATCGACGGTGTATTGACCTGGACTGTCGACGGAAAACAAATCGACGTCGGACCGGGGCAGGCGATATGCATTCCGCGAGGTGCCATGCACCGGTTCGATAACAACGGCATCCAGGACTCGAAGGCACTCTGCGTGATCACGCCAGCCGCGATCGGTCCGCAGTATTTCCGGGAGGCTGCCCAGGTGGTCAACGAGGCGGCCGGTGGTCCGCCGGACCGAGCACAGATGGCGGAGGTCATGCGCCGCCACGGCCTCACGCCGGCTCCAGCTTCCCCTCAAGCGTAGCGCCCACGACTCACGCTTCGTTCTCGGCCCATTGACGAAAGGCATTTCATGTCGAGCACACACGCGGCTGTGGTTCTCGGCGCATTGGGATCGGTCGGCAAGGCGCTGATCGAGGCGCTGGTTCGCAATGGATCGTTCACACCCATCGTCACCCTGGTGCGTCGTTCGCAGCCCGATCAGGTCGCGCTGGCACGCGATGCGGGTGTCGAACTGCGCGAGGCGCTCGTTCCCACAATGGATCCAGCGGGTCTGAACGCTGCGACTACCGAGGCCATTCGTTCGCTCGCAGGTGACGTGCTTGGGTTGAGTGCCTTGGGCGTCGGGGCCGGTACAGCGAAACTCACGATCGACGAGCATCGCGCGGTCGACGTGCAATTGAATGCGGCCTTTGCGCGAGGGCTGAAGGCATCGGGGCGAGTGAAGCACCTGGCGTTCATGTCCGCCGCTGGCGCTGATCCCACCGCGGCGGCGACAGGATCAGGCGCTGCGGGGATGGCGCGCTATGCTCGCGTGAAAGGCGAGGCCGAGGAGGCCGTGAAAGCGTGTGGTCCGGCTGTCGTGAGCGTCTTCCGTCCGGCGATGATCATCGGATCCCAACACACACCCTGGCTGCTCGAGAAGGTGCTTCCTGCGTTCTCGTTCATGACGCCCGCGAAATACAAATCGATTACCGTCGCACAGATTGCGAAGGCAATGATCGCGACGTCACTGAACACGCCGGCGACGTCGGACGTGTACCACTACCCCGAAATGATGGCGTTGAATCGGTGATCACCAGCACGCGTCGGCGCGAGGGTATCGATTCGGGCGATACATGCTCGGTGGCTGGGCGCCGCAACCTCGAGCGCGTGCGGGCCTCGCTAGTCGAGCGCGCGACCACCGCTGCTGCGTCGATCGACGGGTATGCCCCCGCGCTGGATCCTCGACGACCAGCGCGGCTGACCGGGATGGCGTCCGCACATTATGAACCTCGACGGCAGCAGGACCCGGTAGGCAAAGGCTGCCCGTGCTCCGTTGCGTAAAAAACGAGTACCGGAGGTACAACGGGACATGCGCCATGTGATCCTGTCAGCTCTCGCGGCCGTTGGTGCAATCTCTGGGTGCGCGGCCAGCACTGGTCCCAAGGTTAATGTTGGTGGCACGTGGAAATACGAGGCGCAGAACTTGACCGAGGGCGGCACCGTCACCTGCACGGTTACCGACATGACGCTCAGTCTCACGCAGACCAGCTCAACTTTCGCGGGCACCTACTCCGGTGCGAATGCGGACTGCACGTTTACCAGCACGCACCTTGCCTTCCCTCTCTCGTCTAGTGGCACCATCGTCGACGGCCGGATCGATGGCGATCAAGTCTCCTTCGATATAGGCGACCATTTGTGGTCCCAGACCGGGTCCATATCAGGCAATTCGATGAGTGGCAACGCGACCATCACCATCAATAGCGGGATCGACACGCTCGGGAGCTCCGTGATCACAGTTCGCGGCCAGTGGGCTGCCGTGAAGCAGTAGCGCCCGGGAGGCACGTCGGCGGTTTCTGCGCTTGGCGGAACGGCGCGTATCGAGGCAGAGAGGAGCCACAGACAGCAGCACACGGCGGGAGATGACCGCGAGTTACCCGTCTGGCATAGACCCATGTCTCACGCACCCTGCGAACTACGGCGTTTGGTCGGCCGCTGGCAGTTGGGGCCGCGTCGTCGAGGCTCAGGGGGGGTTGGTTGTGTGCTCTCGAACCCATGCTGGCAGTGCCAGTTCGTCGACCCCCCCGTCTTGGCCATCAGCGTTTTGCCGGCGGACATTGTCGGTTGAACGTTGACAGTTGACACCCGACCGCTGGCCGCCTTCTGCACGGCGAGTTAGCATTGCGGGTGCTTTGGACCGCCCTACCGGCCACACTGGCCCTCATCTTTCCCGGGCCCGGCGCTGGGCGAGACATTGACAAACCCGGGCGCGGGGACACCACTCACGCATCCGGGATGGGTGGCGGTGATTCCACCGGTCAGGTATACAGCGGCCGCGACCACCAGCTGAGTGTACGTGTGCCGAGGATGGTTGCAGATATCGCGATGGACGGCACGCTCAACGATCCCGTGTGGCAGCGGGCCGCCATCCTGACCGGTTTCTCGGAATACACACCGATCGACGGGCTTCCCGCCGAAGACTCGACCCAGGTGCTCGTCTGGTACTCGCCGCGCGCGATCTACTTCGGCATCCGCGCCTTCGAGCCGCACGGCGGAGTGCACTACAAGCTCGCCGACCGCGACAAGATCGACGCCGACGACAACATCCAGATCATCTTGAGCCCGTTCCTTCACGCACGGCAGGCACTCGTCTTCGCCGTGAATCCGCTCGGGATCCAGGAAGACGGGACGATGACTGAGGGGGTGACCACCGGCCGTCGGTTCAACACCGGAAACACCCAAACGGGGCGTCCGACGACCGATCTGAGCCCTGATTTTGTGTACGAGTCCCAAGGACACGTGACGCCCTTCGGATACGAAGTGGTTGTCCGGATCCCCTTCCGCAGCGTCAAGTACCAATCGGCCGACCCCCAGGATTGGGGAATCAATATCCTGCGCAAGGTTCAACACTCGGGACACGAACAGACGTGGGTGCCAACGACGCTGGCCGCGGCCTCGTTCCTCGCCCAGTCCGGCACGCTGATCGGGCTGACGGGCCTCAACCGAGGCCTCGTGTTGGATCTCAACCCCTTCGTGACCGAGCACGCAGTCGGCGACAGTGGCGGCCCGCAGCCATGGCGCTATGACGTCAGCCGTCCCGCGTTCGGTGCCAACGTCCGGTGGGGCATCACGAACAACATGACCTTGACCGGGACCTACCGTCCGGACTTCGCCGAGGTCGAGTCCGATGCCACGAAGATCATCACTGACCCGCGTAACGCCGTCTCCTATCCGGAGAAGCGGCCATTCTTCCTCGACGGGCTCGAGCTGTTCAACACTCCGAACAATCTCGTGTACACTCGCACAGTCGAGGCGCCGCTCGACGCCGCAAAGCTCACCGGCAAGGTGGGCGATTGGTCGGTCGCGTACCTCGGTGCCCAGGACGACGAGGACTCATCGCTGACCGGGGCAGGGCACTCTGCGTTCAACATCCTCCGGATGCAACGCGATCTCGGGAGCACGTCGATCTTCGGAACCACCATCACCGACAAGGAGCAGGGGGGCGCCTTCAATCGCCTGGCCAGTGCGGATGCGCGGTTCACATTCGACAAGATCTACTCGTTGCAGTTGCAGGGTGCCACGAGCTCGACTCGCGACAGTGCCGGCACCGGCTCGGCGGCCGGGCCTCTCTGGTACGGCAGATTCACCCGCGCGGGTCGGACATTTGGGCTCGACTACTTCATCCGGGGAATCGATCCGGAGTTTTATGCGGGAAGCGGTTTCATCGCGAGAAATGGGGTAACCTTCGCCAGCTTTGACCAACGTCTGACGTTCTATGCGCCGCCGGGCGGACCGGTAGAGACCTATGGTGGGGATTTCCGCTACTCTGACAACTGGATCTATCGCAACTTCACGAGAGGCGGCGCACCGGAAGATCGGCGGTACCAGACCAATGTCACGACGACGCTGCACGGCGGATGGCAGCTCGGTGGCGCTGTCTACATCGAGACCTTTGGGTACGACCCCACCCTGTACCAGCACTACTACATCGGTACGGTCCACGATGCCGACACGACCTTCACACGGTTCCCGAATCAGAAGTTGATATCCAATACCGATCTGATCGCGACGCTGTACTCGCCACAGTTCGCGCACTTCGCCATCAGTATCGTCGAGGTCTGGGGTCGGGACGAGAATTTCTTCGAGTGGTCCTCGGCCGACGTGCAACTCCCTTCGATCGGCCTCACCTGGCAGCCAACACCGCAGATCCGTCTCAACGGCACCTTCAACGCGCAGATCGATTGGCGTCACTCCGACGGGTCACTCGTCAACCGGGACATCATTCCCCGTCTCGACGCCGAGTACCAATTGACCCGAACGATATTCTTTCGTTTCATCGGTCAGTACGACGCCGCGTACACGGACAGTTTGCGAGATGACTCCCGCACGGAGCTGCCGATCTTCATCAAGAATCCAACGACCGGTATCATCTCGCGCGCATCGGCGGTGACGAGCAATGTGTTCGAAGGGTCCGCGCTATTCTCGTACCAACCGGTCCCGGGCACGGTTGCATTCCTCGGCTATGGCAACGATTCATACGAGCCAGATCTGCTTCGCTTCACCGGCCTTCGGAGACAGGCCGACAATTTCTTCGTCAAGTTCAGCTACCTCTTCAGGATGTGACGAACGCCTCTCGCGAGTTCGAATCGCGCCCCGTGCGTCCAGTGGCGGCTTACTGCGCCCATGACGTTCTCCTCCGGCGCGTGCTCGAAGGCGGCACGCGCGGCGTCGAGGTGGTTTCCGTTCTGCTCGATGTAGCCGATCACGTAGGAGAGCATCTCGCGCGAGCTGTACGAATAACAAAACGACATCGCGTCGGAGGTGCCCATACAAGCTGCCTTGACGGCGCCTTGCGCACCCCGATGAATTTCGGGGGCTTAGCTTACTGGTACCGCAGCATCAGCCGTCATTATCGGGTCGCGAGTCCGGCAGACAATGCGCTGGTGAGAGTGCAATCCGGCAGGTTGCCGCGAGCGGGGCAGCAGTGGGCTCCGCCGCTCGCGACCCTCTCCCCGTGAGGCACGCTTTCGTTGGGTCTGGACGTCGCGGACAGGGTTTTGCGTCCAGCACCTTGCGCGCGATGCGGTGGTGCGACCTGGCTGGGAGAACGCTGGTAGACATCGATGCCGTGAGAGAGGTTCGGGCCAACGAATCCGCAAGTGTGTGGGCTGGTACGGTGCCCCAATTTGGGACTCAACAGCCTCTCGCATGATTTCTACGGAGGAGTGGTCCCCCGCGGGGTCCGCGCACGATGCGGATACGTACCGCGAACGCCCTGAAACAGGCCAATTCCGATCAGAATGCCGATCAGTCCAAACGGGGGTATCACGGCAGCGCTCACGACCCAGCCGTACGCAAACCCGACGGCCCAAAGCGTGAACAGCGCAAGCGCGGAGACGAAGTGCCTTCGATAAAGACCGTAGGTGAAGGCCGATGCCGCTATGAACGCTCCGGTCACTTGCATGACGAAACCCGTGGACTCGCCGCTTCCGCGGACAAGCGCGATCGCAACAACGGGAAGGGCACGTAGGATCAGGTACACCGCGGCGGCAAGAAGCCCGAGGCGGACTTGCGAATCTGCAGCGCGTTGTTGCAACCCACGATCTAGCCGGAACCGCATCCGGCTCGCTCGCTCATCACCGCCGGGCCGACGCGCTGCTTCGTCGCTGCCTCGCGCGGCGGCGTACACATCGGACCTCGGCAATTCACTCCGTGGGGGCTGGATCCGGCCGTGTAATGTGGCATGTTCTATTGCGTGCGGGGCGTCGACATCGACTGTGCGACCGCGGCGGCCAACTTCACGAAGTGCGGATCCCGGGCGACGGTGTACGCGGTTCCCGGCAGCTTCCCCGAATGCATCGATCCCACGTTGCAGAGCACTGCTACCACCGCATCGGTTCCATCGATCCAGTAGAGCGAGCCGGAGAAGCCGAGTACGTCGCCGGCGTGGCCGATGATCGTCTGGCTGTCCGGCAACGTGGTCCGAAACAGGTTGTGCCCGATCTGCCCCCACTCGCCCGTGGACACGCTCCAATCAGTCATGAACTTCATGTGGCGTCGAGTTTGAGCTTTCCCTCTTGGACGAGCTGGAGAATGACGACCGCGGCGAACGTCTTGGTGATGCTGCCCATGCCGAAGAGCATGTCGGCCCGTATCGGCGCACCCGACTGGAGGTCCGCCTTGCCTGCTACTCCTGTCCAGACTATCCCGCTGTGCGTTGCGATGGCCGCCGAAATCCCCGGGAGGCCACGAGAGACTGCAGTATCAAGCACTCCCTGTAGCTGGGCTGCCGCGCTCATGTCGCCCCTATCCGCGGCACTCCGCCGTGCGCATGCGGGCATGACGAGCAAGGCTACCGCCCCCGCGAGTGATGCACGCATCTTCAGCGAAACCTCCCTGTTCGGAGCGTCGTGTCCCTTGCGCCTGCCGGGGCAAGGGGCCGCGGCGCCGTTTCCGGCCTCAGGCTCTTCATCGGCCGCTAGAACATATCGACGTTCACGCCGTCGGAAGTTTCCCGCGCCATCGACAGTTAGTGGGCGGTCCGCAGGCAGACTGAGCGTCGACTCCTTGTGTGCGTGCCACCAGCTCGTAGGATCTTTGTGATCACCGACCGCCTCAGGAGATCTCTATGCCAGTCGCGCGCGTCCTCACGGGAATTGTGACCGTGTTGCTGTACGGACTGCCCAGCGCACCGTACGCCTGGAGTCCGCATCCCACGCCCAGCGCCACCGCGAGCCCTCTGGTGCTAGAAAAAAACGAAGGGGAGCGCCGGGTTTGGCGGGCGTACCCAGGGCACCCGCAGGCTGGACCACTTTTTACCCTCAAAATCGACTCGGTGAACGGCGGCTCGTCGCGCCTGGTCCTCGGCACCGAAGACTTCCCACCCGGGGACTCTATCGAAACGCACAAGCATCCTCACGCCGACGAAGTGCTCCTCATTGAGAGCGGGACTGCCCGGGTGCATGTGGGCGCCATCGTGCGGGACGTGCACGCCGGCGCGATGGTGTTCATTCCAGCCGGGACCTGGGTCTCTATGGCGAACGTCGGATCCGACGTGGTGAGCCTGGCATTCGTCTTTTCTGCGCCCGGCTTCGACCGCCTCATGCGCGCTGGGTCCGTGCGCAAGGGAGAGGCGAACGTGCCAATGTCGGAGGCCGAGAACGCCGCCTTTCTGAAGCAGTACGGGAACGAAGCCATTTACAAATGAGGTCGACCGCGCCGGGCCATCCCTCTAGCCCGAGAGTCGCTATCAGCCGCGCGTGCGCCGGCTCCGGTCGGCGTCATCAGCGCAAGTCGCTTCTTGATAGACGAGGACAATCAGCGCCGCCACCTCATTGTCAAATTCCGCCGCGATCTCGTTGTCGTTTCCGGCAAATCGTTGCCGGAACGGCGTGAGATCCACGCGTCCCTTGACCTCGTCGAAGCTGCTGAACTTGCCGTGGCCGGGTTTTCCCAGCGCGTCATTCATTTGATCCACCGCACTTTTTCGGAGATCCCTGGTCAGGTAGATGTGCGTCTTGTCATGCAGGACCGGTCCGTGCCCCGGCACGATCGCGGTCGCGTCCAGCTGAGCGAGATTCTCGAGCGTGTGGATCCACTCGCTAGGATAGCCGTCGAACATGTACGTCAGCGGATATCCTACGAGATCGCCCGCCATCACGATGCGTTCCTTGGGGAGATACGCCACAGCGTCACCCGATGCGGGTGCGCGATGGCCTCTTCCGGTGCGTGGTGGCGAAACTCGTGGCATTTCTGGACAAAGGATTTCGCCACCTCCTGCTTCTACTTTGTGCTTCCACCCTGTGGCGCGCCAGGGGCCGGGACCCCTTCGAGGGCAAACAGGTGGCTGACCGTCGACCGCTCTCGATACGGCCGTAGGGCGACATACTCCGGTGAGTTCCACCAGTTCTGCAACGCCGCCATGCTCGGGAATTGGACGATGACGAACCCGCCCTTGGGCAGCGGGGATGCGTCGAGTTTGACCGCCACTGCTCCACGCACGATGAGGTGACCGCCAAAGTCGCTGATGGTCTTTCCGACGCCGGCTCCGTATTTCGCCAGCGTCGCACTATCGGTGACCGCTTCGACATTCGCGATCACATATGCCGGCGCCGCGGCGGACGGCCCCTGCGCGCGAAGAATCCCCATCGCGGCCGCGCCTGCGAGCACTCCCAGCGTGCCGACCAGTGCCGTCGTCGAGGCTGATCTCATATGTCACTCCTCTGCGGGTTCAGTTGCACCACGAAGCTGGACGCGCAGCACACTAGTCCTCTCCGATCATGCCGACAATGCTTGGTGGACCAAAGCGAATCCGCCGGTGATCTGTTGTGCTTTCCCCGTGACGAACAGACCCGTTGCCGCGCAGTGACCATCAACCCATGATTGGGCATGAGCTCCGACAGCATGTCGCCCTTCCGCGTCGTCGCGCTGGCGCTCGCCGTCGGAACGTTATTCACGGTTCAAGCCATGCTCACCAGCCTGGCGGCGGGACGGCCAGTCGACGTTCGGACAACGGTGGTCCTCGCACTGCTCTTCTGGGTCGTCTGGGCCTTTCTCACACCGGTTGTGCTGGCCGCGGTGCGCCGGTGGCCGCTGGACGCCAAACCAATGTACCGGTCGATCCTGCTGCATGCCGGTGTGTCCGTCGTGCTGTCGGTCCTACAGACGACCCTTGCACTCGGCTTGCGATCGCTGGCGCTGTACCTCCGGGGTGCGCTTGGCGCCAGGCAAGCATTGGTGGCGATCGCCAGTCCTGCGACGCTTGGCTGGGGCGTGTTCACAGGCGTGTTCTTCTACTGGGTGATCGCGGTGGTGCACACCGCACTCCGCTTTCGGGGCCTGTACGTGTCCGAGCGGGTGAGTGCGGCGGCGCTCGAGACTGAGCTCACACGATCCAAGCTGGATGCACTGCGTTCGCAATTGCGACCCCACTTTCTGTTCAACACACTCAACGCCATCTCCGGTCTGATGCCCGAGGGTGCCGACAAGCCGCGGCACATGCTCCTGCGGCTGTCATCGCTCCTACGGCGGAGTCTCGATGAGGAGGCGCACGAAGTCCCGCTCCAGCAGGAGCTGGCCTTCCTGAACGATTATCTCGATATCCAGCGGGTCCGCTTCGGGAGCCGCTTGACCGTGCAACTCGCCGTCGACCCCGCGGTGCTGCCTGCCCGGGTGCCCGTGTTCCTGTTGCAACCGCTGCTCGAGAATGCCATCGAGCACGGGGAGGGTGACGACGGGCGGACCAGCATCGCGCTCTCGGCTGCGCGGGACGGAGACGTGCTGCACGTGACGGTCGAGGACGACGGTCCTGGCATTGCGATCAGTGCGTCGATACGCGAAGGAGTCGGGCTGCGCAACACCCGGGCGCGACTTCACCATCTCTACGGCCCCCGGGCCGAGGCGGAGCTCAGCGCCGCCCACGGGAGACCCGAATCGCCCGGCGCGCGCGTCGACATCCGGATCCCCTTCTCGGCGACGCCCGTATGAAGATCCTCATCGTCGATGATGAACCGCTGGCGCGCCAGGTGATCCGGCGCGCGCTCGAGCAATTGCCCGACGTGCGTTGCGTCGGTGAGTGTGGGAGGCGCGACGATGCCGTGGCGGCCATCGTCGAGCGAAGGCCCGACGTCGTGCTGTTGGACGTGCAGCTGGGACGTGCGACGGCGTTCGAAATCATCGAGGAAATCGGCGTCGACGCGATGCCACTCGTCATCTTTGTCACGGCGTACGACCGGCATGCGGTGAAGGCCTTCGAGGTGCATGCCCTCGATTACGTGCTCAAGCCGGTGGATCCTGACCGATTGCGGGAGGCACTCGACAGAGCGGCCTCGTTTCTGTCGTTGCAGCGTGGTCTGTCGCTCGCCGAGCGACTCGAGGGCCTCCTGACGCAGCGCATGACGGCGGCTCCGGCGACCGTGCCATTGCCACCATCGGAACGGCTCGTCGTCCGGGATGGCGAGGGTTTATTGTTGCTCGAACCTTCGCAGGTCGACTGGATCGAGAGCGCCGGTAACTACGTCCGGGTGCACAGCGGTGCCCGGGCATACCTCACGCGCACGACGATGGACCGTGTGGCACGCCGGTTGACCGCCGGCGGCAACTTCATCCGCGTGAGGCGATCGGCGCTCATCAATGTGCGCGCGCTCGCGAAGATCGAGCGGTACGGAAAGGGCACCTTCCTCGTGTATCTCCGCAATGGCGCCAAGGTCATCTCGGGTCGCTTCTACCAGCCCGAGTTGCGCCGCCTACTGCGGCCCGAGGGATAGGAACGGGCCCCCGCGCTCGCTCGGTCTGACGGGCAGATCCCGGTGGTTACGGCCGCGCGGTTTGCTAACCGTTCCGTGGCAAGGAGACCTGGGAGCAGATCACCTCAGCGCCGAGGGCGGTGAGCTTCGCTCGAATCGCGGCTGCCTGTGCCGGTGTTGCCGACTCCCAGATTGTCCCTGGCAGGTTCTCGACCAGGTCCTTCGCGTCCTTCAGCCCCGCTCCGGTGAGTTCGCGTACCAGTTTGATGGTGTGGATCTTCCCGTTTGCGGGGAAGGCCTCCAGCGTGATGGCGACCAAGTCGCCACGCCGCCCGGGCGGCTGCAGCTTGAACTGCACGTGATCGAATCGCTCATGTCGGCCAGCGTTTGTTCTCGACACGCTCCATACGCAAATCGCGACGAACGCGCCCATGAGCAGCAGTGTGGACGGACCGAGCACTTCCCTCAAGAGGGGCGCAAATTGAAATGCTCCCCCCAAGTGATACCAGCCGAAATACCGAGGCCAAACGTAAAGGTAGACGGCTGTCGCAATGCAACCCGCGATTAAGGCTAGCGCTATACGCTCAGTGGATTTCATAGTCCTTCACAACCCCCGAGTGCAACCGGGTCAGAAGCAGTCCGCGGTGTTTGCCTTCAACAGGTGTGACGATCGATCTTGATTTCCGTTTGGATGCGCGCTGACAACCGCGGCCGACTGCGTCAGGCCCGCCGCCATCTCGGCTCCGTTACCATCGCACATCACGCTTGTGCTCCCGGACCCTCAGGATTTACCCAGAAGGGGTCCGATGAACGACCGAAAGGCCAGCCGCACCTCGTTTCACGGGTTGCCCGCGGCGAGTAGCTTGAGCACGCCCGAGGTGACCGCCTTTCGCAGGCCGCGCGATGCGCGGTCGCACGCATGCCCATTTTCGTTTCAGCCGAGGACCGTCATGCTTAACCGATTCTGGACGCTGGCGTTGAGCGCCGTACCCGCGTTGCTGCCGCCGCCGTGCGGTGCACAGACCGGCGCGCATATCACTCCGGCGGCGGCGATCGAGGCGCGCCCGGTGCGCGGCGTAGATGGATCGCAGATCGTCCGGCTGTCAGCGTCGGTCATGCGCGATACGCTCATCAATGTCGGAGGCTATCGACTGCACTTTCGCATCGCACCGGGCCGGGCGGACAGACCGGTCGTCGTGCTCGATGCGGGCGGCGGACTCGACGCCGACGAGTGGCAAGCGGTGCAGCCGCGGTTGGCGACGGAGACCGGCTCCGTCGTTGTCAGCTATGACCGGGCGGGGTTCGGATCGAGCGATCTGCCCAGTACCCCGTTTGACTTCCGACGGGAGGTCGACGGCCTCCACACGGGCCTGAAAGCACTCGGGTTCGCGGACCGCATCATTCTGGTCGGCCACTCCTACGCCGGATTCACGCTGCAGCTCTATGCCTCGATGTTCGCCTCGACAGTCCGCGGGTTGTTGTTCATCGATCCCAACAACCCGGCGTTCGTCATAGGGATGGGCGGGGTTGCCTGGCTAACCAGCTTGCCCGGGCAGCAGCTGCCGTTTGACACGGCGGGCCATCTGACCAAGCTGCAGGCGGCCACCGTTCATCAACTGCGCAGTTTCGCGAGCACGGTCGACATCGTTGCCGCTGCGCGTATTCCACCGACCATACCGGTGATTGTCATCACTGCAGGCAAGGCGTGGTGGCCCGAGCCGCGAGAGAGTCGAGCGTTTCGCGCCTCGCACGAGTTGCTTGCCAATTCGGTCGATAATGGGACGCTCATCGTGGCGCAGCACAGCGGACACATGATCCCCGAGTCGGAGCCGGGCCTCGTGATCGCCAGCGTGCGCACACTGCTCGAGAAGCAATAAGTCCGATCGCATACCTGGCGGTTGGCATGTTGCTCGCGACGGGCGGCGACGGCACGCGGTGCGGCCTCGACAGCCGACCCGAGCACATCCGGGCGGTCGTGGACGCAATGCTCCAGCGGCTCGATGTCGACGGGGACGGCGGTCGGCACGGGAGTCTCGTCGACCTCGAGCGGGGCCGCCATCTACTGACGCAGGCGACAGCGCGGACGTCCGCGCCGCTACGGCGAGCGGCGAAATGAGCGAAATGAGCCGTCAGTTCATCGCGCGGCGGCGTGCATCGGCTGTGTTGACGGAGCCGGAGGCGCCCCCGCGGGCGGCGGAGCGGGTTGCGGCTCGAAGTCGTGCTCGGGAATCCCGAACCCCTTCGCGAAGTCGGGATCGCCCTCGTCGCCCAATGCGCGCTCCGCCACGTACTGTCCCATCACCGGTCCGAACTTGTAACCCTCCGCGTTACCGCCGCCCGCGATGAGCAGGTTGGTGATCTGGGGGTGCGGCGTGACAATGAAATTACGGCTGGAGCTGATCTCGTAGTGGCAGGTGTGTGTCAGGAGTAGCGGGGCGTCCTTGAGTAGCGGGAAGCGGTGCGCCACGAACGCGCGCATGCCCGCGATCTGGGTGTCGTCCGTCAAGCGGTCGCTCAGATCTGGATCGAGCTGCGCCGGAGGGACGGGCGGTCGCTGGGTCAGACTGCGCCGCGGACCCGGCGCGCGCTCGCTCCCGCGCACCCGAAAGCCGACGCTGTCGACTGGGAGCGCCGCCCAACCGGTGACACCCGGGAAGTTGTAGCTGGGGATGTTGGGATACGTGAACCGCTCGTCGTTCACCGGCGTGCCGAAGTAGCACACGTGACCGAGCGGGGTCCGCATCTTCTCACCGAAGATCTCCGGAAAGGTCTTGCCCAACCACGGTCCCGGCGCGAACACGTACGACTCGGCGCGCAGGGTCCGTCCGGTGTCTAGCGCGATCTCCGCGATGCGCCCCGACGTCGTCTTGAAGGGAAGCTGGACGCGTCCGATGACGATCCGGCCACCCAGCCGCTCGAACGCGGCGGCCACCGCCTGGCACCCGCGCCGGGCGCGCACCACACCGGCATCGGGTTCGTACATCACGACGTTGATGTCGTCGATCGAGATGACGGGGAATTCTTTCGCCACGTCGCGCGCGTCGAGCACCTGGTACGGGATGTGGTGCTTGTCCCACCATTTCTTGGTGTTGATCAGGTACGGCTCCCAGTCATCGCGGAACATGAGGTCGCCGGTGTTGTGAAACAGGTTGAGGCGCAGGTCGCGGCCCCACTCGTCGTCGAACGCGCGCCAACGCTTCATCGCTTCCCGCGCCCACAACATCCACAATTCCTGCTTGTCGGGGTCGCGATCGCCGTACGACGAGCGCACGCCCCGGCTTTCGTCGCCCGAGGTCGCCCGTGAGTTGCCCGGGCCGTACGCGTCGACGAGCGTGACCTTCGCCCCCATGCGACGCAGGTGGAACGCGGTCCATCCGCCCCACGCGCCGGCGCCGATCACGATGATGTCGGGTGAGCCGCCGATGAGCGGGATGCGCCGGTGCGGTCGGATGCCCGGAACGGCAGGATTCTCTCCGCCGGCGGCGCAGCCGCCGAGCATGAGGAGGCCGGCACTCGCGCCAGCAACCTTGAGGAAATCACGGCGGGGGAGCCCGGAGTTCTCGGCCATCACGTCGCCCTGGTGGTAAGGTCGAGCAAACATGTCGAGGGTCCGGGCCGAGGTCAAACGCGGCCGCGAAGCGGCCGAGAGAGTAGAACTGCAGAGTGTAGAAAGTGGACGAAGACTGTCCGGCCCTACCGACCGCTGCCACCGGGCGTAGATTGGGCCCGTTGCCGGGATCTACCAACCGACGGCTTGCGTGGTCTACTTTCCACTCTCTGCACCTCTACTTTCTGCGGCGGCTACGCCGCCGCCGGAGGAGGTCGATGCGCGCACACTGCCCGCTCGTTGCCGTCGCTCTCGTGTTCTCGCTCGCCGCGTGTAGCAGCGAGAAGCCATGGCACGATCCACTCGGCGCCCACATGGTCCACGCCGTATATCAGCCCGGCTCGCCTCTCAACGTGCGCCCCGGCCCCAGCCCCGAAGCGGTAAGTGCACTCAACGCCTCGTTCCCCGCGGCGACGTACAGCGCCGATCAGGCATCGGCCGGCAAGCAGGTATACGATTCCACATGCGCACACTGCCATCCGTCCGGTCAGCTCGATGGCGCGACATTCTCCAGCACGTGGAAGAACCGGCGGCTCTACGACCTCTACTCGCTCATCAGCAACACCATGCCCCAGGACCGGCCGGGCAGCCTGACGGACTCACAGTACGTCAACGTGATCGCGTATCTCTTGCAGCGAAATCAGGTGCCGAGCGGCGCCGTGAAGTTGAGCACCGACACGTTGGGCATGAAGAAGATTCGCATCGACGTGGCCGGCGCCGCGGGCGCCACGACCTCTGGAGGCCAATGATGCGTGCCCTGACACTGCGCTTTGCCACGTTGCTCGCCGTCGGTGCGCCGCTCACGCTGCCGGCGCAGGCGACGATGCAGCCGGTGAACGACCTGCCCAATCCCTATCGCACGATCGAAGGCTGGGCAAAGCTGCCTGAGGGACGGACCTGGGGCTCCACGAGTGCGGTGGCGATCGATCGAGACGGGCGAAGCGTGTGGGTCGCCGAACGCTGTGGCGCGAACAATTGCGCCAACTCGTCTCTCGACCCAGTCCTGGAGTTCGACTCGAACGGGAATCTCGTGAAGCACTTCGGTGCCGGACTCATGATCTCGCCACACGACATCGTCGTCGACGCCCAAGACAACGTGTGGGTGGTGGACTGCGCCTGCACTTATGGCCGCAACGCACCGCCGCTGGAGGGGCCTCCACGGGGCCACCAAATCTTCGAGTTCAGCCGCGACGGCAAGCTGTTGCGCACACTGGGCGTGCCTGGCGGGAGCCGCGACTCTATCTTCTTCCAGCCCAACGCCATCTTTGTCGCGCCGAATGGCGACTTTTTCGTATCCGAGGGCCACTCGTCGGCCCCTGGCAGCATCGCGCGGCTGTTCAAGTTCTCGAGCGAGGGAAAGCTGATCAAGTCGTGGGGCTCGTTTGGCAGCGGCCCTGACGATTGGGATCAGCCGCACGCCCTGGCCATGGACTCACGCGGGCGTCTGTTTGTTGGCGACCGCGGCAACAACCGCATCAAGATCCTCGATCAGGACGGCAAGCTGCTCGACACGTGGTATCAATTCAGTCGCCCAAGCGCGATCTGGATCGATTCGCACGATACGATCTATGTCGGCGACTCCGAGTCGGGTTCAGTGGGCTCCGGCCGCTCGCGCCTGTGGAAGCGCGGGATCCGCATCGGGAGCGCCGAGACGGGACAGGTGACAGCGTTTATTCCCGACCCCGTCGAAACCGCCACCAACACCAGCTCGGCAGAAGGCGTGGCGGTGGATTCGCACGGCGTGATCTACGGCGCCGAGGTGGGGCAGAAGGACCTCAAGCGGTACGAGCGGAACCCCTAGTCTCTAATCCCTCGCCCGTCAGGGCAGTCTCAGCGCCACGAGACTCGTGTGCGCGCCCTGCCCGATGGCGAACACGATGTATTGCTTCCCCTGGTGCATGAACGTCATCGGCACCGCGGTCGTGCGTGACGGGATCGGCACCGCGCCGACCTGCTTCCCCGTCTTCTTGTCTAGCGCGAACAGCTGATCCGTCGGGTCGGGGCCCGTGGCCGGCGCGCCGCGCGCTCGACCGCCGCCGCCTAAGCGTCCCGTC
Organism: uncultured Gemmatimonadales bacterium; assembly: GCA_963725205.1. Lineage (GTDB taxonomy): Bacteria > Gemmatimonadota > Gemmatimonadetes > Gemmatimonadales > Gemmatimonadaceae > Palsa-1248. The sequence continues at coordinate 401,117 of CAVRXR010000003.1, read as the reverse complement.
CCGTAGATGACCAGCGTCCTCGTCGTGATCACCTCCGGCTGACCGTTGAACACCGGCACCGGCGGCAGATCGACTCCGGAAAACAACGGATCTGTGGTCTTCGGCTTCGTCATCACTCCAGCGTTAGCCATCCACCAGACTTTGTCCCCGCTGTTCAGATCGTAGCCGGTGATGCCGCCGAGCTCCCGCGGCTTGAGGATCGACACGCCGCCGATCGTTGTGGGCACTCGAGCACCGAACGCAGGCCGCGAGAAGAGCGCCGTGTCGGGTACGTAGTTCGCGGGCTTGGGGAGTGCGCCGATGAGGCCGCAACTGTTGTGCACTTGGCTGTACTGGAACTCGGAGCAGGGATCGTGCACGATCTCCATCGTGTTGAGCCCCGTCTGCGCCGCTACGTACAGCATGCCCGTCGTTGGATCGGCTGCGGCACCGCCGTCGATGTTCACGCCGCCGCTCGCGCCCGGTGCATACCACGAACAGTCGTAGTGACTCGGCCCCGATCCGTCGGCCGATGACGCGGGGATGTAGTACGGACCCATGCGGCAGCGCTTGGCGAGCTTGAGCGCCGAGTCCTTGATCGCGGGCGTGTAGTCGATGAGATCGGATTCCTGCAATCCCTGCTGCGCATACGGCGCCGGCTTGCTGGGAATCGGCTGGGTGGGCCAGCTCTCCTCGCCCGGCACCTCGCTCTTCTCGACCGGCGTCTCCAGAATCGGCCAGATCGGCTGTCCGGTCACGCGATCGAGCACGTAGATCCACCCCTGCTTCGTCGTCGCCGCGATGATTTTGCGCGGGCGACCATCGACAGTGATGTCGAGGAGGTTGGGCGCCATCGGGAAATCGTAATCCCATATGTCGTGGTGAACGGCCTGGAAATTCCATCTGCGCTGTCCGGTCTTCACGTCGATCGCGACGATGTTGTTCGCGAACAGATTCTTACCGGGACGCAGGCCGCCGTATTCATCGTTGAGGCCCTCGCCCACGGGAATGTAGACCAGTCCCAACGCCGGATCGGCGGTGTAGGTGGCCCACGCGTCTGCCTTGCCGACGCCGGCGGTGCCGATCTTCGTGCCGTGCTTCCACGTCTCAGCGCCGAACTCGCCGGCCTGGGGGATGAGGTTGAATTTCCAGAGCTGTCGGCCGGTGCGCACATCGAAGCCGCGGATGAAGCCGGGCACGTTACGGATACGCAGGGGGAAGTACCCGTGAATGGCGGAGTTGCCCACGACGATCACGTCGTTCACCATGATCCCCGGCGAGCTGCTGGCGATCTGCCCCAGCGCGGGATCGATGCCGATCGTGCCGTCGGCGCCGGTCTTCGTCGTGGCATTCCAGGTCTCGCCCGGACGGGCCTTCCGCGCCGGCGCAGCCTCGGAGACGATCAGCGGACCCGAATCGTCCACCGCGAGCGGTACGAGTGGCAAGCCGAGTCCTTCCTCGAGATCCACGATCCCATTCTTGCCGAAGCTCGGATCGAGCTTGCCGGTCGTCGCGTCGATCGAGACCAGGTGGTAGCCGGGCGTGATGACGATCACGCGCTCCGCCTTGCCGTCGGTCCAGTACATCAAACCGCGGCCAGAGTACCGGCGAGGAGCCTTCTGCCACCGGATGCCTTCGTCCATGCGCCAACGCCAGAGCAGTTGGCCCGTGGCCGGATCGAGAGCGACCGCGTCGCGATGCTCGGTCGCCACCGTGAAGAGCCTGCCGTTGGCGTAGAGCGGCGTGCTCCGGTAGTACTCGTCCACGCCGTATTTCCCAGCATCCCACTGCCAGGCGACCTGCAGGGAATTGAAGTTCGAGGCGTTGATCTGGTCGAGATCGGAGTAGCGTGTGCTCCACGCGTCGGCACCCCAGAACCGCCATTCGCCGGGCTTGTTGCCGCGCTCCAGCCCCGCGGTGCTTTGCGCGCCGACTGCGGTCACGGCGAAGAGCCCAAGTCCGCCGAGGACGGCGAGCAGACCCTTGGTGCTGCCTGACGAAATCATGGAGACTTCCCTCTGGTTGTGGAGGTTGCAGGACTGCTCTTCGCGTCGATCCGGATCTGCCGCAGCGCGGCCGTGTCGGGCGACAGCTCCTTTGGCCCGGCTGGCATCTGATTTATTTGCAGCAGGTACGCCACCACGTCGGCCACATCATGCGGATCGAGGCTGCCCGGATCGTTCTTCGGCATGTTCGTGGCGACGAAGGTAAACAGATCAGCGACCGACTTATGCAGCCAAAGTTGCGCGAAGGTCTCGCCGGTGTGGGACGCCGGTGTGTGGCATCCGCGGCAGCTACCCAGGTACACATCCTCGCCGCGCGAGGCCTGCGCCGCGGTATAGATCCCGCTCAGCGTCGTGGCTGCGGCCCCGGCGCCGGGTGCCGCGGTATCGGTCTGCGCATCGGCACGGCACCCCAACGCGACTGCGCCCAGCGCGACGGCGATCACGATCAGGACTGGACGATGGAGTCTACCCGGCCGTAGAATCACGGCCACGATTATACGGGCTGGTTTTGCGGGCGGACAGGGCGGCGAGCTCTGCGAGGCAGACAACACAAGTGGGCCCGTGGCTGTCGAGACGGGCGCGGTGTCACTCCGGACCTCGGCGCGCGTTTACCGACCTATACGGATTGAGCGGGGCCGATCTAAACCGTACGTTTGCGCCGTGCAATACTCTGCTGGGAGTGCCTGATGAGCCGACCGTTGTTTGCCCTCGCCACTGCGATAGGACTGGGTCTCGTCAGTGCCGCACCGGCGCCCAGCTACGTCGTCGATGAACTGTGGCCACTGCCACTGCCGAATCACTGGGTTCTTGGCTCGGTCACCGGGATCGCGATCGACGCGCACGATCATCTCTGGGTCGCGCACCGTGGACCGGCCTCGCTCGCCTTGCGGACCGAAATTGGCCTCGCTGCGTCGCCGCCGACTGCTGAGTCGTGTTGTTTGTCCGCACCGCCGATTCTCGAGTTCGACGCTGCGGGTAAACTTCTCGAGAGTTGGGGTGGCCCGGGACAGGGTTACGATTGGCCGACCTCGATTGGGGGCGTGGCGGTTGACGACCACGACAATCTGTGGATCACGGCCGCCGGGGCGCCCGAGCCGGCTGCGGTGGCGGCCGGGGCAATGGGCGTTGTGCCAGGCCGTGCCGGCGCCCAAGGCGCCGGTGGCAGCGCCGCCCCCGGGAACGAGCCGCCGCTCGACGCGCAGATCCTCGTTTTCTCGTCGACCGGCCAGTTCATTCGCCAGATCGGCAAGCCGGGGCAGACGAGCCCCAACGACAACGCGCATCTCGATCGCCCGGCGGATATCGCCCTCGATCCGAGAGCGAACGAAGTCTACGTCGCCGACGGGGGCGCGCATCAGCGGGTCGTCGTCCTCGACGCAATGACCGGTGCGTTCAAGCGCCAATGGTCTGGGCACGGGCGCGCTTTCGAGCGGCTCAGCGCGATCGCGCTCGCCAAGGACGGATTGGTTTACGTCGCTGACCGCAAGGCCAATCGCATCCAGGTGTTCAAGACGAACGGTGTCTTCGTCAAGGAGACATCAGTCGCTCCGCAGACGCTGGGTAACGGGTCCGTGTGGGGCCTCGCGCTGTCGAGCGACGCACGTCAGCGGTCCCTGCTCGTCGCGGATGGCCAGAACGAGCAGGTGGTGGTGCTCGATCGTGCGACCCTCGCACCAATCACCTCGTTCGGTGGTGGCGGGCGTTGGCCGGGTGGCTTCTACGCCGTCGATGCCGTCGCGACGGATTCGCGCGGCAACGTCTACACGGGCGAAGGTTACGAAGGCAAGCGCGTTCAGAAGTTCCTGGCGCGCTGACGGAGAGAACCCACATGACGATGCGACGGGTGGTCCCGATCGTGACATTGGCGGCGGCGCTGGTCGCCGCCCGCACTTTCATCCCGCACCATCCCGCCATCGACGCAGCCGAGGTGCTTGCGTCAGACGACAGCGTGATGGCGCCCAAATTCGAGGTCGATCCGAACTTTCCCAAACCGTTGCCCCATCACTGGGTGCTCGGCATGATCATCGGTGTCGGAGTCGACGACCAGGATCATGTCTGGATCGTGCATCGTCCGCCGACGATCTCTCCGAACGAACGCGGCGCCGATCAGTCACCGCCGACGGCAACCTGCTGTGCAGCCGCGCCGCCGGTCCTGGAGTTCGATCAGAGCGGGACTGTGCTGCGGCACTGGGGCGGTCCGGTGGCCGGTGCGCCGTACGAGTGGCCCGAGTCGAATCATGGCATCTCGATCGACTTTAAAGGGCGCGTGTGGATCGGCGGCAACGGCGCGAACGATGCGCAGATTCTGGCGTTCACGAAGGACGGCAAGTTCATCGCGCAGTATGGACACGCCGGCCAAAATCATGGCAGCGAGGATACAGTGAACTTCGGCTCCGCGGCCAAAGTTGTCGTTGATCCGAAGACCGACGAAGCGTATGTCGCCGACGGCTACCGGAACCACCGCGTCGTCGTGATCGACGCCGAGACGGGGAAGTTCAAGCGGTATTGGGGTGCGTATGGCAACAAGCCCGAGGACGCCTCACCCGGTAGATACACGCCCGGCGAACCGCCGGCGAAGCAGTTCCGAAACCCTGTGCACTGCGCTGATCCGTCAAACGACGGACTCGTGTACGTGTGCGACCGGCAGAACGACCGCCTTCAGATCTTTCACACCGATGGCTCGTTCGTGAGCGAGATGTTCATCGCGACGAAGACCGGTGGCGACGGATCGGTGTGGGACGTTGCGTTCTCGAAAGACCCCGAGCAGAAGTACCTCTACGTGGTCGACGGAAAGAACGAGCGCGTGTACATCATCGAGCGGAAAACGATGACGATGCTCTCGAGTTTCGGCGATGGCGGCCGTCAGCCGGGGGAGTGGTTCGGCGCGCACTCGATCGCCACGGACTCGAAGGGCAACATCTACACGGTCGAGACGTACGAGGGACGACGGTTACAGAAGTTCGTTTTCAAGGGGGTCCAAAAGGTCCCACGGTGGCAGGGCGTTGTTTGGCCCGCGGAGCGGCCAAACAGAGAGTAGCCAAGCAGAAAAGAAAGGAGAGAGTAGACGACAACGAAAAAGGCCCCGAGGGGAGTAAATCGCCTCGGGGCCTTGCTCGTGGGGCGGGGGATGGACTTGGCGTTGGTCGCCTCAGCGGTGACTCTAGGCACGGCGCGTGCCTCAGCAGGCGCCAGCATGACTGGGTGGGTCTTTCCGTGCGCCAAAGGCCGACGTAGGTACCTTGACACGTATATACGTGGCAGAGTATATTAGGAACGTGGAATCTGCCTTCGACATCATCGCGGAGCCGAACCGCCGCGCCATACTGAGCCTGCTGGCCTCTTCGCACCGATCGGTTAGCGAGATCGAGCGTCAGCTTCGTCTGCCGCAGCCGACCGTGTCAAAGCACCTGCGGGTGCTGCGAGAGGCTGGCTTCGTGGAATCGACCGTGGACGCACAGCGCCGTCTCTACCGACTGAGACCCGAATCACTGCAGGAAGTGGATGCCTGGCTGGCGCCATTCCGCCAGTTCTGGTCCGCTCACGTCGATGCGCTCGAACGGCACCTCGACCGCATGGATCAGTCAAGGCCACCAAAAAAGGGAAAACGACGTGGCCCAAACCGCGAACGCGACAAGGGAGAAGCCAAATGAAAATCAAAATAACAAGCGTCTACGTGGACGATCAGGACAAGGCCCTGCGCTTCTATACGGAGGTGTTGGGCTTTACCAAGAAAAACGACTTCAGTCAAGGCGCCTATCGCTGGCTGACAGTGACCTCACCCGAGGAGCCGACCGGCACGGAGCTGCAACTGGCGCTCAACGCCAACCCTGCCGCCAAAGCGTACCAGCACGCGATGTTTGAGCAGGGCCAGCCCGCGGCCATGTTCTTCACCGACAACGTCAAGGATGACTACGAGCGGATCAAGGCCCGCGGCGCCGAGTTCACGATGCCGCCCACCGACGTGACCGCCTCCACCATTGCGATGCTCAACGATACCTGCGGCAACCGCATCCAGCTTACCCAACTGAATTGGGGAAAATGGAGATGACCGCGCACGTGCACTACGCACCGGGCCCCGCCAGCGGGGCGCAGGTGCGAAAGGGCGGAGACAAGTGGACACTCATTCTCGTCAGAGAACTACGCCACGCGCCGGAAACGGTCTGGGAGGCGCTGACCGACCCGGACCATCTGCGCGAGTGGGCTCCCTTCGACGCGGATCGCAGTTTGGGCACGGTCGGAACGACAGTGAAGCTGACCTGGGGCGGCAATCCCACGCCGATCGAAACGAGAGTGACGCGAGCCGACGCGCCCAAGGCGCTCGAGTACGACGATACCCGGTGGGAACTCGAAGCCGTCGGTCGCGGCACGCGCCTGACCCTGTGGCACAATATCGATCGCCGTTTCATCTCGTGGGGCGCCGCGGGCTGGCACATCAGCTTCGACGTCCTCGACCGGCTCCTCGCGGGTGAGCCGATTGGACGTATCGCCGGCGCCCAAGCGATGAAGTTCGCCGGCTGGCAGCGCTTGAACGCGGAGTACGCCAAGCAGTTCAGCGCTGAAACGCCCGACTCGGCCCCCACGAGGGCTCGAGAGTCGTGAGTGGAGGTGCATCGCAAGGCGATCACGTGTTTGTGCCGCCCCGGACCCGCCACGCGACGCCAGATGGCGTCGTAACAACACACAACTCGCACTGGAGCCCTGCATGAAACAAACCGCCTCGGAGAATTCGGCCTCTGCACACATCGACGAGCGGATCAGGGAGCTTGGGGACTGGCGCGGGAAGACGCTCGCGACAGTGCGCCAGATCATACACGAGGCAGACCCCGAGATCATCGAGGAGTGGAAGTGGATGGGTACGCCCATCTTCTCTCACGGGGGCATCATCTGCACTGGCGAGACGTACAAGCAGGTCGTCAAGCTGACATTTGCGAAGGGTGCCATGTTGAAGGACCCTGCCGGTCTGTTCAACTCGAGCCTCGAGGGGAATGTCAGGCGCGCGATCGACATCCACGAAGACGAGAAGATCGATGCGCCGGCCTTGAAGGCGCTCATCCGCGCCGCCGTCGCGCTCAATCTCGAGGGCAAAAGCAAGCCGAAGCCCCGGCGGGCGAGCAACAAGCGGGCTGGCTAGCCGCGTCGCCGTCACGTTCAGAAGGGAGCGCGACCCGGGAACGGCTCGCGTGCATGTCATGGTCTCTCCCGCGTTCCACGTCGACGGCTACCATTGGGCGAAACGAAGGTCGGAAGGTGGCGTTCGAAGGTGTGCCGGCGAAGCTGGTGAAGCACCGGGCCTCGGTCACCGGCCAGCACCTCGCGAAACGCGTCGCCTGAGAGGGCTGCGTATCGGGCCAGTCTCCTCATGCCGTGAATCGAATTCGCGGCGCTATGACGGAGGCCAGTCGCGCGTGCAAAGCAACTGTGCTTTGATCGTCACCGTGCGCGCCAGAAACCACGCACTGCGGTTCGAGATGACGAGGTCGTACTTACCCGGCTGCGTCAACGGGACATCAAGGTTTCCCCCCTTGGTGGACTCGCTCCGCCAGACCGACTTGCCGGCGTGCGGGTCAGCCCGCCACGCCAGCATGTCGAGAGCCGGAAAGAGGAGCACATCGAAGTCGCGGCCGGCGCCGTCCGTAGTACCCGTGAGCGTGCAGTTCACGCCCGGGGGGACCTCAAAGAGCTTGTCGCGGTACGCGCCGCGTGCAATCTGGACGGTCCCTGCTATGAGGGGCGTCACCTGCGGCGTGGTTGCGGCTATGCTGTCAGCGGCTCGTCGTGCGGCTCGACCTTCGTCGTCGGATGCCGGCTCCGCTACCGGCACATCCATGGTCGTGCCCTCCGTTTGTGCTGCGGCTTCCGCTTCCGGACGATACTTCTCGGGAACGGGACGCTGCGCGCCAGCGGGTCGGGCCGGAGCGCCCACCGCCAGTGCTAAGACCGAAAAAACAGTGGGCCAAACCCATGAGTGGACGTGGGACACGGCACCTCGTACGGGTAGAGGCGATCGACGCCGGTGGTCTGGTAGCACTTCACGGCACATCACCGACGGACGAATTGGCGCTGCGGTAACCCGCGTGCCCCCGGGAGGCCAGCAGGGAAGTGAAAAAGGGCGGCTCCCCAGCGCCGTCCCGCGTCGCCGGCCGCTGTCTCGAGACGCACCGCGCTCAGGTCGGCCCCGTAGCAAGTACCAGCACGGATTCGTGGCGCACCACCTTGCACACGCCTCGAAGGGCAGTTCTGACCACCTCGCCGCCCGCGCAATCCACGAGGACGTCGGTCAGGCTCGGCGAGCCCATCGCGTATCCCTGCGCCATCCGCGGTTCGTGACCGCCCGCCCGCCAGGGCAAATCGTGTCGTGCGAGATAGGCAGGTGCGCTCCGCTCCAGAACGACGTGCGTTTCTTCGTTCCGACTCACGGTCGCATTGAAGTCGCCCGACAGCGTCTCAATCCGGATCCGATCTGCCCGGAGAATCCCTTCGAGCAGGCCGACCGTCACCGCCGCGATGGTCGCCGGTCCGGAAATCCCCATTCCGTGATCCGGCACGAAATATCGTAAACGAATGTCTGCTCTTCGATCTCGCGCTTTTACGATGAAAACCGTGTCGAGGCCGAATCCGCGTGCGAGGTGTTGCATTGTGCATTCTGTTACCCTGTCCGCAAATAACACCACGGGGCAGCGATTCCCGCCGTCGACCCCAGCGGAGAACACTCGAGTGTGAAACACCTCTATTTGATCTCTCTGCACGCTCGCTCACCAGAGTCTGACTTGTTGCACAGACGAAGCGGTGCCTGGCCGGCCACGCCTACCTCTTCAGACCTGTGTTACACAGATTTGTGTTACAAGGGAGGTGCCGCATGCGCGAACCCGAGCAGAAGCCGGTGCATCCGCAGATCGAGCCGGAGAGCCACCGCGCGCGCTACGCCCCGCAACAGCTGCCCCAGGACGCTGCGCGTCACCTCAGGGCTGCCGCCGCCGCCGTGGATGATTTACGAAAGAGTCTCGCGCGCGAACTGAGTCGGAGAGAGCGAGGGGAGAGGTCGAAATAGGCCGAACGCCCCCGCAGGTAGGCCTCAACGGTAGCGGCTGAGGCTGGCTTGTCTCACGCCCCGTGGGATATGACTGCCGGGGGCCGTCGGCGGCGCGCGCGGGCGCCTTTCGGTCGGCCGTTTGGCGCGCCATATTGCGCCATACGTGGCCAACAGGGAGACCGAGGCCATGCAGCAACGAACGCCGGAGTCGGGGAAGGGACGAGCGCATAGTGGCTCGCCCCTCGAGGCCGTGCCCGCGGAGATTCGCGGAGCAATCCGCGATGGCGTCTGTCAGTGGGCTGCGAGCTACAGCACCACTCCCAACACGAGCTCCCTGGTCAGGTGTGCGATGCTCGCCAGGACACGTGGCGTCAAATCCGAGCACATGGTCGTGGCGATTCGCGAGGCGTGGTATGAGCTGTTTCCGCGTGGACAGGATCAGCCGGGCACACCCGATCTCGCCCGCGCCATTGACTGCGCGCTGGGCGCGTACTTCCGAGACGACTGACGGATCGGTTGCCGCAGATGGGTGAGTCCCACCAGAGCGGTCAGGATCACGTGGAACCGCTTCGCGTGGCACTCGTGGCCGCCTATCGCGCGCGGGAATTCGAGAGCGTGGAGCTCCGTGAGGCCGTGACGGTGTTTGCGCGGGCGTCACGCAACGCCGGCACGCCGCCCGAGCGCATGTTCCTCACCATGGCGGCGTTGCTCGACGACCCCTCGCTCGCGGGCCTGGGTGATTGGTGGCGAAGCGTGCTCCGCGACCGGATGCTGAGCTGGGGTATCGAGACGTACTATCACATTGACCTCGGCCGACGCGGCCCAACCTCGGGCAACGCGCCGGAGGGATAACGCAGCGGGGTTGGTCCGGCGTGCCTGTGACGCCGAGCGCCGCTCCCGGTCAGTGCATCGTTCTGTGATAGACGACCTCGATCTTGCCCGGCTTGCCATCGGCATCGAGGAGATCGCTCCGCGCAACCATCTCGTTCGGGCCGCGCCTGATCCACGAGGACACGCGGGGTTGCGTCGATACGAGGGTCCGATCGAAGGCCACCGCGTTCTCGAAGGTGTCGCTCGAATCGGTGGATGTCTTGAGCACCATCGCCTGCCGGAACGTCGATTCCATTGCGGCAAGCGTCCCGTCGAAATGGCGAAAGCGGAGCTCTACGCCACCCGGCCCGTCCACCATTGAGATCAACTCGAGAAGCACCGGCTTGCCCCCCTGAGACAAGCGCATCACGCCGCTCATGAGCCCCTCTTTCGGCGGCTGGAACGTCAACTCGGTCACGATGTTATCTGCGCCAACCAGGCGACCGTCCCAGGTGCCGGCGAGCCAGGCGAAATCAGTCGTCCGACGCGAGAGGGCAAACGACGATCGGTCAGACGGGTCGGGGTTGCCGCGGACGCCTCGAGCGCCGACGCGGTTCGTAGCAGCAAGCAGCCCCGCGACAGCGATCGCGGAGGCAACGCTCAGTCGGACGGATCGGTGCATGGCGACCCAGGTGGTAGCGTGTGATTTGACTGTACCATCGCGTTCGGATAACCCGGGACGTGGAACCCACGCAGCGATCAGCGCGGGCCCTCGGCCTCCGCCACGATCGTCGGAGAAGTCGGCGCCTCTGAAGTGCCGTGCGTCCCCACCAGCGACTGCATGATGCCTCGAAGTCGCGAGTCCAACGTGCAGATATTGTCCCACATTTGGGTCAGAGTATGCCCGTGCGTTGCATGACCCACCGCGGGCGCGAGACTCATGGCCAGATCGCACGAGGGGATCTCCAGATGGAGCGCGGTCCGCATCACACTGGTGAGTGCGATGTCGCGGGCTTTCCCCGGTTGCCACCCAGCCGTCTCGCGCGCTGCGGTCGAAAGTGCCGTTTCGAGCTCGGCGGCGTGTACCCGCGCGGGTCGATCGGCGCGCGCTGCGATGGCCTCGAGGGCACCCGCGACCTCGGCCGATCGACGCAACGCATCCCCGATCAGTGCTAGTACCTCCGGATCGGATGCTGCGCTGGCGAAGTCCGGGAGCTTGAGTCGCATTACCCGGGCGCTCGCGGCGAGGTTCCACAACACATCCTGATAGAGCTCTGACAGTGAGTCTACTGTTGGATCAAGCCCGACGTCGGCCATCCGATCGCCCTCCGCAGATCGATCTGACCAATCTAGCACCGAATGGCGAGCCGGGACGTACCCGGCGCATTGCCCGCGCACTTAGCCACCGAGCTGGGCGTCCGCATTGTTTGCCGCCGTCGCTCTCACGGTGCGTTTCTCAGTCAGCCGACCTCCTGCTGATAGCGACCGGTCAGAAGGTCCATTCGATGCAATCCTCTGACGGTTACGACTGTTCGTCCAGGCGAGTCTTTCGACCATAGTGGACGCCATCTCCCAGGACGGAGCACGGCTCATGACCGCTCACTACACATTCGGCTCGTTCTCATCCTTGCAACCTGCAGCGCTGCGACCGCGATTGCGTGTGCAACGAACAAGAGCGCTACGGCGCCGCCGTCTGGTGGCACGCCGACCAACATCGTCAAGGTGAGCGGCGACAGGCAGAGTGGTGCCTGGGACGCTGCGATTCCCAAACCGCTGGTCGTCAAAGTCACGGACTCGGTGGGGAGTCCCGTGACTAATACGACAGTGGCGTGGCTGATCAGTTTCGACGATGCACCGCAGACGCAGAGCCTCACCACGACCAATGCCGCGGGCGAGACGCAGATCACCCCGACCTTGGGTGGTGTGCCCGGGGCCTTCTCGGTGAGCGCGGCGATCAACGTGCACAGCGTGGCCTTTAGCGGCGCCTCCAACGTCGCACTCGCGTCTGGTGCGGCGAACTTTGCCCCTGGCCTCTTCGCGAGCTGCGGCCTCACGAAAGAGGGCAGGGCATTCTGCTGGGGCACGGGGATCTCTGGACAGCTTGGCAACGGTGATACGGCGGCACACGACGGCGCCGTCCCGGTCTCCGGCGGGCACACTTTCACGCAGGTCAGCATGGGCCTGGCCATGGCCTGTGGTATCGCCACGGGCGGGTTGCTGTACTGTTGGGGCGCTCCTACCTACTCCGGCTTTGGAAACGGAACCGCGGCCGGTGGTGCGATCAGCTACACGCCGGTGGCGGCTGGCAACGGCCGGACCTTTACTCAGATTGCGGTCGGGCAGGAGACCGTCTGCGGTGTGTCGGGCAGCGCCGCCTACTGCTGGGGAAGCAACGGCAACGGAGCGGTGGGCAACGATACCACGACTAATGAATGGACGCCCGTGGCCGTCAAACTCCCCGGGGGCGTCACACCCACGTACATCGGCGCCGGCGACAGCTTCAACTGCGCGCTTACTACGGCAGGCACGATCTACTGTTGGGGAAACAATTACAATGGCATCCTGGGCACTGGAACCAGCGCGCCCGATAGCAGCTCGACACCTCTCCTGGTCACAGGCGGTCACACGTTCACGGCCCTCGCGGTCGGCAACACCGGCGTGTGCGGGCTGACTGGTGCGGGCACGGTCTATTGCTGGGGCCAAATCCTCAACGGCAACGGCACCTCGGGGAAAGAGACCGCCCCGACGGCGATCTCACAGACCGGGCTCACGTTCACGCAGCTCACGGCTTCCGGTGTCGTCGCCTGCGCGCTCACGGCGGCGGGTGCGGCCTACTGTTGGGGCAACAATGTCGACGGCGCACTTGGTTCCGGGTCTTTCTCGACAAGCGGCTTGACGCCGGTTGCGGTGACGGGCGGCCTCGCGTTCAGCTCCATCGGCTCGGGTGGCATCCTCGCGTGCGGCGTCACGACGAGCAGCGCGACCTATTGCTGGGGCACGAACACGGGCGACAATCTCGGGCTCTCCGGTGCCGCCGACACGATGTACGCCGTTCCCCAACTCGTCCCCGGCATGGGCGGTGGGGCATAGCGAGGGACTAGTGGCTAGCGGTTTGGTGGTTAGTGAGGAACAAACCACGGGGCCAGTGACAGGTTCGCCGTCACTGGCCCCGAATTGTGTCCCAGCCACTCGTCCCTAGCCACTAGCCACACAGTGCGTGCGCTCGCATTGACAACGGACGCCGGCGCGGTACAATTCCGCGCCCGCCCACGGAGCGCACCGCGTGACCGAGCACGTCATCGACCGGACAAAGATTCACCACGCGTGGGACAATTCGCTCCAGCCGACACTCAGGATCGCCTCCGGTGATGTCGTGCATTTCGACCTGATCATGGCCGGACACGGGCAAGTCGAAAAGGGTTGGACCTACGCTCAGACGAAATTCGACTTCGATACCCTCTACAATCTGCTGGGCCCGATCTACGTCGAGGGCGCAAAGCCAGGCAATACGCTCGAGGTCGAAGTCGTCTCGCTGGTTCCTGGGACGTGGGGATGGACCGTCGTCAAGCCGACCTTGGGCCTCCTGCCGGAAGATTTCCCCGAGCCGTTCATCCGGTACTATGACCTGGCTCGCGGCAAGACCGCGCAGCTGGTCGCCGGAGTCGAGATCCCCATTGAGCCGTTTCTCGGCACGATGGGTAACCACCCGGATGTCCCCGACCGCGCGCCTCCATTTCCCCCACACAAAGGATGCGGCAACATTGATACGCGACATCTGAAGCAAGGATCGTCGCTATTCATCCCCGTGTGGCGTGAAGGCGCGATGTTCTCCTGCGGCGACCCCCACGCTGCGCAGGGCGATGGGGAGGTGTGCGTGGCGGCGATCGAATGCGACATGCAGGCCACGCTCCGCTTCACACTGCATTGGCGATCGATCGCGACGCCGCGGTTCATTGTCCCGGGGCCGTTGACTCCGCGGGTCGACACCGGTGGCTTCTATGGGACGATGGGGATCCATCCGGACCTGATGGAGGGCGCTAAGACCGCCGTGCGTGGGATGATCGAGCTCCTCGTGGAGGAGCACGGGTTATCGCGCGCAGACGCCTATGTGCTCTGCAGCGTTGCCGGCGATCTCAAGATCCTGGAGATCGTCGACGCGCAGGTGTGGAACGTCGGTTTCACGGTTCCCCGCGCCGTCTTCACGAGTCGCCGGTAGCGGCTGTGGCGGCACCCGAGAATCCGCTCGACGCCTCCCGGCGCGTCGAAGCTGCCGCCCATCCACAGCTCAATCGAAGCCTCACTACCCTGGGTAACATTGCACTGACGCTCTCGGACATCACACCGAGCGCGTCCCTGCTCGTGGTCGGCCCCGTCGTCATCGCGACAGCGGGCACCGGTGCATTGGCGGCCTATATCATTGGACGCTTCATTGCCCTCAATGTTGCCGTATGTATGGGCGAGTTGGGATCGATGTTTCCCGGGGCCGGCGGCCTCTATTCTATCGTGACACGTGTGCTCGGCCGTCCGATCGGATTACTCGCACTGTTCGACTACGTCGGGCAGGCGATCTTCCTGCCGGCGAGCATGGCCATCGGGATTGGTACCTATGTCACGTCGCTCGACCCGCATATCTCGACGAATTGGGTCGCAGCGGGCACGATGATCGCCGTCACGCTGCTGGGACTGTTTGGCATCCACTTCAACGCGATCATGACGGGTGTGTTCCTCGCGCTCGAGCTTTCGGTCGTCGCCATTCTATTCCTTGCTGGGCTCATCCACCCGCACCAGTCGCTCGCGATCCTAACGCATCCGGTGATCCCGCAGGGCGGCGCGTTGACGCCGGTTGCGGCCGGCGCGATCATGGCGGCTCTCGCGACCGCGCTCTTTTCCGTCAATGGATACGACAGCGCGCTCAATTTCTCGGAGGAGACGGAAGGGGCGGCGTCGCATATCGGAAAAGCGGTCGTCGTGGCGGCCAGTGTCGGCGTTATCTGCGAGCTCGTGCCGTTCATCGGCGCGCTTCTGGGGGCACGCGATCTGCCCGCCATTCTGGCCTCGCCGACGCCCCTGACGGATGTGATCCAGGGCGCATTTGGCTCCGCCGTCGTCCGGGTCGTTACCGTTGGCGCGATCATTGCAATTTTCAACGCGTCGCTGGCGATCACGCTCCAGTTTGCCCGCATTGTCTGGTCAAGCGGTCGCGATCGGGCGTGGCCGGAGCCGGTATCGACGTGGCTCGCGCGGGTGAACCGGTTCGGGTCACCCTGGGTGGCGACGCTGCTGGTCGGTGGTCTCGCCGCTACGCTGTGCCTCGAGGGGACTCTGGTCAGCGTCGTGACGTTTACGGCCGTCTTGATTATCGTGCTCTATGCGCTCACCGCGATCGCCGCGCTCTGGGACCGCCTGCGCGACCGCGCGCGGTCGCGACCGTTTCGGATGCCGCTCTGGCCGATACCACCCCTCATCGCCCTCGCGGGGGTCGGCTTTGCGCTCACGCAACAGAAAGCGAGCGACCTCTGGACCGTCGTCGCAATCTTGGCCTGCGGTTTTGTCTATTACGGCCTTTTCCTCCGAACGCGAAGCGATCGGTATTGGGTGATGCACGGCGAGTGACTAGTGGCGAGTGACCCCCTACTCCGCCTGGAGAACGGTCGCCGGCGCCGCGCGCGCGGCCGCGTACGCTGGCACGAGCGACGCAACGAGCGCGACGGCCGCTAGGAAGAGCGGGAGCACGAGGAGCGTAGCTGGATCGGTGGGAGAGGTATCATAGAGCTGCGACCGGATCAGGCGGTTCAATCCGACACTCGCCGCCGACCCGACGAGCGCGCCGATCACGGCGAGCACCACAGCGCGGCGGAGCACGAGTCGCAACACCGTAGCTGGCGGTGCGCCCAGCGCGATACGGACGGCAAACTCCGGCATGCGCTGCGCGACGGTCGATCGCGTCACGCCGTAGATCCCGACGGCTGCCAGGAGCAGGGCGCCTCCGCCAAATAGGGCCACTAGTCCCAAGAGGTACCGGCGCGGTGCCAGCAAGTCACTGAGATACCGCGTCACCGGCTGGAATCCGTTTTCCCCACTGCCTTCGAGCGGGATGTCGGGGTCCACTCGCGCTACTGCCTGCACCAGTGCCCGCTGAAAGGCCGCCGGATCGCCGGCTGTCCGCACGATGAGGAAGGCGTGTGGCCAGGGCTCCTCCACCATCGGCACGTATACCTCCGGTGCGGGAGGCTGGGCCAACCCGAAGTGTCGGACATCGCCGATCACGCCAATGATCTGGCTTGGCGCACGCTGTCCGAAATCCGCCCGCGCCTGCGAAGACCGAAAGATCGTGAGCGCCTGTCCCACCGGATCCTGATGCGGCCAGTACTGCTTCGCGAGGTATTCGTTGATCACGACGCCGTTGCCCGGTGCGTTCATCTCACTCGACGAGAACCACCGCCCGCGTACCAACGGGATTCGCATCGTCTCGAGAAAACGATCGCTGACCGTTTTGTACAGCGCTTGATCGCTATCAGCCATCACGCGCCCGGGAATCTCGAGATTCGTCGTGATCCAAGAGCCGCTGAGTGGCAGATGATTCTCGACCGCGGCGCTCGTGACCCCAGGCACCGCGGTGACCGCAGCGATCAGGTCGTGGTAGAGCGTCAGCACGCGAGCCGGATCGTCGTACTTGGGCGATGGCGGGAAGAGCGAGAGGGAGACGAGATGCTCCGGATCAAATCCCAGCTGGACTGCCTGAAGCCGCCGGAAACTCTGCACGAGCAACCCCGCTCCGTTCAATAGAAGCAGAGCGATCGCGAACTGGGAAACCATGAGGATCGCGAGGGCGCGCCCGCTGCGGCGGTCCGGAGAGATTTGCCGCCCCGATCGCAGCGCGGTACCGAGTGCGGGTGCAGACACCCGAAGGGCGGGGAGCACGCCGAACGCCACTGCCGTGAGCACCCCAATCGCTGCGATGGCTGCGAGGACGGGCCCGCTCATCGTGACCTCCCCAGCACGCGGCAGGTCGAACGGTGCCGAGTGACGGATGAACTGGAGCACCCGGACCGTCAGGGCGATGCCGACGACAGTGCCGATTGCCGAGAGCACCAGTGCCTCGGTGGCGAGCTGACGGATGATGCGCCACCGTGTTGCCCCCAGCGCGACACGGACGGCGATCTCCCTCGCGCGCGCCGTGCCTCGCACGAGCGACACGTTGGCCAGGTTGACGCATGCGATCACCAGCACGAGAATCACGGCCGCTGCCAGCGTGGCCAGCGACGGACGGACCGTCCCCACAACCTCGTCCATCAGCGGCACGAACCGTACGGCGGCGAAGTGACCCGATTCTGTGGGGTACGCCGTCGCGAGGCGTGCCTCGATTGCTGACAGCTCTTTCTCCGCCGTTCTGATCGGCACCCCGGTCCGCACACGCGCAATGACCCGACTGTCGGAGTGCTGGTCACGATGGACGAGCGCCGGATCCGTAATGATTGCCTCGAGCGGTCGCCACGCCTCTGCCCAAGCCGGGTAGCTGAACCCCACCGGCATTACCCCGACCACCACGACTGGTCCGCCGCCGAGGTCGATCGTGCGACCGATGACCGAGCGGTCACCGTCGAAGTGGTGTGCCCAGAACTCGTGCGACAGGACCACGACGCCGCTCCCGCCGGTGGTCTCGTCATCGCTGGAGAGTGCGCGCCCGAGGAGCGCAGGCTCACCCATCGTGCGGAAGAACCCCGGAGACACGTAACCCACCGTCACCCGAGCCGATCGGGCGGACTCCACGAGTGTTTCCGTTCGCCCGCGGGCAAACGCCGTCCCACTGAGGTCCCGGCTCTGCTGGGCCCAGTCGCGGAATGTCGGATATGACGCGGCCCGTCCCTGCCCCTGGTCGCTCCACTCGAGCACCGACACTAGCCGGTCGGACTGACGGTAGGGCAGGGGACGAAGCAGGACTCCGTCGACGACACTGAAGACCACGGCCGCGACGGTTATCGCGAAGGACAGGGCCACGATCCCTGTCACCACGAACCCGGGACTGTGGCGGAGCGCGCGCCACGCGAATCGAAGCTCGGCCAGTGCGTTCATGGGCTCCCCGCCCGTCGAAGCGAGGCCGGGGGCGAAGTCCGAGCTTTGCCCCCGGCGTTCTGCGTCAGTGACTGATCACGAGTGGCTTCACCATCACGTGCAGGTGGTGGTTGATGCGAATGCCGGCGATACCGGTGGCGTCGACACGACTCGTCGCGACGGTGGTCACGGGCTTGTCATTCACCAGGAACCGCACCGAATCCGGAGCGATCCGCACCGTGATGGCATAAGTCGCCTTTCCGGAGGCGTCGGCCGTTGGTACGCTGGGGCTGGCGGTGAAATCGACGACCGTGCGAGCCGCGGCGCCGTCCCGTGCCTTGATCGCGTACATCCCGTTGCCGCGCACTATGAAATACGTGTATCGCTGGTTGGCGCCGGTCAGGTTGTGGCCGCCAAAGAATACGCCATATGCCTCTGGGTGACGCGGAGCCGCCAACTGGTCGATCTGGGTCTGCAACGTGTAGCTGCCGCTGGCCGTGTCGCCGGCTCGATAGATGATGTGTGCCGGGCCAGTCTGCACATCCCAGCTGCCGCCCGCTTCAGCCGTGTACTTGGCATCGGTTGGCGGGACCGCCGCGTCGTCGGTGCGGATGATATACCCGGACGGCATTATCGTGCTGCCCAGCGCCGTACCGGAGTCGCCGGGGCCGGCAGCCGTGCTGGCTGGGCGCGTGGTTTGGTTCGTGGCTTGAGCGGCGTTGGAGGACATGGCGCCACCCGCAGTCTGCTTGCCGCACGCCAGCAGGACCGCGGTGCAGATCGGTACCAGGGAGATGACAGATGAAACGCGCATGATCTGGCTCCTTACGGAAAAAGACAATCAGCCGGCGAAAGGCTATTACAGACAACTGGCTCGCACGTGGGACGGTCGCTTTGCAGTGCCGAACTGCTAGCGAGTATAGCCAGGTGCTGGCGAATTCGAGACGGGAGGACGATCCGCCGCTTGGCTCGGCCGCTAATCCGGAGTGACGACGGCTGATTTGGTCGTGTGTCCGATCGTGGTCACCCGCGATAGTCCTTCCAGTCGCGCTCGACCGCGCGAGCCATCGTCTTCGCAGCTCGCCAGAGCCAGCGTCCCGGCCGGCGACTGAGATCCGCCAGCACTGCCTTCGCCTGCCGCGGTGTCCCCAAGTGGACGTTGGCTGTCTCCGTCCCCATGGCGCGCAGTAAGCGGAGCTCGTCATGCTTTCCGTCGAGCGACGCCATCGTGACGGGATTCGAATCCGGCGATAGGCGGCGCACGATCCATCGGCCGACCACGCACTGGTACGGGTCCGGGGACCGGACGGCGTGCGACATCGCCCGGGTATAGTAGGGCTGTCCGCGACTGCTGCGACCCGCCGCCCAGACGCAGCTCGAAGGGACGAGCGCCTTAACCTCGCGCGCCACCTGGCCGCCAGCATCCTCGACCACGAGCACGAACCGGGGTTGACCGAGGCTACCGTCGCCAGCTCGACGACGCATCACTCGGTAGTCGTCGACCGGAGCCGGCAGCGCCGCCGTGAGAGCGCGCAGCGCCGACCGCGGCACCGCGCCGTTCACGGATGGACACTTGTCGAGCGTGTGCCAAAAACGACGTGGCGGCTTGAGTCGGTCGATGCCCAGCTCCTCGAAATGCTGGTGGGCCTCCGCTAGCACGATCGGGTGTCCGCCCGCACGTACGGTCGAGAGATAGCCGTCCAGCATCGCGCCGCAGGCGTCAGACAACTTCGTCTCGATCACTCCCAGGCTGTGGGCGATGGAGACACTCGTCGCCAAGCGAATGAGATCGTTCGTATACGGCAGCGGATACGCGTCATCGAAGTCGTCGACACCCCAGGCGAGTCGACCCTCTCGATCCCGCCAGGTGCCAAAGCTGTCGACGTGGAGGTCCCCCACGGCGACCACGTGGGGTGTATCGGGCGGCTCGGATACGAGTGCGGGATACAGTTGGGCCCATCGATAGAACGTCCCGCGCAAGAATCCAAACGGGTCCTCGCGCATGCGCTCATGCTTCTCCTGGAGCGCCGAGGCCACGACCGGGGTCTGGCGGCGGAGCCAGCGCTCATAGTCAGTCGTGGCCTCGCGGATGTGCATAGTACTAGCGCGGCTAGGCCGACGGCCTGCGTTCACTCTCGCCACGCCCGGTCGTACGACTCTTGGGCCGATCGGCGAGCGCCCTGTCGTTGGCAAGTGCACCCTCGGCGTCCAGGTTGATCGACTGCGTCGCGAGGTCCGTTAGCAGGGCGTCCGTGGCCCTCTCTTCCTCCAGCGTCTGCCGGAGCAGACGCGCTTGCTCGTTATGCCCCAAGAGCGCCGCCCATGTGGACACGCTGCCGTACCCCGCCATCTCGTAATGCTCCACGTGCTGCGCTTTCGAGATCAACCCCGCGTCCAACACGGAAGGTTCGGGTTTTTCTTTGACCAACTCATCCCCCTCCGAGAGAACCCCTTCCATCCCATGACACTTCTTTCCCTTGGGACTCTCCCCGAGTTCGTCGAACACCTGCTCCAGC
Source organism: uncultured Gemmatimonadales bacterium (assembly GCA_963725205.1). Taxonomy (GTDB): domain Bacteria; phylum Gemmatimonadota; class Gemmatimonadetes; order Gemmatimonadales; family Gemmatimonadaceae; genus Palsa-1248. Next base: position 380,724 of record CAVRXR010000003.1, on the reverse strand, counting down.
CGTTTGACGTGGCCTTCAGTCTGCTGGCGATGCGTCTCGAAGGCGTGCTTGAGTTCGTCGTGATGCGCTGCTTTGATCATTTTCGGCAGCGCTTTCAGGATCTGCTGTTCGGCGCTGTAGAGGTCCTGCAGTTCCTCGACGTACAGGTCTGCGAGCGTATTGGGAGGCATAATTCCGCCGTTGTTGAAGGATGGGAGTCATTGTCGTCGCTCGACCGGCTTCCCATGCAACCCACGGTCCACGCGTCGAATGCGGTCCGACCGCATCTCCGTACTCCAACGCTCACACGGTCCGCGACGATGAGCGGCCGGACGACCGCGGTGCTCTCATGTGCCGGTGCCCTGACCGCAGTCCATGCGCATGCCGAACCCGATGGCGCAAGATTCGCTAGCCGGGGCGGTCATGGCCAAGAAACGCTCGGCGACCGGCACACGGAGCGACAGCCCGCGACAGCAATACCGCGCGATTCAGAAGCGCGTCGATCGCCGGGACGCAGCCAAGTCGGCGCGAAGCGGTGATACCGGACAGAAGAAGGTAGTTCAGACCGGTGCGCGTGACCACCCGCCACCCCCGCTCCCGAAGCAGCACCAGGCCAAGCCGGGTATCGAGCGGGACATGTCGCCGCCGCCACAGTACGACGCGCCGAAGTACAAAGGATCGGAGAAGCTCCGGGATATGGTCGCCCTCATCACGGGCGGCGATTCGGGTATCGGCCGCGCTGTCGCGGTGCTCTATGCCCGAGAGGGTGCCGACATCGCGCTCGTCTACCTCGCGGACGAACAGCAGGACGCGGAACAGACACGGGAAGCGGTGGAGCGCGAGGGTCGGAAGTGCGTGCTGATACCGGGAGACGTCTCCGACGCCGCGTTTTGCCGACGGGCTGTGGCGCGCACGGTGCGTGAGCTTGGCCGGCTCGACGTGCTCGTCAACAACGCCGCGTTCCAAGAGCACGCGGGTTCGCTCGAGGAGCTCAGCGATGAACACTTCGACCGCACAATGAAGACCAACCTGTACGGGTACTTCTATATGAGCCGAGCCGCGCTTCCCCATCTCGGGAAGGGCAGTGCGATCGTCAACACCGGTTCGGTCACCGGACTCCAGGGCAACAAGAATCTGCTCGACTACTCGACCACCAAAGGCGGCATCCACGCGTTCACCCGTTCCTTGGCCGAGAACGTCCTGGATCGTGGCATTCGAGTCAATGCCGTCGCCCCGGGGCCGGTCTGGACCCCGCTCAATCCCGCCGACCAACCTGCAGACAAAGTGAGCAAGTTCGGGAAGGACACGCCAATGGGTCGGCCCGCGCAGCCGGAGGAACTGTCTCCGCTCTACGTCTTTCTTGCCTCACCAGTGTGCTCGAGCTTCATCACGGGCGAAGTCGTCCCGGTAATCGGCGGCTACGATACCCGCTAGGCAGCCGCTTCCGGCGACGTCAGCATCAGCACGGCGGCGAGATGGGGAGCCGTCCAGTAGGGACGGCGGCCCGTCCTCGAGTCACTGGATTCATCGCATCGGCTCGGCACGCAGCGGATTTCGCTACGTGACCGACACCGGGGCGCGGGTGACCAGTTGCCGTGTCGTCGACCGCATCGTCGCCCTGCGTGTTCCGCCCGCGTACACTGACGTCCACATCGCCGTCGATCCACGCGCATCGATCCAGGCGTGGGGCTGCGACGCGCGGGGCCGCCGGCAATATCGCTATCATGTCCGCGCGGTCGCGCGCAGCGAGTTACGCAAATACTATCGGGTCACCCGCCTTGCGAGCGATTTGCCGACCATCAGAGCCACAGTCACTCGCGACTTCTATCGCCATGGCCTCTCGAAAGCCAAGGTGGCCGCAGGTGTGGTTCGACTCATCGCCGAAGGCCATCTGCGCATCGGATCCGACCGCTATGCCCGTGAGAACCACACGTACGGCACGACCACGCTGCACAAGCGCCACGCGCGTGTGAACGGCGGCCGTGTGGTCCTCGAGGCGAAGCGAAACGTGCTCATGGCGATCCGCATCGTCGCTGCGGGGCTTGGCAACACGCCAGCGGTCTGCCGGAAGTCGTACATCCACCCGATCGTGCCCAGCCTCTATGTCGATCGCGGCCTAACGATCAGCGATCGCGGGCGCGCGCGCAGTGGCAGCGGCCCGACGTGGCGATCGCCGTCATCGCCTTCAGTGCACGACCCATGGGTCCCGTTCTCGCCCGACGAGCGAGCGCTGACCCGTTTTCTGGTCGAACATTTTCCCGATCGACGACGAAAAGCGCGCGACCGCTCGCTGCGCGCAGCAGGCTGAAGGAGAGCTCCGCCGGGCCTACGTCCGGCCCTGCGGAGCGCGTGGGCAGTTCACCGTTCGCGCACGGGGAATGTCTCGGTCAACGTTTCCGCGATCGCAGTCGTCGTGGGCGTGCACTCAGGATGGCCCCAGCCGCTCTTGCTCTGATCCGTCTTCGGATTGAGGTCATAGACGATGTTGTCGTCACGACTCTTGACTGCTTTCGTCGTGGGGTCCACACCTGCGGGTACATAGTCGAGCTCGAGCACATGGCGCAGCTTCCACGCAATGTTGTGATCAGCGCATGAATAATCGCCGGACACGCCGAGTCCGCCGACAATGGTGCCCGACGCATCGTAAATAGGCAGGCCGCCGCCGAACACGCAGACGCCCCCGATTTGCTTCCCGACCATGAAGTCGCGATCCGTTCCGTAATCGGTCGGATCCCCGTCATAGGCCGCGTGGATGTTGACCGGGTTCGAGTCCCCGAGACCGTACAGCGTCCCGCCGGGTTGTACCGCGGCGTACAGATTGGCGGTCGAAAGCGCAAATGTGTCGGAGCTGAACGCGTTGGCGGTGTTGGCTTTTTGGGCCGCGATCACGCGACTCCCCGGCCATTGGTCGCCGACGTTGTCGCCCGAATACGCGACGGCCATGACGGTGCCTTGTCGATCGACGACGACGGCCCACATGTGGTTGCCGAGCCCGCCGTTGTCATCCTGCTGCACATTGCGTAGCGCGCTCTCCAGTTGGTCGTGCCCAGGCAATTTGGTATGCGTGGTCGCGGACATTGTCATGGCCATCTCCAGCTAGTCGGTGAGTCTTTTGGTCCTCGGAGCGACGCGCGGCGACCGACGTGCCGCACGTCGCCCTGGCTTGGAGGTTCTGTTGACTTAGGAGGAATGCTTTCTCGAGGAACGCTTTCTCGAAGAGGAACGCTTCTTCGGAACCTTTGCGCCTTTCTTCCTCGCTTCGGAGAGCCCGATGGCGATCGCCTGTTTCCGACTCTTGACCCGCCCGCCTTTCCCGCCACGTCCCGACCTTAGCGTGCCGCGCTTGCGCCGTCGCATCGCGCTCTCGACGCGCTTGCTGGCGCTCTTACCGTAGCGTCGCCGCAATGACTTGCGGCTGGACCGCTTGCGTGCTGCCATAATGCCTCGAGGTGAGAAGGTGAGAACCATCGGCGGTTGAGTGCGAAATGCAGGCCAGAAGTATCAAGCGATCACACGGCACGCGGGCTCGGCAAGCAGCGCGATCAGGTTGTACACGACGAATGCGGCAAAGACTACACTGAACAGCACTCCGCCAAACGTCAGGTAGCGGCGCGCCGTCGTGCGGTGTGACGCCGCGGCCCAGTGATCGTACCCACGCACGTCGGTCATCAGGTCGGCGGATTGTCGCCACGACACCGCCAGCGAGCCGAGCGCGACCACGAGCATACATGCAGTGACGACAAGCGCCGCGGGCCACGCCGTCCGCGAATTTGGGCGCGCGAGCGCGTCCACGTTGGGGTAGCACGCGTGGGCCAGGAGCATGTAGGCCACGAGCTCGGAAATCGCCCACCCTGCAGGAGCGCCGAGAAGCCCGTACCACAGGGCCCACGATCCACGGGTGCGCCCGGATGGTCCGTCTCCCACCCACGCACCTTCGGCGTTCGACGTCATGTGTGTCATTACCAGCGGGGGGTAAGATAGAAAGTCGTGAACACGAGGAGCCAGACCACATCGACGAAGTGCCAGTAGAGCCCAGCGTTCGTCACCGCGAGGTGTCGCTCCGTCGTGAACTCACCCCGCCAGGCCCAGATCTGGACCATAATGTTCATGAGGAGGCCGACAATGACGTGGGCACCGTGAAAGCCAGTAATGGTGTAGAACAGCGATCCGAACGCGTCGGACTGCGCCGTGAAGTGTTGCGTGCTCCAGTCCGTCGCCTCCAGGACCAGGAAGACGACGCCGAGCACCAACGTCACGAGCAATCCGATGCGGAGTCGGGTCAGACTACCACGTTCAATGCCGCGCTCGCCCCACGCATACGTCGCGCTGCTCGCGAACAGGATGACCGTCCCGGGCATCATGTACTTCAGGTCGAGCGGGCCGTTGACGGGCCATGGGCCGCGTGCCTCGGAGGCGAGGTAGAAGTACGCAAAGAGGAAATAGGCGAATAGCGATGCCTCGGTCGCAATGGTCCAGACGATCGCCCACCACCCTGGACTTCGGGATAGGCTGTTGCCGTACGGCAGGCGAGTCGGCGCGACCGTGGTCGTCATGACGCGCCTGCCTTCGCAACCGAGGGTTGACTCGCCTTCACCGTATCACTCATCCAGAACCATCCCGCCGTGCAGCCGATCACCCAGATGATGCCGACCACGAACAACCACCACACGCCGAAGATGAGTCCGTAAAACGCTCCGCCCACGCCAAGCGCGAGGAGCAAGGGCCAGAGGGAATCGTCCGGCATGAGTTGTTGTGTCATGACATCGGCCTCCAGCGGCGACGTGGCCATCGTCTCGCGTCCACGATCGAGCACGGGCCCTTTGGAGAGGACGCTCCGCTGGCCGCTCGGACCCAGATCGGAGGCCGGCAGCCGGTCCTCCCACAACGGGTACCGGCTACGAACGGTCGGAATCACCGCGAAGTCGTATGCCGGCGGGGGCGAACTGGTCGTCCACTCGAGCGACGAGGCGTCCCAGGGATTCGGCCCGGCCAGTGTTCCCCAACGCAGCCCGCGGATGACGTTGATGAGCACGAGCAGAATGCCCAGCCCGAAGAGGTAGGACCCGACGGTCTCAATACGGTTGACGGTCTCCAGTCCGACGCCCGCCGGATAGGTGTACACGCGGCGGGGCATGCCAAGCAACCCCGCAATGTGCATCGGGAAGAACGTGACGTTCATGCCGACGAACATGACCCAGAAGCTCCAGGCACCCAGTGTCTCATCCATCAGGCGGCCCGTCATTTTCGGGAACCAGTAGTACAGACCGGCCATCACTCCAAAGACGTTGATGCCAATGAGGACGTAGTGCAGGTGTGCCACCACGAAATACGTATCGGTCACCTGCCAGTCGAATGGCACGGCTGCCGTGACGACGCCTGAAACGCCGCCGATGACGAACAACACAATGAAGCCGAGGGCGAACAGCATCGGCGTCTTGAATACCGGGCGCCCCGTCCAGACGGTTGCGATCCATGCGACGACGGCCACCGCGCTCGGGATGGTGATCAGGTTGCTCGCGCCGCTGTAGAACGTTGCCGCCATCATCGGGATGCCCGTCGCGAACATGTGATGGACCCAGACGCCGAACCCGATGATGCCGGTCGCAACGGTGGCCATGGCGACGAACGTGTAGCCGACCATCGGCCGCCGAGAAAACACCGGGATGATCTCCGACACCATGCCCATCGCCGGAAGCACCACGATGTAGACCCACGGATGACCGAAGATCCAGAACAGGTGCTGCCAGAGAAGCGAGTGGCCTCCATGGGCGACGTCGAAGAAGTGCATGCCGAAGCGCCGCTCGAAGAAGAGGAAGATGCACGCGGCCGTGAGGGCGGGCAGGGAGAAGATCGCGGCGAAGGAGGCCGTCATCGTCCCGTAGAGGAACAGCGGCATTCGGTTCAGCGACATCCCCGGACAGCGCAGCTTCATGATCGTGCCTATGAAGTTGATCGCGCCGACCGTGGTCGAGATCGTGATGAAGACGTACGCCAGGGCGTAGAAATCCATGTTGAGCCCTGGATTGAACTGCGTGAGTGAATACGGCGCGTAGCCGAACCACCCGCCGTTGGGTGCCTGTCCGAGGAAAGGGCTCGTGTATAGGAAGATCCCCGAGAAGAGGAACAGCCAGTAGCTCAAGGCATTGGCTTTGGGATAGGCCATGTCGCGTGCGCCAATCATGAGCGGCCAGATGTAGATGCTGAAGCCCGACAGGATGGGCGCGGCATACCAGATGATCATGGTCAGGCCGTGCATCGTGAACAGCTGGTCGTAGACCTCGGGACCGACCAGATGTGCTTGCGGCGAAAACAGCTGCGTGCGCATGAGGAGTGCGCCCAGCCCCGCGGCGATGAGAAATGCGAAGGAGGTCACCAGGTAGCGCTTGCCGATGATCTTGTGATCGACCGTCGCCAGCACGCCGTACAGGCCAGGCTCCTTCTCCCAGATATGTCGGAGCGCTTCAACCGGAGCGTCAGTGTCGGCAACGGGGACGGTGGCAGCCACGGTGATCAACCCCCGCTACTTGAGTGTCTCGAGATACGCCACGAGCGCAGCCATCCGCGCAGGCGGGACCGCCATGCGCGGCATGTCGGCGCCTGGCTTGATGGCCTGTGGATCATCGATCCACCCCATCAGATTGCCGGCGGTGTTTGGCAGCGCCCCAGCCGCCAGCATCCGGCGTGAGGCGAGATGGGTGAGGTCAGGTCCTACATTGCCGCCTGCGGCTGTGCCGCGAATCGTGTGACAGGCCGCACAGCCCGCGGTCATGAACGTCGTGCGACCGAGGGATATCTGCGGGTCGCTGCTCGATGCTGCGGGTTGGCGCTGCGTGGCGACCCACCGAGCATATGTCTCCGGCGCGTCGGCGACGACCGTGAGCCGCATCTGCGCATGCTGATCGCCGCAATATTCACCGCAGGGGCCAGCGAAGACTCCTGGCGTGCGGGCTTCGAGCCAGGTCGTGTTGTTCTGACCAGGAATGATGTCCATCTTGCCCGCCAGCTGCGGTACCCAGAAGCTGTGAATCACGTCGGCCGTCTGCAGCTTGAATCGCACGGGCCGCCCCACGGGGACATGGATCTCGTTCGCAGCCGTGAATTCCTGACCCGTGGAGTCATCGTAGGTCAGCTCCCACCACCACTGGTGGCCGGTAACGATCACGGTCGTTGCGGGGTCGCCATCGCTCGGCGCGCCAACCGCATCGAGCGTGCTGACGGTGAAGAGGAATGAGGCCGTGAGGACAAGCGCGGGGATGATGATGGCGAACGTCGTGATCCAACGATTCTCCTCGACTTCACGGGGTGCCTCGATGGCTGATGCGGTTGAGGGAGCGCCACCCGGCGGATGCCGGCGCTTCAGTGCGGCAATCATGACCAGTGCGGTGACGATGCTGATGACGACGCACGATGTGATGAGCAGGAACCAACCAAGCGCTGTCTCGCGGCTGCCGGTCACGCCGTTCTCAGCCAGCAGCGACGCGGCGTGATCGCACGCTGTGGCGCTGCCGAGCAATCCGATCAAGGCGATCCGCTGGACAACACATCGGATCCGTCGGCTCCGCTCCATCGCCGTCATCAGGCCTCCGTCATTCACAGCGTTCGCCGCGGCGGCCGGCCGGCTACGCCGACGCCATCGGGCGCCTCGTCGCCGGTATCGTCATCCATTGTCCGGCACGAGTGGTGGCATTGGTTCCTTCGGCGGGGCATCCGGCTCTTGGGGCGTCCCGAGCGTGCGGAGATAGGCGATGATCTTCCAGATCTGGTCTTGCGAGATCTTCGCCCCCCACGTCGGCATCCCGTTCGGCCGGCCTTCGAAAATCGAGTCGTATATCTGCGGGTCGCTGTTGCCGTAGATCCAGGCACTGTCGCGCAGGCTCGGGCCCATGCCGCCACCGGCACGACCACCGTGACATCCGGAGCAGTTGTACTGCACAAACAGTTGCCGGCCCTCTGTCGCGGCTCCCGCGTTCCCGGCGTAAGGATTGTGCAGGTCACCGATGATGACCTGGGGATGGATCCCCGGATCCACACCCGGCGCGCTATCGAGCGCCGCGGCGTTCACTTGTGAATGAACCGTCGGCCCCTGTTCAGCGGCTCGCAGGCTCGGCTGGTCGACGCGCTGACACGCTAGCGTGACCACGATTGCCGCCGCGCTCGCGACCCATCCGACCCGGCTATGCCGGGTGCTCGACCGGCCTCTCTCTCTATTCAGGCCATTCACGTGCATGTCCGCTTCGCCGTGCTCGCGCGGCACGGCGTCGTCCCGTGCGCCGCGACGGCGGACATTGAGCCTACCGAGGACGACACTGTCGGGACTCCGTAGCGCTCGAGGATTCCCTGGATCGTTGCGTGATGCCGCGTCAACGCGCGATCCAGTCGGGCTCGAAGGGCCGCGTCACCATGGCGCACGCCGGCCGCGATCGCATACTCGAACGGAATACCTGGTGTCGCGTACCGTGTGCGGACCGAGGTGATCGTCAGGGGTACCGGGGATCGTTGCGCGTAGTAGCTGGCAAGGGGACCCCACGCGATCGCCACGTCGATATCTCGGTGCGCGACCGCCTCGATGAGTTTCGACGGCGGACTTGGCTCGGCATAGTTTCCGTAGATGCTGTAGCCAACGACGTTGTGGATGAGGCCCCGGCGCGCGAGTGCCACTCCCGGCGGCAGGCTATTGTAGTCGTCTCCGATCACGTGGACGCCGATGCGCAGGGAGCGCAGGCGCGGGTCGTCGAACGAGGTGACCGGATGCGCTTCACTTCGCCGGGTCACGAAGACGTACGTCGATGTGTAGTAGGGAGCCGTCGTGCTCACCTGTTCGTCGCCGGCGACGATGCCGATCACCACATCGCATAGGCCTGCGCCGAGCGTGTTGCGAATGAACCCGCGCCGCTGTGGCCACCACGTATAGGTCACAGGCTCGCCAAGGTCGGCTCCGAGGATATCGGCAATCCGATTCTCGAAGCCCTCACGCGCGCGGTTGGAGAAGGGCATGTTGTTCGGATCGGCGCACACCCGGAGGGCATGGCGGTCGGCGGTCGGCACGGAGCGGGGCCTCGACCCCATGGCGTTGCCCAGCGCGTCGCCGTGAGCGCCGCCTTGGCCGCGTACCGGCGTGGCGATGAGCAGAACGCCCAGGACTGCTGCGGTCGCTCGAGTGGGTGTGCGCAGCACGGCGTGACCCATTCAAAGGGAGAAGACGTACACGGTACCCCCCGGCGCCGTATAGCTCGGGAGATCGGGCATTGCACCCGTAGCGCCGAGCGCAGCTGTCGGGTCACTCGCAGAGAGACCGAGTGCAATGGCGCCCGCCCAGCCTCCGATTCCAGAGTAGACAGCGACATATTGCTTGCCGTCGGGCCCCTGGAACGTCATCGGGTTTCCGACAATGCCGGATCCGCACTTGAACTGCCAGAGGACTTTGCCGGTCTTGGCGTCGACGGCGCGAAACCATCCGTCCATGGTGCCGTAGAAGACCACATTCGTCGCTGTAACCACAGGCCCGCTCCATACCGGGAATCGCTCCGGTATGTCCCAGACGGCTTTGCCAGTGGCGGCATCCCAGGCGATGAAGTCGCCTCGGTGGTCCCACTTGCCGGGCTCGGCGTACATACGCACATCCGCTCCCAGGTACGGCGTGCCCGCGATGTAGCTGGCTTTGAATCCCGCGTAATCCATGCAGAGCTTCGTCGACGGCGTATAGAACAGATTGGTCTGAGGCGAGAATGCCGCCGGCTGTTGATCGCGCGCACCGGTCGACGAGGGGCAGATGTCCGTGGTGTTGACGCCCTGGTGGGTCTCCTTCGATGCGACGCGGTCAGGCCGGCCCGTCTTGAGGTCGACCCCGGTCGCCCAGTTCACGTCCTGGAACGGTTGGGCGACGAGGACCTCCCCCGTTTGGCGGTCGATCGTGTACGCAAACCCGTTGCGATCGAAATGGACCACGACCTTCCGTGGTTGCCCATTGATCGTAATGTCCACGGGAATCGACTCGTTGACGCCGTCGTAGTCCCAGGAGTCGTGCGGTGTGGTCTGGTAGGCCCACCGGGCATCACCGGTGGTCGGATCCCGCGCGAAGATCGTGGCGCCCCACATGTTGTCGCCGGGCCGCATGTCGGGGTTCCAAACGCCGGGGTTGGCACTACCATAGTAGATCTCGTTCAGCTCCGGATCGTACGTGACCCATCCCCACACCGTCCCCCCACCGAGTTTCCACTGGTCGGCTGGCCAGGTCGACACCCCCAGATTCGTTCCCTTGTACTGTGGGTAGAATGGCTTGAACGCGGGTCCGATCCTCACGAGGGAGTCGGGCCCGGTATTGTATGCGCGCCAAAGGACTTTGCCGCTTGAGAGGTCCAGCCCGGCAATCCATCCCCGCACGCCGAGCTCTGCACCGCTATTGCCCACGAGGACAACGTGTCCCACAATGAGAGGGGCCATTGTCATCGTTGCCCCTTCCTGAATCGAGTCGAGCTTCGTGTCCCACGCCGTCTTCCCAGTGGTCGCGTCGATGGCCACCGTGTGGTCGTCGAGGCGATTGAACACCACCTTGCCGTCGCCGTAGGAAGCGCCACGGTTGACGACGTCGCAGCACGCCTCACCCTGTGACGCAGCGGCGGTCGGCGGTTTGTAGACCCACTTCACCGGGCCGCCCTTCTGCGTGAGGTCCAGAGCAAACACGGTGTTGGGATACGGGGACACGACGTACATGGTGTTGTGCACCACGAGCGGCTGTCCTTCGAAGCCTCTCGCGTAGCCCGTGGAGAAGGTCCAGGCGACTCTGAGGTCCTTCGCGTTCTCGGACGTGATCTGTGTGAGCGGACTGTACCGCGTCCCCTGCGCATCGCGGCCGGGAAAAGGCCAATCTCCTGGTGCGGGTGCGTTTGCAGGCGCCGCTCCACTCGACGGCGACGCCTCGCCGTTCGCCGCATGCAGCATCGGGGTGGGGTTCCCTTTGCATGACACGGCGGCGATCACCAGGCCGATGGCGATACCGGTCGCCCGCGTCATGGGTGGTGGGAGCAGCCCCCACGTGTGCACAGCCGCGCGGGACGGACGTCGGTGAAGTGTGCGATCGCGCTCACTTGTGCGCGCATGCGTACGCACGACTCCACTCGCGGCGTTGCTGTTTGAGATTGGCACTCTCGTCACCATCGGATGTGCGCATCGCAGCCTGACTCGCGCTGCGCTCTGCGGCTCGCGATGGCTGCGCGGGCAAGCGGCGTGCCGCCCGTCACGGGATGGACGGAGTTGACCGCGGAAGTTCTACGGACCGCGTAAGCGACTACTGGGGTGCGCCCGGCGCCCATTCATGGGCGGAGCGGGCACCGCCCCTGTGACCTGCACCTATCTGGTCCCACCCCCGTGACCTCCAAAGCTGTACAGAGCTCCGACTGCGATCATGGCGGCGTTGGGCTCGTGGATGATCACCGAGTACTCGAACTGGGCGAAGGGCTGCCACGAGGAGTGCAGTTGCAGGTACGTGCCCCAGAAGCCACTGCTGCAACAGGACCAATGCGCGACCACGCGTGCGGACGTCGGGGACCACGGACTGTGTAGCTCACGTACACGAGCGCCAGGATGGTGCGGAAGCGGTCGTCGCCAGTTGGGAATGCGCGATGAGCGCCTGATCCTCGTCGCGCTGCGGCGCCGCAGCCCCGGCTTGCGAAATGTCGGCGAAATCGGCCCGGTTGTCGATTTTCAGGTCTCCCGTGCGACGTACCAAGGAGAGCACGAAATTGGACCCGAATGGCAGACCGCCGGCGACGAGCTGAGGCTGGCGGGACAACCCTAAGATCAGGAGAGACCACCATGCGGTATCTCAGCATCTACAAGACGCCCGAGCGAAAGAGTCCCCCGTCGCAGGAAGAGATGGCGTCCATGGGCAAGCTGATCGAGGCCGGCATGAAGGCTGGCTGGCTCATCGCCACGGAAGGGTGCCTGCCGACCGCTCTGGGGGCACGGGTCCGCAAGTCCGGCGGCAAGACGACGGTGACGGACGGCCCGTTGACGGAGGCCAAAGAGGTAGTCGGCGGCTTCGCGCTCATCGAAGCCAAGTCCAAAGCCGAGGCCATCGAGCTCACGAAGAACTTCCTGCAGGTCGCGGGCGACGGCGAGTGTGAGCTGCGGCAGTTGTATGAAGCTGGCCCCTAGCCCCCCATGTCCGCCGTCGCAAAGGATTCCGTGACAACCGTGTTCACGTGACACGAGCCGATTGAGGCTGGCTCGAACCGCAACGCGGGTAGCGCCTGAAGGACGCGGGCTTCGTACGCACCTTCTGGCGCGACATCGGTTCGGTCCGTCACTTCAAACCGGGCCGTACCTTTGGCGACGGTGCCGCTGGAATCGACGACCAATGTCACGGTGACACTGTCACTCGGTGCGCCGTGTCGGTGTTCGGATTTCGGCAGGCCAGAACGCAAATGCGCTGGCCGCGTGAGCCGCCACTCGGGGACCTCGAGCTGACCGAGCACCGCCGCCTGTGAGCCTGCTATAGGCTCCGAAGACTCTACGATCAGGTAGAGCGGGACCGAGTCCGACCCGATCGTCGATCCCGGCAAGCGCGGGAAAGCGTGGCCCGCTGCGGCCTCCTCGACCATCGCGATGGCGCTCGTGTCGGCGCCGCCTGACAGCGAGGACACCGCGACCTGCACGTCTTTGAGCGCTCCGGCGGTGTCGAGCGTGAGAACGAGCACCGTCGAGAACGTCGGTGCGACATCCCACGCGCCGCGCGGGTCGACTGCCGGGATGCCACGCGCCGCCCCACGCTCAGCGGGGCGCGAAAGGGTGGGCAACAGGAGTTCGCTCGGCAGATCCGACCACCGCACGAGCCCCGCGAGCACCTGGTCCTTGTACGCAGCCCAGTCTACATCGGACATCGCCCGCGGAGCCGTCCCCTGCACGCTCGCGTAAACGAGCAAGTCGACGGTATCCGTGGCAGCTTGCGCGGTGCACGAGGCATCCCGACCGAACGACGGCAGTCCTCGTGTCATGTCGTGCGGCGCCGTCTTCTGCGTCGAGACATCGGGCGTCGTGATGGCGCTCGGATCAGGCAGCGACGAATGTGAGCGGGTCCACACCATGACGAGGCTGCAAGGTTGGGAGGGCATATAGGTCTGATTGCCCGAAGAGTTGGGTGTCATCATCTGGCCAGTGGCGTTCTGGTTCCCCTGGTTCCCAGACTCCTCCCCCCTGTTGTCAGGGGGCGGCGGGGGCGGACTTTGCATTGCGCCAAAGCCGGCCGGGCGCTCGGCCGCGCTGTACACCTCCACCGCCCCGAGCTGCGACACGTCGATCAGGTTGTCCGGCGACTCGGACTCCGTCGTGTTCGTCCCTTCGACTCGCGTGGTCAACTGCTCCTGCGGGCTGCCGTCGATCACGTACGACACGCAGCTCCCGACGCCACCCGTGCCGGTTACACCCGTCCCGGTCGCGTGGGATTGCAGCGGACCCTGCGACAGGCCGATACCCCGCATGCCCTGCAGGAGTTGAGTGAAGCTGCTCGCATGCCTGCGCAAGATCTGCTCGTAGGTGAGGAACTGGCCCACCCCCATGCGCCTCCGCTGGTCGAACCCCACACTTGCGTACGCGGCGCGCTCTTCAGCCGTCGTCACCACCTTCGGCAGCATTGGCACGAAGGGGACCATTGTGACCGTCACGTCCTGCGTTGCACCGCGAGCGAGGGAGATGGCGAACCGCTTCTCCCGGAGACCGACTCCGCGCGCGCCGATCATATACACGCCGGGTTGAGATGGGTGCAGCGCGAACCCACCATCATCGCGGGTCACGGTGGTGTCGTGTGTCCCGAAAAGGCTGACCGACACATGGGGGATCGGTACGCCGTCCTGCCGGACCACATGCCCGGTTACCGTGATGCTACCAGGCCGCGACCCTGTCGGGCCCATTGGTGCTTGGGCGGCACTTGTCCCGCCTCGGGGGGGAGCGCTATCGGCGACGGATTGCGCATGCACGCCGGACACGGTGAGGACGAGCAGCGCTGCGGCCCAAGGCGTCTGGCGGGACCAACACCGCAGGCGTTGGCTCACAGACCCCTCCGGGTGCCGGGGTGCCACGCGATGCCAAGGTATCGCCGGCGGCTGGCTAGCTCGAAGTTGCACCACATGACCCGCGCTCCTTCATTCCCACGTGTAAACGTAGCGGCGCGGTGAGAGCACTGCGGTGCTGCTACCGGCGGTGCACGCGGTAGCAGCACCCTCGACAGTTGCTCAGTACCGCCAGCTCGTGATGTCGGCTCCTTTCGGTGCCGTCTTGATCATCCACGCGGCCATCGCCGGCATATAGCGCTGATGCACCGTGCGGCTGCCGTACCAGTTCGGGTGCGTCATGTCACCCGTGAAGCAGTGCTCCCGACGATCGCCGTAAATAACCTCGGCGTCGGCGGTCGGGTTCTTCGCCGACTTGAGGAAGTCTTCGAGATAGTACACGGCGTTGTTCAGGAAGCCGTTGTCCATCTTCCCACTCGTGATGTGGATCTTTCCGTGGAGCTTCGGGCCGAGTTTGGCCCAGTCCCGTTCCATGATGTTTCGCAGGTCGTAGTGATCCTTCCAGTACTGCGCGACGGTCGGATCGATCTGACCGGTGATACGATCGAAGAGCGGTTTGAAGTACCCGTCGTCGCCGACTGGTCCGAAGACCGACTCCCACGCGTCGTGCTGTCCCCCGGAGCGTCCGTGCACGCCGCCAATGGCGAGCTCGACCTGGTTGCGATCCATGAATGTGGAGTAAAGATGGTCGAGCGAGTCTCGGTATCCCGGCTTGAACGTGTGCTTCCAGGGGTTGTCTTCGTAATAGTAAGCGTTGTGCTCGTCGTAAATGTTCACGGATCGATAAGCTCTGAAGTCGACCGGGTCCGGACACAGCGCCCACGCCCCGTTGTAGTCATCCGGGTACATCACCTGCACGCCCAGGGTCTCCCAGCCTCCCGTTGAGCCGCCGGTCATGACGCGGGCCCAGCCCTGGCCGATGCCGCGATACTGCTTCTCGATGTAGGGGATCAGCTCGTAGGTGATCGCATCGCCATACGGGCCGTTGTTCGCAGAGTTCACAGCGTACGAGTCGTCGAAATACGGCGTCGGGTGCTGGATCAGCACGTGGATCATCCGCGGGAAATGCGGCCCGTTCCAGTCTTTGTAGAACTGATATGCCAGTTGCTGGAGGTCGCGCTGCCGCCCGGTGGCGTTCGCGTCCGGCGGTGTCTCTCGCCAGCCGTCGCTCGCCATGTCCTTGGGGAAGTGGCCGTGATGGATCAGGACCGGGTAATGGGCCTTGGGGTGTGTGTCCCACCCATAGGGGAGCAGGACGATCGCGTCCATGTACATCGGGCGACCCCAAAACTTGGTCAATCGGTCGCTCTGGAACTTGACGTACTTGACCTGTTTCGTGTCCTGGGGCGGCGTGATCGGGGGGTTCACCTGATCCATCGAGATCGTAATGGGAGTCCCGCTCGATGGGTCGATGTGCACCTTCGCCGGCTTGCTGTAAAAATTGCCAGGCTTTGTGGCCCAATGTTGTCCCTCCCCCATATCCGGGGGCAGCTTCACCGTCTTGCCGTCGCTCCGATGGAACGTCTCGAAGCGATTAAATAGTGCCTGCACCCAGTAATCGCCCGCTGGGATGTCCTTAATGCTGCGCGCCGGGAACCCGAAGACCGTGTCGCTGATGACAGCCGCCTGTCCGGGCGCCAGGCTATCGACGTCGATCCCGAAGATCGGACGTGTGGTATTCGCCCGGTATTCATCCGTCTGGAATCGCGGCTCCTTGGTGCTGTCATCAGAGATGAA
Organism: uncultured Gemmatimonadales bacterium; assembly: GCA_963725205.1. GTDB lineage: Bacteria > Gemmatimonadota > Gemmatimonadetes > Gemmatimonadales > Gemmatimonadaceae > Palsa-1248. The sequence continues at coordinate 364,945 of CAVRXR010000003.1, read as the reverse complement.
CAGAAGCACGCGGCCGTCCAGGGGCTGCGCGCTGCGTTCTGTCGGGAAGGAGATCGCGAAGGTGAGCGGTGAGTGGTCGCCATGTCCGCAGCCGGCGAGCCCCACGAGTATGGCCGCCAGCAGTGGCGCCATCGAACGAACAGCCGGACGGATCTCCACAGCCCGGCCCGAGCGCAACACGATCATGCATCGCTCCTGAAGACGAAAGGTGTGCGAAATTACGGCGCGTGGGCGCCAGGCGGAATACGGGCAGATGCGTGGGTAGCCAAGGGTCGCACTGAAGGGGCGGCCTCGACAGCCGGTCTCCATCGTGCCTCGAGTTGCCACTGCAGACCTACCGCGCGTGGGGCGAGCCTTGCGCGAAATTACGATGCACTTCCCAGAGGGAGTCGGGCTGCTCCCTGGTCACAGGTACGCCGGAGACTGTGATGACGGAACTCTCGGCGATCAATCGCGCCAGCTGGAATGAGCGAGCGGCAATCCATGCGCGCGACGCCACTGAGTACTACATGGTCGACCGTTTCCTGGCAGGGGCGGACACCCTCTTTCCGGTAGGCTACTCCCGCACCTGGTATAGGAGGTCGTCCTCGACGCGGTAGAGCAGGGGCACCACCGCGATTTTGGGATAGAGCTTTCTCAACCGCGCCGCCTCACGTAGCACGAAAGCGATCTCGTCGTCGATCGCGAATTTCGGGACGCTGTCAGCGTAATGCTTCTCGGCACGCGCCCGATCCCAGCCCGCGTACTCGACGAGTCCGTTCACGAACTGGTCGTGCAGTCGTGCGACTCGCGCCATGCCACAGTCGGTATGGGCGATGAGGACGATTGTGCGGATGCCGCCGATCGCGATCGCGAACGAGATACGGAACTCGTTATCTCGCATGTTTGCGCCAGCGGTACGAAGCACGAACGCGAAGTCGTGGGGAATGCGCAGCGCCTTGCGGCTGTCCATGCACATCCCGATGAGCAGTTGCCGCCCCGGGCCCGATCCCAGCGCCCGATCCAGGTTGTGGTACTCCAGCAAGAGCCCAACCGGGGTCTCCCGGTACTCTGGCAGGATGTCGGTGCGGTAATTGACAGGCAGGATCTCTGGCATCCCGGCAAGCTAGCCCTTCGGCACCGGCGGCGAGCACATGACGCTGTCGTAGCCCTTGCCTTCACCGATCGTGATCACTGTGCCGGGGGCATGGGGCGGGGACGCGACCGGCAGCGCGCACCCGCAGCGCACGCACCGCTGGCGTCCCTGCCCATCGTGCACGCCGGCGGTGTGAAGTACCGGCCGGGGGCGGCTCTTGTCCGGCGGGTTGCCCGGGTCGTACCGCGGGATGGCTTCCCACGTCCGCGGATCGAAGCTGCCCGGCTTGCGTCCGTCGTGATCGCTCATCGCAATGAACTGGTTGGCTGACTGGGGAGGCAAAGGGCGACGCATGGCGTCGCCCCTACGACTCGCGGCGTCGGCCGCCCGTCACGACGGCCGCTGGCGCGGCCGGCCTCACGCAGCCGGCTTACCCGGTCCGGACGGTGTCGCGCCTTCGGGGCCGTGGTCGTAGTCCTGCACGCTGGAGATGTTGGGCATCCCCCAATTCTTGGCCGCACAGCGGCCAAGAATAGAGAGGCGCGAATCAGAAAGGAGAAAGGAGATACAGAGCGTGGGCGATTTGGATGGCCTGTGCACCACGATGCCGCGCCTCGGTCTCCTTTCTCCTCTCTGGTCTGAGGGCTGCGCCGCCCGCTTTAGGCAGCCGGCTTACCCGGTCCGGACGGTGTCGCGCCTTCGGGGCCGTGGTCGTAGTCCTGCACGCTGGAGATGTTGGGCATCCCCCAATCGTGCCCATTCCAACCATCGAAGCCGTCCATCTTGAAGAACCACGCGCCCGTGTCGGAGTCGCTGATCATGATGAGGCCATCGCGATTCCGCACATCGATGCCGAAGGCGCCCTGCTCGACGCCCCAGCGGTCCGATCCCCAGGGATCGATCTCGTGGGCGCACTGACACGTGTAGTACCAGCCCACGGTCACCGGATGGGTCGGGTCGTACATGCTGAACACCTGGAGCCCGTCTTCGTAGGCCGAGACGAACACGAAGGGCCAGCGCACCTCGTGGTTGTGGGCCAGGTCGCGCCAGTCAGCGTTCCAAGCGCCGATCGGACGACTGATCGTCTGCACCTTACCCTCGAGACCGGGTTGGAGATCGAGAATGCGAAGCGGCGCGTACGTGTATTCGGTCTCGGTGACGGCGAACTTACCGTCGGGCGTCGGCGTGAACGTGTGGCCGAACTCAATGCCGGCCGACCCTGTGATCGACGTGAGGAGCTTGGGCTGCGAAATATTTGTGATGTCGTAGACGTAGTATCCACCCCGACCGGCGCCATAGAACTTGTCCTGGTGCGTCGCAGGGTCGTAGCCAATGTAGAAATCGTGGTACCCGAACCGGCCGAAGCGCGTGTTGGTCTGCGTCTCGGGCACGGGGATCTCGCCGATCATCCATTGCGTCGGGTCGCCGCCCGCCAGGACCTTAGCCAGGTCGTAGATCTCAGCATGGGGTCCGTCGACCGTCACGACGAGATATGTATGGCCATCGGAGTGGCGATAGACGTAGCTATTGTGGAAACCACCGGGGTACTTCGGCTCACGAATCCGAGCGACGACCTTGATCTTGTTCGTATCGGGCAGCCCAGTCACGTCGACGACGATCGCTCCCAAGTCATCGTCGGGTGAGCCTTGGGTGAACTGGAACGTCTGCTCGTAGTAGTACCGGCCGTTGATCTTGAAATACTTGCCGTCCGTGGCGCCGAGAATGGTCTTGTGGAGCGCCGGATTCTCGATGGTCCACCGGTACAAGAGCTTCACATTGCTGAGATCGTGGAGATCGATGATGGCGAAACCGGCGTGCACATCGCCCATCGATACGTAGGCATACGGCCGTCCCGGGTCCTGCTCGATCTCGTCATCGTTGGCGGCGTCATAGCCACCGAGTGGGACGTGGCCCACGAGATGAACGTTGGGACTTCCGCCAATCTTCACCCCTGGCAGGATCCCTGGGGGCGCATCAGTCGCGAGGCCCGGGGCGGCCTGACTGAAGCCCGGGGCTGACAGGGTCAGGACGCCGAGGAAAGCGAGCCCCGCGGGACACATAACCGATCGACCACGCACTCTCATTTCCGCCTCCGGGCGTCAAGTCGCGCCCCGGGTGATCCTGAGCGATCGCCCGGCGCCAGGAAGATGATGGTGACGGGCGAGGATGTTTGCCACCCGGCAGGGCCTGCGCGGATCGTCACGATTCCGACCGGTCAATCGTTCCACCTGTTCGTGCGAGGTGCACGACCGCCTCGGACCAAGTAGGTATTTTGGGGTAGAACCACTCAGGCAGGTCACGCGCAGGGGATTGGGCGCATGCGGCTGCCTCATCGATCATTACTCACGACCGAGTCGCCAATGGTCTGTCTGTCTCGCCGAGCCCTCGTAGGCGCCGCACTGGTTGTATGCGGCCTATCGGCTGGCGGTGTCCTCCGAGCCCAAGCAGGCGCAAGTCAGGTCCCCACCTACGCTGTTGCCGATTCGACGGTCGTTGGCCATGTGGTCGGCCGGTGGTACGACATCGACGTGGTGAATCGCCGGCTGTACGGTGCGGGCGGCGCCATCATCGACATCGACCAGAACCGAATCATCGGCCACATCGCCGACAGCACGCCGGGGACGGAATATCTCGTAGCTGCGGAAGACGAGCGCGGTCTGACCAACACTGGCGTCGTCTTCAATCCGACTACCGGCGCCGTCGGCGAGCACATGCCCGTACACGGCGACGCGATCGCGTACGATCCTGCAACGCGACGTGCATTGCTCCTGAGTGACACGGTGCAGATCGTGAACCTGGCGCCCAGCATCCCCATGATGCCCGTGATGCAACGGCGTCGCGGAGGGATGGGCGGCATGGGGACGGCCCCCACGGCCATAAATTCGAAGAGGGACACGGTCATCCGGCGTCTCCCGGCGGTCCGTCTGACGGCGACCATTGTCGGAGAGATTGCATTGCCGGCCGCGGCAGCCGGGGGCGCATCGGACAGGCGCGGCTTCGTCTATCTGACGGTCCCGAGTCGTGACAGTGTCCTGAAGTTCGATGCCGAGAAGATGAAGGTTGTCAGCGGGCGCCCCGTACCGTCGTGCAAGCAACCGACCGCGGTCTCGATCGACAACGTGCACGATCGCCTCTTCCTGGGTTGTGATTCCGCGGTGGTCGTCATGTCACTGACCGACGGCCACATCTCGGGTCAGCTCGCGACCAGTGGCCATCCCAGGGAGATGGCGTTCGATGCGGGCGCCGGCCTGCTGTTCGTTCCGGAAGGGGGGCAGGGCGTGCTCGTGATCCACGAGCAGGACCCCGAGCACTACGTGATCGCGCAAACCATCTCGGATCCGCGCGTCGTTGGCGCGACAGCGCTGGTCCTCGACCCGACGACGCATCGCGTCTTCGTCCCCCACACCGATCCCGACGGCACGTTGCGGTTCGCGATCATCGAGCCGCAGTTCTAGGGCGAAGGGACGAGGGTATCGGGTACCCCTTGCCCGCCAGCCGTTACCCCCTACCCCTCAGGTTCTTCGACCGCTTTCTGCACTGTAATGGTGAGGTCGGGGTGCCGTGAACGCCCCACCTTGACTGCATCGCGGACGGCGGCGATCGCGCGGCGGCTGAAGTCGTGTCCGGGCTCGTCGTCTCCTTCCACCGACACTGTGAGCAGCAGCTGGATCGCCTTGCGCATGAGCGACAAAGCTAGAAGGGGATGTCGTCCGCGGCGAGAGGGGCGGTCACGACGCGAACCGTCTCGGCGCCGAGGCTAGACCCAGGGCCTGACCGCTGCGGCCACACGACGCCATCGCAGCCTCGATCTCGACACCGGAAGTCGGGTGCCTTGGGGTTGCGCTTGGTGTGTCGATTGTCCCACATGCGCCCACCGCACTTCGGACAGCTCGGGATATCCTCCTCGAAGGACGCACCGCCGGCGTTCGCCGCAGATCGCTCATCCGAGTCGAGCCCGCGGGCGGATGGCGCGCTTCGCCGTGGTCGCGCTGCATTGGCGTCCGACAGTTCGGTGGCTGGCGCCTGATACTGCCGGGCGTAGACAGCCTGGGGGTCCTCGAGTGGTCTCGCGGATCTGCTGTCTCCGTCCATGGGCACCCAGTTAGGCTCGAATGCGTACAGCTCGTGGCCGATCCCAAACCGGACCGCGGCGCGCTTGAACGCATCGGTGGCGGCCTGCTTGTAATCGCGCCCGGTACCAACGTCCTCCCGAATCACGCCCAAGATCTGCAGGCGGGCCTTGAAGGAGCATCCGGTGCCCTCCGCGTCGTCTGAGGCGCTGGCAAGGGGTGGCAGCAGCTCGAGCGTTAGGTCCCACTCCCCGGGGACGACGGCGTCGAGTCGTTCCCGGACGGTGTTGGCCTCAATGTACGCGACGAAGCGCGCCACTGTGCGGCCGTCGCGCGTGACCGGTTTGCCATCCTGACGCCACGCGATCACGCCCGCCGGAAGCGGTGCGGCGGAGATGCGCCCAGGCGCCCGATCGGTCGAGCAGGGGGGTGTCATACGTCGAAATCATGTTCGGTACTCCGTCTTGGGCGGCGTCGCTCGGACGCCAGTCACGTCTCCAATGCGGGGGGCCGTAAGGGGGGTGAACCCTCAGGCGCCCCGCGCCCGTCTAGTGGGCACCAGAGCCGCGGGGCGCCGCCCCGCCGGGCCGAGGTGCCGCCGAACGTCGGTCACTGCCGGACAGGCCGGACCGTGCAGACAGTACCAGCCGTGTCGATCGTTGAACACCAGGTGCACGACCCGTCCGTCTGGTACGCGCTCTTCGACCCGGTAGAGCTGCTCGACCGTCGTTCCCAGGCCACATCGCGTTTGTGGATTGAGAGCCGTTACGCGCACGCGCCGGGGGGACCGACTCGCGGGGTCGGGGTGTCGCTTCGCAGGGTGCTTCGGCATCTGTTCGGTATCCGGGAAGCTAATCTCCGCACCCCGCGTAGTCAATGAAGGGTCCTCGCGCTGCGCGATAGCACCACCGTGATATAGCACCGCTATACAAGTCAATGTAGCGGTGCTATATTGGCATCATGGACGCACGCGCCACCTTGCTCACTGCCGCTTTGAAGATTCTCGAGGACGAGGGTGAGGCTCAGTTCTCGACGCGGGCTGTTTGCGCAATCGCACACGTCACTGCCCCCACGCTCTACCACCACTACGGCAGCGCTGATGGCCTGCTGAGTGCCGCCATGACAGCGGCGTTTGCGCAGTTTCTCGCAAGCAAGAAGGCGGCGGTGCAGTCCTCCGACCCGATCACGGCCCTGCGAGAGGGGTGGGACGACTACGTGCGTTTCGCCGCGGCGCGCCCCCGACTTTACGCAGCGATGATGGGCCGTGTCCTCCAGGGCGCCCAGATACCCGCGGCTCAACAAGCCTTCGCGCTCCTGATCGAACGTCTCGCAACCATCGGCGCGCAGGGGAGGCTCGATCCTACGGTCGAGGCGGCGGCGGATCTGATGTGGGCGTCGGCGAACGCTGCGTCTCTGCTCTACGTAACGGCACCGCTTCGCAACACCGCACCGCCCACGCCTGCCGTTCTTGAAGGCATTCGTGAGAACGCTATCCAAACCATCTTGACCGCGGAATCGAGAGGCCCATCGTCATGAGAATTCTTGTTACCGGAGGTACCGGCCTTCTCGGAGGCCGTCTGATCCCGAAGCTCGCGGGGAATGGCCATCAGGTGTTTGCTCTCACGCGCTCGGCGTCGTCCCACGCGAAGCTTCGGGCGTTGGGCGCCTCCCCCGTCGACGGCGATCTAGAAAGTAGCTCGCCACTGTCGTTGCCTGCGGTTGATGCCGTCGTGCACACGGCGGCGTTGTTCCGGTTCTCCGGGCCACGCGAGCCGTTCTTCCGTACCAATGTCAATGGTACCGCCAGGCTTCTGGCCTCGGCCGAAAAGGCCGGGGCGAGGGTTTTCGTCCATATAAGCGCGGCGGGAGTCATCATGGACGATGCAGGTACGCCCATCCGCGATGCAGACGAAAACGCATCGACGTTCCCGAACCACTTCTCTGCCTACCTAGCGAGCAAGGCCCAGGCCGAGACGGTCGTGCTGGCGGCCAACAAGCCGGGCTTCCGCACCCTCGCACTTCGCCCGCCGGCACTCTGGGGACCTGGCGACCCGTTCAGTCGGGCGCTTCCAAAGGCAATCGCCTCGGGGCAGTTCTTCTTCATCGACCGTGGGGACTATGCCTTCGCCACCTGTCATGTGGACAATGTCGTTGAGGCCGTCCAATGCGCGTTGGAACGTGGCGAGGGCGGGCGCGCCTTCTTCATTACCGATCAGGAAAAGCTGACATTTCGAGAATTTGTTGCTTCGCTCGCGGGCGTTCAGGGCTTGTCCATCGAGAAACTGCGTTCGATGCCCTACTGGCTCCTAGTGACTCTGGGCCGGTTGATGGACGCGGTCTGGGCCGTCACTCGCAAGGAAGGCGACCCGCCGATTTCCCGTTCGATGATTCGCATGATCGGGCGGGAATTCAACGTCAATGACGCCGCCGCGCGCCGTGAACTGGGCTATGTCGGAAGGACTTCGCGCAGGGATGGCTTGCGCGGTTATGGCGAAGTCCTTCGGTCAACAGCTACGGCTGGGAGCCGTCAACAGCTACGGCTGGGAGCAATACATGTGCTTAATGGCTCGTGACCGGTGACTGGCGGCTAGTGGACGAACCTGGAGGCCGGCACACCGACGAGTTACCAGCTCCAACGTTGGTTCACCAGCCACCAGTCACTAGCCACCGTCCTAGCCACCGGTCCCCCGTCCCCCACTAGTTTTGCCGCCATGGCTCCTCGCCTCCGGAATGGAGTTTCGGGCGTGGTGCGCGTGCCCGGCGACAAGTCCGTCTCGCATCGTGCGCTCATCTTCGCCGCACTCGCGGACGGCCGCTCCAAGATTCGGGGCATCCTCGACTCGGCGGACGTGCGGTCGACCGCCGCTGTGCTCGCCGCGCTCGGAGTCGAGATGCCGCCGGCGCTCGGGTCAGCAGAGGCCAATGGCGCGCTCGTGATCGAGGGGCGAGGGCTCAGAGGCCTTCGCGCTCCGGTCCGAGCTCTCGATTGCGGCAACAGCGGCACGACCACCCGCCTCATGGCCGGCGTCTGCGCGGGCCACAGCTTCGAGAGCCGCTTCGAGGGCGATGCGAGCCTCAGCCGGCGGCCCATGGGCCGCGTGGCCCGGCCGCTCGCGGCCATGGGTGCACGCGTGGTGTTCGACCACGACGATACGCTGCCGATGGTTGTCCGCGGTGCCCCACTCCGCTCGATCAATTGGCTCAACGACACCGCGAGTGCCCAGGTGAAGAGCGCCATTCTACTTGCCGGGATGGTAGGAGGCGTGTCGGTGACGATCCGGGCCAGCCACGCCTCCCGTGATCACACCGAACGGTTCCTGGAAGCGCTCGGCGGCCGCATCGCGCGCGATTCGGACGGCGTCTCGCTCGACCCGCCGCGCGCGCTCCGATCTTTTGCCCTCGAGGTTCCCGGCGATCCATCGTCGGCAGCATTCTTCGGCGCGTTGGCGGCGCTCGCGCCGAGTGGATCACTGCACCTGCCACACGTGCTGGCGAGTCCGACTCGCGATGGCTTCTTTCGTGTGCTGGCGTCGGCGGGCGCAGTGGTGCGGGCCGATCCGGAAGGTGAGACGGAGGTCGGAGAAGTCACGACCGCCTACACCGTGCGTCCAGGTTCGTTGCGCGGCGTCACGATCGGCGCCGATCAGGTGCCGACGATGATCGACGAGCTGCCGCTGGTGGCGTGCATAGGTGCACGTGCAGTGGGGGAGACGCTGATCACAGGAGCGCAGGAGTTGCGCGTCAAGGAGAGCGATCGGATCGCAGTCACTGTCGCGAACCTGCGTTCGATCGGTGTCGAGGCGGAGGAGCTCGCCGACGGTCTGCGCGTCGTCGGGACTGATCGACCGTTGCCGAGGCGCCGTGCGGACGTATGGCGACCATCGAATCGCCATGGCGTTCGGCGTCCTGTCCATGCTGGCGGACAGCGACATCACGATCGATGATCCGAGCTGCGTCGACGTATCGTATCCGGGGTACTGGGACGATCTCGCGCGTGTAGCCGTATGACCAGCCCGATGGGAGGCGACCCGTTCGGCCACGTCGTCATCGCGATCGACGGCCCGGCCGCCTCCGGCAAGTCGTCGACAGCGTTGTGCGTCGCTGAGCGCGTCGGTCTGCGTCACGTCGACTCTGGGGCGCTGTATCGTGCGGCCACCGCCGCGCAGCTCCGGGTTGAGCCCAACGCAGCGAAATGGACCGAGGCGTCGGTGGTCACGGCGGCGCGCCTGGTCTCCATTGTCGCCGGTCCGACGGCCTTTGCCCCGACGATCGCTGGCCTCGAGGCCGACGCGGAGATCCGAGGGACCGACGTCACTCGGTGCGTCTCACGGGTGGCGCAGATGCCGGCGGTCCGGCGATGGGTCAACGAAACGGTCCGCGGCCTGGCCCGGGACCACGATCTCGTGGTGGATGGGCGCGACATTGGCACCGTCGTCTTTCCGCACGCCACGCTCAAGGTCTTTCTCGTAGCCGATCCATGGGAGCGAGCCCGGCGGCGCCTGACCGAGCGACTCGGTCGCCGCCCCACCGACGCCGAGATCGCCGAAGAAACCGACCGTCTGGTGCAACGCGACGCCCAGGACGCGACGCAGACGGCCCAGGCCCGAGACGCGATGCTGATCGACACGACCCTGCTGACCCAAGGGAGCAGGTGGATCGGATCGTCGCGCTACTCGACGCAACTGTCGCGTGGCGACCGGGAGCCGTTCACGGATCCGTCCTAACCCATAGTCCCACCACAGTTTCCATTGACGTGTCGCTAGTACCGCGCTAGCTTCCCTGGTTCCCGAAACATCTATTGCCCGGCCGGCTGCCCATTGGCTGCCGTGCAGGAATCCGCGAGGGCCGCTCGCCAGCGGCCCTGTGTGATTCCCCACCCTTTGCCTTGACGCGGCAAGCGATCAATCCGCGAGTCGTGAGGAGAATTGCTCACCGATATGTCAGAGCTCGACACCGTCCGACTCGGTCCCTGGCGCCGGCGACGGTATGAACTGCCGGTGGTGTGTTGACCCCACGAGAAAAGCGCGACATCCAGAAGGCGCAACTGCGCCCGCTCGCGAATCGCCGCCCCGAGCTGTACGACGAGGGCGACCTGCCCGACGAGCTCGAGTTCGAGCAGATGAGCGAGTTGTACCAGGGCACGATGGCCTCGATCGAAGAAGGCGAGATCGTCAAGGCCACGGTGCAGGGTATTCGCGACAACATGGTCGTGCTCGACATCGGCTTCAAATCCGAGGGCACCGTCCCGCTCGAAGAGTTCAAGGACCTGCCGGAGCTCAAGGCGGGCGACCAGGTCGAGGTGCTACTCGAGCACCTCGAGGACCAGGAAGGCGCGGTCGTCCTTTCGAAGAAGAAAGCCGACTTCATGCGCGTGTGGGAGCGCATCCGCGTCGCGTACGAGACCGACCAGCCGGTCGAAGGCACGCTGGTCAAGAAGATCAAGGGCGGCGTCGTCGTGGACCTCATGGGTGTCGACGCATTCCTCCCCGGATCCCAGATCGCGCTCCGTCGCGTGCCCAACATCGACGAGCTGCTCGGCCAGAAGTACGAGTTCAAGATCATCAAGCTCAACAAGCGCCGTCGCAACATCGTCGTCTCGCGCCGCGTGATCCTCGAAGCCGAGCGCGCGGGCAAGCGCGAGAAGCTGATGAAGGAGCTGCAGAAGGATCAGATCCGAAAGGGCGTCGTCAAGAACATCACCGACTTCGGCGCGTTCATCGATCTGGGCGGCGTCGACGGCCTGCTGCACATCACGGACATGTCGTGGGGGCGGATCTCGCACCCCTCGGAGCTGGTGCACATTGGCCAGGAGCTCGAGGTCAAGGTTCTCGACATCGACTGGGAGCGCGAGCGCATCAGCCTGGGCCTCAAGCAGCTCCAGAGCTACCCGTGGAAGGACGTCGCGGCCAAGTATCCGGTCGGCACGCGCGTGCACGGCAAGGTGGTCTCGATCACCAACTACGGCGCCTTCATCGAGCTGGAGCCGGGCATCGAAGGCCTGGTGCACATCAGCGAGATGAGCTGGACGCGCAACGTCCGGCACCCGTCGAAGCTGGTGTCGATCGGCGAGGCGATCGAAGCAGTCGTGCTCAAGGTCGATCCCAACGAAGAGAAGATCTCGCTCGGCATGAAGCAGACCGAGCAGGATCCGTGGGTCGTGCTGCCGCTCAAGTACCCGGTCGGCACGCGGATCTCGGGCAAGGTGCGCAACCTCACGAGCTTCGGCGCGTTCGTCGAGATCGAGCCCGGTATCGATGGGCTGATCCACATCTCCGACATGTCGTGGACAAAGCGCGTGCAGCACCCGTCGGAAGTCGTGAAGAAGGGTGACACGGTCGATGTGATCATCCTCAACATCGACTCCGACAACAAGCGCATCAGCCTCGGGCTCAAGCAGGCCGAGGAGGATCCGTGGCTCCGGATCGGCGAGACGTACCCGGTCGGCACGGAGCTGCGCGGCAAGGTCGTGCGCCTCATGGACAAGGGCGTCGTCGTCGACATTGGCAACGACATCGAGGGCTTCGTCCCGGTCAGCCAGCTGAACAACGGCAAGCCGGTCGAGAGCCCCGCCGACATCGTGTACGAGGGGATGAACCTCGACCTGCGCGTCCTGGAGGTCGATCCGATCCATCGCCGGATCGTGCTGGCCGTCACGGACATTCCGGCCGAGCAGCCGCCGCGTCCGGAGACGCCGTCCAAGGTGCTGCCGATGGAGTCAGAGCACGACGACGTAGGGATGGATCGAGTAGCAGACGGGAGGCAGCGTCGCTCCTCCTATGTCCATGCGGGAGAAGCTCCGACTCCTGGAGGTGCGGCGCGCCGAGTCGGAACAGCGGCGGCGGCGCGGCCCGCCTGCAAGCACAGCACGACAAGGGCAAGCTCTCAGCCCGCGAGCGTCTCGACGTGCTCCTCGACGAAGGCAGCTTCGTCGAGCTCGATCGGTTTGTCACGCACCGGTCCTCCGACTTCGGCCTCGAGGATCAGGTGATCTACGGCGACGGCGTCGTGACGGGCTATGGTCGCATCGCCGGCCGCGCTGGTCTACGTCTTCTCGCAGGACTTCACCGTCTTCGGTGGATCGCTGTCCGAGGCGGTGGCCGAGAAGATCTGCAAGATCATGGACCTGGCGATGCGGAACGGCGCGCCGGTCATCGGCCTCAACGACTCCGGTGGCGCGCGCATCCAGGAAGGCGTCGTCTCGCTCGGCGGCTACGCGGAGATCTTCCTTCGCAACACGCTGGCGTCCGGCGTCGTCCCGCAGATCTCGGCGATCCTCGGCCCGTGTGCCGGCGGTGCCGTGTACTCGCCGGCCATCACCGACTTCATCTTCATGGTCCGCCGCACGTCGTACATGTTCGTCACCGGTCCCAACGTCGTGAAGACCGTCACGCACGAAGACGTGACGATGGAGGCAGCTGGGCGGGGCCGACACGCACGGCGCGACCTCGGGCGTTTCGCACTTCACCTGTCGACGATGAAGTCGTCCTGCCTGACGAGCATTCGCGAGCTGTTCGAGTTCATCCCGTCGAACAACCTGGATGAGCCCGCCGCGCGGGCAGCGGGACGCGATCCGCGGGACCGCCGCGACGACGCACTGCTCGACATCGTCCCCGACGTCGAGACCAAGCCGTACGACATGCACGACGTCATCCGGCGGGTCGTGGACGACGGGCGGTTCATGGAGGTCCATCGCGATTTCGCGGGCAACATTCTCGTCGGGTTCGCGCATCTCGGTGGCTACAGCGTCGGCATCGTCGCGAACCAGCCGGCCGTGCTGGCGGGCGTCCTCGACATCAGTGCGTCGGTGAAGGCCGCACGCTTCATCCGGTTCTGCGATGCGTTCAACATCCCGCTCGTGACCTTCGAGGATGTGCCCGGGCTTCCTGCCCGGGCGTGGCCCAGGAGCACGGGGGCATCATCAAGCACGGCGCGAAGCTGCTGTACGCGTACTGCGAGGCGACCGTGCCGAAGCTGACGGTCATCACGCGCAAGGCGTACGGCGGCGCCTACGACGTCATGTCGTCCAAGCACATTCGCGGCGACTACAACGTCGCGTGGCCGACGGCCGAGCTCGCGGTCATGGGACCCAAGGGCGCGGTCGAGATCCTGTTTCGTCGCGAGATCGCCGACGCGCCGGACCCGCGCGCGGCGATCGACGCCAAGATCGCGCGAGTACCGCGAGAAGTTCGCGCATCCGTATATCGCGGCAGGCCGCGGGCTACATCGACGACATCATCGATCCGCGCGAGACGCGGCCGCGTCTGATCGATGCGCTCGACACGCTGCGGACCAAGCGCGATCGTAACCCCCCGAAGAAGCACGGGAACATCCCGCTGTAGACGGCGTGATTCTCGCAAAGTCCTCATCGCCAATCGAGGTGAGATCGCGCTCCGGGTGATCCGCGCGTGCCACGAGCTGGGCGTGCGCGCGGTCGCCGTCTTCAGCGACGCCGACGCCACGGCGCCCCACGTGCGCGCGGCGGACGAAGCGGTTCACATCGGCGGGAACCGCGCGGCCGACAGCTACCTGCGCATCGACGCGCTGCTCGACGGCGGCTCGACGCACCGAGGCCGAGGCCATTCACCCGGGGTACGGATTCCTGTCGGAGCGCGCGCCGTTTGCGCGCGCGGTGCGCGACGCCGGACTGATCTGGATCGGCCCGCCCGCCGAGTGCGATCGAGGCGCTCGGCAGCAAGACGGCCGCACGTGCGCTCGCGACGCAAGGCCGGCGTCCCCGTCGTCCCGGGCACGACTGAGCCGCTGCGCGATCGCCGAAGAGGCGGCGAGTGCGAGCGGACGCTTCGGGTATCCAGTGCTGCTCAAAGCAGCGGCAGGCGGCGGCGGGAAAGGGATGCGTGTGGTGCGAGCGCGAGTCCGACCTCGGCGCGGCGCTGGGACGCGGCGCGACGCGAGGCGCTCGGCGCCTTCGGTGATGACGCCGTGTACGTCGAGAAATACATCGAAGGCCCCCGGCACGTCGAGATCCAGGTGCTGGCGGACACGCACGGCACGGTCGTGTCGCTCGGTGAGCGCGAGTGCTCGCTTCAGCGCCGTCATCAGAAGATCATCGAGGAGGCGCCCAGCGTCGCCGTCAACCCCGCGTTACGACAGCGCGATGGGCGAGACGGCGGTGCGTGCGGCCGCTGCGGCCGGCTACGTCAATGCCGGCACGTGCGAGTTTCTGCTCGACCGCGACGGTGCGTTCTACTTCCTCGAGATGAACACACGCATCCAGGTCGAGCATCCCGTGACCGAGCTGGTGACCGGGCTCGATCTCGTGCAGTGGCAGCTCCGGGTCGCGGCCGGCGAGCGCTCCCGTTCCGGGGGACGTCGCGCCGCCTAACGGGTGGGCGATCGAGTGCCGGATCACGAGCGAGGATCCGGCGAGCGGATTCCTGCCGTCGACCGGACGCATCACGCTACCTGCGAGTCCCGGCTGGTCCGGGCGTCCGCTGGGACGGCGGCATCGAAGCCGGGCACCGACGTGGGTCTCTTCTACGACCCGCTGCTGGCCAAGCTGATCGTGTGGGCGCCGACGCGAGACGCCGCGATCGCCCGCATGCAGCCGTGCGCTACGCGAGCTCGTAATCGATGGCGTCGTCACCTCCCGCGAGCTCCACCTTCGCATCCTGGCGGACCCAGAGTTCGCGGCTGGCGCGATCGACATCCACTGGCTGGAGCGACGGCTCCCTAGCCTCACGGCGCCCGCGATTTCGGCGGACGAAGAGCGCGTCATGGCGATCAGCGCGGCCTTGCTTGCCCGCTCGGATGGCGGCCAATGGGGTGGCGGAGATAGTGGCGCAGTGTCCGGGGACGGCCACTCCCCGGCAGCATCGACCGCGGCCAATGCGCCGGCCAACTCCGCCGCGCTCGATGCGACGCCGTGGATCACGGCGGCGCGGCGTGAGGGGATTGGCCAATGAGCCGGCGGACTCCTTCTCGGCCGCGGCGTGTGACGCCCTCTCGCCGCCCTCGAGCCTCCGAGGCCCCGGCGGCCGCGACCGGTCGTGAAGTGGATATCGACATCACGTCGATCGCGGCGGGCGGCGACGGCGTGGGTCGGGCCGACGGAGTCGTGGTGTTCACCCCGCGGACCGCGCCCGGGGATCGCGTTCGCGTGCGCGCGGTGCCCGCGCGGGGTGGACGCCTCGCTCGAGGCACTCTGGTCGATCTGCTGCAGACCTCGCCCGAGCGAGTCGAGCCTGTGTGTGTGCATTACACGCGCGACCGGTGCGGGGGCTGTCAGCTGCAGCATCTGCGCTACGAGGCGCAACTCGAGGCCAAGGGCGAGATCGTCGGCGACGCGTTGACTCGGATCGCGCGACGGCCCACCGAGCGTGTGGCCGTGCGCCCCAGCCCGACTCAGTGGCGCTATCGCCGCAAGCTGACGCTCGCCATCCGGCGGTCGGCATCCGGCCAGTGGACCGGTGGTCTGCATCGGTATCGACGCGCCCGACGAGATCTTCCCGCTCGACGACTGTCCGATCACGGAGTCGGCTGTGATCGAGGTGTGGCAGCGCGTGCTGCGAGCCGCGGAGCTCCTGCCCGACGCCTCCGAATTGCGGGCGAGCGTTCGGGCCACGGCCGACGGCTACGCGTTCGTGGTCGAGGGTGGCCATCGATGGCCGCACGCGTCGCGATTCGCCGACGCCGTGCCGGTGCTCACGGAGATCTGGTGGCGACGGGCGCGTTCCGCGCCCGAGAAAGTAGACGCACAGAAGGTAGAAAGTAGACAAGGACAGAGGCGCCGCCGTCCGAAGGACGGTAGGAAGGCGACGGGTAGGGGCGACGCATGCGTCGCCCTCGCGGACCAACCAGTCATGATTCGTTCGGATGCACGCACGAACCGCACGACGGGGGCATCGTTCGTCCAGGTCAACCTCGAGATGGCGGCGGCACTCCACGCTGACGTCGTCGCGCGTGCGCTGGCCTATGCGCCTGCAACAGTGGCGGACGCGTATGCGGGGACGGGGGCGACCGCTATCCCACTCGCGCAGCACCGCGTGCACGTGACCGCGGTCGAGGCAGACCCGGACGCCGCGGCGCATTGCGCCTCGATGATGCCAGCCGGCTGTCAAGCGGTCACGGCTCGCGTGGAAGATGTCCTGCCCATACTGCTGGCCGCTGATGTCGTCATTCTCAATCCGCCGCGGCAGGGAGTCGCGAGCGCCGTCACGTCCGCGCTCGCTGCCCCCCCGGCGGCGCGCGCGCGACCGCGCGCGATCATTTACGTCAGTTGTGATCCGGCGACGCTGGCGCGCGATGTGGCTCGGCTGAGTGGATGGCGCGTCGTCGCTCTGAGCGCGTTCGACATGTTCCCGCAAACCGCCCATGTCGAAACGGTGTGTGAGCTCGTGCGCGATGCGGAGGCACGCGCGTGACGGCGGACGCCCGTGACAGTCGCCCCAATCGTCCGCGCCGCTCGGATCCCAGCGGGCGTGCGGCCAACACACCGATCACCACGACGTACACGGTTGAAATCGGCGGGAAGCAAGTGACCGTCACCCTGACGAACGACGGCGTGTTGCTCGACGGGGTCGAGGTTTCCGCGAATGTGGTGCGGGTGCCGAGCTCACCGATCCGGATGCTGCGGCTAGGGGACACGGTCCACGAGCTCGTCGCGCACCGGGCCGCGCATCGGGGCGCCTACACGATCGCGCTCGATGATCAGCGGCTCGACGTGGAAGCGCTCGACGAGCGGGCGCGGGCGGTGCGATCCCTCCGCGCGGCGTCGGGCGCAACCGCCGGCGTGGAGCCCATTCGGGCACCGATGCCGGGGCTCGTGACGCGTATCCTGGTGTCACTGGGCGACGAGGTCAAAGCGGGCACCCGCCTCGTGGTCATGGAGGCGATGAAGATGGAAAACGAGCTGCGAGCCAAGGCGGACGGTCGAGTCCGGTCGATCGCCGTCGCACCGGGGACCGCGGTCGAAAAGGGCGCGCTCCTGGTGGAGTGGGAATGAGGGCGCGGGATCCCGCGCCCCGTGGTTGCATTTGACTCTCCCTAACTCCTTTGCTAGCTTGCACGTCTGTCATCGAACGCCTCACGCTTTACACCTACACATGCGCACATTCTCCGCCAAGACGGCGGACCTTGAACACCACTGGTTTGTCGTCGATGCTGACGGGCTCGTGCTCGGCCGCCTCGCGTCGGAAGTCGCGCGCGTCATCCGCGGCAAGCACAAGCCCACGTTTACGCCGCACATGGATACCGGCGACAACGTCATCGTGGTCAACGCGGCCAAGATCCGGCTGACCGGCCGCAAGGGCGAGCAGAAGCGATACTTCCGGCATTCCGGATACATGGGACACGAGCGGTTCGTTCCCGTCGAAGCGGTCCTCGCCAAGCACCCGGAGCGCGTCATCGAGCGCGCCGTCTACGGCATGCTTCCCAAGACTGCTCTTGGGCGCCAGGTGCTTCGACGCAAGCTGCGCGTCTTTGCCGGCCCGGTACATCCGCACGTCGCCCAGCAACCCACGCCGTTAGTTGTGGCCGGGACTGCGGGCACGAGCCGCCTTGCAGGCGCGGGGACAGGAGAGAGCGATGCCCGCTGATCCGCTGACGAAGCACACCATTGGCCGACGCAAAGAAGCCGTCTGCCGTCTCTACCTGACCCCAGGATCGGGCAAGTGGTACGTCAACGGCCGGACGCTCGGTGACTACTTCCCCCGACCGGCGCTCGTGTCCGCGATCCAGCAGCCGTTCACTGCGACCGACACGCTCGGCCGCTTCGACGTGCGCGCACGTGTCGAGGGTGGTGGCCTCTCAGGCCAGGCCGGCGCACTTCGGCTCGCAGTTGCGCGAGCGCTGGTGCAGGTCGATGAGGTGCACCGCCGCAAGCTTCGCGATCTCGGTCTGCTCACGCGCGATGCGCGGGCGGTCGAGCGCAAGAAGCCCGGGCGGCCGAAAGCGCGAAAGCGGTTCCAGTTCAGCAAGCGATAGACACTGTGGCGATCAGGTCAGCTACTGGAGAGATCGACCGCCCAGGCCGACCTGTTCGCGTATCTGTTCGAATGCACGCACCGATTGTCTTTCATCTCGCACACGCCCGTAGGGGTGGCATTCATGCCACCCGCCGTGGCGGCGGGTGCCGGCGTCACGATGCTTTGGCATCGCCGGTCGCACGCCACGATGACGGGCGCGGTCGTCTAACCCGCACGAGGTCACGTTCGACGCATGGCTCCTAATCTCGACGATCTGCTGAAGGCTGGTGTCCACTTCGGACACCAGACGCGCCGGTGGAATCCGAAAATGCGGCGGTTCATCTTCGCCGAGCGCAACGGTATCCACATCATCGACCTGCAGAAGACGCTGCGGCAGATCGACCTCGCGCAGAAGTTGGCGCGAGAGGTCGTCGCTGCGCGGCGACAATGTGTTGTTCGTCTGCACGAAGCGGCAGCTGAGCACCATCGTGCAGGAAGAGGCGAAGCGAGCAAGTGCGCTCTACGTGACAGAGCGGTGGCTGGGTGGACTCCTCACCAACTTCCAGACGGTCAAGAAGCAGATCCGCCGTCTCAAGGACCTCGAGGCGGGGAGCGAGTCGGGCGGTGAGTTCGAGAACTACACGAAGAAGGAGCAGCTGCTGATGACCCGCCAGCGCGACAAGCTGTCCCGTAACTTGGCTGGCATCAAGAACATGACCCGACTGCCCGGCCTGCTGTTCGTGATCGACTCGAAGAAGGAGCGGATCGCCGTCAACGAGGCCAACAAGCTCGGGA
Source organism: uncultured Gemmatimonadales bacterium (assembly GCA_963725205.1). Taxonomy (GTDB): domain Bacteria; phylum Gemmatimonadota; class Gemmatimonadetes; order Gemmatimonadales; family Gemmatimonadaceae; genus Palsa-1248. Next base: position 346,082 of record CAVRXR010000003.1, on the reverse strand, counting down.
TTCCGATCGTCGCGATCGTCGACACCAACGCGGACCCGGACCTCATCACCGTGCCGGTCGCCGGCAACGACGATGCGATTCGATCGGTCGAGCTGATCACGCACGCGGTGGCCGAATGCGATCGTCGAGGCGCGTCGTGAAGCGCCGGTCCGCCAGGAAGTCGAGGAGGGCGAGAGCAGCACGTACAGCTCGGACCGTGGCATGGAGACGGCGGCCGGGGAGGATGAGCGGCGTCGGAAGCGGCGGCCGCGGCGGCGTCGGGCGAAGCCCGAGGCGATTGCGGCGCGGCTCAAGAGCGGCGGCGAATCGGGGCGGTTCCGGCCGAGGATGGCGGCCGGGGACGAGGGCGACGCAGAGGCGTGAGTCGGCAGGTCCCCGCACGACCCATGTTCGACATAGATTACGGACGAGTGACGCCGCCGGAGGACTCCCTGGCGGCGTTTTCCACACGACCGCGCCCTGACGCGGCAGCATGGCTCGCGCCTTGGCTTTCAGGTGGCAGGCGCACAGGTGACTGACACATGACGACGACAAAGATCGCGCCGAAGGATGTGCAGGAGCTCCGCCAGCGCACCGGCGCCGGGCATGATGGAATGCAAGCGCGCGCTCGAGGAAGCGGACGGCGACATGGACCGCGCCGTCGAGATCCTGCGCAAGAAGGGAGCGGCCAAGGCGGAGAAGCGCGTCGGCAAGGAGAGCGCGTGAGGGGCTGATTGGCAGCTACATCCACCACGACGGCAAGCTCGGCGTGCTCGTCGAGGTCAACTGCGAGACGGACTTCGTCGCGCGGAACCCCGAGTTTCAGCAGCTCGTCCGGCATATCGCCGAGCACATCGCCGCGGCGGCGCCCGTCGGCCATCGACAAGGACGCGGTCGCCGCCCGAGCGCGTCGAGCGGGAGCGTCGGCTTTTCGAGGAACAGGTCCGCGAGAGCGGCAAGCCCGCGCACCTGATCGACCGCATCGTGACCGGGCAAGATCGAGGCGTTCTACAAGGACGTCGCGCTGCTGCACCAGGCGTGGGTCCGCGACGACAAACAGACGATCGGCGATCTCATCACCGCGTTCTCGGCCAAGGTCGGCGAGCGGATCGTCGTGCGTCGGTTCACGCGGTTCAAGGTCGGCGAGGAGTAGGGCCACCCGGTGCCAGATACTGCGGCCGATGCGACGTCGGACCGGTTCCTGACGCGGGCGCCCACGCCGGCGCCCAGTCCCGCCTCGGGCCGTCGAACGACCGGAGGCCCCGCGCCAGCCAGCAGGGCGGCAGGACGCTCCGGGCGGACCATCCGTGAAGCCGCTCGCCTATCAGCGCGTGCTCGTGAAATTGTCCGGCGAAGCGCTGGCCGGCGCGCGCTGCTTCGGGTTCGACTTCGAGGTGATCGAGCGGTTCGCGGACGAGATCAAGGATGCGGTCGACGTGGGTGCCGAAATCGGCCTCGTGATCGGCGGCGGCAACATCGTGCGTGGCTCGCAGCTGCAGACATGGGGATGGACCGCGTCACCGCCGACTACATGGGCATGCTCGGCACCGTCATCAACGCCCTCGCGCTCCAGGACATCCTCGAGCGACGACGAGATGGACACGCGCGTCATGACCGCGATTCGGATGGAAGAGCTCGCGGAGCCGTACATCCGGCGACGTGCGCTGCGCCACTTCGAGAAGAAGCGCACCGTGATCTTTGCTGCGGGCACCGGCAATCCCTACTTTACGACCGATACGGCTGCCGTGCTTCGCGCCATTCAGATGAAGGCCGACGTCATCATCAAGGCGACGAGCGTGGATGGCATGTATTCGGCCGACCCGAAGAAAGACCCGCGCGCGACGCGGTACGAGGAGATCAGCTATCGCGATGTCATGCGGGACGAGCTGCGAGTCATGGACCAGACGGCGATCGCGCTGTGCAAGGAAAACGAATTGCCGTTGATCGTGCTCAACATCCACACGCCGCGCGCCGTCTCCCGCGCCATTCGAGGCGAGCGCATCGGTACGCTCGTGCGCTGACCCGGCCGCCGCCCGCACCTCGCTCGGGACATGCGGTGGAGCGCCGGGCCGACGGGTCGCGGCGACATCACATCGGAGTGCTGCATGAGTCCAGCCGTGACAACGAGCATCCCGCAGATCGTCAAGGACTGTCGGGCGCGCCATGGACAAGGCACTCGAGAGCGCCCGTCGCGAGCTGTCGTCCATCCGCTCCGGGCAAGGCGTCGCCTGCGATGCTCGACACCGTGCGGGTCGACGCCTACGGGCAATCCATGCCGCTCAACCAGGTCGCGTCGGTCGCGGCTCCCGAGCCTCGACTGCTGATCGTGACGCCGTGGGACAAGGGGCTGGCCAAGGCGATCGAGAAGGCGATTCGCGAGTCCGACCTCGGACTCGATCCCGCGGTGCAGGGCGGCATCATTCGTGTGCCGCTGCCGTCGCTCAACGAGCAGCGGCGGCAAGGATCTGGTGAAGGTCGTGCACAAGCTGGCGGAGGAAGGTCGCATCGCGATTCGCCACGCCCGGACCGAGGCGCGCGACCGGCTCAAGAAGCTCGACAAAGTGTCGGAGGACGACGTCAAGCACGGTGAGAAGGAGCTCCAGAAGCTGCACGACGACTTCATCGCCAAGGTCGACGACGCCCTCAAGGACAAGGAAGCCGATATCTGGAAGTGTGACAATGCACGAGGTGCCGGCTTCGGCCGACGACTTGCTGGCGCGGATCCGGGTCCAGGGCGGACTGCCGCGTCACGTCGCGATCATCATGGATGGCAACGGGCGGTGGGCGCACGAGCGGCTCATGCCTGCGCCCGTACGGCCATCGATCGGGCATGAAATCCGTCCGCGAGGTGGTCGAAGGGCGCGGTCGAAGCGGGACTATCCGTGCTCTCGCTGTTCGCGTTCTCGCAGGAGAACTGGCAGCGGCCGCGTCCCGAGATCCGCGCGCTGATGTCGCTGCTCGAGGAGTACATCGCGCGCGAGGTCAACGAGCTGCGCGACCGCGGTGTGCGCGTCCGCGTGCTGGGAGAGCTGGACCGACTGACGCCTGCGGCGGCGAGCGCAGTGGAGCGCGTCGTTGCGGAGACCGAGCACAATGACCGGCTTCGGCTGAACCTCTTCATCTCGTACGGCGGTCGGGCGGAGCTGGTGCGAGCGGCGCGGTTACTCGCCGAAGAGGTGCAGGCCGGCACCCTGAGTCCCGACCAGATCTCGGAGGCGGACTTTCAGGCGCGCCTCTATACGGCCGATTGTCCAGACCCCGATCTCCTGATCCGCACGTCCGGCGAGCAGCGAATCTCCAATTTTCTGCTCTGGCAGATGGCGTACACTGAGTTGTTCATGTCGCCCGTTCTGTGGCCCGACTTCGGGCGGCGCGAGCTCTTCGAGGCGATCCTGGACTATCAGAACCGAGAGCGCCGCTTCGGCCGCGTCCTTGCCTGAGCTCACCCGCCGCCTCCTGTTCGGCGTCGTAGCCGCGCCGATCACGGTGTTGCTCGTGGTGGTTGGGGGGTGGCCTCTTGCCATCCTGCTGAGCGCGGCGTCCGGGGTCGCGGCGTGGGAGCTCTTTCGCCTCGCGCGCGCTGGCGGAGCGACTCCACTGACCGAGCTGGGCATCATCTTTGCCGCCCTATTGCCCCTCTACGTGACTGCCGAAGCGCCGGGCGTCTTCGAGTTTCCCGTCACGCTCCTTGCGGGCATCCTGCTCGTGGTGTTGAGCGCGACGATTTGGTTGCGCGGTGCGGGAGGCCGACCACTCTCAGCCGCCGCGAGCACGTTGTTCGGTATCGCATATACCGGCGGACTGCTCAGCTTCGCCGAAGGCATCCGGTATTACCGCTACGTGGCCACCGAGACAGGCGGCGCGGTGTTGCTTCTCCTACCGGTCGCGCTCACATGGGCCAACGACATCGGTGCGTACGTGGCGGGCCGACTGCTTGGCCGTCGCAAGCTCATTCCCGCGGTCAGCCCGGGGAAGACGGTTGCTGGATCGATTGGCGGACTCGTTGCCTGCCTGGCCGTGTGCTGGATATATGTACAGTTCGCGCTGGCGCCGTTCGCTCAGCTCAGCATGACCCCGCGCAACCTTGTGGTGTTCGCGGTCGTCGTGTGCGCGGCGGGGCAGATCGGCGACCTTGCGGAGTCCCTACTCAAGCGGGAGGCGGGGGTGAAGGACAGTTCGAGACTATTCCCCGGTCACGGCGGCGTGCTCGATCGTATCGATAGCTTACTCTTCGTGTTGCCGGTCGCATGGGCCCTCTTTGGAGTTCCCGGGTCTGCTCCTCGTTATGCCATGACTAGTCGACCGCGGCGCAACCGCCGCAGCGATGCCGCGCCCCCGATCGGGGCGCGCGGGGTCGCAGTGCTCGGCTCGACCGGATCGATCGGTACGACCGCTCTGCGCGTGCTGGATCGGCAACGCGGGGCCTTTCGCGTCGAGGCACTGACCGCCTACGAGAACGCCACCTTGCTCGAGGAGCAGGCGCGCCGATTCGTCCCGCCCTTCGTCGGGCTTGTTCGAGATGGGCGCCCACACCCTGCTGGCTGGCAGACTGGGCCCGACTGCCTGGTCGAGGCGGCGACGCTCGCAGGGGTGGACATCGTGCTCAACGCCGTCGTCGGCGCCGCCGGTCTCGACGCCACCCTCGCAGGGCTTCGGGCGGGGAAGCGCGTGGCGCTCGCAAACAAAGAAACGCTCGTCGTCGCGGGTGAGCTCGTGGCAGCCGCTGCAGCCGAAGGTGGCGGGGAGGTGGTCCCGGTCGACAGTGAACACTCGGCCATCCTCCAATGCGTCGGCCATCGCCCCGCCAAGGAGATTCGGCGGTTGCTGCTCACCGCCTCGGGGGGGCCCTTCCGCGGCTGGACGCGAGAACGGCTGGAGCAGGCAACCATCGCGGACGCGTTGCGGCACCCAACCTGGCGGATGGGTCGAAAGATCACAGTCGATAGCGCCACCCTGGCCAACAAGGCGCTGGAAGTGATCGAGGCCCACTTCCTCTTTGGAGTGCCCTACGACCGGATCGAGGTCGTCGTGCACCCACAGAGTGTCGTCCACTCGTTTGTGGAGTTCATTGATGGCAGCGTGCTGGCGCAGGTGGGATTGCCGAGCATGGAGCTCCCGGTGCTGTACGCGCTGACGCATCCCCAGCGCCTGGCGGATGAAGGCGTCGCCCCGTTCGACCCGGTGGCTGCCTCCCCGCTCACCTTCGAGCGCGTACGCTCCGACGACTTCCCCGCACTCACGCTGGGGCTCACCGCCGGACGGGCCGGAGGTGCCGCGCCCGCCGTATTCAACGCGGCGAACGAGCAAGCGGTTGCGCTATTCCTCGAAGGACGGATGAGCTTCGCTGCGATCGCGCCCGCTATCGAGTCCGCGCTGAGCGCGTTGTCGGGGCTTCCCGCCCACGATCGGGCGGCGCTGCTCGAAGCCGACGCGGCCGGTCGAGTGCACGTTCGGACTCTCGCCGGTGTCCCAATGGCAAGCCGCGCCGTCGAGGTTTGAGGGTCGATGGAGAAGCTCCTGCCGTACCTGGCACCGATACTCGTATTTGCGCTCGTCATCTTCGTACACGAGTTCGGGCATTTTCTGGCCGCGAAGGCCGTGGGCGTGTATGCCCCGCGGTTCTCCATCGGCTTCGGACCCGCCTTGTGGTCGCATCGATGGGGCGAGACCGAATATCGACTCGCACTGCTGCCGCTTGGCGGCTACGTGCGGATGGCCTCGCGCGAGGATGAAGCGGCCGCAATGATCGAGGGCGGGCCTGAGGAGGCCCCCGCCGGTGACGGCGGCGATCCGAACGCAATGATGCCGTTTGGTCCGAAACCCGTCCCACCCGACCGATGGTTCGAGTCCAAGAGTCTCCCCGCGCGGCTTGTGATCATGCTCGCCGGCGTGTTCATGAATGCCGTGCTGACGTTCGCGATCTTCCTCGGGCTTGCGCTCTACTACGGAGAGCCGACGGCATCGACGGCCCCGGTCATCGCCCAGGTCGTCGACGGGTATCCAGCGGCAGCGGCGGGTCTCGCCGCAGGCGACAGTATCAGTGCCGTCGGCGGTGAAACGGTGCGCACCTGGGACGATCTCGTGAAGCGCGTCTCCGCGTCGGCGGGCCACCCGCTCTCGTTCGTCGTGTGGTCACACGGAGCGTCTCGGACGACCACGATCACCCCGCGTGCGATCGTCGACACGAACCCGACGACCGGCGCGGTGACCACCGTGGGGAAGATCGGGGCCGCGCGCCGACTCGTGCGGCACCCCATGGGGGTCCTGCGTGGAGTGGCCGATGCGTGGGGCGGCACCTATCGGGCGGCGGGACTGATCGTGGTTACGCTGGGTGAGCTCGCAACCAAGCCGGCTGCGTGGCACAGCCTCTCCGGTCCGGTCGGGATCATCAAGGCGTCGGTCGACACGGCGCGGAGTGGGTTCGCGGATCTGCTCGTGTTGATTGCGATCCTCAGCATCAACGTCGCGGTGTTCAACCTGCTCCCCATCCCGATCCTCGATGGAGGGCAGATCGCCGTGAACGTGGCAGAGTCGATCAAGGGCCGCCCCTTCAGCCTACGGACGCGGGAAGCCATCCTCCGCATTGGCTTGATCACGATCGCCGCGCTTTTCTTGTTGGTGATGTACAACGATCGGTGCCAGCTCTTCAGCGCGCTCTGTTCCGCGCACTGAGGCACGTGGTGCCGCGCGCCCCGCGCCCGTCGGTTTGGGCTGTCGCGATGGCGATTGGCCTCGCGGGCTCGGCCCGACTGGACGCGCAGCCAGCGTACGCGCGATTCGACATCACGTCGGTCGGTGACTCCACGTTCACGTTTGCAACCACCGGCGCCCATTGGGTAAAGCGCTCCCGGACCGGCCTCGTGGTGGATCCGCTGCACGATGATGAACTGATCGCGAAGTTTCGTGTGACGCGCGCACGAAACGGCATCGCGACCGGGATCGTGACCGCTCAGACAGCGCGACTCAGCACCACCGATGTCGCGCTCCTGACGCAACCGCACCCGCTCTTTCTCACCCGACCCTGGTTCTGGATTTCGCTCGTCGTCGGCGGCGCAATCGGCTACATTGCGCACGGGCATTAACGAATCCCTAGACCCTTGCTAGTCCCCACACACTAGGCGCACTCGCAACGGCGCCGCGTGGTTGAGCGCCACATGCACCGTATCGCGGTACGATGCGCAGTACCGGGCCGAGATCTCGACCGCATACGTACCAACAGGCAAGGTCAGGGGGCCCGTGACCGGGGTGCGTCCTCGGATGACGTGCCCGTCATCAAGGGCTTGGAACATGTACGATGCGCCTAGCGGCTGGGCATCGAGGTGCACCGTCCCGAACCCGACAGGCGCCGGCGTTGGAGGCGGCGCAGGCACGATAGGCTCAGTCGTTGCCGTTGACCCCGCGGCGCTCGACGCCACGGACCGCGTCGTGTGGTGTCCATCCGCCGTTGACGCGGCGAGCCGCCCGTCGTGATCGGACGTGTTTCGCGCCGGATTGGCGTCTCCTCTCGTATCGCCGGGTGACGGGACCACGACCGGAGGCAAGACGGGGCTCATCACCGTGGGTCCGGGCGGTGTGAGCGCAACCTGTCCGGTGCGCGTGTGCGATCGTGACCACGCCCGCCGAGCCAGCGCGGCGCCCGCGACGACCACCACGAGCGCCGCGACGGCCAGCGTGCCTCGCATCCGCGTCCGCCACCAGCGTCGGTGCCGTGTCGGCGTGGACAGGATGATCGGGGCGGTCGGCGTCTCCGATGAACCGGGTGCCGACGCACTGCGCATGGCGATCGTGTCACTGCGTTCGAGACTGAGCGCGCGCGAGCGCTTGGCACAGCGCCTCACCCGTCTGGAACCGAGCCGCAGGATCCTTCTCGAGGCAGCGAAGGATGACGCGCTCGATGTCGCGCGACAATTGCAGAGTTATGCACGCGCGGTCGAACCGGGTCGCTCCTCGACGTGCTGCCGCGCGATCTCGTACCAGTCGTCGCCCGTGAACGGCAGCACGCCCGGCCGCGGAGCGATACAGCGTGACGCCGAGCGAGTAAATGTCCGCGCGGCCATCGAGCGGCTGCCCCCGCGCCTGCTCGGGGGAGAAGTACTGCGGCGTGCCGACGACCATGTTCGTGCCCGTCTGCTGCACGTAGTTCGATACGGCGCGCGCGATCCCGAAGTCAGCGACGATCGCGTTGCCGTGTTCGTCGAACAGGATGTTGTCGACCTTGATGTCGCGGTGGACGACGCCCTCGCGGTGGGCGAAGCCGAGGGCGCTGGCGACGTCGATCCCCATGCGGATGAGGACCGGCTCCGGCAGCTTGCTCATGACCTCGAGCCGGTCGGGCAGTCCCTGCGGGAGGTAGTCCATGGCGAAGTACACCGCCTCGCCGTCTTTGCCCACCGCGAAGATCTTGATGATGTTCGGATGCCTGAGCCGGGCGGCGGTCGCCGCTTCGCGCCGGAAGCGCTGCTCGAACTGCTCATCGCCCGCGTACTGGGGTTTGAGCACCTTGAGCGCGACCGGGATCTCGAGCTCCGGGTCGAAGGCCTTGTAGACCCACGCGAAGCCACCCGTGCCGACGATGCGCGTCGACGCGGAATTTGCCCAGCGTGCGGCCGAGGAACCGTTCGGGCACGGTCAGGGGCCTGTAGGAGTGCGCGGCGCGGCGGGCGCGAGCTGGAGAAACGCGCTCGCGCGAGGCGGGGCCAAAGCGCGTCGCTGGATCCTTTACAGCGGTCGGCAAGTCCAGTAAACTACTAGGCTTAATAGACTTTGGCGAAGCGCGCGCGGCCGCGCGCGGGGAATATATCACATGGCATTTGAAAAAGCACCGACGATCCAGCAGTACCGTGTCCACGAGACGGACACCGGATCGTCGCGGGTCCAGGTGGCGGTTCTGACCGCCCGGATCAACTATCTGACCGATCATTTTCGGACCCATCCCAAGGACCACCACAGCCGGCGGGGATTGCTCAAGATGGTAGGGTCAACGTCGCCGGTTGCTCAACTATTTGAAGCGTACCGACGTCGACGGTTACCGATCGCTCATCGATACACTCGGGACTCCGGTATTAGTGCGCGCGAGCATCGAGGTGTTGGGAGTCGCCTGCCGTGTGCTTCCTCGACGGCCCCTATGGCCAGGGGCCGGTGCGGTAGAGCGATCCGATCATGATATCCCGGCGCGCGTGAGCGCACTCCGCGGAGGCCCTCGGGTAGGCACAGGCGTGACGACCGGCCGCCAGCGGCCGCGGTCGCACGCCCTCTCTTTTTTTTGGACATCCATGCAACGAGTAGAGCGTACGTTCGCCGGGCGGCGTCTCGTGATCGAGACGGGCCGCATGGCCAAGCAGGCCGCCGGATCCGCCGTCGTCACTTTCGGCGAGACCATGGTGCTCGCCGCCGTCTCCGTCAGCGACAACGTCAGTTCGCTGCCGTTTTTCCCGCTGACGGTCGAGTACAAGGAACGCACCTACGCCGCCGGCAAGATCCCGGGCGGCTTCATCAAGCGCGAGGGACGGCCGCAGGACGCGGAGATCCTCTCGGCCCGCATCATCGACCGGTCGATCCGACCGCTGTTTCCCGAGGGCTTCAAGAACGAGGTCCAGGTCTTCATCTACGTGATCTCGGCCGATCAGCAGAACGACGCCGACGTGCTCGCGCTGCTCGCGACGTCGTTCGCCTCGAACGCATCGAGGATCCCGTTTGCCGGCCCGATTGCCGGCGTGCGCGTTGGTCGCGTGCAGGACAAGTGGGTGCTCAACCCGACGTTCCAGCAACTCGAGTACACCGACATCGATCTCGTCGATCGCCGGCAGCCGGATTCGATCGTGATGGTCGAAGGCGGCGCGCTCGAGGTGTCCGAGGCGCGATGTCGTCGATGCGCTGCAGATCGGTCACGCGGGCATCCGCGAGCTGGTCGCGGCGCAGGAGGAGCTGCTCCGGCAGGTGCCCGCGTCGCAGAAGATGTCGTGGACGCGCCCGGAGCTGCCCCGCAGGACTCGAGGCGCGAGTGACGCGAGCTGGCGCGCGGCCGCATCAGCGACGCCATCAACCAGACGGACAAGCACGCGCGCATCGACGCCGTCGCGCAGGTCAAGAAGGAGCTCGAGCGAGGTGCTGCTCGCCGAGTTCCCCGACAACCCGCGCGACATCATCACGATCGTCGGCGACGCCGAGTACCACGCGCTGCGCGACGCAGGTGCTCCGACGCGGGCACCGCGTCGACGGTCGCAGCCGCACGCGAAGTGCGGCCGATCTCGATCGACATTGGCCTGCTGCCGCGTGCGCACGGGTCGGCGCTGTTCACGCGCGGTCAGACGCAGGCGCTCGTCGCGGTGACGCTCGGCACCGCGAACGATGTGCAGCGCCTCGACACGATCGACGAAGCGGGCGAGACGACCAAGTCGTTCATGCTGCACTACAATTTCCCGCCGTTCTCGACCGGCGAGGTGCGGCCGGTGCGCGGCACGAGCCGTCGCGAGATCGGCCACGGGCATCTCGCCGAGCGGGCGCTGCAGGCGGTGCTGCCCGACGTTCGATGAGTTCCCCTACACGATTCGCGTCGTGTCCGACGTGCTCGAGTCCAACGGATCGTCCTCGATGGCGTCGGTCTGCGGCGGATCGCTCGCGCTGTTCGACGCCGGTGTCCCCGATGCGCGGCGCCGTCGCGGGTGTCGCGATGGGGCTCATCAAGGAAGGCGAGCGCTACGCGATCCTCACCGACATCCTCGGGCACCGAAGACCACCTGGGCGACATGGACTTCAAGGTCGCCGGCACCGAGCGCGGGCATCACGTCGATCCAGATGGACATCAAGATCGAGGGCTTGGATGTGTCGATCATGCAGGAAGCCCTGGCGCAGGCCCGTGAGGGCCGGCTGCACATCCTCGGCGCGATGGCCGAGGCGCATCGCCGAGCCGCGCGCAGGACCTGTCGCCGTACGCGCCGCGCATCGTCACGATGACGATCAACCCCGAGAAGATCGGCGACCTGATCGGCCCCAAGGGGAAGACGATTCGTGGCATTCAGGACGAGACGGGCGCCGAGATCACGGTGGACGACAGCGGGTTGGTGACGATCGCCGCGGTTGGTGGCGAAGCGATGGAGCGCGCGCGGCAGATGGTGCAGGCGTTGACCGCGGAGCCGGTCGTCGGGCGAGACCTACGAGGGCACGGTCAAGAGCACGACGGCGTTCGGCGCGTTCATCGAGATCATGCCGGGCACCGAAGCGCTGCTGCACATCTCGGAGATGCGGTGGGGACGCACGGACAAGACCGAGGACGTCGTCAAGCGGGGCGACCGGGTCCGAGTGAAGCTGATCGATCGCGATGAGCGTGGACGTCTCCGCCTCTCGATGAAGGCGCTGCAGCCCAAGCCGGAAGGCATGGACGAAGGCAACGGCAATCGGCCGCATGCGGATCGCCCGCCGAGTGGCGAGCGAGAGGAGTCCGGCCGAGACGAGGAGCGTCCGCGGCGGGGCGGCTCGCGGACCGGTTCGGCGCGTGCGTCGTCCCGCCGCCGAGAGTGAACGGCGGGCTGCGAGCCGGTAAGTCACCGGCTCGACCCCTGTTCACGGCGTCGCCTCCGCTGCCGAGCACGATCGCCGACGAGCCGCGTCCTCGCTCGACCACGCTCCCGAACGGCCTGATCGTCACTCTCCGAGTGCATGCCCGGGGTGCGGTCCGTCGCGCTCGGTGCCTGGGTCCGGGCGGCGTCGCTGCACGAGCGACCGCGACGCCATGGGCGTCTCGCACCTGCTCGAGCACATGGTGTTCAAGGGAACTGACGCGCCGGAGCGCCAAGGAGATTGCCCTAGCGCTCGAGGGGCTCGGCGGGTCGCTGGACGCCTACACCGCCCGCGAGCACACGGCCTATCAGGCCCGAGTGCTCGACGCGAACCTGCGGGAAGCCGCCGACGTGCTGGTCGATCTCGTCTATCGCCCCCTGCTGCGCGCCACTGACCTCAAGCTCGAGCGCAAGGTCGTACTCGAAGAGATCAGCATGGTGCGAGGACACCCCGGACGATCTCGTCTTCGAGCTGCACAACGAGGCGCTGTGGGGCGCGCCATCCCTACGGCTACTCGATCCTCGGGACTCGGGACAGCGTCTCGCGGTTGGGTGTGAGCGATCTTCGAGCGCTCCACGAGCGGGCCTATCATCCGGCGCAGACCGTCGTGGCCGCGGCGGGCAACGTCGACGCACGATCGCCTGCTTGACGATCCTGCACGACACGGGGTGGGCCGATCTCCCCCGAGGACCAGAGCCGCCACCGCCGGTGGCCGGCCGCCGCCGGTGGCCCCACCGATCGGCGGCACGTCGAGCGCGACGGGCGCCCAGACGCACATCGTGTTCGGCTCGCCGGCGGTGTCGCACGGCGACCCGCGCCGGTACACTCTGGCGCTCGTGAGCACGGTGCTGGGCGGCGGCATGAGCTCGCGCCTCTTTCAGCGCGTGCGCGAGGAGCTCGGGCTCGCGTACGCCGTGTACACGTTCCAGTCGTTCCACGCCGACACCGGCACGCACGGCGTGTACGTCGCCACGGCGCCCGGAGACGCGCACGCGAGCCGTCGCGGCGATCCAGAGTGAGCTGGCGCGACTGGCGGCCGATGGGCTCACGTCCGACGAGATCCAATCGGCGGCAAGAACCAGCTCGAAGGGCAGGTGACGCTGTCGCTGGAGAGCGTCACCTCACGCATGTACCGAGCGGCCGGCGTCGAGCTGTACGGCGAGCCGTTTCGCTCGCTGGACGCAGTCCTGGCGGAGATCGACGCAGATCACCGAAGACGATGTACGCGCGGTGTGTCGCGAGTTCTTCCCGCCGGAACGACAGACGATGGTGACGCTGGGCCCAGCGCCGTCCCGGGCCTGAGACTGACACGCACGTGACGTGACGAGCCACTAACTACCTACCTTACCTCCCATGAAAATCGGCGTCCCGAAAGAGATCAAAACCAACGAGAATCGTATCGCCCTCGTCCCGGCCGGCGCCGAAGCGCTGGTCGCGGCGGGTCACACGGTCCTCGTCGAGCGCGGCGCGGGCGAAGGCAGCGGATTCGCGCGATGACCTGTACACTCGCGGTGGGCGCGACCGATCGCGCCCGACGCCGACAGCGTGTGGCGCGACGCCGAGATGATTCTGAAGGTGAAGGAGCCGATCGAGCCCGAATGGCCGCGCATTCGGCAGGGGCAGGTGCTGTTCACGTACTTCCATTTCGCGGCCGACGAGCCGCTCACCCGGCGCTCATCTCAAGAGCGGCGCGGTCTGCATCGCCTACGAGACCGTCGAGCTGCCGTCGCGCGAGCTGCCGCTGCTGACGCCGATGTCGGAGGTCGCGGGGCGCATGGCCGTGCAGGAAGGCGCCAAGTACCTCGAGAAGCTGTACGGCGGCCGCGGCGTGCTCCTGGGTGGCGTGCCCGGTGTCGCGCCGGCCAAGGTCGTGATCCTCGGCGGCGGTATCGTCGGCATCAACGCAGCGAAGATGGCCGCCGGTCTGGGCGCGTCGGTCATCGTCCTCGACCTGTCGCTCGAGCGGCTGCGCTATCTCTCCGACGTGATGCCACCCAACGTCGTGCTGATTTACTCCAACCGGCACAACATCCTGGAGCAGATCTGCCGACCGCCGACCTGGTCGTCGGCGCCGTGCTCGTGACCGGCGCCAAGGCGCCGCGTCTGGTCCGGCGCGAAGATCTCAAGCTCATGCGCCCGGGCTCGGTGATCGTGGACGTCGCGATCGACCAGGGCGGATGTGTAGAGACGATCCAGGCGACCACGCACGAGAATCCGACGTACGTCGTCGATGGCGTCATCCACTACGGCGTCGCCAACATGCCGGGCGGTGTGCCGCGGACGTCGACGCTCGCGCTGACCAATGCGACGTTCCCGTACGCGCTGCAGCTCGCCAACAAGGGGTGGAAGCGCGCGCTGGCGGACCAACCCGCGCTGCTCAACGGGCTCAACATCGTCGACGGGCACGTGACGTATCCGGGGGTCGCCGAGGCGTTCGGGATGTCAGCCGAGGACCCGAAGAAGTTCATTCACTGACGCGGCGTTTCTGCGCGGGTTGTTCGTTCCGAAGCTTTCTCTTGATCGTCTTCGGGGGGCGGGCTACCTTACCGCTCGCCCCGCGCGCCGATGGCGCGGGAGACGGTCCCGTGTTTCTTGCAGCCGCTGCTCCACGAGCTGCGTGCGGCCGCTAAGTCGCCGCTCGACGTGAGACTCTATACCTGATGCGTTGGCCTTTCTTCAACGGGATCGCGGTCGCTCTTTCCGGCAAACGCGATTGCTGTCGATCTTGGCACGGCCAACACCCTCGTCTACGTCAAGGGCGAGGGGATCGTCCTGAACGAGCCATCGGTCGTCGCGATCGATCGCGAAACCAAGAAGATCAAGGGCGTCGGCCTCGAGGCGAAACGGATGCTCGGCCGCACGCCGGATGGCATGCTCGCCGTGCGGCCGATGAAGGACGGCGTGATCGCCGACTTCGACGTGACCGAGAAGATGCTGCGGTATTTCCTGACGCTGATCATCGAGAATCACGTGTTCAAGGTGAAGCCTCGCGTGATCGTGTGCGTCCCATCGGGGATCACCGAAGTCGAGAAGCGCGCGGTGCGCGACTCGGCGCTCGGTGCCGGCGCCAAGGAGGTCTTCATGGTCGCCGAGCCGATGGCCGCGGCCATCGGCGTCGGTCTGCCCGGTGGAGACGCCCGACCGGCAACATGGTCATCGACATCGGAGGCGGCACGACCGAGATCGCGGTCATCGCGCTCTCGGGCATCGTCAGCGACACCTCGATTCGGACCGGCGGCGACGAGCTCGACATCTCGATCGTGCAGTTCATGCGGAAGAACTACAACCTGCTGATCGGTGAGCCGACGGCGGAGCTGATCAAGATTCAGATCGGATCCGCGGCGCCGGTCGGTGAGGAGCGGGAGATGGAAGTCAAAGGACGCGACCTGGTGTCCGGGCATTCCCAAGACCGTCCGCGTCCACTCGGCCGAGATTCGCGAGGCGATCCAGGAACCGATCCAGCAGATCGTCGACGCCGTGCGGCGGGCGCTCGAGATCACGCCGCCAGAGCTCGCCAGTGACATCGTCGACCGCGGAATCGTCATGACGGGCGGCGGCGCGCTCATTCGCGGGATTGGATCTCCTGCTGAGCCAGGAAACGAGCCTGCCGATCCACGTCGACGAGGATCCGCTCACGTGCGTCGTTCGCGGGACCGGACGGATTCTAGACGACGAGGACAAGTACTGGTCGGTCCTGAGCAGTTGAGCCTTCAGCGTGTGAGCTGACCCGTGGCGCGTGCCGTCGCCAGCGGGACCCGCGCGGACGTGGCCCTCCTGGCAGTTTCCGGACTCCTCTCGTTCGCCGCGCTGGCGCTGCCGGCCAATTTGCGCGACCCGCTTGCAGCGGGGCTGCGACGGACGTTCATTGCGCCACTGATCGCCCTACAACGAGACGCGGAGCTCGGGCGGACGGCGCTCGTTCGGCACGACGCCGAGACTGCGGCGCAGGACAGCGTCGTCATGCGGGCTCTTCTGGTTCCTGAGCTCGAGGCGGAAAACGACCGGCTTCGCCGGCAACTCTAGGGCTGGGACACGCCCTGGGGTGGGGCTTCGTGCCCGCCGAAGCGCTGCACAGCCGGTGCCCTGGGCGAAGAGTTCACGATCACCCTGACCCGAGGGGCCGACGCAGGCATCCGTCAATTCAGTCCGGTCGTGGCGCCCGAAGGGCTCGTCGGCATGGTCGAAACGGTCGACCCGACGATGAGTTTAGCGATCATCTGGGCCCACCCCGACTTTCGGGTCAGCGCGATGGCTGCCGACGGCAGCGCATTCGGCATCGTCAAACGCACACCTGAGCTCCAGCCCCGAGCGCTACCTCCTGGAGCTGAACGGCGTGCAGCTCAGCGCATCGCTCCCGACCGGTACCCCGATCGTGAGCTCGGGCGTCGGCGGCGTGTATCCGCGAGGCATCCCGATCGGCACCGTCATCGGGGAGCTCAAGACGACCGAAGGGTGGGCGCGGACGTACCTCGTGCAGCCCGCCGTCCACCCGTTTGACGTCACCTCGGTGCTTGTCCTCGCAGCCCAAGCGCGTCGTCGCGGGCGTGCAGTCGGTCTGGGCCGGGGCTGACTCAGGGCGCCGGCTCGCCGGCACGTTGCCGATTGATTCCGCCCTGCGGGATTCGCACGGCACGCCGGTCGTGCCGCGCGATACCGTGCTCGATGTACCGGATGACTCGACGGACACGGCGGGTGGGAATCCGCCGCAGGTGCAGCGATGAGCCCGATCGGCGTCTTGCGTGTCGCGATCGCGTTCCTGATCCTCGTGCTGCTGCATTTCTCGCTGCGGCCATTGCTGGCGTGGCACGCGGAAATCGATTTCCTGCTCATCGCGGTGCTCCTCGTGGCAGTCCGCGTTCGGCCCGGGGCGGCCGCGGTGATGGGGTTCGCGATCGGGCTGCTGGCCGATTCGCTGACGCCGGGCGCCTTTGGAGCGGGGGCCCTCGCGATGTCGGTCGTCTCGTTCGCGGCGTCGTGGCTCAAGGCGGTGTTCTTCGCCGACAATCTCGCGCTGAACGGTTTTTTCTTCTTCGCTGGCCGATGGGCCTATGCAATCGTCTACGTGTTGGCCGAGCACCAGCGAAGCGGTGTCGACCTCGCGCAGGAGATTTTCGTGTGGGCCCCCCTCTCCGGCGCGGTCACGGCTGCGGCCGGCGTCATCTTGTTGGTGATGATGCGTCCGCTGCTCGAACCGGCGGCAGGATAACGTCGTGAGCTTTCATCCGAACGACGTCGCGCGGCGTGCGCAGGTCGCCACGGTAGGCATTCTCGTAGGGTTCGTCTTGCTGCTCGGCGCGTTCTTCCGCACCCAGGTTCTGCAGAACGCGCAGTACGTGCTGCAGAGCGAGACCAATCGCCTTCGCGAGGTGCCGCTTCCGGCGCCGCGTGGGATCATCTACGACCGCGAAGGGCGCGTGATCGCCGAGAACGTGCCGGGCTATTCCGTGTCTGTGCTCGCACCGACGGCAGACTCGCTCCGCGCCATGCTGCGCCGGCTGGGGGCGACGATCCCACTCTCCAACGACCAGATCGAGCTCGCCGTCCGCCGCTACCGGCGCGCCCCCAATCGCCCGACGGCGATTCTCTCCGACGTGTCCTTCGACATAGTCTCCGTCCTGGAAGAGCACCGCATCGAGTTCCCAGGGCTCATCATCCAGTCGGCGCCCAAGCGGTACTACCCTGACGGGTCGGCCGTGGCCTCATTCGTCGGGTACACGGGCGAAATCACGGAAGCCGAGCTCGCGTCGCGCACGTATCGCGGGTACAAGGCCGGGCAGCTGGTCGGCAAAGGCGGTCTGGAGCGGGAGTACGAGGACAGTCTGCGCGGTCGCGAGGGTACGCGGTTCGTCGAAGTGGACGCCCGTGGACGCGTGGTGCGCGAGGCCGGTGCCCGCGCCGACATCCCGCCGGTCGCGGCCGATCCGCTCTATACGAGCATCGATCTCGATCTCCAACAATTCACCGCGACGCTCTTCGGCGATTCACTGCAGGGGGGAGCGATCGCGATGGATCCGTACACCGGCGAGGTCCTCACGCTCTACAGCGCCCCGGCGTACGACCCGAACCGGTTCATCGGCGGCATTCCCGCGGACTACTGGCGTGCACTGAACACCGATCCGCGGCGGCCCCTTTACAACAAAGTGATTCAAGCTCGGTATCCGCCGGGATCCACGTGGAAGCTGGCGACCGCGACCTATGCGCTCGAGAATGGCATCGCGACGCTCGACGACCACATGCCGGTGGCCTGCACCGGTGGCTTCCAATTCGGAAATCGGTACTTCCACTGTTGGGACCCGCACGGTCACGGCGACATCACGCTCGCGCGGGCGATCGAGGTGTCGTGCGACGTCTTCTTCTACCAATTGGGGCTCAAGATCGGCATCGAGCGGCTCGTGGCCGGCGGTGTGAGTCTTGGGTTCCGTGACCGCACGGGCATCGACCTTCCGAACGAGTCCGCACCGCTCTTCCCCTATTCGGAAGACTACTATAACAAGCGGTTCGGGCCCCGCGGGTGGAATCAGTCGGTCGTGCTCAACCTCGCGATCGGGCAGGGCGAAAATGCGCAGACCGTGGCCAGCATGGCTCGGTTTTACACCGCGATCGCGACCGATGGAGAAGAGGTGCGGCCCACGATTGCCCGCCGGGCTCAGCCCGTCCGCACGCGCATCTTCCAGCTCACGGCCGCCCAGATGGCCGGGATCCGCCAGGCCTTGATCGGCGTCGTGTCGAGCGCCGGCGGCACCGCGCGCGGTGAAGCGGTGCAGGGACTCGCCATCGCCGGGAAGACGGGCTCCGCACAGAACCCGGATGATCCGACCAAGACGCACTCCTGGTTCGTGGGCTTTGCGCCGGCTGACCACCCCAAGATCGTGGTGGCAGTCCTGCTGGAGTTCGGCGGACACGGCGGCCACGCGGCGCGTCTCGCGGCGGCGATGATCTCGCACTACCTGAAGATGACCCCGACGACGATGCCGCCGACCGAGGGCTGAATGCAGCGCAAAGTCATTGCGGACTTTCCGCTGGTTGCCCTGGCGCTCCTGCTCTCGATCTTTGGGATCCTCATGGTGTACTCGGCGGGGCAGACCGATGTCCCGACCGTGGTGGCACGCCTGTATCGCTCTCAGATCATCTGGCTGGCGATCTCGATCGTGGCGGCGCTACTCGTCTCGCGCCTCTCCGTCCGGTTCCTCGAGTGGGTCGCGTGGCCGTCGTACCTCGTCACGCTCATCGTCCTCGCATTGCTCTTCTTGCTCGGGAGCGGGGCAGGCGATGCCGCGAGCTCGCGCAGCTGGCTGACGATCGGCGGCCACCGCATCGGCCAACCGTCAGAGCTTGCGAAGATCACGGTCGTGCTGATGCTGGCACGGGTGCTCTCCAGCACCCGTGAGACACCCAAGCTGCTGGTCGAGCTCTGGCGACCGGTCGCCGTCGTGGCTGTGCCAATCGTGCTCATTCTGGGCGCCGGCGACCTCGGAAGCTGCATCGTGTTCGTCGGGATCCTGTTCTCGATGCTGTTTTGGGCTGGCGTACCCGGCCTGACGCTGGTCCTGCTCGCGAGCCCGATCGTCAGCCTGGTGGGCGCGTCCAGCACCTGGGTGTGGGGCGCCTGGTTCTTCTTGCTCGTCCTCCTTGTCTGGCGCTACCGCCCGTACCTGATCGAGGGCATCGGCGTCGTCCTCGCCAACGTGTTCATGGGCATTATCGCGCCCATCATCTGGGAGCGGAAGCTCAAGCCGTATCAGCGACAGCGCCTGCTTGTCTTTCTCGACCCCTCGAGCGACCCGCGGGCGTCGGGCTACCACGTAATCCAGTCACAGGTGGCGATTGGGTCGGGTGGCTGGCTGGGGAAGGGCTTCACCATGGGGACCCAGAAGCGACTCGCGTTCCTGCCAGCCCAGCACACGGACTTCATCTTCTCGGTCGTCGGCGAGGAACTGGGGTTCATTGGGGTGACCGTTGCTCTGACCCTGTTCCTGGTGCTGTTCATGCGAGCCATCCGGATCTCAACGCGGGCCAACGACACCTTCAGCAGCCTGGTGGCATTCGGTCTCGTCGCCAGCTGGGTCGTACACGTCGGCGAGAACGTGGGCATGACCCTCAACCTCATGCCGATCACGGGGATCCCGCTGCCGTTTTTCAGCTACGGAGGCTCCTTCCTGCTTGCGAGCTGGATCGCCGTCGGGATGCTGGTCCGAATCTCGGGAGAGGGCAGAGGGCGAGCCGACACCCTGGCAATCTGAGGTTCGGCCGGGCACATTTCGTCGAATGTCCTGGTGGCGCAAGGATAAGAAGCCCCGGCGCCCGCGGCGCGAAAGCGTCGAGCGCCTCGAGATCCCGCCCGATGTCTGGGAAAAGTGCGAGGCCTGTGGCCACACCGATTTGCGGGAGAAGTTCGTCCGCAATCTGAACGTGTGCCCGGCCTGCGATAACCATCGACGGATCCGCGCCCAGGAGTACGGGAGCCTGCTGCTGGACGAGGGGACGGCCAAGGAAGTCGAGGCGGATCTCCGCTCGACCGACCCGCTCGGGTTCCCAGAGTACACCCAGCGACTCAAAAAGGCGACGAGCACCGCTGGTGATCGCGATGCGATGCTCGCGCTCAGCGGCACCCTCGGCGACATGCCCATCAGCTTGGGCGTCATGGACTTTGCTTTCATGGGTGGATCGCTGGGCTCTGTCGTCGGCGAGAAGATCACGCGGTTGGGGCAGCGGTCCCTCGAGCGGAAGTATCCGCTCGTCATCGTCTCAGCGTCCGGTGGTGCCCGCATGCAGGAAGGCGTGCTCTCCCTCATGCAGATGGCCAAGGCCTCGGCGATCCTGTCGCAGCTCAGCGAGCGGCGGATTCCCTATGTCTCGATCCTGACCAATCCGACGACGGGCGGCGTGAGCGCGAGCTTTGCGATGCTGGGCGACGCGATCCTCGCCGAGCCGGGGGCCTTGATCGGGTTCGCGGGGCCTCGGGTCATCAAGCAGACGATCGGGCAGGATCTGCCGGAGGGTTTCCAGACGGCGGAATTCCTGTTCGAGCACGGCATGCTGGACGAGGTCGTGCACCGACGACATCTCGAAGAAGACCGTCGGACAGCTCCTACGGCACATGAGCGGCAAGCCGGCGCTGACGGGTTGGACGGCGCCCTGAGTTTTACCCTCGCTCCACCCCAGGCCCCGCCCCGATCCGACTATCGAGCGGCGCTCGACTATCTGTTCGCGCGGACGACCGGGAAGTGGAAGCTCGGTCTCGAGCGGATGCAGGCACTCCTGCGGGCGATCGGTCGCCCGGACACGGCCCTGCGCGCTTTTCACGTCGGCGGCACGAACGGCAAGGGCAGCGTGTGCGCGACGCTCGACGCGCTCCTGCGCGCGCCAGGGCGTCGGATCGGGGTGTACAGCTCGCCGCACCTGGTGGACTTTCGCGAGCGCATCCGGATCGACGGGACGCCGGTCACCGAGGACGCGGTCATCGACTGGATTGCACGACGGTCGCCCATCGTGGAATCGCTTCACGCGACGTTCTTCGAGGCGACGACGGCCATGGCGTTCGAAATGTTCGCGGACGCAGGTGTGGACATTGCCGTCATTGAAGTCGGTCTGGGCGGGCGGCTGGACGCGACCAACGTGCTGGACCCGCTCGCCGCTGGTGTCGTGTCGATCGGCATCGACCACGTCGAGTTCCTCGGCGAGACCCGCGAACAGATTGCATGGGAAAAGGCGGGCATCTTCAAGCCGGGACGGCCCGCGGTCATCGGCGAGCCCGATCCAGCCATTCGTGCGCTGCTGGCCCGCTACGCTCGGGAGGCCGGGGCGGACCCCGTCCGCGTCGTCGCCGCCGAATACGCGATCACGGACATCGTCGTACGAGGGACCGGCCCAGAGGGCACCCCTGCCACCGGCGGGACGTGGTTCACCCTCGAGACGCCGCGGGAGCGGGCTCGCCTGCACACGCCGCTCGCGGGGGTGCATCAGGCCATGAACTCCGCCCTCGCGATCGCGATGTTGGAAGAGGCGGGCGTGCCGGGTCCCCGTGGGCTCGCGAGGATCGGTGAGGCGCTCGAGCGTGTCCGACTGCGGGGGCGGTACCAACGGCACGGGCGGTACATCTTCGATGTGGCGCACAATCCGGACGGGACGGCGGTGCTCGTGGACACGCTGCGAGCCGTGAATCCCGCGGGCCCGGTCGTGGCGTTGCTGTCGGTGCTGGCCGACAAGGATTGGCGCGGCATCATGCAGCAGCTGGCGCCCGTCGTCTCGCGATTCGTCCTGACGACAGCGCCAAGTGCGCCTGCGAGTCGTGCGTGGGATCCGGCCGTTGCCGCGGCGTTCGCGGGCGCGCAGGGGTGGCCTGCAGAGGTGGTGAGCGACTTCGCCCTCGCCATCGAGCGCGCGTCCGAGTCTGCCGCGACGGTGCTCGTGACTGGATCATTTCATACCGTCGGCGACGCGATGGCGCGCTTGCAGGCGTCTCCAGAGCCCGAATAAGTTCCGCGCCATGTCGATCGCTGCACTGCCAGGGTTTCGCGACTTCTACCCACAGGAGTTCGCCGAACGCGCGTACTTATTCGGCGTGTGGCGCGACGTGGCGCGGCGCTACGGCTTGACCGAGTACGAAGGGCCGCCGCTCGAGGCGCTGGAGCTGTACACGCGGAAGAGTGGGGAGGAGATCGTCGGACAGCTCTATAACTTCGAGGACAAGGGCGGGCGCTCAGTCGCGCTGCGACCCGAGATGACCCCAACGCTCGCGCGGATGGTTGCGGCCCGGGCGAATGCGCTCCGGAAGCCCGTGCGGTGGTTCTCGATTCCCCAACTATTTCGCTACGAGCGCCAGCAGCGCGGACGGCTTCGCGAGCACTTCCAGCTGAACGTCGATTTTGTTGGCGAAGCGGACGTCATCGCCGACGCCGAGCTCGTCGCCTGTGGGATCGAGGTCATGCGCGCGCTCAAGCTGACGTCGAGCGACATCGTCGTTCGGTTCTCCAATCGCCAGTGGCTCAACGCCGTCCTGGCCGGGGCGGGCGTTACGGAGAGTCAGGTCCCGGTCGCGTACGGCGTCATGGACAAGCTGCACCGACAGCCGCTGGAGGTCTCGCGCGAGAAGTTGCAGGCCACGGGGATGACTGCGCGGATCGCAGACGACGTCCTCCGTCGGGTGCAGGAGGGCGACCTGCGCGGCGACGACATCTCTCCCGAGGGTCCCGGCGCGAAGATGCAGGCCGAGATGGCCAAGTATCTCGGGTATGTGGGCGCGCTGCTCGGGGATGACGCGTCGCAGTGGATGCAGCTCGATCTCTCCATCGTGCGCGGCCTCGCGTACTACACGGGTATTGTGTTCGAGATCTTCGACCGCCAAGGGGAAATGCGGGCCATCTGTGGCGGCGGCCGGTACGATCAGCTGCTCGCTGCGTCGGGCGGCCCGGACCTGCCCGCGTTGGGGTTCGGCATGGGCGACGTGGTCCTCAGCGACCTGGTGCGATCACGCGGTCTGATGCCGCCGTTTGCGAGCTCCCTGGACGTGTGGGTGGCGGCGGGGGCGGGGCAGGACGCCGATGACCGGGCCGTCCTAGCGGTCACGTGGCTCGCGGGCCAATTTCGGGCAAAGGGATTGGCGGTCGAGTATAGTTTTCGACGACAATCATTGAGCCGCCAGCTCCAGCTCGCCGCCGGCACCAACGCGCGATTCGCTGTCATCGTCAACCAACCCGATGCACGGGAAGGCGCGACGACGGTTCGCGATCTCAGAACGAGCGAACAAAGTGATCCGATGGCGGCTCACGAAGCAATCGACTACGTCATCGCCAAGATGCGCACGCAAGATGCCTGACGACCAAAAGCTCACAACCCGCGCGCAGGATTTCAGCGCGTGGTACAACGAAGTCGTGCTCCGCGCCGAGTTGGCTGACTACAGTCCGGTCCGCGGCTGCATGGTCATCCGCCCCAACGGATACGGGATCTGGGAGCGCATGCAGAGCGCGATGGACGCCATGTTCAAGAGCACCGGCGTCCGCAACGCGTATTTCCCGCTGCTGATCCCCGAGAGCTTCCTGCACAAGGAGGCGCAGCACGTCGAGGGATTCGCCCCGGAGCTCGCGGTCGTGACTCATGGCGGTGGCAAGAAGCTGGACGAGCCACTCGTCGTGCGACCGACGTCCGAGACGATCATCTATGCGATGTTCGCCAAGTGGATTCACAGCTACCGGGATCTGCCGCTGCTGCTGAACCAGTGGTGCAACGTGGTCCGCTGGGAGATGCGCACGCGGTTGTTCCTGCGCACGCTGGAATTCCTGTGGCAGGAAGGGCACACGGCCCACGCGACGCACGACGAGGCTGAGGTGGAGACGCGCCTGATCCTCTCGATCTATCGCCGCTTCATGGACGATTGGGGTGCCATGGCGGTCGTGACGGGGCTCAAGTCGGAGTCGGAGAAGTTCGCCGGCGCCCTGCGCACGTATGCCTGCGAAGGCATGATGCAGGACAACAAGGCGCTGCAAGCCGGCACCTCCCATAACCTCGGGCAGAATTTCGCGCGGGCGTTCGAGGTGACGTACCAGACCGAGTCGGGCGGGACGGAATTCGTGTGGAGCACGAGCTGGGGTGTATCGACGCGGCTGGTGGGCGGGCTCGTGATGACGCACGGTGACGACGTGGGACTCCGCACCCCGCCACGGCTCGCGCCGATCGAGCTGGCGATCGTGCCGATCTATCGGAGTGATGACCAGCGCGCCCAGGTGATCGAGGCCGCGATGCGCGTCAGTGATGCATTGACGACGGCGGCCACGCCGGTTCGGGCGCACGTCGATACGCGCGAGAACATGACGCCGGGCGCCAAGTACTTCGACTGGGAGCTGCGCGGCGTGCCGCTGCGGCTGGAGCTCGGTCCGCGGGATCTCGAGCAGCAACAGGGCGTGCTGGTGCGGCGGGACGTGCGCGGCAAGCACCCGGTGCCGCTGGCCGACCTGCCGAGAGCGGCGACCGACATGCTCGCGACGATCCAGCGGGACATGTTTGCCGCGGCGCAGACCCGGCGCGAGGCGCACAGTCTGCGCGGCCCCATCACCTACGATCGCTTCCGAGAGGTCATGGATGGCGAGGGGGCGTTCGTGTATACGGGCTGGTGCGGGTCCGCGGCGTGCGAGGCGGCGGTGAAAGAGGAGACCAAGGCGACGATCCGTGTCCTACCCGATCCCGAGTTCCGTTCGCCTGAGGCGCCGCGTACCTGTCTCAAGTGCGGCCAGGCGGCGGCTCACGAGGCTCTGTGGGCCAAGGCGTACTAATGCCGGAGGCGATCCGCCGGCAGCGCGGCATCCTCCGATGCGAGGACGTCCCGCTGCCGCACATCGCTGCCACGGTTGGGACACCTACCTATGTCTACAGCACGGCCGCAGTCCGGGAGCAATACCAGGCCCTCGATGCGGCGCTCGAGCAGGTGCCGCATCGGATCCACTACAGCGTCAAGGCGAACGGCAATCTGGCGCTCTTGCGGATGCTGCGCAGTCTCGGGGCGGGCGTCGACATCGTGTCGGGCGGAGAGCTCTTTCGTGCGCGGACCGCGGGCTACAGCGGCGATGACGTGGTATTCAGCGGTGTCGGCAAGACGGGCGAGGAAATCCGTCAGGCGCTGTTGTTCGGCACGCGACTGATCAATGCCGAGTCGCAACCCGAGCTCGACGTCATCTCGGCGGAGGCTGGCCGTCTCGGCGTGACGGCACCCGTGGCGCTGCGCGTGAATCCGGAGGTCGACGTCACGAGCCCCCACGGGTACATCAAGACCGGCGAGCGGGGCACGAAGTTCGGCATTCCATTCGAGGACGCGGTCGCGGTCGCCCACTACGCACGGCAGTTGCCCAACGTGAGCCTGCAGGGGCTGGACATGCACCTGGGGTCTCAGATCGCCGGGATGCAGCCGTACCAGGCCGGGATTGACCGTCTGCTCGCCCTCTACCGCCAGTTGGTGTCGGAGGGATTCGACGGCCTGCGCTATCTCGACGTCGGTGGTGGCCTCGCGGTGGCCTACGAGGACGAGACGCCGACGGATGCGTGCGAGTTCGCGGCCGTCGTGGCCGGCGCGGTCGCACCGACCGGGTTGACCCTCATGGTCGAGCCGGGGCGCTTCCTGGTCGGCAACGCTGGGGTGCTCCTGACGCGGGTCCTGTATCGCAAGCGGACGGGCGACAAGACCTACGTCATTGTCGATGCCGGCATGAACGATCTGCTTCGCCCTTCCCACTACAGCGCGTACCACGCGATCGAACCCGCGGTCATGCGCGGACCGGAGCGGCGGGCGGTCGTCGACGTGGTCGGGCCTGTGTGTGAGACCGGGGACTTCCTTGCGCTCGACCGCGAAATCGCCGATGTCGGGGCCGGGTGATCTGCTCGTCGTACGGTCCACGGGTGCGTACGGCTACGTCATGGCGTCCAACTACAACGCGCGGCCGCGGCCGGCCGAGGTCCTGGTGGATGCCGGGCGATTCGCGATCGTGACCGCCCGTGAGACCTACGACGATCTCGTACGACGGGAGCAGTCGACCCTTGTGTGGAGGGAAGCCTGATGCGCGTCGGAGTGATGGCCGACAGCCATGACCGGCTCCCGGCAATCGCGGAGCTTCTGCGGCAGATGGCGGAAGCGGGCGTCGGTCTCGTGCTGCACGCCGGGGATTACTGCTCGCCTTTCGCGCTCGGGCCGTTCCGCGATCTCAACATGGCGCTCGCGGGCGTGTTCGGGAACAACGATGGCGATCGCGAAGGCATCAAGGCGATCGCGGCGATGGGGGTGGGCGGCGAGCTGTACGAGTCGCCGCACAGCGTGGAGCTCGACGGCAAGCGCGTCCTCATCGTGCACGAGCTCAGCGAGGCCGGCGCCTGGTCTGTCGAGCACCATGCGGTGGTCGTGCATGGAAACACGCACCGGCGCGAGCTTCGGACGCGGGGTGACGCGCTCATCATCAATCCGGGCGAAGCATGCGGCTGGCTGCACGGCACGCCGACCGCAGCAATCCTCGACCTGGAAACAATGAAAGCCGAGTTCCTGGAGCTGACCGGGCCTGAGTGGCAGGAGGGCCGCCGGTCGGGCGCTGGCACGACGCGGGGCACTGAGCGACCATAGCGTGACGAGCCGCATCCTCATTCTCGATTACGGATCGCAGTGGACCCAGCTCATCGCGCGTCGCGTGCGCGAAGCGCGCGTCTACTCCGAGATCCACCCCCCGACGCGCACGGTCGAGTGGGTCCGCGAGTGGAAGCCGACGGGGATCGTACTGAGCGGCGGCCCGAACTCGGTCTATGGTGAGGACGTGCCGACGGCGGATCCGGCGCTGCTGGACATCGCCCCGGTGTTGGGGATCTGCTACGGGATGAACCTCATCGCTCACCTCCAGGGTGGGGTCGTGACATTGGGTGAGCGGCGCGAGTATGGTCGGGCCGAGCTCGAGATCGACGAGGCAGCCGGCATCTTCGCTGGGTTCGGTCGAGACGAGCGCATGACCGTGTGGATGAATCACGGAGACCAGGTGCGTGCGCTGCCGCCGAAGTATCGTCTCATGGGACGCAGCGCCAACTCGCCCATCGCCGCGTTCCGCCACGAGTCGAAGCCCATCTACGGGGTGCAGTTCCATCCCGAAGTTGCACACACACCTCGGGGCGCGGAGCTGATCGGCAACTTCCTCTTCACTGTGTGCCACGCCGATGCCTCGTGGACGCCGAGCGCATTCGTCGATGCTCACGTGGCCGATATCACCGGGCGAGTCGGGTCGGCGCGCGTGATCGCTGGGCTGTCGGGCGGCGTGGATTCGGCGGTCGCGGCCGCGCTGGTACACCGGGCGATCGGAGACCGACTCACCTGCATTTTCGTGGACACCGGCCTGCTCCGACACGGCGAGCGGGAGCAGGTCGAGCGAACCTTTCGCCGGCACCTCAACATCCCGCTCGTGGCCGTCGATGCAGAAGCGCGGTTTCTCGACGCGCTGGCCGACGTGACGGAGCCCGAGGAGAAGCGAAGGATCATCGGCCACACGTTCATCGACGTATTCGAGGAGGCCGCGCGCGACGTCGAGCGTGCGAGCGGTCCGCCAGTCGAGTTTCTCGTACAGGGGACGCTGTACCCCGACGTCATCGAGTCCGCGTCGCCCCGCGGCGGACCGTCGGTCACCATCAAGACTCACCACAACGTCGGTGGGCTCAAGCCGGGGATGCAGTTCAAGCTGATCGAGCCGCTCCGCGAGCTGTTCAAGGACGAAGTCCGGAACGTGGGGCGGGAGCTGGGACTCCCAGAGGAGATGGTCGGGCGGCACCCGTTCCCGGGACCAGGGCTCGCGATCCGCGTGCTCGGCGCGGTCGCGCGCCCCGAGCTGCAGCGGCTCCGCCGCGCCGATGCGATCTACCTCGAGGAGATCCGCGAGGCCGGATTGTACGACGCGATCTGGCAGGCATTCGCCGTGTTTCTGCCAGTGCGCACCGTGGGCGTCATGGGTGAGTATCGGAGCTACGACAACGTGATCGCCCTGCGCGCCGTGACGAGCACCGACGGGATGACTGCCGACTGGTTTCCGTTCCCACCGGATGTCCTCGCGCGCATCTCCACGCGGATTATCAACGAGGTCGCCGGCGTGAATCGCGTGGTCTACGACGTGAGCTCGAAACCACCGGCCACGATCGAGTGGGAATGAGGGAGTTGGTGGTTTGCGGTTGGTGGTTGGTGATCGAGGGACGACCAGGTAACCAATCACCAACCACCGACCACCAATCACTCAGCCTTTCGCTTGCGCCGCGGCCTGGTGCCGCCTTTGGGCCGCCGTACGACTCGCACCTTGCCGCTCGCGCCTCCGCCGCAGAAGAACTGATCGGCACCGTCGGACTCGAGGCCCGACACCCCAACGCCCGACGGCATCTCGAGTTGCTCGAGGACGGCACCGGTGCGTGGATCGAGGTGGCGCAGATTGCTTTCATCGCCCTCCCAGGTGGCGTGCCACAGCTCTCCATCAACCCAGGTGACGCCGGTGACGAAGCGATTGGACTCGAGGGTGCGAAGAATTGCCCCTGTATGCGGATCGATTTGATGGATCGTCCGGCCCCGATGCTGCCCGACCCAGAGCGTCCCCTCGGCCCACGCAAGTCCCGAGTCGCCCCCGCCTCCCGGCGCCGGGATGGTGCTGAGCACTCGACCGGTCGTCAGGTCGATCTTCAGGATGCGATCCTCGGCGATCTGAAACAGGTGCTGGCCGTCGAAGGCCGTGCCTGCGTGGGCGGCAACATTGATCGAGCGCTGCAGCGTCCCGTCGGCCGGATCGACCGCGTGCAGCTTGTCTCCTGACGCGAACCAGATGTGCTGACCGTCATACGTGACCCCGTTGACCCGGCTCGCATCGGTAAAGGGCCCGTACTCGCGCACGATTTTGGCCGCTGATCGACGCATGCCTTCATCCTAGTCGTTCGGGAGCGGGGCAGGGAGTAACAAAGTCGTCGTGAATCCCGGCACCGGCGGAGTCATCCAACGACGGGCTCGCCCCCGACCGAAGAACTGGACCTTGCCGGCCCCGGCGAGCGCCTCGAGCGACCGCTGTACGGTGCGCTGGCTGGCTCCGAGCGCGAGTGCCAGGGCTGAACTGGACCACGACTCACCGTCCGCGAGGAACGCGAGGACGCTCGCGTGCTCCTCATCGACGGGTCGCGCCAGGACGACGACCTCGCGAGCGCGTGGCACGAGTGCAAATCCCCGCTTGGTGGCGCTCACGTCCGCCAGTGCCCGAAGCACCCGGCGAAGCCGCCCGACTTCGACGCGCAGTCGCGCGCGGTGTGATTCATCGGTGAACTTCGCTCCAAATGCTTCCGCGAGCAGCAGATCTCTGGATGCATCTCCTGGCCACGCTTGGGCCAGCGTGCGCGCGAGTCCAAACAACACGGGACGCCTGGCCAGCGACACCACCCTGCGCGCATGTCGCACCACGAGCCGGCACGCATTGACGACGAGCGCCTTCGATGCCAGCAATGCCTCGACCTCCTCCAGGCGGAGAAGACGCTCCCCGCCGGTGCCAATGAGCCGGGCCGCAGGCGCATCCAGGGCGATTGCCGCACTCTCGACCTCCACCATCAACGCCGGAATACCAGCTTGGCGCGCGGCCCATGCGGCTCGACCGAGCGCCGTGCGTGCCGCACTCGTCCGGAGACGTCGCATCGCGATCCCTGCGACTACCAGCTCGTGGACGGTTTTCAACGCGGCTGGTAGGGGCGCGGCGTCGAAATGGGTCAGCATACGCTCCGCGTCATCGAGTCGCCCGATGAGGAGGAGACGCCGGACCTCGAGATAGCCCGCATGCGCGGCGTTCACGTGGTCGCCATGCGTTTCGAGCGTTATCCGCGACGCCTCGAGCGCCTTCGCCGGCCAGCCCAGCTCGCGCGAGACGAGTGCGATCTCGGCTTCGGCAACGACGCACCGCGCACGAGCGACGGGCTCTTTCGGCCCGAACGCACGCGCAGCCCTTCGCAAGAGCGCTTTGGCCCGGACGAGATCGCCGAGCTGCGCCATTGCAATGCCACGAAGCGCAAGCGCAGGTGCGTCGTCGCGCAAGGCGACGCGCTTCAGTGCGCCAAGCGGGTCACCCGAGGCGAGCGCGCGCCCTGCGGCCGTGATCAGCGAGTCCATTGGAATCCCGCCACACTTGTCACTCTCACCCTTCAAAATCCGGCTCTAATCTACCTCCTAACGACGGACCGATACGTCGCCCTCGATTTGCGGCTCCCGAGCCAATCAACGGAACGCCTCTTGTTACACTTTCAGAGGATCGACACCATGCCTCGCGCCGGCGAACTGGTGCGCGCGCAGGCGGTCCAACTCCTGAGGGCTGTATGTGACGGCGCCCGCGGAACAACCATACCCTGCGCATGATCGCCAGCGTGAGGGTGGAGACGTAGGGAGTCACCGGCAGTGCAAACACGAATTGAAACCGGAGAGATCAATGCCGAAGAACCCAGCGAGCCACACGCGACAGCAAAAAGGAGATCTCGGAATCACCGCACCTCCGATCGTGTCACCGGAGGCCTGGGAGACTGCGCGCCAGCAGATGCTCGTGAAGGAAAAGGCCCAGACGCGGGCCCGAGACGCGCTCGCCGCCGAGCGCCGGCGGATGCCGTGGATGGCCGTCGAGAAGGCGTACGTATTCGAGGGACCCCAGGGCAAGGCTAGCCTACTCGACCTGTTCGACGGGCGCCGGCAGTTGATCGTGTATCGCGCCTTCTTCGAGCCCGGAGTGTTCGGCTGGCCCGAGCATGCGTGCCGCGGGTGCTCCTTCGGCGCGGATCAGGTTGGTCACCTCGCCCATCTGCACGCTCGCGACACGACCCTCGTCTACGCCTCGCGAGCGCCGCAGGCGGACATCGCGCGCCTGAAGGCCCGGATGGGCTGGGAGATGCCGTGGTACACGATCACCGACAGCTTCGACGTCGACTTCGGCGTCGACCAATGGCACGGCCACAACGTCTTCATCCATGACGGCGACCGGGTGTACCGCACCTACTTCATCAATAACCGCGGCGACGAAGCGATGGGGAGCACCTGGGACTTCCTCGACATCACGCCGCTCGGACGGCAGGAGACGTGGGAGGACTCGCCCGAGGGGTATCCGCAGACCGCGCCGTACAAGTGGTGGAACTGGCACGACACTTACGACGCGGAAGCCACGCCGAACCCGAAGTGGGTCGACGTGACCATCAATCCCACCGCCGCTTTCCGCAAGCGCGCCGCGGAAGAGCAAGGGACTAGGGGCTAGGGATTAGGGACTGGGGGCTGGTAGCCGGGGACAAATCTCAGGGCCAGCGACGGCGACGATGTCACTGGCCCTGATGTTTTTCACTCGCCACTAGTCCCCAGTCCCTAGTCCCTCATCACACCCCTTTTTCTGCCAGCAGCGCCATGAATTCCTTCGGCTCCTTGAGCTCGAGGAGGCGTTGCGGCACATCGGGCTCCTTGCTGAACTGCGCGATCTTCCCGAGGACGGGGAGATACTGGTTGGAGACCTCGAGCGGCGGTGCGACGATCAGGAAAAAGAAGAAGACGGGTTTCTCGTCGATCGCCTTGAAGTCGATGCCGTTGTGTCTTGCGACCAAAGGCGACGCGCAGCTTGTTGACGACCAGTGACCGACAGTGGGGGATGGCGATGCCGCGGCCGATACCCGTAGAGCCCAGGTTCTCGCGTCGCTTGAGCATCTTGAACAGCATGCCGTCGGACTTGTCGTCCAGCTTCAGCAGGCCGATCAGCTCCCGCAGAATGTCGTCTTTGGTCGTGCCTTCCAGATTCAGCTTGACGGCGTCTTCCGAGAAGAATTCGCGTAGCTCCATGCAGCCTCGCGGAGGGGACGTACAGGGGCGCCCGCGGGCGCGGACGCGCCCGAGAGAGTAGACCTACAGAAAGTAGAAAGTAGAAAAGGACACAAACGCGTGAGCCAGGCTACAGCCCGCCGCCTGACGAAAGGCGGCGATGGCCAATGCGACCGGGAAAGTTATGGAAGGCTGCAAGTCGTGTCAAATCTTTACGTTGCACGCTTTTCCGGTCGCCGTTATGATTGAGTGATATGCGGTTTCCCTATCCCGTGACGCCACGAGTCCCGCTCTTTCTGGCCCCGATGGCGGGGGTCTCCGAGTCGCCCTTCCGGCGGCTGTGCCGGGAGTTTGGTGCGGACGTGGTGGTGACGGAGTTCCTGTCGGCTGAAGGGATCCGTCGGGAGAACGAGGCCACGCTCGCCAAGCTCCGGTTCGCCGCGGACGAGCGCCCGATCGGGGTGCAGATATTCGGTGCCGACCCCCAAGGGATGGGTGAGGCGGCCGCACTGGTCACCGACGTCTTTGCCCCCGAGTTCATCGACATCAACTTCGGGTGCCCCGTCAAGAAGGTCGTCAAGCGCAATGGCGGCTCGGGCTGCCTCAAAGACCTCGGCCTCGTGCAAGACGTCATCCGCGCCGTCGTCGCGCGGACGCACCTGCCGGTGACGGTCAAGATCCGAAGCGGATGGAGTGAGGAGATGCGTGATCCGGTCTCGATCGCCCGCCGATGTGAGGATGCGGGCGCGCGTGCGCTCACGTTGCATCCGCGGACGCGAGCGCAGATGTACTCCGGCGATGCGCGCTGGGACGAGATTGCCGCGGTCGTCGATGCGCTCGAGATCCCGGTGATCGGCAACGGCGACATCAAGACGCCGGACGACGCGGTGCGAATGCAGCGAGCGACAGGCTGCGCGGGCGTCATGATCGCACGTGGATCCTTTGGTCAGCCATGGATCTTCACGCAAGCCCGTGCGCTCCTCGATGATCGCCGATGCCACCGCCGCCGCCGGTGACGGAGCGTTTCGCGGTTGCGCTGCGTCACGCCCGGATGGCGGCGGACTACGAGCCCGATCCGCGTGGGGCGGCGATCGAGTTCCGCAAGCACCTCGGCTGGTACGTCAAAGGGCTGCCCGGTTCGGCGCAGCTTCGCCGGCGTCTGCACGCTGTGGAATCGCTCGGCGAAGTGGAGGGACTGTTCGCCGACTATCTCGCGCACGTCGACGACTACATGGAGGCAGACGCGGTCCTGAGCGCGACGTGATTCGGGATCGGGCGCTCGCGCTTCTGCGGCAAGTAGCCACAGGCGAGGTCCCACCGGAGCGCGCGCTGGCGTCGTTCGCGTCGGAGCCGGTCGAAGCGCTGGGATTTGCGACGGTCGACCATCACCGGGCCCTGCGTCAGGGATACCCCGAGGTCATCTTCGCGCCGGGGAAGACCCCCGACGAGGCCGTGGCAATTGCCGCTACGTTGGCCGATCGTGGCGAGGGCTTTCTGGTCACACGTGCCGATGCCGCCCACCGCGCGGCACTCGCGGCGCGATTCCGCCAGGCGGAGGTAAACGAGGTCGCACGGACCGTCCACCACGCGGCGGCGGTAGCGCTGCCAATCGCCGGCCGGGTCTTGATCGTCACTGCAGGGACGAGCGACGCGCCCGTGGCCGAAGAAGCGGCGGTTACTGCACGGGCGCTGGGAAACAGTGTGTCCCGCGCGACGGACGTCGGCGTCGCGGGTCTCCACCGGATCGTGTCACACCGCGACGCCCTCGCGAACGCGGACGTGATCATCGTTGTCGCTGGCATGGACGGCGCGCTGCCGTCGGTGGTCGGGGGGCTCGTTGCCGCCCCGGTCATCGCCGTCCCGACGAGCGTGGGATACGGCGCCAGCTTCGGGGGCGTCGCTGCGTTGCTGGCGATGCTCAATAGTTGCGCCGCCGGAGTAACGGTCGTCAACATCGACAACGGGTTTGGGGCCGCCGTGGCCGCTTCCCGCATCACTCACGCGCACCTCCAATCGCCCCCCTCGACGTCCTCGCGATCGCAGCCGCCGCCTGTGCCGTAGTGGCGGCGGGGACCGCCTTCTGGCTGGCCCTCAAGCTTCGCCACAGCCGTGAGCGGCTCGCCCGTGCAGAGCGCAAGAACGAGGGACTGAGTAGCTTCGTCGCCGACCGCCGGCGGACCCCTGTACGCCCCCAACCCGCTGTCCCCGCCGTACGACCGGCTGGACGGCCGGCACCCCGCGATCCGGCGGCGGCGCCGCGCAGCGAGGAGCTTCGCGGGTCGCTGCTCACCGACTACCTCACGGAGCTCCGAGAGCGTCTTGGCGGGGACGAGGTAATTCTCTGGCGTACACGGCCCGATGGTCGCCTGATCCCCGCCGCATGGTCCAGCCGTGTGTCCGGTGGTCTCACGGCGAGCGACCTGACGCCCGGCGCCGCGGAGAAGGTACCCCCGTGCTTCACCTTCGACGCGTGGATGCCGCGGGTCGAGTGGGCGGCTACGCAGCACCTGATGCAGTTCGAGCGCCGAGGACCCGACGGCAAGCCGTGGGACAACGACAAGACCGGTGACGGCGCCGTGGTGACGCTGGCCGTGGCTCCGATCGATGACGAGATGCGTGGTTACGCCGCGCTGAGCGTCTCGGCGACTACGGGGCTCAAGGTCGGCGAGGATCAGGTCCGGACCATGATGACCCGGTCCGCCGTCTACGCCTCGGAGCTCGCGGATCTGATCCATACGCAGCGACGGTCCGAGCGGCAGGTCCGCCAGGCCAACGTGCTCGTCAACTCGGCCAAGCTCTTTCAGGCCAAGCGGTCGGTCGAAGGTCTGGCCGAGAGCGTCTGTGCGGACGCGCTGCAGATCACGGGCGGGGCGCGCGCGACACTCGTAAAATGGGACGTCGGTGCACAGTCAGGGTTCGTGCAGAGTGCGTCGTCCGGGCATTCGATCGAGCCGGGTCACCAGGTCGTGCTTCAGTCGCGCGTTGGTGAGATGCTCGCCGAGGACCAGGCCCAGGCCTGGGAGGACGCGCGGACGCTGGACCGATCGGTACCGATCTACGCGCAGGGCGAGACGCTGGCCTCACCAGGCTCGCTGCTCGTGGTACCGATGAAGCAGGAAGGCCGTGTGGTCGGCGCCATCGTGGTAGAGGGGAACGAGCCGTACGACATCATGGCGCACGACGTCGGCACCGTCCGCATGCTGGCAGCCATCGCGTCTGCGTCGCTCGACCAGCTCTGGCACATGGAACGCGCCAAGCTGGCATCGATCACAGACCAGCTGACCGGCCTGTACAACCGTCGCCACTTCGATCAGGAGCTGCTACTCCTGCTCAGCCGCGCCGACCAGCGCAACCAGCCACTGTCACTCATTGTGGCCGACGTCGATCACTTCAAGCGCGTGAACGACACGTACGGGCACGAGGCAGGCGACGCCGTCTTACAGGCCATCGCCGGCACGGTGCTTCGACAAGTCCGAAACGGAGCAGAGGGCGATCTGTGCGCCCGGTACGGCGGGGAAGAAGTGGCGATCTTGCTACCGGGTCTTCCGGCGGTCGAGGCGGTGGAAGTAGCCGAGCGACTCCGCCGGACGATTGCGGCCAAGCCCGTGGCGTACGCAGGCCAGCGCATCGCGATCACGGCCTCGTTTGGTGTGGCGTGCTATCCGGAGACCGTGTCCGCGCACGCGGCGTTTTTCCCGGCGGCCGACAAGGCGTTGTACCAGGCTAAGGCGGGCGGGAGAAATTGCGTGAAGTCGGCTGGCGGAAGCGACGGGGACGAAAGCAGTTATAACTCGGAACGTCGAGCGAAGTCGAGCGCTGGACGGGGTTGACCCGTGCCGGGGGCCAGCTAGCTTTCGTCTTGTAATTGGGGGCGAACTAGGCTCGACATGTGTTGTGACGTCTGTGCGGCGTGCCCAGGTGCTCGAGACCCTGGTAAAACACTCGGGAAAAACACAAAAGCCAACAACAACCTGGCTCTGGCTGCGTAACTTCGGTTGCGCGCCTTGCCGCTGAGAAAGCCCGCCCGGGGCGCTCACAGCGGTATCGAAAATCTGGGCTAGCTCAGCGTCGCGTCTTCCGGCAATGAGCGAAACTCTAGGAGACTTGTTCAGTCGTGGGTTGCTCGCTGACCAGCGGCTGGAGACCTCAACTGGCGAGCTACGCACGTAGTCGCATTGGCAGATCGACGGCATGGACCGGGGGGCAGTACCCCGCGCCTCCATCCGCGTTGCACGCGGATAGAGAGTAGAACCGCAGAAAGTAGAAAGTAGAGGAGCCGTGCCCTGCTGGGGTACGGCTCCTCTACTTTCTGAGGACTTAGGGCGATCGTGGGGGCCCGGGTCGGCGGGTTGTGGCAGACGTCTACTCTCTATTTTCTGTGGTTCTACTTTCTCGGGCGCCGTAGGCGCCCGTGGCGCTTTGCGCCACGCGGTCGTCTTTCCGTCGTGAAGAGTTGGAGTATCGCGACCAGGGTCGCGGCGGCGGTGACGGTCGTTGTCGTGCTGGGCCTCGGGACTTCGGCGGGTGCTCGCGTGGCGCGCGACCGACCGGCGGATTCTGGGGCTCGAGCTGCGCGAAGCCCAGGACCGCGTGGCCGTAAATGTTGCAACGGCGCGTGCGCTGTTCGATGTGCAGTTCCCGGGACCGTGGCGACTCGTTCCGGCGGGGCCTCACGACAGCGCGGTGGATATCTACAACGCCAACATGCGGCTCGAGGCGTATCGGACGCAGTGCGCCGCTGGGGATGCATCTCTATAAGGGTTCCACGCCGATTCTCGACAATCCCGACGTCGAGCGGGGACTCGTGCGAGATCTCCCGCCTCACCGGTACTGAGCTCACGATCGCCCAGCGCATCCCGGCCAGTCGCATCCTCGGACCCGACGGTCGGCGACCTGCCAGCCGGGCGCGCCCTGCGCCTCGCGACGACAGTCACCCGACTCAATGCCGAAGGCGATTCGGTGCGCGTGCTGCGTACGGTCATGCCGACCCGAGACGTGGAGACGGGTGTTCGGATTGCTGCAGGGCTGGTCCTTGGCTCTGGAGGGGTATACGACGGGCGGGCGCTCGAGGCGGGGGCCGACCGCTGGACGCGCTACGAGCCCATTGTCGGCGAGGACGGCGCGGTCATCGGCATTTTCTATGGTGGGATCCCATTCGCTCCGTTTGCCAACCAGGCGCACGCCGCCTCCGCCGAAGTTGCGCGATGGATCCTCATCTCAGGACTGCATCGTCGCGGCGGTCGCCTGTCTCCTGTTGCTGATCTCTGACCCGACGGGTGCTGCGACCGGTCCAGACCATCCGCGACGCGGCGCTACGCATCGCAGCAGGCGAGCTGCATGCGCGGACGTCGGTCGGCGGGGTAGGGGAAATCGCCGACCTCGGGCGGGTGTTCGACGGGATGGCGACCCAGCTGCAGGCGCTGAACGAGCGGATCGTGACCGCGACCGAGCAACTCACCGCGTCGAGCCGACAGGTGGACGCGGCCGTCGCCGCAGCGGCGACGGCGACGCAGCAGGTTGCGAGGTCGATTGGCGAGGTATCCCACGGCGCCGCGGAATCCGCGACGCGCGTCGATGACGCGACCAAGCAGGCGCACGAGGCGATGGCGCACGTGCGCGCGATCGATCGCGAGGTGGCGCGCGCGTTGGGCGAGGCCACAGTCGGCCGAGTCCCTCGCCGCCGACGGGCACGCACAGGTCTCGCGCAGTCTGGCCGTTAGCGAAGGCGTCCGCTCTGCCGTCGGGCGCGCGCGTCACGTCATGGGTGAACTCGATCAGCAGGCAGGCCAGATCGAGACGATCGTCGCCATCATCAAGCGCATCGCGTCGCAGACAAACCTGCTCGCCCTCAACGCGGCGATCGAGGCCGCGCGCGCCGGGGATGCCGGCCGGGGGTTCGCTGTAGTGGCTGGCGAAGTACGAGCGCTTGCCGATGAGGTCCGGAAGTCCTCGGAGAGCATTGGCGCGCATCGTCCTGGAGACCAAGACCCGCACCGCGGGGGCGGCGACGCTCATGGGTGAGGTGGAGGCCGAGACACAGGCGGGTGCCGAGGCCGCACGGTCGAGCGACGCTGCATTCCGAAGCATCGGGACCGCGATCGATCACTTGAGCGGCGCAGATCACCTCGATCAAGACTGCCGCCGACGCGGTAGCAGCGGCGATGGCGCAGGTCGATGGCGCGATCGCCGGAGTAGCGGCGATCGCCCAGCAGAGCGCCGCGACGAGCCAGGAAGTCTCCGCCCTCGCACAGGAGCAGAGTGCGACGTTCGCGGAGATCACCCACGAGATCCACGACGTCTCGAATATGGCGGAAGAACTGCGAAGCGTCGTTGCCAGTGGTGGCGCGCGGCGGCTCGCGCCAGTCGGGGCAAACGGAAAGGCTGCGTGAGGCGATGCGACCGCGGGTGTCGTGAGCGTGCCCGGCGCAGGGCGAGCACCGGTTTCGCTCAGGGACCTTCCACTTGCCTGGGTCCGTGCCCGGGGCTAACTTTCACCACCTGGCGCGGGGTGGAGCAGCCTGGTAGCTCGTCGGGCTCATAACCCGAAGGTCGCGGGTTCAAATCCCGCCCCCGCTATAGAGTGGCGACTGAATGCGCGGGGCTAGCTCTTCCGAGTTGGCCCCGCGTTTTCGCGTTTGGACCAGGTTGACGGTCGCGTGGCACACTGTGGTGTCATCGAGGTCATCCGGGATGAAGTCGAGCGCGCAGGACACCGTCTTTTACTCGGGCTTCCCCGTGATGCCAGCCCTAGGGCGACAGAATCGCACAGAGCGACAATTCCTTCGAGGCCCGCGTCACCGAGTACCGGTCGGCTGCCGCGCTGACACGGGACCGAGACGCGTGCCAACCACCGTTCGCTTTTCGCAGGAGGCGTCGCGCGAGTCGGCGCGGGAGGCGATGCAGCAGATGAAGGCGCGCGTCGCCGAGTACTTCGCCAGCCGCGGTAAATCGAGTAAAGCTGATACGGCGATGGTGGTCAAAGGAGTCATCCTCCTGGCGCTGGCCGTCGTGCCGTACGGTCTCATTCTCTCGAACCGGTTCGGGCCCTGGGGCATGCTGGCTCTCGCGATCGCCATGGGCGTGGGAATCGCCGGTATTGGCTTCGGCATCTGCCACGATGCACTCCACGGCGCATACACCGCACACCCTCGCCTCAACGATCTGTTGGGCTTGTCGTTCGACGCCCTCGGCGCCAGCAGCTATCTCTGGAAGATCACCCACAACATCGTCCACCACACGTACACGAACATCCACGGCGTCGACGAAGATCTCGCCGTCTCGCCGCTGCTCCGTCTCTCACCGAACGCCGAGCGACGGTGGTTCCATCGGCTGCAGCATTTCTACGCGTTCCCGCTATATGCGTGCACGACGTTGTTCTGGGTGTTCATCAAGGACTATGGACAATTGCTCCGGCATGATCTCGGCCCCTATCGGGATAAGCGGCACGACACGGCGCAGGTCGTGATTCTGCTCTCGGCGAAGCTTTTCTACTATGGCTACGCTCTCGCCATCCCGCTGATGGTCGTTCACCTCGCGTGGTGGCAGATCCTGCTCGGATTCCTGGCCATGCACCTGACCGCGGGACTCCTCCTCGGAGTGATCTTCCAACTGGCCCATATTGTCGAAGGCACCGAGCACCCGTTGCCCGATGACGCCGGGCGCATAGCGACGGACTGGTGGCTGCACAGATGCACACCACAGCTGACTTCGCCCGACACAACCGGCTGCTCTCGTGGTATCTCGGGGGACTCAACTTCCAGGTCGAGCACCACCTGTTTCCGAAAGTCTGCAGCGTCCACTATCCCGCAATCAGCGCGATTGTGTACGATGTCGCCCAGACATATGGGCTTCCATACCATGAACAGCCGACCTTCCGGTCTGCGGTTGCCTCGCACTACCGCACGCTGCGCCGGCTCGGCCGCCCGGCCGATGCTGTCAGGGTTTGGTCGGCCAGCTCACGGGGGCCGTGAATGCGGGGGAGGCGACGAACGAAAGCAAACCCCAGAGCGCCATGTGCACCTCGCGCTCGATTTTCGGAAATTCGTGCGTGAAGTCAGGGAAGAAGCCGCCCTGACCTTGCGTGCCGCACTCGATCGTAAACGCGAACCGCTCGGGCCCGATGGTTGTCTCTGCGAAGGTGGCCGGGTCGACCACGAACTGCCGGCTGAAATGGTAGTCTTCGCACGCGCCGGGCGCGAGGTAGAGCCCGTGGCCGGAGGAGTCGGTGAAATACTGGGCCGAAAACCGTCGCACGGTAGGATCCTTGTTATCATCGACCCGAGGATCCAGGGTTTGGGTGCGGAGGACGCTGTGCGCCATGCGTCCAGCCATGACGACCTGGCGAGCCGCGGTGAGCGGGGGAACGAACTCACGGTAGCTCGCGTCGCGAGTCCCGTCGAGACCCGTGTTTCTGATATTTTGCGCGGGCTGCGTCGACTGATCGCCATCGGAGAGGCCCCACGGAAAAAGAATGTGCGGCCCCGACGAGTGCACGTCGACGAAGACGCGCGCACCGTCACCCTGCTGTTGCAGCCAGTCGATATTCTTGACCTCAGGCTCATCCATCTTGACTGTCCCGCGGAACGTCTCGCCGTTATCGTGTTGGATGGTCGACGGACCGGGGCACGCTACCGCCGCGCTCTTGATCTGTTTCTGGGAGGCGGCGCTGTAAAGCGTCGGGAATTCCCATCCAATGTCGAAATTGCGATTGACATCAACCCCGATCCCCTGATCGTTGCCAAAGGTGTCGATGCATCCGGCCGTTCCGCCGCGTCGATTCTTGCGCCACCAGGCGGGGATCTGGCCTCCTTGTCGGCTGAACTCGCGCCCATCCGGATTCATGAGCGGCGCGATGTAGAGGTCGATGGTGTTGAAGATGCGTTGGACGCTCGGGGCATCGATCGTAACCGCCGGATAGAGCATCGGCGTGTCGGGGTCGGTGGGGAACGGGTGATAGGGCAGCGACTGCTGGGTCAGCAGGGGGTAGCTCACCGGGGCGGTGCCCTTCGTGGCCAACATCGTCTCGACGAAGCTGACGAGCGCGTCCGGTGGCGCCCATTCACGGGCGTGTACGCCGCCGGTTACGACGACGACGATGCGGGGGTTGGCCGGAATGGTGGGAGACGTAATCTCAACGTACGGTGGATTGCGTCCGGATATCCCTTTGGCCGAGTCGCCGGGCGTGGCGTTCGGGCAGGTGCCGAAGACACAGAGATGTCCCGACGTCGTGGCTGCATTCTGCAGACGCGTGGTGATATCGTCGGCGCTGAGATAGCTAGGCAACGCGCACACCCCTCGTCACGGCCGGTTCTCGATATCGTTGTCGATGCGCTGCATCATCTGATCTCCGGTGAAAATGAGCTGGATCGTCACACTCGGTTGCGCTGCCTGGGCGGCCGCCGCGGCGGCATCCGTCGCGTAAGCCGTCAACGATATCGTGCCGTCATCGAGCGTGATCTGGCCATGATCGTCGAACCGCCAGTCATCCAGGTCAATGAGCGCGGCGAGCGCGTCGAGTGTGCCGTTGACGGCGTACACGTTGGGCCAGGTGCCAGCCACGGCTCAACTCCTCGGGTCGGCAAGATCGAACCGCAGCGCGCTGTTTGCCTCACCACGCGCCGGTCCGCTCTGCCGCATGGCCCAGAGCCAGGTGGTTCCGTCGACCCAGCGACTGCGACAGACGCACCGAACGACGCGCACGCCGGTGCGCGCCACTTCTTCTTCGGGGACCTGATACGGCGAGCCTGGCGGGATACTCGACGGCACGAGGATGCGGCCCACGGGCGCGATGGGCGTGGCATTCGGTCGCAGCATTGCCGCGCGCTCGAGCATCACCGATCCGGTCGCGGAGCTCACCAGCACGGGCAAGAACGGAATCCAATACTCGGGCACTCGCGTCTGGATATCGTACGTCAGTGGGACCGCGGCCGCTTGCGGCGCGGGCGGCGGTGGCGCGGCGCCGCCATTCTGCGCGATGTCGCGCTCGTGTCCCGACCACCCTTCGCCGATCGCGTTCTGCGTCGTCAGTTCGAGCGCCCACACCATGTTCGCCTGCTCATCGCGTGCGAACTGAATCTCCTCGACCGGTGGACCAGCCTGCATCGCCACGCTGGTACTGGGTGGGAACACGAAGAACGGCGCGCGCGCCGTCGTCTGACCCACGACGCTCGTGGTGAACGCGGCC
This sequence comes from uncultured Gemmatimonadales bacterium, assembly GCA_963725205.1. Lineage (GTDB taxonomy): Bacteria > Gemmatimonadota > Gemmatimonadetes > Gemmatimonadales > Gemmatimonadaceae > Palsa-1248. Next base: position 304,068 of record CAVRXR010000003.1, on the reverse strand, counting down.
CATGCTCCGGCGGAAATCGCCTCGAGGTCGGCCCGTGTCACGCGCGTCAGCACGCCGAACACATCGTGCACTAACAGTTGCTGGACCTCGTAGAGAGCGCCGGGTGCGAGCGACACCGGCATCACGAACCAGTCGTTCCCGTGCACGAGCATGAGATCCATCACCGCGAGCCGCGCCAGATCGCGCTTGTCGGGCACGATGCTGCCGAGATCCGTGCCCGATGTCTCGAAATCCCAAAAGCGCGCGTTGGGCATCCCGGTGAAACGGAGATGGGCCGGAATGACGCCGCGCGCTGTCGCGGTCGCCGATCCCGCCTGCACTGGCTGGAGATCCAACGCGGACCACTCGAGCAACCCGTCAGCGGCCGGATTCGCGGCGAGCGTGATGGCGCTGCCGTCCGGTGCGGTCCCCGTAATCGACAGTCCGTATGCCAGCGTCGCGGGCTGCCACGCCGCCGGGTCGCCGTCGCCCAGCGTTCCCACCGTCGCGGTCACCCAGGCGAGAAAGTCGTTGATCGCCTGAAGCGCGTTCGCCTGATCCGCGAGTGGAATGACCGGGTTCGCCGGCAGATTGGGCTGTGCCGCGCGCGCCGCGGTCGCGAGCGCCACGCCGTCGATCGCGCGCGCGCCACACACGCCACGATAGCCGACCTCGGACGGATCGCTCGCATCGACTGGCGTCGCGCTCACCGGGTACGCTGTGCGGAAAAGAGGAATGAGGGCGTTGGCCCCACGCTCGGTCAGCAAACGCTCGGCGGTCTGTCCGAGCTCGATCGCCGTGGCGAGATCAGCCTCCAGCGGCTCGCGCTCACTCTGGTACTCGATGGGGCCTGACGTGAGGGGCGCCGGCGGCTGTCCCGACGTCTGCCACGCCGTGAGCGTGCCGAATCGTTCGGCGAGCTCGACGTAGGCGGGTGAGCCCGCATCGCCACCAATGAACTCACCTAGCTGCCATTGGCGGGTGAGCATCCACAACGGATCGCGGAGTCGCGCCGCCATCGCATCGGCGAACGTCTCCCCCCGCGCATCCGGCTCGCCGCGCACCCAGTACGTGATCGACGGAACGCGATTGACGAACGATGGGCGGACGCGGGTCGCGATCGTCATGAGGTTGCTCCGACGGCGAGTGTCCCTGTCGTGATCGTCGTCTCCGCTCGGAGCGTGGTCTCCCACGGAAAGACGATCGTGTCGTCGTTCGCGTTGGCCTGGAAGTAGATCGCGGGGATGAGTTGCGACAGACTGCCGAGGAGTCGGGCGTCCACGCCCCGGATCTTCGCCAGATCGAGCGTCTCACTGACGATCGTGGCCAACGTAGTGCCGTCCCACGGCTGGCCAGGCACGGGTGGCACCGCGACGAGGACGGTCTGCGGCGCTTCCGCCCGCGCGACGTCGTAGTGGAACGCAAGTCCCGTGATCTCCGTGGCGTTCGGGATGAGCTCGACCCACTCATCGATCATGAGACCGTACCAGGTGTCGGTCGCCGCCGGCGCCGACGGTCGCGCCAATGCGACCGACAGTACTCCCGCCACGCGATCCGCATCCGATGAGAACGGCAGTCCGATCCACTGCGGCGGTGGCGCGCCGGCAACCACCGGGAACTGTGCAATGTCGAGCGACAGCGGCGGCGCTCCCATCGCCTCCGTGAGCAATCGCGCGGTGCGCCAGCGGCCGAGCGGCTCGCGGACGCGGCTCGCCTGCTGGAGCCATTTGATGGGCGCGTGCGCATCACCGACTAATGCCGGCCCGGCGGTCAGGGCGGCTCCCACTGTCGGGGACGGCGACGGAGTGAATCCCGTGACGAACACGAACGCTTGACCAAAGATCTGCTCGACGATAGTGGTCGCCGCAGCTATGCGCTGTGCGTCGGTTGGCGGCGGTGTCGGTGGCAACTGCGCCGCGGTCGCGCCCGCCAGGCGCTTGTTCACTTCCGCCTGCGTGCTCTGCGCTTGATAGAGCAACGTCGTATCAATGCCTCCCTCGCTCGCTCCCGCGCCCGGCACCGGATACGCGCCGGTGATACCGTAATTGGCCGCGGCGCGTAACGCCGCCAACAACGCCGCGTTCTGAGGTGGGGCTGCCGCAACCGCGGCGTCGAGCTGCGCCTTGACCGCGGCCAGCCCAGCCAGGGTCGCCGTCGCTCGGCCCTCTGCCTCGACAACGGCCAGCGCGCCGGCGGCCGTTGTCGATACATCGGCCGGCCGCACGAGGTCCTGCCATGTGAGCGGCCGAGTGCCGCCGATGAGGCGTTGGACTGCCTGCGCCGCCTCGAGAAATTCGGGGATCGCGCGCACCGTGATACGATCCCACGCCGGGTCGCGCGTATAGATGACAGCGATCGTTCCACTGACAGGCGTGTCGCCCAACGCGGCCGTGATGCAGCGTCGATCGAGCTCGGACGCGGCAGCTTGGTCCGTGACCGCTGTGGCGAGCGACAGCATGTCGATGGGCCGCACCTTCAGCTGGTCGAGCGTCACCGTGTGATCCGTGACGACCGGCGCTGAGCTCGAGTTGTCCGTGACGCGCACCATGCAGCGCACGTTGCTCGGGTCGCCGAGCAGACCGGCCGCCCACGCATCGAGCCGCGGCTCGGCGGACGCGCGCGGCGTGCTCGCGGCGGGCCAACCGGCACCGATGGCCACGGCTGGATCGCCGATGACGATCGCGACGCGATGCGTGACGTCGACACCGCCGGTCGCCGGATGGATGACGCCGGGATCGGGCGGTCGCGCGCCTTGCGCCATCGTGTCGAGGCTCGCCGACGCGCCCATCGTGCTGCCTTGCACGAGCTGGTACACGGAATCGGCGAGCAGGGTGTCAGCGACGGCATCGACCGTCCTGTCCAACGCGCCGAGCTGCGCGACCACGGCATCGTAAAGCGTGCCGGACGCTGTAGGGAGACCGGCGGTGCCCCAGGGGATTGTATTCGCTTTCCAGGCCGTGCGCAGCGCCAGCCCGTCGACGACATTGCGCGCCGCGATCGCCTCGGCCGGCTGTCCCGAGTCGACCGTCTTGTTGGCGACGAGGGGATACAGGTTGCGGAGCGGATCAATGACTTGGTCGGCGGCCGCGGCGTGAAGGCCGCTTTCAATTTGATAGCCGAACACCGCGCCGACTTGCTGGCCTTGCATGACGGCTTCGAGCACAAAGCGCGCTGCACGCACGCGTGCCGACGACAGATCGACCGCATAAGGGCTGCCATCACTGCCGCCGGTGTAAGTGAGATACGCGTTGCGCAGGACGGCGGCGGCGGCGGCGTGCGCCATGGACGGCGCCTGGATGAATCCGCCAGTCGAATCGAGCACCGAACGGCCATCGCGCAACCGAACCGTCTTATCGGCACTGGGTTTGAGTGACTCGACCCAGCCATAGGCGCCGACATGAGTACCCGTCGGCGTGGTCGCGCGCATCGTGTCGAGACGTTCGGCGTATAGTGACGAGATCCACGCGTCGAGGCGGTTCGACGCGAGGTCCAGCGTCTCTGTGCACAGGCGGTCGAGCTCCGCGGTCGGCAGCGTCTCGAGGACGGCGAGTGAGTCGCGATAATCGGTGATCGCGGGCGGCAGGGTGCGGGCGGCCTCACCAGGCCGAATCGGCGAGAGAAAGTGACCGAGCGTCATCGTATGAGTGACGGACGGCACGGGCGCGCCGAGGTAGTCCCACGGCGTCGGGCGTGTCTCGGTGCCGGTGACGATGCCGTTGAGCTCATGAACCGTGAGATCGGTCGCGTTGGCGGCACTCGCCGTCAGGAGAATGCGCCGTCCCTCTCGCCAACACTCGGTCAGCGCCGCATACGTCAACAGTCGGAACAACAAGACCGACGGAGTCGTGAAGGGCGTCGCGGTCGCCTTGAGATCGTCGACCGATGCCGTGCGCACCCACGTGATGTAGTTCGGCGAGAGCGGATCCGTCTCGGACAGTGGCGAGGCGACGAATGGAAATCGAAAGGGCAGGGCGCCGGCTGCGAACACATTGGACAGCGCGCGCGGGTTCGTGCCCGACCAGCCCATGGTGCGCAGCAGGTTGGCGGCGGTCATGTCGCCGAACAGTGTCACGAGCGCCCAGTCGATGCCGAGCATGCCTACGAGGTTGGCGAGTGTCTCGGTGCCGAGCATGCGCCGGAAGCGCAAGGATTGCGCGCTGGCTTCCATGCTCAGGGCGTCCAACACGTCGCCTTCACCATTGGCGCTGCGGCCGAGATGCGGTGCCGCGTTGATCTGGGCCGACCAGAATGGTTGGGCGGCGCGCAGGATGCCGGGAAGAAGTCCCGTGAGCGGCGTCTGCTTGGTATCAGAGGCGCGCCACAAACTGAACGATGAGACTGGAAGAAGGCCGTACGGCACATTCCCAATGCGAAAAGCCGGGAAGTGCCCCCGCGCACGGACGTTCGTCGCAAAATACTCGTATGTAGCGTCGACCGTATTCATACTGACGATCGGTGCCATCATGGTTTCGAGAAAGTATCCCCAGGTCGCAGGGAAGAGGGCGCGGTTCATAGCCGCGGCCGACGCTTGCTCGGTACGATCGGCGCCAGCGATGTGCGCGACGGTGTCGTCGGCCAGACCGAGGGCGCGTGACCAGAGGATGCCGTCACCGTCCGGTGTCGCCAGCGATGGCCCGCGCTCGACCGCGAAGCTCGTTGCGCCGTTCGGGTCCGGTGGCGGGTAGCCTGACGGCACGTCGCGCGAGTCGTGCGCTGGGGTGCCCTGAGGCACGAACGCGATCCCGCGCGTGTAGTGGTGCGCGTCGATCAGGGAGCGGAGGGCGGTCGCGGCATCGTCGGGGGCGATCGTGCTCTTGACGCCGATGACGATTAGGCGATCGATGCCGGCGCTCCAGTCGGTCGACGACAACGGCATCGAGAACGCCATGCCCGCGTTGACGGCGGTGGTGTAGTCCACCGTCCACAGGACTCCCGGGTCGTAGTTGACGCCTAGGTTGAGCGCGCCGGAGATGTCGATGAGCGATGCCGGTGAGGTGTCCGGCGATATCGTGAGTTGCAGCGGTTCGAGCACCGGTTGGCTCGATGCCTGTGCGATCTGTACACCATTGCGATAGGCGACCGCGATCCACCGATCGGGAAGAAGCGGAGCCATCGCTGGCTGTGTCCACGACGTCGTGCGCAGCGGTGCCGGGGGGGTCGGCGGGTTTGCTGGATCGGTCTGCAACACGATCCACGCGGCGCGCTGACACGGGTACGTCGCGATAATATGCCGCCACGCCTCATTCGGGCCGACGCTGCCGTTGGCTTCCGCCCAGTACTGCTGCCCGCACGCGAGCTCGTCGGCGGTCAGCTCGGGCTCGAAGCTGTCCCCGAGGATCTCGTCCGGATAGACGCGAATGAGGAGCGCGGATTGTTCTGTGGAGTACCGGGTCTCGATGCGCACCGGGAAGAGTACGATCGGGTGCAACCCGTCGAGTCGCGTGGCGTCAGAGGCGGGGTTCGTGGACGACAGGTACTGGCCGATGGTCAGATTGAGCGTGTTGCGCGACGTCGTCAGCGCCGCTTGCGCAGTGCTCAGCGCGCGTGCCGCCTGCCTGTAGGCATCAGAGCCGGCCGCCGCGGTAGCCACGGCCGCGCGGGCAGCGTCCACTGCGGACTGCGCTTTGGTCCACGCGTCCCGCGCTTCTTGGACGGCGGTGAGATCCATGGGGCTCATGTCGTGACGTCTGGAGGGATCATTGTCGAGCCGTGCACGGCGACACGCATAGGAACGCGATACGTGATGTACGCCAAGTCCGAGGCGCGCGCGCCATCGCTCACGTGCCACGCGGCGTGATCCGCGTCGGTGACGCTGCTCGTGTTGGGAAGCGTGGCGGTGAGATCGACGAACGTGATACCGGCCAATGCCGGGGCGCTCGACGCGAGGTCGCTCCACGCGAGAGTGGGCCAGGTGGCGACCGGCCCGCCGTACGTGATGCCCGAAGGCTCGAGGCCCAAGCGCGGCTCAGTCGGTGGCTCGGCGAGAACGAAGAACCAGCCAGGATCCAGCGGTGGCTTGTCGCCGCCGCGCACGTCCGACACCGTGAGCGAAAATCCCCAAAAACCAACGCCCGCGCCCAAGGTCCCCTGGAACAACGGGAGCGAGTGGTCAGCGTCATTGATGGATCGCGTGTACCCGTCGGCGTTCCATTTCGCGCGGGCGGCATAGACGATCGTGTTCGGATACCGGCGCAGCAGCTCGGCGCGCAGCAGGAGCACGAGGTAGCTGCCACCCGGTGGCACATCGCGGCTCGAGTGCGTCCCGAGCTGCGACGGAGCCGTCCACGTATTGATCGGCGTGATGTCCTTGAGATTCTCCGGCTCGGGCTGGCCGGGCGGGATTGCCGCGGACGAATCCCAGAATTGACGGAAGTAGGTCCCTTGTTGGTCGATCGGATACTCGTTGAATAACAGAGTCCGCGTCATCTCGTGGTTGACGCCGACCATGTACCCTTCGATGAATCGCTCATTCGTTTGCACGAGCGAGATCGTATTCGCCGGCACCTGATCGAGGCCGGGCAACAGCCAGTCCTGCGACATCCCGTAGAGGGGTTTGTACATCGGATCGGGAAAGCTCGGCGCCGCCATGATCGGCTCGATCGGGTCGATCGGGTGCCAGGCGAGCCCCGGCGCGAGCGTGAGTCGTTGGCGATAGCTCGAGGCGACCGTGACCGTGGGGTCGAGCGCGGTCACGATCTTCGCTCGGATCGTCGCGAGGTCGACGGGCTCGAGCACCGTGCCCGCGGCGGGCGCCGTCTGGAAATCCGTGAACATCGCGGCTGCCGCCGCTCTGAACTTGGCCCCGCTCGGCGAGTCCGCCGCGCCGATCGCCGCCACGGGCGTCGGCGTTGGCAGTGTCCCATTGTACTCCTTCGGCGCGAAGTCCGGCCGTGCCGGTGCGGCTTGGATCTGGGCCGCGGTCAGCGTGCCGTCGTTGAGTGCGACGCGACGATTGAGATCGGTGACGGGCTCGCTCGATACAAGGTTGCTGCCGAGAAGCTGGACGGCGACGGCCAGGAGGGCCAGCACGATGGCGATCGCGCCGCCGCCGATCAGGAACAGAATCACCGCCACGAGCAGGGCGATCACCAGCTCCCAGAGACTCGAGATGACCGAGTGAGTTGAGCAGGGTGAGCACGCCCGGTGTGGCCCAGGACGGCACGACGTTCTTGGTGGCGGTGGCCACCGTCGTGAGCTGAGGTGGGACTGCTGGCGGTGGCGCCACGCGCAGGGTGCCCTGATTCACGCGCTCGACGATCGTCGGTCCCGTGAGCCGGCCGACTTTGGAGATGCGTCGTCCGAGTTGGCCGGTGGGCCGCAGGAGGCGTCGCCAGGCGGGAGACAGCACGCCCGCTCGCAGCGGGCTCCGCGCCAACACGGCGGCGATCGTGGTGGGGCTGGCCAGCACGCGCGACTGGACGGGCGCCGTCACGGTCACGAGCGTCGGATGGCTCAGTACCATGAAATGTCGCTGATAGAGGCTGAGCGCCGTCTCGCGCGCGAGTTGCGCTGCGCGCAACGCGGCGTTGATCGAGCGGATCGTGCCGACCTGCGCCCACGCACCGGCCAAGTATTGGGGCTGGTTCTCCTGAATGACCTGCGTGCCGAGTCCCGCCGCGACGCGGAGCCGTGGATCGGCGTTGAGATCGGGGAACCAGCGCGTCGGGTCGGGCGAGGCGCCGAGTCGATCGGCGGCGGCGTACCACTGGCCGTAGAGGGGTGGGGCGACGACCCGTTCGGCGCCTGGCGAGGCGAGCAGATCGGCGGCCTTGTCGAGCAGTGTCTCGAGCGCGTTCGTCCACGCCGTGCGATCGGCGGTCGCCCACGGCGTGCTCGCGCTGTCGAGCGCGCGGAGCGCGGCCTCCACGTTGAGCGCAGTGTTCGGCGCCGTCGGTGCGGCGTCGGGGAGCGCATACCCGGCGTTGCTCACGTCCATGGGGCGTGAGCCGACGGTCGGTGGCATTGGTCGCGGGTGAACCAGCTCGACGAGCGAAGCGAAGTCGCCGTCATCGCCCGTCTCGAATCGCCACTGATAGTAGACTGGCAGCTGCACGTTCGTCTCACCGGTCGTCCATGCGGGGGCCAGGCCATCGATCGCGTCGGGCACGTTTTGCGACAGGCCGGCGAGGCGGGCGCGCTCGAGTGCGGGGACGAGAAACCCGGTGTACGGCGTGTCCGGCTGCAGCTGTCGCGGGCACACGAGCCGTGCGAGGATGCGTGCGGGCTCGTTGTCGAGGAGATCGAGCACAGTCGCTGGGTCGACCGACTGCTCGCCCGAGATCTGCACGTGCGCCCACGCAAAGGACTGATCGAGCGGCGGCAGCGTCGAGGCGGATGCAACGGTGATCGATCCGGCCGCGGACACGTATTCGCCATCGGCGAGCACGATCAGCACGACCCACGGACGCAGCCGATCCGCGGCACTGCGGCGCGCCGGTGTAAAGCGCCACGGGACGTCCGCGGGTTGCAGCTCGATCAGCGGGAAGTAGTTCGGCTCGGCCTGATAGACACTCGGACGCGGCCAGGTGCGAATGACGGTGCGCGGATCGAGCGTCGCGACATCGCCCGGCCCGTAGAGCGACAGCGAGACGTCGGTCGGCGCGCTCGAGAGCGGTCCGGGGCCGATCGATACGCCGATGTCGAGCGTCGCGCGCGGCGCGGGAGTCGGATCGTCATCGGTGCGGCTGATCTCGATGCCTATGCCGCGCCGCAGCCACGGCAGGAACGTGTGATAGCCGAGGTCCGTGTCGTCGCTCATGCCGCCTCCGCCAGCTCGTAGAGCGGCACGACCTGGAGGGTGCCTCGGTCGGCGGGGTTTTGCGCCAGGTGCGCGGACAGGGCGGCGAACGCATCGCCTTTGCTGCTGGCCGCGGCGATGTCCGTACGGGCGGCGAGGTCACTGATGGTCGCGATCACGTACTGCTCCGATGGCATCACCACGAGCGTCGGTGCGCGCGGATCCGGCATGGACGCGGCGAGCCCGATCGTGCGGAGCGGCGACTGCGCCGCGGCGCCGAGGTTGGCCCAGGCGAGCGTCTCGGCCCGGGCGATCTGGTAGGGCAATCCGGGGAACGGCTTGGCGCGGTCGATGATGGTCGTGTCGTACACGATATTCACATCGTACTGCTTGCCGAAGTCCACGGCGCCGTCGCCCACCGTGAACCCCGCGTCCATCGGCTCGAACGACGGCAGGGACAGCTTGTCGCCGTCGGAGAGATTCCGATACTGTCCCGGGGCGAACTCCCCCTGGATGATCGTGTACGGTACGGCCGATCCGCCGAGGGTGACACCGGTCAAGTCGAACTCGGACTGCTGCACTGGAATCGCATCGCCGAGTTTGTCGAGCGGTTGGTCGAGCGGCAGCACTTTCTGCTGGAACGTGAGCGTTCCGCTGGGGTCGATGAGGATGGGGGCGGCGTTCTTTTCCGGCGGTGAGAGCGTGGCGATCTGCTGGACGTCCGTGGGGAGGGCGCCCGTCCAGCTCGCGGGCAGTTGAATCGCCTGCTCGAGGGGCGTCCAGGCGTTGATCGATGGCAGCGGATTCGACTGTGGGTTCCCGATCGTGAAGCTGACGTGTGCGCTGATCGAGAAGAACAGGATCGAGATGCTGGCCTCGCCCTCAGCATGCCACGGGGTAGGGCCCGAGAGGGTGCCCGTCACGGAGATCCCCATGATGACGTCCGTGCCGCTGCGGAGCGCGAGGCCGGCCGTGAAATCCACGAGGAACGAGAACGGCGAGAAGATGATCAGCGCATTGAAGCCGAGCCAGCCGTCGATATTGAACGAGCTGATCCCCATGTACAGCTCGAGATGCGCGCCGATCTGGAACGAGTTCGAGGTGACGGCGAGATACGCCTGGAGGGTCAGGCGCAGGTCGCTGCCCGTCCCCAGGGCGAGCGTGATGCGGGCGATGCTCGGAAAGCTCGGTGGCGGCTGGTAGTGCGGGTTGAAGCCGCCAACCGAGAAGATGAAATTGGCGTCGTCGCCCCAGGTGAGCATGAGCGCCATGCCACCCGAGATCGCGAACGTCACGATGCGCGAGTTGTAAATGACGGCGATGATCTCGAACAGCTGTTTGCTGAAGTCGAGGACACCGAGGACATCGACGTGGATCTGGACGAGCGCTTCGTCGGCAGTCGGCAGGGCCATGCTGAGCTGGCCCAGGATCGCGATCACGATCGGGTTGGGTAGCTCGATGATGACCCCCAACTCCGCCGTAATCAGCGATGGCGTGCCCCAGCCGAGCTGGAGGATCGGCCCGAACACGTACTGGCCGATCGCCGGCGGAAAGATGGTGCTCAGCTCTGAGATAATTTGGGGCGCATCGGCGATCGGGTCCGGCGGGAACATCATCGTGGCGATCGAGCCGGTCTTGAGCCCCGCCTGAATCGCGTCGGTGTTCATCGACCGATTCACACCGCACAGCCCGCCAACGCCCGTGAGCGTGAAGCCGAACGACAGCTGGATCGGCGCGAACGTGGCCGAGATGATGATGAGGAACGAGTAGCCGGACTGCCCGCCAGGGAGCTTCGTGTCGAGGAGGCCAATCGCGGTGACCGAGATCCCGTACAGCGAGAGCGACAGGACGCCGGAGTAGCGCCCACTCGGCGCGTCGTACGAGATGAATCCGCCACCGGTGATTGGGCCCGCATCGATGCTGATGCCAAGGCCAGTCGGCGGCTTGAAGCCGATCGAGAGATCGACGGGTCCCAGGTTGCCGTTCGTGAATGCCAGCGTGGCGAGCGCGCCAATGCGGTCGACGGCCGCCGAGATCGGGCCCAAGGTGGCGTCAGCCGCGACGCTCGCTTCGAGGGAGAGCTGGCCCGAGGTCGACACGTCGATCGCCACGTACAGCGTTGGGATCGACAGCGGTCCGATCGACAGATTGAGCGCGATCGTCGTCTCGATGCCCGCGCTGCCGGTGAACGTGACGCCCTTCGATCCGGACCAGGCAACCGTGAAGTCGAAGTCGGCGGTGAGGCCATCCGGCGGCAGCAGCGACGACAGGAAGCTATCGACGTCGGATGCCCGGATCGCAACCTGGCCCTTCGAGATGCCCGCTTGGATCGCCATCTCGCCGATCGCGTGGTTGTTGACGGCGTCCCACGAGAAGTCGGCACCGATCCCGGCGGAGATGCCGGCGGCTTGGACGGCGACGCTGCCGGCGGCGTTGAAGATCGGCAGCATTGTCGCCGGCGCGACCGGCGCACCGACCAGGTTGAACCATAGTTGGCCATCGAGGGTCCCGCTCGGCGGGACGAGCGTGATGGCACTCGGTGGGGCGATATCGACCGCGAGACCAGTAGCCAGTGCGCCTTTACCGACGACCTGGATAGACCACCCGTCCATGAAGAACGGGAACGTGACGGTGAAGCCGTCCTGAAGGCCGATCTCAACGGCCAGTCGCAAGCCCGGTGGGGAGAGCGTCGCGTTCGGCGTGAGCGACAGCAGCAGGACGCGGATCGACGGCGGCGCGGTAGTCGTGGCCTTGGTGTACTTCGCGGGTACGGCGAACGCGTAAAGGACGTCGGCGCCGCGTTGGAGCAGAAGCTGGCCATCGAACGTCGGTGTGCTCCACCCGTACTCCGACGTTAGGAAGTCCATCGGCTTACTCAAGAGTTGGGGGAGCGCGTCGAGATGGATTCGGCGTTGGAGGTACGGCGGTTTGGTGGGGTCTGTCGATGTCGTATTCTGCGGCGTTTCCTCGACCACACCGAGGAGGGCCAGGCACGCGTGGAGGCGCGGGTAGTAGCTCTGGAGGTACGTCGTGACGACGTAGCCGAAGAGGGCATCGGCGAGCTGCGCGGCGAAGTTCTCGACGTCGGTCGGGTTGACACCGGCGAGCGACGACGCCGCGGAGTGGAGGGCGGACGCCAGTCCCGTAATCGCGGTCAGGAGTTGGCCGATCGCTTGGATCAGCTTCGCGACCGCGGCCACGATCTGCGTGTCGTCGTTCGCGGTGAGCGCGTTCTCGAGCGCGGTGATGAGTGGCGGGAGGCTCGTGACCGCCGTGACGGCCTGCGAGAGCGCGTTCGAGATGCCGGTGTCCGCGTTCATCGCGGCCGGAAAGACGAGACCGAGCTCGGTGAAGAGCGCGATGACGTTGCCAGAAGCGAGCCGCGCTTCGAGCGGCTCGAACACGTTGGCGAGCTCGGACGCGAGTACGGCTAGAGTATCGTCGGCCACGTGATCATCTATGGGGGCGTTTCAGGGGGGAGCCGCAAGGTGAAGCTGATAGGTTGTTACGCTGTATCACAGGCTACGCTGTATCAATCGTAGGGATGGCTCGCGTCCCGACACCCGCCTGTGGGGTCAGCGGTCCCTAAGGGCTCGCGAACGGCCAGATCGAGGCAATGCCGAACTGGGGGGAGGCGACGTACGACAGCATGCCCCAGAGGGCCGCGTGGACTTCGCGCTCGATTTTCGGAAACTCATTCGTGTAGTCCGGCCAGAAGAACCCCTGGGCTGGGCTCCCGCATTCGATGGTGTAGGCGAGAAGCTCCGGTGGCGTCGCGGTCTCTGTATAGTCCGCCGCGACTTGGAACTGCTGGCTGAAGTGGTAGTCAGGGGCAACGCCGGATGTGAGATACAGGGCCGCGGCCGACGGCCCGACCTGATACTCGGCGCTGAACCGTCGCGTCTGCGGTTTCTGGTTGAGTTCGGCGCTGGCGCGAGCATCGATGGCTTGCGTGTCGCGAACTTTCGACTGCATACGACCGCCGAGTATGAACAGGCGCTGGTCGGTGAGTTGCGGGATGTACTCGGCGTAGGTCCGGTTGCGCGTACCGTCCAAGCCTTGGTTTCGAATGTTCTGCGTGGGGTCGGTATTTTGGGTCTTTTTGGCGATACCCCACGGGTAGATGATGTCTGGGCCGGCGGAGTGGACGTCGACGAACACGCGCGCACCTTGTTGTTGGAGCCAGGCGACGTTCTTCGTTTCGGCTTCCGACATCGCGGATGGGCCGGCGTAGGAGTCGCCCGCCTCGTGCGCCTGGGGTGTCGTGCCGGGACAGGCCGTCGTCGACGTTCGGATATCGACCAGAAAGGTGAACTCGTACAGCTTTTGGATGTCCCACGCGATGTCGAAGTTGCGATTGATGTCGACGCCGACGCCCTGGTCCAGACCGTGGCCATCGATGCAGGCGGGCGACCCGCTGCGGCGATTCTTCCGCCACCAGAAGTTCGTCGGATTTGGGATGCGGCTGAACGCTCGTCCGTCGGGGTTCATGAGCGGCGCGATGTAGAGATCGATGTTGGCGAATATCGATCGCACCGTTTTGTCGTCGACGATGAAGCTCGGATAATAGATCGGTCCGCCCGGCGGCAAGGGGTCGCCGCTGGCGGGATCGTGCTGGACCCAGAACGGGTAACTCACGGACTGGGTGCCGTTCGTCGCCAGCATCGTCTCGATGAAACTGACGAGCGCATCAGGCGGCGCCCATTCGCGCGCGTGCAGGCCGCCGATAATCACGACGCCGATGCGGGGTTTCACCGGGCTCGACGCGGCGGTGATCTTCACGTACGGCGGATTCCGCCCGGCGATGCCGTTCGCCGAGTCGCCCGGTGTGGCATTGGGGCACGTGCCGAACGTGCACAGATTGTTCGGGTTTGTGCCCGCGGTTTGCAGACGCGCCGTGATCTGATCTGGCGTCAGATAGTCAGCCAACGCCGCCTCCGTCTCTCCCGGCGATCTCCGTTTGTGCCCGTTGGTACATTCTGGTCGCCGGTCAGCATGAGCGTGATCGTCACCGTCGGTTGCGCGGTCGTCGCGGCGGCAGCGGCCGCATCCGTTGCGTACGCGGTGAGCGAGAGGGTGCCGTCATCCTGTACGAACTGCCCATGATCCTCGAACAGAAGATCGGGGATCCCGAGGAGTGCCGTGACGGCATCGCGCGTGCCGCTCACGGTGTACAGGCTCGGCCAACCACTGGAGCCGTTCGGCATCGTCTCCTCACGGGTGAAAGGCGAATAGTGTCCATTTTATCGGCGGGCGCAAGCGTCCGATGGCCGGTTACGATTTCGGTGATGGTTTGGCGCGCGATCTCAGGGCATTCTCTGATCGTTTGCCGTTTTTCGTCGCTCTAGATTGGCGTACGGCGAGAGCTGACGTACGAGGTCACCGAGGCGATAGGCCTGACACAGGTCGCGGCCGTCGGGGACAGGGATGGACACCTCCGTAGAGCCGACGCGTGCGTCGACCCTACGGGTTGCCGGTCAGGCCGAGGTGGTGGCTGAGCCACTGGCCCATCACGAGAAAGTATTCCGTCGACTCCGACTGCGATTCGCGCAGGGCCTTGTTGTCCCAATCCATCGTCTGGCGGGCCGGAAAGGCGAGATTGTGGTCGGCGCCGGGAATGACATAATAGGTGATGTTGCGTTGGCGGACGGCGATGGGTTTGAGCCGGTCTATCGAGGTGGCAACCGGGACCCAAGGGTCAGCACCGCCATAGAAGATCAGCAGGGGGACCCGGATGGCTTCGAGCGGGCGGATCGGGTCGTAGTTCATGACACGCAACCAGGCGGTGTCGGGAGTGGTGGCTGCTACCTCGTCGACCGTGCGGAGAAACGCGTCCTTGAACCACGGTTGCGAGCTCGCGTGACGGATCGATTCCACCATGGCCGCGCGCGCGCCATGGCCAGCGTTGTAGTCGGCCTGCATCCGACGGAGCCGGAGTGCCTCCCCGAGGGCGTCCGCGCCGTAACCGCGCACCGTGAAGAGGTTGCTGACGGCGAACGTCATCTGGTCGGCCGGGGTGACGAGCGGCGCGGAGCAGGAGATGGCGAACGCGGCATTCTGAGGTCTTGCTAGCGGCGAGGATCGCGAGCCAGCCCCCCTGGCTCAGGCCCCAGAAACCGATGCGTGTCGGATCAATGCGCGGATCATGCTGAAGCGCGTGCAGCGCCCCAATGCCATCGCCGGCAAGGTCGTCGAACGTCGAGTGGACGTTGCTCCCGCCCGATTCCCCACTCCCGCGGCGATCAAAGATCAGAACGGCGACACCGATCGCCGGCAGGCCAGCGGCCAACTGCTTGTAGAGCCCGTAGTCGCGGGTCGGTTCCTGGGCGCCCCAGAAGACCACGACCGCGGGGAACCGATTGCCGTGCTCAGGCAGGTACAGCGTGCCAGCGAAGTTGATGCCTGCATGGGTGAAGTTGAACGGCTGCTGCGAGATGACGGGGACGGCAGGAGCCTGCCACGGCGCGGCAGGCTTCTGTGCACCCGCCGTCGCGCCGATGCAGCAGGCGATCGCCGCGAGACGCCATGATGACACGTGAGACCTCAAACGGATATACGTGAGATCCTGTACGCTATTTGACAGGACACAGTTTCAACTCGCCGTCTTTGTCGCCGCGCTTCGAGCAGGCATACTCCGAGGACGGCGGGAAGACGTGGGAAGTGAACCGGATCTCACCCGAGGAGGTCGCGTCCGCGCGCCAAAGCGCGTCGGGGGTCGCGCGCCACGTAGCCTACCTCTGGCCCCGCATCGATGGAGTAAATGTGATGCCCACCAGTAATCCTTCTGGTGAGAGGAAGCGACTCACGATCTGTCCCCAGGGCTCTTTCTTGTTCCTGACGAGCATGCGATGTCCACGCGATTCGAGTGCGGCCGTCGCCGTCTCGACACTCTCGACATTGAACTCGAGCCACGCCTGCGGGGCAGGAAGGTTCTCAGGCCACTCGTCACTGCCGAAACACGACTGCGCTGCTTGAGAGAGCGGCCACAGCGCAAAACTCTTTGCGCCCGGCAGGCCCTCGGTGTGCAGATAGCCGTCACTCTCCTCTTTGAACGCGACGCCGAGGGTATCGCGGTAGAGTGTGCGACCGGCCGCGCCGTCGCGAACGATGGGGCCGAACCCCGCGATGAAGAGAACCTTCAAGTCTGCGATAGCCTGCATGGCGCCTCCTCACCTGCATGCTGCGGGCCGCCAGGCCCGTTGGCCACCAGCCTCTTTTCGAGTTTCCAAGTCAATATTATGTTATATCGCAATATTTGAGGGACTTCGCTGCGGCGGCAGGTTGCGGGTCGAGATTCCGCCCCCGCTGGTGGCGCAGCAGGAAGCACGGGTGGCGGCCGGCCCAACAAGGAGCCGGCCGCAAACGTATGCGCCACTGGCTTCCTCATGTATCGCGCGGCGGGTTGGGCCGTCTTATACCGCCGCCTACTCTTCGCAATCGAGGCGTCATATGCCTGGTGGCTATACAATCGACGAGGCGCGTCAGCTCGTGCTGAGCTGTGGTTGGGACGACGTCACGGGCGAGCACGTACTCTGGCACCTCCGCACGCTCGCGGCCGATGACCGTTTCGCTCCTGGCCTGCGTCAGATCGTCGACCTGCGTCGAGTCACCGAGTTCGCTCTCACCGGTGCCGCGATCGAGAGGTTGGCGGAGCTCAGTCCGTTCGGCGGTGGCGCTCAACGCGCTTTTGTCGTCAGCACACCGGTCGTCTACGGCTTGGTGCGGATGTTCGAGAATCTTCGCGTGCGCCGAGGCGACGCCTTTCTCGTCTCGCGCGACATGGACGAGGCACTCGAATGGCTCGGCCTTGCGGACGCACGCGCGGACGTGCTGGCGTCGCTGTCAACGATGCCGGACATGGTACCCGAGTGGTCGGCGCGCGCGGCCGCGCGCGCCAACTGAGCCCCGCAAGTATCGGCTCGATCTCGGGCGGGCCGATGGTCGTGCGCGTCGGGTGAGGGGCTGAAGACAGTGTCGGAGCGAGAAACGCGCGAGATCACGATCCACGCCGTGGGCGATGTGTCGGCGCTGGTGGAGCAGCCGGCAGACGCGCGCTACATGCTCGTCCTCGCGCATGGGGCGGGTGCGGGAATGCGCCACCGATCGCTCGAGACCCTCGCGCGAGAGCTCGCCGCCGTCGGTGTGGCCACGCTCCGGTATCAGTTCCCGTATATGCAGCAGCGGCGTCGCGTTCCGGACGCGCCCAGCGTATTGACCGCGACCGTGTCTGCCGCCGTGCGTGAAGCGATGACGATGGCCGACGGCCTGCCCGTCTTTGCGGGTGGGAAGTCCATGGGTGGGAGGATGACGTCGCTCGCGGCATCCGAAGGGTCGATCCCGGGCGTGCGCGGCCTCGTGTTTTTTGGTTTCCCACTCCACCCGCCCAATCGGCCCGGCACGCAGCGCGCCGATCACCTCGCGCGAGTCGATCTACCCATGCTGTTCCTGCAGGGCACGCGAGACCAGTTCGCTACGCTCGATCTGCTACGTCCAGTCTGTGACGCACTGGGCGCGCGCGCGACAGTGCACACCATCGAAGGCGCCGATCATTCTTTTCACGTGCCGCGGCGCTCGGGCACGACCGACCTCGATGTGCTGCGCGGACTCGTCGGACGCTTCGTGCAGTGGGCCGATGCGCTCCCACCGGCGGCCGTCTAGCGACACGTACGACAGCCCGGACGAAACGACCGTTTTGGCATGGTTTCCGCGATTTGTCGCGCGCTTCGCGGCCGCCGCAGCTCACGCCTGTGACCAGGGAGGGCAGGGGGCGTCCTGAATCGGATGCACCTCACTCCCGGTTGGCCCTGCCGCTTCGGTTCGTACATGGCCTTCGCGTTCGTTCTCAGCGCGAGCGCGGGTCTGGCTGGCTGCGGATCCAATACCACCGCGCCAGCGGCCACCGGCAGCATCGCCGTCAGGATCACGACCGCCGCTGGTGTGAGAGGCGCGGTCACGCTGTCCGGACCCGACGGTGTCGGCTCGACCATCGGTGCGTCACGCATGCTGCCCAACGTGCCGACCGGCGTGTACACGGTCCGAGCCGACTCTGTTGTTACGACGGACACGATCGTTGGGGCGCGGATCGACGTGCCGAACGTATCGCTGGCTCACGCAACGGTCGTGAGGGACGATACGGCAATCGTCAGTGTGGCGTACAAACTCAGGGGACGTCGCGGCGCGATGTGGGTCGCCAACAGCGCCGACACGGCAATCTTCGAGTTCGAGCCGGATTCGTTGCGCGTGTCGGGGGCTCCAGAACCCGAGGGGTGGATCGGCGGACTCAGAAACCCGACGGGGATGGCTCTCGACTCGGCGGGAGACCTCTGGGTGGTCGGCGACGCATCCGATACGATCACCATGGTCACGGCTGCCCAGCGTGCCGCGGGAGCGCGGCCGCCAAAGTTGATGACCTTGAGCGACACCGGAATACAGAACGCGGTCTCCCTCGCTGTTGCACCCAACGGCACGCTCTGGATCTCGAGTCAGACGAGTCTCCGAGGCTATACGAGCGCCCAGCTGGCCGCCGGTGGGGCACAGAACGCGGCGATCGTCATCGCCATCGGCGGTGCGTCCGATGCGCAAACGATTGGGATGGCGTTCGACAGCGCGGGTAACGCATGGGTGGCCGACTGCGAGGCAAACACGTTGCTGCGGTTCACGGCGGCGCAGCTCGCGGTGAATGGGTCGCCGACGCCCGTGCAGACGATCCGTGCCGCCGGCGCGCCGGGTTCACTCGTCTGCCCCTCCGACATTGCGTATGATCGCAACGGCAACCTTTGGGTCCTGAATTTCTACGGTCCGTCGATCGCGGAGTTTTCGTCGAGTCAGCTGAAGTCGAGTGGTGCCCCGATCCCGCAGCGGATGCTGACCCTCGCCGCTCAGTCGCTCCCCTGGGGCATGGCCTTCGATCGGCAGGGTGCGCTTTGGGTCGGCGACTATGGACACAACGTGGTCGACGTCTTCAGCCCCGCCGAGTTGACGACGGGCGGGGCCGTGGCGCCAGCAGACACGATCGCCGGTCCCGGGAACACGACACGGGGGGCGAGCTTCATCGTGTTCGATCCCGGGGCCCCTGACCCTCTGCCGGGTGTATCGAGCGGCCGAGCTAGAGTGGGGACCTGGGGGGACCGGAAACCTCCGCGGCGGATGGTTGACGTGCCGGCTGGCCTCGGGATCCATTAGGTAACACCCGTGGGCGGCGATCTAGGCCGACGCAGCCGTCGCCCTACCGGTCGCGCGAGCCGCGAGCGCGCCTGAGACAATCGCGCCGCTCATGCGGTGAGACAGGGCGAGTGAGGTTCGGCTGCACACGGGGGCATCCCATGCGGAGCACAAGTCATGTCGCCTGAGGGCGACGCGGCCATCGCCGCTGCAGGATCGTCAGGGATCGTTGGAGCATTGGGTCAGCCCTCCGCGGCGTTGACCCCGGCCGCAGGGCGCGGGGCCTATCGGCCGATCCCGGGACCCGCCGACCGCGTCACGTTCTTCGCCGAGCAGGCTCGGAACCGCCGGATCAGCTGGGCACTGGGACTGGTCGCCATTGCGGCGGTTGTCCTCACCGGTATCCCTGTGGGCGTGATCGCCGGCCCGATGATCTATATCCTCACGATGCCGATCTGGATCGCCATGACGGTGCTGTTTCCGCACTCAGCGTGGATGGTGATGCTCGTCGTGCCGGGGATGCTCCTGCCGATGCTCTTGGGCAGCACCACCATCAACTCGCACATCACAGTTGTGGGGCCGCATGGTGTGCACGCGATGCACGGCACCGGACCGCTGTTGCTCGTCGTCTTTGTGGTCGCGGTGCTGCCCGGCGCCGTGCTCTTTTTCGGGCTATGGCGCATCGTGCGCGTCGTACTGCGTCGCTCAGGTGCGGCTGGCATTCTCCGTAAGCTCGGTGCGCGGCCGCCACATCCTGACGATGTCGAGGAGCGCATGCTTGTCGACGTGGTCGAGGAAGTGGCCGTCGCGGCGGGGATCGGGACGCCCCGCGTAGCGATCCTCGACGCCGAAGCGGCCGGCGGTGCCGCGAACGCCGCAGCGGTCGGATGGTCCGTGGATGACGCCACCGTCGTGGTGACACGACCCTTGCTGGATCTGTTGACGCGCGAGCAGGCCCAGGCCATCGCCGCTCGCGTGGTCGCGTCGATTGCCAATGGGGACCTCAGGATCACATTTCTCATGCTGTCGATCTTTCAGACCGTGCGCGCTCTACAGTACATGCTCTTCGGTGTCTCGCGTGGTCGCACGCTGCGGGTCCTGTGGCGGTGTGCCCGATTGGCGGTCCGTCCCGCGTCGCCGGTCTCCGACGCTGAGCGAGCCAGTGATGAGGCGGTCGTTGTAGAGCTCCTCGATGTCGGGTCGTTCCACACGGATCTGGGTACGGCACTCACGCCCCGCGGATCTGTGCTCGGGTGCTTGTTCTCACCACTACTCGCACCCGTGCGATTTGCGGCGTGGACCATGGGATTCGTCATAGGCGCCTCGGAGATGTTGCTCACTGGCCCGCTGGTAGATGCGGTATGGCGAAGCCGGGAGCTCCTCGCCGATGCCACTGCCGTGCAGATCACGCGCGATCCCGATGGCCTCGCAAGCGCTCTGGCGCGGCTGCGCCGCGTGGCGGTCATGGTACCGAAGGCCGATGTCATATCGTGTCTGTTCGCAGCGTGGTGGCGAGCGCCGGCCGGTTCCGACCCGAGTGGCAACGCCATCACGCTGTTTAGTCGCAACCCGCACGTCGCCGCCGACCGACGGCTGGCGCAGCTGCTGGCAATTGGCGCACATCCGGTTGTGGTGCAGGGGCAAGACGGCAGCCGAGCCGTGAGCGCTCTGCCGTCCTCCGGGGGGCCGCTCGATTTCTCACAGTACAACCCGGCGGCTGTCACCCTCGTCGGCGTCCTCTTTGTTCAGCTCGTCGCCATTATGATGTGGTTCACCGTATGGCTTACGAGCGCCGAGCTCTTTGGCCTGGGGTTCCTCGGGCTCTGGCTCGCGCACCGACTTGGGGGCGTTCTCTAGGCGGGTTATTCACACGTGGACGTGTAAGCCGTCGATCCGGTGTCGCCCTGCGGTGCGGAATAGTAGAGGATCGTGCTGAATTGGAAGGGCCCTGCTGCGACGACGCCGACGTCTCGAGTGAGAGTGTCGCCCACGGCGATGCCCGTCCGGGGATAGAAGAGGTTCCCGTGGACGAGCTGGCCCGAGTACGTGGCACCGTTCTCGACTTGGATCTGATATCCCGCACTATCGAACGTGGCGAGCTCACCTGCGCTGCCCCCGACCGTCATCAGCGTGATCGGAAAGTGGCATACATAGGTTGAGTCGGCGGACCCCGTCGTGTCGTGTCCTTGCACCCCTCCCGGACCGCCGAGCAGTAGGGCGAGAGTCGGCGCCAGGATCTTGCCCGTCTTACAGGCGGCGGCGCTGATTGCCCCGACGAGGAGCAGCGCGCGACGGATCCGGCGCCATTGGCCAGCGCGACCCGTGAGCAGCGGTGCCTGGCCCGTCTCCGTGGTTAGCGCAGATAAGCGAGCGAAATAGTGCATACAATGGCTATGTGGTTGGTGGCTTGTGGTTGGTGAACATACCGCAAGCCAAGTGAGACGTCGACGTACTCGCCCCCCGATTTGTTCACCAGCCACCAGCCACCAATCACGGAGCCAACCAGTCTCCTCGGCTCGTCAGGTCGATGTGAGTGCGACCACCGGATCGACGCGCGTCGCTCGGAAAGCCGGTATGCTGGCTGCAGCCAGGGCAACTGTACCCAGGGCGGCTGCTGCCGCGCCATAGATGATCGGATCGTGGGGACTGACGCCCACGAACAAGCTGGCGAGCACCCTCGTCGAAGCCCACGCGCCGGCAGCTCCCAGCACGATCCCGGTTCCGGTCAGCGCCAGCGCACGTCGTAACACGTTCGCCATGACATTGCCGCGACTGGCGCCGAGCGCGCGACGGACGCCGATATCGCGGCGTCGTTGGGCCACGATATAGGCGAGCACGCTATAGATGCCAACGGTCCCCAGGATGAGGGCGACCACGGCGAATAGCGACGCGAGAAATGTCGAGAACCGCGTCGTGCTAACAGACTCGGTCATACGTTGGTTCATGGTCTTCACATTGAACATGGGCACAGTCGGATCGAGACTCGCGAGGATTCGCCTCACGGCGGTCGTTTGGACCGCGGGATCGCCCAGGACGCGGACAGCAGCCGTCGCGGCATTGCGCGATGACTGCGCAAACGGCAGATAGATCTCGGGCCAGTCTTCGATCGTGAGTCCCCCCTGCTTCACGGGCGCGGCGATACCCACGACTTCCATAGTGTCGGGCACGTCGTAGAACGTGATGCGTTGGCCGATCGGATCGCGTCTGCCGAAGTAGCGCCGGGCCAGCACCTCGTCCACCACCGCAACCTTGACCGCGCGGCTGTCGTCGGTGGCGAGCAGGCCGCGTCCGCGCAACAGCGTGATGCCCATCGTGCGGAAGTAGGTGGGGCTCACGGCCATGACAAGGGCGAGGGGCACGTGCGCCGCGTCGGGCAGGGGGTCGCCGGCGATCGCGAAGCCCTGCGTATCATTGTTGTCGCTCGCCGGCACGTTCGAGGCGATACCCGCCGCTGTCACGCCCGGTTGGTCGGCGAGTGCCTCCGCCAATCGCGTGACGAACGCCGTCTGACGCTCGGGCGTGGGGTACTGAGCCGGCGGAAGAAGAAACTGCGCCGTGAGCACGCCGCCGGGCTTGAAGCCGGGGTCCATGCGTCGGAAGTGGTCGACGCTCTCGACCAGCAGGCCCGCGCCGGTGAGCAACATCAGCGCGACCGCGACCTGGAGCACCACGAGCAAGTCTTGTGTGCGGCGATGCTGGGCTGAGCCGGACGCTCGGCCGCCCTGTTTCAGCACCTCTACCAGCCTCCCGCGCGATGCCTGCCAGGCGGGCGCCATTCCGAAGATGAGCACTGTGCCGATCGAGACGAACGCGCAGAAGGCAACCACGCGGCCGTCGAGACTCACTTCGCTGAGGCGCGGGAGCGACGCGGGGGCCAGCGCGCGGAGCGCGCGTACGCCCGCCGCTGCCACTGCGACGCCCAGGGCTCCGGCTGCGACGCTCAAGATCCCGGCTTCGAGCATGTACTCGCGGATGATCTGACCACGGGTCGCGCCAAGGGCGCTCCGGAGAGCGATCTCACGCTCCCGCGCGAGGCAACGCACCAGAAAGAGATTGGCGAGGTTCGCGGCACCGATCAGCAGCACACACGCCGCGGCTGCGAGCAGCATGATCAGCATGGGGCGCACGTCGCCGACGATCTGATCGATGATCGGACGGACGACAATGGACCATCCCTTGTTGGTCATCGGATATGCCTGGCCCAGCCGATCGGCGATGGTCTCGAGGTCCTGCTGCGCTCCCTGGGTAGTCAGGCCGACTCGGCGTCGCCCATAGACATAAAGCCCCTTATCACCTCGATCGACCGCGTCGGACCCGGTGAAGCTCAGGCGCGTGAACAGCTCCTCGCCCGTGGAGATGCCAGCAGGGGCGACGCCGACGATCGTGTACGGGTGGTTGTCGAGGGTGAGTGTTTGCCTGAGGACCGAGCGGCTGCTCCCGAACCGTCGCTGCCACAGGCCGTACCCGATCACCACCTCCTGCGGTCCATTGGAGTCCGCCGCGAGCGGGCGGCCGAGGATGGGCGTGAGGCCTAGGACCGCGAAGTAGTTCGGAGTGACGGCGGCACCGATCACGCGCTCCGACTCCTGGTCCCGGGTCAGTGTGACCTGCTGCGGCAATTCGGCCGCCAGGGTCGGGAACGCGTGAGTTTGCGCCCGCAGATCGAGGTAGTCTGCCGGCGCAACCTGCGCGCTGGGCAAATTCGCCGATGGGTCGCTCTCAGAGATCACGACCAGTTGGTTCGCGTCGCGGTAGGGAAACGCCTTGAAGAGCACCGCGTCGACGAGGCCGAACACAGAGGCCGTCGCTCCGATGGCGATCGCGAGGGTCAGGGTCGCGGCAATCGTGAACAGCGGGCTGCCGCGGAGCCGGCGGAGTGCGTACTGCAACTCGCGCATAACCGTCTCGGAAGAGAGGAGGGGCACACAAGGCAGAAACAAGAGAATGAGACACGAGTCGCCAGCCGGAGTTCCTGGCCGTCGTCTCCTTTCTCCTATCTGCTCTCTCCTTTCTACGGCCGCGTAGCGGCCGTAGCGGCGCCCCGGTACGCTGGCCGGCCATATCGAGCACGCGACATGGAGACGGCAGCGCCCGGATGGCGCCGCTATTTGGCGGCGGCCGCCGTTTGGCGGGCGGCGGCGAGCCGCTGCTCGAGGCCGGGGATGGCGCTCGCGGCGGCGGGATTGTTCGCCAACTGGTGGACGGCTTGAGTGATTGCGTCCAACCCCAGGTTGAGTCCGACGTGCGTCGTGACCTGACTGAGCGCGTTCTGGAAGCCTGGGTCTGACTGCAGCTCGGTCTGGCCGAGCGCCTGTGCCTTTCCTATGAGGTCAGTGAGGACGACGATGGCGCGTTTGGCGTTGGCAGGGGAGGTCAGGTCGCCGCCCGACGTAAACTGCGAGATCTCGGGGAGGCTCGAAGCGAACTGGTGAAGGGCGGCCGCCTGCTGCGCGTTTCTCGGGTGGTCCTGGTGCATCAGGGCCTGGGCGGCGCCCATGATCGCGAAGGGGGCGGTGGCCGCGTGGGACAGCACGGGCGCTCCCGAGATCACCCCGCCCGCGCCGAGGCCGACAAACGCCAACGCGCCGACGCCGTGCACCAGGTGGAGCACGGACCGCTCCACGCCGAAGAGGACACCCAGGAGGGCGCGGAAGGGGACCAGTACGAACGCGCCTGCAGCCACCAGGCTGACGAGGGCCGGGGTGGTCTGATTCGCGAGCTTGTAGTGCTCGTGCGCAGCCATGGCGATGGCCGCCGCGCCGAAGCAGACGGTGTAGAGGACGAGGTGGCGGAGGATCGAGTGGGCCGGGTGCCGTTGCGCCACGGGGGCTTGGCCGGCCAGCTGTTGCCTCATGGCCATGGCTGCTTGCAGCGAAGCGAGGGTGTCGGGCACGGGGGAAACGATGACGGGGCTGGGCGTCGGGCGCCAATACTTTTTTTCGAATGACCGGATAGTCGAGATCTATTGGGGGGCGGGTCCCGGGTCGGGGGGTCGGGGATTGAGGTTGGTGGACGAGCCGGAGGGCCGTAGTCTCGACGTGCCTCTGCCCCTGAGTTCTATTCACTGATCGCGAACCCCAAAGTCGCAAGCCATAAACCACAAATCACAAACCACAAACCACAAATCACAAATCCACGAATCACAAGGCATCACTCCTCATGCCCCCCAGGACGGGGGTGTAACCGTGGCGACAGGTTCGCGCCTTACGATTGTCCCATTGATCGCGCGAACCCGGCTCGCGTGGCTAGCGTCTGCGATTCCTTGAGGTACCGGCTGCGATGAACTATTGGGCGCTCCTCGGCTCGTCGGTCTGGACTCTCCTGCGCAACAAGATGCGCAGCGTGCTGACGGTCCTCGGCATCACGATCGGGATCGCAGCAGTCATCTGTGTCGTCGCGATCGGCAAAGCCGGTCAAGCACGCGTCGAGCAGCAGCTCAATAACCTCGGCGACAACTTCGTGTGGATCGAGGCAGGAGGCCGCGCAGTGAACGGCAGACGCACCGGTACACACGCCACCAAGAGCCTTACCGTCGCCGACGCGGTCGCGATTGGAAAGCAGATTCCGCTGATCAAGGCGGAGTCGCCCAACGTCGATGGGTCGATCCAGATCGTCTACAAGGATCAGAATTGGTACACGGGGTACCGTGGGGTATCCCCCGAATTCTTCGACATCCGCCGATGGTACTTGGCCGAAGGGGCATTCTTCTCCAACGACGACGTGCAGCAGGCGGCTGACGTTTGCGTGATCGGAAAGACGGTGCAAGACATGTTGTTCGGCAACGAAGACCCAATCGGCAAAGTGATCCGGGTGAGTGGACTGCCGTGCAAGGTGGTTGCGACCTTGCAGCGGAAGGGCCTCTCGGTGTCCGGGCAGGATCAGGACGATACCGTGATCATGCCGTACACGACCGTCATGAAGAAGATTAGCGGAGAATCGTGGCTCGATGACATTATGTGCTCTGCCGTCTCGCAATCGGCAGTCAAGCTCGCCGGACAGCAGACGGCGGCCCTCCTCCGTGACCGCCATCGACTCCGGCCGGACGAGGATGACGATTTCAGCGTGCGCAACCCGGAGGACATCATTCAAGCCCAGCTCGAAGCCAGTCGGACGCTCACGATCCTACTAGCCGCGATCGCCTCCATCTCGCTGATCGTCGGCGGAATCGGCATCATGAACGTCATGCTGGTATCGGTGACCGAGCGGACTCGCGAGATCGGCGTAAGGGTTGCGGTTGGAGCGACGGAACGTGCGATTCAATTCCAGTTCCTGGGCGAGTCCGTGCTTCTGAGTCTTGTCGGTGGCAGCGCTGGCGTGGCGCTCGGCATTGGGGTCTCGGTGATCGGAGGGCGTGCCTTGGGGTGGGCAATGCAACTGTCCGTGGAGGCAGTCGTGCTCGCGACGCTGTTCTCGATCGCGGTCGGCGTCTTCTTCGGCTACTACCCCGCGCGGAAGGCCGCCCTGCTGGATCCGATCGATTCGCTCCGCTATGAGTGAGGCTTCGCCCAAGCCAGCGCGACCGCGCCTTAAATGGGGCGTGACGCTAGGACTGTTGGTGCTCCTCGTGGGGGCAGTGGCGCTGCGCCTCCACGGACGCAGCGAGGTTCAGTACTTCACGACGCCTGTAAGTCGCGGTGACATCTACGATGTGGTCGAGGCCACTGGTACCGACAGCGCCGTGACGACGGTCCAGGTGGGATCGCAGGTGTCGGGGCAGATCGCAAGTCTCAAGGTCGACTTCAATGCCCGTGTCCATCGCGGCGAAGTCATCGCCCTGATCGACCCGACACTCTTTCAGGCCGCGCTCGACCAGGCAACGGCAGACCTCGCGAGTGCGAAGGCAACGGTGACCTCGAGCATAGCGAACGTCGAGAAGGCGCAGTCGACGCTCGTGCAGGCCCAGAGCGACTACGATCGCTATGTGCCCCTCGTGGCACGGGATTACGCGACGGCACAGACCCTGACCGACATGAAGGGGACGGTCGATCAGGACAAAGCGGCCGTCGATGGAGCGGTGGCGGCGGTCGCGCAGGCGAAGGCGGAGGTCCAGCTCAAAGCGGCTGCGGTCGCGGTGGCGCGCGCAGACCTCAACTATACAGTAATTCGCTCGCCCATCGACGGGACGGTCGTGGCCCGCAATGTGGACGTGGGGCAGACCGTCGCGGCGTCGCTGCAGGCGCCTACGATCTACACGATCGCGCAGGACCTGACCAAAATGCAGCTCTACGCCGCGGTGGATGAGTCCGACGTCGGTCGCATTCATTTGGGGCGCGAAGTCACGTTCAAGGTCGACGCCTTTCCCAGGGAGACGTTTCGGGGCGTCGTGACCCAGATTCGCATGAACGCTACATCGATCCAAAACGTGGTGACATACAGCGCGATCATTGATTTCGTGAATCCGGACCTCAAGATCTTTCCAGGGATGACCGCCTACGTTACGATCCCGGTGGCGAGCAGGCACGATGTCGAGCGGGTGCCGAACACTGCCCTGCGGTATCATCCCGCGATGGAACCGGAGGAGCTGCGGCGCCTCTACGCACGCGCCGGCATAAACCCGCGCACGATCGAGGCGCCTGATCTGACTCCACTTGGCGACACCATGATGTCGGTGGCCACCGGTGAAACCGGCCCCTCAACACATCCCAAGCGCGCGGTGCCGCCCCTGGAGGATGCGATCGTCTGGAAGCGTACGGCTGCAGACGGGCTCGAGCCCGTCGAATTGGCCTTGGGCATCACCGACCACGCGTACACTGAAGTGGTGCACGTCATCAAGGGTGACCTGCGCACTGGCGATGATATCGTGACCGGATCCGTAGCCTCGGGCGCTCCCGCCCGGCGATAGGCGGTCAGGTCAAGGGCATGGGCGTCGCCACTCTCCTGCGCGAGGTCGGGCGGCTCGTCGGAGTTGAGCCCCAAGCGTCCGTGACGTCGGGTGATGCGGCGACCGTGTCTCGATCCGGGCCGATCATTCGGGTCGAGGAGATGAACCGCTATTACGACCTGGGTGAGACACGGGTGCACGCGCTGCGCGGTGTCAGCCTCCAAGTGGAGCGGGGGACCTTCGTGGCCATCATGGGGGCGAGCGGAAGCGGCAAGTCGACCTTCATGAACATCCTGGGATGTTTGGATCGGCCGACGACCGGCCGGTATCTGCTGGACGGCATTGACGTGTCCACATTGGACAAGGTGACGCTCGCAGGCATCAGGAATGAGAAGCTGGGCTTCGTGTTTCAGGGCTTTCACCTGTTGGCCCGCACAACCGCGCTGGAGAACGTCGAGCTGCCGACGCTGTACACGCGACTCGCCAAAGCGGAGCGCGCCGCGCGTGCGACAGACGCACTGGCGGTGGTGGGGTTAGCCGACCGGGCGCACCACTTCCCGTCCCAACTATCCGGTGGTCAGCAACAGCGGGTCGCGATAGCTCGGGCGCTCGTGAACCGACCGACGCTGCTCCTGGCCGATGAGCCGACGGGGAATCTCGACAGCCGGACATCGGTCGAGATCATGCAGGTGTTCCAGGACTTGAATGCCCGCGGCCTGACGATTGTCATGGTAACGCATGAGCCGGACGTCTCGCAATTCGCGCATCGGGTCGTTGTCTTCCGTGACGGTCGCATCAAGCGAGACGATCCCGTGCAGAATCCGCCGTCGGCGCGCGACGTGCTTGCGACACTGCCGACCTTGGAGGATTAGGCCGTCAGCCCGCCAGGGCGTTGTATAACTGATCGCGTGCTCGCACGGCGAGCACGCGATCACCCGTCGTCGCGACCGGCTGCAGTCAGCAGTCCCTGGACCGTGGACGACGCGTCCAGCAGGTGGATGGCGCGCTGGAACTGTGCGTCATGCACCGCTTCTCGCCGAAAGACGGCGGAGTCGCCGAACGCGATCCCGGCGACACGATCGCCAATGAGCTCGTTCACCAGGGTTCGGGCGGAGTCGAGCAGGGCAGGCTCCAGGTCAACGCCAGCGGTTCGCATCTGATTGGCGTAAGTCGCAACCCAGTCCGGTTGGACAGCGAAGCCAGGCTTTGCGGATAGTGCCAATTGACGGGCGAGGCTGTACAACACGGAGCGCGCCGTCCCGCCGTGACCTGCCAGCGACTCCACGAAGTGGGCCTCGGCAGTCGAGAGCGTATCCATCGGCACCACCACGTCGGGCACGATGCCGCCCCCGCCGTACAAGGTGCGCCCTTCATCAGAGTGAACGGTGGGGCGACCGGCGCGAATGGCGGCCGCAGTCCGACCGAGTGGTGCGCTGTCGACATCGAGAAACTGTCCATTCGCGAATGGGCGGAGCCGGTGAATGGATCGGCCACTCGGCGTGAACCAGCGCCCCGTCGTCATCTTGAGGAGCCAGCCGCTCTCCAGCGGAATCGTGGTCTGGACGAGCCCTTTGCCAAACGAGGGCATCCCCAGCACGAGTGCGCGGTCGTGATCCTGGAGTGCGCCGGCGATGATTTCCGCAGCCGACGCCGTGTATCCATCTTCGAGAACGACGATGGGTGCAGTGCGTTCGACCGGAGCCTCGCGAGCCGTGTACACCTCGGGCTGCGCCTGGCGCGATCGCACACTGGCCAGCACCTTGCCTCGATCCAGGAACAGGCTGCTCGCGTCGAGGGCCTGATCGAGCTGGCCGCCCGGATTGCCGCGGAGGTCGAGTATGTACGAGGTGGCGCCCTCCTCGCGCAAGCGCTGCAGCGCGTCGCTGACTTCCTCGGTGGCTGACTCGTTGACTCGAAGAAGCGGTACATACCCGACGTGCCCGAACATCAGGGCATAGGGCACCGAGGGGACGTGAACGACGGCTCGCGGGATCGCTGCCACCACAGGGGTCGATGACCCGGCGCGAGCTAGCGTGATCTGTACTCGCGTGCCGGCTATGCCCATGAGGCGTTTGGATACGTCATCCGTCGTCATGCCGACGACGCGTGTGCCCTCGACGGCGACGATCCGATCGCCGCGCCGAATGCCGAATAGTGCGGCTGGGGAGCGCGGAAACACCGTCGTCACGGTGACCGTATCGCTCAGACTTTCGATCCCGAGCCCCAGACCGGCGTAGTCGTTGCCCAGGGCGTTCCGCGTGAACTCCGCCCATTCCTGCGGCGAATAGAGCTCCGCGTAGGGGTCGTTGAGCTCGTGAACGAGTCCGCGAGCGGCCTTGATGTAAAGCGTGGAATCGGGGAAGGAATCGACGTCCGCGGTCTTGATGAGATGGAAGACTCTGTCGAGGAGTTCCGCGTTGTCGAGTTGGTGTCGAGCCCCCATCACCCCGAAGGTCAAGACCGCAATCGTGAGAACGGCAGTTGCTGTCCGATGTCCCCAGCGGCGTCCGCGTAGAGTCACGTCTTCACCTCAGCGATTGACGCGCACAGAAGCGCCGTCGCCGTTCGGCACCAGGGTGCAATGTACTCTGGTGATGAGACACCTGCCTGTGCCGTACCCGTTGCCAGATTAGCACCCGCAGGCGCCACGGGCGGGGATTGGATGCAACGGAACCTGGGCGTGAGGGGGCCCCCCCCGCGCACCATCTAGGATCGGTGCGGGCTGTAAGGGCGATGGCTGCGCCGCCTGTCGGGTCGTCGCCGGGGGAACCATATCGCCGGCACGGCCTCGGACGGACACAGGGCTTCACCGGTGTCGCCTAGCGCGGTTCGTTCAGAGGCGCCCGAGCGCCTTGACCGCGGCGGCTTTCAGCAGACTGTCGCTCACGATCGGGCTGACACCGATCGTAACGATGGCTGCACCGCGGCGGAATTCGATGCTATTCACTTTGAGGTTGGGGGTTCGTTTGATGTCGGCTTCGTCACCCAGACTTGGCACCGCCGCGATCGTCGTGCCCGGCGATGTGGTCGGTGTGGGGTGCACAACGCGCTGAAACTTGGCCTGCGCGGTCGGTACATCGGCGAGTAGCCAATAATGGATCTCCACGCTCTCGGGGATGGCCAGCGGATCCTTGTTGGGCCGGTTGTAGAGACAGTTGGAGAACGTCGCGGTAGATGAGGTGGAATTCAGCCCGAGCGGAGGGCCGATGATTGCCAGCGCGTCGCTGAGTGAGATCAGCGCGCACGCATCGGGGTCCATCGAGTGCGACCACCCCCCAAGGGGTGCCGATGCTGCGGTCAGGGCACCAAGGATCAGAGCGCGAATAGTCATGCAAGCCCCCGAGCAGAGTGCCACAAACAGAACGGCGCTGCGGCGTCCAGAGGAAGGCGAGCGCCAGGTGCGGCGTGCCAACGTAGAGGTGGCCAGGCTGTCCCGCTAGGCCTCCCAGGGTCAGTGTCAACGTTCAATAGAAATGTCCCCTGGTTCAGTTCAATAGAAATGTCCCCTTTGGGGTTGTTGTCGTTCAATGCTGCGTCCGTCCATTGATTGGCCGGGAGTCACTCGCTACCAGCGCGCGCGAGCGCCTCGGCCCGCCGGCGCGCGTTGTATGCCTTGAAGCCACGCTGTCGGGCATAGTGGGCGTTGTCTTGCGCGTTGAGCCGGGCGCGATAGCCGAGCTGCGCCGGCGTCGGCGACCGGCGCGTGGTCCCGGGTGCGGCTGGCGCCTCGATCGGCGGCGCCTCGATCGGCGCGGCGGCGTGCGGCACGGGGCGCGCGAGCGGCAGCGCGACCGGTACCCACTCAAGCTCGTGCGTCCGGCCATCGACGGCCTGCACCAGCAGGCGCACCTGGCCGTCCTCGGTCTCGCGCACGAGCACCCGGCTCCCGGGCGCGCAGTAGCGCCGTGCGGGGCCACGGGCGAGCACTTGATAGCCCCGGTTCTCGTGGCGCACCACCCAATCCCGGCTGAGCACGCGTGTCGTCTCCAGGCAATAGAGATCGCGGTCCACGAGCGTGGGATCGCGGCGCGTGTGGAAGTCCACCGGACTTGCGGGGCGGACCGCGAAGCGGCGATTGTGCGCCGCGAGATAGCGCGTCTCGAGATACGTGTTCGCCGCCTCCAGGGTGGGGATCCCCGCCAGGCGGAGCTTTTTGACCAGGCGATCCTGATTGGTCCCGTGCACGCGCTCGACCCGCCCCTTGGCTGGCGGGGTCTTGGCCACGATGAGCGCAATGCCGAGCTTCTGACACATGCGCCCGAACTGCGTGCACCCGGCGACCCCGCGCATCCTGTCGCTCGTCGTCGGCACCGGGACATAGAGCGTCTTCGCATCCACGTAGAGCGCCCGGGGCACGCCGTGCGCGGCGATCCACGCGCGGAGCACCCCGGCCGCCCCCCACGTCGTTTCCTCGGCGGTGAAGCGGCCCAGCGTTGTCCCCGTCGCGTCGTCGATGAGCGTCATGAGACAACTGAGCCCCGGCCCCTCGGGCCCGCGACCCTCGAGCCAGTCGTGGAAGCTCCCGTCGAGTTGCACCAACTCCCCAAAATGCGCCCGGCGCTCGCGCCGCCGAAACACGCGCGTGTGGCGCCGGACCGGACTCCAGAGCTCCGCCGCGCGCATCCACCGCCGGAGCGTCGGGACCGGCACCAGCCGTCCGTGGTCCTCCCACAAGTGCTCCGCCGCCAGCGTGGGCCCGAACCGCTGGTGCGATCCCTTGGCCGCCACGCCGCTATAGTGCGCGCGCACGAGCGCGATCACCTGCTCGTGCTCCGCCAGGGGTCGGGCGTGATTCGACCGGCGGTGCGTATTGCCGTGCACCAAGGCCTTGGCGCCGCCGCGCTTGTAGCGCGCATAGACGCGCTTCGCTTGGCGATACGAGACGTCGAGCATCCGCGCCGCCTCAACCAGCGACACATCTCCCGCTTTCACTCGAGCCAACACCGTCCCCCGCTTGAACTCACGCGTACTCATCGCTGTCCGCTCCACCTGCCCCCCTGTGTAAGGGGCAGACGTTAGGGGACAGTTCTATTGACGCCACCAGGGGACATTATCACTGACGTACAACAGCCTCCCAGGGTCAGACCGCTCCGCGCCCGCTGTAAGCAGGACAGCGCCGCCGACCGCGGTCACCGCGCGAGCGATCGAAGAAATCGGACGCCCGCAGGTCGCCGTCGTGAGTGCTTTGGACTACAAAGCAATAGGCCGTGCCGCCACATGCCGCCAGCGGCACTGCGACGGGTGACCGTGGCCTTCGCGGGATCGTCTCCAGTGGCCTGGGCTTCTCGCGGAGACTTTCAGCATGCGCAAGCACCTGCGGACCGTCGCGTCCATTGCCTCGCTCGCCGTGATCGGCGCTTGTAGCGGAAACGATAGCCGTTCGACCAATCCGACCGGTCCCACCGGTGCCACTGGCACGGCCGCCGCCCTCGCGAAGGTGAGCGGCGACAGTCAGTCCGCCCAGTACGACGTGGCGTTGCCGAAGCCACTCACCGTCAAGGTGACCGATGCGTCGGGGGCGCCCATCCAGGACACACCCGTCGCGTGGGCAATCCAATTGACCGGGAAGCCACAGGCCCTGCAGGCCTCGGCCACGAATGAAAGTGGTGAAACGCAAATTGCGCCGGTCCTCAACGGTCTGCCCGGTGCCTTCACCGTGACTGCCGGCATCAATAATCACAGCGTGACGTTCAGCGGCAGCTCGAACGTTGGCTTGACGTCAACCATCAAGAGCCTCGCCAGCGGCCTCTTCGCAAGCTGTGGGCTCTCGCCCCAAGGGAGCGCGTATTGCTGGGGGACCGGCGCCCTCGACCAACTTGGAGACGGCGCGACCGGCCCAGTAACGGGCCCGGTGCCCGTTTCCGGTGGCTACACGTTCTCTCAGGTTGCCATCGGCGGGTACCTGACCTGCGGACTCACGGCCGCTGGCGTGGCTTACTGCTGGGGGCAGGCCATCTACCCGCAGATGGGAGATGGTCCTTCGAACAGCACGGGAATGTTCCCGACGCCGACTGCGGTGGGAAACGGCATGACGTTCAGTCTGATCGCCGTCGGACAGTATCAGGCCTGTGGTATCTCGAGCGGCGCAACGTATTGCTGGGGCTTCGGCCACCAGGGAGAACTCGGCACGGGCGACACCGTCACACGATACGTGCCCACCGCCGTGCAGGCGCCGGGAAGTGTGGCCTTCACGTCACTAACGCTGGGGACAAGCATCGCATGTGGGCTCACCTCGGCCGGCGCGGCTTACTGCTGGGGCACCAACGCCAGCGGCCAGCTCGGCACCGGGGGCAGCTCCCCGTCGTACAGCGATGTGCCCGTCGCCGTGACAGGCAGCCGCACCTTTACCTCGCTCGCGGTCAGCTCCCAGGGCGTGTGCGGTCTCACGGCGAGCGGCACGGTGTACTGCTGGGGGCAGGGGTCGAACGGCAACGGGACGTCGACCGTCGAATATGCCCCGACGGCCGTCCAGCAAAACGGTGTCGCGTTTGCCCAACTGTCGGCGGGTGGCGATGTCTGCGCCCTTACGGCAGCGGGCGCAGCCTACTGTTGGGGCGCCAATGACTCGGGCCAGCTAGGCAGCGGCTCGTTTTCGACGAGCGGCTCCACGCCGGTCCCAGTCACGGGTGCTCACACGTTCGGTACGATCCTCGTGGGCAGCCTCTCGGTGTGCGGCTACACAACCACACACATCATGTACTGCTGGGGTGACAACAGGGCGCAGGAACTCGGACTCGCGGCATCAGCGGACAGCATGTATGCGGTCCCGCAGCCGATCCCGGGGCTCGGCACGCCGTAGTGCCATTCGCCGTGCCCTAAGGACGGCGAAGCGACATACGATCGCTCAAGGCCACCGACGCCGCACCCGCTGACTGGTGCCTCGCCGCGGGGACATGCGAGCCTCCGCTACCCCAATTGAGTAGCGGCAGCGGAGCATCGGCCGCCGGGTCGTCCTCATGACGAGAGGCGCTTGCGCTGATATCGTCAGCGCACCCACTTTATCCGGCGTACCCCAAGTGCCTTTCCCCAGACACTTATCCTGACCCGCGCGCGCTTGGCCCTGCTCAAAGGAACGCTCGACACCCTGGTGCTCAAAGCGCTCACATGGAGCCCGCGGCACGGGTTCGAAATTACGAACTGGCTCGAGGAGCGCTCGAACGGTCGCCTCAACGTGACCGACGCGGCGCTGCTCCAGGCACTGCACCGGCTCGAGGAGCGGAAGCTGATCGCCGCGCACTGGGGTGTCACCAAGAACGCCCGACGGGCCCACTATTATCACCTGACCCAAAAAGGACGCGACACCTTGCGAGCGGAGGCTGCCGCGCTCGTGGATCACGTGAGCGCCCTGACCACCGTACTCACCGCGCGACTCGCGGACTGACGAGCC
The DNA here is from genome assembly GCA_963725205.1 of uncultured Gemmatimonadales bacterium. Classification (GTDB taxonomy): domain Bacteria; phylum Gemmatimonadota; class Gemmatimonadetes; order Gemmatimonadales; family Gemmatimonadaceae; genus Palsa-1248. The sequence continues at coordinate 268,983 of CAVRXR010000003.1, read as the reverse complement.
GTCTGTGTCGGACTGGAGAGTCCCCGCCGGGAGCGCAGCTTGACGCTGCACGACCGCATCGACGCCCTCCGGCGAGATGTGGGGTTTGGCCTCCGCGTCTTGCGCAAGTCTCCTGGCTTTACCGCGGTAGCGGTCATCACCCTTGCTCTCGGCGTCGGCTCTACCACGACGATTTTCACGCTGATGCAGCAAGTGATGTTGCGGTCGCTGCCGGTGTCACAGCCCAGTCAGCTCTGGCGCGTCGGTGACGCAGCCAGCTGCTGCTACTCGGACGGATACTCGCAGGGAGATCGCAACGGGTTGCCGCAGAACGACTGGAATCTCTTCTCGTGGGAAGCGTACCGGCTGTTTCGCGCTGGCACCCCGGCGTTCGAACAACTGGCTGCGTTTCAGATCGGTGAGGCGAATGCCCACCTGAGCGTGCGGCGTGGCGGTTCGCTCGGGCCGACCGCGACCGCGAATGGCGAATACGTTTCCGGCAACTTCTTCGAGACGTTCCGCATTGCCGCGTGGCGCGGGCGCCTGTTCACCGATGCCGACGACCGGGATGCTGCGCCGCCGGTCGCAGTGATGAGCTTCCACGCCTGGCAGGCGATGTACGGGTCCGATCCATCCGTGGTCGGAACGACGTACGATCTCAACGGTCATCCATTCACGATTATCGGCATCGCGTGGCCGGGCTTCTTTGGAGCCAAGGTCGCCGATTCGGATATGCCGGATTTCTGGCTTCCGTTGACGACGGAGCCACTGATCGCCGGCGCAACGTCGCGCCTCAGGAACCCGCGCCTGGCTTGGCTCGATCTCATTGGGCGCGTTCGTCCCGGCACGCATCCGAAAACTCTGGAGACGCAGCTCCAGGTCGAGCTGAACCAATGGCTCGCGAGCCACGTGCCGGACATGACTGCGGAGGAGAGGGCGGTCTGGGAGAAGCAGACACTGCATCTCACGACCGGGAGCGCGGGCGTCTCCCTGATGCGCGCAAACTACAAGGACGCCTTGTGGCTGCTCTTCATGGCTTCTGTATGCGTCCTGTTGGTGGCCTGTGCCAACATCGCCAATCTGTTGCTGGCGCGTGGCCTGAAGAACCGGCATCAGACGGCGCTTCGTGCGGCGCTCGGCGCGTCGCGGGGGCGGCTGGTGCGCAAGGCGCTGGCTGAGAGTCTGACGCTCAGCCTGTTCGGTGGCGCCGCCGGCATCGCCGTCGCGTACGCGGGGGCACGGCTCATCCTTCACCTTGCTATCGCCGGCCCGGACACCTGGGTGCCGCTGAAGGCCGCCCCGTCCGTTCCGGTACTGCTCTTCGCGCTGGGCATCTCGGTAATCACCGGAGTGGCCTTCGGAGTCGCGCCCGCATGGATGTCCACGCTCGTGTACCCGATCGACGTACTGCGCGGAGCCAATCGCGGGGCGGGCAGCGGTCGCAGCCGATGGGGAACGGCTGCGGCGCAGAAGACGCTCGTGATCGTGCAGGCGACCGTGTCGGTTGTCCTGCTGAGCGCTGCGGCGATGCTGGGCCAGAGTCTGCGTAACCTGGAGCACCGCGACCTCGGATTCGATACCGAAGGGCGATATCTCGTCACGATCGATCCGAGGATCTCGGGCTATCAGCAAGAGCAGCTCGTTCCACGGTTCCGCGAAATCGAGGGCCAGCTGCAGTCCATCCCAGGGGTGCGCATGGTGGGGAGCGTACTCGAGGCGCCGCTGAACGGTTGGGTGTGGCCCCACGACATTCGGGTCGAAGGCAAGACCGAGGAGGAAGCCTCGTCGGGTTGGACCAGAGTAACGCCGGGATTGTTCGAAACGCTCGGGGCCAAGATCGTGATCGGGCGATCGATCAGCGGCGAGGACAACGCTGAGACCCGGCCGGTGGCGGTGGTCAACGAGACGTTCGCGAAGAGATTCCTTGGTGGGGAGAGTCCTATCGGTCAACACTTCGGTCCCGTGCCAGTGAAGAACGCGGGAATGTACGAGATCGTTGGCGTCGTGTCCGATATGGACTTCGGGAATGGCTTTGTACCCATGTATTTCCTCCCGGAGGCGCAAGGCACGCGATTCGATGACCCAGAGTCGGAAGAGCGCGAGATATCGTCGCATTACCTGTACAATGCGGTGATCTGGGCGCCCGGACGGCCGCCAGGGTTACAGATACAGGTGAAGAGCGCGCTGGCCGCCGTTGATCCGAATCTCGTCGTCTACGGCGTTCAGTCATATTCGGACGTCATTCACTCCGATTTTGCTCAGCAGAACACGATCGCGAGTCTGACATCGCTGTTTGGAGGCGTCGCGTTGGTGCTGGCCGCCGTCGGCCTCTATGGCGTCATGGCATACGGTGTGGAGCAGCGGACGCGCGAGATCGGCGTCCGCATGGCACTTGGCACGAACCGTAACTCGGTGATGGCCATGGTCCTGCGCGACGCGTTCGCGCATGTGGGCGTGGGACTGGCGCTGGGGATTCCGGCCGCGATCGGTGCAGGGCATCTGATCGCCAGCCAGCTATACGGCGTAAGACCGTGGGATCCAGTGACGCTATTTGCGGCCACGCTGCTGCTTGGACTGGCCACGCTCGTCGCTGCATTCATTCCCGCGAGGCGTGCGACCAGTATCGATCCAATACAGGCGCTACGCAGTGACTAGAACGGGGGCATCGGCGGCGATTCACGTAGTCGCGGCATGTGGGCTGCACCTCCGCGAGAGCAACGGCTAAGAGTTTGCGTGGCGGGATGGGCGCGGCTCGCGGTCTCCCCGCAATGTGGCTCAGCTCGCCCTGGCCGTCGGCTGAGCGCGGGGCGTAGGGATCCCGTGCGGCGCGCGTGGTAGCGTTCGACCGTCACGCACTTCCCCATAGCTCGGAGTTGGTATGCCCAAGTCCAGAGAGTTGTTGCCACACGGCGGACGGCGGCAGAAACGGAGCGCCGCCACCCTTGCGCAAGCCGCCGGCACGCAGTTCGACTACCCGGCCACGCAGGTCGGTGTGAGCGGCAGCGTCACGGTGTACTACGACCCGTCTCTGGGCGCGGACGGTCAGCAATTGGCGACGCAGCTGCTGTCGGCGGTGAGTGGCCCGTTCACCGACATGGAGGCCATATTCGGAATCGCGGGCGGTGCAGTCAACGTGGTGGTCGCGCCGTTGAGCGGGGCAAACGACGGCAGCGGCGGCGCATACCATTACGGGTGCGATTTCACGTCCGGCGGGACGTTGTATGTCGACGCGACCTTCGACAGTACCTCGGTGAGTCCCCTCGACCTCGAGGTCGGCCTTTACGTGGCCGAGTTGAGCGAAGCATTCATGGGACCGCCGGGCAAGGGATGGAACTGCGGGTACAGCAACGGCGAGGGCCTCTCACGCTACTGCTCGGAGCGGGAGACGCCGGCAGGCACGATGGCCGGGTTCGCGACGGGACCGGCGTGGGCCAGCGCGGGATTCCCCGACTGGATCACGAAGACCGAGCCGACGGACCAGGATGACGTCTCGATCGGGTGCTGCATCGTGTACATCTATTGGATGTTGTCGCTGGGCAGGACGATCGCCCAGATCGTGCAGGTGCCCAGCACCACGCTTGCCGCGAATTACCAGGCTCTGACCGGGAAGACGACTGCCTACCAGGACCTGGTCAACGCGGTCCAGAGTCTCACGATCACGAGCGATAACCCGTTTGATGGCAGCACTGCGTGATCACAGTGCGCGCGCCAGTCGAGCGGGCCGAAGACGAGCAGCAGCACCTACTCGGCCCGCAAGGCCTGCAGCACATTGATGCGTGCGATCCGCGTGGCTGGCAGGGCCGAGGCAGCGATCGCCGCCACGAGGAGGATGAGCGCCGAGGCGACGGTCGGAAGCGCACTCGGCGCTCTGATGTCGAGCAACCCGCTGCCCACGAGGCGCGCCAGGACGTAGCCACATACGACGCCGGCGATAATTCCGGCTGTGGCCATCACCGCCGCTTCCCGCACGACGCCCACCAGCAGTCGGCTCGACTGCGAGCCAATGGCGAGTCGGATGCCGAACTCTCGGGTGCGCGCGCTGACGGAGAACGCAAGGACGCCGCCTACACCGACGACGGCGATAGCCAGCGCCACGAGCGCGAATCCGCCGAACACGAGAGAGTTCAAGCGGTCCGGCGTCAGGACCTCGGCCTTCACGTCCTCGAGCGTGGCGGCACGCTCGATAGGCTGATCGGCGGACATTGCTCGGATCGACTGGGTAATCGGTGCGACGAGCGGGTACGGATTGGCGCCGGCGCGCACGAAGAGGCGGCCACCGAATAGGCCTGCCTGCGCGATCGGCTCATAGATGGCCAGGGTGGGCTCGGGAAGGATATGCACATCGTCAATGTCCCCGACGACGCCGACGATGCGGCGGTGCGTCGGCTGCATACCGCCGGCACCGGCGAATTGGATCACCGGATCGGTCCACCAGACATGGTGATCGATCGGGTCCTGACCTGGGAACACTCTGTCGGCCACGCTCTTGCTGATGATCGCCACGGACTCACCGCCGTCGCGATCCATGTCATTGAAGTCGCGTCCTTCGACAATCGGAACGCCGAGCGTCGCGAAATATCCCGGCGAGATCGGGCGATACTCTGCGCGCGGGTTGTCCTGGTCGGAGGCCTGAGCGTGCCCCTCCCCAGCGAACTGCAGCCCAAAGAAGTAGTCATTGTCGCGCCAGGGCACGACGTCTCCCACGGCGACCGACGCGACGCCGGGGAGCTGCGCGACGCGGCGCTGCGCTTCCTTATAGAACTCCAAGATCTGCGCTTGAGTCTTGCCGTAGGCATCGACAGGGACGTCGACGGCGAGCACACGCTGCGTGTCGAACGTCGGGTGCGAGCGTTGCAAGTCGAGTAGGGTCTTGAGAAGTGTACTCGCGCCTGCAAGCAACACGAACGAGGCAGCGATCTGCGTGACGGCGAACAGGCGGAGCCGCCGGTTCGTACTACCCGTGATGCGCACGGCGCCACTGGCGATCGCGATGCTCTGCGAGGAGCGCGACGAGGGCAGGCGCGGGATGAATGCCAGCAGGACGGCGGCGACGATCGCGAGCCCGGCGCCGACCCAAAGCATGCTGGAGTCGACGGTGAGATCGACCGCGCGAACCGTGAACCGCGACGCGTAGCGTGCCAGAATCGCGACCATCGGATTCGCGATCAACAGGCCGAGGAGTGCGCCGGTGCTAGCGAGGAGCACGCTCTCGACGAGCAGCGTACGGCGCAGGGCTCTGACGCTCGCGCCGAGCGCGGCGCGCACGGCGAGCTCGCTCTCACGGCGAATGGAACGGGCGAGGATCAGGTTGGCGACGTTCGAGCACGCGATGATGTAGATGAGCCCTGACGCGGCGAGCAGAATGAGCAGAATGGGTCTCGCCTGGGACGTGACCTGCTCCCGCAGCCGAACGGCGCTGATCGCTGACGCGGCCTCTTTCGGGTAGGCCTCACGATGGTCGCTCGTCATCCGGGCATAGACCGCCTGCAACTCCGCGCGCGCTTGGTCGAGCGTGGCGCCGGGGGCGAGCCGACCAAACAGCTCGGTCATGCGATGCACGCGGCCGGTGACCATCGTGGCCGACAGATGGTGCGGGCTCGTAACGATGTTGGCGATCAACTCGGTCTCGGTGGGATACGCGATCGACGGTTCGAGCACGCCGATGATCGTCGCCACCCGCGCGCCCAGCGCACCGCTACCGAGGCGTACGGTCTTGCCGATGACCGACGGATCGCTATGGAGGGTCGTCGACCAGAACCGATGGGTGAGCACGACTACGCCAGGCGCGTTGGGCCCGTCATCGTGCGGGCCGATCAACCGCCCGAGGACCGGATGCAACCCCATCACATCGAAATACGAGCCGCCGACGACGCCCGCGCGCACCTCGCGCGGGGCGCCGAGACCAACAACCGAAAAGGCAATCGTCGAGAAATCGCCGAATTGGTTTATGGAATGGACACCAGACTCGATGTCCTGGATCTCGGGCACCGAGAACTGCGCGTTCGGGTTTCCGAGTCCTGGCTGGCTTTGGCGAACATAGATCAGCGTGCTCTCGTCGCGATTGACGAGCGGACGGAGGAGCACGCCGCGGACGATCGTGAAGATGGCGGCATTCGCGCCGATCCCGAGCGCGAGCGTGAGGATAACCGTGATCGCGAGGCCCTTCGCGCGTGACAGCGAACGAAAGGCGAACCGGAGGTCGCTTGCGAGCAGGTCGATTGTCGGGCGCATATCGATGTGATAGGGTCACGTCGCCCAGAAACGCCTCGAGGGGAAGCGGATCTTAACGGGCGTGTATGTGCGTGAAGGTGGGCGACCTGGCAGTCGGTGCGCTAAAGGTATCGCGTGCCGCATGGTGCAAAGGACGGGGCTGAGTGATCAAGGGTCTGCGTTCGGACAAAGGAGCGCGCTTGTGTGCGATTGGTCTTACGCGTTTTCGACTCGCCGTCGAATGCGTGTGACGAAGAGGGGCCATCCCTCGGAGAGCGCCTCTCGATACCCGTCAGGAAAGAGGCCGATTGCGGAGTGGCGGAACGTGATCACCGTGTTGCCGTCAACGTCCTTGAGCCGGTATTGCAGGTTGTTGGCGACGGCGAAAGACATCATGAGTGGTCCGTTGATCTCGAGGAGCGTTGGCCGTTTGATCGCCTGCACGTGACCCCAGAGGTGACCGTTGTTGCCGCCGAGGTCGCGGAACCACCGCCCGCCGGGCCAGGGTTCGAGGACCATGGGCATGGGCGAGCCATTGTGACCCTCGTTTGATGGCCCCATTTCCTCGAGGAGCGCGGCGAAGGTCGCGGCGAGGGACGCTCGAACATTGATTTCTTCCGTGATGTCGAGCGACAGACTGTCGATTGCTGGAGCGAGTGCGCTCATGATTGCCTCCCTGAAGGTTTGACATCGGTGGCGTGATGGGGGAGTTGCTCAGCCCGCGCCTTGACTCGCTTGAGCTGGTGGCCCCAATAGCGTTCGAATCGGCTGGTCCAATCGTGCACTGGCCTCAGCGCCTCGGCGTTTGTTCGATAGAAGACCTGGCGACCGTCTCGGCGCGCCTCGACGAGGCCGACGTCGTGAAGCACACGGAGGTGCTTGGAGACCGACGGTTGCGCGAGGCGGAGGGCGAGAGCGATCTCGCCGACCGGCTGCTCGTGGGCAGCGAGGTACGCCAGGATCGCACGTCGACGGGGTTCGGCGACGGCATTGAACGGGTCCGACGTCGTGGCGGCACGAGCCATGGGAGGAAACATATTCCTATATAGGAATATGTCAATGACGCAGCTCGACTCCCTACTGCCTGATCAGTTCCACGCGGCGGTTCCGTGCACGACCTTCGAGAGTCGAGTTGGAGTCGACGGGGGAGGCAGACCCGAAGCCATTGGAGGTGAGTCGGCTGGTGGCAATGTGGAAACCAGTCAACAGCGTGTCCCTGACCGCCGCAGCGCGTCGCTTCGAGAGCGCGAGGTTGTAGGCATCGCCACCGATGCTGTCGGTGTACCCATTGATCGAGAGAGACCAAGCGGGATTCTTGTTCATGAGATCTGCAATCTCGTGCAGTACGGGTCCGGATTGCTTCTTGATGGTGGCCTTGGCGAAGTCGAAGTAGATCCCGTAGATCAACACCTTCCGGTCGCGGGATAGTGCTTGCTCCATCCGCTGCTCACCGCCACCCCCGCCACCGGCACCGCCGGCTGCTCCGGCTGCTCCGGCTGCTCCGGCACCCGCTCCCTTACCGGTGGCTGCGCCGCCGCCCGCCCCGCCCGCGCCCCCGCCTGCTCCACCACCACCGCCGCCCGCACTTCCACCGCCGGCGCCACCGCCGGCCGCACCACCGCCTGCGCCACCTGCGCCACCTGCGCCACCTGCGCTAAGGCCAAGACCACCGCCGCCTCCCCCACCCCCACCCCCACCCCCCGCGCCCGCCAAGTCGATATCCGCGTCGTCGATGTTCACCACCAGGAGCTGCGTGGTGTCGAGTTGATACACGCCGTTGATGCGGCGAAAGCCGGTCTTGTCGGTGCCTTCCAAGGCCGAATCCGATACGTTGCGGAGAGTCGTATCGGCTTGCAGCTCCATCGTTCTCCAAATCAGCAGGATCGGGTCCCGCGGATCGTCCAGGATGAAATACTCACACCCGATATACCGGACTTGAGCGCCGTTGCGGCCAAGCGTATAGCCGACCATGGAATCACACTGCACGTGGAGAGCGGGTAACGTGACCGGCTCGTTGTTCAGAATGACGGGAAGGCCGACGTCATGGGGCTCGACGCGCTGCACCCACTGCCCTTGCTCGGTGAGCCCACCGCCGAAATCTGGCTTCATGACGCGCACGTACTGGTCCTGGCCCGTCTTGAGCGCAGCGAGCAGCCGCGCGGAAAACGTGATGCCGGTCGTACCCGAGTCGATCTCCGGTGGGGCGGTCGCCGGAATCGAGTTGAACACGGGGGCGAACCCGCAGGTCGAGTCCTGATCAGCGCGGAGCACGAGGCGGCGCGAATGCGTGGGCGTCGGGACGTTCTTCTTGGCGAAGAAATCGTACTTCGGCACCTCCGCCGCCAACTCGAGACTCACATCGCCATTTGCGATATCGGTCACCGTCTTCACTGATTCGTAATCACCATCTGCCGTTGCGATGGCGGTGACCACCGTCAGCCCAATGCGCAATGGCACGGTATCGCCGGCAGCCCCTGACCTCGCGCTCCATTGGGGCACACCGGAGCGTTGATAGTTGTCGCCGCCGATCGAAGCGCACGTGGGCGCGGTTGCAGTTGCGGCGGCGGTATCGACGCCCGCCCCAGGGCCGGTGCCGGCAGCCGACCCGTCTGTAGTGCCGGCCAATCCCGGAGATGCCTCGAGCGAGGGCCTGGCGTCGGCGGTCTGCTTCTCATCGTTCACCTGCTTGTGATCGCCGCACGCGGCGGGAACCGTCAACACAAGCAAGGCGCCACACGCGGTGTAGGTCCGCATCGCCGCGGCGCGGCGCATCGACGCGACCCCGAAACGCACTGGTCCTCTTGCGGTTGCCATCTATCCCCCTTGGGCCCCCGTCAAGGTTTGCCGACGGTGATGGTCGAGAGGCTTTCAACCCACGGGTTTGACGGGGTCTGCGATTCCCCTGACGTCGCGCGCGAATTCCGCTCTTGCGTCAGGCGACCCACTGTCGATCACCACCCCTAAGTGAGCGGATGAACCCTCCAGGCACTCGCTGCGTCTGGCGCGTCGCTCATGGCGAGTCACCGGGCGGTTTGGCCTGCGCTTCGGCCTGCGGTTCGGGCTGCGGTTCGGAAGGCTGCGGATCGGAAGGCTGGGGATCGGATGGCGCGGGAGGCGGCGAGTTGGTTGGCGCCTCGTTTAGCTGCTCTCCGACCTCTTTCCCAACCTGCGCGAGCTCGAACCCATGGTTGAGGGTATCGAGAAGGTCGCCGCCGGCGGCCGCATAGACGGCGAGCGGTGAAACGCCCGCAGCCCCCAGCGCTCGCCCGAGCGTGGTCAGGTCGCCGTCACTAGGTGCGATAGGTCGCCCCCAGATTCCCGTCTGACCGTACCCCAATGCCTCCATCCCCCCCTGTACGAAGCTCGTGTTCGGGTTGAGGCCGAGCGCGTTGTCGATCCACCCCGGCGAAGTGAATGGGCCCGGCGTCGGTTCGGCGCTGGGAGTTGCTTGGGCCTCCGTAGGCGAGGCCGGGGAATCGCCAGGGGGCGACTCCGTCGCCGTGGAGTTCCCAGACTCGGACCCACTTCCGGCTTCTGGGCCAGTCCCAGCGGCAGACCCGGGACCGGTACCGGCGTCCGAGGCGGCAGAAGCTGGGGCGTCGGCACCGGCGCTCGCACCCGCAGGCGCACCCGAGACGTCTCCGACTCCACCATCGCTGGCCAGATCGCCCAACCCGCTGATTCCGGCGGCAGCCGCTGCCGCACCGCTCAGTGCCCCAAGTGTCGGCGCAACGCCGACGCCGGGCGGGATACAGCTGGCGCACCAATGCCCGATTGCGACAAGAACGTCGATCATACTGGGATCTCCGGGGTCGGTGACGTCAGCAGAGAGGAGGGTAGCTGAGCTTTGGCGAAGAGCCTCCCGCGGCGCTGGGACTCGGCGACGGGGATTTGCAGCCATTCTTTGGGTCGGAACGCGACAGCCCCGATCGACTGCCGCTCCAGATAGAGGACGTAGCCGATACCACCGATCAGCAGCAGAGTGCAGAGCAGACCGCCGAGGGTGAGCGGCGCCATCGGGTTGAACATGGTGTCGTGTCCGGGCATGTTCAGGATGTTGTTGGTGGCATGCTCGAAGACGGCGGTAAAACACACCGCGAGCAGGAGGAGTCCCGGGCGTGGAAACCGATTCCTGTACAGCAGGGCGAGACCGACACCGAGGCCGATCAAAGCCGAGAATATGATATGCCCGCTATGCACCATGCTCGGGCCAAACAGGGCGCCGGATGTCTCGGCCGGAAAGATGAGGGAGATGAGCGGTACCGTTGAGAGCTGGAAGCTGCCCCTTCCGTAGGTCGCGTTCTCATAGAGGGCGAACCCGGCACCGGTCCAAGCGCCGAGCAGCATGAGGTCCAGCGCCGACGGGCGGATGGCTTTCCGTCGCAGCGCGACGAAGATGACGAAGGCGATCGGAACCGCCTTGCACAGCTCCTCGGTGATCGGGACCCACAAGCCGATGGCGAGGACGCTCGAAGGACCCAATGCCTCCACCACCGGTCTGCCGAGAAGGGTGGCGAGCGCCGGCACGGCAAGAAATCCCGTCATCAGGGCGCCAGCCAACGGCCGCCAGTCGAGTGTCCGAACCTGACCCGCGACCACCGTGAGGATGCCAAGCGCCCACAGCTCCGCGACGAAATCGGTCAGGAACATCCAGAACCCGCCGGTCTTCGTCAGATGTGGCAAGGCGCCAATCATAGTCAGGGCGGAAATCGCCAACCCGATCGTCGATACGAGCGTGAGTACTCGCGCGCGACTTGGTGCCGACGCAGACTTGGCCGCGTAGGAGAAGGCGACCCGGAGGCCGATCGTTGCGCCGATGAGCACAATGACGGTAGCCGGTCCGGCTGGGATTTTGCCGGCCACGCGCGCCATCAAGGCCGCCACGGACAGTGTGGCACCAGCGCCGGCGATGATCGCCAGCTGACGGTCGTTGCTCACAGTCAACGCATGGCTCATCGATCACCCTTGGGCTCTTGGTTGCAGCGGGTGCCTGGAGCGACGAACCCGCGCTGGTCGAGTGATGCTACGCCGATGCCAATCGGAACGCCAATACTCTAGGCCGAAGGAGACTATAGGCGTCGGCTATGAGGTAAGGCGCGGGCTCTGCGCGGCCTCTGAAATGGAATGGGTGGTTATACATGAGATATTGTAAACGTTTGGGGGCTGCAATCCGGCAGGTCCCGGCCAAAAGGCGGATCTCAGGTTATTGGCTACCCTGACAATGCGGCGCGCAGATCGCGTCGAAGCTCACTTCTGCCGACCGTCGGCTCAAGCTATTCTGACGAACCTCGGGTGGAGATTTCGTAGCATGGCGAAACTCGTCTTTGGAATGAACCAGTCCTTGGATGGCTATGTCGACCATCTGGCTTTTAGCCCAAGCCGTGCGGTCTTTCGTCACTTCATAGAGCAAGTGCGCGACTTGACGGGCAGTGTGTACGGTCGCCGCATGTACGAGGTCATGCGTTATTGGGACGAAGACAGTCCGGACTGGGTTGCGGAGGAACACGACTTCGCGGCGGTGTGGCGGAACCAACCGAAGTGGGTCGTGTCGCGGTCGTTGAAGTCGGTCGGGCCCAATGCCACACTTGTCAAGGATGACATCGAGGCGGTGATACGTGGGCTGAAGGCTCAGCTAGGTGGGGAGATTGACGTTGCCGGACCAGATTTGGCAGGAACCCTAACCGATCTTGGTCTTGTTGATGAGTATCGACTCTACCTCCACCCCGTCGTCCTCGGTCACGGCAAGCCATTCTTTGCCGGCCCCCGGCCGCCGCTCCGCTTCGTGACGAGCGACCTCATTGCCGAGGACGTGATTAGGTTGACCTACGTTCCCGCTTAGTCGCGCGACTCGCCCGACAGACTGCGCCGAGGCGTCAGGTCCGCGGCCGGCCTTGACCCAGCGTGGATGGTTCAGCCAAGGTCACCGGCCGATAGTTGCGTGCGGCACGGCCAGCGTGCCTCTTTGAGGCGCTTTCTCCTTCACGCAACTCTCTCCATGCTACAATCCGGACGACTTGGTTTTCGCGTGCTCGCTGCTCCGCCGCGCGTCGACGCGACCCTCCTCGCTCGCTTTCGCGGTCTCGCCTCGTCCAACCTCGCCGACGCGATGGGCCGCTTCAACTTCATGGACGCCGGCATTCGCTCGCGAAGCGGATTCTCGATGTGCGGACTCGCCGTCACCGTGAACGCGCGTCCCGCCGACAATCTCATGATCCACAAGGCAATGCAGGTGGCGGCGTCGGGCGACGTGGTCGTCGTCAACACCTGCGGTAACACGACGAGCGCCGTCTTCGGCGAATTGATGTGCACCACGGCGGCCGCGGCGAAGCTCGGCGGCATCGTCGTCGACGGCGCGATCCGCGACGTGGACGGTATCACGAAGCTCGGTTTCCCCGCATTCAGCCGCACGGTCTGCGCCGGCGGATGCGACAAGGATGGCCCCGGCGAAGTCAACGTCCCGATCTCATGCGGCGGCACGGTGGTGATGCCCGGCGACATCATCGTCGGCGACGGCGACGGCGTCGTCGTCGTGCCACGCGACAATGCCGCAGAAGTGCTGACTCTGGTTCAACAGCTGATGGAACGCGAGCGAACGCGTATCACCGAGATCAATGCGGGCACGCTGTTTCGTCCGGACGTCGATGACCTGTTGCGGAAGAAGGGCGTGATCGAGTGAGCGAGCTGCTGTTGATGACGCCGGGTCCGACGCGCGTGCCTGACCGCGTATTGCGCGCCGGTGGTCGGCCGATGATCCATCACCGGACGCCGGAGTTCGCGAAGGAGTTGGCGACGGTGCTCGAGCTGTTGCCGCCGATCTTCGGCACGACGCAGCCGACCCTGCCGGTTCACACGACTGGCCGCGGCGCGCTCGAGGCGACGATCTGCAATCTCTTCTCCGCCGGCGACGAAATCGCGGCGTGCTGCAACGGCAAGTTCGGCGAGATGTGGGCGGGCCTGGGCGAGTCGTATGGCGTCGTCGTGCATCGGATCGAGACGGACTGGGAGCGGAGCGTGAACCCCGCGGCGGTCGATGCGTTTCTGGCCGAGTATCCGAGGGTGAAGGCGGTCGCGATGACGTACGCCGATTCGTCGACCGGCGTGGCGAACGACGTCGCGGCGGTGGCGCCCGTCGCCCACGAGCGCGGCGTGCTGACCATGGTCGACGGCGTCTCGTCGATCGGCGGGATGCCGTTCGAGCTCGATGCGTGGGGTGTCGACGTGGCCGTCACGGCGTCGCAAAAGTGTCTGATGTCGAGCCCCGGGATCGCGTTCGTGGCGCTGAGCGACCGCGCGTGGCGCGCCTCCGAGACGGCCCGGCTCCCCCGCAACTACTGGAGCTTCGCGGCGATTCGGTCAGCGATCTCTAAAGCCAAGCCGGAGACACCGGGCACGACACCCGTGCATCTCGTGCTGCAGGTCGCCGAAGCGCTGCGGATGATTCACGAGGAAGGACTCGCCAACGTGCTCACCCGCCATCGTGCGATGGCCGAGCGGACACGTGCGGCGGCGGGAGCACTGGGGCTGTCATTGCAATGTCCCGCCCTTTCGCACCGTGCATCGACACTGACCGCGCTCTCACTGCCGACCGGTGTCGCGCCCGCGGACGTTCGGGGCGCCCTGAAGGCGCGCGGCATTCTCACCGCGGCGGGACTCGGGCCGTATCAGGCGACGGGCTTTCGCATCGGTCACATGGGCGACATCCGCATGAGCGACGTCGAGCGCACGCTCGACGCGTTGGCCGACGTGCTGTCGCTGCAGCCGGCACGCGCCCCATGAAGCTCGAGACGCGCATCTTCGCCGGATTGCTCGTCGGCGGGGCGCTCGGCGCGATATCGAAGGCTCCGTTCGCCACACCGCTGCGCGACGGCTTGATCGCCCTCGAGCCGCTCGGCACCGCGTTCATTCGATTGATCACGATGGTCGTTGTACCGCTCGTGATCGGCAGCCTGTTCACCGGCATCGCGTCGCTCGGCGACCCGCGCCGGCTCGGCCGCATCGGTGGCCGCACCCTCGTGTACTTCCTTGGCACGACGCTCGCCGCAGCAATCGTGGGTCTCTCCGTCGGACGCGCGATGCCGTTCGGCGTCCTGCCGACGCTGGCGGCGGGCAGCGTCACGCCAATGGGCGCGCCGCCCAGACTGGCCGACGCGCTGCTCGCCATCATTCCGCAGAATCCGTTCGCGGCGGCAGCGCGGGGTGATCTACTGCCGTTGATCGTGGCCGTGTGCATCTTCGCCGCCGCCGCGACGACCTTGCCGGACGGTAAGCGCCAGCCCGTCGTCGAGGCCTTCGCGCGGCTCAACGATCTGTCGATGATCATCATCGGCTGGGTCATGCAGCTCGCGCCATATGCGGTCGCGGTGCTGATCGCGGCGATGATCGCCAAGTCTGGCGCGGCGATGCTCGCGAACCTCGGGATGTTCGTCGTCGCGGTGATCGCCGCGTTGGCGATTCACGTCGTGGTCGTCCTTGCGCCCATGCTGCGGTTTGGCGCCGGCCTGGGTCTCGCATCGTTCGCGCGCGGCGTCTCGGATGCGGTGATTCTCGCGTTCGCGACCGCCTCGTCGAGCGCGGCGCTCCCCGTCAGCATGGCCGCGGCGACGAATCGGCTGGGCGTGCCGAACGACGTCGCGGCATTTGTGTTGCCGGCCGGCGCGACGATCGACAAGAATGGATCGGCCGCCTACAAGGCCGTGACGGCGGTATTTGTGGCGACGCTCTACGGGTTGCCGCTTGGCCCCACCCAATGGATCGCGATCGTCGGTGCGTCGACGGCCGCGGCGTTTGCAGGTGCGGGCGTGCCGGGCAGCTCGCTCGTGACGACGCTCATCGTGCTCAACGCCGTGGGTCTCGAGGCACAGGCGGCCGCGGGCATCGCACTCGTCGCGGCGATCGACCGCCCGCTCGACATGTGCCGTACCGCGGTGAATACGATCGGCAATCTAGTCGGCGCGGCGTGGGTCGCACGTGGCACTGTGGCCATAGGCGTCGAAATGCCGCGCCCTGCGCCCGAGCCGTCGCCGTGAACGGCAAGACGATCGCCGAGCAGATCCTCTCGGCCAAGTCCGGCTGGGATGGTCGCGCCGGCGACACGGTTGTCTGCGAGGCGGATCTGATCATCGGCACCGACGCCTCGGCGCCGATGGCGATTGCGTACTTCGCCAAGATGGGCGGCACGCGCGTGCGGCGTCCGGACCGCGTGGTGTTTGCCCTCGATCACTACGATCCGACGACGAGCCCCGGCACCGCGAAGTATCACGACCTCGTGCATACGTTCGCCGCGCAGCACGCCCTGCGCGTCTACGAGCGCGGTGAGGGCATCAGTCATCAGCTGGCGGTCGAGCGCGGGGAGGTGCGGCCGGGTCAGCTCGTGCTGGGCGCTGACAGTCACACGGTGACGTGCGGCGCGCTGAATCTGTTCGCGACGGGCATCGGCTCATCCGATCTTGCGGCTGCGCTGATCACCGGACAGATCTGGCTGCGCGTCCCGGAGACGATTCGCATCGTACTCCGCGGCGAGCGTCCGCGCGATCTCACGGCGAAGGATCTCGCGCTCGCGATCGTCGCCCAGCTCGGCGCGGACGGCGCGAACTACCAGGCGGTGGAGTTCGATGGCGAAGGCGTGGCCGGGCTCGCGCTCGATGATCGCCTCGTGTTGAGCAATTTGCTCGTCGAGAGCGGCGCCAAGGCCGCGATGTTCCCCGCAGATGATGTGCTGGCCGAGTTTCTGCGGTCGCGGGGGATCGCGGAGTATACGCCGGTGGTCGCCGAGGCGAATGCCCGCTACGCGCGTGTACTCGAGATCAATCTGGCCGAGCATGCACCGGTGATCGCGTTGCCGCATTCCCCGGCGAACGTGGTGCCGATCGACGACGCGGCCGGCACGCGCATTCAGATGGTATTCCTCGGCACCTGCACGGGCGGCCGCGTGCGGGACTATCACGAGGCGCTCGCCGTGATCGAGCGCGGCGGCGGCAAGCTGGCGCCGGGCGTACAGCTCGTCGTGACGCCGGCGTCGCGGGACGTCGAGCAGCGCCTGATCGCCGATGGCAGCTATGCGAAGTTCCGGGCGCTCGGCGCGACGATCACCGCACCCGGTTGTGGCGCGTGCTGCGGGACGAGCGGGGTGATTCCGCCCGACGGGGCGAACGTGCTGTCGACGGCGAATCGCAACTTCAAGGCGCGGATGGGCAATGCGACCGCGCGGATCTACCTCGCGTCGCCGGCGGCGTGTGGGGCGGCGGCGGTGACTGGAGTCATCGCGGATCCGGCGTTGATCGGCGTATGAGCATAGTGCTAGCCGGCCGCGCGCGGCGCTTGGGCGATGATGTGAATACGGATTACATCATCTCGTCGACGCGGAAGAAGGAGACGATCGACGAGCAGGTGCTCAAGCAGTATTTGCTGGAGAGTGTCGATCCTGGATTCGCGAGCTCAGTGCAGCCTGGCGACCTGCTCGTGGCGGGCCGCAACTTCGGGTGCGGATCGGCGATGGAGGTTGCGGCGACCGTCATACTGGCTGCCGGGATCAGAGGGGTGATCGCGCAGAGCTTTGCACGGACGTTTTATCGGAACGCGGTCAACAATGGGTTGTTGCCGATCGAGTGCGACACCAGCGGGATTGGCGAAGGCGACGCAATATCGGTCGAGACCAGTGGACCGCGGGTGATCGTGCGGGATGAGACGACGCGGGCGGCGGCGTCGGGAAGGATCCCGTCGGGGATTGCGGCGAGGATCCTGTCGGCGGGCGGGCTTGTGCCGTATTTGCGGGCGACGGGGAGGTTCGAGCAGCCGCGGTGAGGTGGCGCGATGGGCGGGCGCGCTGACAGTGGCAGGTGTCAGTTGGCTACGCAGCACCAGAGGCGGGACTCATAAGGGCGCGCCGGCACGCCAACACCGGGCACTCCCCACCCGTCCCCTGGGGCTCCACACGACCCAGCCGATCGCAGACGAAACGGTGGGGCCGTGCTACCTTATGAGCCCATTGGACGGGTGCCGAGTGGTTTGGGGCGCACGCATCGAAAGCGCCGCAGTACCACCATGGCCCGTACCGTGCTGCCGTTTCCCCTTTCGACTGTGCGGTCGTCCGCTTGATTGCGCCCCTCTAATACGGCAGGTGCCTGTGAAGACGCGTGCGTTCCCTGTGCTCGTTAGCCTTGCTCGTCATGTCCGCATGCGCAGGCTGGGTGCTGGGAATGGCGGCTGCCATAAGCGCGGCATCCCAACTACAGCTGCTGCTTGATACCGCAGTCGCACATGGCATCCCGGGCATCTCGGCAGCAATCGCAACCCGCAACGGAATAGTCTGGACGGGGGTCGCCGGCGAAGGCTGACCTCCAGTCCGGCGCGCCGATACGGCCCGACATGTTGTTCGGCATGGGCAGCATCACCAAGACGTTCTGCGCAGTCGTCATTCTCCAGCTCGTCCAGGAGGGGAAGCTCGATCTCAACGCCACGCCTGCGAGCGTACTGGGGTCGGCGGTCGCCGGCATACCCAATGCCGACAAGGCGACCATCGCGCAGCTCCTGAACCACACGGGGGGCGTACCCAGCTGGGAGGATGACCCGGTCTGGATTCGAGAGGGGCGGGGGGCTCAACTCGACGTGAAACGCATCTGGGGCAAGACGGCCACGCTCCAGTACATAAAGGGGCACGCGCCGCTGGCCCCGCCAGGTGAGCGGTACAGCTATGCCAACACGAACTTCACGCTACTCGGCATGATAATCGAGAAGGTGACAGGTCATGATGCGGTGGAAGAGATCCATCGCCGCATCCTGGACCCACTCGGACTCCACGACATCCACCTCGAAGGATTCGAGCCGGTGCCGCAGGACCGCTTGCCGCACCGCTACCACTGGGCCACGGTCGACTTCCGCCGGGACGCGGGGGTGAATGCCGCGTTCGCAGAGGTACGCCCGGACCTGATCGACGCGAGTCCAGTCGAATCTCTCCGTCGAATGGACGGCGGGCGGGATGATTGCGACAGCGCGCGATCTGGCGCTCTACGGTGCGGCCCTTCGCGACGGCCGGCTGCTCTCGCCTCAAAGCATGAAGTTCATGACCGATTGGAGCGTGTCCGCGGGCGAACGGGAACGGATTGGGCACAATCTGTTTCGAACCACGCTGCCGGACAGCCAGACGATTATCGGCCACGCGGGCGACGTGCTCGGTTTCTCCGGGTCGCTCTACTGGATCGAAGGGACGGATGCGGTGGTGGCGGTGCTGTGCAACGTGGGATCGATGCATTCCGGAAAGGTGCCGGGGACGGCGTACACCGTAGCCCGGGACCCGCAATTCGTGAAGTTGGCGGCCGCTGTGGCACAGTCCCTGTCGACACCCCGCCCCCAGTAGAGGTGGCGCGTGGCCGCATACGACGACTGCGATGGGGGCGAAATCCATCGTGGACGAGCGGCCGGCGACCCTCGCAACGGACGGATGCGGATCAATCAAATGGATGTGGGCGGCGACACGGGGCGAATCTCACCCTTGAGCCGTCGGACATTATTGCCGTGGACCCTTGGCGCTGAGTCACGTCTCCCGCATAAATGGCAGGTCCCTTTGAGACGCACCGTCATCGCCGTGCTGACTGGATTGGCTGTTGCCGCCGTTCCGGCCCGCGCTCAGGACACGGTATTTGCGGGCACCTATCGCCTCGAGGTGCAATCGACGCGTATACCACCGTCCACCGCTGTCACGAAGCCCTCCGTAATGGTCTTGGTATTGGGCACCGGTCCTCTAGACTTGGGCAGCCTGGACAACAAGACGCGGACGTTTCTGACGATCTGGTACATCGGGGTCGGACCGGTGGATTCTGCCAACGCCTGCTTTACGAATACCAAAGGCGAGGGGGGGCTCCCGTACCGCGTGAGCTTGGCGTTCTGGTCCACCCCGCGAAACGAATCGCCTATTCACGTGACAACCGACCGATCTCCAGATGACGACCACGTATTGACACTCGGGATCGTGAGAGGGCAGGCCAAAGGAGACATCACGCATCACGCCGCGAATCCGGGCGAGTTCAACGGGGTGCAGTGGACCGTTCAAGGCGCCCGGGTGGGTCCACCGGACCCTGCACAATGCTTTGCCGCCACGCAATCGCTGGTCGATGCACTGGATCGACGCGGGCCGCCCTCCAAGGTTTTGCCAAGGGACTGACATAGGTCATTGCCTACCTCGCATAAACGCCAAGGGAGGGGCGCAGCCGGAGGCCGGGGCGGCGCCGAGGAGGGAAGTTCTCGGCTAGCGGTCTGAAACATTTCGTACGTTGTCGGCTTCGAATGCGCCTGGCTGTTTCGCAGCTCGATTACCTCGACGGCGTTGACTACGCGCGGGTCCAGGCGCCTCGTCGCCGACTTCTGACGGCGCTGCAGGAACTTGTCGAACTTATCGAGCGCCCACAGCCCCTCTAAGTCGTCGCCGTCGATCTCGTCGGCGATCAGGGCGTTGGCGACCGCCTCGGGAATCGTAGCCGCGGTAGCTTTTGCACGAATGGCGTCCTACTCTCGGCCGCCTATTTGAATTGGTCCAAGCACTTGCGGACGGGCTGCTGGTCGGCTGGTTTTTTGTTCTGCGGGCTACACCGCCTCCGGATGTCCCCCGCCGGGCCTCAGGCGCTGGTCGGCTTTTTTGGAGTCGGGGGTCGGCGCCTCAGGCCCGGTGGTTAGTCCCTGACAGGCGTCCTGGTTACTCGCCTCGTCGTCATCGGTCAGGCCGGTAACGGAGGCTGCGCGGTGGCTGCCCGCCTCAAACGTTGCCATCAGTTCGAGCTCGACATAGTCCAGCTGAATTGCCAGCGAACGCAGAGTCGACGCTGTGTCGAAGTACTCCCGGTGATCACAGGCTAGCGCCGTGCCCCCGCTGCTGCCGTCGCTCAAAGCGGCCCTACCCGGGGGCGCTCTGGCTCGGAGTCGTTAGCCCCAAGCACGCAACCCACGGTACACATTCAGGCTTGTCGCGTGTGGGCTGAGAGACAGGTGACATGTCGTCCCCCTTGTGCTCCGAAGGAGTCAAGGCGGACGCGTCTCCGCAGGCGCTCGAAATCTCTCCTAGCGTCTCACGTCCAACGTCCAGCGTCTATTCAGTCTTCACTTCGGGGCTTGCACCGCGTTGTCGGAGCTCTGACGAGTAAAACGCAAATCCCAGACGCGGGAGTCGGCTAGGCTGAGCGCCACGACCTTCCCGTTCGCATCTCGCACAAACCGCACAACGGCGAACGGGCTGTCGAAGGCGTCGGCGTAGGTCGGCTTGAGCGGGAAGGCAGCATCTGGGCGACGGTGAATGACCAAGTTTCCATTTTCGAGCGCGACGCGCAGCACCGTCTCGGCCTCGTCGCTCGTGTAGACGCCGGCGAACGCGCTCAAGTTCGCCGGCACCGATGGTTTGACGCGCTGCCAGACGTCCTCTCCGTACACGGGATTGGGCAAGAAGATCGTATCGCCTGCGAACCGCGCCGCGATTTCGACGGGACGGCCGTTGAATGTGAGTGTGCCGTTGGCGTCTTCGACTTCCGTCGTCGAGTGGTCACCACGAACATCCATGTAGAGACCCGCTGTGACATCCTTGGGCGGAGTTGGCCGGTCTGGAGCCGGAAGCCCGAGGTACAGTCGTGTTATTTGGTATCCGGAGTTGGTCGGATTTGCTGAACCTGCATTACAAAGAACGGCGATCGAGAGGCCTTTGGCGGGAAAACGTGCGAGCCATGCACGATATCCAGCGGTGGCACCCGAGTGGCTGATCTCGGTGAGTGTTTCGTATTGTTGCAGAGCGAGCCCGAAGCCGTAATTGATCGAATGGCCGTTGGTCAAAGCGCCGGGCTTTTGCATCAGCGCGAACACAGACGGATGCAACTTGCCGGTCGCCAGATTGTCGTTCCACTTCAACAGGTCGCCGACAGTTGTCAGCAGACCTGCGTTCCCGTAGGTGTCCTCGAACGGCATGTCCTGACGCCACTCGGAGCTACGCAAGGAGTACGCGATTGCCCGGTTGGGCACGATCCGGCGAAAATCGTCGCGCCATTGAGTGGACGCCATGCCGAGCGGCTCGAAGAATTCCTTGCGAGTGAACGCTTGCAGCGACATGCCGCTGACGCGTTCGACCAGCATGGCCGCGAGATTGTAGCCACTGTTGGTGTAGGACCAGGCGTCGCCCGGCGGATAGTTGAGAGCGCGCTGGCGGCTCAAGATCTCGAGCACGTACGGGTGCGTGTAGTCCCGCGTCGTGCGCGGCCAGCCAGCGAAGGCCTCTACGTTCCCCCAGTCGCGCAGGCCACTCGTGTGATTCAGGAGCTCCCTGACCGTGATGGGCCGCTGGTACGTGGGGATTTCGGGGAAGTATTTGCGGATGTTGTCATCAAGAGAGACTTGCCCCCGCTCGACTAGAAGGAGCACGGCGGCGGCGGTGAACTGCTTGCTCACGGAGCCGGCTTCAAACACCGTGGCGGGTGTGTTTGCCACGGCGTGTTCCAGATCAGCCATGCCGTAGGCCGCGGTCCAGGTGTTGTGCCCCGGAGCATCGACGCCAACCGCGCAACCGGGCGTGTTGGTGTGCTGATAGGCCGCGAAGATTTGCGCGAGCTGCGCGGAGTCGGGCGATTGCGCGACTAACGCGGCTGGCAGCATCGTCGCGAGGATCGCGCCAGCGAATAGAGGCATGTGTCGAAGCATCCCGCCGGTCTCCTTGTTACTGGGGCATCGAGGTTTCTTGGACTGCCGTCCAACTCCCGGCCGTAGGCTATTAGCTCGACGAAGCCAAACACCCACGTCTCTGGCCGGTTCGTCCCGACCACTGTCGAGCGCCACAGATGGGAGCGCGCAGCGAGCGCGATCGACCGCGAAAAATGGAAGGATTTGGGTACCTCTGTGGGTACCTCATCATCGGCCGCAGCCGACCTCACAGGTGCAGAAAAGCCCCTAACCGACACGGGTCACGAGCCTTGGGAGAATAGCAGGGGCGGGACTCGAACCCGCGACCCCGGCATTATGAGGACTGTGTGGCGCTCACTCCCCGGGCCCGCGATGCAATTAACCCCCGCATTCGCCAGCTAACGCGCCACCGTGCGCCACCAATCACACCGACAGTGCAGGACCTGCCGTCCATTCTGCCGTCCACGAGATCCTCATCCGTTTGTCTCTTTGGCGCGCGCCAAGCGCTGCGATCGGGCGGCAAGAGTATCGGCCGAAATGAAGTGCCGCGCGCGCCCGTGATGGCGAAGGAGCGGCCAGCGCCAGGCACGGTGCTCGGCTCCTTGCGGCACGCACTCGAAATCGGGCCGTGCTCTTCTGGTGTGTATGCTCTCACTCTGTAGACAATGCACGAGACCGCGCGCTCCGGCATCAAAATGAGCAAGAGCGGGTGCGATCTTGGGTGCGAAGCTTTGCGCCGTAGAGGCGATAGGCGTGGGGGGCCGGAAAGTGCCGGAACGATCCGCAGAGTGGCGCCGGAGCGAATGGCCTGCTCTAGCGCCACTTCCGTCAGCATGGGACCTGGCTAGGATCGTCCTTGGCTAACCGGCGTGACGTGCGATGCGCCGTGCACCAGCAGTTGCGCGAGTGAAGGGGTCCTATGCGCCCGCGGACGCACCTTCGGCGGGTGCTTCATGCGCATCGCCGCCTGATATTTGGCCACGATAGCGGCCGCATGCTTCTTGATGAGCTTGGCTGCCGCGATCGTGCCTCCTCCCCAGATCGACGCCTCGGACATTTGCTGGCACGCATCGCTCGGTAGAACGAGTTTCCAGGGTCGTTGTGAAATTGCTTTGCATCCACTCAACCACGCAACCAGTACCAGCATCTACGACCCCTGACGCCGTGCCCACTCCGTAGACGGATGGCAACGTGTCTTGTTCGTCCCGTTGTCCCACGCCCGCCACGATCGTGGAATCGGCCTCGCTGATGCCCCACCACCACACGTCCTCTGGCCCGGATGGTGCCGTCAGCGTAGTCTGGGTCTTACTGGGCAGGCTCCATTTATATAGCAGCACGTTATACGAAGCGACATGGCTGATGTAGTCCGTGCATGTGTAGATCGGAAAGAATTCGCCGCACGGATACGTCGATGTCGTGGTTACGTACTCCGTGTCCTGATCGATGGCGAGGAGAATCGTGTTGCTGCGTGGTGCATACGCCAAGCGGAAATTGTCTTGGCGACCGCCATCGATCGCACCCGCATAGCCGACACATTCGTCCTCGTCAGGCCAGTAGCGCGAGTGAGATCAAGTGATGCACGGTGCACGCCTGTCATTTTGCTCAGGACGTGGATCGCATGGACCACCGCGGTTCCGGAGGTGTCAGAAGCGGAGGCAGGAATCCGCACGTAATAGTCGCCGAGCCCGCCGCCGACGACGGTCCCATCGACCGCGTCGATCGCTGCTTGGCGGTCATCCAGCGTCGCGTCGGCGTTGAATCTGACAAGCAGCTTGTCGCGCATGAACATTCGACCGTGCACCATGTTTGCACTATCTCGCTCTGCCGCCAGCACAGACCTCGCGGTCTGGGGTGGGGGGCGCAACGGAATGGTGTACACATACTGGCCGACCCCGCGCAATTTCAAATCGAACGCGGTTACACCGGTCGGCACTCGCACAGAAAGAGCTCTCGTCGGCGACTGTGCTCCTGGTGCAACAAAAGCTCCCGATTCTGCCCCCGAAGCGGCCTTCGTGGTCTGGCCCGATTGTGAGAGGCTGATCCTCCATTTGCCGTACGCCGCTGATCCACTATCGAAGTTGACGAATTGGAACGATCCCGTGGAGCGCCCAGCACTGACTGTCACATCGCTAGTGGAAACGGTGACCGTTAGCGGACCGTGCAGTCTGAGTCGCCCTCCATCGTGAATCGCGACCGGCAGCGTTAGAACCCTAGTGCCTGGGTCGAACGTTGCCCCACCAACTAAGGCAGGTTGCGCCGGACCGCACGTCGAGTTTGGTGTAGTCGTGGTGCGTGCACCGCTAGGTCCAAGGCTTACGGCAACCACGGAGCAGCCTTGTTTCTGTTCGGGCGGAGCCGCTACGACCGCTGTATCCTGCGCGCTTTGGGACGGCCGTGCGAGTGGCGCCGTTGGTGAGGTGCACGCGAAGGCGAGGGCCGCAACCACGCATCCGAGACCGATGAACACAAGCCGAGGGGACGAAGGGGGATAAGGATAATAACCGAGCGATCGTAACGAGGAGAACGTTCGCATACAGCCTCCAAGAAGCGGCAAACGCTTCTGTCGCGAGGGACGTACTCGCTCACGTGCGCAAGAGCCACGACGTGCACGTCCACTGAGCTAGAGCGTTCAGCGGAGACGTCGATTTCCATATGCCAGTAGGCGGGTCGACGCACGCCCACAAGCGGTTCACCTGCGCGAAGGCGGCACCAAGATACGCTATCTGTTTACGAGCGCAATAGCCCAGTACAGAAGCGGTGGCCCATGTCTCGCAACGAGTTACGTGCGGTGCCACATTGTTACATAAGATGATGTGGGATGCTACATGGCGGGCGCATCCGCGACTCTAAGCTACGCGAGGCCGCCGCGTGTCCTCGGACTCTGGCGCCGGCCTGCAATTGAGTGACTGGTTCGGAGAAATGCTGCAGTCCGCTTCGGCGTTGCCTGGCGACGCCCTATACCGCGGTCCGGCAATCGACCGGTGCTCCTGGAAATGGAATTCGACTGGAAGTGGCGGCGCAACCACTCACCAACAGGCCGTCGTTGCCCCGGTCAATGCGTTCCAACCGACCCATAACGATCCACAACGCCGCTCAGCCGGCGACAGGGTCGAGCCCCGCGTTCGAGCCGCTCGGTTTGTGGGCCAGCCCGGGTACTGCGCGCCTGCCGCTGATACATGACCCGCACGTTCGGCACGACCTCACGGCGATTCTGTCGCGGTTCTCGATCGACTGCAACTCAATCCACCTCGACTGCACCGTCGCTCATGTCGCGAGAGACCTATGACGGCTACGTGCACTCCGTCCGGCGCGCCGATTCACTCGCACGAAATGAGTACCGCGGCGTCTGCGCAGCCCGTCGGTAAGGCCCCAACCGGCCTCCTCATCCAACGGAAGGACGCCGCACTCGTCTAGCGCGCGCAGCCAGTAGTTCGCAATTAGGCGTCGCGATGCGGTTCCCCAGCCCACTCGCGCTCGGGCACGTCGGGGCCCATTGGCTAATACGTGATGGCAGGTATCTCCTTCAACATCGATCGGAGAGGCTGTCGTGCTGACGTCACAGTCCGACGCAACACACGCGCAGGAGTACTCCCCACACCAGGTGCGAGCTAGTCGCGAGATGCCTCGCGAGTATAGCGCCAACGCACCCCCATTCGCGCCTTCGGCGCTCAAGGGCGACTGCACACCGGGGCTGAGCTGCCGGCGGAGAGCGGGCGGCGGGCGCAGGGAAAAGTGCATTGCAGCTGAGCTTTTTCCCCCGCGGCAAGCTAGTGGATGTCAGACATGTGTATGAGACGCTCGCGTGCTGTCACCATGGCATTCCTAACCCACAATGTCTCTCCCGCCACGTTCGTTTAGGTTGAGTTGAGGGCGGCAACGGGATTGACGCGCGTCGTCCGGAACGCGGGAACGCTCGCGGCCACGAGCGCGACGAGCGCGAAGGTGACGGCAGCGCCCACAAAGGTGGGGAGCGGCAGCCACCCCTGAACCGAAAACCCAGGATTGTAGGCGTTCCCGGCCGCGGACAATGGGTCAACGCTCGGCTCAGGATCCAGGCGCTCACCGATCCGAGCACGATTCCCGAGGCCGCGAGCCCGAGGGCCTGCCGGAGTACATCGCGCATCACCCTCGAGGCGCTCGCTCCGAGCGCGAGTCGCACTCCGATCTCCCGACGTCGCTGATCGACGACGTACGCGATCACACTATAGATCCCGACGATGCCGAGGAGCAGAGCCACGACCGCGAACATCGAAGCCAGATAGCTCGAGAACCGCATCGTACCGACAGAGGCAGTCAACCATTGCGCCATGGTCTTCTCGTTCGATACTGGAACCGTTGCATCGACCTCGCTGATTGCGTGTCTCAGCATCGCCATCTCACTTCCCGGATCGCCCTGGGCGTGCATTTCGACAAACAACTGCGCGCTCGGAAACTGAGCCAACGAGACGTAGATCCCGGGAAAATCTTCAGCCGCGAGGCCATCCTGCTTCACCGTCGCCACAACGCCCACGATTGTCACGGTGTCTGGAAAGAAGTTGAGCTGCCGACCCACCGGGTCCTTCGTGCCGAAGTAGCGCCGTGCCATCAGTTGATCCACCACAGCAACCTTCACTGCCCGGTTGTCATCGGTCGCGAGCAGGCCGCGGCCGTGCAACAGTCGGATTCCCATCGTGGCGAAATAGCTCGGTGTGACGTCCGTGGTCCGCGCGTCCGGCATATGACCAGGATCGGGCGCGGGCTCGCCGACAATCGTGAACCCTGCGGTCTGCCCAGGACCCGCCGGCAACCCATCGCTCACGCTTGCTGCTCGAACCGAGGGCAATGCGTCGAGGCGTTGCACGACAGTGGCGACGAATGCAGCCTGCCGCGCGGGATCGGCGTACCGGCCCGTCGGCAGATCCACCTGCGCAGTCACGACGCCTTCCGGCCGAAAGCCAGGGTCCGCGTCGGCGAAGTGCTCGAAGCTCTCGACCAAGAGGCCGGCGCCCGTCAAGAGCACCAGGGCGACCGCAACCTGGAGGACCGCGAGTCCGTGTTGCAGCCGGTGCTGTGAGACGGTGTGGGTCCCGCGACCGCCTGCCTTGAGAAGATCTGCCAGCTTGCCTCGTGAGACCTGCCAGGCCGGAAGCACGCCAAAAATGAGCACGGTCGTGATCGAGGCGAGCGCACAAAACGCGATGACGCGCCCGTCGAAGCCGATTTGATCGAGCCGCGGCAACGGTGGGGCGAGGGTGCGCAGGGCTCGCACGCCGGCGCCGGCGACGCCAATGCCGAGGACCCCCCCAATGACGCCGAGCGTCCCGGCTTCGACCACGAGCTCTCGTACCAGCCGGCTACGCGATGCGCCCAAGGCCGTCCGGATCGCCATGTCACGCTCGCGAGCGAGGCAGCGGACCAGAAAGAGATTGGCGAGATTGGCCGCACCGATGACCAGCACGCACACCGCTGCGACCAATAGAATGAGCAATGCGGGCCGGACGCCGCCGACCATCTGATCCAGCACAGGGACTGTCACGACCGACCAGCCCTTGTCTGTCTCTGGGTATTTCTGCGCGAGCCGCTGGGCAATCAGGACCATGTCGCGCTGCGCTCGATCGCTCGTCACGCCCGACCTGAGACGCCCGAAGACCATGGCCTCGTGGTCCCCCGTGTGGAGCTCTTGCTCAGCGCTAAAGCTGAGTCGCGTCCATACATCAACAGGGTATGGGATGCCTGCCGGCATCACGCCGACGATCGTGTAGGGGTGATCGTCGAGGGTCAGCGTCTGTCCGAGCGCGGACCGCGAGCCACCGTAGTGTTGCTCCCAGTAGCCATAGCTCAGGACCACGTCCGGCGGTCCGCTAGAGTCTACCGCTAGCGCACGTCCGAGTTGCGGAGTGATGCCGAGGGCGGAAAAGAAGTTGGGGGTGACACCAGCCCCCCCGATCCGTTCCGCCCCGTTTCGTCCTGTGATGGTGAACCGCTTGCCCTCTAGGGCCGCCAGCTCGGTGAAGCTCTGGTTCTGGGAACGCCAGTCGAGGTAATCGGCCGGATCCACGGTCCACTGCGGCAGATGCTCGCCTGGGTTGGTGCCCCACAGCGTGAGCACCCGGTCGGGATCCCGAAAGGGGAACGCCTTGAGCAGCACGCCATCGACGAGCCCGAAGACGGACGCGGTCGCGCCGATCGCGATGGCGAGGGTCATGCTTGCTGCGATCGTGAACATGGGACTGGCGCGGAGCCGACGCAGGGCGTACAGGAGTTCTCGCATGCTTACTTCTGGCGAAAGTGTCGAGGCAGCATGACCGCAATTGGCGGCGAGGGTGTCGGGCAATCGACCCGCTCGCAGCCGACGAGTTCCGACCTTGCCCATCCCCAAGCAGATCCCGTGCTGGCGATTCACACGTGGCGTTTAGGCTAATCTCCTTGGCAGCGGCCAGTTAGCACCGCCGGCGCCTGCGAGTTGCTGCGTCCACTGTCCGGCTGTGGGATGCTCGGTCCGATCTTCGGACACCCATGGATCGCCAAAGCCGTCGGCGCAACCGAGCCGAACTGCGTTGCCCTGCCGCGGAGACGAGAACGCCTTCACCGGCGGGCTGGATCAATCCGTCCGCGGCGCAGCCGTGTGCCGCGCCTGTTTATCGTGGCCTCCTTTGAGAGTCCGAATGTGCACTCCCAATGCCCTCTTTTCCCTGCGGCAAGCTAGTGGATGTCAGACAAATGTCTGACGCATCGACGCCGCCTCGAAACTTCGCCGGCCGCATCACAGGACGGCCTCTTTGTCACGCTTGCACCTTGGAACGTATATGTACCTATAGGGTCACCAGCGCAGCCTAGGGCTCAAAACGCGAACGCCGCGCTACCCGGAAGGGGAGAGCCGCGGCGCCGCGAGCACATCCAGCCGCCGGCCGCCGAGCGTTCGAGCGCGAGGCGCCGGCAACGAGGAACGTCGCGATGTCAGTGCCTAACGGCAAGGGCCCACGATGGGCTTCTTGGAGTGACCGGGCGAAGCATCCTGCCAGCCCCGTAATTCGACGTTGCTATCTCGCGCTCAATGCCTGGCGCGCCGCACAGGCCCGCGGGGTTCGGTTCCCGTGCAACCACCCGCTCGAGCGCGCCGCCTGCCACGAAGCCAATGCGGCCGAATACGACGTGCTTGCGGATCACGCGCGCTTCCTAGGAGAGGCCGCGACCTGGCGCCGGATCGCGGATGAAGAGATGGCTGAGTCCATCGCGATCCTCGCCGACGCCGAGCGTCGAGCGCGGGCCGCCGAGGCCAGGAGCGGTGACTAATGCGTCGGACCGCGCCGCCGCCAGACGGACCGACATTGGCGCTCGCCTCAGCCTTTGTCATCCGGACAGATCCAGGGATCGCCTCGGTCAGCCCGGCGCCTTGGAGCGGATCGCAGGCGAGCTGCGCCATGTCGTCGACGGCGCGAAGACTGAGCGTTGCCTCGAGATGACCCCACCGGCGAGAGCGCGGTGGCACGAGGTCTACGGGGGTGAGCTCAGTGAGGTGAGCGCGAGTGAGCTGCTCGAGGCCGCGACGTCGCGGGCGGCGCCGCAGGTCCTCCGGCTCTCATGCGTGTATGCGGTGTTGGATCGTGCCGACAGGATCGATCTCCCGCACTTGTGCGCCGCCCTCGCGGTGTGGCGTTACTGCTTCGACTCCGCCGCCTACATGCTGGGTCTCGCCACCGGAAACCCGATCGCAGACAAGATCCTCGCTGCGCTCGAAGCCGCACTGCAGGGGCTCGATCGGACGGACTTGAGCGCTCTATTCGGGAACAACAAACCCGCCTCACAAATCACGGCGGCCCTCGCCTATCTCCAAGACCGAGGCCGGATCGAACGGCGCTCGGTCAAGCCTGAGTCCGGGAAAGCGGGGCGGCCTGCTGAGCGCTGGCACTGCACGAAAGAAACGAAAAAAACGAAGAAATCCCCGGACCGTGCGCCAGGCCCGGCGATTAATTCGTTTCTTTCGTTTAATTCGTCGACCCCTGGCCCAAACCAGACCCATGAGCAAGTGCATCGCCCGGCGACGGCGCGCGCGGATGTGGAAAAGACGGAAGACGGCAAGCAACGAGTGACCGCCTGCATCGCGAAGCCATCATCGGCTCGCGACGCGGCTGCTTCTTTCGCTTCTTCCGCGCCCCACGAAAGGAGCGATGCCGACGTCGCCCTGGACCGGGCGCTCACCGGTGAGTGGGAGCGCGCCAAGGCAAAAGCGCGGGCGGAAGCCTGACGGCCGATCCAGCAACGCCCCGCGAACTGACCCGAGTCTGGCCCGTTCACTCGGCGGGGCTCACGGCAATGGTGTCCCACGCCGCCGTGTTGGTGGTTACATGGCCGGCCTATACTTGGCGCGTCAGGTGACCGAGACGGCGCCAAGAGTGGTCACGGTCCGTGAGGGACCGTGCTCCGATGGCGGGAACACAGCGCCGCGATGGAGCAAGGGAGCGCCTGCAGTCCTGTCCGCTGATGCGTCGGTCCTCACGCAGCGCGAGGCCGCGCATTCTCGCACGAGTGAGTGTATCGTACCTGCGAGCGTCGCGATGCCCTAAGATTCTACTGCCTGGCCGCGGGCGCCGTCCGATGGTGAGGTACCGCCGCGCTGATGTCCTGGCGTGGCTGGACGCGCATCGAAGTTCCACGTGAGGTGATCAATGAGCGTGTACCGACGTACGGGTAACCGCGCGGGATGGTACTTCATGGCGCGGACGCGCACAGGTCGGGCCCAGCTCGCGACGCGGACCTCACGCCGTCGGATCGCCGAATCGATCGCGACTATGTGGAACGTGTTGGCGGACGAGCGAGCCTGGGATCTAACGGACCCAGTGGTAAACGGCGAGCGCTCGATCGGTTCCCTGTACGACCTGTGGTGCGAGACCGAGCACTCATTGTCCTCGATGCGCCGCCGACTCGCAGACCGTGACATTGAACCGCTCGTAGACACTTTTCTCCTCGCGTATCGCGCGCGAGGCGTGCGACCCGACACGGTGAAGCACATCGAGGCGCACGTCCGGTGGCTCGTCCCCACAGGCACAACGCGCCTGGTGTCCAGCGTCACGCCGGCTTGGCTGAGTGACCGCCTCGTGAGCTACGTCCTGCCGCCCCTCGTTGTGAAACCCAAACGTCAGAAGGAACCGACAGAGGGCGTCGCCCCCGAAAAACCGAAGCCCAATCCGCCTCGGCCTGCGACAGCCAACACGCGACGCAAGGTGCACTCGAGCTGGTCGACGTTCTTCGGGTATCTCACGCACCCCCTCGGCGTATTCGCTACAAACCCAATGCTGGAAGTTGACCGCCCCGCCCTGCAGCGGCCGCCCATCCTGTTCTACGAGCCAGACGAGGTCAAGCTGCTGATTGAGCGCGCGACCGACCCGGCGATGGCAGCGTTATGGGCCCTCATGTATGGCACGGGAGTCGAGGTGTCGGTCGCGCTCACGCTCGTGCGCCACGACATCGACGAATCGACTTGGGAGCTCCGCGCGCGAGGCACGAAGACACACACGCGAGACCGGATCGTACTCGTCGCCGAGTGGGCGCGACCATATATCGCGGCGCACATCATCGACAAGCTGCCTGCCGCACCGCTCTGGCCGGGATACACGCGGTGGACGCCGCTCGATGCTCACGCCGCCGCAGCGAAAGTGGCGAGCCTTCGGATTCTGCCGCTTCGGCACTCCCGTCACGCGTGGGCGGTGCGCGCTGCGCGCGCCGGCACGCCGGTCAGCCTGATCGCGGCGCAGCTTGGACATGCGTCATCCCAGTTGACGCTCACGACCTACGGGCGATTTCTCCCGCAGGCATCAGACCGCGCACTGTGGGAGCGACGGGCCGCAGAGCGGGATACGGCAGGACAACTGTCGGCGAAGATTGTGGAAGGTGGTGCGCTCGACCGGGCTCGGCAGGTCGAGGTTCCGCAGTCTCGCTAGATGATGAGGAGACCCTGCTTGACCAGGATCTCAGTCCACTCGCGCGCCACATCGCGGGCGAACTGCACCGCATCCTCAGGATCGCGATCTGCGAATTCGATAATTGGGTGCACGTCGACGGCCATTGCGGATTTGCCGTCGAGGCCTCCCAGGTACACGGTGCGACCGTAGTCCCCGGAAATGGCGGCGGCCGGCGCATTCATTGTCTTCAGATGCTTCGTGCCGTTGCACAAATCGCGACACTCCATCAACACCATGCTGGCGTGCGTCGCGGCGACAACACCATCACGCACACCCTGTCGTAGCGTGTCGTCGTTCTTGATGTGGTCTTTAAGGTGCCAGAAGTCCTGATAGCAATGAATGAGGAGGTCGTGCTTGACCTCAACGTTCTGCTCGGGCTCTTCGGCGGCTCTGAGCGAGCGCAGCGCACGCGCGAACTGCTGGCGCCAGCCAACCACTTCCGACGGCGAGTACGGAGGGATCGCGGCGGCGGCGCGGCGGAGCGTCTCCAGGATCACACTCGCCTTCGCGTCCGTCATGTTGGCGTCCGTCACGGCGTCGCCGTCCTGAGGAAGTTGCAACCCTGCCGTCCATTCTGCCGTCCAAAGCGCCGTGGAGTGGCTGGCTCAGCAGTGTAACTCATTGCTATGTAATAGCAGGGGCGGGACTCGAACCCGCGACCCCGGCATTATGAGTGCCGTGCTCTAACCAGCTGAGCTACCCTGCCGACGTTGATGCGATTGAACTTAGCCGATCACGTACCGACCACCATTACCCCACCGCACCCAAAATCGCACCCACTTGCTGCGTTTTTCGATCCTGTTCAGCGTCCTGGGCGGCGGCGATCTGCTCCCAGCGATCACGCTCCTGTTGGGAAGGCATGAATCGACCATAAACCTTGAGGACCAAAATAGCGTTTGCGTGCCCAAGCTGTCGACCAATGAGCTCCGCCGGCGTGCCGGCGCGAGCCGCACGCACTGCGTACGAATGGCGCTGGTCCTTCAGCCGATAGTCGTTCAGCCCGAGCGCCTTGCAGGCCGCGCGATGCTTATCGCTCGCCGTGTAGCGATTGACGGCGGGAAAAAGCGGTGCCCCCGAGCTCTTGCCTTGGCCCGCTCCAACTCATGGGCGAGGGCCCTGTCGAGCGCGGCATCGGCGTCGTTCGTTGGGTGAGGCGCTACCCGCGCCAGGACCGCAGGGGAATTTGTAGCGCTCGGCCGCATGGCGCGCGGGATACAGCGCCGCGGGACCGCTATTTGCACCACGATTCGACCCGGTACGGGCGACGAGTGCGTCGCACCCTTGCCCGCTCGCGACCCCGATGCCTGGGGCCCGGCTCCACGACGAGCTATGTCTTGGCCGCCGCCGGTGCGTTTGGCGCTTCGGTGGCGATGTCCACAACACAAAGCCACTGTCCATCGGCGTCCATCCGCCAGATCGAATAGCCTTGCAGGTGCAGAGTCAGCGGCGCACCCTTGGGCCCTGGCACGGTCATGTCGTCGGTACCGCGCATGTAGACCATCTTGCCGTCCGACGAGAACGCGGGCTTCTGTGACACCCAATGAATCTTGAATCCGGGCGTATTCACACTCGCCGTGACGAACGCGCGAATTGCCTGTTTCCCTTCAATGGCCGGCTGCCCCGGCTCCATCACGACCGCGTCGTCGGTCCAGTACGAGATGATCTTCTCGACGTCCTTCCCGGCCGTTGCGACCTCGGCCCATTCGACGTCGCGCTGCAGCAGCTTCGCGGACTCGGCGGCGGCGTCGAAGCCCGGCCGCGTCGTTGCTGTCGCGCACGCCCCAAGCATCAGACATGCGACGACAACGAGCGGCGAGCGAGACGGATGAGATAGACGCATAAATCCTCATTGAGAAGGTGATCGCGACGACACTCAATGGCGGGACGGCAAGCATACACTGAGCATGTCTTGTCGACCAGGGAACGCCACGCGAGGCTTTCCGCAGAACACCACTGCGACCGCTGCTCCCGGCTGGCACGCTCTGCATCAGCTGTCCACGCTTCTGTCGCCGCTCTCGTCTGCATGACCCCCTAACCCGTTGAGCCACTTCGACAGAATATCCAACGGACTCGCGGTGACGTCGCGGTAGGCGCTGCACAGCAACGACCACTCCCGGCGGTCCGTTCGATTGCGGGGCTACGTCGACTGCCGGTGGCCCTGCCAGGACTGACGCCATAGCTTCGAGCACTCTCATCCGGGCGGCATCCCAGTGGCATCGTCGGGACCAATTGCAGACGGCACTCTGGGCCGCATACACACTCGCGCACGAGGCTCCGGCATTAGTGGCAGAGCGATGTCCCGCGGAAGCTGTGCGAGCCCGATCCCAGGCTCCTGCGCATCTGCAGGATGGTCGCAGCGGTGGGTACCACCCGCGTAGCGCTGGAACCGTTGACAGGCAGATCGTAGATTAGACGCCGGCTTAAGCTATTTCGTATTGGAGGTCCGCATGGTCGACCGCCGTTATCCCCCTCTCGCGTTGGTGACGACGGCGGCGATGCTGTCTGCCGGTGGTTCGCGGGTACGGCGCGTGCCACCAGGCGTGCCGGTGGTCACAATTGCGGCTCGCGAGTTCGCGTACGACGCGCCGGACTCAATCTCGGCCGGCCCGACGACAATCCGACTTGTTTCCCGCGGCCAACAAGAACACTTCGTGCAGTTCGTGAAACTCTCCGAAGGCCACACGCCCGCGGACTTCGTGCGGGCCTCCATCGCGCACGAGGCTACGCCGTGGGCGATGAGCGTGGGAGGGGTGGGCACGATCTCGCCTGGTGGCACCGCGGCAGTGACGATCGATCTCAAGCCCGGGCGCTACGTAATGTTGTGCGACATTGCGGATACTGACGGTACGCCACATTTCGCGAAAGGAATGGTCCGTCCGCTCACCGTGGTCGAAGGGCGACCGCCCGCGGCGATGCCGAAACCGGACGTCGTGCTCAACCTCACAGACTACGCGTTCACGTTATCCAAACCACTGAGCGCGAGCACCCACGTGGTGAGCGTTCGCAACGTGGGCACTCAGCCCCACATGGCGTTGCTGTGGCAAATACACCAGGGCAAATCGGTGGCTGATGTAGTTCGGTGGATGGATACGACTGGTCCGGCTGTGGCCCCGGTCACGCTGATGGGTGGTGTGCCCGACCTGGACCGAGGGCAATCTGTCGAGTTGGTGCTCGACCTCGTTCCGGGTCGCTACATGCTTATTTGCCTTGTCGACGATATCCACGATCACAAGCCGCACTACGCGCACGGCATGGTACGCGAGGTGCCGGTCGCCGAGAAATGACGAAAGGGAGCAATTCGCTACTCGTCTAGGAGCGTCCATGCTTCTGCAACCCTTCAGTGGCCGGGCGGCGCCTCAAACCACTCGGGCGCCCGGGCGACTAAGCGCCGATTTTAGCGCACCCAAAATCGCACCCACTCTTGCTCATTTTCGTGCCGCATCGTGCCTGGCTACGCCGCGTCTCTAGAGTGAAAGTGTATAACGCAGAAGAGCACGGCCCCATTATGAGTGCCGTGCTCTAACCAGCTGAGCTACCCTGCCGACGTTGATTTACCTGCACTTACGGGTTGACTGTCTCGACCCCTCCCCGACTTGGCTACAAACTCGAACACAGTCAATCTATGTGGGTTGCCCGTCCGCACTGCACGTTCTGAAAACTAGCGAGCCCCTCCCACGTGTCACGATCCCTGGCGGCCGGCGTTCTCGATCGGAGCCGCCGCAAACTGCGGGCATGGCGCACCCACGCCGCACGCTCCCGCGACCCGAGGCTACCGCGGGAACCCCTTGTTCCAAAGGTCCGCGTCGTTTGACACGCATTACGTGGATGCCTACAATGGTTATCCGCCGCACGACATTACTGGCTTCGTGATGCCCCTCATGGGGCTCGACCGGCGCCCGAGGGTCGACCTCCATGCGGCCTCTCGATCACTGGAGGCGAGATGGACTCGACGTGCAGATGCATCTGCATTCCCGTGGCGCTGTTCCTTGCCGGGTTTGACGGGTCGCGAGCGACCGCTGCGGCGCCGCCGACAGACGCATGTTCATTGCTGGCTCAAGCGCAGGTGAACGCCGTACTCGGTGTGTCGGTCGGACCAGGCAAAGCGATTGCGCAGAACAGCACCGCGGTGTGCGGGTGGGAGGTGCCGGGCGGGACGGGCATGAACCGCAAGAGAGTTGTACTGAGCATTTATACGCAAATGGGAAGCGTCACGCCCATCCAACGTTTCAATAACGCAAAAACTCCGATCAAGGGCATCACAAAAGAGCCGATCAGCGGCGTAGGCGACGATGCCCTTTTCGTGACGACGCCTGGCTTTGGGACCGGCTTGATTTTTAGGAAAGGAGAGGCGGCGTTCGACGTGCGCGTCTACGGCCTTCCGCTCGAGCAACTCGAGGCAAGTGAGAAAACGCTAGCGCTCAATGTGCTAGCAAAGCTGTGACGCAGCATGGCATCTGAGACGCGCTGCCGCCGCGGTCCGTCTCAATCCGCCAGGACGATCGCCGCGTCGCCAGGGCAGGGCCCGAAGTCGGCACGGTCGTTCGCGCCCGCGCTGAGAGGGGGCTGCACATCATGCCGGCGGACGATTGCTCGGCCGCAATGCGACTGCGGGCGACGTCCTGCGGAACGGAGGCAACTGAAGCGCCACCGGCCGATGTCGCATGTCTGCGTATGATCGCCCCGCTGCCTAACCTACTATCGCTGTGACTATCGCCGGGCTGTCGGTGGGAGCTTGCCGTTCAGCCGAAGATAAATGGCCATCTGGCTGTAATGGTCGGCCCAGTCCTCGGTGCGCTCGCTCATGAGGCCGACCTGCGTCCACGTCACCCCGAAGCCCGAGACCTGGTCCCCAAGCTTGGAATCATCGAGCTTGCCGAACACCTGATCGCACAGGGAGAAGGTGTCCTTCAGGAGCCCGACCAGCTTGTCCTTGTCATCGGTCGGGGAGAGTCGATCCCGCTGCGGCGCTTGCATGAAGCCGATGCCTGGGCAGGCCAAGTCGTTGTCCACCGCGACATGCAGCACGACCTGGCCAAACGTCATTTGCGCAGGCGTCGGCTTGAAGTTGTACTTGTCCGCCGGCATCGCCTCGGCCGCGGCCACGAGGTTCTTCGACATCTTGCTTTCCGTATCGCGGAACGCGTCTGCGACGGGCGCCTTGCTGGTCTGGGCAAGGCCGAGAGCTGGGACCGATGTGGTCGCCAAGAGAGCGACAATCGTGCGGGCGCGCATGCGGTTACTCGGGAAGGGGAGACCGATAATCTGCAGCGCGCCACGACTCCCTGTCACGGGGCGTTATCGCAACTCTGACGTAACCACGCCTGCTGCCGTACGCCACTCACAGAACAGTCCTTGGCGAGCTACTGAGGCTCGTTCGACCCAGGCCTGCCCGGAATGCCGCGGCCGCTCATGTCCGGGGGTCGCATGTCATTGTTACGCATGTTGAACGTAATCGGCGTTGCAACTACCACCTTCACTCGGCGCCCGCCCTTCTCGGCCGGATAGAAGGTCTCCGACGGCACTGTCTCCTCCACGGCGCGTGTGAACGCGTCGTTGTCAGACCTGATGATCGTGAAAGTGCCGTCGCCGATATGGCCAGTGGTATCGATGAGAAACGCCACGACGACGGTGCCGACGATACCTGCTGTCTGCAAACGCGGCGGGTACCGCGGGAACGGAATAGGCTGGCGGGGCGTCGCGCCCTTGTCGACGGCCAGGTCACCATTCACGTACCGCGTTGTCAGCCACTCCCTCACCGGACGGCCATCCTTCTCGGCGGGAGAGAAATGGCTCAGCCGCACGGCCAACTGCACCGTCGGTGCGTATATGTCGTTGTCCGAGTGAATCACCTTGAAGGTGCTCATGTCGGCGCAGCCTGTGGTATCGATCACGAACGCCGCTTCCACCGTGCCCCGAGCACCTGGCAGACCTCGCATCGGAGCGATCTGCGCTCGCATCTCGTTGGGCGGTGCCTGATAACGGGGGACCGGGTTGTCTGGGTCGGCCGTTGCCTGCTTGTCGACCTCGGAGGGAAGGTACGTTGGAGCCCCCTCGGCAGTCCCGCCCGCGACGGCTGCCGCCGCCCCGACGTCCGGCGGTCGATGCGAACACGCCAGGACAAGCGGGATCACCACGCCAATCGCGAGATCCACGATGACCCGTATCGAGGGGCGTTGCGCTGTACACTGCATCCCGGTGATGCCTCGCTGCAGACGGTGAGAAGCCTCGCGAGCGCCGCGTATGCCCCGAACGGACAGGCGGTCGATTATGGAGAAAGAACGACCCCTTCCCGTCGGGCCGAGGAGGCGCTGCCAGAGACCCTTGCCAGGTATGACGACGAGCGGCCACCGGGGCGTGTTTCCAATGGAGTGGGCCAGGGTCCCCGATCCAGCGGCCCGGTCGTTGCGGCTGAAACCGGAGCTGCGCGCCGCGCGTAGATTTGTTCGACATGTCTCTCTCGTGACATGTCTCTCTTATATAAGGATGCCAATATGTCTGCCGTCTCTGGCGCCGGCCGTTGGCCATCGCCGTGGCGAACGGTTCGATCGGTCGCCGAGCTCTGCCTTGCTGTGGGTTCCATCGGCATAGTCGCCTGCGCGCACCCTGGCGCCTCACCCGGAGGCGCGACACCCGCTCCCCAGCCGGACACGTCGCGGACCCCGCCAAGTCCGGATCCACGCGTCGGACTCAAGGGTGGGCTCTGGGACGCGGGGCAGGCTGCGTGGAACCTGCACTTGGTGTCCACCACACGGCCGGTCAAGCCGTTCCTCGGCGAGACGAATTCCGATCTGGCGTTCACCGGGTCCTATGTGATCCAGGGCAACTACAACGGCGTGCAGATCTGGGACATCTCGAACCCCAGTCACCCGACCCTCGAGACCGCGTTCTCCTGTCCGGAGAACCAGGGCGATGTCTCGGTCTACAAGAATCTCCTATTCATATCCGCTGAGGCCCCGAGTGCCCGAATCGACTGCGGCACGGACGCCCCGAAAGGGCCCGTGAGCGCCGAGCGGTTCCGAGGCGTTCGGATCGTGGACATCTCCGACATCGCGCACCCGAAGACGGTCGCGACCGTCCAAACCTGCCGCGGCTCGCACACCCACACGCTGCTGGTCGACCCGAAGGACCCGAACGACGTCTACATCTACGTGTCCGGCTCTTCGTTCGTCCGGCCGTCAGCGGAGATGGCTGGCTGCGTGAGTGGGTCCCTGGACGAGAATCCGAACTCCGCGCTATTCCGGATAGAGGTCATCAAGGTACCCCTCGCCCATCCGGAGCAAGCCGCGATCGTGAGCTCGCCACGGATCTTCGCGGGGCTGGGTGCGACCCCGGAGCACGGGCTGACGCCTCAGGACAGCGTGAGTGCAGATTCAATGCGAGCCAAGGGCATCTTCACCGCCATGGTGTTCGACAACACGATGGTCATCCCCTCCGAAATGATCAATCCCGCGCTCGACACCATGGTGAAAAAGCGCGGCGGGAGCGGACCACCGACGGCGGCCGATAGCGCGGCGTTGCGGAGCCAACTGCAAGGCATGGTCGACAAAGTGGTCGAGCAGCAGTGCCCCGGCTGTCAACCAGGGGGCAAAGGCATCACGGCGACATCGTGTCACGACATCACCGTCTATCCGCAGATCGGGTTGGCGGGCGGCGCCTGCGAAGGCTACGGTATGCTGCTCGATATCAGCGATCCCGAGCACCCTGTGCGTCTCGACGCCGTCTCCGACTCTAACTTCTCATACTGGCACTCGGCCACGTTCAACAACGACGGGACGAAGGTCCTGTTCACCGACGAATGGGGTGGCGGGAGCCTGCCCAAGTGCCGCGCGACGGACCCGCACGACTGGGGCGCGGACGGGATTTTCCGCATCGAGAACCGCAAGCTCGTCTTCCAGAGCTACTACAAGATGCTTGCGCCGCAGACCGAATTCGAGAATTGCGTGGCGCACAATGGGTCGCTGATCCCGATCCCGGGTCGCGACATCATGGTCCAGGCGTGGTACCAAGGCGGCATCTCGGTGTTCGACTGGACCGATCCCACGCACCCCCACGAGATCGCCTTCTTCGACCGTGGGCCGGTTGATTCGACGCGACTGGTCGAAGGCGGATTCTGGTCCGCGTACTGGTACAACGGCTACATCGTCGGGTCGGAGATTGCGCGGGGATTGGACATCCTCGCGCTCCAGCCGAGCGGCTGGTTGTCCCAAAACGAAATCGACGCCGCGAAGTCGGTTCAATTCGGCGAGCTCAATGTCCAGGGCCAGCCACGGTTCGTATGGCCTCCGAGCTTCACGCTAGCCCGTGCCTACCTCGATCAGTTGGCCCGATCGAACGGGCTGGGTGCCGACCAGATC
This sequence comes from uncultured Gemmatimonadales bacterium, assembly GCA_963725205.1. Classification (GTDB taxonomy): domain Bacteria; phylum Gemmatimonadota; class Gemmatimonadetes; order Gemmatimonadales; family Gemmatimonadaceae; genus Palsa-1248. The sequence continues at coordinate 228,860 of CAVRXR010000003.1, read as the reverse complement.
CAAGCGGCTCGCGCAGCCTTGTCCAAGGCGGAAGCGGCACGGGGCGACGCGCGGCGCGGTGCGCTCACGCAGCTAACGACTCAGCTGGAAGGAGAAGCACCCAACGCAGCCGACGGCGCCAAGGTGCGGACAGTTGCGAGCACGGTGCGCGCGCTGAGCGAGGCGCAATGACGTCAGGCTAGGGGTTGCGAGTTAGTGGCGGGTGATTGGTAATTGGTGAACCGATCGCGGGGTGGGTCAGGCGTCGCGGTCACTGACCGCGCGATCGGTCACCAACCGCCGGCTACCGTCTCCGCCAATTGTGCAGGATCTATCGACACTGACACCTCCGCATGGTAGCGGCCGTAGTGGCTGCGTCGCCTGATATACATAATGGGCCACGCGGCGCCAGCGCCGAGGAGCCATTCGTGGAGCCGATCGATACGCCGATCAGTATCGCCGATCGCAACCGACCCTCTTTTCCCCCAGGGAGCGGCTTGCCCGTAGCGCGCGAGGGACCCGAGCCGCAGCGGTCGGGCGGTCGTTGGTGGTTGGTCCTCCAATCGGTGCCGGTGAGGCTCATCGTCATGTTCGTCGTGCTCGCCGGGGTTGATGTCGTCTGTCAGCTGACGCCCCGGCTCCTCCACTCGGCGTCAAACGGACCGCGCCCAGCGGTCCTGGTTATCGGGCCCGCAATTGTGATCATGGCCGCGATGATCGGCAGCTACCGCGTGCTCGTGCGCTGGATCGAACAGCGGGCGCCGCAGGAGCTGAGTGGCGCGAACTCGATCCCGCTGTGGCTCGCAGGTGCGCTCTGCGGCGTGGGGCTTTTTGCCATTGTCGAGCTGCTGCTGGTGTGGAAAGGAGTAGCGCACATTGGCGCCTACACCGGCACGACCTATCTCTTCAGCGCGTTTACTGTGGCCGTTGCGACCGGCATCGCCGAGGAGATCGTATTCCGAGGTGTCGTCTTCCGCATCGTGGAGGAGGGATTCGGCACGCTCGTGGCACTCCTCTTGTCGGCGGCGCTGTTCGGTGCGCTGCACGGCTTCAATCCGGGCGCCTCGGTGGTCAGCAGCGCTGCGATTGCGATCGAGGCGGGGGTCCTCCTAGCCCTGGCATATACGGCGACGCGGTCGCTCTGGCTCCCGATCGGCCTACACTTTGGCTGGAACTTCGCCGAGGGCGGCCTATTCGGGGCCGCGGTGTCCGGCAACACGACGCACGGCCTCGTCTCGAGCACGCCGTCGGGAGACCCGCTCTGGAGCGGTGGCGCCTTCGGGCCCGAAGCATCGATCGTCGCGGTCGGCGTATGCCTGATTGCTGCAGCGGTCTTCCTTGGCATCACGATCCGGCGAGGCAACTGGCAGCCATTACGGTTTCGGATGGGGATGCCTCAGACAGGGAAAGCCGCCGCGGTCTAGAGAGCGGCGCGTCCTTTTCCTTAAACCCCAACCGTCGCGCCAATGGGGCGTGGATGGGGTGCAACACCGCTCAACTGCCGCGACTGCCTGCTCTGTGATGTCACAGATATGGCGAGCCCCACGGTCAGCGCCGCCCGTTTCTCGGTAAGCACTGTTCGCTCAATCACTTGCCGCCGAGGGGCCGGCCCGATCCGGCCACCGACTGGGGCCGCAATTTGGCGCTCGCCAGGACGATTTTCGCGCCGTAACGTTACAACAAGCTCATCCAAACACGTTTCCGACATCAACCGCAGGGGCTGTGGCGTGATACCCAAGCGTCATGTGCATTGGTTGGCCGCAGTGACAGCGCTCAGCAGCGCGCTCGCCTGCACCGGGTCGAATTCGGGCGTTGGCCCCGCGTTGAACACGCCTGTTTACGCCGTCCTCGTGACGCCCAAATCGGCGAACGTGAGCCTTCACGGGACTCGAAGCTTCGCCGCCATCGCGCACGGTGCGGGAGGTGACCTGGTTCCGAACGTCACGTTCGTCTGGGCCAGTAGCAACCCGGCGGTCGCTACGGTCGACCAGACCGGGCGGTTGACAGCCGTCGATACTGGCAACGCGCAGATCACGGCCAGCGCGCAGGGGATTTCCGCTGTTGCCAACGTGGTCGTGACGCCGCCACCGGTCGACTCGATCGTCGTCACGCCGCCACTCGACACCATCCTGTTGGGTAGCGGCCAGGTACAACTCTCGGATACCGTGAAGGACCAATACGGTGAGATCCTCAGCGACCCAGTGACATGGACGTCGTCCAGTGCTCACATCGCGGCGGTCTCCAGCACTGGGTTGATCACCCCGCAGGGCGCGGGCACGGCCACGATCAGCGCGTCCGCGGGCGGAAAGTCTGCCACCAGTAGGATCGTCGTCGAGGACACGGTGCCCGGAAGCATCTCGTTGCAGGTGAGCCCGGACTCCATTTTTGCCATACCAAATCCTATGGACTACCTCGTTCAGCTGACGGCGACGGTCAGGAACGCGAGCGGTTGGGTGTTGAGCAACTATCCCGTCGTGTTCACGAGTAGCAACGGCGCCGTGAGCGGGCTTGGCAACGGACCCGTTACCGTGGTTGGGGGCTCGGAACTGGTCGTGCCCCAGGAGAATGGTACGGCCGTCATCACGGCCGTGGCCGGTCGCTTTGCGGCGCAGGCGTCGCTCACCGTTTGCTACGCCGCCAGCCCCCCGATCTGTAACCCGCTCGCCAACATCTATCTAACCCCTGCGGTCGATACCGTCGCGGTGGGAGACAGCATCGTCATGGACGCCGTCGGCGTCGACTCGTTGGGCAACACCTATCCCTTCATGGGCGTCGAGTGGGATCGGGGACAACTGGTCTCATCCGACTCGAGCTTCGCGATAGCGGTTGCCCCATGGGGGACGGTGTACGCGGTCAACCCCGGCACACAGTACGTCGAGGGTGGGATCGCAGGGTTTGGTAGGCAGGCCCTCGTCACGGTCGTGCCCGCGCCTGCCACGCCGATCGTGACCACGGCGGACCTTCAGCTCCGGCGCGCCCACGTGATCGCCACAATGACTCTCGTGGGCGCTCGCCAGCGCGCCGCTCACGAGCAGCGGCTGGAGGCGATGCAGCAAATCCTCCGGCAGCGCATGCGGGCCGCGCCCAGTCCAAGCTTGAGGACGTACTACGCGGGGTTGATAACAAGACTCACGACTTCACAGCCGCCCGTAACTACGATCGCTGGCACGAAGTGACCCGCCGCACGCAACTGGTGCGCTGGCGACCCTATGGCGAACCGGGGCGCCGCGCCTAACATTTGTCACGAGTCAGCAGCCACCAGCCACTAGTCAGCCGTCACCAATGATTGGACTCGTCGCGGTTGTCGCAGGGCTCACTCAAGGGCCCCCTCCGCCGATCGTTTTGCGGGTGAGTACGCTACTGGACGGGCGCGGCGGCATCGTCCACAACACCACGGTCGTCGTGCAGGACTCCAAGATCGTGCGCGTCGGCGGCCCGATCGAACAAGGCGCAGTCGTGTACGACCTTCGAGGACTTACCGTCACGCCGGGCTGGATCGACACGCACGATCACCTGATGTGGCACTTCGTCAACGGTCGGCTCGCCGGCAAAGAGGAGCCACCGGTCGAGGCCATGTTGCACGCCGTTGACAACGCGACGGTCACGCTCATGGCGGGATTCACGACGATCCAAAGCCCGGGATCACCGGAGGACAAGGATCTACGGGACGCCATTGCACGCGGCATCATCGCGGGCCCGCGGATCCTCACGTCGCTCGAGCCGCTGACCGACGCGGGCAAATCGCCCGACCAGCTCCGTGCCCTCGTCCGCGAGCGCAAGTCACAGGGGGCAGACTTCATCAAGGTGTTTGGCTCGGGCAGTCTGCGCGACGGCGGCAAGCAGACCATGTCCGACGAGCAGAATGCAGGCGGTCTGTGGCGAGGCGAGGGCGCAGGGGATGCGCACACTCGTGCATGCGCACTCCGCCGAGTCTGTGAGAGCGGCCATCCGTGCTGGCTGCACATCGATCGAGCACGGCATCTTCGCGACCGACGACGAGTTCGCGCTTATGGCCAGTCGGGGGATCTACTTCGACCCCAATATTGGCCTTGTCCTGCAGAACTATCTGCAACAGCCCGAGAAATTCCTGGGGATCGGGAACTACACCGAACAAGGGTTCGCAGCTATGCGGGCGGCGGTCCCGATCGCCCTGAACGGCTTCAAGCGGGCACTACGCCAGAAGGGCCTCAAGATCATCTATGGTACTGATGCGGTCGCGGGCGCGCATGGCCGCAACGCCGAGGAGTTCGTGGTTCGCGTTCGCGACGGCGGCCAGGACCCAATGGCAGCACTCGTCTCCGTTACATCGCTATCTGCTACCTCCCTCGGCCTGCAGGACTCGATCGGCGCGATCGCGCCGGGTCTGCAGGCGGACATCGTGGCTTTCGACGGTAACCCGCTCGAAGACGTGACGGCAGTTCGTCGCGTCGACTTTGTGATGAAGGGCGGGCAGGTGTTCAAGAACGTAAAGCAGCCACACGAGCTCAAGTAGCGACTCGAGCGCCGGCGCGCGTCATCTCGCGGGTGCGACGTCGAGTGTACCCGCGGCCGCCACCAACGCTGCGTCGAGTCCCTCTGCGCTCGGTGCCCCACCCTGGGCGATGTCCTTTGTGCCGCCGCCGCGACCCCCTAGGCGTCCTGCCGTCGCTTGCATCAGCGCCCGCATGTCAAACGGCGCGCCCGGAGACTGCGCGAAGACCAGCGACACGGACGGTGAGGTTCCGGCGAGTATCGCGACGACGTTCGGGCCGCCACGGGTGAGCGCCTGCGCCAACAGCTTGAGCGAGTTCACGTCCCTTTCTGCAAAGGTCCGCACGACGACCCGTCGTCCGTCTGTCTCGGGGGTTTCGGCGAGCATCGCCACCGCCTGGGCGGCTGCGAGCTCCGCCTGCAACTGCTCGCGGTGCTTCCGCAATGACCGCACCTCGTCGAGCGTTCGGCGCGCCTGCTCCGCGACGTCCGACGGAGCCGCGGAGAAGAGAGCAGCGGTCGCCGTCAGCGCGGCAAAGTCATGGCGAGCAGTCGTGACGGCCCGCTCGCCGGCCACAAACTCCACCCGCCAGCCATGCCGCACCTTCTCCGTCTTGCGGAGGAGCACGCACCCGATCTGGCCGGTGCGATTCACGTGCGTGCCGCCACACGCGCTGCGATCGAAATCCTGAATCTCGATGATGCGCAGCTCCGCCCTGTCCGCGACTGGATCCTTACGCAGGTCCAGGGCTGCGGCTTCTGCGGGCGTGACGAACCGGATGGCCACGGGTCGATCTTCCAGTATCATTTCGTTCGATAGCCGCTCAGCCGACTCTACCTGGCTGCCCGTGACCGCCGGTGTGTCGAGATCGATCGAGCAGTACTCTGCGCCCATGTGGAACGAGACGGTCCGCATCCCGAACAGCCGGTCGAATGCCGCCGACAGGACGTGCTGGGCGGAATGCTGCTGCATGTGGTCACGACGCCGCTCGGCATCGATCTGGCCGCGGACGCGCGTGCCCGGTTCAATGGTGTCCGCGAGCTGGCCGCCTTCAGGTACCTCGACATAGTGCACGATTGCGCCGTCTTTGGACTCGGCGACTTCGATGACTCGCACCCTATGCCCAGACCGCTCGCCGTCCCCGGCGGCAATCCAGCCCGTGTCGAACAGCTGGCCACCACTCGTGGGATAGAATGCCGTGCGATCGAGAATCAACGCCGGCCGTGGAGAGGCAACGACCGCCTCGACATTGGCGTCGAAGGCGCATGCGAAGGAGTCCTGATAGTACAAACGATTGGTCATACGAGGGCCGCCCTCGAGATTTCCAGCCAACAGGGTCCGCGCTCCATTGGACGCCAGGTCGTGGATCGCCGCGGGAGCCGAGCTTTCGCGGCGGACGCCAATGTTGCCCGGCGGACTCTACAATGGCTTGCGGAACAAGAACCAGTAGGAGAGCAATATGACCGATTCTGCGGACGGCAGAGTCACCGATTGTGGCCCGGCGCCCGTCTCGGGATGTGGGGCAGGGGGACAGCCGTATAGGGGAGTTGTCAATACAGGCGTATTGACAACTCCCCATGGGTCCGCTACACTGGAGCGATGTCCGCCCGAACGGCGCAGCTCCAGGTCCGGGTCACGCCCGAAGAGAAGGCGACGCTCAAGCGGCTCGCGCGAGCCGCAGGCGTCGACGTGTCCGCCTACGTGCTACGCCGGGCACTTCCGCAGACGGCCCACCGGTTCACGACAGTACTCGCTGCCCTCCGCCGCGGAGAGGATCGCCGCTACGCGATCGCCGAGTGGGACGACGCGCTCACGGCCCTGGCGCCGTCCGAGTTTGCGACTGTGCTGGGCAGCATCGACCTCCATGGGCTCGATGCCGTGACCCGGAATTACCTCGCCGCGCTGGTCGAGCTCGCCGCGCGCGATAAGCGGGTGCCACCGCCTGCCTGGGTCTCTCAGGTCGATCCGCTCGAGCGGCCCTACTTCGCCACGTCGCTTCGGAGCGCGCGACCCTACCTTCTCCAAATCACTGCCGTCCCCTTCAAGCGCCGCAACATCTTCACCGAGCGCGGCGTCGCGCGGCGCATCTAACGTCCGGATCGTGTCGACTGCGATGCGGCTCACCGCCGCTGACATCCGTCACCTCTTCGCCCTGCTGGACACCGAGCTCGCTGCGGCTCGCGCCGAGGGCGAAGTCTACCTGGTCGGTGGTGCCGTGATGTGCCTCGTGCTCGGCGCGCGCGACGCCACGCGCGACGTGGACGCTGTCTTCCGCCCCACCCGCATCGTGCGCGAGGCCGCCGCCCGCGTCGCTGCGACGGCGCACGTGCCCGACACCTGGCTCAACGATGCGGTCAAGGGCTTCCTCAGTCGGCGCGGCACCTTCGACCACTATCTCGAGCTCCCACACCTGCGCGTCTTCGTCGCTCAACCCAGCTATCTCCTCGCCATGAAGTGCGCGGCGATGCGACTTGGCGAAGAGTTTCACGATGTCGAGGACGTGCGATACCTGCTCCGCTACCTGAACATCACAAGCGTGGAGGAGGCGATGCAGGTCGTCGGCAGGTATTTCGATGACTCACAGCTCCTCCCAAAGACCCGTCTGGCACTCGAGGAGCTCCTGCCCCACGAGCGCGGCGGACCTGACGCGAGAGCAGCGCATCGGTGATCACCCGAGCGTTGCGACGCATAGCCTTTAGCCCCTCGCCGCCACCTTCCCCAACATCGCCACGATCTGCTGCGCCGCACGCGTCCCTTCGTCGGCCGCGACGCTCCAATGCTGATTGCCGTTGAGCTCCGAATGGGCGAACGCCAGCTGGCCCAGCGGCTGCCGCAATACATCACTTTGCGTCGGCTTGCCGTTCTTCCGCGTGTAGAAGCCCGGGCCTGCGTTGCAGTACGCGTGCCCCCACCGGTTGATCACGATTCCCGCGATGTCTCGCTTGGGATCGAACCCCGCGTCCGCGAAGAGCGTTACCATCTGTTGCCGCACCTGCGTCTCGAACTCGCGGTACGTCGTCGCAAAGAGTCGTGCCCGGCCTGCATGACCCTGCTCGACCAGTGACAGCCCATACTGGTTGAACGGCACGTAGAACGTGAACAGGTTCGGATGGTCGGGATCGAGCGGCGGCCGATAGTCACCGACGTACATGTTGGGCCGCAGGTTCGCCGTGAACCCGAACCCGCCTCGCCACGAGCACGCGCTGTAGCCGAGCTTGTAGAGGAACCTCCAGTTGTCCAACGCGACATTGACCGACAGCATCGGCGACCGCGGAAACTTCTCCACCGCCTCCCGATACTCAGGGGTCAGGTTCTTCACCGCGTGCTTCGCCGTGAAGCTCGCGCCTGCCCAGATCACCGTGTGGGCACGCACGGAATACAGCTTCCCGCCTTTCACGTACGTTATCGTCGCCGGCTTGCGGCCTGCCGCCTCGGGGTCATGATCCAGGTGCACGACCATGGCGCCGCCACGTAGACGGCATGGGATGTTGGGCCGATCCATCAGGTCGAACCGGATGCGCCCACTGTGCACGTCAGGGAATGCGGGCGACCCCTCGATCGCGCCGGGATTGAGCCACTTCACGATGCAGCGTTGGATCGCGTCGTTCCCACCGGGGAACGAGATGACTCGCTGCGGCTCGCTCAGTGTGTGATTCTGTACAAACGACTCGAGACCCTTGTCGACCCCGAGCCCCACAAAGCCTGGCAGCCCCAGCGTGTATGCGGAGTATCCGGATAGCACGTCGCTCCCCAGGCCGATGCCCGAGGCAAAGATCGGATCAACGTATCGCGCGACTTCCGGCCGGAACTTGCGGACGTTGACGAGCCAATGCTCGTACGTCATCGTGTCGAGGTATTGTTTCAGACTCTCGGCGTCGCCCTTCCACGGCTCGACCGGCTCGTCCCGCCACCGGAGCATGTCGCGGCGCACGTCCTCCGGCCAAGGCGTCCCTTCCAGACGATGCCCCCACGGATTGCGGACCCAGTGCGGCTGCGGCGTATCGAAGTAGAATCCGTGGTTCTCGAAGTTGTCGAACCACAGCTGGTAGACGTAATTGCTCTTGGGGAAGATCATTGGCCTTGCGGTCCGGTCCCAGCTGCCCGAACTCGAAATGCATCGGCAGTCCCACATCGTGCCACAAGTTCTTCATCCACTCGGGCGAATGCTCTTCAGGCGGGTCGCCTTCGTTAGAGCCCTGCGGCCCGATGAGGCGCTGCCCGCGTACGATGAACTCGTTCCGCTTCGCCTCGCCGCCAATGATCGGGTGGTTGTCGAGCAGGAGCACGCTCCGCTGGCGACCGGTTTCCTTGAGGAACGTGTACGCGGCGACGGTCCCCGAGAAACCACCGCCCACGATCACCAGATCATAGAGCTCTCCGGTGTCGCTCGCCGTGCTCAACATCCTGTCATAGGTTCCGTCGCGCAGCCCATGCGCCGCCGACACCACCTCCCATGTGTTGCCGTTCGAGATGGCGTAGTCACCGATGCCCGGATTACCCGTCCACGGGTGCCACGGCTCGTCCGGCGCTGACGGCGGAGCCGTGAGCGCACCCGGTCGTCCGCGATGCGAGGGCGCCGGTGTCCCAAGCAGTGCGGCCCCCGTGCCCAACGCGACGGCGTTAAGGAAATCCCGCCGCGTAATGTCCGCGTCCATCCCCAGCTCGTGCTCGGCGGGTGTCAGCTCAGCGTTCGGTCCTGTGCTCGAGTCACTGCTCATAGCTCCCTCATCTGGCCTGTGTGTTCGGCACAAGGAGGGCAGGGCGCACCGCGAATGGCGCGACGCGCGTCTCCGCCTCCACCGTCGCGGTCTACACTATGGCCGCTCACCCCAATGTCAACGCGCGCACCGCGGCAGACTGGCCCATTCCCATTTTGTGGGTCTGACCTGGATACGCTAGGGTCTAGTGGCTAGTGACTGGTGAAAAACCCATGGGCCAGTTACACGGCGCCGTCACCGGCCCATGGGTTGTCCTCTAGCGACCAGCCACCAATCCCTAGCCACTAGCCCTGCGGTAATCGATTCCGGTACGCGGCGCTCACGGGAAGCTGTGTGCCGTCGGCTAGGATCACCTTCTGCAGTCCCGGCGCGACAGTGTGCAGCTCGCGCACTGCGTCCAGGCGCACGATCAGGGACCGATGGATCCGTGCGAATGCCGCGGGATCGAGTCGCGCCTCGAACAATGCCATGCTCGAGCGAATCAGGAACGCACGCGACCCGACGTGCAGCTCGAGGTAATTCCGGTCCGCACGGATCCAGTCGATCGACGAAACCGGCACGAAGATTGTCCGGCGGCCGATCGTCACCGCGACGCGGTCCAGTGTGCGCGAACTGCCGGCGGCTCCGGGCGATGCTTCGAGTGTGCCCTCACCCCTCGTTGCCGACGCATGCACGGCGTCGCGGACGGTGTCCGCCAGCGCGCGCACTTCGGCCCGTAGCTGTCGGTCTTCCACCGATACCAGCGACGTCCGTACTCGCGCGAGTGCCTTGGCCAGTCGTAGCCGATCGTACGGCTTCAACAGATAATCCACCGCGTCCACATCGAAGGCGCGCACTGCATGCTCAGCGTACGCCGTCACGAAAACAATGACCGGACGTCGGCTCCGCGGTAGCACGCTCAAGAGACTGAAGCCATCGATCTCCGGCATGCGGACATCGAGGAAGACGACATCGGGGTCCACCGACGAAATCACCGGTGCCGCCGTTGCACCGTCGTCGCACTCACCGACGACTTCGACGCCCGCTTCCCGCGACAACATCGTGATCAACCGACGACGGGCGATTGGCTCGTCATCGACCACCACCACCCGCAACGGACTGCTTTCCGGTGCCTGCGCGTCCGCCGATAGCCCGCCGACCATGCGACTCCCGCGGACATCTGGGGAGCCCGGTGGCTCCGACTCCTTCGGGCCCAGCGCGCTCTCCTGCACCATATGTCGGCTAGACGCGGCGCATGGCGAGCACAGCGGGCGATTCCGCGCCAGGCTCGGTCTCGCCCACCCGTGCGGCGGGGAATGTGATCGTGACTCTCGTCCCCACGTCCGGCGAGGACTGCAACTCGATTGAATGCGTGGCTGGGAACATCGCCTCGAGTCGGGCCCGCGTGGAGCCGAGTCCCACCCCCTCGCGCCTCGGCCCGCCCGGGGTGAATCCCGTTCCATCGTCCTGCACGATGAGCTCGATGCGGGCCCCGACGCGCCGGGCCGAGATGTCGATGGCGCCGGTGCCCCGTCGTGCGGCGAATCCGTGCGCGATCGCGTTCTCCACGAGTGGCTGTAGCAAGAACGTCGGAACCGCCGCACTCAGCGTGGTCGCCTCGACGACCCGCCGCACCGTCAAGCGATCGCCGAATCGCATACAGTACAGGTCGGTGTACATGTCGAGGCGCTCCAGTTCCGTCTGCAGAGAAACGGTTTCACCAACCGACGAATCGAAGGCGATCCGCAATAGCTCGCTCAGGCGAACGAGCATCGCCTCGGCCACTGCAGGCTGCTCCGACGTCAGCCCCGCGATAGCATTCAGTGTGTTGAACAGAAAATGCGGCTCGAGCTGACGCGAAATGACGTGCAATCGTGCTTCGAACAGTGATCGCTCGAGTCTAGCCGCGCGTTCCTCGTCACGCTTCGTGCGGTGACGTCGAAAGAGGATCGCATAATAGAGTACGAGCAGCAGGGCTGGCTGCAGGTTCGTCTCGATGAGATAGGGCAATCCAAGGAGCGGAGACGTCAGCGTCCGTTGCGCCGGCTCGGACCACTGACTCGCCGCACTCCACAGGTTGTGGACCAACCACGCCTGGCCACCAGCCGCACCGGCGGTCACCGCGATCCAGCCCGCGATGTTCAACATCCGCCGGAGCTCGCCGCGGAGCGCGTGCCGCGACCCAGACGGCGCCGCCGAAGGCGTGACTGGCAGGTGATCGAGCGCCGAGAAGATCACGGGTGTGAGCAGCGTCCACAGCATGAGATCAACGAACGCCGCAAAGATGAGATGTTCGATCAGCGGCGTGACGCCGGCCGCTCGGCTCGCGGCCATTGTTGGCCGGATCCACGTCAACTCGAGCAGTGTCAGGAGGGCGAGCGCTCCGCCCCATTCCCCACGCGTCGCTGACGCCACCACGCGCGTCGCGCGATCCGCGACCGGCACTTTCGGGGCGTTTGGCTCCTGACCGCGCCCCGGTCCCGCGGGCGCGGCCGTCAGATCGGGGGCACCAGGAGCAAACAACGGCCACGCGGGAGCCATGGTCGCTCGCATCACTCTCATAGGGGGAAGCTCGTTTATGCTCGACAGCAGCCTGCCACGGCTGAACCCTACTCTACATTGATGTCACGGCGCAGGGCAATGACAATCAAATTGGAAAGATGTGCGTCGATATTGGCCCCATCGGGTGTCTTGCGCCGGCAAGCCGTGCGATGGCTGCGAGTGCACAGGCTATCCGGATCGCCCCTTCATCATCCGGACTGATCGCCGCGCCGCCGTACGCGAGGTATCTAACGCAGTCGTCGGCCGTAAGACCCCGAAGTGTGATCTCGTTGCGTGCGAGCGCAAGGCGCGCACACTCGAGTGGTACAATGATCCGATGGGGCGCGGCGGCGGCAGCATGCCAGATGGGATCGAGAGACACCGCGAGATAGGGCGATCGGCTGACCGACGGGCCGATGAGGAGGGCCTCGATGGTCCCGATCACCCGCCGATCCATTCCAATTACTCGCCATCCAAGCAGACTGAAAGGCGCCGGGGATCGGACGGACCGCGACCCGAGAGGGCGCCGCGCCTCGAGAGGTCGCCGCACTTCGGGAGCGCGATGTAGTCTGAGTGCGCCGCTGGACGTGTCGAGAGTGCGACGTGATGACATCTGATGGACCTCGAATCGTGGTGAATGATGCCGACCGGAGCGGATCTCACAGATCAGAGACTCGCTGGCGTCGCGACTTGACACGCGCTGCACGCAAGGAATCGAAGGCCAATACACTTGGCGATCCGCCATGGGACGAATGCATCGGAGATGGGGACCAGCGACGTCAGCCGCGGGACGAACGCGCCCATGGGCGTACGCGCGGACGCGACGCATAGGCGATGCAGGCCATGGCGCGCGTCCTTCCGGCGTTACTCCTGCGCCCGGCCCCCCTGTGCGACGAGCGGGACGAGGGCGGGCGTCTCGCCGCGGGTGACGTGCTCTACGAGGATCTGATGCATCAGGCTGAAATCGTGGGAGCGGGGTAACGCCCCAAGGTACATCGTCAGCCAGATGATGCGCTGGTGCGCGCCCCGACCCCCGACCCTCGATCCCCGACCCCCGCGCCCGTGTATTCCGTGATCCAGCGCTTGGCCGCGTCGATCTCACCCGCCATGACCGTGTGACCACCAGGGTGCCAATAAACGGCGACCTTCGCCCCTGCTCGGCTGAGGATCTCACCTAGGCGTTCCGCCTGCGCCGGGGGAATGATCGTGTCCGAACGACCAGCGCCGATGAAGACTGACGTGCCAGTCAAATCCGGGAGCGGGTCGGGCTCGAATGGAGTCATAGGGCTCAGCAGGATCGCTCCTCGCACGAGGCCGGGTCGTCGAAGCACGAGACTCGCGGCGATGTTCGCGCCGTTCGAAAACCCCACGGCCACAATCCCATCACGATCCAATTGGTAGCTCCGCGCGGCGGCCTCGATGAAGGTCGCGAGCTCCTCCGTCCGAATGGCCAGGTCTGCTTGGTCGAGCACCCCCTCGGCGATTCGGCGGAAGAATCGTGGCGCCCCGCGCTCGAGCACCTTGCCTCGGGGGCTCAGCATCCCAGCTCCCGGCAGGAGCGCCTGGCCCAGCGGCAGTAGGTCCTCCTCGTTGCCACCAGTCCCATGGAGGAGCAAGAGCGTCGTGCTACCGGCAAGAGTCGCCCCGGCGAGCGGTGGCATGTATCGATGAACGAATCCAAGCGCGTCGCCGCTCACGTCCTCCGGTCCAGTCGTCGTCGCCAGGACCGCCGCGGTCGATGCAGGAACGGGCAAGTGTATGGGCGGGAGAACCGACTCGATGTCCGCTCGTCGCGTCTCGAACTGTGGTGGCAGCATCAGGCGCTCGCCGAGCCGGTCGAGTGGTTCATCGACGGTGAAACCCGGCGGGTCAGTCGCGAGCTCGAAGAGGATCCCACCGGGCTCTCGAAAGTAGACTGAGTGGAAGTATTCGCGATCAATAACCTCGGTCGGGTCGAGCCCTGTCCGGATGACGAGGTCTCGCGCCCGGAGCTGCGCTTCGTCGTTCGCAACACGCCACGCGACGTGGTGCACCGTGCCAGCGCCACCCAACCCGCGGAGAAAGCCGCCAAGTGTCCGCACGTCGACGATCGTGCCGGGTCCGCGATCCCCGGCGGCAAAGCGTCGAGTGCTGCCCTCCTCGCGGACGGCGTGAAACCCCAGGGTCTCGAGGACGCGCTCCGTCGCATCCCCACCGTCGGCCCACAGCGTCACACTGTGAAACCCCCGGATCGCGTGTTCGGGCGCGATGCCCGGTGCGCCTCCCCATGCACTTCTCGATTCCGCGCTCGCGTGCGCGACCAGCTCGAGCATCAGTCCGTCGGGGTCCTTGAAGGACAGCACACGCTCGGGTCGTCCGCTGGTGGCCACGCGCTGCGTGGGTGCTTCGTGTGCGACACCGTGGCCGACGAAACGGTCGATCCAGAACCCGAGCGCACTCGGAAGAACTGCGAACGACGTCACAGCAACCTGGCCCACGCCCTGTCGCCCCCGCCTGGCGCCGGGCCAGGGGAAAAACGTCATGATGCTCCCCGGATCCCCGGCTTCGTCGCCGAAGTACAGGTGATACGTCTCCGGGTCATCGAAATTGACCGTGCGCTTGACGAGTCGCAGCCCGAGAAACCCCATGTAGAAGTCGAGATTCCGCTGTGGGTCGCTCGCGATCGCCGTGACGTGGTGAATGCCCAGGACGTCACTGCTGCTCGGCGCCTGCCCCGTCATTGGGTCAACACCGGCGACGCTGTCGGACATTGTGGGGCAGTGCGCGGTGCGAGAGTTCGCAACGCCAGCAGCCGGGTTGCGGCATACGTCCGTCGTGCGTTCATGACCCCTCCTCCTACCGACCGTGGTCAGGTATGCCCTTACGGGCTCGCTCTCCCAATATTGAAGTTGGGAGCAAGCTGAGCCAGGGGTGGCCGGGTAAGGACTCCGCCCGCGGTGCCCGCCGTCAATCGTTTCGGAGCGCCCGTGCGGGATCGATGCCTGTGGCGCGACGCGCCGGCACGTAGGCGGCAGCCGCGCCCACGACCAGGAGTACCACACACGAACTGCAGAAGGCCAACGGGTCGGAGGCGCTCACGTCGAAGAGGGACGCGGCGATCAGCTTGGCGCTCACGAAAGCAACGAATATTCCCGCCAGGACACCAATCGCCGTGATGGTGAGCGCCGTGCGCAACAAATCGCGGCGCACACGCTCCGGCGTTGCGCCGAGCGCCATGCGAGCGCCGATCTCTCGCGTCTGCTGGCGGACAGTCGACGACATGACCCCATACAGCCCAAGGGCGGCGAGCAGCAGGGCGACCACCCCGAACGCGGAAAGTAGCAGCGCGTTGAGGCGCGGCTGAGCAAGTGGTGCGGCCAGGAATGTGTCCATCGACTCGGCCTGCCAGACGTGAGACAATGGATCGACGTCATGAACTACGGCTCGAAACGCGGGGAGCACTGCGGAGAGGGGCCCTTTCGTCCGCACGGCAAACGTCCCCTGCCAAGCGGTCTGTCGCCATCGGAGGAAGAGAGTCGGCGTCTGCTCGCGCAGGGACCGAAAGCGAATGTCTCTGACCACGCCGACGATGGTGCGCCAGCCCGAGTCCGGGAAGTAATGAAAGCGAATCCGTCTGCCGAGTGGGTCTTCGCCGGGCCAGAACCGGCGTGCGACGCCGTCGCTGATGATGACCTCGGACGGGGCTCCGGGACCGCTCGGAGGGGAGAAGCCGTGCCCGCGCTCGATCACAATGCCTAGCGTACGAAAGTAGTTGAGGTCCCCGACTTCCATTGGCACGAGTGGGTTCTTTGCCACGTCGGACGGACCCTGTCCCTCCATCTGGAAGTTCACTTGCCAGACATTCGGACCAATAAAGGGCGGAATCAGGATGGGCGTAACTGCCTCGACGCCTGGGATGGCCTGAAAACGTGGAAGCAAAGCGTCCCCCAGCGCCAGGACTTGAGGCAGCGTGTCGTACTCAGCCCACGCCAGTGACGTTGTGACCACCGATAGGTGGTCTGGTCGGTATCCCAGGTTCAACTGTTGGAGGCGCTCCAGGCTGCGGGTGAGGAGCGCGGCGCCGCAGACCATGATGAAAGCCAGCGCGACCTGGCCGGTCACGAGCATCTCCCGGAATCGTCGTCGCGCGCGGGACTCCGCGCCCGAACGGGCGTCGATCCGCAGGAGCGTCCCCATATCGGTCCGAACCGTCACTATTGCCGGCATGATCGTAACGAGCAAGAGTACGACAGCGGTCGTCGCGGCTGTGAGCAACGCTGGCGCGCCGCTCGCGCGAATGACGTCAGTGCGGGGCAGTTCTGGCGGAGCCAGGAGGAGTAACACTTGGAGCAGCACGGTCGCACAGCCGAACGCCAGCAGGCCACCCGCGACCACGAGTACGGCGGCTTCGACGTACACTTGGCTCAGCACATCGGACACGCCCGCCCCAACTGCTCGGCGGATGGCGATCTCGCGGCCGCGCGAGGCAACTCGCAGGAGCATCAGGTTGGCGACGTCGACACAGGCGATCAGGAGCAGCAGCACCACAGCCGCGGTGAGGATCGTGAGACCCGGCCGCACTTGGCCGAGCACAAGATCTGCCAGGGTATGAACGTCAACACCAGAGAAGTGAATCTGGGGCACCAGACGGGTGGCGATCGAGAGCAGCTCGAGGCGAGCGGCGGCGGCCGTCGCGCTCGGCTTAAGGCGGCCCACGACGATCATTGATACCTGTGCATCCCGTCCAACTGGTACCCAGCAATCCACGCCTGCTGGATAGTCGAGCCCCGGCGGAGCTACGCCAACCACGGTATATACGAATTGCGAATAGGAGTCCTTGAGCCGCCGGCCAATGGCCGACGAATCCCCGCCAAAGGATCGACGCCAAGCGCGGTAGCTCAGGACCATCGAGTGCTGCAGCGGCGCAGTCGTCAGCGGCTCGAACTTTCCCCCGGGGTCGTCATCCTCTCCGAGCAAGCGTCCGAGCGCGGGGTGGACCCCAAGCACGCTGAAGAAGTGGCCGTCGACGAGCCCCTCATTGAGGGTTACGGGATGGTCGCCGTCCGTGAAGGGAGCAGGCTGCGCGCCCCAGTGTGCGACGCCAGCAACATCGTGCAGGCTCCGTGTTACACGACGAAGCTCCCTCACAACGTCCTGGCTGCCGCTCGCCTCGACGTCGCCCTCGCGCGCGGTCCACATGACGATGACGCGATCTTGGTCGAGCACGGGGAGCCGCTTGATGAGCACAGCTCGGATGACGGCGAACATAGCGACTGCTACGCCAATGCCCCCGCCGAGCACCAAGACGACCGTCACTGAAAAGGCCGGCGCACGCCGGAGCCCCCGGAGCGCGACCCGGAGGTCCCGCACGAAGCGATCGGTCAAGTCCGTCCCCTTGTGGCCGAGCAAGCGTCGCCGCAGGGCGCGCGCGCGATCGCGCGTCAGGCGGCGCTGACGTCTGTGCCTTCGGACGTGTTGACCGTGTGACCAGGAGGGTTTGTGACACGCCCAGACATCCGGGGCGACGTACGAAGAAGGAGGCGGTGTGCGGCCGGTGCGATCAGGTGATTATCTCAGCTCCCGAACCCCGGATCCCGGACCCCGAGCCCGCCGTTGCTCCTCGTCAGTCCTTTACGACCTGCGCAGGAGGAATCGTCGACGCGCGCCAGGCTGGGACGGCACAAGCCACGACCGCCACGCCGACGAGGCCGGCCGCGAGCACAACGAACGTCGCGGGATCCCGTGCACCGACATCGATGAGCAGGCTTCCCAGGACGCGTGTCGTCGAGAGAGCGAGCGCGAGCCCGACGGCGAGACCGGCGCCGGTGACGATCATGCCCTCGCGCAGCACGCCGCGCAGAATGTCACCGGACGTCGCGCCCAATGCCATCCGGATGCCGATCTCGCGGTGCCGCTGGGCCACGGAGTACGCGATGACGCCGTAGAGACCGATGATGGCCAGCACCAGTCCGACGAGTCCGATGCCGCTGGCGATGGCGGCTGCGAGGCGTACCGGCACAAATGCCAGGCCATATCGCAGATGCACCGCCATCGCCATCATCGCGTACGGGGTGACGTTCGCGTCGATCGAGTTGACCACATCGCGCACGGGTCCCGCGAGCTGCCCGGGCTCTCCCGCGGTCCAGAGGTGGAGCGTCATCGCGTCGTTGTAGCTCTGGGCGAGCGGCAGGTACACCATGGGGCTTGGCTGCTCGCCCAGAAGCGCCGAGGTGACCGTGCCGACCACGCCGACGATCTGCACAGGCTGCCCCTGGGCCTCGAGTCGTACTTGCTGACCAACGGCGCTTTGGCCCGGCCACAATCGCCGCGCAGCGGCCGCGTTGATCACCATGACCCTGGGGGCAGTGCTGTCGTCGCGTTGCGTAAATGCGCGACCGTCCAGGACCGGGATGCCCATCACCTCGAAGTATCGCGGCGTGATCGTGGTCACCTCGATGCTGGTCCGCCCTTTCTCTTGCACGAGAGTGGGGAGGTCGGCGAACACGCCAATGTCGTGGTGGCTGTCGCCGAGTAGCACGGCGCTCGCGAGTGCCGCTGCGCGCACCCCTGAAATCTGGCTGGCCCGATCGAGCAGTGTGCGGAAGAAGTGCACGCCCTGCGCGCTGTCATATCGCGCGAGTGAGACGTCGACGGTCGCCAGGAAGATGTGGTCCTGACGGAATCCGAGGTTGGCACGCGTGGCGCGTTGGACGCTGCGCAGGAAAAGGCCCGCGGTGACGAGCAGGACGAACGAGACGGCCACCTGACCGCCCACGAGCCCGATACGGAAGCGCTGGCGGGCGATACCGCCCGCAGAGCCACGTGCGCTCTCCCGGAGTCCCTCGTGCCTGCGATCGTTCGACGCGCGAAATGCCGGCCCCAAGCCGCTCAGCATTGCGGACGCCATTGCGGCCGCAGCAGTCACGGCGAGCACGCGTCCATTGATCGGCAGATCGAATCCAATGGGGACGCTGAAGGCGAACGGAATCGTCGTGGCCCAGTGTACAACCGCGACTGCAAACCCGACGCCAACGACTGCACCGGCCGTAGCGAGCACGACGCTCTCCGCTAACATCTGTCGGATGAGCTGCGTGCGGCCCGCGCCCAACGCGACCCGCACGGCCAGCTCCGTGTATCGGCCACTCACGCGGGCGAGCATCAGCGACGCGACGTTGGCACAGGCGATCAACAGCACCAATGCGGTCAACGCGCCGAAGACGATGGCAACGCGCGGCATCGTGTCTGCCACCGCAATGTCCGGGCGTGACCGCAGCTCGGGCTTGACCAGGAACCGCATTCCATTGTCATCGGTCGGGTACTCGCGTCCCAACTGCCGTGCGAGGACATCGAGCGCGCGCTGCGCGGCTTCGGCCGACACTCCCGGTTGTAGGCGCGCCATGACTCTGAACCCGCCGCTCACCGGGCGGACCATCGGGTCGTGGTCCCCGGGCTCGAGCTCGTGGAACAGTGTGACGGGAACCCACGCGTCGCGCGGGACGCCGAGCGATAGTCCTTGGAACGCGGGCGGCGCGACTCCGACGATCGTCAACGCCACGCCATTCACGGCCATCGCCCGGCCGATCACATCATTGGCGCCCGCAAACTCCTGTTGCCAGAGTCGGTAGCTGATCACGATCTCGGGACTGCGGGTGAGCGCCTCCGCGGCCGTGAATCCGCGCCCGCGCGCCATGTGGACGCCGAGCATGGGCCAGTAGTTCTCGGAGACGAGGTCCACGATTCGCCGGTCGCTCCGGTCGCCCATCCGGACACTCATGGCCGACACCTGGTGCGCGACGGCGTCTTGGAATGCACCGTGCTGGGCCCGCATCTCGAGGTAGTCGGGATAGCTGTTGTCGCCTGGCAGCGACTGTCCGGTCTCCAGAGAGCCGATCACGACGAGGTTCTCGGGGTGCACGACCGGCAGGGGGCGGAACAGAAAGGCATTGACGATCGAGAAGATCGCCGCCGTGGCGCCGGTGCCGAGCGCCAGGCACAAGATCGCCGCCGCGGTGAATCCCTTGGCGCGCAGGAGCCCCCGAGCCGCGTACCGAAGGTCCTGGCCCATGCCACGGAGGAGCTCCCAGCGCTGTCGGCGCCGATCCCGAGTGCGGTCGTGTACCCGGAGAGCCGCGTCAACCTGTCCGACGTCGCCGAATCGATCGCGCGCCGCTCGCGTAGCCGCGTCGATGGACATCCCCTGCGCTTTGAAGTCCTGGGTCCGCATGTCGAGGTGGAATGTCAGCTCATCGCGGACGTCGGCATCGACGTTCGATCCCCAAAATCGTAGATAGCGGCGCCAAGACGGCGCCAGTCGTCCTGGTTCGCTCATCGGGTCCGGGTTTGGTCGTCCCTTGTCACGTCTATGGGAGAAGAACGTAGGATGCCACATCTACCCGCGCAAGAGGCACGGGGAAAATCTGACAGGCGACGCCGCCCGGCCCACCATCAACCACCAACCGCATCTTCTGCCCTCCGCGTACGGATGCTTTCTTTGGAGGTGTAGCGGCGACGCATGCCGCGACAGCTCCGAGATCCTGCATTGGCACCCATGGGAGGCTACGAGTGAGTGGCTCCTCGCTGACGTCATCCATTACACGCCGCGACTTCCTGCGTACGTCGGCCGCCGCGGCCGCTGTCGCGCTCCCGGCCGGGCCGTTCGCGATGCTTCCCACACGGGGCGGTTACGATCTGGTCATCCGGCGAGGCACGGTGTTCGATGGGACTGGAGCGCCCGGGCGAGAGCTGGATGTCGCAATTACGGGAGGGCGCATCGCTCAGGTGGCCCGCCGCGTCACCGGCCCGGCACGCGTCGAGATCGACGCGCAAGGACGCGCTGTGGCACCCGGCTTCATTGACATCCACTCGCACGCCGACGGGACGCTGTTCGAGGACGGGCGGCTTGAATCGGTCATCCGTCAGGGAGTAACCACCGTCGTCGTCGGGCAGGACGGATCATCCCACGCGCCAATGCGTGGGAGCCGGCAACGGGGGCACCCGTTCGCCAGACTCGCGGATTTCTTCACGGCCGTTGAGCGATCTGGTACGTCCGCCAACGTCGCCAGCATGGTCGGACTCGGCACGATTCGCGGCGTCGTCATTGGCGATGACAACCGTCCAGCCACGCCCGCCGAGGTCGAGGCCATGCGCGCCCAAGTGGAAGCGGCGCTGGACGACGGCGCGTGTGGTGCGTCGACCGGACTCGAGTACACGCCGGGCGCGTTCGCGAGTCGCGACGAGCTAATCGCCATGTGCACGCCTCTGGCCAAGCGCGACCTGCCGTACGCGACCCACATGCGCAACGAGGACGATCGCGTCCTCGAAGCCGTCGATGAGGCGATCGCCATTGCCACGGGCGCCCACTGTCCGCTCGAGATCTCTCACCTCAAGACAGAGGGCCCGCGAAACTGGGGGAAGCTGGACGGAGTGTTCGAGCGGATCGACCGGGCGCGGAAAAGCGGAGTCGATGCCGGGTACGATTGCTATCCATACATCGCCTACCAGACGGGTCTCGATAACTTGTTCCCCGCATCCGACCGTGACGCCGGCACAGACGCGTTCCTCGCCCGGCTCACTGCGCCGGCGACGAAGGAGACGCTCCGCACGGCAGCGCTCGCGAAAGTCGAGCTGATCGGTGGCTGGGACCACCTACTGATCTCCAGTGTGACGAGTGATAGCGATCGGAGCCTGGAAGGGCGTCGGATAGGAGAGATCGCCACGGCCGCTGGCAAAGACCCGTACAATGTGGCGGTCGGACTGCTCAGGCAGAACCACGGGAGTGTAACAATCGTCGGATTTGCGATGAGTGAGGATGACGTCACGCGCACGCTCGCCAACCCACTCGCCAAAGTGTGCAGCGACGGCGGCGCGGGCGCGATCGACGGTCCAGCCCATGCGGGCCACCCCCATCCGCGGGCGTTTGGAACCTTCCCGCGCGTGCTGGGCCACTACGTGCGCGACGCCAAGGCGCTCACACTCCAATCGGCGATCCACAAGATGACGGCCGCCTCGGCCGCGCGGCTGCGCCTCAAAGACCGTGGACATCTGGCGCCGGGTTTTGCCGCAGATGTTGTCGTGTTTGACCCGGCGACCGTTGCGGATCGCGCGACTTTCAGCGACCCCTTTCAGTACCCGGTCGGCATCTCGCTCGTGGTCGTCAACGGTTCAGTCGTCTTGCGCGACGGCGACCGCACGCCCGATCGCCCGGGCCGCGCATTGCGTCCGACGAGTAGGTAGTACACACATCCCGCCGAGTCGTCTGACATTGCGACCCCTTGACCGCGCGGCCCCGAGTCGCGAGCGTACATGGCGACTTCTGTTGGGTGCCGATGCATCGTGCCTAGTGGCCTGGATTTCACGGACGGCGGCCGAACGCCTGACCAGTGGGTTGGACGCGAACCGTCGCGGGTATCGGATGTCGGCCCCCGACACCCGGAGAGGGTGACGGCAACGAACGCGATTCCCCTGACCGGTACCGGGCTGTGCTATCAGGATCGCCTTGGCGACTGGTGGTGCGTTACCGAGCAAAAAAACCCCACGGACCAGCGCTCGCGTTGCCTGGTGTTCATGAGTGATTGCGCCGCGCGCCGGGTGTGCAGCTTCCCCGCGGACTGGCACACGCTCGATGCGCTACAGCTAGAAGCACTCAGCTGGCGACGCTGACTGTCGGGATGGCCTAAGGGCCGCCCTTACGAGTCGCTGTACCTGCTACCCCGAGGGGTAACCGACCATCATCATGCCCAACCAAAGTCGGCGGGAATTTATCGAGACGCTCGGGTCCGCGGCGTTGGCGCCGCTCGGATCATACCTCCTGCGCTCGAGCGCTCACAGCGCACACGTCGCCACTGAGTCCCGGTTCAAGATCCGCACAATCACAGCCGGCATTCAGATCGATTCTCTCTCCTCCGACGCCGTGCAACGAGCGATCGACATGCTGCACCGAGCGCGACCACGATTCGAGGCTGCCGGGATTCCCGTCGAAGGCGTTCGTATCGCTACGTCGCCGTTTGTGGCCGATCTCGATAGTGCGGCGCGGACCCGTGCGCTCTCGGATCTGCAATTGCTGGATCAAGCGGCGGTGCGCGAACACTTCGGTCTCAGCATCGGGCCCATCCTACGAACGGATAAAGCCGATCCCGGTATCGCAGATTGGGCTGCGGAGCTCGCGCGCACGACGCACAGTCTCAATTTCAGCGTCTTTGTTGGGTCGCCAGAGCGTGGCCCCCACCGGCAAGCGGCACGCGCGGCCAGCGACATCATGCTCGCTCTCTCGCGCGTCGCGCCGGACGGGAGCGCGAACTTTCGTTTCGCTGCGGTCGCGAGCATGCCCGCGGGGTCGCCCTTCTTTCCAGGTGGCTACCACGACGGTGCCGCGCCCTCGATCTCGATCGGACTCGAGTCACCGCTGCTCGTGTTCGACGCATTCACGGGCGCATCGGATCCGGCCGACGGCGAGGCGCGGCTGCGCGACGCCATGAACGCGGCGCTCGGTCACGTCGAGCAGGTCGCGCTGGCTGTCGCCCACGATGAGGGCTATGACTATCTCGGCATCGATACGTCCCCCGCACCCAGCAAGGCCAGCAGCATCGGGACAGCGCTCGAGGCACTGAGCCATGTACCCTTTGGGGATGCGTCGACGCTCCAAGCGTGTGGTGCGGTCACCGCCGCGATCAAGTCGCTCCGTGTTCGAACGTGCGGCTACTCTGGTCTGATGCTCCCCGTCCTCGAGGATCCCACGCTGGCCTCACGGGCGGCCGAAGGCCGCTACGGCATCCGCGAGCTGCTCCTCTATTCCTCGGTGTGCGGTACAGGCCTGGACTGCGTGCCCATTCCGGGTGAAATCGAACCGGCGCGCATCGCAAGACTCCTGGGGGACGTTGCGACCATGGCCACACGCCTCCGGAAACCACTCTCCGCGCGGCTCTTTCCGGTTCCAGGAAAGCGTGCCGGCGAGCCCGTGCAATTCCCGGGTTCTTTCCTTGCACCATTGGTGGTGTTCGAGGTCACCTGACCCCGCCGTCCGACAGTTGAATGAGTGCGACTGGAAGCCTGGCGAGTCAGTTTCAGCACGGCCGCCGAATCTTCTCGCCAAAAGCATGGCCTATATTCGGCAGATGCGTGACACCGGGCGTGGAGTCCACGAACCCAGCGATGCGCCGGGGCCGCCAGGATTCGCCGCGATAGGCGTCTTCCTATTCTTCGGCGCCGCGATGGCGAGTCTGGCGGCAATCACGCTGCTTTGGCGCGGGACGAATGGTCGTTGCGACGCGGCTGCGCTCAGAGCGGTTCTGCCTGGACGCTGACCCGACGGCCGCGTCGTCGGAGAGTCGGGAATGCCGCCTCTTCGGAAAACAGGAGGGTCTCGAGCTCCCTGGCCGGCACAGGGCGAGAGAAGTGGAACCCCTGGCCCAACTCGCAGCCCAACTCACAGAGGCGCTCCCGCTGCTGTGGGAGCTCGATGCCCTCGGCGATGGTGCGCACACAGAGCGTAGCACCGAGGCTGATGACCGCTTGTGCCAAGGCGCGGCGACTTCCGTTGCCATCCGTTGGCGTGGTGCGTGCCGCAATCTCGTCGATGAACGGCTTCGCGATCTTCAGGATGTCGATCGGGAACCGCTGGAGGTAGCTGAGCGATGAGTAGCCGGTGCCGAAATCGTCGATCGCGAGACGCACGCCGACGTCTTTGAGCGCATGGAGCGTCGCGTGAACCGTCTCGGTCTGCGTGGTCAGCACACTCTCGGTCAGCTCCAACACGAGGGCGTGCGGCGCGAGGCCGGATGCCGAGAGGGCCGCTCGCACATCGTCTATGAAGATGGCGCTCTGGATCTGGCGGCCGGACACATTGACGGTGATGGTCAGGGGCGCGTCGTCGTCGCGCCGCGCGCGCCACTCTTGGGCCTGACGACAGGCCTCGCGCAGCACCCATGCGCCTAGCGGGAGAATGAGACCGGTTTCTTCCGCCAGCGGGATGAATTGACCCGGGGCGAGCAACCCCCGCTTGGCGTGTGGCCAGCGCACCAGCGCCTCGGCTCCGGTGATGTTCCCGGTTTCGAGCATGACGATGGGCTGGTAGTGGAGCAGCAGCTCATCGCGCTCGATCGCGCCGCGCAAGTCGGTCTCCATTTCGATGCGCTCGACCGCCAGGACGTGCATGGCGGGGGCGAATTGCTCGCACCGTCCCTTGCCGCGGGTCTTGGCCATGTACATCGCCATGTCGGCATTGCGTAGCATATCGTCCGCATCGTCGTCGTCCTGTGCGGTGGCAATGCCCAGGCTCGCGCCGACCGCGATGTCACGCCCGCACACGGTGAACGGACGTGCGAGAGTGGCAACGATGCGTTCGGCTGCCAGCGTGTACCCCAGGTCGTCGGCCGGGTGCTCGACGAAGACGGCAAACTCGTCTCCGCCCAATCGCGCCACCGTATCCGACGCGCGCACGCAGGCCAGGAGCCGTCGCGCGGCTTCGACGACGAGCGAGTCACCCGCTTCGTGTCCGAGACTGTCGTTGACCGTCTTGAAGTTGTCGAGATCGAGGAAGAGCAGCGTCGCCCGCCGGTCCGACTGACGGCGAGTGCGCGTCAGCGCGTGCTCCATCCGATCGCGCAGCAGCGCTCGATTCGCCAGACCGGTCAGTGGGTCGTGAAATGCTTGGTGCGTAAGCTGCGCTTCGAGCGCTGTCCGCTCACTGACGTCACGGGTATTGAGCACGAGGCCGCGCACGGACGCATCGTGCAGCAAGTTCATCCCGATGCTCTCGACGGCGCGCCACGTGCCGTCGCGGTGCCACATGCGCCAGTGCGCCGTCACGAGCGCGCCGCTGCCGTTGATGGCGCGTCGGAGAAACATCTCCACCGTCGCGCGGTCGTCCGGGTGGACGACGTCCGTGAGGGGGAGTCCTTCGTGCTCGGATGCCGGGTGGCCGAACAGCCGCGCGACCGACGGGCTCTGATAGGCAATGCGGTGGCTTGCATCGACCACCGTAATGAGATCTGACGCGTTCTGCACCAAGGACCGGAAGCGCGCGTCCTGCTGGACCCGCTCCGACACCAGGCGCCCGTTGTCGCGAGCGGCAATGACCTGACGTCCCACGACGAGCGCGGTCAGGAGCAGTGAGCCAATGATGACCTGGCCGAGCTCTGCGCCCCACACCGGACGGGAGACGACGAGCAGGAGCGCTACGCCTGCCAACACGGATGCGTACGGGAGAAGCGTCACCCGAGGGGGCGTTGCCGCGGGCGAGCGGACGGGCACGGAGGACCGCGATGCCACGATCCACTGGACATGGGGGGCAAGGGCAAAGAGGACGCCCGCGGCAAACCACGCCGTGTCCAACGACGGTTGCGTGCCGGTCAGACCGCCGATGCGGCGATGACCGTACACGAGGTCGGCCACGAACTGCAACACGATCCCGATGACGAGGAAATGCAGGGCGCGCCGTGTGCTCTCCGCCGGAGAGCGAGCGAGCAGATTGGCGGCGGCAAGCAGCAGGACGAGATCGCCGACCGGAAAGGCCACGCACAGCACTAGCTCGAGGAGGTCGCTCTGACCCGCGACGAGTACCGCCGGGCGGAAGACGAGATACCACGCGACCATAGTGCCACCGACGAGCACCGTCGTGACATTGAACCAGAAGGTCCGACGCTCCTCGCCGGGGCGCGCCGCCACGGGGAAGGACAGAAGGCCGACGGCCCAGAACGGATAGGCAGCGAAATACAGCGCGCCGACCCAATTGCTGACGGCGGCGTGGACCACGAGCCCATAGAACAGCCACGCAACGTCGGCGACGACGGCTATCCCCGCGGCGCACGCCAGGAGTCTCCAGGCCCGACTGGCCTCCGGGGTGAGGGCCGGGTGTCGCGCGGCGCGTATGTCCAACAGCGCCGCGGCCAGGTAGACGGGGAGGTGGTGGACGGCGGCGAGCGCGTCCCGCACGCGCGGGTCGTCCTGCCACACGAACCGCAACACGACGTATACCGCGACAAGCGAGCCGGCCACGAGGACGCTTGGCGCCGCGTCATCCGTGCGGCACCACCGCGCGAGCGACCGCGCCACGCGGAGAGGGCGTCGTCGTGCCGGCTCGTCCATTGAAGTCGCGGAGGGAAAAGGAGAGGGTAGGGGACTCCTAGTTAAGACGAGCGCCGCGAGTCCGGGTCAGGTTTGGGGAACGGAGGAATGTGGATGGTGAAATCACGTGATCGCGGGACCCCGACTCCCGACCCCTATGGCCTTCGTGACCCGGCGGAGTCACTACCCGTCGCTTAGTCAACACCGTCAGCGAGGACCCCCATGACCGAGAGTTTCCCCATCGCGCCCGGACAGGTGCGAATGCTGTGGTTTGCACTGCCCGCAGTTCTCATCGCCGTGGCCGGGGTCGGGGTACTTCTGTACTCGCTCGCAGGGGCGCACACGTCACACTTCGACGTATCGCCTGCCGGGCTCCGGCTGCGCGGCGACTTCTATGGCCGACTGATCCCCCCTAGCGCCCTCGATCTCCGCGACGCCCGAGTCGTGGACCTGAATACCGAGCCGGCGCTTGCGCCGACCGCGCGCCTCCTCGGGACGTCGATTGGCGGGTATCAGGCGGGCTGGTTTCGGCTTCGCAACGGCACCAAGGCCCTGCTATACGTGACTGACCGGTCGCGGGTGGCGTACGTGCCGACCAACCAGGGGTATGTGGTCCTCTTGAGCGCCGCGGATCCGAGCGCTCTGCTAGCCAGCCTTCGGCATATCGCCCCCGCGGCGTAACTGGCCCTCGCCCCGAGCGTGGGGAGCGACACTCCGAATCATCTGTCGCGGCGGCGGACAGGGCAGGCGCGGGCGATAAACGGTTGTCCGCTTGACAACCTCATGCGTGCGACCTGAGCTTCCAGGGGTCCCAGCCAGTGGCAATGCCATGAACGCAGAAGAACGCCCGGGTCTCGAACCCGGACAGCGGTTGGAGCGGACGAGCACGGGGGCTCCCCCCAAAGATCTCGGCGAAGCGCTCACCCGTCGGCTTTCACCCCACGCCGCCCATCACACGCTCGACAGCGCACTCCGGGACTGGGCCCGAACCCTCCGCGCGCGGGGAGTCGCCGCCGAGCGGATGATTACCACCCTGCGCGAGCTCTGGTTCGAGTGCGGGGGGCCGTCGCAGCTCACTCTCGCCGATCGTAGCCAGCCGCTCACCCTCGCGCGGGTCAACGAGACCGCGCTTCAAGCGTACTGGCGGGACGACTAGGACCCCCGAGGCCCGTCCTTACTGTCCGGACTGTCCGGCGATCTCGTTCGTGCACGCGTGCACCGCGTTCGAGTACATCTCCTGGACGACGTAGTCGTTGTGTCCGATGCGATGGTTGACGCGAAGGCCGATGCACAGGTCTGCGACCTCATCGCCCGTCAACCAGTTGTACCACGAGCTCAGGTCCGGGTCGGTGATCGTCTCGAAGAACTCGTGCGTGAGCGTTGACGCCGTCGCATCGATGAGGCGGGTCTGAGCCGGGACCGTGCAACCGCCGACCCCCTGGTAGGGTTGGACCGTGTACAGCACGTGCTCCGAGAGGCTGAAGTTGACGCTGCCGTGGAATGCGCAGAAGGTCCACGTCGCCGGGTTGTCGGGCGAGTAGCAGTCTGTCGCCGTGATGCACATGTCCTGACCTTCCGGCAGGAAGATGTGGAAGATGTTGTTGTAGCCGCTCGCGTTGACCTGCGAAGCCGCTGAAAAGATGATCCCGTAGATGTCCTCCAGCATCGCCGTGTCCGACCCGAAGGTGGTGCTCGTCTGCAGCTCCGAGACGGTGAAGTGCCCCGGGACGTCCTCGCCCACATACTGGTTGGCGACCTCGAGCAGGCTGCTCACGTTCAGGTCATTCAGGTAGGTCGCCGGAGACATGGCTCCGGTACCCCAGCAGGCGGCTGGACCCGCGGGGCAGTTCACGTAGACGTTCCACGAATGTGCCCCGGTGACGACCTGTCCACCATTGTACGTGAGGTCGTACGGCGACTGAGTCGTGGCGCTGGAGGTGCCCACCGGGCTCGCGCTCGCGTGCAGTGCCTGAAGCGTTGGTAGCTTGCGGACGATGCGGTCGGTCGCCATCGCCGCGGCATGGGCCGCGCCCGGCTCGATCGAGAAGCGCTGAATGGACGCGCTCCCGTTCGAGTCGCCAACCGCCGTCGGCGCGTCGACCTGGCACGCCGCGAGAAGCAGACAGAGGCCCGCCGCGACGGCGGGCGCAAGTGAACGTGTCCGGCCGTCGAGGCGGACGGGGCTTCGTGGCGTCGCGCGCATACGTATCTTCTCTGCCGGACGTCGCCGGCTGTGAGGTCGCCCTGGGCTGCAGGACGACAGGAAGGACACCCGGCGCCGAGCGTCACCCGCCCGGAGACAATCGCTGATGTCCGTTTTGACTGTTGCGAATGCAAGGTACAGGTGCAGGTCGCCGAGCGGCTGCGTCTGAGCGCAGTGACGTGCCGTTCGGGCCTTGAGCCCGTTGGAACACACGTGCGCCGACGGCGAGAGACGTCCAGCCGGTTGGCGGGCAACGATCCCGCCGTCTTTGGCGCTGACACCATGATTACCGCCCTGCTCAGCGCCGCACACGTCCTGCTGGCGACGGGCGTGTCCGCGCACATCATCCTGCGGAAAGACGATGTGCGATCGGCGATCGGATGGGTGGGGCTGGTCTGGCTGGCGCCGGTGATCGGGTCGATCCTGTACATGCTGTTCGGGGTGAATCGCATCTCCCGGCAAGCCGGGGCGATACGCGGCCACGTCCCGTTGGCGGACGAAGACCGTGCGCAAACGGTGCGCGCCGGCATCGGTCAGGTGCCGGGGCCCGCGTTGCCTCCCGAGGTCCAGGGCAACCTGCGGTCCATTGCGCGCCTCGTCGGTACGGTGACGCGGCGACCCCTCACGACCGGGTGTGCGGTCGAGCCCCTGCGCAACGGTGACGAAGCCTACCCCGCCATGGTTGCCGCGATCGATGCTGCGACCCGTAGCGTCGGGCTCTCGACGTACATCTTCGACCGCGGCGTGGCGGGCCAGATGTTCGTGGATGCGCTGACCCGAGCTCTCGCGCGTGGCGTGGCGGTTCGGGTGCTCGTGGACGGTGTTGGCGCGCTGTACAGTCACCCACCAATCGTCCACGAGCTCAAGTCGCGAGACATACCGGTCGCGCGGTTCCTGCCGCCGAGAATTCCGATCGCGCATGCGTACTTCAATCTGCGCAATCACCGCAAGATCCTGGTGGTCGATGGGCAGGTCGGGTTCTGCGGCGGGCTGAATATCCGCGACGCCTGCTTGCTGGCACTGCATCCACCCGACGCGACGCAGGACCTGCACTTTCGAGTGCGCGGCCCCGTCCTGAGCCAGTTGCTCGCGGCGTTCCTCTTCGACTGGGAATTCACCACACACGAGCACCTCAGTGGAGCGGCGTGGACGGCGTGTGACGATGCGGCCGGCTCCGTCACAGCGCGCGGCATCGCCGACGGACCCGACGAGAATTTCGAGACGCTCCTCATGGTGATACTCGGGGGGCTGGCGGCCGCGCGCGAGTCGGTCCGCATCGTCACGCCGTACTTCCTGCCCGATCCGCCTGTCGTGGCTGCGCTGCGGGTGGCTGCGCTTCGCGGTGTGCAGGTCGACATTGTCCTGCCGGAACGCGGCAATCTACGCCTCGTCGAATGGGCCGCGGATGCGCAGCTCGGACAGGTG
Source organism: uncultured Gemmatimonadales bacterium (assembly GCA_963725205.1). GTDB lineage: Bacteria > Gemmatimonadota > Gemmatimonadetes > Gemmatimonadales > Gemmatimonadaceae > Palsa-1248. Next base: position 198,505 of record CAVRXR010000003.1, on the reverse strand, counting down.
TTGTCGTGGGGATGCCACGTCTACCTGTCGCAGCCACCATTCGACCATTCCAAGGCTTTCGTCGTCGACGGCACGTGGACGCTGCTTGGCTCGGCGAACTGGGACCCGCGCAGCCTCCGGCTCAACTTCGAGTACGACGTGGAGTGTTACTCGTCGGAGCTCGCTGCGCAGGTGAACGCGATCATCGATGACAAGATTGCCACGGGCCGGCCGCTCCCCCTGTCGGAGATCGAGCGCCGGCCGCTGCTGCGTCGGCTCCGGGACGGCGTGGCGTGGCTCGCACAACCATATCTCTGACGGCAGGGCATGGACGAAGAGCGTCGCCAGCGTCGCCCCTACCGACGGGTGACGCGGGCGTCGCTCCGACTGTAGCGCGGTGCTGTCGCGGTTCGTCCATCCCTCGTGGCGGATGCCTCGGACGGTGCGATGCCGCGATCACGCGGAGCAGTGTCGGATGGCTATCTACCGACGCTCGATGGCTGGCGCGCGATCGCGATCGGCCTCGTGCTCTTCGACCACGCCTTCAATTCCAGCGTTTGTGCCGCGGGGAGCACGCGGTGGTGCAACCATTTCATGGTTGGACAGACGGGTGTCAACCTGTTCTTCGGTCTGAGCGGGCTCCTCATCTGCACGCGGCTTCTCCAGGAGCGGCACGGCGCCAACCGCTTCTCCCTGCGCGGATTCTACATTCGGCGTGCATGGCGGATCCTACCACCGGCGTTGCTCTACCTGGCGATCATCACGGTGCTCGCGCTGGCGCGTCAAATCCTGGTCTCGAGGACCGAGCTCACAGCGAGTCTCTTCTTCTTTCGCAACTACCTCAGCCCCGAGCGCGGATTCTACACGGGACACTTCTGGTCGCTGTCCTTAGAAGAGCAGTTCTACGTGGTCTGGCCGACACTCTTGCTCGGACTCCTGGTTCTCCCTCGCCGCTGGCCCGTCGCGGTTACGGTCGTGTTGGCCGTGAGTATAGCCGTCTGGCGGCACGCGAGCGTGACCCTCGCACTCATGCTGCACGGACAGCTGGCTCGCGGCTTCTTTCTGCACACGGGGGTACGCGCCGACGGGCTCCTGATGGGCGCGGCCGCCGCGCTGGTGTTGGCCCGGGGCGCCGGCCCGCTCGAGCGCATGCCCTTCTGGCTGTGGGGGACGGTCGTCGGCGTGTACGTAGCAGTCGTCGCCCACTTCGGCCTGCATCCGACCATTTGGGAGTCCACCCTCGTCCCGGTCATGGTCGCGTGGACCGCATACCATCCTCGCACGCTCCCGAGTCGGCTACTCGAATGGCCAGCGCTGCGGTGGATGGGGCGCATATCCTATAGCCTGTATATCTGGCAACAGTGCTTCTTTCCTCCCGCGGACGTCGCTGCACCCCTTCACCTCCTGCAGCGGTGGCCACTCGGCGTTCCGGCGGCGATCGCGTGCGCCGCGGCCAGCTACTATCTGGTCGAGCGGCCGGCGATTCGCCTCGGGCACCGGCTGGCGCCGCCTGTGGCTGAAGGGCGGCGAGACCTGGCGCAGCACCCTCGGCAAACGATCGAGGCGGTTGCGGCCTGACGGATTGGGGCAGGATCGCACTGGCTGTAGACGCTCACGGGCCACCTATTCGTCAGGCGGCCCGTGAGGCTGTGCAATCGTGGGACGGCGTATTAGCCGGCGGTTGTCTCAGCGCGAGGCAAGGTGCGTCGCCCCTACGGCGCGAAACACGCCCGTCGCGTCAGCTGTTGCCGAGGTAGAGGACATGCACGTAGGTGCCGAGCCTCGGGTTGTACGCCAGGTAGTATCCCGGGTGGTCCGGGTCATCGTAGATCACGATTTGATCTGATGTCCAGAGCCAGTCGTCCACGTACCCGACGTCGAATGGCGCGACGCTGAAGTAGAAGCCGCCGAACCAGAATCGATTCGGGCCTCCACCGGCCAAGCGGAACACGTGGTCGCGACCGAAGCCGCCCGTGAAGCGCCCGTGCTCCCACGGGTGGTCCAGGTGGAATCGGGCATCGTCAGGCCCGGCATCGTGCCCGACCCACTCGCCGGTCCGTGCGTTCACGTAGGGCTTGTTTGGGTGGCCCGCGGGACCGGAGAACGTCCGCGGCGCGTTCCCGACGGCGTGCGATGGTTGCCCATGGGCGACAGCGGTCGGCCCGCGGCGCGGGATGTATCCGTGTCCGGCGACGTGCCCTCCGCCGCGTTGCTGCGCAGTGGCTGGGGCGGAGAGGACCACGATCGCGGCGAGGGCGCCCATTGCGACGGTGGTACATTGGTGCAGCGAGAGGTTTGCCATGCGTGTGATCTCGGAAGTGGGTGGCCCCTGCGTTTACCAGGGATCGGGTGGATACAGTGCACCCAACATGCCAGGCGTGCCGCGGGAATCTATCCAGAGTGCGGGCGTTGCGGCTTGCGACACCCGTCGTGCCAGCCCGAAGTCGTGCAATAGCTGCGACCTATCGGTGCAATCGAAACAAAGTACTGGAGTCGCAAGACAGCGCCGGCCATCATGCGCGCCAGGCACGTGTGCGGCGACCGGCTTCGTTCCACGTCGCCCGCGACGTTTGCCCATGGTTCCCGAATCTCCGGTGGAGCGACCCTGATGCCGACGGTCATGTGGGTGGACGATCCCTCCCGTACCGTGCCGGCCGCCGTTACTCGGGGTGACGATCGGATCGCCGTCGTCCTGCCGCCGGCCGCCACGGGTTCCGCCGCGCGTACCAAACGAGCGCCGCGCGTGCCGGTCGCGTTTGAGGGGCATCCGTTGGTGACGTCTCCGGACTTCCGACGGCTGTTTCTCGGAGACGTGATGGTCAAGGTGGCGGAGCGGTATTTTGCGCTGACGTTTGCCTGGTGGCTGCTGGCAGGGCCGCATCCGAATGGAGCCCATCTCGGGACGCTGCTGACACTAGAATCAGTGTCCATTGTCGTGGTGGGAGCGCTGGTCGGCCCGCTGATCGATCGCGTGAACAAGAAGTGGTGCATGATCGTCGCGACGCTCCTTCAAACGGTCATCGTCGCTGTAGTCGCTGCGCTCATTGCCCTCGGCACGCTCTCATTTGCGCGTCTCTGCGTCGCAGCGTTGGCGATCGGGGCCATGGTGCCCATCTTCGAGGCCGCCGCCGCCGCCGCGCTGTCGCAGTCGGTGAGTAGCACGCGGTTGTCGCGCGCCGCGGCGTTGCAGGCAATGACGGTCGAATTCTCCAACGTGATCGCCGCCGCGCTGTCGGCGATCGCGCTGTGGACGGCTGGTTTTGCCGTCGCCGTCGCGATCAATGCGGGGCTCTACCTGGTTGCCGGACTTTGTCTGCTGCGGCTCCGCGGGAACGCGTTCGCTGGGCGGGACCCCTCGCACTCCTACCTTGCCGAACTTCGCGAGGGGATGGCCTACATCGTGAGTCGCCGTCCATTCGCGGCGTTTGTCGGCATCTACATCGGTGAGCTGTTCCTCATCGTTCCCTTGCTGGTGCTCATCCCGATGCTCGTGAAGTCGGTGCACGGGGGCAGCGTGGGATGGGTGGCAGTGCTCGAGTCGACCTTCTCCGTCGGCGCGATCGCGACCGCCGTTGCACTCAGCTTCCGTGATGCGACCCGGCAGCTGTATGGCCGGACCGTGGCCGCGCTCGTGGTCCTCGGCATCGCGATGGCGGTGCTGGCGCGCATGAACAATCTCTACGTGATGGTTCCCGACATCGCCGTCATGGGCGCGTGTGTCGCCATGTTGATGGGCCTGTCGAACGTGCTGTTCCAGGAAGTGGTGCCGCTCGTGATGAAGGGGCGGTTCTTCGGCGTCGTCGAGACGTTCGGCGCTGCCGTCACGCCACTCGCATACGCGGGCGTAGGCCTGGCATTCAGCTGGTCCGGGGCGACGGGTGTCCTGATTGCAACGAGCAGCGGACTGTTGCTGCTGGCCGTCGTCGCCATGCGTGCTCCACGGGTGGCGCTGAGTCGCGTCCGCTTTAGCAGTTCCGCGCAACGAGCCTGGAGGGTTGGATCGTGACAGCTACGGGTATTCGTACCGAGGCCCTCGACATCGTCCTTTTGCTGGATGACGCGAGTGAGCTCGCGGCCCACCCAGACGGGCATGAGACGTTCCTGTTCGTCTCGGAGGTGGTCGACGCCCTCGAGCCGACGCTCGAGCGCTTGGGGCACCGTTCGCGACGCGCCTCGTTTACGATGGGAGTGCCCGCGCTCGTCGACCACCTGGACTCGCAGCGCCCAGATGTCGTCTTTCATCTCGGCCAACCGGCGCCGACCGACCCGGCGAGCGAGGCACAGGTCACGGCGTTGCTCGACCTCCTTCAAATCCCACACACGTCGGAATCGCCCGAGACGCTGATGTTTGCCCGTGACAAGGCCCGAGCAAAGGCCCTATTCGCTCAGGCCGGCATCCCGACGCCTTGCTACGCGGTCTCTTTGCAGGGTGAGCTGCCCGACGCCTTGCCGCGCGCGCCATGGATCGCGAAGCCAACGCTGGAAGATGGCAGTGTGGGGATTCCGTGTGCGGCGCCCACCAGGGGACGTTTGCAGCTGGCCGAGCGCGTTCGCGCGCTGCATGAGCGGTTCGAGGAGCCGGTCCTGGTCGAGACCTTCGTGGGCGGCCGAGAGTTCGAGATCGGTATGCTCGGCGGGGAGATGTTGCCGATCGTCGAGGTCGACTTCTCCGCGTTACCCTGCGATCGGCCACGCATGATCGGCTATGAAACGAAGTGGAAGTACGAGAGCGTGGAGTTTCAGGGCGTTCACCGCGTGTGCCCCGCGCCCATCAGTGACGCGCTCAGTGGACGGCTGCAAGCCTTGGCCCGGCGGACATGCGAGGTCTTTGGTGTCCAGCGCTGTACGCGCCTCGACATCCGGATGGACGAGCAGGATGGGCTCCATGTGCTGGATGTCAACCCGAACCCGGATCTGTCGCCGGTTGCCTCACTCTATCTGATGGCTGAGGTGGCCGGAATGGGGTTCGACGGGTTCGTGCAGCGACTGCTCGAGCTGGCGATCACCGATCGGGCACGCGGTCGATAAGCTATGGAGCGACAGAGGCCTCCCATGAGCGCAGTGAGCGCGTTCAATGAGTGGGATCCGCTGGAAGAGGTCATCGTCGGCCGCGTCGAAGGGGCGCGCGTCCCGCAGCCTGACCCCGGCCTGCACGCCCTGGAGTTCGCTGAGCTCCAGCACATGGCGGACATCCCGAGCGGACCGTTTTGCCGACGAGCAATCGAGGAGACGGCAGAGGATCTCGACATCCTGGCCGACGAGTTGACGAAGCTTGGCGTCATTGTCCGACGGCCGTGCCCGATGAACCACGCGCGCGTCTACCGCACGCCCGACTGGGAGAGCGACGGGCTGTTCAACTACTGCCCGCGCGACAGTCTCTTAGTGGTCGGAGACACGGTCATTGAGGCACCTATGGTGCTGCGGGCGCGTCAGTTCGAGAATCTCGCCTATCGGCACCTCCTCATCGACTATCTCCGCGCCGGCGCACGGTGGATCAGCGCGCCTCGCCCGCGACTCCTGGATGCGGTCTACCGCCCGTCCGATGGGTTCCGGATTGCGATCGACGAGAGCGAGCCGTTGTTCGATGCGGCCAACGTGGCTCGGTGTGGCCGTGATCTCTTCTACCTGGTCTCGGACAGCGGGAACCACCTTGGCGCCCGGTGGCTCAGCCAGACCCTCGGGCCAGACTTCCGTGTGCATCCGCTCGATCGGTTGCGCAACACGATGCACATCGACACGACAATTGTCCTGGTACGGCCGGGGCTCGTGTTCGTGCCGGCACCGTTCGTCACGGAGGACAACCTCCCGCCCATGCTGCGTGGTTGGGACGTGGTCTACGTTGATGACCTGGTCGATGGCCGACCGTGCGCCTGTCCGCAGCTCTCGTCGAAGTGGGTGGGATTGAATCTCCTCATGGTCAATCCGTCACTCGCGATAGTCGACGGTCGTCAGCACGCGATCATCCGGCAGCTGGAGCGTCGCGGGATCGACACGCTCCCACTCCACTTGCGACATGCGCGCACGCTCGGCGGAGGGTTCCACTGCGTCACGCTCGACGTCCGCCGGCGTGGCTCGTTGGAGTCTTACTGGAACTGACGAAGGGCGACGCACGCGTCGCCATGACCGGCCGCGTGACAGGCACGCTGCGGCCGGTGCGGCGTCCTAGGGGCGACGCATGCGTCGCCCCTACGGGTCCATGGCACGGATCGCGATGGACTCCGCTCTACTTTCCGTAGGTCTACGTTCTCGGGCGCGCCAGCGCTCGTGGCTCGTCCTCAGTGTCCGCCGTTCGTGCAGTCCTGAATCTGGTTCGAATACTCTTCTTGCACCACGTAGGTGTGCTGACCGACGTGGTTCGGGAAGCGGAACCCGAAGCACTCGTCGCTCATTCCGTTGCCGGTCAGCGCGTTGAACCAGGCATTGAGATCCGGATCACTGATCGTTTCGAAGAACTCGTGCGACAGCGTCGAAGCGGTTGCGTCGATGACTCGCGTTTGCGTGGGGAGCGGGCAGCCGGACACGGCTTGGTACGGCTCCACCGTGTACAGCGCATGGCCGGAGGGCAGGTCCACGCTGCCGTGGAACGCACAGAAGACGAAGGTGCTGGAATTGTCAGGCGAGTAGCATTCGGTCGCCGACATGCACATATCGGTGCCCTGGGGCAGGAAGACGTGGTAGATGTTGTCATAGCCGACATCCCCGGTCTGTACCGTGGCGGCGTACACGATCTCGAAGATGTCCGACATCTGTGCCGTATGGTCGGTGAACGTGTAGGTCGTCTTCAACTGAGACACGCTGTACTTGCCGGCATTGTTCTCGTCGTTGTACTGATTATCGACCTGGATCAAGCTGCTGATGTTGAGATCCACCAGATACGATGCGGGCGTCAGGTTGCCCGTACCCCAGCACTGGGCCGGTGTCGTCGTGCAGTTGACGTAGATGTTCCAGGACCGCGCGCCCGTGACGACCGGACCGCCAAAGAACGTCATGTCCCATGGCGAGTTTGTGGAGGCGCCAGACGATGCGACGTTGCCTTCCTTCCCTTGCATCAGCTGGACAGTAGGCAGTGTCTTAATCAGCGAGTGAGTCGCCGTCGTGCCGGCATGGTTTCCTGCCGGGATATTCAGGTCCGCCGTGGTGACATCCGGGGTGTCATTGTCTGTGCTGCTGCCGACGGCGGTGGGTGCGTCGCCTGCACAGGCGGCCAACAGCAGGCCCACGACCGCCACGCTGGCGGCCGCGAGGACGGTACGAGGGTGGGCGAGATGCGAGTGCATGTCCCGAGGAGAGCGCATACGTGTGTCCTTGCCGGCAAACACCGGCCACGAAGGTCCGACCTGCGACGGGAAGGGTCGTTGGGGATTTGTGCAAGCGTTTGTTGCGGCGCAAGTCCACCGCGTAACGGCCGCTCTATACCGAGCACGGCGGCATTGCGGAGCCAACCGCCCGCGCTCGTCTCCTTGTAGCGTGCTCGGCCACTCCTGCGTGCGTTAGCGCTCTCTGCCAAAACCCTGCCCGCCTCCAGCCGCGGTCATCGCCGCGCGTTGATCGGCGGGGAAGTTGCGTCATCCAAATGAGTTCGACAGTCGACCCGTCACCCATTGCCAAATCATGCGGACTATCACACTCGAAGAGCACATGACGACGCCGGAGTTCCTCGGCGCACTCACGAAGGCCGGCGTCACTGACATTGGGGGGCGGGACATGGCAGATGTCCGTGCGCGGCTCCTGGATCTCGGGGAGCGACGGCTCGCCGACATGGACGTTGCGGGCATAGACATGCAGGTACTCTCACTCGCGGGTAGCGGCATGGACTTGCTGGATCCCGACACCGCCACGGCGATTGCACGTGCGACCAACGACCGTCTCGCAGAAGCGGTGCATGCGCATCCAGATCGTTTCGCTGCGTTCGCAACGCTCGCATTGCAAGACGCGGATCGTGCCGCACTCGAGTTCGCGCGCTGTGTGGAGCAGTTGCACTTCAAAGGTGCGCTCGTCAACGGCACGACCAACGGGCTGTTTCTGGACCAACCGAAGTTCGCACCCCTCTTCGAGACGGCACAGCGCCTGGGTGTGCCAATCTATTTGCACCCGGCGCCGCCGCCGCCGCCCGTCCGAGACGCATACTTCAGCGGCCTCCCCGACCCCTACGGCATGCTGTTGTCCATCGCGGGCTGGGGATGGCATACGGAGACTGGCCTCCACGTGCTTCGCCTCATCGTTGCCGGCGTGTTCGAGCGCTATCCGCGCGTGCAGATGATCATCGGTCACATGGGCGAGGACCTGCCGTTCTCGCTCGCGAGAGCAGATGCGGTCCTGTCGCGCGTCAAGCGCCTCCCACGCGCGGTGGCCGACTACTTCCACGATCACTTCTACGTGACAACGAGCGGGTACTTTACGAATCCTCCATTCGAATGTGCGCTGAGCGTCGTCGGCGTGGACCGACTCATGTTCTCCGTCGACTATCCATACAGCGCGACGTCGCAAGGCCGCCAGTTTCTGGACTCGCTGCCGATCGATCCGGCTGCCAAGGCCAAGATTGCGTCCGGCAACGCTGCGCGGCTGCTGGGACTGTAGGGGCCTGGTGGCTAGGGGCTAGACCCTAGTCCCTCGCCGTCATGCCGGCCCGCTTCGACTTTGAGCCATGCCGCGAAGCACCACAGCGCGGCGCCGAGGTAGACGATGCTGGTCGGAATCCACATGATGACGCCACCTAGTTGTTGGTCGGCGAGCGGTGTGAGTGCGCCTGCCGCGGCGCGAGCGGCGTACGGTGCGTACCACACGTGCGGGGCAAAGGTGAGGACGGCCCCGTAGATACCCATGACCATGCCCATAGCAGTCACGTACAAGACGGCGGCTCCATAGCCGAGGCGCCGACTCCCTGTCCCTGGCAGGACGATCCACCAAAAGAGACACGCCGTGAGCAGAAAGCTGCAATGCTCGGCCGCGTGGACTGTGGCGTGAGCCAACGCCCAGTCGTATGGACCCGGCACGTGCCAGAACGCGAGTGCGAGCGCGTGCAGCATCCAGGCAACCGCCGGGGTTCCGAGGAAGGCCAGTACGCCTCGTATCGGTCCCCGCTCGCCCCAATGTCGACCGAAGGATGCACGCGCCGGGCGGGGGAGTGCCCAGAGAAAGGCGATGCCAGGTACGCCGAGGACCAGCAGTGGCGCGGCGATGCAGATGATGAGCAGGTGCTGCACCATGTGGGCGGAGAACGAATCGTCGGCGCGCACATTGAGCGGCGACAGGAGCGCGGCTCCGAGGACGATGATGCCGCTCGCGAACAGGATGGCCTGCCGCCGCGTCACGCCCCGACCGTGGCCGGCGTCGCGCCAGAGGCGGCGCACGCCCCACGCATAGATGAGGCTTGGCGCGAGCAACCCGACCACAACCGTGGGCTGCGCGGCGGCGGCGAGCCAACCCTCCACGGTCAACGCTCACTCTGCACGGTGCGTGCCCCGGGTCGTCTCCCGGGCTATTCTCGCTGGAAGAGCACCTCCTGGATCTTTCCATCCGGCGATCGATACATGATGGCTTTCTCGAGGTCCGATCCGGTCTTGAACTTGATTTGTGCGACTTCCATCCCACCGCGCTCGCTCGTCGCTGTGACTTCGACGGCCGAGATCGGGCGCAGCGACGCGTGAGCGCCGGCCACGAGTGCAGGCGTGAGAAACGCGCTGTAGTCATCGCTGAGCGTTGAGCGGTCGACGCGACCCTGTTGCAGCGCGGTCAGGAACGTTCGGGCGGCGTCCGCTGCCGGCGGACCTTGGATCGTGGGCACGTCGGTGCGCGGGAGGAGCCTCTGGAGGATCGAGTCGTTGAGTGCCGCAAGTGACGCAAAGTCGGTGTTGGCGAGCATGACGATCGCCGAGCGCGTGGCGGGCACGACAATGTTTTCCGCCACAAATCCGCTGACCGCGCCACCGTGCTCCAGAATGATCGCGGGGCCGGTTTCGTGGACACCTTCGCCACACCCGTACCCGGTCGAGCGACCATCGGTGAGGTGCCGCGGCGTCGTGAGCGTTCGATACCCCTCGGGGGCGAGCACCTTTCCATCGACGAGGCCGAGATCCCACGTGAGGAGGTCGGTCGGCGTGGAATAGATCGCCCCGGCGCTGCTCGCCCAGCCACGGCCTTCCGGCGCCGCCGGAATGGGTGGGCCAAAGGCGAAGCTCGTATATCCGGTTGCCTCTCCTGGTGCACCGTGTGGCGGCTCATACGCCGTGTGTTGCATGCCGAGAGGTGTGAAGAAGTGCTGGGTCAAGAACGCCCCAAAGCTCTCGCCACTGACTTTCTCGACGACGCGTCCCAGAATCAGAAAGTTCGTGTTGCTGTACGACCACCGCGTCCCCGGGTCGAAATCCAGGGGGCGTTTCGCGTATTCGTCGATGACACTGTCCGCGGTCTCGTCGTGCTGCATCTCACGATCCACGAAGTCGAGCGGATAGAAGTCTCGGTATCCCGAGACGTGCTGTCCCAGCTCGAGCAGGGTGATGTCCGAGGCTCGGGTCAGATCGGGGAAGTATTTGGCAACCGGGTCGCTCATCGAGAGCTTCCCGTCGTGCGCTAGTGTCAGCACGGCGGAGCAGGTGAACTGCTTCGTAACGGAGCCGATCGCAAACATGGTCGTGGCCGTGACGGAGTCGTGTCCGCCGAGGGTGCGCAGGCCATATCCTTTCGCGAGCACGATCTGACCGTTCTGTGCCACACCGGCGTTGAGGCCGACGAGGTGCTTCGCCGCGACGGTCCTGCGGATCATGCTGTCCAGCTGCGCCACGTTGAGCGGGGCAACGGACACGAACGCGGGGGGTACGGTGGGTGCGCTGGACGCCGATTCGGCGGCCGGCGCGGCCGGCGTACCAGGGCTGCACGCGGCGGTGAGAGCCGTCGTCGCTGCGACGACGGCGATGGTGACGACCCGGGTCATGGAGTCCCTCAATGAAGGAAGGGCGGTGGCTCGCGCGGAGGGGCGACGCATGCGTCGCCCTTGCGGGGGCGACACCGTCCGCACGACACGCCATTATGCGAGTACTCATGGGCGGCGGCAAGGCGCGGGTAATTCCGGGGTGTCGATTTTTGCCCCCCTCGTGCGACGTATGTCTGAAGGCCGGCGTGGATACGCCGAACCGGGCCTTGACTTTTCATGGCAACCAATTGGAGGTGGACAATGCGATTCATGATGCTGATGATGCCCCAAGGCTACGACCAGGCTCAGCCGGGCACTCTTCCGGATGTCAAGTCCATCAACAGGATGCGGAAGTACAATGAGACGTTGCAGAAGGCGGGTGTGCTGTTGGCCCTCGACGGTCTGCACCCACCGTCACTGGGGGGTGCGCGAGTGTCATTCTCCGACGGCAAGGCCACGGTGACTGACGGACCGTTCGCCGAGGTCAAAGAGGTGCTGGGTGGATTCTGGATGATTCAGGCGAGATCGAAGGACGAAGCCATCGAGTGGGCAAAGCGGTGCCCAGGTTCGGATAACGAAGTGATCGAGATTCGACAGGTGCTGGAGTTCTCGGATTTCCCGAAAGACGTCCAACGCGCGTTGGCCGATTGCGAGGATGTGAAGTCGGACGCGGCGACGTCGCCGGCGTGACTCGAGCCGTGCGCCATCCTCGGGGACCCGGGCCGGGTGTCTTAGAGCCATGACCACGTCCGCCACGCACGAGGCCGTCGAGGCGGTCTGGCGGATCGAGTCGGCCAAGATCGTCGGCGCCCTCGCGCGCGTCGTGCACGACATCGGGGTTGCCGAAGACCTCGCGCAGGATGCACTCATCGCCGCGTTGCAGCAGTGGCCGTCTACGGGTATCCCGAACAACCCGGGTGCTTGGCTCATGGCGGCCGCCAAGCGCCGGGCCATCGACGTGTTGCGGTGGAATGCACGCGTCGGCAGGAAGCACGAGGAGCTCGATCGCGACATGCAGGCACGTCAGGAGGCGACCGTGGGGGCACTCGACGCTGCGCTCGACGATCACATTGGTGATGACGTGTTACGCCTGGTATTCACCTGTAGCCACCCCGTGCTCGCTCGAGAGGCGCGTGTCGCTCTCACACTGCGCCTCCTGGGCGGCCTCACGACTGTGGAGATCGCGCGCGCGTTTCTGACTCCAGAGCCCACGATCGCCCAGCGGATCGTGCGCGCCAAGCGGACATTGGCAGCGGCGCGGGTGCCGTTCGAAGCGCCTCGCGGCCCCGAGCTGGTTGCCCGGCTCTCGTCGGTCCTGGAGGTGATCTATCTCATCTTCAACGAAGGCTATTCGGCCACGGCGGGAGATGACTGGATGCGACCCGCCCTCTGTGAGGAGGCGCTCCGACTCGGTCGCATCCTGGCGGGACTCATGCCCGAGGAAGCCGAAGTGCATGGCCTCGTCGCACTCATGGAGATCCAGGCGAGTCGCTTCAGCGCGCGCGTCGACTCCTCCGGAGCACCGGTGTTACTGCTCGACCAGGATCGATCGCGCTGGAATCACATCCTCATCCGTCGGGGCCTGGCGGCACTCGACCGCGCCGAATCCTTGAGGGCGAGTTTGGGTCCGTATGCCCTGCAAGCGGCGATTGCGGCGTGCCACGCGCGCGCGCGAACGGGAAACGAGACGGATTGGGCCCGGATCGTCGCGCTCTACGACGCCCTGGCTCAGCTCCAGCCCTCACCCGTGGTGGAGCTCAACCGCGCGGTTGCCGTCGCGTACGCTTTCGGCCCGGCCATGGCACTCGACCTGGTGAATGCACTGGCGTCGGACCCAGCACTCGCGCGGGCGCACCTCCTGCCTGCCGTCCGCGCCGACCTGCTGGTGAAATTGGGTCGCGCGAGCGAGGCGCGAACGGAGCTCGAGCGCGCGGCATCCCTCACGCAGAACATGCGGGAGCGGACGCTTTTGCTCGAGCGCGCGAAAAGGCTAGTGGCTCGGGACAAGTCCCTGACCTAGTCCCCCGGATGATATTCTCGCTCCGTGTGCCCTGCGAGCTGTGACCGGTAGTAATAGACATCCCGCAGATTGCCTGTGCTGTAGCGGAGCGCCTCGTCGTCGAAGTGCTTCGACGAGGGATCTCCGCTCTCACCACCGGCCGTGACCGCTCGTGCGTGCACGCTGTCGCCGAATTCCACGACCGCGACAAAGCTGTTCCCCGAGGTCCCGTACATCTTCTTCGTGCCCGGGTACCGGCGCGCCCCGAACGATGCCAGCGATCCCCAGACCGACGAGGTGAATGGGACGGGAATGCTTGCTCCGGAGTCGGTGAACGTCGGGTCGATGTCGTCGTTCAGCCGCTGGAAGCGGTTGATGTCACCCCACGGTGCTTTCCACGTGCCGAAGTCGTTTGTAAGTGTGTCCGAAGCGGCAGCCAGCGCCGCGAGGCGTTCCTGCGGCGTCGTCTGGGTGACGACGTAGTCGTACATGGAGATCTTGGCCTGCCGGGCCGCCGCCATCACGTGCTGCCCCACTTCCTGGCCCCAATAGACGGCGAGCGATGTCGGCACCGAGTTCGCCGCCCACCGATAATCCCATTTACGGAGCACGGCGATCTCTGGCGCCAATTTGGCCTTGAGCGGATCGCGCGCGGGGGTCGAGTCGTACGCGTGTAGGAGCGACGGGATCATGCGGGCAAACGCCGGCAGGTAGCTGTCGTACGCCGCCGCCATGAGCGAAGGTAGCGTGAAATCCTTCTGCGCCGAGAGAAGTCGGACCGCGTGGACTCCACGCGGGCTCTCTTCCCGGCCGGTCTCGACGTACGCCGGATAGTCCGCTCGCTTCAGACTGCTCGGGCCCGCTGCCGACCACGGCCAGTTGTTGCTGTTGTAGAGCCACCCGCTCGCAGGGTTCAGGAGGTTCGGGCTTTCGTCCACGGACAGGAGACCGTGCCAATCAGTGGCCGTGTCGCTCCCATCGACGGGCTGCGTCCAATCGAACTTCGGGTTCCGCCGTGGGATGAAGTTCCCATGGAAGTAGGCGATGTCGCCGTCGGCATCCGCGAAGATCGTGTTGTTCGACGAATTGGTGTGTAGCTCCATCGTCTGCTTGAACGCGGCGTAGCTCTTCGCCTTCGTCCTCGTGTAGGATTGGATCAGCGCGTGCTGCGGATCCTGCATCATGCGGATGCTCACCCACTTGTCACCCATGCGTCCGATGATCGGACCGTGGATCGTCCGATAGACCGTGAACTGCTTCTGCTCCATCCCGGACGCCGTCGTGTAGGGGACGGTGATATGGCTCACGACCATGGGACGATCCTCGCCACCGTACCGGTAGTCAAACTGGTCGCCCTTCTTCACGACCGTCTCCAGGTATCGGTCGACCGCGTCCACGCCACTCGAGGTGTGCATCCACCCGATCCGAGTGTTGAACCCTTGGTACACGAAGAACTGACCCCACGTCACCGCGCCGTACGCGTCGAGTCCCTCCTCGCTGACGTCCTGTACTTCGGCGCGGAAGAAAAAGGAGGTATGGGGGTTGATCACAAGGAGCGCGTGGTGATCCTTCGTGTTTGACGGGGCGATCGCGATGCCGTTTGATCCCGATGGCTCGCGCATCGCCGTGTCGTTGTCAGCTTGCGCGACGATCGTAGGCGAACTGCGCTGCGCCGCGACGGTGGGAGAGGCACTATAAAAATCCTGCAGCTCCTGCAAGTTGATGCGCTCGATGTCGCCGCCGATGCTGCCCTCGCTGAAGGTGAGCGCCATCCACGGCTCGAAATGCGTGATGACGCGTGGTGTGACTTCGGGATGCTTGTAGAGGTAGAAGTTGAGACCGTCGGCAAAAGCATCCATGAGGCCCTTCAGCCAGTCGGGGCTGGTCGCGTAGAGCGCCTTCATCGAGTCGGGATCGATGTACATCTTCATGCGCAGATCCCGATAGATCGCCGACTCGCCCTCGGTCTCGGCGAGCCGTCCCATCGCGTTGATGTAATTCGTCTCGACGCGATTGAAGTCGTCCTCGGCCTGCGCGTACATGAGGCCAAAGACTGCATCGGCATCGGATTTCCCATACACGTGAGGGATGCCCCAATCATCTCGGATGATCGTGACACGGCTGGCCTCTTGCTGCCAGCGCGACACGTCTTCCGGCGTCGGGCCGCGCGCGGTGTGCGGCGCGCAACCGGCCAGCAGTATGAGACCGAGACCGAAGGCGAGCGTCTTCATGCGCACATGTCTCCTAGGAGATCATCTCTGGTTCCATCTCCTTCTCGTTGATCTGGCCGCCGACCATGCTCACGTAATAGACCTTGGCATCGGCGCGCGTGTGCACGACTCGCTTGACCTCGGTGTCCTCGAAGTAGATCCCGGCGTCGTTGTCACACGCGTAGCCCGGCTTCAGTTGGCCCGAGCTGATGAGCTGCTTATACAGCGGACGGCGCTGTGGCTCGTGGTCGTAGTGCGGAGAGTGACTGCCCTTGATGAACCCCAGGCATTGGACCGTGGACAGCTGCTTCGGACGCGAATCGGTCGTCCCCTCCTCAAACCAGCACAACGACCCGGCGCTGGCCCCGCCGAGGACGATGCCCCGATCCCAAGCCTCTCGCAGCACGGCGTCGATGCCCTGGGCTTTCCAGATGGCCTGTTGGTTTAGCGTGTTCCCACCGGAGGCGACGATGCCGTCCATGGAGAGCAGTACGTCATCCCATCCCTGGCTCTGCCGATAGCTGCTGATGAAGCTCTCCTGTACGAACGGCTCGACGTCGACTGCTGAACAGGTTCGGAACCAGGCAATCGAGCCCTCAGGCCGGTCAGCCGACGCCGTCGGGAGATAGCAGAGACGCGGCCGCGGCTTTCCGGTGAGCTGTGCCATGTAGCGGATGAACGGTGTGTTGTAGTCTCCGCCAGCAATGAGGATCTTCCGTGGGCCCGCAGCAGCGCGCCGTGGCGCCGACATCAGCTCCGCCAGCGCCCGATGACTCACGCCGATCGTGCCGAACGCGGACGACGCGAGGCCCGCGGAGCCCAGGGCCGACGACACCAAAAATTCTCTGCGCTTCATAGTGAACGGCTCTCCGGTTGGGGGGCTGGCCGACCGCCAGCCAGGTCAGACTGCAAGGTAGTCACCATCACGTGCGACCATCTCGTACAGGACGGGCATGATGAATATGCTGATCACCAGTCGCGAGAAGAGGCCTCCGACGATCACGAGCGCGAACGGCCGCTGCGTGTCGGTGCCGACACCGGTGGCGAGTGCGGCGGGCAGCAGGCCGAGCGCTGCGACGAGCGCGGTCATCAGGATCGGCCGGAGCCGCAACAGGGCGGCCCGCCGCGCCGCGTCCTGTATGCCGATGCCGCCCAGCCGCAGCTCGTTGGCGTAGGAGATGTACACGACGGCCGTTTGCACCGACACCCCGAACAGTGCGAGGAAGCCAATGGCCGATGACACCGAGACCGGCGTATGGGTGACGGAGAGCGCGAGCACTCCACCGATTGGGTCGGACAACACGACCCCGAGCAATGTGATCAGCGGGAACTTGAAGTTCCGGTACAGTGCAAACAAGACCGCGAGAATGAGGGCCAGCGTGACCGGCAGCACCACGCGGAGCGTGGCGCGTGAGGCCGTGTATTCCTGGTACTCGCCACCCCACACCATGCGATAGCCCTGTGGCAGCTTGACTTCCCGGTCAACGTCCGCGCGTGCTTCCTCCACGGCGCTCGCCAGGTCTCGACCGTCGACCGAATACTGGATGCCGATGTAGCGCGAGTTGTCCTGGCGGTAGATGAAGGCCGCCCCAGTCGAGATCGCAATCGTCGCGAGATCGCGGATCGGGATCTGCTGGCCGTTCGGAGTCGCCACCAGGATGTTGCCAATCGCCTGCGGCGTCTCGCGGTACTGCGGCGCCAAGCGCACAATGAGGTCGAACAGCTTTTCGCCTTGGACGACTTGCGTCGCCGCCTGGCCGCCGACCGCGGCTTCGATCAGCCCATTGACGTCCGCGACGTTGATGCCGTACCGGGCGATTTTGTCGCGGTCGATGTCGACGGTCAGTGCGGGTTGGCCGAGCTCCTGCACGAGCGTCGTGTGGGTGATGCCGCGGACGCGCTCCATGATGTGCTTGACGACCTTTCCGCGCTCCTCGAGGACGGAGAGATCGGGGCCGAAGATCTTCACGTCGAGGGAGCTCTTGAGACCCGTCTCCGCCTCGTCGACGGCATCTTCCGCCGGCTGCGTGTAGTTGAACGTGATGCCCGGAAAGACCTGCAGCTTCCGGTTCACCGCGTCGATGAACGCCTGCTTGGTGTGGTACGGTCCTGTCCACTCGTTGTAGGGCTTCAGACCGACGTAGAACTCCGCGTTGAAGAAGCCGGTGGGGTCGGTGCCATCATCCGGGCGGCTATGCTCGTCGGCCACCACCGTGACTTCGGGGAAGGAGTGCAGGACCGTACGGATCTGCGGCACGATGCGGCGCGATTCGTCGAAGGAAATCGTGTAGGGCATCGTGGCCCGGACCCACAGGGCGCCCTCGTCGAGCTTGGGCATGAACTCGGCACCGAGCGACAGCCACAACGGAATCGTGAGGAGGAGGAGACCGAGCGATGCCCCGAGCGTCAGCCGGGGGCGGGCGAGACACCACTGCAGGGCCTGCGCATAGTGGGAGCGAACCCACTCGAAGACCGCGTTGCGCCGGTTGCGCACGCCACCGCGAAGCACGAACAGACAGAGCACCGGGATCACGGTGAGTGCCAGCAACAGCGAGCCGATGAGGGCATAAATCATGGTGTCTGCCATCGGCTTGAAGAGCCGGCCGGAAGGGCCGGAGAGGACATAGATCGGCAGGAATCCCGTGACGATCACCGCGACCGCGTAGACGATCGGCCGATCCACCTGCGCTGCCGCACCGGCGACCACGTCGCGCACCGAATACGAGGTGCCCTCTCGGTTCGCGAGCTGGCGATGGATGTTCTCCACCATCACGACAGACGCATCGACGAGGATGCCGAAGTCGATCGCCCCGATGGACAGCAGGTTCGCCGGGATGTGGCGCAGGTCCAGGCAGATGAAGGCGAACAGCAGGGAGAGCGGAATCGTGGTGGCCACGATCAGGCCGGACCGTACGTCATACAGGAAGAAGACGAGGACCACGATCACCAGTACGATGCCGCGGAGCAGATTGCCCTCGACGACACGCGTGGTGAGATGAATCAGGTCGCTGCGGTCGTAGAACGGCTCGATGTGGACGTCGTGTGGTAGGGTGCGGTTCAGTTGGTCAGTGGCG
This sequence comes from uncultured Gemmatimonadales bacterium, assembly GCA_963725205.1. Taxonomy (GTDB): domain Bacteria; phylum Gemmatimonadota; class Gemmatimonadetes; order Gemmatimonadales; family Gemmatimonadaceae; genus Palsa-1248. Next base: position 180,334 of record CAVRXR010000003.1, on the reverse strand, counting down.
ACTTCGACCCGCTGGAGCACCGTCTGGGCCTGCTCGCCGGTGCGCATGAGAATCACGCCCTCGACGGCATCGTCGGCGCTGTCATAGCCGAACTGCCCGAGGCGCGGCGCGTACCCGATGACGACCTGAGCGATGTTCTTGATCAGAATCGGGGTGCCGTCCTTGACGGCCACCACGATGTTGGCGATGTCCTGGGGCGTGGCGACACGGCCCAAACCGCGGATGTAGTAGAACTGCCCGCCCTCGGAATAGAACCCGCCGCCCGAGTTGTCGTTGTTCGCCGCGAGCGCGGCGGAGACCATCGGGACCGTCAGGCCGGCGCCTGCCAATTTGGTCGGGTCGATGACGACCTGGTACTGCATCGTCGGTCCGCCGAGCGGCGAGAGGTCCGCGACGCCCGGAACGGCGCGATACACCTTGGAGATGTCCCAATCATCGATCGTCTTGAGATCCATGGCGCTGCGATCGCTGCTCTGCAGGACGTAGCGATAGACGAGCCCCGAGGGCGACGACAGCGGCGCGATGCTCGGCGAGACGCCGTTCGGCAGCGTAATGTCGTTGAGCCGCTGGTAGGCCTGCTCCCGCGCGAAATACGGGTCGACGCCGTCTTGAAACGTCATGATGACGTCCGAGAGGCCGTACAACGAGATCGAGCGCACGACGCGGAGCTGCGGGATCCCGTTCATCCCGATCTCGACGGGGACGGTGATGAGTCGCTCGACTTCCTCCGTGGCTCGGCCCGGCCACTGCGTGATGATCTCCACCATCGGTGGCGACAGATCGGGATACGCGTCCACCGGCAGCCGCGTGAACGACCAGATGCCCAGACCGATCAGCGTGAGAGCCAGCAACGTCACCAGCAACGGCTGGCCAAGCGCCGCGCGAACGAGTCGATTGATGACGCTGACCGGGGCCCCGATCGCCGGCTCGATTGCCGATTCCGTGTCGTAGTCGGGGTCTTCGCTCGCCCCCAGGTCGGCGGGATCCAGCGGCCGGCGATCCTCGGTCACTGATTCTCCGCGAACTGAATGAACAGTGCGCCATCGGTAACGACGCGATCGCCGCTCGCGACCCCCTCCGTGACCTCATACTGGTCACCGATCCTCGAGCCCAGCGTCACGGAGCGGCGGTCGTATCCGCCATCCGACTGCGCGACGAAGACAAACGGCAGATCCTCCTCGTCCCGCAGCACCGACGCCACGGGCACGAGGATGCCCTCGCGCGCCCGGGCAGCCTCGATCCCGATCCGTACGTACATGTCGCGTTTGAGTAATTCGTGCCAGTTCGGCACGACGATGCGAACGCCAGTGGCGCGCGTCGCGGTGTCCACGATCGCGGCGACGTAGTCGACCCGCCCATGCAGGGTGTCGGGCCAGGCGTCGCTGGTCACCGACGCGGGCTCGCCTCGCGAGACCTCTCCCAGATTCGACCCGAAGACATTGGCCATCACCCACATCGATGAGAGGTCGGCGATCGTGAAGGCCTGGGTCTGTCCGGCCTGCACGACTTCGCCAGGATTGATGAGCTTTTCCACCACGATGCCGGCGATCGGCGCCCGGATGATGCCTGGCGTGGCCGGCACTGGTCGTCCCTCGCGGATCTCGGCGATGGTGGTCGAATCCATACCGAGTGCCACCATCTGCTGGACGGCCGCATCCCGGTCAGCCCACGCCGATGCCGAGTCGGAGCGCGCCTGGTCGAGATCGCTGCGCGCGATGGCGTCCGCCTTGTACAGCTGCTCATCGAGGAGAGCGATCCGAGTGGCGTTGCGCAGGGTGGTCTGGGCCTTTTGGAAGGTGGCGACCGCCTGCGCGAAATCGGGGGATGTCACGGTCGCCAGCGGCGTCCCCGGCTTCACGGCCGTCCCTGTCGTCACCAGGATCTGAGCGACCGGACCGGAGATCTGCGTCAGGACGGGGGTCGATCGGTCGCCGTCAAACGCGGCTGTGCCGGTCGTCACGACGGTTGGTCGAAAGCGCGACGGTGTGACGGTGACCGTATTGATCCGCGCGCGCTGCTCCTCCGTGAGAAAAAATGAGGAGCGATGCGCGGCATCGCCCGTGGCATTGGCGCTCGTCGTGCCGCCAGCGTCGGCGGTCTGCGCGGACGGGCTCGACCGACCACAACCAGTGGCAACGAAGGCTGCTCCAACGACAGGCAAGAGCGACTTGAATGCTCGTCGTCGGCTACTTCTCATGGGACGCTCCGGAACGGAAATCCGATAAGGGGGCTGCCACGGCGCGTTCGAGATCTGCCTGCGCTGCATCAGCGGCCGCCAGCGCGTCCGTGTATTGGCTTTCGGCAGAGACCAGGTCCGTGCGGGCCTGAAGCACGTCGAGGGCCGATGAGCCGCCCAACGCGTAGCTCGCGGCCGCGATGCGGTACTCGTCTCGTGCCGCGGGAAGGACTTGGTCGCGGAGATAGACCAGCTGTTGCAGGGTCGTCGCGGCGGTCGCATAGCTCACGCGGACGTCCTGATCAACCTGCGCGCGCAAATCCCGATACGACGCGGCCAGCTCGCGCTCGTGGTGTTTCGCCTGGGCGAGATCGCCCGACGTATGCTCAAAGAGAAAAACCGGCAAAGGCACACTCAACCCGTACTGCCAGACGAAGTTCTGGTTCGGAATGTAGGCATTCGGGGGCACCGAAGTCCTTGCTGATTGCAAAGAATAGATCGGGCACCCAATACTCCGCGGCGAGAATCGTCGAGGCGTGTGCGCCCGATTGCTGCGCGCGAGCCCCCGCGAGTTCCGGGCGAGAATCGAGCGCGTGGGTTTCCATCGGCGCGAGATCGGGCAGGGCAGGCGGCACGCCGAGGCTGTCAGCAGGCATGACTGGCGTCGGAAGCGGGCGCCCGAGCAGTCGGTTGAGCGAGGCGCGCGCGTTGGCAATCGCCAGTGCATTGGCAATGAGTGCGTTACCCGCCTGGCCCAGGCTTACCTGGGCACGCACGACATCGAGCTTGGCGGCGGTCCCAGCGTTGTACCGGGCGATGGTCTTCTGCACGAAGTCCTGCGCGAGCGCGTAGGACTCCGTCAGGTCGGCTCGGTGGCGGAGCGCGACTCGCATCGAGTCGTAGGTCTGCGCCGTCTGGGACCCGATCTGCTGGCGGAGCGCCTGGTAGTTGGCTTCGGCGTTGCGCACACCCGACGTTCCGATATTGTATTGGAGCCGAAATTTGTCCGGAAAGGGCACCGTGAGCGAGGCGGACAGCGGCTTGTAGGCAGGCGTCCCCGCTTCAGTCGAGATCGAAGCGGATCCGACCGGGTCCGGGATCGAAATATCCTGGATGCGCTGAGCGCGCGCCTCGTCGGTCTGTTGCCGGGCGACCTCGAGCTGCGGATTGTGTGCCAACGCTTCCGCCACCGCCTGGGCGCGCGTCATGCGCAGCGTGTCCGTGCCCGCGGTGTCCGTGGAGCGCTCGCCCGCCATTGCCTCTCGTGCCGCGCGCTGGACGCTCAGCTGCCGCACCATGTCGGACGTGTCTGTGAACGTCGGCGACAGCTTCCAGCGCAGTCCAGATACGATGGCCGAGGAGTCCTGGCGGGCAATGGAGTCAGCCGGTTGAACGACCGTCGGTTGCTGGGCCGCTGCAACCGATGCCGCAGCGACCAGTGGATACAACGCGAAAAAACAGCGCATGCTGCCTTGGAAGAAGTGAGGCACACCCGCGTCGGGCACGCGACGCGTCTACGAATTGTACGGGGCAGGTGCATATATGTCCGCCCCCTTTGCTCCGCCAGTGCGCTTACCACAAATACGTGTGAACGTTCCGCCGAAGTGCCCCGTAAGGTGGACGTATGCGCGAGTTGGGCGCGAGTTGGGCGTGGGTCCATCTGTCGGCGCTCCGCATGCGTAAACGGAAGAGTTCCTAGCCAGTCGATGCCGGCGGTCGCGGCCCGGCTACGCTTGTAGTGTCGAATTCGACATCAGGGGCGATGTATGAGGTGCGGGGCGAGTGGACGGACGACGCGGCACCCGGCGACCAGCTCACGGCTAGCGGCGAGGCCCGCGGCCTGCGCGATCTCGGTCTCGCTCACCGTGGTGCTGTGCTCCGGTGGCTGCCTCGGAAGGCCGCTAGCGAGTAGTCCGTGCGGCCTCGTCACTTCGGCGGCCGAAGCCCAGCCCGGTGAGTTGTCGGTGGCGGGTTCCTTTACCGTCACCGGGTCGACCGAGCTGGTGATGGTGCTCACGACTGGGCCCTCGACGACGCGCCAATATCCTGCCACGGCCATGACACCGACGACGGCGCTGATCCCCCTCACGTCGTTGCCGCTGATCGCGCACGGTACCTACGCTGCGACCTGGATCATGCAGGGGTGCGAGACCCCGGACCAGACGCACCTCATCGGACCGGACAGCGTAACGGTTGCCGGGTAGGCGACAGCTCCGAGTGGTACCGTGCGCTCTTGACAACCGCGTTCTCCGCATTCGAACATTGCCGCCGGCGCGACCTTGAGGCTGGGTCGCTGTCGGTCCCCGAATCGACCACCGAGCACACGAGCTGGAGTCTGCGGCATGACCCGTTCGGCGCAAGACACGGTGTGTGCGACTTGGCAGTCGTCGGATCGCCCGTGCCAGCTGCTGCGCCCTTCTCTGCGCCGCTTGGCCGGCGGGATCGCGCTCGTCGTGGCGGGCGCCTGCGCGCGCGATGCGAGTAATCCCACGCCCGCCGGTGCTCCGGGCGACACGACCGCGGCGGCCGCATTGGGTGGGAGACGCATCGGCGTCACCCTGCTTACCAAGGAGCAGGAGTTCTATCGACAGCTCGAAGCTGGCCTCCGGCGCGAAGCGGCGGCAAAGGGCTTCCGACTGCTGGTGACGTCGGGCGATTTCGACCTCGCTCGCCAGCAGGCCGAGATCGACAACTTCGTGGTGCAACACGTTGACGCGATCGTCGTGTGCCCGGTCGACTCCAAGGGCATTGGCCCCGCGATCCAGCGCGCCGAAGCGGCGCGGATTCCCGTATTCACCGCCGACATCCGCGCCTACGGCGTTTCGGTGGTTTCGCACGTTGCGTCCGACAACCAGGAGGGCGGTCGCCAAGCCGCCGCATTCATGGCCCATGCGATCGGCGGACACGGCACCGTCGGGATTATCGGGCAGGCGGAGACGGAGACCGGTTGGGACCGCTCACATGCCTTCGTTGCGGCGCTCGCGCAATACCCAAGCATTCACGTCATCGGCGAGCTGAACGGCGGGGGCGTTCGTGACCGTGCGCTCAAGGTTGCGGAGGACATGCTCCAGGGACACCCGGACCTCAATGGCATCTTCGCCATCAACGACGAGATGGCGCTTGGCGCGCTCGCGGCGGCACGCGCCCGCGGCCGCACCGCGGACAATTTCACCATCGTCGGCTACGACGCGGATCCGGAGGCCGTCGCGGACATCCGCGGCCACACCCCACTCAAGGCCGACATCGTACAGCATCCGGACGCCATCGGCGTCGGTACGATCGACGCGATCGCCCGCTACTTCACCCATCAACGCGTGGATTCGCTGATCACGATCCCCGTGGTCACGCTGGACGCGCGCTCGGAGCCGGCCAACTGACCGCCGCGTCGTGACGGGCGGCGCGGGCACCGCACACGGGCCAGCCATCATGCGCGCCCGAGGTATCACCGTGCACTTCGGACCGGTGGCCGCCCTGACGAATGTCGATTTTGACGTCCGAGCCGGGGCTGTGCATGCGCTCGTCGGGGAGAATGGCGCCGGCAAGTCCACACTCATGCGGGTGCTCTCCGGCGCCGTCAGGCCCGATCAGGGAGCCCTGATCCTGGACGGGTGCGCCTTCAGCTTTGCGTCTCCGCGTGACGCGCGGCGCGCGGGGGTTCGCATGATTCATCAGGAGCTGAGCCTGGTGCCCAGCCTCACCGTCGCCGACAACATGTTCCTCGGCGCGGAGGCGTCGAGAGGTGGGATTCTTGATCGGAAGCGCATGCGCGCCGATGCGCGCGCAGTCCTGGCGGCGTTGGGGGAAGACACGGATCCCGACGCACGGGTCGACACGCTGTCGCTGGCCAAGCGCGAGATCATAGAGATTGCCAAGGCGCTTGCCGCGCCGAGCGGTGGTCGCGGATCGGATCAGCCGGCGACACCTCGGAAGAATGGTGGAGTTGATCGTCCCGCCATCGGGACGGGCACGCTTCGAGTGCTCATCCTCGATGAGCCGACGGCGATTCTCTCGATGCGAGAGACCGAAGTGTTGTTCTCGCAGCTCGCATCGCTCAAACGCGCCGGCGTCGCGATCGTGTACTGCTCGCATCGCCTGGAGGAGATCGCGGTGATTGCCGATGAGGTCACCATCCTGCGCGATGGGGTGCGCGTCGCGCGTGGGCCAGTCTCCGAGATGACGCGCGATCGCATTGTCGCGCTCATGGTGGATCGCGGGGACTCCGCGCCACGATCGAAGGTGCCCTCGGTGACGCAGGAAGCGGGCCCCGACGCATTGCGTGTCGAAGGACTCGTGACCGAAGTCGTGCACGAGGCCACCTTTACGGTCCGCGGGGGAGAGATCGTGGGACTGGTCGGACTTGTCGGTGCCGGCCGGACGGAGCTCGCGCGGGCGATCATCGGCGCGGACCGGCGCCAGCGCGGTGGCATCTTCGTCGATGGCCAGCGCATCGACCCGACGTCGCCCCGCGATGCCGCCCGCTCGGGCCTCGCCTACGTCAGCGAAGATCGCAAGGCGGGCGGCCTGATCCCCGAGGCCTCCGTTCAGTTCAACCTGACGCTGGTGCGGTTGCGGGCCTTTGCGCGAGGCGCCGCGTGGCCCGTGATCGATCGGGTCCGTGAGCGCTCTGTCGCAGCGGCGTGGGTCGACGCGCTTCGGATCAAGATCCGAGACCTCGACCAGTCGGTAAATCGCTTGTCGGGTGGGAATCAGCAGAAGATCGTGCTCGCCCGGTACTTGATCCGGGCGGGGCCCCCGGTGCGCGTGCTGATTGTCGATGAACCGACGCGCGGTGTGGATGCCGGCGCCCGGGCGGACATCCACGTCGTGCTTCGGCAACTCGCCGCGAGCGGAACCGCTGTCCTCGTCATCACGTCGGATCTCGAGGAGGCGTTCGCGGTTGCCGATCGCCTGCTCGTGATGCGGGAGGGACGCATCGGCGGCACCCTTTCGGTCGCCGATGCGACGCCGGCGCGGGTCGCTGCGCTCATGGTACCGGAGTAACCCCAGGCGTGGGCGGCTTCCTCTCTGCGTTCCTCTCGGTCGCCAATCTGATCAACGTCGCGCTGTCGGTCGCGGTGATCGCGATCCTCGGCGTGGGCATGACCGCGGTGATCATCACTGGCGGCATCGACCTCGCCGTCGGATCCGCCGTGGCGTTCGTTGGCATTGTCGCGGCAGTCGCTGCTCACGCGCCCGGCGTCGCCGGTGTCGCCTTGACGACTGCCGCGGCCGTCATTGGCGGGCTCGTAGCGGGCGCCGCCAGTGGCGCCGTCACCGGCGTGCTGGTGGCCCGGCTCCGGGTGCCGGCATTCCTGGCGACCCTCGCGCTCCTTTCCATTGATCGTGGCCTCGCCTTCGTGATCGGTGGCGGCCGCTCGATCGGCGATCTACCTTCGCCTCTGCTCACCCTCGGTCAGGGCGAGCTCCTCGGTATTCCAGTGCCCGTGTGGTTGATGGCGGCGGCGGTCCTGAGCGGATGGTTCGTACTGACCCGCACGGTCTGGGGCCGATGGGTCTATGCCGTAGGCGGGAATGAGGAAGCCACGTGGCTCGCCGGTATCGATACCCGTGCCGTCGTGTTCTGGACCTACGTCGCCAACGGCGTGATCGTCGGTCTCGCCGGCCTCGTGTTGACTGCGAGACTCGGGGCGGCCGTGCCGAACGCCGGTCTTGGTTATGAGCTCGATGTGATCGCAGCGGTCGTCGTGGGCGGCACGGCGTTGACCGGTGGCCGCGGGTCCGTGCTCGGTACGCTCGCGGGCGCCGTTTTCATCGGAGTACTCAACAACGCGCTCAACCTCGCGGACGTCGATCCGTACCTGCAGCGCATCGCCGTCGGCGTCGTCATTCTTGCGGCAGTGCTGGTGGATCGGAAGCGCGTCCGATGAGGGTGAGGGTGATTAGTGGCTGGTGGCTGGGGCGCTAGCCACCAGTCACCAATGCGACATCCCGCTCACCGTCCGCTCGAGAGAGGATCTCACGCTGTGGTCGCACGCCGATCCATGCGACTGCACCCACCACACACAACGCCGCTGCCGCGAAGAAGGACGCCGACCATCCGTAGTGATCGCCGATCCACGGCGTGAGTGGCGCCGTCACCACACCTCCAAACTGCGCCCCCATGTTCATCACGCCGGACACAGCGCCTGCTGACGGTCCTGCGATGTCGGCGCTGACCGACCAGAACGAGCTCTGGGCGAGGTACAGGGCGGCGACGCCGCCCGCGAGGATCACGCTCGCCAGGCGCGCGCTGGTCACTGTGGGCCCGACTGCGATGAAGACTGCCGCGAGCATGATCGCGGTCGAAGCGACTCCACAGCGCCCCACGCGTCGGCCAAAGCGCTTCGTCAAGCGATCGTTGAGCCATCCGCCGCTGGCGGAGCCGAGGGCCATGCCGAGGCCTGGAAGCATGGCGTACCGGGCGGCAGCGCGTAGGTCGAGGTGGCGGGCGTCACTGAGGTAGACGTAGAACCAGCTGAAGAAGATGTAGGCCGCGTACCCGTAGCAGAAATAGCTCAGCGTGAGTAGCGCGACATTGCGATCGAGGAGGATGTCCTGCCACGCTAGCGGCGGCGCTGCCACACTTGGGGGCACTCCGTCCCGGATGAGTTGGCGTTCCGCCGGTGTGATGGTCCCATGCGCGGCCGGACTATCGCGTGCCACGAGATACCAGATGCCGCCGACGGCCAGTCCGAGCGCACCACATACTGGGAAAGAGGCGCGCCACCCAAATCGCAGCATGACCGCCGTGACAAGTGGCGCAGCAACCGCGGTGCCGATTCCCACGCCGGTGAAGATGAGTCCTGTCGCCAGTCCTCGCTCGGGAACCGGGATCCAGACGGCCACCACGCGGTTTGAGGCCGGATACATCACCGCCTCGCCGGCGCCGAGTGCAAAGCGCACGATGAGAAACAGCACGAAGGCCAACGGCCCGCCAGGGACGGCGGCCGACAGGCTGGTTAGCATCGCCCACCAGACGGCTCCAAAGGCCAGCGTACGACGTGGACCCAGGAGATCGGCGATGCGCCCCGCCGGGGCCTGGCAGAGCATATAGCCGAACGTGAAGGCGCTCAGGATCCATCCGAATCGCTGGTGGGTGAACCCGTAGTCGCGGCCGAGAAAATCGGCCGCGACCGACATGTTCACCCGATCCAGATAGGCGACCGTGCTCAGAAGAAAGAGCCAACCGACCAACTGCCACCGGACAGCGCCCCGACTCGTCACGCACACTCCATGGTGTCTCGCTTCGATACCTGGACGGCAAGGATGCAAAGGACGAGTGGCCCGCGACTAGTGGCTAGTGGTTAGAAGAAACTGCAGGGTCAGCACCGGCGGCGTGTCATTAGCCGAGAGGTGGTTCACTAGTCACTAGTCCCTTAGCCAGGCCTGCTTGCCCTTGCCTCCTCGGCCCCGGCTGGGCACCTTGGAGGCGCTCCGTCGGCGCCCACCCACTGCGATCCGACGTCGAGCGTCCTCGTGCACATCGGAGGTGTGTATGCCGTGTCGTCGGGCGATCGTTCGCGGGCTGCTCGTGGTGGTGCCTGTCTTCCTCTGCGCGACTTCGGCGCGCGCGCAAGAGCGACACGTCTATAATCCGCCGGGCTCGCCGACGAATCTGCCATTCAGTAACGGGATTCAGGTCGGCAACACCTTGTACCTGGCCGGCGTGCAGGGAACCAAATCGGATGACATCGGCGCCGAAACGCAATCGGCGCTTGCGAACCTCAAGAAGGTGCTCGACGCGGCGGGATTCAAGCCGAGTGATGTCGTGAAGGTCACCGTGTATCTGAAGGACATCAACGACTTTCCGAAGATGAACGCCGTCTATCGGGAGTTCTTCCCTGATCCAAAACCGACGCGGACGACGGTCGAAGTGGCACGCCTCGTCAACGATGCCCATATCGAGATCACGTCCGAAGCAGTTCGCTCCGCAGGAGGCGGCGGTCAATGACCACTCGTCGCGGCTTCGTTACGCAATCCGTCGCTGCCGGCGCGCTTTTGGGTGTTCACCCGGCGGCTGCAGCCGCAGCCGCGGTGGGGCGTGAGCCGCGGGGCGTCGCCGTCGACTACTACGACAAACTCGGCGTCACGAAGATCATCAACGCGGCCGGTACGTACACGTATCTCACGGCGTCGGTCATGCCACAGCAGGTGCAGGACGCCATCACGATCGCCAGTCGCCACCCGGTCCGCCTGGTGGAGCTTCAGGCGCCGGCGGGCGCGTACATCGCCTAGCGACTGAAATGCGAAGCAGCGCTCGTGAGCGCTGGGGCTGCGTCGGCGCTGTCGCTGGGCACTGCGGGCTGCATGACCGTCGGCAATCCGCCGGCCCGCGAGGATGTGCCGGCGCGCACGGACGCGTTCAAGAACGAGGTCCTCATCCAGAAGGCGCACCGATTCCCGCACGAGCACGCGCTCGAGATGTGCGGGAACGAAGCTCGTCGAGGTCGAGACGCTCGACGACTACGAGAAGGCGTTCACGCCGCGACCGGCGTCGCGTTCTTCTTCAACGCTGCCGAGGTCGGCCCAGGCGCCCGCCAGCAGCGCGTCAGCGGATGGGAGAACGCGCCGGTCGCCTCGATTTCTCGCGAGGACTGGATCCGCGTGGCGCACGCGCACAACGTGCCGACCTTGCTCGATGCGGCCGCCGATGTGCCGCCCATCGCGAACTCTCTGGAACTACACGCAGATGGGCTTCGACCTCGTCACGTTCTCCGGCGGCAAAGGCATTCGAGGCCCGCAGAACGCCGGTCTCCTCCTCGGCCGAAAGGACCTCATCGAGGCGCGGCGGCCTAACGACAATCCCAACGACCGGTCGGTCGGCGCGGGCATGAAGGTGGCCAAGGAGCAGATCGTCGGCATGGTCGCCGCGCTCGATTGGCTGCCTCGATCAGACCGATGAGGGCATCGAAGCCGAGGGGCGCCGACGCGCCGAATGTATCGCTGCCGCGATACGAACGCTGCCCGACGGTCACCACCGAGGTCTTCATCCCGCCGATCGCGAATCACATTCCCCACCTCATGATCCGCTACGATCAGACCCGGATCGCGCATCAAGCCCGCTCGACGTCGCGGTCGCACTGCGCAACGGCAAGCCGTCCATCGAGCTCAATCCCGGCACCGGGCACGAGCGCGGCGCCTCCGGTCTCGTGCTCCGATGCGAACACCATCGTCGTCGGCCTCTGGATGATGAACCCCGGCGAGGACGCGATCGTCGGGCGGCGGCTGCGCGAAGTCCTGCACGCCGCCCTGCGGCCCCAGGCCTGACGAACCGGAGCGGTCAGCTCTTCGCGCTGACCGCTCCGAAGTGGTAAAGCCCGAGGGCGTTGCCCCGCAGCACCATCTGCGCGATCTCTTGCGCACGGGCGCGGGTGACCGTGCCGTCGCGCATCATGGCCGTGAGGGCCATGGCCAGCGCCTGTCGCGCAGTGCGCGCAGCGACCCAGCCCTGGTCACCCCAGCCAACCGGGTCACTGTTGTGGTCGGCGTAGGCGTCGCTGCCGTAGAGCACCTTGCCCGGGAACTCCTCGAGCCACATGCGCAGCACGCCGGCCAACGTCGCGGGTGAAAGGATCTGACTCATCGCGGAGATGTCGGCGTACACGTTGGGCTTCATCATCGCGGCGAGCGTCTGGTCCGCGTAGGGCCAGCCTCCGTGCAGCAGGACGAACCGCGTCTGACGAAGCGTGGAATCATCGAACACCGACTCGAGCTGCAACGGCTCCGATCCCGCCGCTGGATAGTACCCGCCAAAGAAGCCCAGACAGTGAATGTGGATCGGCTCTCCGCGTTCGCCGGCGTCTCGCGCGATCGTACGAAAGAGGAAGTCCTCGAGCGTGGTGTACTCGGCGTGCGTCGGGACTCCACCGTGGATGTAGCGCGAATAGATCGCGGCCGCTGAATCGCGCGGCGGGTTCCCGAAGTGCAAGGGTCGGAGATAGGCGATCTCGAACTTGTAGGCGACGGCGCCCTGCCGCTTCATCCGATCCAGCGTCGGCTCGAGGACCGTGCTGAGATACTCATCCAGCGTTCCCGGAAGCGCGGGCACATTGATCTCTCGCAGATACCGGCGGAGCACCTTGGCCTCGCGCGGGTAGAGAACGCCCCGATCGGGAGTGACGGCAGCTTCCCCAGAGATATCGAGGGGGAAGAGCAGCGCATCAACGAAGGACACCCAGCGAAATCGCGGAGGCTCGAGGCCGCGCCCCATGGCGACCCGGTTGGCCAGCATCGTTTCGGTGCCCATGCGATCGAGCATCCAGTTGGCGAGCTGATCACCCTCCTTCTGGGCCAACGCCGCCTTCGCAGCGACCAGCTCCCGCACGTGTGCATCCGATTCGTCGTTGTACCGATACCCGTACAATGCCCGCCACGCCACAATCCATCGTGGGTTTGTCGGATCGAGGCCATACGGCATCGGAAAGTCCGGGATGCCGGCGAGGGGAAGCGCGTCGTTGTCGGTATCCGGCGGGACGCCGGCCTCTGGCGGAAGCAAGGGATGGGCATGGTTGTCGATCGCCTTGATTCCATTGATGTAAGCTTGCAGCGACGAGTCGACGGTGGACTGTGCGCGCAGTGGCAGGCTCGCCAGGGTCGCCACGAGGAGGGCGTACGGGACGATTCGCACGAGAGAGAGTCTCCGACGGCAGCGGTAAGACCAACGACGAGGCGGCGGGCTTGCCGCCCGTGACCGGCGATCAACGGAGCCCGTACCAGCGCTCCGCGAGCGCGCGGCATGGCGCCACCTAAACTGCGAGCGTCGCCCGCGATGAAGCAACAGGCCCACGCACTTCGCTCATGAGGGCGCGTGCGCGCGCGCCGACATGCTCCGCGCTGTCGCCGGGTTTGAAGAGGGCCGACCCGATACCGAATCCAGCCGCTCCGACCGCGAGCCATGGAGCCAGCGTGCCGGGTCCGACCCCGCCGACGGGCAACACGAGAGTGCGAGGCGGCAGCACGGCCCGGAGCGCTTTGAGCGTCGCCGGCGTGGTCGCTTCCGCGGGGAATAACTTGAGCGCGTCCGCGCCGGCCTCGAGGACCGCAAAGGCCTCCGTCGGCGTGAAGAAGCCCGGCATCGCGAACACACCAGCTGCCTTTGCCGCGCGGACGACATCGACCGCGGCGTGGGGACTCACGATGAGCTTGCCGCCAGCGGCCACGACAGCCTGTACCTCGTGGGGGCGCATGACGGTGCCTGCCCCGACGAGGGCGCGATCGCCGAACGCCGCGTGCAATCGCTCGATGCTGACATACGGGTCTGGAGAGTTGAGCGGGACCTCCATGATCAGGAGCCCTGCATCCACCAACGCCGCTCCGATGGACACGGCTTCGACGGGTCGCAATCCTCGGAGGACGGCGACCAACTGGCATCGCTCGAGCCACGCTTTCATATCCATGACGCCCGCTCCGCAATCCGGGTCAGACCGAGAGCCGCGGTTTCATCGCTCCACCCGCGGGGACGCCCACCGCAACTCCGGATGGCCTGCGCGTACAGGTCCGTCAATCCGGCGGCGCCGACAACGTGGACGACGGCATCGCGCTCCACCAGCGCTTGACGCACTTCATGCCCGATGAGCAGCCCCGAAAGGTACGACCCGGCGGTCTGTTCCTCGAGGCGACCCACGAGGGCGAGTGCGCGCACGCCGAAGAGATGATGCAACACCCCGCCCGGCTCGCCGGATCTCGCGACGCCTGCATCGAATGCGCTGAGCACAATCGGCGCGTCCACGATCGACTTCGCCAGAATGGTGTGCGCACGGAGTGCACTGAAGGCCTCCCCCGTGAGAAAGGTCGTGAACGTGGCGATCCGGCGTTGAGCGACGCGAACCCACTTGCTGTGACTGCCCGGCAGGCACAGGACTCCCTCCTCGACGTCGGTGCCGAAAATCTGCGCCTCTTCGCCCCGGATGAACTCCGGCGTGCCGGTCGAGTCGCTGGCGGACACGCCGGGCACAAGCCGCACCATCGCCCCGTCGAACGGCACCGGGACGAGCTGGCGTGCCAGATCATCGGAAGACACCGGACAGGGGACGTAGGGCGTCTCGACCCAACCGCTCCGACTGCCGATCATCCCGCCGAGTACGACCCGCTGCTCGCCGTCGGCGAGCCAGGACCCAACCAGATCGCGCAACGCCGCGGCGAACGATTCGCTCGCGATCTGCAGGATCCCCATGCGTGCTTCGCGACGGTCTACGACCGCCCCAGCGTGCAGGCGGTACGCACGACAGCTCGTCGTCCCCCAGTCAACTGCGATCACGTAGAACGGCGATGCAGTCGATCTCGACCTGGACGCCCACGAGCTGACAGCCGATCGTCGTACGCGCAGGCGGCTCGCTGGGGAAAAATTCGCGATAGATGTCGTTGTATTCCTTGAACCGCGTGGCGTCGGTGAGATACGCCGTGATCTTCACAGCATCCGACAGATCGAGGCCGACCCCACGCAGGATCCGTTCGACGTTTCGCAAGGCGAGTCGCACTTGATCGGCAAATCCCTCAGGGACGAGCCCGCTGGTCGGGTCGCGCGGAACCTGTCCGGAGACGTATACCATCTCGTTGGCGATGACGACATGGGAGTAGTGCCCTCCCGGTTTGGCGGCCTCGCTGACCATGACAGCTTTTCGCATGCGGCTTCATCCCCTCGGTGGATCGAGGTTACAGGGTGCGGCTAGTCGAATGACGCCACCAACGATAACGTTGGGCCCGTCCGTGAGCGACTGCAGGCAGTGGGGGCGACGCAGGCGTCGCCTCGCAGGCCGCACCCACCATTCCGTCCCGTGGAATCGATGACATCCCAGACCGTTGCGCCAAGCGAAAAGAGCGTCGTCGAGGGGAGATCGACGGACCTCGCCCGGGTCCTCGGCCTCGGCGACCTGGTCGCCATCGTGCTCGGCGCAGTCATTGGCTCGGGCATCTTCCTGGTCCCCGGCGTGGTGCTGCGAGACGTCGGGGCGCGAGGGGGCTTGGGGATGAGCATCTGGGTCATCGGCGGCGTGTTGTCGCTCCTTGGAGCGCTCACGTTCGGTGAGCTCGGTGCCATGATGCCGGAGGCTGGTGGCATCTACGTGTACATCCGCGACGCGTTCGGGCCGTTTCTCGCGTTTCTGTATGGGTGGGCGCAGTTCACCGTGATCGCGAGTGGATCGGTCGCGACGCTCGCGGTCGCTGCGAGGGTGTATCTGGGTGCGTTGGTGCCGCTGACCCCGGGGCTGGAGAAGGCGGTACCGATCTTCGTGATTGCGGTCTTCGCGGCCGTCAACGTCTGGGGAACGCGCAAGAGCGCGGGAGTCCAGGCCTGGGCGACCTCAGCCAAGGTGGCTGCGATCGTCCTGATGGCGATCCTGTTGTTTGCGGCGGGTCGGGTCCGCGCGCCGGTCGCCGCTGTCGCGAGTGTTGCTCCGGTGTCCGGCGTCGCGCTGCTCGGCGGCGCAGGACTCGCGTTGGTCGCCACGCTCTGGTCGTACGAAGGGTGGCAATACGTGACATTCTCTGCCGGTGAGGCGCGCGACCCACAGCGCCTTTTCCCGCTCGGGATCATCGTCGGCACGGTCGGCGTCGTAGTGCTGTACCTGGGTGCAAACGCAGCCTATGTGCATGCGCTCGGCCCCGTTGCCGTGGCGGCGTCGGACCGCGTCGCCGCCGACGCGATGACGGCCGCGTACGGTCCGATCGCCGGGCTGGCGATGGTCGTGGTTGTCGAAATCTCGGTTTGCAGCGCGCTCAATAGCGTCGTCTTGACGGCGCCCCGCGTGTTCTACGCAATGGGGCGTGATGGCTTGTTCTTTCGCCAACTGGCCGAGGTCCATCCACGATTTGGGACGCCGGCGTTCGCGATCATCTCGAGCGCGTTATGGGCGATGGTCCTGGCGATTAGCGGCACTTACCAAGATCTCTTCACCTACGTGATTGGGACCGGCTGGGCATTCTACGGACTCGGCGCGCTCACGATCTTCTGGTACCGGCGACGCCGGCCGGACGCGGTGCGCCCTTTCCGAGTGCCAGGTTATCCAGTCACGCCCGTACTGTTTGTCCTCGCCGCTCTCGCGGCCGTGATCAATGTCATCGTGACCCAGCCGGGCAAGGCCGCTGCAGGCCTCGGCATCGTGTTGGTGGGGGCGCCGGTGTACCTGGCTTGGGTGCGGTTCGGGCGGAAAAAAGAAGGGACTAGGGCTTAAGGGACTAGAACACACCGCAGAGCGAATGACCCATCGCTGTCAGCGGCCCTGCGGCTTGTTCCAATCCCTAATCCCTAGTCCCTGGCCCCTAAATGATTCCAGTTCGCCAACGCGTTCACGACCAACGCGAACGAACCCTGGGATTCCCAGCGCCACAGCGGACGAATGCCGAACATGAGCACGTGCCCCTTGCCGACTGGCGCATCGATGACCGCCGCTTTCCCGGCGAGCTCACCACCAGAGACCAGCAGTCCTGACAGCAACAGGGAATCCGCGCGGGGATAATACCGAAGGATCACGCGTGCGCGACGCGCCTCGGTCTCGCGCAGGATCGCCGAATCCACGCCGACGTTGATGGCCAACGTGTCGCGAGGTTGCACGGAGAGGACCGGCGATCCGCCGAAGTAAACGGGAAACGACGGCGCATCGTCGTAGCCGTACAGCACTGGGCTGTCCTTGGCCTGGCCTTGTGCGCGCAGCACCGACCCCGTCGCACGCAGGTTCTTCGGCTCAACTCTCTGAACGGTCGGATTGAAGCCGAGTCCGACGATGAGATTCGTCGTGCCACCTTCGGTGATGAGGAGCCCACCACGCTCGACGAACTGCCGCAGGGCGGCCGCACCGGCGAGCCCCATACCGGGCCGGAGGTCGGAGGTCGTATCCCAGACGCCAAGGTTCGGCGTGAGCGTCGTCTTTTTCCATGGGATCGGCGGCCCCACCATCGGCCGGCCATTGAGCAGCGTCGCTACGGATCCGTTCACATGTGGGAAAACCACCACATCGAATCGATCCAGCGCGCCGGGCTTACTCAGACTCTGATCCGCGATGTAGGTGTACGGAATCCCCATCTGGTCGAATGCGAAGCGGACCCATCCCTCGTTCTGTGTCTCGAGCCAGCTATGCATGATGGCGATGCGCGGCAGCGCGATCGGATGGCGTCGCACCGCGATCGCCTGCGTCGTGCTGACGCCGGTCAGGCCAAGCGCCGCGAGCGCCTCGCGATGGTCTTGGGTGCCCTGCTCGACAATGAAGGTGCCGCTCGGGAACTCCTGCTCGCTGACCTTGAAAGCGGTCTCCGCGACGGCCACCCGCGCGCCAGGGACCTTCCATGGAAGGACCGCAGCCCGCCAGTCGCCCGAATGACGAACGACGAGGGTGAGGCCGGTCTTCGTTGCCGACCCGGCGGCCGTCGATCCATCGGCGATGATCCCGCCGTGCGGAGCGGCGTCGGCGGTCAACGGCTCCATGGGTCGGGTCAAGACTGCCGAGTCGCCGATCGGGTAGACGAGGACGTGACGGAGGAGGTCGAGCGTCCAGCCCGTATCGTCATATGGCGTCGGCTCGTTGGCGCCGAAGTGTTGAACCGAGAGGAGCGTGCGCACCGTGCCGGTGTAGGGCTGGTCCATGCGCACGATCCAGTCGCCACGATGGACCGCGATCGGGGCGGCCGCTCCTCCCTTGGTACTGTCGGGGTGCGTCCCCTCGGGTGCCGGCGATCCCCCTGACGCATCGTGGGCTGTCAGGTTGCTCCCGACTTCGATGGGCCGCGGCGCCTGCCGCGCGGAGAAGTCTGCCGTCGCAACCTGGATCTCCGAGCCCTGGGCCTTGAACAGATTCACCAGGGCCGCCGCCTCGCCCGCATGGCGTTGGTCACGCGGGATCACGAACGCGTACGGGGCCGTGGTCAATCCGCGCTGGACCGCGTGCTCGCTCTTTGCCACAAAGTTGGCCAGGAACGTCTGACGGTTGTCGGCGACGTATCGCAGCGCGATGAGGAGCGCCGACTCCTGATAGTTGATGTTCGATCGGATGCACCACCGCACACCGTTGACCGGCGGACTCGAGCGGTCCCACTCCCGCTGGGTGGCCTCGGCCGGGAGGTGGACGATGTGGCAGTCCGCGCCCAACGAGGTGTAGGTCTCGTAGAAGCGGCCGATCTCGTTGTGGAGACTCGCGACCGACAACACCGTGTAGTTGGGGCCCCACCCGTCGTAGAACCCGTGCGTCCAGACGCCCGGGAGCCCGCGCCGCGTAAGCTCGGTGATCTCCTGATAGGCGAGCGTGTGGAGCTCGTCGATGAGGATCGGGTCGTACTCATCGTTATACGGACCGGTACCCGTGCTCGCGTAGAGGAACGGCACCGACTCGTGGAGATCGTGCGCGACGGTGGGACGCCAGTTGAGCACGACGTTCACGACGGCCTGTGTCAGGCGCTGCGACAGTACCATGGCGTCGCGGTTGTTGTCGTGGGCCGTGTACTTGCCCCAGTAGACCAGCGGCACCCCGCGCTCACCGACCTTGAGCGCGCGCGATTCTGCATATGCGTCGACTTCCCGGTCGCGACCGTCCGTCTCGAGCACGGGAGTCATGAGTGTGATCACCCCAGCGCGAATCGCCTTGATCGGCTCGGACTCGTCGACCGCGAGCCGGTAGGCGAGCTCCATCAGCATCTCGGGACTGCCCGTCTCCGGCGAGTGGATCGATCCGGTCATCCAATAGATCGGCTTCGCCTCGTGGATCACCCGCGCACGCTCATCGGCGCTCACGCCGCGGGGATCGGCGAGTCGCGCGATCTCGGTTCGATAGCGGTCGAGATGCGCAATGGTCTCTTCGTCGCTGATCGCGACCACCAACATCTCGCGCCCCTCGTCACTGGTGCCCGCAGTGAATACTTTCACTCGTGGCGATGCAGCCGCCAACGCGCGGAAGTACCGATTGATGTCCGCGACGTGTGAGAGTTTGCCGATCGTGCCGGGCACGTAGCCGAGAACCTTCAAGGGCGTTGGCACGGTGGCGGACGCAGGGAGATAATCGACGAGCTCCGTCGAGAACTTCCAGTTGGGATCCGTCGGCGTGAGCGCTTGGATCTCACGTGTGTAGGCGGAGTCGATGGGTTGCTGCGCACCCGTCTGCGCGGCCGCGGCGAGCATGGTGAACGCAGCGGCGAACCGAATCGAGAGGCGGAGGATCGGCATGCGGCTTGGGGATGGGGTAGCGAAACGGGGAAAGGCGGTGTACAACATACAGCCGATGATCGAGCTAGCCACCCGCGGGGGCCATCAGGGGCCGCCCGCGTCTCCATCGGCCCGCGCGCCGGAGGTTGGTCGCGGGCGCACCCGGTGGGTTCAGCTCGGGCGGACTGCGCTCGTCCGCCGCGCGACAGTCTGTGCCACGGTCTTGTCGGGTTGCCTGCTCGCCCAACCCGTCGCGCCGGCGGCCTGGGCGGTCGACTCGGTGCTGTTTGCTCAGGCGCCGGACCTCGACACGTTGCGCGAAGTACCAGTCACCTACGACCCAGGCCATTCGCGCCTCACGATCGAGCTGCCGGTTGGAAACGTTGCCCCCGGCGGCGCGACCGGCATGTACATGCGTACCCTGCCGGTCGCACAGGCCATCATCCCGGCCACCGGCACCATTTACTCGATCGTGACACAGGTGGTGGACGGTGCGGGGCATGTGCTGCCCCGGTCCCTCTTGCACCACGTCAATCTCACGGACCCGACGCGCCGCGAGCTATTCCTCCCGATCTCGCTTCACATCTTCGCCGCGAGCAAGGAGACACCGCCGGTACACGTGCCGAGCTTGATGTTGGGCATGCCGCTCACGAGTGGCCAGCGGCTACTCGTGATGGGCATGGTGGGTAACCAAACGCCGATAGCCTATCAGGGCGTTCGCTTCCGCGTGATCATCGGCTATCGGCCAGCGAGCCGCCTGTGGCCCCTCTGGCGCGCCTACCCGTGGGTCCTGGATGCGATGTATCCACTGGGGACGGGGGCAGATGGCAGCAAGGCGTTCGATCTGCCGCCAGGTAGGACCACGCGAACCTGGGAGGGGTCTCCGGCGGTGCCCGGTTACATCCTAGGTATCGGCGGTCATGTGCACGACTACGCGGTCTCCTTGGATTTCACGGATGTCACCACCGGCCAGTTGATCTGGCATGGCGTCCCGCAGCGGGACTCGGCGGGACGAGTGCTCATGCTCCCCGTGACAACATTCTTCAACTGGCACCGACTCGGCATTCACATCGAGCCGCACGATCGGTATCGCATCAGCGTCACCTACGACAATCGTACGGGACACCTCTTGCACAATGGCGGTATGGGGGCCGTTGCCGGCTTGTTCGTGCCGGACAAGTCCGCGGTGTGGCCGCCAGTGGACACGGCGAATACCGTGTATCGACAGGATCTCCAGGAAACGTTTGCCCCGCCCAGCGACGACATGGATGGGATGATGATGGGGGCCGGGAATGGCTGAGGACTAGGGATTAGGGACTAGGGAAAAACCTCGGGGCCAGTGCCGCCAACGCGGCACTGGCCCCGAGGTTTTTCCCTAGCCACTAGTCCCTTAGTACGTCCACCAGGGCGTCGTGGTCCCTTCGGGCTTAGTCGTCAGCAGATACTCGGCCATCTCGATGTGCCGCTCGGGTGTCGACACCGGGCCGGTCCAGCAGTGCGGCTTCCGCTCGCCATACATGAAGAACCCTTCGTAATGGGGGCTCGTGGTCGTCTTGAGCCACGCCTGCACTTCGCGCGTCGCGCGGTCGAGATAGTACGTGTCCCAATCGCCCACGTAGACGTGCAGCTTCCCGATGAGCTTCGGACCGAGGGTCACCCAGTTGCGCTGCATGTAGTGCAGAATGTCCGTGCTGTCGCTCCAGTACTTCACTACGTCCGGATAGATCTCGCCCGTGCGATGATCCCAGGCTGGCTGGAAATAGCCATCCTTGCCCAACGGGCCGAAGACCGACTCCCGAGATGTCGAGCTGCTCACCGGCGCGGCCGTGCGTGCCTTTGGCGAGCTCGTAGAAGTTCCGCTGCTGTGACGTAAGATTGACCTCGTCCTGCAGCGTGCGCGAATTGATCGTCGGCTCGCGGCGCCAGTCGTACTGCTTGTAGAACGCGTTCACGTCCTTGTAGACATCGACGCCCTCGACATCCGTGAATGTGAGCGGATCCGGGCAATAGCTCCACGTGCCGCCGAAGAAGTCGGGATGATAGATCTGGAGCGCGAACGACTCCCACCCCCCTGTCGAACCGCCCGACAGCAACCGCGCCCATGGCGCCTTGATGATGCGGAAGTGCGACTCGACGTACGGGATCAGCTCCTGCATGATCGCGTCGCCGTATGGGCCGTTATTCGGCGTGTTCACCGCGTACGAGTCGTCGAAGTACGGCGTCGGATGCTGGAACGTGACGTCGATGAAGCGTGGGAAGTTGTCCTTCGTCCACTCCTTGTACATCGCGTTGTTCGGATCGTCGGCGAAGCCGGCCGGCGCTGCCAGGCTGAAGTGCCCCTGGATGTATTGCACCGGGTAGCTCATGGTCGACGTCTCGTAGTCCTTGGGGAGCAACACGATCGCGCCGAGATACATCGGCTGCCCCCAGAACTTCGTGAGCAGGGCACTCTGGATCTTGATGTGCTTGACCCACTTCGTGTCCGGCGGCACTTCGATCGGCGGGAGCACGCGCGCGGTCTCGAGGCGGATCGTGTAGCCCGCCGCAGGGTCGAGATGCATCCGCCGGACCTCGCTCACCAGGTTGCCCGGGGACCTCGTGAGATTCTGGCCTTCCCACTGATCATTGTGCATCCAGACAACGTGGCCGTCGGCGCGGTGGAACTCGGTGTAGACGTCGACCAGGGCCTGGACGTAGTAGTCGCCGGCGGGAATCTCGCGCAGACTCTCGACGGGGGAGCCCAGATCGCTGGCGTCGATCATCGCGATCTGGCCCGGGGCGAGGTGCTCGACGTCGCGCCCGAAGAACGGCGCACCCAACCGGCCAATCTGCTCACGGGGCTCAGCAGGTACGCGCTCGCGGCCTCCGAATCGCATCATCGAGTCCGTGCGTGAGATCATCACGAACACGCGTCCCGTGATCGGCCCCGTGTGCGCAGACGCAGGGAAGGAGATCTCGAACTTCGTGCGCCCCGCACTACCCTGGGCCATCAATGGGCCGGCCGTCCCAAGGAGCGCCAACGCGCCGACCGCCGCCGGCCGCCATGAGTGCCTTCCAAACCAATGCATCAAATCCTCCGCCGTGAACCGAAAAGAAAGGGTCAGAACATTGGCGCAGAATATGGGGCGGGCGAGGGGCTAGTGACTAGTGATACAAGGGACTCGCAAAAACGCGGGGCCAGTGACGGCGTACTGTCGCTGGCCCCGCGATCTGTTCACTAATCACTAGTCACTAGTCCCTAGCAGTGTGCGCACGATCCAGATCACCAGTGCGATCGGTAGGACGACGAACACGAGGATCTTGAGCGCCCAGATCGTGAACAAGCCCACGAGGATGAGAACGAGGACTGGGATGCCGAAGATCGCCATCGTGAGGAATGGACGTAACGAAAACAAACGAAGAAGGGCGTCGATCATTGGTAGCGCTCCAAGAAGAGTGGCACGGTTACTCTACGAGCTCGGGCACGCCTAGGTTTCGGGCGAGGTCGGCTGGTAACTACGGGTCGGTAGCTAGAGGCTGGTGGCCAGAGGATTAGGGATTAGGCGTTAGGAACCACGCCACAAACCTCGGGGCCAGTGACACCGGCGTGTCCTGGCCCCGAGGTTTTTCAGCGGTCGCTAGCCGCTAACCCCTAGTCACCGTCCCTAGCCGTCTCAGCACACCCGGCGGCGCGAGCCACTCGAGCCGTCCTTCTCCCGCTCGCGGACGACCGTCGAACTCGACCGCGCACGCGCCCCCTTTACCCAGCGGCGTTCTCGACTCCTCGACGCCCGTCAGAAGCCACGTCGCGAACGTGCCGAGGTACGGCTCGTGTCCGACGACCGCCACCGTGACGGCGGACCGGAGGCGTCGCAACCATTCCAACGCTTCCCCGAGCGGCGCATTTGGCGCGAGGGCCAGCACGGTCGTCACGGCGAGGCCGTCGTACTCCGCTGAGACGATCGCGGCCGTCTCGGTCGCGCGTCGGAGCGGACTCGAAGCCAGGACATTGATTGATGGGACCAGCGAGCGCAGCCCGGCTGCCCCGCGTGCCATCCGGGCACGCCCCCGCTTCGTCAGCCCACGGAGCGTGTCGTCGCGACCCGCGGCCGCGGCAGCGTCCCGATCCTCAGCGATGGCGTGCCGGATGAGGATGAGCTGTGTCAATTCGGTATCCGGAAGTCCTGCTCGTGACCCTCGTGATTGCCGACGCGCATGTCCTCGAGGCGTCCAATTCTAGCAGCTTCTTCCGTGGCAGCTTGTTCGGCGCGAGCTGTCACCAGTCGCCATTGCGCCCCATACTGAACCTCGAACGCCATCCGACAGATACGGGTCACCGCATGCTGTTCCTCCGGGTCCACGGTGTGTGGCCGTTGGATCACCTGGGACATGAAGAAGTCTTTCGACTCCTCATTGGGCGTCATCACCGAGTCCGCCGCCGGGAGGGCATTGACCTCGCACCACCAGTGCACGGGCGCGGGTGTTGGAGCTGGCTTTTTCGGGACCGGTATGGGCTCGGGTGGTGCCGGCGGCGCTTCTTGGCCAGGTTGTCCAGGCTGTGGCGCCTGCGCCGAGGCCACAGCGGGCACGGCAGCCGCGATCACGGCCGCAAACCCCAGGAGGCTCGCCAAGCGCCGAGGACCGTTACTGGCGCGCGTCTCATACCGAGACGTCGCGCCGCATAAGAGGCGTCCGCGTCGAAGCATGCCAGGTCCGAGGTGCATTGCTTGGCACTTCTTCACTGATCGTGCCACGATGATCGCAATCGGGCTTCGGTTCGGCTCGCCTCGCCGCGGTTCCCGTTACCGACTCGCGGAAGCCGGGGATTGGCCAGTACGCGCCGGACCCGGCAACGCGATCGGCGCCACGTCGACGGTCCCGCTGTCGGACTGCCCGCCGCTCGTTGCCACCACCGTGATGATGTTGCCGATATCCGGGACCTGTGGTGTCACTAGACCCGTGGGCGACACCCGTCCCCTCGGGCTGCTCGTCCACGTCACGACCGGGGAGGAGATCGGTTGGCCAAGGGTGCTCATGACGACCGCCTGTAGTTGCACCGTTTGCGCGACGGTGATTGTCGTGTCTAGAGGAACGACAGTCACTGACGCCACCTGGGGGGGTGGTGGCACTGACACGTTGACCATTGCGGTTCCCGACACGCCTCCGCTCGTCGCCACAACGGCGATGGCAGTTCCAGTGTCACCAGGCTGAGGGGTAACCAGACCGCTGCCGGAGACGCGTCCGACGGGCGTACTGGACCAGGTTACCGTTGGCGACGCGATGGTCTGCCCGGCAGCGTTGACGACGGTCACACGAAGTTGCGCAGTCTGGCTTGCCGCGATCGTCGTGTCGGCAGGCAATACGGTGACCGACGCCACCGGCACCGGCGGAGGTAGCGACACATTGACGACGGCCGTCGCAGATTTGCTGCCGCTCACGGTCTGTACGACGATCGCGGAGCCGGTGTCGCTGGGCTGCGGGGTAACTACCCCGGTGTTGGACACGCGCCCCGCAGGTGTGCTGGACCACGTGACCGTGGGCGATGAGACGACGTGGCCCAGTGAATCGATCACAGTCACGCGCAGACGGGCAGTCCCGTTGGCAGCGATCGTGGTGTCGGCGGGCTTGATCGTGATGGAGCCGACGGGGACCTGGAAGACCGCCACGGCCGCCTGACCGCTCTTGCCGCCGCTGGTACCCGTTATCGTCGTGATGCCTGCACCCACACCGGTCACGACGCCAGTGGACGGATTGACTGTCGCCACGGACGGCGTCGACGAGGAGTACGCGACCGGAGCCCGCGGGATCGGTGCGCCCGTCGCATCGGTGACGACCGCCGTGAGCTGCTCCGTCTGTCCGATAAACACCTGTGATGTGGCGGGGGATAGGACCACCGAGCTGACTGGAGCCGTCGTCACTTTGAGGGCATCCTCACCGATCACACCCTGAGCCGTTGCTTGAATAACGGCTGCGCCCGCCGCCACGCCGGTCACGAGGCCGGCTGGTGTGACAGTAGCGATGCCTGTTGCCAAGGATTTCCACGTAATCGGTCGGCCAGCGAGCGGATCCCCGGCCGAATCCTCCGGGGTAGCTGTCAGTTGCGTCGTCTGGTGCACGTAGACGTTCGCGCCTTGCGGCGTGATCGCGATCGATACTACCGGCACGAGCGTCACTGTAATCGTCGCGGCCCCGGTGATCCCGGCGACCGTTGCGCTGATACGCGCAGTGCCGACTGCTCGGGCCACGACGAGTCCCGACCCATCTACGGTCGCAACGGACGTGTTGTTGCTCGCCCACGTCGCTGGCTGGCTGGTGATCGGGGCGCCCCCACCATCCAGAGCGGTATCGGTGAGCTGGAGTGTCGTGCTGACCCGCAGCGTCGCCTGGTTGGGTCCGACCACGACGGAAGTAATCGGACGGGAGACGACGGTGATGGCGGCGACTCCCGACACGCCTTGCGTGCTCGCCGCGATGTTGGCCGTCCCCACGCTCTTACTGGAGACTACGCCGCTCTGATCCACCGTAGCGATGCCAGAATTGCTCGACGACCAGAAAAACTGCACGCCGCCCATTGTGTTTCCGGAGGCGTCGCGTGCGACGGCTTTAAGCGTCTGGCTGTTGCCGAGGATGACCGCAGTCGAGTCGGGGGTGACCGTGACCTGCGTGGCACTCCCGGTTGGCCCAGTCCCATGATCCGCGGAGTTACAGGCCAACGCCAGCGCGAGGGCAACCCCAAAGGCAGCAGCAACTGCGGCTTGCCCGGTACGGAATCCCACGATATGCCCCCCAACGACTCTGCAACGACCGGCGATCAGCGCTGAGACCACGATTGAGTTGCGGCGCGGCAGCCAAGTTAACGACGGTCGTTGGCAAAGGGCGGACCGTTGCGAAATCGACATCAATGAACCCTCAGAAAGGCCTGTTGGAAGTCGTACCGACCCCTACCTTTCTGCCTGATGGGGGCTCAGGGAGAGAGCGAGGCAGTCCGAGACGGCGCCGATCAGGAGACCGTCGTCGAGCGCCCAACGCCGCTCGCTGATCGGCGGTCTGAAGGTGCTTCGGGGCCCGCAGGCGGCGAGTCGCGTGTCGACCTGGGACAGGAGCTCCGGGCTTCGCGGGACTGGCGGCAGACGAGCCGCGGCCCGACTGCGGACCTCGCCGGGATCGACCTGAGTGGGGAGGACCTGCGGGGCGTTGATTTCAGTGGGGCATCACTCGCGGGCGCCAGTTTCGCCAACGCCAACCTGGCCGATGCGAACTTCAAATGGGCGCGGCTCACCCACGCCGATTTTACCGGCGCGACGGGGCTTGTCGGCTCCCAATTCGCCCGTGCCGACCTGACGGGCGCGCGCCTGGCATTGCCGGTGAGGTTTGTCTCCGTCGAAAACGCAAATCAGATCGCGGAAAGCACGGGGAAACTGTTCCTGACCTTGCTACTCGCGTGCGCGTACTCCTGGCTCACGATCAACTCGACACTCGACGCGAAGCTCCTCACCGATACGGGCGCGTCTCAGCTGCCCATCCTGAACACGCAAATCCCGATCGTCAACTTCTACGCGCTCGTGCCGATCGGGCTCGTCGCGCTCTCGCTGATCACGATGCTTCAGGGGCAGCGGCTGTGGGCGGCGGTCGGAGCGGCGCCCGCGGCCCTCGCGGATGGAACGACGATGGCCGATCAGGCGGGGGCGTGGGTTCTCGGACCATGGGCCGCCGAGCGCGTGATGCCGGCATCAGAGCGCGGTTTCTTGACATGGCTCCAGGCGCGGTTGGGCGCACTTGTCGGTTGGTGGCTGGTACCCGTGACCGTAGCCTGGTTCTGGGTGCGCTATCTCCACCGACACGACTGGGCGATCACGGGCATCCACCTGTTCGCATTGAGCCTGACGTGTACCGCCGCCGCGTTGTTCCAGCAGCTCGCCTACGACACACTGCCGGAGCAGTATCAGCCGGCACCGACGCCCGCACGCAATGTGTGGCGCGTCCGGCTGCGGCAGTATCTCCCGTCGCTCGTCGTTGCCATCGGTGTACCGGTCGTGTTCGGGATGACCTCGTACGCGGCGATCCGGGGAGTACATCCTGCGCAGGATGCGGAGCTGATCGGCAAGCAAACGGGTCAAGAGCGACCGTCGCTGAACCTGCAACGCACCGTGCCGTCCCTCGCGGCGGCATTGCCGCGGCTGCTCACGAAAATCGGCATGCGCCCGTTCGCGCAGCTCGAGCAAGCCGACGTGTCGACTCGACTCACGACCGGTAATGCCGTGGACACCGGCGCGGAGGCGAAGGCCACGGGGGCACGGCTGGTCGGGGCCGACTTGCGATTTGCGTCGGCGGAGGGCGTCTTCCTCGCCCTGAGTGACTTGCAACGCGCGGACCTACTGGGAGCGAACCTCTGGTTCGCGGACTTGCGAGGAGCGAATCTGACGGGCGCGAGTCTCAGTGCGGCACTGCTGCGTGACGCCGATATCCGCAAGGCGCGGGCGCAGGCGGTCGAGAGTGGCAATCGATTGATCAGGGTCGGCGCCGTAGGGTACTTCGACACCCTGTATTGCTCGCGGACGTCGTTCACGGCGGCGAACCTGCGATATGCGAGGCTGAACGGCTCTGACCTCCGCGGTGCGGCCTTCGACGACGCGTTGCTGCAGGGGGCGACGTTCACGCATGCGCGGCTCACGCACGCCACGTTCACCGGTGCGGATCTCGATGGCACCGACTTCCGTGGCGCGTTCGGACTGAAGGCGGATCAGATATTGGCTGCTCGGCACGTCGAGGCGCTCTATGACTCGACGCTGCTCGCGATCCTCGAGGCGCGCAGCCCGGACCGGTTTATCGGCTACAACGCCAGCGCGATCGAGGCAGAAGTGGAACGCGAGCGTCTGTCGGGCGAGGACGAACCCGATTCGCTCGGCCCCGGAGAGCGGCAAGAGCGCCAGAAGCTTGTGCGTGCGGCTTACCGCGACGGGCCGGCTCCCGCGCCAACGTCGGACGCCACTGATGCGTGGCAGGCCGATACGTCGTCCGCGGCATGGCGGGCCGATACCTCCGCCGCTGCCCACCCAGTGCCGCAAGGCTGCATGGTCGAGCGGGTGCAGCGACCTGCGCGCGTCACCGAAGCGACAACACCTCCCAGCTAGTCGTCGTCGGAGTCGCAGCTCCGCCCACCGTGTTCGTGCCGGTGGTCGTGGTGGCTGTCCCACACGCTGTCGTCATCCGGTCCCATGTCATGGTCGATGTCGCGCTCGGCCTCGCGCGTGGCTCGCGCGGCCGCACGGCGAGCAAGCGCCTGGGCGCGCAACGCTATGCGTTGCCCAAAGTCGCCCCAGCGGTCGCCGACATATTGCCAGTGATTGCCTTCCTCCCGCCACCGATCAGCCATCCGCTGCGATTCGCGCTCGAGTTCGTCGGTTGATCGCTCGAGGGCGTCGGTTGACTTGGAGAAGTCATGGTCTCGGTCAGACGGTGCGAGTCGCGCGGCGTCGGCGAGCGCGTTGTCGAGTGATTGCAGCGCGCCGGCGACTGCGCTGTCGGCAGTCTCCAATCGTTGGCGCGCCGCATCGACACGATCGAGAGCCTGGTCGACCGAGTCGGACGATGCGTTTGCCTGTGCGGCAGCGGTGGGAACGGTCTGCCCGGGCGGACCCGATTGGGCGGGCGCGGTCCCGCAGGCGGCGACACCCGCGAGGATTATGGTACACGCGGCGGCGTAGAACCCTTTCACACCGTGGTGGACGACTATCGGGTGAGCGTCCATGTCGGCCTCCTGTCGAGTTTTGCCCCAGTCCAGCTGGCATTCGCGCGCGAGCCGGTGGCCGGGCCTTTTCCCTCTACGTGCATGGCAGTCGGCGGGTTTCGACGGTGTGTAGCGAATGGTCGCGGCCGGAACGACGACTGGACCGCGCCGGCCGGACGTTGCCCATCCACGTCCAGTATGCGCCCTGCGCCATCAAGGTATCCATCCCGGATCCCCAGGGTTGCCCGACGCGGGTGTGGGTCGGATACTCCGTAGCGTGGACGGGCCAACAACGGGCGCGCATGCGTCGCCCCTACCGGTCTAGACCGATGAAACAGCTCCAATCGTTGGGACTGCGCAGCGACGGAGAGCGGGTCTGGTTGCTGGACCAGACCCAGCTGCCGGATCACGAGCTTTGGATCGACGCCAGCGCACCGGAAGTGATGATCGGGCACATCCAGCGCTTGAGAGTTCGCGGCGCGCCGCTCATTGGGGTGGCTGCGGCGCTGAGTCTCGCCTGGCTCGCCGAGCAGGGAGTGGGCGAGCAGGAGTTTCGGGTTGCGGCCGCACGACTTCGGGAAGCGCGTCCGACGGCCGTCAACCTGATGGCTGCGGTTGATCGAGTCGTCGCAGCGGCGGGACCCACCTTCGACGTTGCGGCCTTGATTGCGGAGGCGGAAGCGATCTTCGACCAGGACGTTGCACTCTGCGAAGCGATGGCGACCCACGGCGTGACGCTCCTAGCCGAGGGCGATGGCATCCTCACACACTGCAATACTGGCGGGTTAGCGACCGTGGGGATCGGGACTGCGCTGGGAGTGGTGCGGCGAGCACACGAGTTGGGACGGCGGATTCATGTCTACGTAGATGAGACACGGCCGCTCTTGCAGGGTGCGCGGCTCACGACGTGGGAGCTGGCGCGACTGGGCGTGCCGTACACGCTGCTGACGGACAGCATGGCATCGATTCTCATGCGCGAGGGACGTATCCAGCGAGTGCTCGTTGGTGCGGATCGCATTGCTCGCAATGGCGATGTCGCCAACAAAGTCGGGACGTATGGTCTGGCTGTGGCGGCGCATTATCACGATGTCCCGTTCTATGCGGTCGCCCCGTGGACCACGGTCGACCTGGCCTGTCCGAGCGGGGCGCACATCCCCATCGAGCAGCGGAAGAGTGGTGAAGTGCGCGGGGTGGACGGCAGTTTCGGAGCGGTTCGGTGGAGTCCTGCGGACGCGCCGGCCTACAACCCTGCCTTCGACGTGACGCCCGCCACACTGATCAGCGGACTCGTTCTCGATCGAGGGATCGTTCGGAGTGGCCTGACGCTCGAGGAGCTCGGGGACCGCGGTGAGGTTATCGCTTCCTCATCGTGATCACCCCGCACGCCACGTTAGGCGTGGCGAGGGGGTGGGCAGTGCTGTCGGTGCTGGTGGGATGCACGTCGATGTGATAGGCGCTGAGCTCGGGATCCGTGATGGGGAACGTGCCGGTCGCCGTGCCACGGCCGTGCGGGTCGACAGTCAGCGGGGCGTACTCACTCGGCGGACCCGGCGACTCCGTCGGGGAGCACGGGCCACGACGGATATGCCAGACGTAGGTCTTGTTTGTCTGGAGGCCGGTGAGGAAGAGGAGCACGGATGCGTGCTGCCTGGCGGCGTCTAACGAGATATCGGCGCGTCCTTCGATTTCGGGTGTGGGATTGGACAGAGGGGCGAGGACGGCGACCCAATAGTTGGAGATGGGGGTCGCGACGTCGCCTCCGGCGGAGGCGGTCGTGACGCCGACCGCCGGCCGATGATGCGCACAAGCCGCAGCGACGAGGAGAAACCCCACGGCCGCAGCACGGGGGAGATGACGGGCGCGTCCTGCCTGCATCGCTGGACGTGCTGGGCAGCTTTCGTGCGAGGACTGAACCCCCGGGTTCTTGCTTTCGGTTTTTATTCGGTATATCGTATATCCCTTTCCATGGGGATCAGGTTGGCGCTCAGCCGGTGTCTCCGGCTCTCGTCTCGTTTCATGGGAGTGTTTCCTGCCGTCACCGTCCGCCGAGCTCCGTGCGTTCCTGCGCCAGCACTTTCCGGATGCGATGCCGGTCCCGCAACGCACGGCGGAGCCCGTCGCGTTGGGAGTTACGGGTCTGGAGCGGGCATTTCCGGCAGGCGGGCTGCCACGAGGCCGGGTGACGGCGTGGATGCCGCAAGGGGGGGCCATGGCCATCCTACGCGCGAGCTGCCAGGCTGCGTTGTCTGCTGGTGGGCGCGCGGCATGGATCGATGGCGGACACACGGTCGGTCCGTTCTGGCAGGAGGGGCCGCTACTCGTGCGTCCCATCGGACGCATCAACGCGCTGCGGTGGGGTGAGGGGTTGTTGCGCTGCGGGGGATTTGCCCTGGTGGTATTGGCGGGTGTGGAGCCCCAAGGCACGGAGACCGTGCGTCTTGCGCGCGCAGCACATGAGGGAGGCGGGGCATTCGTGGCGCTGACGACGAGTGCCGTCATGGCTGCACTCCGCGTGACCTCGCGAGTGCTGCCACACAGCTATGAGTGGCATCCAGGGCCCTTCGCTGATCCAGCAGCGGCCCGCGCCGCGACGGTCGATGTACGCGTCCGCGCGCCCGGCTGGAACGAGTCGGCACGCGTCGTTCTTCCCGTCACACCCTATGACCTTCGTTTGTCTCTGGATCCCGGATTGGTCGACCGACGCGGCGTCGATCGCTGAGCCGGGCGACGCCATGCGTCGCCCCTACCCACATCCCCCTGCGCTGGATCGATTGACCGAGTCGCTCCTCCGGATCGTGCCACGGGTGAAGGTAGGGGCAGGACTGATCTGGGCGGATGCGCGCGGCCTACCCGAGCGGACCGTGGCCGAACGGCTATGCGCCGCGGTCGCTGGCGCGTTTGCGCTCACGGTGCGCGCCGGTGTCGCGCGGACGCCAGTTGTCGCCGAAGTGGCGGCGCGACACGGATCGGAGCGCGTGACCATCGTCCCGCCCGGCGGAGATGGTGCATTCCTCGCGCCCTTGCCGATCGCGGTCTTACGTGACGTCGCCGATGTGGATTCGGGTTTGCTGGCGCTGCTGGCCGGTCTCGGTCTCGCACGGTGCGGGGATCTGGCTGCGCTCGGGCGGGAAGAGGTCGAAGTGCGGTGTGGAGCGGGGGGGGTCCAGCTCTGGCGGCTGGCACGTGCAGAGGATCGACGCCGACCCTTTGGCGCGTTTCCGCGCACGCTGCCTCGCGCATTCGTGTGCGTGGACGGACTATGTCCTGCGGAAGGCTGACCGGCTGCTGTTCGTGATCCACCAGCTCGTCGCGCAGGTGTGTGAAGCACTGCAGGCGAGAGGGGAGGGGGCGCGCGAGCTCGCACTCCAATTCGCTCTTGCTGACCGGACGATTGTCGACCACGCTGTGCGTGCTGCCCATCCCACGGCGGACCGAGCGGCCTGGCTCCGACTCATCCGAACGGATCTCGAGCGACTCCGCTTTGCCGATGCGGTCACTGGCATCACGGTGCGTGTCGCCGCCGCGGCACCGACTCTCGATTGTCAGGGCGACATCTTCGACCGTGGGTTCGCCACGGCACGCGCGACGGAACAGGCCGTGGCGCAGCTCCTCGATGCGTGTGGTCCCGACGCTGTTGCGCTCACGGTTACCAACCATCCGCTTCTGGAGCGGCGGATGGACTGGCAAAAAGAGCGGGATCCGGGGTCCGGGATCCGGGGTCCGTCCGAGGCCAGTCATGTGCGCAGCGGCTGGCCTCAGACGGACCCCCGACCCCGGACCCTGGCTCCCGCTTTAACGGTTCAATTGTTCGCCCCCCCGCGACGGATCCGCGTCGTCACGACGACGCGGCGCGATCATGCTGTCCCGGTGCGCTATCTGGATGGCGACGTCGCAGTCGATGTGCTGACGGCAGTCGGCCCGGACCTCGTCGATGGTGGATCGTGGGAGAGCACACCGTACACGCGCGACTACTTCCATTGTGTGACGAACGATGGACGGCTGGTGTTGTTGTGCCGGTCGGGCACAGAATGGTTTCTCCACGGGTGGTGGGATTGAGCCGCCGGATCGCGCGCGATGGGTGACCGGTCGATGGAAGATCCGCCATACGTCGAGCTGCGTGCCCACAGTGCGTTCTCGTTCGGTGATGGCACAGCCACGCCGGAAGCACTCGTAGGCGCCGCCGCAGCGCTGGGCTACGCAGCCCTCGGGCTCACCGATGCGGCCGACTTCGGCGGGGTCGTGCGCTTTGCGCTTGCGGCGTGGGAAGCTGGTATCACGCCGATCATCGGAGCCGAGCTCCTGGTCGATGGCGCACCCGTTGCCTTGCTCGCCCGGACGAGCGAGGGCTGCCGCAATCTCGCGGCGCTCATCACCCGCGCCCGCGCCGGCTGTCTCGACGGCCGCTTCGCGGCCGTCGAGGGGAGAAAGGAGAGAGGAGAGAGGAGACAGGCTGCGCGGCCACCCCGAGGACGTCCGCACGTGACGTGGCAAGATGTCGTCGACCACAGCGCAGGGCTGTTCGCGCTCACAGGACCCGCGTCGGGTGCGCTGGCCACTCACATCCGGAGGGGAAACCGCGACGCGGCGCTGCAGCAGATCGCGACCTGGCGAGCGGTCTTCGGTGAGGCGTGCGCCGTCGAGCTCCAGCTCCATCACGCCGGCCGCACTGAAGCGGCACTGGTGGGAGCGTTGATCGATGTGGCGGAGCAAGCGCAGATCCCCTGGGTCGTGACCAACGCGCCGCGATACGTGGATGAGGATGGGCGGCTCGTGCACGACATGCACACGGCACTGCGCGCTGGCGTGACGCTGGACGTGGCCGCGACCACCGGTCTCCTGCTGCCCAATGGGAATTGGCGGCTCCGTGCCCCCGCCGAGATGGCAGCGGTCTGGCGTGGCCGTGTGCAGGGATTGGAGACGAGCGCACGGATCGCGGCCGCGTGCGATCCATTTGCACTCGCGTGGCTTCGGCCGCCCCTCCCCACCTATCCTCTGCCGGAGCGCTACCCCGATGACGACCGCTTCCTCCGGCACTGCGTGTACGAAGGCGCGACGATGCGCTGGGGAGAGACCTTGGCCGACGCCCAGACGCGGCAGGTCGAGCATGAGCTGGCCGTCATCGCGCGCCTCGGATTCGCCGGGTTTTTCCTCGTCATGTGGGATGCCGCGCGATTTGCTGGCTCCCAGGGGATTCTGGCGCAGGGACGAGGCAGTGCGGCCAACTCGGCGGTGGCGTATTGTCTGGGCATCACCGCTGTCGACCCGGTGGCCAATGGGCTCATGTTCGAGCGCTTTCTCTCTGAGAGCCGCATCGACGGGCAGGCCGAAGCGCCCGACATCGATATCGACATCGAGCACGATCGGCGGGAAGAGGTGCTCGACTACGTGTATGGTCGTTACGACCGCGCGCATTCGGCGATCACCGGCATGGTGCAGACCTATCGTGCACCCAACGCCGTGCTCGATGTCATGCGGGCACTCGGATATCCGGCCTCGCCGCGTTTCAGCTCTCCAAGCGCGTGCACCGGTACGACCCAGCCGAAGGCGCGGCCCACATCCGAGCCGAGCTCGGTCGCCGCCTGGGACTCGATGTCGACGCGCCACGCGGCCAGGCGCTGCTGCGGGGTATGGCGGCTCTCGAGGGTGTCCCCCGGATGCGATCGACGCATCCGGGAGGATTCGTGCTCTCGTCGGCCACGCTCGGCGCCTATCTGCCCATCGAGCCCACCGCGATGGGGCGCACCGTCGTGCAGTTCGACAAGGATGATCTCGATCGGATCGGCGTCCCGAAGTTCGACTTCCTCGGACTCGGCGCGCTTTCTCTGGTCCGACGCGCCTTCGATTACGTCGAGCAGCGGACGGGTTCCCGTCCGTCCATGTATCGACTCCCGACCGACGACCCCGCGACGTATCAGATGATCGCTCGGGGCGATACGCTCGGCACGTTCCAGATCGAGAGCCGCGCGCAGATCTCGTCGATCGTCCATACGCGTCCCGAGCGGATATACGATATGGTCGTTCAGGTCGCGCTGATCCGACCAGGTCCCATCCAGGCTCGCTTCGTCCGTCCCTATACGCGTCGCCGTCGCGGGCAAGAGGATGTCACGTATCGCCACCCGGCGCTCGAGCCGATCCTCGCGCGCACACAGGGCATCCCGATTTTCCAGGAGCAGGCGATGGCGATCGCCCGCGACCTGGGTGGCTACACAGGAGCGCAGGCTGACGAGCTACGCCGCACGATGGGCAATACGCGGAAGATGCCGCGGCTTCGAGCGGCGCTGACGCGGCTGCAGGAACGCATGGAAGGACGTGGGATCGTGCCTGCGGTCGCGACGGAGATCGTGACGGATCTCGAGAGCTTCGCCAATTATGGCTTCCCCGAGTCTCACGCGTGGAGCTTTGCACTCATTGCGTATGCAACGGCCTTCCTCAAGACCCACTGTCCCGCGGAGTTCTTCGCCGCGCTCCTCAATTCCTGGCCGATGGGCTTCTACCCGGTGTCCACGCTCATCCACGACGCGCTGCGTCGTGGCGTCGAAGTCCGGGGGCCCTGTCTGCGAGACGGCGACTGGGAGTGCACCATCGAAGAGACCGAGTATCACGAGCGACCCGCCTTGCGCATCGGATGGCGACACGTGCGTGGCGTTGGTGATGCGGCGATCGATACTCTGCGCGCCGCCCGGGACAGTGCGCAGGGCGGGGGAGGGGGACCGTTTCGATCCATCGAGGATGTGGTTGCGCGTGCGGCCCTCGACGGGCAGACGGCTGCCGCGCTGGCGCGGGCCGGAGCGTTCGGTGCGTGGGAGCCCGATCGGCGGCGTGCCGGCTGGGAAGCGTTGCGCGCAGCGGGCGATCGACTGCCGCTCGCGCCCGCACGGGTCGGTGACGACACGGGACACTTTGCCCCTCCGGCATTGACGCGCGATGAGAGCATCGCGCTGGACTACCATGCGATCGGGCTTTCCACTGCCGGACATCCGATGGAACGATTCCGATCGCGACTACAGGCGCTGGGTGCGTGTGACAGCCAGGATCTCCTGGTGTGTCGCGGCGGCGAGCAGATCCTGGTGGGCGGTCTAGTAACGGTGCGTCAGCGACCGGAGAGCGCCAAAGGAACGGTCTTCCTGCTGCTGGAGGATGAATGGGGCGTGGCGAACATCATCGTCTCGCGCCAGCTGGACGAGCAGTTCAGCGAGGAGATACGCCACGCCTCTTTCCTGCTGATCTACGGGCGCGTCGAGCGCGATGGCGGGCAGGTCAACATCATCGGCCACCGATTCGAGGCGCTGGCTCCCGCGCAACCGGTGGCGCATCAGTCACGCAACTTTCGGTAGCTCCGTCACCCGGGTCTCGTTCGCGCTTTGACAAGGCCGAGCTCGCTTCATTGACACCCTCTGCGCGCCACCCTAGCGTAGAGGAGAATCGACAGCCGGTTGTCGGAAATTGCCCCGCCCACGAGGAGGCTTTGTGCGGCAATTGCCCGTGATGCATCCCTCGCTGCCAGTCGCGGTGGCGCTATTCGCTTGCCTCGCCTGTGCATCGTCCAATCCGAGTCCCAACACGACGATCGTCACGCGCCAACTCACGAGCCCGGGCAACCGGCCCATTGAAACCACGGACGTCACAGGCGCCGATATGGTGCCGGTGAAGGGGTCGCCGCTCGAGGCACTGACGGCGCTCACGCAGATCTACGCCAATCTGCAGATCCCGATTGCGACGATGGTGCAGGATGCTGGCCAGATCGGCAACCTGAATTTCCGGCCGGCGACGCACCGCCTCCACGGACACCCCCTGTCGTTCTATGTCAACTGCGGCTCGGAATCGATGGTCGGCGCGCGAGCAGATCTGGATGAGGTGACCCTGTCCGTCATCTCCACCGCGCGCGTGGGTGCCGACAGCGTGACCGAGGTCGGGACGATGGTCCAGGGATATGCCAGGCCATCGGGCACGAGCAGCAATGCGGTGGATTGTGAGAGCACGGGCCAGATGGAGAAGGCGATCGCCGACCAGTTGAAGAGCGCTCTCGGCAGCCCGACGCCCGCTGCGCGGTCGTAGCAAGGAGAATCGCAGAAAGGAGAAAGGGGATAACCACAATCGCAACCGATCGTGATCACCCCTGCTGTTATCTCCTTTCTCCTTTCTCCTTTCTCCTCTCTACGTGGCGCGCAGCGCCCGTCCGGTCGGGTCGTAACGCTTCAGCGCCCCGCAGATAGACGTGCTCGATCTGCGCGCGCGCACGCGTCGTTTCGACGTGCAGCAAGACCCGGATGCACTGTCCCAATGCATCCGGCACCGGGATCTCCATCGTGCACAACAGGGGCACGTCCAGCCATCCCATCTGACGGGCGGCGAGGGCGGGAAAGGCGCTCCTGAGATCGGGCGTGACGGTGAAGATCACACTGATGATGTCGGCGGTCTTCACCCGGTTGCGCGTGACAATCGCCTTCAACAGCTCACGCGTGGCCTCGTAAATCGCGCTGGGTTCGTCTTGCGCGACGCTGATCGCGCCGCGTATGGCGCGGAGCCGCGGGCGCGGGCGGCGACTCGTGTGCACGGCGCCGCGCCCGGCGGTCCGTTTGTCGGCGCCACGAGTCGATCGCGGTCGGTCGGGACTCATGGCCAGTCAGCTTAACGACCCTCTCCTCGCACCGAAAGCAGCCCGAGATGCTGTGGCGAAACTGCGACCGGCGTTCGTTGAAAGGTTAGGGCGCGACAGATCCGGCGCTCGTCGAGGGGACCCGCAGGTCGAGCAGCCAACAGACCCGTGCGGTCGCCACTGCGTCGCCGGCCGCGTCGCGGACGATTGATGCGACCTCGAACTCCGTTCGGGCAGACACCGCCGGCGGCGTGCAGCGACACTCGGCGACGAGTGTACCGCGTGCCTTTTTCGTGTACTCGATCGTGATGCTGCGGACAATGCCGCGAACCGTATCAGGCAACCCCAGGGTCAGCGCTAATCCACTCGTGAATTCGGCCAGATTGACCAGGGCGACCGCGTGGATGGATCCCAAGTGGTTGCGAATGCGTCGGCGTTCTCGCATCTCCACCCGTGCAAACCCGGGTGCGAGCTCGAGGACCAGGGGAGAAACTGTGCCTGTATATGGAATCAGACGCCCAACGAACCAGCTGAACACTTGCCGGCCGCCGGGCAGCGACCTCGAGCGCTGCCAAGCACTCCGAAGTCGGGCCGCTGCATCGCGCGTGTCGTGAGCCATGGTAGAATCGAGAGGACCAGGGTGTTACCCTGATTTGACAACGAGTTACGTTGCGAGCGCGGGTGGAAGCCGTTAACGTTTGTTTCAAGATATATGGCCGCGGGGCGTGCGCGCCCTTCGTTCGCCCCTCAACCGATTTCTATGGCGAAACAAGAAGCAATCGAGCTCGAAGGCACGGTCGCAGAAGTGCTTCCGAATGCCACGTTTCGCGTCGTGATGGACAATGGCCACGACGTGCTGACGACCCTCGGCGGGAACATGCGCCGCTTTCGTATTCGCGTGTTGGCGGGAGATCGAGTCAAGATCGAAGTCTCGCCGTACGATTTGACGCGGGGTCGGATTACCTACCGCCACAAAGCGTAGCCGCGATTCGCTGGACCCGACGCTCCACCCGCGCGGCCATCGGATCGTGGATCGTATGGCTCCTCGCAGCGCTCGGGACGGGGATGCCGCTGTCCGCGCTGCGCGCCCAGGCGCCAATTGACTCGACCACAGCCCTGGTGCTCGCGGCCCGGGCGTACGATCGCGCCAAGCAACTCGACAGCGCACGCGCCGACTATGAGACGGCCGCAGGGCGACTCCCCGCGGTAGCGGACTGGCTGCGACTGCGAGCGGCGGCCGTCACGGCGGACAGCGCCACACGCGCCGCCGACTATGCCGCGGTCACGAATCCGGCCGCGACCGCACGGATCGCGTGGACCGAAGCCGAAGCCCGAGAGCGCACCGGTGATCTCCTCGGGGCGGCGCGCGCCTATGGCGCGCTCGGGGCACGCCTCGATGCGCTGCGAGACAGCGCCGCAGCGTTGGCGACCGACAGCACGGACACGACGCGCACCGCCCTCTGCGGCAGGCTATTGGGGCTGGTCGCCGATCGGTCCGGAACGGCGGAGGCGCGCGCGCTGATCGAGATCATCGATGCGTCGTGCCCAACACCTTCGCTCCCGCAGGAGCTGGCGATTGCGCGGAGCGCGGCGGCGAGCGGGCCCGTTGCGCGTGCGGCTACCGGCTTCGATCGCGTGGTGGCGGCGATGAGTCTCGACTCCCTGTCGTCGCACGACGTCTTTCTCTATGGAACTGTCCTCGCCCGCGAGCATCGCGATGCGGACGCTGCACGGGTGTACGCAGTTCTCGCGGCACGACCCGCCGTGGTTACACCCGCTGCGCTGATTTATGGGGCGCTCTATCAACGTGCACGTGCGCTGGTCGCCAGCGGCGACCGCCCGACCGCCCGGCAGACGCTCCGCGATTTGCTGCGTGCGGCGCCCCGCGACACCGCATCGGCGACTGCGGGCATGCTGCTCGCCGACCTGGCCACCGACGATCGCGACGACGCCGCAGCACGGCGCGCGTTCCTCGAGGTGGCGCGGCGGTTTCCCCGAAGTGTGTGGGCCCCCCGCGCGGCCTTTCGTGCCGCGCTGGTGGCGTTTGTGCGCGGCTCCCCCGCCGAAGCTGGACACGAATGGGACGCGCTCGTCGCTCGCTATCCGCATAGCGAAGACTCGACCGCGGCCCGATACTGGGCCGGTCGCTCGTGGGCCCGCGTCGGCAAGCGATCACTCGCGGTCACGCGCTGGAGGCGAGTTCTCAAGACCGACCCATTGTCGTACTATGCCATCCTGAGCGCCCGCCGGTTGCACGTGTCGCCACCGATCGATCGGATCGAGCGCGACTCCGTAGTGAATGCGCTCGCGCCGGGCGTCGACAGCGGGATCGCACGGGCGGCGGAGCTCGAGAATCTCGGTATGTCGCTCGAAGCCAAGTTCGAGGTCGACTATGCCATTCAGGCCGCCGGCATGTCACCGGGGGACCTGGCGGCAGTGGGCGCGGCGCTCGCGCGCGTGGGTGAAGCCAGCCGCACGGTCGCGGTGGGCTGGCGGCTCGTCGACGCGAGCGACACCGCCTGGCGGGACCCGCGCGTGCTTCGCCTCATCTATCCGCTCGCCTATGTCGATACGCTCGTGGAGGCGGCGCACCAGCAGGGCCTGGATCCGGCGCTCGTCGCCGCCATCGTGCGTCAGGAGTCCGCGTTCAACCCGCACGCGGTATCGGTGGCTGGCGCCCGAGGCCTCATGCAGATCATGCCGAGTGTGGCGCGGGGACTGGCCGTGTCCCGGCGTCTGAATGTGGCCGATCCAGGCTTGCTCGACCAACCCGGCGTGAATCTCACGTTCGGGGCCGCCCACTTCGCGACGTTTCTCACCCAGGAGGACGGCGACTTGGTCCGCACGCTGGCCGCGTACAACGCGGGCCCCAGCCGCGTCGCGGCCTGGGCCACCAAACGCGGCGTCGATGATCCGGAGGTCTTTGTCGAGCGCATCCCGTTTACCGAAACGCGCGACTACGTGCGCGCGATCCTCCGCGGCCGAGAAATGTACGCGAGGTTGTATAACCTCTGACGGCCAGCGCCCTGGCGCCGACAAACTCCGATCGATGCGTCTGACTCAACGGCGCTGGCTACATCCTGCCGCGCAACGGACAGCATGATGTGGTGCCGCTAGGGGGCGACGCATGGCGTCGCCCCCTAGTGGCCCGGCGCACGAGGCCGCTCGCGCGCCACGCGCCCGTGCCAGGCCGCCCAGAGCGCGCAGCTCCATCCGAGCCCCGCGACTATGGCGCCCACGACATCGCTGGGCCAATGCGCGCCCAGATACACGCGGGACACCGCGACCAGGATCGCGAACAGCGCGGCAACCGTGACGGCCACGACGCGGGCCGTCGCCGGCGACGAGGCGGTGAGCAGAAACGCGCCAAGTCCGAAGATGATCACGGCGAGCATGGCGTGTCCCGACGGGAAGCTGAACCAGCCTGCGTCGGTCAGCTTCGGTGAGATGCCGACCGGGCGATGATGGTGCACCAGCTCTTTGAGCAGGAGCATGAGCACCTCACCGCTGATGCAGGCCACGACGTAGAGCGCCGCCGTAGCCCGTCCCTGCATCGCATAGAGCCCAAGGGCGATCGCGAGCGCCAGCGGGATCGCGATCCGGCCGTGCGCGATTGCCGACGCGATGAGCATGATGCGGGTGGTCTGGGTCGACGCAGAGGCGCGGACGGCCAGGATGCCGCGCGTGTCGATCGCGGTCAGCTGGCCGGTCATGACCAGCACGGCGAGAATGGCGAACAGGATGGCACACAAGGCTGCACACCAGACGGCGCCGCGGCGCGCCACCCCGGAGAGTGTGGTGGTCACCGATATCCAGCTGCCTGCATCGCAAAAAGCTCGCTGTAGGAGCCGCCACGTTGGATGAGCTCCTCGTGCGTCCCCTCCTCGATGATGTGACCGCCTTCCGGGCCCGCGTGTAGCACGAGGATACGGTCCGCCATCCGGACCGTCGAGAATCGATGCGAGATGAGGATGGCCGTGCGGCCGGCAACGAGCTCGGAGAATCGGAGGAACACTTCGTATTCGGCGCGTGCGTCGAGCGCCGCCGTTGGCTCGTCCAGGATGATGACCTGAGCCTCGCGGAGGTAGGCGCGGGCGAGCGCGACTTTTTGCCATTCGCCGCCCGACAGGTCGATGCCGCCCTGGAAGCGTCGACCGAGCATCTGCCGGTAGCCCATCGGCAGCCGCGCGAGGAGCGTCACCGCCAGCGACTGCTCGGCCGCGTGGACGATCGGCTCGAACGGCGGGAGATTGCGCGCTGCAGCGATCTGTGCCTCACTGCCCGCGCCGTTGCTGCTGGCCTCCTGGTGACGGATCGATGCGCGTCGGGGCGGCGATCCGTCGTCGTTGCTGCCCGCACCTTCACCGGCCCGCCGGGTCTCGAACGCGCTGACGGTCGTCTCCGCCTGATCCAGATACGCGCGGGTCTGATCGATCTGGCCGACGCCAATGTTCTCGTCCAGGGGGAAGTCGTAGCGCACGAAGTCCTGGAAGATCACGCCGATGGCCTGGCGAATCGAGCCGATATCGTACTCGCGCAGGTCGATGCCGTCGACGAGAATCCTGCCTTCGGTGGGGTCGTACAGCCGCGCGAGCAGCTTCGTGAGCGTTGTCTTGCCCGACCCGTTCTCTCCGACGAGCGCGACCCGCTCGCCCGGCGCCAAACGAAGGTTGATGTGGCGGACGGCCCAACGGTCGCTGCCGGGATACTTGAAGCCGACGTTCTCGAAGACGAATCCCGTGCGGAGTGGGTGGGGAATCGGCAACGCGTCCGGCCGGGCCGCGATGGTCGGCTTGATGTCGAAAAACGCGAACAGGTCGCGGAGATACAACGCTTGCTCGTAGACTTCGCTCCCTTGGAGCAGCAGCCGCTGAATGATGTCGCGGCATTGATTGAACGACGCGGCCAGTCCGTAGAACTTACCGATCGTGATGAGGCCGCGAACGGTCTTGATGATGATCAGGACGTATGCGAGGTAATACGCGGCAGTGCCGAGGAGCGAGAGTGCGGCGCTGACCACCGCGCGTCGGACCGCGATGTTGCGGTTCGCCTTGTAGAACCGGTGTGCCAGGACTCGGTAGCGATCCGTGAGCCATGGCGCGATCCGGAACATTCTGGATTTCCTTCGCGGTCCGATCGCTGGCCGCCAGGAATCGCAGATAATCCAGCAGGCGACGCTCCGCCGTCCATCGGAAGAGCAGCGAGTAGCTCAGGGCGGCGAAGTGCGTCTGGCCCACGAAGCTGGGCAAGATCGCCAGGCCGAGCACGATCAGGAGCACGGGGCTGAAAAAGACGATCATGCCGGCCGCCAAGGAGATGAGCGTCACGACGTCCTGGCTCATCGACAACAGCTGCGTCAAAAGACCGATGCGACCCACCGTCTCGCGGCGCGCGCGCTCGAGGAGGTCGTAGAACTTCGGGTCCTCGAACTGCGCCAGATCGAGCGTCGAGGCGTGCTCCATGATCCGCACGCTGATCCGGTTCGCAAAGAGATCGCCGAGCAGGCTCTCGATCAGAATCGATCCGCGCGCCAGGAGCTCTTCGGCGATGACGATGGCGAATTCGAGACCGACCAGATGCCAGATCGGTGTCCACTGCTCGACCAGCTGCCAGTGCCACGGCTGGTGCGCCGCGATCACCTCGCTGGCAGTCTTGATGATCGCGTCGAAGATCATCGACGTGACGAGGAGGTGCGCCGCGGGGGTGAGCGCCCGAACAAAGCGCAACAGGAACATCACCCCGGCGAACACGGGGTGTGTGTTCCAGATCAACTTGATCATCGGCCCCACGTAACGCAGCGCCTTCAGGCGCTGTATCAGGCTAGGTCCAGGTGGGGGGGCGTCTCCGGAGGCCATAGTTGGCGAGAAAAGCTAAGCGTCCTCGGCCACGATGGGCGACTTCTTGCGTAATTTCGTATTCGTCACGGCTGAAGGAGACTCCGATGGCCACGTGGAAACTGGGCAAGCGAGCACAACACTCGGCGCCAGTCCCCGACCGGCCGCTTGGCGTTGCGCGGCTGCCGACGCACCGGGGCCGGGTGACGTTCCTGAGTCTGGCACTTAGCCTGTGCGTCGCCGGCGCTGCGGCTGCCCAGGGGGGCGCGGGGAACTCGCAGGGTCCGGCGGGCGCGGCTGTACGCGGGGCTGGAGGCGCCAGCAGGCCGGCATCCTCGACTCAAGCGTCCCGAACCTTTGACGCGATGAAAAGCGACTTGCGACGGCTCGTCGGCGCCAACCAGGTCTACCATGCGGAAAACGGTCAATACAGCACCGGCGTGGGTGCACTCCACGGATACCGCGCTTCGACGGGAGTGACGGTAACCATTCTGCAAGCATTCGAGCACAGGCTGGGCCGCGCAGGCCACCGCGGTAAGCATCCCCGGGAAAAGTTGCGTGATCTCCATCGGTTCGATCTCACAGCCCCCGACCACTATGCAGGACAAGCACTCCGGGCCGGAGGCGGTCGTCGAATGCGATAACCCGTGAGTCGTCACGCCGACAGAGATGTGATGTGCGACACACGGTGTACCCCCTGTTGCGTGCTCGCCACGGTGCGTGGGGGTCGCGAGGCACGATGCGACGCGGGGCGCGTTCATCGTCCGAGACAACGCTAGAAGGACGCGCGGGGTGCCGATATGCGGTCGAGAGGAATCGCCTCGTGGCACAACTCTCGCTTCGGTTGTGACACGGCGCGGGCGGCAGACTGCCGTTCGCAGCCGCGCGCCCTCCGTCAATCACCGCACCGTCTCGACCTTCCTGGCTCGATGCATTGCCACGGGGCCGAGGCGGTTGTGCCTTGAGAAATCGGCCGCTCTGTGGCCCACCGGGAGATCACCATGCCTCGCAGTCAATACGACGCCGAAGTCGCCGCCTTGACCCACCAGTGGGAGACAGATCCACGATGGCGTGGCATCCGACGCGACTACACCGCCGCCGATGTCGTGCGGCTCAGGGGCTCAGTGCGTATCGAGCTCACATTGGCGCGCCGCGGCGCGACGCGGCTGTGGGAGCGTCT
The DNA here is from genome assembly GCA_963725205.1 of uncultured Gemmatimonadales bacterium. GTDB lineage: Bacteria > Gemmatimonadota > Gemmatimonadetes > Gemmatimonadales > Gemmatimonadaceae > Palsa-1248. The sequence goes on along the minus strand of CAVRXR010000003.1, from coordinate 135,717 downwards.
CGCTGGCGATGGCTACGTCCACACCTTCGGTGCGCTGACCGGTGCGCAGGCCGTCCAGATGGTCAAGGGTGGGCTCGACGCGATTTACCTGAGCGGCTGGCAGGTGGCGGCGGATGGCAACCTCGCAGCACAGACCTACCCGGATCAGAGCCTCTATCCCTCGACGAGTGCGCCGGCGTTGGTCCGACGCCTCAACAACGCCTTGCTCCGCGCCGACCAGATCGAGTGGAGTGAAGGGCGACAGCAGCGCGATTGGATGGTGCCGATCGTCGCGGACGCGGAGGCCGGATTTGGCGGCCCGATCCACGCCTTCGAATTGATGAAGGGGATGATCGAGGCGGGCGCCGCGGGCGTTCACTTCGAGGACCAACTGGCCTCCGAGAAGAAGTGCGGGCACATGGGCGGCAAGGTCCTCGTGCCCACCGCGCAGTTCATCCGAACTCTGACCGCCGCGCGTCTCGCCGCCGACGTCGCGGGTGTGCCCACGGTGCTCGTGGCGCGGACGGACGCGCTGGCCGCGACGCTGCTCACAACCGACGCCGATCCGCGCGATCAGGCGTTCATGACCGGGGAGCGGACGGCCGAAGGGTTCCGCTGTCTCGAGGCATCGCTCGATAGCGCGATCGCGCGCGCGGTCGCCTACGCGCCCTATGCCGATGTCCTGTGGTGCGAGACCTCACGGCCGGATCTCGACGAAGCGCGCCGGTTCGCGGAGGCCGTGCACGCGCAATTCCCTGGCAAGCTGTTGGCCTACAACTGTTCGCCCTCGTTCAACTGGCAGCGCAATCTCGATCGGGCACAGATCGAGGGGTTCCAGCGCGACCTCGCAGCGATGGGATACAAGTTCCAATTCATCACGCTCGCGGGATGGCACCTGATCAATCTCGAGACGTTCGAGCTCGCCATGGCCTACCGAGCCGAAGGGATGCCGGCCTATGTCCGTGTCCAGGAGCGTGAGTTCGCGCGCGAGCGGGATGGATACACCGCTACGAAGCATCAGCGCGAGGCGGGCGCCGGGTACTTCGATCAGGTCCTGCAGGTCGTGAGCGGTGGCCACGCGTCCACCGGCGCTCTCTCGGGATCAACCGAGGAAGAGCAGTTTCACGACGCGCTGCAGCCAGCGACGGCGGCGGCGTAGTAATTAACGCGGCCGCCGGCCGCTAGCGGCGCTCTGCAATGCCGCGACGACCGCTTCGCCGAACGCCGGAAGGTCGCCCGGTACCCGAGCGCTGATCAGGTTTCCGTCGATGACGACAGGGGCGTCACTCCAGACGCCTCCGGCGTTGGTCACGTCGTCCCGGATCCCGACCGTCGAGGTCAGCCGTCGCCCACGGATGACGCCCGCCGAGATCAGGATCCACGGGCCGTGACAGATCGTGGCGATCAAGCGCCCGGCCGCATCGACCTCGCGGACGAGCCGCAAGACGTCGTGGTCCCGTCGAAGCTTGTCAGGAGCCCATCCGCCGGGCGCGAGGATGCCGACTAGGTCTTCGGGGCGAAAGTCACGCACGTGGCCGTCCACGGTGCACGGGTACCCGTGCTTCCCGCGGTAGCTAGCTTCACCGATACCCGCGAGGACGCTGCGGAACCCAGCTTCCTCGATGCGGAGCTTGGGATACCACACCTCGAGATCTTCGTATTCGGGACCAACGAGGATGAGGAACGTGCCGGCAGCCATGGCGATAAGACCCGGACGGAGGATTGGGGAAGGGTGAGCACGAGACTTGACGCAACTCCCGCCATGAACTTCGATACGGGATGCCAGGCCGGGGTAGGGGGTCACCGACGTTGCTAGGGCTGGCCCCCCGGAGCCGGCCGGTGCAAGGCGACCGCCTGGCGACCTCAATGAGCGGCGGGGAGCGCCGACCCTGGGGTCGAGTGGCGCGACGCGTCACGTCACAGCGGATGGGGTGGGCGGCCGTCATCGGCGTCCTCGGCGGCCTATCCTGCACGAAGCCCCCGGTTGTGCAACCCCGACCTGTCGCGGCGCCTGTCGTCATCACCGACGTCGCGTATCGAAGCGACCCGTTCCTGGCCGACGTCGAGAGTCGGACATTCGACTACTTCTGGCGAGCCACCGACGCACGCACGGGCCTCACGCCGGACCGGAGTCCATCACCGTCGTTCTCGAGCATCGCGGCTGTCGGCTTTGCCCTGACGGCGTATCCGATCGGCGCGGCGGAGGGCTACGTGTCGCGCGAACAGGCCGCCGAGCGCGCCTGGACGACGCTCAAATATCTCTACGACCTGCCACAGGGCACGGCCGACACCGGCATGTCAGGCTACAAGGGCTTCTTCTATCACTTCCTCGACATGGAGACCGGGCATCGATTCGCTCGCGTCGAGCTGTCGACGATCGATACGGCCATCCTGATCGCCGGTGCCCTCGTCTGCGCGGAGTATTTTGATGGCCCTTCGGCCGCGGAGATCGGCGTCCGTGCGTACGCCGATTCGCTCTATCGCAGAGTCGATTGGACTTGGGCGTCACCGAACTCTCCTGCCGTCTCGCTCGGGTGGTCGCCGGACAGCGGCTTCATCCAGTACGACTGGCGCGGTTACAACGAAGGCATGCTGCTGTATGTGCTGGCGTTGGGATCCCCGACGCACCCGGTACCCGCAACCGCCTGGAACGAATACACAAGCACGTACCGGTGGGAGGAATGGTTCCGCCAACAGTACCTCGCCTTCGGGCCGGCGTTCGGCCATGAATACTCGCAGATCTGGATCGATTTCCGGGGCATCCAGGACGCGTTCATGCACGCGCGTGGCATCGATTATTTCGAGGACTCGCGCCGGGCCGCATACGCGCAGCGCGCCTACGCCATGTACAACCCCATGGCATGGACCGGATACGGTCCGGACGGCTGGGGGTTGAGCGCGTGCGATGGACCCGCGGACACGGGCGTGTCGTTGGACGGAGTGTATCGAGTCTTCCGATCCTACTGGGCCCGGGGCACGGCCTACACTCGCATCGCCGATGACGGGACACTCACGCCCGCGGCCGTCGGCGGGATGATCCCCTTTGCTCCGGAGATCACGATTCCGACGCTCAAGGCGATCCGCGCGAGGTATGGGAACCTGGTGTACTCCACATATGGGTTTGTGGACGCGTACAATCCCACGTTCACCGTGCCCGTCCACACCCCCCTGGGTCGTGTCGACGGGCCGCGCGGGTGGTTCGACACGGACTTTCTCGGCATCGATGAAGGGCCAATGCTTGCCATGATCGAGAACTACCGGACGGAGATGATCTGGACGATCACGCGGCGGAACCCCTATATCCTCAAAGGCCTGGAGCGCGCGGGATTTTCCGGCGGGTGGCTCGGTCACGCGGCGATTACGCCATGAGCGAGTGCCGGCACGCCCTCGCCATTGGCGCGCTGGTGCTCGTAGCCGGCTGCCAGACGGCCGCCCGACCCGATGGTGCGTCGGTGACGCTACGGTTCTGGGCGTTCGGGCACGAGGGCGAAGTCGTCGAGGCGCTGATGCCGGCGTTCGAGCGGGCGCATCCGGGAGTGCACGTCCGCGTCGAGCAGATTCCGTTCTCGGCGGCACACGAGAAGTTGCTGACCTCCGTGGTTGGCAACGCCGCCCCCGACGTCGCGCAGCTGGGCAACACGTGGGTGCCGGAGCTCGCCACCCTGCACGCCCTCGAGCCCCTGGACGCGCTCGTCACCGCCTCGGGTGTGATCAACCGCGCCGATTATTTCCCCGGCATCTGGGCGACGAACGTCGTGGATGACACGACCTACGCTGTGCCGTGGTACGTCGACACGCGCGTTCTGTTCTACCGATCCGACCTGCTCGACGAAGTCGGATATCACGAGGCTCCACGAACCTGGTCTGCGTGGTACGATGCGATGCGCCGGTTGCGCGCGCACAATGGCCATCGGCACTACGCCGTCCAGCTGCCCGTCAACGAGTGGGCGCAACCGGTAATCCTCGCGATGGCTGTGGGCGCGCCCCTGCTGCGCGACCACGACCAGTACGGCGATTTCCGCGACCCGCGATTCGCAGCAGCCTTCGATTTCTACGTTCGCCTCTTCCACGACAGCCTCGCAGCGACCGTCAGCAACAGAGAGACCGAGAACCTGTACAATTCCTTTGCAATCGGCGATTTCGCCATGTTCATCTCGGGTCCGTGGGATGTGGGGGAGTGCCTTCGCCGACTGCCCGCCTCCGTCCAGGGGCACTGGATGACGGCCCCGATGCCGGCGCCCGACCCCGTGCCTGGCATCCCGGCGACGGCAATCACAGCCGGCATCCACGACACCGCGGCACCAGGCACCTCACTCGCTGGTGGATCGAGCCTTGTTGTGTTCCGAGGGTCCCCGCACGCACGCGAGGCATGGTCGCTCATCGAGTATCTGTCCGCGCCCGCTCAAGAGGCTGCCTTTTACCACCTCGCAGAGGACCTGCCGCCACGTCGGTCCGCGTGGCAGGATGCGGCGATCACGGACAGCCGATACATGGCGGCCTTTGCACGCCAGCTGACGCACGTTGAGCCGACACCTAAGATCGCCGAGTGGGATCAGATCACCAACGTGATCACCGACAATGGCGAGGCGGCCGCGCGCGGCGTCGTGTCGACTGAGCAGGCGCTCACGGCGCTGAACACCGACGTGGACCGCCTGCTGGCGAAGCGACGCTGGGTCCTCGAGCGGGCGCGCACCTTGGCGGCTGCTCACTGACCGTGGCACGCCGCCGATAGCACGGACCGGGCAGTCCGGCGCGCCGCTCTCGCGTTCTTGGCGCCCGGCCTGCTGCTGATTCTCGTCACATTCGTCCTGCCGTCGGTCGCGTCCCTGTTCCTCAGCGCCACGGACTTCGACCTCTACTCGATCGCGTCGGCTGCCAACCTCCGCGTCGTCTGGCTGCGCAACTACATCGCCCTCGCACACGATCCACTGTTTTGGGACGCATTGCGGAACACGCTCTACTTCGTGTTCGTCGGCGGTCCGTTGGCCGTGGCGGTCTCGCTCGGCGTTGCCCTGCTGCTGGACTCACACCTGGTCCGGTTCAAGGCGTTCTTCCGGACGGTGTTCTTTGCGCCCGTCGTGACGACGCTCGTGGCCGTGGCGGTGATCTGGAAGTACCTCTACGCCCCCGACGTGGGGCTCATCGATGTCGGACTGCACCGCCTCGGGCTCCCGCAGGTCGACTGGCTCGGGTCGACACATTGGGCCATGCCAGCGCTGATCCTGATGAGCGTGTGGAGGAACTTCGGGTACAACATGATCATCTTCCTGGCGGGCTTGCAGGCCGTGCCCGTCGAGCTCCACGACGCGGCAGTCGTCGACGGCGCGGGCCCGTGGCAGCGATTCTGGCACGTCACGCTGCCCACGCTCGCCCCGACGTTTCTCTTCGTCAGCATTACGACCATGATCGGCTACCTGCAGCTGTTCGCCGAGCCGTACGTGATGACGCAGGGCGGCCCGCTGCACGCGACGACGAGCCTCGTGCTCTACATGTTCAACCAGGGGTTCGAGTGGTGGCACGTCGGCTTTGCGGCCGCCATCGCATTCGTCGTGTTCATCCTGACGCTCATCGGCGCCGCGTTGCAGCTCCGCGTGCGCCAGGCGACGGAGGCGACATGACCGGGTGGTCGGAGCGCCGCAGCCTGCGCGCGTCGGCCGGCGGCGTGGGCCTGCACCTGGTCCTCATCGGGATGGCAGCGCTCGCGGTCGCGCCGCTCGCGTGGATGGTCTCCGCGTCCTTCATGCCGACCGGGGCCGCGACCAGGTATCCACCGCCGCTGCTGCCGCACCCCGCGACCCTCGACCAGTACCGCCAGCTGTTCACGCGACTGGACGTGGCCCGCGACCTTCGGAACAGCATCATCGTCTCCGGGTTGATCACGATCTCGTCGGTCGTGATCAATTCGATGGCCGGGTACGCATTCGCGAAGTTGCACTTTGCGGGTCGCGAGCGCGTCTTCAACCTGCTACTGCTGGGTCTCTTCATCCCGCCGCAGGTCGCGATGCTGCCGCTCTTCATCATGATGCGAGAGGCGCACCTCGTGAACAGCTTCGCCGGGGTCATCCTGCCGAGCATGGCCACCGTGTTCGGGATCTTTCTGGTCCGCCAATACATGCTGGGCATCCCCGACGAGCTGCTGGATGCGGCCCGCGTCGATGGCGCGAGCGAGTGGCGGATCTACTGGTCGGTGGTCTTGCCACTCGCGACGCCCGTACTGGTGACGCTCGCCATCTTCGTGTTCATGAGTGCGTGGAACGACTTCATGTGGCCGCTGATCGTGCTGACGGATAACGCGAAGTACACGCTGCCCGTCGGGTTGGCCAACCTGTCGGGTGAACACGTCCAGGATACCGAGCTCATGATGGCGGCATCGGTGATCACGCTCATGCCCGTCCTGCTGCTCTTCCTCTCGCTGCAGCGCTACTACATCCGCGGGATCACCAGCGGCGCCGTGAAAGGATGAGGGTCAGCGATCGGGGATGCCGGACGCTCGAATCACGTCCCGATAGTAGGCCGCGCTGGCCTTCAGGGTCCGCTGCTGCGTGGCGTAATCCACATGGATCAGACCGAAGCGCTTCGAGTAGCCATGGTTCCACTCGAAGTTGTCGAGCAGCGACCAGGCGAAGTAGCCGCGGACGTCGACTCCGGCGGCCATGGCATCGGCGATCGCGCGCAGATGCGCGCGGTAGTAGCTCACGCGCAGCGGGTCGTCGATCACGCCGCCCTCGGCCGTGGCGGGTCGTAAAACGCCGCGCCGTTCTCCGTCACATAGAGCGGGATCGATCCATAGCGGTCCCGCGACCCAGCAAAGGATGTCGCTGAGGCCTGCGGGGTAGACCTCCCAATCCATCTCCGTGTGCGTTGCCTGTGGCTGACGCGCCGGCGCCGCACCGTCGGATACGCGCCGCGGTCGAGCGCGCACGACCTTGCGCGTGTAGTAGTTCACGCCGAGGAAATCGATCGGCACCGGAGATGGCCGATGCTTCGGCGTCGGCTGTCTCCGGCCACGCGTCCGCGAAGATCTCGCGCAACTCCTCGGGGTAGGCGCCCAGCAGCACTGGGTCGAGGTAGCTGGCGATTCATGTAGGCGTCGGCGCGGGCGGCCGCGGCACGATCGGTCGGTCGGTCGGTCGCGGGATACTGTGGCTCGAGGTTGACGACGATCCCGATGCTGATGGCGACCGAGGCTCCGGTAGGCCATCACGGCCGCCGCGTGCGCGCGGAGCAGGTTGTGCGTGACGCGCGGCGCCTCGAACCGAGCTGCGATGGCCCGGGGCGAGCACCCCGCGAAGGTACCCGCCATCGGCGATGACCCAGGGTTCGTTGATGGTCACCCACAGCGGGACGCGGTCGTCCAGCGCGCGCACCAGGACGGCCGTGTATTCCGCGAACCACTCGGCGCAATCCGCGGTTGAGCCATCCGCCCCGATCGTCGAGGTCGGCCGGCAGATCCCAGTGGTAGAGGGTGAGCACGGGCTGTATGTTTGACGCCAGCAACGCGTCGACCAGCCGCTCGTAGAACGACAAGCCGGCGCGATTCGACGCGCCCGCGGCCTGTCGGCGATGATGCGACTCCACGACGACGCTGAAGCGGTATGCCGTGAGTCCAAGCGCACGCATGAGCGCGATGTCATCAGCCGACGCGGTGGTAATGGTCGCACGCGACGTCTCCTGTCTCGCCGTGGCGCACCTTCCCGGGCGTGTGCGACGAAGCGATGCCAGATGCTCGGACCCGCCCCGTCGGCGAGTGGCGAGCCCTCGACCTGATACGCCGACGTGGCCGCACCCCAGAAGAATCCGCGCGGGAACCGGTGCGCCGTCGGGTCGGTTTGGGCACCCGCGGCACCGGGCGTCACGGCCGGTGCGCCCCCGGCGGGCATGCGTGGCCGTCCTCGCCGCCTCACCATCTAGGTCTCGCATCCATGGCGCGCGTGACGCTGGAGGGTGTGCGCAAGGTCTATCGCGACTCGGGCTTTGTCGCTGTACACGATCTCGACCTCGACGTGCGCGATGGTGAATTCGTGGTGCTGGTCGGGCCCTCGGGGTGCGGGAAATCGACCACGCTTCGGATGATCGCGGGCCTCGAATCCATTTCGTCGGGGCGGCTGTCGATCGGCGGTCGAGTGGTCAATGACGCTGCCGCCCAAGGAGCGCGACGTGGCCATGGTGTTCCAGGGGTATGCGCTCTACCCACACATGACCGTGTTCGAGAATATGGCTTTCGCGCTGACGCCTCCGCAAACGCCCTCGACAGGAGATTCGCGATCGCGTGACGCACGCGGCGGAGCTCCTGGGGCTGACGCGATGTCCTCGCGCGCCGTCCGCGCCAGCTCTCCGGTGGCCAGCGCCAGCGCGTCGCGATCGGCCGAGCGATCGTGCGGGAGCCACAAGTCTTCCTGTTCGATGAACCCCTCTCGAACCTGGATGCGCAGTTGCGAAGCGAGATGCGGCACGAGATCGCCGCGTTGCAGCGGTCGTTGCATGCGACCACGATCTACGTCACGCACGACCAGGTGGAAGCGATGACATTGGGTGACCGGATCGTGGTGCTCGATCGTGGCGTCGTCCAGCAGATCGATCAGCCGCTCACGCTGTATCAGGCGCCCGCGAACCGTTTCGTCGCCTCGTTCATCGGGAGTCCACCGATGAATCTGATCGACGGGCAGCTCGTTGCGGGCAGCGGGCACGCGGCTCAGGTGCAGTTCGTGTCGACCGATGGATCGTTACGGCTGGCGGTGGGGACACGCCCCGCGGGCGGCACGCCCACGCCCCGATCCGATGTGACGCTGGGCGTTCGCCCCGAGCACATCGTTGTCGCGGCGGGACCACGCACGGGCGATGGCGTAGCGACGAGTGCGAGCCTCCTCGCGGTGTTGGAGGGTGTGGAGCTGCTGGGCTACGAATCCGTGATCCATGCGCGCGTGGGCACGATTCGGTTGACCGCGCGCGCGGAACCCACCCTCGTTCCTGCCATCGGCTCTTCCCTCACCCTGTCGATCGAGAGCGAGCAGGTGCATCTGTTCGATCGAACGAGCGGGAAGGCGGTATAGGGCGACTGACTAGCCACTTGCCCCGCCCAGCCGCCCTGCGTCAACACAGCGTCACGTCGCCAAGAAAAGGCACACGGGACCGAGCAAAGGGCGACTACTAGCCGCTAGTCCCTAGCCACTAGTCCGGAGCCAGTAGCCCTTACGGCGCGTATCGCAACGCGAGATAGAGGCGGAGCTTGTGACTTATATGGCGCGCTGATCGAATAGGCGGTCCCCAGGACGCCCGACACGGCCGGCACGGAGAGAAACGGAACCGGCTGCACGGTGCCTCGGATCTCTGCGCCGTAGAGATCGTGGGACACGCTGCGCCCTGAGAGCGTGATGAAGCGGTCATAGTAGACACCTACCGGACCCACCTCGTCCTCCAAACGCTGGCCGAGGATCTGCGTGCTGCTGATCACGCCGAGGGGAAGTGCGGGCTCCGCGATACGCTGACTCAGGAGCGCCGTGTCGGTGCAGCGGCGGGGCGTCACCGCCCACGACCGGTCGCTCGAAGAGTGGCGCGCTGCCACCCACCAGCGTATACACGGCGGAGTAGTGGAGGAGGTAGCCGTCGAATCCGAGCGAGAGGGATGCGCGCGCGAGGAGACGATCCCACGACACGCCATCGGTTTTGCCGGCGGTGACCAGAGCACCCGCGCCCCCGTCGAGCGTCAACGCGCCGGGGCTGAGATTCGCCGCGCCGGTGTACCCCGCGAAGGCCAGGTCTCGTGATCCGCCAGCACCCGTTCCGAGGGCGATGTGTGCGGCCGAGACACCGAGGCGCGCGGCACCGGTCCCGAAGCTCCCGTAGCGAACGAGATTCGCCGAGAGCACTCCGCCTTGCATCGCGGCGTCGAGCGCCTCGGGGGCGAAGGAGCCGGCCCCTTCTCTCGACGGGAAATCCGATAATGCGAACGCGCTGGCTCCGATCGTGACCGGCAGGCCATGCCACGCGGCTGCCGCGGCGCCTCCGCGCCAGGTGCCGGGGTCGCCGATGGCGCCCTGCAGCGTCCAATCCAATCGGCCGACGGGGTCGCTGCTCACCACCGCGAGCGTAAAGTAGCGGCCCGCGGGGCCAAATCCGCCTGCCGGCAGGTAGAGATAGCCGCGCGGCCCGAGCCCGTATGGAGTAGGCGCCCCGACGTTCGGCGGCGCGGTCGAATCCACGCGAGGCTGAGGCGCGGGCACCACCGCAGGCGCGAGCTCGGGGGGCAGCGTGGGTGGCGGAGTGTCGCGGGCGGCACGGAGCGCGACGCGATGCAGGTCGCGTCCTCGTGCTGACATCGTGAGGAAGTACACGCTGGAGTCCTTCGGCGACCCATCAGGCGCCATCACCGCGCCGGTCGTGAGGGCCAACATCCTGGCTGCGCCCGAGGCGAGATCGATGAGCTCGAGATGTTCCACACCGCCCAGGTCGGACACGGCCACGACTGCCGATCCGCCTGCGACGTACACCGGGCCGTTGCGATTCGCGCCATCGTCGGGTCCGATCCGCCGGCCTGCCGTGACGCCGGTCTCGTCGAGCTGGAGCTCTTCCGCATGCCACCCGGCGGTATCGTGCACCGCCAGGACAGCGGACCGACCGTCGGGCGAGAAGCGGGGGTGGCTGTAGTCGAGCTTGGGCGACCCTCGGAGCAGCACCTCGACATGTCCGTCTGACAAGCGTATGCGAACCAGGTCGCAGACGCCGTCCAGACAGCGTGCGGCGAGAGCGGTCCGGCCGTCGGGCGCGGGATCGGCGTCGCGCACCGCTGCACCATGCGTGATACGCCGCACTCGCCCGGACCGCGTGTCCCACTCGAACAATTCTGGTCGGATCGCACCGTCGGGGCGCGGCTCGGCGTGACTCACGAGGAGATGCGTGCTGTCGCTGAGGAATCGCGGCGTATCGTATCCAGCACCGTGCGTGGGCTCGAGCGTCGCAAGTGGCTCGCGGGTCGGCGGAAAGACGTGCACCGCTGGCACGTCCTCGGGGTCGCGGCTCAGCAACCAGCGCCGCGCTGCAATGGCCGCCGTGTCGACCGGCTCCGGTGCCGTGGACCACACGACGATGCGGGTGGGCAACCCCGGTGAGCGGACGGGTACGGCAATCCGAGCGCCGTCCGTCGAGACCGCCGGTGCGCCGGTGTACCACGCCAGGTGTTGGAAAGTCTGACCGCTGTCGATGCCGGCCGACGTGATGAGCTCTGCCGCGCGCAGTGCCTTCCCGGTGAGCTCCGCGGTGAATCGGCCGTATAACGCCGCCGGCAGATCGCCGTAGACGCCGACGAACGCGGTGTTGAAATCGCGGATTACCCGGGCGGTCATGCGACGCCACAAGTCCGGCAGACTGGCTTCGCCATGGCGCGCCACGAGCCATTCCACGAACGCGGACCCTACCAGGTACTGCATGTCGTCGCCGAGAAACCGGCCGGTGCCGTCGAGTTCCGCGTAACTCGGGAGCCGGCCTTCGATCGCAAACTGCCGCAGCACGGCGGCACGGCTTGCGCTGTGCGGGCGACCCCCCTCGAGCAGGCCTTCAATGTGCACGGCGTATGCTTCCATGACCCAGCGCGGTGCCCGTCGGGCGATCGGCCCGAGATCGATCGGGAGCACGTGCCACAGAGTGCGCTCGGTCGAGTTGCGCGATGGCCACGTCAACTGGGCGATGTGCGTGAACTCGTGCGCGGCCAGGAGCGCGGCCCAATCGGGAGCGTCCCCCAGATCGTCGGCTGGATCGGGCGGGGTCGGCCACAGCACGATCGTCGGCTGATGCAGCACCGGCAGCGCCGCGCCGTTGCTGACGTTGTACGGATCGTCGACGACTACCGTGACCCGATGCGACGGCACGTTCCCGACCAGTTGGGTGACCGGCCCTCGCACGGCCTCGAGACGACCGGCCGCGTCGATCGCCCATGCTTGCATCGCGCGCGGGAAGTGCAGCTCGAAGTGCGCCGTGCGCAGGGTCTCCCACTGCAGCTCCGGTCGCGTATACACCTGGGCGCCGAGCGGCCCAGCGCTGGCGGCGAGGGCAAGCAGCGGCCATGCCGCGCGGGCAGGGTGCATCACGGGAAGTTAGACACGCCTGACGACTACGCTGGCGCGAACGTTCCCGCGGCCTTCTCCTCCTGATAACCCATGGCCTTGAGTCGGGCAATGCGGATCGCCATGGGCGGATGCGTACCAATGAGATCCGCGAACCGACCCTCATGCGACGACGCCGCGCGGCCCAGCGGATCGGCAATGCAGAGGTGCGCCGCGCCACCCTTGATCACGCTCGACGGCGCCTCGTTGGCCTCTATTTTCTGAAGAGCGGAGGCGAGCGCCAGGGGGTTGCGGGTGAACTGCGCCGACATGGCGTCGGCGAGATACTCGCGGTCGCGGCTCACCCCGAGCGCGAGCAGCCTCGTGACGAACGGCGCAATCAGCCAGCTCAGGAGCCACACCACCAACACGATGCCGAAGACGGGGCTCATGCCCTCGCCCGAGTTGCGGGAGCGGTCGAACGAGATGCGGCCCCCGCGTTGAAACAAAATGCGACGCGCCCCGTCGGAGAGGAGCGCAACGGCGCCGACGAGTCCAGCGAGCGTGGTCATGAGTCGGACGTCGAGATTCTTCACGTGACCCATCTCGTGCGCGATGACTGCTTCCAGCTCATCGCGCGAACACAACTGGAGCAGCGCAGAGGTGACGGCGATACATGCCGTCCCCGCGTCGTGTCCGGTCGCAAAGGCGTTCGGATCGGGGTCGTCGACAATGTAAATGTGTGGCGTCGGAAGGGCGGCCGCGATCGCCATCTCCTGCACGACATCGACCAGCTGTTGCTCCGCGGGGTTCGCGGCCGTCGTGATCTCGCGGGCGCCCGTGGACCAGAGGACTTTCTTGGGACCCGTGCGCCACGCGTATGCGGCGATCACGCCGCCGACACATCCCAGCACGACGCCGAACCACGGGATCACATGATGGTAATGGCCGGGCAATGCAGTCCGGGTGGCTTGGATTGCGAGCCAATCGCCGCCGAATCCCAGCCACGCGAAGAAGGCGATGAACGCGATCACCAACCAGCGCGATCGGCGCCGGTTGGTCTCTTGCTGGGCGAAGAGGTTGGGAGGATCGCTCATCTCGGCCCACCGCTCGCCGCGGCACGAGGCCGCGGCGCTGGCGGGTCAGTTCGAGGCAGGAGTCGTCGCGGAAGCGTTCGGTGCCGGCGCCGGCGTCATCGACAGGTCCACGCGAACGTTTTCGCGCTCAGCGCTGTCGGTGATCTCCCAGAGATCCGCGTGCGTGGCACCGGCGATGCCCGCCACCAGGTTGGTGGGGAACTGCTGCTGCCGCGTGTTGTACGTCGTCGCCGTGTCGTTGTACATCTGCCGAGCGAACGCGATCTTGTTCTCCGTCGACGTCAATTCCTCCTGCAGCTGCGCGACGTTGCCCGTCGACTTGAGGTCGGGATACGCCTCGACCACGGCCATCAGGCGGCCCAGTGCGGACGAGAGCGCACCTTCGGCCGCGGCCGTCGCGGCCACGTTTGCGCCCGCGGGCCCAGAGCCCGAATGCCACCGATACCGCCCGACTCCGCGCGGCGACCACCGCCTCGAGAGTGCCCTTCTCGAATTGCATCGCGCCTTTGACCGTCTCCACGAGATTGGGGATCAGGTCGTGCCGGCGCTTCAACTGGACGTCGATCTGCTTCCAGGCGTTCGCGACCTGGTTCTTCAGACTCACCAGCGTGTTGTACGCGCTCGCAACCCAGACCAGCAGCGCAACGAGGGCGATCAGAATGATCAGCATCATTAGTTGTCTCTGCGTCGGACGTTGGGGTGGCGCTGCGAAAGGCAATCCGTGTCGAGCTGGACGACCGGGTAGGGGCGACGCCGGCGTCGCCCTTCTGTCACCGCGCAGGTCGGGACGCCGAGACCGGGGCTACCCAACCGCATCCGGCACGACCGGGACGGCTGGTCTCCCTCGGCGTCACTCTGCTACGATCGACGGGTCGCTGGTTTGTTCTCCTCCGTGGCCGGCGGGCGACCGATCCCGAACAGCTCCAGGATCCAGGTCACCGGAATCAGAAACAGGGGGGTCAAAAACGCAGGCAACAGCGTATTGATCCAGATCAGCGCGACGTAAAAACATCCCAGCCCGATCCCCATCCACAGCAGCGCCAGCGGTCCTTCGGTATACACGTGTGCTCCTCGGCGTCCAGAGTCTGCAACCGGCGAATGGGCAATCTATCTATCCCAGTTCCGCCGCGCGGGTGCGGCGCGACGGGTTAGAATGCCGTTAAGGATATGGCCGATACCTCCAGCGCACCAGCCGATGCGGATACACGGCTCGCGGATGCCGTCAGGACCGCGCTCCAAGGTGCACGCCGGGTCGTCCTCGCGGTCTCCGGTGGACGGGACTCGATGGCCCTCCTGCACGCGGCTGCCCGAACCGCCGCCGGGTCCATCGGCACCGTCGCGACGTTCGACCACGGGACCGGACCGGCGGCGACCGCCGGCGCTGATCTGGCGGCCGTTTCGGCTGCGCGCTACGGTCTCCCCTGTCGACTCGGACGGGCCGCTCCGGACCTGGAAGCATCAGAGGCTGCGTGGCGCCAGGCGCGCTGGCAGTTCTTGAGAGAAGCCGCCGCGAGTTGTGGCGCACACGCAATCGTGACGGCGCACACGCAGGACGACCAGATCGAGACCGTCGTGATCCGTATCTTGCGGCACGCGGGCGCGCGCGGCCTGGCAGCGCTCGACACCGATGGCGATGTCGTGCGTCCATGGCTGCGAGTCCGGCGCGCGGAGATTGCCCAGTATGCCGCCAAATGCGGGGTTCCTCATGTAGAGGATCCCTCCAACGCGTCCCCAGCGTTCCTGCGAAATCGCGTGCGGTTCGATCTCCTGCCCGCATTGCGCGCGACCCGGCCCCGCATCGACGAGGAACTGCTGGCGTGCGCCGCCAAGGCCGCGGCCTGGCGCCGCGCCATCGAGCGGTTGATCGCCGATGAGCATCCCTTGCAAGTTGGCAGTGACGGTGTGTTCGTTGGTGCCGCAGGACTCGAACGGTATGATGTCGCGTCGCTCGCCATCGTCTGGCAGGTGCTCGCGGCCGGTGCCGGTGTGACGTTGGACCGGCGCGGGACGGAGCGCCTGAGCGCGTTCACCCGAGAGGCGAGAGTCGGCACCGTGACGCAGGTCTCCGGGGGGTTCGAGGTGCAGCGGTCCCGTTTCAGCCTGGTGGTGCGCCGGAGCGGCTACCAACCGGTGCTCGCGATTGGCGACCATCCCGCCGGTGCGCGCGTGGACGCCGCGCATCCAGCGACGTGGGTCGCGCGCGACGAGACTCTGCGATGACTGGAGGATCGCCACCACCGCAGCTGCCGGCGGACCCCCGCCTCGGGGGACGATCGGTGCGTCGGATCGTCTTCGGGGCGGATGCGATCGCCCGACGGGTCAATGAACTCGGAGCGGAGATCACGGATTACTACCCGCAGGGAGACTTGCTGGTGGTCGGGTTGCTCAAGGGAAGCGTGATCTTCGTGAGCGACCTGGTGCGCGCGATCCGGCGGCCGTTGCAGATCGACTTTCTCGCGGCAGCGAGCTATGGCGCCGGGGTCACGTCGAGCGGCACGGTACGCTTGGTGTACGACCCGGAGACCCGGCTAGCGGGTCGGCACATCCTTGTTGTCGAGGATATCGTCGATTCGGGACGTACGCTGGCGCGGTTGTTGGAGGTGATACGTCAGCGGGAGCCGCGGTCTTTGGCGGTCTGTGCCTTGCTACATAAACACATTGCCACAGAGTTGCAGGAGCCAATCAGATTCGTCGGGTTTGACGCGCCATCCGAGTTCTTGGTTGGGTATGGGCTGGACCATGCGGAGGACTACCGTCATCTACCCTATATTGCGTCGATCTGAGCGTTGGGCCGCCGAGGTCGCTGGCAAAGCCAGCGGGCGCGGCGGGATAGGCAGATCAGCCGGGCCAGCCGCGCGGCCGGATTGCCGAGGCGGTAGATTGCTAAGTGAGCGGCATGGGCCGCTTGCGCGAGGCGACCGCGGGGGGATGGGCTCGCCATCAGGAACATGTAGCGCGTCGGCCGCGAGGCCCGCGTCGTAGGGGTCGAAATGCCAGTTTTGCCATCGCCACCGGGGAACAATAAGAAGGGGAACTTTGGGCGATTCTCGAAGACGGTCGCCTTCTGGATCCTCATCATTGTCATCCCCATTCTGATCATGCAGCTGTCGACCAATCGCAATGATCAAGCTGCGCCGTTGATCTACTCGCAGTACGATCAACAGCTTTCGCTGGACAACGTGAAGCGCGTCACGATTCAAGGTGGTCGTCAGCTGACCGGCGAGTTCAAGCAAAAAGTCGCGATCGGTGGCAAGGACGTGACGAAGTTCACGGTGAAGCTGCCAGTCGAGAACTCGGATGACGAGCTCAATCGACTGCGCGCACACAACGTCGAAATCGAGGCGAAGGAGCCAGGCCAGACGTTCACGACAGTGATCGCCTTCCTGCCGTATCTGTTCCTGATCGGGCTCTGGGTGTTCCTGTTCCGACAGATGCAGGCCGGTGGCGCCAAGGCGTTCTCGTTCGGCAAATCGAAGGCCAAGCTTCTCACGGGTGACACACCCAAGGTCACGTTTGCCGACGTCGCCGGCGCAGACGAGGCGAAGGTCGAGCTCCAAGAGATCATCGAGTTCTTGAAGGACCCGCAGAAATTCACGAAGCTCGGAGGTCGCCTCCCGAAGGGTGCGCTGCTCGTCGGGCCACCAGGGACGGGCAAGACGCTGCTCGCGAAGGCGGTCGCCGGAGAAGCAGGGCGTCCGTTCTTTTCCATGTCGGGTTCCGACTTCGTGGAAATGTTTGTCGGCGTGGGCGCGAGCCGCGTGCGCGACCTCTTCGAGCAGGGGAAGGCGCACGCCCCGTGCATCATCTTCATCGATGAGATCGACGCGGTCGGACGCCACCGGGGCGCCGGGCTCGGAGGCGGCCACGACGAGCGGGAGCAGACGCTCAACCAGTTGCTCGTCGAGATGGATGGGTTCGAGTCGAACGACGGCGTCATCCTGATTGCCGCGACCAACCGCCCAGACGTGCTCGATCCCGCCCTGCTGCGACCGGGTCGTTTCGATCGCCAGATCGTAGTCGACGCGCCGGATCTGCGCGGCCGTGAGGGAATTCTGCGGGTCCATCTGCGGAATAAGCCCGTGGCCGACGATGTCGACATCACGACGCTCGCGCGGGGAACCCCGGGGATGGCAGGCGCCGACCTGGCCAATCTGGTCAACGAGGGTGCGTTATTGGCGGCGCGGCGCGGTCACGACAAGGTCTACATGGCCGATCTGGAAGAGGCCAAAGACAAAGTGATGCTGGGCGCCGAGCGGAAGTCGATGGTGATGAAGGAGGAGGAGAAGCGGCTCACCGCGTATCACGAAGCTGGCCATGCGGTCTGCGCCATCACGGTTCCTGGCAACGATCCGCTGCACAAGGTCACGATCGTGCCGCGCGGACGCGCGCTGGGCATCGCGTTCACCTTGCCGGAAGATGATCGGGTGTCAGTGACGCGCCAGCAGCTCGAGGCGCGTCTCGCGATGGCGTATGGCGGGCGCGTCTCGGAAGAGATGATTTTTGGTCGGGATCGCGTCACGACAGGCGCCGCTAGCGACATCCAGCAGGCGACCGGGATTGCGCGTCGGTACGTCTCGCAGTGGGGCCTGTCCGATGCGATCGGGCCGGTGTTGGTGGGCGACAACGAGCAGGAGGTATTCCTCGGACGTGAGCTGCAGCATCGCCGTGAGGTATCGGAGAAGACGGCGCAGCTGGTCGATACCGAGGTCTCGCGGGTGATTGCCGACGCATACAATAGGGCACGCCAGGCACTCACCGAGCACCTGCCGCTCCTGCACGCCGTGGCGGCTGCACTGCTGGAGCGCGAGACGCTGACACGCGAGGACATTGCCGTGTTGGTGCGGGGCGAAAAGCTGCCGCCGCGTTCGGCTGTGCCGCCGAGCGTCGCGCCGAACCCGCCGCTCGCCACCCCCGTGCCGGTCGCCGAGCCGCGTCGTGCACCGCCGTTGCTGGGCGGGCCCGAAGTGGCGCCGGCCTGACGCGTACCGGTCGGAGATGAGTACGAGCGCATGAACTGGCAGATCCGGGCCGGCGCCGTTTCGCTTGCCCGCCCGGTGGTCCTCGGGATCGTCAACGTTACCCCCGACAGCTTCAGTGACGGGGGTAATTTTTTTTCCCCTGCGGCTGCGGTTGCCCACGCACGGGTCCTCGTTGCCGACGGGGCTGATCTGCTCGACATTGGTGGTGAATCCACGCGGCCGCAAGGCGCGGTGCGGATCTCCGCCGACGAAGAGCTGCGTCGGATCCTGCCGGTGATCGAAGACCTCCGCGCGTGCTGCCCCGGTATCCCGATCTCGGTGGACACGGTCAAGGCCGACGTCGCAGCGGCGGCGCTGGATGCGGGCGCCTCGGTGATCAACGATGTCTCGATGCTACACGAAGACCCAGGACTGGCCGCCGTTTGCGCGGAACGGGGGGCAGGCCTCATCCCTCATGCACTCCCGCGGCGATGTACCCACGATGGCGACGTACACACACGCGATCTATGGACCGGACGTGACCGGCGAGGTCAGCAACGAGTTAGGGCGCCAGGTGGGCATCGCCCGGGCGGCGGGCGTCCCCGCGGAGTCGATCGTCCTCGACCCAGGCGTCGGCTTTGCAAAGCGGGCAAAACATTCGTTGACCGTACTGGCCGAGCTGCCCCGCATCGTCGCGCTGGGCTATCCCGTGCTCGTAGGCGTTTCGCGGAAGCGCTTCATTGGAGAGATTACCGGAGTGAAGACCGCCGCGGATCGTGTG
The DNA here is from genome assembly GCA_963725205.1 of uncultured Gemmatimonadales bacterium. Taxonomy (GTDB): domain Bacteria; phylum Gemmatimonadota; class Gemmatimonadetes; order Gemmatimonadales; family Gemmatimonadaceae; genus Palsa-1248. The sequence continues at coordinate 116,867 of CAVRXR010000003.1, read as the reverse complement.
TTCGGGACCGTTGGGGCCAACGTCGCCGCGCTCGCACGCGGGGCGCGGCTCTTTCGCGTCCACGACGTCCGCGCGGCACGAGAGGCCCTAGACGTGGCGTGGGCGATCCTGAGCCAGGACCCGGCGCGCGTCGAGGGACAGCCGACCGGGAGCGCCTAGTGCCCGTCCCGCCCGAGTTCCGTCACCTGACGTTCGGCGTACGCGACTTCCTCGAGATCGCGATCGTCGCGTACGTGCTCTACCGGGTGCTGTTGCTGATTCATGGCACGCGCGCCGTCCAGATGCTGACCGGGATCGTGGTGCTGGTGGTCGTCTATGCGCTCGCGCTGGTCGGGCACCTCACGATGATCACCTATCTGCTGCGCGTGCTGTTCACGTACGGCTTGCTCGCCGGCGTCATCATCTTTCAGCCGGAGCTCCGCCAGGCCCTTGCGCACCTGGGTCAGTCGCGCGTGACGCGTTTCCTCCGCCGGATGGGGCCGAGCGAGGTGGCAGAGGAGGTCCTCGAGGCGCTCGAGCGGCTGAGCCAATCGGGCATGGGCGCGATCATCGTCGTCGAGCGCGAGATTGGCCTGGGCGAATACGTCGAGTCGGGTTCTCAGCTGCAGGCCAAGGTGTCTGCCGACCTGCTGACCACGATCTTTACGCCATACTCGCCCCTCCACGACGGGGCCGTCGTGATTCGCGGCGACATGGTCATCGGGGCGGCGTGCATTCTGCCGCTCTCCCAAGCGCAGATCAGCGACCGATCCCTCGGCACCCGTCACCGTGCCGCTCTGGGCCTGGCCGAAGAGACCGACGCCATCGTGTTCGTCGTGTCGGAGGAGACGGCCACCATCTCGGTCGCGGTCGAGGGTCGCCTGGTCCGATCGGTCTCTCCCGCTCAGATTCGGAACCTTCTCGCGGGCGGGACCATGTCGCGGGTGCCCGACCTCGATCTGACCGAGGCGCGGCGGGAACGGGGGTCCGGCGCGGGGCATCGCGAGGCGGAGGGACTGGTGGCTAGGGACTAGTGATTAGTGACTAGGGGCTAGTGACTAGTGTCTAGGGGTTATACCAAACCTCGAATGCCGCTTCCGACGCTGCGCACTTGGCCCCGAGGTTTGTCACTAGCCACTAGTCACTAGCCACTTCCGTCGCTCCCTTGCCTACGCCCGTAACCACTGGTATTTTCGCACGTTATGCATTTTCCCGAGCTGCCGCAGCGGCTGGCGGAAGTGCGCGATCGGATGACGGCGGCGGCGGGACGAGGGGGTCACGGCCAACGCGTGACCCTCATTGCCGTGACGAAGACGTTCGGCAGTGAGGCCGTGGAGGCTGCGTATAGCGCGGGGATCCACGATGTGGGCGAGAATCGGGTCCAGGAGGCGCTGTCCAAGATGGCAAGCGTCGAGGTTCCAGTGCGCTGGCACCTCATCGGTCATCTGCAACGGAACAAGGTGAAAGCGGCCGAGTCGTTTTACCTGATCCACTCGATGGATAGCGCGCGGCTGGCTGATGCGCTGCACGAGCTCGGACTTGCTCGCAGTCGGCCGATCGACGTGCTGGTGCAGGTGAACGTCTCGGGTGAAGGATCGAAGTCAGGATGGGTGCCGGAGGCCGTGCCCGCGGAGGCCGAGCGCTTGGTCGGGCTTGCGGGCGTGCGGGTGCGGGGAGTCATGACCATGGCGCCGTTTGACGCGCCGGAGTCGGTGCTGCGAGCGACCTTCGCGGGCGCTCGGACCGCGCGCACAGTGCTCGCGGCTGCCGGGCACCCTGCGACGGAGTTGTCGATGGGGATGTCGAACGACTACCAGATTGCGGTCGAGGAGGGCGCCACGATGGTGCGCGTGGGGTCCGCCTTGTTTGGCGCTCGCACGCCAGCGGCCGCGGGACAAGGCGATGATTGACGAATCGTTCCACCTGACGCCGCTCGATGTACGCCGCACGGAGTTCCCGGCGGCGCTGCGCGGGTACGACAAGGCCCGGGTGGATGAGTTCCGCGACCGCGTGGCCAATGAGCTGGAGCGCTTGACCCGTATCAATCAGGAGCTCGAGTCCAAGGCAAAGGGCTTCCACGAGCAGCTGCGGGCATTCAGGGAGCGCGACAAGGCGCTCAACGATGCGCTGGTCTCCGCCCAGCAACTGCGGGCCGAAGTCGGCGAACAGGCCGACCGAGAGGCGCAGCTCATTCTTCGAGAGGCCCGTGCTCAAGGCGAGCACATCATCGATGAGGCACGAATCGAAATGCGACGCCTCGCGGGCGAGATCGAAGGGCTCGAGCGTGCACGCCGTGCGTACCTGGCGCAGTTCCGCGCCATGGCGGCCCGACAGCTCGCGGAGCTCGACGCCATCCCGGATCTGGCGGCGATCCGTCCTAATACTGCTGCAGGCTCGCCCAGCATCACGACTGGCTCGTCCGCGACGCCCGCGCCGCCACCGACGGCGGGGCCTGCGACCATCGCGCCTGTGCCGCCACCGCCTCCACCGCCGCCCGGCACACCGCCTGGCAACGGCGCGGACGGCCCACGTAACCCTGCTCCCACGCCCGCGTGGCTGAACAGCGTGCCTGGGGAATGACCGCGGCGCCGCATCCGACGGTGAGCCCCCGGTCCGTGGAAGCTGAACTCGATCGCGCTACCGAGACCGTCCTGCACACCGAGGCGAGGATCGCCGCGGCGGTGGGCGCGGTGCGCGCGCACTTTGCCGGTACGCCACGTGTGGCGTTGATCCTGGGGACGGGCTTGGGTGGATTGGCCGAGGCGATCGACATCGAGGTCGCGATCGACTATACCGACATTCCGTCGTTTCCGCTCTCGACCGTCGAGAGTCACAGCGGTCGCTTGCTCTGCGGCACGCTGAAAGGCCGAACCGTCGTAGCCATGCAGGGGCGGTTCCACCGATATGAGGGCTACTCACTGCAGCAGGTCACGTTTCCCGTGCGTGTGCTACGCGCGCTCGGTGCGGACACCCTCATCGTCTCCAATGCGTGTGGCGGGATGCGGCCCGATTGGGCGCTCGGTGATTTGATGCTGATCGCGGACCACATCAATCTGCTCGGTGACAACCCGCTCATTGGTCCGAACGACGACAAACTCGGTCCGCGGTTTCCCGATATGTCGGAGCCGTACGATGCGGCGCTGCGTCGTCTCGCCCGCACAGTGGCTAAAGCCCAGGAGATCGCGCTCCGAGAGGGAGTGTATGTCGCGGTCACCGGTCCGAATCTGGAAACGCGTGCCGAGTACCGCTGGCTACGCGGGACCGGTGCGGATGTCGTTGGCATGTCCACGGTGCCGGAGGTCATCGTCGCCGTGCATGGTGGGATGCGCGTGCTCGGCGTCTCGGTCATCACTGACCTATGCCTCCCCGATTCGCTCGAGCCCGCGAGCCTCGATCGCATCCTTGCGGTTGCCGCCATGGCCGAGCCGCGACTGACTGCGCTCGTGGCGGGCGTCGTCGAACGCCTCTGACGCCAACCGAATCCTCAAATGACCGTCGTGGCACCTGCTGAAGCGCGCCGCTTCCGGCTCCTGCCTGGCGATTGGCCAAGCCTCGAGACGGAGGTGCTCGCGCTCTGGGAATCCGAGCACCTGTTCGCCAAGACGCTGGAAGCGGCAGCAGGGCGTCCCGCCTTCGTCTTCTACGAAGGTCCGCCGACCGCCAACGGCCGCCCCGGCATCCATCACGTCTTCTCGCGGACCCTCAAGGATCTCGTGTGCCGGCACCGATCCATGCGCGGCTTTTACGTGGCGCGGAAGGCGGGATGGGACACGCATGGACTCCCCGTCGAGATCGAGGTCGAGAAGTCGCTGGGGATCACGGCCAAGGCCCAGATCGAAGCGCTGGGTGTCGCACGATTCAATGAGCTCTGCAGAGACAGCGTGTGGACGTATCGCTCGGATTGGGAGCGGCTCAGCGAGCGCATCGGGTACTGGCTGGATTATGCGTCGCCCTACATCACGTACTCGCCGACGTACATCGAGAGCGTGTGGTGGGCCTTGGCGACGCTGTGGGGCCGCGGACTCCTGTATCCGGGGCACAAGATTCTCCCGTATTGCCCACGCTGCGAGACGGCGCTCTCGAGCCACGAGCTGGCCCTGGGCTACCGCAATGTCGAAGATCCGAGCGTCTACGTCGCGTTCGACCTGGTGGAGCCCGGGCGGAGGATCCTGGTGTGGACGACGACGCCATGGACGCTCGTGTCCAACGCCGCGCTGGCGGTCCATCCCGATCTCCAGTACGTCGAGCTGAAGGCTCGCAGTGGCGAAGACCAACGCACGCTGATTCTCGCGGAAGCTCGAGTCGCACCGCTCCTCGGCCCCGAGTTCGAGAACAAGTGGGAGATCGTCGGCCGGCACCGCGGGGCGGACCTGGCCGGGCTGCGGTATCATCGGCCGCTCGACTGGGTGCCATATCCGGAGACGGGCGAGCACGAGATCGTGGTGGCGGAGACCTTCGTGACGGCGGAGGACGGTAGCGGCGTGGTGCATCTGTCGCCTGCGTTCGGCGCGGACGATTACGCCGCTGGACAGCGACGCGGATTGGCCTTCGTCCAACCCGTGACCAACCGCGGTACGTTCGCCAAGACGGTGCCGGTCGTCGGCGATCTATTCGTCAAGGAAGCGGACAAGGCCATCATCGCCGAACTGCGAAAGAGCGGGCGACTGTGGCGCGGCGAGCGGCTGACGCATTCGTACCCACACTGCTGGCGGTGTGGCACGCCGCTGCTGTACTACGCACGATCGTCGTGGTTCGTGCGCACCACGGCGTTTCGGGATGCGATGGTGGCCCGGAACGCTCGAGTGGGATGGCACCCGCCGGAGACGGGGTCCGGTCGATTCGGTGAATGGCTGGCGGGCAACATCGACTGGGCAATCTCGCGGGACCGCTACTGGGGTACTCCCCTCCCGGTGTGGGTCTGCAGCGTCGACCCGTCGCACGTCGAGGTGATCGACAGCTTCGGCGCACTGGCCGCCGCGGTCGGACGGCCGCTCCCCGCCGACTTCGACCCACACAAGCCGACCGTGGACGGCTACGAGTGGGCCTGTCGGGCGTGCCAGTCGGCTGGGAGCGCGCCCGGCACGATGCGGCGTGTCGCCGAGGTGATCGACGCGTGGTTCGACTCGGGATCGATGTCGTTCGCGCAGTGGCATTATCCCTTCGAGCACAAGGAGCGCGTCGATCAGCAGTTCCCGGCGGATTTCATCTGCGAGGGGGTGGACCAGACGCGGGGTTGGTTCTATTCGCTCCTTGCGATCGCGACCGGATTGGGGAACGCGCTGCCGCACAATGACGATGGCGCAGCGGCGCCCTTCCGTAACGTCATCGTCAACGATCTCGTGCTGGACGCCCACGGCCAGAAAATGTCAAAGAGCCGAGGAAATGCCGTCGATCCCTGGACCGTGATCGGCGAGCACGGCGCCGACGCGATTCGTTTCTTCCTCATCGAGTCGAGCCAGGTCTGGGTCCCTCGGCGGTTCGACGAGCAGGGAATCCGCGATTCGGCAGGGCGACTTCTCATCACACTCAAGAACACCTACGACGGCATCTTTGCCCAGTACGCCAATTTCGGGTGGGCCCCGTCGGCGCTCGATCCGGCGCCGGCGGACCGCCCGTTGTTGGACCGATGGGTGTTGTCTCGGCTCGCCCACGTGGAGCAGGAAGCCGACACCAGCCTCCAACAGTTCGAGCCCACGCTGGCCGCGCGCGCGGTGCGCAATTTCATCGACGACGACGTCTCGAAGTGGTACGTCCGCCTGTCTCGGTCGCGTTTCTATGACGTGGACTCGCCGGACAGCCGGGCGGCCTTCGCGACCCTTCACGAGGTTTTGACGGTCACGGCGCGTCTCTTGGCGCCCCTTATGCCATTTGTCACGGATTGGTTGCATCGGGAGCTGGTCGGCACGTCGGTGCATTTGGCGCCGTATGTGCGTCCGGGACCCGCCGCCGCGACCATCAACGACGGATTGGAGAGCGCCATGACCGACATCCGCCGCCTGGCGACGCTTGCGCATGGCGCACGCGAGGGGGCGAAGATCAAGACCCGGCGTCCGCTGTCCCGGCTGGTCTGCGTCGTACCGCGGGGCGCGGCGTCGCGACTGGCGGATCTGCGGGCACTGGCGCCACTGCTCGAGGCCGAGCTCAACGTCAAGGCGGTCGAGTGGCTGACGTCCGCCGACTCGTTGGTCCGCCTCACCGCGAAGGCTAACTTTCGCAGTCTGGGAAAGAAATTCGGCACGCACACCCCGGAGGCGGCGCGGGCGGTCGGCCAGCTCACGGGCGACCAGCTGCGCAGCTTCGAACAGGGTGGGGCCTTGTCGATACAAGTGGCGGGAGAGAGTCGGTCGTTGGATCCCGAGGACGTGATCATCACGCACGGGGCAGCGGGGGATCTCGTGGTTCAGGAAGGCGATGGCTATCTCGCCGCCCTCGACCCGACGATCACTCCCGAGTTGGCTGCGGAGGGTCTGGCGCGCGAGCTGGTCAGCGGAGTGCAGCGGATGCGCAAGGAGGCTGGCTTTGCGGTCAGTGACCGCATTCGTGTGCTCATCGTCGGGGACGCGGCTGTGGCTGCGGCGGCGAGCGCGCACCGCGAATGGATTATGCGCGAGGTGCTGGCGCATGACCTAGACCTGAAGGAGGAGGGGATAGCGCAGGCGCTCCACGGCCCGACCGGCAGGACGGCCCCGAGCGCGGGAACGCGGGACCGGATGGACGGATTTGACGCGGTGCGCGCACTCGACCTCGACGGACACAGCGTGCGGATCGCCCTCACCAGGGAAGTAGACTCATGACGTCGCCCACTGACGTGACCCCGAGCAGAAAGTTCAAGCCGATGTCGAAGAAGCAGTTGGCGCACTTCGAGAAGCGACTGCTCGAGGAGCGGAAACGGGTTCTGAAAGAGCTCGGCAACTATACGGAGACCTTCGGCGCCACGCCGCAGAACGCCGACGGGGATCTGAGCTCGTACTCGTTCCATATGGCCGACCAGGGGACCGACGCGATGGAACGCGAAAAGGCATTTCTGTTCGCGAGCCAGGAAGGGCGGTTCCTGTGGCATATCGACGAAGCCCTGCGGCGGCTGTACCGAGCCCCCGAGACCTACGGCCGGTGCCACAACTGCGGAGAGGAGATCGCGGTGGAGCGACTGGACGCGCTGCCGCACGCGCGTTATTGCTTTGCTTGTAAGCAGCGCGAGGAGGACGGGAAGCGGTGACTGCCGTTGAGCGGATGGAGCGATGAGCACGCCTGACGCGTTGAAGCGGCGCATTCTTTTGGGGAGTGGCCATCGGGATCGTCGCCGCCGATATCGCGAGCAAGGCAGCTGCGGTGGCGGCGCTGACGAACGGGATGCCCCGCGATGTCGTCGGAACCGTCGTGCGCCTCAATCTGGTCTACAACCCGGGAGCGGCGTTCGGCATCAACTTCGGCCCGGCGTCCCGCTGGATCTTTCTCGCCCTGACCCTGGCGGCATTGGGCATTCTGGTTCGGCTGTACCGGACGACACGCGTGGGGGACCTGGCGCGCACACTCGCCGTCGCGCTCGTGGCTGGCGGAGCCGTCGGTAACTTGGTCGATCGCATTCGCTCCGCTGCCGGGGTGGTCGATTTCATTGATGTCGGCTTCGGCTTCCACCGGTGGCCGACCTTCAATGTGGCTGACATGGCGGTGACAACCGGCGCGTTCCTGTTGGCCTGGGTCCTGTGGATGGAGGACCGCACGCGCGAGCGCCACGTAGCGCCCGTGCCCGAGATGTAGTTACGAACGAGCCGGCTGCCGGGCGCGGCGTCACGTTTGTTACTGGCCCCGAGGTGACCGGGCGGCTTGACCTCCTGGTCGCCGCCGAAGCGGGACTCTCCAGGACGCAAGCGGCCACGCTCATCGCGACGGGGTGTGTGACCGTCGAGGGTCGTCGAGAAAAGGCAAGCTACAGACCTCGCTCGGGCGAGCGCATTGCCGTCGAGGTGCCCCCCCCGAGGGACCGGGCTGTCCTGCCGGAATCCATTCCCCTCCGCGTCGTCTACGAAGACGGTGATTTGCTCGTCGTGGACAAGGCCGCGGGGATGGTCGTGCATCCCGCGCCAGGACACTGGAGTGGCACGCTCGTGAACGCGCTGCTCGGTCGCCAGGACCGGGTGCCCGTCGTCGGCGACCAAGTAACTGGCGAGTCGACCGGATCCGGCATCCGGGCGGGGTTGATTCATCGGCTCGACAAGGACACGTCCGGTCTTCTCCTGGTCGCCAAGACGGACCGGGCGCACCGGCGGCTCAGCGCGGCGCTCGCCCAACGTCAGATCCGACGTCTCTATGCCGCCCTGACACGGGGTCATTTACGCGAGGACCGACTCACCATCGAACGCCCCATCGGTCGCGATCCCCGAGACCGAAAACGCATGGCGATCGTCAGTACCGGGCGGCCGGCACGAACGGACGTCGAGCGCTTGGCGCGGTTCGAGTCGGCCGACTTACTGCGCGCTCGGTTGCTCACGGGCAGGACCCATCAGATCCGTGTGCATCTGGCCTCGGTAGGTCATCCCGTTGTCGGTGACGATACGTATGGCGGAGGCGGGGGACGGCGGCTCGTGGCCCTCCCTCCCGGGCGGCACTTCTTGCACGCCGCGTGGCTGTTGCTCCGCCATCCCGTCACCGGGGAGCCGATGGACCTCCGGTCGCCGCTGCCGGTCGACCTGGAGACGTCACTTGCTGCGGTTGCAGGGTGGGATGAGGGCCGGGACGGCGAGGCTTGGAAGGGGGATCTACTTGAGCATCTGGGGTTCTACCGATTCGACGACTGATGGACTCTCCCCCGGCACGGACTCCGACGGGAGTCTCACCGGCGAGCACGAGACCTTCCACGCCCTTGGCAGCTCCCCTGACGCGCCCCGCCTGCTCGTGTTTGCCGCCGCAGGTCGCACGTGCGCCTGTGAGCTGAGCGTCGTCCGGGAGATCATCCCGCACCGGAAGGCGACGCGGCTCCCGGGCACCCCACCATTCGTCGTGGGGCTCATCAACCTGCGCGGGTCGATCGTCACCGTCCTGGATCTCGGCGTCCGGCTCGGCGGGCCTCGTGTTGATGTAGACCGGGGTTCGATCGTCTTGGTGGAGAGCGGACCGAGAGTCGTTGGGCTCGCAGTAGACGAGCTCCGCGATGTACAGCGCGTTCCCCGGTCAGCGATCGAGTCGGCGGACGCCGGCGCGATGCCCGATGGATCACCTCCTGAACCCCGAACGTCGAATCCCGAACCCCGTTTTGTTTGCGGCATGCTCCGAGTAGCCGGCGAAGTTGCCGCGCTGCTCGACGTAAGCCGCATCGTCGCCGACGCCCTGGGCGTGGCGACGTCCACGAGGGATCACAGCCCGGAGCAATCGTGAGTCATTCAGTGCTCATCTGCGACGATGCCATCTTCATGCGCACGATGGTGGGTGACATCCTGCAGCAGGCAGGCTTCGACATCGTCGGCGAAGCGGAAACCGGTCTCCAGGCCGTCGAGAAATACAAACAGCTGCGCCCCGATCTGGTGACGATGGACATCGTCATGCCCGACATGGGTGGCATCGATGCCGTGCGGGAGATCACGAAGTTCGACCCCCAGGCCAGGATCCTGATGTGTAGCGCGATGGGCCAGCAGGCCCTCGTGGTGGAGGCCATCCAGGCAGGCGCCCGGGACTTCGTCGTGAAGCCGTTTCAGCCCAGCCGGGTGCTGGAAGCCGTGCAGCGCGTGCTCGGCTAGCGGCCCGCGGATCGGCTACCGCCCGTTCCCGCCGCATGGACGCCGCGCAATACGCCGATCTGTTCCTGGCCGAGAGCCGTGAGCACCTCTCGGCCATCAACCTTGCACTGCTCGACGTCGAACGCGCGCTGACGGCGGACGGCAGCTTGGCTGCCCGGGCGTCTGCGGAGGGCGTGGTGCGGGACGCGGTAGCGTCGCTTTTCCGAGCGGTGCACACCATCAAGGGCATGAGCGCGACCATGCGCTACGACGCCGTAGCCACGCTGTCGCACGAGATGGAAGCCCTGCTCGACCGCCTGCGGCGTGGGGAGCTCGCCCCCGACGCTCCCCTGATGGATGTCCTCTTCGCCAGCGCGGATGTGCTCGAGACCTCCGTCGAGCGCGCAGTGAGCAACCGTCCGGCCGATCCACGACTCGACGATGTCGTTGCGCAACTCCGTGGCACAGCCAGTCTGGCGGACGAGAGTGCGCGGCCAGCTGGGGGCTCGACACGCTCGACGCGAAAGCGAAAAGCATCTAAACGTGCGCGTGGGGCGAGATCGAAGGTCGCACCGGAGCTTGCCGCTAAACCGCGCGGGAGTCAGGCCGGTAATGGTCTGACCGCCCCGCCCAGCGATCCAGTGCGCGACGGTCCCGAGCTGACCATTCGGATTCACCTCGTCGCGACGGCCACACTCCGCGGGGCCCGAGCAGCAGTGGCTGTACAGCGGGTGCGAGCCCTGGGGCAAATACTCGCCGTCACGCCCCCCGTCGAGACGTTTGCCGACGACGGCCCAGGCCCCGAAGTGGTCGAGATTCGCCTCCGATCGTCAGCGCCCGCTGCGGCCATCCTCGAGCAGGTGCGAGCGGCCGGCGATATCGCGCATGTGGACGTGCTCACCGACAGCGCTCCGGGTGAGCGGCGGCCCGGTCGGCGGTCGATCGCCGTCGGCATCCCGACCGACGGGGATGGCGCCGGCGTATCCCGGCCGCGGCACGTGCGGATCGATCTGCGGCGATTGGATGCTCTCATGAACTTGATCGGCGAGCTGGTGATCGCTCGCGGCCGACTAATGGAGTTGACCAGCGCTCTGGGAGAGTCCGCGCTCACCGACGCAGTGGCCGACACCAGCCGGCTGATCGGCGATCTCCAGGAGGAGATCATGAGCTGCCGGATGGTCCCCGTCTGGCAAGTCTTCGATCGCTTTCCGCGCCTCGTGCGAGACACGGCGCACACGCTTGGCAAGCAGGTCCTGTTCGAGGTCGAAGGGCAAGGAGATTGAGCTCGACGAGTCGATGCTCGACGAGATCGGCGACCCGATCGTCCATCTGCTTCGCAACGCGCTGGACCACGGGATCGAAGCCCCCGACGCCCGGGTTGCCGACGGTAAGCCCGCTCAAGGGCATCTGCGCCTGAGCGCGGCGCGGGACCGGTCGGCCGTTCTGATCCGAGTGTCGGATGACGGCCGAGGGATCGACCGTGCCAAGGTTCTGGCCCGAGCGCTCGAGTCGGGGCTCGTGGAGGCTGGCACGACGGCGCTGACCGACGACGAGGTCATCCGGCTGATCGCGCGGCCAGGGTTTACCACGGCGGACCAGGTGACCGACCTCTCGGGCCGCGGCGTCGGGATCGACGCCGTGCAGGCCAGGGTACGGGCGCTCGGAGGGTCGATCGACATTCGGAGCGCACCGGGGCACGGGACGACGGTCACAGCGCGGCTGCCGCTGACACTGGCGATCATGCGGGCACTGCTCGCGCGGGTTGGGGGCGAATCCTACGCCTTTCCCCTGGCGCATATCGACGAGACCATCGCGTCGGCAGGGGCGTCCTACGCGGCCGTCCGCGGTCGTCCCGTCCTGCTCGTGCGCGGGGAGGCCATTCCCTTCCTGAACCTTCGCGACGTCGTGGGTCTCGCCCCGGCGACGGAGCGCATTCAGGACGCTGAGGCGGAGCACCACATTATCGTCGTCGAATCCGGCGGCCGCCGAGCGGCGGTGGGGGTCGAGGAGCTGGTCGGGCAGGCCGATATCGTCGTCAAGCAGTACGATGCGGTCCGCGGTGGGGCGGCGCTGTTCAGTGGGGCCACGATTCTCGGGGACGGAGCCCCGGCCTTGATCGTCGATGTGGGCAGCCTCGTCTGAGGCCGGCGACCCCCGGGAGCCCCCACGTATGGAAGACATTCGCTCGCTCAAGGCGCACCAACTCGATGCTCTCAGGGAAGTCGCGAACATCGGCGCGGGTCACGCCGCGACCGCGCTGTCCCAGATGACCGGCGGCACGATCATGATCAGCGTGCCGACGATCAATATTGCGCGGCTCGAAGACGTGCCGCCCCAGATCTCCGAGCCGGAAGAGCCGGTCGCCGCCGTCCTGATGAACATGCTTGGCGACCTGACCGGGCGAACCTTGCTGGTGTTCCCGCGGGCCACGGCGGTACGCCTCGCCGAGATCATGCTGACGCGGCCACGCGGCAGTCGATTTCGAGCTGGGAGAGATCGAGCAGTCCGCCATCAAGGAGGCGGGCAACATCCTGAGCGGCGCCTACTTGAACGCCCTGAGTGAGTTCATGGGCCTCATGCTGCTCCCGTCGCCCCCGAGTCTCGCGGTCGATATGTCGAGCGCCGTGCTGACGACGGCGTATCTGCAGTTTGGGACGGATCGCGACTACGTCTTCTGTGTGGAGACCGAGTTCTTCATGCACGAGCTGAAGGAGCGCTTGCGTGGCTTCTTTCTGCTCCTGCCCGATGTGGCCTCGCTCCACGCGATCCTGCGCGCGGTTCGCGTCGCCTGACGCGGATCGTTTGGGACGGTGCTTCCTCCACGGGCGACCCAGGCGTCGCCCCTACAAGCGGCCGAATGACCGCGCCGGGTGCGGGCACTCTGCTTTCTGAGCGGGACCGTGAGGTCCTGCGCTCCTTTGCGCGACGCATCGATCTCTCGGACGCGGGAGCGCACAACAATCTCGGAGTGCTGTACTACCACAAGGGACTGTACGAAGAGGCGGTCGCCGCGTTCACGCGCGCGCTCGAGCTGGACGCCAAGATGCGCGTGGCCCAGCGCAATCTGGAGATCGCCTACTTCAGCACTGGCTACTATGACGCACGCGTGGCGACCCTGCGCGAGAAGCTACGCGCGACGCCGGAGGACCGAGAAGTGCGCTGGGAGCTCGGCCGAGCGTACAGCCTCCTGGGGCGTTTTGCCGAGTCGACGGCCGAATTCAAGGAGCTCCTGAAATACCATCAGAACGATCTGGGCGCGCTCGTGCAACTCGGTCTGGCCGAGAAGGCGTCCGGTGATCTCGAAGAGGCGCAGCGGTGGTTCGAGCGCGCACTCGACGCTCGACCCCGCGAGTCCCGTGATTCACTTCTACATCGGGGAGGTCCTCTACAATCGGGGTCTCAACGATGAGGCACTCGCCGCGCTCGAGCAGACGATCAGTCGGCACCCCGACAATCCCGATGCGCACTACCTCATGGGGTTCGTGCTGGGCGACATGGGGCGCCACGAGGACGCGCGCCTGGCGACGAAGCGCGCCATCCAGCTCAACCCGGCGCTGTCGCGCGCCCAAGCCAATCTCTCGCTCGACGGGTCCGCGCTGGCCAAAGCCGGTGCGGTGTCCGAGTCGACGGACGCAACCAACCGTCATGGCGTTGGCCGACGAGAGTGCGCTGGCGCATTTCAATCTCGGGCTCGCGTTCCGCCAGAAGGGATACTACGCCGAGGCGCTGCGAGAGTACGAGCTCGCGCTCGATCGGGGAGAGGAACGCGCACTCGTGCAGCAGGCGATCGCGGAAGTCCACCTGCTGCGTCGCGATGTGGCAGGCGCCGTGGCAGCGTACGATCTGCTGCTGGCCGAGCACCCGACGAGCCCGAAGCTGTGGAACGAGCGGGGCGTGGCGCTGCACCAAGACGGCCGATACGCGGAGGCTGCCCATAGCTATCGGCGGGCGATCGACAGCGATGGACGCTACGCCATCGCGCACAACAATCTCGGTGTGGCGCTCTACCATGCCGGAGATACCGCGTCCGCCGCAGAGTCATTCGGAATCGCGCTGCAGCTCGTTCCGGCATTCGTGCAAGCCCGGCTCAACGCCGCCCTGCTGCACTTCAAGGCCAAGCGCCTCTCTGGTAGCCTCGAGGCCTATCGGCGGGTCCTGGCAGACGAACCGGAGCATGCTGGCGCATGGAATGGCGTGGGGTTGGTCCTGACGGAGTTGCGTCGGTTCGAGGAGGCGCGCAACGCCTTTGCTCGTGCGGTGCAGAACCGGCCCAACTACGCCGAAGCTCGATACAACCTCAGCTTCGCCCTCTCCAATCTCGGAGAGTTCGACGCCGCCCTGCGGGAGACCAAGCGGGCTCTCGAGCTCGATCCTTACTACGTGCCGCAGAAGTTCGAGCTCGCGATCGATTTCCAGTACGAGCACCCCGAGCTCTCGATCGTCCCGGATCTCGCGGGCGCCGCGCGAACCGAAGACACGACCGTCGCAGACTTCGCGTTCGATGCATCGCTGCTCGATTCGCTGTTCATGTCGCTCACCCCCGCGACCGGCGTCGAAGCCGTGCAGTCGCTCGGCCCGGATCCGTTCGGGATCGCGGTCGACTATCTCTCGCAAGGGTCTGTACGATCGAGCGGCCGCCGAAGTCGAGCCGTGCACTCCTCCGCGGTGCGGACCGCGCGAGCGGGCATGACGATCCTCGGCGACCTGTTCCTGCGTCAGGGCCTGCACGGGGAAGCCCTCGAGCGATACCGCGATGCTCGTCGCACGAACCGCGGGTGCGGTGGGCGCAATTACTGGGGAGATCCGCGCACTCGTCGCCCTGGGTCGCGGATCGGAGGCGCGGGCGGCGTCCGATGAGCTGCTTCGAGTCGCGCCGCAGGATGTCGATGCGCTGCTTGCGGTCGCCTCTGCACGGGCGAATGCAGGCGACCCGACCGGCGCACTCGCGCTTCTGGATACGGCAAGGAGTCTCGCTCCCGACCGCGCGGACGTGTTGCACGCCATCGGAGACGTGAACCGCCAGGCGGGCGACGCCTCCACCGCACTTGCCGCTTATCGTGAGGCGCTCAACCGTGACCCCGAGCGTGCGGTCGTTCGATATGAGATCGCCCGCCTGCTGGCCGCCGCTGGTCAGGCGTGGGAGGCGGAGGCGGAGCTCCTCACGGCGCTCGAGCAGGTGCCGACTTACGCCCAAGCGACGCTCGCCCTCGCCGGCCTGTGGCGCGGCGCTGGCCGCGTCGACGATGCCATCGAGCTCGTGGTCGGTCTACTCGAGCGAGACCGCTCGCACGTGGACGCGCTTGCTTGCACTCGGCGAGCTCCTCTTCGACGCGGGTCGGCGTCGTGATGCCGCTCACGTGTTCGCCCGCCTGCTCGTCGTGGAGCCCGGGCATCCGGGCGCGCTCTACTACGTGGGAGCGATCCTGGCCGATCAACATCGGTATCGCGAGGCGATCGAGCGGTGGGACGCGGTCATTGCCACGCAGCCCGAGGGAACCTTCGCCCAACGTGCCCGCCGGGATCGGCGCACCGCGAGCGATCTCGCCCACATCTTCGTGCGGCGCCAGGGACCACCGGCCGGAGCAGCCGCACGCGCGGCCAACGGGAGGGCTCATTAGATGCCCATCGAAGGCCCGCTGCGCGAGCTGAGCATTCACGATGTCTTCCAGCTGCTGGACTTGAGTCGGAAGACGGGCGTCCTGCGCGTGACATCTGCTCTGCGGGACAACGAAGGCCTCGTGACGTTCGACCGCGGACGCATCGTGTCGGCGACCGTTCGCAGCAGCCCCACGCCCCTCGGCGTCATGCTGGTGCGTGCCGGCCGGATCAACGAGACGGAGCTCGCGGAGGCCCGGCAGCGGCAAGCGTCTGGCGACCAGCGCCGACTCGGCGAGATCCTCCTGGCGATCGGCGCGATCGGAGCGCGGGAGCTGGAGCGGCAAGTGCGGCTGCAGATCGAAGGTGTGGTCTTCGAGCTCATGTCCTGGCGGGATGGCTTCTTCTCGTTCGAGGAGCAGGATGTCAGCGATGCCGTCGTCGAAGCCACCGTGCACGTCTCGACCGAGTCACTCCTCATGGAGGGCGCGCGGCGTATCGACGAGTGGTCCCGTATGGCAGACCGTCTCCCCACGCTGGACGTCGTCCCGGTGCTTGCGACCGTCCAGGAAGACCACGCAACGCTGCTCGACCTGCTCCCGAGCGAATGGGAAGTCCTCGCAGCGATTGATGGGACCAAGGACCTGCGAGGCGTCGCCGGATCGTTGGGGCGGGGCGAATTCGATGTGGCAAAGGTCGTCTACGGCCTCCTGTCGACCGGCGTCGTGACGCTGGACGCGCGTTCCGTGAACGGCAACACACCCGCGGGCGTCCCCATCACGACTGATCCCGAGTCGGTGCTGGGCGCCGCGAGGCAGGCTCTGGCCGATGGGATGCCGGAAGAGGCTCTACGGAATGCTCGGCAGGTCATCGGTATCCAGCCTACGTGTGTGGAGGCTCGTCTCCTCGCGGCACGCTCGCTGCGTCGACTCCGTCGGTTCGGCGATGCGGGCGAAGAGGTGCGACGCGCGCTGGACATTGCACCGGAGCATCCGGAGTTGTGTCTCGAGCTCGGGTTCGCGGCGCTGAGTCGCGGTGATTTCAACGCCGCCGTCGCGAGCTGGGAGCGCTACCTTCGGGTAGCGTCGCCCGTGACGCCCGACCGCGAAGGGCTCCGCGAGGCCGTGGCATCGGCGTTGTATTTGCGGGGCTTTCTAGAGGCGTACGCCTGTGGCTGACGAAATCGAACGGTGGAGCGAGGAGCTCGCACGCGACCCGGCCAGCGGCGTCTTCATCCCGCTTGCCGACGCGTTGCGGCGGCGAGGCCAGATTGACCTGGCTTTCCGCGTGGCGACGCGCGGTCTCACACGCCGGCCGTACGACGGCGACGCGCACGACCTGCTGGCCCGGATCTGGGCTGACCGGGGCGACGTCGAGCGCGCGATGGATGAGTGGGGCATGGCCCTCAAGTGTGCCCCGACGCACCCCGGAGCGCTCAAAGGAATGGGCTTTGCCTGCTACCAGATTGGGCGCACGGAGGACGCGGAGCGGTATCTGGTGGAGGCTGCAGCGGCGGATCCAGACGATGTGAGCATTCGCGCGGCGCTGGCACGCGTGCGTCAGCACCGTCAACGGGACCCTGCGCCCCCTCCCCGCGAGGAGACAAACCGGAACGGCGATTCAGCGGCTACACCTGCAGCGCACCCCGACGATTCGCTCGCGGGCGCGCCTGTCGACCACACGCTGTGGGGTGGTTTGGAGCCGGACGTGCAGACGGACGTCCCGGTTCCGGCGGCGTCAGTACGGCGCCGTACCGATCCCCGTTTGGCATTCGTGGATGTCATCGACGCGGACGATCAGGCGGCGCTCGTGGTCGACGCCGACGGACTTGTACTCGCGGGCAGTTATGTCGTCGCAGACGGGCGTGACGTCGCGCAGGAAGTCGGCGCAGCGCTGAGTGGTGTGAGCGACGAGGCGCGACGCGCGATGCGGCATCTTGGCCTCGGCTCGTGGAACTCGCTCGTGTTCGAGGCGGAAGCAGCCATCATCGGAATGGCACCGCTGGCGACGGGGGCCCAAGATGGCAGCGGCGTGATCCCGGACGGTGTGGCGTTCGTTGCCGCAGGGCCATCGGCGCCACTCGGCCTCGTCCGCCGGCTGCTGGTCCACGTGGTCGCACGCGCGCAGCAGTGGCTGCGCGACGCTGGCTCACAAGGCCGCTCGTGACGTCCCCCTTCGTCGAGCTGTTGGTCGGCCTGGCGCGCCAGCGCGGCGTGCAGGGCGGCCTCGTGGTGAGCGAGCGCGACGGCATCGTCGTCGATGCCCACGTGCAGATCGGCGTGCGCGCCACTGTGATCGCGGCGCTCGCCGCCTCGATCTATCGCAAAGCGCGTCAATCCGCGGCCGCTGCAGGGCTGGGAAGCGTTGCCTACCTCGAGCTGGTCGCGACCGCGGGTCGCCTGTGCATGGCGGGCCACGGCGATCTGGTGATCGTGGTCATCACCGATGGACGTGCGACTGCGGGGCTCGTCCGCACCGCTGTGCTCCGCGCGTGCGAGAGCCTGGCATGACGACCGCCGTCGTCGAGCAGTGGATCGACGCCCCGTTGCGCCAGTTCGTGGAAGACGCGCAGGTGTTGCTCGCACTCATCCTCACGCCGACGGGTCAGGTTCTCGGCCAATACGGCTTCTCGCGTGCGGTGGATGTCATGTCGGCGTGTGCGCTGGCCGCGGCGATCAACGCGTCTGGTGGTGAGCTCGGACGGCAGCTTCAGGGGCGGCCGTTCGCCGGCCTGCATCACGCGGGCGCCGCTCGACAACTGTTCTTGGCCCCGGCGGAGACATCGCGCGGCCTGTTGCTCTGCCTGACGGTGTTCGACGAAGCGACGTCGGTTGGGCTCGTCCAACTGTACTTCGATGAATTGCGAGAGCGACTTGCGGCCGCAGCGCCCGCCCCGACCACGCTCCCTGCGGTCCTGGCCGAGACGTTCGAGCAGGATCTCGACCGCAATCTCGCTCTCCTCTTCCGTCGATAGCCTCGTGTCGCTCGTCAACTACGCCACGCGCGAGATCACGTGCAAGATCGTCTACTATGGCCCGGGACGCTCGGGCAAGACGACGAATCTGCACTACATCTACGGCCAGGTACCCATCGATCGAAAAGGCCGCATGGTCTCGCTCGCGACCCAGACGGATCGCACGCTTGTTTTTCGATTTTCTGCCGCTCGACCTCGGCACGATCTCAGGCTTCACCACCAAGATCCAGCTGTACACGGTGCCGGGTCAGATCTACTACCAGACAACGCGCAAGCTCGTGCTGCAGGGCGCTGACGGAGTGGTGTTCGTGGCGGACAGCCAAGCCCGGCAGCTCGAGGAAAACATCGAGAGCCTGCAAGACCTGCACGCCAACCTGGCCGAGCACGGGATCGATGCCCGCGAAGTGCCACTGGTGCTACAGTACAACAAGCAGAATCTCCCACGCGATCTCATCCTGGACGTCACAGCGCTGGACGACGCGCTCAACTTCCGGAACGTGCCCTCGTTCTCCGCGGATGCCTTGCACGG
The DNA here is from genome assembly GCA_963725205.1 of uncultured Gemmatimonadales bacterium. GTDB lineage: Bacteria > Gemmatimonadota > Gemmatimonadetes > Gemmatimonadales > Gemmatimonadaceae > Palsa-1248. Next base: position 98,080 of record CAVRXR010000003.1, on the reverse strand, counting down.
ACCCGGGGTGTTCGAAACGCTGCGTGGCATCTCGGAGCTGGTGCTCAAGCGGTTGAGTGGCGCAGGGCGAGCGCCCGCCGGTGCACCGGCCACCCGTCCGTAGCGCGACGTGCCGTGACGAAGGGACATGCGGGTGGGTCGAAGGAGTACTTCACGTTCCTGTCGGAGGTCGCGCAGGCGGTCGCGCAGCACGTGGGTGGCGCCACGCCGCCGCCCGGACCGTCGAGCGAGTTCTCTCGACGTGCGTTCGAGATCGGGAGCTCGAACGAGCTGGCGGTACGCGCGGGCGACGCGGTCGTGAGCGATCCGGCCCGTCGGTTCAACCCCCTGTTCGTTCACGGTCCAACCGGCATCGGGAAGACACACCTGCTCCACGCGATCGGCGCCGGATTGCTGGCGACGCTGCACCAGCAGAGCGGGGTGGCGTGCATGGGAGCGCAGTCGCTCATCGATGAGTGGGCAAATGCGTCCCGCAACGGAGGAGCGCTTCGGTGGCAGCAGCGCTACGCCTCGACCACTGCATTGCTCATCGACGATGTCCACCTCTTCGCCAAGAAGGAGCTCGCGTCTCAGGCGCTGTGCACGCTCCTGAATGACCGATACGCGGCGGGTAAGCAGATTGTGCTGATCGAGCGGTGGTCCGCCGGACGCAGTGCCACACGTCGACGCGTGGCTCCAGTCGTGCCCGCCGGGCGGCCTCGTGGTCGAGATCGGCGCGTTGGATTGCGAGCTGCGGGAGAAACTGTTCGCCCGATACCTGCTGGCGACGAGTGCGGAGCGCGACCCGACCCTCGCTCGGTATCTCGCCACCAGACCCGTCGCCAGCGCCCCTGAAGTCCTCGCGCTCGTCAACCGACTCGCCGCTGCGGCGGATGCTGCCGGGACACACTTGACGCTACACGTCGCGCGGGCGGAGCTCGAGGGCTCGGGCGAAGAGGAGCCGCCTCGCGCGCTCGCCAGCGAGCCACAACTCGACGCGTACTTTCTCGACGCCGAACGCGTGATCTGGGAATGGCCCGAGCCGGCCGGCCGGGTCATTGAGGAGTGGCGCTGATGGCGATCCGAGGGAGTCTTCGCGAAGCCAGTCTGCCGGACGTGCTGCAACTCCTCGCGATGGGCAAGAAGACCGGCTGCTTGAGCCTGAGCCACAGGGACAATTTCGGTACCGTGTTCTTCGATCGCGGTCGTATCGCGCACGCCTCGATCGTGAACCGTCGAGACCGTCTGGGCGACCTGCTGTTGCAGGCTGGACTCATCTCCGCGCGACCAGCTGGAGTCCGCGCTGGCGGTTCAAGCCCGGCATCCTGATCGGCGACTCGGCGAGATCCTCATGAGTCTGGGCTACGTGACGCGCGAGGCCCTCCACGATCAGGTGCGGACACAGATCGAAGAAGCGGTCTACTATCTGTTCACGTGGTCACACGGCACTTTCAGCTTCGAGCCCGATGTGCGGCCCGACGACCAGGGATTTGTCGTCTCGATCAATCCGGAGTCCCTCCTCCTGGAGGGAGCACGCCGCGTCGATGAGTGGGGCATCATCGAGAAGAAGATTCCGTCGTTTGACCTCGTCTTCCAGGTTGATCGCGATCGCGTGCGGGACACCGAAGCGACGCTCACGAGCGTCCAGCGCGCCGTGTTGGGACTGCTCGACGGCCGACGGGACGTGCGGACCGTCGCGGAGGAATCGGGACTCGGCGAGTTCGACGTCGCGAAAGCCCTCTACGCCCTGGTCTCTGCCGGATTCGTGCAACGCGTCGGGCGGACACGCGCAGCCGAGCCCGCGGTCTCGGATGCCCGTGTCGACGAGCACCGGAACCTCGGCATCGCGTTCTACAAGACCGGCATGCTCGATGAGGCCATACGAGAGTTTCGGCGCGTCGCCGAGCTTCGCCCGTCGGATGCGGCGGCTCCGTTCTACATGGGCCTCGTGCTGATGCGCCAAGGCAATTGGCCCGCGGCGGTCGATGCCTGTCGGGAGGCCGCCGCGCCCCCGAACGCGCGCCCAGCGGCGCTCCACAATCTCGCGTACGCGCTCGAGCGACTGGGTCAATACGAGGCGGCCGAGCAGGCGTTGGAACAGGCCGTCGCCCGCGGGGGCGGAGACGATCCTCGCGTGCGAACTTCGCTGGCCGTCCTCGCGCTCCGTCGCGGCGCGCTCGCCGATGCCGAAGCGCTGCTCGGCGCGGCACGGGCGGCCTGGGGAACGCGCCGTCCGCCGGCAGCCTGGTATCACTATGCGGCGCTCGCAGCGGCGGTCACCGGAGATCTCACCCGCGCAGTCACGCTGCTCGACGAGGGCCTCGGCTACCACGCCCATGCGGCGGTACTCCACAGCAACCTGGCCGCCATCCACGAGCGAAGAGGAGCGAGGGCCGACGCTGCCATGGTGCTGGAGCGCGGGTTGCAGGAAGACAGCTCTGTGCCACAGTTGCACAAGATCGCAGGCGACCAGGCGTATCGGGCCACGCAGTACGACGATGCGCTCGACGCCTATATGCGAGCGACCCGCATCAACGCGTCCCTCGGGAGCGACGTGTACTTGAAGATGGGCAATATTCGGTATCGGAAGGGTGAGGTCGATGCGGCATTGGAGGCGTGGCGCCGATCACTCGAGCTCGACCCTGAAAACGCGATCGCACGGGACAACATCGACGCTGTCCATCGGACCGCCCGTGCATCCGCCTGAGGACGCGCTCCATCCTGGGGCATCGGAGGACGTCGACGCTGCCTTCGAAGCGTTGCTGATCAAGATCGCGCGGGAGCGTCATTTCGAGTGCGGGAGCTACAAGATCCGCTGTCTCAAGCGGCGGATTGCGGTTCGGCTGCGCGCGCGCAACGTCGCGACATACGAGGATTACGCGGCCCTGCTCGACACGGATCATCGTGAATACGAGCGACTGCTCGACGCGCTCACGATCAACGTCACGAAATTCTTCCGGAACTGGGAGACGTATGCGGCGATCGAACGCGTCGTGATTCCCACGCTCTGGTCGTTGCCCGACCCCATGGTGCACGTATGGAGCGCAGGGTGCGCGTCCGGTGAAGAGGCGTACTCGCTGGCCATTCTCTTTCATCGCTATGCACTCGCCAAGGGCCAGGGAGACCGCCTTCGACATGTCCGGATCGTCGGCACTGATATCGACCGCGAGAGCCTCGAGTCGGCGGAGCGGGCGACGTACGGGGAGTCTGCGTTCGCCGATACCCCCGCGGATCTCCGGTCTACCTACTTCAGCCCGGGCGCGCCGGCCGTGGTGGATCCACAGGTTCGCTCGGTCGTCAACTTTACGACCCACGACCTGATCCGCCAGCCCGCTCCGTCGGGACAGCATCTCATCACCTGTCGAAACGTGATCATCTATTTCGATCGCCACGCACAGGAGCAGCTGTTTCAGCGCATCCACGCCTCGCTGGTCCCGGGCGGCTTCCTCGTCCTCGGCAAAGTGGAGACACTGCTCGGTGAGACACGGAGCCTCTTCACGGCGGTCGATGCGCGTGAGCGGATCTTTCAGCGTGCCTGAGCCGCCTCGTCGGGTCCGCAGGGCCGACGCATGCGTCGCCCGCTGTTGACCGCCATGCCGACCGATCTCTCCCGACCCGACCTCACCCAGCAAATCCGCGTCCGCGTGGCCGACTGCGCCGTGGCTTCGGGTGACGCGGTCATCACCACGCTGGGCCTCGGGTCGTGTGTCGCCATAACGGTGTACGACGCTCGGGCGCGCGTCGGCGGACTCGCGCACATCCTCCTGCCCAACGAGAGCATGTCGCGCGACCGCGCGAACCGCGCGAAGTTCCCAGCGACTGCCGTCCCGTTGCTACTCGAAGAGATGCGCAAGCAGGGCGCCCACGGCCCCTATATCGGTAAGCTCGTGGGCGGTGCGAGCATGTTCGGAGCGTTGCTGCCGATCGGCGGCGTGAACATGGGCCAACGCAACGTGGAGGCAGCCCGCCGCGCGTTGGTCGATGCTGGAGTCACGATCGTCGCCCAGGACACCGGCGGCGGATACGGCCGAAGTGTGTTCTTCCACGTTGCCGACGGGCGATTGCTGGTCAAGTCACTCGCTCAGGGTGAGCGTGAGCTCTAACGGCGAGCTTCCACCTGCCGGAGAGGGCGCCGCGCCCGCCCAGCGACCGCCGCGGACGGTGCTGGTCGTCGACGATAGCGCATTCATGCGGCGGGTCATTGCCGACATGGTCGACTCGGCAGCACCGGAGTTCCGAGTCGTCGGCACGGCACGGGATGGCGCGGACGCGCTCCGACAGATTCACACCCTCGAACCCGACATCGTGACACTCGACATTGAGATGCCGGTGCTGGATGGGATTGCGGCCCTCGAACGGATCATGGCAACCGCTCCACGGCCGATCGTGATGCTGAGCGCTGCAGGCGGAGGCGATACCGCCGACCTGACCATCAAGGCTCTCGAGCTCGGGGCAGTGGATTTCGTGCGCAAGCCGTCGGGCCCCGTCAGTCTGGACCTGAACACCGTGCGGGAGCGGCTATTGAGTGCACTCCGCGCCGCCGCAATGGTCAACCCGCGTAGTGTGGCGCTTCTGTCATCTTCAACGGGAACTGTGGGCGCCCCACCCGACGGTGACGGCGTCGGCGCCGATTGGGTGGTTGTGATTGCGGCCTCCACGGGCGGTCCGCGGGCCCTGGCTGAGATCATCCCCGGCATCCCGAGGGACCTGGGCGCGGCAGTGCTGGTCGTCCAACACATGCCGGGCGGGTTTACGCGCAGTCTGGCGCATCGCTTGGACCTCACGAGTGCACTGCGCGTGCGAGAAGCAACGAGCGACGAGATGATCGTGCGAGACCGGGTCTACGTCGCGCCGGGCGGCTACCATATGAGGGTGACCCGCGAGGCGGGGCGTGCCGCGATTGCGCTCGACAGCGGAGCCCCGATTTGGGGGGTCCGACCAGCGGCAGATCCCTTGTTTCGCTCGGCGGCCGAGGTATTCGGCCGCCGAAGCGTCGGGGTCGTGCTGACGGGCATGGGCCGGGATGGGGCCCAGGGACTCAGGGCGATCCGAGACGCGGGCGGCCAGGCCGTCGTCCAAGATCAGATGACATCGATCGTCTTTGGCATGCCGCAAGCGGCGCTATCGGTTGCGGGAGCAGACCGGGTGGTTCCGCTGCCCGAGGTGGCGACTGCGATCTCCGATCTCGTGGCGCGCGGGCGGGGCTTGTTGGCCGCCGCGAGCCGGAGCGACGCGAGATGAGCAGCCAACGCAGGCCCACGCCTCACCCGTCGGGCGCGGTACGCCGCGAGACCGTTGGCGAGCGCGGTCCCGCACCGGGCAGCGAGCTCTTGGTCTTCCGCGCGGGGCCTGAGCGTTTTGCCCTCGCGGTGGCTGGCCTCGAAGCCGTGATTGAGATGCCACGCCTGCAACCACTTCCCGGGATGCCCAGCGGGATGCTCGGCGTTGCGGAGCTTCGCGGCAGCTTAGTCCCCGTTTACTCACCGGCTCGGGTCCTCAACGTGCCGATGGATGGTGTGGAAGCGGCGATCGTCGCGCGCGTCGGGCCTGAAGGCAACGCGGGTGCCGGTCGTCGAGTCGCGATCGCGGTCACCGGCGCCGAGGGGGTGACGGTGTACGAGCCGACCGCGTGGAGCGGCGTGGATGGGTCCACGTCGGCCGCGGGCCTCGTGCGCGCCGTTGCGACCTGGGACGGTCAGCTGACGACGCTCGTGGACGCGGCAACTTTCGTCGCGGCCTGCATGGCCGGCTCGTCGCCGGAGGCACTGTGACGGCGATGGCCCCTCGCGGCGCGACGCAGACAGGGTTTGAGACCGTACGTGGCGCCAGCGACGCGGTGCAGATCGTCACGTTTCGCATTGGAGCCGAGCTCTTTGCGGCCGACGTGCGAGCGGTGGAGCGGGTGCTGCGCTATCACGCGCCGACGCCATTGCCGGACGTGCCCGAGTGGATGGCCGGCGTGCTCGAGTACCAGCGCCGCGTCGTCCCGGTGATCGACTTGCGGCTTCGGTTCGAGCTGCGCAACGGCGCGCCGACGACCGATACTCGTATCATCGTTTTCAACACCAACGACGGCTGGACCGCGGGTGTGGTCGATGCCGTGCTCGATGTCAGCGCGGTCGAAGGCGGCCGACTCGAGGCGCCACCTCCGCTGCTGCACGGTCTCGCGGCCGACTATCTGCACGGGATCACGCGGCGCGACGGCCAACTCGTCGTGCTGCTCAACGCCGACCGTGTGCTGTCTTCGACCGACCAAGCGCTCATCCGGGCGCGGCTCGCCGAGGCGACACCCAAAGGAGCGCCGCGTCGTGTCTGACACCGCGGTCGCACCCCCCGCGCGGCAGAGCGAGCTGCGCCGCCGCTATGCGGCGATCGAGGCGCGCCTCGACGGCGGCGCCGCGTCCGACGACGCCGTGCGCGCCCAGCTCAAGGCAGAGATCATCGCGCTGTACCGCACGGTGGACCAGCAGCTCACCGAGCTGAGCGGCGCTCAAGGAGGAAATCCGCCGCCTGGTGGACAAGTGGAAGGCGGCCCAACAGGCCAGGTGGCGACCAACGCGCCGCAATTCAACGGCGAGCCGCCGGTCGTGCACGCCGATCACATCGGCGCCTCGACGTTCATCGAGAAGGGGTGGAGCCGGATCTCGCTGGGCGATTACGAGGGCGCCGAAGCCGCGCTCGAAGAAAGCGCTGGAGCTCTCGCCCAACGACCCGCAGTCCGAGTCGCTGCTTGGGTGGGCGCAGATGCTGCAAGAGAAGTACGACGACGCGCTCCTGAACTTTCAGCGCGTGCTGATGCGTCAGCCGGCGAACGCACTGGCGCGTATCAACGTCGGCTATATCTGCCTCAAGAAGCGCATCTTCGGTGAAGCGATCGAGCATCTGTCCAAGGCCATTCGGCTCGACAACGACCGCAAGGCGACGCTGTACGCGCACTTCTATCTCGGTCTCGTGTATCTCGAGCGCGAGAATGTTCGAGGATGCGCAGACGTTCTTCCAGAAGACCCTCGCGCTCGGTCCGAACCTGATCGAGGCGCATTACGAGCTCGGTCGCGCGCGCTGGTTCGCCGGCGATCGCGACGGCGCGCATGGAGACGTGGCGCGCAGGCTACGCGGCGAACAAGTTCAATCCATGGGGCAAGCGGTGCGCGGAGGTGCTGGAGACGGTGGCGGCTGGAGGGGAGCCACCCCGCGCGTCCTGAGCACGGGCGCGTGCCGCGTCCGAGAGAGTGCGCACAGCAGTCGAGTAGCCTCGCGATCCGGCACTGGCTGCACGCCGCACGTGAATCGGCGGTAGGCGACGCCAGGCGTCGCCCTTGGGCGCGGCACCGTCGCGATCCCCACATCGCCGCATCGGCGCTCGCGTGCCTTGCGGCGAGGATCGCGCCGTCGTCTCGGGAACCGCGGCGCGCCCCTCGACCCGCCCCGCGCAGGCCGATGGCGATTCAGTCTCAATCCAGTTGAATCGAGGCCGGTTCTCCGTACTTGCCGAGCCGCGCGACATCCGGCTCGCGCGGTCGCTTCTGGCGACGGCGGTTGCGCGCGACACGCTACCCCGGGCTGCCGCGGCCGCGCGCCCACGTCATCATCTCGATCGCGCCAGATGAATCGCACTTTCGGGCGTGGGCGGGCCCGGCCGTACCCGAATGGGGTGCGGCGGTCGCCTTTCCGCGGTGCCCAGCGGATCATCGTGCAGGGCGGAGCGTGCGACCTCAGCTGCTGGCGATCCGATCCCGACGCTGCGCCACGAGCTCGCGCACCTCGCGCTCCACGAATACCTCGACGACCTGCCCCCGCGGTGGTTCGACGAGGGGTACGCGATGTATGCGGCCGGCGAGACCGGTCCGGCGATGACATCCTGGCGACCAACGTCGCGCTCGCTGCTGCGCGGCGTGCCGACACTCGCATCGCTCGACACCGGACTGGTCGGCGGCGAGGGCCAGGCCGCCGTCAGCTACGCGCTCGCCTATCGAGCCGTCGCTGACCTCGCGCAGACTCGATCCGACGCGTGGTCTGTCGCTACTGTTCCGGTACTGGCGAGCGTCCGGCTCGCTCGATATCGCCGTCCGGCGCGCATACGGTGAGCCACTCGACACGTTCGAGGCAGCGGTGGCGTCGACAAACCAGACATCGCTACGGCGTGCTCGCCGTTCGTGTCGGATCTGTCCTTCCTCACGCTCCTGTTTCTGGCGCTCGTCATGCCGCTCTACGTCCTGCGGCGCCGGCGCGACAAACGGCGCCTCGACGCATTGCGCGAAGCGGAAGCCGCAGCAGCGCAGTCGGGCGGTGGCGTGATGGAGGTCTCGGCTAGCGCGGAAGCGACGCGATCCACTCCAGAGCGACGCGACTAGGCGCGATGCCGGCGGCGCGTTCTTGCGCTCCGAGCAGCCCACCCGGCCCGGACACGCGCCCCAACGTTATCGGGAAAACACACAGCGAGTCCCAGGAATTGGTACAGGCAACGTGGCAACGAACAGGGATGGCTCGCGCTGTGCAACAATAAAATTTACATGAAAACTCAGGAATGCGCGGAGCGCCGTCGGAGACGCTCGCTTGACATGTTTTTGAGAGAGACCTACTCTACTGCGTGCCAGATCGTGACTCCACTGTATCGCCGCATAAGTCGCCCGCCGGGCCGCGTCGTTGGCGTGCCGTTGTTTGGTGGGCGGTCGCCTTTGTGGTGATTGTGTTGGGATACGTCGATTTGGCGATGGGCGGCGAGACTTTGGCGCCCATTCTGCTCATTGCGGGGTATTGCATTTTCGTACCCGTCGCGATTCTGCGGTAATACCCAAGCACATGGACGGCCCCCAGACGTCGCAGTGGCGCCGGAGTGGCAGTAGCGGTGCGTGCTCGCGGGATCGCGAGGGCGAATAGCTCAGTTGGTTAGAGCGCCTGCCTTACACGCAGGAAGTCGGGGGTTCGAGTCCCTCTTCGCCCATGTAGGCATGTTGGGGTGGTGATGTCGAAGGAGCGGGACCGATGTACCGTTGCCCCTTGGGTCACGTGAACACATTGCGGAGGTAGGATCAGTGAAGGGTAGTTCTCGCGTCGCAGGCACCGCCGTCTGCGCGGCGCTGAGCGTCATGCTCCTCAGTGGAGTCACCGCATCGGCCGTCCACGCACAAACCTCGGCGCCGCCACGTGGTCCTGGACCGAACGCCCTCCAGATTCTGGTGGTGCCGGCATTCGTGAGCGCCGATAAGACCCTGGGCTGCAGTGCGGCAAACGAGGTTCGGGATCATCTCGACGGCGACGTCGATACCAAGAAGGACTGGGTCATTCAGCAAGACAACATCGACGAGACCCTCAAAGCGTCAGGCTTCCCGCCGTGCACGCCGATCTCGGCGACCGATGACAAGCAGCTGACGCAACAGCTGCGCGGCGTCGCCTTTATCGATGGCTCGGTGGCCAAGACAGCGACCGGGATCAGCATCGAGCCCAGGATCGTATTGGCGCGCGACATCAACGAGGTGCAGCCGCTCCCCGCCGTCGAAGCCGCCAAAGTTGGCGATGCGGCGAAGCAGGTTTCGAAGGAAGTGTTGGCCGCGATGAAGCAGTATGACGGGGAAGAGAAGTGCATTCAATGCGGCACGCGCGCAGAATTATCCCGCGGCGATCGCGGCCGCCCAGGCGGCAATCGTCGCCTATCCGCAGGCGTCGCTGGCCCGTCTCTGTATCGCCAACACGCTCGTCGCCATGAAAGCCCCGCCGGACTCGATCATCGACGTGGCCGAGGCTCTGCTCAAGGATGACCCGCACAATCACCGCGCGCTCGAGCTGGCCGCCCAGGCGTACTACGACAAGAAGGACTACACCAATGCGGTCAAGGCATGGGGTGGCCTGATCGCGGCCGATCCGTCGAACACCGCGCTCGTCGAAGACGTCGTGACCAAGATCGTCCAGAGCGGACAGGCGACCGCCGCGGTTCCGATCGTTGCCCAGGCGCTGAAGGACAATCCGGACGATCCGAAGCTGTCGACGCTGTACTGCCGCATCCTGCTCGCTGCAAAGGTGAACAAGGATGCGCCCGCTGCGTGTGAGGCTGCCGTCAAGACGGATACGGCGTTTGCGGACACGCTCTATTTCCAGCGCGTATGGGCGGCCTACATGGCTGACAGCCAGCCGCAACAAGCCTCGCAGACGGCTGCCAAGGGCCTGGAGAAGTTCCAGAACAACCTGACGCTGCTGGCGCTCGACGCCAACTCGCTCGCTGCGGCGGGTCAGACGCAACCGGCGATCGATGCCCTCAAGAAATTGCTGCAGGTAAACCCGAAGGCATTCGACTCGTGGGGCCAACTCTACAACGACTACATCGGCCTCCAGCAGTTTGATAGCGCGATGTCCGTCGCCCATCAGGCGGTGGCGGCCGGCGCACCCTCGGCGACTTGGGGGCCCTTCGTCCTCACGCAGGCCAACGCGTTCTTCAAGAAGGCGCAAGCGAACAAGCCTCAAGACACGCTCAACATGGCGATCCGATGGGCGAAGTATTCGGATTCGCTGTCTGCGGCGGCGGCGCCGAAGTTCATCGCGGGCGTGTCAGAGTTCTATATCGGCATGCAGATGGACCAGGACGGCGTCAAGGCTAAGAGCTGTGACGACATCAAGCAGGCCGAGTCGAACTGGCAAGCCGCGCAGATCGACGTGCACGGCGGCGGCAGTGTGAGTCCGCCCGCCGCGGCACAGATACTCCAGAATATCGACAAGTATCTGCCGGCGTTCGCACAGCAAGAGAAAGTCGTGTGTAAGACCGGCGCAAGGAAGAAGGAGTGAGGTAGGTCGCTTGTCGGATCAAGCCGGGGCGTGGGACAGTGCATACCACGCCCCGGCGCTCGTTTCCGAGGTGGTTGACGCGCTCGGCGGTCTGTCGCCCGTGCTCGACGGCACGCTTGGCGGAGGCGGACACGCGGCGGCGTTAGTCGCGGCAGGCGCACAGGTCGATGCCGTGGATCAGGATCCTGACGCCATCGCAGTCGCACTTGCGCGTCTGGCCGACGCGACGCACTCTGGGAGATTCCGCGCGTTCCTTGCCAATTTTGCTGCCCTCGATTCGGTGGCAGCCCTCGAGGGTCTGCGCTACGGTGGAGTGTTGCTGGATCTCGGCGTGTCGTCCCACCAGCTCGATCAGCCTGCGCGCGGCTTCTCCTTTCGGCGAGGAGAGCCACTCGACATGCGCATGGCCGGACCCGAAGCGTCCACGGAGAGCGTGACGGCGGCAGAGCTACTCAATACGGCCGACGAAGACACGCTGACCGCGATCTTTCGGGACTTCGCCGATGAGCCGCGGGCTCGCCGGCTTGCCAGGGCCGTGACGCGACGCCGATTGCGGCAGGCGCTCACGACGAGCGATGACTTCGTCGATGCGGTTCGCTCGGCGCTGGGGGCGCGATCCGGTCCGTCCGACTTCGCCCGCCTCTTTCAAGGCCTGCGCATCGCCGTGAATGACGAGCGCGGCGCACTCGAACGCGCCTTGCCCGCGCTGCGCGACCGTCTGGTGGCGGGTGGGCGCTTCGCCATCATCGCGTACCACTCCGGCGAAGATCGCCTGGTCAAGCACGCGTTCCGCGAGTGGAGTGCGCCGTGCCAATGCCCACCGCGACAGCCCGTGTGTACCTGCGGGGGCGCACTCGGGACGCTCGTGACCCGCCGGCCGGTCGCGGCTGGCGACGTGGAGATCGCTCGCAACCCGAGGGTGCGGAGCGCTAAGCTCCGTGTGTGGCAGCGCGCCGCATGAGCCCATCCCGCGGACGGAGTGCACGCCCGCGCGGCCGATCGATCGTCGCCGTGCTGCTGGTCGCGTTCGTCGTTGTCGCGACGGCCGTCATCTGGCGCCGAGGTTACGCGGTCAAGAGAGGAGAGGAATTGCGCAGCCTGACGCGTCGGAGGAACCAGCTGCGCGCGGAGCGCGCGTCACTCGAACGCCAGGTCGGCGAAATCACGGGCCGATCGGCACTCGCCGGCGTCGCAGAGCGACGGCTGGACATGCACATCCCGGCGGATAGCCAGGTCATTGTCCTTCCCGCGCCAACGCTGTCCCCTGTTGGTGATTCGCGTGCTGCGCCCTAGTCGGATCGGCCTGGTCCATTCCGCGCTCCTATTCTTTGCCGTTGCGCTGGTCGCGCGCGCGGCGTACGTGCAACTCTGGCAAGGCGGCATTTGGGCTGAACGCGCGGCTCACGAGCACGCGATGCCGGTACCGACCGGTGCTCCGCGAGGGCCGATCCTCGATGCAGCAGGTGAGCCGCTCGCCACCACACGTGAGGTGATCCAGCTCGGCATCGCCCCGCGCGAGGTCCACGATCGGAGGGGGCTTGCGACTGCCCTCGTCCGCGCCGGCGTGCCGGTGGCATGGGTGCGTCGCGCGCTCGACGTCCGCGACAGCTGGTTCGGTCTTCCGACTCGTTTGCTGCCGGGCGCCGCCGCCAGCGCGATGGCGATACGTGGGGTCTATGGGACGCTAGTGCCCGAGCGGGTTTCCCTCGGGCCACCGGGGCTCGCCGCGATCGTGGGACACGTCAACAGCGCGGGCATCGGGACAGATGGTATCGAGGGGGCGCTCGACAGCCTGCTTCGTGGTGATGCCGCGCGCGCACTCGTATTGCGCGACGCCGCCGGTCACGCGCTCGAATCTCCAGGGAATGGCCAGGCGCTAGGCATACCCGGCGATGCCGTGACGCTGACGATCAACCGGAGCCTCCAGGAGATCTGCGAGCGCGCCCTGGACGACGCCGTACAGCGGATGCGGGCCAACGGGGGCGACATCGTGGTGATCGACCCGCGGGATGGCTCGATCCTGGCCCTGGCGAGCCGCCGACCTGGAGTCGGCGAAAACGCTGCGACGACGCTCACGGAGCCGTTTGAGCCGGGGTCCACCCTCAAGCCGTTCATCGCCGCTGCTTTGATCGGGCGGGGGCTCGTCGGGCCGACCGATATGGTCGACACCCACGCGGGTTACTTGGTGCTGAACGGACGGAAGTTGACCGACACGCATTATGCGCCCGCCATGACGCTTCGGGACGTCATCCGGTGGTCGAGCAATGTGGGCATCGTCCAGTTTGCCGAGCGTCTGTCTCCGATAGAGGAATATGAGGCGCTCCGAGACGTTGGCTTCGGTACGACGACCGGAGTCCCATTCCCCGGGGAGTCGCCCGGTACCCTGCGTGATCCCGGCCACTGGTCCAAGCAGTCGCCCGCGTCGTTGGCGATCGGGTATGAGATCGCAGTCACCCCGGTGCAACTCGCCCTTGCCTATGGGGCCATTGCGAACGGTGGAGAGCTGCTTGAGCCTGGACTGGTGCGGGAGATTCGGGCGCCAGATGGGTCGTTGGTGTATCGGAGGCAGCGACGTGTGGTCCGGCGGGTCATGAGTGCCGACGTTGCACGGCAGTTACGGGACATCCTCGTTGAGACGGTCGCGCACGGGACGGCGACGCAAGCGGAGCTCCCCTCGTTCGTCGTGGCTGGCAAGACCGGGACTGCCCGGCGGATCCAGTACGGTGCGGGCTACGGCCGCAACCAATACACCGCCTCGTTCGTCGGTCTCTTCCCAGGGCGCGATCCTCAATACGTCATTCTCGTGAAGCTGGACGACCCGACAAGCACCATCTTCGGCGGCGCCGCGGCCGCACCAGTCTCCCGGGCGATCCTGCAAGCAGCGATTGCTGCGCGGGATGCCGCGCTCGACTGGCAGACCCTCCTCGACAGCCGGAGAGTCGCACTCGCGGATACGATGCCCCACCCGCTAGCGGTGGTAGATTCCGACACGGCGACGGTGGATAGCGTCCTCACGACGCCAGGCACCACGCTCGTCAGCCTCGGAAGCAGGCCCACGCCGGCGCCAGCGCCCGCGCTCGTCTCCGTTCGGGTCCCGGATGTCCGAGGGTGGTCCCTCCGGTCGGCCGTGCGTGCGCTCCATCAGGCCGGGCTTCGGGTCGAGGTTGTGCCGGCGGCGTTGGGCTCGACGGTCCCTGCCTCTGGCACAGTTGTGAAGCCTCGCTCCGTCGTGCGCGTGGGAGACGGCTCCTCATGATGGCCACGCACTCGAGCGACGCTACGGCCGCGGCCTGGACCTTTCCAGCCGATGTCGTGGGGCGTGCATTGGCTGATGCTGGACTGCTGATCACCCGGCGTGGCCCGATGCCGCAGACGTTTTCGGGGATCAGCGATGACAGCCGGACGGTCCACCCGGGCGGGCTGTTCATCGCCGTGCGTGGATCGGCACAGGATGGACACGATTTCCTGGCCGCTGCTGAGCGCGCGGGGGCGACGGCTGCCGTGGTGGAGGACAATCATCGGACAGGGTTGCCCGTGTTCGTCGTGCGGGAGGGCCGGACGGCCGCGGCCCTCGTCGCCGCCGCAGCCTACGACTATCCGGCGGCCGTCTTGGATCGCGCCATCGCCGTGACCGGGACGAACGGGAAGAGCACGACCGTCAGTCTGTTGCGGCACCTGTTCGACTCCGCCAGTGTGCCGGCGGCGTCCATAGGCACGATCGGCGTCTTCGTCGGATCGGTGGGCCGACCGCTGGACGGAGGAGCGGGGCTCACGACGCCAGGGCCAATCGAGCTGCAGCGCGTGCTGCGGACGCTGGTCGATCAGGGCGTTCGCACGGTCGCCCTCGAGGCATCATCCCATAGCCTGGACCAGCAACGCGTGGGGAGCCTCTCGTTCGATGCGGCCGTGTTCACGAATCTGACGCGAGACCATCTGGACTATCACAAGACGATGGACGCGTACCTGGCGGCAAAGGCCAAGCTCCTTGATTACCTGCGGCCTACCGCCGTCGCGATCATCAACGCGGACGATCCCGCGTGGAACGCGCTTCCGGCCACGAAGCGCGCGGTGCGGTTCTCGACTCAGGACGTACGCGCGGAGGTGCGAGCACACGACGTTCAGTACGGCCCACGAGGCAGTACGTGGGAGTTGGCAATTGGGGCGACACACCGCTACCCTGTGCACCTTCCGCTCATCGGAGACTTCAACGTCGCAAATGCGCTCGGCGCGGCGGCGGCGGCCTGGGCCCTCGGGCTCTCTCCGGAGGAGATCGCGTACCGCTTGTCCAATGTCCCTCAGGTTCCAGGTCGCCTCGAGGTCCTGCACGAGCACCCTATGGTCCTTCGCGATTACGCGCACACACCGGACGCTCTGGAGCGGGCCCTCGGAGCGGTGGCGCCCTTTGCCCGCGGGCGGGTCATCGTGGTGTTTGGCGCTGGCGGGGACCGCGATCGCGGGAAGCGACCGCAGATGGGGGCGATCGCCGATCGATTGGCGGACGTCGTGATCCTGACGAGTGACAATCCTCGCACGGAAGACCCCGAGCGCATCCTGGATGACATCGAGCAGGGCATGACTGGCCCGCGCGAGCGCATCGAGGATCGGGAGCAAGCAGTTCTTCGAGCCCTCGCGATCGCCGGTCCGGACGACCTCGTGCTGTTGGCCGGGAAGGGACACGAGACATATCAGGTCCGCGGCACGACCCACTTTCCCCTCGACGAGCAGATGATCGTGCGCCGCGTCCTCGCCGGCCGGTGAGCGAAGAGCTTCTGCGGCCCGCGGGCGCGCCCGGCTTCTGGACGCTGGCCCGGGTCGCCGGCGCCCTCGAGGGCGCCGGTGCAGGCGGTCATGGGGAGGGAGTACCGCGGTCGGGTGGCGCCAGGAAGTGGCAGGGCGCGGATCGCGCGCTCCGCGCGATCGCGACGGACAGTCGCACCGTGGAGGCGGGCGATTTGTTCATCGCCCTGAGCGGCGATCGCTTCGATGGACACGACTTCCTACCGGCTGCGCTGAAGCGAGGCGCTGCCGCAGTCGTCGTCACTCGCCCGGACCGCGCCGCGGGTCTCGGCGTGCCCGTCTTCGCGGTTGCCGATACACTGGACGCCTTGGCCGCCCTCGCTCGCTTTCGGCGGCGGGCATGGGGCAAGCCAGTCGTTGCCGTCGCCGGGTCGAACGGCAAGACAAGCACGAAGGAGTTGCTTCGGGCCGCCCTCGCCTCGGTACTGGACGTCCACGCCACGTCGGCCAACTACAACAACCAGATCGGCGTTCCGTTGACGCTATTGGCCACGCCAGACAGCGCCGATATAGCCATTGTCGAGCTCGGCACCAACGCACCCGGTGAGATCGCCCGACTCCGTGCGATCGCCGAGCCTGACATCGCTGTCGTGACCTCGATCGGCGAGGAACATTTGGAGGGGTTCGGCGATGTCGCGGGCGTGCTGGCGGAGGAAGCCTCCGTCTTCGCAGGCGTCGGACTCGCCGTCGTGCCCGCCGAGGAAGCCGAACTCGTCGCGGCGGCGCGCCGCGCGGCGACGCAGGTCGTCACCGCCGGACTCGGGGTCGGAGATCTCCAGGCGAGTGCGTGGCAGGTGGACGGCGAGGGTCGGGGAGAGCTCGTCGTCGATACCGTCCGGGTCTCCGTTCCGTTTCTGGGCCTGCACAACCTGCGTAATGCCATGCTCGCCCTCGCCGTGGCGCGAACCTGCGGGATCGACGTCCCGACAGCAGGCGCTGCGATCGCGGCGGCGGTGCCTCCCCCCATGCGCTCCGCGTGGACGCGGGCGGGAGATCTCACCCTCATCAACGACGCGTACAACGCCAACCCGCCGTCGGTTCGGGCTGCGCTCGCGCTCCTCGATGCCGTCGGCCAGGGTCGTCAGCGGGTCGTGGTGCTTGGCACGATGCGGGAGCTGGGCGGTGCGTCCGAAGCTCTCCATGCCGACATTGCGCGACTCGCGCTCCGATCGTCGTTCGACGTGGTCGCGGGCATCGGAGTCTTCGCCGATGCGCTCGCGGCGGCCGCGGACGGCGACCCGCGGGTCGTCACCGCGCCCGACGTCGACGAACTGTGGCCCTTGCTCAGATCGCGACTTGCCCCCGATGCCATCATCCTGCTCAAAGCTTCACGAGGTGTTCGTCTCGAGCGCCTCGTTCCACACCTGACCGGCTGGGCCACCTCGTCGTGCTCTATCACTTCTTCGTCCCGCTGACGAGATCGATCAGGCTCTTCAATCTTTTCAACTACATCACGTTCAGGGCGGCGGGTGCGTTCGTCACCTCGCTGCTCGTTGCGTTCATACTTGGGCCGGCGATTGTCAAGCAGCTCCGGGCGATGTCGGTGAATCAGGTCGTTCGTGAGGGAACGCCGGACACGCACCGCGGGAAGCAGCACACTCCCACGATGGGTGGGCTCATTATCCTGGCTGCGACCCTGATTCCCACGCTGCTGTGGACCCGACTCGACAATCGATACGTCACGCTCGCCCTCGCGGTGATGATCTGGATGGGAGCGATCGGTTTCCTCGACGACTATCTCAAGCTCCGTCAGCAGCGGAAGGGGGAGAAGAACCGCGGGCTGGTCGAGCGATACAAGCTCGCCGGACAGATCACGATCGGTGTGGTGTTGGGGCTGTACCTGTGGCGCAGTCCGATCTCGACGTTGCCGGGGGCGTCCACGACGCTCCCGTTCTTCAAGTACGTGCTCGTCGTGCCCGCTACGGCGTGGCTGGCGTGGCTGTACGTGCCGTTCGTAACGTTCGTCCTCACGGGCGTGAGCAACGCCGTGAACCTGACGGATGGACTCGACGGACTCGCCGCAGGCCTCACGGCGGTGGCCGCGCTCACCTTCGCAGTGTTCGCCTACGTGATCGGGCGTGTCGATACGAGTACCTACCTGGAGATCTATTACCTGCGCGGCGCGGGTGAGCTGACCGTCTTCTGCGTCGCGATGTTCGGTGCCACGCTTGGCTTTCTCTGGTTCAACGCGCACCCGGCGCAGGTCTTCATGGGAGACACGGGATCGCTAGCGCTGGGCGGTGCTCTGGGCGCCATCGCCATCCTGCTCAAGTCGGAATTCCTCCTCCTGCTCATCGGCGGCGTCTTCGTGGCAGAGACCATGTCCGTGATCATTCAGCGAGGTGTGTTCAAGATTCGCCGGCGACGATATGGCCTGGAGTACGCGCAGGCACACCGCGTCTTTCGGCGCGCTCCGCTGCATCATCACTTCGAGCTACTCGGCTGGCCAGAGACGCAGGTCGTCGTCCGATTCTGGATCATCGGGATTCTGTTCGCGACCCTCGCGCTCAGCACGCTCAAGCTCAGGTGACTGTGCCGCCCCGCACCGAGGTCGCGGTCATCGGGCTCGGGCTGAGCGGGCAAGCGGTCGCGACGCTGCTTGCTCGCGACGGCGCGTACGTCTACGCGTCGGATGCCGGAGACGGTGAGGGCGTGCGTCGCGCAGCCGCGGAGCTCGCGGCCGCCGGCGTGGCCGTCGATGTGGGGCGCCACGACCTGGCGCGCATCGCCCAGGCCGCCCGCATGGTCGTGAGCCCTGGCGTCCCGCCGGACGCGCCGGCGATTGTGGCAGGGAGAGCAGCGGGCGTCCCGGTCGTCTCGGAGATCGAGATCGCGCTGGCGCATCTCCGTGGCGTGCGATACATTGCTGTCACCGGCACGAACGGCAAGACGACGACGACGGCACTCGTCGCCCACCTGCTCCGTGCACTTGGCTACGACGCCGTCGATGCCGGCAACATTGGCTTGCCCCTCTCGGCAGTCGCCTTGCGCGATCGGCTGCCACAGTGGGTGGCGCTCGAGCTCTCTTCGTTTCAGCTTCACGAGACGCCGAGCGTTGACCCGAACGTTGGTGTCCTGACCAACCTGAGCCCGGACCATCTCGATCGCTACCCAACGGCCGAAGCCTACTACGCCGACAAGGCCCTCCTGTTCGCCAATGCTCGGCCCGACTCGGTCACCGTTGCCAATGCCGACGATCCCGCGGCGCGCGCGATGGGCGCTCACGGCCCGGGCATCACTTCACGTTCTCGATCGAAGGTCGACCTGCGGACGCAGGGTTCGTCCGCGCGGCGCAACGGCTCGACCTGTTTGGCACTCCGTTGCTCTCCCGAGGCGACCTCCCGCTGCTGGGCGACCACAACGTCGCGAACGCGCTCGCGGCCGCACTGGCCGTTGCCACTGCCGATGCGTCCCATCAGGGCGATGACGCGAGGCGCAGTTGACCGCCGCATTGACGACCTTTCGGCCGCTGCCGCACCGGCTGCAGCTGGTCGGTGAGTACGACGGCGTTCAGTGGATCGATGACTCCAAGGCAACCAACGTGAGCTCGGCGCGGGTCGCTCTCGAGAGCATGATTCGGCCGACGATCGCGCTGCTAGGTGGGCGGCACAAGGGCGAGCCGTATACGGCGCTCGCGGAGCCGCTCCGCCGGACCGGCAAGCTGGTGATCGCGTACGGCGAGGCGGGGCCGATCATCGAGCAAGACCTGGCGGGTCTCGTTCCACTCGAGCGCCTGGGATTTGATTTCGAGGCGGTCATGGCTCGGGCTCGCGCGAGCGCGGCGGCCGGCGACGTGGTGCTTCTCGCCCCAGCGTGCTCGAGCTTCGACATGTTTCGCAACTACGTCGAGCGTGGTGCGATGTTTTCGCGACTCGCAGCAGTCGGGGCGTCGCCCGCGCGGTCCAGCGTCTGATGGCCCGACCAGAGCCTGCGGCTGCCAGACCTCACTCCCGCGAGCGCTGGCGGATGGGGGTCGAAGCTCGGGCGCTGGTCCTCGTCACGGCATCGCTGCTCGCCTTTGGCCTGGCTGTCATGTACAGCGCCAGCGCGATCGTAGCCGTCGATACGGGGCACGGCAGCGCCTACTACCTGGTACGGCAGCTCGCTGGGATCGCGGCCGGGTTGATTGCGTTCGCCGCGGCGGCCAAGATCGACGCCGAGCGTTGGTCTCGCTGGGCGTGGCCGCTCATGTGTGACGAGCCTCGTGCTCATGCTGGTGGTCGTACTGCCGTTCACGCAATCGATCGCTCCACGCATCCACGGCTCGCGGCGATTCCTGTTTGGTGCGTCGGTGCAGCCCTCAGAGCTGGCGAAGCTCGCGGTCGTCGTCTGGACCGCGATGCTGGTGGTGCGCAAAGGCGAGGCGCTCCGCGGACTGACCAAAGGCGTGCTGCCGTTCGTCGTCGTCGTGGGCGCACTCGACCTGCTCGCAGCGGTCGAGCCGGACCTGTCGACTGCCATGCTCTATACGTTCCTGATGGCGATCGTGCTCTTCTCGGGCGGGGTTCGCATCGGGCACTTTCTGCTGCTTGGCGTGCTGGCGATCCCACTGCTCTGGCACGAGGCCGAACGGCTGCACTACGTCCTGCTGCGGACGATCTCGTTCTTCGATCCCGGCGCCGCCCCGGCCCAAGTGGGCTATCAGCTCCGACAGTCGCTCATCGCGGTCGGGTCGGGTCGTCTGTTCGGCGTGGGCTTTGGTCAGGGGCGACAGCAGTACGGGTTCCTGCCATTTCCGTTCAACGATTTCATCGCCAGCAACATCGGCGAAGAGTGGGGGTTCCTGGGTCTTCTCGCACTGGTCGTGGCATTTGCGTTCTACGGATGGCTGGGGTTCCGGATCGCACGCGAGGCGCGGTCGCCATTCCAACAGCTGCTCGCGATCGGGCTGACGGTCACCACCGTCATGACCGCATATCTGCATGTCGGGGTGGTGATCGGCTTGCTCCCGACGACCGGCTTGACGCTCCCGTTCATTTCGTACGGTCGGTCCAATCTCGTCCTGTCCCTACTCATGACGGGCATGCTGGTAAATATCGGGAGCGCTCGCGAGCGTGTCATCGGCGCGCACGCGACCGACCCACACGCCCTCGCGCACTGACCGTCCGTGGCGCCAGAGGTGTCCGCGGCCCCGACGCTGTCGGCGAGCGAAGACTGGCGGGCGATGAGCGGAGACCGTGCGCGACCCAGCATCGTTATCGCCGGAGGCGGGACAGGGGGACACCTCTATCCGGGCCTCGCGATCGCGCGTGCCCTCACCGTGCTGAGCCCCGACGTGGGCATCTTGTTCGTGGGAGCCCGACGCGGGATCGAGCGCACGGTCCTGCCGCAGCATCCGTTCGCGTTCGAGCTCCTCGATCTGCACCCCCTTTACCGGCCAGCCGTCTGGCGGAACTGGCGCACGGTGCGTGGCGCCGTGAGTGCCTGGCGCCAGCTATCCAAGACGTTGTCTCCGCACCCGCGCCTCATACTCGGCACCGGTGGGTACGCGTCTGCCTTGGGTCTCGCCTATGGGGTGGCTCATGGGATCCCGATCGTGCAGCAGATCGCCGACAGCTATCCGGGCCTTACCGCGCGGTATTTCGTGCGATTCTGCCGCGAGGCATACCTGGGGTACCCCGAGGCGATTGCACACCTGCATCCCTCGGCGCGGCTGGCGCTCATCGATACGGGGAATCCGATCGACCCGCCCCCGGACCCACGACCAGACCGGGCGACGGCGCGGCGTGTGTGGGCAATGCCATCCGACGTGACGACCGTGTTGTTGATCTTTGGCGGGAGCCAAGGCGCACGGGCGATCAACGTCGCCATCGATGCCTGGCTCGAGCGACCATTGCCCGCCGGGCTAGGCATCATCTGGGCGACGGGGTCGGCTCAGTTCAATGACTATGCACGCCATGAGACCGCGCGCGTACGCGTCCGGCCATACCTATCGCCGATCGCCGATGCGTACGCGGCGAGCGATCTCGTGCTCGCGAGAGCGGGCGCCATGACCACGGCGGAGCTCTGTGCGTGGGGACTGCCCATGGTGCTGGTGCCTTTACCGACAGCTGCGGCGGATCATCAGACCGCCAATGCCCGTGCGCTGGCTACGGCGGGTGCGGCGGTGCACGTCCCACAGCGCGAGCTCTCAGCAGCTCGCATCGACCAAGCCATTGGCGAGCTCGCGCGCGACCCGGGACGGCGTGCAGCGCTTGCCTCGGCGGCGCTGCTGCGCGGTCGACCCGGAGCAGCGGAGGCTATTGCTCGTCGGATACTTAGCTTGATTGATCTCAGGTAATTTCAGTCTTGAGCGGGGCCCTCGGCGCTCGTATATTCTCCGGCGCTGACTCATGCCGCTCATCGACCCCGCCGACGATCGCCCGATCCATTTCATGGGGATCGCCGGTGCCGGCATGAGTGCCCTGGCCGAGCTCCTCGTCCGCCGCGGCGCCCGCGTCACCGGGTGCGATGCGCAGGGTGATGCGACGGGCGATTTGGGCCGACTCGGCATCGCCGTCGAGCGCGGACACGACGCGAGTCACGTCAGCGGCGCGCGTGCGGTCGTCGTCACATCTGCCGTGCCACGGGATCACCCAGAGTTGCAGCAGGCACGCGCACTGGGCATCCCGGTCATCCGTCGGGCGGAAGCATTGGCCGAGGCGGTGCAGGGTGGGACGCTCATCGCCGTCGCGGGCACGCACGGTAAGTCCACGACAACCGTGATGACCACCGAAGCCTTGGCGTCCGCGTCGTTGGATCCGACGGGAGTCGTTGGCGGGCGCGTAGAGT
Organism: uncultured Gemmatimonadales bacterium; assembly: GCA_963725205.1. Lineage (GTDB taxonomy): Bacteria > Gemmatimonadota > Gemmatimonadetes > Gemmatimonadales > Gemmatimonadaceae > Palsa-1248. The sequence goes on along the minus strand of CAVRXR010000003.1, from coordinate 75,760 downwards.
CATGGGGTGGCAATTTGCGCCTCGGTCGCCCCGACTTAGCGGTCGTCGAGGCCGATGAGTACGATCGGTCCTTTCTCGCGTTGACACCGACCGTCGCGGTCGTCACCAACGTCGAGGCGGATCACCTCGACATCTATGCGGACATCGCTGACATCCGGTCGGCATTCGTGACGTTTCTGGCGCCGGCCCGCCACGTCATCATCGGCGTCGATGATCCTGGCGCGGCAAGCCTTCCGATCCCCGCGACCGCGCAGGTCGTTCGGTTCGGGCTCGTGGCAAAGGAGGCCAACCTCACGGCGCAGCAGTTGCGCCCCGTAGGTGGCGGCTCGACCTTCGATGTGGTTTCGGAGGGACATCGACTCGGCGCCGTAGCGTTGCGGGTTCCGGGTCTCCATAATGTGCGGAACGCCCTCGCGGCGGTGGCGGCTGGCATGGCAGTCGGTGCGGCCTTTGACGTGCTCGTGCCCGGCCTCGAGCAATTCACGGGGGTGGAGCGTCGGTTCCAGCGGCTGGGCGAAGTGGCAGAGGTGACGGTCATCGACGACTATGCGCACCATCCGACTGAGATCCGTGCGACCCTCGATGCGGCTCGCGCGGCGTTCCCTCGCCGGCGGCTCGTGATCGCGTTCCAGCCACACCTCTTTACTCGGACCCGGGATTTTGCAGCGGATTTCGGTGCGGCACTCCGGAGCGCCGACGTCGTGTTCCTGGCAGACATTTATCCGGCCCGGGAGAAACCGCTGCCTGGTGTGACATCCGATCTGATCACCCGGGCGATCACGGACGCGGGCGGGGCTGTCGCATGGCGAGGCGGCCGGGCCGCACTCGCATCGGCACTCGCGGGCGCCGTCCGCCCTGGGGATGTCGTGTTGACGGTCGGCGCCGGGGATATCACCCGTACGGGCCCGGAACTGCTCGCCATGCTCGGGCGTCCAGCACCTGACGGCACCGCAGCACCAGTTGCGTCCCGCGGACCGGCCTGATGATGCTCCCACTAGCGGGCTCGCAGCTTCGACGGATGGCGTTCGCTTTTGGTCTCGCTGCCGTCGGCGGCTCGGTCCCGTGGTGGGGCACCAGCGCCCTCAGCACGTTAGCCTTCTTTCGGGTTCGCTCGGTGGAGGTTGAAGGTGCACACTATGTCTCGCCCGACGCGATCGTCGAGCGACTCCACCTCGACACGCTCGCGTCTGTCTGGAGTGACCTTGGTCCCTTGGAGGCCCGTCTGCACGCCATGCCCGGAGTCCGGAGCGTGTCAGTGAGACGGATGCTGCCGGGTACGATCGTCGTCCGGGTCGCAGAGCGTGTCCCGGTAGCGCTCGTGCCGATCGCGGGTGGCTTGCGCCCGTACGACGGGACGGGCACCGCTCTACCCATCGACCCGACGCGGACGGATCTCGATCTCCCAGTTGTGCAGACCGCAGATGCGGGCACGCTGAGTCTCCTGGCGGGGATCCGGGCCCGGGTGCCGGCCTTCTATGCGGAACTCAGCGAAGTCCGACGCGTCCCGGCTGGGTACCTGATCTTTCAACTACCGGGTCTGCGCGTCCTGGCCTCCCCCGGAACCGATGTGGACCGGTTCGCCACCGTCCTGCCAGTGACTGCTGATCTCACGCGACGTAGGGTTCACGCGCAGGAGCTCGATCTGCGCTTCCGCGATCAAGTGGTGGCGAGAACCCAATGAGGACGTTCGGATGACCGCGCGCGGGGTCGCCTCCGACAAGCTGGTGGCAGGGCTCGACATCGGGTCCGCGAAAACGACCGCCGTGATCGGCGAGATCGTCGGCGATCTGCCTCGGAGTCCACGAATCAAGATTCTCGGCGTGGGGCAGGCGCGCACGACCGGACTCCGTCGTGGCGTCGTCGCCGATATTGAAGAGACGACGCGATCGATTCGGAAATCGCTGGAAGATGCGGAGCGCATGGCGGGCGCTCGTGTGGCGGACGTCTACGCGGGGATCGCCGGGGCGCACGTCCAAGCGATGACGAGCACCGGTGTCGTCGCAGTCAATGGAGAGGAGATCACGCGAGCGGACGTGGAGCGCGCCAACGACGTGGCAAGGGCGCAGGCGATACCGGCGGACCGGGAGCTGCTGCATGCGATACCGCAGGAGTACACGGTGGATCGCAATCGGGGGATTCGCGATCCGATCGGGATGATTGGCACGCGGCTCGAGACCGAGATGTACCTGGTGACGATCGGCGGATCGCCGGCCGTCAATCTGCGCAAGGCCGTGGAGCGCGCGGGATACCGGGTCCGCGAGCTGGTGCTGGAGCCGCTCGCGAGCGCCTTGAGCGTGTTGACGGACGACGAGAAGGAGCTCGGTGTCGGTCTCGTTGAGATCGGGGCGGCGACGACAGACTTGGCGATCTTTCACGAAGGGAAGATCCGCCATCTGGCGACCGTCAACTTCGGCGGCAACAGCGTGACGAACGACCTGGTCTTGGGTCTGAAGGTCACCCCCGACGACGCGGACCGTCTGAAGGAGCGGTATGGCTGCGCCTACGAGCCGTTGGCCGATCCGGATCTCGTCGTCTCGCTGCCCAGTACCGCGGCACAGGGCGATCGGATGTTGGACCACCAGTCACTGGTTCACATCATCCATCAGCGCATGGACGAAGTGTTCGAGCTCGTACAGCGCGAGATCACCGATGCGGGGTACGCTCGGCGATTGGCCGCTGGCATCGTCCTGAGCGGCGGGGGCGCCGGCATGCGTGGCATGCAGGCCCTCGCCACAGATGTTTTCGGGATTGGCGTCCGGGTTGGATCGCCGGCGGACAGTACGAGCGGCCTGAGCGACGCCGTGGAAGCGCCACGATTTGCCACAGCCGTGGGCCTGGTCCAATATGGCGCGTACCGAGTCGCACTGAGTGGTGGTGCGCGCGCGACACGTCGCGGCCAAGCGAGCGCGCCGGGCGTCGATCAATGGATCGAACGGGTACGCGTGTGGCTGCAAGATTTTTTCTGAACCAGTCACGCGGGCGTCGTGACCGAGACGAGGCCAGTCGCGCACGATCGCGATTGGCCTCGTCGCACATCGAGTCGCAGCGACCCTACTCGCGCGCGTACAGTGTCGTCATGCGAGGTTCTCATAAAGATGATTAGCCCTCGCGCCACTGTGGAAAAGTGTGATGCGCGCGCGCGTTCTGTTTTCACGCATCACTCGTCGGAAGTGGTGGTCGGCAGTCGGAAAAACGTTATATTGCCGCGTCCAAACCGCGGCCGGTCCGGGTCAATGGGTCGTCACTCGTAGTGGAGCTCCGCTCGCCATGATCTTCGAATTCGAGGAGAGCGCGTCGCAAAATGCCCGGATGAAGGTGGTGGGCATTGGTGGCGGTGGGGGCAATGCGGTCAACCGAATGATCGAGGAGCGTTTAGAAGGCGTCGAGTTCATCTCGGTCAATACCGACGCCCAAGCGCTGCTCAATTCGAAATCCGACGTCAAGATTCAGATTGGGAAAAAGCTGACTCGTGGGTTGGGCGCAGGTGCCCGCCCAGAGATTGGTCGTCAGGCGATCGAGGAAAACCGGGAAGAAGTCTCCCGGTCGCTTGCTGGCGCGGATCTGGTGTTTATCACGTGCGGCATGGGTGGAGGCACGGGGACGGGTGCAGCGCCCATTGCGTGCGAGTTGGCGCGCGAGGCTGGAGCACTCACCGTCGGCATCGTGACCAAGCCCTTCCTCTTCGAAGGCCGCAAGCGGATGCGGCAGGCCGAGATCGGCATCGCCGAGATGCGCAAGAACGTGGACACGATGATCGTCGTGCCGAACGAGCGCTTGCTGGCGGTGGTGGGGAAGGGAATTCCCTTCCAAGATGCCCTCAAGAAGGCGGACGAGGTACTCCTGCACGCCACGCAAGGTATCTCCAGCCTGATCAGCGTTACGGGACTCGTCAACGTGGACTTCGCTGACGTCCGTACCGTGATGCAGGCCGGTGGGAGCGCTCTCATGGGGACCGGCATCGGCCGCGGCGAGAACCGCGCGATGGAAGGTGCGCAGCAAGCGATCTCCTCGCCGCTCCTCGACAACATCTCCATCTCGGGCGCGACCGGCGTTCTCGTGAACATCACGGGCGGGGCCGACCTGACATTGGGCGAAGTGCATCAGATCAACGAGATCATCCACGATGCCGTGGGTGACGACGCCGAAATCATTTTTGGTGCAGTGCACGAGCCAGCGATGCAGGGCGAAATTCGCGTGACGGTCATCGCCACCGGGTTCGATCGGCCAAGCGTCAGTATGACGAGCGAGAGGAGCATCTCAGCGGACACGGGCAAAGGACCGCCGGTGCTTCCGTTCCCCGCGCAGCGCCAGCAGCGCCCCACCGTGGGGACGACCCGCACTGCGGGCACATCCGAGCTCCGCCGGGTACCCACTCCTCCCACGCCGCTCGGCGATCGAACGGCGGCGCAGGATCTCAGTGACATGGAGATCCCGACGTTCATTCGGAGACAGATGGATTGAGCCGGGCGGGCGCTCGCGCCACTGCCTATGCCATGGTGGTGTTGCTCGCGGCGCTCGTGGTCGTGGCAGTACCCGCTGGGACCGGGCGCGTCCGTGCTGCCGTGGCGCGCGCCGCGCCGCGACGCCGTGCTGGAGAGGCGGCCGATGTGCAAACCACCGATGGCGTCCTGACTCTCGCCCCCGTGTGGGTGCAGGCACAGGGAGGTACCGACACGGTCGTTGTGGCGGGGCGCATCGCCAGCAACCTGTACACGGCACTCGACTCCTGCGCCTCCACCATCTTTCCCTCCCGCGCGCGTTCGAAGCTCGCGTGGTCGATCGCCGACATCTTCGAGTATCGAATCGATATGAGCCGCGATCTGCGCGTGGGCGATGCCTTCCGCGTGCTCGTCGAGCGGGTCGTCGGTCCATCCGACAGCATTCATGCGGGCCGAGTGATCGCCGCCGTCTTCGTCGAGTCACGCGACACGCTGACCGCCGTCGATTTTCCCGCGGCAGGGCCGCTCGCCTCCAGCCAGTCGCTGGCGACCGAGTATTACGATGTGCATGGTCGATCCCTCCGGGCCGCGTTCCTGCGAGCACCCGTCGAATTTCGCCGCATCTCGAGCGGATTCGGGATGCGAAAGCACCCGATTCTGGGGATCTGGCGCGAGCATAAGGGCACCGATTACGTCGCGCCAGAGGGCACGCCCGTCCGCGCGATCGGCGATGGGGTGGTCCTGTTTGCCGGCCAGCGCGGCAGGGTATGGGAACATGATCGATCTCCGTCACCGCAACGGCTACGTCACCCGCTATGGGCATCTCGTCACGCTTCGCGCCAGGCATCCGACGCGGTGCGCGAGTGTCGATCGGCAAAACGATCGCGTTCGTCGGCATGACCGGCCTCGCGACCGGACCGCATCTGCATTTCGAGGTGCTGGTGGACGGTGTGCAGCGCGACCCTCGGACCGCTCTCCGGGATCAGGGCTCCGGGATGCCAATCCCCACCGCGCAACGGAGCGCATTTGACGGGGTAGCTCGCCGAACGATGGCCGAGCTGGATACGTCACCGCCGGACGGCTCGATCGCAGCGAAATAGGGGCCGGGCGGCCTTCCGCTACATTTCCCCGGATGATGCTGTGGCTCGCTGCGCTCTGCGTTGGCCTCGTGGCCGCCGGGGTGCAGTACGGTCGACCAGCGGGCGGTGGATGGCTTGCGGCGTTGCTGCGGGTCATCACGATCGCGGGCCTCGTCGGGTTGTGGCTAGACGCGCCCGTGGGTCGGAGTGCAGGTGTTCGCCCCTTTGTGGCGCTGGACGTGTCGAAGAGCTGGCTTCGCGGCGGTGACACCGCCGCGTATCAGACCGCACTCCGGCGTGCGGGGGCCATCGCCGCCGACTCCACATTTGTCGTCGGCGATTCGGTGCGTCCTGGTCCCCCTCCGGCGCTGCCCACCGACGTGCGCAGCCGCATTCGCCCTGCCGTCGAGCGGTCGCTCGCGGCGGGCCGACCGCTGATGCTGGTGACCGACGGTGAGATCGATGATCCCGAAGCGCTCAACGAGCTCCCCGCTGGCTCGAGCGTGATCGTGCTGCCGCATGCGATGCGACCGGATGGCGCGCTCGCGACACTCGACGCGCCCCGCGCCGCGGTAGCGGGCGACACGATCGACGTGCACGCCACGATCGTCGCGGGCGCGGGGGGCGCGCCAGCCGGAGCTGTTGCCGTCAGCATTGGTGACCATCCGGCGACACCCGCCACGACCGTGGCGGTCGACGCCCTTGGTCCGCGAGTGGAACGAACGGTCGGTGTGCGCGGTGTGGTCCCTCGCGGCGACGGCCCCCGCACGATCCGCGCAGTGTGGACCGCGGCCGGCGACGCCGACCATCACAATGACACGTTGGCGGTGCCGATCGATGTCTCGCCGGCGGCAGGGGCCGTTTTTGTCAGCACGTCGCCCGACGAGGACGCACGATATGTCCTGGCTGTCTTGCGCGGGGCGCTCGCGCTTCCGACCCGGGGTTACTTCCGTGTCGCGCCGGGGATGTGGCGAGTCGACGGCGCCCTCGCATCGATCACCGAGTCGGATGTGCGGAAGGCAGTGGCGTCCGCGCCGTTGGTCGTGTTGCACGGAGATACCAGTGTCTTTGGTCCTCCGCTGAGGGCCACGCGTGGCGCGCTCGCTCTGTTGGTGCCGCTGAACGGCCGGTCATCGGACGAGTGGTTCGTCACTGGCACGCCGCCGTCTCCGGTCGCGGCGGCGCTGGCCGGCGTGCCATGGGACAGCTTGCCGCCGATCGACCTGGCTACGCCGTCGGGAGCCGCTCCATCGGGGGAATGGCAGGCGCTGGAGGTCAAGCGAGGACGTCGGTTCGACCGTCGTTTGGTCGTCACCGGCGGCACGGTCGGGAACAGACGGCGAGTAACGGTCCCGGTGAGCGGTCTCTGGCGATGGCGCTTCCGTGGCGGCGCGAGTGCCGACGTGTTCGCGGCGTTCTGGGGCGGCGTCTTTGACTGGCTGGCGGCGGAGCGTCGCGATGCTCGTCCCGCGGTCCCCGCCGACGCGCTTGTGCGGGAGGGCGATCCGATTCGCTGGCGGCGGGGTAGTGGCGGCGACAGCGTGACGACGGTCGTCCTCGTGCCACGCGATGCGCCGGCGCGGACGGATACGCTCGTGTTGAGCTTTCCGGGCACGAGCGCGCTCGCCGAGTCACCGGCGCTCCCGGCTGGGACATACGACGTGCACACCAGTGCTGGCGCGGCGCTGCTCATCGTCAACGCATCCCGAGAGTGGTTGCCTCGCGCTCCGACGGTCAAGGCGGGTGAGGTTCACGGTGTCGCACTCGCCGGTCCCGTCCCGCGTCTCCGCTCGATGCCCTGGGTCTACGTCCTCCTCGTCTTGCTCCTGTGCGGCGAGTGGCTCTGGCGCCGACGAATCGGTATGCGTTGACATGGCGCCCCTCTTTAGCCGATCGACCGATGCGCCGCGGCGGTCGATCTGGCAGCGGATCAAGGACCTCGCCCTCACTGACGTCGGCGTGGTCGTGCGCGGTGGCGTCAGCGAAGGCTCGCTCGAGCGCCTCGAGGAAGTCTTGCTCGAGGCCGACTTCGGGGTCCCGACGACTGCCCGACTCGTCGCCGAGGTCGAACGCCAAGCCCGCGAGGGTGCGATCCGCGACCAGGTGCAATTCCTCGAAACGCTGCGGTCCGGTGTCGAGACGGCGCTGCGTGCGGGTCAGAGCGACCCGACGCTGACGCTGTCGCCCCAACCACCTACTGTGATCCTCGTGATTGGTGTGAACGGCGCCGGGAAGACGACCTTCATCGGCAAACTGGCTGCTCGTCTCCGCTCGCAAGGGAAACGCGTGCTCATGGCCGCCGGAGACACGTTTCGTGCGGGCGCGGTCGATCAGTTGCGCGCGTGGGCAGACCGCACTGGCGCGGCGTTCATCGGTGGCGCGAGCGGCCGCGATCCCGCCGCGGTTGCCGTAGATGCGTTGGAGGCCGGTGTCGCGAGCCAGGTCGATGTGATCGTGGTGGACACCGCCGGCCGATTGCATACGAGCGGAGCGCTCATGGAAGAGCTCAAAAAGGTCTCGCGCGTGCTCGCCAAACGGCGGCCCGGCGCGCCGCACGAGACTCTCCTCGTGTTGGACGCGACCATTGGCCAGAACGCGATCGCACAGGGCAAGACGTTTGCTGCCGCCGTGCCCGTCACTGGCCTGGTGTTGACCAAGGTGGACGGTACGGCCAAGGGTGGCGTCGTCGTCGCCGTCCACGAGGCGTTGAATGTGCCCATCAAGTTCATCGGCACCGGCGAGGCGGTAGACGATCTCGCGCCGTTCGATCGCGGCCGCGTTTGCTCGGCAGGTGCTCGAGACATGACACACGCGTACCGCTTGATGGCGGCGTGAGCCACGCGGCGCGCGAGCGACCCGCGGGCCGGACTCGGGGCCGTGTCTCGCTCGACATGCCGGTCACGTACCTCAAGGGCGTCGGCGAGCGTCGGGCGGCGCTTCTCGCGCGCCTTGGGGTGCTGACGGCCGGCGATTTATTGCACCACATTCCGCACCGCTACGAAGATGCCACGACGATCACGCCCATCGCCGCACTGGCAACCGGGATGGATGCCACTGTCGTGGGTACCGTGATCTCGAAGGGAGTGCTGCCCACTCGACGCGGCCTTCGGATCTTCCAGGTCGTGCTGCGCGATGAGTCCGGGATGATCGAGATATCCTGGCCCGGCCAACCGTTTCTCGACCGAGTCGTCGAGAAACAAGACGTGCTGCTCGTGACCGGGACCGTGCGCTTCTTCCACGGTCGTCAGCTCCAGGCGCGCGAGTTCGTCAACCTCGGAGCAGATGCGGCCGATACCTCGCAGGGACGCGTGCTTGCCGTCTATCCGACGACCGAGGGGCTGTCCGTCAAGGTCCTGCGCGGCTTGATCGATGCGCATCTGGACTCGTTGCTGCCGTTGGCGGTCGAGTCGTTGCCCGAGACCGTGCTCGTCACGGCCGAAGTGCCGCCGCTGGGCGAGGCTTTGCGCATGGTGCACCGCCCGACGTCACTCGCTGAAGCGGAGGTCGGGCGGTCGCGGCTGGCATTTGAAGAATTGCTGTTCGTCCAGCTGCTGCATCGACGCGCATACGCGCTGGCGCGTGCCCACCGCGTGGGAATTACGTACGAGAACCGCCGGACCCTGACGACAGCGCTCAAGCACGCGCTCCCCTACGAGCTGACCGGCGCACAGACCCGTGCGATCCGCGAGATCGTTGCCGACATGTGCAGCCCGACGCGCATGCACCGGTTGCTCCAGGGCGATGTGGGCAGCGGCAAGACGGTGGTGGCGCTCTTCGCCGCGCTCCTGGCGATGGAGAATGGGTATCAGGCGGCGGTGATGGCACCGACTGAGCTGCTGGCCGAGCAGCACTTCGGGACGCTCTCCACACTCCTCGCACCGCTCGATGTGCGGCCGCTGCTCGTCACGGGAAGCCTCTCCGCCACTGAACGCCGGGCCGTAGCCGAGCGCATCGCGCAGCCAGCCCCGGCGGTCGTGGTCGGGACGCACGCCCTGGTCCAGGAGGCGACGACGTTTTCGCGCCTCGGACTGGCAGTCATCGACGAGCAGCATCGCTTCGGTGTCGAACAGCGTAAGGCGCTGGGGGCCAAGGGCGAGCACCCGGATGTCCTGCTACTGAGCGCCACGCCGATTCCCCGCTCGCTGGCGCTGACAGCGTACGGCGATCTCGACATCAGCGTGCTCGACGAGCGGCCACCGGGCCGACATCCCGTGACGACTGCGTGGCGCCCGGAGTCCGCGCGCGCTCGCGTGCTCTCGTTCCTCTGCGGGCAGCTCGATCAGGGCCGACAGGCGTACGTCGTGTACCCCATCATCGACGAGTCGGAGCGCAGCGATCTCAAGTCGGCGACAATGATGTTCGCCGAGCTCACCGGCCCGGGCGGGGCGCTGGCGGGGCGTCGGGTGGCCCTCCTGCACGGACGACTCGGGGCAGAAGAGCGCGACACGGCTATGCGTGCGTTTCGCGATGGCGTCGTCGATGTGCTGGTGGCCACGACGGTCATCGAAGTCGGCATCGATGTGGCGAACGCGACCGTCATGCTCATCGAGCACCCGGAGCGGTTCGGACTGTCGCAATTGCACCAGCTGCGCGGCCGGGTCGGGCGCGGCGGCGACGAATCGTTCTGCATTCTACTCGGCGACGTCAGCCCAGAGGCGGCAACGAGACTCGGCGTGTTCATCGGCACCGAGGATGGCTTCGAAATCGCCCGAGCCGACCTGCGCCTCCGCGGAATGGGCGATCTGTTCGGGGAGGAGCAGAGCGGAACGGCCATGTTCCGCGTTGCCGATCCGTTGCGGGACGAGGCGCTCAACGAGCGTGCGCGCGCAGTCGCCGAGCGGATCCTGGCGAGCGACCCGGAGCTCACCTCGCCACCCCATGCCGCCCTTCGCCGCAGCATGGCGCGGCGCTACTCTCGGGCGATCGAGCTGTTTAGGGTGGGCTAGGGACAAGGGATTAGTGGGCTACGGACTGGGACCAAACCTCGGGGGTAGTCACCCGCCGCCGTCACTCAACGCGGAAATTTGTCACTGGCTACTAGTCCCCAGCCACTAGTCCCCAGCCACTAGTCCCTATGGTTTCGGCGCCGCCAGTCGTTTCTTGATCCGATCGAGCTCCTGCGTCGTCTCGCCCAGCGCCGTCACCACTTTGTCCAGTGAATCGCGCAGGCGTTGGACCTCCTCGCGCGTTCGGTCGCGAGAGGCGTGTGCGACGCGCACACTGTCGGCTTCCGTCCGGGCGGAGTCTGCTTCGGTCCGCGCAGAATCGGCCTGCGACGCGGCCACCTCGGTTTCCTGCCGCAGTGTCAACAGCGTACCCGCGGTGCGCCGCAGGACATCGGCCTCGATGTCGCGGTCATGCGGCCCCGGCCCCGTGGAGTATGCCGTCAGTGCCCGCAATGCGTCTCCCTCGGAGCGATGTTCGTTCCGCGGATCCAGTGTGAACAGGGCGGTCCAGAACTCGCTCTCGGTTGCTTCGGGCGTGTTCGGATACGCCGTCGCGAAGGCGACGAGCGCGGAGTCGGCTTGGGCGTACTGGCCTCGCTGCACCGCCTCCTGCGCGTACCCCAGCGTGACCTGCCACGCTCGCTGCGGGACCGGGCGCAGCGTAGCCTTCCGGCCCGCGCAACTCGACAGCACGACGATCGTGAGGAGCGGCACGAGCCGTTCCGCTCGCCTCACACCGGTGCCCTCACCTGGACCGGAGTGTGCCTGGGCACATACGAAGGCGCCGTTCGTGACCGTCTGACCGGAAGGGCTTTCGGCAATGTGATCGTGAAAGTCGCGCCCGCCCCGGGCGTGCTGTCCACGTTGATCGTGCCACGGTGCGCGTCGACGATGTTCTTGGCGATGGCGAGTCCGAGCCCGGTGCCGTCGGCCGACGCCGGCTGATTATCGGCGCGGTAGAACTTGTCGAAGATGCGGGGCAGCTGCTCAGCGGGGATCCCGGGCCCCGTATCGCGTACGACCATTTGTACGCTGTCGTCTGCCGCGTGCGCGGTGAGCCGGATCCGACCTCCGCTCGGCGTGAACTTGAAGGCGTTGGATAGCAGGTTGCCGAGTACCTCGCTGATGCGGTCACGATCCCACGCCACCTGGCTCGGAAGCTCGGGATCGTGAGAGACCGTGAACTCGACCGACCGTTGGAGCGCCAGCACGCGGAAGGAAGCCTCGAGGTCGTCGAGGAAATCGCCCAACGCAAACGGTCGCGGGTCCAGTCTTCCGCCGCCCGCTTCGAATCGGCTGACGTCGAGCAGCTGCTTGACGAGTCGTCCGATGCTGACGCACTGGACCTCGAGCGTGTGGCAGATCTCGCGCTGGCGCGGTGTGAGCTCGCCGTACCCGCCATCCTGCAGCAGCTGGAGGTAGCCGAGCAGCACGTTGACTGGTGTCTTGAGCTCGTGTGAGGCGACCGACACGAACTCCGCCTTCAGCCGGTCTAGCTCGGTCAGCTGCCGTGCCATCGTGTCGTAGCTCGTGGCAAGCCGACCGAATTCGTCGCGACGACGAGGTGCAATGGTCAGGCGATGACCAAAGTCGCCCGTTGGCGACGGCTTCCATTCCAGCCTCGAGGTCCTGTACGGGGCCGCTGATCGAGTGAGTCAGCCAGACAGCGATCGCCGGTCGCGAGTCCAGCCGCGAACAGTAAGAGGGCGCCTGCGAATTGTCGAGCCTGCTCTGCCGCGTCGGCCGCGCTGGCGACACGGTCCCGCGACCGCTCCCGCAACGAGCGCTCGGCGTCCCCGATCCAGCGTTCCATCTCGGAGATAGCAGGTCGGACGCCGTTTGCCGACAAGCTGTCGGCGAGGGCCGTGCGACGGGCCAGGGCCGCAGCGTACTCGCGATTGGCCACACTGGACACGGTCGCGACGGCACCCCGCAGATTCTGGGCGGCGCTGTCGAGCGCGAAGGACTCCAGTGAGTCCGCCATGGCGACCAGGGTTGTGATCTGATGTGACATCCGCCGTTCACTGGCGGAGTCGTGGACGAACAGCAGCGCATCTTCGGCGCGGCGGAGATCCTCGGTTCCAACGCGGATCCGGCCCAAAAGCAGCGACCCCGCGAACTCCTTGTCCCGGAGCGCGAGCGCGGACTGGTGGAGATCTTCGAGCGACCGCAGTGCCAGGCCAAGAGGGATAACGAGAACGACCGCGATGGCCAGCAGGCCCGCGGCCAACCTGGCGCGGAGCGTCATGGCTGAACATTAACGTGAAGGTGACTCGGCCGTGAGACCATCACGGATCCAATCGCGTCAAGCGTTTGTGTCGCGTTGACAGTGGTTCGGCGCGGGTCTACCTTGCCGCGCCACCCAGCCATACGACCCCCCGCACCATGCCAACCGCGTCTCCGCCACTCACAGTGCCCCGGCGCTTCCGCCCGCCGTGCACATCCGAGATTTGCCGCAGCACCCGACCGACCTCGTTCAGGTGCGCGGGTGGGTCATGCACGTCAGATCGTCGGGCAAGGTCGGCGTTCGTCGTGATGCGTGACGGGCACGGGCTGCTCCAATGCGTGATCGCCAAAGCCGAGGTCGGCCCCAGAAGTCTGGGAGCGTTTCGCCGCTTTGACGCAGGAGACGTCGGTCGCCGCTCGTGGGTAACGTCCGCGCCGACGCACGCGCGCCGGGCGGCCACGAGCTGGCGGTCCGAGATCTGGACGATACTCGGTCGCAAGCCCGATCGATTACCCGATCCAGCCCAAAGAGCACGGAATCGACTTTCTGCTGGACCATCGACACCTGTGGCTGCGGAGTGCTCGGCAGGCGGCCATCCTGCGGATTCGAAGCGAAATCGAGCAGGCCATTCACGACTTTTTTTACGCACGAGATTTCGTGCGCGTGGATACGCCGATCTTGACCGCGGCGATCGGCGAGCGGAGTGGACTGTTCTCGACCGAATATTTCGACGAGGGGTCCGGCGTATCTGGCGCAGACCGGCCAGCTGTACGGCGAAGCGGCCGCGGCGGCGCTGGGGAGCATCTATACCTTCGGTCCGACCTTTCGCGCCGAGAAATCGAAGACGCGCCGGCATCTGACCGAGTTCTGGATGATCGAGCCGGAGGTCGCGTTCGCGGACTCCGCGGACAACATGCGTCCTCCAGGAGGATCTACTGGTCAGTGTATCTCGTTGAGCGCGTGCCTGGAGCGCCGCGCGGCGGGAGCTGCGCGAGCTCGAGCGCGACGTCGAGCAAGCTCGAACGCGTGTGCCCCGTTTCCCCGCATCGACTACACCGACGCCGTCGCGATCCTCCAGCAGCGCGGGAGCGCGATCCAGTGGGGCGACGACCTCGGCGCGGAAGACGAGACGCTGCTCGTCGAGGGATGCCGACCGCCGATCTTCGTCTGCAACTATCCGAAGCAGGCGAAAGCGTTCTACATGAAGGAGAATCCCGCCGATCCGCGCACGGTGCTGTGCGACGACTGTCTGGCGCCCGAGGGGTACGGTGAGATCATTGGCGGATCGCAGCGCGAGGATGATTACGACAAGCTGCGCCAGCGCATCATCGACGAAGGGCTCCCGCTCGATGCGTACGGCTGGTACCTCGACCTGCGTCGGTACGGCACGTTCGTGCACTCGGGCTTCGGCCTCGGACTCGAGCGCACGGTCGCCTACATCTGCGGTCTCCCGCACGTGCGAGAGACGATCCCGTTCGCTCGCATGATGCACCGGCTGCGACCCTGAGCTAGGTCTAACCAGGCATACGCGCGGGGTCTAACATGCCCGAGCGCCGCGACAGTCACTGCCATTGGCGCGTCGAGGTTCGTCAACTCGCCAAATCCTAGCCCCTAGCGCGCCCATTCGCCTGCCTTTCACTTCGTCCCACAGCGCATCGAGCACCGCGAGCGGTACCTGGCCGACGCTCAGCCCGCGTGCTCGCGCCAGACGCTCGACGGCCTGGAAACCGCCGAGCGAACTTCTTGTTCGACCGATCCAGCGCCAGCGCTGGCGTGGACGCCCGCCTTCCGGCACAGGTTGACGCACGAGAACAGCAGGTCGCCGAGCTCCTCGATCAGGTGCTCGTGGGCCGGGCCGCCCTCCGGCGCGCCACTTGGCGCGAGCGCCGGGGGCGCTGCGGCGAGACTTTCCTCGACCTCCTTCAGCTCCTCCGCCACCTTGGCGAGCGGCCCGGCGACTGATGGCCAATCGAAGCCCACGCCAGCCGCGCGCTCTTGCAGCCGATGCGCGCGAAGCAGTGCCGGCAGCTGCGTCGGGAGGCCATCGACGATCGATGTGCGCCGCTTCGCCTTCATCCGCTCCCACGGCTCTTTCACACCTTCGCCGTAGAGATGCGGGTGACGACCCTTCATTCTTGGTGACCAATGTCTGCGCCACGTCACCGGCGGCGAACGCCCCCGCGCTCCTCAGCGAGCACGGCGTGAAAGAGCACCTGCAGCAACAGGTCGCCCAGCTCCTCGCGCAGCAGCTGGTCGTCTCCCGCGCGGATGGCGTCGTCGACTTCGTGCGCTTCCTCAAGCAGGTACGGGCGCAGCGACTCGTGCGTCTGCGCCGCGTCCCAATCGCAGCGGACGCGCAGGTCGCGCATGAGCGCGAGCGCGTCGTCGAAAGGCGAGGGCGTCGACATAGCGGCGAGGGTCGTATACTATCGCGCTGTCCAACGCGATGCCACGCGTAGGGGCGACGCATGCGTCGTCCGTGGACGCCGTACCGTCCGTACCGCACCGGTCGCGTGAAACCTGAACGCGTCGACGCGTGGCTCGAAGTAGACCTGGGCGCGCTGCTCCGGAACGCACGCACGGTCGCCGCACGTGCCCGCGTGCCACTCCTGCCCATGGTCAAGGCGGACGCGTACGGTCTAGGCGCGCTGCCGGTCGCGCGCGCACTCGAGGCGATCGACCCTTGGGGATACGGCGTCGCGACCCTCGAAGAGGGGAGTGCGTTACGCGCCGCTGGGATCACACGAGCGATCATCGTGTTCAACCCACTGCTCGCTGACGAGCTTGCCGGCTGCCCATGCGCGGGGACTGGCACCGACTTTGAGCGAAGACGCGTTGATTGCGGCCTGGGGACACCTCACGCGAAACGCACCTTGGCACCTCATGATCGATACCGGCATGAGCCGATCGGGTGTGCAGATGGTCCTTGGTCGGGGATCTCACTGCGCGCGTGCGCCAATTCCCGCCGCTTGGTGCCTGTACCCATTTCTATAGCGCCGACGCAGACGACGGGTCGATGCGAGTGCAGCTGGAGCGCTTCCGGACGGCGCTCGATGCCTTGCCGGGCCGCCCATCGGTGCTGCACGCGGAAAACAGCGCTGCGATCGAGCGGTTGACGGGGCCGTCGCGGTGGACCTTCGTTCGGCCCGGTGTGTTTCTCTACGGAGTGGAAAGCCGCCACACCGCGTCGAGGGAGACTGCCGGTCCATCCGCGGCGTCGCTCGCGCCGGCGACATCGGGTGAGCAGGACGCGGTCCCGCCGCTGCGGAGCGAACCGGTCATCGCGCTCAGAGCCCGTATCGTCGATCTGCGATGGATCGAGCCGGGAGAGAGCGTGAGCTATGGCGCGACGTTCCAGGCGACCGAGCGCCGGCGGATCGCAACCCTTGCTGCGGGGTACGCTGACGGTTATCGCCGGGCCTTCAGCAATCTGGGTGTCGCTCTCGTCCGCGGACGACGGGTGCGAGTGGCCGGAATCGTCACGATGGACATGACTATGGTCGATGTCACAGGTCTCGATTGTGCGATCGGCGACGTCGCGACGCTCCTTGGCGTCGACCGACCTGCGCCTGGCATCGGCGCAGCGCCCTCCGAGGGCAGACCACACGATGCCATCGACCTGGCCGGTGCCGCGCGTGCTGCCGGGCTATGCGCGTACGAAGTCCTCACAGGACTCAGAGAACGGGTGCCGCGCGTGTACGTGGACCGCTCCCACGAATAGATTCCCGGCCGTGTACCGACATTGACTTTTAGTGCTGGCGATTGCCGCGGCGATTTACGGCGTGGCTTCCGCGTGCTCGGAAAGCCTACCCGAGGGGCGGGCATGTCCTGCCCTCTGTCCCGACCAGGCCGTTCAGATCCATGATACCACCATCGACGGGCTGACCGCGCTGGCAATCGACACCACGATCGCCGGCTATCCGTTGCTGGGAAATTGGCCTGAGCTCCTCGTGGCGGCCCAGGGCGACAGCATCGACGTTCGGACGATCGTTCGGTTCGACTCGATCTCGTACCTGTACGCACCTGCCCCGGGCGATACGTTGCAGCCCGCGACACAGGTCTTCCAGCCGTACCTGCGCCTCACGTTCGACACACTGAGCTTCAGGCCGCGGCCGCAGACCGGAAGCCAGCCGGTCATCAGCGTCTACGACGTCGACACGGTTGGCTCCGACACGTCGGTGAGTGTTCTCGCCTCGTTGTTTCGCCCGGATCGACTCCTGGCACCGGCGCAGGCGGTTACCCTGCCGGTGAGTGGCCAGGTGGACACCATGCGCTTCGCGCTCGACTCGGCGAAGGTGCTCGCCCACGTCATCGGGGATCACAACATTCGGGTCGGGATCCGCCTGGTCCGCACGGGTGTGGCGCCGCCGGCCGGCCGCGTGGACATCCTGAACAACCTGAGCGGATTGCCGCCGGTGTTCAGTTACGAGCCGGACACGGACACGACGGTCACGGCGCCGTTCAGCCCCGAGGTGCCGCGGTCGACGACGCCGACTAATGATTCGGCCCTTGCACAGGGACTGCTGAACTATCCGCTGATCGTCTCTGGCACCTCTCCGCCGTTGGGGCAACACCTCGACATTGGTGGCATGCCCGCCCGCCGCATCTTCATTCAGTTCGCACTGCCGACCCGGATCATCGATTCGTCGACGGTCGTGCGCGCGACACTGACCCTCCACCTCATCCCCAATACGCTTCGCGGGTTCTTCCTCTCGCCTCCCGACTCTATGGGGGTCCTCTCGGAGGGCATAGTCGCTACGCCAGCCGTGACGGACCCAGGACACGCGGCCGGATTCAATGCGGCATCGACCGTGATCGGGATCGATACGTCGTATTACGTGCCGGGGTCCTCGGACTCGATCAACGTCGAGTTCGTGAACGCTGCGCGCCATTG
This sequence comes from uncultured Gemmatimonadales bacterium, assembly GCA_963725205.1. Taxonomy (GTDB): domain Bacteria; phylum Gemmatimonadota; class Gemmatimonadetes; order Gemmatimonadales; family Gemmatimonadaceae; genus Palsa-1248. The sequence goes on along the minus strand of CAVRXR010000003.1, from coordinate 58,175 downwards.
GAAGGATCGAGCGACCGATACAGTGAGCCGCGCAATCGTTCTCATTGGCACAAACGAGGGGGCTTCGACGGTGACGTCGAGCTTCTATCCTGCGCTCCCGACGGTGCCCCCGGCCCTGCGCCCACACATCCATCTCGCCTACGTGAAAACGATCGAGCTCGGCGTTCCATGAGCGGCACGTGCGAGGGACAGATCTCTACGCAACCGCGATCCAGGCGTCGCTGTGCCGCGATCGTCCTCGCGGCGCTCGCGGCTGTTTCGGGCGTCTCGCCCGCGGCCCATGCGCAGGCCAATCTGAGCTCCCAAGGCTTCGGATACCCGCCCGGTCAACTCAGCACCTCATCTCTTGCCGTGGGTGGCAGTCTAGGTGAGTTCGACCCCGAGTCGGGGCTCAACCCGTCTGCCCTGGCGTCGCTCACGCGGCCGATGATTCACATTCAGTACGATCCCGAATTTCGCGCCGTCACTACGCCGTCGGGGACCGATCACTCGACGACAATTCGTTTCCCCTCGTTATCGGCCGGCCTGCCGATAACCTCGCGGCTCGTCCTGGGGCTTTCCTTTACAACGCTGCTCGACCAGACGTGGGAATCGTCGCAGAGCGGGCTGGTCCCGGTGGGCGACACCGCGATCATCGGTACCCAGTCGTTCAAGAGTGACGGCGGGATCGAGGACCTTCAGCTCGACGCGGGATGGACCCCGATTCCCGGACTGCGTGCCGGGCTCGGGCTGCACGTCTACACCGGCCAGAACCAGGCTGAGATCGAAGAGAACTTCGCCGATACCGAGACGGTAAAGGCCCTTCCGTTCATACAAACGGACGTCTATAGCTACGTGGGGACCGGGGTGTCCGTGGGAGTTGACGCGCAGCCGTCGCCCTTGTTTGCGATTGCGGCGTCAGCCGAGCTCGGCGGTACTATGCGCGCGCGGCGGAACGACACCCTGGAGGTGAAGTCCAACATTCCCTCAAGGGCGGGCGTTGGGATCCGTTATGACGGCGTCGCGGGGCTGACGCTGGCGGTGCGGGCGGAATGGGAGGGGTGGTCGCAGATGACGGGGCTCGGGCTACCGGGCAATACGCCCCACGATGCGTGGGATTTCGGCGGCGGCGTCGAGATCGTTGGCCCGAAAGTGGCCGAACGAGGGGTGGTGCTGCGCGCCGGCGCGCAAACGCGCACGCTTCCTTTCACGGCGGACGGCGAAATGGTTCGAGAAAATGACCTCTCCGCCGGCCTCGGCATACCCCTGGGGCCGCAGCGGGCGGCGCTCGATCTGACCGTCCAGCGCGCGTTGCGGACGGCTCCCGTTCTGGGCATCTCGGAGGCAGCGTGGATGTTGAGCGTGGGGTTGACCATTCGCCCCTGATAACGCCAGTCGCGACGTCGCGCCCCGTCTCGGGGCCCGTCGCAGGTGCCTCACCGGATGGCGAGCCAACCAGCGCGCTGATCCTGGTTGCCGACGACGTGCCTGCCAACGTCGAGTTGCTGTTCGATCAACTACATGCGTTGGGTTACCGCACGATCTCCGCACACGACGGCCCGTCGGCGCTCGCCGCCGCCGCTCGCCAGCAACCCGACCTCTGCATCCTCGACGTCTCGATGCCCGCGGGCGATCTCGGCTGCGAAGATCGCGCGACGGGGTTTGAGGTCTGCCGACGGATCAAGCGCGATCCGCGGACCGCACGAATTCCCGTCGTGTTCGTCACCGCGCTCAACGACACGACCGACCGGGTCGCGCGCCATTGAGGCCGGCGGCGACGACTTCCTGACCAAGCCGCACAACCGCCTCGTGCTCGGCGCCCGCGTCCGTAGCCTGCTCAAGCTCAAGGCGGCGACCGATGCCCTCGAAGACAGCTTCCGCAAGCTGCGCGAGCTCGAGAAAGTCCGGGACGATCTGCTGAAAATGATCGTGCACGATCTCAAGACCCCGCTCACCTCGGTCCTCGCCACTCTCGAGCTTCTCCTCGACGGCGATTTCGGCCCGTTGGCCGATACGCAGCACCAGGTCATCGCAGATGCGGAAGGCAAGGCAGAGGACCTGCTCCGCCTGATCGAGGACCTGCTGGAGATCTCGAAGCTCGAAGAAACGGCCTTGCCGCTGTCGCTGGAGTCGATCGCGCCCGCCGCGCTATTGGCCGAGGTCCGCCACGAATGGTCAGTGCGGTTTCAGCAGGAAGGCGCGGTGGCAAGCCATCGAGGTGGCTGAGGATGCCCCGACCTTCGAGGCGGACAAGGCGCTTCTGAAGCGGGTCCTGTCAAACCTCATTCAGAATGCGCTCACGCACTCACCGCACGCGGTGACGCTGCGCCTGAGCGCGCGCCGGGATCCGGGCGGTTTGCTGTTCACGGTGGCTGACAACGGCCCTGGGATCCCGTCGGAATACCATGAGCTGATCTTCCGCAAATTCGAACAGGTGCGGACGCCCTACGGACCGCGTGTGCGAAGCTCGGGGCTCGGACTGGCGTTCTGCCGCTTGGTCGTCGAGCGACACGGCGGGCGTATCTGGGTCCAGAGCACGGAAGGCACCGGGAGCGCCTTTCACTTTCTGGTGCCCACGCAGGCCCACACCGCGGAGTATGCCAGTCCATACGGCGTGACCGCACGGTAGCGGCCATTACATTAGCCGCGGATGGCCAGCGCCGCAGCAGGCCGACCGTCTACGTCGAGACGTACGGGTGCCAGATGAACGCGAGCGACTCCGAGCTCATGCTCGGTGCGCTGAGCGCGCGTCGGCTACGAGCCGGTGACTCGATCCGCGATGGAGCGGACGTCATCCTGGTCAACACCTGCGCGATTCGAGACCATGCCGAGCAGCGCGTCCTTGGTCGCCTGGGTGAGCTTCGAGCGCGCATATGGGGCGCCATACGATCCTCGGTGTCACGGGATGCATGGCGCAGCGGCTCGGGCCGGAGTCTGCTCGCCCGTGCGAGCCACGTCAGTCTGGTCGTTGGGCCCGATGGGTACCGCGCACTCCCGGCGCTGATCGAGCGGGCGCGGGCGGGCACCAGAGCGTGGAGACCCAGTTCGACGCGAGTGAGCACTACGAAGACTTTCGCCCTCGCCGCCTGCCCGGCGTCAAGGCGTGGATCCCGGTCCAGCGCGGATGCGACTACCGCTGCACCTACTGCATCGTGCCGACGACACGCGGACCCGAGCGCAGTCGGGCTCTCCCCGACGTCGTGCGCGAGATCCAATCGCCGTCGCCGATGGGTTGAGCGAAGTCGTTCTCCTGGGGCAGACGGTCAACTCCTACAACGATGGTGCGCACGACTTCGCCGATCTCCTGCGTGCGGTCGGTGCGGTCGACGGACTCCGCCGCCTGCGATTCACGAGTCCGCACCCGAACGACTTCAGCGACCGGGTTCTCGAGGCGATGGCGACGACTGCCGCCGTCTGCGAGCATGTGCATTTGCCCATGCAGTCCGGCTCGACCCGCACGCTCCGACGGATGCTGCGGCGCTACACGCGCGAGGAGTACCTGGCCTGCGTGGATCGCGCTGCGAGGCGGCCATCCCGGGCTCGCACTGACCACCGACGTGATCGTGGGATTCCCCGGGGAGACCGCGGACGACTTCGCCGAGACGCTGTCGGCGGTCGGAGTGCGTGGGCTTCGACGACGCGTACACGTTCAAGTTCTCGCCACGCGCGGGCACGGCTGCGACGCGGTTCCCGACCGAGTGACACGGTGCCCGACGATGAGGCGCAGTGACCGACTCGCGACAGCTCATTGCCACCGTGCGTCGTGGGGCTCGCGCGACGCAACATGCCCTGCTCGGGACCCACCACGAGGTGCTCGTCGAGAAGCCAGCCAAACGCGGAGATGCCGTGCAGGCTCGCACGCGCGATTTCAAGACAGTCCTCCTGCCGGCGCCGAGAGCAGGCGTCGGTGGGGAATACTATCCGGTGCGCTTCACCGGAACGACCGGTTCGACGTTTACCGGGGTGGTCGTCAGCGGCGCTGACGAGTCGCTCTGGCGCCGGAGCTTGCCGGTTGCAGCTGCCGCGCTGCGCGGCGAGCGGGTGAGGCGCCAGTGCTCAACGCGCTGGAGGAAGCCGTCCGTGCTACCTACGAATCGCTGCGATCGGCCGAGCCGGCGTTCTGCGGGTGTGCGCGGTGCCGGGATGACGTCATGACCCTGGTTCTCAACCAGGCGCGCCCGCGCTACGTCGTCGGCGATCCTCTTGGGCGCAGCGGTGACGCGTGTAGCCCTCGACCGACGCCAGATGCGAGCCGAGTTGTCAGTGATCGTTTTGGACGCGATGCGCGCGTGGTTGCCGATCGCCGCACCATTCCCGGGAGGTGGACGGTGGTTCAACACACTGACGTCTCGGTCGTCACGATCGAGCGCTTCATCATCGAGCAGGAGAAGCGTCACGCCCCACAGGCGACCGGCGAGCTCTCCGGCATCCTCTACGATCTGGCGCTCGCGGCCAAAATGATCGCCAACAAGGTGCGGAGCGCCGGCCTGGCTGACATCCTCGGTGCAACGGATAACACCAACGTCCACGGCGAGACCCAGCAGAAACTCGACGTTCTCGCCAACGACATCATGATCAAAGCGCTCGACCACGGCGGCCGTCTGTGCGCGATGGCGTCGGAGGAGGAGCCCGACATCATCCCGATCCCCGAGGGATTTCGGACCGGGAAGTACTGCCTGCTGTTCGATCCGCTCGATGGCTCGTCGAACATCGATGTCAACGTGCCGGTAGGCACGATCTTCTCGGTGCTGCGAAAGGTGACCCGGGGCCGCGAGGCCGAGCTGAGCGACATGCTCCAGACCGGTCGCCGTCAGGTCGCAGCCGGCTATGTCATTTACGGATCCAGCACGATGCTGGTGTACACGACTGGCCAGGGCGTCCACGGCTTCACGCTCGACCCGTCGATCGGTGAATTCCTGCTGTCGCACCCGGACATGCGGACGCCGCGGCGCGGCCGCTACCTGTCGGTCAACGATGCCTACGCGCGCGACTGGGACGAATCGCTGCGCGCGCTGATGCGGCGATACCGTGGTCGGGAAGGCGAGCCGCAAGGCCGCTCAGCGTCCGATACGTCGGGTCGCTCGTGGCCGATTTCCATCGGAACCTGCTCGGTGGCGGCGTGTTCGCCTATCCCGCGAACCGGCAAAGTCCGCGAGGTAAGCTGCGGCTGCTGTACGAAGCCAATCCGCTTGCGTTCATCGCCGAGCAGGCGGGCGGTGCGGCGATCGATGGCGTCACGCCAGTGCTCGACATCGTGCCGACGGAGCTGCACCAGCGGACACCGCTGTTCATCGGCAGCGCCGATGACGTCGGCCTCGCCCGAGCAGCGCTCACGCCCCAGATGGCCGGCGCCGGCGCGTGACCGCCCGACCGGCACCCCGCGCCCGCGTCGAGGGGCCGCCGGGCCGGGAGCAAGAACCCACGGAGCGGCAGTCGCCGTCCGGCATCCCAATCGCACCCGTATACCGGCCTGCCGATGGAGTCGCGGACTACGCGACTGCGCTCGGCGATCCGGGACAGTTCCCGTTCACGCGCGGCATCCAGCCGACGATGTACCGCGGGCGCCTTTGGACGATGCGGCAATACGCGGGCTTCGGCACCGCCGCAGAGACCAACGCGCGATTCCGCCATCTGCTCGATGCGGGCCAGACCGGCCTGTCCGTCGCCTTCGACCTCCCCACGCAGATGGGCATCGACTCCGACGCCCCGCGCGCGCTGGGAGAGGTCGGACGCGTGGGCGTCGCGATCGACACCGTCGAGGACATGCACACGTTGCTGGACGGGATCCCGCTGGACCGTGTGTCCACCTCGATGACCATCAACGCGACGGCATCGACCCTGCTCGCCATGTATCTGGTCGTCGCCGACGAGCGAGGGATTCCCTGGACAGCCGTCAGCGGGACGGTGCAGAACGACATCCTGAAGGAGTACATCGCGCGGGGCACCTACATCTATCCGCCCGCACCGAGCCTGGCGCTGGTGGCGGAGATGTTTCGCTTCTGCGCTGACCAGGTGCCGGGATGGAATCCGATCTCGATATCGGGCTATCACATTCGCGAGGCCGGGGCCACCGCGGTGCAGGAGTTGGCCTTCACCTTTGCGAATGCGCTCGCGTATGTCGCGGGGGCGGTGGCGGCCGGCATCGATGTCGAGCGATTTGCTCCGCGCCTCTCGTTCTTCTTCGCCGCCCACAACGATCTCTTCGAGGAAGTCGCCAAGTTCCGCGCGGCGCGCCACCTCTATGCCCGCCTCATGCGGGAGGAGTTTGGCGCGTCGGACTCGAGCTGCCGGCTCCGATTTCACACGCAGACAGGCGGCGTGACACTCACCGCCCAGCAGCCCCTGAACAACGTCGTGCGGGTCACGGTGCAGGCGTTAGCCGCCACGCTCGGCGGGACGCAGTCCCTGCACACCAACGCCTACGACGAGGCGCTGTCACTTCCCACGGCTGACGCGGCCACCCTCGCGCTCCGGACGCAGCAGATCGTCGCATTCGAGTCCGGAGTCGCGAACACGGTGGATCCGCTCGCCGGGAGCTACTACGTCGAGAGCCTGACGCGGACACTCGAGGCGGAGGCACTCGAGCTGCTCGGGCAGGTCCGTCGTTTGGGAGGTGCGGTTGCCGCCATTGAGGCCGGATTCGTCCAGGAGGAGATCGCGCGCAGCGCCTATCAGTACCAGATGGCTCTCGAGCGCGGCGACACCCGCATTGTTGGCGTCAATGCATTTACGGATGATGCTGCCCCGCCGACGATGCCGGCCCCGGATTATTCCGCGCTGGAGCGGGAGCAGGTGGCCCGCCTGCAGGCGATCCGCGCCCGGCGGGACGGCGGCGCGGTCGACCGGTGCCTCACGGCGTTGTCGATCGCCGCACACTCGATGGGCGAGTCCGGCGGCGGACCCCCGATCGTGCCGCTCATCATCGATGCGGTGCGTGCGCGCGCCACGGTCGGCGAGATCTCGGATGCCCTCACGCGTGCCTGGGGCCTGTACCATCCGGCGCATTAAGGGCCTTATGGTGACCCGTACGTCACCCCTACCCGCCGAATCACCGCCATCCTGCGGGCGGTGATGTTTTCCTCGTCTCCTTTCTCCTTTCGCCTTTCTCCTCTCTCGGGCGCCCACGGCGCCCGCGCCTCTGGCCCCAACGCCGTGGGCGCTGATACGTTACGCTGACATGCCCACGTATGACTACCGGTGCCCGGAAGGGCACACCTTCGAGAAGTTCTACCGGAAGATCAGCGACGCTGAGTCGACGTCGCCCTGTCCCGCGTGCGGTAAGATCGCCGAGCGTCTCGTGTCAGGCGGTGCGGGCCTCGTGTTCAAGGGCTCCGGTTTCTACATCACGGACTACGGCAAGGACGGAAAGAAGGACGCGCGCGATCACGCGAAGCGGTCGACCAAAGCCGCGACGCCGCCGGGCGAACCGGCCGCGGGGAGCGGCGGCGGCCAGAGCACCGGATCGTCCGAGAAGGGAGGCTCCGGCACAGATTCCGGCGCCCCTCCGGCGAGCCCGGCGACATCGGCGCCTCAGCCGGCTGCCCCCAGCTCGAAGTCGAAGCCACCCCGCGAATGACCGCCGGGGAGTTGCTCCGCGACGAGCTCAAGCGCGTGGCGCAAGAGCTCGGCGCCGACGATGCCCTCGAGCCGGTCATTGAACGGCCGCGCGACGCTGCGTTCGGCGACTGGACGACCAATCTCGCGATGGTACTCGCGCGCCCGTTGGGCCGGCAGCCGCGCCGACTCGCCGCCGCGATTGTGGAGCGCCTTGCGCTTAGCCGTGCGGGCATGCGCCGAGCGGACGTGGCGGGTCCAGGCTTCATCAATTTTTGGGCAGATCCGGACGCGTGCGCGCGGCCATTGGTCGACATCATTCGCGCGGACACCGAGTACGGGCACAGCGACGCCGGGCAGGGCCAGCGTGTCGTGGTGGAGTTCGTGTCGGCCAACCCGACGGGCCCGCTGCACGTCGGACACGGGCGGCAGGCGGCGATGGGCGACGCCATCGCCGCGCTCCTCGAGCGCACCGGATGGTCGGTGTCGCGTGAGTTCTACTACAACGACGCCGGTGTCCAGATCCAGAACCTGGCCGCGAGCGTGCATGCGCGCATCGCGCGAGCGCGAGGGCTGCCGCTCAGATTCCGGACGGCGGCTATCACGGCGAGTACATCGCGGAAATCGCCGAGCGGTATGTCGCCGCGCATCCCGGCGACCCGATGGGAGCGGATCTCGATCGCGTTCGCGAGTTCGCCGTCGCCGCCCTGCGCGAGGAGCAGGACCAGGATCTCCAGGCGTTCGGCGTGCACTTCGACACCTACTATCTCGAGTCGTCGCTCTACACCGACGGCCAGGTCGACGAGATCGTGACTGCGCTCGAGCGGAGCGGCTACGCCTACGAGCAGGAAGACGCGCTCTGGCTCCGAACCACCGACTTCGGCGACGACAAGGATCGCGTCATGCGCAAGAGCGACGGGACGTACACCTATTTCGTGCCCGACGTCGCGTACCACGTCACCAAGTGGCGGCGTGGGTTCGACCGCGCGATCAACGTGCAGGGATCGGATCACCACAGCACCGTCGTCCGCGTCCGTGCCGGTCTGCAGGCGCTCGACGTCGGCATTCCAACTGGATATCCCGAGTACGTCCTGCACCAGATGGTCACGGTGACGCGGGGCGGCGAAGAGGTGAAGCTCTCCAAGCGTGCCGGCAGCTACGTCACGGTGCGCGACCTGATCGATGACGTCGGGCGGGACGCTGTCCGGTACTTCTTCCTGATGCGTCGCGGGCAGTCGCAGCTCAGCTTCGATGTCGATCTCGCGCGATCGCAGTCGGAAGAGAATCCGGTGTACTACGTGCAGATGGCGCACGCCCGCATGTGCGGCATCTTCCGAGTCGGCGACCGCGACCCATCGACCGTCACCGGCGAGGAGGTCGATCTCGGCTTGCTCACAGAGCCGGAGGAGATCGAGCTGATCAAGGCGCTTCTCGATTTCCCGGCGATGATCCAGGGGGCGGCCGAAGCGCTGGAGCCGCATCGCGTAACGACCTATCTCCACGAGACCGCGGAGCTCGCGCATCGCTGGTACCACCGACATCATGTGCTCGGGGAGTCCGCCATGCTGACCGATGCTCGACTCGTGCTCGCGCGCGCGACGCAGATCGTGCTGCGCAACGGGTTGAGTGTCCTGGGTATCAGCGCTCCCGAGCGCATGTAACCGGTGGAGCACACAACGTGAGTCTTCTGGTCGTCGGGTCGGTTGCGCTCGATTCGATCGAGACGCCGTTTGGCCGCGCCGACGAGTCATCGGCGGCTCCGCGACGTATTTCTCGTCGGCAGCGTGCCACTTCGCGCCGGTGCAGCTCGTGGGTGTCGTCGGCGACGACTATCCGATCGACAAGCTCGAGCCACTCGCACGCTCCGGCGTCGACCTGTCGGGACTGGAGCACGCGCAGGGCGAGTCCTTTCGCTGGCGCGGGCGCTACGGGCACGATCTCAATTCCGCCGAGACGCTCGAGACGCGGCTCGGAGTATTCGCGCAGTTTCGTCCCAAGATCCCGACGGCGTTCCGCCGAGCGCCGTATCTCTTCCTCGCCAACATCGATCCGCGACTCCAGCTGGACGTGCTCCAGCAAGTCGAGGCGCCGAAGCTCGTCGCATGCGACACGATGAACTTCTGGATCGAGAGTCGGCGAAACGAGCTGGTCACGCTGCTCGGTCGGGTCGATCTCATCACGCTCAACGACGGCGAAGCGCGCCAGCTCACGGGCCAGCCGAACCTCGTGCACGCCGCGCGCTGGATCCTCGATCGCGGACCGAGGTACGTCATTATCAAGAAAGGCGAGCACGGCGCGTTCATGTTCACGCGAGAGGCGATTTTCTTCGCGCCCGCGTACCCGCTCGAGACGATCTTCGATCCGACCGGGGCGGGCGACTCTTTCGCGGGCGGCTTCATGGGCCACGTCGCGCGCACCGGCGACTTGAGCGACGCGAACCTGCGACGAGCGGTCGTCGTGGGGTCGGCGATGGGATCGTTCGCTGTCGAGCGATTCTCCAATGAACGGCTTCTGGAGCTCACGCCAGCCGATATCGACCGTCGGATGGCGGAGTTCCGGGATCTCGTCGCGTTCGACATGGGAAGCTCGGTCACCCGTCCGTCGCACCACGCGACCACCGACCGGCCGTCGGCCTCGGAGGCGCCTCCTCGCGGAAGGGCGGCACCCAGATGACCGGTCCCGGAGATCCCGGGTCGCCCGCCCGCTGGACTATCGGACGGCGGGCGTCGACATCGACGCCGCGGACTCGGCGAAGGAGCGCATGCGGACGCTCGTCGAGTCGACGTTTACCCCAGGGGTTCGCGGAGGCTTCGGGGGCTTCGGAGGCCTGTTCCACGTGCCGAGCGGTGCGGACCGCTCGCTGCTGGTCTCGAGCGCCGACGGCGTCGGAACGAAGGTCAAGGTGGCGATCGATGCCCGGCGGCACAACACCGTCGGACACGACCTCGTCAACCACTGCGTCAACGACATCCTCGTTCAGGGCGCGACGCCGCTGTTCTTCCTCGACTACATCGCGTTCGGTCGCCTCGATCCGGACGTGGCCGTGGCAGTCGTCAGCGGGCGTGCGGCGGGCTGCACGGAAAATGGCTGCGCGCTGCATCGGTGGCGAGACCGCGGAGATGCCGGGATTGTACACGCCGCCGGACTACGATCTTGCCGGCTTCATCGTCGGCATCGTCGACGAGGCGCACCTGCTCGGTCCCGGTCGCGTGCGCCCGGATGATGCGGTCATCGGGATCGCGAGCACCGGTCTCCACACCAACGGCTACTCGCTCGCACGGCGCATCGTCGCCGAGCGACTGCATCTGAGCGTCCACGATCGATTCCCGGACTCACAGGACACGGTCGCAGACGTGCTGCTGCGCGTCCACCGATCCTATCTCGCGGCGCTACGACCGGTGTTTGGCGACATCCACGCCATGGCGCACATCACCGGCGGCGGGCTGCCCGGCAACGTCCCGCGGGTGCTACCCCCGAATGTTGACGCGGTCCTCGACACGTCCAGCTGGGCAGTGCCGCCGGAGTTTGCCGTTTTGGCAGATGCGGGCGGAATTGGCCCTGACGAGATGTTTCGCGCGTTCAACATGGGCGTCGGAATGGTAGTGATCAGCGCACCGGCGGCGACGAGCCGCGTCTTGGACAGCGCGCGAGCGGCCGGCGTGGACGCGTGGCAGCTCGGGCAGATCGTCCGGGGGGAGGGGCGCGCCATTCTCAACTAGCTCGATACAGGAGTACGACATGCTGGATGTCACGTTCAAGTCCCTGCGGGGTATGGGGTTGCCGCGCGGGCTGGAGGTGGTGGGCGCGGCACTGGTGCTCGGCGTGTCGGCCCCGGCCGGAGCTCAAGGGACCCTCAACGCTGGGTGCGCACGTGCGGGGCTGCTGTTCCAGGACGCATGCCAGAAGACGGTCGACATCTTCGATTATCTGGCTCCGCAGCTCGCGACCTCGGTGGCAGCCGGCAACGCAGACATCGGCCAGGCGGCTGCACTTGGCGGCCTCGGTCACTTCTCGATCGGGATCCGGGCCAACGCGGTCGACGGAGACATCCCCAAGGTCGGCGACGTGACAATCAGCACAGTCGGCGCGACCTCGGACACGTTCCAACTCACGCGCGTCCCGGTGCCGATGCTCACGGCCACCGCGGGTATCGGGATCTTCAAGGGTCTGCCCATGGGCGTGACGCACGTCCTCGGGCTCGACGCCCTCGTGAGCGCCCTCTACATCCCCAGCTATACCAGCAGCGACATCTCGGTCTCGCCGGCCCATCCGGTGCGACTGGGCTTCGGCGGCCGACTCGGCCTTGTGGGCGAGCACGGGATTATTCCCGGGGTGTCGGTTACTTATCTGCAGCGCGCATTGCCGGTGACGACCGTGACGGCTGTAACGAACGGCGACTCGCTGCGCGTCCAGAGCCTGGACGTCACGACCAAGTCGTGGCGCCTCGTCGCGGGCAAGCACTTGTTCTTTTTGGGCATCGCCGGTGGGTATGGCCGCGACACCTACAACATGAGCACCAACGTGGACGCGACGGTCTCGGGGGTGACGAGCGGAACGACCCCTCTGGCGTCGCCGAGCCTGGCGATGACGTGCACCAATTACTTCGGCGACGTCTCCCTGGACTTCCCCGTCGTCAGCTTCGGCGGCGAGGTAGGGCGGGTGTCAGGCGGCGTCGTCCCCACGTATAACACATTTACGCCATACGCGGCCGGGGCGTCGCGCCTCTACGCCTCCGCTGGGATGCGAATTAAGATTTAGCGTGCCTGCGGACGACGGCGCCTATGTGCGCCGCGCACTGGACCTCGCCCGACGGGGGTGGGGGCACACGGCGCCGAACCCAATGGTCGGCGCCGTGCTCGTTCGCGATGGTGCGATTGTCGGCGAAGGCTACCACGCGGCGTATGGGAGCGATCACGCCGAGGTACACGCGCTTCGTCAGGCAGGGCCGCTCGCCCGGGGCGCGACGGCCTATGTGACACTCGAGCCCTGTGCCCACGTGGGCCACACCCCGCCGTGCACTGATGCGCTGATTGCCGCGGGCGTGACACGCGTAGTCATGGCCGTCCGAGATCCCAACCCGGTCGCCCGCGGTGGCCTCGAGCGCCTCACCGCAGCTGGCATCGAGACCACAGTGGGCGTCGAGCAGGAAGCCGCGCGCGAGCTGAACGCCCCGTTCTTCCACAGCCTCGCGTCCGATCGACCATGGGTCACGTTGAAGCTGGCGGTTTCGCTGGACGGGGCGGTTGCTGATCGCTTTGGCACACCGGGGCGTCTTACCGGCGAGGCCGCGCTGCGGGAGGTGCACCGCATGCGCTCAGGCGCCGACGCGGTGGCTGTGGGCATCGGCACCGTACTCGCTGATGATCCGCTGCTGACGGTGCGGGACGCCGACGTGCCACGCATCCCGCCAGTCCGCGTCGTGTTCGACCGTCATGCGCGGCTTCCGCTGGCATCACGCCTCGTGCACACGATCGCAGACGCGCCCGTCCTGGTCGTGGCGACGACCCCGGACCCCGCACGCGCCCCAGCGCTCGCTGCGGCTGGTGTGGAGGTTCTCGTCGCACCATCGATCGATGATGCCCTGCGCCGTCTGCGGGAACGCGGGATCCGGTCGTTGCTCTTGGAGGGTGGTCCCGGGTTGGCGGGGGCGTTTCTCGCGGGCGCCATGGTCGACCGGCTCGTTATCTTTCAAGCACCGGTCATACTCGGAGCAGGAGCCAAACCGGCGTTTGGCTTCGCGCCGGCCGCAACCGTGACAACGGGGCGCCGGCTCGCGGTGGTCGATCGCCGGAACGTTGGCGCTGACTTCATGACCGTGTTCGCACTGTCTGCCCTTTGAGTCGCTATGTTCACAGGCTTGATCGATGCCGTGGGGACGATCGAAAGTGTGCTGGAGTCGCCTGCAGGCCGCGCCTTTCGCATCCGCTGTCCGTACACGGATCTCGCGGCTGGTGAGAGCGTCGCGATCAATGGCGCCTGCCTCACGGTGCGCGAGTGTGGACCGCACTGGTTCACCGTGGCTGCGATCGTGACGACGGTCGGGCGGACGGCCATGGGGGAGTGGACGGCCGGCAAGACCGTCAACCTGGAACGCTCACTGCGGGCGGGCGACCGGTTGGGGGGGCACATCGTACAGGGCCACGTCGACGGCCTCGGGGTCGTGCGCGCGACGCGGCGCGAGGGGGACGCGACGCTGGTGGATGTCAGTATCCCACCGGACCTGATGGACCTATTCGTGCTCCATGGGTCGGTAACCCTGGACGGCGTCAGCCTCACGGTGAACGAGCTCCCGACACCAGACGTCCTGCAGGTCGCCCTCATCGACTATACGCTCCGCCATACGACGCTCGGGGCGTGGTCGGTCGGCGACGACGTACACGTTGAGGCTGACGTGATCGGCAAGTACGTCCGCCGACTCGCGGCGCCGTACCTCACACCGGATCGGTGACTCATGCCATTTGGCACGATTGAACAAGCCATTGCCGACCTCGCGGCCGGCAAGTGCGTCATCGTCGCGGACGACGAGGATCGCGAGAACGAGGGCGATCTCATCTGCGCGGCGGAACAGATCACGCCCACGATGGTGAATTTCATGCTCCGGGAAGCACGAGGTCTGATCTGCGTGGCGCTCACGGCGGAGCGGGCCAATGAGCTCGACTTACCGCCGCAGGTGGAGGCCAATACCGAGGGGCAGCAGACCGCGTTCACCGTGACGGTCGATGCCGCGCCACGATTCGGCGTGACGACGGGTGTCAGCGCGTCCGACCGAGCGACCACGATCCGGATTGCCGCCAACCCCGCGCGGTCCGGCCGAGATCTCCGGCGGCCCGGCCACATCTCGCCGCTTCGGGCGCGCGATGGAGGCGTGTTGCGCCGTGTGGGACATACCGAGGCGGCGGTCGATCTCGCCCGCCTCGCCAAGCAATGGCCCTCCGGTGTGATCTGTGAGATCATGAACGAGGACGGCTCGATGGCCAAGCGCCCCGAGCTGGAGCGCTTTGCGCTGCAGCATGGTCTGACGTTCGTCACGATCGCGCAATTGGTGGCGTACCGGCTGCAGACCGAGCGACTCGTCCACCGCGTAGCGGAAGCGAGGCTACCGACCGAGCACGGCGAGTGGCGCATCGTTGGCTATCGCAACGATGTGGATGCGCGTGAGCATGTGGCGCTCGTGTACGGCGAGGTGTCAGGCGAGGAGCCCGTCCTGGTTCGAATGCACTCGAAGTGCCTCACGGGCGATGTCTTCCACTCGCAGCGGTGCGACTGTGGCTGGCAGCTGAATCGGGCCATGGAGTTGATTGCCGCCGCGGGTCGGGGCGTGGTGGTCTATCTGGACCAAGAGGGCCGCGGCATCGGTCTGCTCAACAAGCTCAAAGCATATGCGCTCCAGGATCAGGGTGCCGACACCGTGGAGGCCAACGAGCGCCTGGGGTTCAAGCCGGATCTTCGCGAATACGGGATTGGCGCACAGATCCTCCTCGATCTCGGGCTCCGGTCGATTCGCGTGCTCACGAACAATCCCACCAAGCTGGTTGGCCTGGAGGGGTACGGCCTGCGCATCCAGGATGGCGTGCGCCTCGAAGCTCCGGCCACCGACGAGAATGCCGACTACCTGCGCACGAAACGCGCAAAGCTTGGGCATCTACTCGCGTCATAGCGAGTGCAATCGTGGCGGACTTCGCTGGTGTGCCGATCGGTCAAGGACGCCGCATCGCGGTCCTCGTGAGTCGTTTCAATGAAGCGATCACTGAGCGCCTCGAGCGCGGAGCGACCGATGCGCTCCTTCGCGCAGGAGTGGCGGAAGCGGATCTGGACGTGATACACGTCCCGGGCGCGTGGGAGCTGCCGGCGGCGGCGCGAGCCGCGCTCGCGACTGAGCGCTACGATGCGCTCGTAGCGCTCGGCGCGGTGATTCGAGGCGAGACCCCGCACTTCAACTACGTCGCATCTGCGGCGGCAGAGGGCCTCGCAGCCGCCGGCGCCGACTATGACGTGCCGATCGGGTTCGGCCTGCTGACATGCGATACGCTCGCACAGGCGGAAGCGCGTGCCGGGGGCACGCATGGCAACAAGGGGGCGGACGCTGGCCTCGCAGCGCTCGAGATGGTCGACCTGATGGCCCGCCTCGACGCGGCCTCAGACGAGCAACTGGGCAGCAAGCGCGCGGGCGGGGCACGCCGGGCGTGATGGGCACTCGAGAGCGCCCCTCGACCGCCCGGGCCGGCCGATCGCCTCTCGCGCGCGACCATGGGGGTCGAACGCGCGCAACGAGCGACCGACCCACCCGTCGGCTGGAGTCCCGTGCCCGGGCGCGCGCGCTGCAGGCCCTGTACGCGTGGGACATCCGCTCGACCACGAGCGAAGAGCCAGCCACATCGCGCCTGCGAGCTACACGGAGCGATCGCCTTCCGATCATCGCCGATGCCGTCTGGGATGACCTCGCGGTGGCCCCCGATGAGCGGCGTGCTGCAACTCGCCTCATCCGCGACGTCGCTGACCGGATGCCGGAGATCGACCAGGTACTCACGCACGCAGCGACCAACTGGCGACTGGCGCGGATGGCAGTGATGGACCGCTCCGTACTGCGGCTGGCGACGGCGGAGTTGGCGTCCGGCTCGACGCCCGCGCGCGTTGTCATTACCGAAGCCGTGCATCTGGCGGAGCGTTACGGGACGACGCAGAGCGCACAGTTCGTGAACGGAGTGCTGGACGCCGTTGCTCGTCAGATGGACCGGCTATGAGCAGACCCGGTCTGACGGGTGCACGCCGTCGTCGACGCCCTGCGCGCTCCGTATAAAGGCCGTCGCGTGCGCATCCTCATCGTCAACTGGCAGGACCGCGAGAATCCTCAGGCAGGTGGGGCGGAGACGCATCTCCACGAGATCTTTGGACGGCTGGCGCAGCGAGGGCACCACGTCTCGCTGTTGTGTGGGGGCTGGCCGGGATGCCCGCCGACGGCGGAGCTCGATGGGATCGAGGTCCGCCGCGTCGGCACGCGACACTCGTTCCCGCTGCTGGCTCACGGCGCCTACCGGCGCTACATGGCCCACGAGCGCTCCGACGTGCTCGTTGAGGATCTCAACAAGGTGCCGTTGCTGACGCCCTGGTGGGTAGGCGATGCGCCTGACGCACCGCGCGTCGTGGGTCTCGTCCATCACCTATTTGGGGCGACGGCCTTCCATGCGTTCGCCCTCCCGCTCGCGACGGCGGTCTGGCTGGGAGAGCGGCCGCTCTCCCAGGTGTACCGGCACGTGCAATTCGAGGCGGTGAGCCGAAGCACGGCCGACGACCTTGCGGCCAGGGGGATTCCGCGTTCCCAGGTCGCCGTGATTTACCAGGGCGTCGATACGCAGGCGTTCACTCCGGACCCGAGCCGCGCGGTGACTCCGTTGTTCGTCTATTTGGGCCGTCTGAAGAAATACAAAGGAGTCGCAGTACGTCATCGCCGCATTCGCGCGGCTCCGCATGCCGGAGGCTCGCCTCGCAATTGCCGGCGCTGGCGACTACCGTCCTCGCCTCGAAGCCCTCGCTCGCTCGCTTGACCTCGGTGATCGGGTTCAGTTTCTTGGACGCGTGTCCGAAGCGGACAAACTGACTGCTTGCTGCGTCGCGCGTGGGCGCTCACCTTCGCGTCGCCCAAGGAAGGGTGGGGCATCACAAACTTGGAAGCAGCAGCGTGCGGGACGCCGGTCGTCGCGTCCAATTCTCCCGGCATTCGGGAGTCGGTGCACGATGGTCGCACGGGTTTCCTGGTTCCGCACGCCAATGTCGCTGCGTTCGCGGCGGCCCTCGAGCGGATCGGCGCGCGACCCGTCGCTCGTGGCGTCCATGGGTGCGTCGGGGCGCGAGTTCGCTGAGACGTTGAACTGGGATCGAGCCGCATGCGAGACCGAAGCGCATTTGCAGGGGATTGTAGGCTCCCCGATGCCGGTCGGCTCGCCGACTCTGGTGTGAGATGAGCGTATCCGATCAGGCTCCCGGTGACCAACCCCCGGTCGCGATCAACCGAGTCAGCGAGCGTCCAAGCAGCCGGGGCGCGCCCCCGCAGGTCACGGTCGCGGCGCTGGTCGAGATTCTCCGAGAAACGCTGGCGCTGGAGGTCGTGGCGGCCCCCGAAGGGACTGGCAGCCTCGGGGTTGGGTTGGACCGTACGGTTGGCAATCCCGAGATCTCCAGTCCCGGCCTGGTCCTCGCCGGATACGTCGATCGCTTCGTCGGACATCGGCTGCAAGTACTCGGCGAGACAGAGGTCACGTATCTCGCCTCCCTCAAAGCAGCCGACCGGGCACGCGTGCTCCGCCAGTTCTTCAGCTTCGATGTCCCGGCGCTCTTCATCACCAAGGGACAGGACTTGCCACCGGGACTCGTCGACGAAGCCGCTGCGGCGGCGAACGTTCCCATCCTCCGTACTCCGACTCAAGACCAATGAGTTCTATCGGCGGTCAAGCCGATCCTCGAAGATCAGTTCGCGCCTCGCACGACGATGCACGGATCGCTGGCCGACGTCTTCGGCGTTGGGCTGCTCTTCACTGGGCGAGCGGTATCGGAAAATCGGAGTGCGTGCTCGATCTCGTCGAGCGCGGGCACCGTCTGGTGGCGGACGACCTCGTGATCGTCACGCGGCGCGGCACGGACGTGCTGATGGGCCGCGGCCACGAGTTGCAGCGGCACTTCATGGAGGTCCGCGGGATCGGGTTGATCGACGTGCGTGCGATTTTCGGCATACGCGCGGTGCGACAGCAAAAGCGCATCGAGGTGGTGGTCCACCTCGAGGAGTGGAAACACGAGGCCGTGGTCGAGCGCACGGGTCTCGATGGCGTCACCGTACCCATCCTGGATGTGCCGGTGCCGAAGATCACGGTTCCGTTGAACCCGGGAAAGAACATCACCGTCGTGGCGGAGGTGATCGCCATGAACCATCTACTGCGTTACAGCGGCGTGGACGCCGCCGAGCAGTTCAACGAGCGGCTGATCGAGCACATGAATCGCGCTCGCGTGCAACGGGCCGTGCTGCAGCAGTATCTGCGAGAAGACGATGAGTGATCCCGGAGAGCTCATGACGGCCCGCGGGCCCTGGTCGCCGGTCATGGCGACTTCGCGATCGGCATCGTCTCGGCCGTCGAACAGATCACCGGCCGGGGTGGCGTACTCGTGGCGCTCACGAACCGCGGATCTGGGTGCGGACGAGATCGTGCGGGTACTTGCGCGATGCCGTGGCGATGGCGGGCGCGCAGGTGATCTTCACCGATCTCCCGGCCGGCAGCTGGACGATCGCGGCGCGCCGCGTGCAGCGCGAGCGACCGGAAGTCGTCGTCGTCACCGGCGCCAATCTCCCTGCGCTGCTCGATTTCGTCTTCCAGACGGATTGCACGATCGCCGCGTGGCCGCGCGGCACTCCGCCGACAAAGGGCGTGGTGCACTGGCGGTGTTGGGCGGCAGGGGCTGGGAGCGACGGTGGCGATTGAGCTGTGTCGCATCGACGACCGGCTGATCCACGGCCAGGTCGTCGTGGGATGGGGCCAGCCTCTCGACGTCAAGTTCATCGTGCTCGTGGACGATGAGGTCGCGGCTCGGACTGGGAGCAAGAGCTCTACCGCCTCGGTGTCCCCGAGGGCATGGACGTGCTACTTCGAAACCGTCGACGAGGCGGCCGCGCGGTATCCGCAGTTTGCTGCGCGATGACCGGATCGGCATTCGTGCTGACGAAAGACATCGAAACCATGGACCGGCTCGCCGCCCGCGTCCCTGGCATCCGTGGCATCAATGTCGGAGGCCTGCACTATCGCGCGGGACGCATCCAGAAGCTCCGGTACGTGTTTCTGACGCCGGAGGAGGAACGCGCGCTCCGCGCACTTGCCGGTCGCGGGCTCGTCGTCACCGCGCAGGATGTTCCGTCGGCGCGTCCCATCCCGCTCGACGACCTGCTTGCGGGCCGTAGCGACCGATGACCGCATCACTTCCCGCCTTGGCGGTGCTCATACCGTTCGTCTTGCTGGGCGCGGTCTGCGGACTCGATGTCGTCAGCTTCCCGCAGGCGATGATCTCCCGACCCATCGTGGCCGCCACGGCGGCAGGCGCGCTGGCAGGTAGCGCGGGTCTCGGTCTCCTGACAGGAGTAGGGTTGGAGCTGATCGCGCTCGAGACCCTCCCATTCGGGGCGTCCCGCTATCCGGAGTGGGGCTCCGCCTCGGTAGTCGGCGGCACGCTCGCGGCCGTCGGTGCTCCGGCCCACGCTGGGGGCGCGGTACCGATCGCGATGCTCGCCGCGCTGGCAACTGCGTGGGCGGGCGGGTGGACCATGATCGCCCTCCGCCGCTGGAACGCGGCGCGCGCGCGGAAACATGTCGAGACGCTGGATGCCGGCGCCGCCTCCACGATCGTCGGCCTGCAGCTGTGGGGGTTGACCGCAGATTTCTTCCGGGCCGGCGCCCTCACGCTCGTGGCCCTTGTGGCGCTTCGTCCGGTGGCGGCCCTCGGGGCCGATCACTGGGCGGTGGACCCTCGGACGTCACGGGCCATCATCGCGGTGATCGCCGCTTCGGTCGCACTCGCGGCCGCGTGGAAGATCTTTCACACGATCGCTGGCGCGCGATGGCTCTTCTGCTGTGGGCTGGCCGTCGGCGTCGGCCTGCTCTTTTGGCGGTGAGCGCAGTGGCGGTCGAGCAGGTCGGGCCGCAGACCAGCGCTGAGCCCCCGGTCGGGGTGGCGACGCGAATGAGCATCTTCACACGCCTGTTCGCCATCCAGGCATCGTGGAACTACGAGCTGCTGATGGGAACGGGGATCGGATTCTGTGTAGAACCGGCGTTGCGGCACCTACCGGGCGGACCGGACGGACCCCGATACCACGAGGCACTCGCGAGGGAGTCGCGCTACTTCAACGCGCATCCGTACCTCGCTCCCGTTGCCGTCGGCGCGCTCGCACGCGCGGAGCTCGACCAGGTGCCCGGCAGCCGCATCGAGCGCTACCGAACGGCGCTTTGCGGGCCCCTCGGCAGCGTCGGGGATCGGCTGATTTGGGCGGGGTGGCTGCCGGTCTGCTCGTTGCTCGCCCTCACCGCGTACGGGCTGGGGGCCCATCCCGTCACGGTGGTCGTCATCTTCCTCGTGGTTTTTAACGTAGTTCACATCGGGTTGTGTGCCTGGGGCGTACATGCTGGTTGGACACGGGGCCTGCGAGTTGCCCCCGCGCTGGCCGGTCCCGTGTTTCGAAATGGCCCGACGTACGTCGGTCGAGCCGGGGCGGTGCTGGCCGGTATAGCGCTGCCGGTCGCACTGGGGCGCGTGATCGGGCCCGGCATTGCACGAGGACCCATCGTCGGTGTCGTGATCGCGACGACCCTTGGCAGCGCCTGGTTGGTGCACATGCACGGCCGTAGCGAGGGTTGGCGACTGGCGCTCGTCCTCTTGGCGGCGTTCGTTCTCATTGCGACGGTGATTCCGCATGGCTGAGCGCACGGTGACGATTGTGAACAAGAATGGCCTCCACGCGCGGCCTGCGGCCGAAATTGTGAAGGCCGCCGCCAAATTTTCGAGCGACATCGTGATCCTGCGCGACGATCTCGAGGTCAATGGCAAGAGCATCATGGGCGTCCTCATGCTGGCCGCCGAATGCGGATCGTCGATCACGTTGCGCGCCTCGGGCCCGGACGAAGCCGCCGCGATCGATGCCCTCGCCACGCTCATCTCCACGAAGTTCGGGGAGAAGTAGCGCGATATATGGACGTCATGTTCAAGGGGGTGCCGGCCTCGCCCGGCATCGTGGTCGGTCCCGTGCACCTGCTGCGCTGGGAGGTGCCGGACGTCCGTCATCGCGTGATCGATGACGACGCGATCCCTGACGAGATCGCCCGCTTTCATGCGGCGACCCTCCACGCCAAGGAGCGCCTCCTCCAGGTCCGGGCCCGCGCGGAGCAGTTCGCGGGCCCAGAGGAGGCCGCGATCTTCGACGCGCAGCTGCTCGTGCTCGAGGACGAGATGCTCCTGAGCGAGGTCGAGTCCAACATCCGGCAGAATTACGCGGCTGAGCGGGCGTTCGATCTGGTCATGCTGGAGCACCGACAGCAGTTCGCGCGGCACGCGCAGCCGCTGCTCCGCGAGCGGGCCAACGATCTGACGGATGTCCACATCCGTGTGTTGACCGTGCTGATGGGTCTCCCCGATCACGATCCCGTCGACGTCCCCAAGGGGTCGAACGCCATCCTGGTCACGCACGACCTGACGCCGAGTATCACCGTACAGCTGGACCGGGACGCCATCATCGGCATCGCCACGGACGCGGGCACGCGCACCTCTCACGTCGCGATCCTCGCGCGATCGCTCGGACTGCCGGCCGTGCTCGGCCTGCGAGACGCGACCGCGCGCCTCACCGGGAGTGAGCGTGCCGTGCTCGACGGGACTGCGGGTGTGCTCGCCGTGAACCCGACGGAGCCCGAGGTCGAGCAGTACCTCCGACAGGCGCGGCGCGAAGCAGAGCTCGAAGCTGATCTGCGACAGTTCGCCGTGGCGGAGCCGATCACCAAGGATGGCGTACGGGTCACCGTGTATGCGAATGTCGATCTGCCGGAAGAAGCGGAGAAGGCGGCACACAGCGGCGCGGAAGGCGTGGGCCTCATGCGCACCGAGTTCCTGATGGTCGGTCGCACGACGATGCCCGACGAAGAGGAGCAGTACCGCGCCTATGTCCGAGTGCTGAGCGCCTTCGGCAATCGGCCTGTCGTGATCCGGACGTTCGATCTCGGCGGCGACAAGCTGCCGGCGAGCGGCTATCCGACCGAGGCCAACCCGTTCCTCGGATGGCGGGCAATCCGGATGTGCCTCGACCAGCCCGAGATGTTCAAAGTGCAGCTCCGCGCGCTCCTGCGCGCCGGGATGCACGGTGATCTGCGCATCATGCTCCCCCTGATCGTGAGCGTCGACGAGGTGCGCCAAGCGCGCGTGCTCCTCAGCGAAGCAGCGGAGGAGTTGACCGAGCGCGGCATCCCGTTTCGCGACGACCTGCCCCTCGGCGTCATGGTCGAGACGCCCGCCGCCGCGTTGGCGGCGGAAAGCTTCGGGAGCGACGTCTCCTTTTTCAGCATTGGTACAAATGACCTGGTGCAGTACACGTTGGCCGTCGACCGTGGTAACGCCAACCTCACATCCCGCTTCACGCCCCTGCACCCCTCCGTCTTGCGCCTCATCCGGCTGATCTGCGATGCCGCCCGCGAGGCGGGCCACGATGTGAGCGTCTGCGGTGAGATGGCATCCGATCCGCTCATGGCATTTGTCCTGATTGGTCTCGGCCTCCGCGTGCTGAGCGTTGCGCCGCGGTCCGTGGCGTTGGTCAAGCGCATTATCTGCGGCGTGACGCAGGAAATGGCGGCGCAGGCGGCACGTGACGCGCTCGAGGCGTCCGACGGCTCCCATGGCGGAGCAGGGCATCCGTCGACGACTCGTCGCGGCACTCGGTGAATCCCCCCTGCGTGGGTTGCCCGGCCTCGCGTAGCCGGGTAAGATCCCGATACCATGCCCGAACACACTCGAGCCGCTCCGCAGCGGCGTCTGTTCACGTCGGAATCCGTGACCGAAGGCCATCCGGACAAGCTGGCCGACCAGATCTCCGATGCGGTGCTCGACGCAATCATCGCCGACGATCCGATGGCGCGCGTCGCGTGCGAGACGCTTGGTGACGACCGGACTCGCGTGCGTGGTCGGCGAGATCACGACCAATACCTATGTTCACATTCCCGATATCGTTCGGAGCACCATCCAGCGGATCGGGTACACGGATGCGACCTACGGGTTCGACACGACCACCTGTGCCGTGATCAGCAGCATCGATCGCCAGTCGCCGGACATCGCCATGGGGGTCGATACGGGTGGGGCCGGGGACCAGGGGATGATGTTCGGCTACGCGACGGACGAGACGGACGAGCTCATGCCGATCCCGATTCTGCTCGCCCACCGGCTGACCTACGCGCTGGCCTGCCGCCGGAAGGATCGGCGATCTGCCGTGGCTCCGGCCGGATGGCAAAGCCCAGGTGACAGTCGTCTACGAAGATGACCGACCCGTCGCGGTGGACACCGTCGTCGTTTCGGCCCAGCACGCCGACTCGGTTTCGGCGCAACGCCTCAAGCAGGCGATTCAAGCTGAAGTCATCGAACCAAATATCCCGCAGGAACTTCGGCCTCGTGGTATCAAGTACTCACGTGAACCCGACCGGTCGCTTCGTCGTCGGTGGACCGCAAGGCGATGCCGGGCTCACGGGGCGGAAGATCATCGTCGACACCTACGGCGGCATGGGCCGGCACGGGGGCGGCGCCTTTAGCGGCAAAGACCCGTCGAAGGTCGATCGGTCGGCCTGCTACGCCGCGCGATGGGTAGCCAAGAACGTGGTGGCCGCGGGGCTGGCGCGCCGCTGCGAGGTACAGATCGCATACGCGATCGGCGTCGCTCAGCCGGTGTCGGTCGCGGTCGACACCTTCGGGACGGCGACCGGTTCCCGAGACGGCGATCATGCGCGCCATCAGCCAGGTGTTCGACCTGACACCGAAGGGCATCATTCGGCGTTGGACCTGCGCAAGCCGATCTACAGCGCCGACGGCCGCCTACGGACACTTTCGGCGGACGCCCGAGAAGGTCGGCAGCGGCAAGTCGGCGCGCACGCTGTTCTCATGGGAGCGGACCGATCGGACGGCCGCGCTGAAGCGCGCGGTGCTCGACGCGACGCGCACACCTTCCAGTCATCGTGGCAACGGAACGGCGGCCCCGAAACGGGGCAAGAACCGCTATCCGGTGGCCGTGCTCGAGGACCCCGCAGATGCCGACCGCTGAGAAGACCCGGAGCCGCGCCGGCAAGAAGCCGAGCTCGCGCTCCACCGTGGCGTCCGACGTCAAAGACCTGGCCCTCGCCGATGCCGGGCGGGCCCGTACTGAGTGGGCCGAGCGGTCGATGCCGGTGCTGCGCCAGATCCGGGCGCGGTTTGCGAAGGAGCGGCCGCTGGCCGGGCCGGCGTGTCGGGGCGTGCCTGCACGTGACGACCGAGACGGCCAATCTGATGATCACGCTCAAGGCGGGCGGCGCCGATGTCGCGCTGTGTGCGTCGAATCCGCTCTCCACGCAGGACGATGTCGCGGCACACCTCGTCCGCGACCACCAGATCGCCGTCTTCGCAGTCAAGGGTGAGGACAACGAGCGCTATTACGACCACATCCGCGCGGTGATCGCGCACCGGCCGGCGATCGACCATGGACGATGGCGCCGACGTCGTGGGCGCGTTGCACATGATTGCACTCAAGCGGCTCGACGATCTGCCGCCCCCGGTGCGCCGCTATGTCGAGGGGCTCAAACCCGGTGATCGCGCCGCCCTCTTGAGTGGGGTCATCGGGAGCACCGAGGAGACGACGACCGGCGTGATTCGCCTCAAGGCGATGGCACAGGACGGAGTCCTGCAATTCCCGGTGATCTCGGTCAACGACTCGTATCACCAAGCACCTCTTCGACAACCGGTACGGTACCGGTCAGTCGACGATCGACGGCATCATCCGCGCGACCAACTCGCTGCTGGCGGGCTCGACGTTCGTTGTCGCTGGCTACGGATGGTGCGGACGCGGGCGTCGCATCGCGAGCGCGAGGCGCCGGCGCGAACGTCGTCGTCACGGAAGTCGACGCGCTCAAGGCGCTCGAGGCGACGATGGATGGCTTCCGTGTCATGCCGATGAGTGACGCGGCGCCGATCGGAGACATCTTCTGTACGCTGACGGGCGACATCCACGTCATCCGCGCCGAGCATTTCCGCGTCATGAAGGATGGGGCGATCGTGTGCAACTCTGGCCACTTCAATGTGGAGCTCGACCTGGAGGCGCTCGGGCGGATTGCGGAACGGGCGCCCCGTTCGGTACGCGAGTTCGTGGAGGAGTACGTCGTCGATGGCAAGCGCGTGTTTGTGCTTGCCGAGGGGCGGCTCATCAATCTGGCCGCTGCCGAGGGGCATCCCGCGGCCGTCATGGACATGAGCTTCGCCAATCAATCCCTCGGGGCTGAATACCTGGTGCAGCACGCCGCGTCGTTGTCGCGGGCTGTGCATCGGGTGCCCGAGGCTGTCGACGAGGAGATCGCACGACTCAAGCTGGCGGCCATGGGAGTCGGGATCGACACACTCACGCCCGAGCAACAGCGATATCTTGCATCATGGGACATGGGGACTTAACCCGGGCGGCGGCGCGCGAAGCGATCGACCTGAGAGAGGCAGTCAACCGTTTCACCGGTTCGGGTGACACACTGGCGAGCCAGGCCTGGCAGATGCGCCGGACCGTGTGAGCCGAACCCGGTGAAGCTCAGTAGCACAGGCGGTCACTGGTTATGGTTGAAGTCATCGTCGAGAAGTTGGGCCTCGACAGTTCGACGAACAGCCACGTCGTGATCCTCCGGGAGAAAGGCGGGACGCGGATTTTGCCGATCTGGATCGGCCAGCCCGAGGCGGATTCGATTGTGATGGAGATGAAGAGCATCCGACGAGAACGGCCGCTGACTCACGACCTGTGCAAGAGCTTGATCATGGGACTCGGTGGCACGCTTCGACGGGTCCAAATCACCAAAGTGCAGAAGAGCACCTACTACGCCGAGCTCCACGTCGTGCGCGCCGATGGCGTCGTCCAAATCGACGCGCGACCGTCGGACAGCATTGCAATTGCTCTGCGGATGGCGGCCCCGATCTTCGCCCCAGAGGCTCTCCTCACCAAGGTCGAGGAGGAGGATGGACCCGAGGAGTTCTCTCCATCGCAGCTCGGGCGGATTGACGCCCGAGGAGCTGACCTCGGATCAGCTGAAGGCGTATCTCGAGACCCTTCGGCCAGAAGACTTCGGGAAGTTCAATTTGTGAACTCGGGCCCGACCGGCGTCGGTTCCTGCGTCGGTTGATGGTCCGTCCGAGCGCGGGCGTACTGGCACTCATCTTCTGCTGCGGCAGCCGGGGGTGCGCGCCCGCGGCCAGAGGCGTTGCGCTCCGGCCAGTCGAGCGCCGCATCCCACACGCCAGCTGACACGACGCCATCGGCTTCGGATGCCCCGGCAGTCGGCGCCCAGCGCCACGTGTTTGGGCGCGTGGTCCATCCGAGTGGTCCGGTACTCGCGCCCGTCGCCGGCGAGCGCGTGACGCTGCATTGGGTGGGCTCGGACACGGCGGGCCCGCTGGACTCCACCCGGACGGGGGCCGACGGCCGTTACACGTTTGCCTACCGCACGCGCGGTGTGGCCGACGCGGTCTATTTCGTGTCCGCGACCTTCGATGGCATTGCCTATCTGTCTCAGCCACTCACCAAATCGGTCGTCCGCGGCGCCGACGCTGAGATCATGGTGTATGACACGACGTCGCGACCCATCCCGCTCCACGTCCGCGGACAGCACCTCGTCGTCTCCTCGCCCGCCGCGACGGGTCTTCGCTCCATCGTGGAAGTGTTCGAGCTCTCGAACGACACATCGGTGACTTCCATTGCCCCCACCGGCAGCGGCGATCATCCCACATGGTCGATGGAGCTGCCGCCCGGAGCGCAGGGGTTTCAGGTGGGGCAGGGAGATGTCAGCGCGGACGCCGTGTCGCTCATCGGGCGTCGCGTCGCGGTCTATGCTCCGATCGCTCCGGGACTCAAGCAGATGTCGTTCGCGTACACATTGCCGCCGGCGTCGTTTCCCCTCGCGAGACCGCTGCCGCGCGGCGCGATCGTGCTCGAGGTTCTGCTCGAAGAGGTAGGCGCTCGCGCCTCCGGCGTGCCACTCCGCCCACAGGCATCCGTGGCGGTCGAGGGTCGTGTCTTCCGCCGATTTATCGGTCAGGACATCGGATCGGGCGCGGTGCTGCGCGTGAGCGTGCCCGCCGTCTTCAGCAATCGGCGGCAACTCTACATCGCCGTCATCGTCATCGCGCTGGGTGCGGCCATGTTGGGCGCGTTGGCGTTGGCGTTTCGTCGGAATCCCGGGGATACGAATATCGTGGCGTGGCGGTGAAGGGCGGGCATTGCCCCGGACCCACCGGTCGCATACATTCGCCTGAACAACCGTAGGACCGTACGACGCGGACGCGGGACCCGGAAACCGGTTCGATGCCGGTGCGGCCCCGCCACTGTATCGGGCGATGCTCGACCTGAACCACGCCACTGGCGCGAGATGCGCGCTGGGAAGGCAGAGGTCGAGGCCCGAAGCCAGGAGACGACCCTCGTCCGCGCCACACTGACAGCCCTCGGGGGAGGACTGGTGGCGCCGCATGCTGGGCGCTGGCTCGATCGAGCGGGCGCAGCAAGGCATGGCACGAGGCTCGAACGAGTCGACGTGCTGGCCACGCGGACCGACACCGGGTGTCCGCCTCCGAGGCAGGACGCCCGTTTGATTGTCTAGCCATCTCGCTCTCCACTTCCGCGTAGCACCGCGGGCGATCTGCTCCGCCGTCGCGCTCGTGGGCATGCTCGCGGGCATTGCGGCATGTCGCAGCTCGCCGCCAGCGCCACGCGGCACCGGCCAGGAGCAGGGCGCGGCCCTGGACGATTTCGGCGACACCGTCGTCCAGCGCGCGACGGCGCCCACACGGATCGTATCGCTCAACCCCGCCACGACCGCCATGCTCTTCGCCATGGGCGCGGGATCGCGCGTGGTCGGTCGCACGAGATGGGACACGTACCCGCCGGCCGTGCGGGCCGTCACCAACGTCGGCGATGGCCTGCGTCCCAACGTCGAAGCCGTGTTGGCGCAACGCCCCGACCTCGTCATCCTGTACGCGAGCGCCGATGATCGGATCGCTGCAGACGCACTGCACCGAGCCGGCCTGACCACGCTGAGTCTGCGCATCGATCGCATCAGTGATTTCTCACGTGCCCTGCACCTCCTGGGCTTCGTGCTGCACGACGAGCGCGGAGCCTCGGTGGTGCGCGACTCCGTGCTGTCCACGATCGCCCGCGTCCACACGGCGACGGCGGCGCTCACGCCAGTGACGCTCGTGTGGATCGTCGACGACGCGCCGCTCCGCGTGATCGGTGGCGGGAGCTACCTGAACACGCTCGTGACCGACGCGGGCGGCCGAAACCTGTACGGTGACGTGACCGATCCCGCACCGGTGGTTTCGCTCGAAAACGTCTTGCATCAAGATCCCAACGCTCTGGTGACGTCCCCCTCGTTGGCGCGGACGATTCGTGCCGATCCCCGCTGGCAAGGCTGGCTCCGCGGGCGCCCCAACGGCGTCGTCGTCCCCGATACAGCGCTCGTCGGGATGCCGTCGGTACGCATGGGGGAAGCAACTGCGCAACTCGCTTCGCTCCTGCACCCGGGCACGGGGCGCTGAGCCAATGCGGCTTCGATTCTGGGTTCTCGCCTTCGGGGCACTCGCGGTGGTCGTCGTGCTCGGCGTTGCGCTGGGCCCGGTCGCATTGTCCCCGGGGCTGTCTGGTCCGGTCTGATCGGGCGCTCCGGTGCGACGAACACCGCAATCATCCAGGCCGTTCGACTGCCGAGAGTCGTGCTCGCAGCGTGCGTCGGGGCCGCTCTCGGGATGAGCGGCGCCGCGATGCAGGGCACGCTTCGCAACGCGCTGGCCGAACCCTACCTGCTCGGTGTCTCCGGTGGCGCGGCCGTCGGTGCCGTGATCGCGGTCGCCGCAGGTGCGAGCGTCGCCGTGGGTGTGCCACTCGCCGCGTTCGCCGGTGCCGGTGTCGCAACCGCCGTCGTACTGGGTGTAGCCCGCGCGGCCGGCGGCGGGCGCCCGGATGTCCGCCTCCTGCTCATGGCAGGTGTCGTCGTCGGTGCGTTCGCGAATGCCGCGATCATGGTGGCGTACGCCGTCGCACCGCCCGAGACGGTGCGCGGCGCACTCTGGTGGATGATGGGATCGGTCGATGCCGCCGACTGGGGTCGCGTGGAATGGCTTGCGATCTACGTGCTTCTGGGCGGCGGCGCCCTGGTGGCGTGGGCCCGGGAGATCGACGCGCTGGCGCTCGGCGACGAAGCCGCAGCGTCGCTGGGCGTAGACGTCCCACGGGCTGCCCGCCGGGTCTTTCTGGCGGCGGGGTTGTTGGCCGCAGCGACCGTAGCGGCCGCGGGACTGATCGGCTTCGTCGGTCTGGTCGTCCCGCACATCGTCCGCGCCGCTGGACTGCAGCGGCACCGAGTGCTCCTCACGGGATCAGCTCTCGTGGGAGCGGTGCTCGTCGTCGCGGCCGATGTCGTCGCTCGAGTGGCGCGTCCCCCGCCGAGTTGCCGTTGGGAGCTGTGACGGCGCTGTTGGGCGTCCCCTTCTTCTTGTGGCAACTCCGACGCCTGGCGGCGACATGAGTGCGACACCTACCCTCGCGTCGGGTCGACCGGAGCGTGCGGCTGCGCTCGCCTTCGAGAACGTCCAGATCCGATACCCTGCACAAGCGAGCCTCGCTGTCGCTGGCGTGACTCTCGTCGCAGCCTATGGGCAGATCACCGCAGTGACCGGTCCGAATGGAAGTGGCAAGAGCACACTCGTGCGTGCGGTCCTGCGTCGCATCCCACTCGCGGGCGGACGCATCCTGGTCGACGGCGTACCCCTCGCATCCGTGCCATTGCGGGTCGCAGCTCGTCATGTGGCTGTCGTGCCACAGCGCGAGGATCTGGCTTTTCCCTTTCGGTGCGGGAGTATGTGGCCCTCGGCCGCTTTCCCCACGTCGGCGTGTGGGGCCGGAGTACCGCTACCGATGCGACCGCCGTCGGCGACGCAGTCGCGCGAACGGCAGTCGAAGACCTCCTGTCCCGGCACACCGACGAGCTGTCCGGCGGCGAGTGGCAACGCGTGCGCATCGCCCGCGCGCTGGCGCAAGGCGGCGACACCATCGTGCTCGACGAGCCGACGACGTTTCTCGATGTCGGACACGAAATGGCGGTCTTCGAGCTGCTAGCCAGCCTCGCCACAAGCGGTATGGCCGTGCTGCTCATCACGCATCAGCTCAACCTCGTGGCGCGGTTCGCCCAGACAGTGGTACTGCTCCATCGCGGGCTCGTGGCTGCCACGGGCTCCCCGGTCGACGTCATGGCAGGACCGACACTCGAACGCGTCTACGATTGGCCGCTCGTCGTCGGGCGAGACCCCGCCGTCGGCGCGCCGATGCTCATCCCATTGCGATCACGCGACGTTCCACGCTCACCTGCAGGGCCGCCTTCATGATGCCAGACTCCCTCGTGCGACGACGGCGACCAGCCGTCTCAACGCTATCGGGCGCACTCGCGACTGCACTGCTTGTCCTCGGCGCGCGCACGACGCACGCGCAGATCTCCGTCCAGCCTGCCGGTCCGGGCGCGTCGTCCGCACCGGATACGAGTCACCTCCAGCCCGTGGTCGTCGACTGCGACCCGCGTCCCCTTCGCCCAGTCTGTCCCGACTAGCTCCACCACAGTCATCACCGGGCAAGAGCTGCAGGCTCGTGGCATCGTCTCGGTGACGGACGCGCTTCGCGATGTGGCCGGGGCCTCGCCCGTCCAAACGGGCTCGATGGGAGGTCTCACCTCGCTGTTCTTTCGCGGCGGCGAGAGTGGCTACGTCAAAGTCCTGCTCGACGGCGTGCCGCTCAACCAACCGGGAGGTGTGTACTACTTCCAGAATCTCACCACCGCCGACATCGACCGGATCGAGATCGTTCGCGGGCCGACGAGCGTCCTGTACGGATCGGATGCGATGACCGGCGTGATCCAGATCTTCACCAAACGAGGAAACGGCCCCCCTGAGGCATCGCTGGACCTGAGTGGCGGCAGCTACAAGTCGTTCGACGGATCGGCCGACGTCTCGGGCAGCGCGGGATCCGTGGGATACTCGCTCGGTGGCGTTCGCGAGACGACCTCTGGCATCCTGCCGTTCAACAATCAGTACACCAACGGGGAGCTCGGTGGGCACCTCGACATCGGCCGGGGCACCAGCTCCACGCTCGCGCTCAATGCACGATATCACACCGGCGACTACCACTTTCCCACCGTGTCCGACGGGACGCCGGTTGATAGCAACCAGCACCGCCGCGACGAGGGATCGTCGTTTGGACTCGATGCCGGGCATGCATTTTCTTCGGCGTTCGATGGGCGATTGAGTCTGTCGGCCGACAACGACGATGCAGCCGATATCAACCCGCAGGATGATCCGGCCGACACGACCGGTACGTTCATCTCGTTCGACCGCGACGTGTATCGCCGACTGAACGCGGATCTCCACTTCGACGCGCGCGCCGGCCGCGCCGCGGTCGTGACGCTCGGCGGCAGTCTCGAAGGGCAGAGCGAGCGTGACCGGTTCTTCGACGTGTTCAACTTCGGCGGGATCGACACATCGGTGACGGGACCGGTGGCGTACTTCCGTCGGATCGAGGCCGGGTACGCCCAGCTGCTCGCGAACGCCGGGCCCAACGTGTCGCTGACGGCCGGGGTCCGCGTCGACCACGACAACGCGTTTGGGACCGACGCCACCTACCGGCTGGGCGCGGGCTTTGTCCTCACCCCAGGCACGCAGGTCCACGCGGACCTCGGCACGTCGTTCAAGGAGCCGACCTTCGAGCAGAATTTTTCGACGGAGCCGTTCGACGTCGGTAATCCGACGCTGCAACCCGAGCATACGCTCGGGTGGGAGGCGGGGATCACCGAAGCGCCGGCCGGCTCGCACATGTCACTTTCAGCGACGTATTTCAATCAGCTCTTCCGCAACATCATCGACTATTCGCCTGCTGGTGTCCCGGTGGCTGGTCATCCCCCTGACAGCGCGAATTATGTGAACATCGCGGGCGCCACCGCGGACGGAGTGGAGCTGGGAGCGCTCGTCGGGCCCGTCAATGGCTCGACTCTCAACCTGGCGTACACGTATCTCGACACGCGAGTCACCGACAATGGCGTCGATACGAGCGGCTACTCGGAGTATCTGATCGGATCACGACTCATTCGGCGACCGACGCACCAGTTCAGCGGGACATTGAGCCAGGATCTGGCATCGCGGGGCTCGGTCAGCGGCACGGTGCGGTTCGTCGGGACGCGGGATGACATCAACTTCAACGCGGCGACCGCAACGACGGCGCGAGTGGTACTCCCGGGCTACACGACGGTCGACCTGGCGGGCGAATTCGGTCTCACGCCAGGGAGCGCTGGCGGGCGCGGTGCCAGCTTGACCGTCCGCGTGAGCAATCTGCTCAATCGACAGTATGACGAGGTGTATTCGTACGCGGCACCTGGTCGGATCATCATGGTGGGCCTGCGACTCGCCACCGGTGGGAAGTAACGGGCGCCAAGGCGCCCGAGAGTTCTCGGGCCGCTTTAGCGGCCGTGCTACATTTCACCATGGCCCTGCTCGCCACCGCCGCGGTGGTGCTCCACGCGTTCGACTACCTGGAGACGTCCCGGATCTACCGGTTGCTGACCCGCGAGGCGGGGGTCCAATCGGTGCTCGCCCGGGGCGCCCGGCGCACCAGGTCCCGATACGGCACGGCAGTCGATCTCTTCGCGGAGGGCGAGGCGCAGCTCTCGATGCGACCCAATCGAGAGCTGCAGACCTTGACGGGTTTCGACGTGACGCGCTCGCGTACCGGTCTAGCCACATCGTTGGAGCGTTTCACGAGTGCGGCGGCCATGGCCGAGCTGGCGTTGCGATTCGCCAAGGACGACGCACAGCCCGCGCTGTACGATGCGGTCCGTGATGCGTTGGACGCGATCCTCACCGCCGGTGACGAAACGGGTCGTGCGCGTGACGCTGCACTGGGTGGCGCGTGGCTGATCGTCGCACGCCTCGGATTCGCCCCGACGGTCGACGCCTGCAGCAGCTGTGACGCGCCCGTGCCTCGGACAGAGCGAGCGAGCTTCAGCCATACCGGGGGCGGGACATTATGCGCGGCGTGTGGCGCGACGCGTCGGGGCAATCGCGTGTTGCCGACCACCGCTCGAGATGCGCTGCGTGCGTGGATTCGCGGTGATGCCTGGACGCTGACACATGAGGGAGATGGTCGCGCCCACCAGCGACTCCTGCGCGAGTTTCTCACCGAGCATCTGTTGGAAGGGCGCAACCTGCGCGCGTTCGATGTGTGGGAGCGGAGCGCGTGGGACGTGCCTCCCGCGGTTGGAGGTGCCGGCCAGGCCGCGCTCTCTGGGCAGGCGCCGTCCCCATAGGGGCGCATGATCCTCGGGACTGCGGGACACATTGACCACGGTAAGACCGCGCTCGTCCGCGCGTTGACCGGTGTCGACACCGATCGACTGCCGGAGGAGCAGCGGCGGGGGATCACGATCGAGCTCGGGTTCGCGCCGCTGGTCCTCCCAGGCGTCGGCACGATCGGCGTCGTCGATGTGCCTGGACACGAGGCATTCGTGCGCACCATGCTCGCAGGAGCCTCGGGCATCGATTTGGCCTTGCTCGTCGTCGCAGCGGACGAAGGCGTGATGCCACAGACGCGGGAGCACCTGGCCATTCTGGGGCTCCTCGGGATCCCTACCGGTGTGGTTGCACTCACCAAAGTGGATCTCGTTGACGCCGATTGGCTGGCACTCGTGCGCGATGATGTGGCCGCAGCAGTCGCGGGGTCGCCGCTCGAGCAGGCGGCACAGGTGCCGGTGTCGGTCGTGACGGGCGTCGGCCTCGATGAGCTCCGGCGCGCGATTGCGGCGGCCGCAGCGAGCGCACCGCATCGACCGGTCGATGATCTCTTTCGCCTGCCCGTGGACCGCGCGTTTACCGTGCGGGGGACCGGGACAGTGGTCACCGGCACCGTGTGGTCCGGACAGCTTCGCAAGGACGACACCGTGCGGATTTTGCCTGGCGGGCACCGAGCGCGCGTGCGCGGGCTGCAAACGCACGGACGATCCGTCGACGTTGCGGAGCCAGGGTCTCGTCTTGCCGTGAACTTGGGTGGCGTCGACGTCGCGGACGTGCTACGCGGCTCCACGCTTGTGACCGACGGTGCGTGGGAGCCCGTCGATGTCGTGCGCGCGGATGTCGCCTTTCTGGGTGGCGTGACAATCCCCGGACCTCGTTCTCGCGTCCAACTGCACCTCGGGACACGCGACGTCGCGGCTCGAGTCGTCGCAGGCCCATCGCGCAGACCGGAAGCAGATCGACGAGGCGGGACGCAGCCGGCGGACGGCGGTCCGATGGGCGCGTTGCCCGTGCGTATCGCGCTCGATGAGCCGATCGCCGCGCGCGCTGGTGATCGGTTCGTGCTGCGCACCGGCGGCGTGGTCGCGACTATCGGAGGCGGGACGATCACGGACGCCGCACCCGGGCATCCCCGCGTGCGCCCGTGGCCCGTCGCCGGCCAGACGATCGTTGAGCGGATCAGCGCGATGGTGCGAGATGCTGGGTCCCACGGCCTCGCGTGCGATGTCCTGGCCGTCCGCGCCGGAGCACGTCCCTCGGAGGTCCGTGAGCTGGTGCGTGCGCTGCCCGGCAATCCCGAGCTGATCGACGGGTCGCTCTTCGATCGTACGGCCGTGGAGGAGCTCGAGCGGCGCGTCATGGAACTCGTCACGGCGCACCACGAGCGAGCACCGCTGGAGGAGGGCCTGTCGCTCCAGTCGCTGCGAAGTGCGCTCAAGGCCGCCGCTGCGCTCACGGATTTCGTTCTTGGTCGCCTGGTTCGTGGACGCACGCTGATCGTCGAGCGCGGCCTGGTCGGCAGACACGGGCACTCGGTTCGGTTAACGGCAGCCGAAGAGGCGGCGCTGGCGCAAATCACACAGGTCGTGGCGCTCGCCGGCCGGGAGCCTCCATCAGTGTCCGAGCTGGCGGCCTCCGGGCTTGGCCAATCGCAGGATACCGTCGCCAGTCTCCTCCGCCTGCTGGAACGGAAGGGTCTGACACAACAGGTCGAGTCGGATCGTTATTACAGTGTGGAAACGGTCAGAGGACTCACCGAAGCGCTTCGCGCGGGCATGGTGCCGGGTCGGGAGTACGGCCCTGCAGAGCTACGGGAGTTCTTGGGCGTCTCGCGTAAGTACCTCATCCCGCTGTTGGAGTATTTCGATCGGGTCGGTGTGACGGAACGGCGGTCGACCGGGCGGGTGTTGGCCGAGCAGCGAGGATCCGGCCCCGGCGGCGTCGAGCAGTCACGCCCTCGGTTGGGGTAAGACGCACGTAGAGCTGGTTGGGTTGGGGGTCCTATGAGGCGAGCTCATGTTTGTGTTGGCCCGCAAAGACTTACAGGAGATGGTGTCCGTTCCGCCGGACTGCGGACCGGGCCATTTGGAACACGTGATGCAGTACAGGGTACGGTATTCCCGGGTCTGGCTTGACAGTCGGCGAAAATGAACTACCGTTTCCAGCCGAAGACATCCCGTTGCTCGCGACAAGGAGCCAGTAACCGCCTTCTTTTGTCAGCCTGGAGCGTTCTGATGGTGTCCCGCAAGGGAACCAGCACTTGGCGTGATGTACGTGCCCGACAGCGCAGTGGTCGCACCACCGGTTGGCTAGTCCCGGTGGCGGCTGTTGTCGTGGGTGCATGCGCGCTTCTGGCGCCGTCTCGAGCGGCGGCCCAGACGGGGCAGCCTGGATCAGTGCCGAGCGCCACGAAGCACCAGGAGGGCGCGCTGCTCGCGTTGGGACAGAATTATCCGAATCCGTTCAGTCCCGCGACCCGCATTCCATTCAGTGTCGGCAATCCGCCCGCGTGCTCTGACCCCGGGCGTCGATATCACGTGAGTCTCAAGGTGTACAATCTGCTGGCGCAGCCGGTGGCGGTTCCCGTCATCATCGACGCTAGCGCCAGCTCTGCTCCGATCGGCCAAGCGGTGCAAGAGTTGGAATTGACGTGCGGTCAGTACACAGCGTACTGGGACGGCACGGGGATGGCTACGAATCGCCCGGTTGCGTCGGGGCTGTATCTCTACCGCCTCGAGATCAATGGCAAACCGGTAGCCGCGCGCAAGATGCTCATCCAGCGGTAAGACTCCTGTCGGTCTCGCCGCGGCCGACCACACAACGGATTAGCACTTAGAGTCTGGCGTGGCGCACACGCCTGCGTCGCCCGGTTCCTTACGTGTGCGGCGGGTTGACGGGCGTCGGGTGCTTGGGCTGGGGAACCGCGAGGGCTCCCGATTTGGGAAGCGTGGAAGGTGCGGCCCGGTTGGATGGTGGATTGGATGGGGGCGGCGGCGCCGGTCGCTGCGGCGTGGCCTGCGCCAGCGCCTCCACCTTCCGGTCGATAGCCTGCAGGATCTCGTTGGCGTGCGCCGGCCGATCGGCCAAATGGCTCGCCGTGCTCTCGACTGTCGCGGCCGTCGCGTGGTATTTCCGTAGGATCGAGTCGCGCACGGCCTGGCGTCCTGCACTGTCGCGTGTGGTTTCCGCGCCTCCTGGCTGCACTGCTCGGCGGAGCTCCGCCATGACCGCGACGAACGTGGAATCAGTGAGATCCCCCGGTCGCGGCCGGTTCTTGCATCCCGCGGAGGTGAGCGTCGCGGCGAGCAGCGCAGCGCGGGCGAACGGTCGGCCTAGTGGGGCGCGCCGGACAGGTACGGGGCGGTTGGGCGACGCGGGCGTCGGTCTGGCCCGGCGCGGACCGATCGGCATCCAATGATCTGCGGTTGGGGCACGATATCTTTCGAGATCCATCCAGGACGGGATAAGAAAGTGGTCAATCCGGACAAGCTGACAGTCAAGTCGGGTGAGGCGCTGAACGCGGCAGTCGCGCTCGCGCGCGAGAACGGCAATCCGCTCGTATATGATACCCATCTCCTGCTAGCCTTGCTGCAGCAAGACGAAGGAATCGTCGTGCCGGTTCTTCAGAAGCTCGGCGTCAGCGTGGCGGCCCTGCGGGAGCAGCTGCAGCAGGAGGTCGGGCGGTTCCCCAAGCAGAGCAACGCGCAGCCGACACTCTCTCGTGAGCTGAACAGCGTGCTCGATCGAGCCGAGCGAGAGGCGCAGTCGCTCGGGGATGAGTACGTCTCGACGGAGCACCTGTTGCTGGCGTTGTCGGATGTCCGGGGCGCCGAGAGCCGGAGGCTGTTGGAGGGAGTCGGTGCGAGCCACACTGCCTTGCTCGACGCCCTCAAGGCCGTGCGGGGTTCGCACCGAGTGACGGACCAGACCCCCGAAAACCAGTATCAGGCGCTGCAGCGGTACACCCGCGACCTCACGGACGCGGCCCGCAAGGGCAAGCTCGACCCCGTCATCGGCCGGGACGAGGAGATTCGCCGGGTCATCCAGGTATTGTCGCGCCGGACAAAGAACAACCCGGTCCTCATCGGAGAGCCCGGCGTGGGCAAGACGGCGATCGCCGAGGGGCTGGCGCAGCGAATCGCCAATGGCGACGTGCCCGAGGGGCTCAAGAACAAACGCCTCGTCTCGCTCGATCTCGGCGCGCTCATCGCCGGCGCGAAGTACCGCGGGGAGTTCGAGGAGCGCCTCAAGGCCGTGCTCAAAGAGATCACGGATGCCCAGGGGCAGTTC
The DNA here is from genome assembly GCA_963725205.1 of uncultured Gemmatimonadales bacterium. Lineage (GTDB taxonomy): Bacteria > Gemmatimonadota > Gemmatimonadetes > Gemmatimonadales > Gemmatimonadaceae > Palsa-1248. The sequence goes on along the minus strand of CAVRXR010000003.1, from coordinate 20,258 downwards.
GTGGTGTTCATCGATGAGCTGCACACGATCGTCGGCGCGGGGAAAGCCGAGGGGGCCATGGACGCCGGCAACATGTTGAAGCCGATGCTGGCGCGAGGCGAGTTGCGCGTGGTCGGGGCGACGACGCTGGATGAGTATCGAAAGCACATCGAGAAAGACGCCGCCCTGGAGCGCCGCTTCCAACCGGTCTACGTGGGCGAGCCATCGGTCGAAAGCACGATCGCGATCCTTCGGGGGCTCAAGCAGCGCTACGAGGCGCATCATGGCGTGCGTATCACCGACGGTGCGATCGTCGCGGCGGCGACGCTGTCGAATCGCTACATTGGCGATCGATTCCTGCCGGACAAGGCCATTGATCTCATCGACGAGGCGGCGTCCCGGCTGCGGATCGAGATCGATTCGCTGCCACAGGAGATCGACGAAGTGGAGCGTCGGATCATGCAACTCGAGATCGAGCGGGAGGCGCTGCGCAAGGAGAAGGACAAAGCGTCCCGAGAGCGACTCGATGCGCTGGAGCGCGAGCTGAGCGAGCTCCGTGAGCGGTCGGCCGGGATGAAGGCGCAGTGGCAGCGGGAAAAGGAATCGCTCTCGCAGGTGGGCAGGCTGAAACAGGAAATCGACGACGTCCGCGGGCAGGCGGAGCAGGCGACCCGTGTCGGAGATCTCGGACGCGCGGCCGAGCTCACGTACGGGCGTATCCCGCAGCTCGAGCAGGACATGCGGCGAGCGGAAGCCCAGCTGGCGAGCGCATCGGACGGCGGCCCGCAGTTCCTGCACCAGGAGGTCACAGCGGATGACGTGGCCGAAGTCGTCGCCAAGTGGACGGGGATCCCCGTGTCGCGGATGCTCGAGGGCGAGCGCGAGCGGCTCACGCATCTCGATGAGGTCCTCGCGTCCCGGGTGATCGGTCAGCGGGAAGCGGTGCAGGCCGTCGCCGACGCAGTACGGCGGGCGCGTGCGGGTCTGCAGGACCCGAACCGGCCGATCGGGTCGTTCATCTTTCTGGGCCCGACGGGCGTCGGCAAGACCGAGACAGCGCGCGCGCTGGCGGAGTTTCTTTTCGACGACGAGCAGGCGATGGTCCGCATCGACATGTCGGAGTACATGGAGAAACATGCCGTTGCGCGCCTCATCGGCGCCCCACCGGGCTATGTCGGCTTCGAGGAAGGGGGCCAGCTCACCGAGGCCATTCGGCGGCGCCCGTACGCGGTGATTCTGTTCGACGAGATCGAGAAGGCGCACCCTGATGTGTTCAACATCCTACTGCAGATCCTGGATGACGGGCGCCTGACCGATTCGCAGGGGCGCACGGTGGATTTCCGCAACACCGTCGTGATCATGACGTCGAACATCGGGAGCACGTACATCCTGGAGCACGCGGCCGCCGACTGGGCGGAGGTCGAGGCGCAGGTGCTCGCGGCGTTGCGGCAGCACTTCCGGCCGGAGTTTCTCAACCGCGTGGACGACGTGATCGTGTTCCGTCCGCTGGGCGAAGAGGAGATCGGCAAGATCATCGAGCTGCAGCTGCGACGCCTCGAGCGGCTGCTCGCCGAGAAGAAGTTGACGATCGAGCTGACGCCGGAAGCGCGACGGGTCATCGCAGTGGAGGGCTACGATCCGGCGTATGGTGCGCGTCCGCTCAAGCGGGCGCTGCAGCGGTTGATCCAGAACCCGTTGGCCATGGGCGTGCTCGACGGCCGATACAACGAGGGCGACCACATCGTGGTCACCGCACAGGCGAACGGTCAGCTCGGGTTCGAGGTCGTGCCCGCGCAGGGCGAGCCCGTAGGTGTGGGGTCGGACGGGGGAGGTGGACCGCGTCGGGAAACCGGGGGGCGCGGGAAGGGGCGACGGTAGCTGGCGTGGTTGCGGTTCATGCATAGCGACGCGCGGCCCGTTTCCAGCGCGGACCGACGGTGGATGTCGGCCGCGCTGCTATTGGCGGACGCGGCGCAGGCGGTCGACGAGGTGCCCGTGGGGGCCGTGGTGGTCGCGCGCGATGCCATCGTCGCGTCGTCCCCGAACCGGAGTCGCCGCGACCGTGATGCGACATCGCACGCGGAGCTGATCGTGTTGCGCGCGGCCGCCGCGGCGCTGAGCACGCCGGTCCTCGCGGACTGTACGCTCTACGTGACGCTCGAACCGTGCGCGATGTGCGCGGGCGCGATCGTCCTCGCGCGAGTATCACGGGTGGTGTTCGGGGCGTGGGACGACAAGGCCGGCATGGCGGGGTCGGTCGGCGATGTCCTGCGCCATTCGCGACTCAATCATCGGCCCGAAGTGCTGGGCGGCGTGATGGCAGAGGAGTGCGGCGCCGTCCTCTCGAGCTTCTTTGCGGTGCGGCGTACGATGCCGGCGGGCTGACACCACACCGTCACAGGCCGGTAGGGGCCGTGGCATCGTCGGCTCGGGCGCACGATGCCAGTGGCCGCTCACGATGCGGTCGTAGGCGGGTAGGGGCGACGCGTGCGTCGCCCCTACCCGCCGCAATGATCCACCTCGATCTGTAGCCGAAGGCTGCGTAACGCGCGTAGCGCCACCCCGTATTGCGTCCGCCGCCTCCAGTCGTTAGATGGCGTGCTACAACACCGGTGGGCGGCGCGGTGGGGCGCGACAGGCAGACCTTGCGATGCGATAGATTGTACGCGTTGGACGGGTGGCCGAGTGTGAGTCCTCCGACAAAAGCGCAGTCATTCCGTCGGCGCCGTTCGGCGGTGGGATGAATGCAGGGCCCTTGGGTCAGCGCTTGCTTCATCTGCGTCCGAAACAGTTTGTCGACGCGTCAGTCATCGTCGGCGCGACGTGCTAGGAATCACCAAGGTTGAGGCGCATGTGCTTGCCACCGACCTCGGCGACGAATTCGCGCGCCAAGATGTAGAGCCACTCGTCCTGTTTGTGATGGACGTGAAGCGGGGCGCCGCGATAGGGGTGATGGTCTCCCGAGGGAAACACAAAGATGGCGAGCCGCTGCTCGGAGTCAGAAGAACGAACCACCTCGGTGTCGAACATCCCTGACGGCGAGGGCGCGCGCGCATTGGTGCCGTCGGGTTTGCGGGTGAAGCCCGACCGGACGAGCACAGGTGGCCTCGCTGTCGCTTGGGGTGCTTCCACCAGCGCGCCTAATGCCCACAGCCCTGCTGGGCCAATCGGAAACGCTACGCCCGCAGCTCCAGCGCTCAACGCAAGAAAGTTTCTGCGCTTCATGAATCGTCCTCCCACATCAGAACGAAATCCTGTCCTCGATTTCCGGACGACGACGGGTTACTACCGTTCGGGGATATTGATACAACGGGATGACACAAACGGCGCGGCTACCGTTCGTTGGTGCCTCCACGAGCGCCACGAACGTGTAGAACACGGGGGCCTCTCCCATCGAGAGGCCCCCGTCTTTCATCCGACCTGCGGCGGGACCACCCGTGCCGCAGGTCGTCGTCCGCCAAAAGAGTGGCCGAGCCATCGCCAGTGAACAACGAACAGGACAATGCCGAGCGCGAGGAGGACGGCACTTGAGATCAGTGAGCGCAGGGCGTCTTCGCGCTCGCGTGCGAGCCTGTCGCCTCGCAGCGCCTCGTAGCGGGTCCGCAGCTCGGGCGGTGAAAGAGTGTCGGGCCGAGGCGCGGTCGCCGCCGCTCCCGCGTCGGTCTGGCGCTCTTGGCCGCGCGTAGCTAGGTAAGCCTCGAACGATGTCAGCGACGGCTGAAAGTAGTTCGCCTGGAGCGCTGCGCCCGGCAATGCGAGCGTCACTGCGTTGTTGATGAGGGAGTTGACGGTGAACACGCCGATCAGAACTGCGATCAGGCAGACGGCGTAGCCATACAATTGACCCACGCGGCTCGGCTGGTCCATGTCGTCCTCTTGGATGAAGGGACTGCGCGCTACCAGCAACCAGACAGTGATCGCCGCGACCACGAGCAACCCGATCAGCGCTAGGCCGAACAGGCGCACAGGACCTTCGGCTGGGCTTCCCGAGACGTCCAAGGGTGTCACTTGGGCGTTCATTAATCAAGAAGTTACGGCGATGCCCCGCGCCACCGACAGTGTTATATCGGAGACTGTGTGGGCCTGATGGCGCCCGTACCCGCACGTGCGGGCACGTCCCGCCTGCGTCCATATGCGTGATGAGCCCCAGCGATGCATGGCTCAATCAGCCCGTGATCGATGCCGTGCGGTCGACGCGACGCGCGCATCGCGGATGAGAAGGAACCCCACGACGAGCAGTCGATCCCGATCGCCGCTCCGCGCTTGTCCCGGAAAAGGTGACCCGCCAGCTCCCCTGCTCCCAGCGCACCGACGGCCAGCACGGTTGAAATGAGCACCAGGCGATGCGCGGTCACGATGGATTCCGCCATCACGTCGACTGCGCCCACCGCCGATGTTCGCGTGTCGCTCCGTCGTCGGTCTGGCGATCGAGTTCCTGAGTGGCTATGTCGACGGTGTAGAATGCGCGGGTTGACGGAAGGGTCCCTATTGCCGCACTGTAAGCCCGAAAGGGAAATTGTTCCGACGTCGGGCCGCCGGCCGCGTCCAGACGGCGGCCGTTTAGCACCCCGGAGGCAGCCATGCGGAGTTCCGAGCGGCGTCCGAGCGGCGTGTTCCGTCGCGTTCTACGTAGCGCGCGCCGACTGATCGGGGACTTCGGCCGCGACATGCGCCAAGGCGTGCGCGTGCTTCGTCGGCGTTCCGGGCTGGCGGCGGCCGGGGTCCTCGCGATGGCCATGGGCATCGGCGCCTCAGTGACGGTGTTCAGTTTCGTCGATGCCATTCTTTTTCCGACCACTCGCCGCGCCACGCAGCGACCGTCTCGTTCGGATCGGCCCCGCCCCCGGACCTGATCAGATTGGTTTCGTGAGTGTCGCGGCGTACCGGCTGCTGCGCGACCATGCCCCTGCGTTCGACGCGATCGTGGCTCACTACTCCACGGCGCCCCTCTACGTGACGACCGGCGACGAGTCCGAAGAGATCCAGGGCGCGGTCGTGTCCGGCAATTATTTCTCGACGCTCGGCGTCCGGCCGCGCCTCGGCAGGTTCTTCACGGCGTCAGAAGACGTGGTGCCGGACCGTGATGCCGTGGCCGTGATTGGCTACGGCCTGTGGCAGCGTCGCTTTGGCGGAGAGTCTCGCGTGTTGGGTCAAGTCATCCGCATCAACACCCGAGACTTTCGCATTCATCGGCGTTGCCCCCGACGGCTTCAATGGGGTCGTCCCAGGTGGAGTCGTTGACGAACTCTGGATTCCATTGATGATGTTTCGCACAGGGTATCGGTGGTGCGATCCCTTCAAGCAGCAACCACCGTGCAGCATTCTCCAAATCCTGGGACGTCTCCGGCCGGGTGTATCGCTGGCGACCGCGCAGGCCGAGGTCGGGAGCATGGCCAAGGTGCTGACGGTCCTCTCCGACCCCGCGGATTCCTCGAGTCCGGTGCTCGTGAAGGCTGCGGTCGGTGTTGAGGGGAAACGCTACTTCGTGGACCTGGCAAGGCTACTGAGCGCCATTGCGAGCTTCCTGCTCATCATCGCGTGTGCCAGTCTCGGAGGCTTGCTGCTCGCATCCGTCAGCGTACGGGAGACGGAACTGGCCATTCGGTCATCCCTGGGAGCGGGGCGGGCGCGTCTCGCGCGCCAGCTATTCGCCGAGTGTCTCGTGCTCGCTGTCGTCGGTGGTGCAGGCGGCGTGGCGATCGCGCGGCTCGGAGCTGAGGCCTTATCGAATCTCTTCGGAGTCGGCTACGAAGGCCATCAAAACCGCTTCAATTTCTCCGTCAATGGCCACGCCCTGCTCTTTGCGTTGGGCGTCTCGCTGCTGACTGCCGTCCTGCTCGCGGTGGGACCCGCGTTGCATGTCTCGCGCATCGACCCGGCCGGCCGCCTCGCCACTGGGGAGCCGACCCAGACGCGCGCGCGGCAGCTGCTCATCGCCTTTCAGGTTGCCGTTTGTATCGTGATGATGGTCGCGGCCGGCCTGCTCGTGAAAAGCTTCGAGCGTCTACGAGGCGGAGAAGGCTTCGACGCGCTGCACGTGGCGGTCTTCCGACTGCGACCCCAGATCCTGCATTACCCGCCAGCCAAGGCCCAAGAGTTCTTGCGGGAAACCGTGCGGCGGCTTCGGGGCATGCCCGGTGTCCAGGGCGTCGCATATTCGCCGGACAGGGGTTTATTGTGGGGGAGCACGCCCGGCGACCTGCCGTTCAGCCTGCCCGGTGCGGTTGCTCGCCCTGGGCTCCCGCCTGACCAGGTCGAATACCGTGAGGTCTCTCCGCATTTTTTTGAGACCCTCCATGTCCCGATGGTCGCTGGACGCGAGTTTACCGACTACGATCGCGACAACACGCCCCGGGTCGCGATCGTCAACGCCACGTTCGCTCAACGCCTCTGGCCACGTGCCAGCGCGATCGGGCGGACGATCGTGCTCGACAGCATTCCGTGTCAGGTTGTGGGTGTCGTGCGCGACTACCGCCTCCACAACGAGAATGGAGTCTCCGCCGTCGAATGGCCTTCGTTCCTTTCTGGCAGAACGATTTTGAACCGCAGGTTGATGCTCGGTTCGCTGTACGCGTGGCAGGCGACCCGGCCGCTGCACTGCCGGCAATGCGTCGGGTGATTGCGGGGATCGATCCCGCCGTGCCGATGACCGAGGCAGAGGCGCTCACCGACCAAATCAGCGACGGGTATGCGGACGTGCGTGTGAGTGGCTTCATCCTCCTGCTCGCGGCGATCCTCGCGGTGTGCCTGAGCGTCGTCGCGTTGTACGGCATCACCGCCTTCTATGTCGCACAGAGCACGCGCGAGATCGGGATTCGCCTCGCGATCGGCGCCCAGCAGCGCGAGCTGGTTAGATCATTTGTCATGCGCGGTCTGCGAGCAGCCGCGATCGGCGGACTCGCCGGATTCGGCCTCGCTTTTCTAGGCACGGGTCTGCTAGCCCGCTGGTTGGTCGGTGTCCGGCCGCTCGATCCTGTGGCGTTCCTAAGCGCGGGCCTCGTCGTTGGCGCGGCGGTGACACTCGCCTGTTACGGACCGGCTCGCCGCGCCGCTCGCGTTGACCCGGTTGTGGCGCTCCGAGGTGTTTGAGGCCGCAATTCAACGGCTGGTGGTTTGTGGTCGGTTCCGTGGCCGCTCTGGGACTCGTGTCGGCGGGAACACCCGAGTCAATGCCTGACCTTCCGCCGGGGGCCTCTTAGGTCGCTGCGGATCTAAGGCAGGTCGGTGCGTGCGCAGGGACGATTAGCTCGATGGTCATACGACACGCTGATGTACTCTGTCGGTTCGACGCCGGTTACGGCGGAGGAGGGATCGGTTGTTCTCGCTCCGGGTGCGACATCGATGCCGCGCACAATTGACCTCGCGGTGCCGCCCTCTGTGACAATCTTTCGTATTAGTCTGATGGGATCTGGGAGGTACGTATTAACTGTCCCCGCGGCACCCTCAGACACCATCCCGCTGTCGGAGCTTGCGGACTCGCGATCTCGTGAGAACGTGATTTTGGGCGATCCGCACTTTCCCGGACGAGTCGCGCGCAATAAGCCGCGGCGGCTGTTCCGCGAAGGCGCATCGGCCGAGCGACGTGAGGCGGCAATGGAGGCTGTCAACGGGGTGGTCGTCGGCGTAGCCAAGCGCGGCGTCGGCCCTCCGCGGCACGGCGCTCACGTCCTGTCGTATTTTGTCGTCGCCATCTCGGCGCACCCGGACAGCGGAGCGGCACCACTGGAGCGAGCGCTTCGTACGCTCGGCGGTTTGCCACACGTACAAGATGTCCAGCCCTACTTCTCTGAGAAAAACTAGGTAGGTCCGAGATACGGGGCTCCGATATGCTGTAGTTGTGAATCGGAACGGCCCGGAGATGATCGGGGAGCCGAATGCTTTCGGCGATTGCTCCATCAACCCTGGAGGCAAAATGAGCAAACTCTACCTGCTTACCGCGATAGTTGCTGCTGCCATCACCGGTGGGTGCTCTCGTGCACCGACCGAGACGAGGCCGACGCCGGCGGCCGCCGAGCCTTCATCCCGCACTCTCGACGAACGCGCAGAGGGCTAAACAAGCTACCGACAGCACAAATTCGGCGGCCGCCGCCCATCTTAGGCTCGGCAATATCTTTTGAGCTTCGCGCGTCCACGCGCCTGAAGGGTGCCCACGCCGTGGGTGCTGCACCAGGTCGTGAGCCGCTGTCACCACGAGGCGGGCGCGCGCATCGGGTCGCTGCACTCGGGGTTCCAAAGTGCCGCGAAGCGTGCGAAACTTCCCGCGGGGCTGCACCAGCACGACCTGCGACATAAGCGCGTCACCGACTGGCTCGCCGCAGAGAAGTCGCCGGTCGCCGTCATGCATGCGATGGGGCACAGCGACATTCAGACGACGATGGGTTACTATCGGTTCGTGCCGGACCATCTGCGGGCGCTCGTCACGGACGACCCGCCGGCGGTCGAGCGGCCAGCCGAGGCGCGGGAGGTGGCCCGTGCGTAAGAACAGCGCAGAAAGTGGCCCAGGAAGTGGCCCACGGGGTCAGGAGGGTAGGTCAGGTGATGGTGTAAGTTGTTGTGTGGCAACATCAGGACGGGTGGCCGAGTGGTTGAAGGCACCGGTCTCGAAAACCGGCATACCGATGACCTCGGTATCGTGAGTTCGAATCTCACCCCGTCCGTACGGGCGCTCGCGCGCCCGTAGAAAGGAGAACCACAGAAAGCAGAAAGGAGACAACCGCCGCGCGGCGGTTACGGCGGCAACAGGTCCGGTTGAACGTCTTGGACAGCTGGTTGTAACGCCAGCGTCTCGATGGCTCGCTCGAGTGGCGCGGCACCGCTGTCGGGATACGCGGGAATGCGGACGTAGTAGTACCGCTGGACGTGCGGTCCGTGAGGCGGGGGATATCGATTGCCGCTGCCGCGGATGGTGCCGCCCACGACGATCCCGTTCACTGACTCGATCGCGGCTTCCCGATCCTCTGCGGTCGCCTCGCGACGGAAGAGAAGCCACAGCTTGTTGCGGACGACGCGTCCGGGAAAATGCGGATCCTCCGCGACCACGTTTTCCGGGGATCGCGAATCCTGTAGCTCGTCGCGCGATACGCCGTCGGGCGGCCGCCCCGGGATCGTGAAAGCGTAGGTCCCCGATGCGCTGAGTGCGACCTCGAGGTGGTCCGTGCCGCGCACGAGTGGGATCGTGATCACGCACGAGGCCGACGTCTCGCCGTGCGCGAGCACGACCGAGCCGTCCGATGCCGTGGTCGCCGGGCCGCTGGCCGGGCGTAGGATGGTGTCGTACGCGCAACGACGGGAGACGCTGTCGCCGCTGCGTGCGGTGACCGACGCGGGAGCGTGCAGCCAATCCTCTCCCGCATTGTGGAGTGCCACCGGTATCCGAAGCGCGCCGGCCGCAGCATCGATGCTCACCGCTCCAGCGATCTCGGGCGTGATCGGCCCGCAGCCCGATGCCGGGATAGGTGTCGCTGTCGCGTGGCCCGCAACGCCGATACGGATCTCGATTGTAGCACACCCGGTTTTCGTCGCCGATGCGGGGATGACAAGGGAGTCGGCGGAGGTCATGCGCTTCGCCTTGTGAGCCACAGGGCGCGGAGTCGTATCCAGCGGTGCCGGTTGCTGCGCCTTGATGAGCGGCCCGCGTACCCAGGCTACAACGCACGCGGCGCCCACAACAAGCCGCGCGTGCTGCCAACCCGCCCCGGGCCTATCGGCTCGGTGCCATCCCCAAATTCGCCGCCGCAAACGCGTAAATGTCCGCCTCCTCGGCGATTGCCCGGTCCAGTGGCCGGTATCCGTGACTGCCTTCGACTTCGACGCGAATCAGTATCGGCCTCGCGCAGTTCGGCGTTATGGGCTGCGCGGCCTGCAGCGTGGCCGTGAACTTGAACGAATGACTCGGCACGACACGGTCGTCATGGTCAGCGGTCGTGACGAGTGTCGCGGGGTAGCAGACGCCAGTCCGAATGTTCTGCAGCGGTGAATAGGCGTAAAGGTATTTGAATGCGACGCTGTCGTCGGCCGTGCCATACTCGGTGGCCCACGCCTGGCCGCCGCTGAAACGATGATACCGCAGCATGTCCATGACACCGACCTGGGGCAACGCGACCTGGAACAGATCGGGTCGCTGCGTCATGACCGCCCCGACGAGTAGCCCGCCATTTGACCCGCCGTTCACCGCCAGATGCGCTCGCGATGTGATCTTCTCCTCGATCAGGTACTGCGCCGCCGCGATGAAGTCGTCGAACACGTTTTGCTTCTTCTCGAACATCCCGGCATGATGCCAGGACTCGCCGTACTCCGCGCCGCCTCGGATGTTGGCCGTCGCGTACACGCCGCCGCGCTCCAGCCACGCGATGACCGGCGGAGAGAAGGACGGCGTGATGTTGATGCTGAAGCCGCCATAGGCGTAGAGGATCGTCGGGTTCGTCCCATCGCGGCGCATGTCCTTGCGATGGGTGATGAACATCGGCACACGGGTGCCATCTTTCGAATAGTAGAAAACGCGCTCGGTCTCGAACGCGCTCGGGTCGAACGTCAAGTGTGGTGGCTCGAATGAATGACTCGTTCCGCGCGCGGCATCAAATACGAAGATTTCCGTCGGTACGAGCGGCGCGGTGAACGCGTAGAGAACCTCCGGGCGGTCGAACCGGCCGATCAGGCCACTCGCGGTGCCAAGTCCAGGCACGGGGATCGCGCGCTCGAGATGACCGGCCAGGTCATAGAGGCGCATCACGGATGATACATCTTCCAGCGTCAGGACACCGATGCGCCCCGCGACCAGCGTTGCGCCCTCGATCGGCGTCGTGCCCTCCGGAATCACGTCCGTCCAGTGAGGACGCGTTGGCGTCGCGATCGGCGCGCTGATGACCCTGCGGTTGGGGCTATGCCAATCCGTTCGAAGGAATATCCGACCGCGCACAACACCGAGCGGGACGTAGTTGGCGTCGTGACCGGTCACGATCGGGACAATCGATGCTTTGACGGACGGATGCTGCGGATCGCCGAGGTCCGCAATGTACAGCTCGTTCTTGTCGGTCCCTGGCGATGTCATCACGAAGAGAAAGCGACCCGTCTCGTCGACACTGCCACCCACGAACCACGTGGGCTCGTCGGGCCGGGCGTAGATCAATGCATCCGATGCCTGCGGCGTGCCAAGCCGGTGATAGTAGAGCGCCTGGTTTCGAAGCGCGGTCTCGAGCTCCTTTCCCTTGGGCGGCTCGGGATACCGAGAGTAGAAAAAACCCTTTCCATCTTTGGTCCACGACGCCGACGAGAACTTCACCCAGCGGATCGTGTCCGCAGTGTTCGCTCCGGTTGCGAGCTCCCGCACATAGAGCGTGACCCAGTCAGAGCCGCCTTGACTCTGGCCGTAAGCGAAGTGGGTGTCGTCGGGTGATGGCGAAAAGTCTGCTAGCGCGATCGACCCATCGGGCGAGAGTTGGTTTGGATCGAGTAGCATGCGTTCGGGGCCATCGAGCGCGTCCCGCGTATACACGACGGCTTGTCGCTGGAGCCCCGAATTGCGACGGTAGAACCAGTGGCCCCCTTCCCAGAACGGGATGCTCACGCGAGGGTAGTTCCACAGCTCAGTCATGCGCGCCTTGAACGGATCACGATCGGGGAGCGTCGCAAGGTACTCCGACGTCACCCGATTCTCGGCGGCGACCCACTGGGCGACCTCAGGGGAGTCGAGATCCTCCATCCAACGGTAAGGATCTCGCACCCGTGTCCCATGATAGTCGTCAACCTGATCGACTTGCCGGGCCACTGGATACACGAGGTGTGTGGTCGTTTGGGCTCGCAGGGCCGCGCCAGTCAGCGACAGGGTAGCGATCGGGATAGCCCACAAGACGGCGCGACCCGACGATCAATGGTCGTGCATCGTGCGCTCAGCGTCGCAACCCGTGAGTCCAAGACCCGCAGCGGTTCCGGCCTCTATATGCCGGCCCGACGCTCGCCGGCCGGGTTCGCGAGGTCGGTGATCGATGCGGCCAGCGAGCGAACCCGCTCGGCGTCTTGCGCGCCCTTCGCCTCGCCAGCCACCTGCTTCGCCAGCTTGCGTAGCGCCCGACCTCGCTGCGCATCGTCGAGATGCTCGACGCGGTCGAGCTCTCCTTTCACCGTTGCGAGCTTGTCCGCCGCGAGGCCGTTCGTCCGCTCGAGCTGGTCGAGATAGGCCCGTGCGACCGCGAAACTGGCGGGCCACGTGATCCGCGGCTGCGTGGTGGGGTTGAAGATGTCGAGATGTACGAGGTTCGCGGCTTCGATCTCGTTCTGCGTCAGGTCCTGGCTCGGCTTCAATGTGAAGACATCGAGGCCACGGCCGATGTCCGAGCTGTAGATATGGCCATTGTACCAGTATGCGCCCCAGGACCCGCCGAGCAGCAGCTTGTTGGCATCGAGCGGACCACGGTCGAAGTACGCGATCTCCTTAGGGTGCGCCGGGTCAGTGAAATCGAAGACGGACACTCCACCCTGGTACCAGCCCTGGACGAGAATGTCGCGACCTGGCACGGGAATCAGCGACCCATTGTGGGCGACGCAGTTTTCCTGCGCCGACTGCGGCGCGGACAGCTTGTAGTAGCCATCGAGCTGGAGCTTCCGGTCGGGCGTCAGCGTGAAGATGGCGTCAGCACCCCACTTCGGCGGATCCGATGCACGGCACCGTGCCAGCCATCCGCCACCCCATTCGTCGGTGAAGATGATGCGACTGCCATCATTACTAAACGTGGCCGAGTGCCAATAGGCGAAGTTCGGGTCACTGACTTCAGCGAGCCGCTTGGGTTCGGCCGGGTTACGGATGTCGATCAGGATGCCGTTGCCTGAGCATGCGCCTGCCCCCAGACCGAGCGCGGGGTAGACAGTGATATCGTGGCACTGGTTCGTCTCTGACGTCGCCTGCACGCCGGCAAGCGTGTCGCCGTGATTGGCCTTGGCGAGCCCGTTGACCGCACCCGTCTTGGCGTCCGCAAACAACCGCGGCGTCGAGACGACTTTCGCATCTTGTGGAGCGTTGAGCGGAACCCGAATGACCTCAATCCGGAACAGTGAGGTATTCGGATCGCGGTCTGGTGGCAGATTGGAGCAGCCCGCGAGCTCGGCGGCGGGCCGCACCCGCGAGATGCCTTGCACGTAGACATATACGACGTTCTTGTCCACAGGATCGGGCACGACCGTGTTCGTATGCGACCCGCGGCACGTCTGGACCGCCGCGACCTGCTTGGGATGGTCGATGTCCGCGATGTCATAAATGCGTACCCCGCGCATGCGCTCCGCGCTGACCGTATCCATCACACCCTGGGCGCCACAGTCAATGCGACCACTCAAGGCTTCGGTCGACACGAACAGTAGGTTGCCGTAGACGGACACGTCTCCCTGGCCGCCAGGACACACCGTCGCGGACCGCAAGGTCGGATTCGCCGCGTCCGAGATATCCCAGATCATGACACCGCGTCCGTTGCCCTGAAACAGGAAGTTGTCACGGAACGTGATGTCGGTGTTAGCCACTGAGAGGTCGCCACGGTCGGCGGGATTGAAGTATCCGGACGGCCGATCTTTGTGCGCGACGAAGTTGAGGTTGCTGATGGCCTCCCCGGCATCAATCCAATGACCGCCCGCCAGGCCGACGCGCGGGTCGCTCCCCGGGTCGGCCAACTGCGCGCTGGCGACCGCGGCACTCGAGAGCAATGCGATCGCGACCCGGAGCGATTGCGAGAAGGTGGGCGTCCAGCGTGTCGAAGCGTGTCGCGTCATGGCTCAGGCCTCCCCTCGAATTCGATCTATGTGGCGACTGACCATATGAGCAGACCGGGCGTCGAAGGTGGGCGCGCAATCGACCGTTAGCAAGCCCCTCATACTCGCGGCGTGTGCGTGCGAGTCCGGCGGTTGGCCACCGACTAGATTGGCCCGAGGTAGTTATCGCTGTCGCAACCATCTCGATCGAGGAGTCGCCGACATGGGAACCACCCGTCGTCCGTCGCTGACCCGTCTCATTTGCTCGACAGCCTGCGTGGTCCCCATCCTGCTCGTATCGGCGCATCGCGCGGTCGCGCAGGGTGCACCAGCAACTGACTCGCTGCCACGCGGATTCCCGACATCGGATCCGGTGGTGCAGCGGATTTATGACGAGGGGATGCACCACTCCCAGACCGCCGCACTGGCGCAGGCGCTCATGGATTCGATCGGCCCCCGATTGACTGGGTCGCCGGCCAATCGTGCTGCGAACCAGTGGCTGATCCACATCTATACCGACTGGCGTATCCCCGTTCGGAACGAGCAGTACGGGACCTGGCGCGATTGGACGCGCGGCCCGAGCTCCGTCACGCTCATTGCCCCCCGCGATCGAGTGCTGGAGGCGACCCAGCTGCCGTGGAGCGCAACAACGCCTCCGAGCGGTATCATGGGCGATGTGCTCGCCCTACCGACGCCCGACCAGGTCCACGACAGCGCTGGGTTCGCCCAGTGGCTCACCACGAACGGGAGGGGAAAGTACCTCCTCATTTCGCCAGTCCAACCCAGCTGTCGCCCGGATTCGAGCTGGCGGGAATGGGCAGCGCCGTCGACGTACCAGGCCATTCTCGCCGCGCGGGACTCGGCGGAGGCCCGGTGGCGCGCATCCATTGCACTGGCGGGTCACGATCGCCATGCCCTGATGATGGAGGTGGCGCGCGCGGGGGTCGCGGGGCTGCTGAGCAACCGCTGGTCGGAAGGGTGGGGCGTAGACAAGGTCATGGGGAGCTACTCGACCGAGACGCCCATATGGGATGTGATGTGTGAGGACTACAGCCTGCTCGCGCGGCTCGCCGAGCACAATCAGCACCCCCGTGTCAGGGCGATCGCGCAGGCGACGGTGTCACCGACGGAATCGCCCGTGTACAACACCATCGCAGAGCTCAAGGGGACCGAACATCCCGATCAGTATGTGATGCTGTCGGCGCACCTCGATTCGTGGGACGCGGGCTCCGGTGCGACGGACAACGGTACAGGGACGATCGTGATGCTGGAGGCGATGCGATTGTTGAAGCTCGCCTATCCACATCCGGAGCGGACGATTCTCGCCGGACACTGGAGTGGGGAAGAGGAGGGGGAGATCGGCTCCTCGGCGTTTGCTGCGGACCATCCCGAGGTGTTGAAGGGGCTGCAAGCGCAACTCACGCAGGACAATGGGACCGGGAACATCGACTCTGTCGATACCTATGGGTTCCTGGATGCACCCGCTGCCTTTGCGCGATGGATGGCCCGCATGCCGGCGGACCTGACGGCGGCGATCTTCATCGCAGAGCCTGGACTTGCGCACAACGAAGATTCGGACAGCGATCCTTTTGCGTGCCGCGACGTCCCGGGCTTTTTCTTGACGTCGTCGGATTATGACTACACCGACTACACGTGGCACACGAACCGCGACACGTATGACAAGATCAGCTTCCCCGACGTCGCGCGGAACGCAACGCTGATTGCGTTGCTGGCGTACGAAGCATCGGAGGACCCGCAGCAGCTCTCGCGCGCACGGCGAATCCCGCCGACCGGTCCCGACGGCAAGCAGATTGCGCCGCCCCCGTGCCCGGCGATCCCGCGGAGTTGGACGCAGTCGAACCGACGGTAGTCGGAGGAGCAGATGCCGACCACACAGCGGGACGACGGCGAGTGAGCCGCACGGTCATCATTGGCGCGGGGGTCATCGGCCTCTCCTGCGCGTACGCCTTGCGGAAGCGAGGCGAGGACGTCCTCCTGCTGGATCAAGGTCTGCCTGGCAGCGGGTGTTCCCAAGGCAACGCGGGGTGGATCGTACCATCTCTTGCTGAACCGCTGCCGGCGCCGGGTCTCGCCTGGCAGTCGGCTGGCTGGATGCTCGATCGGGAGAGCCCGTTACATATCGCGCCGAGTGCGATGCCCGAGCTCGCGGGATGGCTGTGGGCCTTCTGGCGCCACTGCAATAAACGCGCGTATCGAAGCGGGCGTGCCGCGTGGGCGCGGCTCACCGAAACAGTCATGGGCGCGCTTGACGCACTCGCGAGCGACGGTGTGCAGTTCGAGATGCACAAATCCGGCCTCCTGTTTGTCTTCCTTCGCGAACCGGCCATGCGGCGCGTGTTAGCCGACGCTTCGACAGCCGCGCCAGACACGCCTCACGTGTTGCTCGGCGAAGAGCTCCGACGCTTCGAGCCGTCGCTCTCGAGCGCTGTAGCTGCGGGGTTCTGGATCGAGGGCGAGCGACACGTGCGCCCGGAGAGCCTGTGTGCCGGGTTGCTCGCGCGCATTTGCGAGATGGGGGTCGATGTTCGCACCGCGATCCGGGTTACGGGCGGGGTGGTCGAGGGTGACTCGGTTCGTGCTCTGCGAACGTCCGGTGGCGACGTGCCGACGGAACGGTGCCTGATTGCCGCGGGGGCGCGCTCAGGCGCTGTCAGTGCGGCGATCGCGGGCATTCTCGTTACCCATCCAGGCAGGGAAGGGGTACGCGATCACGATCGGCGGGCGTCCCTCTCCGTTCGCTCGTCCGCTATACCTAGATGAGGCCCGGGTTGGCTGCTCCCCATTCGCCGAGGGTTATCGGTTTGCGGGAACGATGGAGCTTTCGGGGATCAACGAGCGCCTCGTGCGGGCGCGAGTCGCGGCGATCCGTCGGGCCGCCCAGCGCTATCTCGCGCTGCCGCCTGACACCGATGAAGGACTCGAGTGGGTGGGGATGCGGCCGTTGACGCCGGACGGCCTGCCGGCGATCGGTCGACTTCCTGCGCGGCGCAATGCGTTCGTGGCTACGGGCCATGGCATGCTCGGAGTCACAACCGCGATAACGACTGCCAACGTGATCGCCGACCTCATCACGACCGGCCGCCCGGCGATGGATCCGTCCCCGTTCGATCCCGGCCGATTCGGCGCGTGATCGGGCGTCAGTATCGCCGGGCGGGCGCGGCCCACCCGACCGTGCTGGACCGGTCGCACATGCTTGACAGATGCGCAATTCAGAGACAGCCTCGGGTCGTCTCAGCCCTCGACAATACCATGTCTCTCCTTGCTCTCCGCTCCACGGGCCTGCTCGCTGGCATCCTGGGCCTGATCTCGGCGCCGGCGCAGCGGCGCATCCCGGCTCGGGCGGTTTCACCGCCGACACTGGTCATTCTGCACGCGACCCTTATCAATCCCAACGGGCCGCGGGTGCCCGACGCCGTCGTCGTCTTCCGGAGCGGGCGTGTCGCGTGCGCCGGCGCGGTGGGGACCTGCTCGGTGCCAGCGGGGGCCACGACGCGTGACGCGGCCGGCGCCTTCATCGGGCCCGGGCTCATCGACGCGCACGTGCACTATTCGCAAACCGGATGGATAGATGGTCGGCCGGACGCCGGGAACCTCCAGGCACGTTATCCGTACGACTCAGTGGTGGCCGAGCTGCGCGACCATCCCGAACGGTTCGACCGGGCATATCTCTGCTCCGGCGTGACGAGCGTGTTCGACGTCGGCGGCTATCCGTGGTCGCTGGCGATGGCGCGTCGGCATGAAGAGACGCTGACGGCGCCGCGCATGCGGGCAGCAGGCCCGCTCATGTCGACCATTGACTTCTGGCTCAACCTCCCCTTCGAGCGCCAGTTCGTGTTCATGGGAAGCGACAGCGCGGTGCGGCGCGGAGTCCGAGCGCTCGCCTGGATGGGCGCATTGGCGATCAAGGTCTGGTACATCCAGGTGCCGGACTCCGTCCAGCCGACGATGCGGCACCGCATCATGGTAGCAGGCGAGGAGGCACGGCGGGTGGGGCTGCCGCTGATCGTCCACGCCACCGAGCTCGCCCGCGCGAAAGAGGCCTTGGCGGCGGGCGCCCGTGTCCTGGTGCACAACGTCGATGATGTCCCCGTGGACAGCGAGTTCATCGCCCTTGCCCGATCGACGGGCGTGATCGTCATCCCGACGCTCGTTGTGCTCTCGGGGTATCAGGATGTACTCGGAGGTCAGTCGCCGGCGAAGCGGTATCCCCTCGACTGTGTCGACAAGAAGACTCGGGCGCTTTTGGAAACACCGATTCCGGACAACTTGCGGGCACCAGCTGCGCGTCTCGACCGGATCGCTGCCACGGTGGCTCGGAGTGCGCACAATCTCGCGACGCTCGTCGCCGCTGGCATTCCCGTGGCGATGGGGACCGACGCGGGGAACCCTGGGACCGCGCATGGTCCGAGCGTCTACGCGGAGATGGACGCGATGCAAGCGGCCGGCATGACGGCGGGCGCCGTGTACGCGGCCGCGACGATGGGCTCCGCGCGCGCCATGGGCCGGGACCACGAACTCGGATCGCTGGAACCAAACAAGCTGGCCGATGCGGTCGTCTTCGACGCCGATCCGACGGTCGATATCGCGAACGCCCGACGCGTGCGTCTCGTCATCCGCGGTGGCGCGGTCTATACCCGGCCGGAGCTGCTGCCCTCGTCGTGATATCGAGTGCTTCAACAGGCTCGTGGCAATATTGGCTGTGAGTCGCGTTGGATTATGTTTCGCTGTCCATTGGACGGGTGGCCGAGTGGTTTAAGGCGCACGCCTGGAAAGCGTGTGGGGGTGAAAGCCTCTCGCGAGTTCGAATCTCGCCCCGTCCGTTCACTAAGTGCTTGCTGCGCGCCCGCTTGTCGAATCGCCTCGATGAGCGGGCGTTGTGCTGTCGAGCGTGCTGGGTGTCGATTCAGGTGTCGATTGTTCGAATCCCCAGCGAATTACGAGCTTGCGATCAACGGTCGTCGGGTAGCCGATGCCGACTTCATGGTTGCGTCGTCCGGCTGCTGGTACACATTCACGACGGTCGCCGCGCTTTTCCACCCGCCGAGGTATGCCAGATCTCTCAGCGGCGCGTGCTTCATCTCCGTCGCGAATTTCCGTCGGAGTGAGTGCCAGCCGCACCGGACTACGTGCGGAACTCTGGCTTTGGTTTCCAGCGCGCGCCACCACCTAGTGAGAGTATGGCGACTGAGCGGCCGATCCGGCGATTCGACTCCTGGAAAGATCCACGCATCGCCGATGCCCGCCGATCGAGCGCGGGCTGCCTCCAGTGCCTGCACGGCGAGCGGCGTGAGGCTCGTGAGGTGTTCGAACCCAATCTTGTCGTTCTCGGCACGCCAGCGAATCCGGGCCACCGTGAGGTCGACGTCTGACCATCGCAGGAGCCGGATCGCCCCCATCCGATGCCCCGTCTCGTGCGCGAGATCGAGGAGGATGCGACACATTGGGTGGATGGCGGGCGCCGCACGGCGAAGCGCCTGAAACTCCGCCTCGCCCAACAGCGGCCGACAGTCTGGGAGGTGCCCGCGAAAACTGGTTGTGACGCGCGGCGATCGAAAAGCCGATCTACACTTCAGACTATGGCTTTCGTCCCGGGGCAGGCCGCGTGGGATGTGGTCGCCCGTCGCGTCGGCACGTGTATTTATTGCGGCAGCACGTCCGACCTGACGAACGAGCATATCGTGCCAGCGGCTCTCAACGGCAACCAGGTGCTCGCGGATGCGTCTTGCGAGGCGTGCCGGGTGGAGACATCTCGATACGAGACCCGCTACTTGAAGTCCATTCGGACCGCGCGCTACGCGGCCGGAATGGGGACTCACCGTGCCCGGAAGAAGGGGGCGCCTATTCCATTGACGGCTCCAATCCGACTGGTCGTCGATGGGGAGACGCGAGAGATCGAGCTGCCCTTCGACAGGCATCCCAATCACCTGCTGCTGCCCGTGTTTCGACGCGCGCGTGTGTTGGAAGATCCCGACGGCGATCAGTCACTCCTCACCGAGGGCGACCCGGTGGGGATTCGTTTCGGACTCGATCCGCTCGACGTCGGAAGACAGCACAGCGCATCGCAGGTCACCGTTACACAAGTGATGCGAACGGAAGACTTCGCTCGCCTGCTCGCGAAGATTGCCTATTGTGATGCGGTTCGCGTATTCGGTCTCAACGCGTTCGAGGAAGTCGCGGTACTTGCAGCGATTTGCCACGGAGCGAACGACTTGGGGCGGTGGGTTGGGACGCTGCGGCGAGATAGCGTGCCGCCGAGCGACCCAAACGTTCTGCATGTGATCCAGCCGAAGATGGTGCTGCGGGGCGCCGACCAGCCGATTATCCTGCACAGCCGCGTTGTCCTGTTCGCGAACGCGCCATCGCCAACCTATGAGGTGGTCGTGGGCCTATTGTCGGCGGGCACTCCGGTGCCCACGCCTTTTACGCTCGATTCTGGGCAGTAACCCGCTGGATGCCACCGAACGCCACTTCGCACGCGCCTTCCGCCCTCGGACGTCACCGATGTTGCCGAGCCGTTGGAGCGTGGCCGT
>CAVRXR010000002.1:0-844498 GCA_963725205.1 uncultured Gemmatimonadales bacterium | reverse complement strand
CTGGTGGTTGCTGTTTACTTTCTACTTTCTACTTTCTGTTGGTCTACTCTCTCGGGCGCGCCAGCGCCCGGCGCCGCGCCCCTGTCAGGAGCCGTGTGAATGCCCCTCACCTGGATAGTGCTCATGGCCAGCGCCTTCCAACTCTCCTCCCCAACGATCCGCGACAAGGCCCCCATGCCCGCGGACCTGGCGTACGACAAGTCCGGCTGCACCGGGCAGAACAAGTCCCCCGCCCTCTCGTGGAGTGGCGCTCCGACGGGCGCCAAGAGCTTCGCGCTGATCATGTTCGATCCCGATGCCCGCAAGGGCGCGGGCTGGACGCACTGGGTCGTCTATGGTATCGCGCCGGCGACGACCTCGCTCGATGCTGGCATGGGCCCCGGGGCCGGTGCGACGATCTCGGGGAAGAACACGTTTGGCGATGGCGGATATGACGGTCCGTGCCCACCCGTCGGTGACGCGCCCCACCACTATGTGTTCACGCTGTACGCGTTGGACCTCGCGCCCCACGCGGTGCAGCCAGGACTCGATCGCGACGCCTTGCTCCACGCAATGCAGGGACATGTGCTCGGCACGGCCACGTTGATGGGGACGTTGGCCGACACCGCCCATAGGGGCGACGCCTGCGTCGCCAGCCCTTGACGTCAGAGCGCGACGCCTCGAAGGATGCACGCCGCGCTCCAATCGATCGGATGGCCGCCAAACCCATTGCGACGGCGGCGACTCGTCGCCTGCGCCGCGCTGACGGCGGGCGTCGTCTGTGTGGCCTGGTCGGGAGTGTTCGTTCGACTGGCAGCGGTGCCCGGGGTCGCGGCCGCATTCTATCGCTTCGCGATCGCCGCCGTGAGTCTGTGGCCGTGGTGCCTCCGGCGGAGCCCGAGGGGCCACGTATCGCGACGTGCCATCTTGCTCGGGAGCGTAGCCGGCGTCTTCTTCGCGTGTGACAACGCGCTCTTCAACATCGCCGTGCAGCGCACGAGCGTGGCCATTGTGACGCTCTTGGCGAACACCTCGCCATTCTTCGTCGCGTTCGCGGTGTGGATCACATTTCGAGAGCGACTGAGCCGGGCGTTCTGGCTTGGCCTGCTGCTCGCCTCGGTCGGCTCGGCGATCGTGCTCACGAGCGCCGCGGTTGTCTCGCGGAAGGCAGGTGGGGCCGACCTGAGCGGTGACCTGCTCGCAATCGTCGCCGCGGTCTTTTTCGCGGGTTACCTCATGATGACGCAGCGGGCGCGGGCGCTCGCCGACACGTTGACCCTCACGACGACGGCAGTCGCGAGCGGCGCGATCGTGCTCTTCATCGCGTGTCTCGCTCTGCACGCACCGCTGACGGGCTACCGGCCCGCGTCATGGGCGGCGCTGATTGCGCTCGGCCTCGTCTCGCAGGTCGGTGGATATCTCGGCGTCACGTACGCACTCGGCGAGCTCAATGCCACGGTCACATCGGTCGCGTTCCTGGGGCAGGTGCCCGTGACGGCCGTGATTGCGGCGATTGTCCTGGGGGAATCGCTCGCTCCGCTCCAACTAGTCGGCGGACTCCTGGTCCTCGGCGGGATCTACGCAGTGTTGCGGCCCGGGGCGGGCGCGTGAGCGCCCGCCCGCGACCCAAAATCCCTCGCCCTTTACGCCGGCTTGCTTGTGTGCAAAGCGAACGCAGCGCCCTGCGGGTCAACGCCCATGACCACCCGTCCACCCGGCACGTCCATCGGCCCATTCACGACCTGGCCGCCCAACTGCGGGATCTCTTTGACAGCCCGGTCGACGTCTTGGACCTCGACGTAATACATCCACGACGGCGGCCGCTTGGCGTTCGGCTCGAGGCTATAGATACCGCCGAATGTTTCGCCTGGCGTGCCGTACATCCGATAGAGATTGCCCGGTCCCATCTCCATGACGCTCGTCTGCTGCCAGCCGAACAGCTTGCTGTAGAACTCGAACGCGGCGTCGCCATTGGTCGTCGCGAGCTCATGCCACACGCAGTCGCCGACCTGCGGCGTGGGATCGCGTGGTGGCGCATCGCCTTGCGGCGTCAGGACGGCGAGTACGGGTCCCTGCGGATCAGTGAACACCCCGAACCGTCCGACATCAGGGATGTCAGTCGCCGGCACGCGCACCTGCCCACCGAGGGCGGTGGCTTTCTTGAGGGTGGCGTCGCAGTCGGGACTGGAGACGTACCCAATCCAGTGGGGGGGAACGCCGCGCGACTTCATCTCCGGCGTGATGGTCATCATGCCGGCGACGGGGCCCCGGGTGTTGTTCCACACGGTGTAGGGAATCGGGCCCGCCATGGGGGTAGCCGTCCACCCAACGACCTTCGAGTAGAACGCGATCGCGGCTTCCGCATCGGACGTCGCGAGCTCCAGCCAGACGAACCGGCCCACGAATACGGGGGCAGATACTGTTGTGGCCATTACGGCCTCCGGATGTGAGGGGCGCTTAGGCTATCGTGCGGGCGGGCCAGACGCAACGGGGCACATGCAATCGTGACCCCAACCCCGCAGCCGTCGAGGCCGATCGGCGCCGAAGCGATTGCGGTTGTCTCCTCTCTCCTTTCTGCCCGTCTACTCTCTCTTCCCCGATAGGGGAAGCGGGACGCCTTCCGGAATCGCCTCGCCGTCGTGGCGCGGGTCCGATGCACCGAAATGCACGCCCTCACCGTTGCTCATGACCGCCTGACCGTATCCGAACGACTCGCTGCTGCGCGCTGGGACAACCGTGACCTGGTGACCGAGGGCCGCGAGTGCCGAGCGCGTCGACTCCGGGACCAGTGCCTCGATCTGCACGTCGCAGCCCGCGAACGTACCCTTGGTGAAGCGCCCGGCTTCCAATGCCTCCTGGATGCTGAGGCCGAAGTCCGCAATGTCGGAGACGAACTGCGCGTGGGCCTGCGCTTGGTTCCACCCACCCATGATGCCAAATCCGATCCTGACATCGCCCTTCTGCATGAAGCCCGGGATCAGCGTGTGCAGCGGGCGCTTATGGGGGGCGAGCGTGTTGGGTTGCCCTGGTGTGAGCGTGAACAGCGCGCCGCGGTTCTGCAACGCGAACCCGGTGCCTGGCGCGACGAGCCCCGACCCGAAGGTCGAGTAATTGCTCTGGATGAAGGAGACGATCATGCCGTCTCGATCGATGACCGAGAGGTAAATCGTCTCACTGCCCGGCCTACCGGCAATCGACGCGAACTGCGTCGGCTGGACCTCACACTTTGCGTGCGCCGGGTCGATCAGGTGCGCACGAGCGACCGCGTGGGCGTCACTCAGCATCTCGGACACGGGGACGTTGGTGAAGTGCGGATCCCCGACGTAGCGGAGCATGTCTGCGTACGCGAGCTTCTTGGCCTCGATCATGACGTGCATCGCACGGAGGCTCTGGAACCCGTACGCGCCGATTGGGAACTGCTGCATCATCCCGAGCATCATGAGCGCCGCCACGCCTTGCGTGTTGGGCGGAAGCTCGCTCACCGTCCACCCGCGGTACGTCGTCTGGACTGGCGTCACCCACTCCGGCTGAAACCCGGTCAGATCGGCGGCGGTCATGGGGTTGCCCTGCGCGTTCGCGAAGGCGATCACGGCTTGCGCAGTCGGGCCGCGATAGAATCCGTCGCGTCCGTTCTCGGCAACCCGCGTGAGCAATGTCGCGAGATCGGGGTTCCGAAACAGCTCGCCCGCTGATGGCGCACGTCCGCCGGGGAGATAGGTCGCACGGGCGCCGGGGTCCGCTGTGAGACCCAATGCGCCCTCGTTCCACATCCGCGCGTCAACCTCGGTGACCGGAAATCCTTGCTGCGCGTAGCGGATCGCCGGTGCGAGGATCGTCGCGAGCGGTACGCGCCCGTACCGACTGTGGAGCGCCTCCCATCCTGCCACGGCGCCGGGGACCGTGACCGTCAGGATCCCTTTGTGCGGCATCTCGTGATTCCCGTGGCCGGTTACGAGCTCCGGCGTCATCCCGGCCGGCGCCCACCCGGATGAGTTGAGTCCCACGAGACGCCCGGTCTTAGGGTCGTAGATGATGGCGAAGAGATCGCCACCCATGCCGTTCATCATGGGCTCGACCAATCCCAGCGTCGCGTTCGCGGCAATGGCGGCATCGACGGCTGAACCGCCGCGCTCGAGCATCTGCACGCCAGCCATCGACGCGAGTGGATGGCTCGTGGCGACAATGCCGTAGCGGGTCGCGACGACCGACCGACCGACGACGGGCCGCGATGGCAAGGTCGTATCGCGCTGCGCGTGGGCCGACGCCCATGGTGTGAGCGCCGTCGCGCTGAGCATCGCGACGGCGAGTCTGGAATGCGAACGACGGCTATACATGGCGATGCTCCCGTGAGGGTGCGTGTCGGGTCAGCAAATGTATCGCGCACTGCCCGTGGCTGCATTCCTCACGGAACTGGGCACTAGCCCCGCAGTGACATCCGTTTGCTGGTGGTCGTCCTGCTCCAAAGCGCGCGTCGCGATCTGGGCCGACCGATCACACTGGGGAGCGGAGAGTCACGGTTCCCCCGGCCACTCATTGGTCCTCACTTCCTCGCTCATAGCGCGCCCGCTGCCGAGGGCCCGCCATGGCACACTACACCAAGCGTACACTCGCACTCGTAGCTTTCGTCCTCGGCACGACGGCGTTGGCATGCGCGACGAGCGACACCAAGACGGCAACCGGTCCTGGTGGCAGTACGAGCGGCGGCACTCCCACGAAAATCGTGATCGCGAGCGGTGACAGTCAGTACACGCCATACGAGGCGACACTCGCCAAGCCGTTTGTCGTGAGAGTCACCGATTCTGCCGGCAAGGTGGTGACGAACACCCCCATCGCATGGGCGCTCAACTTGGATGGGGCGTCCTTGACGCAGTCCATCACCTTCACCAACACCACTGGTGAAACCCAGCTCTCGCCCATGATGGGTGGTGTTCCCGGCGCATTCACGGCGAGCGCAGCCATCATCGATGGTCAGGGCGTGACGTTTACGGGCTCGTCCGACGTCACGCTGGCCCCTGGGCTGACCCACATCGTGTCCGGACTCTTCGCGAGTTGCGGTCTGACGAAACAGGGCGTGGCCTTTTGCTGGGGTAACGGGTTCGGTGGGCAGTTGGGAAATAACTCCTTGGCGATTCACACGGGGCCCGCCCCAGTGTCCGGTGGATTCACGTTCCAACAGATCGGCATCAGCGACTTCGACACGTGCGGCCTGACGACAGACGGCGTCGTGTATTGCTGGGGCGATCCGACGAACGGTGCCTTTGGGAACGGCGCCGCACCGGGCGGATCGCTCGTACTCACGCCGACCGTTGCGGCCGGCGGGCAACATTTTTCCCAAGTCAGCGTCGGAGACGGCGCCATGTGCGCCCTGTCGAGCGGCGTCGCGTATTGCTGGGGACAGAATAATGTCGGCCAGCTGGGAACTGGCGACACGGTGCATCATTGGTCGCCCTATCCCGTCGACGTCCCGGCCGGCGTCAGCTTCGCCTGGATCGGCACCGTCGGCGTGTTCTCCTGTGGCCTCACCGCCAGTGGCGTCGCCTACTGTTGGGGTAGCAACTACAGCGACAATCTCGGAATCGGGAGCAGCTCGCCCCCCTATAGCTCCCTGCCGGTCCAAGTTGCCGGGGTTCACACCTTCGCATCGCTCGCCCTCGGCGCGAGTGGTGCCTGCGGATTGACCGCCGCTGGAGCCGTCTATTGCTGGGGATCAGGTGTCCCGGGAAACGGCACGACATCGAACGTCCCCGCGCCGACCGAGATCACACAGTCGGGGTTGACGTTCACAGAGGTGTCGGCAAGTGGTCAGCACGCTTGCGGCCTCACCACATCGGGCGCTGCGTATTGCTGGGGTGAGAACTTCGAGGGTGAATTGGGGGCGGGCTCGTTCTCTCAGAGCATAGGGACGACACCGTTGGCCGTCGTCGGGGGCCTCACGTACAACACAGTGGTCGCCGGGGCAGACCTTTCTTGCGGGTACACGACCACGAACGTGATGTACTGCTGGGGTTCAAACTCCGCGCAGCAGCTCGGGCTCACCGCCGCGCAGGACACGATTGCAGCCGACACGATGTACGATGCCCCGGTGATCATCCCAGGCATGACCGGCGGCCCCTAACGGGCCCGAGAAAGTAGAACCACAGAAAGTAGAAAGTAGACGACAATCAATCGGATCCTTGACCGTTATTGTTGGTGTCTACTTTCAACTCTCTATAGGTCTACTTTCTACGGGCGCGCCAGCGCCCGTCAGGGGATCTTGAGACCCTTGAGGATGGCCTGCTTGGCCCCGCTCGCGGCAGCCTGCCCTGCGTTCTGCCCATTCGTTGCGCCCGCGGTGATCGCCGGTGTCGTCGACGATGGATACCCGGCATCTTCGGCGGGAAGGACTTCATGCTTGGATTTTGTGTAGTCGGCGGGAATCGCGAACGCACTCGCCGGCACGGTATCACGTGAGATATTCGTGACTCGGGAGACGAGCACCGACTGTCCCGCTCCGCGGTTATCGGTCGATGTCATACGCTCCACCGACAAGATCGGGACGCCTGGCTCCATCTGCGCGAGTGCCCCTTGCATCTTCGTGCGATACTCCGGCGAACCGACGTACGTCAGAATGCCGCCGACGTGCACAAAGGGGTCGATGTCATCTTTGAAATCGGGGACCATGTAGTAGTCCATGACCCACTGGACGTGCGACGTGGCCGCAATCAGGAGCACCGATACCTTCTGCGTGTAGGTGTCCGTGATGCGCCAGTGATGCGCCTGCATCTCCTGCACACCCGTGTCCGGCTGGATCCGCTCGACGCCAATGGTGACATTGGACAGCTGCATGTGCAGGAGTTTCCCGAGCGATTGCTCCGCCGCCTGGTTGCCCGGCAGCTCGAAATACTTCTTCTGCGCGGGACTGACGACAGTGATCGTCGAATCGCCGCGTCGCACGAGATAGTACGCGCCGTGACCATAGAACTTCGGTCTCCCTTGGACCTGCGGCGCCCCGCCATCGGGTGGCTCGGTCACGGTCGGATCGAAGAAGGTGATGCGCGCGTTGTCACCGGCGAGCTGTTCGGTCGCCATCTCCTCGTAGTCGATGGCCTTGCCATCGGCGTTGAGGCCATGTGAGGTGATCGTCAGCGTATAGGTGAGCGCGTGGCCCACGGCCGCGCTCGCGTTTCCGGCCGGGGCGGGCGTCGCCTTCTCCTTCACCTTCGCCTGCGAGGCAGCCTCGCTCGTCGGCAGAACCAGGCAGCATGCGAGCCAGGCGCCGATGACGCGGATGGAGGAAGCAACGGGGATCGACCTCATGGTCTCGTCTCCTAAAGAAAGTGCCGCTCACCGTGCAGTCGGCGGGTTTCACTCTCGTGCCGATCGACCGGAGAGGCGACGCATGCGTCGCCCCTGCGTTGCCGCCGCGCGGTCGCGAGACCTGCGGCTGCTGTGGCGCTACTGCGAGTGGCGTTTTCGGGCCGGAGTCGCGTTGGTATTGCTGGTATCCTGCCCGCTGGTTGCAGGCGCGGAGGACGTTACATTCTGCCCCGTGCCGGTCGAGCCAGCCGCGGACGTGGCGGCGCTCCACGAGCTGGGCGCTCCACCGGTCGGCGCCGACCCGTTGCCGTTCCACGTGGTCGTGGGAGCCCCCGGCGTCGATCCGTTCGCACCGCCCGGCGGCACTCCACCCTGAGCGGCCTTGAGCAAGGTCGACAGGGCGCCCGTCGGGCTGGTCCCGCCCGCCGCTTGCAACGCGTTCATATTGACCAGGCCAGCCGCGGGATTGCCGTTGGCCGCGCCGCCCGGCGTGGGGGCGCCCATTCCGGGAATTGGTTGGAGCAAGGCCGCCGGCGTCTGGAGTGGCGTGAACCCAGCTGGGATCTGGTACGCGGCGTCGGGGATGTCTGCGCGGATGAAGTTCGTGAGCTCCCAGGTCACCGTCGTCGTGGTCTTCGTACCGGCCGAATCGGTCGCCACATCGGTCATGACGGTCTTGACCGGCACGCCCTTGGGCAGCTTGGCCTGAAGAGCCGCGAGCTGCTGGCCGTACGTGGGACCGAGCCACGCGGTCTCCTGGACGACATTTGCGAACGGGTTGACGATCATCGAGGTGAGCTCGGGCGCGAACCAGTAGTCGGCCGTCGAGTGCATCGTGGTGCCCTTCCCCTGGTTCGCACCGAGGAAGGAGACCGTCAGCAGGTAGTCCTGCGTGATCTGATACTTGGCCGTCGAGAACGGTCCGACCTTATCACCCGGGCCAAGGGAGGCGAAATTCAACTTCACGTTGGACGCTTGAGCTCCAATGGCTCCGCCAAACGCGTTGACCGTGCCCGTGAGGCGAGCGCCGAGCTTCTCAAAGTCGACCTGCACGTACTGCTTGACGTCCGGCTTGACCAGCGTGACCGTGTGGCTCGTGTCGGTGAAGATGAGGAAGTCACCCGTTCCGGCGATCGCCGCGAAATCGCCCTCGGCCACATTGATGCGCACTTTCCTGTTCGCGATCTCGACGTGTGCGAGGGCAGTGTTGGTGGATGCAGCCGGTTCTCCACTCTGCGTCGTCATCGAGGTCGACGTCAGCTGGATGTCGTAGCGAAGACCGGTCGTGAGCGAGTCGGACGGGCCAGCCGCCGGACGCGTGGCGGCCAGGAGCGCCGCACCGAACAACGGCGTTGCGATGGATGCGCAACGAGCGAGCGCGAGCCGACGAGTGGCGAGTCGGAAGGGGGACGTCCGGAGCTCGCGGCTGGCTGGGGCCCCATGCGGCGGCGTCATAGTGATGCTCCGCGTACTGTGTGTCCGGTCGATGCCGGTATCGAATCGGGCGGGTCGTGGCGATCCTCCTGATCGTACGCGAGTGCCAATGGTTTAGGCCAATACTTCCTTTCGAGCGACGCCATAGGCCGGGGCTATGGGGGGCAAGGGACGAGGGACGAGTGGCTAGGGGCTAGGAAAAACCTCAGGGCCAGTGACGGTGACGTGTCACTGGCCCTGAGGTTTTTCCCTAGCTACTAGTCCCTCGTCCCTCGCCCCCCTACATCCACAGCACGCCGATGCCCATAGCCTTGGGGCCGTGGTCGTGCACGATCTCGACATGCCGATATCGGCGCCGCAGCTCACCCCAGTAGCGTGACACGCCACGCGGCGGGCCCATCATGATGTCGTGGAACGCCACGACGCCCCGGGTCCGCACAAACGGTGCGTAGCACTCGAAATCGGCCTTGACGCTGTCGTACGAGTGGTCGCCATCGATGAAGAGAAAATCGAGTTGGCGTCCCTCGAGGATGCGTGAGACCTTGAGTCGGGTCGCGGGATTGTGCGAGTCCTTGCGCAAGAGGTGCAGCGATTGGTTGCCGTGGGTGAATTGACGGAAGAGCGGAACCTGCGCCGCACGGTAGAGCCGTCCCATCGCCGACGCGGGGAGATCGAGACTGACGATGATCGCATCCGGGGCCGCCAACCGGGCGAAGATGAACAGCGTGCCGCCGCGGAAGGTCCCGATCTCCAGCATCGCCCGTGGTCGCGCCGCAGAGACGATGCGCGCCAGGTCCAGTAGCTCGCGTCGGTTCTGCAAAGGCCGGATGACCTTGTGCTCCAGCGCGATGTCCACCAGGGCGTCGGCCTTCGGCGCCTCGCCGAGATGGCCCAACCGGGCCAGGAGGGGCACGACCGAGACGCTATCCCGGATGTTGTGGGTGAGCTGCATGGGTTGAATCGCCTCACAAGTGAAAATCAGCCACGGACTCGTACGCCCGCGGGACCGCCGGTCGTGAAGGGTCCGCGACTGTCGACCCGCCTGTGCAGGTGTTTGTGCGTTGCATGCTATAGTCGTGCCGCGGCGCGGGCGTCACGGGCGCTGCCGCGCCGTAGGGGCGACGCATGCGTCGCCCTGACACCCACACCCGCACCCGGCCCCTGTTGCGCGGGAATCGGCGGTTGCGTCGTTACAGCAGACGGAGGCGACGGCGGCCGCCCTCGCCCCAAATCCGGCTCAGGGACGAGCCACCAACCACCAACCACAAGCCCCCCGACATGACGCTGAGCAGCAACATGTTCGACGGCGCTGTAACAGTCGTGTTCGTCGGATACCTGCTGTCGAAGTACGTGGCGTCAGTCTTGATTCGGCGCCTGCACGACCAGCATGGGGCGCTCTGGTCAGAGCTCGGCAAGCCCCGCGTCTGGCAGCTCTTGGTCACTGGGATGGGGAACTGGCGGCTCACCGCGTTCGTCTGGACCACCGATCCAGCCAACACCGGCGACGACGAGATCGTCGTATGTGTGTGGACGATCCGCGTGCTCGCCGCCGTCGTCTTCACCACGACGATTGTCATCATCGCGAGCGTGTTCGGATGGCATGGGTGACCGAGCGAGCAGGAACGCCCCGCTCGGTCCGGCGCGCTGCAGTCCTCCGACCGCTCGTTCTTGGCAGACTTCCGTCGAGGTCGACCCCGCTGGCCTAGGGTGACCCGCCACGCCTGACCTCGCTCCCGCCCGAGCGCGGCGCACCGGAAGACAGATTATCCTCCTCCGCCGCCGGTTCAGGACGCTCGCCTGTTCGTCGGCTCCTTCGTCGTCTCCGTCAAGCGCAATCCCGGCATGAAGACGCACGCCGCGTGCGATGCTCATGGATACACCAACTTGCGCTCGGCGACGAAGGCGACCACGCCTCCAATCAACGCCGGCGAATCACACAGCTTACGAGCGGAGGTCCGTGGTGACGCGTTGACGGTGTACGCAGATGATCGGGTCGTGTGGGACGGGTCGGTGGGCCGTGAGACCGCGGGACTCAATGGCCCCGTGGGCTTCCGCACCGACAACGCGGCTGTCGATCTCGAGCTCTTTGCCGAGCGGCGGAATGCAAATGTTGCGAGCGATGCCGCGCCGGCGCGCTGCGAGCGGGGGCCTGAGGACTAACCATCATCCCGGGCCCCGCCTTTCCAACAGCGCGACGCACTACGTTTCACCCATCGGCATGGAGGCACGATGAGAGAGAAGAGGACGGAGAAGGGCTGGCGCGTCCTGGCCACGTATGTCTCAGGCTTCGACGCGGACGTGGCGATGGCTCAACTCGAGACGGCGCAGATTCCAGCGGTCCGCAACACCAACGACACGGTCGGCATCTTCGGACCCGGCTTTCAAGGGGCCACCGCTCGCGGCGTCACTGTGCTGGTGCCGGCAGGCGCGCTCGAAGCCGCTCGTGCAGCCGTGACCCTCGTCCACGGCGTCGGCTCACCCGACACGCTCGCCGATGACGAGACCTGAAGATTTACGGTCCAGTCATCCCAGGCACGGGGACGGGCGTTGCGTAGGCGGTATCGGCGGTCGGAGGAAGCCCCAGCTGTTGCTGCGTGTTCGTTCCCCAGCAGGACATCGACTTCGAGGTCGTGAGCCCGCAGGTCGAAGCGCCACCGGGCGCAATCGTCGGGTTGCCGTGCGCGTCGGTCGCCTTCACGACGAGCGGCTTCGGCAGGACTGCGTTGAAGGTGGCGGTCTGACTATCGCCACTCACCTTCACCAAGTTCGCAACTGTTCCGCTTGGGGCAGTCGGGCTAGTCTGACTCGATTTGCTGGTGGAGCACGCCGTGGCCACTATGACGGAGACGGCGAATGCGCTCAGGCGGTGTCGGTATCCCATACAGGCAGACCCCGCGGTCGTTGTGATTACCGAGAGACGACTCCCGTCTCATGGTGTCACCAACGACGGCGTACGCCCCGCGCTTGGCCAGCGGCGTCGACGTGTCACTGGCTGTACGGGTTGTCACTAGCCACTAATCACTAGCCACCAGTCCCTAGCTCTTCGTCATCTCCGCGATGAGCTCATTGCTGAACGGGAACAGGTCGCCGCCTCCAACCGACTCGGTTGGGTTGAGCCGGGCGCACACGCGAACCAATCCTTGTGGCGTCGCGTAGGTCTGCTGGTAGCACGACCATCCGACTCCAATCGTCCCACGAGTCAGGAACGATGGATCGCACCCGATGCGATGGCCATCGCGTGCGACCCATGTCCATCGCGAGACCCAGCCACGATACGTATGTCCGTTGACGTGCAAGTCGTCCTCATGATCGAAGTAGACCCTCAACGTCGCGTCGTTGCGCTGTGCGAGTGTAAAGAGCGTGTCGTACATGACGGCGTAATCGTTCTGTACGACGCTCACGGTGTCGTCCTCGCTCCGGAGGCGCTCGTCAGACGCATACGGAGCTAGCCAGACGTCGATTTTGTCGGGGCCTCGCGCGTATGTATAGCGCACCGCACTGCTCGCGGTATCCAGGACCGGGCCACTCACCAACCGGTATCCGCGGACCGATGCGGGCAATGTCCGCTGTTCCGAGGCGGTCGCGCCGTTCGCATGTGCGGCGTCCGCGCGGTCGCCATTCGGCTGAGAGTACGAGAGCTCCGCTCCTCCGGTTGAACTCACGGTTGTCTGCGCGAGGGCGACTCGCGAGCTCATGCCCACCATCGCAACGCCGGCTACGACTAGAGCGCCGACCATCGATGACCGCCGCGGCAGACTGTTCATCGCCCCCCACGCTAGTGCCGATGCAGGCTCACGGTTACCCTGCCCTTACGTACCCTCGCAGTGGGCCGCAGTTCCGGACGTCCTGGGTCCTTTGTTGTCGTTACCCATCACCCGTTACCCTAGCAGTTCCAGCGCAGAGCCGCCTTCGGGATGAAGTTGCGCGGTCGTGCACTGGCGCGGCGCTTTGTCGGGTCGCCAGCGGCGAAATGCGGTGCCGTGCCGGAATCGTCCGTTGGCAAAGTGATCGTACGCGACCTCGACGACGAGCTCTGGGCGAAGCGGCGTCCACTCCCCTGACCGCTCAGTGCTCCAACGACTTGGCCCGCCAGGCGCGCGCCCCGTGAAGCCCGTGCCCCCGATCAACGGCTTGATGCGCGAGGCCAGCGGTGCGCGCTCCGCCGCGCTAAAGGAGGAGACGAAGCCCACGTGATCCAGCAGCCCTGCATCGTTGTAGAGGCCGAGCAGGAGGGAGCCCACTGCCCTGCCGCGCGTTGCGTAACGAAAGCCCCCGACCACGCAGTCCGCAGTCCGCACACTCTTGACCTTCTGCATGCCCGTCCGCTGCCCGGACTCATACGGCAGATCCAGCCGCTTTGCGACCACTCCATCCAGACCGCCTTGTCCGGCATTAAGCCACCGTCGAGCTCTCGCGCTGCTCGTGGTATCCGGCGAGAGTCGGATACCGGCCAGACCCTCGAAGAATCGCCGCGCAAATGCCTCGAGACGATCTCGCCGGTCAGCAAAACGACGCTCCACGAGCAGCGTCGCGCCGACGGCCAGGAGGTCGAACGCAATGAAGACGGCGGGGACACTCTCGGCCAACATCTGCACCCGGCTCGCGGCGGGATGGATGCGCTGCAATAGCTGGTCGAACGACAGCGCGCCTGCGACCGGCACAACGATCTCACCATCGAGCACGAAACGTTGCGCGCGCAGTGCGCGCATGGTGGCGGCGACGTCGGGAAAGTATCGAGTCAGCGGTTTGCCCGCCTTCGACATGAGGTGCACCTGCGCACCATCGCGAAACGCGAGACAGCGAAATCCGTCCCACTTCGGTTCGTACGACCACTCGCTCCCGATCGGTAGGTCGTCGACTGGCTGGGCTTCGGCCGGCGCGTACCGAGTGCCGAGAGGCAGCGCCCGCTTCGTCATAGGAGCCGCTCGAGATCGAACCGTTTCCGACGGCGGTCGACACCCGCCCAGAGATCGCCGACTGCCGCGATGCGCGCGGGCACGTTCGAAATCCGAAAGTCGGCGGTTTCTACGCCAGCTTCTACCTCGGCCCAGGTCACAGGCGCCGACACTGTCGCCAACGGTGCTGGGCGCACCGAGTACACCGATGCCAAGGTCCGGCCCCAGGCGTTCTGGTTGTAGTCGACCAGGACACGACGCCGCGGACGGTTCGCAACTCGATACTCCGCCGTCAGGAGTCGTGGCGCCTGTGCCGCCAACGTCTGCGCAAACGCCTTGGCCACTGTCCAGACCGACTTCTGCGTAGGCCCGCGACGGATTGGCACATAGACGTGGATGCCCCGGGAACCGGTCGTCTTGGCGAATGCCTCCATGCCGAGACCATCCAGGGCATTACGCACGAAGAGCGCGGCGTCTCGCACGAGCTCAAACGGCGTCTGCGGCGTCGGATCCAGATCGAAGTGCAGGTAATCCGGGCGATCGACATCGTCGCACCGCGCGTACCACGGATTGAGATCGATGCAGCCCAGATTGACCATCCAGAGCAACGCGGCGACGTCGTTGACAAGTGGAAACGAGATGACGTTGCCACGCGCGTGAGGCACGGCACACGTCGGCAGCCACCGAGGGTGCGGGTCGGGTGTGCGCTTCATGAAGAAGAATGGAGCAGCGATACCCTGCGGGTATCGCTTCATGACCATCGGTCGATCGACCAGATGCGGCAACAGCGTCGGTGCGACCGCGAGATAATACCGTAGAAGATCGCCTTTCGTGGCCCGCAGTCGCGGCCAGAACACCTTCGTCAGATTCGTCAGATGCACGGTCCGTCCGGACGGGCCCACCACGGCTTCGTCGACGGCGAAGGGGATCTCCCACGTGGACAGCGGTCGACGATCTCGCGCCATAGCATCTAGCAATGCAATCCCGGGGCCGATCCGGGCCAGCAGCTAGTCCCTCATCCCTAGCCCCTAGCGGGTTGGGATCACTGCGCCGCTCCATCGGGTCGACTCGGCGGGGCGCTCTTCGCACGCGGGGAGTTCAGCTGTTCCGGACGCCAACCCGCTTCGTAGACCTCGTTCGTCGCGCGAACCGGTCCACGATCCTTGGTCGACACGAACACGACGCGGATGTACGAGACGGAGGACATCCGGGCGTAGTGTGCGCGGGCGAAGAGCGCGATCCCCCGCGCCACGTCAGACCGGCTCGTGCTGTCCAGCTTCGTGATCGGGTAGTCGGCGAGCGTGATTCTCAATTCACCGGTTCCCCCATTTATCACCGCTTGCTGCACACCCATGCCAGTGCTGTCCGCAATGACGGTCGCGAGCCGGTGCAGATCATCCGTTGGTTTGGACGCAGCCGACGCGGAATTCGATGCATGCGAGCAGCCGCCAATCACGATGCTCAGGGTCAGGAGAACTGTTGCGCGCACGTCCACGAGCGTCGGGCTGAGTGTGGCAGTTGAGGGCGTTGCCGAAGTGCTGTCTAAGCTAAGAGGCGTGAGCCGGCTGCGCGCGGGCGACGCTCGGACTCTGTTGCCTCGTCAGCGACCAATCGTCGTGTCGCTCAGTGTGGCGGCATGGCTCCTCTGCAGACTCCCATTACTCGAAAGGAACCTTCCGGCTCGCCGACTCCTGCGGTCACATTGAACCAGCTTCCGGCAGATAGCTCGATCTGGGGGCCGCTGAGCATCGCATTTGACGCCAGCGGCGACCTGTGGATCGCGAACGGCAATTATAACGTTGCCGGTCCGAATACCGTCGTGATGTTCTCCGCCAGCGAGCTCGTTGCGAGCGGTGACCCCACTCCTGCGGTCATCCTGAGACCAAGCAGCGGCTCAATCGACGGCCCCGGCGGATTGGCCTTCGACGCGAGTGGCAACCTTTGGGTCGCAAACCTTAATGCGAAAACGGTGGTGCAATACACAGCGAGTCAACTCGTTTCGAGCGGAAGCCCGACGCCCAACGTGACGATCTCGGGAAGCTCGCTGCTCGGTCCCGCGGGTATTGCGTTCAACCCGCACGCATTTGCGCTGCCGATCAAGCCGGCGGTGCGCGGGAGCCGGGGCCAGGGACTCGAGCCAATGAAGGCCCGCTGATAGGGTCATAATCGATGAGGTCACGCGCCGAGGGGTGGCGGTGACGTCGCCGGCCCTTCGTCGCCGAGTGGCACACGAAATAGCCTGGGTGGTCGTCCGTTCATTGGTGCGCTGCGCGCCACATTGCCGGGGCCGTCACGAACGCGAGGTGCGATGCCAGGGCCACCAGCAACAGCATGATGGTCATGAACACGACGTCGAGCATCATGATGAGCGCGAAGGCCAGGCCCAGCAATGGCGCAAGCACTGCGACGAGCAGCCCCACCAGGATACACCCCAGGGAGGATCGCTTTCGTCCGTGGAGCCGGACGGTCTCGATCGGCGTGAGCTCGGGCCGTTGCTCGGCGTCGACATGCGCGCCGAAGGATCGAAGCTGATCCAACCGACGTTCCAGCTTGGCGTGCATGTATTGCGATGCCAGGACCACACTGCCGCCAGGAGATTCCGATTGCGCGGCCTTGTTAGCCTGAAGCTCCGCCTGTGCGTCTGCTCGACCTGCCTCTGCGAGCAGGGCCAGTGCTTGCGCGCGGCCGACCGTCGACGCTTGCGCCTCCTGTAACGCTTGCTGATAGCGCGCGGCCTGCGTTCTTGTGAGACCCTGCTGCGCGCCCCAGATGGCGAAGAGGTGCGATATCGCGTCAGCCCGTGGCACCCGCACGTTCAGCTGCGCCAACGTCTCGAGCGCGGCCGCGAGCCCGTCCGGGTTGCGGGTCAGTTGAACGGCGGTCGCGTCAGCGAGCAGCTCACGCCGCTTCCACATCGCGCCGATGAGAGGCCCCGTGAAGACGGCTGTGGACATGCCCACGATGAAATTGGACGTGAAGATCGGGAATCCGACGCCAAGGATCAGAGGGAGCTGCAAGACCGACAGGCAGCCGGTCCGCTGGTGCTTGTCGAGGTACGCGCTCATGCCAGTGTCCGAGTCGCCGCCGCGGGCCAGGACGGTCATGACATTGGTTTCCAACTTCTGCCGGCCGCGCGCGGAGCGCGGCGTCAAGGAGAGTCGGAGCAACTGCCACAGGGTGGTGCGCGACTGATTGCTGAAGGCTGCGTTGAGCGCGAGCATCGCGAAGCCGACGGTCTGGAACAGCGACAGGACGATGAGCGCGATCTTGAGGTCGCCATTGCCGACGCTGCCGATGAGCCGCGCGATGATCGCCTGCGTCTCGTCGCGATGCAGCTGATCGAGCAGGGGCCTCGTGACCACAATTGTGGCGTCGTCGATCGACCAGCCGACCGCGGCTGCGTTGGCCGCGCCGGCCGCGGCGTCATCATCGATCAGCATGACGCGAGGGGAGGGGACGCCGGCCGCGATGGCCATTTCGTCCGCCACGTTCACCAGTTGACGCTCCTCGATGTCGTCGAGTTTTGGGGGCCGTGCATTGAGCGTCAGCAACACGCCTCCGACCCCGGCATGCCTGAACACGAGGCGGAGACCCAGCCAGACGGCCGAGAGGAGCATCGCGCCAGGGAGAACGAGCACGACGGCCAGGAACCCGATCTGCGACGGCGTTAGCTTCGTCCCGCCCGAGAGAGCAGCATTGATCCCACTCGTCGCCAGCAGGACGAACGGCACGTCGCGGACAAAGCGCCAGGCCGCAACCGGGGCAGGCGACACCAGGCTCGTCACGTAGCCAGCGACGAGAATCGCCCCGTAGATGAACGGCGTAAACACGACGCTCAGTGGGAGGCCCGTCAGAAACACACACAGGGCCGCGACGGCGGAGAAGCGCCAGCTCGCTCGCCGGTGTCGCCGTTGGGCCTCAAAAAACGTCGTGCGATCGACTGGCCCTGGGACCGGCCGGTATGCCGCCACAGTGGCATCTGACATAGTGAGAAACTACGCCGCTACCGCCCGGCGGCGAGGCGTACTGGGTCGTCGATCAGTTACTGACCTCGGGAGTCGCTGTCGTATCGACGGCCATTGGCTGGGTCAGACCTGGCGCCGCGATTGTGGTATCGCTCTTGCCCTTGTCGCTCTCGACGCGCTCTGGGAGCCATGAATGCGATTGCTCGGGTTTGTCCTGCTCGTCGTCGGAGTGGTGGTCCTTGCCTACGGCGGGTTGAGCTACACAAAGAGCCGCCACAGCACTGATATCGGGCCCGTCCAGGTTTCGACTGAGAAGAAGGGATTCATCACACCGGCCGCTGGCGCAATCATGGCCGTCGTCGGATTGGTGCTCGTTGCCGCCGGCCGACGAGATGGGGTGTGAATGGCGGGCTCGTGACTGGTGGCTAGTGATTAGTGCAAAATCTCAGGGCCAGTGACGCGTCGCCGTCACTGGCCCTGAGCATTGTTCACCAGCCACGAGCCACGAGTCCCTAGCTCCTGCGAGCAGCGTCCCTCTGTCGCAACCGAGCCTTTTGGCCGAACTGCTGGCCAGCATGACGGTGGACAATAAAGAACCGCGCAGGAGAGGCACTGGACGTTGTCGGGGTTGCGGCAAACGAACAGGGACACCCGGTCACGACTTGATAGTCCGTCCCATCGGCATTGATGAATCCATGATCAACTGCGATCAGCGTTCCATCAGGCGAGTAGGACAACTGATCGCCGAGTCCCAGCGCGCTGGTCAGCGGCGTGACGTTGGTGCCATCGGTGTTCATCGTGTAGAGGAAAGTTTGCTGCGTCGAACCCTCCGGCTGACCTACAAAGGCGATGTGCTGGCCGTCTGGTGACGCCGCGATCGCGTTGACGAGCCACGGGGTGTGTTCACCGCCCAATATCTGTTGATCAGTTGCCTCGAGAAACAACCCCGATCCTCCGAAACATTCATCGTCGCAAAAAAACAAGACGCCTTGTCCATTCGCGGTCCAGGCAGCGGGGCCCGCTTCGTCCTCGACGAAATACTCGGCCGAGAGAAGCGTGCCCACTGTATCAATGGTGAGGATTCCTGGGGTACAACAATCGGCAGGCGTACCCGGGTCTACATCGGGCGCGCCAGTGGGCTGACCGGCATACACAATGACGGAGTCGTTGGGCGACCATTGTGGGGGACCCGATGACCAGTACAGCGCCGGACCAATCTTATGCACGTTCGTGCCATTGGCGTTCATGAGAAACACGGACGTGCTGTCGGCGACACGCGAGGAAAAGAAGACGATCTTAGTGTGATCTGGCGACAGGTTCGGACTATAGTCCTGTGCACCGGTCGTCAGAACCTGCTTTAAGCCGGACCCGTTGGCGTTCATGATGATGATGCCAGTGCTGTTGCTTCCCACGACGAGCACGTTGGGGGGTAGACCGGTTGCCGTAAACGTGCCGTAGGTCTCGGCATGGCCTGTACTGCTGACACTCCGCGCGGCGAGTGTCTGTGGACCTAACCGCGATCCGAGCGTCCACAGTTCGTCCGCATAGCCAGAGGCGTCGGTCGTCACGGCTGGAGCGAACACGGATCCTCCGCCCGACGTCACGACGAAGCTGATCGTGAAGTTGGTCATCGGTTGCCCACTGGCGTTTACTGCCTTTACCCGGATTGCGTTGGGCAACTGAGCATCGACCGGACCACTCTGCGCGTTGCCCGACACGATGCTCAGTGTGACGTCAGTCGGGGTAGTGGCATCGTCGGAATTGGGACCCGTGCTCGGACTTGAGCTACAGGCTGCAGCGGAAGCCATGAGTGCCACCCATCTGAACCCTTTCATGGTGCCGCCTATAACTCCGGAGGGTATGTTGAGCGGGAGTACCGGTTTGATATTGCTGCCGTCGGCACTTCGATCACAAGCCAGCCCAGAGTCGACAACCGGGCGCGACCATCCGCACCAACAACTTGCTGCCCACTGGGAGATTCAGGTAGTCCGACGACACCGACCCCCCAAGGGACCCCGTGACGCGCGACCGAGGCCCGGCGAGTCGACACACGCAGCGAGCGGGCACCTCATCTCGTACATTTGAGGTAGGCACCGTGTACGCGCGAAGGGCGTCGATGTGCGAGGGATGTATGGCGATGAAGGAAGACGACCGCGAGGCACGCAGCCTCCGGCGAATCGCCGAGGAAGAGGACGCAGTACGAGGAGAGCGCCGCGGCGTCAAACTGCTGCTCACGACGTGCGTACTGTGGGCAGCACTGGGACTCTTCCTGGTGATGTGGAGCGCCCACACCTCCAACCCGGATTACGGCCACATTGCGCTGGCCATGGGCTTGCTGATCGGCAACGGCGGCATCCTGGCGACGCTGATCTACGCGTGGTTCCGATCGCAGCGCAGATGACGGGCGGCTCGGTCGTCAGGGGCACCACGCGGGATCCGCGTCGGATCTACTACAAGCTCACCGCGCTCGGACAGGCGACCCTACGGACCGAGAGTGAGCGGCTTTCGACTGTTGCCGCGGTGGCGCGCCGACAGTTGAAGGCGACGTTGTGATGGCGCAACACGGCCAGTGCGGCACGTCTTCGCCCCGTCGGCGCCCGCACGTCCCTCGCATCCGGGCTTCTGACGGCGTCGCGTTCGGCCGGCGGTTGCGCGCTTGGTATCGACGGCACGCGCGCGATCTCCCGTGGCGACGTACACGCGACGGCTATGAGATCCTCATCTCGGAGCTCATGCTGCAGCAGACACAGGTCGCGCGCGTCGTCGAGCGGTACGGGACCTTCCTCGAGCGATTCCCGACCCTCGAATCCGTCGCGGCTGCGTCATCGAGGCAGGTCAGCGAAGCGTGGGAGGGCCTCGGGTACTACGCGCGTGCCCGCAACCTGCACGCGCTTGCCCGGCAGGTCGTCGGCGCGCACGCGATCCCGCTCGGCCCGCCGGCACCGAACGGCCAAGCCGCCGCGCAGCTCCCGGCGGATCCAGCAGCGCTGCGCCGGCTACCCGGCATTGGCCCGTACACCGCTGGTGCCGTGGCGTCATTCGCCTACGAGCGACCGGCGACGCTCGTCGATACCAATGTCGCGCGCGTGCTCACGCGCGCCTTCGCCCCGCGCTTCGACTCACGGACCGCACACGGTCGGCGCATCGCGTGGGCGATCGCCGAGCGGCTACTGCCGCGCTCCGGCGCCACGGCTTACACGCAGAACCAAGCGCTGATGGAGCTGGGCGCCCTCATCTGCACCGCGCGGGTCGCGCATTGCGGCGCATGTCCGGTGAGGGCGGTGTGCCGGACGGGCATGAAGAGCGGGGTGCGGCGGTCCGGGATCGGGGGTCGGGGATGACCATGTGACTTCACCGGCGATTTATTGCACGTGGATGGGCGGGTAGGGGCGACGCGTGCGTCGCCCTTCGTGCATCCGTCGTGATGCAAGCAAGGGCGACGCACGCGTCGCCCCTACCCGGCGGTCCACATTGATCTGCGGCCAGGGCGCGTCGGTGCCGTCCCCGTCGTGCCGCCCCCGTCGTGCCGTTCTCGCCTTTACACCCGCCCCGGCGTGATAATGACCTTCCGGAGATTGCTCTCGTAGGGTCGCTCCCCCGGGCCGATGTAGATCTGCCGCGGTCGCGCGATCTTCTGCTCCTTGTCGAGCAGCATCTCTTCCCACTGCGCCAGCCAACCCGCCGTGCGCGCGATGGCGAACAGCACGGTGAAGAACGACGTCGGGAAACTTCATCGCCCGATAGATCAGCCCCGTGTAGAAGTCGACATTGGGGTAGAGCTTGCGCGAGACGAAGTAGTCGTCCTGCAGCGCGATACGCTCGAGCTCGAGCGCGATCTCGAGATCCTTGTCCACGCCCACCGACTCGAAGACCTCGATTCGCCAGCTGCTTCACGATCTTGGCGCGCGGATCGTAGCTCTTGTACACGCGGTGCCCGAACCCCATAAGGCGACCTGATCCCTTCTTGACGCCATCGATGAAGGCCGGCACGTGCGACTTGTCGCCGATCTCCTCGATCATCCGAAGCACCGCTTCGTTCGCGCCCCCGTGCAGCGGCCCATACAACGCCGCGATCCCTGCGGCCAGCGCCGAGTACGGATCGACGTGCGATGAGCCCACGCCGCGCACCGCGTTGGTCGAGCAGTTCTGCTCGTGGTCGGCGTGCAGGATGAACAGCACTTCGATGGCGCGTGTGAATACCGGGTTCGACCGATACCGCGGCTCGCTCATGCGGGCGACCATCGACAAGAAGTTCTCGCTGTACGAGAGCTCGTTGTCCGGATACACGAACGGCAGCCCCTTCATGTGCCGGTAGATGAACGCCGCGATCGTCGGCAGCTTCGCGAGCGAGCCGGATGATCGAGATGTTGCGCTCCACCGGGTCGAAGATCTCGCTTGGACTCCGGATAGAACGACGACAGCGCCGCGACCGCGCTGCAGAGCATCGACATCGGATGCGCGTCGTAGCGGAACCCTTCCAGGAACTTCTTGATGTTCTCGTGCACGTACGTGTGGTACGTGATGTCGTGCACGAACTCGTCGTACTGGGGCTGGGTCGGCAGCTCGCCGTGCCGCAGCAGCCACGCGACCTCGAGGAAGCTCGCCCGTTCGGCGAGCTGCTCGATCGGGTAGCCGCGGTAGCGGAGGATGCCCTTGTCGCCATCGATGAAGGTGATGGCGCTGCGGCACGACGCCGTGTTCATGAACGCGGGGTCATAGCTCAGCAGGCCGTGATCGTCGGCAGCGACATGCAGCTGCTGGAGGTCCGACGCGCGGATCGCCCCGTCAGCGATGGGGATCGTGTAGCTCTTCCCGGTACGGGAGTCTTTGATCTCGAGGGTGTCAGCCATGCGAGTACGGAGTGCGCAGAAGGGGAAGGAAAAGAGGCTCGCGCGCACGCCGGCCGCCGTTCGGAGGGACGGGCACCAGTGCCGCCTTCCCGGGGACCGCACCGCGGTGGCGACGCGCCCGGCGGAAAGTTAATGAAGCTTCAGAGCTTCTGCGCGAGCGGGAGCTCGATCTCGAACGAGAATCGCGTCCCCGCCCCCGAGGTCGTGACCGACAGGTCACCCCCCAACGCGTCG
The DNA here is from genome assembly GCA_963725205.1 of uncultured Gemmatimonadales bacterium. Classification (GTDB taxonomy): domain Bacteria; phylum Gemmatimonadota; class Gemmatimonadetes; order Gemmatimonadales; family Gemmatimonadaceae; genus Palsa-1248. The sequence goes on along the minus strand of CAVRXR010000002.1, from coordinate 821,845 downwards.
ACGAGCTGGCGACTGATCGCCAAGCCGAGACCGGCACTGGAAAAGGTCACCGCGCCCGACTGGTCGCGCCGGCGAAACGGATCGAAGAGCGTGGACATGACCTGCATCCGGGATCCCGCGTCCTGTGTCCTGCACGGTGAACTCCACGCGCGTGCGCGAGCGCTGCGTCGCGACCACCTCGACCGAGCCCACCGACGTGAACTTCAGTGCGTTGGTCGTGAGGTTCAGCAGAACTCGGTTGAGCGCTGCGGGCTGCCCGATGCGCGAGTCCGCGGGCGGCGGGGCGACGCGGATCGTCAACCCCTTCTCCTCGGCGATCGGCTGAACGATGGCCCCCACTGATTGCATCACGTCCGCGATCGAGAACGGTACAGGGCGCTGGTGTACGAGCCCTTCGCCGCCCCGCGCGAGCTCGATCACGTCCCCGGCGAGCGCACTCAGACCGAACGCGGCGCTGTAGATCAGGCCAATCTGTCGCTCCTGCACCGGCGTGAGCGGCCCGCTCTGCATGCTGCGCAGACGCTCGGCGAGAAACAGGATCGACCCCAGCGGCGACCGCATGTCGTGGGCGACTTCGATGATGAGCTGCAGCGCGTCCGGGCCTCCGAGGCTTCGGGTGAATCCGTCCGCGACATCCTTGGCATTCGGTGGCTGAGCCGTCGGGGTTTCGCCGACGATCGGCTCGACCGGCGTCGCCACCGGTTCGTGCTCCGTCGGCGGCGTCAGCGCCGCGTGTGCCCCCCCTTCGATCGTCCCCCGTCCGCCTCGCGTCATGAGGAGGACATCACTCCAGCGTCCCCGAGAGCTCGTCGCGCCGGAAGCCGTGCTTCTCCATCAAACGATACAGCGTGGTGCGATCGATGTTGGCAAGACGCGCCGCCCGCGACATGTTGCCGCCGGCGCGCACCACGAGGCGCTGCAGATATTCCTTCTCGAAGTGCGCCACGAGCTTGTCCTTGGCCGCGTGATACGCGTCGGTCATGATCGCCGAGGGGACGGCCTCACCGGCCGTGTGCGGGGTCGCATCGTCGTAGACCGGCACGTCTTCGGGGCGGATCTGGCGACCTGGCTCGGCGATGACCGCGACGTGCTCGATCACGTTTTGCAGCTCACGCACGTTGCCGCGCCAGGGGCGTGACCGCAGAAACTCGATGCAGGCGTCGGTCAGCTTTGGCACCGCGTCGCCCGGCTGCCGGTGCCGCTCCCAGTAGTGCGCGAGAAAGTGGTTGGCCAGGAGCGGGATGTCCTCGAGCCGCTTGCGAAGCGGGGGCAGCTTGATCGGCACGACGCGCAGGCGATAAAAGAGATCCTCCCGCAGGACGCCCGAGTTCACGGCTTCCTGAGGCTCGCGGTTGGTGGCCGAGATGAAGCGGACATCGACGACGGCGTCCTGCTGCTCGCTCCCGACGCGACGAACCACCCCGTCCTGCAACACGCGGAGGAGCTTCGCCTGGAGGGGGTGAGACATCTCTGTCAGCTCATCGAGGAACAGCGTCCCGCCATTGGCCGTCTCCAGCAACCCGGCCTTGTCGCGGTCCGCTCCCGTGAACGCGCCCTTCCGATGCCCAAACATTCTCCGATTCGAGCAGCGGCTCGGGGAGCGCCGCACAGTTGATGGGCACGAGCTTCCTGCTGGCCCGACGACTGTGCCGATGGATGAACTGCGCGATCAGTTCCTTGCCGGTCCCCGACTCGCCACTGATCATTACTGACGCGTCCGTCGACGCGACCTTGCGGGCCAACTCGACGGCCTGGCGGAACGCCGGCGAGACGCCGAGCAGGGTGATGCGGTCGCTGTTACCATTTTGGTCGGCAGCGCGAGTCCGGAGATCCCGCGTCTCGCGCGCAACGGCCACGGCGTGCGACGCGCGGCCCAACAAGATCTGCATGTGTTGGGCGGAAAAGGGCTTCGGGAGGTAGTCCCAGGCCCCGGCCCGCAGCGCTTCGATGCTCGTGGCCACGCTCGGATTGCCGGTCATCACGATGACGATGGTGTCGCGATGGGCCGCGAGCGCCGCCCGCAGGATCTCCATCCCGGATACCGGCGTCAGATAGAGATCGACGAGCACGATGTCGAACTTCCGGCGCCGCAGGAGGTCCATCGCCTCGTCGCCGCGCCCCGTCGACGTCACCGCGTACCCGTCGATCTGGAGCACGCTCGAGCACCCCTCCCGGAGCGTGCGATCGTCGTCGACGAGCAACACCTGCAACCGCCCGGTCACGTCGGTGACCGACCCGACCAGTTCCCGAAGCTTGCTCGGAGCGGCCTCCCCTTCGGCCGGACCGACGACGGCCACCCCCACCGGGGGAGTCAGCGCCGTGCCGACCTCCCCTACTCCCGCGGCGCCGACCCCCGTTGCATCAAAGCGCAGGGGGACCGCCGAATCAGGCGGGGATCCAGTGGGCGGCATTAGAACGCTCCTAGAAACGGGACGCAAACGGTTCCAAAGCAGCCCCTACTTAACCACGAAGTGTTGCGTATGTCAAGGCAGTTCGTTGCGCCCCTAACACACACATGTATATGTGACCCAACATGATGTAGCCTTTTTGCTACACCTAGGTATCGGACTCTGCCGCTCGGGTCGCTTGGACACCTAGTCGGCGATTGGGCCTGATTTTGCGTCCCCAGGGGCCTGCAGACAGGGGTCGCGCACTCGTACGGCCCCTTTAGATTTTGATCACAGACGCCGGCCGGTTCGGCGCGCCCGCTCCCCATCCTCCCATCATGGCGCCCAAGTCCCTTCCCCCCGGACGCTCCACGCTGCCCGCCGAGACGCGCCATCCCAACCTCATGGCTTCGGCCGACGAGTTGGCGGCGCCGCTGTCCTATGCTGAGGACACCGATCGGCCGACTCCGTGGCATTCGATACATCTCGGCCCTCGCGCGGTATCGCTGGCTGGTTCTTGCCTGCGTAGCCCTCGGCGCCGGGGCCGGATTCGTCGGCGCCCGATTCGCAGCGCCCGAATACGAAGCGCACGCTACCATCTGGATCTCGACCGACGACGTGCATCCCGGGCCGCAAGCCGGTCCGATTCAGGCGCAAGAGCTCCTCAATTCGACCGGATGGGATGAGCTGTTCAGAAGCCATCGGGTGACCGACTCCGTGGTCCTGCAGCGACGGCTCTATCTCAGCATTCCCAAGCTCGACTCGAGCCTCTTTTCGAACTTCTCGGTGGCGAACACCTACCAGCCGGGGTCTTACGAGCTCAAAGTCGCGCCCAGTCGGGAGACCAGTACACGCTGACGACCGGTCCAGAGGCAACGGTCGTGGATCGTGGTCGCCTCGGCGACTCTGTCGGTCGCCGCCTTGGGTTCCTCTGGCAGCCGAGTGTCGCGCAGGTGCGTCAGGCGGGGACCGTCGACTTCGGTGTTGCGTCGCTGAGCCAGGCGTCTGAAGGCCTGATCACGAACGTCACGACCGTGCTGCCGGACAATCCGAGCTACATGCGAGTGTCGCTCGATCGGCGACTCGCCGGCTGAGCACCGCCGCGGCGCTCAACGTGTGGCTCACCCAGTTCGTCAACGTCGCCGGAGAGCTCAAGCGCCGAAAGGTCGATCAGCGCACGTCGATCTTGCAGACGCAGACCGGGATCGCGCATACCAGGCTCAATAACGCCGAACAGGCGCTCGAGTCGTTCGAGCGCAATGCGATCTCGCACGGCCAGGAGGCGGCGGTCGCCGCCGGCAAAGCCAGCGCGGCGATGATCGCGCAAGCGAGCCTCGACGGCGGTCCGAGACAGGCCACGCCCGGCGCTCGGCGGGACCAACAATGCAGCAGCCGACCGTCGCGGACTACTATGGGCTCAAGTTCGCGAGTGACAACCTGCACGACGACATCACACGCGTGCAGGACATCCTCGCGCGCCCACCAATCAATCCCGAAGATCTGGTCGCGGTCCCGTCACTCATGCAGGGCGCCGGCGATCTGCAGGCAGCCATCCAGGATTACACGACCAAGACGACCGACCTGCGCCAGCTCAAGCTGAAATACACGGACTCGTACAAGCCCGTGCAGGATCTGCAGGCTCAGGTCACGACGCTGCAGACGGTCACGATTCCGCAGCTGGCCAATCAGTCGCTCGCCCGGCTCCGGGCCACCGCCCAGCGGTGGAGTGAGCGCATCGCGAATCAGCAGCTGTCCGCGACGCAGTTGCCCGCGACCGAGATCGAGGAGATGCGCCGCCAGGCGGACGTGACACAGAGCTCCGAGATCTACAACGAGTTGCAGGCGCATTACGAGGAAGCGCTGCTCGCGCAGCAGAGTGCGATCCCCGACGTGCAGGTACTCGACAAGGCGATCGCGCCGCCCTTTCCGAGTCACAACTCCAAGCCGCGTATCTTCCTGCTCGCGCTGGCCGGCGGCCTCGGGCTCGGGCTCGCGCTGGCCCTGCTGCTCGACCGACTCGACCGCCGCGTGCGGTACCCCGAACAAGCAACCGATGAGCTGGGACTGCCGATTATCGGCACGGTCCCCGCGGTGAAGCCCCGCTCGGGCGAATTCGACCCCGAGGAGGCCGCGCAGGTCGTCGAGGCCTTCCGCACGGTCCGCTTGAACATCCTGCACCTGACCGATCCCGACGGCCCGATCATCTTCACCATTACGAGCCCGGGTGCCGGCGACGGTAAGTCGCTCATCTCGTCGAACCTCGGGATGTCGTTCGCCGAGAGCGGGCGGCGCACGCTCGTCGTCGATGGTGACATCCGCCGCGGCCAGCTCCACAGCACGTTCGGCGTGCACCAATCACCCGGATTACTCGACTATCTCACGGGCAATTCGTCGCTCGAGGAGATCCTCCAGGAGACCGACTACGAGCGCCTGTCGATCGTGACCTGCGGGGCACGCCGGCACCGCGGTCCGGAGTTACTGGCGTCACAGGCCATGCTGCAGTTCCTCAGCGCCGTGCGCCCGCACTTCGACACGATCATCGTCGACAGCCCACCGCTCGGCGCCGGTATCGATCCGTTCGCACTCGGCGCCGCAACCGGCAACCTGATCATGATCCTGCGCATCGGGAAGAGCGACCGGCAGATGGCGCAGGCCAAGCTCGCCATGCTCGAGCGGTACCCCGTACGCGTGCTCGGCGCCGTGCTCAACGACGTGAAAGCCGAAGGCGCCTTCCGATACTACTCGTACCTCTATGGCTACGAGCTCGATGATGGCGAGCAGCGCGCCCAACTCCCGTCGCGTGTGGGGGAAGTGGCAACGTCCTAGGGGCTAGTGGCTGGTGAAAGACCTCGGGGCCAGTGACGGCGACATGTCACTGGCCCCGAGTTTTGTTCCTAGCCACTAGCCCCTAGTCCCTATGCGCAGCGCACGTGCTCGGGCTCGGCGAATTCCTGGATGGGTGAGGTGCCGTTCGACGCCGTTTGACGTAGCGCCGACGCCGCGCGCACGAGCATCTCCACCGCATCAACGCTCGACTCCGCGAAGTCGGGCACCGCGCAGTAACCGATCCGCACGTGCACGCGCGGACGGGCCTCGCCGTCGCCTTCCGGTCCGGTCGACGTCGTCAACGCGCCTGACTCGTCACTTGCTGGCGTGGGACCCACCGGCGGTGTGCGAACTACGATATACTCGGCTTCGATGGCGGCCTGGACCCGCTCGGCCAATCGGTGAGCCCCCGCGGCCTCTGTCGCCGGTGCAATGATCGCGAATTCGGTCCGGCCAAGGCGGCCGACGGCGTCGGACGTCCGACCCGTGCGGCGCAGCAGCCCACCCACCTTTTCGGCGATTCGGCTGACAATGTCGTCCGCCGTTGCATCATCGAAGTCGCTGCCGTCGCCCGGTGCAGGGATGAACGCCACGCAGGCGAGCGCGTCGCGACGACGCGATGCTTCGGCGCCGATCTCCCGCGCACGGCGTGCGAGGCCGCGGGCGTTGTACAATCCGGTCGCGGGATCGAGGAGTCCCTCCTCACGCAGGCGATCGGCTTCCCGTTTTGCCGCCGCGAACGTGTCGAGCTTGTGAACAAGTATCTCCCCGTCGAGCGGCAACAGCACGTAGTCCCACGCGCCAGCAGCATAGGCGGCGAGCTGTTCCCCCCGATGTCCAGGGTCCGAGGAGGTGACGAGGATCGGTGTGGAGGACCCCAGGTACGCCGGCCCACGTAGCGTGCGACATACATCTAGACCGTTGCCGTCGGGAAGTCGCACATGCAGGATCACGGCGTCCGGCCGCACTCGTCGCGCCAGGTCGAGCGTCTGCCGCGCGTTGTAGCTGCGCAGCACCGCGTAGCCACGCGGTCCGAGGATGGTTTCGAGCGAGCGCGCTGACCATTCCTGGTCATTCGCGATGAGCACAAGCAGCGGCCGCGCGGCGCGCGCTCGGGTGGCACCCCCGGTATCCGTCATGGCGCCGCGCCAATGCACGACTCGTGCAGGGCGGCGATTTCGCCACAAATGCTTTGTACAGAAAGACTTTGGTCTGCATGCCATGCTCGACTGTAGCGAAACTATGCAGCATGGATCCCACACCATCGATGGTGATGCGTGACACAGTCTTGCGCTTCGCGCGCGACTGAGAGAGGAGAAGAACAGAGAGGAGAAAGGAGACAAATGGCACGACCTTATCCAAGGCCGGGCGTCCTTGTCTCCTTTCTGCTCTCTGTTCTTCTCCTCTCTACGTGGCGCGCGAGCGCCCGTTGCTACATACATGTGGTCCGTTCCCCACACCTACGCGGCGGACGTCCACTAGTGTTCACCGGTCGTCGAGCTTCTAACAACCATGTTTACAACGGGTTAAGCGCGTTCGGCCTTCCCCGGCGTTACAAGCACGGGTGCTGCGTCTAGAGGGCCTGTGTTTGTCTGTGCCCTCTCGAAAAAAAAGGTGCTTCGCCTTTGCGCCCAATGCATTACGTGACCCGCAGTGAGCTCACGCCGGCCGCGCATCAGGGGCGCGCTCGGTTGCCACATACATCCCGGCGATTGTTCGCACGCTTCGCATTGACGCTTACCGCCAGCCTCCTGGCGGGAGTGGTAGGGAGTGCGCAGCAGCCCGCAGACACCGGTCGCACTTACACGCCCGATGCCCTGAGCACCGGACAGTTCGCGTCGCGCGCCAGCCTTCAACAGATCGCTCGCGGCACCGGACCGGCTGCCGCCGCCGCGCAGGAACGCCTGACCAACGGAGATTTTGAGGTCGGGGACCGGATCGCTCTCGCTGTGGTTGGCGAGCCCACCCTCACCGACACCTTTACGGTGCGTGAGGGACAGCTGCTGCGGTTGCCGAATCTCCCCGACATCCGTCTGCACGGCATACTGCACGCCGAGCTGCAGGACACACTCGCGCACGACCTTGCGGGGTTTATCAAGAACCCCGACGTCCGCGTCACGCCGCTCGTCCGGGTCGCGGTTCTCGGGCAAGTCGCGCGGCCGGGATACTACTCGGCGAGCGCCGACGAGCTGGTGAGCAGCTTGTTGATGCAGGCCGGAGGACTGGAGCACGACTCGGACCTCGGGAAAACCGTCGTGCGGCGTGGCACCGAGACACTCTATACGCCCAAGATGCTCCAATTGGCGATGGCGCAGGGCCAGACGATTGACCAGCTCGCGCTGCGACCGGGCGACCAACTTGTCGTCGGCGAGCACCCACCGGGGGGTAACGCCCTCAGGTATGTAGGTATCGCGGCCGCGCTCGCGGGGATCGGCGCCAGTATCGCATTCATCGCGACACGATGAGTACCGAGCCCAGCTACCGTATGGACCGACCAATTCAACCTGGTGAGTTTCAAATGTCGTCCCTTGGCGCCATCCGCGGCGACCTGGCCGCCACTCCCTCCCCTGGTCCTGCGCGTATCTCTGGTGAGCGCGCCATCGCTCGCATTTCGGGAGAGCTCCGGGTCGCCCGCACGTCGGGAAGTAGCCGCGTGCTCGCCGATGACGAGCGCTCGATTCCGCTGCTCCGCAATGCGGATGGCGTGACCGCCAGTCGGATTTCTGGCGCGTTCGCGGCCGGTCGAGTCGTGCCGCGGTCGCGGTCGGCAGTCGCCAACCGTGTGCTCAATATTGCGATCGCGGTCATTGCGATCGCCGTGTTGGCGCCGGTCTTCATCATCGTGGCGCTGCTCGTGCGACTCACGTCGCCGGGGCCGATCCTGTACACGCAGACCCGAGTTGGCATCGACCGCCGATCGCGTCGAGCCCTTGCGCTCTACGACCGGCGCGCGCGAGACGCTGGTGGATCCGTGTTCACGATGTACAAGTTCCGGTCGATGTTCGTGGACGCCGAGCGCATGTCGGGAGCGGTTTGGGCGACGCCCAATGATCCGCGAGCGACCCCTGTGGGTCAGTATCCTGCGCAAGACGCGCCTCGATGAGCTCCCGCAGCTGTTCAACGTGCTCAAAGGCGACATGAACATCGTCGGCCCGCGCCCCGAGCGTCCGACCATCGTCGCACAGCTTCGCAAGGACATCTCCGAGTACGGGCTCCGCCACCGCGCCAAACCCGGCATCACTGGCCTCGCACAGATCAATCACGCGTACGACCAGAATCTCGACGACGTGCGTCAGAAGGTCCGCTACGACCTCGAGTACCTGCGACGCCAGAGCGTCGCCGAAGACGTGCGCATCATGCTGAAGACGGTGCCCGTGATGTTCTTCAAGCGCGGAGGCTGGTAGAGGCGATGGCGACCGCCCCCGCGTCGCCGCCCGCGACACTGGGGGCGACGCGGCGCCCGGTGGCGCGCACCATCGTGCGGTTACTGCGCCCCCGGCAATGGGTCAAGAACGCGTTCGTGCTGGCGCCGCTTATCTTCTCTGGCGCCTTCGTCCGCCCAACCGCTGTCCGCGACACGTTTCTCGCAGTCGTTCTGTTCTGCGTGGCGGCGTCGGCGACCTACGTCTTCAACGACATCATCGACGCGCCGGCTGACGCCCGGCATCCGGTCAAAGCACGCACCCGACCCCTGGCCGCAGGCGAGCTGTCGGTGGCGCAGGCCTGGACGATCTTCGCCATGCTTCTCCTCATCGTCGTCGCCTCATTCGCGTGGAATGTGCCGACTGCGGCTGTCGCCCTCGGATACGTCGCGCTCAACATCGCCTATTCGCTTTGGCTCAAGCACATGCCGGTCATCGACATCTTCGCGCTGGCCGCCGGATTCGTGTTCCGAGTATACGCCGGCGCTGCGGCAATCAACGTCCCCGTCTCCTCGTGGACGCTGATCACGACGCTGTCGCTCGCACTCTATCTCGCCGTGATCAAGCGACGTACAGAGCTGGCAGGGAGCGGGACAGCCACGCGCTCCGTGCTCCAGTTCTACACACTCCCGCTGCTCGACCGCTACGCCGAGACCGCCGCACTCAGCGCTCTCGTGTTCTACGGTCTCTTCGTCGTCACCGTTCGTCCGCGCCTCAATGTCACCATGCCGTTCGTGCTGTTCGGCCTGTTCCGGTACTGGTACCTGGTCGAATCAAGCAACAAGGGCGAGACACCGACCGAGGTCGTCTGGAGCGATCCCCTACTGTTGCTGACGGTCCTGGCCTGGGCGATCGTGTGCATTTGGCGGCTACGGGGCTAGCGCGGGCGTCGCGTCGGTTCCCAGATGGCACGACGCCGACCGGCCAGGGCGTCCCGCCAGGCCACGACCCCGGCCAGCGCACTCGCCCACGCAAATGCGGCGAGCGCGAGGAGTCGAGGTGGTGGAGTCGGGCGTGGCCAACGAAGCCCGATCATGCCGAGTCCCGCGCCCGCCACGGCGAAGCCCAGCGCGAGCACCGCCGCAGGATGGCTCGGTGCGAGCAGCAGCAATCCGATCGCCCCAAAGGGCAGGGCCGCGTAGACGAGCCATCGCACGAGCTTGTGGCTGGCCAGCATCACGGCAAAGAGCCCGTAGCGGAACGGATTGAGTAGCGCCCGCTTATACCATAAAGTCGCCAACCCGCGCGCCATCGTCCGCACCTTCCGGCGATATTCGGCCTGGAGCGCGACCGTCCGCGGGACGACGCACACCGCCTCGTCGACCGACACCGCGCGAAAGCCTTGCTCGCGCGCGATCAGGACGCTGGCGAAGTCGCGGCTCAGCTCAGGAGGAAACTGCGCATCATACACGGACCGGCGAAACGCGTAGAAGCAGCCGCTGGCACCGATGATCGACCCGAGTCGCGTCTCGAGCGCGCGGACCCGCATCTCGTAACCCACGTATCCCGACTCGCCGCTGTTACCCTCCGCCGTGACGTCGCCCGCGCTGACATCGCGGCCCGATGCGACGCCCACGGTCGGATCCCCGAATGCTCGCACGAGCGGCTTGAGCGCGGTCGGCACCACGCGTACGGAGGCGTCCGTATTGACCACGATGTCCGTCCGCACCGCCCCCGCGGCGGCGTTCTCCGCTGCGGTTTTTCCGCCCCGGTTTGCCAATCGGAGCAACTCGACACCGCGGTCCGCGTAGCGACGCACGATGTCGTCGGTGGCATCGGTGGACGCATCGGACACGACCAGGATCTGGCGGTGCTCGGCTGGATAGTCCGTTGCCAACAATCGCTCGATCGTCATCCCAATCGTTTCTGCCTCGTTGAAGGCGGGGACCGTGATCGTGATGTCGGGCCACTCGGCCGGCTCACTGGGTGCGACCCCTGGCTTCCGCAGGGTGCCCAACATGCGAAGCACGATCGGATAGCCGACGTAGGCATATGCGACGAGGCCGATCGGCATCGCGACGAATACGAGTCCTACGACGTCCCGCAGGGGCATGTGCTAATGTGGGGTCAGATCGCGCGCGCCCTTGACGCCGCTCCACGGGGCGGACGGTCGGGCCGACTCGCTCGCGGAGAGCACGCTCGCATAGATGCGGTCATATTGCGCGAGCCATGGCCCGACGCCGTACGCCGCCAGCAGCCTCTCGCGCGCGGCTTGTGAGCGCTGACGCGCCGCCGCGGGATCCGAGAGGACCGAGCGCAGCCCGTCGGCGAGCGCCGCCGGCGCCTCTCGCGGGACTAGCACAGCCTCGGCGGACGACACCACTGCTGGCACGCCGCCGACGGCCGTCGTGACTACCGGCACGAGAGCATCCATTGCCTCGAACAGCGCGATCGGCGTGCCCTCGGTACGCGAGCTCAGGACGAAGACATCAAACGCGCGGTAGTATGCCAATGCCTCGCTCACGAGTCCCAGCCATCGGATTCGGTCCGCGAGGCGGAGGTGCTGCGCTTGTGCCTCGAGGCGCGCGCGCTCGCGCCCGTCGCCCAGCACGGCCAAGGTGATCGGACGGTCATGCAACATCGTGGCGAGTGCGTCGAGCAACACGTCGAGTCCCTTCTCGCGCGACAACCGCCCGACCCACCCGATCACGTACGCGTCGACCGGCAGTCCCAGTGACGCGCGTGCCGCCTCCCGGGAGCGTACGGGCACAGGGGACGCATATGCGTTCGGGACCAGGTGCACACGCGCGGCGCTCACGCCCGAATTGACGAGGCCACACGCCATCGGCTCCGAGACGGCGACGACCGCATCGAACCGGCGGAACGCCCGGCGCTGCAGATGCTGATACAATCGGTTGCGCCATCCGCCGCCCGTAAACCCGTGCACCGTCGTCACCGTCGCCAGGCCACGCGCGCGCAACATGCCCGCATCGAGCACGTCAGGTCGATATCCGTGCGTGTGAGCGATACGCGCTGCGCAGCGTTCGGCGACCGCGGCGACCTGCCGCCGCTCGTCGTGATAGCCCCGCCCGGACACCGTCACCGGAACGACCGTCACGCCGGGGGCTGCAAGAGCGGCCACTGTCGCAGCGGTCGCATCGGGAACCGCACCCACGGAGCCCGCCATCGCGGCCGGGACCGTCACGATGGCCGCGAGCGTCACTGGCTGACCGCGCGCGGCCTGGGCCCCAGCGAGCGCGCGCACCACCCGTTCCAGCCCCCCGGCCGGCGCCGGCGCGAGCACATGCAGCACTGGCGGCGGACCGTCCAGCGGCCCGGTAGCGTGGTCCGGCACGAGGTGTGACTCTAGTGGACCACGCATTTGCGGACCAGTCTTTGCCAGTAGATTGCCTCGCACCAGGTGTACGCCGAAGAGGTAATAGGGGCGACGCCTGCGTCGCCCTCGGGGTCGATGGGGATAACGGCGACCCCTCGGATGCCCTTACCTACGTGGCATGGGAGTGGAAGTGTGGATGGCGCGCGACACCGTGTGGGACACGGACGCAATTGGTGCCCGCGAACGCGCATAACGGGGCGGAGTCTCGCGGTGACTGGCATCAGGAAGTCATTGTCACACAAGAGCTTGACCCTCGTGTATCCAAGCCAGAGTGACCCGGATCACCCTGGCGGCATGTGGCCGCCGCCTTGCTGAGATTGGGGGTCGTGAATCGATCATCCAGCTGGCCCGAAGGGAGTGCGGCGCCGGCGCCTGAGCCGCAATCCGCCCGCGAATTGCGCTCCATCGAATCTCCTCCTTCGCCCGGATTAGGACTTGTCCCGACCAGGCGGACGAGCCTCGGCGCCGAGGTGTCCGCGGTCGGCCCGCATATCCTGACGATTGCGCTCGAGGATTACTACCAAGTCGGTGCATTCAACCGCGTCATCCAGCGCGGCCAGTGGTACCGATTCGAGCGCCGCATCGAAGGCAGCACGATGCGCACCCTCGACCTGTTGGATCAATTCAGGGCGCGGGCGACGTTCTTCGTCTTGGGTTGGGTCGCCGACACGATGCCGGAGCTGGTCCGTCTCGTGACGTCGCGCGGCCATGAGGTAGCGAGCAAAGGGTACTATCACCGCAACATCGGGCAGCTGACCCCGGCGGAATTCCGAGATGATCTCACGCGCGCACGGGAAGCGCTAGAGCGCGCTGGCGGGCACCGCGTGCTCGGATACCGCGTCGCTGATGCGTGGTTCGAGCCGCACGACCTGTGGGCCCTCGATGTGCTGGCCGAGGAAGGGTACGAGTACGATTCGAGCATCGGGCCAATCCTGCGCACGTACAGCGCGCAGCCGTGGCGACGCTTCGCGCACCTGCACCGGTATGGCGAGCGCACGCTATGGGAGTTGCCCATTTCCACGGCCGACGTGTTCGGGTTTCTGATCCCGATCGCCGGTGGCAACTACTTCCGCCAGCTCCCGCATAGCTTCGTTCGCCGTGCGGTCGCCCACTGGACGCGGAGCTTTTCGGCTCCGTACGTCATGTATTTCCACACGTGGGAGCTGGACCCGGATCAGCCCAAGATCAACTCGGCGCCGTACTTCTCGAGGGTCCGGCAGTATCGCAACCTCGACCGGATGGCGGAGTATCTCCGGTACTTCCTCTCGCGCTACGAGTTCACGAGCGCAGCGGCCTACCTCGGTCTGCAGCAGGAGGCCATTCGCACAGAGGACATCCGCCCCCGCCGCCGTTCGCTGGGGACCGTCGTCAATCTCATGGCAGCTGGCGGCGAGGTGGCGGTGTCGACCGCGCCGACACCGCTGCTCCCGGGCAGCACGCCAGATTCGGATGCGGAGGCCGGCGAGGGGGCGGTGGCGACGCCGACGCCCGTCACGGTCGTCATTCCGTGCTACAACGAGGAATTGATCCTCCCGTATCTCGCCAACACGCTGACGAGTGTCGAAGCGGAACTGACCGAGTACAACTTCACGTTCATCTTCGTCGACGACCACAGCACGGATGGCACCTGGGAGGCACTGCACCGCGTCTTCGGCGATCGACCGAACTCCGTCTTTGTCCGACACGCCGTGAACTGTGGGGTCGCTGCCGGCATCCTCACCGGGATTCAGCGAGCGACGACCGACATTGTGTGCTCGATGGACTGCGATTGCACATACGATCCGCATGAGCTCGCGCGGATGATCCCGATGCTGTCGGCCGACGTCGACCTCGTGACAGCGTCGCCCTACCATGCGCAGGGCCTCGTGCGCAACGTCCCGCGTTGGCGCCTCGGTCTGTCGAAGTCGCTGTCGCACCTGTATCGCGTCGTGCTTCACCAGAAGCTCGCCACTTATACGAGCTGCTTCCGGGTCTACCGTCGCTCGGCCGCCGCGCGCGTTCGCGTCGAGCACTCGGGGTTCCTGGGAGTTGCGGAGATGCTGGGCTGGCTCGATCTGCACGGCTCCAAGATCGTCGAGTTCCCGACGACGCTGGAAGTGCGCATGATCGGCCGCTCGAAGATGAAAGTGTTCCGGACCATCCTTGGCCACCTGGCATTGTTGACGCGGCTCGCCATCCTGCGCGTCACCATGCCACGTGTCGGCTGAACCGCCGGATGACGGGACTCGTGAGTCACCCAGGCAGTACGCTGCCATCTATCGCGTCCGATCACCCGCCATCGACGGCTGGGGCCGGACGTCACGTCGGCATCGTCGGCGGGGGCATGCTCGGCCTCGGCCTGGCTTTACGCCTGGTCGATCAGGGACACCGGGTCACGGTGCTCGAAGCAGCGCCAGCGGTCGGCGGCCTCACGAGAGCGGACGAGATCGGAGGCGTCACGTGGGACCGGTTCTACCACGTCACCCTCCTGTCGGACCGCTACCTGCTCGAGCTGCTGGAGCAGATCGGACTCGCGGATCAGCTGCAGTGGCGAACGACCCGGACGGGATTCTACGTCGACGGCCGGCTCGTCCCAATGTCGTCGTCACTCGACTTCGCAATGTTCCCGCCACTCGGACCGGTGTCCAAGGCGCGTCTGGCGTGGACGATCCTCGCGGCCGCGAGGATCGCCGACCCGAGACCGCTGGAGCAAATCACCGCCGTCGAGTGGCTGACGCGCCTGTCCGGCCGCCGCACCGTGGAGCGCATTCTGGCTTCCGTTGTTGCGCAGCAAACTCGGCCCGCATTGCCGTGACGCAAGCGCCGCGTTCATCTGGGCCATCATCGCGCGACTCTACGCCGCCCGCCGATCGGGCCTCAAGCGCGAGATGTTTGGATACGTGAAGGGCGGGTACGCTAGCGTGCTCCAGCGGCTGCGCGCGGTGGTGCAGGGGCGAGGTGTGGATATCCAGTGCGGCCGGCCAGCGGCCGCCGTCCGAAGTGACAGCCGGGGTGCGGAGGTGCAGTTCGCGAGCCCGTCGGCCGCATCCCGCAACGGCGCGGTCGGTGGTGGGGCGGGTAGGGGCGACGCCGGCGTCGCCCGATTCGACGACGTTGTTCTGACGGTACCGTGCGGCCAGGTGGCGACCCTTTGCCCGCAACTCACTCCGGTCGAGCAGGAGCGTCTCCGCAAAGTCGTCTATCAGGGCGTCGTCTGTCCGTCCCTCCTGTTGCGAAAGCCGCTGGCGGGATACTACGTGACCAACATCACCGACTCGTGGGTTCCCTTCACGGGCGTCATTGAGATGACCGCGCTCGTCGATCCCGCAACGTTCGGCGGCCACTCGCTGGTGTATCTGCCCCGCTATCTGTCGCAACAGGACCCGACGTGGCAGCGCAGCGACGACTCGCTGGTCAGCGAATCGATCGATGCGCTCACGCGAATGTATCCAGCGTTTCGCGCCGATGACGTCGTCGCCTCGCGCGTCGCCCGGGCCCGGGACGTGCTAGCCATCTCGACGCTCAACTACTCCCGAGATTCTCTGCCGCCTGTCACAACGTCGATCGACCATGTGTTTGTCGTGAATTCCGCCCAGATCGCCTACGGGACACTCAACGTGAATGAGACGCTCGCACTAGCGGCGCGTCAGGCCGCGGCACTCGCGCCGCGATTAGGAGGTCGGGCCGGTGACATGACGCCCGTCGAGTCGGAAGGGCGCATGCACCCGTCGCGAACAGGTGCGGTATGACGGACCATCGCGGACCCGTAGGGGCGACGCCTGCGTCGCGCAGCAGTTCTCCGACCCCCGACCCCCGGACCCCGGACCCCCGGCCCTTCGCCAGCGTCTCGCTCGACGTCGATAACCTCTGGTCCTACCTCAAGACGCACGGTGATGCCGGGTGGGAGCAGCGACCGTCGTACTATGACGCATTCTTCGGCACGGTCCTCCCCGTGCTCGACGAGCTCGGCATCCGGCTCACGTTCTTCATCGTGGGCCGCGACGCGGCTATCCCGGCGCATGCGACACACCTCCGCGCCGCAGTCGCCGCCGGACACGAGTTGGGGAATCACTCGTTCGAGCACGAGCCGTGGCTGGATCGCTACGGTCCCGACCGCATCGCCCGCGAGATCGCAGACGCCGAGCAGGCCATCCAGACCGCGAGCGGCCAGCGCACGATCGGATTTCGTGGGCCGGGGTACAGTTGGAGTCCGGCACTGTTCGAGGTGCTGGTCGACCGAGGGTACCTCTACGATGCCTCGACACTCCCCACGTATCTTGGCCCTCTCGCGCGAGCGTACTACTTCTGGACCGCACGGCTCACGCCCGCGCAGCGCGAGGAGCGCGCGACGCTCTTTGGCGGCGCGCGTGATGGATTGCGTCCCGTGCGCCCCTACCGTTGGTCGCTCCCATCGGGCCGCTCGCTGCTCGAGATCCCGGTGACGACCATCCCCGGCATCAAGATCCCGTTTCACTTGAGCTACCTCCTGTATCTGAGCCGCGTGTCGGAAGGGGCGATGGTCGCCTATCTCCGTGCGGCGCTGGGCATCTGTCGGCTGACCGGGACGGAGCCCAGCTTTTTGCTACACCCGCTGGATCTCCTCGGCTACGACGCAGCGCCCGCGTTGCGATTCTTCCCGGGCATGGATCTCACCAGCGCGCGGAAAAAGGAGTTGTTCGCGCGGGTCATGCGGACTCTTAGCGCCCATTTCCAACTCGTCAACATGAGCACGCACGCCCGCGCGATCACGGAGCGTGGTGCTCTTCCCAAAAGGGATCCGGGGCCCGTCAACAAGGGATCCGAGACCCGGGGCGGGCCCGTCGGGCCCGAGAACGTAGACCTGCAGAAAGTAGAGAGTAGACATACGCGCGCTCCTCTACTTTCTACTTTCCACTTTCTACCCTCTCGGGCCCGAAGGGCCCGCCCCGGGTCTCGGAGTTAGCCCATGTGCGGCATCGTCGGGATCGTAAACCGCGACGGGCGACCCGTCGAGCCAAACCTGTTGGCCGATATGGCCGACGCGATCAAGCATCGCGGACCGGATGGCGAGGGGCAGCTGATCGATGGGCCGCTCGGCCTCTACCACAAGCGATTGGCAATCATCGATCTCGTCACAGGCGGTCAGCCCATGACCGTCGGCCCGCTCACGATCGTGTTCAACGGCGAGATCTACAACTACGTGGAGCTCCGAGCCGATCTGGTCCGCCGTGGGTACACGTTCCACACGCAATCGGACACCGAAGTCATCCTCGCGATGTACGCCGCGTACGGGCCCGATTGCGTGAAGGCCCTCAACGGCATGTTTGCGTTTCTCCTGTACGATCGTGCACGCCAGTCGCTGTTCGCCGCCCGGGATCACTTCGGCATCAAGCCGCTGTACTACTATGCGTCGGAGCGGCACCTGTTGTTCGCCTCGGAGATCAAGGCGCTGCTCCGCCATCCATCCGTCGAAGCACAAGCGGATCTGGACAGCGTCCGCGAGTATCTGACATTCCAGTTCGTGACCGGGGACCGCACGCTGTTTGCGGGGATCCGCAAGCTCCTCCCGGGGCACTGGCAGCTGATCGATCTCACATCCGGCCGCGTGCAGACGCGTGGATACTGGGAGCCGCGGTTCACGATCGATCCCTACCACACGGAGGAGTACTTCGTCGTCGAGGTGCGCCGATTACTGGAGGACGCGATCCGACTGCAGCTCCGCAGCGACGTGCCCGTCGGCGCGTATCTCAGCGGCGGCATGGACTCCAGCATCGTGACGCTGCTCGCCGCACCGCACGCGTCGCACCCGCTGCGCACGTTCACGGGCGTGTTCCGCGACGGCCCGGAGTTCGACGAAACGCGCTATGCCCGCGAGGTCGCGAGCGTCTGCGGTGCACGTATGCACGAGATCGTGCCGACGGAGCAGCAGTTCGTGGACCTGCTGCCGCGGATGGTCTATCGAATGGACGAGCCGGTCGCGGGCCCCGGTCTGTTCCCGCAATTCGTCGTCGCCAAGTGTGCGTCACGACACGTGAAGGTCGTGCTCGGTGGGCAGGGTGGCGACGAGATCTTCGGCGGCTACGCCCGGTACCTCGTGGCGTACCTGGAGCAAGCGATCAAGGGCGCGATCTTCGAGAGCACCGAAGAAGCCGAGCACATCGTCTCCCTGAAGTCGATCATCCCGAATCTGCCCGCGCTGCGCCAGTACGCGCCGATGCTGCAGCACTTCTGGCAACAGGACGTGTTCGAGTCAATGGACCGGCGCTATTTCCGCCTGATCGATCGCAGCGGCGGCTCGCTCGAGCTCTTCAGCGGTGACTTCCGCGCCGCGTACGATCGCGAGGCGCTCTTCGCGCGCTTCCAGGCGGTATTCAATCACCCGGACACGAAGTCGTACTACAACAAGATGACGCATTTCGACCTCGTCACGGGTTTGCCGGCGCTCCTCCACGTCGAGGACCGCGTGAGCATGGCGTCGTCGCTGGAGTCGCGTGTCCCGCTCCTCGATTATCGGCTGGCGGATCTCGTCACCAGCATGCCACCGCGCATGAAGTTCCGTGGCGGCGAGCTCAAACACATCCTCAAGCACGCCACGGCGATGTGCTGCCGCCCATCATCGCCCAGCGAAAGGACAAGATGGGGTTCCCGGTGCCGTTGCACCTCTGGGCCAAAGGCGCGTCGCACGACTTCTTCTCCGACGTGCTGCTGTCATCGGCGGCCCGGACCGCGGATTGTTCGAGCCGTGCGCCGTGGAGCGCCTGCTCGACGACGAGTCCGCGTTCGGGCGACGTCTGTGGGGTCTCGTCAATCTCGAGCTGTGGTTCCGCGAATTCATCGACGGCTAAGATTGACCGCGCCTCCAACGGAGGCGCTTCCTTCCCCAATCTCGAATCCCAAACCCCGAACCCCTCGGTTTCTCTGTGCCGCTCACACTCAAGGCCACCGGCCCCGCCTGGCAGGTTCGCAAGATCGTGGTCATCGGTCCCGGCATCGTCGGGATGCCGATGGCAGCCCTGCTCGCGGATGCACGCATCTGTGAAGGCACGACCGACCCAGCCCACGTCGTCGTTCTCCAGCGCCCCTCGCCGACCTCCGGCTGGAAGGTCGATGCGATCAACGCAGGGCAATCCCCGATCGGAGGAGTGGAGCCGGAGCTCGACCGCATCGTGGCGGAGGACGTTCACGACGGGCTGTTGAGCGCGACGAGCGACTACGCGACCGTCCGAGACGCGGATGTCATCCTCGTGTGCGTCCAGACGGACAAGCGTGGGTTGGCGCCAGATTACGGACCGCTGTTCGACGCGCTGACCGGTGTCGCCGAGCACCTGCAGCACCGGCCGGCCGGCAACATCCCGCTCGTCATCTTCGAGTCGACCCTGGCACCATCCTCGATGACAACGGTCGTGCGGGAGCACTTCGCGCGCTACGGCCTGATCGAAGGACGCGACATCCTGCTGGGAAACAGCCCAAACCGGGTGATGCCGGGCCGGCTCGTCGAACGCGTACGCTCCTCCGACAAGATCGTCGCCGGCCTGCATCCGTCGACGCCCGAGCTGATCCGCCGGCTCTACAGCCGGATCGTGACGCAGGGCACGCTGTACCCGACGAACAGCATGACGGCGGAGGTCGTGAAGACGCTAGAGAACGCGTACCGGGACGTCCGCATTGCGTTCGCAGCCGAGGTCGTCCGCTGGTGTGATGCGCACGATGTCGATTTCTATGCCGTCCGCGATGCAGTGAATGCGCGGCAAGGGCAGTCCGACGACGCGTCGCATCGACCCACGATGGTGCCGAGTGGCGGGCTCCTCGTGCCGACCGTCGGCGTCGGCGGCCACTGCCTGCCCAAGGATGGGATCCTGCTCTGGTGGCGGGCGCTCGAGGCCCAGGTAGACGCCTCTCGCAGTCTCATCCTCGAAGCTCGCCGCATCAACGACGAGTCGCCCGCGGAGACGATGCGACGAGCCGAGCGCGTGTTTGGTGCCGAGAGCCTCCAGCACGGCGTGGCGCTGTTGGGGGTGGCGTATCGGTTCAACTCCGAGGACACCCGCAATTCGCCAACCCTCGTGCTGGCTCGCCTGCTGCGCGAGCGAGGCGTCCGTGTGCGCTTGCACGACCCGTACGTCAAGGCCGACGACCAGAACCTGCTGCGAAGTGGCTTCACGGCCGAGTTCACGACCGACTTGTCGGTGGCGTTGGGCGATGTAGAGACCGCTATCATCTGCACGGCGCATCGGGACTACGTCGATCGTCCGAGTGGAGTGCTTGCGGCGGGCTCGCATCTGCGCTACGTCATCGACGGCGCGAATGCGTGGTCAAGGGACGTAGTAGGGGCGACGCCTGCGTCGCCCGCCGCCGCCGGAAAACTTCGGTACGCTGGTATCGGGCGTGGACGTGGCGCGCCGGAGCAGGGATTGGTGGACTTCGTGTCCAATGCGTTCATCGCGATGGAGCGTGGATTGGCGCACGAAGTACGCGCGCTGGTGTCGTTCCTGAACGACCGATATGCCAGCGACGCGTTCTCGCGCGTCTCGTTCGACGACGTGCGTCGGATCGCAGCGACGTGCGTGACCGGATGCGCGATTCCCGCCGCTGACCCGATCGACCCACCGGCCGCCTATGCGCCCGCCGGCGACCAGTCCTGGCGCCTGCTGGCACGAGCCCTCGCGTGGTCAGCGACCACGAAATAGGGGCGACGCACGCGTGTCGCCTGACGTCACCGTGCCCGCCACGCCCCTGACCCCACCGGTAGGGGCGACGCACGCCTCACCCTCGACGCAACCGTCGCCGCAGCGTCTGGATTGGTTGGAGGCAGCCAAGGCATTCGCGATCCTCGGCATCCTCCTCAATCATTTCGTCGAGTCGTTTGCACCGGGTCCCTGGTACACGAACCCGGACAACAACTTCCCGGCCTCGCTCGCGACGCGGCTGCACACGTTTGTGCCGACGGGCCCCAACCCCGCGATGGCGGCGGTTCGCTTCCTCGGCTGGCTCGGGGACGCCGGGCCCGGCGTCTTCATCTTCGCGAGCGGTCTCGGACTCACGCTCGCTACGCTGCGTCGTGCCGGGGGACAGGTCGGCGGGCGGATGGACTTGGGGGACTTCTACCAGCGTCGCGCGACCCGCCTGTATCCGCTGTATGTCGTGATGCACTTCGTGATCCTGACATTGGCACTGCTCATCCCCATCACGCTGTCCTTTGGCTCGCCGGCGACGCTGCTCAGTCTCGCGGGGCTGCGGTTCCTCCCATCGCTCTTCTTCTTCATCTCGCCGTCGTGGTGGTTCGTCTGGCTCATCCTGCAGCTGTACGCGATCTACCCCCTGCTCTGGCACCTCCTGGGCCGTTGGGGGGTCGGTCCTTTCTTCACCAGCACAGTGGTCTTCACCCTCGCGTCACGCGCCGTCGGCATTGCCTGGTCGAGTCATCGCTACTTCTGGCTGACCGGGATGTTCTTCGGCTCCCGGCTGGCGGAGTTCGCCGCGGGGATGGTCGTGGCGGTCTGGATCGCGCGGCGCTCTGTGGTCGACGCCCCGCGCGCGCTGCGACCCGGCCGTATCGTCTTGGCCGCCGCGGCGTGCTACCTGGCGGGGTTGGGCGCATCGGTCTTCCTCTGGGGCGCGCTACTCTCCAACCTGCTGGTAACCGCCGGGCTCACGGGGTTGTTCTACGGGCTCTGGTGCATCCTCCGTCGCTCAGCGCCGGTCTCACGAGCGATGATCTGGCTGGGCGCAGCGTCGTACGCCGTGTTTCTCCTGCATCAGGCGCCACTTCGTTGGACAGCCGATCTACTGCGTACGCACGTCGCGGCGCATGCGGTCGCGGCCGTCCTCGTGTTGGCGACGGCGATCCCGGGAGCCGTGGCGGTCGAGCGTTTGACAGCTTGGATCGAGCGGGACGTCGCCGCGTGGACCATTCGTCACGGGCGCCTGCTCACGTGGGTGGTCGGCGTGCCTGCCCTGGCTCTCATGTTCCTGATCGAGCCGCACCTCACGCCGGACAACCGCGCGCAGCGTGCCCTTTGTGTCCTGCTCGCCGCCGTTGTCCTGCTCATGGGATGGCTCGAGTGGAGCACGCGGCGCGGTGATGTGGCAGATCCGATGGGCGCCCAGCTCGTGCGGCGCGTGGCACTCGCGAGCGCATTTGCGACGCTCTTTGTGCTGCCTGCGGGCTACGGGTACCTCGCCGTTATTGGCGGCGTGGTGATGGGGTGCGCGGTGACGGGCGTGGCGAGAATGGCGGGATCCCGCCTGCTAGTCTCCTGGGCCGCCGGACTCGCACTGACCCTCTGCGTGTTGGTGAGCGCGGAGCTCCTGCTCGCCCGATTCGCGCCGACCGAGGTTGGAGGGTGGGGTGAGCGGGCTGCGCTCGAGGTGCATCCCACACGCGCGTATGGGCTGATTCCCAACCGGGTCACGCATCTCCGGTACAACGACTACGACTACACCGTCCGGACGAATGCGCTCGGACTACCAGGGCCGGAGGTGACCCCCACACGTGCGGTGCCGAGCACGTTTCGAGTACTTGCCGTCGGTGACGCGTTTACGATGCCCGAGGGGCTCGATTACGAGTACTCGTATCCGGCGCTGCTCCAGAGTGCGCTCCGCCGCTGCGGGACGACTGTGCCCGTGGAAGTCATCGACGGCGGCGTGACGGGCTATGGCCCGAACGAGGAGGGCCCCGAGATCCAGGAGCTCGCCCCGCTGCTGCATCCCAACGTGATCATCTACCAGTTCTACGTCAATGAGTGGTCCGATATCCTGATCGACTCGGTCTCGCGGCGACGGAATATCGGCTTGACGCGTCGGCCGCTGGGACGCTTGGCAGTGCTCTCTCGCTCGCAGCTCGCGACGCATGCGCAGGAAGACTATGACGCCCTCATCGCCGGCGTCCGCGGTCGGGCATCCCAGCGCGAGCGGTGGAAGCTGCTGCTCGACTACTTCGTGCGCGGCCCAAATCCGCTGTATACGCCGGACAACATCGCACGGATGACCACGTTTCTAACCTCGATCCGCGATGCAGCGCACGGGGTCGGGGCGGACCTGATCATCGCGTTCGTCCCCGGCGCGGTCCAGGTGTCGCCCCGCTCCGACCTGGCGTTCGTGCCACGGTCGGGCGTGCCGTTCTCGGATCCCACGACTTACGACCTCGATCGTCCCCTCGGGGAGCTTCGGCCGCTCGCATCGGCGGTCGGGGTCCCACTCCTCGATCTCACCGACTCCCTTCGGCGCCACGAGCCACAGCCCGTGTACTTCCGCGATGCGTGGCACTGGAACGCCGAAGGCCACCGCGCCGCAACGGGCGCTCTGATGGCGGAACTCGCGGCGCGCCACGACCTACCTGCGAGCTGCACCCAATGAATCCGATCGGCCTGGCGGTGCGCGCGGTGTTTCTCGCTGGCGTGGTCGGTCTCACTGCGGCCGATGGCGCACGGCACGAGCTCGGCACCGCTCGGTCGTGGACGCGTGCGTGGCTGCTTTTCGTCGCTCTGGCGGTGACTGGCTTCACGATGTGGCTCTGGGTGAACCACGTGCCGTTCCCGCTCCACCTCGATCTGATGGAAGGCACGATCCTCCAGCACGCAGTGCGAGCAGCGAGCGGACAACCCGTGTATCCGGAGCCGCTGCCCAGCTTTGTGGCGCTCGCGTACAATCCCCTCTACTACTATCTCGCCGCTCCCGCGATCTGGGTCTTTGGTGCGCATCTCAGTGTCTTGCGCGTGGTGGCGATCCTGGGTCAGGCGGGGAGTGGCATCGTGATCTTCGCCGCCGTGCGACGGCACACGCGTTCGGCCTGGTGGGGTCTCATCGCGCTCGGCGCATTCGCCGCCGCGTATCACGTGATGGATTCGTATCTGGATACGGCGCATTCGGACTCGTGGATGCTCTGCGCGGCGCTGCTCGGGACCTATCTGATCGACAGTCCCAACTCGAAGAGGGCGCGCGTGCTCGGCGTCGTCGTGCTGACACTGTCGTTCTGGTTCAAGCAGCATGGCGCGCTGTTTGTGATCGGCGGCGTACTCTACCTGACGTGGCGTGAAGGGTGGCGTCCATCGCTACCCTACTGGGCGGTTGCGATCCTCCTGGGCCCTGTCACATATCTCGCCGCCGTTGCGTGGCCA
The DNA here is from genome assembly GCA_963725205.1 of uncultured Gemmatimonadales bacterium. GTDB lineage: Bacteria > Gemmatimonadota > Gemmatimonadetes > Gemmatimonadales > Gemmatimonadaceae > Palsa-1248. The sequence continues at coordinate 797,799 of CAVRXR010000002.1, read as the reverse complement.
TTCGGCCCAGAGTTTCACTACTTCACTTGGTCGGTGCCACGCGGGTGGTCGCGGGTCGGCATCGGGCTGGTGTCCCGACTGGTGCGGTTTGTCGGCGCGTGGTACCCGGCCGCCATCGTGTGTGCGTTCGGGATGCTGGTCCGCGATGCGGTTCGACCGCGCGAGCGGCTCACCGCGTGGGACGTGCAGTTCCTCGCCGGCTGCGCATCGGCACTCATGGGCGCGTTGGACTGGGGTTCGGCCAACAATGTGTTCATCCCGTTCGGCGCGTTCACGCTCGTCCTCGCAACCATGGGACTGGCGCAATTGCCAGGGCTGATCACGCCAGCACGATCGCGGTGGGCGGCGGCACTCCCTTCGCTCGGCGCCGCATGCGTGATGCTACCGCTGCTCTACGACCCGCGCACAGCGATCGTATCGGACGTGGCCGCCCGCGTGGCGTATGGCGATCTCGTCGCGGTCGTCCGCTCGGTTGGGGGGCCCGTCTACGCGCCCGACATCGGCCAGACGGAGGACACGTCGCTGTTTGCGCCCGCGGCACACTGGGTGGCACTGGAAGACATGGGACGCGGACCGGGCCATACGAGCGCCGATCGGATGCGGGCGTGGCGCGTCCTGGACCCGGTCGTCCATCCCCAGGGTACGGCGTTCGTGTTGACGAACATTCCGCTCGAGAAAGAGACGCCGCCGGTCTCGTTGCTCGCTCGATACTATGGCCTGGAACGGGACTTCGGCGACCGCTTTGCGGCGCTGGCCGGCACGCCGAAGCGGTTCTACCATGGATACCCGCGGTACCTCTATCGATACACCGGAGCGACTCGTGACACAGCCTGGGTCGATCCCTGACCGTGCGGTCACGACGCGCCCCGGTTGGTGGCTGGTTGCGGGAGCCGCGTGTTCGCTCGCGGCACTCGCCACGTGGAACTCGGCGCACAAGAGCCTGTGGGTCGACGAAGCGTATTCCGAGTACACGTCGCGCCTGTCGGTGGTCGGAGCCGCCCTGCGCGCGCTGCACTACGAGCTCCAGGCCCCGTTGTATTTCACTCTGCTCGATATCTGGCGACACATCGACCAGAGCGTAATGTTCGGCCGCGCGCTCTCGACGCTGGCAGCCGCAGGACTCGTCGTCGTCATGGCTGCCATCGGTCGACGGGCGGGCCTCAAGCACTGGTGGTGGTTGGGCGTCGCCGCGGCGGGCATGCCAGGCGTGGTGTGGGCAGCTTCGGAGCTCCGCTGCTACGCGCTCATGATGCTGTTGAGCGCGGCGAGCCTCTACTTCTATCTCGGCATCCTGTTGTCGAGCACGGATGTGGCGCGGCGGGACGCCGTCGGATACGTCATCGCCGCAGTGGTTGGGTTGTACACCTTCTACTACATCGGATTCATCCTGGCCGGCCAGTGGGTCGCGACATGGGTTGCGCGGCGGCGCACCGCGGTGCTGACTGGCCTGCTCGCCATCGTGGGGTGCGCGCTCTTGCCGATGGTGCGCCTGATATTGTGGCAGGCTGCGATGCATCCAGTGGACACGGTGTACTACGACGTGGCCGCGCACCCACGCTACGCGCTGTTCAAGACCATCGGACTGATCGCTGGGGAGTTCGAGGGGCGAGCGGACGTGCTGTCGCTGCCCCACGCCCTACCGATCCTGCTACTGATCGCACTGGCCGTGCCCGTCGTGCGGACCATTGGCTCGCGCGTGCCTTGGGACCGGACGGAGGCTGCATTGACGGTCGCGGTGGCCGTACCGCTCGCGGTGCTCTGGTTCCTCCGGCTGCTCAACGTGGTCCCGGTGCATCCCCAGCACTTTCTGACGACACTGCCAGGGTTGCTCCTGATCTATGGCATTTGGTTCCAGCGCATCGCGGCCGGGTGGCAGCGGGCGGTCCTGGGATCCGCGATGGCTGCAACGACCGCCACTTGCCTCGTGAGCTTCGAGCGGCACAACGTGCAATGGGAAGACTGGCGTGGAGCGGCCCAGTATGTGGCGGCGCACGCAGGGCCGCATGATATGGTCCTGCTCTACGACCCAGACCGGATGTTGCCATTCAACGACTACTTCGCCGCCATCTCTCGGGGGATCCCGGTGCACGGCGTGCCGATCGACGTAAACCTGGAACGGTACAATCCATACATCTACACGATCAAGGATACGGTGGCCGTCGCGGCGCGGATCGAGGCATTGGGGGCGAGCGCGCGGCCGCTGTGGCTCGTGACCGGCAATCGCCTCCTCGACCCGCTCAACAAAGGCCCAGGCGAGATCGTGCAATACTTGAGCGTGCACGACCGGCTGGACACACCGGTGGCGTTGGCCGGAGTCCGAATCGTGCACGCCGAGCCCCGGTGATTCAGTGATTCCGCCGATGGGTCAGATGCCGAGTGCGTCCGGGATCGTTCCCCTGAAGGCGTGATGACGTCGCGTACAGGGCGTTGGCTTCTCGCGGCCGCGGTGGTCGGGCTCGCTGCGCTCGCCACGTGGAACTCGGTGCATAAGAGTCTGTGGATCGACGAGGCCTACACCGAATACACGACGCGGCTCCCCTTGCTGGCGGCGATCCATCGTTCGTGGCACTACGAGCTGCAGCCGCCGCTCTACTTCGCTGTGCTCGACGTGTGGCGGGACATCAATCGGAGCGTGATGTTTGGCCGCGCACTGTCGACGCTCGCTGCCGTGGCGTTCGTCCTGGTGATGGCGGCTATCGGGCGGCGGCTCGGGCTTCGCCGCTGGTGGTGGCTCGGAATCGCCGCTGCGGCGGTGCCGGCGGTCGCGTGGGCGGCATCGGAGCTGCGCGGCTACGCGCTGGTAATGCTACTCGTCGCGCTGACGTTCTACTTCTACACCGGGATCGTGCTGGGGAAGCGCGTGGCGTGGGCGGACGGCGCTGGATACGTGCTCACGGCGGTGGCACTCTTGTACACGTTCTATTACGGGGGATTCGTACTGGCCGCACAGTGGCTCGGCGCGCTCGTCATCCGGCGTCGGGTCGCGGCTCTGACCGGTCTCCTTGCGCTGGTTGGGTGCACACTGGTGCCGATCGTGCGAGAAATCACGATGAACGTCGCGACGCATCCGCTCGACATGGTGCCAGTGAGCCTGTTCAGGGATCCCAGATACGCGCTCTTCAGGACGGCTGGGACCGCCATCGGGGTCTTCGAGGGCAGGGCGGAGATCACATCCTGGCCGCACATCATGCCGATCGTCGCGGCGATCGCCGTCGGGGTGCCGGTGTTGCGAACCCTGGTGTCGAGCGTGCCGTGGGATCAGGAAGAGGTCATGCTCGCGATCGCGGGGCTCATCCCCCTGGCGATCCTGGCGCTGCTCCGTGTGTTCAACCTGACGCCGGTCCATCCACAGCATATGGTGGTCGGACTTCCGGGCCTCTTGCTCATCTACGGTGTGTGGGTGCAGCGCATGGCTGCCGGCTGGCCCCGCGCCGTGACGGGCACCGTGCTGGCGGGCGGATTGATCATCTGCCTCGTGAGCTACGAGCGGCACAACCTGCAGCGCGAAGACTGGCGTGGAGCGGCCCGGTACGTGGCCGCTCATGCGCAGCCCACCGATGTGGTCTTGATGTACGATCCCGATCGGACGCTGCCTTTCGACGACTACTTTACCTCGATCTCGCGTGGGATCCCGGTCCGCGGGCTGCCGATGGACATGGACCTCGAGCACTACGATCCGTCTCAATACGTTATCAGGGACACGGCCGCCGTGGCCGCGCGGATCGCGGCGCTCGACGCGGGCCAGCGTCCCGTGTGGTTCGTGACCAGTACCCGGCTCCTGGACGTACTCAAAGATGGCCCAGCGGAAGTGATCGCGTACTTGCAGATCCACGACCGGCTCGACCCTCCGGTCTTGTTTGACGGAGTACGAATCATCCACGCCGAACCGCGTTGAACGAGTGAGCAAACCCAACGACCAACCCGCCCCCAAGCGCAATGCTGCTGATGCCACTCCGGAGACGGGCGGCGCGCAGAGCGGTCGGGATGCGGCGATCGACGCAGAGATGCAGAGCGGCGGCGCGATGGTCGAGGGCAACCCCCTCCTCCCGACCCCGGCGGAGGCCACCGCACTGCCCTTGCTTCAGATCGGCTCGCTGGGTGGCAATACGTTGCTGTTCGCCTTTTCGGCGATTATCAGCACCGTGGTCTCGATCGTCATGCTGCCGCTGTATACGCGGTATCTCACGCCCGCCGACTATGGAGCGATCGAGCTGGTCGAGCTGAGCCTCGACATCCTCACGATTGTCGCGGGCTCCCGCCTCCTTGGCGGCGTGTTTCGGTTCTACTACAAGGCGACGACCGACGCGGAGCGGCGCGCCGTCATTTCGACCGGCGTGTGGACCGTCTGTACGGGGTACGCAATCGTCGGAGCCCTAGGCTTCATTGCGGCACCACTCCTCGCCCGATTCGTTCTCGGCGGCACTCAGTACACGACGCTCGTGCGATTAGGGGCCCTGAGCGCGGCGACATTGGCACCGACATTCGTGCCAACTCCGTACTTTCGTGCGGAGGGGCGATACCGGCTCATCGTTGCATCGCAGATCGGCCGGTTGGCGATCCAAGTCGCCCTCAACGTGGTCTTTCTGGTGGTGGCTCGTCAGGGTGCGAAGTCCATGTTCCTGAGCACCATCGTGGCCAACGTCTGCGTTGGGTCGCTCCTGCTGTTTCTCGCCCTCCGAGAAGTCGGCTTGGGCTATTCGTCGCGTGTCGCGACCGAGCTCTATCGCTTCGGGCTGCCGCTGGTCGCATCTCAAGTGTCAACCTTCGTCCTCACATTCGGCGACCGCTACTTCCTCCGTCGGGCAGTCACCCTGACGGTCGTCGGCCTCTATGCGCTCTCGTATCGGTTCGCGTTCTCGATGGCCTCGCTGGCGGAGCAGCCGTTCGAGATGGTGTGGGGTCCCAAGCGTTATGAGGTCGCCAAGCGTGCGGACCGAGACACGATTTATGCGCGGATGTTCGTGTACCAGAACATCCTGGTGCTGACGTTGGGAGTTGGCATGGCAGTGTTCGCCCGCTCCGCACTGCAGCTGCTGACCACACGGCCATATTGGGCGGCCGCCGATGTTGTCCCCGTGCTACTCGCGGCGATGGTGCTGCAGGCCTGGAGCAGCTCGCAAAACCTGGGCATTTTCATCGTAGAGCGGACGAAATGGGTCGCCGCCGCCAATTGGCTGGGGGCGGGGGCGGTGATCGTTGCCTATGCCCTGCTGATCCCGCGTTACGGCGCGTGGGGCGCAGCGATTGCCACGCTCGTAGGATACGCGGTCCGCTATCTCGCGACCTACATCAAGGCGCAGGAGCTGTGGCCAATTCGCTACCAATGGAGACCGATCGGTATTCATGTCGCGCTGGCTGTTGCCACTGTGATGGTCGCCGACATGCTGCCTGTGGGACCTCTCGCCTTGGCGATGGTGAGCCGCGGATTCGTCTTTGTGTGTTACCTCTGGCTCGCATGGCGACTCCCGATTCTCACGGACGCCGAGCGACGCGCGGCTCGGACCGGACTCGCCAAGCTCCTGGACCTCGGGGCGAAGCTTCTCACCGGCAACGGGGTAGAGCGTGCGGTCCGGTGAGCGTACCTGCGGTGTCGTCGGGCGCGGGCTCCGCGCCGAGCGTGCCCATTGCCAGAGCCAACATTCGGCGGTTGAGCGTTCGAATGTCGTAGCGACGTTCGCAGAAACCTCTGTTCAGCCGCGCACGAGCCTCGCGCTCCTGGGGCGACATGGCGGTCAGCCGGGCGATGGCCGCGGCGATCGCAGCGGGGTCACCCGGAGGAACGAGACAGTCGCGCATCTCGGGCGGAATACTTTCGGCTACTCCTCCGATATCCGATGCGACGATCATTGTCCCGACCAACATGGCCTCCTGGAGGACGCATCCTTGGGCTTCGGCCCAATTGCCCGTCGGTACGCTCGGCACGAGTAGCGCGTCGACAGTCGAGAGCATCGCGATAACTTCATGATTCGGCAGAACCCCGGCGAAGTGGATAGGCGATGCCAGCCCTCTCGCGCGGACGCGCTCCTCGAGCGCGGCCCGCTCGTCGCCGTCCCCGACGATGGTGCAGGTGGCAGCGAGATCGCTCGTGTTGAGCAGCCCGACGGCGTCGATCGCGTGCTCGACGCCTTTGCCTGGTCCGAGTCGCCCGACCACGGCGAGCCGCAGCGGACCTCGCCTGCCGCCACTACGCTCGGCTACAAAAGGCAAACGTTCCAGGTCGAATCCGACCGGGACGAGATGGATCTGCTGGGGGTCGCAGCCTCGCGCCGCCGCGTGATCGCGCCCGTACCGCGTGTTGACGAACACGACGTCCGCCAGCCCCAGACCGCTCTTGGCCTCGGCATCGCTGCGGACGACACCGGGGGCGATTTCACCGGCATGGTAGTACAGCGCGATGCGCGACGCGGGGTACACGGAGCGGATGGCACGCAATCGGACGGCAGTCCCCAGATCGTGGATGAGACAGAGATCTGGCTGCTGGGACGGCAGGAGGACGGCCTGCGCACCGTTGACGATCCGCTCCCGCAGCGCGGCGGGGCCGACGAGGGTCGCCCGCGCACCGCGCGCAAAACGCGGCAGTACCCGGCCGATCGTAGGCCAGAGGAACCGAGGCAGGTGTCGCGGCGTCGCGGGCAGGTAGGTGGTGCACCGCGCGAGCTGGAAGTCGGCGATCACCCGACTGCCCGCATCCCCCCACGTACCAAACGCAAATATCGAAAGCTCATGGCCGTCCGCGATCGTCTGCGCGAACTGCGTGTCCAGATACGGCTTGAAAGGATTAGGATAGTACTCTGCGAAGGCGAAGACTCTCAGTGGTTTGCTCCGGCCTCGCCCAGGTATGGGAACAGTGCGTGGGGAGCGCACGTCCTCCAATTTGCAAGAGGACTGATACCGACCGCCAGCCGACCCGCCATCTCGTCATGACTGGACCAACCGCCGCGGTGCCTACACCTGCCGGCAGCGCCACGCCGACCGATGCTCCGACAGTTACAGTAAGTGTGGTCATCCCAACACACAACTTTGGCCGATACATTGAAGAATCCGTGGCGAGCGTGCTCGCGCAAGACGTCGCCGGCCTCGAGGTGATCGTAGTCGACGATGGATCGAGCGATGATACCCCCGAACGCCTCGCTCGCATCAGGGACCCGCGGCTCCGCACAGTCCGGCTGGAACACGTGGGGGTGGGCGCGGCACGGAACCACGGCCTGTCAGTGGCCAGAGGGCGCTACCTCGCCTTCCTCGACGCGGATGACCGCTGGCGGCCCAGCAAGCTTCGGCGCCAGCTCCTCCTGCTCGACAATGAGCCGACCGTGGGATTCGTATTCACGAATTTCGTGCGGTTCGACGAGCAGGGGTTCCATGGAGAGACTCAATTCGACCTGGTGCCGGTTCTGTCCTCCCTGCCCACCCGACCGTCGGCAGAAGGCGACGGCCACGTCCTAGTGGGCGATACCTTCTGCACCCTGGCCCCGCTCGCCCAGTTGCCGTGTTGGACACAATCGCTCGTCGTACGCGCGGACCTGGTGCGCGGAGTCCGATTCCCGGCCGACATGAAGCTCAGCCAGGACTTGTACTACGTTCTCTGCGTCTACGACGTCGCCAACGGTGCGTATATCGACGAGCCTCTCGTCGAGGTGCGTCGCCATGCCGGAAACAGTTACCGTCGAGCGGATCAGAAGGTGCTGCCCGACATTGACGCGTTGACCCGCGTGCTAGCGGTAGTCACTCAGCCGCGCCGCCGCACGGCCTTGCGACGACGCCTCGGCCGTGCCTGGCTAGCTGCCGGCTACCACTTCTTCTGGTCGGGGCGTGGCATCCTCGCGGCCCGTGCCTACCTGCGGGCGCTCACTTATCCCGGGGCTCGAAAAGCCGGATCGCTCAAGCTACTGGCAGTCCCCTTCGCGCCACTGGCGGCCGCACTCCGTCCTCAAGAGAGGGTCCCGTTTGGGAGCGGGCGGCCGTAAGAGTGACTTCAGGCGGATGCGGGCGCGACACTGGGTCTGTTTTTGCCCAGGGCCGCCAGATAGGCTCGTTCGTACGCGCTTGTCATCGCGTCCATGGAGAACTCCTTGGCCGCTCGCGCTGCGGCGGTGGCGCCCAACTGCTTGCGAAGCGTAGAGTCGGACAGCAGCCGTTGGAGTGCCATTGAGAGCGCCGACACGTCGCCTGGAGGAGTAAGCAAGCCGTCCACGTCGGGGACGATCGCTTCGGGGATCCCGGAAGTCGCTGAGGCGACTACGGGCTTGCCAGCCGCCATGGCCTCCAAAAGAGCCAGTGGCAGGCCTTCCCAGAGAGAGGGCATGGCAAATACGTCGGCTGCGTCGAGCAAGTCTCCGACGTCCTCGCGGTGGCCAAGTAGGTGGACACGGGCATCCAAGCCCAGTTCATGGCGTAGCAGCTCGAGCGACTCTCGCTCCGGCCCGCCACCCGCGATTGCGAGCTGCCAGGGCGTATCGGAAGCAAGAGCGGTCAAGGCCCGCATGAGCACCGCATGCCCCTTTCGAGGAACAAGGCTACCGGTGGCCAATATCAGGAGCTCATCCGAGCGAAGGCCGAGCTCCCGTCGTATCCGGGCGCCGTCGCCCCGGCGCGCGGGCACGCCGTTCGGGACCACATGAACGACATCGGGGCGGAGTCCCAGCTGAGCATCGAGGTGTCGTTTCGTGTCGGCCGACACACCGATGGTCGCGTCGCTGATCCGGAACGCCGTGCGCAGCAACACTCGCCGGCGCCAGCGCGTCGTCGTGGTCTGGTTGCCGTGCATGGTGATCACGTGTGGACGGCCCACCACGTGTGCGGCGGCCGCACCATACACAGCCATAGTGAACTCGTGACTGTGGAGGACATCGACGCCGCGACGCCTCAACATGGCCGCCATGCCGCGCAGGCACCGCCAGTCGAGGGGCCGGCGAAGCAGGAATGCCTCGGGCTCGAACCCGCGCGCTCGAAATTGCTCGGCAAGCCAGCCGCATCCCGTCGCCGGACCGACGGGCACAACCTCGTGCCCGCGATCACGCAATGCCTCCGCAAGACGGAGCATCACCACTTCGGCCCCGCCAGGACCGTCGGACTCCAGCAATTGTGCGATGACGAGTCGACGCGGCGTCGCATGTGTCGAGGTCACGTGAAGCGCCCCAGGCCTCGTTTCGCCCGATGCAGCGCGCCGAGCACGGGCGACGGAAGGAGACTGGCAGCCCAAAGCGACGCCCCGCGGCGCCCGAGGGGGAGCTCGAGGTGCCGCAGCCGACCGAGCGTCGATCGGACCGCCGCGCCGTCACGCATGCTCAGCTGCGCGTATGCGAGCCGCAGCAGGAGATTGCGTCGGCCGGCGTTCCAGGCCTCTCGGTAGGGCTCACGCTGCGCCCGTCGCGTGAACGCGGCATCGAGGCTTTGCAGCGCGATCTCGGTCAGTGGAGCCGTGTTGGTTCCGGTTGTAAGCGAGTCGCTCTGGGCTACCCGGTAGCGGACGAGGCGGGACATCACGATCACAGCTGGAGAATAGGTTGCAGCCCGGTGAAAGAACTCGGTCTCCTCCGCCATCCGCAGGGACGCGTTGAAGGACCCAATCTCCTCCATGAACCGACGGCGGATCAGCGCTGAAGACGGCAGCCCGACGTTTCCAAGAAACAGCAGACCGAACAGGTCCCCGCGATAACAGACGTGATGAGCTCCGGCCACATCGACATCGAAGCGTTCCAAATGTGCCGCGAACAGCTGATCCGGGTCGTACCCGAAATCACGAAACATTGGGAAGACCGAGGCGAAGCTCTGCGGGCCTCCGCGCGATTGGCCCGCTCCATCGACGGTCTCGCACCCCGTGATGCACCATGCGGCGTCCGGCACCGTCCGGCAGGCCGCGAGTTGCACTTCGAGCTTGGTTGGCTCCCATGCGTCATCCGAATCGAGGAGCGCGATCCATGTCCCCTGCGCGCTGGCGATCCCAGCGTTGCGCGCAGCGGAGACTCCGCCGTTCGGCACGGACAGATAGCGAATCCGGTCTGCTAATGCACGGCACCGAGCGGCCGTGTCGTCCGTCGACCCGTCATCCACGACGATGACCTCGTCGGGGGCACGAGTCTGCTCGAGCGCCGATGCGATCGCCCGCGGCAGCAGGTCCGCCCGGTTATAGGTCGGAATGACAACCGAAACGGTCTCTGCGCCCGGATCGACTCGCGCGGTCATGGCATCTTCGACGCGAGCGCGACGGGTGCCGCGTCGTTCTGAGCGACTGGTAATCGCTCGAGCACCTCGAGCAAGGCCCGCGCGTCGATTTCCCAATGGTATCGCGCCCGCACAGCAGCCACGCCCGCCACACCGAGGGCGCGGCGGCGGGCTGCATTGAACAGCATGTGCACAGCCTCGGCCAGCGAGGCAGGATCGCGCGAGCGATAAACGACGCCTGCCCCGGTTTCGCGAGTGATCCGTGCAAAGGGAGCAGCATCGGATGTGATCACGGGCAGCTCGGCCGCCATGTAGTCGAACAGCTTGTTTGGCACCGTCGTGTTCCAGGCTTCGGAGACACGGTGCGGCAGCACACCGATGTCCGCTTCGCGAACGAGGCGTCGCACCTCATCGTGAGACGGCACATGCCCACAAAACTCGACCTCCGCGTTGCTGAGTCCCAGCGCCGCAGCCTGTGCGTGGAACACCCCAGCGTCGCGACCTGCGCCGATGATCAATGCGCGAACGGCGGGCGAGGACCCCCTCAGCAAACGCACCGCCTGCAACAAATCGGAGATTCCGCGCGGCACTTCCAGAATTCCGACGTACACGAGGGTGATTGGGCCGGCCCCGTCGCCGGGGCGCGTGCCAGGCCGGTCCTGGGCCCGCGATAGGGGTGGGGTATTGGACACGAGGGTGATGCGATCGGCCGGCACGCCCAGAGACTCGAGACGCGCGGCAGACTCCTCGACCACGACGAGTATCCGACTGACACGCGGAAGGCAGAATCGCTCGACAGCAGCGACCATCGCCGGATTACGGACGAGGTAATCGAGTGGACGGTGGACCCCCGCTTCGAAATTCTTTCGCATCATCGCCGGATAATTCTCGGCCATATCCAGTATGACCGGGACCCGGTGCCGCCACCCAACCCAGATCGCGGTTGGGCACAAGGGCAGGTCCCGCACGATGAGGGCACGCGGCCGAACGTCCTGAACCACCCGCGAAAGATGAGAGACCCAGCGAGGACTGCAAAACGCGGGGAAACTGAGCGCGCCATCCAAGCGCCGGCCGATCCAACGCCACGGGCGCATCCGGTGCACGGTACCCTCGGGAAGCCGCTCGACCGCGGGCCGCCACGCTCGGTTCCGCGCCACGATGTGCACATCATAGCCAGCATCGGTGCACGTCGCGCAGATCTTCTCCGCTCGGACGTCCCACGGGTAGTCCGCATCCCACACGTAGACCAACGCGGTGCCGGTCCGCTCGCACCGGGGGTGCGATGCGGTCAACGCGTCAGCTCCTGTCGGTCGCTCGCCGCAATCACACCTGGCGCACCTTGGCATCTGAGCGCTGCTTGCTTCACCCCCATCACCGCGGGGGCGAGCTCACCGGCGACGAGCGCCGACCCCGCATCCGTAAAGTGGGCGTAGTCAGCAAACAGCCGCGATGCGTTGCCTCCGGGCATGTCGCGGACAATGTCGGCGAGATCGACGACCGTCACCTGGGAGTCCTGGGCGGCACCAAGCGTCGTCGCGACCGCGGCAGAATCGAAAGCCGTCAGGACAGGCCCGGTCGCTCGCGGATAAAACAACTGCCATGACGTCAACTGCTCGAATACGTAGGGTGAATAGGCCGGCGCCGTGGTCATGAACAGGTTGGCATGTGTCATGATGATCGGCACGGCCCCCATCTTCCGGATGGTGCCGATGATGTGTCGCAGATCCCGATCGTAGAGCGAGAGTCGATCCACCGGCACCGTGGCGAAGCGCCATGTTCGGGGCCGATCCGCGATACTCCAGTTAATGTCTCGCTCCCGCATCCACACCCGCATCCAGCGGGGGAGATCCTGCTTCAGCTGCTGCCGGAGTATGCTGAGCGAGCGAGGCCTCAGGACCGCGTACCACGGGCCATCCGGGTTATCCCCTGCCCCCGCGGCCGGAGCCGCATGCGGGACGCCCTCGGCCAGGTACTGGGCTGGCGTGGGATACAATACCACGACGTCAGGGTGCAGGAGAGCGACACGCACAGCCAGGTCGTGATCTATTGACGGGAGAGTCATCCCGAAAATCGCCGCGTTCACGACCTGGACCCGCACACCGCTACAGCCCTTGCGGTGCAGCGCGGCCTGGAGCGAGTCCTCCAGCTGGCGAGGGTACTCGCGATGTGGGCTCTCGTATAAACCGAACGTCTCCGATGCTCCTGCGGTGACGACTCGGAACACCTTTGGGGGCTTGCTGACGGAGACGTCGGGGCCTCGCATGCCCAGGTTGTTGAGAGACCACTTCTGATACTGCGCATGCGGTTTGCCATGCTCGCCGAGCGAATCGCGGGTGAGCAGGTCCTCCTCCTTCGTAATCGGCGACCACGGCGGCGTGCCAAAGCGGACCCACTGGTCGAGACGCGTCGCAAACTCGAAGCTCAGGAGGCAAACCAGCACCATCAAGGCGCTGCGCCACGCCCGTCGGGCTATCACGCGCCAGTTCAAAACTGGAAGTAGAGAAAGGGTGATGGTCGCGAGCTGATGATCAGCGCGACTGCTGCACCGAATGCCGCGCTGAGCACCAACTGCGTCCGCAATTTCGGTGGCAGCGACATCTCGAAGGGATTCGGTCCGAGCATCGCCCACCAGCCAGCGACCATGAGCAGGGGAGCCACGAGCACCATGTTCGATGGCAGCTCGCCGGGTACGCGGTGGAACATCGTCCCCAGGAGATACAGCGCCATGTGGAAGCTCGTAGACCTGAACAGAACCCACCCGATCACCGCAAGGACAAACATCGCGATGCGGCGCGCAGCGGCGGGCCCGCGATCCCAGATAGAGGCCCCGAGCTTGTACCCGCACAGAAGGACGCCGTGATAGGCCCCCCACGCGACGAAGGTCCAGGCGGCACCGTGCCAGAGGCCGCCCAACAGCATCGTCAGCATCAGGTTCCGATACGTGTTGACGGTCCCCTTGCGGTTTCCACCGAGCGGGATGTACAGGTAGTCTCGCATCACGGTCGAGAGCGAGATGTGCCATCGGCGCCAGAAGTCGGACGGATCGAGCGCTTTGTAAGGGGAGTTGAAGTTCTGGGGGATTCGAAGGCCGAACAGGTACCCGAGTCCAACTGCCATCGTGCTGTACCCCGAGAAGTCGAAGTACAGCTGAAAGGTGTATCCGAGCATTGCGAGCCAAGCGCCAGCAGTCGAGAGCGATGCGTAAGACGCCAGGGCAGGATCGACGAACGCGGCGAGCGAATCCGCTATGAGCACCTTCTCCACCAGCCCGACGCAGAAAAACGAAATGCCGATTCGCAGCCAGCGGTGACGATCCTGATGTCCCAGGGCTTGGAGATCGCCCTCGATCTGCCGGAAGCGAACGATCGGGCCCGCGATGAGCTGCGAAAACAGTGACACATACGCGGCGAACTCGAAGAAATTGCGGGTCGGGCGGATGGTACGTCGATAGCTATCGACGATGTAGCTGATTGTGTGGAATGTGTAAAACGAGATCCCGATCGGGAGGATGATGTCGAGGTGTGGGGCCTTTACCTGCGCTCCAAAGGCGTCGACGAGCGAGGCAAACGTGGCGGCGCCGAAGTTGGCGTATTTGAAGAACCCCAACAGCGACAGATCGACGACGATCGGCACGACCAGACAGAGCTTGCGCTTTCGAGGGTCCACATCCCACTTGAGGAACCCGAGGCCGGCGAGGTAGCTCACCAGAGTCGAGAACGCCATCAAGATGCAGAACTTCGCGTTCCAGTACCCGTAGAACACGTACCCGGTCACCGTCAGCCAGCGGTACCGCGCATCCGCCGTGCGAAGGGCCCAGAACACGGTGTAGCAGACCGGCAGGAATGCGAAGATGAATACCACGCTGTTGAACAACATGCCCTAACGCCTCGCTCGGTCAGCTGCGCGGCGGCGCCACGCCCGGGTCAGTCGGTCCTGTGTGCGTTCGATGCGATCGAAGACCGCTCGGGCGGCGATGAGGGCGCCAAAGACAGGGGCCGAGAGATCTGCGTCGGGGCGGAACGACATCGTTTGACCCGAATTGGTGAAGCGCCCGTCGCGAATCGCCACCAGAGGGTCCGCGAGATCTCGCTCGTCGTCGAGGACAACGCGGGTTCGCCGATCGTTGCTCGCGTCGTGCTGATCGAGTCCTGCCACGGCCACCACTGCTGGCCGCTGGCGGCGCACGGCGCGGAGCAGCGAAATCGCGCGTGGGTCGGGGAGGTAGCGGGTGTTGTAGGAAGCATTCCAGACCTCAACTGCATCGATGCAGTCGTAAACGACCGGCGGTATCCGATACGCCGTGAGGACCGGGTGTGCAAGAATCGTGAGATGGGCAGCATCCGCTACGTTCTCGGCGAAAGCCTCGAGCGTCGGCGGCTGCAGCCATTGATCGAGCCCGCAGGCGAGCAGGTGCAGGCCCCGGTGGCGTGCAAACCGAAACTCGAGGCCGGGAATAATGGTCACGCGTTCGTCGGACAACGCGCGGCACGCTTCGACATATTCCGCGAAGCGCGCGGCGTCAAAGTCCTCCGCGTGGTCGGTCATTGCGATGAATCGAATCCCGGCGGCAACCGCGTAGTCTCGGACGCGGTCGAGCGGATCATGGCCGTCGTGCGAGTAGGCACTATGCACGTGCACGGCACCAGTCAGCGCGCGCATGGGGAGCGGTTTCAACGGCGTCCCAGCCATCGCGCCGACTCGAGCACGAACGGCATCGGATCGTCCAAGCGGAACACCGCGTCTCGCTCTCCCGGGCGACACCGCGCGAGAAGCCTAGCGACTGCACTGGCGCGAGTCGGGGCGCCCGGCGGCAGTGCGAGCTCGGCGTTCGTGCGTCTTAGCCGCGTGAGGATGTGGTCGACTTCGCCCCACCACCAACCTCCACGCATCCCGGCGCGATATGAAGGCTGCCGAGGCACGGTTTCACCCAACGCACAACGTACCAACAACTGCGGGAAATCCACACCCGCGTCGATCGCGAGCTGCAAGGAACCCCAGAAGCGACCGTTGATCTCCATGAGATAGGGCACGCCGCTGCTCTCGTCGCGCTTGTACTCGACCATGGCGATGCCTTGCCAATCGAGCTCCGCTAGGAGTCGTTCGGACTGCGAGACCAATGCGGGATCCGCCGCAACCGCCTCTGCGTACACGCTCACGCCTCCCGCGGGTGGTTTCTCGCGGATGCGTCGGTGGGCAAACACAGCGGTGGTGGCGCCACGCCAGCGAAGCAGAAAGACGCCGCACCCCGGCCCGACGATTCGTTGTTGCACCAGGATGGGGAACGCGGCACCGGACAAGTAAGTCACCCGGCGACGCAGCTCATCCCGGTCGCTGGCGTAGGACACGGTCTGCTTCGACCGAACGCCGTTGTGCTCGCCCACCGAGCGGGCAGGCTTGAGGACGACCGGATACGGTAGGTCCTCGAGGTCGATCGCAGCCAGGTCAGCCGGGTGTACGACATCCCATTGCCGTGGCACGGCGATGCCGACGCGCGCAGCAACAGCGGCTAGAGCGCGCTTGTCACTCGCCGCCCGGAAGGTCTCGAGCGGCGGAAACGGAACAACCGTCCCAAGAAACCGCGCCCGGGCTCCAAGCACTGCGAGCAACGCGGGGTCGGTGATGGGAAGCAGGACATTGATCTTGTGGCGGGTGACATAGGCACTGACGCCAGCCACGAAATCAGCAGGCGCCTGCAGCGGGTCCGGCGCCGCGAAGGACTCGAGGGCGCGCCGGGACACTGCGGCCATAGTGCGACGACGGGAACCGCACACATGGACCTCATACCCTGCCCGACCGAGCGATCGAACGACGGCGAGCGCCGCGCGCTCATCCCCGTCCGTAACCAATACGGACGTCACGCGCCCCCACTGGCAACGAAGTACGGCGCAGCTTTTCCGAAACGGCTACTTGCAGCCCGGCCAGCAGCGCGAATAGGTAGTACGTCACGTCGTACCAGGTAAACGACAGAAACAAGGCCCCAGCCGAGAAGCCCGTGAGGAGTACGGCGAAATACAGCGGGCAGAGGTACAAAAACCGCTGTTCCGGATCACCAGTCTCCCAGGCTTTCGGCATCCGCCGGCGCATGCGAAGCGCCCAGATCACGCCTCCAGGTACCATGAGCAGCCACAGAATACCGCCGGGGATGCCTGTCTCAGCCGCCGCCTCGATATAGGCGTTGTGCGGAGGCGTGCACCACATCGGCTCCCCTGTGGTGTACGTCTTTGCCTTGTCCGAGATCGTGCATTCAGCCCGCTCGAAGTTATTGATCCCAATGCCGAAGACCGGATACTGGAGCATGTAGCCGATCCCTCGCAGCGCGACGTTGCGCCGTCCATTGACGGTGTTCCAGTTGTAGTCCGCCTTGGGGTTCGCGATCGTTTCCATCTGCTCCCAGTAGCCAGGAGGAGCAAAAAGCAGCATCCCCAGCACGACCGCAAAGACGAAACCCAGCCGCTTGGCCACCGACACGGTGTGCGCGAGTAGCAAAAGCGCAGCACCGAATGCGAGCAGCCCTACGAACGCGCCGCGCGACCCGGATCGCGCGAGCGTCGCGCCAATGCAGAGCATGATGACGCTACACGCGATCTTCCCCAGGGTACGACTCGTCTGGAATGCCAGCAGCGTGAGCCCGAGTCCGACCAACATCACAAGGCCGACGTCGTTGGCATCGTACGTGTCCAGGTGCGCGAGCCTCGCGTAGCCCTGGTAGTTCGACAACCTGAACACGAACATCGACGTGTAGGCCAACCACCCGGAGCTCAAGACGCCCGCCCACACCAGTGAATACAGGTCGCGCGCCGAGCGGACCGCGGCAATGACAAGGAACGTGAAGATGAGCGTCTTGCCGTACGAATTGAGGATGAAGACGGCTGAGTGCCCGAGCGAGATGCCGAAGAGCGCCGACAGACTCGCGAGGACGCCGAACAACGCCGCGCCGCGCGCTGGCCAGGTTTCGAGGAGGGGGCGCTTGGATAGAACCGATGGCTTGATGAACGCCAAGGCGACGCACAGCAGCGTCAGGACCAACTCCGGTCGCATCGCCTTGAGCAGGGAGACCTGCTGATGGAACCGGCTGATGTTCAGAAACACCAGGGCGAGAAGCGTGATGTGGAACGCATCCCGCGCCACCGGCATCGGCCCCTTCTTCAGTGCGCGCATGAGCCGCACGGGGCGACCCGCCGGCTGCGTCGTCTCCTGCAGCTGTGGGCGCCGCCGTACGGCGCTTCGAACGGCATTGTTCATGTGGCCCCTATGGTCTGCAAGGATGCGGCCCTGCAGGTCACGGCAGTTCTCTGTGGTAACATACAATAGACCAACTACTTACACCCGACGCCGCAGGTTGCCAACTTGGGGCTGTTGCGCCTACGCAACACCCCTGCCGACGAGCCCCGCCAATCGCAGGCGAAAGCCGCGGATTGTGACATTCCGTGGGACGTTGAGGCGGGGAAGCGCATAGACGTCGCCTCTTGGCCGGCCGATCCAGCCGCCGGCGACCGCGAGCGCCGCGTCGTAACCCGCACCCTGCGCGGCGCGGGCAACGGCAGGCGATGAGAGCCCATAAGGGTACGTCAGCCACAGGACGACGCCCCCAACGAGGCGACTTCGCAGCCACCCTAGCGGTCGAGTCGAGCTCCTCTCGGACCTCCGACTCGGTCAACCGCACGAGGTTCCGGTGTCGCCACGTGTGGGCGCCAACGGTCAACGAGGGCGTGCCGGCCCACGCCTCGAGCTCCGACTCGGTCCCCGACCGTTCCCACGACGAGACCTCGCGTATGGCGTGGCCCGAGCGATTGGCCCACTCGAACACCGCGTCGCCGTCGCCACGCAGCACATCGAGTGCGTGTGCTCGCACTCCGACGCTGAGACCAGTCAGTCCTGCGAGCGCGTCCCACCAAAAACTTTGGCCACCCAGCAATCCAGGCGGCACGAACATCGTGGCGGGGAGTTGGCGCCCTTTGAGCTCAGCGGCGCCGAGCGTCAGTGCGCCGTGATACGCGTCGTCGAAAGTGATCGCGACTCGCGGGCGTGCCGTCGCGGGTGGATCCGTCAGGACTGCGGTCAGCGGCACGACATCGCAGTACTCGGTCAATGCATCGAGCTGCTGCGCAAAGCGCCCCCGCGGCAGATGCAGCGACCGGTCGCCACCGGCGTCCACGTCATCGGGGACGATGTTGTGGTACGCGAGCACGAGGGTTCGACCCCGTCGTCGTTGAGCTGCCCATCGGGTGATGCCGGACCACTCGAGAGTCGCCTCGGCCAAGGCGCGTGCTCTGATCATCGAGTGGATGGATAGTGCATGGAGCCCGCCACGTACAAGACGCGGAGAGCAGACGCGCGGGCCAGTCGAATGGTCCCCGAGCCTGCTCTCCGGTCTCTGATTTGGTTATTTCGTGCTCACGTAGAGCTGATCGAAATCCCAGTACATGGTCGTCGCGGGACGGTTGCTACCGCCGCCATACGTCGGGTCGAACATCAGGTACGGAAACCCGACGCGATTCCCCCGAGCGAGAAACTGCACGTTCGTGTAGTGAGCGATCTGCGTTCCATCGACCCACGCCGTATAGGTACCGTTCCCTGTCCCAGGGGATGATTCCGGGGTGAATAGCACCTCGATCGTGTGCCACGCCCCGCCCGCTAGCTCCGCTGCCGGCGTGTAGTGCGGCTGCTCGAAGAGGTCGCGCGACTGGCCGTTCGGTCCTTGCAGCAACGTGTACAGCCACGCATGAGTCGAATTTGTCTCGAAGTCCTGGGCGCCGATGACTTCGTTCTCACCCGTCGCGCCGTCGAGCTGTTGCGTGCGTGGCTCGCACAGCTTCACGCCGATGTTGCCACTCATCGTCCAGTTCGGGGAGAAGCGTACGTTCATCCGCTGGTAGTACCACCCCGTGCCGGCTGACGGGAGGCTGACACCGAACCGAACCGGCGAGTAGCCACCCCACAGATTCGGCCGATACGTGATCCGCATCCCGGTGGCCCCAGGCACGGTCGTGAGATTCTGGCTCGACTCTCCATAGTCAGTCGCCGTCCATGGGCTGAACACAGCGAACGGCGCGGTCGATTTGATCGTTCCTGTGTTGACCTGTGTCGCCATCCCCGAGGGCTCGTGGGCGCTTCCACTGGGCTCGGTCGTGCTTGGCGGCTTGGCTGTGGGGGAGCCCCCGGAGCCGGTCTCGCCCGACGTTGAGCCCGAGCCGGAGCTCGTCGAGGGGGGCGCGCTTCCCACGGTGACGGTGAGGGTGCCGCTCGTGTTGCTCTGTGTCGTTGCGGTGACGGTCACCCGCCCAGCTTTGTGCGCGACGACGGTCGCATGCTCTCCCGCGCTGGATCCGGAACCCGTCACCGTCACTGAGGCAATATCGGGGTTGGAGCTCGTCCACGTGGAACAGCATGAGTTCCACACATTGCCGTTAGGTTCGCTCAGGCTCGCATAGAAGGTGACCTGCTGGCCAACACTCAGTGTCGCGGTCGCCGCGGGCTTGACGGTGACAAATGGATACGCCACCCCGTCCACGACTGAGCGCGTCGACTCCTCCAGCCGCGTACTGACGTTGCCTGATACAACAGGCCCGGATGGGTCCGTCGCGGCCGTGTCGTCACTGGATGACGGACTGTTGCAGGCCACGAGTGTCGCTGCGGCGGCACATACGATGGCGCGGGCGTAGTACGAGGTCCGGCTGACCGGGGCGGACCGATGGGGGCGGGCTGAAGCCCGGCCCCAGTCGTGCGCAGTGCGCATGGCTGTGTCCTCTCTGAGGTGTCCGTTCGGTAGCCGGACTGGCGTAGCCCGCGCGATTACGTTGCGCGAGCGGTAGCCTCCAGAGCTTTGCGTCGCCGGCTTTCGCCGGTTTTGCCGTTGTCGCGGGTGCCCATAGGGACAGCCGGCGCGACGATCAGTTGTCGCGCGTAGGATGAACAGGACATGCCCTCAGCGCAACCCCTTTTATGAAATTTTTTGCTATCTCGCTCCAGGTCAGTCCTGGTAGCGACGGGACACGCGAATGCCGATGTTCTCTGCGGCGAAAAGCCCCAAACGGTTCGATCCCTATAAACGCATGTTGATTCATGGATGCAGATAGGAGATCTGAACTGAGGGAAGTCGACCGTGGGCATGCGTTTAGTGTCTGGGCCGAAGGACTCCGCCTCGGCGTGCGATGCCTGCGATCTGACCCAACGATCGGGCTTCAACGTCTCGTGCTCCCCATCAGCTATTGGCGATACGCGGAATTCGGATATGTCGTGCGCCACCTGTCTGCGACAAGCAGTGGGCGAGTCCTTGATCTCGGCAGTCCAAAGGACCTAGCGGTGTTTCTTGCGCGGCGCCGCAACTTTGCTGTCCGCGCCACCGACATCCTTGCCAGCGCGATCGCGCGTAGTTCACGGACCGCTGCTGCAGCCGGCGTAGCTGGTGATGGGCCAGGCCGCGTGCTATCGGAAGTCGCCGACGGGCGCCAGTTGCCGTATCCGACCGATGCGTTCGACGCAGCCTACTCAGTCTCCGTGCTCGAGCACATCCCCGACGCCGGAGATGGCGAGGCGCTGCGAGAGTTAGTGCGGGTCGTGCGCCCGGGCGGTATGGTAATCGTCACGACCCCGTACGATCGACAATACAGGGAAACCTTTGTCGATGGGCCGGTCTACGAGCGCGACAACACCGCACCGGGACAGCGAGTCTTCTTCGAGCGTCACTATGACCGTGACTCGCTACAGCATCGCCTGCTGCAGGTCCCGGGAGCGCGACTCGTCAATCTCGAGCTCTGGGGAGAGCAGATCATGTCCGCCGAAAGGGTGCTGTCGCGCCTAGGCCGCGTTCGCACGGCGCTATCTCCGCTCGAGGCCATGCTTGCGAGGATGTGTCTCCGTCGAGTGGACGGGACATTGATCCGTCCAATGGCCGCCTTCTTTACGCTCCAAAAAACCGCGCCCTGACTTACGCGCTCACGACATATACTGGTCGGCCGCGCGGGATCATTTGGTACTGACGTAGAGCTGATCGAAGTCCCAGTACATCGTTGTCACCGGGCTCTTCGTGCCGCCCCCATACGTGGGATCGAACATCAGATAGGGCCAGCCGATCTGATTCCCCGCTGCTAGCCACTGTACGTTGGTGTAATGTGCGATCTGCGTCCCATCGACCCACGCCGTATAGCCGCCGTTTCCTGCGCCGGGAGTCGATTCCGGCGTAAACAGGAGCTCGATCGTGTGCCACGACCCACCCGCCAGGTTCGCGGCCGCCGTGTAGTGTGGCTGCTCGAAGAGGTCGCGCGATTGACCGCTGGGCCCCTGTAGCAGCACATAGAGCCAGGCGTGCGTCGACTGCGTCAGGAAGTCCTGAGTCCCGATGACGTGGTTCTCTCCGGTCGTTCCTCCGAACTGCTGCGTGCGCGGCTCGCAAAGCTTCACGCCGATATTGTTGCTCATCGTCCAATTCGACGAGAAGCGCACCTTCATCCGTTGATAGTACCAACCCGTCCCCGCCGAGTGGATACCGACACCAAATCGGACGGGCGAATAGCCGCCCAGAAGGTTGGGTTTATAGGTGAGTCGTAACCCCGTGCCGCCGGGCACGGTCGTGAGGTTCCCGCTCCACTCCCCGTAGCTATTCGGCGTGGTCGGGCTGAACATCGTGAAAGGCGACGTTGAGGTCAGAGGCCCCGTATTGACTTGCGTCACCATTCCGGACGGCTCGTTGAAGCCACCCGGTGGACCCGCCTCTACAGTCACCGACGCGATGCCACTCACGCCGCTAGCCGTAGCCGTGATCGTCGCCGATCCGCTTGCGTTCGCGGTCACCAACCCGCTCGACGACACCGACGCGGCACTTGCGTTGCTCGACGTCCACGAAATCGGGACACTCACGGGAGCTCCGCTTGGGTCGCTCGCCGTTGCCGTGAGCTGAGTCGTTTCGCCCGACGACACCGTCAGAGACGCCGGTTTTACCGATATCGAGGCCACGACTGGCGGGGTCACGTTCACGGATGCCGTGCCATTGATGCCGGCCGCCATCGCAGTGATCGTCGTGGAACCGATGCCGTTGGCGGTCACGACGCCGCTCGACGACACCGATGCCACGCCGCTGTTGGATGTTGTCCACGAGACCGGGATGCCGCTCAAGACGTTCCCGCTCGCGTCTTTCAGCGTGGCCGCGAGCTGTTCAGTCCGGCCCGTATATAGCGATGAAGACACGGGACTGACCGAGACCGCGGATACGACGAGCGGAGCGGCGGTGACGTTGATCGTCGCGGTTGCGGTCACACTGCCCGAGGAAACAGTGATCATCGCTGCGCCTAGCGCGATGGCCGTCACCAATCCGGAACTCGACACCGATGCCACTCCCGATTCGGATGACGACCAATTTACGACAACGCCTGAATCCGGGGCACCTGACGAGTCGTACGCAGTCACGATGAGTTGGACCTGCTGACCGACGTCGATCAGGGTCGTGTCCGGCGTCACGCCGAGTGATGCCGCCGGTGGTGGCGCGACGTCTGCGCCGACCGACGCGGTGACGCCGTCTGCGATCGCGGTGATCGTCGCGTTTCCGCGGTGAACGAATGTGACTTCACCGCTCCCCGATACGGTCGCCACCCGCGGATTCGAAGAAACCCAAGCGACTACGGTCGGCGAGATGCGTTGCCCGCCAGCGCTAAGTGGCACAGCGAACACCTGGGTGCGACCGCCAGCCGCACCAGCCACCGCCAGCGGAGCAAGCGTCATACTGGCGACGTCCGCGCTGGGCGCCTCAAACCCGACCGCATTGCCCGGGTCTACGAGCGAGTCGCCTCGATAGCAGGCCAAACCAGTGGTTAGGACGACAGCAGCAATGACGAGCGTCGTGTGCTGTCGCGTGATCGCCGCGCGCATGAATCCCCCTGCGTCTGTTCGGCGGCCCGACTGGCGTGGTCGGCGCTATGGTCCGCGCCGACGGTAGCCTCGTAGCTTTGCGTCCTCGGCTTTCGCCGAGTTTGCCTTTGTCGCAGCGCCCAGGTGGGCGAGCGATCGTGCCGGTCACGTGAAACTGTCGGCCCATGAGCGATCAGACCGACCCCGGTTCCCGCACCGAAGGTGTCGACTCAACCGCAGCCGACATAGCCTCCCGGCCCAGCCCAACGGATGCCAAAGTAAGAAAGCGAGCTCTACCGCGCCAGCCCTGAATTTCCGAGCGTGCGAGTTTCGATCGGTCAGGATGGCCGATCGGACCTCGCGACCTACGGATCAGAACTGCACGACTCACGACGCGCCGGAGAGCGCGAAAGGCACACATGCCACGAAGGCGCCGATCGTCGATAAATCCTGGGCCCGCCGTCTGTATGCGTGTGGGTCGGCTCGCGCCGATGCAGGGGGCGTTAAGCTGATTCCACGAGTGTCACCGCACGATCGGACGCAGCGGCCGCTGCGACCTTCGACTCAAATCGCCGCCGATACGCTAGCGCCGGCGTCTCGATCAGGTAGTAGGACGCCGTGGCACAAGCCGTCGTCAACAGCAGATTGATCGGGAACGCCGTGAGGGGGCCAGGCCGGGCCGCGTCGAGCCAGGGTTGCTGCCAGAGGTAGATGGAGTAGCTCAACACGCCGATTCGCTGCATCACCGACGTGTTCAGAAGGCGACCCACGACACCCGTAGGCATGCGGACGAAATAGTCGATCAGCAGGGCAATACCCACGTTCATCAACGTGACACCGACCAGCGCCTGCAACCGCGGCCGGTCCTGCGCTGCAACAAGAAGGACGGCCGTCGCGATAGCGGCAGCCCCGATTGGACACATGAGTTTTCGGTACCAAGCCATGGACCACAAGCGCTCGCGGCCCCCGGCCAGGAGAGCGCCCACTGCCAGGGCGTCGGCGACCGTCTCGAAGGTGAAGCCGACATTCACGTGTAACACGTGCGGCCCGTACCACTCGGCCAGTCGTATCGCCGGTGCGAGGCAGACCACGGCAGCGGCTGCAAGGAGTCCCCGTTTGCGCCCGACACAGTAGAGGAGCACCGGCCATAGCAGATAGAACTGCTCTTCGACGGAGAGCGACCACGCATGTGCCACGGGCCAGCCATGAGCGACGTGATAATTCTCGGTATACGTGACGGCGTGCAACAGGTCGCCCGGCCGCACCACCTCCCACCCCACCAGCACAGCCAGTGCTGTCAGGCAGAGATAGGTGTAATAGGCCGGGAAGATCCGGAAGAACCGCCGGGCATAAAAGGCGCGCAGGCTGACCGTGCCCGTGCGGCCCATCTCGCGAAGTAGAAGGCCGGTGATCAGGAACCCCGACAATACAAAGAAGACTCTGACGCCCAACGCGCCGGTTCCGAAGAAGTCGGCCTCGTTGGCAGTGAGCGGGAATCCGCGTGTGCCGCCGAGATGCGCGACCAGTACAAGGCCAATTGCCACAGCCCGGACGCCATCGAGCGATGGGATCCAGTGCGACGTTGTCGAGGTCCGAGCCGAAGATGCCATGCGCCTTCAGAGCTCCATTAAAACTTTCGATGAACTGCACGATCCGATCCGACAAAGCTGAGGCAGGATAGCAGCGGTGTCGCAGCCAACGGTCAGCCAGCGACTGCCGCTTCTCAGTCAGGATGACCCGATCAGGCGCTGAGCAACCGATAACGAGCCTTTAGCTCCCTTTTGCCCACCTAACAACTCGCTCCGCATCGGCATCCCCAACGGCCGCGTGGGTCGGTAGCGTCAGCAGCCTACGGCAGAGGGTCTGTGCACCGGGCGTCGGGATCGTCGACTCACCCGCCCTTAGCACGGCCGCGATCGCGGGTTCTTCACCCAGGGCTCGCGGATAAGTGCGCACCACTCCCAGCGCTGGTGCTGCCTCGTGCAAAGCTCCGTCCGATCGCGCACTGAGAATGGGGAATCTGAGATAGCCCGGCTCCGCTCCAGGAATCGGCTGTATGAGATCGACGGCGTCGACGTCTGCCAGTCGTTCGCGATACCACGCGGCGCGCTGGGCGCGTGCCGCACGATCGGCGTCCACGCGTGTGAGCGCACACTCCACGAGCGTCGCCGCAGCTCGCGAGAGTGGTGCGGGCTCCTTCGCTGGCCGATACACGGACTGCCCCAATCCGAGCGCTGGGATCGACGCCGGGATCGCGTAGAGCGCTGGCTGCCCAAACGCCCACTGCGCCGCTGCCATGCCCAAGTCATCCCACCCCGCGCGTCGATGGCTCGCCCGCGCCGTCGTGGCTGCACCGCGCCCTTCCACCCACGCCGATAGCGTCGCTACCACCTCGGGTGCAGCCGTCTGGGTCGCGAACACCGCGCCCCCACGCCCACCCGTCGTCCCCTTCCCTCGACCAAAGCTCAACACCGTCACCGGACCCGTCGCTCCGACCCGCACTTCACCGACTCGCGCACCTGCGTGTTGCGCAGCATCCTCGATCACCTGCACGCCACCGGTGACCGCGATATCGCGCACGGATGGCATGTCCACCGGATACCCGTAGAGTGGCGCCACCACGATGACATCGACACCTCGACCCACCGTGCGGCGCAGCGAGTCCATGTCCGGCCCCACGGTCGATGGGTCGATGTCGTAGAGGCGCACCTGGACCTGAGCTCGGATCGCCGCCGCAACGAGGTCTACGCACGCAAATGCCGGCAGCGCCGCCGTGCCGCCGCGTGGTAGCAAAGTCCGCAAGGCCACCACCAGGGCCGACGTCCCGCTGTCGGTCAGCGCGATTGCCGCTGCGCAATAACGCTCCGTGAGCAATTGCGCTAACCGACCCTGCGCGACGTCACCTCTCTCGCCACGCGCCGCTGCCGCCGTCGCTCGCGCGAGCGCGGGAAACGAGACGCGTGAGGCAACGGGAGGAAGTTGGCGGAAGGGCACGGCGGATTTGTGGTTGGTGGTTTGTGGTTGGTGAACTGATCACGCGACCAGTGCCAAGGCGGTCACGTTGTCCCTCGATTCAACGACCGCGATGATGGGTAAGCCGCTGGATGTGAAGGGTGAGATCGTCTGGTTGAGCTTGCAATTACTCGCGGTGATAAAGCTACACCTGAGCCTCTTCTCCTTTGCGCCCGCAATGCCTGCGGACTACCTTGCGTCCGCCTCGTAAGCCAAGCCAATGACGGTTGTCGATTTACAACCTGATTTACAACCTAAGGTCATCGAGCAGCCGACCGAGCCGGTCGTTCGCTCGCCCGCCGCGCGCACGCCAGCGAAGGCGACAAGTCGGCGCTTCCTGGCACTCGATGCCCTGCGAGGCATCGCGGCACTAGCTGTCGTCTGCTATCACGTGCAGGGGGCGTTCAGTCGTGGCCATCAGCAATGGATGCCCGCCGCCCTCGGCTCGCTTCTTCACCAAGGCCACTTTGGAGTGGACATCTTTTTCGTTCTCAGTGGCTTCGTAATCGCGTACTCGGTACGCGACGGCGCGTGGACGCTGTCGTATTTGGCGAGGTTCGGCCTCAAACGATCGCTCCGACTGGACCCGCCCTATTGGGCGGCGATCGGCCTCGAGATCTGCTTGATCTTAGCCAGCCTCGCCATCATGCCGTCGCTGTCGACGCCCGTGCCAACTCGCGGTCAGATCCTCGCGCATCTGGTGTATGCACAGGGGCTGCTCGGGTATCGCGAGATCTCGCCCATCTTTTGGACGCTGTGTTACGAGGTTCAATTCTATGTCACACTCATCGGCGTGCTTGTCATGGGTGAGACTCTCGCGCGGCGGTTCGGACCTCGCTGTCGCAAGGTGTTTCTCGCCCTCGTGTTCGGGGCTCTATTCCTCGCCTCGCTAGGCGTTTACAACGACTGGTTGCCTAGCGCACCGCACGGCCTCGCATTGGACCGCTGGTCCGAATTCTTCGTTGGCGCGCTGGCCTGGTGGGCGGTCGCCGGGATCGTCGGCTGGCCACTGCTCATGGCGGCCTGGTTTGCGACCGTCCTCCTGGCCCATCGCGCTGACGCACCCATTGAAGTGACTATCGTGCTCTTGGTGAGCACTATATGCATTGTCAGCGCGACGGCTCCGCGCTTCGACCGCGTCTTCGGATGGCGGCCTCTCCAGTTCCTCGGAGCTATTTCGTACAGTCTCTATCTGTACCATCCGAGCATCTCGTGGCGAATAGTCTCGCTCGCCCAGCATTTCGCAGGCCTCTCGTTGCCGCCGATCCTGGGGGTGGCCACATGGTTTGCAGCGGTGGGCGGGGCGATCCTGTTGGCGACGGTGATGTGGCGCCTTATCGAGCGCCCATTGCAGTCGCTTGGGCGCCGCGTCATTTTGGCTGGCGCGAGAGCGGGCGGCGACCCTATCGCAGAGATTGGGGCGAGCGCTCTCCAGTACCCAGGCTAGCGACCGGTGACTTATAGACTGGCGACTAGGAAAAAACCGCAGTGCCAGTGCCAGCCATATGTCACTGGCCCTTAAGGTGTGAGTGGGCGGGCGGGTTTAGTTCCCGGGAAGGAGGACGTATGGGTCCAAAGTAAGACCCAGCGTGCCGGTACCGTGTGCCGGGGAGTTGATCGTCAGCGTCGTAGTCGGCGACGGTGCGCCGCTTGCCGCGAGCAGGGCCGGGGCAAACGCATACGCGGCCAACTTCCGGGTCGACACGGCCCACAGATAGCCACGCTTATCGAACGCGACGCCCCACATGTGGGCGGAAGTATCCAGCGCGGTCATCGTCAGGGTGACTGCCGGCGTCGCCTCGTTCGTGCCCAACTGATTGTTGGCGTATTCGACGATGAATCCGGGCGAGTTGAAGCCGCTCACCCACAGGTCCCCGGCCGCGTCGAAAGCGAGGCGCGAAGGCTGGATCACCGAATTGGAGTCCATGACGTTGGCGGTCAGCGGTCCGCTCGCCTGTAACTGGGCTCGCGGAAACTCATCCACCATTCCCCCATTGTTCGCGACCCACACATTCCCTGATGCGTCGAACAGGAGGCCGGATGGGCTGTTGAGATACCGCTCGGCCGTCGTCGTATCCGAGAGCACGATCGCCGGTGTCGGGCTGCCGGTCACCGCGACCTGATCGGCGGTGTACCCCAGAAGTTGGTTAGTCCCTTGGTTGGCGACCCATACGGTACCGCCGGCGTCCACAGCGATGCCCCAGGGGTGTACCAAGCCGGTGATCACGACCGCCGGTGCAACCGGACCGCTCGCACCCGCCCGCTGCTGCGCCGTGAACATCGCGATCCGGTTCCCCAGATACGACACAACCCACAGGTTGCCATGACTGTCGAGTGCCGACGCCGCAGGCTGAACGATGGTCGAGTCGATGTCGGATGCCGGTGTCACGACGCCCGATGCCGTGAGCTTGGCCGGCGCGATCTCGATCACCTCGTTGCTGTCCGAGCCGTTGATGACCAGTCCGCCAAAGCGGTGCACTCCGAAGATGACCGTCGCCTGCGCCGTCTCGTTGCCGCTCACCGTCACCGTGCCCCGGATACCCCCGCCGTTCACGGCGCCCACAATCGCCGAGAAGCCCACGATGGAGTCGGGCACCATCTGTGTCGTATCGGTGGCGACCGTGTACGCTCCTGTCGCGAGCTTGGTGAGCGTATCCGTCGCCGTGAGGGTGTGCTGATAACCGTTCGGGCCCAGCACCTTGACGCTGGTGGCGCCGCTCGTGGCTCCACTAATCGTGACCGCGAGACTACCGGTCGCCGGTGGGCCCACCGAGGACGTCCCGCACGCAACAGGACTGACTACGCCAGCGACGATGAGTGCGACGGCGCCAGCACCGGAAATGGAACGGCTGTAGCTCATGAGCGACTGCGGATGCTCTCCCCACAGGTCGAGATGACCCGTGCACCAACAAGGATCTGACGTACCCCGGGCGAAAATATGTTGGCCCGTTCGCACGGGCGCCAGGAACCGCGTGGGTGCGGCTCCTTCGCCAACCACCAATCACCGGCCGCCAGCCACCCGTCACAACCCCCCAATTGCCCTGATGCATTCCGCCAACCGCGGCCGCGCCATTGACTCGACTGGCAAAGCCACGAGTTGATCGATCCGGCGAGAGAGTGTAGCAAACGCATCCTGAAATGCGCGTTGCTGCTCCTCTTGGGTCCCCGCCATGTCCACGGGCGCGGGCATGCCCCAGTGGGCCGTGATGGATGGGTCTGGGAAAACCGGACACACGTCTCTCGCGTGATCACAGACCGTGATGACGAGATCCCACGGCACATGTTCGAGACCGTAAACGCTGCGCGGCACGTGCCCACCCCACTCGATGCCTCCGCGCCGCAGTGCCTCGAGCGCGCGAGGATGCACGCTCCGCGCCGGCATGGACCCCGCACTCTCCGCGCGGAAGCGCCCCGCGCCCCGATGGTTGAGCAGCGCCTCCGCCATCTGGCTCCTGACGGAGTTACCGGTGCACAGGAAGAGAACGTGGAAGGACATGGGATGCGGAGTCCGAGGTCGGGGGTCTGGGAACCAAACGTAAGAGCCAGAGACGGTGCGCTGTCGCTGGCCTGTAGTTTGTTCCCCCGGACCCCTGACCCCTTGCTCCTCACGGAATGTACTTCACGATCCGTGGGCCCAACGCCGTTGCGACTGAAAGTGGAAGGCGCTTCCACAGTCGCGGACCCCACGCAAACTGGCTGTCGTCCGGCGATGGCGTCTTGGCGGGAGCGGACTGCGATACGCCTGCGTCACCCGGTTGCCAATCGTACCACCAGAGCTGCTCGTCGCACGCACCCCATTGCAGCTTGAACTTGTGCGTGCCGCTGCCAGTCGTGCAGCGGCCGAAGTTGAACGTGGTGAGTCCCGCCTCGACCGCCCGCTCCATGAACGCCCAGTACAGCAGCATGTTGGGCGACGAGCGCTTATAGGCCGCCAACGACGAGGCCCACGTCACCTCGAATTCCGACTGCCAGCGGAATCCGCAGCCCGCCGCGACTGGCTTGTCAGCGAGATACGCACACCCGAACCACACATCGTCTGGGAACGCCGCGCTGACAGCCTCGAAAAACCGGCGCGGCAGAACCGGGGTGCCGAGGTCGCGCATGTGGTGGGCGAAGACAGCGTAGAAGGGCTCGAGCTGCTCCACCCCGAATCGGACGGTCACGCCGTCCTTCTGCGGGCGCCGCACCTGGCTGCGGACCTTGGCGTCGAGCTCCTTCCAGAGGGCGCCCGGCCCCGCCCCCGTCTTGAGGTCCAACAGGACCGTAATCTTGCGGGTCGATGCCGTCCAGCCGCTCGTCGGTGCGCCGAACCATGGCGCGCGTGACCGCAGCTCCAGCAGGGAGACCCCTGCGTCCCCCGCCCGCTTCGCCGCCGCACCAGCCAACAGCGCCGTCGCACGCGGACTGCCCAACGGGCCGCCGTAGTTGAGAAACGGCATCGAGACGAGGAAGTGCCCAAAGACCCGACTCTTCACCCGGACCAGCGGGAGTACTCCTTCGATCCCTCCCGCACGATCCCGCGCCGCGAGGTAGGCGCAGTCGTGCCCGAACACGCTCTTCATGACGTGCTGCCACTCGTACAGGTGGCAGTGCGTGCTGCCGGACTGAACGCGGACGAACGCGTCCCACTCCGCCCCCGTGCCGTCGTAGATGTCGACCGTCGATCCCGCGACGTCGGCGATGGGCACGACTTCGCGGTCGAGCACCGGAGTCGCGGAGCTCATTGCGCCATTGCCGTGTCGGCCGCGCCGGGCAAGCCTGCGGGCGTCGACCGGGGCAAGCCATCCCTGAGTGCCGTGAAGCTGAATTCCGTTAGCAGACGCTCGACGCGCTCTTCGGTGTTTCTAAGACCGCGGTAGTGTCGCACCCGGGTCATGAGCGGCAACGGCAGTCGAGGCTGCTCGGCGTCGAACTCCCACGGGTGGATATAGAACACCCCCGGGATGCGCCCATCGGTATGCTCGCGGAAGGCGCGTTGGATGATGTGGTAGGGGAAATGGCGGAGATAGCCCCCACCCGCGGCGGGGATTCGGACCCCATTCCACAGCGTCGTCGCGAGCGGGAACTCGTACAGCCGGCCCGCCGACCGCTCGACCACGTGCGCGAGCGGCGGACAGTCCGGATACCCGTAGTCCGGGCGCCGCACCGGAAACATGCTCGAATCGTAGACGTATTGCTCCTCGATGAGCACGTCGAGCGCCCACTCCCGTCCCGGCACAATCGAGAAGCTGGGCGCCCGGAAGCCGAGCACCGGGCTCCCGGTGATGTCTTCCAACACGTCCTTGGACAGGCGCACGTCCTCGCGGAACTCCGATGCCGTGAGCGCCGTCACCTTGCGATGCCACCAGCCATGCGACGCGATTTCGTGTCCGGCTTGCGCGATGCGCTTGACGATGCGCGGATGCCGTTTGGCCACCCAGCCCAGGGTGAAAAACGTCCCCGTGACTCGGTACCGAGCCATCAAATCCAGGAGTCGGTCGACGTTCGCCGCCACGCGACTCGGGTACGTCGGCCACGTGTCACGCGGAATGTGCTCGTCGAATGCGTTGACCTGGAAGTACTCTTCCACGTCGACGGTAAAGAAATGCCGGATCTTCTGGGTCACAGATAGCGCTCGTTCATCCGCGTCAGGGACTGACCGCCCTACAATACGATCGTGACGCACATCACCAAGTTGTGCGTCCGTCGGGCTACCCGCGTCAGTGTACTCGCAGTTACGATGCCAGATAATGCCGCCTTCTGATGCACGAGCAATGCCTCGTCGTTACAGGACTCATGAAACGCGATAACGGGCCTGGTGTCCCCTGGCGCGGTCGACTTGACCCCGCAAACTGGACACGAGATGTAGCACAACTGCCACAGAAAGCCACCGGCATTGCCACGACCGTCCTGGCACTGGCCCTGATCGCCCGACTTACGCTCAAACCGATGGGCTCAACCTTCCCCACGCACTTCGATGTGTGCCTGCTCTGTGGCGAAGTGGGAACAGCCAATTTTGTCCTGAATGTCCTCCTCTTTGTCCCCCTTGGCCTCGGCCTGCGACTGATCGGCGTACCGCGCTGGGCGATCTGTGTGGTCGGTCTCGCCCTGACGGTCAGTATCGAGACCTTACAGTTCTATGTCGTTCCCGGCCGCGACTCGGACTTGGGCGACATCATCGCCAACACGACCGGCGCGGTTGTCGGAATCGCAGTCGTCGACTTCCACCGGATATGGCTCGCGCCAGCGAGTCACGTCGCGGGATGGCTGGGTGGTGTCACCGCTCTATGCATCTGCACGGGAGCGGCCCTCGTACAATGGTCCCTCGCTCCCTGGCTCTCACACGCGGTGTATTACGAGCAGATCGCGCCGGACCTGCCCGGCTACGCACTGTTCAACGGCGCCGTGTCCGACGCCACTTTCGACGGCGCCGGGATCGGTATCGGCCGGATGTCCATGACGGCGAGCGCGGCCATGCGCGACTCGTTGCTCGCTGACAGCGCTGTGATTGCCGTGACCCTGCAGCCTGGTACAACTCGCAATGAGGTCGCGCCGATCGTTGCCGTCCACGACATCAGCCGCCGCGAGATCTTCCTGCTCGCTCGCCGCGGGGATGACCTGCTGTTCAGGCTTCGCCGCCGAACCGCGGTGCTGGGGTTCCACACGCCTTCTGCCGTTCTCACGAACGCGTTCCCGACGGCGGCGGCCGCGACGGACACCCTAGCCGTACGGGCGGTGGTTGCGTCAGGCTCGACGACGCTCTACGTGGCCAGCTCCGGTCCGCACGGCACGACCAATCTCCGACGACGCGTGAGTCAGGGGCTTTGGGACGCGTGGCGACTCTTCATCCCCGACGAGGGCCGATGGGGAAGACACGCGACCGAGCTCACGCTCCTGTCGATGGCGTTCTTATTCGTGCCGATCGGATACTGGTCGGGCCGGGGCGCACGACACGAGGGCACGATGCTCTCAGTGATCTCGATCGCGATGCCTGTCGCGGCGGCGTTCGCTATCATCCCGTGGGCCGCCAGCGCCCCGGCCGCCGCCTGGCCCGTATGGGTAGCTGGGCTCGCCGGCGCAGGGGCGGCCTGGGGGGCGGGCGCCTTCGGCGCCCGGGAAAGGAGCGGCGCAGAAAGGAGAAAGGAGACACCGCCTCGTAGTGGCAGCCTCTAGTCCGCCGGTTGGGGGTTAATGACGGCCCGATGAACAGTGTGGTGGCAGTGTTCGATGTGGTGTTGGCGTTCCTGCGGCCTGCGCTCGCAGCGCTCGCTGGCGCCGTTGCGCTCGTACTGGCCATCGACTGGCTCGTCCGGACCCGTCGTCTCAATCCCTTTGGCGCGATCCCACGGTTCTTTCGGAGCGTGGTGGACCCGATGCTTCTCCCGATCGAGCGGCGCGTCGTCCGCCATGGCGGCCTGCCATCGAGCGCACCCTGGTGGGCACTCGGCATCGTGGTCATCGGCGGCATCGTGTTGATCGAGGTCCTGACCTACGTGCGCGGCATGGCGGGCGAGCTCGCCGGTGCAACCGCGATCGGAGCGATGGGGATTGCCCGTGTGCTCATCGGCTGGACGTTTCTGCTCCTGGAGATCGCACTGATCGTTCGTGTCATCGCGTCGTGGGTCAACCTGTCGCGCTACTCGAAATGGGTGCGCTGGTCCTTCGGCCTCACCGAGTGGATGCTGCGGCCGCTCCGGCGCATCATCCCGCCGGTCGCGATGTTCGATTTGTCCCCGCTCATCGCGTGGATTCTCCTGTCGTACATCCTCGAGCCGTTCGTGCTGAGCTTGCTCGCGCGTGTCGGTTAGGAGATAATCACGGCGAGGGACGAGGGACTAGCGGCTGGTGACTGGGAACGAATCGCAAGGCCGGTCACACATCGCCGTCGCTGGTCCCGGGGTTGTGACTAGCCACTAGTCCCTAGCTACTAGTCCCTAGCAGTGCGAGGGCTTCATGTCCGGGACTCTGCTGATCGGATCGGATCACGCGTTGCTCGAGGGCCTTGCTCAAACGCTGGCCGCTGCCGGGTACCGCGTGACACTCGCCAATAGTTTGCACGATGCCAGTACGCTGACGGCGGGCGATCCGCCACTCGTCGTCGTCCTCGATCGAGCCACCGCGTTGCTGTCGCCGCGCGACATCGGGCTCCAGAGCATCGGGCTCGCGCCAGGTGGATCGGTCGTGCTCTACCACGGCACTGACGATGCCCCGCTTCCGCTCCCGCCATCGCTGCAGCGTCTGACACTCGCCGACCTCACGCTGCCGCTCGAGCGCCAGCGTCTCGTCGCCCTCGTGCAGTCAGTCACCGCGCGCGCACGATCCCGCGGCCAGGGAGATGTCGAACCGCCAGAGGAGCGGACGAGGTAAGGGCAACCACGGCGAGATTCGGGGGTCGGGAGTCAGAGGAACGCCAACGACGCGCGACCCCGGATCCCGCCTTCATCCCGTCTGCTGCAACACCACCGGATCCGTCACGCCTTGCTGCGCACAACCGGCGGCGCAGACGATGGCAACGGCGCACAACGCCCACGCGAGGCGACTCCAGAGCGTTCGCATGATGATCCTCCGCGTACTGTTCGGCGGCTCGACTGGCGTGGTCGGCGCAATGGTCGTGCGCCGACGGTAGCCTCGTAGCTTTGCGTCGCCGGCTTTCGCCGGGTTTGCCGTTATCGTAGTAGGGAGCGACTCGTGCGTCCCCCATCACGGCGCGGCCGGGGGCCGAGTCTCTTGGACCAGCGTTCCGGGCACCAGCCAAGTAGCTCGGTCCCCCGCCATCCACGCCGCGGATGCCACCGTACAACCGCGCTGTCGGGTCCGCCAGGGCAGAAGGTTGACAGGGGCGGCGAGGAGCCCGAGGGAAGGACAAAACGGCGGGAATCGGAGGTCGGGGTTCGGGAATCGCCGCGGGCCCCCGAATCCCGCCCTTTTGTTGGCCCCCCACCCCCCTTACGTTTCCTCAGACAACTGACTCCGTGGCGATTTACGGCAACTTGCGGCCACGTAAAACATTCCGCTAAACCGCCAAGCCCGGCGGCGTGACCGCTCCGGGCGTTTTTGTTCTCGAGGAGTTCGACCGAATCTCATGAGCCGCTCGACTGTCAGTCCGTCCCCTGCATCCGCCGGCGCCGACACCCGCGACCCCCGGGTGACCGGCGCGCGCGCGCCGCCTATCTCGAGGTCCTCGCGCAGCCGTGTGCTCATCTACGACGGGGCCATGGGGACCAACATCCAGCGCCACCACCTGACCGCCGCGGACTTCGGCGGCAAGTCGCTCGAGGGGTGCAACGACCACCTCGTGCTCGACGCGGCCCGACGTCATCCGCGGCATTCACGAGTCGTTTCTCGCTGTCGGCTGCGACGTCGTCGAGACGTGCACCTTCCAGGCGACGCCGCGCCGGCTCGCCGAATGGGGCATCGGCGACCAGATCCACGAGCTCAACGTCGCGGCGGCCCGACTCGCACGAGCGGCCTGCGACGTGTACGCCACGCCCGAGCAGCCCGCGATTCGTCGCCGGCTCGATCGGCCCGACCGGGATGCTCCCGTCGAGCGATGACCCGGTGCTGGGCGCCATCACCTTCGAGCGCGCTGGCCGAGAACTACTACGCCCAGGCCAAAGCGCTCGTCGAAGGCGGCGTCGATGTCCTCCTCGTCGAGACGGCGCAGGACATCCTCGAGGTCAAAGCCGCGGTCGCGGGATTCGAGCGGTTGTTCGCCGAGATCGGACGCCGTGTGTCCCGATCCAGACGCAGGTCACGCTCGACACGAGCGGCCGCATGCTCCTCGGCACCGATGTCGCGAGCGCGCTGACGACGCTCGAGGCACTGCGCGTCGACGTCGTCGGCCTCAACTGCTCGACGGGGCCCGAGCACATGCGGGAGCCCGTCCGGTATCTCACCGAGCACGCGACGCGGCCCATCTCCGTGATCCCGAACGCCGGACTGCCGCTCAACACCGGGACCGGCGACGCGGTCTATCCGCTCGAGCCCGCGCCGCTGGCGAGCCGCGCTGTCGGCGAGTTCGTCCGCGATTTCGGCGTGCGCATCGTCGGCGGTTGTTGCGGCACCACGCCCGAGCACCTCCGGCGGTCGTGCGAGGCGATCCGGCCGCTCGCGGCAGGCGCATCGGGCGTGCGGCGGCGACCGACGGCGCCCCACCACGTGTCGCCGCGTGTCTCGAGCGCGATGCGCGCCATCACGCTCCACCAGGACCCGCCGCCGCTCCTCGTGGGCGAGCGCGTCAACGCGCAGGGCTCGCGCGCGGTCAAGCGGACTCCTGCTCGCGGACGACTACGACGGCATCGTGCGCGTCGCGCGCGACCAGGCCGAATCGGGCGCGCACGTGCTCGACGTGTGTGTCGCGCTGACGGAGCGCGCGCGACGAGGCCGAGCAGATGGCGCGCGTCGTCAAGCTGCTGTCGATGAGCGTCGACAGCGCCGCTCATGATCGACTCGACCGAGCCGCGCGGTCATCGCTGCCGCCCTCGCGCACTCTGCCGGGTCGCGGCATCGTCAACTCGATCAACATGGAGAACGGCCGCAAGCGCATCGACGACGTGCTTGCCGCTCGTCCGCCAGCACGGCGCAGCCGTCGTCGCGCTCACGATCGATGAGCAGGGGATGGCCACGCACGCGCGAGCGAAAGCTCGAGATCGCCCGCCGCATTCATGACATCGCGACCACGCGAGTTCGGCCTCGCACCCGCCGAATCTCATCTTCGACGCCCTGACCTTCACGCTCGCGACGGGCGAGGCGGAGTGGATCGACTCGGCCACCGAGACGATCGAAGGCATCCGCCTCATCAAGCGCGAGCTGCCCGGCGTGCTTCACCATCCTGGGCGTCTCCAACGTCAGCTTCGGGCTGTCGACCGGACGCGCGCGCGGTACTCAACTCGGTGTTCCTGCATCACTGCGTCGTCGGCCGGCCTCGACGCGGCCATCGTCAACCCCGCGCACATCCGTCCGTACGCCGAAGTCGATGCGACCGAGCGCGCGCTCGCCGACGACCTGGTGTTCAACCGGCGCCCGGATGCGCTGCAGCGGTTCATCGAGCACTTCGCCGGCGGCGACGCTGGATCGCGCGGCGCACCGCGAGGCGCCGCGGTTGATCCGACCGCGGGGATGACCGCGGACCAGCGCATCCATTGGATGGTCGTCCACCGCAAGAAAGAGGGCATCGAGGAGCAGCTCGACGCCGCCGGGCGTCCGCGAGCAGCCCGTCCGCGTGCTCAACGACGTGCTGCTGCCCGCGATGAAGGAGGTCGGCGACAAGTTCGGCGCCGGCGAGCTGATCCTCCCCTTCGTGCTGCAGAGCGCCGAAGTGATGAAGCGCGCCGTGCAGCCACCTCGAGCAGTTCCTCGAGCGATCGGAGGGCTACACCAAGGGCAAGGTCGTGCTGGCCACCGTGTACGGCGACGTGCACGACATCGGCAAGTCGCTCGTCAACACGATCCTCTCGCAACAACGGCTACACGGTGTACGACCTCGGCAAGCAGGTCCCGGTCAACACCATCATCGAGAAGGCCGACGGAAGTCGGCGCCGACGCGATCGGGCTGTCGGCGCTGCTGGTCTCGACGTCCAAGCAGATGCCGCTCTGCGTGCAGGAGCTCGACAAACGCGGACTGACATATCCGGTGCTCATCGGCGGCGCCGCGATCAATCGCCGATTCGGCCGGCGGGCGCTCTTCGTCGAAGGCGAGCGGGCCGTACGCGCCGGGCGTGTTCTACTGCAAGGACGCGTTCGAGGGGCTGGCGACGATGGACCAGCTGATGGACCCGGACCGCCGGACCGCGCGGTCGCCGATCGCATCGATGACGCGCGGCACGACGTGTTCCTGCACACGACCGTCGGCAAGGACATCGCCGCCGGCACGGCCGGCGCGCGAGCGCAGCGACGTACGCACCGACGTCCCCATCCCCGCGGCCCCGTTCTTCGGCGCGCGCGTGCTGCGCGACATCCCGCTCGACGAAGTGTTCTCGCTCCTGGACCTCGACGAGCTGTACCGGCTGCAGTGGGGCGGCCGCGGCTCGGGTCCCGCGTTCGATCGCACCGTGCGGAGGAGTTCGAGCCCGACGCTGCGAGCGACTCACCGCGGCAGCGGCGCGCGACGGTTGGCTCGTGCCGCAGGCGGTGTACGGCGTCGTTCCCGGTGCAGTCGCACGGGCAACGATCTCGTCGTCTACGATCCCGCAGCCTACGCGAGCGACGGCGGCGCACTGCGCGAGACTGGCGCGCTTCAACTTTCCCGCGGCAGGTCGGGCGCGAGCGTCTGTGCCTGGCCGACTATTTCCGGTCCGTGGACTCCGGCGACGTGGATGTCGTCGCTCTGCAGGTCGTCACAGTCGGCGACGCCGCATCGGAGCGATTCGAGACGCTGCAGCGCGCAGGCGAATACACGGAAGCGTATCTACGTCCACGGTCTGGCCGTCGAGACAGCCGAGGCGGTCGCCGATGGATGCACCGTCGCATCCGGCGTGAGTGGGGACTCCGGCGCATCTCAGGGGAAACGCTACTCGTGGGGCTATGGCGCTTGCCCCGACCTCGACGACCACGCCACCGTCTTTCGACTGCTGCCGGTCGCCGATGCACTCGGCATGACGCTCACCGCGGCCGTGTCAGCTCATACCCGAGCAGTCGACGGCGGCGATCATCGTGCACCACCCCGACGCGAAGTACTACGCCGTCCGTGGCGACTCCGCCGACGTGGCCGGGACGAGGCCTGTGTCGCCCGGGGTGGCGGCATGACCACCGGCGTCGTCCCGACGACGTCTGCGTCGCGCGTGGGGGCAGCGCCTGCGCCGCCCGTCGTCCGACCGCGAAGCGACCTGCTCGCGCGGCTCGTCGATCCCGAGCGCATCGTCGTCTTCGACGGCGCGATGGGGACGATGCTCTATGCCAAGGGGCGTGTTCATCAATCAGTGCTAC
The DNA here is from genome assembly GCA_963725205.1 of uncultured Gemmatimonadales bacterium. Classification (GTDB taxonomy): domain Bacteria; phylum Gemmatimonadota; class Gemmatimonadetes; order Gemmatimonadales; family Gemmatimonadaceae; genus Palsa-1248. Next base: position 758,883 of record CAVRXR010000002.1, on the reverse strand, counting down.
GATGAGCTGAACGTCCGCGCGCCGGAGCTGGTCCGCGGCGTGCACGACGAGTACGTGCAGCGCGGGCGCCGAAGTGCTGGAGACCAACAGCTTCGGCGCCAATCGCCCGAAGCTCACCCAGTACGGTCTCGAGTCGCAGGTCGCGCGAGCTCAATCGCGCGTGCCGCGCGAGTTGGCCCGCGACGTCAGCTGGAGAGCAGCGACTCGTCGCGGGCGCCGTCGGCCCGCTCGGCGCTTCGCATCGAGCCGTACGGTCCGACGAGCCGCGACGAGGCGCGCGCGATGTTTCGCGAGCAGATGGCGGCGCTGGCCGACGGGCGGCGCCGACTGCTTCATCATCGAGACGTTCGCCGATCTCGATGAGATGGAGCAGGCGATCCACGCCGCGCGCGACGTCGATCCGGGGATGCCGGTCATCGCGCAGATGACGATCGGCGTCGATGGGCTGACACCGTACGGCGTGCCGCCCGCAGGAAGTCGCGCGCGCGCTCGACCGCTTCGGCGCGGACATCATCGGGCTCAATTGCTCGGTCGGGCCCGCAGACGATCCTCGACGCGATCGAGCGGATGGTCGCCCGCGACGCGGCGAAGCTCTCGCGCAACCCAACGCCGGCATGCCGCGCGAAGTCGGCGGCCGCAGCATGTACATGGCGAGTCCCGAGTACATGGCGACGTACGCGCGGCACCTCGATGCAGTCAGGCGCCAAGATCGTAGGTGGCTGCTGCGGCACGACGCCCGAGCACATCCGCGCGATGGCCGACGGCGTCCGCCCGTCGGCATCCGCGCGTACGCGCGGAGCCAAGTGGCGACGCAAGCGTCGCCCCTACAGCCGCCGCACGGGCGCGCCGCGATGGGCCGCTCAACCTGCCGCGGCGGCCGGAGGGCGTGTCACCGCCGTTCCCTTTGCGACGCGATCGCGATGGGCCGCGAAGCTTGCCGCGGGCGAGTTCGTGACGTCGGTCGAGATCGTGCCGCCGCGCGGCGTCGATGCGGCCGGCATGCTGCAGGACGTGACGCGCGCTCGCGCCGTGCGGGCGTCGATGCGGTCAACGTGCCCGACGGACCGCGCGCGCAGAGCCGGATGAGCGCGGTGCTCGTCAGCATCCTGATCCAGCAGCAAGTCGGGATCGAGAGCCGTCACGCATTACTGCTGCCGCGATCGGAATCTCCTCGGCATGCTGAGCGACCTGCTCGGCGCCTCCGCCATGGGGCTGCGCAACCTGCTGCTCATCACGGGCGATCCGCCCAAGATGGGACCGTATCCGGACGCGACCGCGGTGTTCGACATCGACGCGATCGGACTCACGAACCTCGTGTCGCGCCTCAATCACGGACTCGATCCTGGCGGCAACGAGATCGGCGACACCGACGCGGTTCGTGATTGGCGTCGGCGTGAATCCCGCGGCGGTCGATCCCGTCGCACGAGCTGCGGCGGTTCGAGTGGAAGGTCGAAGCGGGGGCGGAGTACGCGATCACGCAGCCGGTGTTCGACGTCGCGCAGCTGGAACGGTTTCTCGAATCGCTCGCAGCACGTGCGCATCCCGATCATCGCGGGGATCTGGCCGCTCGTGTCCGTGCGCAACGCCGAGTTCCTCGCCAACGAAGTGCCGGGCGTGCACGGTGCCGGACGGCGGTGATCGAGCGCATGCGTCGCGCCAACGAGCGCTCCAAGGAGCACGCGGTGGCCGAGGGCATCGCGATCGCGCGCGAGATGCTCGAGCGCGTCCGCGAGTCGGTGCAGGGTGTGCAGGTGTCGGCGCCGTTCGGGAAGGTCGAACTGGCGTTGGAGGTGATCGGAACGGCGGGGTCTGGGGTCCCGGGTCCGAGGTCCGCGAAGACCACGTAACTGCACCGGCCGTTGTCGTTCCCGAACCCGTATCCCGGAGCCCGGGGCCCGCCGTTATTGTTGTCCCATGCCCCTCGCCGTCCTCATCATCGACCATGGCTCCCGGCTGGCCGAGGCGAACCAGATGCTCGCGTGCATGGCCAGGCTCGTCCAGGACCTGGCGGGAGACCGGGTGATCGTGCGGCATGCACACATGGAGCTGGCGGAGCCCTCAATTGCCCAAGGGTTTGCCGGCTGTGTCGAAGCAGGGGCAGACGAAGTCGTCGTCTTTCCTTATATGCTGTCGCCGGGGCGGCATTCGACCCGCGACATCCCGCGCATGATCCGGGAGGCGGCTGCGGGCTACCCGGCTGTCCGGTTCCAGGTGACCCCGGCCTTTGGCATGCACGAGATGCTGGCCGCGGTAGTCCTGAGTCGGGCCGGGGTTACGCCCGTCCGAGAGCCGGCACTCGACGGGGGGTCGGCTTGTTGGGATGCCGGCTGCGAGGGGGGTCGTTGCGGGGAGGCGTGCCCGGCTTCACGGCCAGCCGCGGCGAGCTCCGCCGTTATCTCTAGCCCAGGGTCTTCGTCAGAATGACGAAGGGGGACCGTCCGGTCCCCGTCCTCGGAGGCTTTGGAGACCTCAGGATGGCAAGGAGCACGAGATCCGTTGCGGCCCTGACTGGCGGCTTCGCCGGGGCTGTCGCGTTAGGATGCGTCGGTGTCTTCGTCTACCCGCATATGGCGAGCGGACAGACGCCGGCGCAAACAGCAGGCGCCCAGACGACGAGCGCAGCCACACATTGCGCATCGAATGGTCGGACGGCTGCCGCCGACGCGACCCCACAGCCGGTGATCACGCTCGAGCGGTCGCAGTGTCACGGCCAGTGCGCCGAGTACAGACTGGCGTTCTATGAGGACGGCCAGGTGGTGTACGACGGCGTCGCCAACGTGAGCAAGGCTGGCCGTTGGTACGCTCGGGTGCCGCATGAGACGGTCGAGGGTCTCGTGGGGGATTTCCGCAGGCTCGGGTACGACTCCCTGACCGCGAAGTATCCTCCGGGGCTGACGCCCAGCCCAGTCGCGACGACATTGCTGCGCGAAGGGAGCAAGGTGAAAGTCGTCATGCACGAACAGGAGTCACCGTTCCCGCCCGCTGCACTCGGCGCCCTCGAGGACCGAATCGACGCTGCTGTCCAGTCTGTGGATTGGGTGAAGTAGTAAGAACGGAGGGGTCAGGGGTCCGGACACCGGGGTCCGTCCAGGGCTAGCGATTCCTCGCACAGGCTAACCCCAGACGGACCACCAGACCCCCGATCCCGGACCCCGTTGCCGTTATCTTCCCCCCATGACCTCGGACGTCGCGCCGACGACCCGGCCGCCGCTCACCTCGTTATCCGACGAGGAGTCGATGTTCCGCGACGCGATCGCGGACTTCGCGGATCATGAGGTCCGACCGCGGGTGCGCGAGATGGAGCGCGCTGGACGAATCGATCCGGCCCTGATCCCCCAGTACTTCTCACTCGGCCTCATGGGTATCGAGGTGCCCGAGCAGTACGGGGGCGCCGGCGGATCGCTCATGATGGTGGCGTTGGCCGTCGAAGCCGTGAGCCACGTGGACGCGTCGGCGGCGATCATGGTCGACGTCCAGAACACGCTCGTCAATTACCCGATCCTGCGCTACGGAAGCGACGACATCAAGGCGCGCTACCTGCCGCGCCTCACGAGCGACACCGTGGGTGCGTACGCCCTGTCGGAGCCCGGCTCGGGATCAGACGCCTTTGGGATGCAGACCACGGCGACGCGCTCGGGCGACCATTACGTCCTCAACGGGCGTAAGATGTGGATCACCAACGGGGCCGAAGCCGAGATCTTCGTGCTCTTCGCGAACGCGAACCGGGAAGCGGGCTACAAAGGCATCACGGCGTTCGTGGTCGAGCGAGGGTTCCCGGGATTCCGCGTGGGAAAGAAGGAAGACAAGCTGGGCATTCGGGCGTCGAGCACCGTCGAGCTGATGCTGGATGGGTGCGAGGTACCGCTCGCCAACGTGTTGGGGCCCGTCGGCCAGGGATACAAGATCGCGATCGAGACGCTGAACGAGGGGCGGATCGGGATCGGTGCGCAGATGATCGGCGTGGCCGCCGGCGCCCTGGCCGCGGCGACGGCCTACATCAAGGAGCGCAAGCAGTTCGGCAAGGCGCTCGCGGAGTTTCAGGGCATCCAGTTCCAGATCGCACAGGCCGCGACCGAGCTCGAGGCCGCGCGGCTCATGGTCTACAATGCCGCACGCCTCAAGGACGCGGGCCACGACATCGTGCGCGAAGGTGCGATGGCGAAGCTCTTCGCCTCCCAGGTGTGCGAACGTGTGACCTCCGTGTGCCTCGAGCTGTTTGGTGGGTACGGATACACGACAGACTACCCGGTCGAGAAGTTCTATCGCGACGCGAAGATCGGCACGATCTACGAAGGGACGTCCAACATGCAGTTGCAGACCATAGCGAAGGCCGTGCTCCGATGAGCGCGCCAAACGACAGGCCCCGCAGGGGCGACGCCTGCGTCGCCCGCCCTCGGCAGAGCATCGCGAAGGAAGTGCTCCGGTGACCAAGACCCGGACGATGCGCCCGTGAACGCGGGTGACGAGGGTGAGGGTCGCGTGACGACGACCAGCCCGGCGTCCGAGACCGTGGCGCACGCGCACGCGCGGTGGGCACGGACGCGGTTGGCCGGTCGCCGCGCCTTCGTGTGGCGTTATGGCGTCGCGAGCTGGGGTTTGCCCGCGGGTGCGCTCACGACGGTGTATCGCATCCTCCGCGTGCGTGCCTCGACGCCGGGCATGGCACTGTCGGTCGCTGCGGTCCGACCCCTTTGGCTGAGTATTGCTGCGCTCTTCATCGTCTGCGGGGTCGTTGGGTATCTGCTGGGCGCGTGGCTGTGGGACTACTGCGAGGCACGGTTCGGATCGTAAGGCTTCCGAGCACTCGACATCTGCAGACAGGATGCATCCTCCGGTACTGATCGGGGCAGTGATCGGCAGGCCGCTCCAATCGCCGCTTACCGTAGCGGTGCGCGATACCATCGCCAGCGTTTTCAGTCAGCGGGCGTACGATCGCACCGTCGGCGAGTCCCTCTGGGATCGCTTCTGGAACTGGGTGTTCGAGCTGTTGGAGCGCGTGTTCCAGGCCGTCGGCACCTCGAAGCTGACGCGGCCCATCGTCGTTGCCATTCTCGTGATCCTGGCCATTCTCCTGGTCGCACGTATCGCGATCGCGGTGCGGGCGGCGGCGCTGGGGGAGGGACCGCGGCAGGTGCGCGGCCCGTTTGGCAGGCGAATGGACCCGTGGGCAGAGTCGCAGCGGTTGGCCGCAGCGCAGCAATACACCAATGCGGCCCACGTCCTCTACGCCGCACTACTGGAGGGCGTCGCGCGACGCGAGGATCTGCGCATCCATCCGTCCAAGACCGTGGGCGACTATCTGCGAGAGCTGCGTCGCCGGTCGTCGGACCTGATTCCTGGCTTTCGCGACTTCGCTCGCCTCTATGAAGTCGTCGTATATGGTCTGGGGTTCTGCGATCGCGAGCGCTACGAGCGGCTCCACGCACTCGCAGTCGGCATGATGATGGGCGACCCACGCGTCGCCCCCACGACACCGCGGACATGACGACACCACAGGCGCCGATCGCACCCGCCTCGGGAGCCAACCCATTGCCTGCGGGCTCCGCGGGGCCCGCACGTGGCGACTGGCTCGCGCAGGCGCTACGGCCGCGCGTCGTGCTCTCCCTGCTTGCGGTCGTCATGGTGATCGCAGTCATCCTGACGCCAGACACGGGCTCGGGCGCGCTGGACCTCCGGCTCACGACGTATTCGGCGGGTCCGGCGTCGGCCAAAGGACTGTACGAAGTCGCGCACCGCCTGGGGTGGCCAACGGCGCGCCGCTTGGTGCCGTTTCGCGAGCCGCTGGACAGCAACGCCGTGTATGCGGTGCTCGGCGGCCCAGAGCCGGTGACCGCCGGCGAGACGCACGCGCTGTTGGAGGCTGTGCGCCATGGCGCGGGACTCGTGTACGTCGTCGAGAACGGGTCCGCGCTCGGCGACTCGCTGCCACTCCGTCATTCGACGGACGGCGGCCCCGTGGGAGGGCTCGCCAGTGCCGACACGGCGGCGTGTCCGGCCCGCACGTTCGAGAATACCTTGGTGTGGCTGAGGAATAGCGTCCGTCTCTTCTACCTGCGGGACTCGCTCGAATGCCGCGGATTCGGTCAGGCCAGCTCGCGTGGCGAGCGACACCGCCGTGTTTCTGTCGGTGCATCCGACCAACCGGCGGCATCTGCATCCGGCGATCGTCGGCTATCCGTGGGGTCGCGGGCGCGTGGTCGCGGTCGCAGACCCCGACGCGTTGCGCAACGATGTGGTGCGCGATTGCAAGGCCGGCATCGGGCCGCGCATCATCGCGGCGATCGACTACGCATCCGCAGGCCAGCGGCCGCCGCTCGTGTTCGACGAATACCACGAGGGTTATGGGGCGCACGCCGGCATCTGGGAGCCGACGACCAGATTCCTGGGACGCCACCCCGTGGGCCATGCAATCCTGCAGCTGTTGGCGGGTGGCCTCGTGCTGATCCTGGCGTTTGGTGTGCGCGCGCTCGCGCCGCGCACGGTGCCTCGCGTCGAGCGGCGATCGGCACTCGAGCACGTGGATGCATTGGCGCAAGCATATGAGCGCATCGATGCGACGCAGACCGCCGTCGCCCGACTCGTACGTGGGCTCCGGCGCCGCCACGACCGCGGTGGATGGTCACTCCGCACGCAGGCGGCTGGGGGCGACGCCGACGATCGGTTTCTCGGCGCGGTGGCTGCGAGCCGCCCGGCGCTGGCGGGTGACGTCAAGCAGATTCTTGCCGCGGAGCATCGGACGCTACAGCCCGCCGAGCTCTTGGAAGTCGCGGCCGCCGTGGATCGCATCGATTGTGCGTTTCCCGCGTCCCATCAAGCAGTCCCTGTTCACCACAACCCACGCTGAGGATGGCCGTGCCCTCCCCTGATGCACCGGTGACCCCTTCCCCAGAGCGCACGCCTGCCGCGTTGACGTCCGAGGCATCAGCGTCGGGTGCGAATGCCCCGTCGCCCGATTTGTCACCGACGGCCGGCCGGGCGTCTTTGGCGACCGCCAGCTGGGTGGTGACCGACCCGGCGGCGCGGGAAGCGATCGGGCGCATCGCGGCGACCCTGCAACAGATTCGCGAGGTGGTCGCGTCGCGCATCGTGGGGCAGGACGACGTGATCGAGGAGGCGCTCGTCGCCTTCATCGCGCGCGGGCATATCCTGCTCGAGGGCGTGCCGGGCACGGCGAAGACGCTCTTGATCCGGACGCTCGCCGAAGTGCTGGGCGCGCGATTCGGCCGGATCCAGTTCACGCCCGACCTCATGCCCTCGGACATCACGGGGGTGAGCGTGCTGCAGGCGACGACGCGTCAGTTCGAGTTTCATCCGGGGCCGATCTTCACGGACCTGTTGCTGGCCGACGAGATCAATCGCGCGCCGGCGAAGACACAGGCGGCGCTGCTCGAGGCGATGCAGGAGCGCCAGGTGACGACCGATGGCGTCGCGCGCCCGCTGAGCGACCTCTTCACCGTCTTTGCGACGCAGAATCCGGTGGAGTATGAGGGGACCTATCCGCTTCCGGAGGCACAGCTCGATCGCTTCCTGGTCAAGATCAAAGTCGGCTACCCGAACCGAGCGGCGGAGCTCGAGATGCTGCAGCGACAGGCGGCGGGCTTCGATCCCGACCGGTTGGCGGAGCATCCGATCACGCCGTTGCTCGACGTCGCCGCGTGTCGCGCGCTGCGCGCCGCGGTGAACACGGTGAAAGTCGCCCCCGAGGTGCAGGCATACGTGGCCGACATCGTGCGTGCGACGCGTGAGGACACAGGGCTCACGCTCGGCGGATCGCCGCGCGCGGCGGTGATGTTGTTCCGCGCGGCGCGCGGGGCGGCGCTGCTGGTGGGTCGTGACTTCGTGACCCCGGACGACGTGAAGGACTACGCGGTCCCGGTGCTGCGTCACCGGGTGATCGTCGCGCCGGAGCTCGAGGTCGAAGGCCGCACCGCTGATGATGTGATCCAGGGCGTGCTGGCGCGGGTGCGGGCGCCGCAATAGCCCCCCGTGCCCCTCCCCACCTCCCGCCTCGCCTGGGTCTTCATCCTGACCTCGCCCATCTGGGCGATTGCGGCGCTCGCGGGGCTGCCCCAGGCAGTGGGGATCGTGCTCGTGGTGGTGATCGTCGCGCTCGCGGCGGTGGATGCGGCTCTGCTGCCGGGGCGGGGCCGCGTCGTGGTGGATCGAGAGATCCCGCAGGCGATCGGCGTGGGCGACCTGGTGACGGGATCGTATCGGGTGACCGTGGCGTGGCCGGTCACGGTGCGCGGGGCATTGTACGACGAGCTGCCGCGCGCGGTCCGCCGGGAGACGCCGATGCCGCAGGTGTTCATCGCGCGTGCAGACGCACCGGCGACCCTCCGAGTGGAGCTGACGGGCCGCGAGCGCGGCGAGTGGCCACTGGGTCGCATCGCGGTGCGCGTGCGCGGCCCGCTGGGACTCATGGCGCGGACCTACCGGTGGCGTCCGCAGGACACCGTGCTGATCGCGCCGTCGATCGCGAACGTGCGGCGGTATCGGTTGCTCGCGATGCAGCATCGGTTGCGTGACGCGGGCGTGCGCGTGCTCCGGCGGCGCGGCGAAGGGACGAGCTTCGCGGGGCTTCGCGAGTACGTCACAGGGTGATGATCCGCGCCTCATCGACTGGAAGGCCTCGGCGCGTCGGCAGACGCTGATCACGCGGGAGTTCTCGGTCGAGCAGGGTCAGACCGTGATGATCGTGATGGACTGTGGGCGCCTCATGACACAGATGGCGGACGATCTCCCACGGTTCGAGTACGCCTTGTCGTCGGCGCTGGTGTTGGCGGACATCGCGCGGGAGTCGGGCGATCATGTGGGACTGCTGGCGTTCGACGACGAAGTGCGGGCGTGGGTGCCACCGGCGCGGGGCCGAGGCGGGTTGGCGGCGCTGCGGTCGGCGCTGATCCCGCTCCGGGCGTCGATGGCGGAGCCGGACTATGCGACGGCGTTCCGGACGTTGGACACGCGACAGCGCAAGCGGTCCCTCATCGTGTTCTACACGGACGTGATCGACCCGCGGGCATCGTACTCGTTGATCGCGCACACGACGCGCGGCGCGCGTCATCATCTCCCGGTGGTCGTGGCGCTGCGCAACGAAGCGTTGGTGACTGCGGCCGCACCGGCCGGCGCGTCGACCGCACTCGGCGTCTACGAGCGCGCCGCGGCCGAAGAGTTGTTGTCCGCGCGAGAGGAAGCGCTGGAGCGGATGCGACAGGCCGGCGTGTCCGTGATCGACGTGCGGCCGCAAGCGATGACAGCCGCGGTCGTGAACCGGTATCTCGAGCTCAAGGGCCGCGGCGCGGTATAGGTGGGTTAGTAGACCGACCCTCGCGAAAAGCCCGACCTCCCGGTCGCTGTATCACAAATCTGAAGGCGCGCCGACTTGGCGATCGATCGTCGACTAACTCGCGCCGCACACTCGCGCCGGCCAGGACGCAAGCCAGGCGCAGCGACAGGGACGCTGCTCTATCGCGGCCGGAAGGAGAGAGCTGGCAGCGTTCCCGGCTCTGTTTCGCGTACTGCCTTCAGAGTTGCGACCAACCGCCATCGACCGGAAGTTCGTTGCCGTTCGTGAAGGTCGCGTCGAACCCAAGGAACAGGACGGCCTTCGCGATTTCCTCCGACGTCCCGAAACGTTTCATCGGGATCATACCCGCCATCTTCTCCCTGATCTGGGCAACCGCGTCTTTATCAGCAAACACTTTGTCGAGAATCGGCGTGTCGATGGGACCGGGCGTCACCGCGTTGACGCGAATTTCGCGAGGAAGCAACTCGGTGGCGAGCGTCCGAGCGAAGGATCGCAGCGCAGCCTTGGCGGCCCCATATGCGGCCTGGCCGGGCAACCCCTTAACGTTGGCGACGGAGGTCGTGAGGACGACGGCGCCGCCCCGGTTGATCAGCGGCGCGAGCTTCTGGACCGCGAAAAACGGTCCCTTGGCGTTCAGGTTGAACATCTCGTCGTAGACGGCCGCGGTCACGTTCTCGAGAGGCGTTGGAATGCTGAACCCGGCGCTGACGGAGAGCAGGTCGAAGGTGCCGAATTCAGACTTCACCCGCGAGGCGAGGGCGTCGATGTCCGTCAACGAACGCACGTCGCTCGCAACCACGATGGCGTGCTTGCCAATCTTCTTCTCCGCCGAATCCAGCCCGGCCTTCGAGAGGCCTGTCACCAGCACGCGCGCGCCCCCATCGATGAGCATCTTCGCCGTCGCGAGCCCCATGCCGCTCGTGCCGCCGATAATCACCGCCTTTTTACCTTGATACCGTTCCATGTCTATTTTCCTCGCGTGTTAGTGTTGCTGATTTTGAACTGTGCAGTACGATAATCAGGCGCCGAGGCTGCGGTCAAGAGAGTTGTGAACTAGGTATTTCAAATACCGTAAGACCCCGGCGACGAGCGTCTATCTCCGCCATCGCGTCGCTGATGTGCGTTGCCGGAATCAGATCAAGCCGCGATCGGGCTCTCTTTCAGAACACCGCTCTCACGTTGCTGCGGAAGACGACGAATTTTCTGCGTCTACGGGCCGTTTTTTTATATATGGACCCGACGGCGACGCGGGCTTGGCGGGCGATAGATCGACGCCGGAGACCTTGACGACGGCCTGCCACGCGGCTTCCTGGCTGGCGTGATCGTGGAGGTGCGGTTGGCGCTGCAACTCCATTGGGCCTGAGAACTTCCCTTTGGCCGAGGCGAAGAATTGCCCCGAGCGATCGGTTCCGAACTTTGATGCCTGGATATACCGGCCGGCCGCGGTCTCCGGCGTCTGATTCATGCCGGGAATGAGGTTCACAATTGGGATAAAGATGTGCCTCAACGCCCAACCAGCGCTTCGCACGACGTTGGTGCCAGTCGCGCCACCGGGCGACACGGCGTACACGGCCATGCCGGACGGCAGCCGGCGGGCCAGCGCCGCGGTCCACCAAGCGACGACGAGCTTCGCGTCGGCATACGCATTGTTGGGCACGTACTTCACGTTCGGCCCGTTGCGTATCAGCGCTTCAACAGCGGCGGTTCGATTGCCCTGGAACCGTTTGGCCGCGAAGGCTGGCAGGTCGGTGAATTTGAACATGGGTACGCCGCCGCGGGCAGGTTCCGCACCTGCGATAGCGATCCGCGCGTTGGGGCTCAGCAAGTTGGCATTGAGCAACCCAACAGTTAGTTGATGATGCCCGATTAGCGGGGCCTGAGAAGACTCGATCCCCGCCGCGGTGACTGCGCGTTTCTTAAAGGGAACCAACCCTGCATTGAGCAGCAGGAAATCAATCGGCTGGCCTCGTTTGACGAGCTCGGCAACGGCTGATTGAACGCTGGACGGCTTGTCCAGATCCACCGCCAGCGGCGTGAAGATCACTGTTTTCTTCTCAGCCGCGAGTTGAGCCGCCGCTTGCTGGGCCCCGGTGAGGCTGCGCCCGGTGACGATGATCTCGCGGCAGCCCTCTTCGGCAAGAAGTCGGGCGGCCGCCTGACCGAGCCCGGAAGTGGCGCCGGTGACGAGAGCAATCGAATGTTCCATGGGCAGCACCGTGGTGAAGGGTGAGTCTTGTTGTAAGGCCCTGCGAGGCCGGCTTGTTAATTTAGAACTGTTCAGTTATATATTTGGGCAGAACCTTTGTCAACGAGTTGTGAACCAAATGATTCAAAATACCGCTAGGCCGCGGGGCCGACCGCGCAGCTTCGATGAGGCGGGGGCGCTGGGAAAAGCGACTCAGGTGTTTTGGTCGAAAGGCTACGACGGCGTGACCATTGACGATCTCGTCGAAGGGATGGGCGTCGGACGGCCGAGCCTGTATGCCGTCTTTGGAGACAAGCGGGCGATATTCCTGCGCGTCCTTAAGGCGTACGCAGAACGGAAGGGAGCAGCAGCCGCGAAGGCACTCCTCGCGCCACAGACGCTCCGCGACTCGATCGTGAGCTTTCTGAGGTACACGGTCGAAAGTGCGACCGAGAAAGGGTCTGCCCGGGGCTGCCTGATGATGTGCGTCGCGCCGCTTGTGAACGACGCCGAGGTTCGGCGGTTCCTGCAGAGCGCGGTCGCACGCGCTGCCGCGCTGTTGGAGCGCCGTTTCCAGGACGGGATCAGCGCGGGAGAAATCCCATCCGACTTTCCCGCAGCCGCGCGCGCAACACAAATAACGGATTTAGCGCGTGGGCTGACCATGCGTGCGCAGCTAGGTCTGCCACGCAAGACGCTCCTCAAAGATGCTGAGGAAGCGGCCGACCTGGTGCTCCAGCTGCGGCGCGCCTGACGGCTTATCCGGAAAGAAGTTCGGCAGTTTCGTGTGAACGTTCCTGGTCCCGTTGCCGGTTGAAGCGCATCCGGCGCGCGTCGTCGCAATAGCGGCGGCGGCGGTTGGTGCTCGGAAGCGCCGAGCCGCACCATTGGCATTGGCTCGGCGCGACGTCGCTGGCCGGTGGGTCGGGCTCCTCGTCGTCTGCCTTGTCGGCTCGCATCGCGCGAGCCCGTCGCCGCCGCGCGGCGGTCTGCTGTTTTCGGTTTGCCTCCGATCGCTGGTAGGAGGCGATCGCGGCCACGATGACAAGAACGACTACGCCCAGCGCCCAAAGCCACTGACGGGACGCGGGAGCGCGTGTCGCCGCTGACATTCTGTGGCGCCGCCGCGGCCGCGTAGTCGGTCGGCTCGAATGGTCTATCGCTATTCATAGATCGCCCACGTCGCATGAGGAGCCAAGAAGAACATCGTGTCAGTCGTCATCGTGCCTCCGGTCGTCGTTCGCCAGTGTTGAGTCGCTTTCATCAGGCGTTGCGTCGGCGTCGGCGCGCCACGAGTCTAGGATGTCTTCCACGGCATGTCGCAATTGCGGCACTGCCTTGGAGTCGAGCCGGCCGATGTGATACCGACATAGATCGAGCGCCGTGTCATTCGGAAGCGGTCGGACGAATATCAGTCCTGCGACCGAACCCTGTAGCGTGCGGCAAAGCGCCATTGGCGGAACGTGTGACCCCGTGGGGCCGAACGCCCCAACGCGCTTTCATGTTCGTTTTTGGGATCGGGTGTACCGGAAGCGGACGGAGTGAGATTGCCGGAACCCACGGTGTGAACGTGGAAGTCGGTGCTGGACGGACGGTTGAACAAGTTCCGCGCCGCGGGCACGGCTCGTTCGTATGCAATCCCCCCGATCCTTTCGTGCTGTCCAAGCCATTATGGAACAAGCCATCCAAATCCTGCACTACGCCGCGCGCCGACTCGCTCGAACACCCGCGTTCACCCTGATCGCGCTCGCGACTCTAGCGATCGCGATCGGCGCCAGCACCGCGGCGTTCAGTCTCGTGAACGGGGTGCTCCTCAAGCCACTCGGCTTCGAGCGACCGGACCGCCTCGTGTATCTCCACGCCACCGAGGCGCGGCAAATCTTTACGGAGATGGCGCCGCCGGATGTGATCGACTACCAGAACCAGACACACAGCTTCACCGGGATCGTTCCCTTCCGGAGTGGACAGACCGTCACCCTCCTCCGCCCCAAAGCCCCTCCGCTGCTCGTCAACGGGGCTCGGGTGGGCGCCGACTTCTTCTCTGTTTTAGGCACGCACGCACAGCTCGGACGCACGTTTGCGCACGGCGAGGATGCAAGAACGGCGACCCGAGTGCTCGTCCTGTCCGATGGCGCCTGGCATCGGTACTTCGCCGCCGACCCCGGGGTCATCGGCACCCAGGTCAGGCTGGACGGGGACCTCTACGTCGTCGTTGGTGTGGCGCTGCCTGGGTTCACGTTCCCCGACAACGCCGAGCTCTGGTACCCCGCGGTGTGGACGGACTGGGAGATCGGCGACATTGGCCGGGGCAATCATATTGCACATGCGATCGCGCGGCTGCGGGACGGCGTCACGCTCGCGAGCGCCCAGCGCGATCTCAGCACCGTCGCGAGCCGGATCGCTCAACAATTCCCCAAAGACGCTGCCGGCATCGGCGTAGCCGCCGTCCCGATCCGGCAAGGGATCGTGGGCGACGTCGAGCGGCCGCTCTGGGCCATGCTGGGAGCCGTGATGTTCGTGCTGCTCATTGCCTGCGCGAACGTGGCCAATCTGCTGCTCGTGCGCGCCGCATCCCGCACGAGCGAAGTGGCCGTGCGCACCGCGCTCGGGGCGGGACGCCGACAGCTCCTGGGCCAGTCGCTCGCCGAGAGCATGCTCATCGCCGTGGGCGGGGCAGCGCTCGGCACGGTGATCGCGGTCGTCGTCGTGCATGTCCTGACGGCGAGCGCCACGCTCGCACTCCCGCGCATGCAGGATGTGGGCATCGACATCCGCGTGCTCGCGTTTGCCGCCACACTTGCTGTCGGCACAGGTGCCGTCTTCGGGCTCATCCCCGCGCTCCATGCGTCCGGCTGGGACGTTGCAACAATTCTCCGTTCTGGCCGGGGCACCGGTGGATCCGCTGGAAGCGAGCGCGCCCGATCCGTGCTCGTCTTTGCCGAGCTGGCGCTGGGGACCGTGCTGCTGGTGGGCGCCGGGCTCCTGATCCGCAGTTTCCAGCGCTTGACTGACGTCGACCCCGGCTTCAGGCCGGATCACCTCGTGGTGTTCGATGCTGCCCTGAGCGGCAACAAGTACGATAACGATCCGCCAGTTATCCAGTTCGCAGACCGTGTGCAAGCAGGACTCGCGGCATTGCCAGGTGTGCAGAGCGTGGCGGTAGCAGCCAACCGCCCATTCGATCCGGACAACGGCAGCTCGTCGCCGTCGTTCACGATCGACGGCACGCCGCCACCCGCGCCCGGCACGGAGCCCTATGCCCGGCTCTGCCCTGTCTCCCCCGACTTTTTCCGCACCATGGGGATGACGCTCGTGCGCGGCCGCACGTTTACCGACGACGAGAACCGACTCAACGCGGTCCGGGTGCTAGTGATCAACCAAGCCCTGGCAGACCGCTACTTCCCCGGGCAGAACCCGATCGGGCAGCACCTAACGTCCGAGTTTTTGCACGGCGGTTCCAACCCTGACAGCGCTGTGCATCCCAGTGGAGAGATCATCGGCGTCGTGCGCAATGCGAATTTCGAGTCGCTCAAGACCGCACCCGAGCCGGCGACGTTCGTCCCGTACCGGCGGTTCCCGCTCAACACAACCTTCGTCCTTCGCTCCACACTCCCCCTCACAGGGCTCGAGCACGAGATCCGGCGGGTGGTCGCGTCGATCGATCCCGATGTGCCGATGTATGAGCTCGGGACGATGACCGGAGCCGTGGCCGCGTCGATGTCGCAGTCACGCTTCTACACGCTGTTGCTCACAGCATTTGCGGCCATCGCGCTGCTGCTCGCCACGCTCGGCGTGTACGGAGTGGTCTCCTACGCCGTGAGCCAGCAGACGCGGGACTTCGGGATTCGCATTGCGCTGGGGGCGGGCTCGCACGATGTCGCGAATCTTGTGCTCGGGCGTGGCGCGATACTCATCCTCCCGGGCCTGGCTGCGGGCATGCTGGGTGCGTTGTTCCTCACCCGCACGATCCGTGGTCTCCTCTTCGGCATCGCGCCACTGGATCCGCCAACGCTTGCGCTCGTGTGCGTCGTGTTCGCGACCGTCGGCGCAATCGCGTCCTGGCTGCCAGCTCGTCGGGCGGCACGGGTGGATCCCATCATCGCCATGCGCGCCGAGTGAGAGCGAAACCGACCGCGCGGCCCACTGTTTCTGCTCGTCGCGATTGCGTACACAGGGCGACCGCCAACAGGTGACTCGCCTGGGCCGACGATAGCCGGTGACGGCGACTGAATCGACACACCGACCACAGTCACGCGAGCCGACAGAGCACCCGACGAAGCAGCGCACCATCAGAATTCCCATACCCAGACCCACGTATGTGCGCGCCCCGGCGGGAATGGCAGAGAAAGCACAAACAGCAGCATCAACACCGCTGACACCATTAGCGCCGACCGCACCACGCTGGTCTGTAGCCTCGAGGGACTGCCAGTCTGCGCACCGACAAGGGAATTGAAGCTGATCACTTCATACCCTTTAGTACGTTCAGTAAGCCCTTCAGCATGTCCCATTGAATCCGTGCATACACAAGTATGCTGACTCCAATCGCCACAAATAGGAGCGATACGCCACCAGTGTACCACTGCGCCTTCGCAATTGCTCGCAATCCCACCACGACGCCCTCGTACCCGATGAGGAAGAACGCGAAGGCAACGAAGAGCCCTATGATGACGGAGAGCGCGATCGCTAACGCCCGCTCGCCGCGGCCACGCGGGCGTGCGCGGGTGACCCGGTCAATCGCGATCATTGGTTGGGAAACGTGGCGCGGGCGGCGGAGAAAGACTGTCAGTGCTAGGAGAGTCCAGACAAGACCTACCACCACCGGAACACCCACCAACAGGCCGTTGGCGACGGTTAGGGGCACGCCTCTGGACCGCCAGAGCCCGATCGCTAATGAGAAACCGAAGCCCAGCAGCACGCGGTTCGCGTGTCGGGCTTCCTTAAGCCGAAGTGATTCAGGCGATTGCACGGTGGACGACAGACGACAAACGTCCAAGGAAGTTCGAGCCGAACATCCGGTCGAAGTTACTCGCAGGCGTTGCAGGCGCCACTCAAATGCGGGTGCGGATCGCCGACGGACGCTGATGGAACGCAAAAGGACGGTTTGGAGGGGTGTGGCATACTAACCCGGCGCGGTGTAGCCGGGTTAGAACCGTCGATGCCGCTGGCAGCCCTCAGTAGGCCGCTGCCGTACATCGCTCGTTGAGTTCTTCGGTAGTCCTCACGTCTTTCGTCGGCCCGCAAGCTCGGTGTTGGGCAGGTGCACTATCGTCCTGACGGGTCATATCGGTCTCGGGCGCCGGCGATGCCCTCGACCGGGCGGTGCTAGAAGTAAGCCCATAGGCGCACACTATCGAGCGTCTCGAGACAAAGTATTGGACGCCGAGCACGAGGCGGCGTAGTTGTTGAACGACAACATTGGCGCCGACGTCTGTCAAATCCGGAGCACTGACGATGCGCCCACTACCGATTTCCATGGCCACCCTCCGCGTGCTCGTCATTGGGTGGGCAGTCCCCTTGACAGCGCAGCAGGCGCCGTGCGCTCAAATCACCGCGGCTTGTACGAGCGCGGGCTTCACACAGGGCGGCGCCAGCACCGGCACCGGACTGCAGAAGGGCTGCGTCATTCCGATCATGCAGGGGATCGCCCAGCCGGCTGGCGCGACGCGGCTGTTGCCCCAGGTCGATCCGCAGCTGGTGGCGGCGTGCAAAGCGCGCCGTCCGGATTTTGGGCAACTCAAGGTGTCGACATTGGCAGCGGACATCCAGCCAGCGCCGGCCGGGGCGGCGCCTCCATCCGCGACTCCGGTCTCGCCTTCCGCGATCCCGTTGACCGCGCAGCAGGGGCCATGCGCTCAAATCACCGCGGCCTGTCAGAGTGCGGGCTTCACCCAGGGCGGCGTCAGCACTGGGAGCGGGCTGCAGCTGCACTGCGTTATCCCCATCATGCAAGGGACAGCTCAGCCGGCGGTCGCGGCCCGGCCATTGCCGCAGGTAGCTCCGGACGTCGTGGCCGCCTGCAAAGCGAGGAATCCGCGTTTTGGGCAAAGGCCGATCTCGGCAGCTGCCCAGGCGACACCGACCGTCAGCGCCAAGGCACCGAAAGCCAGCGCGGCCACGGTACTCGACGGCGGCCTCGAGAATCCGCAGGCCACTTCGGGTGAAGCCCCCCCATTTCCGCCCGCCGCCGACGGCCAAATTGTCTACGATAGCCGTCTGAATGTTTCGTGGCTGTCGGATGGCAATCTGGCCGCCAAGGAGACCTTTGGAGTGTCGGGCATCAATAAGAGCGGTTCGATGGACTACGCGACGGCGGTCCGCTGGGTTCTCGCGCTGAACGCGTTCAACAAAGGCGGCGGGTACCTGGGTCACCACAATTGGCAACTCCCAACAACGCCGAACAAGGATTCCCACTGCGACCGCACCGGGCTCCAAGGCGAATCCTTCGGGTATCACTGTTCAGGCAGTTCGCTCGGATCGCTGTACTACAATACGTTGGGCATTCAGGAACCGAACGACGCCGTTCCAATTCCATACAAATGCGTGCCAATGCCACCGTCTCAGCGGCCACCTTCGGAGAGGTGCGGACCTGGGCCGACACCTACGGCCGGTCCATTCAGCAACTTCCAACCCTACTTATACTGGTCTAAGTCTGCGGCGCCCAAGGCGGCGCAGGGATTCAAGACCTTTTCGTTCAATACGGGATTCCAGGGATCCAACGTAAGTCGAAATCACCTCTACGTGCTGCCGATGTTCAAAGGCAAGCTGCCAGGCACGACGCCCCTTGGTGGCAGCGGAGGATTGCAGATCAGCCCCGACGGACAGACTGTCTACGACCCCGGATCGCAAGTCACCTGGCTCGCGAACGCCAATCTGGCGGCCGAGCAAACGTTCGGCGTCGCAGGCATCAATGCGGACGGTTCGATGGAGCACACCACGGCGCTCCTGTGGGTCGACGCCATGAACAAAGCCGATCACGGCCATGGATACCTCGGAGTGGCGCAGTGGGACCTGCCTGAAACAGGGCCGTCTGATCCATCCTGTAGCATGCAAGGGGCGACCAGCTTCGGCTTCGACTGCACGGCTAGTCCGATGGGACATTTGTACTACAGGCAATTGGGGCTCCTCGCAGGGGAGCCCGTCGTCTCTTATCCCGACGTCAAAGTCGGTCCCTTCCACGACATTCAGCCGTATCTCTACTGGGCGTGCACAGGGGAAACCGCCCAATCCGCTTGCCAGGCTAAGGGGCCCGCGAGCGGATTTGAGTGGAGCTTCTCGTTCGGAAATGGCTTTGAGGGCACGGATGTGGTCGGGAACTACTTCTACACTATCGTCTATTTCCCAGCGCCGTTGACGCCGAGCCACAGAGGGCTCGTCCCGTTGCGGCCGGGCGGCGGCTAGCCTCGCTTCCGGGCGAGCCGTCGGAACTGCGCCAATCAACGGTGCGTTTCGCGCTGTCCAAAGGACACGACCGCCCACAAGCACGACAAAAGTCGCACGGCCATCGTCGGGCAGCTGTCGATATGCGTCCTTCAGCAGGTTTTGCACCCTCTCTGCTGGAATCGCGGCGCTGTAGGCACCTGCGCTTGGAACCGGGTCTGGCTCTCCGGGAGATTTGAGCTCCACGAACACAGCCTTGCCGGATGGCGCTGTAAACTGCCAGTCGCCGACGAAGTCGCGGTGCCCGTTTGGTTCGTGAGCTGTGAACTCCCAACTGAAGACCCATTGCCGTCAGCAACATGCCCAAGCCGAACAGAGCGAGCGCAATGCCACAAGCGACCTGCCTGGCATGACCCTGAAACCCGACGCTCCGAATGAAAGACGTCGTCACACCAACGCCACCAAGCAAAAGCAGCAGGCCGAACACCCCGACTTGGATCCGGGCTGCATTTCCTCGCGGAGGGGGCCAGCCCCGAAGAAATGGATTGGACACGGCTCGATTGATACCGTCCGCAGGCTGCGATAGCTACGACGACGAGCTGCAACCTTTCCACGTCCCGAGCTCATCCGGCGAGCCCCATGATGACGTGGAAGTGCCGGTCGAGGACGAGGGTAATCTCGAACTCGCCTCCACGAAGGGGCTCCCGGGGATCGAAGACAAAGTAGACGGGTCCGGCTCGTACGACTACAACGCGACGAGGCGGATCGCGCGTGCCTGCGCCGTACGCGGTGGCGGCCGCCTCACAGATCGCCGTGTCCTGAACCACCGCCACGTCAGAGGGCTCGAACGCCGGGAGTTTAAACAGCTTCCGGTCACTCGGAGATTTCGCGAAATGGAGCGCATGGTTGCGGAGATTCCTCTCCTCTACAGTGTCCGCAAGGCATGCAGGTTCCCACGGCGCTCTGAAGTGATGGGGCCTGCAATTGTGAGCGTTGGCGGAACCGGGTACGTCCCTCTCCATAGCGATCACCAATGTGTCACTGCCCCCCGGCCGGATCACCACCGTATCCTGGGACGCTAAGTAGCCGATGCGCCGCGCAGTCAACAGATACAGACCAGCTGGACGTTTTGTGAATGGATACAGCCCACCTGAGTCGCGGTGCTGTCCTAAGCCGCCTGAATCGGTCGTCTGCAAGGTCCATCCTTCTCGTCCGGAGACGAGCGCCGCGAGCCACGCTGTTCCGCCTCGGAGGCCGTCAGTGTCTCCCCAGGATCGTAGTTGAACAAAGAAGTCACCATGACCCGCGGCGAGAGCTCCCACGTCGAGTGTGGGAGAGTGCGCTAGCCTGGGCGCGCATAGCGGGTCCGGAGGAAAGCGACGGGAGTCCTGGGCCAGGTCGCGTTTAGGTAGCAGCAGCGTGGTCGTCAGGCACCCTAACGCACCTAAACGACAAGCCTCAAAGACGCGCCGATGAGGATGCATATACGGGAGACGTCTGACGACCACCGAGTGACACAGGATGAGATTACGTCACCGCTTCAGCTCTGCGAAGACAGCCGGTAATCGACGTCAACCAGGCAACGACTCATTGCAACATTGATCGTCGTGGCGTTTGTGATTTCTCGCCGCGCCGCTCACCGCGGCACCTTCGGTCGTCCGCACAAGAAATTCCGAGGGGGCAGCCATCCTGGCCGCCCCCTCATTCCGGGACGCTACTCCACCTTAGACGCAGTGCGAGACTCGTCCTCCGTGAGAAACCGCACGATCAACGGAGGGAGGAGCGGCGAATCAAATATGGTGTAGTGCGTGGTGCCCGGCAGAATCGCCAGCCGAGCCTTTGACATCCCGGACCCGTCCACGCCGCCATCTTTAGTGCCGCCGCCCAGCAGATGGAAGAACTCCACCATGTGCTCCGGCCGTATCGCATCGGCGTCGCCAAAAACCAGCAAGGTCGGCGCCGCGATCGATTTCACCTCGCGCGTCCAATCGAAATCCTGCCTCAGGAGCGCCCCGGTCTTGTCGAGCAACACGGGCCAATCTCCAGGACGCGGCGCGATGCGGGCATACGACTGGTACGCGAGGCTCGGCTTCATCGCCTCGGCCATTCCGGCGCCCACGTGCTCCATCGCCGCGCGCCCCTCCGGGTACCAGCCCGACGGCTGAACCACCGCCGAGACCACGACGAGCTTGTTGACCATCTCGGGGTGTTGAATCGCTGTGCGGAGCGCGACCGATCCTCCCAGGGAGTATCCCACGATGTCCGCCTTGGGAACTTTGAGATACCGGAGTAGCGCCGCGATATCGTCCGCCATCGCCTCGCAGCTGAACGGACGATCGATGTCCGCGGTGCGACCGTGCCCCTGAAGATCCACCGCAATCACGCGCTGTGTGCGCGCAAGGTTCGCGACCATGCCCTCGATCAGTTCCGTGTTGCTAAGGCCGCCGTGCAGCACGACCACCGGCGCCCCCGTCCCGCGAATCTCGTAATAGAGCTTGAGGCCATTCACTGGTGCGTACCCCGATTCAGGACTCGACGCTGCGGGTGCGTGAAAGGTGGCCGGGCCCGCCGACGCCAGTGCCAGACTGGCGGCGGATGTGGCAATCAATCTCGCCATGGACAACATTGTCGGAATCCTCGCGCAAAGGGGAGTGGCCAGTGTCGCCTATGCGATGACGTCGAACCGGGCTCCGGATTCTCGACATCGTCGCGTGCCCGGTGACGCCAGCCTGTCCGGGGGCAGGCTCAGGTGTGAAGGTGACGAACCGGAACCCGGCTGCGAGTTATGCGAATGCCGGGGAGCGCTACGTTTCGTCCCATGAGCGAAACCCGTGAGCGCCTTCAGGTGGGGGGCAAGCGAATCATCTGTTTTTGGAGGAAGGCGGGCGAGTGACAGCCGTCTGTCGATTTCCTCGACCGTCGTTCGACGCCACTATACGGGAGCACTTCCGATCCCTGATCTCTGACCCTTGCTGAGGATTCGGACTATGCGGTTCATGGCAATCCAGTGGGAGGGACAGCACATCGCGAACGGCCCAGTGCTGCCGCCGACGAACGACCAGATCACGAAAATGGTGAGCTTCCACGAAGAGCAGGTGAAAGCCCGAGTGCTGTTGCAGGCCGAGGGGCTGCACCCGAGCTCGAAGGGTGCGCGTGTTCGGTTCTCGGGGAAGAAGCGGACGGTCACCGACGGGCCGTTCACCGAGACGAAGGAGCTCGTCGCCGGATTCTGGATTATTGAGGCCAAGTCGATGGAGGAGGCGATCGAATGGGTCAAGCGCATTCCGAACGTGTGGGAGGAGGATAGGGAGATCGAGGTCCGGCAGGTCGCCGAAGCCGAGGATCTGGGAGAGGCGATGACGCCGGACCTGGAAGCGCAGATAGCGAGGCTGCACAGCGAGGCCCCGCTGGGACATCGCCAACCGGAACATCAATCGTGAGGCGCTGACGCTCGAGGGCGGCTCGGTAGTGTGACGATACCCTGAGTCTAGGTCGTTCATTAACGGCAGTACGCCGGGACCACTTGTCGGTCCCGGCGTACTCCGTTCGCGACGTCTGGGCGTGCGATCCCGGCATTCCTGACAGTGTGGTGCTACGGCGTTCGTTCTGCTATGGACCGTGCCCAGCCTATCGGGTCAGTATTTCGTCGGTTTGATAGGCGTCCCGAGTGCGATTTCTTGGCTCGTCAGTCCGCTTGGCGGTAGGCCACACAGGTCGCATCAACCAGTGTCTCCTGATGTCCCCGCGAAGGCGCCACCATCATTAGCGGATCAACAGCCATGCGGAGTCCAACTCCATTCGCGTCGGCCTTTAGGGTCTGGCCGGCGATGCTGCTGGCGGCGGCTTGCTGTATCGTCAGTGTTGCATCATCCGGGCAGGGTCCGGCGTCGGTGAAGGGCGCCGATGGTTGGGCATGGTTCGAGCCACCGATGCCGTCGGGATTGGGAGAGAATGTGGGATATCCGCGCTCGTTCACGCGACTCCCGGCGCGAGTATCGCTCGTCTTGCTGGCAGAAGCACTAACAGGACGACTCCGATCACCAGGAATACGATCACATCAGCAAAGTTTCTGTGGACGCCGTGATTCCAGGCTTGCACGGTTTGAATAGCCATCACCGTGCCATGGGAGATGTTCCACCAAGCTGCGAGAACAATCATCGAGCGATACTCAGATGGTCTCCTTGCGGCTATGAGTAGAAAGACCCCGACCGGAATAAAGAAGCTCAGAAACATCGGGTCGACTTCGTTCTTCCCATCCAAGAGCCAGCTGGAATGCCGCAGGTCCTTATACAAGAAATAAATTATCGACAGATTTACCAGCCCCACGACCACTAGGACGATCTGTGTAAGGCGTTCTCTTTTCATATTGACCTCATTTCGGCCAAGTGTGTTGCGAGCGCGGCCGCGGCTCACACAGAGGATTCACTAACTAGCGCGAAGGCCAGAAAGGCAAAAACACACAATCTGCGACCCGATATCAGGCGCTTCCTGGGGGCTTATAGCCGATGGCCTTCTTGGTCGCGGCGTCCATCTCCTCGGGTGTGAGCAGCACCGTTGTTCGAATGGAAACCATCCCGGTGGCTCGCACGGCGACACTCACCGCTGTTGCCGTCGCCTGGTCTGGGAACTCTGCGATTCCGATGACGTCATCCTGCCCAATGGCGAAGTAGAAGGCGTGCAACTTGCCGCCCGCGGCCTCCACCGTTTGCTTGATGCTCGCCCGACGCTTCGAGCCGCCATCCTTGGACAGGCCTTTAGCTCCGTCAGGGCTGTACGAACCTTGCCACAAGTACGTAGGCACAAGTCACCTCGAGTAACGGGTAGAGCGAACAAGCTACGTGGCCCGGTCTCTCACCGAAAGTTTGGGGACGCCCGCGCTGGAGCTAGCGCCGTTCGGGTTTCGGCGGCGTGAAGGACTGCACTATGAACTCGTTCACGCGGCACGTCCCGATGAGCGCAGGATCAAATCGCAGTTCGGGCAACTCTTTGAGCACCCTGGCCTGCGATTTCGGAGAAGCGCGTACGGGCATGGACGCACTGGTTCCCAATCGCGCCGTTCCGCCTACGACATGCCCAGTGGCATCGACAGCCATCATGACTGGGACGCGGTCCGCGGCGGTCGAGTCGGCAACTAAACCGTCTGGTAGCGATCCGCCTAACAATCGGGCCGGCCGCGAGAGTCGCCATTCCGGCGCCTCCAGCGCTCCGAGCACTGCAGCCAGCGTGTCCACCGTCGGTTCGGCAGACTGGACCACCAGATAGAGTTCAGTGGCACTCACACCCGTCGGCAAATGTGGAAACGCTCGCGCCGCCGCTGCCTGTTCAACCATCGCGAGTACGCTCGTATCAGCACCATCAGAAAGAGATGAAGCTGCAACCCGGGCGCCCGCGAGCGTGCCGTCCGAATCAAGCGAAAACGCAAGCACGGTCGAGAGCGAAGGGGTCACCGCTATATCGGACCCTCCGCCATCGGCCGATGTCCTACGCTTGGCCTGCGGTGCGACCGGCAGCGAGAAGGTGGGGAGGAAGAGCTCACTCGGCAGTTCTGCCCACCGGTCGAGCGCCGCCAGCACACCGTACTTGTACTCAGCCCACGCCTTGTCAGACATTGGGTCGGGACGTGTGCCGACCACGGTCGCATAAACGAGCAAATCCGTCGTGTCGCGCGGAGGTGGAGGCGAACAACTCGAGTCGAGCGCGAACGTCGTGACCGCGCGAGTCGGCTCCTTTCCCAAGTTGTTCGCCGCTCTGGCATTGGGTGTCTCTTGCGCGCCAACGAATCCGAGCCGAACACGCGTCCATATCACCACGCCGGCGGGCGCTTACCATGTGCGCCCCGAACGCGAGTCGATGCACTTCGAAGTGTCCGTCGGTTGCCGTTAGGGCGCTGTCCGATGCCCCAAACACGGACACGACCGCCCCCGCTACCGGCGTCCCATCCTCTTGAACAACGCGACCGGCGAACGAACCGGCCGAATCGCCGGCGAGCATCGTGGCGCCGGCTGCAGGCACCGTCCGTCCGCCGTCGATCGCGGACTGACTGTGTGCCATCGATGCACACAGGACCAACGCCAGCGCCGGCGCGAGTTGAGACGGAATGGAGCATGCGCGGGCCGGCGACCGTGGGTACGCAAGCGTGGCGCGCAAAGCGGTTCTTGGGCCTTGATCCAGCAGCTCGAAATCAGACCGCACGAGGACCCCACTCGTTGTACCGTAACGTTGGGCGACCCAAACGAGGCGCGCAACCGCGCCGCTCGGCGCGGCGCGCGGGACAGCGCACGTGGCCAGTCGACCTCGGGGTTGACATAACGGCTGAGACCGCGTTACGGCCGGTACTGTAGAAACCGGGGAGAAGGCCCGGAATCCCAGCCACTTGGGCGCTGTCGATTTCGACTCCTCTCGAAGCTCGTTCCCCCATCTTTGGTCAGCGATGGCCGATCGTCAAACCCGCCATTGGTCCGGAGTTCCTGAGGCTCAATCGGCAGAGAGGTAGGAGCTAATCATGAGAGTCGATTTTCGTGGTTCTCGCCAAAAAGCGTGTGGAGCAGGAAAGTGGCCTGTGTCATCGCTGATCGCTCTGCTCCTGGCCCTGCCAGTCGCGGCCTGGCCGCAGGCTCCGCCGAATGATCCTTCCGATGGCCTCGGTTTGGCCAAGCTCAAGAACTACTCGACATATCGTGTGTCGAGCGGGAACCGCGATGTGAAAAGCAACGACGACAGCAAGCGCATCATGCCGGGCGAAACACTCGTGATGGCCGACATCGCAGGTCCGGGGATGATTACGCATCTATGGCTCACGGTAGCGCAGAATGAATTCGGCTGGCCGCGCCTACTGCGTTTGCGGGTCTACTATGATGGGCATAAGACGCCGAGCGTGGATACTCCGCTCGGTGACTTCTTTGCCGTCGGCCACGGGGCAGAGCGCAACGTGAGCTCGGCCATGATCGAGAACAGTTCCTTTGGACGGGCGCGCAACAGTTATTGGCCGATGCCCTTCCATAAGTCCTGCCGCATCACCGTTACCAACGAAGGCCACCGCTTCGTGCCCATGTTTTATTACCACGTCGACTATAGAAAGTATCGTTCCCTGCCGGCCGATATCGCGTACTTCCATGCATACTTCAGGCAAGAACGGCCCGCGCGCGCAGGCCATCACTATGAATTCCTGAACATCAGAGGCACGGGCCACTACGTCGGAACGGTCTTAAGTGTTGTGCAGACGCAGCCCTCATGGTTTGGCGAAGGGGACGATCTCTTTTACATCGACGGGGCCACAGCTGCCTCAAATCTACGGAACCGGAACCGAGGACTATTTCAACCAGGCATGGGACCTTCGCAACGAGACCTTCACATGGACGGGAACTCCGATTGCAGAAGGGGAGTTGGCGGGCTCTCGGCTGTCCGCTTACCGGTGGCACGTTCCCGATCCGATCGCCTTCACGCAATCGATTCGCGCGGAGATTGAACACTCGGGATGGACCGCGAACCCCGACGGTTCGGTCCGTTCCGGCTTTGAGGAACGGCCGGATTACTTCTCCAGCGTGGCCTTCTGGTACCAAACAGGAGTCAATGAGGGCCTTCCCGAACCGCCGTATGGGGATGAAAGGCTCCCGTTTGGAAACGCCACACAGATCGCGATCGAAGACTCGCTCCAGGACATCACGGCCGAGGGTGGAACAGTGTCTGTGCAGCGTGATGTGGATTGGTCAAAGGACCTCCTCTTCTTCGCTGCGAACGGCGAAGGCGCGAAGATCAACGTCCCGATCGATATCCCGGAAAACGGGAGGTATGCAATTGTCGCCGAAATCGCGCAAGCGCCCGACTATGGAGACTACATCGGATTCATTGACCAACAACCCGCAAACATCGATACACGAAAGCCGACGACTTCCGAGATTCCCCGACCCGGCCCCGACGTTTATCGCAACTATTTGCCCGAAGTCTATGTGGCCAGCGACCGTCCCATGGGCATGCTCGACCTTTCAAAAGGCCGGCATGTCCTCACTTTTACATGCGTTGGCAAGGATCCGCACTCGGCTGGCTATCACCTCGGCATCAATGACATTGTGATCCAGCGGGTGCCCGACGATACAGAAGCGGTAGTCTCAATGACGCCTCTTGCGCAAGAGACAGGGAGCTCCGGCGTCGTCTATCGGGGCCGCCCTTTGCAATCGTTCGTGCAGCAACTCCAGAGCGCGTCTGGACTGGCAAAGATTCCACCGATACGCGCCATCGGTAGTTTTGGCAGTGACGGCGCCGCGGCTATTGCGCCACTCGTCTCTCTGCTGGCCGGCCCATCGCCGCAAATTCGCGCTGCCGCTGCAAGCGCCCTGGGGCAGGTAGGCAATGCAAGCCACGAGGCGGTACGTGCGCTCACGACCGCGCTTTCAGACTCCACTCCTTCTGTGCGCGAATTTGCCGCTCTGGGATTGAAGGCCGCCGGCCTGAAGGCAGCGTCGGCCGTTCCAATGCTTGCACGCCTCCTGAGCGATCCAGTCGATTATGTCCGCGCCACGGCCGCCGACGCGCTCGGAGCGATCGGCCCCGAGGCCAGCGTCGCAACAGACCCCTTGGCACAGCGCCTGATCGATCAGCATGAGCAAGGGTTTGTCCGAATGAGCGCGGCCTACGCGCTCGGGGACATTGGCCCCGGCGCTCGAGACGCCCTCCCGGTCTTGCGGCAAGCGATCGTGCTACGCCGGATCGGCGCCGCCGCGCAGGAGGCCATTCTAAGAATCGACGGTAAACCCGTCTCGGTCTATCACGAGTGAAGCGCGGGGCGGAGTGCATCGTGCCCCAGACGCGCACGAGAGCTTGTTCAGCAACTTGGGCAGTTCCCAACCTTTTTCACACAATGGGCATCTCATTAGGGATGCGCTATGACACGGAGGTTGGCAGCGTGGCGTCCATGCATGTGCTGGGACTGGTTTTGCTGATCGCGGCCCTCGCCGCGCCTGCGCGCGCGACCGCGCAGGGGCAATCGGATGACGACCGCTGGCGGCGCGGGTGCGAGCGCGACCGAGATCAGGACCGCGCGCGGTACTGTGAGGTGCGGGTCGAGCATATGAGCACCACGGGTGGTCGGCTGGGAGTTGAGGGCCTCGAGAACGGCAACGTCGCGATCCAAGGTGGCGACGTCAGCGCGATCGAGATTCACACGTTGATCGATGCAGAGGCGCCCAGCGAGGAGGAAGCGAAGGAGATCGCGGGCCGGGTCGAGGTCGAGGCGGACGGCGGGACTGTTCGCGCGCGCGGGCCAAGGACGAAGCACTGGCGCGACTGGTCGGTCAGCTACCAGATCCTGGTGCCGCGGCATTACGACATCTCGCTCGCCGCCGAAAATGGGGATGTGGATGTGACCGACGTGAGCGGGCATATGGACCTTGGATCCGAGAACGGCGATGTCACGCTGAACCGCGTCGGGGGCGCCATACGCCTCAAGAGCGAGAACGGGTCGGTCGACATCACTCTGGAGGGCACGCGGCTCGACGGTGAAGGGCTCGACGTGGAATCCGAGAACGGATCGGTCGACGTCCACGTGCCGGCGGACTTCGCGGCGCACATCAATGCGCGCTCCGAGAGCGGGTCGATGGCGGTGGATTTTCCGGTCACGGTCGAGGGGCGCCTGGACCGGCACCACATCACGACCGACATTGGCGGCGGTGGGCCGACGATCCGGATCTCGTCCGAAAGTGGAAGCGTGTCGATCAGAAGGCGCTAGGCCGGAGCCGGCCGGATCGACGCGGCGATGGCTACGGGACGGGAGCCTGTCGACCCGACGAGAGTCCGAGCCGACGCAGGAGAAGCAAGGTACCGGCCGCACACAGCGCGAGCGCGGCGACGCCGAGGAAAGTGACCGTCATGCCGCCGGTGGCATCCTTGAGGCGCCCAGCGATCGACGGCCCCAGAATGCCGCCGATATTGCCGCTGATACTCACCATGGCGATACCAACAGCCGCGGCGCTCCCACTCAAGACCATCGGAGGAAGGCACCAGAACGGGCCGAAGAGGGAGCACTGCGCGATCGATGCGACGGCGAGGCCCACGACCGGCCCCCACGGGTGTGGCAACAGAGCGGCGCCGACATAGCCCGTCGCGATAAGCACCGCGCTCACCGCAGGACGGAGGAAACGCTCGTTGGCCCGGTCGGAGCTTGCGGCGCCAGCGACCATAGCAAGAGCGGCGAGCACGCCGATCGCGCTGACGATGAAGCCGGTGACGAGGTTTGTCGAATGCAATGCGTCCCGGATGACGATCGGCGCCCAATAGAGATAGACGTATTGACTGAACAACGTGCAGAACCAGACCAGTGCAACGAGGTAGATGATGGGATTGCTCGTTGCGCGCACGAGATCAGCCCGCCAGGTGCCGCGCTCTCCCTTGTGCTCGCCCAGAATCCGCTGCGTGAGCCACATCCGCTGGTCGCTTGAAAGCCATCGTGCATCATCGATCCGGTCAGGCAGGTACCCGAGTACGACAATGCCGAGTATCACCGCGGGAATGCCCTCGACCAGGAAGAGCCACTGCCAGCCCTGGAGACGCAGAGTCCCGTTGAGCCCCAAGAGCCAGCCGCCCATTGCGCCACCCACAGCCGAGGACAGCGGAACCGCCATCATAAACCGCGCGACGGCCCGCGCCCGGTACGCTGCAGGGAACCAACCACCGAGATAGTACATGATCCCCGGCAGGAAGCCTGCCTCCGCGGCGCCCAACACAAAGCGCAGTACGTAGAATTGGGTTGGCGTGCGGACGAACATCATCGCGGTTGCGATCACGCCCCAGCTGATCATGATGCGGCTGATCCACCGTCGCGCACCTACGCGCGCGAGGATCAGATTGCTGGGGATGTCGAAGGCGCAGTAGCCGACGAAAAAGCAACTGACCCCGAGGCCGTACACGGTCGCGCTGAAATTGAGCTCGCGGTTCATCGTTAACGCCGCCAGCGCGACATTGGAGCGATCGAGGTAGTTGACGATGTAGAGGGTGAACAAGAACGGGAGGAGCCGCAGGCTCACGCGACCCATGGTCCCGCGGGCGAGTTCCGATTCGCCTTGAGCGCTATCTCCTGAGGGAGCCACCGACGTCATGCTCGAGGCCATATGAGCCACACCCGTATGCGTTTTGCGACCAGGCAGCGGCCCGATCGGGACGCCCGTATAATGTAGACAAGGCATTCGCGCGCCGAGCAGCGACCGTTTCGGGAGCTGTCACCTTCACCGGACTCCCTCCCGGCGGTTCTGCCCCCACCGCTGGCACCCACCGTTCGGAGACACTTCGTCATGATGCGTGCGATTCCCCTGTTGCCCCTTATCGCCCTCCTGGGCGCCGCGCCTTCGCAGCCCGTTAGCCCTCCCGCGCCGTCGGCGCTAGCGGCAGATCGCGAGATCTGGACGATGGTGATCGGTTACATCACCGCGGCCGCCGAGCAGGTGCCGGACTCGAGCTACTCGTACCGCCCCGTGCCGACGGTGCGCACGTTCGGCCAGCTCATCGCGCACATCGCCGGCTCCCAGGACATGTTCTGCGCCCAGGCACTCGGCGACAAGGTGAACGCCTCGGACGCCATCGAGAAGACCACGACGGGGAAGGCCGCGTTGGTGGCAGCGCTCAAGGCTTCTACCCGGCACTGCGAGAAGGCGTATGCGATGACCGACGCTAACGCGCTGAACCGGACGGTCAAGGTGTTCGCGGGCGAGCGGTCCGCACAGTGGGCGTTGCTCTACAGTACGGTGCACGACGACGAGCATTACGGAAACATTGTCACCTACATGCGCATGCTCGGCATGGTGCCGCCGTCGAGTCAGCCGGCGCACTAGCCGGCATTGGGCCGCCATACCCGATCACCGACCCGCCCCACCGGTCTCTGCGACTTGTTCACGCTCGATCAGATCGTCCCGTGGGGCCGGACGTTCCACGAATACCAGCTCATGTTCGCGCTGACGGAGCGCGAGTGCGGGCTTCGCCTCCTTGGCTGCGCGGACGGCCCCGCGAGCTTCAACGCGATTGCAACACGCCAGCAGATCAGCGTCTGCTCCTGCGATCCGCTGTATCGGTTCAGCGCGGGCGAGATCCGTGAGCGCATTGTGGCGACGGACGACATTGTCATGGAGCAGTTCCGGCGAAACGCCGATCAATTCGTCTGGACGACCATTCCGTCCCCCACACATTTGCGGGAGCTGCGGCTCGGCGCCATGAACCAGTTCCTCGCCGACTATCCGGCGGGTAAGGCCGAAGGGCGCTACGTCGCCGCCGAGCTGCCGACGCTGCCGTTCGGCACCCGCTCGTTCGATCTCGCACTCTGCTCGCACTTCCTCTTCCTGTATAGCGATCACCTCGGTGAAGCCTTTCACTGCGCGGCCGTGCGGGAGTTGTGCCGGGTGGCGGATGAGTGCCGCATTTTCCCTCTGGTCGCTCTACCCGGCCATCGATCGGCGTTGGTCGATCCGGTGCTGCGCACCGTGGCCGCGCTCGGGCTGACGGCGTCGATCGAGACGGTTCCGTACGAGTTCAGTCGCGGCGCGAATCAGATGATGCGCATTCGGAGGGCAGGCGCCTGCGCGAAATCGCTGGCCCCGACGCCCGTCTGTCCGTAGGAATCAACGAGTGACGACCGAGAGACGGCGCACAGACAGGTGCCGTCTACCTTGCCGGCGGTTCGATCATGGCAGTGACCCACTCAGCAGTCCGGCCCCGCCGGCAGGAGTCAGATCGCATGGACAGCGAACATCGCCCCATACCCATCAGCAGGCACGGCCACAACGCGGTAATGGGCTTCCCCGGCACCGCGGGTGTGGTCCGTGTCCCCCCTCAGTCGCCGGCCGCAACGCCCGCCGTCTGCACGAGTAGCCACCGTGCGCCGGCGAGGAGTCTCAAATGAGCGTCACGACCATGTGGATCCACGGTAATGCGCTCGTGGTGGAAGACCCGGGCGAATACGCCGTCATCAGACATCGAGGCTGGGGTACCGAGCTGGACTTCAACTCATTCGACGATGACGAATCGTATCATAACAGTCATATCCCCATCCCCACGCCGGCATCCGTTGACGGCGCATTGCCGATGCTGACGCAGATCACGATTCTCTTCGAGACCACGTCCGACCTGTATATCCAACAGGTAGATGTGTGGGATGGCAATGTGCCGGTCGCACAGTTCCCTTGTTACTCCGCGCCCGATCCGCCGCCAGGTGCGTTTACCGGCAACCTGTCCCATTCTGGTTCCCGACGCGACGAATCAGTTGAAGCTCGATCCCCCGTATGCCGTACAGTATGGTATTGGCGTGTCCTTGCGATGCTTCGCGTATGGCGACACGCTCACGCTGAACCTGGCGGCCGTCGGCGCAGACTTCGTCTTCCCCAATCCGTCGATCGTCGACAAGGAACCAGAAAAAGCCAAATCGCTTCGCGACGTACGCCGCTCTCCTTGATCGCGAGTCGCGTGCGCCCGACACCCCCGCATGCCGCCATACGGCGTGCGGGGGTCACGTTTCGCCAGAGGAATAACGCCTCGGGAGTAGACATCCTACACCCCTGGCTGTAGAATGTCGACAGGCACTGACTCGGAAGGCCCGAATCGCCCGTCCGACCCGGCTGTACTCCCGCATCGAGCTGCTCCAGGGCACGCTCGACCTCCTCGTTTTGCAGACCCTGCGCTGGGGCCCCAGGCACGGGTATGGGATCTCGCAGCTCATCCGCGATCGCTCACGGGACGTGTTGCAGGTAGACACGGGCTCGCTCTACCCCGCCCTGCACCGCCTGGAGCGCGAGCGCTTGATCTCCGCCGAATGGGAGACGTCCGCGAGCAACCAACGAGTCAGGGTCTACCGCCTGACGCCCAGTGGACGAAAGCGGCTGGTAGCTGAAAAGTCGCGCTGGGAACAGTTGAGCGAAGCCATGGCCGCGATTCTCACGCGCCCGTTGTCGGAGGATACGTGAGGCGACCGTTCGTTGGTGCGCGAGCGCGCCGCGAGCGTGAGCTCGAGGAAGAGATCCGTGCGCATCTCACGATGGCGGCCGCAGACCGCGCCGCCCGTGGCGGCGCGCCAGGCGAGAGCGTGCGCGGCGCACGGCGGGAGTTCGGCAACGTCACGCACGTGAAGGAGGTCACGCGCGAGGCATGGGGGACGCGACGGATAGACCACCTCACTTTGCATCTTCGGCTGGCTGTCCGCTCGCTCGGCCGCGTGCCAGGCTTTGCCATCGCGGTCGTCCTCACGCTCGCGCTCGGGATCGGCGCGACGTCGACCCTGTTCGCCATCGTTGATCGATTGTTTCTCAGGGCACCGGCCGGGCTAGTGGAGCCCAACAGACTCCACCGGCTGTACGTCACGACGACCTTGACTCCGGACGGTCTCCCGGCACTACAGCCACAGTTCGCGTATGGCGACTACGTAGCGCTCGCCGAGGGTTTACGATCGGACGGCGAGGTGACGGCGTTCAGTCCCCCCGATTCGGTCAGCATGAGTAGCGCGGGGGAGGCGCAGTCGATCCAAGCTGTGTATGCGTCCGACAACTATTTTTCACTCTTGGGCGTGCGGCCGCAGCTCGGCAGATTCTTCTCGGCGGACGAAGAACGCATGGGCTCGCCGGTGCTCAGCGCCGTCATGAGCGACGGCCTCTGGCAGCGCAGCTTCGGCGGCCGTCGAGACGTTGTCGGCGCGACGGTCACGATTGATGGCCGCGAGTTCACCGTGGTCGGTATCGCGCAACCGGGGTTCGCCGGCACCGACCTGAGCGATGCCGACCTGTGGCTGCCGCTGCCGACGTATCCGCAAGCGCCGATCGGGTTTGGCCCGAATAAAGGGAAACCCTGGTACGAGGCCTCGCTTCCACTATCGTGGTCCCAGGCTCCGCTTGAACTTGCCGCGCGCGTCGGTCCAGGAGTAGCGACGAGTCATCTCGCGGCCGTTGGCACGACCGTGTTGCGACGCTCGCTGGGCGGTGACGGTGGGCCGACACGCGGGCGCCCGGACTCAACCGCGGTCGCTCTCGTGGGCTCGATCAATCAGGCGCTGGCCCCCACGCTCACAAGGAAAACCGCGGCGCCGACCTTGCTTCCGCACACGGACCAAAGTGTCGGCATCACCTGGCGCCTCATGGCCGTCGTGATCGTGCTCCTCATCATCGCATGCTTGAACGTGGCCAATCTCATGCTCGGTCGCGGCATGCAGCGGCGGCGCGAGCTCGCCGCGCGCATTGCACTGGGCGCCTCACGCCGCCATCTCGATCGGCCAGATCCTGTCCGAGTGCTTCGTCCTGACGATGCTGGCCGGTCTGGCTGCCGTCGCGATCGCGATCTGGGGATCGCGACGATCAAAGCGTTGTTGCTGCCCGGCGCGCACTGGGCACGCACTGTGGTGGATCTCCGGGTTCTGCTATTTACCGGAGCTGTCGCCGTGATGACGTGCGTCGTCGTCGCGCTGATTCCCGGGCTGCAGATCAGTCGGGAGGATGTGGCGCGCTCCCTCACGACCGGCCGCGGCATCACGGGCCACGCCGTTGGACTGCGCCGTGCACTGGTGATTACCCAATCGGCGCTGTCTATGGTACTCCTGGTCGGCGGCGGCGTGTTCTTCCAAAGCCTGTCGCGCGTCCGCAGCATTGATGTCGGATACGACGTGGAACGGCTCATTTCAGGAAGGGTCGTCTTCCGCGACCCACAAGCCAGATACGACGACACGTGGGATCATGGGCAAGAGATAGGGCTCGGCCTGGAACAGATTGCGGCTGATCTCGCACGGGAGCCGAGCATTCAAGGCGCCGCGATTGCCATGCGGAGCCCCATGTCGTCGCGCCTCTTTACACTTTCATTGGACATTCCCGGGCGCGATGACGCGCAGCTGGAGGCAGCCGGCCTTACCGGTCCGCCACCAATCACACCCGTATCGCCAACCTACTTTGAGACGACCGGCATTCGCCTGCTCAAGGGCCGGTTCTTTACCGACGCGGACCGATCAGGCGCACCGACCGATTACTTCGTGAAGGAGCCCTACCGCGCTGCGGTCATCAGCGCCGCGATGGCCAAGACGGTGTGGCCGAACGAAGATCCGATCGGGAAGTGCTTTGTCATCGGCATCATGCCCGGGTGCGTTCCCATCGTTGGAGTCGTGACCGACGCGCACGTGATGGACGTCGTTGAATCTGAGTCCATGCAATACTACGTGCCCCTTCGTCCCAACGGCGGCAACGTCCTGACGATTCGCGTGCGGCCGGGTCAAGAGGCGCAGGCGTCGCAACTGGTTGTGGCGGGCGCTGCGGCGCCGTTTCCCCTCTGCCGAACCGCCCATAGTCGAGTCGCTTGCCGATGTCCTCACCCCTCAGCTGCGACCCTGGCGGATGGGCGCGTCGCTCTTCTCCGGGTTCGGCCTGCTGGCGCTGATCATTGCCTTCGTGGGACTCTATGGGCTCATTTCCTACAGCGTCACGCAGCGCAACTGGGAATTGGGACTCCGATTGGCACTCGGAGCACAACGCACGTCGATTGTATCCCTCGTCGTTAGAGAAGGCCTCGGGTTTGTGGCGATCGGCATAGCCGTTGGCACTGTCCTGTCGCTCCTCTCCGGGCATGCGATTGCGGCGCTCCTCTACGAGACCTCACCCTATGATCCGCGTGTCCTCGCGGGCGTGGCCCTCCTGTTGTGTGGGTGCGCAGCGGCTGCGAGCTTCGCGCCGGGTTGGCGCGCAAGCCGAATCGACCCAGCAACCGCGCTGAGAGCCGAGGGGTAGGTTTCCCAGGTAACTTGGGGCGCTGCCCCGGGCCAGTGGCGTGGACTTGGTAATGGGAGTAACGATGCCTCCAATGGACTATCGTGCGGCTGGTCCTTAGCCTCGCCATCGCTGCAAGCGCAGTGCTCTGCCCACGGCCGAGCGGCTGGGGTTCGTTCACTGCGGCCGGTGAAGGTACGGCAGGGATTCTGACGGCGGTGCCACGGTCAATCGCGAGTCACTCGAGCCCCGTGACGCACGACCAGGATCGGCCGTTGTCGACTGCGAAAGCGGCCGAGTTGTCAGCCGCTGACTCCGCGGAGTCGCGGGCGGATTCCGCTGCGACCTCCTACTTGGCGGCGCGAACCCAGCATTACTTCCTGGGCACGCTTTACGAGCTTCTGCTGTTGCTTTGTCTGATCGCTGTGCGGCTTGGTACCCGATATCGAGACTGGTTCGCGCGAGTAGTTGGTCGATCCTGGGCTAGAGCGAGCCTCTACGTCCCTGCGGTACTCGGCACCGTCGCCATCCTCAGTTTCCCGGTCGAGGCGTGGAATCATGCGCTCGCGCTGAACTTCCACCCTGCGCGGACTAGCTGGGTCTCGTGGACGACGCGCTGGGCGCTATCACGCGCGATCGATCTTGCTGTCGTTTCGATCGTTGTATTGCTGCTGTATCCGATCATTCGCCGCGGCGCGCGCACGTGGTGGCTGGTCGCCTGGGCCGTGCTCCTGGCGGTAATTGGCGTCACCGGATTGTTGCGAGATCGCATGTTCGATCTCACGAGGTGGCTTGAACCGGTCACGTTGCGGTACCCGGACGTCGTCGCTGACATGGAGCGCGTGGCCCGGAATGCCGGCAAGACGATTCCACCCGACCATTTGGTTGAACTGATCGTTCCAGGCAGCACTCCCCGAGGCGCCTTCGAGCCGGAGTTCGCGGGCGCGTCAGAGATGTGGGATCCGGAGCGGATCGTCTTTGCCGAGCCGCTCATCAACGACACCGACCGGCCAGAGATACTGTTTGCCTTCGGCCACGAGATGGGGCACTTGGCGCTCCATCACAGCATCAAGGGCCTTCTCATCGACGCGATCATCCTCTTGGCTCTCGTCTACGCGGCCTTTCGCGCCGGCACCTGGATGCTTGCACGCTGGGGACGGTATTGGGGGATCGAATCGATGGCAGACCATGCCTCGCTCCCATTGCTCCTGTTCCTGCTCGTCGCGATCAACTTCGTCAAGGTGCCAGCGTTCAACATGACGAGTCGCCACTTCGAGCGCGAAGCGGATCGGTACGGGTTGGAAGCGATCCACGGGATTGTGCCAAGCCCGGGCGCCGCAGCGGCAGGACTGTTCCAGCTGTGTCGCGAGAGATGCTTTCCCGATGCAGAGCTAAGTGGGATACCGGGCTTCTGGTTCCGCGACCATCCCACGGACGAGGAGCGTATCCGGTTCGCCGTGACCTATGATCCCTGGTCTCATGGACGGCACCCGCGGTACATCCTGCCGGACACGATCGACAGCGACGGCAATCAGACACAGAATCGAACCCCCTCGCTTCGTTGACCGAAGCCTAGCGCCGGGTAGTCCCTAAGCCTGTCGCGTTTTGTTCACGGACGTCTGAGGAATCGCAAGTAGAAAGCTGCGAACACCAACACAATGCCGATATTCACCGTCAGCCGTTCCCAGAATCGGTTTCTGAAGAACGCAATGTCTACGGCGACGATGACGGCTGCCATCGCCACCAGGTAAAGCACGACAGCTGTCTGCCTACCCATTTCAGTGGGAATCGCCATTTCGAGTTTCCCCGGTTCGCAGGATCTTCGAGTTGGGGCGTGACATGCCCGCACTGCCGATAACGGCGCCTATTACTCCGTGCATCAGTCTATCAAAGTCCGTCCGGCTCCGCCCACTGTGGGTCGAAAGGCAGCACACGATGGCGCGCGGCGGCTGTAAGTTCAGAGCCTGCGAAGCGAGCTTGTCTTTGCTTTCGGGAGGACGGAATGTTTCGAAGGTTCGTTGTCCTGGTTGCGCTTGGACTTTTGACAGCTGCGGCGCCGGTCGACCAAGATCGCGCGCTTGCCGGTGCGTGGAAGGCCGTGACGTACGAGGTCAACGGCGTTGAGCACCCAATGCAGGGCTTGTTCATCTTCACCAAGAAGTACTATTCGGCCAATGTACGTTTCAAGCTCGACAACGGCCAGATGGACGATGCGAATGGAAATGCGGGCCCCTACACACGGGTCGCCAACCGAATCGTGTTCAAGCAGTGGGTGCAGATTCACGTGAGACCCGGCGACAGGAAGCAGCCCATTCTGTCTCGCGCAGGCCCGGACGAAGCGAGCGATTATCGGTTCGACGGCGATCGCCTGATCCTCATCTTTCCGTCCAAGAACCGCTACACCTTGGAACGCATCGCCGAATGACTGTCCCCGAGAGCGCGGTTCTTTGTTGTTACCAAATGTAGGGGACGAGGCGGTAGCGCACGGCGCGCGCGTACTCGCCGTATCCCTGTAAATGCTCGCGGAGGTATCGCTCTTCAGCCAATAGCCGCCATGAGAGGAATGCCGATGACGATCGGGGTAAGGAGGAATCCCCACCAGGAGCCGAGTGCGAGCGGCGCCCCCAGGCATACCAAGATCGCGCCCGCATACATCGGGTGCCGGACGATCGCATAAGGCCCGGTCGACACGACCGTCTGCCCTTCGACGACGTCTACGGTTGCTGAGGCGAAGCGGTTTTCTCTGACCACGAGGAAGTAGATCAGCATCCCGAGCGCGCCGAGCACATCACCGAGTATCGAGAGATGTGCGGGGACAACGGGCGACCAGCCGAAGCGATGGTCAAGCGGCATGATCAGGAACACTCCAGGGACCAGCACCTGGCTGATGGATGTGATGAGCCTTTGAGTCCCCGTTTTCTCGACAGTCGGGCCGGTGCGCAAACGGCTCTCGAGGAGCGGCTTGTCATGACGCGCCATGTAAATCGTGACGAGCGTCGTCGAGACCATAAGGGTCAGGAAGAATGCCCATCCCTGCCAGTAATCGACTGTCCATGCGGGGAGGAAGATGGCGGCAAACAACGCGACGGCTCCGACCACTGTCTTGTAAATGGCCCGGAGATAAAGGCTCCTCATGGTGTCCGCCTACGAGTCACCTAGCGCGATGCTGCCTTTCGCTAGCACGGTCCCAACGCACGTCATATCCGCTCCGACGGCGGTATCATGACTGACCACGAGCGCATTGGCGGGAAGGCGGCGTTACCCTGCGGCGCGGCGCGCGGCTGTTGTTTCTGCACGAGGCTCCAACTCCGCGAGGGGTGACGGGCGGTAACGAGAAACATGGTGAGCAGCGCGGTCGCAATCACAGCAGTTGCCACCCGTAGCACCCACACGTAACGCCGTACTGTGGGGTCCGCCACCCGGACGGCGGCCGCTGACCAAACGAATCGTAGCACTCGCCCGCCACCGGCGGTGCGCCACATCCATGACCGCGACTCAGGTCCCGGAAGGTCGTCCGCTGCGGACCCCATGGTGGATGGGTGTGCATCCGAGTACCGGAGAAGCGCACGTGCCGCCCAGTTGAGTACCAGGAAGGCCGCGACGTCGATCACCCAAGTCGCACGAAGGATCGTGATCGTTGTGTGGTCGCTCAGCTCCATTCTCAACCGACTCGAGGCAATCGAGAAAGGCAACGCCCACCGGAGTATCCGGGGGCCATGTGCCCACTCCACCGCCTGCGGGCACAACCCTTACTTGAGCCTTTTCGCCTGTTTCTCGCGGCCGTATTGGCGCAGCATGAGGCCCGTCACGGTTCCGCTCGCGTCACGTACAAACGTGATCTGCGCGTCCACCTCGTTGACGAAGAAGTGGTCCCTACTCTCGGGCCACAGGCGCGCCGGGTTCCCACCGCCGCTCCCCCTCACCATGAGCACGTTGTCATGCATCGTGACGTCGAGGTCCAGTCCCGGTGCGAGCTCGTACACGCCGGGGTACCGCGCCAGATCGGACGCCGGTAACTCGATCGCCGTGCGCTTCTTGCGTGGCAGGGCCGATGGAGGAACCATGCCCAGCAGCCGCATGTAGCTGGAGATCTGGCTGTAGTGCTCGGCCAGATCCGTCTCGAAGGAGAGCAAGTTGCTCGCGAGTGCGGGCGACTGCAGATGCCCCGCCCGCTCGAGCGCGGCATCACAGAATCCGAGCGATGCTTCGAGACGCGTGATGAGGGTGTCTTTGGGCCACTGCGCTTTAAGGGAGTCGGCAAGCGAGTCCTTTGCCGTGCCGGGGTGCTTCAGATCTGCGAAACGTGAACAGAGGCCATAGTTCGCGTCTTCGAGATGCTGCGCGACAAAGCCGATGCTCTGCTGTGCGGGTGTCGGTCGATAGTCATATCGGCTCGCGGGGATCGAGTCGAACGCCTGGACGAGCCGTCCCCCGTAGTAGTCCGCCTCTCGCTCGAACGCGATCATGACGCCGTCCATCGCCTGCGGCGTGGGCGACGACTGCGCGGGCAATGTCATGGGAAGAGCCATGCCAACGGCGAGCAGAAGCGGGCAACACGAGCGCGCATTGACCATGTCGTATTCTGAGCCCAAGAGCTCCGACTCGCCAGGAGCCATGTAGGAGCCGGATCTCTTCGAAGCTGCCCAGGGCGGGCATGGGCGCTCGACCCACCCCCGCCACTCAACCGCGTAAGTCGGTATATCTCAGGGATACCGGGTGCGATCGACTCCTGCACAGGCAGGAGCTGGCGCGAGTGCCCGACTCCTGGCCGGAAGGGGCCACATCACATGGCAGCAATAGAGTACGCGATGCGCACAGCCCTCCCGCACGAGGGCGGACCGCTCCGGAAGGCGATGCGCGATGCTGCGCCGAACTGGGGCTTCGACCCCGGGCAATTCATGCAGGTCGTAGAGACGGCGTCGCCGGAGTATTGTGTCCGATTCACTTTCGGAGAACGCCGGGCGGGCGAGTTTCTGTTCGAGTACCTGGCGAAGATGTCCAAAGGCTTCGGTTCGCTGCCCACGCCCGGCGACGGCTCCCGGGTCTCCGACGACGGAGCGCTCAGTTGGTCGTTCGCAACCGAGGCGGAGCGTCGCCATTTCATCGCGGCGCTGTACACAATCGTTGGGATCCAGTAATCCAAGGGATCGCGCCATGACGGTGCTGGTACTCACCTGATCGCGCCTCTCGTAATGAAGCAGCACGATGCTGGTTGGATTGTCCCAGAATTGTCCCGGGTCGTGGACCGGCGCCTGTCTGACGCGCGAGCGCTAGCTCTTGCCGGGTAAGCGATCCTGTCGGCCGGCTGGGAGAGACAGGTCCTCTCCCTGATCTTTCAAAGACCCGACCGGCCGCGCGCCCTGGGCGAGCTCCGCCCGCAGCGCGTACACCTCACCTCGCAGGGCCGCCAGTTGCGCCGCCACGTCCGTCGCGTCGGCTTGGCGAAGTGTCCGTTGGCGCATGCGTTCAACGATAGCGCCGCGGAACGACGGGAAACACATCAGACTGACAAACCCTAGTCCCCCCAGTCCGAGCACGGCGGCGGCCAGGCCCGCAAGTGCTTGA
The DNA here is from genome assembly GCA_963725205.1 of uncultured Gemmatimonadales bacterium. Classification (GTDB taxonomy): domain Bacteria; phylum Gemmatimonadota; class Gemmatimonadetes; order Gemmatimonadales; family Gemmatimonadaceae; genus Palsa-1248. The sequence continues at coordinate 717,746 of CAVRXR010000002.1, read as the reverse complement.
ATGACAGCAGGGTTCATTGGGTTTCTCCGACGATCCGCAGAGAAGCGAGCTAGCGCCCGACACAACATGCGGGACCCGACCCGAAGTATACGTGCAGCTGTGGGCCGCGTCGACTCTGAGAATGTCCTCTGGGCGCTCAGGGAGAGCGCCAAACCACTTAGGAGTTGCTGCGGCCGGAGGCGGCCTGGGATGCGGGCGTCGCGCCGGTCGGCGGATTGGTGAGCGGATCGGCCAGGAACTTCCCGACCAACTCGGGCACCTCCGGCGAGGATAGGAAATTGTAGTGGCTGTAGCCCGGCACGACCGCCAGCCGTGACTTCGACAGCTGCGTGTTCACCCAGCCGGGCTCCGTGACGCCGCCGCCCAAGAGCGCGAAGAATTCCGCCACGTGCCGCTGCGAGATCGAGTCGTTGTCCGCGAAGACCAGCAGCACCGGCATCGCGAGCCTCGCGATCCCAGCGGACCAGTCATAGTCGTCGCTGATCATCTTCCCCATCTTGTCCAGGAACTGCGGAAAGCGCTGCGGCTCGGGCCATTCTCTCGAGAATCTGCCCGTCGGCGTATGCATCATCTGTTCGGCCATCGACGCGCCGACCTGGCGCATCCCCTTCTGCGCCTCCGGATACCACCCGGACCTCGCATACGCCGCGGAGATCACCACCAGCCGCCGCACCTTGCCCGGATGCTGGATCGCCGTGCGGATCGCACTGGAACCGCCGAACGAATGGCCGACCACGTCTGCGTTGGGGATGTTCAGGTGGTCCAGCAGCGCCGCGATATCGTCGCCCATCGTGGCGTAAGTCATCGGCCGGTCCGTGTCCGCGGTGCGGCCATGGCCCTGCATCTCCACGGCGATCACCCGCCGCGTGTGCGCCAGCGGCTGCACCCATCCCTGCATCTGGCCGATCGTCGTCAACCCACCATGGATCAACACCAGCGGTTCGCCCGCGCCGTAGATCTCGTGATAGAGCTTGATGCCGTTGACGTCAGCGTAGCCGCTCCTCGTCGGTTTCATCTGCGCTTCGTGGGACTCAGGGCGTGTCGGCGGCATCTTCTTGTCCGGGGAACACACGCACCTGGCGCCGCTTGCTGAAGAAGGCAATTCCCCATTGCAGGATGACGAAAAAACGGTTCGCGAATCCGATCAGGAAATAAATGTGCACAACCGCCCAGACGATCCAGGCTGAAAATCCCGCGAAGCGCACAAACCGAAGATCGGCGAGGGCGTAGGTGCGGCCCACGATCGCCAGATCGCCCTTGTCCCAGTACCAGAAAGGCCGCGGTGGCTCCTGGCCTCGGGCGCGACGCCGAATCAGGCCGGCCACGTATTGACCCTCCTGGATGGCCGGCTGCGCCACTCCGGGCATGACCATTGGCTCTTTCACCTTCAGGCCCAACAGATTCCGCGCCGGCGCCACGACGTGGGCCGTGTCGCCGATCACAAAAATCTCAGGATGGCCCGGGACAGAAAGATCCGAGCCCACGATGACCTTTCCCGACTTGTCCATGGACGCTCCCAGCCATCGGCCGGCGGGAGACGCCAGCACGCCCGCGCTCCACAACACGGTCGCGGCCGGGACCCGCTCGCCATTGGCGACGATCCCAGCCGCGTCCACGTCGGTGACGCGTGTATTCGTATGCACCTTTACGCCGAGTTTCTCCAGATGGCGCTGCGCCTTGGTCGCGAGGTCCTCCGGAAACGTCGGAAGCACACGCGGGGCCGCCTCATACACGAGGATCTGCGCCGCCCGAGGATCGATGTGGCGAAAATCGTGCGCCAGGGCCATGCGCGACATTTCCGCCAGGGTGCTCGCCATTTCCACGCCCACCGTCCCCGCACCGACGAGGACAAATGTGAGGAGTTGGCGTATCCTCGCCGTGTCCGCCTGATCGAGCGCCGCAATCTCCTCGGCACGTTCGAAGGCCATCAGGACCTTGCCACGAATCAGGTCGGCGTCGTCGAGCGATGCGAGGCCCGGCGCCGTGCCCCGCCACTCGTCGTGACCGAAGTAGTTGTATTGAATTCCGGTCGCGAGCACGAGGAAGTCGTACGGCACCAGGTGCTCTTTCAAATGCACGAGCCTCTTGTCCATGTCGATGCCGCTGACTTCGTCCAGCAACACCTCGGCATTTTGCTGGCGGCTCAGGATCGAACGGAGCGGCCCGGCGATCTCATCGGCGGATAACAGCCCCGTGGCCACCTGGTACAGCATGGGACGGAAGAGATTGTAATTCCGCTTGTCGATGAGCGTCACGCTGACGGGAGCCCCAGCCAACTCGCGCGTCGCAGAGAGTCCGCCGAAACCTCCGCCGATGATCACCACGCGCGGCTGAGTTGCGCTCACGATTGCCTCCGGATTGTCGGATTCTAACAGCGTAATCGAAGCGCCCGCAATTCGTCTCACCGCAAAGGACACGCGTCGGCGCGGCGGACAGCTATCAAACCCCGGGGGCCCAAGTCATGAGCGACCCCCCCATCCAAACTGAGCAACTCGCCCGATCGGCTCGAGCGTCTACTCGCCGTGACCCGCAAACAGGATCAGATTGCCATCGGGGTCGCGCACGATAAAGGTCCGCGCGCCCCACGGCTCAGTCTTGAGCGGCTGCACGAACTCGACACCCGCGGCTTGGTATTCGAGGAACAACGGCTTGGCATCGGCGAGCGTAATCAATGCCGTCAGAAGTTGCTCTCGGTCACGAAGTGCGGGGTCGAAGCGCGGCGTATCGAGATGACGGAGGTTGAGCCGCGCCGCGTCGCGGACAACCTGTACATAGAACGGCGGGTCACCATAGCTGAAGGCCACCACGAATCCGAGTTTCTTCGTGAAGAACTCGATAGACGCCGGGATATCCGAGACGACGAGTTGAGGCTCGGCACCCGTGAGCGTCGCCTTGCCTCGCGTCTGGGCTTCTGCGTCGGTCATCGTGAAATCTCCATGAGCGCAGTCATGATAGTTGGTACGGTTGCTCGCGACCGCACCAGTGTCTGCCAGAGGACGTTAGGTGGTGTGGTACCTACGGGGCGACACCCGTTCAGGCAGCGGCGCCAATCCTGCGGCCGGTGGCATTGGAGATGCGCCGCAAGCGCGTCACGCATCCAGCTTACTTCCGCTCCGGATCCCATTCAAAGGGGTCAGCCGCGGTAAATTGCCTCGATGCCCAGCACCGGATTGCGCCAGCGCAAGAAGGCGCGCACTCGGCAACGGATCGCTGACGCCGCCGCCCGCCTCTTCGCCGAACGAGGGTACGACAATGTCGCCGTCAGCGATGTGGCGCGCGAGGCCGATGTCGCCGAGCAAACGGTCTACAACTACTTCCCGACCAAAGAGCAACTCGTCACCGATCGTGAGCGGCAGATCGAGGAGCAGCTCTGCCTGTTGCTCCGATCTCGGGCACCGGGCACCACGCCGGCGGCAGCAATCCGCGAGTTTGTTCTCGAGATTGTTGGAGGCATTCGCGACATTCCATCGGAGGGTTGGCGCGGCGAGATCGGTTACCTCGCGGCCATCAGTCCAACGGTCCACCGACTGGTGCTGGAGCTGATCGATCGTCTAGCCCGCTCACTCGCAGCCGTGATCAGCGACACCACTCGTGTGACGCCCGAAATCGCGAGGCTGCACGGAGTCGCACTTGCCAGCGTATTTGAGATCATCATCAGCGAAGCGGGCCGGCGCACTCGTGACGGCCAGGGCCAGACCAGGATCGCCCGCGAGCTCTCGCGAAGCATCGAGCGCGTCTTCGACGAGCTCGACCGCTGGTTCAGTGTGTCGACGGCATCGCCGCCGTCGCGGCTGGACGCAGCGGGCCGCGAGGGCGGCGACCTCACCGTGCGCGCAACGCGGGCTACCCGGCGAGCCCGATCTGCTTCGCCTGCAGAGCGGCGTCGAAGAAGGCCGAAATGACGATCAGCCGATCGCCGTCCCACTTCGTGGTCTGACCGAATTCCACGTCGAACGCTTTTCCCGTCGGGGCAATGACCTTGCCGTTGGGGAGGACCATCTTTCCAGTGAACGTCCCCGTGGCGCGGGTCACCACCGTGATCCAGTCACCGGTGCCACACTGGATCGGGTACGGGGTGTTCACGTGCATGTCGGGGAAGATGCGCCACATTCTGCTGCATTGCCGCGGCGTGTGCGACACTGCCGTAGATCGGCTGTGCGTTCCCGGGATGTGCGCGACCATGTCGGGGTGGTGGACGGCGTCTACCGCTGCGAAGTCACGGGCGTTGAACGCGTCGTCGCCTTTCTGCATGAGCGCGAGCAGGTGTGCGGTGCGCGTGGTCTCGCGAGTGATGGTAGCCATGAGACCTCCTTCCCTTCGTGGGTGATGAGGGTGCCTCCGCCGCTAATGTTGGAGTGTACTCTAATATTATAGACCAAACAAGTTCGGCTATTCGGCCCGACGCGCGAGCCGCACGGTCAGGCGCGCGGTGCCGGTCGCTCGGTTGCGGCGCGAGAGCTAAAAAGCTATCATACGGGATGCCGCACGCCGGCACACCTGCCACCCTGCTACGGGCCGCCCGGGAACGAGCGGGCCTCAGCCAGCGGACACTGGCCCAGTGGGCCGGTACGACGCAGTCGGTTGTCGCGCGGATCGAACGTGGCGCGACCAGCCCGGGGTGGGATACGCTGCAACGGCTGCTGCGTGCGGCCGGCTTTGACTTGGCGGCGGAGATCGTGCCGCGCCCGACGGCCCGCAGCCACATGATGGGGGACGTGGCGCGCATCCTTCGGCTGTCCCCGGAGGACCGCTTGCGCGAGGTGGCGGCCGTCAGCCGATTCCTCGCGGGCGCACGACGTGTCTGAGGTCGCGCCGCTCGATCCTGAGCGGGTCATCCGAGCGCTGGCGCAGCATCGCGTGCGCTACGTCCTCATCGGTGCTCTCGCGGCGCGCTTGCAGGGGTTTCCGCGCGTCACCGCGGACATCGACATCACGCCGGCGCGTGACGCCGACAATCTCGATGCGCTGGCTGCTGCGCTTCGGGAGCTGGACGCGAGAGTTTATACCGAGAGCGTACCCGGTGGTCTCACCTTCGACTGTTCGGCGCCCACGTTGGGCCGCGCGGCCGTTTGGAACCTCGTCACAACGGCGGGGCGGCTCGACGTCGCGTTCGAGCCCTCGGGCACCAGCGGCTACCCCGATCTGTCGCAGACCGCCGTTCCGTTCGAGACATTCGGCGTGCGTATCCTCGTGGCGAGCCTCGAAGACATTATCCGTTCAAAGAAGGCCGCCAACCGTCCGCAGGATCGACAGGACATCCCCATCCTCGCTGCCATCCTCCGTCGCCCGCACGATAGGCCATGACGGCCTCTGGGGTGGTTCCCCGGCGGAGTTGACGAGTCGAGAGCAACGCGGGTGTGCGCGCACCACCTCTATGGTTGACTCGGGTGGAAGGACCGAGCACCTTCAAAGACCCGCGGCCCGGCACTCGGCAACAGCGTTGAGCGACTAGTGGATGACCCGCGCCTCACGACGGGGCGCCACGCTGTCGTCGCCGCAGACCGAATCGGCTGGTAGAGCTGGCTGGCAACGCCCAATCCGGAGACGCACCCTATGCCGACACGACCGGTAGTGGCCGTCCTCGTGCTCCTCGCTTGCGCCACCGGATGCGGCGAGAAGAAAAACGAAAGCCAGTTCTTCAAACAACTCAAGCAGACAGGCAACGCCGATGCGTCCGGCGGGGACTCCTGCGGCCTACTCGACACCGCGGACGTCACCAAGGCGATCGGGACGCTCGCCGCGCCGCCATACCACGGCACCTTCAGGCCGGAATCCGGATCGTCGACCTGCCGATACGAGACGACGGATCATCGCCGCATGCTGGTGAGCGTCGACTGGAGCGGCGGCCCAGAAGCGATGAAGATGATTGGGTTGGGACGCAGCGTGACCGATCAGGCCACGAAGCAGGGCGAGGAGAAGACGGGCCAAACCGTCCTCTCGAGCGGTGACACGCTCGTGGGTGCCTGGGATCAGATCGCGCAGGGCCCCATGTCGTGCTGTGTCCTGCACGTACTCAAAGGCGACCGGCACGTGGAGCTCGATTGGACCGGCACGCGCCTTACCATGGCCGGCGCCGGTGCGCTGCTCAACTCGGGCGTGCAGCGCCTCGACCATCCGCTGCCGATCGACGGCGAGGCGGGGATTCCCGCGGGACAGAAACTCTACGCGGCCGATGCTCAGGATAGTGCGATCAACATGTGCACGATTGTGCCCCAGGCCGATGCCGAAGCCGCCCTCGGCACGAAGCTGCTCGCCGCACCGACCAACGGCTCAGCACCCGGGGGTAACGGCCTGCGGGAGTGTATCTATCGCGTGGCAGGGACGGGCGGGATGCAGACCGAGTACGACCTGGATCTCCGTGAATGGCACGACGGCATACTCGAGTTCGAACAGGACCAGTTTGCGATCGGCATGGGGTCGCGCGCGATGCAGCGACAGATCACCGGAACGACGACGAACACCCAGAGCGACACCACTAATCACCCGCCGGGGCCATGGGACATCGCTGGAGAGCCGGCGAGCCCCGGCGTCGAAGCGGTCAAAGGCCCACTCCTCGTTCGCTTGGGAGCCATGGGCAACCGACCCGCCATGCTCGCGCTACTCGGCAAGGCCGTGACGAACCTCAGCGCGGCGCACTGACCCGCGCCCAACGACCCGCGAGACTCAATCCCCATGCTGCCATGGTAAGGTTTCCCGACACTTCCGCATTCGCCTCGCGCGCGGCCGTCGCGGCCGCGCTCCTGCTCACGACGACGGCAACGCCGGTCAGCGACACGCTCCTGCACGGACTGGCCTGGCGGAATATCGGACCGTTCCGCGGTGGGCGTGTGTCGGCCGCATCCGGTGCGATCGGCGAGCCCGGCACGTTCTATGTCGGCCTCCCGGCCGGTGGTGTGTGGAAAACGACGAGCGCCGGGGCGACCTGGTTCCCCGTTTTCGACGCTGTCACGTCGTCATCGGCTGTCGGCGCGGTCGCCGTCGCTCCGTCCAACCCGAAGGTCGTGTACGTCGGCATGGGTGATCAGCTGGTCGATGAGCTCCTCGAGGTGACCGCAGGCGATGGCATCTACCGATCGAGTGATGCTGGTGTGACGTGGCGCCATCTGGGCCTCACCGACTCCAAACGCATTCCCTCGATCATCGTCGACCCGCGCGATGAGAACACCGTCCTGGTCGCGACGCTCGGCCCACGATTCCAGAAGGCCGACACACGGGGTGTCTATAGAAGCACCGACGGCGGCACGACCTGGACCAAGACCCTCTCCGTCAGCGACTCGACCGGCGTCTCGAAGCTCGCGATCGCCCACGACCGCCCGGACGTTGTCTTGGCCACGACTACCGTTTTTTATGCGCGGCCACTCCTCCCGAGCGGCGTCGACACCACCGAGCCACTCGGACCGAAGGCACCGACCGGCGGGGGCATTTACAAGTCGGACGACGATGGTCGCACGTGGCGAGAGCTCACAGGCGCGAGCGTGCCGCGCATCAACGACCGTACCTCGATCGCGGTGGCCGGAAACACCAACGCCCAGCGGATCTACGTCGTCACGAATGACGGACTCTTCCGATCCGACGACGGCGGCACGAACTGGCGGCAGATGGACTCGACCGACAAGCGCATCCGCAATGGGCAAGGCGGGTACAACTGCGGTGTCTTCGTGGATCCCGCGAATCCAGACGTCGTCTACACTTTCAATACCGCCGCATACAAGTCCACAGATGGCGGAGTCACGTTCACGGGCTTCAGAGGGGCGCCTGGCGGTGACGACCCGCAAACGGGCTGGATCGATCCCACCAACGGGCAGCGCATCCTCCTCGGCTACGACCAGGGCGCGATCGTCTCGCTCGACGGCGGCGCCACGTGGAGCTCCTGGTACAATCAGAGCAGCGAGCAGGTGTACCACATCTCGACGGACAACAGCTTCCCGTATTGGGTCTATGCAACCCAACAGGACGCGGGTGCCGTGCGCACGCGCGCGCGCGGCGACTTGGGCGAGATCACTCCGCTGGACTGGAGCCCGGTGAATGGGTGGGAGTGGGGGACGATCGTCCCCGACCCGCTCGACCCCAACACCGTGTACGCGAGCGGCATCGGCTTGAACAAGATCAACATGCCGACCGGTCAGTGGATCTCGGTGAGTCCCAACGTCGACCCGGCGCTGCATCTAGAGCCTCGCTGTCGGCACCGATCGTCTGGGCACCATGGAACCACCGCGACCTGCTCGCCGGTTACCAATCCCTCATGGCAACGACGGATGGCGGTGCGCATTGGCATCGGATGAGTCCTGACCTCACGTATCCCGCAGGAATGACGCCGCCGGCCGACACCAGCGCGCCATCCAAGACTGCGGGGCCGCCAGGCGCGATCGAAACGATCGCGCCGTCGCCAGTCGCGAGGGGAACGATCTGGGTGGGCACGACGAACGGTCTCATCAAGTTCACACGAGACTCTGGCCAAGCGTGGACCGATGTGTCGATTCCGAGCATACCATATCCCGCACAGGCGGTGATCGAGAAGGTCGAGGCGTCGCCATTCGACGCCGGGGAAGCGTACGCCGTGGTGGATCTCCTGCTCGTGGGAGACGACACGCCGCGCATCTATCGCACCCGCGACTCGGGGAAGCATTGGGAGCGCATCACGAATGGGCTTCCAACCGGTCAACCGTCCGGGAGCTTCGTGCACGTCATCCGGGCCGACCCCAAGCGGGCGGGTCTCCTCTTCGCCGGGACCGAGAGCGGGATGTTCGTCTCCTTCGACGACGGTGATGCGTGGCAATCGCTCCAGCTCAACCTGCCCACGACGCCGTGTCGCGACATTGTCTTCGCCGGGAACGACCTCGTCGTCGGCACCTTCGGGCGCGGGATCTGGGTCCTGGACGATTACGCGGTCCTGCGCCAGATGACGAACGACGTGACGCGAGAGCCCGTCCACCTCTTCACGCCGTCGCCGGCGGTGCGCGTCCGACGCAATGTCGGGTACAACACGCCCTTCCCGCCGGACGTCCCGCATGCGTTGAATCCGGTGGAGGGCGTGCCGATCGATTACTGGCTCGCCAGCAAGCCGAGTGGCGAGATCACGCTCGACGTGCTCGATTCGGCCGGTGCGCCGGTGCGACATTCGTCCAGCATACCCGCGGCCCCGGTGAAGGAGGCCGCGGAGCCGCCGCACCCGAACTTCTGGATCGCTCAGCCGACCCATCTGCCCACAGACCTTGGCACGAACCGGACGAACTGGGACCTGCGCTATGATCCCCCGCCCGCGTTCGTGCACTCGTTCGAGATCAACGCCAACCCGGGGCTGACACCCGCGTCGCCGTTGGGTCCACTCGTCGCACCCGGCACGTACGGCGTGAAGCTCACGGTTGACGGTCGGAGCTACACGACCAAGGTCACGGTGACGAACGACCCGCGGTCACCGGCAACCGCGGCCGCCGTACGCGCGCAGGTTGCCCTTCAGCTCGCGCTGATGCGCGCGATGCGAGTCGCCTACGATGGGTACCGAGCGGCAGCGGCCATCCGCGCGCGGGTGGACTCGCTCGTGGCGACCGATTCATCGAAGTCGACGCCAGCGATGACCGCCCTGCGGGGCCGCCTCGACAGCCTCGCCGGCGTCGCGCCCGAAGACCGCTTCAACTCTGGGCGCTTCCGGCGGTTGCCGACCGACTTCGCCGGGCTCCACGGCCGCTTAGAAGAGCTGTTCATGGCCCAGGAGAACGGTGATCTGGCGCCAACCGAAGACATGCGCCGTACATTCGGAACGATCTGCCGAGACCTCACCACGACGGTCGGGCGGTGGCACACCTTCAGTGCCCAGATGACGCCGATGGTCAACGCGAGTCTCTCGAAGGCTGGAATGAGTCCGGTGCCGATCGCGGAATTGCTGGTCCCACCGACCTGTCGGATGCGGACGCAGTGATCGAAACAGAGCATTGGCCCCTGCCCCGAGGGACCCGATAGGCGCACGCTATGGCTCCGTTCGAAACAAAGCATTGGACCCCGCACCCCCGGAGGCTGCATGATCGGTGAGGCGTGACATCCACCACTCCCCACCCCGGTCCGGACCGCCATGATCCTCTCCAACCGTTCGACGACCGCCGTCAGCGCGCTGTCGATCATGGTCGCAGCGATTGCGATGGCCGCATGCAAGCGAGCCGGGTCGCCAGCCACGGCCGGGTCATCTGGGGCGGCGACAGCGGCTAGCGCCGGTGTCATGGTCGGCCCAAACCACAGCTTCGCCCACGTCACCTATCGACCCGAAGTCAAGACGATCGAGGAGTCTGGGTTTGCGTCTACACTCTCCGTCGCAACGCCAGATGGACTCGGGCTGGTATTTCACAACGCGCCAGCGGACATCCGCGCGCTGAAGGCCGGCGACGTGCTGATGATCAAGAACCAGTTAGCGCGCAAGGTGGTCGGCGCGGAGACCGATGGCCAGGACACGTACGTCGCCACTGCTCCCGCTGGGATCGCCGATCTCGTGGCCGACGGCGAGATCAACGTGGAAGCGCCACTCCGGTTCAGCAAGGCTCAGCTCCGGACAAGCGAGCGACCAGCGTCCCTCGGGCCCAACCCCCTCAGCCTATTCGTCAGCGACGCCTACGCGCAATCGCCAGAGGCGACCAAAGAGCAGCAGATGGAGGAGGAAGAGTACAAGAAGCAGATGAAAGACGCACTCAAAGACGCGATCCTCGCCGACTGGAAGATCGACGAACTGCAGTACACGACGGCAGACGGCATATTCAATTTCAACCTCGTACTCGCCAAGGATTACCAGGGATTCATTGGCAAAGTGGGAGCCAAGGGGTTTGTCAACAACTTCGATTTCCTGTCCGACATCAATGTGAAGAGCGGGCTGATATCGTCGATCTCAGCCGGCCTCAAGAACGTGAGCGGCCAAATGAACTTCAACTGGGAGGTTGCTAAGCAGACGAACGGCGGCTGGTCCCAGGAGGACCTGGTCAAGCTGCCCGGTGCGCTCTCCGTCCCGCTCAGCTCCCTCGTCGGCGGGATTCCGCTCAGTCTCGAGGTGAGCTCGGCACTGGTGATCCATCCCGCGCTGACCGGAGGCAAGGAGATCACCATCGGAGGCTTTACCATCACGATGGGCGGGCGCATGAACGCGCAGATCACGAGTCAGGGCGCCGCGGACCAGGGATCCGCGATGGACGAAACCATCGCGATCACAAATGACGGAGGCTTGACCGCGGTCGCCCCCAACGCGATGGTCGTCGCGTACGCCGCGCCACGCGTCGAGCTGAGCGTCGATGCGTTCGGCAGCTACAAGGAGACGCTGGGCAAGCTGGCGACCCGATTGGACCAGATGCAGCAGGGAGCTGCCACCATCCTCGGGAAGCTGATGCCCGGCGTCCAGACGGGTCTCAACACTGTCAAGGCCTCGAATGTGCTCAAGTCGAGCGCCGACGTCTACGCTCAACTGATTTCGACCGAGGGGACGGTCCATTCGTCGGCGATATCGATGATTCCCTGCTCGAAAAAGTGGATCTCGTTCGAAGGCGTCGTGGGCACGGCCGCGGACATCGCCGGCCTCACGCCCAACGCGAAACGATCCGCCGTGGTGTTCCAGAAGCGATATGACAAAGCCGACCCGCCCAGCAACTTCTGCGAGAAGGTCGGCACATGAATCTCGTACCCGCCGGGCGCCCGCCGCCTAGCACCCAGGAGGCGGCGTCAGCCAAGGGGCCTGGCGCTCTGGCTGTGCGTTAGGCCGTCGCAAACCCGCTCCCGTATCCCATCCCAGCTCGTAACTTCTCCGATGCTAGCCGAGGAGTAGCGCGCGGGATCGTGGACATCAACGGGAGCGTCGAGCGTGAAGACAAGGATAGCATATGGGATGGCCGCGGTGCTTGGCTGCGGCCTTGCGGCGAGCGCACTGGCACAGCCGTCGATGCGCTTCGAGCGCCGCGAACTCACGATCCCGATGCGCGACGGTGTGACGCTGTTCGCCGTCGCGCTCATCCCAGCGGGGACCACGGCGCCGCTGCCGATCATGCTGATTCGGACGCCCTACAGCGCTGGCCGCGCATTCCCGTCCGACACGCTGCCGGCCACGTACCAGGAATTGGCCGAGGATGGCTACATCTTCGTCACGGAGGACATCCGGGGTCGGTTCAGGTCGGATGGTCTGTTCATCATGAATCGCGCACAGCACGATCCGCGTGATCACGGCACCAACGAGTCGACCGACACGTACGACACGGTGGACTGGCTCCTGAAGAATCTGCCGAACAACAATGGGAAGGTCGGGGTGATGGGGATCTCGTACCCGGGCTGGCTGGCGGGTGTCGCCGCGCTAGCTGCACATCCCGCCATCAAGGCGGTGTCGCCGCAGGCGCCGATGACCGATACCTGGATCGGGGACGATTTCTTCCACCAGGGCGCGTTCCGCCAATCGTTCGGTGTCGAGTATGCCTCGGTCATGGAATTCACCAAGGACGCCACGCGCCAAGTGCCGGTCGGTCGATACGATCACTACGACTGGTATCTCCAATTCCCGACCCTCGACTCGATCGCTCGGGCGACGGGGATCACTGACATCCCGTCATGGGTCGGCTTCCGGACGCATCCGGCATGGGATGCGTACTGGCAGGGCAAGGCGATGGAGCTCGCGCTGACACGGCCAGTGGTCCCCCTGTTGTTCGTCGGTGGGTTTTGGGATCAAGAAGACATTTACGGACCGCAAGGCGCCTACAAGGCAGTCATTAAACACGATTCGACCGGCACGACGCGCATCGTGCTCGGCCCGTGGTACCATGGGGAGTGGGCCCGTCCAGGTGCCGGCGACTCGATCGGAGCCGTGCAATTCGGCAGCAAGACCTCCGACTACTTCCGCGCGCAGATTCAACGGCCATGGTTCGCCTACTACCTACATGGCACGGGCGACGGCAAGTTCCCGGCGGCGTGGATCTTCGAAAGCGGCGAGAACGCGTGGCACACGTTCGACAGCTGGCCGCCGCGCGCCGCTCAGGCACGGAGCATCTATCTCGGTGCCAGGGGCAGCCTCTCATTCGAGAAGCCGACCACGGACGGGTCCGACGCGTACGTGTCAGATCCGGCCCATCCCATTCCTTACATGCCGCGCCCGATTGATGGGACGCGGTGGCACGGATGGCTCCTCGAGGATCAGCGGTTTGTCGACCGCCGCCCGGACGTGCTCACCTGGCAGACCGCGCCGCTCACGGAGGATGTGACGATCGCGGGCGACGTGACCGCGCACCTCTGCGCTTCGACGACGGGGGGTGATGCTGACTGGGTCGTGAAGCTCATCGACGTCTACCCGGACAGTGTGGCCGGGGACCGGCGCATGGGCGGATACGAGCTCATGGTGGCCGAGGACATCATGCGCGGCCGCTACCGCAAGGGATTCGACCGGCCGACGCCGATCCCGCCGAACACGGTGCAGGAGTTTCCGGTGGATCTGCATGAGCAACTCCATCGGTTCCTCACGGGGCACCGGATCATGGTGCAGGTCCAGAGCTCCTGGTTCCCGCTCTACGACCGCAATCCGCAGACGTACGTACCCAACATCTTCGACGCCAAGCCATCCGATTTTCACGCCGAGGAGCACCGGGTGTATCACGGCGGCCCATGTCCGTCGCGCATTGAGGTCGGTGTGATGTAAGCCATCAGAGATCACACATGGCCGAACAAGCAGTTGCCTTCGACCGCGAGACGAGACGGCGATTCGTCGGCGCCATCAAGACGTTCTTGACGTCGGACGTACGCTGGCGCGCGCGCGGCATGTTCGCGGTGCTCATCGCTTTTGCGCTCGCCATCAACGGCCTGAACGTCGTCAACAGTTATGTAGGCCGCGACTTCATCACAGCAATTGCCAACCGCAACCAAGCGGGATTCATCCATCAGGCCGCACTCTACATTGGCGTCTTTGCGGCGTCGACGGCCGTGCTCGTCCTGTATCAATTCACGCAGGACCGGCTGGGACTGTTCTGGCGAGTGTGGCTGACGCGACGAATCGTCGGGCAGTATCTCGCGGATCGCGCCTACCTTCGCATCAAGCAGTCGGGCACGGTCGGGAACCCCGACGAGCGCATCGCCGAGGACGTTCGCGCCTTCACGGCGACGACCCTGTCGTTCACGGTCATGCTGGTGAACGGAGCGCTCGCAGTCGTGTCATTCTCGGGCGTCCTGTGGACGATCAGCCGGCTCCTCTTTGGTGTCGCCATCGGGTACGCCTTCCTTGGCTCGCTCGTGACGGTCTACCTGGGTCGCCGTCTGATCTCATTGAATTTCCGTCAGTTGGACCGCGAGGCCAGCTTCCGTTCGAGCCTGATCCACGTCGGCGCCAACGCCGAGTCGATTGCGATCTCGCGCCGGGAAGACACGCTGAAGGACCGCCTCATGCAGCGGCTCGACGACCTCGCGGAGAACTTTCGGCGGACGATCGCCGTGAATCGGAACCTGGGCTTCTTCACGACGGGGTACAATTACCTGATTCAGATCATCCCGGCGCTGGTCGTGGCACCGCTGTTCATTCGCGGAAAGGTGGAGTTCGGTGTCGTCACGCAATCGGCGATGGCTTTCTCGCAAGTGCTCGGAGCGTTCTCGATTTTCGTTGACCAGTTTCAGTCCATCTCGTCCTTCGGCGCTGTGATCGTCCGGGTGAGCGCGTTATCGGCCGGCATCGAGCAAGCGTCGGCGAGCAAACCCGGAGCAATCGCAATCGTCGAGGGGCAGGGACGGATCGCGTACGAGCAACTGACACTGTCGTCGCCCGACGGCAGCCATGAAGTGCTCGAGAACCTGACTGCCGAGATACCACACGGGACGAGGGTGCTGGTCGTCGGGCCCAACGAGACCGCGCGTACGGCCCTGTTCGAAGCAACCGCAGGTATCTGGTCTGCTGGCAGCGGCACAGTGGTTCGCCCTCCGGTGGATGAGATCTTCTTTCTGCCCCAACGGCCCTACCTGCCACCCGGCACGCTCCGGGACGTGCTCCTCCAAGACGGACAGCAGCGGGCAATCAGCGATGACCAGATCAACAGCGCCCTCCGGGATATGGGCTTGGACTCCATCGCCACC
Source organism: uncultured Gemmatimonadales bacterium (assembly GCA_963725205.1). GTDB lineage: Bacteria > Gemmatimonadota > Gemmatimonadetes > Gemmatimonadales > Gemmatimonadaceae > Palsa-1248. The sequence goes on along the minus strand of CAVRXR010000002.1, from coordinate 702,689 downwards.
GGAGCCGGTGGGTTGGACGGTGAACGCGATTGGCCGGTGTCACTCTCGCTCCGAGAGCAGCAACTGCTGGCCTTGACGCGCCTGATCCTCGCACGGCCGGCCTTCGCCCTGCTGGACCGCGTGAACGCCGTCTTCGAACCGGACCAATTCGGCCACATCCTTCAGCGTCTCGACGAGAACGCGATCACGTACGTCGCATTCGCCGAGCACGCCGACTTCGCTCGAGCACTACGACGCGGTGCTGGAGATCAGCAGCGACGGCGCATGGAGTTGGAAACCGACCGATCACCGCAAACATTCCGCACGCAAGCGATCACGATAGCGGGCACCGCCCTGAACCTCATTCTCTTCGACGTCGATGGCACGCTCACCGAATCGCTGTCGATGGACTCGGAACTCTACCTGCGCTCTCTGGAAACCGTCTTTGGCTTGACCGGCGTGGATTCCAACTGGTCGGCGTACCGACATGCGACCGACTCGGGCATCCGGCCGCCGAAGCGTGCGCTGTCCTTTCGGACTATTCTGATCTGAAGGTCTTCTGCACGACTGTGGAGTCGATCGGCACGTGAGCCGCCGCTGCCGCAGTTGGCGGCGAACCGCCATCGAGACACCGTCGGTTGCAGCCAGATCTGCCGCACACGAAATTAGTCCCGGCAACTGGAGGACCTATGATCACGGGTGCACCGTTGTGATTTACTCGACGAACGCGGCCGCGGACCGTGCGTTTTGCCGCGAGCTGGTCGTCGTTCGATGCTCGGACCGTTTTCCCGCAATCGCAGGCTACCTTTTTCTCCGCCATGTGGCCCTCCAGGGTGATGATTTCGGTTGTGGGTCTGGCGCGCGCACCCGACACCGTGAACGTAGAGCCGCCTCGTTGCAACAACGTTGGTGAAAGGTTGCACTGACCTTGCCGCGAGCCGTCCGCATTGACCCTGACAGGGCGTCTGACGCTGGAAGCTGATCAACACGTGATCGACCAGCAGGAGTTCGCGGGCCAACAGGGGCGTGCGGCGTTTGCGCTGCTCGTCTTGGAACGCAATGGGCCGGTGTCACGCGCCGACCTCGCGAATGTGCTGTGGCCCGACTCGCAGCCTCCCGCCTACGATGCGGCACTCAACGCCATTGTCAGTAAGCTCCGGGGCGTGCTGGTCGACGCCGGCTTCCCCGCGTCAGTGCTCACGAGCGCCTCCGGCTGCTACGAGCTCCGCCTGCCCGCCGCGACTTGGGTCGATATCGCGCAGCGCTTTGCGCCCCAATAGTCGGCGGCTATGACCGCGTGCGAATCAAAGTATTGGACCGGCCGGCGAGAGGCCGTGTATAGTTCGCAATCAGGCCCGCGATGAGGGAGTGGGGGTCGGAGAAGTATCCGCGCGCGGGCCGGTCAGGTGGGACGGACGACTCAACACTGGAGCTCGATCATGCATCCGACATCGATAGTGGTGGGCATCCTGGCCTCTGCCGTGATCCCTCTTGCGGCCCTTTCGGCGCAGCCTGCAACAGCATCGGAGGTGAATGCCCCAACGCCTGGTGGCTCGCCTCCGAACAACACTTATGGCAACAACGCGTCCCACAACGCCCCGACCCCTGGCGGCACGAGCTCGGGCGGTAGCACCTACGGCGACAACGCGGAGCACAACGCTCCGACACCCGGCGGCACGAGCTCGGGCGGTAGCACCTATGGCGACAACGCGGAGCACAACGCGCCGACGCCCGGCGGCACGGCCTCGGTGGCAGTACATACGGCAACAACGCAGAGCACAATGCTCCGACGCCTGGGGGGCCAGGCAAACTCAAGATCGCGACGAGCGTTCCCCCCAAAGTGCTTGGGAACGGCGTAGCAAGGGGACGTCGTACGGCACGACGGGATCGGCAGGTAAAGGGTCGAAGATCGGCGGCACGGCGCTCAACCTGCGGACCACTTCCAAAGTCCTGCTGCCACTGACGTCCAGCAACCATCCCAGCGATTCTGCTCACAAGCACCCGGCCCATTGAGATCGCGTGCGCGCAAGCCGACACTCGGCCGTTCCCCGGCGAGGTCCCGCGGCTCCGGCGGATGGCTCCGGCGGATAGTGTAGCCCGATAAAGCCGTGGCAGGCGGACGGGCTGACGAGCTCGTGCACTCGCTCGCGAGCGGGTCGATGCCGTCATGCTGCGTCGCATCAAAGTGTTATGGAGGAGGAACGCCGGTCGTCATCTAGGGACCATTCGCGGGCATCGGGGCCACTCGGTGCCCGCTCGCACGTTAGAAGATCCCAGCCGGGAACTGCCACGTCCGCTGCGATTAACGGATCGCACTTGCGGTCCCACTCGTTGGCCCGATGGTGGCGTGAGGACGAGGCGGCCCCCGCCATCCTGACGGCAGCCGCCTACCTGTTGGGCTACGTGCTGCTGCGCGAGCTCTGGCGCGGCGGCGCGGGTGGCCGGGGGACCGCGACCTGGCTGTACTATCTCCCCGTCTATCTCATGGCGGCGATCCTGGCGTGGCGCGCGTCACGTCACCGGGCCCTCGGCCCGGCGACCCGCCGCGGCTGGCGCCTGTTCGCTGCCGCCGCCGTCTGCATCCTCGTCAACGACGCGATCACGACCTACTTCGAGGTCGCCCGCCACAACGACTCGCCCCATCTCTGGGTCGATGCGATCGCGTTCTGCGCGTATCCGCTCTGGGTGGCCGGTCTACTGTCCTTTCCGGTTGCGCCCCGAGCGCGCGACGAGCGCGCGAAGTTCTGGCTCGATGTCGCGACCGTGTTCGCCGCGGGCACGATGCTCCTGTGGTATCTGGTGCTCCGACCGACCGCACTGGCCGCGAACAGCTCGTGGAGCGACCAGCTCATCTCCGTCGTGTTCCCGGTGATGGACCTCGTGCTGGTCCTCGCGGCGGGGACGATCCTCGCGCGCGCACCGGCGGAGAGCTCGCGCCGAGCGTTGCAGATCTTCGTCGTTGGCGTCCTGAGCAACTTCGTGGGCGACCTCGTGTACGGTCAGCTGCGGCTCCTGAGCGGGTACCACCTGGGAGACGTCGTGGACTTCCTCTATCTGACGGGCGGCCTCTCGTTTGCCGCCGCGGCGAGAGTGCAGGACGTCGTGGCCACGCGGGGCGCTGCACGCAGGCAGGCGGACGCGTCGAATTATCCTCGCACCAACCTGCTCCCCTACTTCTTCGTGGTCGCCGGGGCCGCGCTTCTGCTGTACGCCGCCTGGCCCGTTCTCAATCAGCCACTGGGGCAGATCATCGTCGGGGCCCTGGTCCTGACGACGCTCGTCGTCCTTCGACAGGTCATCGCCGCCCGAGAGAACGTTCGACTCGCCGCAGAACGCATTCGACAGGACGCCCGCTTCCGCTCGCTCGTTCAGAACGCCTCGGACCTCATCACAGTGGTCGACGCGAGCTATCACACCGTGTATCAGAGCCCATCGATCACCCGCTTGTTCGGCCACCAGCCGAGCGAGCTCGAAGGGACGTTACTCTCCGAAGTGGTGCACCCCGACGACACGGCCAGGCTCGAGCTCTTTTTGCTGCGCACGATCGCCGATGGCGGCAGTCTGGCCGCGGTGAACTGGCGTATGTGGCACCGAGACGGCAACTGGCGGCCGGTCGAAAGTATCGCGATGAACCTGTTGCACGATGGCTCGGTACGCGGCATTGTGCTCAACACGCGCGACGTGAGCGATCGGACCGCGCTCGAGGCGGAGCTCACGCACCAGGCCTTCCACGACCCACTCACCGGGTTGGCCAACCGCGCGCTCCTGCGAGATCGCACCGAGCATGCATTGACGCGGTCGCTGCGCAACGGTCAAGCGCCACAGGCCCTGCTCTTCCTCGATCTCGACAACTTCAAGATGGTGAACGACAGTCTCGGGCACGCCACAGGAGACACGCTGTTGGTCGAGGCCGCGCGACGGCTCCTCGCGTGTGTCCGCGGCTCCGACACCGTCGCCCGACTGGGCGGCGACGAGTTCGCGGTATTCATCGAGGAGCCAGCGGACGCGAACGCGAGCTCGGAGGTCGCCGAGCGCATCATCGCCGCGCTGGCGCGGCCGTTCACAATCGGTCAGCGCGAGGTGTTCGTCGGCGCGAGTCTCGGGATCGCGACGGCGAACGACGGGGATGGCGCCGATGGTCTGCTGCGCAACGCAGACATGGCGATGTATCTGGCCAAGACGCGAGGCAAGGGGCGCTACGAGCGCTTCGTGCCGGAGATGTACGCCACCGCGATCGAGCGGATCGAGCTGGAATCCGATCTGCGGCGCGCGATCGATGATGGGAACCTCCGACTGCATTATCAGCCGATCGTCATGTTGGAAACCGGCGAGGTGACCGGCGTCGAGGCGCTGGTACGGTGGCAGCATCCCAAGCGCGGGTTGCTCCCGCCCGCGCAGTTCATTCCACTCGCCGAAGAGACGGGGATGATCTTGCCGCTCGGAGCGTGGGTGCTCCGCGAGGCGTGCGTACAGGCTCACCAATGGCGCCTACGTCGCGGGCCGGACGACCCGCTATCGGTGACCGTGAATGTCTCCGGGCGCCAGCTTCAGAACGTGCAGTTTGTTGCGGATGTGCGAGCCGCGCTCGCGGCGTCGGGGCTCGAGCCACACGCGCTGATCCTGGAACTGACAGAGAGCGTTCTCACCGCGCACACCGAGACGGTGCTGGGGACGCTGCACTCGCTCAAGGCCGTTGGCGTGCGACTGGCGATGGACGATTTCGGGACGGGCTACTCCTCGCTCAGCTACCTGCAGCGGTTCCCGATCGACATTCTCAAGATCGCGAAGCCCTTCGTGGACGATGTGGTGGGCGAGGGCAAAGACGCTTCGGGCGCTGGCAATCGCCGCGCGCTGGCACAGGCCGTGATTACGCTGGGGGCAACGCTGGCGGTGCGCACGATCGCCGAGGGAATCGAGCTTCCCCAGCAACTCGACCGGCTGCGCGAGCTCGGGTGCGAATTGGGCCAGGGCTTCCACTTCTCGCGGCCGTTACCGCCCCATGAGCTGGAAGTGCGCCTCTTCGGCCCGACGGCGGGCTTTGAGATCGCCCACCGCGGCGGGGGGCATCGCCGTTCCGGTGCCGTAGAGCCGTTGTAACGCCTTCGATCACCGCCCGCGCAACGCCGTGATGCCGCGGGTAGGGGCGACGCATGCATTGCCCTTCGGTCCGGCACCGCCCGTACGCGCCATGCCGGCGCGTGTCACGCAATGGAATTGGCGGCGATCCCAGGCCGCGTTAGAACGCCAGCGTCGGAGGTCTGGGACTGCAACTTGGGTGTGACTCCCTTCGCCCGCAGCAGCGGGAGATCCCAGAGAAATGCCGCCGCGTAGAGACCCATCGCGATCAGGTACAATGCCCTGAACCCCAAATACATCGAATTGTATTCGAGCAGACCGCCGGTCATGGCACCCAGCAGGTTGACCGCCATGATGCCGGATATCTCGCCGCGCTCACCGAGCAACGTCGAGAACACAATACCCGAGAACAGCATCGGTATCGTCAGGAGGACCGCCGTCTCGAGCCGCCCGACCGGCGACGAGGGCAGGCCTCCGTTCCGGGCGACGACCCACCCGAGGCCCAAGCTCGCGAACAGGAGCAGGTACGGCACCAAGGGTTGTCGGATGCGGAGCCACTGCACGACGCAATTGCCGAGGAATGCCATCAGGAGGATGCTGACGATGACGACTCCGATGACTTGCCATGAATTGCCAAAGGTCAGCCCCAACTCCGTAATGCCCTTGGTTTCCACCAACATGAAGCCAGCCCCCAAGAAGAAGAACGGGAGATGGCTGAATTGCGGACGCTCGGCCACGAAGTTGACCGTCACGAGAAACGACAGCAGCACGATCAGGACGACGATGGCCAAGTACGAGAGGGGGTATACCCGTCGCGGCATATAGAAGAACGGCCAGTCGTCGGTGGAGACGTCCGCTCGGAGCTGGGGATTGGCGAAGAACGACGTCTGGTCGTGGAACCCGGTTTGCTGCAGCAACTGGCTGGGTAACACCAGGTCCTTGTCCTTGGCCTCGAGGAAGATGGTTGACCCATCGTAGTCCGTTCGGATACACACCGGTGGACGTCCATCGAAGGCCTGCTGCATCATCAGGTAGATCTTCCGACCCAGGTCGACGTTGAGGATCGAAAACGAGAGGGAGATGACCCCACCGGGCTTCAGATGTGCTCGCGCGTCGCGCAGCCCTTCGACCGTATAGACGAACGAATCCAGGCGTACGCTCGATGCGTGGCTGAGCAGCGTGTGAGAATCCAACAGGCCATACACGATCATGTCATACGTCTGATCGGTCGTGCGCAGGAACGAGCGGGCGTCGTTCACGATTGCGCGCACCCGTGGATCCTGATACGGGTGCTCGGGATGGGCCATCCGACCGATCGTCAGAATGGCAGGATCGATCTCGATCGCATCGACGTGTGTCGCGCCCGATCGCAGCGCGGCTGCGACGTCGTTGCCCGTCCCTGCTCCCACCACCGCGACATTGGCGGGGCTCCCATAGATCCGGTAGGGCAGCTCGTAGTAGTCACGGATGCGCGCGAGATCGGGCTCGGATTCGACCCGGGGGTTGGAGCGGGCCAGATCGTGGATGCGCTGGTAGTACTGCCCCGCAGCGCGCATCACGACCAAGCCTCGTGGTCCCTCTGATACTTCCAGCTGCTGGTAGGGCGAGTAGATCTTGTGTTGCAATGGCTCGACCGGCCACGCCAGAATGATGAGGGCCACCAGGGTGGCACCGACGCCCAGGAGGATCGACACCGGCCGTCGGACATAGAACAGCAGAACCCCCAGAAAGGCGAGCGAGAACCAGACAATCGGCGGAGTCCACAACCAGCTGAGCGCCAGCATCAGGACGACGCCCACGAGACTGCCCAGCAAGTTCAACCCGTAGGCCGGGAGCTTGTCGCGTCGTTGCATGAGACGGCCGCACAGCTGACCGACGGGGATGAAAACGAGCACGGTCAGGAGGAAGACAACGGACAGGAAGAAGTAGATCGCCGCCCCTTCAGCGACGTGGCGCACCGCGGGGGTGCCCATGTTCAGTTGCTCTTGGAACGGCAGGATTCTGAGACTTTGCAATTGCCCCTCATTCATGCCGAAACGCAGGGCAAACAGCAATCCGAACTGCCACCCGAGCAGCGGGATCACCATGCCGAGGGAAATGCGGCGCCGGTCAGCCAACGCATAGCCCAGACCCAGCCCCGCGAAACAGCTCAGCAGCGAGACGTTCTTATAGAAGGCAAAGAACTCGAATACGGTGCTTTGCCAGCGAATGACGGCAAGCTCGAGAAATAGGCTGAGTGCCGCCGCGCCCACGATGGCAACACCCACGTACATCGGCGGGCAGGTGTCGACGAATTCGTCTTGTTCTCGGGCATTGGCGTCGAGTCGATCGTGCAGCTTTTGGAGGAGGGCGTCGAGTCTGGCAGTGACGAGCACCAGCACCAACGCGACGCAGGCCTCTGTCAGGAGAAAGGTGGAGTCGATCGAAGGACCGATATTCACCCGGCTGGACAGCAGTGTCACCAACGGAATCAGACCGCTGCCCAGAAATGCCAGCACCACCAGTCGCGTGAATGACTTCGTCATTGTTGCTCGCTCACCTCAATAGGATTGCAAAGCCAGGTCCCCCGCACGTAGTGCGGGCAACCACGACTGCCGGCATACGACGAATGGCTATGGGCGGGCGTCAAACCCACCGCAGCTCGGACGCGCTTCAGCGAGTGCAGCGCGTCGCGCGGGGCGCACAACTATCAAACGCGCAACCCCCCACCGACGTCGCTCGGGCTATCGCGAGTTGGTCGCGCGGACGGCGCAGGTGTCAACGATCGCCGAGCGCCGAGCTCCCCGGGCGGAGTCGATTGGCGTGTGCCAGCAGTGCCACGATCGCCCAGATCTCCGCACAGTCTCCGAGCGCGCCAACCACGGCTCGCACGGAGTCCCACCGGTAGAAGCCTTCGAACGCCTGGTGCAGTGCGACCGGATCGTTGCCGAGTGACGGGACCCGCAGCATGATGGGCGCGGCCTGCGTCGTGAGCGCTAAGACCCCGATGTACATGAGCGCGGCTGCGTAGATGGGCACCGCCACGGACCACGGGCGCACGGGACTGGCCCGAAAGACGATCGCCGCCAAGAGCACCAATACAGTGCTCCCGATCCCCAACACCGGATAGATGGTCCGGCCGTTTCCGAGATCAGCCAGGCGACTGAACTCCGCCCACGCGGTCGCACCCAGCTGCCGCCATGCCGGCATCTCCACGAGCGTGCGATTGAGGTCGTCACCGATGACGCCAAGCACGAGCGCCACCACAATAAACCCGAGCGCCATCCGCGACGCGTCGCGTGCGTTCATCATTGGTCCTCCGTGCGGTCTGCCTGCCGCCACACGACCCGGCATCTCTTTGGGCCGTTGCCCATACCTCGTATAACGAGGTACGGTACTAACGTAGCCATGCAGGCCGGTCCTGTCCACTGGAGCGCCTGGGACCCCCTCGCACATGGCCAGCGCCCCAACCGCGGGCTCTGGTACGGTCCACGTGAAGCGTGTATGCTCCGAACGCAGGCCGTCGCGATCTCGAGCGGAGGAGACCTGGGAGTGCCAGTCAGTCGCGAGCTCTTGAAGGGCAGCATCGCCCTGTTGATCCTCAAGCTCCTGTCCGAGCGTGACCGGTATGGCTACGAGATCATTCAGGAGGCCGCGCGCAGAACGGAGAACGCGTTCGAGTTCAAGGAAGGCACGCTCTATCCAGCCCTGCACCAATTGGAGAAGCGCGGCTATCTGCGCTCCGAATGGCGGCTCGCCAACAATGGCAAGCAACGGAAGTACTATGGTCTCACCGCGGCGGGGCGAAAGGCGGCGAGCCAGAGTCAGAAAGACTGGGCGATCTTCACTCGCACGGTGAACGCGGTTCTTGCCAACGGCTGATGCTGAGTCCCGGGAAAGACCTCATCGAGCAGGTCATCGCACGGTGTCGAGTCCCGGGCGAGCGACGTCGGCGTGAGATCATCCGAGAGCTGAGCGATCACCTCGAGGATAGCGCCGATGCGATCCGCGCCGCGGGCATTGATGCCGACGCCACCGAGCGCATGGTCGACCTGCGATTCGGTGACGTGGATGCGTTGGGTGGAGCCTTCGCGGTCGTCTATGCGGCGGAGCGCCACGTGCGCTTTGCGGCGCGTGTCGTTGCCCTGCTCGCAACGGCGTTGGTCGGCGCCACTCTCACCATTGCCGGGTTTCAGTCGCTCATCGCGATTTGGACTGCGCAGCCACTCCGCGCATCGTTTACTCACGCGACGCCGGAACTGGTCGGCATCGCCGCCGTGGCACTCGGTTACTGCAGCCCGTCCTTCGCCGTGCGTCTGGGCGTGCGGCCTGCGTGGCAGATGCTGGGGTTGACGGCGGCCGTCGGGATCGGCGTCGGGGCTTATTGGCTTGCGACACCGCCTGGATTTGCTGCGATGCCCATCGTCGCGTTTGCCTGTGCGGCATCTGCGCGACTCCTCCAGCGCGTCGATACTCCGCTGCTCTGGATCGCGGGCACGGCGGGACCTCTGCTGATCGCATGGTCCGTATTCGGTCCGCTCATTCAGATCGAGGCCCCTGGTGCACAATTCTTTCCGTGGCCCGTATGGTGTGGCATCACTGGCGCCTGCCTCCTGCTCCGACCGATCGTGCGGCTATTCGAACGGGCCTAAGCGTCCCCGACGCAGGAACCCGGAGTACGTTTACACTGACCCATGACGCGCAGCGTTTTCGCTCGACGACTTGACTGGCTCGCTCTCGCCCTGCTGATCGCGCCACGAGTCGGAGCGCCACAAGCGGTGCCCCGCGTTGCCGACCAGTCCGACGACTGGCCCTCGTACAATCGGACCGTCGCGGGCGACCGATTCTCGCCGCTCCGGACGATCAACCGCTCCAACGTCGCGCGCCTGGCGCCCGTCTGCACGTACACGCTGCCGGAGGTCACATCCCTCCAGACCGGTCCGCTGGTCGTGCGCGGCGTGATGTATTTCACCACCGACACGATCTCCTACGCGATCGACGCGGCGACCTGCGCCGAGCGCTGGAGGCAAGTCCGCCACAGCGAGACGCCGAGCGGGTTGGCGGTCCACCGCGGCTTTGCATACCTGGATGGGCGGCTGTTCCGCGGTACGTCAGACGCGCACGTCATCGCCCTCGACACCGCGGGTGGGCGGTTGCTCTGGGACCACGTGATCGACGCCAAGGGGCCCGGTGTCTCCATCCCCATGGCACCGATCGCGGCCGGCGGCCTGGTATACATCGGCAACGCGGGCGGGGACCAGGTCGGGATAACGGGTCACGTGTACGCACTCAGCGCTGCGGACGGCCACGTCGTGTGGAGGTTCGACGCAGTGCCGGACAGGGGGTCTGCTCGGCGGACCTGGACAAATCCCGCCCTGCCCGTCGCCGGCGGCGCATTTTGGACGTCCTTCACTCTCGATGCGCAGCACGGCGTCCTCTACGTGCCGGCCGGCAATCCGGCACCCGACTTCGACATCGCCCACCGCACCGGCGACAATCTTTACGCGAATTCCGTGATCGCACTCAATGCGTCGACCGGACGTTTGCTCGGTTACAACCAGCTCGTGAAGCATGACAGCCACGACTGGGACGTCGATAGCCCGCCCGCGCTGGTCACGACTCGCGGGGGCCGAGCGATCGTGGCGTCGGCAAACAAGAACGGTCTCTTGTCGATTCTCGACCGCTCACGGGTCACGTCCGGCCGCACGGTCGTCGCCGATCCCTCGACCACGCTTCCCGTGCTCTGGGAGAAGCCGACCACGACGCGCACCAATATCGACGCGCCGCTGTCTCGCGACAGCGCGGTGCGCTTCTGCCCGGGTATCACGGGCGGCGTCGAGTGGAACGGAGCCGCGTACAGCCCCGCGACGAACACGGTGTTCGTGGGAGCGGTCGACTGGTGCGCCCATGTGCAGCTGGCGCCAGATTCGGCCTCCATTCCGCCAGCAGGCGCGGCCTGGTTCGCCGCGGCGAACCAAGGCCACATGTTCGATCCGCCAGATCAGGCCAAAGGCTGGGTCACCGCCTTCGACGCGGACGACGGGAGCGTGCGCTGGAAATTCGCGGCGCCGCACCCGATTCTTGCGGGCGTGACACCAACCGCCGGGGATCTGGTCTTCACGGCCGACATGAGCGGCGAGTTGTACGCGTTCGACGCTGCGAGCGGTCAGGTGCTCTGGCAAACCGCAACCGGACAGTCCACGGGCGGAGGCGTCGTCACCTATGTCGCGTCAGGCCGTCAACTCCTCGCGGTCGCCGCTGGCATGCGGTCACCGGTTTGGCCCGGCGCGGCCGACCAGAGCCGGATTCTCGTTTTCGGATTGCCCTGAGTTCGCGATGCGCATGTGCCCCGGCGGGTCGCGGCGACTCGTGCGTCGCCCACAGCCCCGTCACAATCCGTATTGGTAGGGGCGACGCCATGAGTCGCCCGCAGCACCGTCACGGTCCGTGTCAATACCGCCAGCTCACCGTGTCCGCGCCGGCCGGCGCGGTCTGGACGATGTGTCGCGCCATCACGGGCAGGAACCGTTGATAGACCGTCATCCCGCCGACCGCGAGCGTGTGCTGCGAGTCGCCGGTCCAGCAGTGCTCGTATCGGTCGCCGTATTCGATCGACCCGGCGTAGTACGGATCCCGCGTCTGGTCCAGGAAGTCCTGCATCAGATACACCGCGTTGTTGAGATGCCAACTGTCCATCGTCCCGGCGTAGATGTGAAGCTTCCCGACCAGCTTCGGGCCGAGCGTCGCCCAGTCCCGCTGCAAGATGTAGCGCAGGTCGGAATGCTCCTTCCAATATTGCGCGACCGACGGATCGATGTGCCCGGTGAGCTGATTGTACAACGTCTTCGGATAGCCGTCATCCCCGGCGGGACCGAATGCCGCGTCCCAGATGTCCCACTGCTCGCTCGAGCGATCCTTCTGGCCCTGCACGTACTCCCAATGGTTGTCGTCCTCCACGGTGGTCAGCAGGTGCCCCAGGTAGTTACGGCCTGATGGCTGCGGGGTCTTCTTCCACTGCGCATTGAAGACGAACGCGCTCGTGTCGCCGTAGATGTTGATCGTCTCGTACTGGCGGAAATCGACCGGGTCAGGACAGAAGGACCAGGTGCCGTTGAAGTCTTCGGGGTAGAAGATCTGCTCGGCGAGCGACTCCCATCCGCCAGTCGATCCACCGAACTGCGTGCGCGCCCAGCCGGCGCCGATCCCGCGGAACCGATGCTCGATGTAGGGAATCAGCTCGTGGACGATGGCGTCGCCGTAGGGGCCGAGGTTGGCCGTGTTCACGGCGTACGAGTCATTGTAGTAGGGATTCGCGTGCTGGATCTTGAGGACCAGCATGCGAGGGAAGCCGGGACCGGTCCACTGCTTGTACAGATCGTACGCATACGACGTTCGCACGCTGTCGCGCCCGTGCTGGTCGGGCCCCGGCGGATTGGGACTGAACTCACCGAATCCTTTGGGGAAGTGCCCCTGGTCCACCGCCAGCGGGTAGTGCGCCTGCGGATGATCATCGAACCCAGCCGGGAGCAGCACGATCGCGCCGAGGTAGGTCGGGCGTCCCCAGAACTTGGACAGCAGCTCGCTCTTCATCCGCAGATACTTGACCCACTTGGTGTCCTTGGGCTCGGGGATCGGCGGGATCACCTTGTCCAGGTTGATATGAATGGTTTGGCTCTGCGACGGATCGAGATGCACGGAGAGCGGCGCACTGTACAAGTTCCCGGGCTTGGTGTCCCAGTGCTGCCCTTCGCCTTTGTCAGGTGGCAGCTCGAGCGTGTGGCCGTTCGCGAGATGGAATGTCTCGTACAGGTTGAACACTGCCTGCACGCGGTAGTCGCCCGGTGGAAGCTTATCCAGGCTCGCAACCGGCCACCCAAAGACCGATCCGTCGATCACGGCCGCGCGGCCAGGGGCGAGCTCGTTGACGTCCAGGCCAAACCCTGGCTGCACGTCGGGCGAGTACACGTGGTACTGAAAGCGCGGCTCCGCACCGGTGTCCTTGGAGACCACGAGGATGATGTGGCCGGTGCGTGCCTCGCTCGATACCGACGCCGGGAAAGAGATTTCGAAGCGAAGGCCTGATGCCTGCTGCCGTGCGCGAGGCGGCGTCACGGCGGACGCCCGGTCATGGAGGCGCCCGAGGACTCCTGCGCCTCGAATCCCGGCATTCGTCGGGGCCAGCAGCACGACTCCCGCGCACAATGCGGCCTGACCGACGATCTGTTGGAGGTGGTGATGCCCCGCCGCGCGGGCTGATTTTCGTCGCATGGAAAGACTCTTGGACAGTGACAACATTGAGGGAACGCAATTGCCGGCACCAATGCCCGGCCCAGCAGATGATACAGGGGCCGCGGACTAGGGACTAGGGACTGGTGGTTAGTGACAAATCTCAGGACCAGTGACGGCGACGGCGACGTATCACTGGCCCCTAGGCTTGTTCACCAGTCACTAGCCCCCAGTCACCGATCCCACGAGTTGCTTTCGCCACGCCGTTGTCTCATGCAGCACGCGGAACGATGCGACCGACAGCGACGTGTCGAGGTTCACCGTGTCGGGATCACGTGTCCACCATCGCGTCAGGTACTCCGCGGCGTCGGCCGCGGTGAAGACGAGCATCGCCACGGGTAGCAGCTGGCGCTCAGCCGTCGTCAACTGACGCAGGCGCTCGTAGGCCCGGAGGAGCTGGCGGACCCGCACGGGCCGCAACGGTCCCGGACCGTGCGGTGTCCTGTCGAACGCCCAGTAGTGCAGCAACGCGGCAATATCCAGAACATGATGGCCTAGATACGCCTCATCGAAATCGAGCAGCGCCGCGATATCGCCGCGTTGATCGACCAGGATGTTTCTTGCCGAAGGATCGTGATGAATCGGGCCGAAGGGCACCGATCCGCGTGCCGACTCGAGGGCGGCCTCCCAGTCGGCCAGGACCGAGCTGATGGCGGCGAGAAAGGCGCCCACCCCTCTAGTTCGCGCGAGGTCGCGATGCGCGTCCGCGAGCGTCGCGAAGTGCCGAAGCCGTCCGACGTCAGTGCGGCTTCGCACACCGGGGAAACTCACGCCTGATGTCAGCACATGCATCCTGGCGATCAGCGCCGCGATCCGCCCGATATCGCCGGGGTCGGCCTCGTCCGCCGCCGTAACTTCCTGCGGGTTGCACCTCGCCCCGAGATGCAGCCCCCCGATTGACAATGCTAGCGCATTATGATATCATTTGCGTGTGAACTCCCGGCAACGCCAGACGCTTCAGGCGCTTTTCGGCCAGCCCACGCCCCACGTGATGCGATGGTCGGACATTGAGAGCCTGCTACGAGCGCTCGGCACTGTGAAGGCGGGAAGCGGCTCGCGGATCCACGCCCTGATCAACGGCCGTCCGGCAACCTTTCATATGCCGCACCCGGTCATATGCCGCACCCGGGCAACGAGGTCCGCACGAAGACAATACGTGATGTGCGAGACTTTCTGGCGGCCGCGGGTGTGGGATCCGAGTAAGAGGGAGCTATGGCGTCGGTACTAACCTACAAGGGATATATCGGCAAAGTGGAGCTCGACGAGGAGGAGAACGAGCTCCACGGGCGCGTGATCAACACACGCGACATGATCACGTTCATCGGACGCACGGTCCAAGAGGCGAAGCGCGCGCTAAAGGAATCGGTCGACGCACACCTGGCGTTTTGCGCCGCGCAGGGAGTCGAGCCCGGGAAGCCCTATTCAGGCAAGATCCTGCTTCGCGTCGCGCCCGAGCTCCATGCCGCGGCCGTCGCACAAGCCGCGATCGAGGACCAGAGCCTGAATGAGTACCTCAAGTCGCTCCTCGAACGGGCTGCAGCACAGGAGACGCCGACCACCAGGAAGCATTGGAAGCGCCGGGCAAGGGCCGCGTAAGAACTCGGAACCGCGACCGTCCAGAGGACGGAGGGAGACAGGGATGATACGAAGTGCGGTCGTCGTGGCATTGTGGACATGCGCGGGGGTGCTCCCGCTTGCCGCCCAGGACTCGGTCGCGTGCAAGGGGCCGGGTGGTCCGATGCGCTTTCTCGCCAGCGAGCTCTCACCATGGCGTACGGGACCGAGTGGTGTCGCGCGGATGAATCTGGTCGGGCACTCGCCGCCCTACGCGACGGAAGTCCGCGTGTATCGCGAGCGCTATCCGGCAACCTTCTTGGGAGACAGTACCAAGGCGCCCGTCCATCGCAGCGTGGGCACGGCTTACGTCCTGGTGCTGCACGGGACTCTCGTCGTCGGCCACGGCCCTCAGGCCGATTTTGCAAATGTCGTTGCCTACGGGCCGCGGAGCTTCCTCGTGCTCGCCCCGGCTGAGCCCTACTACGTCTGGAGTCGGGGCGCCCTGGAGATCCAGGTCGAAGCCGTTGGACCGCCGCACGCTGGACCGATTCCCCGCATCGGAGGCGGCGATGAGGCACTGACCCCGACCTTTCCGGAAGCCCGATCCCAAACCCCGCCCAGTGACTCGACGCCCGCACCGGCCAACGGTCTCGCTCCGTGGCAATCAACGCGATTCGGTGGGGTGATGCACCTGGTGCAGAGCACGCCGGCTTCTGCCGACAGAGCTCACTGCCGCTCGAGACTATTGGCTGCCGCCGGCCATGCAAGACAGCTCGAAGCTCATCTATCACTTCCACTACGGCACGGAGCTCATCACGATCCTTTGCGGCACCGTCGTCTACGGCGAGGGCAACCACGTCGACTACTCGAAGGAGCACGACTACGGCCCGGGCAGCTTCATCGAGAACCCCGCCGGCAATCCGCACTTCGAATGGTTTCGTGGCCCGCTCGAGGCGGAGGTGGACTTCATCGGCTCACCCGGTGCCGTGCCGCTCGATCCAAGCACCGGGAAACCGAAATAAGTCTGCGCGGTCAGCGAGAGCGCCCGCCGCTCGATGGATCGGCGCCCGCCTGTCGCACTGCACGCGCCAGCATCTCCTGCAACAGCGTGTCGGGCAGCGTCAGCGCGTACCTGGCCTCGTCGATCCCGTGCGGCGTGCGAATGACCATCGCCGCCGCGTTCTCGTGCTGGCGATACCCACGGTAGCCAAGAAACCCCACGAGCACGGTGACGCCGAGGGTCACGAGGCCGAGGGTCGCGACCCCGACGAATCGCACGAAGCGCATTGTACATAAATTGCAGCGATGCGATCCTGCACGCTCGCCCTACTCTTGGCCTGCGCCGCCTGCAGTCGCGATGCCGGGGCCACGTTCGTGCGCCAGCATTATACCAAGTACGAGTACCAGATCCCCATGCGGGACGGCGTCAAGCTCTTCACCAGCGTATATGTCCCCAGAGATGCGTCCGACGCGAACCGCTACCCGATCCTCCTGAACCGGACCCCGTTTTCGATCGCGCCATACGGGCCCGCGGCGTATGCCAAGACCCTCGGACCCAACTCGTTCGTGCTGCACGACAAGTACATCTTCGCCTACCAGGACATCCGTGGCCGCTACATGTCGGAGGGGACCTTCGTCATGCTCCGCCCGTTCATCGCCGACTCGATCAAGGCGCGCGATCCAAAGGCGACGGACGAGGCGTCCGATACCTACGACACCATCACCTGGTTGCTTGCCCACGTGCCGCACACGAACGGGCGCGTCGGCCAGTGGGGCACGAGCTACGGAGGATTCCTGACGCTCATGGGCGCACTATCGCACCACCCGGCCCTCGCCGTCACATTGGCGCAGGCGCCGGCAACCGACATGTTCTTCGAGGACTTTCATCACAATGGCGCGCTGACTCAGGGCTATTTCTATGCATACCCCGTCTTCGGTATGGCGCGCCCTGCCCCGACCACTGCGAACTGGTGGGCACCCAAGATGATCTCGGACGGCCTCTCAGACGACTACGCCTTCCAGCTCGGGTTGGGCCCGCTCGCCGCCACGACCTCACGCTACTACAAGGACGACTGGTTCTGGCAGGACATCATCGACCACCCGAATTACGACGAGTACTGGCAGTCACGCGCCGTGCCGTCAGTGTTGACCGGGATCCATGGTCCGATGCTCATCGTGGGCGGATGGTTTGACGCCGAGGACCTGTACGGGCCACTCACGGCGTACAAGACGATCAAGGCTCGGGATTCCGCCGCGAACGTCACACTCGTCATGGGACCGTTCCGCCACAACGGCTGGGAGGCGCGCAACGTCGTCCACACGGTGCACGGCGACATCTACTTCGGGGATTCGTTGGCGACCAAGTTTCAACGGGATGTCGAGGCGCCATATTATCGCGCGTACTTGAAGGGCGACGTCAAGACCGACCTGCCAGCCATCCTGCTGTTCGATACGGGACGCAAGCAGTGGCGCACCTTTCAATCGTGGCCGGCGCACGACGCCACCACGACCCGATACTACTTCCACGCCGACAGCTCCCTGTCACCGACAACTCCCAGGGATGCGCACTCGGCGCTCGCTTACGTCAGCGATCCCGCGCACCCGGTGCCCAGCCGATGTACGGGCCCAACCAACGAGGACGGCACGCTCTACCACTACATGAGCGACGACCAGCGCTGCGAGCGGTCCCGCCCCGATGTCTTGACCTTCGAGACCGCGCCGCTCACCCAGGCCATGACACTCGGCGGCGAGATCTGGGCGCGGTTGAACGTCAGCACAACCGGCACCGACGCCGACTATGTCGTGAAGCTCATCGACGTGTATCCGCTCACGGAGCCGGACAGCCCGTTTGAGCCGAACAAGACGGTGCACTACGCCGGGTACGAGCAGCTCGTACGCGGCGAGATCATGCGCGCACGATTTCGTCAGTCGTTCGCTCATCCCGAGGCCATGCGGCCTGACCAGATCACACCGGTCTCGTTCCGCTTGCAGGACGTGCTCCACACGTTCAGGCCGGGCCACCGGATCATGGTCCAGATCCAGAGCAGCTGGTTTCCGGCGTTCGACCGCAACCCCCAGCACTACGTGCCCAACATCTACCAGGCCGACTCGTCGGATTTCGTGAAGGCGACGGAGCGCATCTGGGTCGATCGCACGGAGCCGAGTTATCTGGAGGTGCAGGTCGTGCCGTTGGTGCCGTAAGCGAGGTCGCTTGTGACCGGTCACCAATCACTATGTTTCCCCCGTGTTCACCTACGACGGCATCCGCGCGCTCCACAAGTGGACTCACGAGCGGATCGATCTCTTGATCGAGCACTGCACGACGTTCTCGACGGCGGAATTCACGCGCGAGTTGCCGGGGTTTGGACAACCCAGCGTCCGAGACCAGTTCATGCACATTCTTGGAGCCGAAGAGCGGTGGGTGCGGCGACTGCAGGACGTGCCACTCCGGGCCTGGTCGGCCGCGGACTTCCCTACCGCCGCGCCGCTCCGGCCTGTGCGGGACTACGTCGTGCGCGAGACGTTGGCGTATCTGGACCGCCTCCCAGACGAAGCCCTCAATGCACCGCTTCTTCGGCCTCCAAAGGAATGGGTCGGCGAGCTCCGAAGTCCCGCGTTCATCGTGCACCATGTGTTGACCCACGCCTTTCATCACAAAGGGCAGGTCGTGGCGATGTGCCGCCTGCTCGGCCACCCAGCACCCGACACGGATCTGCAGCAAGGCTGAAGGGGGAGTGGGTGGTGGCTGGTGACTGGTGGTTCAGACCTAACCGCAAGACCAGTGGCGGAGACGTGTGACCGGCGCTACGGTTTGTCCGCCGGCCACCAGTCACCAACCAACGCTCCTATGGTTTCCCTGCGTTCCCGCCTCGTCCCCGCGATCACCGCCGTCATCGGCATCACGGCGTGTCAGCCGGCCGATCAACAGCCAAAATCTGACACCACTGCGGCGGCGGCGACGCCGGTAGCGCCCGTCATCAACGTCGTGACGGTACATGCCGCTGACTATGCCTTTCAAGCCCCAGCCAGCATCCCGGCCGGGATGACCACGTTCCATTTGATCAACGACGGACCGGGACTCCACCACCTCGTGATCATCCGCCTTGATAGCGCCAAGACGTTGGCCGATTTCCTGGCGGCGATGAAACATCCGGGGCCCTTCCCCGCGTGGGCCGTGCTGGCCGGGGGTCCCAATGCTCCCGATCCGCATACCGCCTCGGACGCCACTGTCGATCTGCCCCAGGGTCAGTACGCCTTGATCTGCTTCGTCGACGTGCCAGGAGGCGTGCCGCACTTCGCCAGAGGGATGTCGGCCCCGCTCACCGTGACCCCCTCCTCCGGGCCAACCGCGCCGGCGCCCACCGCCGACGTGACGGTCACCCTGTCGGACTATGCCTTCGATGTCACCGGTCCGCTCACCTCCGCCGGCAGCCACACGATTCTGGTCCGCTCCGGTCCCGGCCAGCCGCACGAGTTGGCATTCATACGGCTGAACCCCGGGAAATCGGCGGCTGATTTGGCAAAGTGGATCGACCACATGCAGGGGCCGCCGCCCGGCCAGGCGATCGGCGGCGCGACGCCCGCTGCCGCCAACGTCCCCGTTTACTTCACGGTGACTCTCACCCCGGGCACGTACGCGCTCATGTGCTTCCTGCCGGACGCCCACGATGGGAAACGACACACGGCGCACGGCATGATGAAGACGATCACCGTGACGTGATACGAGGCCCTGGTTGGTGACCGCTGGTTGGTGAACAAACGAGTGGGGCCAGTGACGGCGATGTGTCACTGGCCCTCTGGTTCTTTCACCAGCCACCAGCCACTAGTCACCAGCCACCGCACCGCCGACCCACGCGTGAAAATCCGTGAAAAAAGGTAGGCTACTCCGACGTATCGTCTGTGCGCGTCTCAACAAATGAGACCGTCGAGCGACCGCGACAGCTTGACACGCCTTCCAGTGTCCGTATTTTCGACCGCCCGACTCAACCCACCACTCGGGAACACGTAGCCGGCCAGTCGGTGGGCTTCGCCCAACCGATCTGGCTTCTCCGCGCGGACCCACAGAGCTGGAGGAGCATCATGCACAAAGTCGTTCGACCCGTCGCACACGGACGGTTGGTGACCATGGCCATGGTCGTGCTCGCTGCCAGCGGAATCGGCCGCGCTGCACAGGCCCAGACCCGCATCACCGGTCGCGTGGTGGATCCCGATCACGCCCCCATCCCAGCCGCCCAGGTGCTGGTCACTGGCACCACGGTCGGCACCAACACGTCGGACAGTGGGCGCTTCACGCTCCAGGTCCCCGCCGACGGACGGAGCCTCACCATCCGGCGGATCGGGTTTCTGGGGCAAACGGTGCCAATCACCGCCGGACAGACGGACTACACGATCACCCTCACGCGGGACGTGCTCCGCCTGGAGGCGCAGGTCGTGACCGGGGTCGCGACGACGGTATCCTCGAAGAGCTCGGCCAATGACGTCGCGGTAGTCAATACCCAGGCGGTCAATGAGGTGCCGGCGCCAACCATCGAGAACTCCATTCAGGGACTCGTACCCGGCGCGCTCATTCTCGCAAAACAATGGTGGCGAGCCGGGCGGCGGGATGCAGATCCAGATCCGCGGCATCACCTCGATCAATGCCAATGCCTCACCGCTCTACGTGATCGACGGCGTGATCATCGACAACTACCAGGAACAGCCGGGCAACAACGCGGTGACGTTCTCGACCGATGGCGGGGTCCAGCAGGACCCGACGGACCTCGGCACGAACCGAATCGCCGATTTCAACCCGGAGGACATTGAGTCGATCGAAGTCCTGAAGGGTGCGTCCGCCTCAGCGATCTACGGATCGAAGGCTTCCTCTGGGGTAATCATCATCACGACCAAGCGCGGGAGCGCGGGCAAGCCGCAGTGGAACTTCTCGCAGAAGGTCGGTCACTTCTCGGACGCCGCCAGGGAGAACATCCGCCAATTCCCAAGTCTGGCGAGCGCGCAGGCGTGGTACAACAACGACGACAATCCGCCGACGGGGGCCACGCAGCTGGCGGCCAACAACGCCTTCATCTCGAGCATTTACTCGGGAAATCAGGATTATCAGGGCGAGCTCTTCGGCAGCACCGCCGCGGCCTACGAAACGGACCTGAGCGTGAGTGGCACCTCCGGGGGGACCCAGTACTACCTCTCGGCGCTCTCGAAGTTCGACAACGGAACGCTGCTCGAGACGGGATACAACAAGCAGTCGATCCGGTCCAATGTCACCGAGCAGATCGCGAGCCACCTCTCGGCGGCGGCGAATCTGTTCTACGCCCACTCGACCTCGAACCGCGGCGTTACAGGCAACGACAACAACGGCATCAGCCCGTACGACGTGTTCGGGTACACGCCGCAGTTCATGAACCTGAACCACGTGAATCCGGACGGGACGTGGGGGACCAACTACTTCGGCAACGCGAACCCATTCGCGGACGCGGAAGACATTGCGACCCCCGAGAACATCCAACGGTTCGTCGGCGGCGGCCAGATCAACTGGACGCCGTACAGCACGGAGCACCAGACGCTGCAGTTCAATATCCTGGGAGGAGCGGACCTCGCGCACGTGGAGGACGGGCTATATGCGCCATCGAACATCCAGTTCGAGCAGAAGCAGGCCCTTCCTGGCGTGGCCACGTCGCAGACGGCGGACAACCAGTATATCAACTACTCGCTCAATGTGGTCCACCACTACACGGGTCTCTCGTGGCTTGACGCGACGACGTCAGCAGGCTTCGGACGCGAGAAGCGCGACTTCTTGAACCCGGAGACGGTGTCGCAGAACCTGCTCGCCGGTCTGAACAACCCGGCGTCAGGCACGGTGCAAACGAACTTCTATAACCGGACCGCCGCGCGTGACCAGTCTTTCTACGGCCAGGAGCAGCTGCTCCTGCTCGACTCGCGACTGTCGGTCAGCGCAGGTGTCACGGCCGAGCGCTCGACCACCGACGGCGACGTCGGCAAGTTCTTCTACTACCCGCACTACTCCGCCTCGTACCGCATCCCGCAGTTCGTCGGATTCCTGGACGAGCTCAAGGTGCGGGCTGCCTACGGCCAATCGGGCACGCAGCCCAACTACCAGGTGCGCTACGCCGTGATCGACTCGACCGCGGTGGATGCGGGCGCACCAGGTGAGTACTTGAACGGGGATCTCGGGAACGCGGCCATCAAGCCGGAGTCGGAGACCGAGACCGAACTCGGATTCGACGCAACGATGTTCCACTCGCGCGCCCAGTTCACGTTCACGGTCTACCAGAAGCGAGTGACCAACTTGTTGCTGCAAGCGAACGAGAGCGGGTCGCGCGGCTACAGTTATCAGTGGTTGAACGGTGGAGAGTTTACGAACCAGGGCGCCGAAATCTCACTCAGCGCCACACCCATTCAACTGCGCAACGGATTCACAGCGGTGAGCACCATTAGCTACTTCCGGAACTACAGCGTCGTGAATTCGTTGTCCGTCCCGCCGTTCGACGTGTTCTTCATCGACGTCACGCCGGGGCGTTCGATCTCGGACGTCGTCAACGCGACGTACTCGGGCGTTCAGCCGCAGCTCGGTGACGTGCTCCCAGATTTCACGATGAATTTCGACCAGGAGATCCACTACGGGCCATTCCAAGCGACGGCAGTCGTACAGTGGAACAAGAGCGGGGCCCTGATGAACCAGACGGAGCTCTATTACGACTTCGGCAGCCTATGGGGCGACTCCGCCTACGCTGCCAACTGGGCCAAGCGTTTCAACGCCAACGACTACAACTGGATCGAGGGCGCCGGGTTCGTGAAGCTGCGTTCCCTGTCGCTCAGCTACCTTCTGCCGCACCAATGGTTCAGTGGCATCGCAGGCGGACGTTTCTCGAGCGTGCGTCTCTCGCTCGAGGGCCGTAACCTGCTGCACCTGTACAACCGTGGGTATACCGGCCTCGACCCCGAGGTTGCTGGCGGCGGCAACCAAGACCTCGAACGCAACATCGAGATCACGCCCTATCCGCCATCCCGTAGCTATTTCCTCTCACTCGACGTGGGCTTCTGACGATGCCGATCTCTCAACGCGTGACCGGAACCACTTCGGAGCGCAGAGTCGCACCGGCGCGGCGAGCTCGCCGAGCGAGCGCGTTCACAGGCGCCGTGTTGCTCGCAGCAGCCATGGCCTGTGCGGACAGCCCGGTCCCGTACTTCGATGCGCCGAGCGGAGTTCCCAACTCGACGACGGGCATCCAAAATGCGGTGACCGGACTATTCTCGGGGATGCGCACGGATTCGTATTTGTACGCATACTTGTCGACCGGGTATGCCCGCGATCTATTCTATTTCGTCAGCTCGGCTCCGCCGGTCCTGACGATCCCGGCGGGCTTGGTGCCGCTGGCACCCGGCGACTTCACCTTCAACGATACGTGGGACGATGAATACCTGATGATCAAACAGGCCAACGCGATCCTGACGAGCCTGACCACGGTCCAGGGATACACGGCCCCACAAACCGCCGCCCTTCAGGGCGTCGTCCAGACGGCGAAAGCGATGGAGTTCATGTTCCTGGCCGAGACCCGTGATACCCTTGGCATCCCGCTCTACGCGGTGGACGGCAACCCTGCGAGCCCGCCATACTGCAACAAGGATGTCTGGCAGTACATCTTAGCATTGCTCGACTCGGGATTGACCGATCTCAACACAGCCGGTACGATCCCGTTGCCTGTGACTCTGCCCCCCGGATTCGCGGCCGTATCGTCCCAGGCAGCGCCCAGCACGGCGTTGGGCTCGTTCGCTTCGCTCAACCGCGCGCTTGCGGGCAAGGCGGGGCTCGAGTACGCCTACGCCTATGCCAGGAACACCGTCGGCACGCATCCGACACCCACGTCGGCCGGGTCCCCATATGTCCCGGCGCTTCAGGCGGCGAATACGGCTCTTGCTGCATCAGCGCTGTACGACCCGTCGGTGATTGCGCCGCCGGTCGCGGGGCCGTTCCAGCCGAACCCCTACATGGTGTATTACAACTTCAGCGGGTCGTCAGGGGACAAGCAGAACCAAATCTTCGCGGCGTATTTCAACTACAACACGACCTGGGATCTCCAGAGCAGTGTTGACACCATCAACGATCTCCGGTGGACGCGCAAGTTCACCCCCGATCTCGCACCCGTGCAGGTCGCGCAATATGCGGGCGTGTCCAGCGCCAAGAACTACGTTCCCTACTCATCCGTCTCTGCCCCGATCCCGATCCTCCGCGCCGAAGAACTGGCGCTGGTGCAGGCGCAGATTCAGCTGGGACTGGGCAACTATGTTCCGGCGCTCGCGCTGGTAAATCAGGTCCGCACACAGGCCGGCGGCCCCGCCCTGACCCCCTACCCGGCCGGGGACGCAACTGGAGGCAATGCGTTTGTCCAGGTCCGGGACGATCTCATGAAGGAGCAACGGATCTCGACGGTCTTTGAGATGAGTGGCGATCGGATGATCGCCCTCCGCATGTACAACCTCGAGGCCGTGGAGGACACGACGTGGCAGGCGCACTCGGGGCCCGATGCGGTCGTCGACGCGGCAAACGGGCATCCAACCGATTATCACACGACCGTGACGCCAATCCCCGTGCCCGAATACACGGAGCGGGGTGGCGCATGGACGCTCAGCTGTCCATGAGGGAACTGCCAATCGAGACACGCAAGACGAAGCAATGATTCGCCCGGCGCGCGCTGCCGCCTGGATGGCACTGGCGGCGGCGCCCCTGGCCGCACAGTCGACACACTCGCTCTCGAGTGTCACCGATTGGGCGAAGAAAGACGCGATTCACGTGCGAGGAGTCGACGAGCCATACGTCGACTCCTCGTTTCGTTTTCTCGATTCCCTGGTTGGCTCCGCACGATTACTCGCACTCGGTGAGCTGATTCACCGAGGTCATGAGCCGCTAGAGTTCCGCAACGAGGTGATCCGGTACGCCGTCACCCACCTCGGATTCACCGCGGTCGCATTGGAATCCGGTTTCACGGAGGCCGCCGCAGTCGACAGCTTCGTCCACGGCGGCGCCGGCAACGTCGACAGCGTCCTTCTTGCTGGCCTGAACTGGAACTTCGGGACGCTCCCGGAAAATCGGGAGCTCCTGCTCTGGCTGCGCGCCCACAACGCGCACGCTGCACAGAAGGTGCGCGTCTATGGCTTCGATCTCACCGGCGGCGATCCGGCCAATCAGGTCGACCTCTATCTCAATGCATCCAAGGCGATCACAGCTGCTCTGAGTTATCTCAATGCCGTCGCGCCGCGCGCTGGCGCGGCCTTCACCTCGCAATTGGCGCCACTCATCCCGCGCTTCGCGCCGCTTCGCTACCACGAGTATTCGCCGCCGGAGCGACGCCACCTGGGTCGAGTCCTCGACAGCCTCGATCAAGCGCTCCTCACTGACTCTGCACGGTACACGAGCGCCAGTTCGGGGCAGGCGTACGTCCGCGCGGAACGCAATGCCTGGACGGCCCGACGATTGAACGAGCTTCTGGCGATGTCGTCCTCGGAACAGCCGGACACAGCCCGGCCGCGCAACATCTTTCGCGACTCGCTGATGGCGGAGAACGTCCGGTGGATCCTGCACCAGGAAGGTGAGCACGGACGTATCATCGTGTGGGCGCATAACGCGCATATCATCAATTCGCCCACGTTCGTGTGGGTGCCGGGGCCGAACGGGCAGCCCGCGCCAGTGGGGCCACCCTATCGGATGGCAGGCCAGTACCTGCGCGCGTGGTACGGCACACGCGAAGTCGTCATGCTGTCGACGACATCCAAGACAGTGGGGTTTGGCGCCAGTCCGTCAGACCCCACCAGCTTCGATGCGGCTCTCGCGCCGGTCGGTGGCTCGCCGTTCGTGCTCGACCTGCGATCCAGCGATCGGAGTCCTGATGTGCGCGCGCAACTGATGCGCCCCTGGCCGTTCAGAGTACACACCATGTTTCAAGAGATCACGCCGAGGAAAGCCGCGGACGCCATTGTCTACTTCGATCACGTCACCATGACGAAGGATCTCTCATTGTAGTGGGGCCGCATCGGTCGCCCTTTGATCCGGCGCTGGCCGCATGGTCCGCGCGTACGTATGGGCGACGCACGCGTCGCCCTTGACCACGAACCGGAGGACAATGTGTTGAAACGGCGCGTTTGCCATCTCGTGACGTGCACGGCCGCGGCTCTGGCGGGACTCGCGGCAGTTGCCTCTGCCCAGGGGTCCGCGGGCGCCCTGCACCCCAAGATCCTCATCAGCTACGACATGGAAGGCGTCTCGGGGGCGCTCACCCCCGACTATGTGCTCTACGACAGGCCGGCGCAGTATGCCATCGGGCGGAAGGCCCTCACCGATGATGTCAACGCCGCCATCCGCGGGCTGGTCAAGGGTGGCGCGGGCTCGATCTGGGTCCAGGATGCACACGGGTCCGGGAACCGCTATGAGCCGGACCTCTTGGTCAATCAAATGGATCCACATGCGTCGTTCGATTTTCGATCGCATGCCTACGATCCTTACTCGACGGGACTCGATGGCTCAGTCGACGCCATTGTGCTCGTCGGCGGACACGCCCGGGCGAACACGCCCGGGTTCATGGCGCACACGGTCACATTCGACGTTGATTTCGCCGTCAACGGTGTCGAATTCTCCGAGACGCACTTGATCGCCTTATCGGCCGCTCGCTGGGGGATTCCGGTGATCATGTCGTCGGGCGACAACGTACTCGGCGACCAGCTCAAGGCGGACTTCCCCGAGCTCGAGTACGCCACGGTGAAGACTGCCAAGGGTCACGGCGAGGCCGAGCCGCTCCCGCCCGGCGAAGCGCAGCGTCGGATCGAGGCAGCGGCACAGGCGGCGATGGAGAAATTCCGCGCTGGAAAGTTCCGGCCGTATTATCTCCGGCCGCCGTTCGACATCCGCCTGGCGTTCCCTGACCCTGAGGAGGCCGAAGGCGCGGCGCTCAACCCCGAGGTCATACCTGATGGCGATCTGGCGGTGCGGATCGTGCGCCCGTCGTTCGTCGACGGCTACGAGGCCGCGCGCCTGTCGATAAGCCTGGCGATCCAGAACGCAGAGTTCCGAATGTTGGCCCGCCGGCTCGCCCAGGATACCGCCACCCGCAAGGTGATGGGCGAGCTGCGAAATGCCGTCATCACCAGGTGGATCCATCCGGACAGCGCGCCGGCGTGGGCCAAGCCCGAACCCAAGCAAGCGCCACAAGCGCGCTACTGGGGAGATGACTAAGGGCCACGGATTGGTGGTTCGTGGTTGGTGAAACGGCGGGATCCGGGATGTGGGGTCCGGGATACGGGATGGACACCGTGATCGCACGGTGTAGCCGTTCCCGGGCCGCCTTCTAGCGCGCCGAAGGCGCGCTCCACGCCATGCCATCCGGGTTTCCCAACGGCGTGAGCTCGGCGGACACGGCGAACGTGCTCAGGTTGAGTGCGACCAATTTGTTGCCGCCGCTCACCGCGATGAACGCACGTGAGCCGTCAGGATCCATGAGCATCCCGGCCGCGCCGCCACCCAGCTGCAACTGCTTGACCTCTTTGCGACTCTTGGCGTCGAGCACGACGACATCGGGCGCGGCCGATGCTCCACTCCCACCGCCCAGACCCGAGACCAGGACGAACTTGCCGCCTGGCGTGAACTTGAGGCGATTCGCGCCGTTCACTGAGATCGGCACGGTCTGAATCACTTTCTTGGTCACGAAGTCGATGATGCTCACGGTCGCGTCTTCGGCGTTCGCCGTCCAGATCTCTCGCCCATCCGGCGAGACGTCGAAGCCTTCCCCGCCTCTCCCGACGGGGACATTCGTCACCTCCCACAACCGCTGGTCACCGCGGGCCTGTGGATCTGACGGACCGCTTGGCGGTGCAACCAGGTCGATGATGCTCATCGTCGACGATCGCACATTCGACGTCACGATCTTGTCCAGACTCCGCGCAACCCACACCATGTGCGTGCGGTCCTGACCCGTACCGAGCACCCAGTCGATCTGGCGGCTCGATGGGTTGTAGCGGCCGATCGCCTTGTTGGTCTCCACGGTGAAGTAGAGCTCACCCCCCGCGAAGTCCAACCCATGTGCCCCGCGCAGCGCGCCCAAGTCGATCGCGGGCAGCGCGCGATGGGTAACGAGGTCCACGACCGCGATCGAGTGCAGCGTGCTGCGCTCACCCCCGTAATTCGAGACGTAAGCCACCCGCCCATCCGCCGATGCAATCACCTCGTGTGGATCCTCACCGACCGGCACCTTGGCGACAAATTTCAACGTCGTCGGATCAATGATGTCCAATGCGTTCGCGCGTTTTTCTACCACGAGAAGCATCCGCCCGAGCGGAACAGATGCCTGTGCACGCAATTCCCGCGTAGCGAGCGGTAAGGCCACCAGGATGCTCGCCGCGATGCATTCCAAGTCTGCAGCGTCGTGACGTCGAACGAACCCATTGATGTGAGCCCATGTGAACTCCGCCCCGTTCAAGACAGATCTGGTTGACTGGTGGTCGGTGGTTGGTGGCGGCGGTTGGTGAAGGCGGGATCCGGAACGGACACCATCACCGTACCGACCGCATGCCGGCCGCTGATGGGCGGGTAGGGCCGACGCGTGCGTCGCCCTTTCTCGGCCCTAGCCGATCTCGACATGATTGGTCTCGGGACCTACGAGCGCGCCGATTGTCAGCAGGACACCGCCCAGCGCAAAGATGACCAGCTCTGTGTACGCGTACGACATGCCGATCGCTTGCAGTCCCAACATATAAAATGATGAAAATGCCGGAATGATGGTCGCCGCGGTGTAGCCGAGGCCGTACCCGGATGCCCGGACGCGGGTGTCGAACCGCTCGCTCAGGTACGCGGTCGTGACCGCCCAGACGGGCAACGCGCAGAGATTGACGAGGCTGACAAGGACGATCAATTCCACAGCGTTGTGGTAGCCGGAATCGACCAGCACGTAGTAGAAGATCGGCCCAGCCGTACACCCCAACAGACCGAAGCCCACAAGCACGGTACGACGCCCGATCCGTTGCCCGAGTACGCCGGCGGCAAGGAAGCCGAACACGAGGACGACATACGCCACCAATTGCGCGTTGGTGACCACGAGGCTGTCGACATGCCGAATGGTGAGCAGGACGCCCGGCAGGATCGATGTCACGGCGTTGAGTGTGAACCAGATGCCACTCATCACAAGGAATACCTGAGCCAGGACGCGCCGATTGTCGCCGCGGAGGAGCTCCGCGAGGGGCGATGCAGGCTTCTCTGCTTTGGCCCAGACGGCGCTCTCCGGGACGCAGCACAGGTAGTACACCGCGACTGCGCCAGCGAGGAGCGCACCCACGACAAAGGGAATCCGCCAACCCCAGGTCACGTAAGCCGACCCCGGCGCACCCGCCGGCAGCTGGCGCAGCAGGGCTGCCGTGAGCAACGACATCACGACCAAGGAAGCGGGGAATCCGGTGTGAATGATCGCCGCCCAGATCCCGCGCTGGTCCTTGGGTGCATACTCCATAGCGAGCGGGTTGGCCCCGACGTACTCGCCACCCAGCAGGACGCCATCGATGAACCGAAGCGCCGTCAGCGCCGCGAGGCTGCCCAGGCCCCAGGTCCTGTAACCCGGTAGCATGGCGATGACCAGCGTAACGCCCGCAAACCCCGTCATCGAGACGATCGTGACGCGACGTCGGCCAACCTTGTCGCCGAAGTGGCCAAATATCGCGGCGCCCACGGGACGGCCCACGAGCGACAACGCAAACACGACGTAGAAGACGGTCGACTGGAGCGCCGGGCTCAGTGTCGCGGGCTGGAAATAGCCCATCGCGGGCCCGAGCGCCACGACCGGCAGATACACGTCGAACATGTCGACGCCGAAGCCGAGAAACGCTGCCCAAAGCGCTCGGCGTCCAGCCCGTCGGAACCCACCTGCGGTTTCGACGTCGGACGGCAGCGCGCGATCGAGTGCCGCCAGGACTACGGATTCCGCCACCGGGACCTCCCGCCGCCGTCGACCTAAGGTACGGACGCCGTGGAGGCGCCGCCATGCGTCGCCCATGCACAGCAGGGTCCATCTTGCGAATCGCAGGCCGGCGTCCTCAATTCGTCTGCGCAGAAACCACTGACTCGCGCCAGGGGCTAGTGAACAAACCGTAGGGCTGGTCAGACGTCGCGCCTCTGGCACCGCAGTTAGTCACTAGTCGCTAGTCACTAGTCCCTAGCAGTCCCCGACACAGGTGCACACGTGATGCAGAGAGCTCCGAATACCCGCCGGTATAGCCATCGAGCCAGGACCCTGACCGCACTTGCGGTCCTGCCCTTCCTCGCCGGCGTGACGGGATGCCACGCTGCCCCCAGCGCAGGTGCTGACGCCCACGGCGGAGCGCATGCCGCGTTCGACGTGCTGATCCGAAATGGACGCGTCGTCGATGGAGCCGGCGGTCCGTGGTATACGGCGGACATCGGGATTCGCGGCGACCGCATCACTGCAATTGGGAAACTGGATAGCGCGTCCGCGACGCGCGTGATCGACGCCACCGGCCGTGTCGTGTCACCAGGGTTCATCGACATGCTCGGCCAATCGGAGGTCTCGCTTCTCGCAGACAACCGCGGATTGAGCAAGCTGGCGCAGGGTATCACCAGCGAGATCACCGGCGAGGGTGGATCGATTGCTCCCCAAGAATGCCAAGACCATCGCGGCGATGAAACCAACGCTGGACCAGTTCAAGCTCACCGTGGATTGGACGACGCTGGACGGATACTTCCGTCGACTGGAGCGCCAGGGCACGCCCATCAACCTCGGCACGTACGTCGGGGCGGCCCAGGTCAGAGAGGCAGTGATCGGGGACGACGATCGTGTCCCGACACCGGCGGAACTGGAGCAGATGAAGGACCTGGTGGCACAAGCGATGAAAGACGGCGCGATGGGCCTGTCCACCGCCCTGATCTATCCCCCTGGCCACTATGCCAAGACGGACGAGCTGATCGAGCTCGCCAAAGTGGCCGGTCGCTTTGGCGGGCTGTATGCCTCGCACATGCGCAGTGAGGGCGCGACAGAGATGGCCGCCCTCGATGAGGCGATCCGCATCGGCCGCGAGGGAGGTCTCCCCGTCGAGGTCTTCCATCTCAAGGTGACCGGCAAGCCGCGCTGGGGATCGATGACCAAGATCGTGGCAAAGATTCAGGCCGCTCGGGACTCGGGACTGGACATTCGCGCCGACCAGTACCCCTACGTCGCAGGGGCGACGGCGCTCGCGTCGTCATTGCCACCCTGGGTGGCGGACGGCGGCACGGCGAAGATGCTGCAGCGCCTCCAGGATACCCCCACGCGCGAGCGTATCAAGGCAGACATGGCGGCGGATCACACGGACTGGGAGAACCTGTACGTCGATTGCGGTGGCGGCTCGGGCGTCGTGCTATCGGGCATCGTCAACCCCACTCTAAAACAGTTCGACGGGAAAAACGTGGCGCAGGTGGCCCAAGCCGAGCACAAGCCCGAGCTCGACGCGCTCTTCGACTTCATTGTCGCGGACAGCGGGCGGACCGGGGCGCTCTATTTCGCCATGAGCGAGAAGGACCTGGCCACCGGGCTCGTACAACCGTGGACGTCCATCGGCCTGGACGCAGGCGTGACACAACTGGACGGACCGCTCTACGAGAAGTTCACTCACCCGCGGGCGTGGGGGACGATGGCGCGGTTCCTGGGTGTTTATGTCAGGGACCACAAGCTCATGCCGCTCGAAGAAGCGATCCGCAAGATCACCTCCATGCCTGCGCAACGCGAACACCTCGTCGAGCGGGGTCTCTTGAAGACGGGCTACTTCGCGGATATCACCGTATTCGACCCCGCGACGATCATCGATGAGGCGACGTTTGCAGAGCCGAACAAGCCGAGCCAGGGCGTTGACTACGTGTTGGTCAACGGCCAGCTGGAGTACGATCACGGCACGCTAACTGGAGTCAAGGCCGGTCGTGCGCTCCGCGGACCCGGCTGGTCATCGTCTCCGGCTGCGCAATGAGCACCCCGACGCCGATGGACATGACACGTCATCCGTGGAACGTCGAGGTTCTACGTCAGCCACTAGCCACTAGCCCCCGACCACCGTGCCAGTAGAGCCGCGCAAGGAGTTGACGGTCCGTGGCGTGATCATTGGCGTCGTGATCACGCTCCTGTTCACCGCGGCCAACGTCTTCTTCGGGCTCAAAGCCGGGCTGACCTTCTCCACGTCGATCCCGGCGGCGGTCATCTCGATGGCGGTGCTGCGCGGATTCAAGGGAATGACGATTCAGGAAAACAACATCGTCCAGACGGTCGCTTCGGCGGCGGGCACGCTCTCTTCGATCATCTTCGTGCTTCCCGGCCTGGTCATGATCGGCTGGTGGAATCATTTCCCCTACTGGACGTCCGTCTCGATCTGCGCGCTGGGCGGCATCCTGGGCGTCATGTATTCCATTCCGCTCCGACGCGCGCTCGTCACACAGTCGGATCTACCCTATCCCGAAGGCGTCGCGTGCGCTGAAGTACTCAAGGTAGGCGGCGGCGCCGAGGCGGCGAAGGGCGCGGTCGCAGATGCCCGAGCCGGACTTCGGGCGGTCGTCGGGGGGTCGATCATCTCGTCCGTGTTCGCCGTGGTGGTGGCGACGCGCATATTCGCCAGCGACCTAACGCGGTACTTCCGGTTTGGCTCGCGCGGTGGCGTGACGGGTTTCGATCTGTTCTTCTCCTTCGCGCTGTTTGGCGTCGGTCATCTCGTTGGCCTGTGGGTCGGAGTCGCGATGGGCGTCGGCGCCCTGATCGCGTGGCTCTGGGGCGTGCCTCATTATTCGGTGCTGAGCAGCGCTCACCTCGCGCCCGCTGCGCTCGCGCAGGCCACCTGGAGCCACCAGGTTCGGTTCGTCGGCGCGGGCACAATTCTCGTCGCAGCGATCTGGACGCTCGCCAAACTGGTGAAGCCCGTGTACGGCGGGCTGCTGTCGGCGCTCGCGGCGTCGCACGCCCGGCGGGCCGGCGGCGGCCAAGCCGTGCTTCCGAGAACCGAGCGCGATATCCCAATCGGCATCGTCGCGGGAGTCACCGTGGTGTGTTTGGTGCCGATTGCGGTGTTGCTCGCGAACTTCCAATCGAACGGCGCGCTGAACGGGCACATGGCCCTGCTGGCGATCGCGGGCCTGCTCTACATCGCAGTGATGAGCTTCTTCGTGTCGGCTGTCTGCGGCTATATGGCAGGCCTCATTGGCTCCTCGAACAGTCCTCTGTCGGGCATCGGCATCCTCGCAGTGATCGGCGCTGCGCTGCTCTTGGTATTCGGCGTACGCTCGACATTGCCCGTATCCGCACAGCCTGCCCTGGTGGCCTACGCCCTCTTTGTGACGGCAGTGGTCTTCGCAGTCGCCACGATCGCGAACAACAACCTGCAGGATCTCAAAACGGGACAGCTCGTAGACGCGACGCCCTGGAAACAGCAGGTCGCGCTCGTGATTGGCGTCATCGCCGGCGCCGCGATCATCCCACCGATTCTCGACCTGCTGAATAACGCCTATGGCTTCGCCGGCGGCATCGGGCCGCTGCGGGCGCATCCGCTGCCTGCACCGCAGGCCGGCCTGATCTCGGCACTCGCGCAGGGCGTGCTGCAGAACAACGTGGATTGGAGCTTGATCGAAGTTGGTATCGGGATCGGCGTCGTGATGATCATCATCGATGAGTTTCTACGCCGCTCGACGCGGAGTGCGCACCTGTCCCCGCTCGCAGTGGGACTCGGGATGTACCTGCCCACGCAGAGCACGCTGGTGGTGGTCGTGGGCGCGGTCGCAGGATGGTATTACGACCGTCTTGCAGACCGGCGCGCGAACCCGGCGGGCGTCAAGCAGTTAGGTGTCCTGCTCGCTTCCGGCCTCATCGTCGGTGAAGGGCTGATCGGCGTTCTGATCGCGGCAATGGTCGCCTTCTCCGGGAAAGATTTCCCGCTCTCACTCGTCGGTGACGAGTTTGCGGGCGGTGGTGCAGTGATCTTGGGCACCGCAGCGTTCATCACAACCGTTGTGGTCATGTACCGCTGGGTCGCGCACCTGCGCGAATGGGATGGTCCGGCACTTGGACCGTTCCCCGGCGGTGAGCCAGCCGCCACGGCGGCCGCACCGCCTCGCTAGAGACGTCACGGGATTCGGGTCCGGCTACGGGGTCCGGGGAACGGCAACGACGGGCGCTGGCCGCACATTGATGGGGATCACTGGGTAGGGGCGACGCGTGCGTCGCCCATCTGGCATCCAACGCAATGCAAGACGAAGCGCCCGTGGCGTGACGCGCTCGGCAACCTGCACGTCTTGACAGTGTCGAGCGCATCGACAGCTGTCACGCAAGCGTCGTGACCGCCGCCGCCAAGCCACCGCCGTAGGATCGAGCAGCCGTTCCTCTCGAGGGCCGGCCGCCGGCGCCACCCCGTGAGAGGATTGTCATGTTTGCTCCGTTCGACCGCGCACTCGCCGTCGGCGCGGCATGCGCTGCGCTTGCCCTTGCGGGCTGCCACTCGGACAGGACCGGGCCGGCCCCGACGGGTACCCTATCAGTTGCTGTGACCTCTACCGGCATGACGCCCGCGATTACCGTCTCCGGACCCAATGGGTACAGCAAATCCGTTACGAGCTCACAAGTGTTCACGGGCCTCTCGATTGGTACCTATACCATCGCCGCCGATTCGGTGGGCATGCGGGATTCGGTTGTCGGCGGCCTGATTGATACCGCGCACATTACGGGCAACCCGGCAGTCGTGGCATCGCACGATACTGTGAAGGTGACGATCAAGTACGCATTCGAGCGCCAATACGGCGCGATGTGGGTCGGGAGCTTGGACGGCCCGGAACTCGATGGCTACACCGGCCCACAGCTGCACAGCGCGGAATCGCCCGCGCCGGCCGACACCTTAGGCGACGCCCCCGTGGCCGGCATGACTGCTGATGCCAATGGAAACCTCTGGGTTGCCAACCCGACGGCTCGGACAATCCGGATGTATAGTCCGGCACAGCAGACGACGCCCGGCGATACAGCGTCCGCCAT
This sequence comes from uncultured Gemmatimonadales bacterium, assembly GCA_963725205.1. Classification (GTDB taxonomy): domain Bacteria; phylum Gemmatimonadota; class Gemmatimonadetes; order Gemmatimonadales; family Gemmatimonadaceae; genus Palsa-1248. Next base: position 667,782 of record CAVRXR010000002.1, on the reverse strand, counting down.
CGTCATTAGTGACGCGTCCCTCTCCGAACCCTATTCGATGGCGTTCGATAAGCAGGGCAACCTCTGGGTCGGTGACGTCGGCGCGCTGAAGGCGTATACGCCTACACAGCTCACGGCGGGCGGGACGCAGAGTCCAACAATCCTCATCACGAGCGGCGCTCTGGGCCTGACGCCCGGGATCGTGTTTGACGCGGACGGAGACCTCTGGGCTTCGAATTACGGTGGTTCGACGCTCCTCAAGTACAACGCGAGTCAACTGGCGGCGTCGGGTGCCGTCGATCCCGTCGATACGCTCGGGTCAATCGCCTCGCTTGTGGGACCGGCGGGTGTGCAGTTCGACCCGCACGGGAACCTCTGGGTGGCGAATCACAGCACCAACACGATCGTGATGTTCACACCGAGCCAGTTGACGGCCAGTGGCAGCCCCACTCCTCCCGTGATCATCACGACGGCGGCCAGCACCGGCAGTCAAATGTGGGGCGTCACGTTCGATGCCAGAGGGTGGCTGTGGGCGGTCGGCGCAGGCAGCGATACCGTCATGGTCTTCACGGCCGCACAGATAGCCGCGACGGGGTCACCGGTGCCGGTTGTGACCTTGTCGGATCCGGATTTCGCTTTTCCGAGTTTTGTCGTCTTTAACCAGTCCCTCTCTCTGCCGGCGAACTTCGGCAGCGCCGCCCGCGTCCGATCATCGCGAAGTGTGCGTAGGGCCGCCAGGCCCCGGACGATTCCACTTCCCGACGCTCCGTTCTTCCGGAAGCACTGAGATCACCGCCGCGCTGGTCCGAAATGAGGCAACGAGAGAGGCGCCGCCTTGGAGGTGGTGCCTCTCGTCGCATCTGACGACGGGTCCGCGGGATCTCATTTTCCGGCGGTCGTTCCCGAACCCGGACCCCGCATCCCTGGCCCCAATCTTACCCGGTTTTCCCCGGCGGCAGCGCCGGATAATCCTGAGGCGACGGGCCAGCGCCGACCGCTCGCTTGACGTCGGCTAGCTCAACGCGCAGCGCATAGACCTCGCCGCGCAGTGCGCTCAACTGCGAGACCACGTCGGTGGCATCGGCGTGCCGGAGGGCGCGGCTGCGCAGGCGCTCCGCGAACGCCGTCCGGATGGATGGAAAGCACATCAGACCGAAAGCGCCAAACATCACGACGCTCACTGTCGGAACGATGATCTCTGCGATCCCGTTGAGGGTTGCCGGATCCACAGATCTACCCAATGCTCGAGTTGAGAAGAAGGCGACCCACGTTCGATAGTCACCTAGAACGTAGCAATTGCCTACGCAAACAGCCATGGCCGGCCGACGGGCGCTAACGCACGCCGCGTAGGGGGGTCTGTCTACTTTCTACTCTCTGTCTTTCTACTCTCTCGGCCGCGTAGCGGCCGCGGCGGCCGCGCCGCGCCCACCTGGCGGTATCGGAAGCAGTCGACGAGATGGTCGTTTACCATGCCGACGGCCTGCATGTACGAATACAATGATAGTGGACCCGACGAACGTGAGTCCCCGTCGCTTGAGGTCCTTGCTCAACAGATCCGATTCGCTGGACGTCGCCGGGACCTGACGCGCGGCCTTCCATCGATTCACCTTGGGCGCGTTGTTGACGAACGTCCAGCAATACGCATCGAAGCTCCCGAACTCATCGCGAACCTCGAGGAAGGCACGGGCATTGCGGACAGCGCCTTCGATCTTGAGCCGGTTTCGTACAATGCCGGGATCAACCATTAGCCGCCCTATCCGCCGTTTCGTATATCGCGCGACCCGTTGCGGATCGAACTGGCTGAACGCCGCCCGATAGCCCTCCCGCTTCCGCAGCACAATCGACCAACTGAGTCCAGCCTGCGCCGCCTCGAGCAGCAGGAACTCGAAGTGCGTGCGATCCTCATGGACCGGAACCCCCCATTCCTGGTCGTGATACTGCTGCATGAGGAGATCGTCGGTCGACGCCCAGGTGCATCGGTGGAGCATAGGGATTGGTGGCTGGTGGCTGGTGGCTGGTGGCTGGTGGCTGGTGGCTGGTGGCTGGCGAACAAACTGTAGGGCTGGTCACGGCAATGTGCCACCGGCCTGAGATTTGTCACTGGCCAGTAGTCCCTGACCACTAGCCCTTGCCACGCGTAGGGACGACGACGCCCGCGCCCAGGAGATTATCATTGCGCAGGGGGCGACGGCAGCGTCCCAGTAAACCACCGAGTAGGGGCGACGCCGTGCGTCGCCCGTTACCTCGCGCGTCGCGAGCGCCGTCCCCCTCACCCCGACGTAAGCGCCACCACCGGATTGATCCGCGTGGTGCGGAATGCTGGCACGCTCGCCGCCGCCAGTGCCACGGCCAGGAACAATGCGGCAGCACCGGCGAAGGCGATGGGATCGTGCGGACTCACGCCGAGGAAGAGACCGGCGAGAGCGCGCGTGAGCACCCAGGCTACGACGGATCCGATCGCGATGCCGATGCCCGATAGGATGAGCGCATGCTGCACAACGCCGCTCATGACGTGCGAGGCGCTTGCGCCCAACGCAATGCGAACCGCGATCTCGCGCTGGCGCTGCCCGACAATGTAGGCGAGCACACTGTAGATACCGATCGAGCCGAGGATCAGCGCGACGACCGCAAAGAGCGAGGCGAGAAAGCTCGAGAACCGCGTCGTTCCAACCGACTGCGCGGCACGCTCGCTCAATGTCTCGAAGTGGTAGAGCGGTACCATCGGGTCCAAGCTGGCGAGCACGGTCTTGATGGTGCGCGTTTGAGCATCGGGATCACCGACCGCGCGGATGAGGACAAATGCGTTCACCCCATCCTTCACCCATGCGTTGTCCAGCCGCTGGGCAAAGGGCATATAGATCTGCGGCACGGTCTCCGCTGCGAGACCGAACTGCTTGACGGATCGCACGACTCCGACGATGTCGATCGTCAGGGTGTCGTTGCCAATGACGGGGAACCGGAGCTGCCGTCCGATCGGATTGCGGCTTCCAAAATACCGGCGCGCCAACAGCTGATCGATCACAGCAACCTTGACGGCGCGTCTGTCGTCGGTGGGACGTAGCGTGCGCCCTCGTTCCAGTGTGATCCCCATCGTGCGGAAGTATCCCACTCCGACGGTGGTCCGATTCGCAATCGGCAGGTGGATCGGATCCAAGGCTGGATCGCCCACAATCGTGAACGGGGGTGCGTTGCTGGTGCCACCCCCAGGCAGAGTATACGCTACAGTCGCCGCTTCAATGCCAGGCTGCGCCGTGAGCCGGTCCTCCACACTGGTGAGGAACCCGACAGCCTGCTCCGGGGTCGGGTAGCGCGCGGGACTGAGCGCGATCTGCGCCGTGAGCACGCCGGTCGGACGGAAGCCAGGGTCGATGCGCTCGAAGTGTGCGAAGCTCGCGACCAAGAGACCGGCGCCCGTGAGAAGCACGACCGCCACTGCGACCTGCACCACCACGAGCGCCTCCTGCAGGCGATTGCGCTGTGCCGATCCCGTACCGCGGCCGCCTTCCTTGAGGAGTTCTGCCAGACTGGTCCGCGACGCGGCCCACGCCGGGAGCAGCCCGAACACGAAGGCCGTGGTGATCGAGGCGAGCGCGCAGAAGGCGACCACGCGCGCGTCCACGCCAATCTCGCTCAGACGCGGCAGGGTCGCCGGCGCCAAGGTGCGGAGCGCCCGGACGCCTACGACCGCCACGCCGACACCGATCGCACCGGCCCCGAGCGCCAACGTCGCGGCTTCGACCGCCAGCTCGCGGACGAGTCGTCCGGGCGCTGCGCCCAGGGCAACGCGCACCGCGATCTCACGCTGCCGCGCCAGGCATCGGACGAGAAAGAGATTGGCGAGCGTCGCTGCGCCGATCAACAGGACGCATCCCGCCGCAGCTAGTAGGGTGAGGAGCGCCGGACGGACGCGGCCGACGAGGACGTCGAGCAGCGGCATGGTCACGACCGACCACTGTGCGTTGGTCTTGGGATAGGCGACCGCCAACCGCGCGGCAGTGGTCCCGAGATCGCGTTGCGCTGCTTCCGGCGTGACGCCAGGCTTGAGACGCCCGTAGACATCGAGGTAGCGATCCTCGTGGTCGTTTGCCTCGATCGGCTCGAAGAAGATCGGCGTCCACAGCTCCACCGGTCCGGCGAGCCCTCGCGGCATCACACCGACAATCGTGTAGCTGTGTCGCGGCGTGGGTCGCTGGTCATTGCCGTTGTCGAGGAGGATCGTGCGGCCGATCACCGACGGGGACCCGCCGAACCGCCGCTGCCAGTACCCGTAGCCGATCACCACTTCGGAGGCTGAGGTGTCGGGCGAAAGCGGACGCCCGAGGATCGGCGTGATGCCGAGGACTTTGAAGTAGTCTCCCGTGACGACAAGGGCCAGCACCTGCTCGGCCTCGTGCGGCCAGGTGACCGTCATCGGTACCGGGCCGCAGCAGGTCGCCGCCAGCGCCGTGAAGCTCCTGTTCTGCGCCTGGAAGTCGAAGAACGTCGCGGTCGCGACGGTGGCCCGAGGTCGTTGTCGGGCGGGGTTGCTTTCCCAGATCGTCAGCACTCGGTCCGGACTGCGGTAGGGGAACGCCTTGAGCAGCACCCCGTCGACGAGACTGAACACCGACGCCGTCGCGCCGATCGCGATCGCCAGCGTGAGGGTTGCGCCGATCGTGAACATGGGACTGCCGCGCAGACGACGGAGTGCGTACCGAAGCTCACGCATGGGCGCTCCTCTCTTTCAGGACACCGGCCGACAATCGGTACAGCACGTGCCGTCGCATCGGATGCCCCTCCGGTACGAGCGGGCTGTCGAAGTCGTCCTCGGATGAGTGCGTCATCCCGAGCCGCTCCATGACGTGGCGCGAGCGGACGTTGTTCGGCACCGTGAACGCGACGATCTCGCTCAACCGCAGCGTATCGAACCCGAAATCACAGGTCGCCCGAGCTGCCTCGATCGCATAACCCTGTCCCCAGTAGGGCTGGGCGAGGCGCCAGCCGATCTCCACCGCCGGCGTGAACGCCGCCGAGAACGGGACGTACATCGGCCCGACGATCCCCGCAAAGGCCGTGACACCCGGGACTTCGATCGTCCACCGGCCGAAGCCGTGTCGCTCCCAATGCTTCATGTAGCGGGCAGCCGACGCGTCGCTCTCGGCTCGACTCAGCACCGACGGGAAGAACTCCCGGACCTTCGGGTCCGCATCGAGCGCCGCAAATGCGTCGAGATCACCGATCGCGAATGGTCGGAGTAGGAGGCGCGCCGTTCGAATCGAGGACATGGGGTACCGCAACATTAGTAGGGTGCGACTCGTCCTCGGTAGATGAGCGGCCGGACCATGTGCGCACGGTGCCTCATCCAAGGGCGACGTATAGCGTCGCCCCTACCGGTCTAGGACGGGAATCGCGGTGGCTCCTCTCTCCTTTCTCCTATCTCGGGCGCGGAACGCGCCCGATGGCGTCCATCCCCGACCTCGTTGGCCCGCGACGTCGGGCTCGCAATGCGGTCACTGCGCCGCACGCCGGGCTTCTTCGTCACGGGCGTCGGGTCGCTTGGCATCGCGCTGGCGGTGTGCACGCTCACCTTCGCAGCGCTCGAAGCCGTCGTCCATCCGTACGTCCCGTATCGGGATCCGACGCATCTGTACACCATCCTCGACCTCGGCTGGGGACCCAGGGCACGGTCTCGAGCGCGGAGCAGTACACGCAGCTGCGCGAGGGCACGGAGTTCTATAGTAGCATTGCGTACGCCGCAGGCTCGCCGGCTATCGTCAGCGGTCCTGCGGGCTCCGAAGATGTTTGGACCGAGATGACAAGTGGCAACCTCTTCTCCCTCCTCGGCGTTCGGCCGGCCCTGGGTCGATTCCCGGATGTGCAAGACCACGATCCAGCCGGGGCCGTCGTGAGCCAGGGCCTCTGGCAGCGGCAGTTTGCCGGCCGACGCACGCTCGCAGGTGCGACGATCACGGTTGACGATCGGACCTATTCGGTGATCGGCGTGCTCCCCCCAGCGATCACCGACTCTTGGGACGCTGCTGTATGGCTCCCTGGGCCGTCGGCACCACCGCCCGCCGCCGCGTACTGGGTGCGTTCAGTCGTTCGGCTCAAGCCTGGCATATCACCCACTCAGGTTCGAGCGGAGCTCGCCGTGGTTGCGGCTCGCCTCACCAACACGTACGGCAATGGCCCGGCCCCATTTGCGTTCCGCCTGTTACCACTCACGCCACCGCCCGCACCCCTCCGCGCAACCCACGACGCAATGGTTGCCGCAGCAATCGCCGTGCTCCTCCTCGCGTGCGCCAATCTCGGGAGCCTGATGCTCGCGCGCGGGCTCTCGCGACGTCAGGAGCTCGCCGTTCGCCTCGCACTCGGTGCGACTCGCGACGCACTGACCCGACTGCTCGCCGCCGAAAGCGTCGTGATGTCGGCCCTGGGTGCGATCCTCGGTGCTGCACTGGCCATCGTTGGTCTCCACCTCCTCGAGTATCGAATGCCGGCGACGGTCGCATCGATCGGGATTCTCGTTCCCGCGACTCGACTGGAGAGTATTCGCATTGGTGTTGGCTGCGGCGGCTCTGACGATCGCGCTCGTCGGCCTGATTCCCGCCTGGCGAACGGCGCGCGCGACGGTCGCGGGACCTCTCCGAAGACCACGCCGGCACGACGACCGGTCGCGCACATCGCTACAACCCGATTGTCATCGGCGAGATCGCGCTGACAATCGCATTGCTCCTGGGAGCCGGCCTCCTGGTCAAAGCGGCACGGCGCGTCAGCAGCTACGAGTTCGGCTTCGACAGCGACCGACTGCTGGAAGTGTACGCCAGGCTCGCGCCTACAGACTCGACGGGCAGCGCGGTGGCCCGAGCAGCAGGCGGTCTCGTGGACCGACTCCGTCGCGTGGACGACGTCCAGGCCGTGGCTGCGATGACCTTCGCGACCCCGCGTTCACATGTCGTTCGCAGTGCGAGCTCGGGCGAATCAGGCCACCGCCTCCTTCTTCGCTCATACGTCGTCGTAGATCCCGACGTCCTTCGGACGTTGGGCATTCCCGTCGTGGCGGGACGCGACTTCGAGCCGGGCGACGCGACTGGACCAGGAGTTGTCATCGTCGACGCCCAGGCCGCGCGAAAGCTCTGGCCGCATGGCGGTGCGGTGGGCGGCCAGATTTCCCTTGGCGACGCAAACTCCACATCGACATGGCTGCCCGTAGTGGGAATCGCCCGTTCGGCGTCCTTCGAGTTCAACGCGGATCCCGACCTCCCGCGGGATCCGATGATCTACGCGGTCTTACCGCACAATCGCTCGCGCTACCGGATCGTCGCGGTCCGCGCCAGGACGAGCGTCGCGTCGGGCACGGGCGCGCACATTGCCCTCGACACCCGCCGTGCCCTCATCACTTCGGGCGCCCAGGGCTTCGTGGAACCATGGCGAACCGAATTCGATGAGATCGTCGAGGCTCGACACTTCGTTGCCAGCCTGTTCGTCGCGTTCGGCGGCCTGGCGCTCTTCCTTTCCTCCTTCGGGCTCTTCGGCGTGCTGGCTTACACAGTCGGGGAGCGCAGACGAGAGTTTGGCATCCGAATCGCGGTCGGTGCCAGCCAGCTCGACGTGTTTCGTCTGGTCTTGCATGACGCCGCCGTCATGGTGCTCGGCGGCACGGCACTCGGCGCATTCTTCGCCATGTGGACCGCCAAGCTGCTGGCCGCGTGGCTCTACGGCGTGTACCCGACCGATGCGGTCGCCCTGCTGAGCGCCGAAGCAATCCTGGTTCTAGTATCGTTCGCCGCCTGCGTGCTGCCGGCGATACGAGCTGCGACAACGGACCCATTGGACATCCTGCGCGCCGCGTAGGTACCTCGAGCTCGTCAAGACCGATTCCAGCGACCCGGTCGGCTTTCAAACGACTCGGCGGCCAGCGTTGTCATCACCGATGCTGCAGGCGGATAGACTCGCGGCGTATGGTCCGCACGGGCAGGTTCCGAGCGAATGGGCCCCCCGCATCTCTCAATCAGCCGAGATCACCGTGCAAACACCAGGTATGCAGGTCACTCTCGTAGCCATCGCGCTGTCTCTCACCACCATCGAGAGTCGCGCGCAAGACACGAGTCAGGCACCAGAGCTGAACAGGGATCCTGCGGCCGCGGAGATCTATACCGCGGACATCGATCGATTCTGGCACGCATTCGACGAATGGAAGAGCCAGGCCGGTTCTGGGGCAGATCAGTTGGCGGGCTTGCTGAAACGTGACTACCTCGACAGGGCCTCGCAGGGTGTCAAGGATTTCATCCCGTACCGCATCATCAGCGCCGACGCCTTGGCGAAGCGAATCTTACAGGACCCGGCCTACTACGAGCAGGTCCGTGCAAACACGGAGCAGATGCAGCATTTCGTCCCGGAGATCCGGCAGGACTTCGTCCGCCTCAAAACGATGTATCCGGACGCCGTATTCCCTACGGTGTATTTCGTGATCGGGCGCCGTAACTCCGGAGGTACGGACAGCAAGAACGGACTCATCATCGGTGCCGAGATGTTTGCGGATACGGGCTCGCGCATCCATTTGAGCGACGTGGTCTCGATCGTCATCCACGAGCTCGTGCACTATCAGCAGCAGACGCACGGCACGGATCTCACCACTGCGGTCCTGAACGAGGGCGCGGCGGATTTCATCTCCGAGCTGATCACCGGACACGATATCGACGAAGCCGCGAAGGCCTATGGCGATTCGCACGAGCAAGACCTCTGGCACGCCTTTCAATCCGACGTCAAGTCGAATGATCTCAAGCCGTGGCTGTACAACGGCGCGGCGACAAATCGCGTTGGACCGCCCGACCTCGGGTACTACGAGGGTTATAAAATCTGCCAGGCGTTCTACGAGCTTTCGTCGGACAAGGCGGCTGCGCTCCGCACGATCATCGCGATGAAGGATCCTCCGCATCTGATCGAGCAGAGCGGCTACGCCCGGCGCTTCCGTTGACAGATCCGGATGTCGCCAGATCTTTCGACTCTATAGCGACACCAACAATCATTGCGAAGACCGACCGCCTGATCCTCCGCCGCTGGCGCGAATCCGAGCCCTGTATCGCCTTCGCCGCTGACGACGCGGCTCGCCGATGTCTACGGGCGCGGGAGCGGGCGCCGCGTCATCAACGCCTGGAGGCGCTCCTTCACACCAGGCCATTCCGGCGCTAGGATGCTGAATACCACGACGTCGCGCCCGGTCATCGGATCTGGACCCTCATAGCCGCGGAGCGTCCCCTCCTCACGTGCGCCGAGTCGCAGGATCGCGCGCTGCGACGGCTCGTTGTTGCTGCCGGAGCGGAACTGGATGCGACGAAACTGCAGATCCTCGAAGGCATGCCGGAGTAAGAGAAACTTCGCTTCGGTGTTGACCTGCGTACGCTGCCACCGCCTCGCGATCCAGGTATGGCCGATCTCGAGGCGGCGATGGGCAGGCTCGACCGAGTGGTAGCGCGTGCTTCCCACGATCTCCCCGGTCTCCTTCAGCACGATCACAAATGCGAGCGCACGTCCCGCCGCAGCATCGTCCACCGCCGCGACCACGTAGCGCGATACCTCGTCCGGTGTCTCGAGGCGATGCAGCGTAAACTGCCAGATCGCGGGGTCCAGCAACACGGGAGTCAGCGCCGGACGATGCTCGAGCGTGAGCGGCACCAATGCAACGGTCGGCCCTTCAAGGCGAACGGCTTCCACGAGACTCCTTCTCCTCCCGGGAATCGACTGTCCAGCAGCGAGACGGCGCAAGCCTACGTCTCATTGCCGGTGGCCTGCGCGTAAACGTCCCGGGCCGACCACTACCCTCGGATGGCCGCACACCCCACGCATTCCGGACCGGGACGGGCGACGCCATGCGTCGCCCGCTGGCGGCATCATACACGGGGCCCGCCGATCGGGCTCGATACAGCGCGCCGCGCTATGTATCCCGTGCCCTCTCACACGACCGGTTCCGCCTCATCGACGATCAGCGCTTCCTCCGGGAGCGGTAGCAAACCCATGTCCTGGTAGATCGGTCGGATGATCGCGCGGATCTTGGGGCGCTGCAGCCAGAACCAGATTGAGCCGGCGACACAGCACGTGCCCGTGATAATGACGGTGTGCGGGGCCCCGATGCGGTGGGCCAGCGCGCCCGCGAAGAGACTGCCGAAGGGGGCCGCGCCGAAGAACGCCATCGTATAGTAGCCCATCGCCCGAGCGCGCTTGTCCTCGGGCACGAGCGTCTGAATGATCGTGTTGCTGACCGACGCGCTCTGAATCAGGCCGAAACCGGCAAAGACCATGAGGAGGAGTGAGAGCCATAGCGTGTGCGATAACCCGAAGCCGATGAGTGCTCCACCGAGCATCGCAGACGCGATCTGCAGCATCCGAGTGAGCCCGACAACCGTCTTCCGGACCGCCAGTGAGACCGCCGAGGTCAAAGCACCGACGCCCGAAGCGGCGGTCAACCAGCCCAGCGTCGTGGCACCCCCGTGCAGCACCTGGCCGGCGAAGATCGGCAGGAGCACCCCGTAGGGGTAGCCCATCAAGCTGCACACCGCAAAGAGAATGAGAATAGTACGGATCGGCACGAACGAGCGGACGTAATCCCAACCCTCGCGCACCTGCTCGAGCATGCTGCTCGCGCTGCGCTGCACGTTCAGGGGCTTGACGTGCATCATCAACAACGAGGCGATCACGGCGAGGTAGCTCACGCCGTCGATGAGGAAGCACCAGCCCTCGCCGACCGCGGCGATCACGAGCCCCGCGATGGCCGGCCCGACGAGTCGTGCACCGTTCGCCATCGAGGAGTTGATGGCGATCGCGTTGCTGAGGTCCTGGCGATCCTCGACCATCTGGACCAGAAAAGACTGGCGTCCCGGCATGTCGAACGCGTTGATCAGTCCTTGGAAGCTGGCGAGCGCGACGATCTCACCGATCGTAATGACGTGCGTCAGCGTGAGGACGGCGAGCGAAAGCGACTGCACCGCGGCCAGCGCTTGCGTCCACACGAGGAGCCGCCGTCGATCGAGCCGCTCGACCCATGCACCGGCAAATGGACCCAGCAGGAACGCGGCGATCTGTCCCGCGAACGTCACGACTCCCAGCAGCAGCGCGGAATGGGTCAGCTCATAGACCAGCCAGGTCGTCGCGAGGCGCGTCATCCACGTGCCGATCAGCGAGGTGCTCTGGCCGAAGAAAAAGAGCTTGAAGTTGCGGTGTCTCAGCGCGCGCCACGCATGCGACAACGGCCCGCCGGCCGCTGTGGCCGGGCGCGAGTGGTTGGTCGCGGTGGGTGCTGCTGGGTCGATGGCCCCCGCGCCTCGCCGGAGCTCCCTCACGTGTCGAGCAGTCGCGCGATGATCTGGCCTGCGGCAAACAAGGTATCCCGCTCGTGCTCGTCCAGGCGCGCGACGGCCTGCGTGAGCCACGTCCGCTTCGCATCACCCACGCCTTGCCGTACCGCGCTCCCCTTGGGTGTCAACGTGATGTTGACCTGGCGGCCATCCGTCGGGTGAGGCCGGCGGGCGACCATGCCCATCTCCTCGAGGGCCGCGATCGTGGCGCCCATCGACTGCGGCTTCATCCCTTCCCCGCGGGCGAGCTCCGCCGTGGTCGCCGGCCCATCGCGCGCCAGACGTCCCATGACGGCCGTCTCCGTCAGCGAGAGCCCGTGCGATGCGGCCGCCGAACGCATGCGCCGCACCAAGAGCCCGATCGCGCGAGCGAAGTCCGCTACCGCGATCTCGAGCGTCTGCCGTGCCATGAGGATGCCAGCATACCTGCAACATAACAGGTAAACTGGCAAGCTTCACTGTTTATTATCGGGCAGTGCGCCGTAGGCGACGCCTACGTCGCCCACCCCCGCCCATCCGCGTCGCGACTAGCCCACCGGTGCCGATTGGCGCGAAGGAGGCTGTCGACCTTGCGCCGCGAGTCCCAACTGCACGGTGCTGTGCTTCCGGCTATAGAGGAAGTAGATGAAGAGCCCGAAGATCATCCACGAGCCAAAGCCGACCCATGCGGGGAAGTCCAGCGACAGCATGAGCGCGACCGACACAACCATGCCCGCGATCGGCACGGCCGGGACGAACGGCGTGCGGAACGGACGCGGCACATCCGGTCGCCTGACCCGCATGATCCACACGCCGAGACACACGATCGTGAAGGCCAGCAGCGTGCCGAGGCTCACGAGCTTGCCGAGAAAGACAATGGGGAAAAACGCTGCGAGGAACGCGACGAAGCATCCGACGACGATGGACGTGAGGTACGGGGTCCGGAATCGCGGATGGATCTTGCCGACCCATGACCACAGCAAACCGTCGTGCGCCATGGTGTAGAGGACGCGAGATTGACCCAAGAGCATGACCAGCATGACGGAGAAGAGCCCGGCGATCGCCCCGATGTCGATGACGAGGATGCCCCACCGGATACCGATCGCCGCCGCGCCGTCCGCGACCGGCGCGGCACTGTTCAAGGTCGTGTAGTTCTTCACGCCCGTTAGCAGACCGGACACGACGATGTAGAGCACGGTGCAGATGATCAGCGACCCGAGGATTCCGAACGGCATGTCTTTCTGAGGATTCCTCGACTCCTGCGCAGCCGTCGAGACCGCGTCAAACCCGATGTAGGCAAAGAACACCACACCGGCGCCCCGCATGATGCCTGACCATCCGAACTGACCGAAGCTGCCTTGATTCTTCGGAATGAACGGGTGCCAGTTCGCGACCATGTGCGGCCAGTTGCCGAGCGCGTAGGCGGCCGCCAGGGCGATGAAGATCAGGACGACGGATACTTTGACCATCACCGCCGCGCTGTTGACGTTGGCGGATTCCCGCACGCCCACGACGAGGATCGCGGTGACGACCACGATCGCCGCCAGGGCGAAAATGTCGACGTGGGCATGCAGCGTCTGCCCGAACAGCGAGATCCCGACAGCCGGCGTTGGGTTGAACGGGAGCTTCGCCCCGAAGAATCCGAGGAGGCTGCTGACATAGCCGCTCCACCCCACCGCGACCGTGGCCGCCCCGAAGGCGTACTCCAGTACCAGGGCCCATCCAATGATCCACGCGACGATCTCGCCCATCGTCGCATACCCGTACGTGTATGCGCTCCCCGAGATCGGGATCATCGACGCGAATTCGGCGTAACAGAGCCCCGCGAACACGCAGCCGCAGCCCGCAATGACGAAGGACAACACGATCGCCGGCCCCGCGAACTGCGCCGCAGCGATGCCCGTGAGCGTGAAGATCCCCGTCCCGATGATGGCACCGATCCCGAGCGTGATCAGATTGATCGGACCGAGCGAGCGCCTGAGAGCGTGTTCGCCCGTGTCCGATGCCTCCGCCATGATGGTCGAGAGCGGTTTCTTTGCGAAGAGCTGGCTAGCCACTCGTTACCTCCGTTCATTGGTAGGGGCGACGCATGCGTCGCCCTTAATTGCCGCTGCTAAAAGAAAGATGTTGCCAGTAAAGAGCAAGGTGTCGAAGAGATAGTTGTCGGCGGTGGCCAGCTCCGAGGGACGGGTCACAACCGACAGCAGTGGCGGAAACATGATGAGTGCCACCACCGTGACCGCGATGGCCAGTGCGATGGCGGCCGCTCGAGCCCGGCGGTCGATCAGGAGTGCGACGCCCGCCGCGGCCGACCACCGCACCTCTCTCATGAAAACGATGCGCAGGGCGGCAGCTCTCGCGTGAACTCATGCGCCGGCCGCCAGCGGCCAGGGTGCCGGTCAGCCCACTCTGCAGATATTATGGTGGTATTGGTCCAGTCAATAGGAGCCATTTTCCCGTGTTTTCACTGTACCAATCAGGCGCCTGTGCCTAAGGCCATCACCACGTTCGAGCTGACGCTCGATCCCCGAAGCCCGCGACAGACGCTTGCCGCCTGGCTGTACGCTGAGCTGCGGAGCGCCATCCTCGAGGGACGGCTCGGCCCCGGGACGAGGCTCCCGGCGTCGAGAGATTTCGCGCGCTTGCACCGCATCGCCCGCGGCACGGTCGTGAACGTCTTCGAGCGCCTGCGCAGCGAGGGATACCTGTCCGCACGCGTCGGGTCAGGGACGTGGGTAAATGCTCGCGTCAAAACGAATGAGTCATTCTCGGCCGCGACTCGCGATTCCGCCCGCGTACATTCGCCGCGTCACCTCCGCATACGCTCGGCCAAAGGCCCTCGCCGGCCTGGGGCCCACCGGTGCGCTCCGGCCGTTCAGGATGCAGGACCCGGCGATCGCCGAGTTCCCCGCCGATCTCTGGGGCCGTCTCGCCGCCCGGCGCGCACGCGCGTGCAGGTCGTGGTTGCAGACTGAGGATGACCGACGCGGCTACCGGCCCCTGCGCGAAGCAATTGCCCACTACCTCGGCTCTTCGAGGGGCGTGCGATGCACCCCCGATCAGATTGTCCTCGTCTCCTGTATCCAGCAGGCGCTCGATCTCCTCGCGCGTCTACTGCTCAAGCGCGGCGAGCCAGTCTGGATGGAAGACCCGGGCTACTTCGGCGCCGCGATCGCCTTTGGCGGCGTTGGCGCGCGCGTCATCCCGGTACCGGTCGATGACCAGGGTCTATCCGTCGTCGCAGGGGTGAGGGCGTGCGCCCGGCCCAAAGGCGCGTACCTGACGCCCGCGCACCAGTTCCCACTCGGGATGAGCATGTCGCTCGAACGACGGATGGCCGTCCTGAAGTGGGCGGCGGGCGCAGGCGCGTTCATCATCGAAGACGACTACGACAGCGAGTACCGATTCGAAGGGCAGCCCATTCCCACTCTGCAAAGCCTGGATCGCAACTCGAGTGTCATCGTCATTGGCTCCTTCAGCAAGCTCCTCTTCCCGTCGGTGCGCGTGGGGTACGTCGTGCTGCCGCCGTCGCTCGCCGATTTTTTCGTCGCGTTTCGAATTCGGACCGACTTTCGCTCGCTGAGCCTCGAGCAGGCCGTGCTCTGCGACTTCATCGTCGATGGACACCTGGGCCGCCATCTGCGGCGCATGCGTGACCTGTATGCGACTCGTTTGGCGGCCCTGCTCGAGGGGGGACAGCAATACCTGCAAGGCCTGCTCGACATCTCGGGCACGAGGGCGGGGTTGTATACCGTGGGCTTCCTGCGCAACGACATGACGTCGCGTGAAGCCGAGACCGCCGCGATGGACCACGGGGTCGAAGTCCTCGCGCTCGATCGGTACACGTTGCGGCGTCCAGACCCGAAGGGGTTGCTGCTGGGGTTCGCGCCCTTCGACGAGGCCACGATCCGCGAAGGACTCGCCCACCTGGCCGCCGCGCTCGAGCGACCGAGTGGGTAGCACGTGGCAACCGGCGCGCGAGCTCGACCGTGCCGCCACGGTCGGGCCCGGTTCCCGAAGGCCGCGCGCACGACGTCCTTTTTTATTTTCACGCAGCGCGCGCTGGACGCCCTCTCCCATCGGTTCGGGCAACGGTTGACTGAGGCCGAGCGATCGGACACATCTCGGGCAGCGCCAAGGGCCTCACTTACCATGCGGGACGTCTCATGCTCCTCAAGACCTTCACCATTCGCGATTTCCAATCCATTCGAGACTCCAATGTCGTCGAGACCGGCGACATCACATGCCTGGTGGGAAAGAACGAAGCGGGGAAGACCGCCCTGCTTCGAGCACTGTATCGCCTGAGTCCGATCAACACGCACGACGATCGATTCGATGTCACCGATGACTATCCGCGGTCTCGGGTCACCGAGTACCAGCGCGAAGTCAGGACGGGCAGACGTGCACACGCGATCGTCACGCAGGCCGTATTCGCACTCGAGCCGGATGAGCTGGCTCCGATCGAGGAACGGTTCGGCACCGGTGTCATCCCGTCCCGAGAGATCACGCTCACGCGGGGCTACGACAACAAGACCGGCTTCGAGCTCGTCGTCGACGAGCGGATCGCCGGCGAGACGATCCTCCGGACGGCGGACCTCGCCGAGACAGTGCAGCAGCAGGGCCTTACGTGGCGGTCACTCGACGAGTTGGCTGAGATACTCCAGCGCCGCGCCGACACGCCGCCCGAGGGCTTCGAGTCCATTCGGGGGACCGGCGCCCCGTTTACGGATCCCCAAGGCGCGGCGACCGCCGTCGCGGCGCGCCCGAAAGCCCAGGACACTGACACACTCAGGATCGCGCAGGCCGACCTGCGATCGATGACCGCGCACGGTCTGGCGAGCCACATCTGGCACACGTACGTCGCCCCACACGTGCCGACGTTTTTGTACTTCGATGAGTACTACCAGATCCGCGGCTGCGAAAACATCGAGGCGCTCCAGCGACGCATGGCGGATGGTCGTCTGTTGCCGTCGGATCATCCGCTCATCGGCCTGATCGAGCTCGCCGGACTCGAGCTCGACGAGCTCGCCAATCCGGAGCGGACACAGGACCTCAAGAACCGACTGCAGGGTGCGGGCAACTATCTCTCGGGGCAGATCCTCAAGTACTGGTCGCAGAACAAGCATCTGCGCCTCTCGTTCGACGTGCGCCCCGCTCGGCCCGGTGACCCGGAAGGCATGCGCTCCGGCACGAACATCTGGGCGGAGGTGGTCGATCAACGGCACTACGTCAACACGCCGCTGGCAGCGCGGTCGCGGGGGTTCGTCTGGTTCTTCTCGTTCCTGGCGTGGTATTCCCGTATGCGTGCGTCCGAACAGCGGCGAGTCATCCTGCTGATGGACGAGCCAGGCCTCTCACTGCACGCGCGGGCGCAGGGCGACTTATTGCGGTACTTCGAGCAGGAGCTCAAGGGCAGCCATCAACTTTTGTACTCGACACATTCGCCCTTCATGATCGACTCGACGCATTTCGAGCGTGTGCGGATCGTGCAGGACAAGACGGTCGATGCCGACGAACCGCCGGCTGCCGAGCAGGAGGGGACGAAGGTAATCGTCGACGTGCTCGATACCGCCCCGGACAGCCTCTTCCCGCTGCAAGGCGCGCTCGGTCAGGAGATCTGCGACCGCCTGTTCGAGGGGTCGAATACCCTCGTCGTCGAAGGGACGCCAGACCTCTTGTTCATTCAGGCGATGTCCTCGATCCTGGCTGCAAACGGGAGGACTGAGTTGAGTCCCCTGTGGACGATCACGCCCATCGGCGGCGCGGACCGGCTGCCGACGTTTGTCGCGCTCATGGGGGTACGTCGAGCGCCTCGTGTCGCCACGCTGATTAACCTCCCCGGTACGACGTCCCGCGTGTTCGAGGATCTCCAGACCCGGCAGTTACTCGCGCGGAGCCGCATCCTGACGTTCGGTCAGTTTACCGGCAAGCCCGATGCGGGCGTCGAAGACATGTTCGAGCCCGATTTCTACCTCGACCTGGTGAACAGAGAGTACGCGAAGCACCTCTCGCAGCCCATCAAGCTTGCCGATCTCAATCCAGAGCGTCCGCGCATCCGCGACGCGGTCGAGGAGTTTCTGAGGACCCATCCGCTGCGCGGCGCGGAGTTCACCGCGTACCGACCTGCTCGATTTTTCGTGGAGAAGAACATGGGGACGTTCGCGCTCAAGTTCTCTGCGGGGACGCTGGATCGCTTCGAGCAGGCCTTCGTAGCGCTGAATGGGTTGGTGGCGAGGACTAGTGGCTAGGGATTAGTGGCTAGTGACACATTCTCAGGGCCAGTGACAGCGGCGTGTCACTGGCCCTATGGTTTGTTCACTAGCCACTAGTCACCAGCCACTAGGTTTCTCCGTGCCCCTCCCCGTCGAAGTCCAGTCGGCTGAGCCGCGCCGCAGCGGCGCCGGGTTCTGGGCAATCGTCGCGGAGGGGCTCCGCGGATCCCAACAGGACTTCACCCAGGGATCCGTGCGGCGGGCGATCGTGCTGCTCGCCGTCCCCATGGTGCTCGAGATGGTACTCGAGAGCGTCTTCGCGGTCACCGATGTCTTCTTTGTCGGCCGACTGGGAGCGGGAGCGGTCGCCACGGTCGGGCTCACGGAGTCGATGCTGGCTGTGCTCTACTCGGTGGCCGCCGGGCTGGGCGTCGGAGCCACAGCGATGGTCTCCCGCAGGATCGGAGAGCATGACCCCGATGGCGCGTCTCGCACCGCGATGCAAGCCGTGGCGCTCGGCCTGTTGGCATCGTGCGTGTTTGGTGTGGGCGGAGTGCTGCTCGGGCCACGACTCCTCGCGGCCATGGGGGCGGAGCCCGCCGTCCTCGCGCTGGGAAGCGGGTACACGCGCGTCATGCTCGGTGGCAGCGGCACGATTCTCCTGCTCTTTCTGCTCAACGCCATCTTCCGTGGAGCAGGCGATGCGGCCATCGCGATGCGTGTCCTCTGGCTCGCCAACGGCATCAACATCCTGCTCGGCCCATGTCTCATCTTCGGGCTCGGCCCCTTTCCCCATCTCGGCGTCGTTGGCGCAGCGACAGCGACGACGATCGGACGCGGGACCGGCGTGCTGTTCGCCCTGAGCCGACTCATCCGGCCCGGCGGACGGGTGTCCCTGCAGCGCCGTTACCTCCGGCTGGAACCCGCGCTCATGGGACGTCTCTTCCGGCTGTCGGTCTCGGGCGCACTGCAAACGTTCATTGGCACCGCGAGCTGGATCGGGATCGTGCGAATCGCGGCGACCTTTGGAAGTGACGTGTTGGCCGGTTACACGATCGGCATGCGCGTGATCATATTTGCCCTGTTGCCATTGTGGGGGCTGAGTAATGCCGCGGCGACGATGGTGGGACAGGCGCTAGGGGCACGAGATCCGGACCGCGCGGAGCGTGTGGTCTGGATGACCGCGGTGTACGATTGCGCCGTGCTCGCGGTCGTCGGTGCACTGTTCATCGTTGCTGCCCGCCCGATCATCTCGGTATTTACCAACGATCCGGCCGTCCTTCGGGCGGGCATGAGCTGTCTGCGGATTGTGGCCGCGGGGTTCCCGTTCTACGCGTATGAGGCGGTCGTCATTCAGTCGTTCAACGGTGCGGGAGATACCTGGACACCAACCATCCTCAATTTGGTGATCTTCTGGCTCGTCCAGATCCCGCTCGCCTACCTGCTCAGCGTCGTCCTGGGTGTCGGGCCACGTGGGGTCTTTCTCGCGATCACCGTCGCATTCTCGACGCTCGCTGTGATTGCCGCCCTGTTGTTTCGACGGGGCACCTGGAAGCGAGTGGCCGTGTAACACAGAGCCCGCATCGACCGGTCTAATCTGTACATGCCCCGGGAGCAGGCGCCTTTCGTGGAACAATCGGACGAGCAGTTGTTGGCCGCAGTCCGCAACGGAAACGAGGCGGCGATGGGCGCACTGTTCGCCCGTCACCACCGCGCTGTTCACGCGCTCTCCGTGCGTTTAATCCACGATAGGGACCTGGCAGATGACATAGCGCAGGAGGTCTTCGTGCGGGTGTGGCGCTATGGCGGGAGCTTTCGTGGCCGCTCGACGTTCCGTACGTGGCTCTATCGGTTGACCTACAATGCGTGTAACGACCTGCGGCGGCGCGACGCCAGGCGGGAGGTATCCGGGACGCATGATGCCGCGGCCGCTTCGCCCTCCGACGAGCTCACCGATCGGCGCATCCTGCTCGAGAGCGCGTTCCGCCGGCTGTCGCCCGAACAGCGTGCCGTTCTTGTGCTCAGTCGGTTCCATGATCTCGGATACGAGGAGATCGGCCAGATCCTCGACTGTTCGCCTGGCGCTGCGCGAGTCCGACTCCATCGCGCCATGAACGAGCTGCGGCAGTTGTGCTTCGCACTGGAGGGGAGGTGCACGTGAACTGTGACGATGTCCATGGAATCCTGATCGACGCATTGGTGGCTCGGCGGCCGCCAACCGACCCGGCAGTGCTCGCGCATTCTCGAATCGTGTGCGGCCTGCCGGGCCGAGCGCGCCGAATACGAGAGTCTGTGGCACGAGTTGGGCGACGTGGATCCCGTGGCTCCCGCACCTGATGCCGCCGCACGTTTCGCACGACGCCTCGCCGTTGCGGCCGCCGTACCGCAACGTGCCTTTCCCAGCCGTTCGAAGTATGTCGGCGCCTTCGCCGCCGCTCTGGTGCTCGTGGCACTGCTGACGGGCTACTGGGCGGGCGCTCGCCACTCGGGAGCTCGCGCGGCATCGCTGCTTGCGGACGACACGAGTACCGAGCCGATGTTCCTGCTCCTCCTGCATGTGGACTCGACGTTTCGAGGCGCTACGAACCCCGCGCAGGCGGCGAGCATGGCTCACGAATATCATCGGTGGGCTGAAGGGCTCGCGCCGATGGCATCGGTGATTGATGACGAAAAACTCGCGCGCGACACCGCGCGCTGGTTGGGACCCGCGCACGTCGCGGGCGCACGCGGCGATCAGGTAGACGGATTCTTCCTGATCCACGCCAAAGACCTCTCCGCCGCCCAGCAGGTGGCCGCGACCTGTCCGCACCTCAGGTACGGCGGTCGAGTCGAGTTGCGAGAGATCGATCGGAGTTGACGCATCATCACTTCGCCTGCAGCAGGAGATCTCGTATGAAGAGACGCATGTGCCTCCGAAGCGTGTGGCCCGCGTGGACCATTCTGCTCGTCACCCTCATGGCTGCGGCGGCGCCCGCGGCCAGCAGTGGTGCGCGCGCCCACGATGCCGCCGTACTGCCTGCCGGCAGCGTCGACTCCGAGGAGGTGACGCTCGCCCTCAGCGCGGCACCGTCAACCCTGACGACTGGCGCGGACGTCTACGTGGGGCGCAACGGGCATTTCGTGAAGGTCCGAACCGGAACCACTGGATTTGCCTGCATAGTCTCGCGCGATGCCCGTGTGAACGGCGTCTTTCCCATGTGCTTCGACCCGGAGGCAGCTCGGACCCTCATGTGGGACGAGATGATGCAGAGCGAATTGCGCGCACGTCGCCTTCCCGACTCTACGATCAAGCAGCGCGTCGCTGCCGCGTACGCCAATGGAACGCTGCACCACCCCGACAAACCGGCGATCACCTACATGATGTCGTCGCATCAGGACCTCGAGGTGACCCAGGCCGATGGCCCTCACCTGGTCGGCCCGTGGCGGCCCCACGTCATGATCTACCTGCCCCATGCCTCCGCAGGCCAGTTTGCCCTGGGCGCAGAAGACGAGCATGGCCCGGTATCGGCCCCGTTCGGCGACGATGCCGGTGGCACGCAGCTCGTGATTCAGGTCCCGCATTGGGCAGATAGCCCGGCGTCGCCCGAGGGAGCGAAAGCGACCGCGAGTGCCACCCAGTGACGGGGCGAGCGACGTTCATATCAAACAGGAGACAATGAATGCTCCGAAACACAGGCAAAGCGATCGGATGGGGAAACGTGGCGTTGATCGCCGTGTTTAGTGCTGCGTGGCCGGTCCAGGCACAAGACACAAAGACGCAGGATGCCAAATCGCCGTATCCCAGCATGGCTCCGATCGCGCAATACCGGATGGACCGTGATGCGGAAATAGCGCTGGCACGCACTGCGGCCCCAGCGTCGATATCGCGCGATGCCGAGGTCTTAGTGCTGGGCCAGAAGAACTTCGAAATCGCCGTCCAAGGCAAGAACGGGTTCGTTTGTCTGGTGGGCAGAGCGTTTGCGGGGCCGTTGACCAACCCGGAGTTTTGGAATCCGAAAAACCGGAGTCCCATATGCTACAATCCACCTGCCGCGCGGTCCCTCATGCCTTACGCTATGAAAGAGACCGGGATGGCATTGGCTGGCGCCTCGAAAACCCAAATCGTTGATGCAATCAGGACCGGAGTCGCCAAGAAAGAGCTGGGTGCTCCCGAGTCGGGTTCCATGGCCTACATGATGTCCAAGGAAGCGTACCTGACCGATCGGGGCGACCATAACCTGGCCCACGTGATGTTCGAGCTTCCACGCAACGGCGTATTTCAGGACAACCCTGCCTTTTTTGTGTCCTGGGATCCAGCGCCAGTGATCGAGTTTAACGTTCCCGTGGGTCAGTGGTCGGACGGAACGGAGGAGACCGCGTCGGTTGCACACTAAAAGGGGCTAGTGGCTAGGGACGAGTAGCTAGTAGAAACCTCGGGGCCGGTGACACGTCGACGTCTCTGGCCCCGAGTTTTGTTCCGAGCCACTAGTCCCTCAGTAATGCAGCGTGAAGTTCAGCAGATGCCAGTGCAGCATCCACCACGCGAAGACCACGCACGCGAGCGCCAGACAGGTGGTCCACACCCGCGACCAGAGCCAGCGTTGCGGCTCGCGCCAGCTCCGCACGGCCGCGTACACGACGACCAGCGTGCCGAGAACGCCGAGGAGGCCGAGTACTTGTATGGCACGGAGGTCGAAGTCGGCGCCCAGGCCTAACCCCTGTGGGGTCGAGGTCATCTTGTAGACGGCAAGCGTCGCGAGCCCGACGAACGCGAGATTCGCGATGCAGATGCATCGGACCACCGTACGAAGATGTCGGGCGATGGCGTCGATCGATAGGGCTCGCCCATAGTGCACGCGCACCATGGCGCCAATGGGCCACGCCACGAGCGTCAACAGCATGACCGCAAAGCTCATGGACAACAGGACGACGTTGACACTTCGCTGGTCCGCCGTGCTGCTGACGTATTGAAATACCTCGTACGGGAAATCCAAGAACGCCGTGCGCCGGCCACTGGAATCGGTGACGAAGGCGACCTGCACCGTACCGTCGACCTCGCGGAAGAGCTGCGGCCCGACCTCCCGATAGTGCTTGGGCTGCCCATTGAACCCATGCATCGCGTCGATGACAATCGTGCTATCCGTCGGATCGGCGTCGACGTTGATCTCCGACAACAGCGAGGTGACGCCGAGGATGTTCGTCTGTGAGCGGCGACTGCTCACGTATGTCCCGGCCACTAGCCGATCGTCCGCGAGGGCCGTAGCTACGGTTGGCTCGCGAGGAGTGGAGTCAGGGAAGTAGCGTTGCATGAAGCGATCGAACACGACATTGCTCGTGAGGACATCGCCGCGGCCTGCACTGTTACAAGAGATGAAGATGCCGACGTTGGCATCGGGGATCAGGTACAGGCCGCTGTGGAAGTAATCGGTGTCACCACCGTGTCCAATGACACGGTGCCCATTGCGCGACTCCTCGTAGAACCCGAGCGCGCCTCCCCGGACGCCCCTTGGCCACCCGTTCTGCCGCGCGTGCATGGCTTCGACGGTCGCCGGCTGGAGGATCTGCACACCGTCCCAATGCCCGAGGGACAAGTGGGCGATCATGAAGTGCGTCATGTCCGCCGCCGTGGTGGACAGGCCCCCAGCTGGCGCGACCTCGATCATCTCGAACGACTTGGCGGGCTCGGAGCCGCGATCGTAGCCGGACGACATCAGCGGCGCGAGCGCTCGTGGGAGGGGCTCCTGAAACGTCGAGGTGGTCATGTGGAGCGGCCCAAAGATGTGCTGCTCGACGTAGTCGTTGAACGGCTGCCCTGAGACCCGCTGGACGATGTATGCGGCGAGCGTGGCGCCGTAATTCGAATAGGCCGGGGTCGTTCCGGGAGGGAAGATCTGGGCCGGGAGGTGCGCCGGCAGATACTCGGAGAGTGGACGCAGCCCTCGCCCCTCCACGACCCAGAGATCCTTGAGGGTCTCTTCGAATCCGGGGCGATGCGTCATGAGATCCCGGAGCGTGATGGGCCGCCCCCACGGAGACGGGACGTGGAAATCCAGGTAGGTGTTGATGTCGCGGTCCAGGTCGAGCTTGCCCTGTTCCACCTGCTGCATGACCGCGGTCCAGGTGAAGAGCTTCGAGATCGAACCGGGCCGAAAGAGCGTGCTGTCGGGTGAGACAGGGCGCTGTGTCGCCACATCCGCGTAGCCGTAGCCCTGCATGAACAGCACTTTGCCGTCCTTCACCACGGCCACGACGGCGCCCGCGACATTGGCCTGATCGAGTTGGAGCGGCACTACGCCGTCGAAGAACGCCTCGAGATCGGTCGCCGTCAGTGCGTGCGGCGTGATCGGCGGGGGCGCAGTCGCGACGACGGCGGCCGAGAGCGTCGGGGCAAGCCACGCGAGGAGCGGCATGGCGATCAGTATCGCCAAGCGGTCGAGTGCTCCCCCGGTGGCGCGTGGGCCGTGATCGCCGTCGCCATTCGCGCAGTAGTCCGGCGTACGACGTGTGTTGCCAGCCATGCCCCTTCAACGGACGGCCGTAGTGGAAGTCGGCGGTCACGTGTGGCGACTTCGAGGAATCGAAGACCGCTTGGATGTCCATGACAGCGAGATTGAGGTAGTAATTGTCCATATCGCCGACATCGATGCGGACCTTTCCCACGAGCTTGGGCGCAAGCGTCGCCCAGTGCGTCCGCAGATACGCAGTGAGGTCATACCCGCTGTCGCGCATGTAGTTCGCGACGTTGCGATCGATGTGGCCGGTCTCCTTGTCCCACAACGGCGTCGGGTAGCCATCCGATCCTACCGGTCCGTACACGGCCTCCCAGATCTCCAGCTGCTCCGCCGACCGGCCGTGGCTCGCTTCCACGTCCTCGAGCCGGCTCAACTGCCGCATTGTCTGGACTGGCTGACCCGTGATACCGCGCGCGAAGTAGTGCTCGGGGTGCAGCCATTCGCTCACCGTCGTGAACAGCGGCGGGTTACCCATGATGAAGCCGTTCGTGTCGGCGTACGCGTTGACCTCACCGTAGTCATGGAAGTCGATGGGGTCCGGATATTGGGTCCACGTTCCTCCGAAGAAGTCGGGGTGATAGAGCTGCAGCGCAAGCGATTCCCACCCTCCCGTCGACCCGCCGCTCAGCACTCGCGCGTACGGCTTTGCAATGATGCGAAAGTGTGATTCGACGTAGGGGATGAGCTCCTGCATGATCGCGTCGCCGTACGGGCCGTTGTTGGCCGAGTTGACCGCGTACGAGTCGTCGAAGTAGGGCGTGGGGTGCTGGAAGGTGACCACCAGCATGCGAGGGAAGCTCGGCGACGTCCACTCTTTGTAGAACTCGTAGCCGGGCTCTTTGTTGTATTCCCTCTTCGTCGCGAGTTGTTGCGGCGTAGGGGCCGCGCTGTCGGTGGTGAACCCGAGTGGCGCAGCCAACGAGAAGTGGCCTTGCTCATACAGGACTGGGTAATGCACGCCCGGATGTTGGTCGTAGCCTTGGGGCAGCAGGATGGTCGCGCCGATGTACATCGGGTGACCCCAGAACTTGGTCAGGATCGCGCTCTGGATCTTCACGCGCTTGACCCACTTCGTATCCGGAGGGACGACGACCGGCGGGAGCACCTGCGTCGTCTGTAGCGCGATGTCGAAGCCGGTCGCCGGGTCGAGGTGCACACGCTGAACCGGGCTCACGAGGTTACCGGGGGAACGGGTGAGGTGCTGTCCTTCCCACTGGTCCATGTGAGCCCAGATCGTATGCCCGTCGGACCGATGGAACTCGGTGTACACGTTGGCGATGGCCTGTACGTAGTAATCGCCGGCCGGAAGGTCTCGCAGCGTGGCGATCGGATATCCGGGCGTCGTATCGTTGATGACGGCAGACTGACCGGCAGGCAGCGCCGCGACGTCGACACCGAAGAACGGTGTGGTCGTCGTGCGTCCGCCCATTGCCAGGCGTGGCTCGGGTGACGAATCGTGGGAGAGGACGACATAGACGCGCCCGGTAAGCGGCTCACTTCGCGCGGAGCTCGGTACGGTGACCGTGAACCGCGTCGGGGCGCCAGAGCGGGAGCAGGACGCAACCACCGACAGCAGGACGGTGCACGAGACCCTGAAGACGGCGGCCGATCCGAGCGACGTCGAGCGAGTGCGCATAGCGGCTAGTGGTTGGTGGTTGGTGGCTGGTGGCTGGTAGCTAGTGACAAATCGTAGGGCCAGTCAGACGTCGCCGCCACTAGCCTGGAGATTTGTCACCAGCCACCAGCCCCTAGTCCCTAGCCTGTCTAGTCCGCCCGTTCCGCCCCGCGCGGTAGATGCTAGAATACTGACGCTATCGTGCGCGCGACGGCGTCACGATGCAGCGCGGTCTGCTCGAACGTCTACCTTTTTGAGCCTGGAGCATTCTGTGACCCGGTCCTTCTCAATGCGCACGACCCGCTGCTGGAGCATCGGTGCGTTGCTCACAGTCGTTGCGGTCGGGCGTCCCTGCGGCGCGTTTGCCCAAGCGTTCCCGAGCTCGGGCGAGCAGGTCATCCGCGCCATGCGTCAGCGGTATCAGGACTCCTGGTATCGGACCCTGAGCTTCACGGAGCGGATGGAGCGCAAGGTGGGCGACAGCACGGTCAAGGAGACCTGGGATGAGGAACTCCGGATCCCGGGGCATCTGC
Source organism: uncultured Gemmatimonadales bacterium (assembly GCA_963725205.1). Lineage (GTDB taxonomy): Bacteria > Gemmatimonadota > Gemmatimonadetes > Gemmatimonadales > Gemmatimonadaceae > Palsa-1248. The sequence goes on along the minus strand of CAVRXR010000002.1, from coordinate 641,643 downwards.
GGATCGACGTCGAGCACGCGAACCCGCCGCGCGCGATTATCTACAACGGCGATTCGCTCTTTCTCACACATGGCGATACCGTGACGCGACGCGCGGATCGGAATCTCTTGCTCATCATGGGCTTCGACGTCTATCTCCAGACGCCCGAGCGGACGTTGTTCGAGCTGAACGACATGCACTTCCCGATGACGCCAGTCCACGGGGACTCGTGGGAGGGTCGCCCGGTGTACGTGATCGGCGCAGCGAAAGGCGATCTCCATTCTCCACAACTTTGGATCGATCAGGATCGCCTACTCTTCCTGCGCGCCCTCAAGCCCGACCCCGCCGACAGCACGAAGACACTCGAGTATCGATTCGACAACTACAAACTCGAGCCGGACGGCTGGCTCTCCGAGACCGTCCTGGAGCTGCGGAGATGGCAAGCAGTTCTTCAGAGAAGACTATAGTAACGTGCGGATGAACGACCGCCTCGATCGGAGCAAGTTCAACCCGCCGGCGGGCCGGTGAACGGAAAAGGGGATCCGGGATCGGGGTGACCTGGGGACGGCACCGGCCGCAGGCGGCACGTTGATGGGCGGGGAGGGGCGACGCGTGCGTCGCCCTTCTCACATCCGCCACGATGCAGGAAAGGGCGACGCACGCGTCGCCCCTACCCGGTAATCCCCATCAATGTGCCGCAGCGCGGATTGTCGCCGACCCCTAATCCCTAATCCTTCGTCCCCTAGCGCGCGCTCGTCACCGGTTGCTCGACCACCAACACGTGCAGTTGTGATGCCATCGCGGGCGTGTGGTAGATGCGCTGGGTCGCGGCGTGGAAGTCGCTGCGCTTCGCCATCTCGACGTTGGGCACAAAGGTCTGTGGGTTGAGATCCTCGATGGGGAACCAGCTGCTCTGGATCTGGACCATGATACGGTGACCGGCCCGGAACATGTGGTTGACATCATTCAGCTCGAAGGGGACCTGCGTAGGCTGGTTCGGGACCATTGCGACCGCGTGATCAAACCCGTCGCGGAAGCGCGCGCGCATGCCGTCCGCACGCACGAGCATCTCGTAGTGCCCCATGTGCACCGTGGGCGGAAGTCCCGGGTGGTCAGGCGTCGAGTCGGGGAAGACGTCGATGAGCTTGACGACGTAGTCGGCGTCAGTGCCCGTCGTCGCGACCCAGAGCGCCGCCTTGACCGGGCCGACAATGCTGACGTCGTGCGTCAACACGTCGGTCTGGAACGTCAGAACGTCCGGTCGCTGCTGGGCAAAACGCTGATCCTCGTCCGCATACGTGGAGGTCATGCCGATCGCGATATCCTGGGTGTACGGAACCGGATGGAACGGGTCAGCTACGTACTGATCGTACGACGATCCGGCGCGCGGCGGCGTGAACGCGAGCTTGCCGCCACTCTCGAAATACAACGACTTCTCCACCGCGCCCGGCGGCGGCCAGCTGGGGAGCCGCTGCCACACGTCGGATCCGGTCTGGAAGACGTACGCCTTGGGCAGTGCCGCCGGCCCCACGTCCTTGAGATAGTGTTCGAAGAACGGCAACTCGATGCTGTCGCGGTAGAAGGTGCCCGTGTTGGATCCCCACTCGACGTCGCGGAGCGCGCTGTCCGGCCCGCGCGACCACATCCCGTGAGTCCATGGACCCATCACGATCGAGTTTGTGGTGCTGGAGCTCGTCTTCTCGATCGTCTTGAAGACCTGCAGCGCCCCGAACTGGTTCTGGTTGTCGAACCATCCACCCACCGTCATCACCACCGGCGTCACATCGCGCAAGTGCAGCAGCGCGTCGCGGGCCTTCCAGAACGCGTCGTAATTGGGGTGCACCATCAGTGAGTCCCAATAGGGATGGTCGCCGTGGAAGTACATCGAATCCGCGGAACCAGGCGTCAGCTCACCCAGGTAGTACTCGTAGCCGTCGGGCGTCGGGTAGGTGACGCGGGGACCGTAGGTCGTCGTCGGTCCGTTGCGCGGCCGGTCGAAGCCCGCAATGAAGCCCTGTGCGTGCGGCCAACGGAACGTGCCGTTGTCGTGCCAATCGTCGCCGTGCCCCCAATCGGACACCGGAGCCTGTGGCGATACGGCCTTTAGCGCGGGATGCGACCGCACGAGCGCATCTTCCGCGTAGCCGCCCGGATATGAGAATGCCCCACATCCCCACTCGTCCGTTGTTGTGGGGGATGTGCTTGATCAGCCAATCGATCGTGTCGTACGTGTCGCTCGACTCATCGGTGTCGGTCGGACCACTGTAGTGGTCTTTGAGCGGCCGGACGTTGGCGTATTCGCCCTCGGACATGTAGCGGCCCCGGACGTCTTGATAGACGAAGATGAAGCCGTCGTGCTCGAACCCGCTGCTCGGACCGAGTAGCACTTTGTACTTGTCCACTCCGTATGGGGCGACGCTGTACGGCGTGCGCTGCATCATGATCGGGTACGACTTGGTCGCATCCTTGGGGATATAGATGGACGTGAACAGCTTCACCCCGTCGCGCATGGGGATCGACACTTCCTGCTTGGTGTAATGCTCGACCGCGTACGCGGAATCTTCGGCGCGGTCCTGCGCGGTGGCCGCAGCCGACAGCAGCGCGAGCGCGCCGACGGCACAGACCGTGGGAACGACGAAACGAATGGTCATGACAGGAAGGAGGAGGAGAAGGGACGAAAACCCCCGGCAGCGGCGCCGGGCCACGAGTGCATCGCTTGCAGGGCGTGAGGCACACACTCCACTCTAAACACGTTACGCGTCGGGGCGACAGACGTTGACACGGCCGAGTGCGCTTCAATGGAGCCCGACCCCGCACATCAGCGGACCATCCCGGATCGATTGTCGGTACCTAGTGTCGGACCATGTGACACTCCATCGTCACGGCGAGCGTTGGCCACAGGACGACGGAGCCGGTGATGGGAGGCGTCGTGTAGACGGTGGTCAGATGCTGCGCCACCGTCTGATTCATGTGCAATGCGAGCTGATGCGTCTGGTGCGCGGCATCCGTGAACGTCAGATGGATGACGATCTTGCTCACGGCGTAGGGCGCCTGGTTGCGCATCACGACTTGGACCGCCATGCCCTGTCGCCGCAGCGCCTCGACGACCAGAGGGCAAGCCGGCGTGCGCGTCAGCGCCCTGGAGATCGGCGCGCCGGCGAGCAGGATGCCTGCCGTCGCCGACACGAGGCGTCGCATTGAATAGCCGGTCGACATGCGGAAGAATGTACGCGAGAAATCGGGATTCGGGGGGAACGGCAACGACACGCCCTAGAAGGGCGACGCACGCGTCGCCCCTACCCGCCCATCGACAGGCGGGGTACGGCCGGCGCAATGCAGTGCCCATCCCAGATCCCGTATCTTTCTCCCTATGCCCGACGCTGTGATCGACCTCGTGATCAACGACCGCCCGGTGCGGGCGTCGGCCGATGTTCGCACCTCGCTGCTCGACCTGCTCCGGGAGCATCTCGGGCTGACCGGCACCAAGAAGGGGTGCAATCAAGGCGCGTGCGGTGCGTGTACGATCTTGCTCAATGGGGTGCGGGTGAACGCGTGCCTCACACTGGCCGTCATGCACCCGGGTGCGCGGATCACCACGATCGAGGGGCTGGCCAAAGGGGATACGCTGCACCCCCTGCAGGCCGCGTTCATCACACATGACGCGATGCAATGTGGGTACTGCACCCCCGGCCAGATCGTCTCGGGAGTCGCCTGCATCGCGGAGGGCCACACGCAGTCGCCGGAGGAGATCCGGGCCTGGATGAGCGGCAACATCTGCCGCTGTGGGGCGTACGTGGGCATCGTCGGCGCGATCGCCGAAGGGGCCGCGCGCACGGCCTCATGAATCCGTTCACGTACGAGATCGCGACGACGGAGGAGGGCGCGGTGGCCGGCGCGGTGGCCGGCGGCCGCTTCGTCGCGGGTGGCACCACGTTGATCGATCTCATGCGCGAGGAGGTCGAGCGGCCTGCGCATCTCGTCGACATCAATCGCCTGCCCCTCCGGGCGATCCAGATCGAGCGCGATGCGATCGTCATCGGTGCCCTCGCTCGGATGGCGGACGTCGCCAGCCATCCGGAGGTCGCAGCCTCGCATCCGCTCATCGTCGAGGCGCTGTTGGAGGGGGCATCCCCGCAGCTGCGCAACATGGCCTCAATCGGTGGCAACCTGCTGCAGCGCGTCCGTTGTCCCTACTTCCGCGCACTCGAATGCGCCATGCAACAAGCGCGCGCCGGGAAGCGGATGCGCCGCCATTGACGGGATCAACGCGACCCATGCGATTCTCGGGACAAGCGCCGATTGCGTGGCGACGCACCCGTCGGATCTGGCGGTCGCGCTGGTCGCGCTCAATGCCCTCGTGCACACACGCGGCCCAGGCGGCTCGCGACGGTTTCCCGTTGAAGCGCTCTATCGCCTCCCGGGCACGACGCCGCATCTCGAGCACACGCTGGCGCCGCATGAGCTCATCACGGCCGTCGAAGTCCCGCGCGCGACAGGCCGGCAGCGCTACCTCAAAGTGCGGGACCGCGCATCATACGAGTTCGCGCTCGCCTCAGCGGCGGTCGTGCTGGAGGTTCTCGATGGACGCGTCCGCGCGGCGCGTCTCGCGGTCGGCGGTGTCGCCACGCGGCCGTGGCGGCTCCGTGAGTCGGAAGCTGCGCTCGTCGGCCAGAGCGTGGGCCCCACCGCGTGGGAGCGAGCGGCCGCGCGGGCCATCGACGGCGCACGTCCACTGTCGGGCAACGGGTACAAGATCGAGCTCCTCCGGCGGACGGTGATGCGCACTCTCGAGGAATGGCGGCGGCGGCGACGTGAAGGGGTCATCGATCGGTTCGCCCCTGCCCCGCGTCGACGGCCGGGCGAAGGTCACGGGCGCCGCACAGTATGCGGCCGAGTTCAACCAGCCCGGCCAGGTGTATGCGGTGGTCGTCACGAGTGGCATCGGTCGCGGTCGCATCGTCGCCATCGAGGACGACGCGCTCGACGGCGCGCCCGGCGTGGTGGCCGTCCTGACGCACCGCAATGCGCCCCGCCTCGCGTACGCGGCGAACCGCTCCTACGTCGACCCCGAGATCGGCGAGCGCCTCCACGTTCTGCAGGACCCGGAGATCCACTTCTTCGGCCAACCCATCGCAGTCGTCGTCGCGACCTCGCTCGAGGTCGCGGAGCACGCGGCCGCGCGGCTCACCGTGCGCTACGAGACCGCGCCCGCGATCGTCCGCATCGACGACTCCCGCGCGTCGCTGATCGCACCCACCGGTGACGACCCTCCCGCGGATACCGCGCGCGGAGATGCGGACGCCGCGCTGGCGGGGTCGGAGGTCCGCATCGAGGCGACTTATCGCATCGCGCGAGAGAATCACAATCCAATGGAGCCGCATGCGACCATTGCGGCCTGGACCGGCGACGCGCTGACCGTGTGGAGCAAGAGCCAGTTCGTCGTGAGCGAGGCGGCGGAGCTCGCGGCAATCTTCGGGTGTGCACGGAAAAACGTGCGCGTGATCTGCCCATACATCGGAGGCGCTTTTGGATCGGCGCTTCGCACGTGGCCGCACGTCACGCTCGCGGCAATGGCGGCCCGATATGTGGGACGACCCGTGAAGCTCGTGCTCACGCGCCGCCGAGATGTTCAACTCGACTGGTCACCGGCCAGCCTCGGTCCAACGCGTCGCCCTCGGCGCCTCGAAGGACGGCCGGCTCACCGCGATCATCCACGAAGGACAATCGGAGACGTCCCGCTACGAGCAGTTCACCGAAGCGCTCACGTCGTGCTCCACGTACCTCTATGCCTGTCCCAATGTGCGCACGCGATATCGCCTCGCTCCGCTCGACACGAGCACGCCGACCTACATGCGGGCACCGGGGGAGGCGAGCGGATTCTACGCGGTGGAGACGGCAATGGACGAGTTGGCAGTCGCCCTCGCAATGGATCCCGTGGAATTGCGCCGGCGCAACGAGCCCACTGTGGATGAGAGTAACGGCCGGCCTTTTTCCAGTCGGTCAGTCCTCGCCTGTTACAGCCAGGGGGCCGAGCGCTTCGGATGGGCGCGGCGCGATCCTGCCCCGGGCTCGAGGCGAGAGGGGCGACTGCGCATCGGCTGGGGCATGGCCGCGGCAGCCTACCACGCAGTTTACGCGCGCGCGGAAGCGCGCGTCCGGCTCCTCGGGGACGGGACCGCCGTCGTCGAGACCGCGGCGAGCGACATGGGGCCTGGTACCTACACATCCCTGACACAGGTCGCTGCCGACACCTTGGGCATCCCGCCAGGCTGCGTCCGTCTCCTCATCGGAAGCTCGGACTACCCGCGGACACCGCCTCACGGCGGCTCGATGACAATGGCCTCGGTTGGCTCGGCGGTCCTCGCAGCCTGTCTCGCGGTTCGAGCGGAAGCCGACGAGCTGGCGATCGGGGAGGAGACATTTCAGGAGATCATCGCGCGTCGCGAGGGTCAGCCGATCGAAGCCACCGGTGCCAGCGGGCCCGATGACGACCGGCGCCGCTATTCGCTGTATGCCTTCGGAGCGGTGTTTGCCGAAGTCGCGATCGATCCGGCGTTGGGAACGATCCGCACGAGACGCGTAGTCGGCGCCTACGGCGCGGGGCGGATCGTGAATCCGCGCCTCGCACACAGCCAGTGTGTGGGCGGGATGGTCGGCGGGATTGGGATGGCACTCATGGAGCAGACCCTGCTCGATCCGCGCGATGGCCGCCCGGTGAATGCATCGATGGCCGATTATCTCGTGCCCGTCCATCTCGATGTCGGCTCACTCGAGGCCTTCTTCGTGGAAGAGGAAGACCCCCACGTCAATCCGCTGGGCGTCAAGGGCGTGGGTGAAATCGCCATCGTGGGTGTCGCCGCCGCCATCGGCAACGCCGTCTTCCACGCCACCGGCCGCCGCGTGCGCGAGCTCCCGATCCGGATTGAGGCGATGTTGTGAGGCCGTCGGGGGTCCGGGGTTCAATGCAGCCTATACAAATACGCCGCCATATCACGGGCGTCCGCGGGGGTTACGCCAAGGTTCGGCATCGCAGTGGCTGGCTCAATGTGCTGCGGGTCCACGAGCCACGCGATCAACTCGTCCGGCGTGTTCGCCACCTCGCCCGCGATCACGGTCCGCCGCCCGAACCATACCAGCGGCGGGCCGACCATCCCATCGGCATCGCGTACGCCGGGGATCACGTGGCACGATCCGCAGCCGTAGTGCTCCAGCGCGGCCTCGCCGCGCTTCGCGTTACCACCACTCACCGTCCGATATGGCTCGCTGAGTTGGCAGCCGCTCGCGAGCACCGCGGCCGCGGCCACCAGGGCGATCACCATTGCGGCATGGGCACCTCGACGGCGCGACCCGCGGTCGGCCGGGAGCCCGGGTAGGGGCGACGCCTGGGTCGCCCGTGTGGCTACCAGCATGGTGGCACCAGCGCGGGAGAGATTGCGTTGAGCACGGCGCCAAAGGCGAAGAGCGTGCCCGTCATCATCCCGGCAATTGCCATGAATCGCACGCGCGCGAGATGCTTGGGGCCCATGCGTACCTCGTCTTCCACGGTTGCCCCCGCCCGGCGGGCCGTCGCCCAATTGCGCGCGGACACCACGAGGGCGGCAAGCGCGATCAGCACGGCGAGGCCGCCACAGAATGCCGGTGATCACGTGGACAGCGAGCACGGGATCCGACAGCGGGGTTTGATGCGGAAAGCAACCGTGGGCGGCGACCGCGTAGTCCGCCATCAGTTGCAGGCTCCACGCCGCGGGAGCACCCCACAACCCGAACCAAAGGGCACGGTTGCTGACGGGAGACATCTACATGAACCGGGGAAGGATGTAGAGACACGTGAACACGAACAGCCAGACGACATCGACGAAATGCCAGTAGAGCGCGACGTTGGAGACGAACCCGTGGCGCTCCTGGTTGAAGGCGCCCCGCCACAGCCAGCCTTGCACGACCAGGTTCATGAGCAGCCCGACGATGACGTGTGCACCGTGAAATCCCGTGATCGTGAAGAACAGGGAGCCGTACACGCCCGACTGCAGCGTGAAGTGCTGTCGACTGTATTCGAGTCCTTGGAGCGCGATGAACACCGCGCCGAGCACGAACGTCGCCAGGAGCCCATGCTGGAGGCGCCGCCGATCTCCGCGACGGATCCCCGCCTCACCCCAGAGTAGCGTCCCACTCGAGGCGAGCAGGATCAGGGTGTTGGGGAGCGCGATGGTGAGCGCTGCCTGCCGACCCGGCGGCGGCCAGCGGGGCGCGATCGAGGCCAGATACCAGTAGCTGAAGAGCAGCGAGGCAAAGAAGCACGCCTCCGTCAGTACGAGAAGACGCATGGCCCACCGGCCCCCTGCCGCCGCCCCATCGCCGGGGCCATTGTCCGCGTCGTTCGGTTCCCGTGCGTGTAGGGCGGCACCTTGCGCCGCCTGTAGGGGCGACGCCTGCGTCGCCCCTGAGGCCGAAGGCCTCATCCACCCGATGAGCGTGATCAGGACGAGGCCAAGCGCAATGGCGACCCATGTCCAGCGGCTCGCGAGCAGGGCATACGCCAGCGCCGTGAGCGCGAGCGCGAGTAATAACGGCCACGCCGAATCCTCCGGCATGCGCAGCACAGCGCGCAGGTCCGCATCGAGGGCCGTGGTCTCGATCGTCTCGCGCCCGTCATCGAGGACCGGTCCGCGATCGACGAGACTCGCCTCGCCATCCGTCAGGCGTCCCTCCCACAGGGGATATGCACTGTGGACGGTCGGCATGACGGCGAAGTTGTAGGGCGGCGGCGGCGACGAGACCGACCACTCGAGCGTCGGTGCGTCCCACGGATTGTTTCCCGCTGGTGCGCCGCGTCGGAGCGCTCGCACGACGTCGAAGAGAAAGAGCAGGAAGCCCAGGGCAAACACCCCCACGCCGATCGTCGACGCCAGGTTGAGCCCATCCCAACTGCCATACGACGGATAGGTGTACACGCGCCGTGGCAAGCCAAGCATGCCGGTCACGTGCATCGGGAAGAACGTGAGGTTCATGCCAATGAACAGGAGACCAAACACCCACCTGCCCGTGCGGTCATTCAGCATCCGACCGGTCATCTTCGGGAACCAGTAGTACAGCGCCGCGAAGACGGGGAATACGTTGATCCCGAGCAGGACGTAGTGGAGATGCGCGACGACGAAGTAACTGTCCGTGAGCTGCCAGTCGAACGGCACCGCGGCCGTCATGACGCCGCTCACCCCTCCGATCACGAACAGCACGATGAACCCACAGAGGAACAGCAACGGCGTCGCGAACCGCGGCCGCCCGTACCAGATCGTCACGAGCCATGCAAACACCGACACACCACTGGCGACCGCGATAACCATGCTGCCCGCACTGAAGTAGGCCGTCGACAGTTGCGGGAGCCCGGTCGCGAACATGTGGTGGACCCAGACGCCGGAGCCCAGGATCGCCGTCGCGACCGTCGATAACACGACAAAGGTGTAGCCGGCGAGCGGGCGGCGCGTGAACGTCGGGATCATGTCCGACGCGAGGCCCATGGCTGGCAGGACGATGATGTAGACCCACGGATGCCCGAAGATCCAGAACAGATGCTGCCAGAGCAGCGGATGGCCGCCGTGCGTTGGGTCGAAGAACGACGTCCCCAGGTGGCGGTCCATGTAGAGGAGCACGCACGCCACCGTCAGCGGCGGCATGAAGAACATGATCGTGAACGACGCCGTCAACGTCCCCCAGAGGATGACGGGTACGCGATCGACCGACATCCCCGGCGCACGCAAGGTGAAGAACGTCGTGATGAAGTTGACCGCACCGATGGTGGTCGATACGCCGACGAACACGAGACCCAGCGCGTAGAAGTCGAGGTTGAGTCCCGGAGAGAACGCGTGTTCCGTCATCGGCACATAGCCGAACCACCCGCCATCCGGCGCCTGAGCGACGAGGACGCTCGAGTACATGAAGACGCCCGCGAATAAGTAGATCCAGTATGAGACCGCGTTGGCCCGAGGGAACGCCATGTCCCGAGCGCCGATCATGAGCGGCCACAGATAATTGGCGAAGCCCGACAGGACCGGCGAGGCAAAGAGGAACAGCATCGTCACGCCGTGCATCGTGAACAGCTGGTCGTATGCCTCGGGCGACAGCAGCCGATTGTCGCCGTGCGCGAGCTGCACTCGCATCGCGCTGGCCTCGAGCCCGCCGATCAGGAAGAACAGAAGCGCCGTGACGAGGTAACGCTTGCCGATCGTCTTGTGATCCACCGAGACGAGCACGCCGTACAGTCCGCGCGGCGTCTCCCAGATCCGGGTCAGTCGCTCGACCGGCGCCTCGCGTACCGAGACGACGGTCGTCATCGCGGCGCGCCCATCGGACATAGGGGCGACGCCCGCGTCGCCCGCGATTGTGGCACCGCCCGCGCGTTCATCGCAACGTCCCCAGCACGTAGGGGCGACGCCCGCGTCGCCCGCGCATACCGCGCCGCCCGTCCGTTCATCGCAACGTCCCCAGATAAGCGAGCAGCGCGCGCAGCTGCGCCGCATCCAGGTGCGTGGGTGGCATCACGATGCCGGGCTTGAGCGCGGGCGCATTCGAGACCCACCCGGCGAGATTGCCCTCGTTGTTGTCGAGAAGTCCGGCGCCAAGCGTCAAGCGCGATGCCACGTGCGTGAGGTCTGGCCCTTCGACGCCCCGTGTCCACGTGCCACGCACGACGTGACAGGCTGGGCACCCGCTGTCGAGGAAGACGCGCGCCCCCCTCTGGGCCGCCGTATCCTGCGGCATGGGCGCCGGCATCTCCTGATGCGCCAGCCACGCCTCGAACGCGGCACTGTCTTCCGCCACCACGCTCAACGCCATGTTGGCGTGCTGGACGCCGCAGTACTCGGCACATTCGCCCCGATACGTCCCCGCCGTGCGTGCCTCGAGCCACGTGACGTTGGTCTGTCCGTTGATCATATCGGTCTTGCCCGCGAGTTGGGGCACCCAGAAGCTGTGGATGACATCCTGCGTGGTCAGCTCCACGCGGACCGGCCGGCCCACCGGCACATGGATCTCGTTGGCCGTCGTCAGTCGCTCGTCGGGAGCAGCCCCGTCGTAGCGGATCTCCCACCACCACCGATGCCCGATGACGTGGATCGTGAAGGCGGGCGGAGTGGGAGGTGCAGCGACGGCGCCCTGGACCTGCAGCGTGTAGACGAAGGAGGCGGCGATGACGGCCGCGGGCACGATCACGCCGCCGATGATGATCCAGCGGTTGATGGCAGTAGCATGGCCGTCGGCCGTGACGTCACCCGCCGTGCTGCCCCGTCGGCGAGCGAGTGCGATCAGGAGCAGTGTGGTGACGATGACGGTGACCACGATGCTGATGACCGTCAACACCCACCCGAGTCGCGCGATCCGATCGGCGGAGAGCCCGTGGGTCGCGAACATCGATGGCACACTGCCCACGATCCGTCCTCGTAGCTGAGGTCGTTCGACTGCGTTTGCAGCGCGACGCGAATTGCGGACTCCCTTCGCAATTCTCGTGACGCGGCAGCGATCTATGCCCGTGGTACGCAACCTGCGCCCCGTCGCCGGCGGACGATCCGCACCAGATGACTTCCGGCTCGGCACATGTCGGCTGACGTACCTGACGCACCCATTCCTCCTCGCCGCCACTTTGTTTCGCAGATCAGCGTCGCATTGAGCGCCCTCGCGGCGGTCGCGGCGGGCGTGCCGGTCATCGGCTTCTTTTTCGCGCCGGCGTCTCGCCAGCCGCCCGAGCCCTGGCACCCCGTCGGTAAGCTGGATGACTTCGTGATCGGCCAGACGGTCGAAGTGCGTCTCACGGCTCCCGGGCCCGTGCCCTGGGCAGGCCAATCCGCGGAAGTCGCGGCCTGGCTCCGACGCACGAGTGCCACGGAGTTCGTGGCCTACTCATTGAACTGTACGCATCTCGGCTGTCCCGTACGCTGGGTCGCGAGCGCAGAGCTCTTTCTTTGCCCGTGTCACGGCGGCGTCTATTACAGCGACGGATCCGTCGCGGGCGGGCCGCCGCCACGGGCACTGAGTCAGTACCCGGTGCGCATTGACGGAACCCAGGTGCTGATCCAGCCGCGTGCCCTCCCTACGTAGCGGGCTTCGCGCCGTCGGCCGTTGGTTCGAGGATCGCACCGGCGTCTGGAGCCACGTGCGAGAGTTTCTCCGCCATCCGGTGCCACCAGGGACCGATTGGCGCTACGTCCTTGGCAGCGCCACCTTGGTCGCCTTTCTGCTCCAGGTCGCGACTGGCACCGTGCTGGCCACGATCTACGTGCCATCGACGAGCGACGCCTATCAGAGCCTGCAGCTCATCACACACGGCGCATTCTTCGGGCGACTCCTTCGCGGCATGCACTATTTCGGGGCGAGCGCCATGATGGTGCTCATTGGTGCCCATATGTCCCGAGTGTTTCTCACAGGCTCCTACAAGTTTCCGCGGGAGTGGAACTGGCTCTCGGGCGCGGCGCTCTTACTGTTGACGCTGCTCATGGCCTTCACCGGCCAGCTGCTTCGGTGGGACCAGGATGGCGTCTGGTCAGGCGTCATCGCCGCCGAACAGGCCGCCCGCGTGCCCCTCATCGGGACATGGCTCGCGCATTTCATCCTCGGCGGTCCGACCGTAGGCGGCCCGACGCTCTCGCGCTCCTTCGCGATCCACGTCTTCTTCGTCCCGGCCCTCATCTTCCTAGGCGTTGCCTTCCATATCTACCTGGTCCTTCGAAACGGCATTTCCGAGAAGCCGGCGATCGGGCCGGTAGTAAATCGCGCGACCTATCGCGCGTGGTACCAGGACCTCATCGCTCGATCGCGGCCGGCCGTTCTGGCCCGATGCGGCGTGGCGCGACGTCGTGGCTGCAGTGACCCTCGTGGCCGTCGTGATCGTACTTGCGGGTGTGCTCGGCCCGAAGCCGCTTGGATCGGCGCCTGATCCCACGCAGATACGGGCGTCGCCGCGGCCTGACTGGTACTTCTTGTGGTACTTCGCCGTCCTCGCCGTCATCCCACCGGCGTTGGAGCCATGGGTCATCGTGCTGGGCCCCCTCCTCTTCGGACTTACGCTCATTGTGCTCCCGCTCGTCGCCAACCACGGACGGCGTCGACTCCGCGACCGGCCGTGGGCGGTCGTAATCGTCCTCGTCGGCGTCGCCATCATCGCGTGGTTCTCCCATCTCGGCGATGAAGCACCGTGGTCGCCTCGGTTTGGCGCCCCGCCGCTCGAAGCACAGGTCGTGGCCAGCACGGACCCTCATGTCGTGCACGGGGCTGCCGTGTTCCACGACCGCGGCTGTGAATTCTGCCACATGATCGCCGGTCAGGGCGGCGAACGCGGTCCCGACTTGACGCACGTCGCGCGTCGGCTCGATCGCGCCCAGATCGAGTCTCGCATCCTGGGTGGCGGCCCCATCATGCCCGCATATGTCATGACGCTGCCGCGTTCGGAGGTCGACGACCTGATCGCCTTCCTGGAGACGCGACGGTGAGGGCGCTAGCGCCGGCCGCCGCCGCCGTGCCGAGCCGCGCGTGGAGCCGGCATGCTGCGCAGGTGCGACATCCGCGCCGCGTTGTATCGATTTTCCAACTCGACTCGTTCCGACTCCTGGCGCTCCCGGCGCGCGGTCTCTGACTCCCCTCCAGTGGGGTGTGCGAATTCCTCCATGTGGCGCGCCATCATGGCCTGTTGCTCACGCGCGTACGACTCGTCGAGCGGGCTACGCGCGGCGCCTGCGCGTCGTCCGCTCCCTGCGGACAGAGCGGGCCGCGCGCTCAGTCCCGGACGAGCCGGGCGAAGCGCTGCGCCCTCGCGGACTGGCACGGTCGCCGGTCTGAACGTGCGCCGCGTCGCGAGGTCATTCGGCCCGAGCGAAGACCGGAGGTTCCTCACCTCTTCCTTAGGAAGCGGGCGTCCGTGCAGGGCCGACAGCGCACTGCGTTCAGCCGCGAACGGCACGCGCGGTGGCGGTGGCGCCCGCAACGCCACGACCGGCCGCGTGAGCGCGGCCTCGGGCGGGCGAGGACCGAGTCGGTCACCACCGATCCCCGCGGCCAGGCTTGCCTCACTCGGCACGACGTCCGGTGCGGATCCCAGTACACGCGCTGACCTGATCTCATTTGGGGGAACGTGCACCGCGACGCGAGACGCCAACTCTGCGCGCTCAAATGCACTGGCCGGCACGACCGTGGCGGCGCCCGGGATGTCGCGGTTTCGATACGGCACACGCAGTCCGCCGGGCCGACCGTTGAGCCGTCGTCGGTAAAGTGGACCGAAGCGGTACGGTGGAATCCACGGCTCGCCCCACCCGAGTGGGTACCATCCCCAGTATGGACCTGCGCCCCATCCCGGTCCGCCAATGAACGTGACCAAGGCCGGGGCGTACACCGCGCCGAATTCGTAGTCACCGGGGCACCAGCCCCATGCCCCGTCGATGAACGCCCATCGGCCATAGTGGAACGGCGCCCAGCCCCACGGCTCGCTCTCGACCCAATTCCATCCCCATGGCTGGATCCACACCCAATTACCGAAGCGGTACGGAGCCCAACCCGGCGCTAGACCGTTCGGGTACCACACCGGGCCGCACACTGAAGCGGTCGCCCACCGACCATCCGCGTCCAGCTCGTCCAGGCCGCTGACGTCCGCCGGCAGATACCGCGCGGACTCGGCGTCATGCTGTTGCTGACTGTCGCGGCTCGATGCCCACTCGTCGAATGCATCGGGGCTTCCAGCATTAGTGACATCGTACGTCGGGGTGCTATCACCGATGACCGTCGCAACCTGTCCCTGGTCGACCTCGAACGACGACCCGGCAGCAGTCACCTCTGCCAGCCCCGACCAGACCGTCACGCGCGACGTATCACCGTCCGGCGACACGTCGACGCGATACTCGCCCTCTTGCTGCGGGTTGAGGGCCGCATTCGGCGCGTCGACCTCATACTCGCCACCGACACGAAATTGTTTGACCCGGAGCTCAATCAAGCCCTGCGGTACGGCGAGTTGCACGAGGTCGTCATCAAGGTGCGTAATGTCGAGCTCAGTCTCGTGGCCCACGCGGATCGCGTTCGACCCCACTTCGACTTCGGCCCGTCCCGCGCTGTCGACCCAAAGTCGATCACCCGTGGTCACCGGTCGATTGACGTCAGCGAGCGCCCAGGTATCGGCGGCAGCCGGGCGGAAGGACACCGTGCCCTCGACCAGATCGAGGCGACCCACCCGCGACGGCGGGTCCACGGTATCGGCGGTTCCGTCCCCTATGGGCTGCGGACCGGCGTTATCTGGCTCGCCTTGAGGCGGCGGGATGTAGCAAGCAGCCGAGCCCACCGCGACTAGCGCAGTGACCAGGAAACCGAGGCGCGTCCCGCGCGACAGTCGGCCGAATGGAGACCGCACGGTGACAGCATGGTATGGTGGGCCTACCCGGCAAAGCCGCATTGGCAGGATGAGGTCGGAGTGGTGTTTCATTGTGCTGTGCCGCGATCAATGGCTGCGTTTGGCGCGGCGCCGACAGAGCGCCGCCAGAAGGCTGGATGCATAAACCATCCCGCGCCGATCACCTGCGGGGGCCGGACGCGTCTCGGTCTACGCCAGGCGGGGCGGAGTAGCGAGCCGGAGGGTTGGCTGACTATCGGAAGAGCGCGAACGACTTGGCGATCACCTGCCAGAGACCCCACACGAGCGGCACGCCTACGATCAGCCATGCCAACCCGAGCCGCGCGGGCAGCAACGGATCACCTGCGTGCTCGGCACTCGAGCCAGATCCGACCGCAGGAGCTGCTGGGGTCGTCGGCACTGCGGCCGTGCCGTCGTTCCTCGCCGGCTTGTAGTGGTGTCGGTCGTCAACGGGACGCACCAGGAGATCACAGACGAGTCCGACGAGGAGCAGGCTCGCCATCAGGTACATCGTCACGGTGTAGGCGTTCGCCTTCGCGACGCTGTGATCGATCTGCGACTGTCGGATACTGTTGACGAGCAGTGGTCCCAGGATCCCGGCGACCGACCACGCTGTCAACAGTCGGCCGTGGATTGCCCCCACCTGCATCGTCCCGAACAGGTCACGCAGATACGCCGGGACGGTCGCGAAGCCACCGCCATACATCGTGATGATGAGCACGCAGCAAATGACGAAGAGCGGGACGCTCTTGATCCGCTCAGCATGCGGGATCGCCGCGTAGAGGATGGGACCCAGCACAAAGAAGGTCGCGTATGTAGCTCGGCGTCCGATCCAATCGGAGAACGATGACCAGGCAAATCGACCCACCATGTTGGCCACACTCAAGAGGCCGACGAAGCCGCCAGCGACAACCGCGGTGACCGCGCCGGAGAACATTTCCTGGATCATAGGCGACGCCTGCTCCAGGATCCCGATTCCGGCCGTGACGTTCACGCACAGCATGATCCAGAGCAACCAGAACTGCGGCGTTCGGATGGCTTCCCGCGCCGTCACGTTCGCCGTGGTCATCAGGCGACTCGGAGTCGTCGCGGGCACGAATCCACGCGGCATCCAGCCTGGCGCCGGCAGGCGCACGCTGAACACGCCAAACATCATGAACACGAAGTAGATGATGCCGAGCGCCACCCACGTCGCGGCGACACCCATCGACGTGGCGCTCTTGAAGTGGGCCATCAGTGCGACGGACAGCGGCGACGCAATCAGCGCCCCTCCTCCAAACCCCATGATCGCGAGTCCAGTCGCCATCCCCGGGCGGTCCGGAAACCACTTGATCAAGGTCGAGACGGGCGAGATGTAGCCGAGTCCGAGGCCGATCCCACCGAGCACGCCGTACCCGAGCATCACGATCCAAAAGGCGTGCATCGAGATCCCGAGCGCGCCCAAGACGAACCCGCCGCAAAAACAGAGGGCAGACGCAAACATCGCCTTGCGCGGACCGACCCGCTCGACCCATGGGCCGAACACCGCAGCAGACACGCCGAGAAAGGCGATGGCGACCTGGAAGAGATGCGCGATCGTCCCCTGCTGCCAATCGCCAGGCGCCGGTGCAGAGAGCCCGATGAGGGTCGTCATCGGAAGCTTGAAGACGCTGAACGCGTACGCCTGGCCGATTGCCAAGTGGATCGCGAGCGCCGCAGGCGGAACGAGCCAGCGACTGAATCGCGGCCCCGCGATCGAGCGCTCCCGATCGAAAAACGATCCGCTTCTCGTGTCGGCAGTTGCTATGGTCGCCATATCGAGAGCCACCTGGTTCGGGCCGGCGGTCCATATAGCACGCCCGGCCGGGTGGGACAAGAGGCGGTACAGGATCGATACACGGCGTGCGCACCCCGCGCCAGCGGGCCCCGCCGGCGGCAGCTCTACCTACTGTGTGGGTGTGTCTAGCCGATCTCGGTCGCCGGCGCCCGACGCGTCGCTCAGCCTGCGCCCGGCGGGCACAGCCCCCGCGGCCGCCAAGTGTTGATCTCGGTATAGAAAGGGCGCGCAGCGTCGTGGATGATCACGAAAAATGCCCGGCGCATGCCGGTGCCCGTGGCGACGAGGTAGAGCGGCGTGTCCGCAGGCACGAAACCGGTGTGCCCCTCTGCGATGTGCTGAACGGTCGTGGGCGTCTCCACACACTGAGAGCCCGAGAGCACATACCACGCTTCTGGTCCCGATTGCACGTGGACCGCCGAGCGCGCACCGGCCGGCACTCCGACATAGGCGAACAGGATCTCGTAGCTCGTCGCAGGCGGCAGCGGCAACGGGCCAACCTCCGCGACCCGCATGACTCCCTTGCGACTCAGGCGCTCCGGTCCCACGCTCAGCAGCCAGATCCCGTGGTCCATCTCCACAACCGCGCCGCTCGGCGTCCGCGCCTGCTCCGCCGCCGCGCGAGTCGGGAATCGTTCCAGGATCCACATCACGCGCTGCGTGGGAAACGGGTGCACGGTCATGCGCGCGAAGATCGTGCACGGCGTACTGCCAATGGTGCCACTCACCGATGAGTCGACACACGCGATGGTCGGAGGGGCCGCTCCTCCCGAGCCGGCCGACGCCTGAGCGGACGCAACACGAGACCCACACACGATGGCTCCGAGCGCGACGACGGAGCGGCCAACCAGACGGCGCGCACGCCCGCTACGGGGACGACCGACGACGACGCTCATCTTCCAATCATGCGCAAGAGCCGTGCATGCATCCTCGACACCTGTGGAAAGCCATTGGGCGATTCCCGAATCCCGAACCCCGTGCTCTTTCAGTATACCTTCTATCATGTACCCAGTCGTGATCGGATCGGCTCGCCGGCACTGGGCATTCATCGCCGTGATTGCGGTTGCGTTTGCGGCTGCCGGCGTCGCAGGCATCGTCATCGCTCACCATTCGGTAGTGGCTTGGGTCATCGCGATCGTTGGCGGCGCTGGGGCATTGATCGCGGCCTGGGAGTTCCACGATCGGCGTCCCCGCGTGGTGATCGATGATGACGGCGTACTCGATCGCGCACTCGCGGTTGGCACCATTGCCTGGGATGACATCCGGGACGTGCGCGTGACGCGTGTGAACGGTCGACCTCAACTCTGTCTCGACTTGCCCAATGCCGCGAAGTACACGAGTCGCCTCCCACAGCCGCTGCGCCGAATCGTACCTCTCAACCGACAGCTCGGCCTCACGGATCTGTCCGTGGATCTGTCCGGCCTCGCCACGGATCCGGCCGCGCTCGAAGCCGCAATGAAAGATGAGTTGAAGAAGCGCGGACGGCGCTGACGCGCCCGTAACGGTATCTCTTCGCCCCGAATTATCGAGGGCTGACGCAGATCGCGGCACGCGGAGTGACGATTCGAGCGTGGAGCATGATGGCACGCCGACCCCGCGAGCACGACCTTATGGGGATCGCGCCGACGCGCGCAGACCCTGGTCGCGGGAGTCCCCGTGTTCGCCATTCGCCGCGGCGTCGGCCTGTGCGCCGACCTGCCACCCATCGATTGGACGCGCGGCGCAGCCATCGCCCTGCTCGTGTCTGGAGTGGCCGGCGTCGTGTCCTGCACGTCGGCCGGCACGAGTCTCGACCCCGGACATGGTCCCGTAGCGACCAAACTGGTCGTCTCCCCCGGCGACACCGACCTCGCCCCGGGCAGCACCCTCGCGCTGACGGCACGCGCGTCTGATTCAGCGGGCCATGCCATCGCCCAGGACAGCGTCGTGTGGTCGAGCAGCGATACCGCGATCGCACGCGTGTCGACCGCGGGAGTGGTCAAGGGCGTGGCATCGGGAATCGTCCACATCACGGCCACAGGGCTCGGGCAGAGTGGGCATGCCGTCATCGGCGTCATGCCGCCGGAAGCCGCGCCGGATGCCAATGCGCCGGCTCTGGCGGTGGATGTGACGGCCGGGCGTCACACCATCAGCCCCTACGTCTATGGCGTGAGCACGTTCGGTCTGACGGCCGCGAATCTCCAGGACCTCGGTGTCACCATCACGCGGTGGGGCGGCGACGCGATCACCCGATACAACTGGCAGGTCGACGCCAGCAACTCAGGGGGAGATTGGTATTTCATGGCCGGGAGCAATACACCGACCGTGACACCCAGCGGGTCGGCAGACGCGATGGTCGAGCGCAATCTTGGCGTCGGCGTCGCGACGTTCCTCGCCGTTCCCATCATCGACTACGTGAATAGCGTGCCGAGCAACAAGTCGGATTGCACGTTCCCCGTGTCCATTTTCGGCGCGCAGCAAGGCGTGAACCCATACGTGCCCGGGTGCGGCAACGGACTCACGCCCGGTGATTCCGTGATCACGCCCACACTGAGCCAGATCCTACGCATCCATGTCGCCAACTCCACGACGCTTCAGCAAGGGTGGATCCAGCACCTCACCGGTAAGTTCGGACCGGCGAGCAAGGGAGGCATCGGGATCTACGCGATGGACAATGAGCCGAGCGGCTGGGGCAATACCCATCGAGATGTGTCGCCGGGACAGATCACCTACGAGTATCTCGTCCAACGCACAGAGCAGTACGGCAGTGTGATCAAGAGCGTCGATCCGACGGCGATGCTCGCGGGCCCGGAGGACTTCGGGTGGGCGGTCTACGTCGGCACTCCCGCACAGAACGGTGGACTCTGGAACGCGTGGTATTACCTGCAGCAGATGCAGCAGTACGAGACCGCTCATGGCACGCGGCTCCTCGACATCTTCACGGAGCACTTCTACGCCTCGCCACCTGGTGTCGTCACATTCGACGGCACACCGGGCACCGCAGCCGTCCAGGCCGCGCGCCTCCGCTCGACCCGCTCACTGTGGGATTCGACGTACCGCGAGGAGAACTGGATTGGTGAGTGGTATCCGCCCATCCAGTTGATCCGCACCTTTCACAATTGGGTCAACGAGTACTATCCGGGCACGAAAATCGGCATCACCGAGTACAACTGGGGCGGACTCAACTCCGTCAACGGCGCCCTGGCCCAAGCCGATGTGCTGGGCATTTTCGGACGGGAGTCGCTGGATCTCGCGACGCTGTGGGGGCCTCCGCAGACGAGCTGGATCGGCGCGAATGCGTTCCGCATCTACCGCAACTACGACGGCGCCGGCAGCAAGTACGGCGATACCTGGGTGAGCTCGACGAGCGCGGGCCCCGACACGCTCGCGCTGTATGGCGCGCAGCGGACGAGCGACAGTGCGCTGACACTGATCGCCATCAACAAGACGGCCAGCGACATTCACGCAGCCGTGTCCCTGGCCGACTTCGCGCCTGGCGGCCCGGTGCAAGTGTATCAGTTGCTCC
This sequence comes from uncultured Gemmatimonadales bacterium, assembly GCA_963725205.1. Lineage (GTDB taxonomy): Bacteria > Gemmatimonadota > Gemmatimonadetes > Gemmatimonadales > Gemmatimonadaceae > Palsa-1248. Next base: position 620,970 of record CAVRXR010000002.1, on the reverse strand, counting down.
CGTCGAGTCCTGCGTCGATCACGCGAGGACCCAACCGGTGGGTCCACCTCCATGGCTTCACGCAGACGTACCCGGCCAACTCGATCACGCTGCTCGTCATCCCGCCGCGGTAGACAGACGCAACCCGGCGCGTAGAATTTACCGCGCGGTAGGTGGCGGCCTCTCCTTCAACTCCCCGTGCTTCTCCTTTCTCGGTTGCGTAGCACCCGCGTCGCGACGGGTTGGCATCGTTGTCTGCTTGCCGCGATCTGTCTCGCTACCCTCGCCGCGGAAGCGGCCGTCGCACAGCAGCCGGCCGATCCCAGGGCACGTGACCTGGGCGTGCCGTTCGAGGGCACACCGGGGCCCCTGAACGCGATTACAGATGTCGGTGGCGTCGAGGTGGGACAGACCACGCTGATCAGCGGCGAGGGCGCGCACGCGGTGCGAACCGGCGTCACGGTGATTCTGCCCAGAGGCAAGAAGTGGGAGCCAGTGTTTGGCGGATGGTACGCGGGCAACGGCTTCGGCGAGTTGACCGGCACCGCCTGGCTCAAGGAAGGCGGCGTGTTGGGCGGGCCGATCGCGATCACCAACACGTGGAGTGTCGGGACGGTGCGCGACGCCGTGCTGTCCTGGTTCAATGACGTGCTCAAGGTGAAGATCCCATGGCACCAACCCGTCGTCGGCGAGACGTCCGACGCGTTCCTGAACGACATCGCCGGCTTTCACGTGCGGCAGGAGCACGTGTTCGCTGCGCTGAACGGCGCGCGCACTGGGCCGGTGGAAGAGGGAAATGTCGGTGGAGGGACCGGCATGGTCGCCCACGGCTTCAAAGGCGGGATCGGCACCGCGTCGCGCGCGCTCCCCGGCGGGTACACGTTGGGAGTGCTCGTACAAGCCAACTACGGCTCGCGCGAGCTGCTCACGATCGCCGGCGTCCCCGTGGGCACGGAGATTCGCGACCTGCTCCCGGAGCGGGGCCAGGGATCGGCGGAAGGGGGACGTGAAGGCTCGATCATCGTGGTGGTCGCGACTGACGCGCCGCTGCTGCCGCATCAGCTCGAGCGGCTGGCACGCCGTGTCCCGATGGGCATCGCGCGCGTCGGCGGGATCGGCGCCAATGGCTCCGGCGACCTCTTCGTTGCATTCTCAACGGCCAACCCTGGCGCCGCGAACGCATCTGGCCCTCCTGTCGCGCTGACGATGCTCCCGAACGGCGAGATGAACCCGTTGTTCCTCGCTACGATCCAGGCGACGGAGGAAGCCATCGTCAACGCGCTCGTCGCGGCAAAGACCATGACCGGGGTCGACGGCCATACGGTGTACGCGCTTCCACACGACCGCCTGCGCGCAGCCCTTCGCAAATACAACCGCCTCGACAGGTAGGGACGAGCGGCCGCTAGCGCGGTCGAGAGAGCAGCGGTACAGACAGTAAGGGTAGACGCCCTCCCCATTTGGTACCGGACTCTACTTTCTACTTTCTGCGTGTCTACTTTCTGGGGCGCTTGAGCGCCTCCCGCCTATTGATCGCTAGGCAGGCACCCGGTCATCATGAGAGATTGGTATTGTCGGTCACGCTCCAGGGTCATCCATCTAAGGAGGGAGTGATGCCTGCCAAGGCGACCCACGCATCAAATGCACACAAGGCGCACACGGAGCATTCGCACGTGCATGGCCCGAAGTGCGGCCATACGGCAGTCCATCATGACGGTCACGTGGACTATCTGCACGACGGCCACCTCCACCATGTCGCCGACGGCGCCGTACACGAACACCGCATCGCGGAATCCGCGACCAACGGAACGGACTGCACTCCGGACCACGAGTGCCGCGGTCACGACAAAGGTCACCGTCACGGGCCCAGTTGCGGGCACGCCGCTGTACCACACGGCGCGCACGTCGACTATCTGGTCGATGGACACCTGCACCATCCGCACGGCAGTCACTGCGACCATCATGGCGAGTTGAAGCTGGCGTGACTCGGACGGCGCGCGGGGCGCTCAGATGACGTAAGTTGCGCCCCGTGCACTACCCTTCGTTCATGCCAGACACACCGCGTCGCGGACACCCTCGCTCGGCCGTCGCACTCCGACGGCCGCTGCGGCTCATCGGTCTCGTGGCCGCGTGCATGCCACTGCTCACGCACCGCACGGACGCGCAGAGCGCAGCCTCATACAGCGATGGGCTGCTACAGACCGTGCGATCCCTGGCGCGGGCCATTCCTGGCGACCTGCCCACGTCGGTCAGCTACTCGAGCGTCCAGGATGATTCGTCGCTGGAGTCTGACGCCGTCGACGGAGCGCCGCGCGTCAAGATCTACCAAGTCACACCGGCGTTTCAGATCCGCTTTCCGACGGGATGGATCATGGTCGACGCCGCGTACGATCGGCAGGAGGCGGGCACGAGCGGCGTCTTTTTTCAAAATCGATACGCACAACTGCTCACAGCCCTTCGCGGCGCGGGCCTGATCGTCATCACGCACGAGCACGGAGACCATGTCGGCACACTACTGCTGCCGGCTGTCGCACGTGACGTCGCGTTCAAGACCATGCTGACCCGACAGCAGGAGCAAACCCTCATCGATCACCCCAGACGCGGGGCCGCCCTCGATGCGGCCGCGGCCCACCGATATCTAGTGGTGGACTACCAGCGAGTGCTGCCGATCGCGCCGGGGGTTGTGCTGATCCGGGCCCCCGGACATACGCCCGGGTCCCAGATGGTCTATGTCCGACTCGCATCGGGGCGCGAGATCATCCTCGCCGGCGACGTGGTCTGGCACAGCGCCGGCATCGACATGCAGCACCAGAAACCAGATTCCACCAGCAAGCAACTCGGAGAGGACCGCGGCGCCATCCGCCAAGAGATCGCGTGGCTCAAGTCTGACGTCGCGCCCGCCGGCATCGCGATCGCCGTGAGCCACAATGGCAGTGAGCTCCGTGCGCTGGTCAGTCAGGGCATTCTGGTCGAGGGACTGGAGACGACCAAACCGACCCGGTCGGGCGACGGCGGGCGCTGACGCGCCCGCCGACCGCGCGTTACCCGTAGTACGCTTCGACCGCCGCGGTGACCGCCTGCCCAACAACCGCCCGGGTCGCATCCTCGAGCACGACGCCGCCCAGATCCTGGCTGATCCGCGGCATCGCGCGCGCCAGCGCCTCCCGGGTGGCGTGCTTGATCGCGACCACGACTCGTTCCGGCGGCGCGCCACGGCCACGCAGATACCGGACTCGAGCTGCCACCGCTGCCCGCAGGTCCGCTGCGGCAACGGCTGTCGCGACAAGCAATGCCTCGACAGCCAAGTCCAGCTGGCGAGGGGTCGAGAACTGAGCCGCCATCTCCGTCGACGCGACGTTTCCCGAGCTCAATTGTTTGGATGTCATGTCGACTCCATACCGAATGGCGCTGAATGACGAGCAGCGTGGCGAGCTCTACACACCTGTATTGAACCCGCCCCGCCAGCAAGAGTTCCTAAAAATATGTCTCGGTTCGTAACAACAAGTGGCTAGGGACTAGGCCTAACAACTAAACCGTAGAGCTCGTAGCATGCCGCCCTCGCCGACCATTCGATCAGTTCACTAGCCCCTAGCCCCTAGCCCCTAGCCCCTCGTCACTAACTTACAAACCCGTCGTTGAACTGCTGAGATCACCCAGGCCCTCAACGGCCGCCGACTCCGCCCCGACCCTTGTCCCAGCCAGACTCCTCCTTCACACCGACCAGTCGGACCCGCGTCAAGCGCCTCCCCGACCGAGGGAAGTACGACCGCGAGACGGTGTATGCGATCCTCGACAGCGCCCTCGTCTGCCACGTCGGATACATCATCGATGGCCAGCCATACGTCACCCCGACCGCGTGCTGGCGCGACGGCGAGCACCTCTACTGGCATGGCTCGTCGGCGAGTCGCATGCTGCGGGCCCAAGCGGGAAAGATCCCCGTCTGCGTGACCGTCACACACCTCGACGGCTTGGTGCTCGCCCGCTCGGGATTCCACCATTCGCTGAACTACCGGTCAGTCATGGCGTTTGGTCAGGCGGAGATGATCGACCAGCCGGAGCACAAGCTCGCGGCGCTGCGAGGCTTCGTCGAGCGCGTCGTCCCCGGTCAATGGGATCTCCTACGCCCCACGACGACGCAAGAGGTGAAAGCGACGACCGTGTTGCGGCTTCACCTCGATGAAGTGTCGGCCAAGGTGCGTGTGGGTCCGCCCAAGGATGAAGACGATGACTATGGACTTCCCATCTGGGCCGGCGTGGTCCCGCTCTCCACGACGCTCCATCCGCCGGAGCCCGATCCCCGGCTATCGACGCGTGATGCCGCCGCGCCGGACATCGCCTCGATCCGACTGGGCCGATAGGCCACATGTTGTACATGGTCCTCGAGCGGTTCAAGCGCCGCGACGCCGTGCCGATCTACCGACGACTTCGCGACCACGGCCGGATGATGCCAGAAGGGCTTCATTACGTCTCGAGCGTCATCGAGACCAACTGGGATCGATGCTTTCAGCTCATGGAGTGTGACGATCCCTCCCTGTTCGACGCCTGGATCGCGAACTGGCAGGATCTCATAGAGTTCGAGATCATCCCCGTCATCCCGTCCAAAGACGCGGTCGCCACGATCGCGCCGCTGCTCTGACGACGGCATCATCTCTTCGCCTCTTCCTAGCCTACTGTGCGTGCCATCTTCTCTGCCTCGATTCCAACCATTGCGTTCGTAGCCACGGTTGGGGCCGGATCCTGGTCCGTCGCGGCTCCGGTCCCCGTGCGCATCCAAGAGGAGCAGGGCGCGCTCCTGCATGGCCGCATCTATATCGCGGGCGGCTTCGATTCGACCGATTCTCCGACCGCGGTCGCGTATCGATACGACCCGGCACGCAATCACTGGGAGCGCATCGCGGATCTCCCCGAGCCGCGCCACCACATGCCGCTTGCGGTGGTCAATGACACCCTGTACGCCGTCGGGGGCTTAGAAGGCCACGACCACTTCGTTGGCACGTCGAACCTCTGGATCTACCGCCCTGATCGAAATGTCTGGGAGAGCCGCGCACCTCTCCCGTCGCCGCGTGGGGCGTCGGCGGTCGGTGTCGTCGGTGGCAAGCTCATTGTCGTGGGCGGGTTCGGATTGGATCGCACGCTTCTGGACTCCATTGCGGTCTACGACCCCGCCACCAACCGCTGGACGAACCACACGCCGATCCCTACGAAACGCGATCACCTCACTGCGCAGGTCGTGGGGGGCGTGCTGTACGCGATCGGCGGCCGCCCGCTCGACCCCGGTCAGAACTACGACGTCGTCGAGGCATACGACCCCGCAACGGATCAATGGACCACGAAATCGCCGATGCCGAGTCACCGTGGTGGACTCGGCTCAGCAGTGCTCGACGGTCAGATCCATACGTTTGGCGGTGAGCGACGAAATGGGGTCTTCGCCAACCACGAGGTCTACAACCCCGCACACGATCAATGGACCGTCGAGACACCCATGCCAACCGCCCGCCATGGGCTTGCCGTCGTCGCGGCCAACGGGCGGATCTACACCATCGGTGGTGGGCCGACCGCGGGCAGCGGCCAGAGCGCGGTCGTGGAGGTGTGGCACAAATAAGTAGGGGCGACGCCATGCGTCGCCCGCCGATCCACCACCGTCCGTGAGTAGGAGCGACGCCATACGTCGCCCGGCGATCTACCACCGTCGGCGCAACATCCGGGACTACGAAGTGACTGCCGGCGCGGTTACTCCGATGCGCGTGACCGACCGAGTCGACGTAGCCGCCTCGCCCACTTGCCCTCGTTCGGATCGATCACGCGGACGGTGACTGACCCCATGAACGAGACACCGTTGATACGTACCACGGGAGCCTCGGGCATCGCGCGCCAGTCACTCCACCGCTTCAGGGTGAACTCCCCCAGCACTGGGTGACCCGAACACTCGACCCGGAGATTGTGCGGGACGATGAGCTTGACCTCACCCATAATGCACCGCACGTCGATGACTGACTCGCCCGCCCCAAGCCGCACCTGTGTCAGATCGATCGTCGCGTTGCCCATGCAACAGAACACCCGATACAAACGGGGTAAGACCCAATCGCCTTCACGGTGCTGCGAGGCCATCAAGGTCATCATGCCCTGTCGCTCCGGTACCGTTTCGCTGGGTATCAGTAGCGGCGTGATGCCGACAGCCGGGATCGGCGGCGTGGGAGGCGTTGGAGAGCTCATGGGCGGCGAAGGCGTCGCTAGGAAGATAGAGTGTCTGTCGGTAGGGGGAACTAGGGACTAGTGGTTAGGGACTAGTGGCTAGAGCAAACCTCGCAGCCGACGTCTCGCCGCCGCGACTGGCCCTGCGTTTTCTTCACTAGCCACGAGTCCCTAACCACTAGTCCCTAGCCCCTCCACCGTGCCTCGCATCGATCTGAACGCCGACCTGGGCGAAGGATTTGGATCCTACCGCCACGACGATGACCGCGAGTTGCTCAAGCTCGTGTCGTCTGCCAACGTTGCCTGCGGTTTTCACGCGGGCGATCCGATGGTCATGCGGGCGACGGTGGCGATCGCCGTCGGAAACGGGGTCGCGGTGGGCGCACACCCGGGATATCCGGATCTCGTCGGGTTCGGTCGACGCGAGCTCTCGGCAACGGCCGCCGAGATCACGGCCGACGTGATCTACCAGATCGGTGCGCTTCAAGCGGTCTGTCGCGCCGCTGGAACCCGACTGCGCTACGTCAAAGCGCACGGGGCTCTCTATAATCGCGCGGTCGCGGACCGGTCGGCTGCCGCGGCGATCGCCGACGGCGTGCGCGCTGCTGATCCCGAGCTCGTCCTGCTTGGCTTGGCCAATAGCCAGTTGCTCGTGGCAGCTGAGGCGGCGGGCCTGCGGGTGGCATCCGAGGCTTTTGCCGATCGCGCGTACGCGCGCGACGGGTCGCTCGTTCCGCGATCGCAAGCGGGCGCAGTCATCCACGACGTCGGTGCCGTCGTCGCTCGCACGGTGCGGATGGCAACCACCGGGCAAGTCACGGCGATCGACGGCACCGAGCTGACGGTGCGAGCCGACTCCGTCTGCGTGCACAGCGACACACCGGGAGCGGTCGAGCTACTGCGGGCAATCCGGGAGGGTCTCGCGGCGGCCGGCGTATCCGTCGCGCCGTTCGCTGCATGACCGATCTCGAAGACGGTGGTCGGCCGTCGATCGTCCCGCTCGGCGACTCGGCCGTCACGATTCGTCTCGGCAATCGCGTCGACAGAGCACTCGCCGTTCGTGTCCGTGCACTCGCGGCGCAGATCCGCGATGCCGGTCTGCCGACAGTGCGCGAAGTCGTCGTCGGCTACGCGGCGTTGACCGTGTGGTACGACGCGCTTCGGACGGACTACGCGGTCATCGCCGATGCGCTCGAGCCGATCGTACAAGCGCCGACCGTGTCATCGACCTCGCACATTGGCACGCGCGAGCACACCCTCCCGGTTCGCTACGACGGTCCCGATTTGACGGATGTCGCCCAACGCACGGGATTCACCGTGTCGGAGGTGATCGCTCGCCACAGCGGTCGCTGGTACGAGGTGTACCTGATCGGGTTCGTGCCCGGCTTCGCGTACCTTGGCGATCTGGATCCCGCGCTCGTACTCCCCCGCCGCATGGCTCCACGCACGCGCGTGCCCGCAGGAACCGTGGGGATTGCCGGCGCGCAGACCGGCGTCTATCCGCTCGTGACGCCCGGCGGATGGCACCTGCTCGGCCGCACCTCCGTCGCCCTCTTCGATCCCGCCGCGGATCCGCCGGCATTGTTGGCCCCCGGGGATCGTGTACGCTTCGAGCCGGTGGATGAGTGACTGACTCCTCCGGCATGTGCGGACTCTCGTCGCCGTGATCGAGTTGCTCGCTGCGCCGCCGTATCTCACCGTCCAGGACCTCGGACGCATGGGATTCCGCGCGCAGGGTGTCCCGGTCGGCGGAGCGATGGATCCATGGGCGCTGGCAACCGCCAACGTGCTCGTCGGCAACGCCCCCGACGCCGCCGCGCTCGAATGGGGACTCGCCGGCGGCACCCTCCGGTGGCAACATGCCGGGTACTGCGCCATTGCCGGCGCGCGGGTCGAGGCGACGCTGGATGATGAGCCCGTCGCGATGCATGCCACGCACCGTGTGCGCGCGGGGGGCCAACTGACGATTCACCGGTTCATCACTGGGCGGTTTGCCTACATCGCGATTCACGGGAGCGTGGACGTGCCACCCGTCTTGGGAAGTCGCTCGACCTACCTCCCCGGTCGATTTGGCGGCCTGGAGGGCCGGCTGCTGCGCCAGGGCGATCGACTCGCGGTAGGGGTGGCGCGCGGACCGGCACCCCCGCCGGGCTTCCTCCTGCCCGCGCCACTCCAGCCGCGATACGATGCGACCGAATGCCGCGCCGTGCCCGGGCCGCACGCATCGCTATTCGGTCTGTCCGGGTGGGAAGATTTCACGGGTGAGCCTTTTCGCATCGACCCCGGTAGCGACCGCATGGGGTACCGACTCGCGGGCCGCGCGCTCCACCACAGCGTCGACACCTCACTGCCATCCGCGCCCGTCTGCTGCGGGGCCGTCCAGGTTCCGGCCGGCGGCCTACCGATCGTGCTCATGGCCGACGCACCGACCGTCGGCGGCTACCCCGTGATCGCGGTCATCGCCTCAATCGATTTGCCTGTCATCGCGCAGCGTCAGCCGGGAGACGAAGTGAGATTCCGCCCGTCCACGGTGCCGGAGCTGCAGCGAGCGCTCCGTGCGCGCGCAGTATCGATCCACACCGCGATGCACCTGACGCGGTCGTCGGACGACCACGCTACTGAATGAACGCTTCCCAAGGCCCCGTCAACACGTAACGCTGACCAGCCAGGTTGACCGTCAATTTCGCCGTTCCGGCCATTTGCGTATCGTTGTCGATCACTGTCCCGTCGTTGCTGAACTCGGGCGTCGATGCGGAGACCTCACCCGAGTTCGTCAAGTCGCTGTTGTCGAATTGGAACGCAATGGACGATCCCGAGATGCTCCCCGAGGTGACAGTCCCAGTCACGAGCGTGCTGGACGCACCGGTGGGGCTACTACACGAGAGGTACGCGTCGTTGTACGTCCCGGAGAACGGGCCACTGCTCTGCGTTTGCGAGAACGTGATGGCCGCGCCGAAGCTGCAGGTCACCGGTCCGTTCGTGAGCGCGCTCGCTTCATAGTTCCACACCTGCACCGTCGTCGGTGCGGTCGAGCTGTGACAGGCAACGGCGGCCGACAAAAGGATGCCGGCGGCAATCGAAGGGGCGACGCCATGCGCCACGGGCGCCGGCGCACCCGAGAGAGGAGAACCACAGAAAGGAGAAAGGAGACGACGACGGAGCCAGCCCTGGACCGGTAGGGGCGACGCATGCGTCGCCCTCGAGGTCGATCGGCACGAGATCGGATTCACCGTCGGATGGTGAGCGGCAGGTTCGTAGGGGCGACGCCATGCGTCGCCCTGATTGTCGATCGGTACAGCATTGGATTCACGATCCGATGGGTGAGGTGCAGGTTCCACATCCAACAGGAAGCGTAAGCTACTGATCGTGCTCAGTGGGTGGTACCGGGATGCGACTCGGCGGTTCCGTTGCCTCGGGCACCCACAGCACGTACACCGTAGTCGGCGTCGAGCGATCGAACAAGCGCGACGTCACCAGGTGCAGATCAAACGTCTCGACGGGGACGAGCAGGCCCTCGCCGACGGCGTCGTGGACCACATGGGTCATCTGCGCACCTCCCGGGTACAGGCTCCAGTCGCGGTCCTCGTATATCAGGTATTGAAACCCCCCATCACGGAGTCGGTCCACCAACGTGCGCGCGTCGCGCACCCCAAGCCAGTCGATCTCGGCGCTGCCTTCGGGGTCGCCTCGCCGATACGGGCGTTCGAGTGCATAGGTTGCCCCGGATTTCACCACGACGAGGAATCGCGCCGTACGGGGCGTCGCGGCATTCGCCCACCGAAAGACAGGCGTAAACCACGTAGCCTCCTCGTAGCGGTCCCGGTCGCCCGTCACGGCATATCGCACAGCGGCCGTGCTGTAAACGACCAGGAAGCCAGCCAGTGCGACGCAGCCGGCCGCCAACGCCCCGACGATGAGTCGATGTCGTGCGGCACCACGTGCGGTAAGCCGGCCCAGTGCGTCCGCGGCCAACAGCGGAATCAGCGGGACGAGGAAGACGATGAAGCGCGGGTAGAGAGACGGCTCCACGAGCGCCCAGATCAGCAGATAGCACGTCACGAAGAAGGCGAGCAGCCGGGTGCGTGGAGTCGACCAGCCGGCCACGACCGCGGCAGCGACCATCCACGGGATCGGGAAAACGGTGATGTCGATCGCGAGGCGATACACGCCGTGCGGGAGCCAGCCGAGGGCCAGCGGGCTGCTCGTCCGCTGGGCCAGGACCAGGGCAATCCGATCCGCGTACGATGCCGGGTGCGACGAAGCCAGCAACGGCCAGACCGGATTGCCAAACCAGCGCAGGTTGGCGAGGTAGAATGGCGCGGCGAGGACCGCGGCCGCGACTGCACCTCCTACCACGCCGAGGACCGCGCGCGGCCGCACGAGACCCGAGCGCAAAGAGACGAGGATGGTCGCACTCGTTGCGAGCCCAATCGCGAGCGCTTGATAGCGAGCCTGCGCGCCGACCCAGGCGGCGAACCCGAGCAGCGCCGCGCTGCGCAGGGTCAAGGTCGCACCGCTAGGAGTGAGCAGGAGCGCGACGACGGTCATCACCAGCATCAGGTACGCATTGGCGTGCGCGGTCGTGGCTGCCTTGAACACCATCGCCTGACAGGCCAGCGCGAGCAACACCAGTCGAAGGGCCAACGAGTCGCGCGCACGCACGCGCTGACACACCGCTAACACCACGATGACCCAGACCGCCAGGTTGAGGATCTGTGCAGTGACGGCGAGGTGGAGCTGTTCGAACGGCAGATACGTCAGCGACCACCCGAACGGGAGTGCGTACGCGGTGTCGGGAATCCGAGTCCATCGCCCCTCAAGCGCGATCTGTCGCACGTGCGCCAGATGGTACCGCAGCACGTCCGCATCTCGCGGCGGAGCGGTCGCCGTGAGCCAAGCGAGCATTAGCCACGCGAGCGAGAGCCAGCGGGTCCACGGGCCTGCACGGGCCAGATCGACTGCCTGGCGGCACACATCGCGGAGCTGTTGCACAGCCGGGCGCCGATTGCACACGCAGGCCACGGCCGCGAGGACGGCATCGATGCCGAGTGCGAGCCCCAGGCGCCCTGCGACCGCTCCGATGGCGTAGCAGCACCCAGTGAGGGCAGCACCCACCACGAGGCCGAGCGGAACAGCGACCGGCTCCGCTTCCCCCGTTGTGACCCATGCACCGACGGCGATCCAGGTCGTGATGCGCACGAGTGCCAGAATCGTGGCAGCGAGACCGATGACCAGCGGCAGCAACGGGTGGCGTTCCATCACCGACAAGCTAGACAGTGCCCGTTCATGAGGGCATTATGGCGATCCATGACGACGATCGACTGTAGGTGCGACGCCGGCAGCACGCTTTGCCAGGCACCAGGCGATGCGTGCCGCCCAGGCGTTCGGCGTGCCTACCCCGGATCGGCATCGGTTGCTGCGCGACGTCAGGTCGCGACGATCGCGCTCGCCATCGTAGCCGCCTGTCACGGTCAGCCGGCGTCGACGCCACAGGCCCGCCGCACCTTCGCGTTCGAGGCGCAGTCACCAGCCTTCTGGACGCTGGTGCCGCGCGACTCGCAGCTCACGACCGTGGCCACGGGATTCGGCTTTACCGAAGGCCCGCTTTGGGACACGGCCGGGTTTCTCTATGTGAGCGACGAGACGATCAACAAGGTCTACCGCGTGCACCTCGATGGGACGAAGCAGCCGGTGATCGACCTGGGCGACCCCAATGGGAATACGTTCAATGCGCGCGGCCGCCTGATCGACTGTGCGAGCGTCCTCCGAGCGCTGATCGCGATCACTCCTGACGGCCGATACACGACCCTGGCCGACCGATACGACGGTCGCCGGTTCAACAGCCCCAATGACGTGGTCGTGGGTCCCGACGGCGCGCTCTACTTCACCGACCCCACGCTCGACTTGCCCAAGGGACAGCAACAGGAAACGCCGTTCCAGGGGATCTATCGACTCGACTCGACGGGCGACGTGCAGCTACTCGCCAAGGACATGGTGCAGCCCAACGGTCTCGCATTCTCGCCCGATGGAAAGCGGTTGTACGTCGACGACACGCAGCAGCAGGACATTCGCGTGTACGACGTCGCCGCGAACAGCACGCTGAGCAACGGCCGACTGTTCGGCGACGAGCCGGGCCGACGGAGCGACGGGCTCCCCGACGGGATGAAGGTGGATCGGGACGGCAACCTGTTTGTGACCGGGCCGCGCGGGGTCTGGGTCTGGGATGCTGCCGGCCATCACCTCGGGACGATCGTAGTGCCCGAGCAGCCCGCGAACCTCGCGTGGGGCGACGCCGATTACGGCACGCTGTATCTCACTGCCCAGACATCGGTCTACCGGCTGCGGACGAGCGTGCACGGCTTCGTGCCCTACCTCGCGCATCGATAGGCGCCTGGCGCAGCGACTTGCCACTGGCATCGCGTCGGGCATCGACCACTGCAGTCACAGCTGGATTTCTCGGCTGGACCCTCGACGCGTTCGACTTCTTCGTCCTGACGTTCGTCGTCGGAGCGGTCGCCAAAGATTTCGGGACCGACGCTCCGCACATCGCGTTCACGATCTCCGCGAGCCTTTTCACGAGATTCATCGGCGCGATCGTGTTCGGGTTGCTGGCTGATCGCTTCGGTCGCCGGCTCCCTCTGATCCTCAACATCCTGTACTACTCGCTCATCGAAGTCCTCTCGGGCTTCGCACCCAGCTACTCGGCGTTTCTTGTCCTGCGGCTGCTCTACGGTGTGGGCATGGGAGGGGAATGGGGCGTCGGCGCGTCACTCACAATGGAGTCCGTGCCAGTCCGCTGGCGCGGCATCCTCTCGGGACTGCTGCAGGAGGGTTACGCCTTCGGAAACCTCCTCGCTGCAGTCGCGTATTTCCTCGTCTTTCCGCACTTCGGGGCCCACTGGGGCTGGCGCGTCCTGTTCTTCCTCGGCGGGGTGCCGGCGTTGCTGACCTTGTTTGTGCGTGCGCGTGTGGAGGAGCCCGAAGCCTGGCATCGATCACGCGCGAGCTGGCGTACGTACGGGCAGATTGCCGCAGCGAATTGGCCGCGCTTCCTGTACATCATCGTGTTCATGGCGGCCATGAACATGGTGTCGCACGGATCGCAGGACATGTACCCGTCGTTCCTCCAGCACGACCGCGGCTTCAGTGCTGCGGCGACCTCCCGAGCCGCGGCACTATCAATGGTCGGTGCGATCTGCGGCGGCTTGTTCTTCGGCGCGCTGTCGGATCGGGTGGGCCGGCGGCGCGCCATGCTGGGAGCGCTGGCACTCGGCGTCCTGATCATTCCACTGTGGCTGTTCGCGCCCTCCATGCCGTCACTGCTCGCCGGCGGGTTTCTCATGCAGTTCATGGTGCAGGGCGCGTGGGGTGTCGTGCCCGTCCACCTCAATGAGCTCTCGCCGGATCAGCTGCGTGGGCTGTTCCCAGGACTGGCTTACCAATTGGGCGTCCTGATCGCCGCCCTGACGCCGTTCATCGAGACGAGCGCTGCGTCACGCATGGGATACGCGACGGCCATGGCATCGTTCGCCGCGATCGTCTTGATCCTCGGGATCATCGTCGTCGCGTTCGGTCCCGAATCGCGTGGCGTGGTCTTCGGGCGCACCGCCGATAACGCGCAACCCGCGGATCGTGTATAAGGCACCGCCGCCCGCACATCGTTCGTGACGCGGCGGGTAGGGGCGACGCGTGCGTCGCCCGTTGTTGCACCACCGCCCGCACATCGTTCGTACACGGCGGGTACGGGCGACGCCATGCGTCGCCCATGCGTCGCCCTCACCTGATGCCGTGCACCCCCGCGATCACGCCATTCATCGCGAATCCCGTTTTCATCATCTCCGGCACCGGACAGGCGCCAATCAATGCGGGGTCGAACCGAAAGCCCGGCAGCGCTCGAATGACTCGCGACCGAAAGGCGCGCACGGCCTCGTCGCCTGCCGCGTCCCGCCCGGCGTTCAACTCGCGCAGGCTCGACATCACCGCGCGGCCCCGGTCATCGACGACGAACTCCAGCGCGACGGTGTCGACGCCGACGCGGGCCGGGTCTGACTCCGCGACGAGACTCGGCTGCGTGCCGCTCGCGACCGAGACCGTTCGCCGCAGGCTCCAGATCGGAACGAACACGCGCCCCAGAACCGTGCGGTGTGGTGTCTCCTGCGGCTGCACCGTCGACACGATGAGATCGAAGTGAGCCCTGCCCCGTGACCGCGCTGCCTGCGGGATCGCCGGGAACGCGTGGGCCGCGTCGGCCTCGGAGATCGCCGCCAGCACACTCGTATCTGCCGGACCCGAGAGCGACGAGGCCGCGATGCGCAGACCACTGACCGTGCCACTCGAATCGAGCGTGAACGCAATGACACCGGACAGGGTCGGCGCCGCAGCGAGCGAGGGCTGTCTCGCGCCTGGTGCTGGCACCCCCGACGCCAGCGGCGACATTCGAAATGGGTACCCGAAGACAGGGATCGGCAGGTCACTCGGCATCACGAAGGCACTTCGCACTGCGGTGAGCACGCCGTCGACATAGCGCGACCACGCCGTATCGGACGCTGCGACCAGCGAGGCACTCTGGAGCGTCGCGGACAGCAAGACCCGCATTGTATCCGCAGCCGGCTCGGGCTCACACATCGCAATGTTGGGAAACACCGGCTGGCCGCGCGTCCCACCCGATTCGCCGGGGTCTCCGTCAGCGAGAGTCGGTGGCAGCCCCCGACGTGTGCGCAGGGGCACGCTTCGGGTTAGCGTAATCGTGACGGCGTGCGCCCGATCGCGAACGACAGTGACTGGTACGTGCGCGCTCTCGAAGCCGAGTCGGCGTGCCATCAGCATGCGCGGGCCCGGCGCGCCTCCGGAGAGCGTGAAGCGCCCGCTATCGCTCGTGGTAACCGTGTCATGGGACCCGAATAGTGCGACGGTCGCCCCGGCGACCGGAGTGCCGTCGGTCTCCACTACCCGACCTGTCACGAGTGTGGCCGGGGCGGCCGGCGACGCGGACGCACTGGTCGGCATCAACGCAGGCTGTGCGCTCGCCACTGACCCTGCGGCGGGCGGCGAGGGCCCCGCGCTGCTCTGCTCTCCCGGCGTCCGTTGCTCGAACGTGAACCCGAGGAGCCGGTCGAGCTCGACCGCCGACTGATCGACCGCCTCATCACCGCTGCCGGAGAGGGCGCGGGCACCAGTCTCCTTGATGGCGACGGGCAGCGCTTGGACCGACTCGACAGAATCAAACACGGGTACGAGTGGCACGAGCTCGCGGAACGTGGTGGTGACCGTGAGGGACAATAGTGGCGGGTCCGCCGCTTGTGGCCTTGTCATCCGGAACACGGCTCGACGAACAATGAACCGCGCTGCGTCGAGGTAGATGCCGCCTTCGACATCGGGCGCTGAGATCCGACTCGCCGGCCGGAAGTCGATCCGGATCACCTTGATGCCGTTGGCACCACCCAACATCTCGGTACCGCCATACGTGAAACAGTGCGCCGAAAGAAACGCGGGGTCCGCCAGGTCTCGGAAGCCGGGGAGGTACATGAAGCGCTCTCTGCGTCCGACCGCGTCGAAGTCGACGTAGATGACACTGCCAACGCGATATGGTCGGCGCGCGCGCGACTCGTAGTCGACCGTATCGACACCCCTCGTGGAGTCACCGCCCGGATCGCGCCGGAGCACGCGCCGCTCCTCTCGCGAGAAGGTGAACGGATACTCATCGAGCAGAATCCGGAAGCGATCCACATTCTCGCGCACCTGAGTGAAGACCGCCGCGAGCGTTGGATCGACCCTGGAGTCTGGGACCCCCGTCGCCACGCACCCCTTGGACCGTCGGCCATGGATCCCAACCTCGGCGAGCTTGAACGCAATGCGATGCAGGCGGAGCTTCACCAGGGTCTCGCCGGGCCCCGGGTCGATGACAACAGTCGTGTCGAGCGGGGAATAGCCGATTTGTCGCGCGCGGAGGGCGTACGTGCCGGGCACGAGCCGAGCAAGGCGAAAGGCGCCGGTGGCGTCGGCGAAGCTGGCGCGACCGTTTCCGGTGAGGCTCACGGTGGCGTACGGGATGGGCTCCCCGTTCTCGATCCCGGTCAATGCCCCGGTCAAGACCCCTGACGAGTCCGGGGTCACGTCCTGGGCCGCGAGTGGCGGGACGCCGACGGCGAGGCCGGCGGCAGCCACGAGCGTAACCCAGGCTCGGGCGAAGGACCCCCGCCCCCAGCTGGCGTCGCGGCTGTCCGGCTGATAGCTCATACGGTGGCCGCGGCGCGACACCGCGGCCACCAGCGGCCCGCTGCCGGCATCTCCGCGGTATGTTGCGGGGATCCCGTCAGGCCGCGTGCCGCTCGATCGCATCCTGGCTGTGAGCGTGCCAACCCTTCACCCCCGATCGCATATGATGCGCGCCGCCCGCATCCCGTGCCACCCGATGTCCATCGTCACGGGCCTCATGCTCGTTGCTGTCGCCCAGGTGGCGGCCGCACAGGCGTCGGCCTCCGCGCCCTCTCAGTCTCCGCCCCCAACAGACGACCCGGCCGCGCTCGTAGCGCAGGGACAGAAGCTGAGCGCTCAGGGCAACCAAGCGGCCGCGCTTGCGTCGTACAAGCGCGCGCTCCAGGCCGATCCGCACTTCTCCAATGCGCACCTCGCGACCGGGGTCGCGCTCGACCTCGAAGGACACTACGCCGAGGCCCGCACGCACCTGCAGGAAGCCATTGCGTCGGCGTCGTCCGATTCCATCAAGGCCCGAGCGCTTCGGACTTTGGCGATCTCGTATGCGTTCACGCGCCAGGCCGACCAGGCAGCGAAAGACGAGCGACAGGTCATTGACGCCGATCTGGCCAAGCAGGACTGGCTTGGCGCGGCCGACGTCGACGACGAGTTGGCGCGCATCTATCTCGAGTCCGGCGATCTGGACAACGCGTACAAGTGGTATCAAAGCGGTCATGAGACGGCGCTCAAGAAGGCGGACCTGCCCGCCGCGCAACGGGATCTCTGGGACTTCCAATGGGAGCACGCCGAGGCCCGCATTGCCGCACGCCGCGGCCAGCGCGCGAGTGCCGAGCAACATGTCGCCGCCGCGAAGGCGATCATCGATCGCGGGACGAATCCCGACCAGGTCAAGTTCTTCCCGTATCTCACGGGATACGTGGCGCTTTACCTCGGCGACTATCAGCAAGCCATCACGGATCTCCAGAAAGCCGATCAGCACGACCCGTTTATCCTCGGACTCATTGCGCAGGCATACGAGAAAATGGGCGACAAAGCGCACGCGATGGACTGCTATCGCCAGGTTCTAACGATCAATACACACAATCCCCCCAACGCGTTCGCGCGACCACTCGCCAAGGAAAAGGTCGCCGCGTGACGGCGGCGGTAGCGCCGCGTACGCGCTGGCCGCTTGCTCTGAGTCTGCTGTGCGCCGCGGCAGCGGCATCGACGGCTCCGCCACGGATCGTCGAGCGGCTGCTGCCGTTCGGTCCGCATCGGCAGGAGCTCACGCTCGACTACATCCGGGTGCATTACGATCCCGCCGCGACATCGATACGGATCACGCCGCGGATGATCGTGATTCACGCCACCGAGACCCCGTCACTCGACTCCACGCTCCGCATATTCGAGCCCGAGGACCTGCCGGCGTTCCGCTCGGATATCGCGCGCGGCGGGGCGCTCAACGTCTCGTCGCATTATCTCGTGGATCGCGATGGGACGATCTACCACCTCGTGCCCGATACCCTCATGGCGCGGCACGTCATCGGGCTGAATCGGATCGCCATCGGCGTCGAGAACGTGGGCGGTGGCCCCTATGGACCGCTCACCGCCCGCCAACTCGAGGCGGACCGATGGCTCGTGCAGCGGCTCGTGCATCGCTTCCCATCGATTCGCTATCTCATCGGCCATTTCGAGTACGGCCGGTTCCGACACACGCCGCTCTGGGAGGAGCGCGACTCGACCTACCTCACGCCCAAGACGGATCCGGGTGCGGACTTCATGACGCAGCTCCGCCATAAGCTCGCCAATCCCGCACTGGATTCGATGTACAAAGGGGGCGGGTAGCACCGCACCGTCCCACCGACCCGTAACGGCGGCCTTCAGGCCGCCGCGCCACCGGCACGCGCCACATCGACACGCACCGGCCGCCGGCCGTAGACATAGACCACCAGGCACACCGCGGTCACGGCGGACACACAGAGCTTCCAGCCCAGCGACCACGACGGGATCGGAGAGACCAGCCCTTCCAACGACCCGGCCACGATGAGCAGGAGCACCGTCGCCGCGATCAGCCGCATCGCGCGCTGCCCCCGGACGACGAGCGCCTCGCGCCGCGTCATCGCTCCCGGCAGGAGCAGCGCCGACCCAATGAGCAG
Source organism: uncultured Gemmatimonadales bacterium (assembly GCA_963725205.1). Lineage (GTDB taxonomy): Bacteria > Gemmatimonadota > Gemmatimonadetes > Gemmatimonadales > Gemmatimonadaceae > Palsa-1248. The sequence goes on along the minus strand of CAVRXR010000002.1, from coordinate 602,452 downwards.
GCCCGCGCCCCCCGCGAGGGTGATCGCGCTCAGCTCCAGGACGCCGTGGGGCGCGATGAACCGCACGATTAGTGAGAGAACCCCTTTGCTCTGGTACAGGCCCATGACCGCCCCGAGCTCGATGCCGTTCGCAGTCAAGGCGTAGAGGGTTCCGGCCCCCGCCGCGACGCCGCCGGCAAACGTCACGATCGAGACTTGGATGTTGTTCCTCATGATCGCACTCGCCTCGACTGGCCGGATACTGTCCGGGATCTGGACGTATCCCTTGCCCGCGCGATCCCATTCGGCGCCATGTTCCGCGCGGTCGATCATGCCGGGCGGGAGCAGCTGGTTGGCGAGCGCTGGGTGCCGCACGATCGACACCCACGCAATCGCGGCGGGCACGAATAGGAACGCAGCCGCCAACCCGATGGGTAGCACGGAGCGGCGGATTTCCGCGGGCACCGCGATGGTCATGTAGTCCCACACGGATCGCCATGTGAGGCTGCGACCCCGGTAGAGCAGGCTGTGGCCAGCCGCGACCAGCCGGCTCAAGGCAAAGAGCGAGTCGAGGTCGCGGCCGCGCGCCGCGGTTTGCAGTCGCGCGAGGTCACCCGCGAGCTCGCGATAGCGTGAGACGAAATCAGTCACTTCGGCTTCGGACATCGCCCCCAAGCCACGCTGTTGAGCCGATGCCAGGAGCCCAGCAAACTCCCGCCAGCGCGGCGTCCCGCGGGCCACGATCGCGTACTGCTCGCGCGCAGCCCCCTTGCCGCTCCGCGCCGGCGCGCCGCGCGCTCTCGCGCGGCGCTCCATCTCGTGCAGGCGGACGAGCACCGCGGAGTCGCTGCCCGTCAAGCCAGGGACACGGTCACGAAATCGGACCGCAAGCTGCTCGGCGAGGTCCGCACGACGCACGGCGTCGATCGAGTTACGCCGCTCCATATAGCGATCGAGCAGTGCGTATTCCTCGTCGGTTAACACGGCGGTGGGCGCGCTGTCGGTCGTGTCGGGGGCGAGCACCTCGCTCGGAGGAGCACCCGTGCCGACCATGATCGCCCGCTCTCGGACAACCATCGTGCCCGCCGCGTAGTCGCCCAAGCGCTTGCCAGTCGGCGAGAGGACGGCACACACGATCCCGATGCCGTAGGTGGGCATCGGCTGCATGTCGACGATGCGAATCAGATTCCGGACTGCTGACGCCGCGAACCCGACCGAGTACCCGCCGTCTCGCACGACACGGAGGCCGAGCTGACGCTTCCCCGGTGTCTGTCCGTCCCAGAGACCTTCAAACAGAACGAAATAGGCCCAGAAGATCACGAAGGCGATCAAGCTCAGCACAGCGACCGCCCACGACGACCCGCCGGTCAGGTGACCGGTGAACGCGCGATCCCCCAGGAGCACGAGGAGGATGAGCGCGAGCCACAACAGCGTGTCGAGGATTGCCGCCGCGGAGCGCGACCCGATCCCGGCGATCGTGTACGACAGCAGGACCTGCTCGGGTGTCTCGACCTCGATCTGCTGGTCGAGCACCTGACGGGCAGTGGGCGCAGCCACGAGCGGCTCAACCCGTCCCGTGCACGATGCCATCCCGGATCTGGCGCGCTTTGTCCCCAGCCGCCGGGTCGGCGACGATCCGATGCTCGACGCGGATCCGATACTCGAGCGGTGTCCGCAACGTCACGGACTGCCCGCTGCGCCGAATGACCACGGGGATCGTCGCCGGCGTCTGCGACCCGTTACCATACCGCGCCCGGAACTGTTGCCCGAAATCCAGCGACGCCACGGGGATGTCTCCGATCGACACCAGCACGTCCCCAGGTTGCACGCCGGCCTGTGCGGCGGCGGACCCAGGCTCGACTTGCATGACCCGGATTCGTCCGCCCGTGTCGGGCACGCTGATGATTCCGAGCCGCGGCTCCCGGATGCTATCCGGGACGAGGCGTAGACCGGCGAGCGGGAGGATCGAGTCCCACGGAAACGGCTCACGGCCGTCGATGTATCGTCGATTGAACTCGGCAAACGATGCGCCGCCGGCTGCCCGGCTCGCGGCACCCCACCAATCGACTCCGGAGAAGCCGCGCTGGTGCTTGTAGGTCGTGTTGTAAACCGTGCGCATCACGCTATCGAGGGATTCTCGATTGTCGCTGGCGTTGCGAATCAGGATGTCCAACATGAAGCCAGCGAGCGACCCCTTGGGATAGTAGAGGTCATCGGTACCGTCCGTGGGATGCACCCAGGTGGTCAGCGACGCATCAGTGAGCGCGGTGGGCGGCGCTGCATCGACGTCGTCGATCTTGCCGGCCGTCACGTGGTAGAAGCCCGTGTCGGGGACCACGCCGCCGCGCACCTGGGCGAGATCGGCGTAGTAGTCGGTGATGCCTTCGCTCACCCAGAGCCACGGCGTGGGCTGCGGCACGTCGTACCGATAGGGCACCATGTCGGCCGGTCGCATCCGCTTCACGTTCCACGAGTGGAAGATCTCGTGGGCGTACAGCCCCGGCATGAACGGGTCGTCGAGAAATGTCGCGCCCACGACATCGACGTGTGAATCCTGGTGCTCTAGCCCACTGGCCCCTTGATACGAGGAGTCCGTGATCTGCATGACCGTGTAGCTCGGCCACGGGATCTCACCAAACACGGCGGCCTCCGGCGGGATCACCTGCGCGAGCCATCGAAGGACAGCGGCGCGGCGGCTGTCGCTCACCGCCCCCATCGGATAGCTGGCGTAGCGCACCCAATGGTCGGCGACCTGCTCGCTGTCGATGTCGAATCGCCCCACGAAGAACGGCATATCGACCAGGTCGTGGTATGTGGGTGCGGTAAAGCTGTCGCTACTACCGGGCGCCGGCGCCATCCCGGTCGCGATGCGCCAGGTCGATGGGGCGTGTACGGTGACCGTCGCCGGGAAGTTGAGGCTTCGCCCTTCCGGGTAGAGATAGAGGTTCGTGCCGTTGAACAGCGCGAAGTCCGGCCGCGTCCACGCCATCGCATTGTCGAGCGTGTCGGCTTCGTAGGTAAAGGCGACACGAATGCTCTTCGCGCCTGCTGGATCGATGCGCCACGTCTCGTAATCGACCTTGTCCCAGGTCAGCGGCCGTCCATCCGACGAGGTGGGCGTGAACGACCACACCCAGCGCGCGAACCACGACATCTCGTACGAACCCGGGGTCCACGCCGGGAGTGAGAGCACGACCGGGCCGGGGCCGAGGACCGTGAAGGTCATCGCAACGTCGATGTGCCGAGCCGACGTGGTCGTCGAGTCGACGGTGACCTCGTAATGCTCGTCGCCGATCGGCGCCGACACGGCGCCAGGTTGAGCAAAAAGCGTCGGTCCCGCCGAACCGATCGCTACGAGGACGGCGATGGCAGACCGCGAACAGTGGACGGACATGGGTGCAGGAGGAGAGGGTTGATCGTAGGGGCGCCGCGTGCGTCGCCCATGTTGTCTGCCCGAATGGCAGCCGGCATTGGTGCGCGCTTCAAGGCATTCGTAACTGCATGCGCCGACATGCGTTCCAATGGATCCTGACGACCGTGTGTAAGTCGGGCCGACCGTGACGTCTTACGGGTGTCTCCAACGCCCTGAGTGGCCCAATGCCTCTACGAATGTACCGGACATCCCCGCGCGCTGCCGCCGTCATCGCGAGCCTCGGGATACTGACGATCAGCCTCTTCGTCCTGAGACCCTCTGCACGGCACGTACGGTTGTCCACCCTCTTGGCGACGTTCGGGGGCAATGCTTTCTCGACGATTGGGTCAGCCTCACGCATCTCGGGCGCCGTCGTCGACGCCAGCGAGCACACGCCAATCCCGTCGGCGACGATAGTCGTCACCGGCACCGCGATCGGCGCGAACACGACCGATGACGGCACATTCACGATCCAGGTGCCGCCGAGGGCACAGACGATCACGGTCCGCCGGATCGGCTATCGCGCGGAGACGATTGCGTTGGAGCCCGGCAAGACCGAATACACCGTTGCCCTGCAGAAAGACGTCCTCCGCTTGGAGGCGCAGGTCGTGTCGGGCGTAGCGACCGCCGTCTCGACACCGAGTGCGGCGAGGGCCTTCCCCATTGCCGCCGCTCCGTTTGCCCCCGCCGCGGGCCCGCGTGAGGCTGGCCTGCAGGTGAATGACGTGGCGATCTCCGACGACGCGATCAGCTCCGCCGTGGACGCGTCGCGGATGATTGTCCGGTCCGGCGGCGCGTCGATCGAGGTGAGCTCCATCGATAGCGCCATTCCCCGCGTGCGCGAGCTGGCGACGTCGATCGGCGGGTTCATCGCGAATAGCTCCGTCGAAGCCGGCCATGACCAGGTCAAGACGGCCACGCTCGAGGTGAAGGCTCCGGCCGCGGACTTCGACCGGCTCATCTCGGGTCTCAGGCCGCTCGGCAAGGTGGAAGCGGTCAACATCTCGGCCGAAGATGTCGGCGAGGAGTACGTGGATATCGACGCACGGGTCGCGAACGACCATCGACTCGAGGCGCGACTGATCGAGCTCCTGGCAACGCGCACGGGGAAGCTGCGTGACGTGCTCGATGTCGAGCAGCATCTGGCGCAAGTGCGCGAAGAGATCGAGCGGTACGAGGGCCGCCTGCGCTTCCTGCGCAGTCACGCCGAGCTCAGCACGCTGACGATTACCGTCCACGAGCCCGAACCCATCATCATCGATCACGTCGGCACCAACCCGCTCACCAACGCCGTGCGGCAGGCGTGGCGGAACTTCATCGCGCTCCTGGCCTTCGCGATTGCGTCGCTCGGGATTCTCCTGCCCGTGGCTGCCATCGGCGGTGCGCTCTGGTGGTTCTTCCGACCGGCGACCGTGGTCGTTCCGCGGTGACGGCGAGACCGCAGGCGACGCAGGCGTCACCCCTACAAGGTGGTGCATGTCGTGCGCATCGCGCGGACGGCACGAAATCGAGGCGGTCTCCTTTCTCCCTTTCTCGGGCGCGGAACGCGCCCGCCGCCCTTTACGGATGCGCTACGGTGTCGATTGCGACGCCGTACTTCGCATTGATCGCAGCGATGAGCACATTGGCGATGTATTCCTGCGCCAACGCGGACGGGTGGATCCCGTCGAGGGTGATGAACGGCCCGAACGGATTTGTGGCGCTGAGAAAGTTTGGCCTCGCAAAGATGCCCCCCTTGGCTTTCAGCGCCGCCAACGTCGGGTTCACGTCGACGTACGCAAACCCTGCCGACGCGGCGTCGGCGCTGATGTGCGCGTTGTACGCCGCAACCGTCTGATTGACGATGGCCTCCTTGATCGTGTCGAGCGTGAACGGATCGGTGGTGGTGCAGCTGATCCCCGGGACTTCCTTGGCGATGAGCGCCGGGATGATGTCGATCGACACGAGGGCGTGCGCCCCGTTGCAATTGCCCGCGATCGGGACGTTGGTGCCGGCCGCGGCGTTGAATTCTGCGTGCAACACCGGGTCGTTGAGCAGACTATCCACGGGAAAGAGCGCCGGGATCTGCGTCACGTTGACCACGCCGATGAGGATGCCTTTGAGCCCCTTTTGCCCCGCGGTCAGCTCCTGCATCATGCGATCGTAGCGCGTATTGAAGGAATCGAGCGGCGTTGGCTCCCCGGTCGCAAATCCGGACAGGGCTTGCGAGAGGACGTCGTTGTTGCCGATCCAGATGCTGACGAAGGTCGGGTCGGCCTCGAGCGCCCGCTGTACCTGTGTCTTGCCGCCAAGAATGAACGTTGTCAGTGCGTTGGAGTTCGAGTCCGAGAGCGATGTGGGATCGATCGTCGCCGCGCCCGGCACGGCGACGTTGTTGAGGATCGATGTGACGCTCGTCGGATCGCGCAGGTTGCAGCTCGTGGCGGTCCCACCACCCAGCCGCGCCTGCGTTTGGAAGTTGACGATCGGAGGCGGACACCCCGGCGCCGTCAACGCCGGATAGGCGTACCGGGTGCCGGCCTGATGAGCCATGAGCGCGGCGTAGCTCTCGACCTGCGTCGTGTCGAGGATGCCGCCCGACTGATACCCGGCGGTGATGCTGTTGCCGATCGCGACATAGCTCGCGAACAGCGTGTGGTTGACCGCGGTCCGCGGGATGCTCACGAGCGCTTTCTGTTCGCAGGCAGCCAGCACGCCGATGAGCACGGCCGCCGCGGTGAGCCGCCGGAGCGGGAGATGACCAGACGACATGGGGGAGTCCCCGGAGGGGCGACGCACCGGGCGCTGGCGCCCCACGTAGAAAGGAGAAGGGAGAGAGGAGAAAGGAGACAACCACCGATCGCACCAGCCGCATGATGATGGTGAGATGCGGGGAGGGGCGACGCGTGCGTCGCCCGTGGCTGTATCGAGCCCGCGGCACGTCCGAGATGCGTCAGGTCGGGTTGGCGCCATGTGTCGTTCGGAAATGGTGGCCATCGAACGTAGGGGCGACGGCTGCGTCGACCGTGAATTGGTGGTCATCGAAAATGAAGGCGGAGGCTCAGCGAGACCACGTCCGCCGCCAGATCGTAAAACCCCGAGTCGAGCTCCGCCGCGGTCTCCGCTGCGCTCGTGCGCTCCACGATCCGACCCCGCCGGCCGTCGGTGAAGACATGCAGGTAGGCCGCGTCGAGGGAGACGCCGTGCGTCAACGGGATCCCCGCACCGATGGAGGCGTTGTACCGGTTCATGTCGGGCAGGAGGGGTGTCACCGTCTGGGGAGGCGCGGGGGTCGTCGCGTAGCTGAACCCGGCGCGGCCGGTCACGCCGTGCGCCGAGTCGCCGAAGATGTGTTCGGCGCCCAACCGGACCGCCCACGAGTTTCCGTAGTCCTCGAGGAGGTCGCGGTTGAGACCCGCGAGCGCCGCTGGACCGTTGAAGGTCACCGGCAAGGTCTGAAAGGCGTCCCACCCGACGAACGCCACATCGAGGTCGAGGAGGAGGCTCGGGATCCCGGTGAATCCGATCCCGCCTTCGGCCTGAAGCGGCTGCGTGATCTTCGTGCTCGCACCCTGCGACACCAACGCGCCCCCGGTCGCGAACTGCGACGCGAGGAGGCCATCCACCGGCGTCCCACCAGGCAGGCCTAGCGGGTTGTTGGCCGCGAGGACGAGACCGGTCGAGATTTGCTTGAACGTCGCACTGCCGCCGGAGTAGTCGAAGGTGATCGCCGAGAGGAACCGGGCGCCGATCTGCACCGTCGGGATCGGCCGATAGAGCGCGCCAAGCGCCCAGCCATAGGACGTCGCACTCCCCGTGACCTTGGCCTCGCCGAACTCGGTGCCGAGCGGGATACCGAGCTCACCAAACGTGAGCCCAGGGTCCAAGGGCACCGGTGCCTGCGAGAGATCGAGCCCTTGGTCGAGCTCGACCGAGGACCGCCCGATCACCGGGCCGCCGCCGATCGACAAGACGTGCGGCACGACCTCGATCGAGAAGTTGGGCTGGATGTAGAATGTCTGCAGCGTCGCTTTTTGGGCCTCGAATCGACCGGGGAAATCGGAGTTCCACTGCGAGGTGAGTCCATATGGCACGTAGACGCCGACACCCGCGGATGCGGCCCGGGTCCCCAAGTGACCGGTATAGTTCACGAACAGGTGTGGGGGGAACGCGATGGGAGCGTTGCTGGGGTAGCGGTGCAACGTCGTGTCGGCGGTGAAGCCGCCGTTGACCCCGATTCCCGCGTCGCCGGCATAGATCGAGAGGCCAGGCAGCGTCGCGGCGGCACCGGGGTTCCAGTAAATGACCGACGCATCCCGGCACGGCGCACCGGTCGCCGCATACGCTCGGCCCACGGCACAGCTGCCGATGTCGTTGAGGCCAAATCCCTGCCCGCTGGCGCCGCTGGGCGCCGCCACCGCCACAGCCGCCACGAGGGTGAGCGCGTACATGTGCCGACGGTCGCGCATGACCGTGCCTCCCCTGTCCGTTGAGATGGGAACAAGCGTATCGGGTACCGACAAGTTTGTCTACGTACGGAGGGACTAGGGACTAAGTGGCTAGGGAAAAAATCGCAGGTCGCCGACGCGCCGCGGTGAGTGTCCCCGGGGTTTTTCACTCGTCACTAGCCACTCGTCCCTAGCCCCTAGATATTCACCCCGTGCTGACCCCCGATGCGCTGGCGTTCCTGAAGTCATTGCTCGACACCCCGGGTCCGTCGGGCTTCGAGGCCGCCCCGGCCCGTCTCTGGCGCGAGCGCGCGCGCACCTTTGCCCAGGTACGAGGGGATGTCGCGGGGAACAGCATCGCGACGGTCAACGCTCGCGGTGCCCCGACCATCATGCTCGCCGGACACATTGATGAGATCGGCCTCATCATCACCTATGTCGACGATGACGGTTATCTCTACTTCGCGCCCATCGGCGGCTGGGACGCGCAGGTCCTCGTCGGTCAGCGCATCCGGATTCTGACGCGTGGCGGTGACGTCTTCGGCATGATCGGCAAGAAGCCGATTCATCTCGTCAAGTCGGACGAACGGGAGCGCGCGTCAAAGCTCACCGATCTGTGGATCGACATCGGAGCCACGGGGCGGTCGGAAGCCGAGGGACGCGTAAGCGTGGGTGACCCGGCCGTGCTCGACGCGCGCAGCATGGATCTGCCGAACAACCGCCTGATCTCGCGCTCGATCGACAATCGTATCGGAGCGTTCGTCGTACTCGAGGCGCTCCGGCGATATGCGGATGCACCGGGGGCCGCACGCGTTGCCGCCGTCGCCACGACGCAGGAAGAGATCGCCTATCATGGCGGCGGCGCGCTCATCAGCGCCTTTGGCGTAGAGCCACGGGCCGCGATCGCCGTCGACCTCACGTTTGCCACCGACCATCCCGGCATGGAGAAGAAAGAACTCGGCGAACACAAGCTCGGCGGCGGCCCGGTGCTGAGTCGCGGCTCCATCATCTCGCCGGTGCTCTTTGAGTTGCTCCGCGACACCGCCACGCGCCTCGGCATCCCGTACACCATCCACGCGGCAGGCCGCGACACGAGCACAGACGCCGATGCCATCCACATCGCGCGCGAGGGCGTCGCCACGGCGCTCGTCTCCGTCCCGAACCGCTACATGCACTCGCCAAACGAGATGGTGAGCCTGGACGACGTCGATCGCGCTGCGGACCTGCTCGCGGCGACCTGCCGCGCCGTGACACCGGAGACGGACTTCACGGCCAGGTGATTGGCGGCTAGTGGCTGGTCGCGAGCCCTACGCCAGCGTCGTTGGCTCTGCGCGGTCGGCGTGCGTCAGGGCACGCGCGGCTGCTTCGCGGACCTCGCGGTCCCGATCGGTCATCAGCGTGCGGAGTGCAGTCATCGCGGCCGGCGTGCGGGCTTCGCCGAGTCCCTGCACGGCGGCGATGCGATAGGCCGTCACCTTGCGCTTGAACGTCCCCGCGGGCTCAGCTGCCTTGGCGAGGCGCTCGACAGCCTCCGCATTGGCAACGCGCCCCAGAGCGCTGAGGATTGCGATCTGGACCTCGAGGTCGGGCTCCGACTCGAGTGCGCGCGCCAATGTCCCCGCCGACCGCGCCCCCTTCCGCGCGGCCAGGCCGGCGGCCGCCAGTGCGCGCACGTGCGGTGAGGAGTCCTTGAGCGCCTTCCGCAGAGCGACGACCGCGTGCGCCGTGCCGAGCTTGCCGAGGGCATGTGCCGCGGCACGGCGCACGCGGTCGTCGTCGTGCCCCAGCAGCTCGGCCAGCGGGACATCCGCATCATGCGCACCGAGCTCGCCCAACAGATCGGCGGCGTTGCGGGCGACATACCAACGCGGGTCGCCCAGCATGTGCACCAGTGTCGACGTGCCGGCCTTGAGCCGCACCAACGCGTCGAAGTACACCCGACGATCGGTCAGTGACTGGGCAGCAGTGAGCTGCTCGATCAACGCTTCCGCGCCCTCGTCTCCCGTGCGCGCGAGAATCGCGAAGAACTCCTCGATCCGTTCCTTGCGGCGCGGGAGCACCGCAGCGACGGCCCGTAACGTCGTCGGCTTCGAGAGCCGGCGGATCGCCGCCGCGAACGCCCGCTTGATCTCGGGGTCCGCCCGCTGCGCCTCGCGCATGACGACTCGTGCCATGAGATCGGCGATCGCGATGGTCTTGGTTCCACGGGCGTGCGCCTCGGCCATCGCCACTACCTGGTCCAGCAGCCGCGAGGCCACGCCGACTGACGTCGTCGCGTCGAGCTGGGTGAACAGATCCTCGGCGCCCTCGTGCGGGACATTCGACCGTCGTGAACGCCCGGACGACGTTGGGATCGACGTCCGTCGCGACCCGCCGGAACGAGAGTCGGACGGACCGCGGGGCCAGTGCGCGGAGCTTCGCATCGAGCTCCCGCCCTTCGTCTCCCGTCGCCGGGAGCGCGGCGAGCAGCCGCGCAGTCCCCAGCAAATCGGCAGGATAGGCACCGATATCGATCGTCGCCTCGCGCACGGCATGCGCCTGGAACTGACTGAGGAGGTGTTGCACCCCGGTGAGCGCGGGTGGCAGCGACGCGCCATTGACCATGAGCTGCCCATTCTGCACGGCCATGACGATCGGTCCCTGCTTGGACACGGTCACGACGGCGCGGAGCGCAGCCTTCTGCTCGTCGACTGCATCCGCCTGATTCAGCAGCAGCCACACCAATCGCGAAAAATGGCGTGCAAAGGTGATCGCGTAGTCCACAGGCGGCGGGCTATGCACGCGGGCGAAGCCCGGATCAACCAGTGTGGCGTCGCACGGTGCGAAGTTAGGGCGGGCAGGTGACGGGGGCCAGAGGCTGTACGGGCGACGGCATGCGTCGCCCTCGGATGCAGCACCGTCCGAACCTTCTCGCCCCAGCGGTGACGACGAGTCGGGGCCACCCATGGCAACACGTACCCATTGTCCCGACGGAGGAGGCACGTGCCTGTCTCACTACGCCTCGCTCGCTCGTTGATTGTGACTACAAACCCTCCGCCGGCATCCGGCGTCCAATCGCGCATGAATCGCTCGCGCGGCCCCGCGCGAACGTGCACTTGGAGGCCGATTGCGTCGTCGCCCCGCGCTCTTCCTGAGTGCGTGCTCGTGTGCTGCCCTGATTTGCTCGCCACTCGCCGACACCGTCGCCCGCGCCCAGCCATCGATCCATCACACCCCGCCGCCGGTCGCGCGGGCCACGCGGCGGACAGGGCCCATCACGATCGACGGCCGACTCGACGAACCCGACTGGGCCAGGGCAGAGCCCATCACCACGTTCCGACAGACGGATCCCACCGAAGGCGCCCCGGCGACCCAGCGCACCGATGTGCGTATCCTGTACGACGCGACGGCCCTCTACATCGGGGCGCGCATGTACGACTCCCTCGGCGCGCGCGGCGTGCGGTCGCGACTAGTCCGTCGGGATCAGCAGCTGGACCTGGACAACAATCCCTCGCAACTGACGTCCGACAAGCTCACGATCATCCTCGACCCGTACCACGACCACCTGACGCGCGCAGTGTTCGAGGTCAACCCGGTAGGCGTATTCGGCGACGCGCTTGGTGAGGGCGGCAGCAACCTCGACCCGTCCTGGGATCCGGTTTGGGAAGAAGCGACCCGCGTCGACTCCCTGGGCTGGACCGCCGAGATTCGGATTCCGCTCTCGCAGCTGCGATTCGCGCCGCACGACAGCGCGCAGACCTGGGGTCTCCAGATTCTTCGCCGCATCGACCGCCTCAACGAGCGTGACGAGTGGGCGTTCTCACACAAGAACGAGGACAATGGTGCCGCGACCTACGGGCACCTGATTGGGCTCCGCTTGCCCCATCAGCCGCGCGAGTTCGAGCTGCTCCCCTACTTGTCAGCACAGACGGAGGACAACGCGGCGAATTTCGGCGTGCCCGTCAGTCGCGTGCACCAGAACGAGTACCGCGTTGGCGGCGACGTCCGCTATCTCCTCGGCTCGAATCTCACCTTGGACGCCACGATCAACCCCGACTTCGGCGAGGTCGAGGTCGACCCGGCGGTCGTGAACCTGAGTGCGTTCGAGACCTTCTTTCCGGAGAAGCGACCCTTCTTCGTCTCGGGGGCCGGCGCCTTCGATTTCGGCCGCTTCAACTGCTACTTCTGCAGCAACGTCGAGTCGATGACGCTGTTCTACTCGCGCCGCATCGGTCGCTATCCGGAGCTCGGCGACTATTTCAACGACGTCGCGGCATCCACGAACATCCCCACCAACACGAACATCCTCGGCGCCGCCAAGATCACCGGCCGCACGCAGAACGGCTACACGGTCGGCGTGCTCGATGCCGTGACGAGCGAGGAGAGCGGCTCCTACATCATGGCCAGCGACAGCGCGCCCCACACGGTGCCGATGGAGCCGCTGTCGAACTATTTCGTCGCGCGCGTCAAGCGCGATCTCCGGCAAGGGGCCACGACCTTCGGCGGGATGATTACGTCGACGACCCGCAATCTGGACAGCGGCCTCCTGACCGACAGCCTCCATCACGATGCGGAAGCGGCGGGTGGCGACTTCATCACGACGTGGGCCAATCGACACTACTCCCTCATGGGCAACGTCGCGGTCTCCGAAGTCGGCGGCACCCCCCAGTCCATCCTTCTCACGGAGGAGTCGAGCGCGCACTACTTCCAGCGTCCCGACCGGCACACCATCGGGGGCGGCCTGTTCGGTGATCGACTGGACTCGACCGCGACATCGCTCCGCGGCTATGGGGGCTACCTCCGCCTGGGGAAGGACAACGGCAATTGGCTCTGGGAGACGGCCACCAACATCCGCAGCCCCGGCTTCGAGGTGAACGACCTCTCCTACATGCAGCGGGCAGACTACATCTGGAACGACGCGAACCTCGCACGCCAGTGGACCGTGCCCGGCACCTGGTACCGCAGCATCTTCACCGTCGCGGGCGGCCAGATCCAGCACAACTACGACGGCGACCGCACGGGGTTACAGGGACACGCGTTTCTCAACGTCCAGTTCCGCAACTACTGGAACGCCTTCGGTTACTACATCTACCGGCCCACGGTGATGGACGATGAGCTCACACGGGGCGGTCCCGTCGTCAAGCGAAACGGCGAACAGGACGCCGCGGTGGGGGTCAATACCGATGCCCGACGGTCCGTCGTCCTGAGCGCCTTCCTCGAGGGCAACGTGGGCCTCAACGAGCCCTCGCAGGAACTCACGCCACGCCTGACGGCCCTCTTCAAGCCCACGTCGAGCATCTCGTTCACCTTCGGGCCGTCGCTCGACCTCAACCGGTCGAGCCAGCAATACGACACGGCCGTCGTCGCGCCCGGGTACGCGCTCTTCTACGGCACGCGGTACATCTTCTCCAACATTGACCAGGTCACGCTGTCACTCGATACGCGCATCTCCGTGGCGTTCACACCGACGCTCACCCTCGATGTGTACGCGCAGCCCTTCTTCGCGAGCGGCCACTACTACGCGTTCAAGCAGTTCGACCATCCGCGACAGCTCCATCAGAGTGTCTACGGCGTCGACGTCGGGAGCATCAGCGAGGACGATGGCGAGTACTGCATCGACCCGACGGGACCTGCCGGCAGCGTGCGCCCGGTCTGCAGCGGGCCCGGTGCCACACCCGGTGCGTTCGCGATCCTGAACCCCGACTTCAATACCCGCTCGCTCCGCGGCAATGCCGTGCTCCGCTGGGAGTATCGACCCGGGTCGACGATCTATTTCGTGTGGGAGCAGACCCGCTACGATGACAACCTCTACGGCCCGGTCGGGAATTTCGCGCTCGGCCGCGACGAGGGGTACCTCGCCCGGGCACCAGCCGACGACATTTTCCTGATCAAGCTGGACTGGTGGGTCGGCAGGTAACAAGCGGGCCCCGCCTCGACGAGCACCGGCTGCGCGCTGTAGAATTCCCGCGTGTCGCTGGCAATACCTGACCCGCGCGAGTCCGGCTACACCGAGAGCACCCCGATCCCGCTGTACTGGGCCGCCTACGGTGTGCCGGGCGCGCCGAAGATCCTCGTGCTACACGGGGGACCCGGCGCGGACCATCGATACCTGCTCCCGCAAATGTTGCGGCTCGCCGACCGCTTCGACGTGCTGTTCTACGATCAGCGCGGCGGCGGCAAGTCGCGCACGGATGCGCACGACGTCGTGACCTGGCGCACGCAAGTGGCCGACCTCGGCGCAGTCATCCGCGAGTTCGGGCTCGCGCTCCCGACGATCGTGGGCTACTCCTGGGGCGGCCTGCTGGCCATGCTCTATGTCACCGAGGCCCTGACCGACCAGACCCTCCGACCTCCTGGTCGGCTCGCGCTGATCGATCCCGCATCGGTGACGCGTCAGTACCGTGTCGCGTTCGAGCAGGAGTTTGCGCGGCGGAACGATAGCCCGCCCGTCCGGGCGGCCCGTGAAGCGCTCGCCGCGTCGGGGCTTCGGGAGTCGGATCCCGAGGCATACCGACAGCGAGCATTCGCGTTGAGCGTCGCTGGCTATTTCGCGGACCCGGCGCAGACCCCCGCGCTCACACCCTTCCGCGTCGTGGGGCGGACTCAGCGATCCGTGTGGGAAAGCCTCGATGGATACGACCTCCTGCCCGCACTTGCTCGCGTTCGCGCCAGACTGGGCGTGCCGACACTCGTCGTGCATGGCCGCCAGGACCCGATCCCGCTGGCCTCGTCTACTGCGGTAGCCGACGCGCTCGGGGCAGAGCTGCTCGTGATCGAGGGAAGCGGGCACGTTCCATACGTTGAGAGTCCCGAAATCCTCTTCAGCGCGCTGGAGCGATTTCTCGCCCCGGCCTTGCCTTTGGTCCCCGAGCCCGGCTCGGGACCTCGCCCGATGAGTGGCCACTCGTGACTCGCACGCCGCGGCAGCCACACGATTCGGAGCCGATGGCGGTCGGGACGATCAATGTCGTCGATCGCCGGGTGCGCGTGTCGCTGCACACGTTCTTCGACGGGGTCGAATACGTGGGACGTCTGTGGTTCTCTGATGAGGCGTGGGACGAGGACCCCGGCTTTCCGGATCGCGGCGCCCTTCCCGGGCGCACGGTCGCCGACGTCCTCACGATGGCCACTCGCCTCGGCAAGGACGATCTGGTGCGCCGGTATCACCGCGGCGTCGCCGAGAAACGCCGGTATCATCGCCTCCGCCGCGTGACGGAAGAGATCCTGGCAAAGGTGCGATACATGAATCAAGTCGCGCTCTCCATGCGCGCCGGTCTCCTGGACGCGGAGGGCGCGGCCCAGGAGATCGAGCTCACGGAGCATCAGCTCTACGACCTCATTGGGACGCTGCGGCATCACGCCGGCGTCGAGACCCTGGAGCCGGAGCGCGAGCAGTGACGCCGGGTGGTCGCGCGTCCACACGCCGCCCGCGCGCGCCCGCGCGGCCCAAGGTCTTGCGAGGGGCAGCGCGCCAGCACGCGGCGCACGAGGTGCTCGAGCGATTGCGTCGCGAGTACCCCGACGCGCGCACCGAGCTGCACTACCAGACGCCGTTTCAACTGCTGGTCGCCACGATTCTGAGCGCACAGACGACCGACGTGCGCGTCAATCTGGTGACCCCCGCACTGTTCGCGCGGTACCCCGACGCGGGTGCCCTCGCGGCTGCCGACCCGCCGGCGCTCGAAACCATCATTCGCAGCACCGGCTTTTTCCGCTCCAAGGCGCGAAGCCTCATCGGCATGGCCAAAGGGCTCGTCGAGCGCTACCAGGGCGTCGTCCCGTGCACCATGGCGGATCTGGTCACGCTGTCCGGCGTCGGTCGCAAGACCGCGAACGTCGTCTTGGGGAACGCGTGCCACCGCAACGAAGGCATCGTCGTCGACACGCACGTGGGCCGCCTGTCGGTCAGACTCGGTCTCACGTCGGAGACGGACCCCGTCAAAGTGGAGCAGGCGCTGATGGGGCTCGTGCCTCAGACCGATTGGACGCTGATTTCCCACCTGTTGATCTTTCACGGCCGCCGAGTTTGCACCGCCCGCGCACCCGCGTGTCCGCGGTGCGTGCTGCTCGACATCTGTCCGACAGGACCGGTCATGATCAAGACCAAGCGAAGCCGTCGTGAATGAGTTTGTGGAGGCGACGCATGCGTCGCCCTCAATCCCGCGGCCGCTTCTATTCATCCCACTCGGTCGCTAACCTTCTCCCGCATGCCGAAACAAGCAACGATCGAGACAAGCCGCGGCACCATTGTCGCGGAGCTATACGACAAGGACGCTCCGCAGACAGTCGCGAACTTCGAGAAGCTGGCGAACTCGGGGTTCTATGACGGCGTGAAGTTTCACCGGGTTGTGCCCGATTTCGTTGTGCAAGGAGGCGATCCATTGTCGCGCGACTTGCCGGCCGGCGACCGCCGCATTGGGAGCGGCGGTCCTGGCTACACGATCAAGTGCGAGACGAAAGGCAATCCCCGCAAGCACGAAGTCGGTGCCCTGTCGATGGCACACGCGGGCAAGGACACCGGCGGCAGTCAGTTCTTCATGGTGTTGAGCGAGGCCAACACGAAACATCTCAACGGTGTGCACACCGTATTTGGGAAGATCACCAAAGGCCTCGACGTCATGAACCAGATCAAGCCTCAGGACTCTATGACCTCCGTACGCGTCGCATGACTGACCACCACGACCAATACCCGCCACACGCTGGTCCCGATACCGGCGCGGCCTTCAGGGGCCTGATCCTCGGGGCCGTGGTTCTGTTCGCGATCCTCGTCACGATCGTGAAGGTGACGAACGCCTATTACAACCGGCATCCTCCCGAAGCGGCAACCGCCCCGAGCTCGACCGCCAAGTAGGGGCGAGCGATTAGGGAGGGGACTAGGGACTTTGGATTAGTGGCCAGTGAACAAACCGTCGGGCCAGTGCCGTCGACGCGGCACGGGCCTACCGGGTTTGCCCTGTAGCCCCTAACCCCTAACCCCTAGTCCCTAGCTTTCTGACTGACTGGTCAGTAAGTTGTTGGCATGCAGAACGGCGTCCGGTGGCGGCGGCTGCCCGAGGAGCGACCCCAGCAGATCCTGGAGGCTGCATTTGAAGTCTTCGGGGAACACGGCCTCGCCGGAGCTCGACTCGACGACATCGCCAAACGCGCCGGGGTCGCCAAGGGCACGATCTATCTCTACTTCCCCAACAAGGAAGCCCTGTTCAAGGAAATGATCCGCCAGACGGTCGTCGCCCACCTCGAGCGCTCCGAACGGGACTTCATCGACGACGACCGTGGCACCGCGACAACCCGCCTCCGCGCATACATGAGAGAGATGTGGTCGCTCGCGCGATCACCCGCCTATCAGGTCGTCATGCGGCTTGTTATCGCCGAGCTCCACCGGTTTCCTGATCTCGTCGCGTTCTACTGGGAAGAGGTGGTCAGCCGGAAACAAACCTTCCTGACTCACCTCTTCCGCCGTGGGGTAAGCACGGGGGAATTCCGAGCGATCGATCCCCTCGTCGCGGGCCGGATGATGGCGTCGATGTTCGCAATGCACGCATTGTGGGCCAGCACGGGACCATGTGCCCCTATGCTGAGGTCGACGACCGATGAGGAGCTATTTGACCAGTTGACGGAATTCTTCTTTCATGCGATCGCCCCCGCGCACGCTGCCACGCCCGACGCCGCCTAGTCACACCAGTCGCGACCACCACTCGCGACGCTCACGATCCCGCCTCTCTCCTATGACCGCTAGTCGCCCGCTGCACCCACGCCCCGAGACCGCCGCTCCCTGGCTCCGCATCGCCGCGCTCGCGCTCCTCGGCTCGGTGGCGATGATCGCGGCTGGTGCGCCCCGGCTGGCGGCACAGGATGACACCGCCACGCACGTCCTGACACTCGGCGACGCAGCACGACTGGCGGCCCGTCAGAGCGCGTCGGCGCTAGCGGCGCGCGCCCAGGCACAGGAGTCGACGGCGGAGTCGCACCTCAAGCGTGGCTCGTTCCTGCCGACGTTCTATGGGCTCGGCCAGGAAACAGAGTTGGTCGAGAACAGCGCCGCGCTCCTCCGCTTCCCCAACCTTCCCCCGGGCTCGCCCTTCAACCTCAACACGCTGCTGCCACCGGCCGGCATTGATTTCCCGCCGATCAAGGCAGTTGACCTGCGCGCCTACGCCTACGACACGCTGTTCAACTTCAGCGCCATCCAACGGTATCGACAGGCGAAGACGGCGGAGCGCGCGGCATTCACGGTGGCGTCCAGCACGGCCGAGAATGCCGCCAACACCGCCGCGACCACGTACCTCGCGGCGCAGCAGGCGAACGCGGTGCTGGAGGCACGACTCGCCGACTCCTCGCTAGCGGCCGATCTCCTCAATATCGCGGAGCAGCAGTTGCGCGCAGGCGTCGGCATTGCGCTGGACGTCACACGTGCGCAGGCCCAGCTCGCCTCCACTCGCGCCCAGCTCATCACCGCACGCAGCGAACGCGACCGATCGCAGCTGGACCTCCTGCGTGCCCTCGGCCTGTCACTCGACGCCCACGTCGAGCTGAGCGACTCGCTGGATCGGACGCCGGCGAGTGATACGCTGCCTCGCGAGTCCGACGAGATCGATCTCGCACTGCGGCATCGCCCGGATCTCCGCGCGCTCAACGACCAGCTCTCCGCCGCGCAGGAGCAAGTGTCGGCGATCCGCGCTGAGCGACTCCCTTCCCTCGACGTGTTCGGCAACAAGGGTGTGCAAGGTGGCAACTACGTGCGCCTGCTGGACGTGTACACCTGGGGGATCGGCGTCTCCGTCCCGGTGTTCGACGGGCTCCGCCGCGAATCGCGCATCGAAGAGCAGGAAGCCGCGTCGCGACAGCTCGAGATCCAGCGGCGCGATCTGCGGCAACAGGTGGCAATCGACGTGCGACGAGCGTTCCTCGACCTCGCCTCCTCGCGTCAGGAGCTGGATGCTGCAAACGAGCAGCTTCGCCTGGCCGAACAGGAACTGAGCGAGTCGCGAGAGCGATTTCGAGCAGGCATCGCCGGCAACGCGGACGTGATCACGGCATCTCTCGACCTCAACAACGCCCGGACGCTGCAGGTGACCGCGCAGGCCAATTATCACACGGCACGCGTATCACTGGCACGAGCCACCGGCTCGGTCACGGAATTGCCATGAAACGCTGCGACCACCGACGCCCCGGTCTCCCGACCCATCATGCCGCCCGCATGACCGGCATCACCTCGACTCTCGGTCGTGTCGAGCTCCAGACCCATCTCTCCCGATCGTGACACCTATGGCTACCACCGCCCGCCCAGAACAACCCGCGTCCCCTCCCTCTCCCGCACGGCCAGCGGGGCAACCCGCATCCGCTGCGCCGGGGGCGAGCCCTGCCCCGGCAGGGTCGGGCCGACGTCGCATCATCATGATCGTCCTTGGCTGCATCGCGGGAATCGCCGCGCTGACCTGGGGCATCCGAACCTGGTTGTATTCGCGTGTCCACGAAACGACTGATGACGCGTACGTCGAGGGCCACCTGGTCCCCGTGCTGGCCAAGGTCGGCGGCTATGCACTGCGCGTGAATGGAGTTGAGAACCAGCACGTCAAAGAGGGAGACACGCTGGTCGTCCTCGACGACGCCGACTACCGCGCACGACTCGCACAGGCCCGGGCTGACATGGCGGCTGCGCAGGCCGCGGTGGGCATGCGCGGCTATACCGGGCAAGCCCTCGCCGAGGTGCACACCGCTGAAGGCCAGAGCGCCGCAACGGACGCACAAATCGCCGCCGCGCAGGCCAATTACGACAAGGCCATGTCGGACCTCCAGCGCATCCGACTCCTGGCCGATCAACAGATCGTCTCTCGCCAGCAACTCGACGCCACAGAAGCGACGGCCGACGGCGCGCGCGCGAGCCTCATCGCCGCGCAGAAACAGGCAGCCGCCGCCGGCGCAACCGTGACGAACGCCGAAGCGGGCGTCCGCCTCGCCCAAGCACGACTCGACGCCGCACAGGCTGAAGAGGATCAAGCGGCGCTCAATGAGTCCTACACACATATCGTAGCGCCCGTGAGCGGCGTGCTGTCTCGAAAGGAGGTCGAGATCGGACAGCTCGTCCAGGTGGGCCAGACGCTGTTCACGGTCGTTGCCGACACCGGCGTGTGGATCAATGCCAACTTCAAGGAAACGCAGCTCAACGACATTCGCGTCGACCAATCGGTGCAATTCGACGTCGATGCGTATGGCGGACGGACCTTCAACGGCACGGTCGAGAGCATCGCGGCAGCCACCGGGGCCGAATTCGCCCTGCTCCCGCCCGACAACGCCACCGGCAATTTCACCAAGGTGGTGCAGCGGCTCACCGTCCGCATCCGCCCCACTGATCCACCCGACCCGGCTCACGAGCTCCGACCCGGGATGTCGGTGAACGTCCACGTGGATACGGGGAAGAATCCGAAGGGGCAATAGGGCGGGTCGGGATCGGGCACGCCGCACGCCCCCGCCATCCGGACCGCTACGGGCACGAGACCCTCGATCCACCTTGATGGGCCAGCGCTTCTCCCCGCGCCTGACGCGGAAGGAACGGGCTCGGCCGGCGGCGTCGTCACCGAAATGACGGCCTACGTCGTCTCCATGCATCCGAAGACACTTAGACGGACATTCTGGAGACGACGGCTCCCGATCTTCCACACTCCTTCGGCTCAACCCTCACGAGGAGCGCGTCACGTGAAAATCTCGATCATTCAAGCCATTGGCCCGGTCTGTCTGGCGCTGGTGACAACGGCCGGCGTGTCCGCACACGGGAGGGACACCGCTGCGTCCACGTCGACGCCGAGTGCGACGCACGCGACGTCTGCCTCGACTGCCCCACCGGGACTCCCAGCGGATTTCCCGCTCGCGCCCGGCCTGAGCGCCTGCAAGCCGATCGTGGTCGCCTCCGAGATCATTCTGTGACTGGCACGGCGTGGATGGACACGCGATGTACGTGTTCTACCACGATGCACTCCCGAAGGCCGGTTATACGCTCCTTCCTGGCGCGAGCGAAGCATTGCAACCGCACTATCTCGGCGTGATGGGCTTCAAGAAGGGGGCATCGCAAGGCGCCGTGAGCATAACTGGCGGCGATCTCACGATCCAGATCCTCACGGGGACCTGACGCATGCGTCTCGTCTCCACTCCGGCACGCCCACCATGATGTGATCGCCGTTGCCGCCCATAGGCTGTCCCCGTACCTTCGGGAAGCCTATGCTCCGACTGCGTCTTCTTGGCTCGAGAGAGCTCGAACGAGCCGACCAGCGCGACGCGAGCGCGGTGTTCGCGCAGCCCAAGCGCCTTGCGCTTCTTGCTTATATGGCCTGTCGCGCCGACCGGTTTCATTGGCGCGACACGCTCCTTGCAGTCTTCTGGCCCGAGCTCGATACCTTCGCGGGACGTCGGGCCCTGAGAAACGCGCTCTACCAGCTCCGACTGGCGCTCGGCGAGGACGTGTTCATCGGCCGCGGCGACGACGAGTTGATGGTCGACCGCGCCAAGCTGTGGTGCGATGTCCTCGCGTTGGGCGATGCGCTCGCCGCCGCACGTTACGACGAGGCGGTCGCGCTCTATCGCGGTGAGCTGCTCGAAGGCGTCCACGTCAGCGGAGTCGGCGAAGAGTTCGAGGCGTGGCTGGCGCAGGAACGCGCGCAAACGCTCGAGCGCGTGCTTCGCGCGCTCGAGCATCTCGGCCGCGAGCAGGAAGCGGCGGGGCATCTGGCCGCGGCCGCGCAGGCGGCGGTACGCGCGACGCAACTCGCGCCCTTCGACGAAGCATGTGCGCGACGCGCGGTCGTCGCGCTTCATATGAGTGGCGATCGTGGCGGAGCGTTCTCCCTCTTCGAGAGGTACACCCGCAACCTCGCCGACGAGTTCGGCGCGGCCCCCGACTCCGAGACGATCGCGCTGGTCGATCGCTTGCGACACGGTGCCAAACCGATTCCGCTCGCCGTCGTCGCCTCGCCTCCGGCCGTGGCGCCGCCAGCATTGTTGCCCCGACCGTTGTCCACACCGCCGCCGTCGCCTACATTGGCGTCCGCAGCGCAGCCGGCACGGGCGTCCGCGGGCCGCGCCCGCGGACCGACTTTCCCTCTTCTCGCCGCCGCGCTGCTTCTGGTGGCCAGCGGCATGTACGCCGTCGCCTGCCCGCGCTCACGAACAGCCCCGCGCCGACGCGTGATCGTGGCCGTGTTCGCCAATCGGACCGGCGACGCGAACCTCGACCCGATCGCGGACATGATGATCGACTGGGTCACCCGAAGTCTGCTCACCGAACACGTCGTGGACGTCGTCGACCCACGCGCGCTGTACGCGCGAGGGCGTGATTCGACGGGTCAGCCGGTCGACGCGGTGACGCTCGCGCGGCGCAACGGTGCGGACATCACGATCGACGGCAGCTACTACCGTTCGGGCGATTCTCTGCTCTTCACGGCCAATCTACTCGACGCACGGGGCAGGGTCCTGCGTAGCGTGGGGCCGTTGGCGACGAGCCTGTCGACGCCGGCCGCGGGGGTCGAAGCGACGCGCGCCCGCGTGATGGTGTCGCTAGCGTCGGTCATTGATCCCCGCCTCGCCGTCGCGTGGCGCGCCGGGCGGGCGCCCCCGACATACGAAGCGTACCTCCCGTACATGAAGGGGCTCGACGAATTGTGGTCCGGCCAGCTTCCACGTGCGGAGTCGTCGTTTGCTCTCGCGGCGAGCAGAGATTCGAGCTTCGATGCGGCTCCCCTCGCGCTCGCGACCACCGCCGCGAATATTCCCCAATGCGGCACCGTCGACTCGGTCGACCGGGCGATGTCGGGGCGAGGCCGCGCGCTCGAGACGGTCGACTACCTCACACTCCGCATCGCCCTCACCCGGTGTCACGGGCGCAACGAGGAGATGTATCGGCTCGCCGTAGACCGCGCGCGGCTCGTCTCCGCGACATCGCCGTACCAGATAACGGCTGCCAGCGCCGCCATGTGGGCCAACCACCCTGCGGTCGCGGCCTATCTACTGGAGCGGATCGACCCGACCATCGATCTCGATTGGATGCCGGATGCCAACCATGCAGACTACTGGGACGAGCTGACCCATGCGTATCACCTGCTCGGCCGATACAGCGACGACCTTGCGGTCGCCCGTCGCCTCGACAACCCCGATGACCTGAACGGCATACTGGTTCGCGCCGAGGCGCTGGCCGGGCTCGAGCGCGGCAGCGACGCACTGCGCGTGATGGATTCGTCGCTCACCCGTCCGTGGGAACGCGATCTGTCGAGTGGCATGGCGCCGAACATGGACGGGCGCGAGGAGTACAGATCATCCGCCGCGTGGGTCATCTTGTGGACGATGCGCGAGCTCGACGTGCATGGCAATGTGGGCGCCGCACGCATCGCCGCGGCGCGAGGCTCGGCGTGGTGCGACGATCGGTCGGCGCTCGATCGACGCGCACCCGAGATTCGGTTGTTCAAGGCCCTGTTCCTGGAAGAGTCCGGAGCGTTCGACCGCGCGCAGGCGATCATGCGCGGACTCGTGGGAGAAGATTCATCGAACGTGACGTTCCGCGGCGTCATGGCCGGCCTGGCCGCCGAGCGTGGGGACACGACGACGGCCCTGCGTCTCGACGATTGGCTGGCGCGGCGCTCGTCCGACTCGGATGCCTGGGGCCCATCGTACTACCGCGCCCGCGTCGCGACGGTGCTCGGCCGCCCTGACGCGGCCGTCGCGCTCATGCGAACGAGCATGGAGCTCGGCGCGTGGCCGCTGTGGATTCACAACGACCCAGTGCTTCACCGCCTGACCGCTCGAGCCGACTACCGCGCGCTGACGTTCCCGCGGAGATAGTCCGGAGACGGACGGACCGACAGGCCGGAGACGACATCCGTCCTACCATGGCCGCCTCACCGCATTGGGAGGTCGGATCATGCAATGGCGTACTCTTCTATGGTTGTCCGTCGGGCTGGGTGTAGGAGCCGTCGCGTGCAGGAAGTCCATCGATCGGCAGGGTTCGAGTGCTGCCACCGCCGGCGACCCATCGGGCGCTACCGGGGCCGCCAGCACCATCGTGGATCGGGGTGACGACCCCTGTATCTATCTCGCAGCGACCGAAGCCGAAGCGTACGTCGGACCGCTCGAGACTCCCCCGTTCCGATTCGATGAGTCGGCGGGGGCGCCTTCCGAAGACGGAGACCACTGCATGTACCGCGGTCGCAATGGCCGCGAGATCATGGTCGATGTCCTGGCGGGTGGCGCCAAGATGGCGTCCAGCGTGACCGCCGGCGTGCCGCGTGTGATGGGCCGCATACTCAAGGCGACCGGGCACCAGGATCAGGAGGGCGTGCCGGCCGCGATCACCCAACAGGGGGAGGGGGGACCCTGGGATACGGCACAATGGTTGTCGGTGATTGGAACGCTGGAGGCGGTGAAAGGCGATAGCGGGCTGATGATCAACGTCAAAGTATCGAACGCGGGGGAGCAGGGCGCATACGCGCTCGCACGCGAAGCGCTGCCGCGACTCAGCAAGCCGTTGGACTACAATGGCGCACACGCCGCGGCGCTGGCTCCCAAGCCTCGCGCACCCCTCGCGAATCCCTGCGACCTCATCCCTCGTGCGCGCGTCGAGCAGGCAATTGGCCCGCTCTCGGACGAGCCGGAGCACGACGAGTCAGGAGACAAATGCACCTATCGCGTGACAACCGCCCGTGGCTCGCAGGAATACGCGCTGGACATCATGTGGATCAATGGCAATAGAGAGTTCACGATGTTGACGGGAAGCGTCGGCGCGGCAGCGCCAGCGCTGGGCATGCCGGCGGGTGGCGCCGCCCCAACGCTGCCGCCCGAGGCCCGCCAAATGCTTGCCCAGATATCGAAACTGACGGGTGGATCCCTCGCGGCCCCATCCCTCACACATGGCGTCGCGACCGATAGCGCGCTCACCGGCCCGTGGGACTCCGCGGCGCTCGTCGGCGGCAGCATGCTCGCCGCGACGAAACACAATGTCATGTTCGAGCTGATCCCGGGCTCGGCGGACTACGACAAGGCGAAGGCCCTCCTCGCCGCTGCCTGCGAGAGCCTGTGATGAAGCGGCCCCTCATGCTCGCGGCCACCTGCATCGCGGCCCACGCGCTCTCGGCTCAGGCGCCAGACACAAGCGATGCCTCGGCGACCGCCTCGGTCGCGCCACAGACCATTTCGACCAATGGCTCGGTGACCATCACCGGCCTCGCCTACCCGCAACCAGGCGCCGAGATCAGCATGACTGTGACGTCGCCGGCCGGCGCGGCGACAGTGGTCGGTCTCACTCCGAATGCGTCCGGGCGCTACACGTCGACGTTCTCGAAGACGGCGGCAGAGGGTGAGTACACGGTGAGCGTCCAGGCGGGTGCCAAGGGCTCGCCGACTCGAGCGACGTTCACGGTTCGCAGCTACATCGTGGACATCGACGAGGATGTCGCCGACAACAAGGCTTTTCTGGAGTCCACAGCGGCGTTCGTGGCCGCCGTGAAGAAGGGCGTGGAGAACATGCCTGACGCGCCCGCCCGCACGGGCATGGAAGACAAGCTGACGCCACTCGATGCCGAGACGGAGCAGCTCCCCGAACAGTCGGCCAAGCTCGGTCAGGCGCTCGCATCCGTCAAGGCAATGATGGCTGCGCATCCCGACGCCGCGTCCGTGCTGCAGCCGTTCTTCGATCATCTCGCGCAGCTCGATGACCGTGAGCAACAGGAACGACAGGCCATTGACAAGCAGATCGCGGAAAGCGAGAAGGCGCTCGCTACCTGCGACGCGATCGATCACGCCACGCAGGGCCTCAGAGCAGTGCCGCAAATGCTGACCATCGCGCGGCGTCCATACGACTTCGCCGTCTCCTTCTTCACGAGCATGGCCGCCTCGGTCGCGCCTCCCGGTGCGGAGGGAACGATCGCGGCCGGTGGCAAGCTGGCGTCCGGACTCCCGAACGCAGCGGGGAATCCGAAGGAGTCGCTGGCGGAAAACGAGATCGAGCTCGGGTCAGAAAGCGAGATCGCCGAGCGGCTTGTCGATGGCATTCCCGAGTCGGTGCGAAGCACGCCGGCCTACAAGTTTGTCGTCGCCGAATCGAAGCAAATGCTCCCCAGAATGGTCGACGGGCTGGGTGAGCGCAACGGCTCCCTTCACCTGTTCACTCTCGTGACCGCCCTCGCCGGCGACATCCTGGCCTACGCGAACGATCAGCTGTTCGCACAATATTGCGAAAAGTTCGCAGGGCCGTTCACGGCAACGATGGAAGCGCACTTCTATGCCAAGCCACAGCCCGATGGCCGCAGCCCCGAGTGGTGGAGCTTTACCACGACGATCACGGGGACAATGACCCTGCGATATCCGAAGAGCGCCGCAGGGAGGGCAGTGGCACTGAGCGGCCAGATCGAAGGCGGTGCCACGCGATTCACGTACAAGGAAAACGTGTTCGACGGAGATCTCTTCGGAAAGATGGCGAAGGGCGGCAAGGTCTACCTCATCGATGTCCCTCCCGCCGCAACCGACGACGCGAGCGGCGGGATGGTCAACGCGCTGAGCTCGCCGACGGCCTTCTTCATCCCCGTCACCGGCCAGTTCGCGAACGGTGCGATCACCCTCACACTCGGCGATGCGCGCACGGACTTCGACGCGACGTACACCAAGGCGCATACGGTCTACGCGGTGGTCGCACCCTCGACGCTGATGATGCCCGTCTTCGGCCACTTCACTCTGCCCTACAAGGACGCCCACTGGATCGTGTACAGCGCGATGGATTTCAAGAAGGGCGCACCCGTACTCACCGTCGCGAGCGACGCACACGTGATGAAAATCGATCGGACCTTCGACACGCAACACCCGGGCGCGCAGAACCTCGGCCACTACACGATGCACCTGACGCTGTGCAATCCGGGGTGCAGCAAGTGAGGCGTGCGCTGCAGGCGGCCGTCTGTGGGTTGGCCGTGATGGGAGTGGCGGCGGGAGACGCACCCCGCATCCCCCTGGTGAAGGATCTCACGATCGTGCGCGCCCAGCGAGGCGGGCCGACGCAAGGCGACTACGAGGGATCGATCCGCGTGGACGCGGTGGACGGCCAGTCGGTGACGCTCGTCTCGAGTGCATTGCACGTCGAGATCGACACGCGCATGGCGCGCACGACCATGCGCGACGCGCATACCTATCGCGAGGTGTGGACCACGGTCGATCCGGAGGTCATCGCGGGCGCGACCAGCATGATGGTGTCATTGGCGGTGCTCAACGAGCTGGCGACCAAGGGGATCACCAGGCTGACCATCATTCCCAACACCGGCAAGGATGGGTCGATGCTCGGTCAGATGGGCACAATCGCCAAGGCCGTCTTTTCGGACAGCACATCCCCTGGCACGCCGTACACGGGGTCGCTCCGCCGCGTCGAGCCCGCAGCTGTGCCGTTCTCTCTGCTGATCAATGGGCAACCGTCGTCTGTCATGGCCATCCACGCCAGCGGACGGATCGTCGCGGAGAGCGATTCGATGACTATCGAGATGTACATCCTCGACGATCCTGCGCTTCCCCTCGTGCTGCAATCCGGGGCGGTGGGCGGAGAAGGAGGACGCGTCATCAAGATCACCTACCCCGACTCCACGACGCGCTCGGAGCTCGAACAGCAGCTTGCCAGCAAGCGGCCCGCCGAGATCTACGACATCTATTTCGATTACAACGAGGCGACGATCACGCCGCAGTCGGACGTCGTGCTTCGGGACATTGGGGATATCATGCGCCGCCATCCAGATTGGCGCCTCGACATCGTCGGGCACACCGACAGTATCGGTGGGTCCGGTCCCGCCAACTTGGCCTTGTCCGCTCGGCGGGCCTCAGCAGTCAGCGATGCGCTCACGAGCCGCTACGGTGTCGCCGCGGGCAGGCTCACGACGCGCGGCGCCGGCGGCGGTCAGGCCGTCGCGACGAACACGACCCTAGAGGGGCGCGCGCGCAATCGGCGGGTCGAGCTGCGGCGGCTGTGATGCTGCCGGAGACACGACCCGTTCCGCGGACCGCGCCTGCCTGACCCCCGCCCTCATCTGCCTTTCGGAAACCTCACCCCCACATGCGCTGTCACGAGCACCAGCTGCTCGTTGCGTGGGGCGCCGTTGCTGACCGGGAAATCGTATCGCTCCAGTGAGAACAGGAGGCTGCCCGTCAGCGGCCCACGGAGAGTCTCGAAGCCCGCTGCGCCCGTGACTGCAAAGGTGGGGTTCGGTAGTCCGCTGACGCTGGCGGCCGGAATGAGACCCGCACGCAGGACCGCACGGGCCGCGCCACCGAAAATCACCGGTGCAAACTCGCCGCCGACCACGGCCGAGAGCCAGCGCTGTCGGGCGAGCGTCGTCGTGTAGGTCTGCGCCCGCAGCGAGACCTGCAGCGCCAGGCTCGACGTCGCGAAGATGCTGCCGCCCAGCTCCAGGTCGGCGATCCGACGCGAATCGACATCGACGGAATCGGAGTTGAGTGTGCCCGTATATCCCGAGACCGTGACGTCAGTCCACCGGGTCGGCGACACCTCCACCATCGCACCCAACACCGGCCCGGCCGTCTGCTCGTCGCCGTAGCCGATATCGACTTGGTGCTGCACATACGCGACGAATATCGACGGCGTGACGGTGATTTGTGCGGACAGCGGCCCGGCGAATGCGAGTCCGAGTAGACTGAGAAAGCAGGAGGGAAAGAACCCCTCCCGTCGCACGCTGCTCGTGGTGCGACGGGGAGGGGCGACGCGTGCGTCGCCCCTGGATGCGGCGCTGTCCGCACCCCACCACCGCGAGCTGTGTGTGCGTCGCGTCATGGCCCCACTCCCGCAGCCGGACTGATGACCACCGCCGTCGTCGCGATTTTTTCATCATTCGAGCGTTTGATGTCCGCGTTGCGAGCGAGACGCGCCGTGCGTCGCTGCGTGTTCTCGGCGATGTTCCCGGTCAAATCATTGTGCGAGCGACGCCAGCGAAACGCGAGAATCCCCACGGCAATCCCGCTGACACTCACCGTCGCCGCGATCCCTCGACTGGGCCCCGCGAACTCACCATGTCCCAGCAACGTCGGCATCGCGATCGCGGCAATGCCGACCCCCAGCCCCGTGACCAGCTCTTTGGTCGCAGCGGAAGCCGGATAGTGCTCCGGCAAGAGGTCGTCAGGCCCGAGATCGGGCAGCGTATCCTCGAGCGGTGATCGATCCTCTGCGATCGTGAAGAAGAGGCGTGTGGAGTCGGCCGCCGAGGGGATGAGCCGACTCTCGCCACGCACGACCAGCTCATACGTGCCCGGAGACGCCAGGCGGCCGGATGCCAGCACGCCGTTCCACGGAATGTCGCGCACGCCGTCGTTTTCCGACTCGAAGATGGGCGACGCCTCGCCGGCCGTCGTGCGGATCTCCGCGCGCAGCAGCGCGGCGTGAGTCGTCAGGACCTGGAACGTCAAGTGCTCGGTCCGTGGGTCGATGCGCGTGTGCCCGATCGGGCGAACCGCGACGGCAAAGGTTTGCTGTTTGGCATCCATGAACACTTCACGCTCGTGCGCCGTGAAGTCGTGCCCGTCGAGATCGACGAACGGATCTCGTTCGATCGCGGCGCGAAAGTACAGGGACGCGGAATCGGGCTCGCCCAGCGTCGCGTGCGCCGCGCCGAGGTACTTGTATGCCATCACCCGCTGGGCAGTCGAGACCACAAAGGGACTGCTCGGCGAGATGACCTCGCGGAACAGCAGCAGCGCGCGCTCGACCTGAAGGTCCTCGTACAGTCGGATCGCGCGCCGCAGCGTCTCATCGGTATTGCTCTGGGCGTGAACGACCCGTGGCACGAGCATCAACCACACCACGAGGAGCCAGCGCGCCCGCGGCCACGGGCTGCGTTCCGGCTGCCGTGCGATTCGCGGCGTGCCGCCGCTCACGGCTCGAGGGGTTTGAGCTCGACGGCGCTGAGCCGGGTCGTCGCCCCCGCGGTCACGACGATCGTGGTATCGAAGTCCACGTAGCCGGGCGCCGAGATCCGGAGGTGTCGCTCACCGACCGGGACATCGCGATCGACGACGGCGCCTTGGCCGATGGTCTCGTTGTCCACGGCGATCAGTGCATCACCTGGGAAGGCCCGCACGCGAATCTTTCCCGTTGTGGTGTCCTGGAGCGCGTGGTCCGATGCCGTCGGCTCGACCGGAGACGGCGCCGCCGGCAGCTGCGTCGCGACGGCCGCGCTCGAGCCGGCCACGGGCGGAACCGGCGTTGGCACGATGACCGGAAACGTCGGAGTGGTCGTGGGCGGTGCAGCGACCAGTTGGCCACTGTGCGGCGGCGTGTCCACGCGGGCGCGATCGGGGATGCCCGTGAACGCAGCGGGCAGCGGACGCTTCCAGAGCCAGAGCCCGAGCACGGACGCGGCGACGATCACGCTGGCCCCGCTCACCCGACGCCGGACACGACGCTTGCGGTCGCTCGCGCGCCGGAACGCATCATGCGCGGCGACGACAGCCATCGTGTCCGCGAGCGGCGGCAACGCGCTGGTGCGGACCACCGGCAGCGCGGCCCCGTCCGCGAGGCTGCGCAGCATCGCCTCGCCCTTACCACGCTCGGCGTCGGTCAGCGGAATGTTCTCGACTGCCGCCAGCATCTCGTAGGTGGTCGGATACCGCCGGTCCGGATCTTTGGCCAGCACACGGATCAGGATCTCCGTGAGCGCCTCGGGGATGTCTTCGCGCGTTTGCGTGACATCCGGCGCCGGCGTGAAGAAGTGGTGATGCATGATCGCGGCGAGTGTGTCGCCCTGAAATGGGAGCGCACCCGTCAGCATCTGAAACGTCACCACGCCCAGCGAGTACTGGTCCGACTGGGGGGCCGCGACTTTGCCGGCGCACTGTTCCGGACTCATGAAATACGGCGTGCCGATAACGGAGCCCGTCGTCGTCATGGATGCGTTGTCGATCGCGCGCGCGACACCGAAGTCGCTGACGATGATCCGG
This sequence comes from uncultured Gemmatimonadales bacterium, assembly GCA_963725205.1. Classification (GTDB taxonomy): domain Bacteria; phylum Gemmatimonadota; class Gemmatimonadetes; order Gemmatimonadales; family Gemmatimonadaceae; genus Palsa-1248. Next base: position 571,702 of record CAVRXR010000002.1, on the reverse strand, counting down.
CCATCCCGGTCGATGAGAATGTTGCCGCCCTTGATGTCGCGATGCACGATCCCATGCGCGTGCGCGTAGGCGACGGCGCTCGTGGCCGCTCGCAGGACCAGAAGCACGACCGGAATCGGCAGCGCCCCCTGCTCGGCGATGACGCGGTCGAGGCCTCGCCCCTCCACGTAGCGCATCGCCAGGTACGCGAGCGATGCGGTCTCGCCGACTCGATAGATCGGGATGATGTTGGGGTGGTCCAACGCCGCGGCCATCTGGGCCTCACGCTCGAATCGGCCGATGACCGCGGGGCCGAGCAGCAGGTCGGGCGGCAGTACTTTGAGCGCGACCGTGCGCCGGAGCTGCCGTTCCACAGCCCGGTACACGATCGCCATCCCCCCACGACCCACCTCGCGCTCGACGTCGTAGTCGTCCGTGAGCTCCCGGCGAATGAGTTGGAGCAGGGCATCACTCGACCGTCCGGCGCGCGTACGCGTGAGCACCGGTACTTCGCCCACCGGTGGGCGGCTGCGTCCCGACGCACGCGCTGCGGGCTCCGGTCCCGCGTCCGGCGGCGTGGCGCGCGCGCGCGCCAACTCGTGCGGCGTCAGCACGAGCGTCGTCGCCTCGGGATTCGCTAATGCAGCCCCGCATTGCTCGCAGTAGCGCGCGTCCGCCGCATTAGCCGCTTGACAACTCTGACAGGCGATGCTCTCGCTCGCGGACGCCGGCGCTGCGTCGACGGTCGCTTGGTCGACGGGCTGCGGACGGCTCGCGGGCAATCCATGCTTGCTCACCCGACGGCGGGCGCTCGAGGCGCTCCGTTTCCGCTTGCCGGCCATGTCAGCGAGAGCGCCGGCGCGCGACCGGACGCGAGGGAACCACGGTACCCGCGAGGCATGCCTCGCCCATTGCCTGGGACCGGCTGGTTCGGAGGAGGAGGGCGGCGGTGGCCATCCTATGTAGACGAACCTGCGCCTCAAGCGTGGCGCGCGACTCGGCACGCCCCGCGAGCCCGGCTACGGCGTTGCGGTCTCGGTAAACGTCACGGTGCCGGCCGCGGCACTGGAGGCCGAGATCGTGTTCGATCCCGGCGGGCCGAGCGTGACCAGGGCCTCCGCGAGACCGCTCGAATTCGTGGTCTGGACCAGCGCCGTGAGACCCCCATTGAGGGTGGCGCCTCCTCCGGTGACCGCAAAGGTGATAGGGACGCCGGCCACGGGGCGCCCCGCCTGGTCCACGACCCGCACCGCCAGCGGCAGCGGGAGCGCGCTACTCTGCGGGGCCGACTGTCCGTTGCCTCGGATGGACCGCATGGGAGCAACGGCCCGGGAGCCCGGGTTGAGCGGGACGAACGCCACCGGCTGGAAGGACACGGTGCCGACGACGCTGTCGCCAACGGCCAGCTGGACCCCGGCGCCGCGCGGACCCAGCGAATCGCCCCACCAGTTGTTGGGCATGGTCACGCCGACCGCTTCTTCGTTGACGACGCCCGCGGTGTCGTTGTCGAAAATGTCGTTCGTGCTCGCCTCGAACGCGGTGAGGCTGCCCGCCTCGATGCCGACCCGGTTCTGCGACAGGAAATTGCTGTCGGCACGCACGGTCGTGCCCGCGAGCGACAGCGCCGCATAGCTCGGATATCCCGTCACGCCATTGCCCACTGCCGTCACGCTATCCGCCTGCAAGTCGATCACACCCACGAGCGCCGTCGCGTTGACGGTCCCCCCGGCGCGCCGCCGGCCATCGAGTTTCCGATGACCAATGCGTGCTGCGCCCCGGCCACCGCGACCGCCCGCTGGTTGGCTCCGACAAAGATTGCATTACCGGTCACATCGACCACGGCGCCGGGCGCGTTGACCGAGACGGCGGCCGTCCCGGCCGGTCCGCATTGGCTGAACAGGCCGCCGGTCACGGCCAGGCGGATGCTCGATCCAGTCGCCTCCACACAGTCCGCAATTGCGTTCGTCAGCGTGTCCGTGAGCAGGGTGGCCGTGTCGGCCGAGGATAGAACGACGCCGATGTTCGGGCCGTGCAGGTACGACATCTCGAGTGTCCAGGTCGAGTTCTCGGATCGGATCCCCCAGCGCCCGCCCGAGATCGTGTTGTTCTCCAGCACCGTCGGAGATCCCCCGCTGCGCGTCCCGATGAAGCGCACGGCATCGACCAGCGCCCCCGACCCGCTGTCGCCCTGGACGACGTTACCCACCACCTGGACCCCGACCGAAGTATTCAGCTCGAGGCCAGACCGGCCGTCGGAGGCGGAGCTGCCCGGATTGAGATCGTTGGCCTGCGGGTTCGTATTGAAAGTGTTGCTGGTGATCTGGCTCGATCCGGCAACGCCGAGAACGCGCATCAGCTGCCCGCCGCCTGCGAGGTTGTTGGTCGTGGCGATGGCCGACACGGTGCTGTCGAGCAGCACCTCGGGCCCGTAGGTCCAGCGCACGAAATTGCCGGAGACGGCATCGTTGGTGCCGTAGTCGACTTCGATGCCCGCAGCATTCGTCCCGTCCGCGGCGTTGTGCACCAAGCTCGCACTCGATCGGGTCACGGAGCCGTTGTTGACGTTGTGCAGTCGGATGCCATAGCCCTTGACCGTCTGTACCTTGCTGCTGTCGACGCTCGCCGTGCTCGTAGAGTCGATGTAGAACCCGCGGCCGGAGTTGAACGGGTCGGCCGTCGGATTCACGAAGACATTTGAGAGAGCGATCGTCGCGCCATGAGCGTAGATCGCCGCGCCGTCCAGCGTGTGCCGCACGGCGAGCGTGCGGATGAAGATGCGGCCCGAGGTGACCGCGGTGATCCCGGCCGTGCCGGTATCATGCGACACGAGTGGCAGCTTGGTGGGGTCGTAGCCGCCTGCGTGGTAGGCAGTCGGGTCACCCTCGAGGACGATGTCGCGGCTCAGTGCGACGGTCTCGCTGTAGGGCCCCGACCCGACGTGCACAAATACTGTGTCCCCCGGCGCGGCAGCGTTCACACCGTCCTGAATGTGCGCGTACGGCCGCTTGAGCGTGCCAAAATGCAGGGTGTCGAGTGTACTGTTGTCGACGTAGATCAACGTCGGCGTGCGCATGACGACGGTCGCCGCCGCCGTGACGGTGCCGGCATGCGCCACGATAGATGTCGTGCCCGGGCCGAGCGCCGTGACGACACCGGTGAGTGGCGTCCCGCTCGCGACGCTCGCGACGGTCGCGTTCGTGCTCGTCCACGTCACGGTATCGCCCGCGATCACCTGGCCAGCTTTGTTGGTCACCGTGGCGGTGTAGACGAGCATCTGGCCCCGCGCCGTCATCGTGTCCAGCGTCGAATTGAGCACGATGTGCGCGGGATTGTTCGTGATCCACAAGGCGGCCGAATCGCCGATGATGCCGCTCGTCGCACGCACCGTGGTGCGCCCAACCGCGTGCGAAGTCACCGTGCCGCTCGGCGACACGGTGGCCATGGCGGTGTTGTCCACCGACCAGGTGACCGACGTCGAGGGCAAGGACGCTCCGCGCGAGTTCTGGATGATCGCTCCGATGGTCAGCGTGTCGCCCAGCGTGGGCAGCGTGTCGGAGTGTGACAGCAGCTTGATCACCGCCGGCGCGTTCGTCACGGTAATGAGTGCCGTATCGGCAAGGCCGGCGTATGTGGCGATCACGCGGGCCGTCCCCTTGCGCACCGCGACGACGCGGCCGTCTTGTGTGGCAACGGACAGAATGGTCGTGTCGGACGAGAACCAGGCGGGCATGAGGCCCGTGACTGTGCCGCCGAGCGAATTCGTGAAAGTGACGCCCAGCTTCAGGGTGTCGCCCACGCTGTTCATGATCGCGCTGTCGACCGAGAGGGACAGTTTCACCGGGATGTTGGCCACCTGCACCAGGACCGTGTCGGCAGCGAGGTCCTGCGTGCCCACGACGCGGGCCGTCCCGACAGCCAGACCGGTGACGGTACGCGTGGGCGAGTTCACCTGTGCGATTGTCGGGTCGAGTGACGTCAGCGTGGGGTTCGCCGTGGCGATCTGATTGTTGTTGCGATCGTACGCCGTGACGGTGAGCACGAGGTTGCCACCCACGGACGGGATGCCGAGGCCGCCTGGGGCCATCATCGACGATGCGCGTCGCGCGCTGAGCGACGGTCACCTGGAGGCTGTCGTGGGCGGGCGCGTGGGTTGCATAGACGTAGGTCGCACCGTTGCCTACCGCCTGCACAACTCCCGTCTGCTGGATCGTGACGACCCCCACGCTCTGCAGGCTCCAGGTCGGCGCCACGGTCGTGCCTTTGATCGGATTGCCAAGGGAGTCGAGTCCCCCCGCGGACAGAGTCGTGTCGGCCCCGAACGCCGTGAGCGTTACTGGCAGCGACGGCGTGAAGGTGAAATGAGCAGGGACCTGCTGCACGGTCACATTGAGGGATGCCGTGTCGCCCGCGACCGAGGCGCGGACCGTGGAGGAGCCATTGGTCACGGCTGTGATCCGGCCTTTGGTCGTAACGCGGACGACCAGTGTGTCCGAGCTGGCCCAGGCGAAGGGCACGTTCGCGATCTGCGTACCATGTATGTCGAACGCCTGGGCTGGCACCGTGATCGTGTCACCCAGCGCACCGAGGGGCTGCGTGCCGTGCGCGAACTGGACGCTCTGCGGCGCGATCAAGAACGTCTTGGTGATCGACGGGGGCGGCCCGGCGAGCACGGAGTTCAGGAGCTCGATCGTAAGGGTGGCGGTACCCAGCCCGCGGGCCACGAGCGTGTCGGTGCCGGCGTGGGTCATCACCACGGCCAGGACGGTCGTGTCGGAGGACTGGAGGATCAGGTGGGGCGACGTATATGGGGACCCATCGACTGTGACGGCGACGGCCGCTGCCGTTCGCACGCCGTCGATCAACGTCGTATCCCCACTATAGGACAGCACAATGTGCCCCGACCGGGGAGCGGTCGTGGCCTCGCAAGTGACCAGAATCGCGACGGCGGCGAGGCACCCGATCACCGCGGCCAGCCGCGGTTTCGCCCGGCTCGATCCGTGCGACGGGCCTCGGGTGGGGTTGGCGGCTTGGGGGCAGAGTCCAGTCCTGGCTGCCAACCCTGGACTTGCTCCGCTCCGGCCGCGCGGTGAGGTACCGGAGGCGGTGTCAGAGCGCATATTTCACCTACGACAGGGACGACCCCCGCCAGGCCAACGTTTCCGCTCGACACCGCGTATCGGCTAGAGGAGAGTGCAGCGATATATGACACCTGCTTTGGCCCTGATTCGGCCAGCCCCAGATAGCGCGTCACGTGCGGTCCGCAGTCGCGGACTGCGCACGGAGGTCGCGCAGGACGCAGCGTCGCAGACGGCGGTGTCACCGGCGGCACTCGCGCAAGCTGAGGAACGCCGACTCGTCGCGGCGGCGCAGCGCGGTGACCGTGACGCGTTCGGCGCCCTGGTGCACGCGCATCAGCGACGTGCCTATGGCGTCGCTCGGGCCATTGTCTCGACCCACGAGGACGCCGAGGACGCCGTCCAGGAAGGATTCCTGCACGCGTACCGCGCGCTCGATCGGTTTGTCGCTGGCCAACCATTCGGCGCGTGGCTGCACCGCATCGTCGCGAACGCGGCCCTCGATCTCACGCGGCGACGACGAGTGCGCGAAGCCGATACCCTCTCGGAGAATCTGACGACCGTCGCCCCGGATCCCGCGGAAGCATTGGATCTGCGTTCCCGCCTCGTGGACGCGCTCGCCCTGCTCTCCGATCGCCAGCGTGCCGTGATCGTGCTCCACGATGTCCAGGGCTTCCGTCACGGCGAGATCGGACGGCTGCTCAATATCCCCGAGGGGACGGCACGCTCGGACCTGTTTCATGCGCGGCTGGCGCTCCGGCGCGGGCTGCGGTCCTTACACGAGGTTCGGTGAGGAGCCGCTGATGCGCCGACGTCTTTATTTCACGGACCACTTCGGCCGTCGCCCTGGCGCCGGCCGATCGCCGACAAGTGCCCTCGTCTCCCGCCTGTTGCGGGATGTGTACGCTCCGCCCGAGGATCCTGCGTTCTGGGATCGCCTAGAGGGGCGCATCATGGCGGCCGCACAGCCGGCACCCATGTGGTCCGGCAGCGGATGGCCGGCCGCATTCCGCGCGTGGGCTCGAGCAGGACTCGCTGCCGCGTGCGCCGCCGCCGCCGCGGCGGGTGTTGCGGCCTGGACGAGCCACGCCACCGAAGCTCGTGTCGCCTACGAAACGGTGTTGGACCGCTCGGCGGCCGACCCCGTCCTCGCCGATACCCGGTTCATCAACGTCTCCGAACAGGAGGCGACTGCGCGATATGTCCTATCACATTGACGCGTCGAAGAACTCGGCGCTCGCGTTCCTCCTAGGCGCCGTCCTGGTCGGAGGCGTGTTCGGATTCACTGCTGACCGCTTGGTGACGCGGGATCGCGTCTGCCCTCGGTGGGGTGACGAAGTCGCGATGCGTCACCGCTTTGGCGATGAGCTCGGACTCAGCGAAGCACAGCGGGCGGCCGTCGATACGATCTTGAGCGCGAAGCACCGTGCCACCCAAGCGCTGGTGCTGCCGATGCGACCGCAGCTCGACTCGATCGCTGACAACGCCAATCGTCAAATCAAGGCGCGACTCGACACCAACCAGCAGGCGATGTTTGATCGCATGTTGACAGAGGTCAAAGATCAAAAGACGCGCGCCGACCAGGGAGTCCCGGCAACCAGGTAGCGCGGGCGCGTTCGCGCCCGGCAACGCGTGCGTCGCCCTAGATCAACCGCGCGATCCAGTCGCCGACGAAATACCCCACAGCCGCCACCCCTAGGCCGACGACGAACATGTCGATGCCTGAGCGGATGATACCGCGGCCCGTGAAGATCGATCGGGCAGCACCGACCAGGAAGTGCGACGTCATCGCGAGCGTGAACGCGACGACGATGGCCGTGGTCCCGCTCCAGAAGAAGAACGGGAACACGGGAATGATCGCGCCGAGTCCAGTCGCCACGCCCGTAACCCACGCCTCGCGGAGCGGCGACATGCCGGGGTCCCCGATCTTGAGCTCTTCCTGCACCTGCTCGGCCAACATGCGCTTGGGATCCGCCATGACCTGAGTCGCGAGATGGTGCGCGGCCTCCCGCTCCATACCCTTGGCCTCGTAGACGAGCGCCAATTCGTCGCGCTCGACGTCCGGCATAAGCGCGATCTCGTCGCGCTCCATCTCGATCTCGTGCTCGTACACTTCTTGCTGGCTCTTGGCAGCCAGGTAACCGCTCGATCCCATCGAGAGCGCGTCGGCGATGAGTCCTGCGACTCCGGCCACGACCACCGCTCGAAACTGCACGGCGGCGGCGGCGCCGATCAGGCCGGCCACGAGCCCGAAGTTGGCCGTCAATCCATCATTGAAACCGTAGACGACGTTGCGCAGGTAGCCGCCCGACTCCGCCCGGTGCCACGGCTCGCCACGCGAGCCAGACAGCGATGCCAGGGTCGTCGCGTGCTCCGCGCTTTCACGTGCTAGGAGTAGCGCCTCGCCGCTTCCCGCCGTCGACGGGCCGGTCGCGCGATGCATGTCGAGATAGCCTTTGACCTCGCGCCCCTCCTCCGCGAGCAACATTGGGAGCAGGAATCCCGGCCCCAACCGGCCGCCGAGCCATGCCAGCACCTTCGCCCGGGCGCTCGGGCGAAAGTTCCCCGGGGTTCGCCCGTGATCCGCGAGCAGCTTCGCCCAGATGTCGACATGCCGGTCTTCGACGACCGCCAATCTCGAATACACGTCCCGCTTCTGCTCGTTGGGCTCGGCCGCCGCCAGCACGCGATATAGAAAGGCCGCGTCCGCTTCGTCCTGCCAATGATGGTGGAAGGTGTCGAGATCAGGCGTGGCCTCTCTACTCGACTGGCCAGCCTCCGGCGGCGACGACAGGGTCTCAGGCATGGCGCAATTTAGAGGGCCCAAGGGGCCGAAGCGCTACCTCGGGGCGACAGCGGCGTCGCCCTGCCGCACCCCTACCTGTCAGCCGTCGCGTCGCCGAGCGCGATATAGCGGACGTCGTCCCGATCGATCGCCTTCAGCCACGCGATCAGCTCGCCAATTCGCTCGCGCGGCTGGACGCCCTTGGCGCCGACGAGACTGCGCTCCACGGTCAGCTCTCGACCGACCTGTTCGTAGTGCGCGTGATAGTGTCCGAACACGCTCGCTGCGTCGATGTCGGGGGGTAGCCTGGCCTGCCACCCTAGGGGGAGCAGGAGTTGAAACTCCGAGGTCTCCTCCGATGGGCCCACGACCAGCTCCGCGTCGATCGGAGAACGGCGATAATCACGAGCCTCGAGCTCCGCGACGATGTCGGGGCGAGCGTAGTCCCGGACGGGCAGAGTCAGGATCTTGGTGTTTCCAGCACTCGACACTGGACGCGCATCCTTGATCGCGAGCTCCACCCTGGGCTTGGCGCCGAGGTCACGACCGTTGAACAGGACCAAGCTGTCACCCGATGCTCCCTCGAACAGCGTGTTCGCCAGCGTCCGGGCCATGCGCTCCCGCTCGGCCGCATCGTACGACGATGCGAATGCGCTCCGCAGCGTGTACTCACGATTGCCCGAGGCGACTTCCTGATAACGCCCCGAGAAGGTCATGTCCGTTGTGAGCATCCCGCTGATCTGGATGGCTGCACGATTTACCGTCACCGGATCGGACGGTAATGTCACCACTTCGCCACTGCCATCCGGATAGACCACGAGCGCGAACTCGCCCTGCTCCGAAGGCGGCAGCGATCCGTATGGTGTGAGATCTGACGTCAGGTCGACGAAGAGGAAGCGACTGGCGGCGTCCCCCGCGCCGCGCCGCACGATTGCGGCGATCATGTGGTCGAGTTGCCCCGTCGACGGCATGGACCGATTCACTCCACCCGTCGAGCTCAGAAGCACCGGATAGGCCGCGACGCCCATGTGGCGAACCAGCGCGATGAAGAGCGTTGCCTTGTCCTTGCAGTCGCCGTACTTGGTCTCCCACACCGACATCGGCATCCGCGGGAGATACCCGCCCATCCCGAGCGAAAGTGAGACGTAGCGAAAGTCCTGCGCGACCCATCGGTAGACTGCACGTAACGAGTCGTCGAGCGTCGAGGCGCCGGACACGACTGTAGAAAGCTGCTGAATGAGAGCCGGCGTCAGCCGATACCGTCGGCGGGTCAGTCCGGCATACCAGCTCGAGATCCCTTGCCAGGTAATCGGTGCCGCAACTGTGATCTGCGGGTAGAGTGTGCTCGTGTCGGGAGCGAACGGCTCGGTTGTGACCGGCGGGATGTCGGATGCGGCCCAGATATACACTCGGCGGCCTCGCGACTGGTTGACGAGGCGGGCGAAGTGGACATTGCGCTCCTGGATACGAGGAGTGAGCGATGCCGGTACGTCGAGAATGAAGCGCGAGCGGCGGGTCACATGTCCCGCACCCATGGCCCATGTCGTCCAGAAGTCACCCGGGACGAAGGGCTTCGTGGTCTCTATGGTGTAGCTGTAGTCGACGATCGTGTTGGCTGCGACACCGGCGAGCGTGAACTGCCGCACCCGAGTATCAGAGTATACCGGTGCCTCCTGAGCGATCGGCGCAATGGACTCCAGCATGTGCGCGGGCTTCTCGCTGATGACGGAGCCGTTTGCACGCAGGACTCGCGTCCAATTGATCGTCAGCCGCTCACGGCCGGTCGTGTACGGGATGCTGAGGTTGCCCCATTGCTCAGCGGCTTGCGGCGTCAATATTTGCACGACCCATCGATAGGTCATGCGCGATCGTCCATCCTCCTCGAAGCGGACGACGCCATCCTCCAGGAGCGTGATGTAGGGTTGGCCTGGATAGTCCTGGGGCTTGACCGCCAGCGAGTAGATCGTGTCGTTGCGAACTGATGGGTCCCCACCGGGCGTGATGTGAGGTGATTGCGCGTTAGCAGCGACCGCATTGGCCGCAAGCGCAGCGGCGACCGCGAGCGCGCAGGCCGTGAGAGAGTTTCCGACACCCATGCGGTGGCGCTCAGCGTGGCGAATGTCCAAAAATCTGATGCGTGGCAGACCGCCGTCAATGCGAAGACCACCGGGGTCGAGATTCGAGCGTCGGGGGAACAAACCCATGGCCGGCATCACTATAGGCTACCGCTGGCCTGAGGGTTTCGTTCCCGAACTCGGAATGGTGGACTCCAGTGCCGGCCTCGTGGCTCACGCCTTGCCTTTGCCGACCCCCACACAGGGAGGGGAACCATGGCAGACCAAGCGCGGAAGGGACTCGAGAACGAGATCAAAGGTACGGCAAAAGAAGTCGCGGGGCGCGTACGGGACGCGGCAGCCGACCTCACGGACGACCATGCCGAGCAGCTAAAGGGCAAGGCTGACAAGCTCGAGGGCCAAGCTCAACAGAAGCTGGGGCAGGCCCAGGAGCGCATGGCACAGGCGCACCGGGACGAGGAAGAGGATCCGGACGACGAAGAACTCTAGGGCACAACGGCGCTGCTTATCCCGAGTAGCGGACATATAAGGGCGGTGCCACTGGGGGCGACGCATGGCGTCGCCCCCAGTGGTCCAGGGATAGGTGGTTAGTGCGGACCACGCGAGGTCGCGTCGCGGCGTCCAGGCGGCATACGAACCGGTACGGGCGACGCCATGCGTCGCCCACTAGCATCGCCGCCCGGGCGACTATCCGGGCCCTACCACAATATTGATCAGCCGCCCCGGGACATGGACCACCTTTTTCGCCGTGCTCGTGATGTGCTTCGCAATCGCTGGGTCCGCGCGCGCGGCCACCAAGACCTCCGATTCAGCTGCATCAGGGGCAACCTGGACCGAGCCGCGGCGCTTCCCATTCACTTGCACGACCACTGTAACCGTCTCATCCATGGCCAGCGCCGGATCGTAGGCAGGCCACGCGCTATCGAACACACTCCGTTCGTGCCCCAGCCGATGCCACAGTTCTTCGGCCAGGTGCGGGGCAAATGGTGCAGCGAGCTGGACGAGCGGCTCGACCTCGGCGACGTGAGGGGTTCGCTCAGCGGCACGGAGGTCGTTCATATAGCCCATCATCGCCGCAATGGCGGTGTTGTACGAGAGGCGCGCCATGTCGTCGGTGACCTTGCGGATCGTTCGATGGAGAGCGCGCATCACCATCCCATCAGGTTCGCCGCCTCGGCGGCTTTGCGTCGCAGACGCCCACAAGCGGTCGAGGAACCGGCGTGCTCCCGAGATGCTCTTGTCCCGGAAATCGCCGCCCTGCTCGAACGGCCCCAGGAACATGAGATAGGTGCGCAAGGTGTCGGCGCCCCACTCGTCCAGGTAGGCGTCGGGATTGACGACGTTGCCGCGACTCTTCGACATCTTGGCGCCGTCACGAATGATCAGGCCGTGGGCCCGGAAGCGCGTGAACGGCTCCTCGAAGCTCAGAATGACCGGCGTCGTGCAGCACCATCGTGACGAAGCGCGCATACAGCAGGTGGAGCACGGCGTGCTCGTTGCCGCCGATGTACGAGTTGACCGGCAGCCAGCGACGGGTCAGCTCCGGATCGAACGGGACATCGTCGCGGGTCGCGCTCGGATACCGCAGGAAATACCACGCGCTATCGAGAAACGTGTCCGACACGTCGGTCTCGCGCCGGCCTTCTCCCCCGCACTGGGGGCACGGCACTCGATACCATTCTTCGTGTCGCGCCAGCGGCGAGACGCCCGAGTCGTCGGGACGGAAATCCGGGATGTTCGGCAGGAGGACCGGCAGATCGCGCTCGGGCACCGGGACCGTGCCGCACCGGTCGCAGTAGATGATCGGGATCGGCGGGCCCCAGTACCGCTGGCGCGAGATACACCAGTCGTGTAGCCGGAAGTTCTCGACGGCACGCGCTGCGCCTCGTGTCGTGAGCCACGCGACGACACGCCGCTCACCTTCGGTGACATCCAGGCCGTCGAACGGTCCCGACCGCACGAGATGCCCGGACCCCGTGTACGCCTCCGTCAACGGTGCGTCCGCGGCATCGGCGGGCGCATCCCCGGCGACGACGCGCACGATCGGCAGCCCGAACCGGCGGGCAAACTCGAAGTCACGCTCGTCATGACCGGGCACAGCCATGACGGCGCCGGTCCCGTAATCCATCAGGACGTAGTCGGCGACCCAAATGGGGATTCGCTGCCCCGTCGCCGGGTTGGTCGCGTAGGAACCGGTGAACACGCCGGTCTTTTCCCGACTTCCGATCCGCCGGCTCACGAGATCCTGGCTGGCCGCCTCATCGCGGTAAGCGTCGACCTGAGCGCGCTGCGCGGCGGTCGTCAGCCGATCGACTGCAGGATGCTCGGGTGCCAGCACGAGATACGTCGCGCCGAAGATCGTATCGGCGCGGGTGGTGAAGACCGTGATCGGGATGTCGCCGCCCGTGCCTTCCCCCGGGTGGGCGTGGAAGGTCAGGTCGGCGCCTTCCGATCGGCCGATCCAGTTCCGCTGTTGCGTCTTCGTGATCTCGGACCAGTCGAGCCAGTCGAGATTGGTCAGGAGTCGGGCGGCGAAGCGCGAGATCGCGAAGAACCACTGCTCGAGGAACCGCTGCTCGACCTTGGTGCCGCAGCGCTCGCACTCGCCGTCGATCACCTGCTCGTTGGCCAGCACGGTCTTGTCGAATGGGCACCAATTGACTGCCGCCTTCTTCCTGTAGGCCAGGCCGCGCTTGTACAGCTGGAGGAAGACCCACTGCGTCCAGCGGTAGTACGCGGGATCCGTGGTATCCACCGAATAGCGCCAATCGACCATCAGGCCCGCACGGTCGAGCTGGCGCCGGAAGTTGGCGATGTTGCGTGGGATCAGCTCCTGCGGGTGCACGCCGACCTTGAGCGCGTAGTTCTCCGAGTGGATCCCGAATGCATCGTATCCGAGCGGCTCGAACACGGTATGGCCACGCATGCGCTGGAACCGCGCGAAGATGTCGTTCCCCGTGAACGCGAACAGATTGCCGACGTGCAGCCCTTCGGCCGACGGGTAGGGGAACATCATGAGCGCGTAGAACGGACGCTCGCCGTGCGCAATGTCCGTCGCATTGGTGCGTTCCGGCCCGCCACCGCTCCTGCCACGTCCGCTCGACGGTCGTGGGATCGTAATGGTCTGGTGTCGGCGGCGTCGGCGGCACGCGCTGCGGCTCAGTCGGGGTCGCGGGAGCGGACATAGCGAAAAGATAAGGGACTAGGGGCCAGGGATTAGGGGTTAGCAAACCTCGAGGCCGGCGACCGTGCGCCGTAGCTGGCCTCGAGGTTTGCTAACCCCTACTCCCTAGTCCCCATCCCTCGTCCCTCCTACCTTCCCCCCATGCCTCGCCGTCGGAAACGCCTCGATCCTGCGTCGTTCAACCTGCCCGTCGACCTCGCACGCGGGGCCGTCTCGAGCGACCGCGGCGTCGCGCGCGTGCGTGAGGTCTTGCTTGCCGACCGGACCGGCGCCGCGCGCGACGGTTCAGATCAGCGCCGAGCGACCGTGCGTCCTGGGTGGCACTGACGAGGTGATCGCGCTGCTCAAGCTGTCGCGTCGGAAGACTGGACGGCGCTCTCGGTCCATGCGCTCTATGACGGCGACCGGGCGGATATCGGCGAAACCGTGATGACGATCGAGGGCCCGTACGACACGTTCGCGCCCCTCGAGCCGCTGTTGCTCGGCACGCTCGCCCGCCGCACCCGCGTCAGCACCAACGCCCGGGCCTTCGTCGAGGCGGCCCGCCCAAAGCTGGTGATGGCGTTCCCAGCGCGGCACGATCACTGGCTACTCGAAGCCGGCGATGCGTTGGCCGCTCAGATCGGTGGCGCGCTCATCCTCTCCCCGGACCCGACAGTGGCGAGCTTGGGCGGCACTGGTGGAAAGTCGTCCCTCGTCCTGCCCCCACTCGCGCTCATGCCACACGCGCTGATCGGCGCGTATGGCGGGGACACGCTCGCCGCCGCCCGGGCGTTCGCCGCGCACGTCGGCACGACCGATGCTGCTGCTGTCGGCAATCCCGGCGGGCCCGCCGAGGAAGTCCAGCTCGTTGTGCCGGTCGACTACGACAACGACGCCGTCCACACGGCCCTGGACGTGGCGCGGGCCCTCGAAGGTCGCCTGTGGGGCGTCCAGCTCGCGACGTCGGAGAACCTCGTGGATGTGTCGATCATCCCGATGATGGGCACCTTCGTGCCAACGGGCGTCAACCCCCAACTCGTCTGGAACGTGCGTAACGGCCTGGACGCGGAGGGCCTGGGCGACGTGAAGCTGCTCGCCTCGAGCGGTGTGACGCTCGAGCGTATTCGACAGTTCGAAGAGGAGGGCGTCCCAGTCGACGCGTACGGCATTGGCGCGGCCCTGCTCGTTGGCCGCACAGGCTTCACCGCCGCGGTCGTCCAGCTGGATCGCCCCCTCCGGCTGCGGGTGGGCAGCGAGTTGCGCCCCAACTCGCGGCTGGAGAAAGTGCGGTGACAGGAGAGACAATGGCAGGGCCCAAGCTCGATGGCGCTGGTGTCGCCAAGATGGCGACGCTCGAAAAGGCGACGAGCCAGCTGCAGCGACTCAACACGGTCGTCGAGCAGGCTGCCTCAGCGGTCAAGAATCAAAAGTCGGTGACCGCATTTGTGCCACAGATCCGGCGCGCCGGCCATCCACTGGTCGGGCTCCTCAAGGGACAGTTCGGGGCCATCTCCGACATGGCCACCGCATTTCTCCTGCAGGCCACCCGCGGCGGGACCAACGAACAGGGGCGCGTCCGCCTCTTGCGCGAGGGCGTCGCGCAGTTGCGGGTCCAGATGGAGCTCGCGACGGCGAAGACGTTGGAGCTTCACACGATTGCCGAGGAGAATGAGGCGTAGCGGTCGACCCGGGTCCGACTACCGACTCGCTGTTTCTCTGGGTAGATTCGCGTGGCTCCACCCCATTCGGACACTTCCTCGAGTCTCATGCCTCTCGCTCCCCGTCCGCGACGATTCGTCTCGGTCGCGCTCGCAGCCGCCGCGGTCGTCGTCCCGCTCGCGCTGGTCGCGTGCGGTCTCACCGATCCGTCCAAGTACCCGAACACGACCTTTGCGCCCCACACGGAATTCGGCGCCGACATCAACGATCTCTGGAACCTGCTGCTCCGGCTTGGGCGTCGCCGTCTTCATCTTCGTCGAGGGGCTGCTCTTCTACGCGATCGATCCGGTTCCGCGGCCCGCCCGGGCGACCCCGCAACCCGAGCACGTCCACGGCAACACGACGCTCGAGATCATGTGGACGGTGATTCCCGCGATCGATTCTCGTCGTGATCGCAGTCCCGACGGTCAAGACCATCTTCGAGACCGAGGCCAGGGCCGAGTCCGAGCGCGCTCCAGGTCGAGGTCTACGGCGCACCAATGGTGGTGGGAGTTCCGCTATCCGCAGTACGGCGTGACGACGGCCAACGAGCTGTATCTGCCGATCGGGCGCAAGGTGAATTTCGCTCTGCAGAGCCGCGACGTGCTGCACAGCTTCTGGACTCCCGCAGCTGGGCGGCAAGCGCGACGTCATCTCGAACCACACCAACTATCTCTGGTACACGCCCGACTCGACGCTGACCCCGACCGTGTTCAACGGGACCTGCAACGAGTACTGCGGCGATGGGCCACGCCAACATGCGGTTGCGCGTCTTCGTGGTGACGACCGGCGACTTCGAGCAGTGGGCGGCCCATCAGGCGGCTGGCGATGTCTACACCGGGCCGCCGCCCGCACCGCCGCCCGCGCCGTGCCGCCCCGGCGCCGCACGACGTCGCAGCGCAGCCCGCGCCACGCTTGATGCACCCGGTCTCCGAGACGCACGCGCTCGCAGCAAGCGGCGGCGCCCGCGACACCCCGACCCTCGGCGGCCATCCTGCGACACGACGGCGGTCTTCCCTCGCGATCAGATCCCGGCCTACGCGATCCCTGCGACGCCGACACCCGAGGGGCTCACGTTCACCCCCGGACTCGCGGGCGACCCAGCCCGTGGACTGAAGACGTTCTCGGCGGGCCTCTGCATTGGCTGCCACACGATCAAGGGCAATCCGATGGCGCAGAGCCCGATCGGACCCGAATCTCACGCACATTGCGTCGCGCTACACGATCGCCGGATCGACTCTATCCGAACGACACGGAACACCTGCGGCTCTGGATCAAGAACGCCCGAGCTGATGAAGGCGGGCGTGATCATGCCGACGCTCGGCACTCGGCCAGTACGACCCGCCGACCGAAGCATGACGGTCACGACCGCGTCAGGTGGTCTCACCGACCAGCAGATCGCGGACATCGTCGCGTACCTGCAGGCACTGAAGTAGGAGCGACTCGAGAATGGCCACCATTGCCGCGCCCGCGTTTGCCGCTCCCGCCGACTAGCGGTGAGGCGGGCTGCGCTAGCTGGTTCGGGACGACCGACCACAAGCGCATCGGCGTATCTGTACTTCTTCACCGCGCTCGTTCTTCCTGCTGTGCGGCGGCGCCGAGGCCGAGTTGATCCGGTGGCAGCTGCGGGCACCGAATCAGCATTTCCTGTCGCGCCGAGACGTACAACCAGATTTTCACGATGCACGGCACGACGATGATCTTCCTCGTCATCATGCCGATGTCGGCCGCGTTCTTCAATCTGCTGATTCCGCTGCAGATCGGCGCGCGCGACGTCGCGTTCCCGCGGCTCAACGCGTTCAGCTACTGGGTCTACCTGCTCGGCGGATCTCCTCATCTCGGTCCCGATCCTCTTCGACGCGGCGCCGAACGGCGGATGGTTCGGCTACGCGCCGCTCACGACGACGACGTACTCGCCCGGACTGAACATCGACTTCTGGGTGATCGGCCTCCAGATCCTCGGCATCTCGTCGCTGGCCGCCGGCGTTCAACTTCATCACGACGATCATCAACATGCGCGCGCCGGGGATGAACCTCATGCGCATGCCGATGTTCACCTGGATGGCGTTCGTCGTGCAGTTCCTGATCATCCTGGCGTTCCCGGTGATCACGATCGCGCTCGTCTTCCTGGTGTTCGACCGATTCTTCGGCACCAACTTCTACGAGATCGCGGCGGGCGCCGATCCGCTGCTCTGGCAGCACCTGTTCTGGATCTTCGGACACCCCGAGGTCTACATCCTCGTGCTGCCCGGCATTCGGGCTGGTGTCGGAGGTGCTGCCGACGTTCAGCCGCAAGCCGCTGTTCGGCTACCCGGTGATGGTGTACTCCGGCATCCTGATCGGCTTCCTCGGCGTTCGGCGTGTGGGCGCACCACATGTTCGCGGTCGGCATGGGACCGATCGCCGACACGGTCTTCAGCGTCACGACGATGCTGATCGCGATTCCGACCGGCGTGAAGATCTTCAACTGGATCTTCACGATGTGGGGCGGCTCGATGCGCTTCACGACGGCGATGATGTTCGCGATCGGGCTCGTCGGCATGTTCACGATCGGCGGGATCTCGGGGGTCATGCACGCGTCGCCGCCGGCCGACCTCCAGCAGACCGACACCTACTTCATCGTCGCGCACTTCCACTACGTGCTGTTCGGCGGATCGCTCATGGGCCTGTTCGCCGGCATCTACTACTACTTCCCGAAGATCACCGGGCGGCTGCATGAACGAGAGCCTCGGCAAGCTGGCACTTCTGGCTCAACCTCATCGGCTCCAACCTGGCCTTCTTCCCGATGCACTTCTCGGGCATGCTCGGGATGCCGCGGCGGGTCTACACCTACGACGCCGAATCAGGGCTGGGACACGTTCAACCTCGCTGTCGACGATCGGCGCGTTCATCGTCGGCGTTCGCGACGCTGATCTTCGTCGTACAACATCCTCATCAGCCGCAAGCACGGCGCAGCTCGCGGGCAACGATCCGTGGGGTGCTGGCACGCTCGAGTGGTCGATCCCGTCGCCGCCGCCGGTCTACAACTTCGCCAAGATCCCGCGCGTCACGTCGCGCTATCCGCATGTGGGACCTCAAGTCACCGCACTTGACCGCGGAGGTGCCGCACACGCGCGCCGGCGACAAGACGGTCGAAGTCGACGTGGCCGGCGCTCGATGCGCCGGCATCTCGGTCACCGCCGCGGGCGGCGCGCTGACGCCTGTCGGGTGCAACGCCCGTGCAGCCGCCGCGCGGATCCCGACCGCCGAGGAGCTCGGCATCCCGATGCCGTACACGACCATCAAGCCGTTCTTCGCCGCGCTCGGCATCACCGTCATGTTCGCGGGTCTGATCGTCACACGCGGGACTGGGTGCCGGATGGGTCGTCCTCGCCATTGGCGTGGCGACGTTCGTCGGCTCGCTGCTCTGGTGGTTGACGAGCCCGCTCGAGCCCGCTCACGAGGCTCACGGCGCGCATGCCGCGGAACCCGCTCATGCGCATTAAGGACGACGTGCGCCGCTCCACGAGTCGCGGTCGTATGGCCGCGACTCAGTGCCTCCTCTCAGTTCATTCCCGCCCCGGCTCATTTCGCATCCCAATGGCTACTGCAGCGCTTCCCACCAGCGACGTCGATCACGGCTACACCACGACGGGCCTCCCCACGCGGAAGATCGCGATCTGGGCCTTCATCGGCTCCGAGTGCATGCTCTTCGCCTCGCTGATCTCGACCTACCTGATCTACAAGGGACGGAGCGTCGTCGGACCGTTCCCGCACGAGGCGTGGACCGACCCCGCGACCGGTCACGTCTTCACGCCGATCCTCAACATCCCGGTCACGTCGTGCTCGACGTTCGTGCTGCTGATGTCGTCGCTCGCGATGGTGCTGGCGCTGGCGGCCGTCGAGAACAAGGACAAGCCCAAGGTCACACTCGGCGAACGGATCCTCGGCAACTCCAAGCTCTGGCTGTTCATGACGGCGCTGCTGGGCGCGACCTTCCTCGGCTTCCAGGCCTACGAGTTCACCTCGTTCGTGCACGAAGGGCTGACGATCAAGACGAACCTCTTCGGATCGACCTTCTTCACGCTGACCGGCTTCCACGGCGCACACGTCACGGCCGGCGTGCTCTGGCTGCTGACGATGCTGGCGATCGATTTCAAGCGCGGCCTGGGACCCAAGGACGCGTTGAACGTCGACATCATGGCGCTGTACTGGCACTTCGTCGACGTCGTCTGGATCGCGATCTTCACGCTCGTCTACCTGATCAAGTAGGCACCGCTCAATGACGAAATCCCCCGAATCTCACCACGGCCAGACTGTGGCAAGCGATGAGCGTCGAGGGCCAGTACGGTGCGGTGCACGAGCACCCGACCTGGTCGGTGTACTGGAAGGTCGCGACGATCCTCACGGTCATCACCGTCGTCGAGGTGTGGTGCTACTACGTGCCGGGCTTCGTCGAGACGGCGTTCTTCGTCCCGACGCTGCTCATGCTGTCGGCCGTGAAATTCGTGATCGTCGTCATGTTCTACATGCACCTGAAGTACGACCACAAGCTGTTCCGGGCGCTGTTTACCGGCCCGCTGCTCGTTGCGATCGTCACGATCATCGCATTGATGTTCCTGTTCGGGCACTTCGCGATTCGATTGGGGTTGCTGAAGTAGGGCGAGGAGCTAGTGGCTTGTGACTGGTGGCTGGTGATCAAACCGCAGGGCCAGTAGCGGCGACGTGTTACCAGGCGTGAGGTTTCTTCACTGCCACTAATCGCTCGCCACTAGTCACTCGTAGTCTCCCATGTTCTGCACCCGCTCAGACGCGACAACTGATTACCGGATTCTCGATCCATCCCAGCACCGTCATTGGGATCGCCGCGCTCGCTGGCCTCTACGCGTGGCGCGTCAAGCGCGAAGGACGCGCGGCCGACCCGCCTGCAGTGCGATGTCGTTCGCTGGCGGCCTCATGGCGCATGTTCTTCTGCCTGAACGGACCGCTGCACGACCTGAGCGACGACTACCTGTTCAGCGCCCACATGGTGCAGCACCTCGTGCTCACCTTCATCGTGCCACCGCTCCTCCTCATCGGCACGCCAGGCTGGATGCTCCGCCCGCGCTGCGCGTGCCGGCGTATCGCCGCGGTTGCCCGGTGGCTCACGCGGCCGCGATCGCTGCTTCGTGCTGTTCAACGTGACGATTCGCGGCGTGGCACCTGCCCGCCGCTCTACAACCTCGCGATGGCCACCATCCGCGTGCACATCGTCGAGCACCTCATGTTCATGGCGACGGCGGTACTCATGTGGTGGCCGCTCCTGAGTCCGCTACCCGAGCTGCCGCGCCTCTCCTATCCGGGGCAGATGCTGTACTGCTTCTTGATGAGCATCCCGATGTCAGTCGTGGCGATTTACATCGCCCTCGCCGATCACGTGCTGTACCCGGCGTACGAGGCCGCGCCGCGTATCTGGGGCATCCTGCCCCTGCAGGACCAGATGATCGGAGGGCTCATCATGTGGATCCCGGGCGGTCTGTTTTTCTACGGAGTCATGACCGTCGTCTTCTTCAAGTGGGCTGCCCGCGATGCCGACTCGACGGACGCCGCCCAAGTGAGTTTCTGATGAACACGCTCTCAACCCGTGACCCGCGCTTTTCATCCTCTCGTGACCCGCACGCCTCGCCTTCACGGCCCAAGAGAGTCCTCCGATGCGACCGCCGGATGCGCGTGGGGTCCTACCTCCTCGCCGCAGGCTGCCTGATCGCCATCGGCGCATGTCAGGGCAACTCCGAGCGCACGATGGCAAACCGCATGTGCGAACAGGCTGGCGATGATTCGGTCCTCGCCGCGGCGCTGACGGGGTTCGTCAATCGTGCCAACCCGGAGCCCGGCTTTCTTGCGTATATCCCCGCGACGGACTCTACGCCGCCAGCGGCGGCTGTGCAGCAGATGGAAAATCGGCGCACGACCTACATGTACTCGACCGACCCGAAGTTGCAGGCACAGGTCAACGACCAGATCAAGAGCTACGGCGACTACGATGCGTTGCTCGTCGCGTATCACGGCATCACGAAGACTGACCCGCTCCATCCGGCCGTGACCTTCAGCGGCCATTACATCACGGGCAGCAAGGTCGTCGGTCAGACCGTGGGCCCCTTCCAGATCACGCCAGAGTGCGACACCACGGGCTCGTGGACGGTCCCGGCTGCGCCCAATGCTCCGGCGGCGGCCGCCACCAACCCGAGCACGCCCGCCCCCGCTGCGCCGGCCGCGCGCAAGTCGACGCCTGCCAAGCGTGCCGGGTAGCGTCGCCAGCGCCGCCGCGGTGCTAGGGGCGACGCATGCGCCGCCCGTGGTTCCCGTTGTCGTAGGCCCGACGCATTCGTTGCCCATGGTGGGGGCGACGCCTGCGTCGCCTAGGCTCGTCGCACTCGACGCGTTCCGCGGGCTCACGGTCGCCGGCATGTTGCTCGTCAACGACCCGGGCAGCTGGGGCCATATCTATCCGCCCCTCGAGCACGCGGCATGGAACGGCTGGACGCCGACCGACCTCATTTTCCCCTTCTTCCTGTTCATCGTTGGGATCACGACCTCCCTCTCGTTGGGGATCCGTCGTGCCCGAGGTGACAGCGAGGCAGCGCTCGTGCGGCAGGTCCTGCGGCGCGGCGCCATCATCATCGCGCTCGGGCTCCTCGTGAGCTGGTTTCCCGGCTTCACGTGGGGGCACGTCAATGGGATCGCCGACCCCAGCCTGCTCGATCGGATTCGCGATCGACCCCTCTATGTCCGATGGCCGGGCATCCTTCAGCGGATCGGCATTGTCTACGTCGTGGCGGCCTTGATCGCTTTGCGTACAAAGCCGCGCACTCAGATGCTCACGATTGTCGGGATTTTGTTGGGCTATTGGGCCGTTCTCACGCTCGTGCCGGTCCCGGGTTCGGGTCAGCCAGGATGGGCCGTGATGGACCAGCCACCCGCGACGCTCGCCGCCTGGATCGACCGCTTGCTCCTGGATTGGAGCGGCTGGGGCTGGGGGAACCACATCTGGGCGCAGACCCTGACCTGGGACCCCGAGGGTCCGCTCTCCACCGTTCCAGCCATCGCGACCACACTGCTCGGCGTGGTCGCTGGGCGTTGGATCACGACCGACCGATCGTTGGCCGACCGGTTGACCGGCCTGCTGGCGATGGGTGCGATAGTCGCCGCCGTCGGATGTGCCTGGGGCTGGATCTTCCCGATCAACAAGAATCTATGGACCAGCTCCTTCGTCCTCGTGACGGCGGGGCTGGCCGCGCTGACCTTGGGCGTGTGCCTCTGGCTCATCGATGGACTCGGACGGCGACGCTGGGCGACACCCTTTCTCGTTTTTGGCATGAATCCGATTCTCGCATTCGTCGGGTCTGAGGCCATGGCCCGCCTCATTTATTCTGTCGTGACCGTCCCCAGCTCGACCGGACCCGTTGCCCTCGAAACCGCCATCTATCGATCTGGGTTCGCCTCGTGGCTCGAACCCCACCTGGCATCACTCGCATTTGCGGTTTGTTTCGTCCTCTTCTGGCTAGCCGTCCTCACCCCATTGTACAAGCGGCGCGTCTTCATCAAGGTTTAGCGCGCTGCCTTTCGTTTTCGACCAACATTTAAGAACCTGCCGCTCACTTACCCGATTGTGAATCTCCTTTCTCCTCTCTGCATTTCTCCTCTCTCGGGCGCGTCAGCGCCCGCCCGGCGCCTCGCCGCGCTCGCGACTGTGCTCTCGCTGCTCGCGCCGCTCTCGCCCGCCACGGGGCAAACTGGCCGCGTTCGGCACCACCGTCGCCGCGCGGTGAGCTCGCCATCTGTGCGTTGGGACTCGCCAGCGTCGGTCGACGCACTCGATACGGACCTCGCGTCCATGCTCCGGAGTCGCGTGCGAAGCGGGCACTGGGGTGTCATCGTGGTATCGCTCACACGTGGCGACACGCTCTACGCCCTCAATCCCGACGGTCCACTGCGGCCCGCGTCGACGATGAAGCTGTTCACATCGGCCCTCGCGTTCGACCGCCTCGGACCCGATTACACCTTCGAGACCGACGTCCTGCGTGACGGGCCAGTCAATGCAACAGGCTCGGTGCAGGGGAATCTGATCCTCCGAGGTGACGGGGACCCCTCGCTGTCGAATCGATTCCTCAGGGGCGACCCTGACGCGCCGATGCAGAACCTCGCGCAATCGGTGGCCGCCGCCGGGATCCATCGCGTCCACGGGGACCTGATCGGCGATGCCACCGCGTTCGAAGGCCAGGCGATCCCCGACGGGTGGCTCCGCCGCTACCTCGGTGCGAGCTACGCGGCGCGCGTCTCAGCACTGTCTCTCAACGACAATCTCGTCTGGGTCTCGGTCGCGCCAGGCGCGTCCGGGCGCGCAGCGGCCGTCACGCTCGAGCCATCCTCCAGCGCTTTGCCGGTCCAGAACTCGGTACACACCGTAGCCGGGAGCGCTGGATCCCGTCTCTCGATCTACGCCCGTCCGGACGGTTCAATTCGCGCAACCGGGTGGATTGGATCCCGGTGCGGGACGCGCCTCTACGAGCTCGTGATCCAGGATCCCGCCCTCTTCACAGTCGGCGCATTCCGCGACGCCCTTGCCGCCGTCGGGGTCCATGTGGACGGCAGCATCCGCTTGACGTCCACGCCAAACACGGCGGTCAAGGTCGCCGCGCTCCCCTCCCCTCCGTTGGCACGCATCGTCGCGGCCATGAACCGCGAGAGCATCAACCATTACGCGGAGTTGCTGTTCCGTGATGCGGGGCGGGGTCCCGATCGATCGGCGATCGGCTCCGTGGATCTCGGTGCTGCCCTGTTGCGGCAATTTCTGACGGACAAAGTCGGCGCGGATCCGGATGCCGTGAGGGTCACGGATGGGAGCGGACTCTCAACGCTGGACCGAGTGACTCCGCGGGCCATGGTCGAGCTGTTGTCGTATGCGGATCGTGCGCCGTGGTCGACGGCCTTCCACGCGTCGCTGCCCGTCGCCGGCGAGTCGGAGCTGCTGCGCAATCGCATGCGGCAAACGCCAGCGCAGGGCAATCTGCACGCGAAGACCGGCACCACAGAGTACGTGATCTCCCTCGGCGGCTATGTCACGGCAGTGGACGGCGAGGTGCTGGCGTTCAGCTTCATCTACAACGGTTACGACCGTTGGAACGCCAAGATGACGATCGATGGCATGGGCGCCACCCTGGCCTCGTTTACCAGGGAAGATCGGATCTGAGGGACTAGGGACTGGGGACTAGGGGTCAACAAAATTGGGGGGCCGCCGACGGCGCGCTGTCACCGGCCCTGGGGTTTCTTAACCGCCAGTCCCTAATCCCTAGTCCCTCTTTCACGGCCAGTGGAAAAAATCGGCGAGTACTGGGACGGCCTGTGCAGGCAGGTCGGAGCCCCAGTCGGCGCGATCGACCCATTCGCCGACCGGCCGTCCGCTGTTACCCAACGCGATGAACGCCGGTAGTGGGCCTTCGTGGTCGCCGAGCCGGGTCCCGCCGAGCCGCCCTTCCCAGTGATCGACATCGATCCGGACGAGGTAAGTACCTTCGAGCACCTCAGCCATTGGGCCGGCCGACATGCTATGGTCGAGCCAATGACACGCCGGACACCAGGATGAGGTGAGCTCGACGTACGGGCGGAGGTTCGACTTCTCCGCCTCTTTCGCTGCCGACGCCAGCTGGTCCGACAACTGACCGTTCGCCGGGTGAATGTCGACCACGGTGAACGGCTTGCCGTACCCGAGGCCCAGGTCGGGCTTCGGCATGTACCCCGTCCCGCACGCGCCCAGCCCGGCGACTATCGCCGCGTCCAGCGCCAACCCCCCTAGCCCGTGCCACCCCTTCATGAGCCCTCCCGATCCCGTCGTGCGATGACGACGGCTGTCTAGCTGCAAAGAGTAACAACATCGTCACAGATTGTCACGAGTCGGTGACACGCAATCGGGTGAGCCTCGGTCCGGGCCGGCGGCGCGGCGGGGGAGGTCTCGGTTCGCATCACGAGGGTCTATTACGATTCCTGAATGCCCTCCGCACCCGTCGTCGCGCTGATCTCCGATCTGGACGGCACGCTGGTCCAGACCGAGTCCCTCAAGGCAGAGTCCTACGCGCGAGCTGCGGCACAGCTGCGCCCTGGCGCGGTCGACCCTCAGGCGGTGATCGACGCGTACGACCAGTGCATCGGGCGGCCGCGTGACGAAGTCGCCCAGACGCTGCTGGACCGATTCGATCTCACCGACGCGGCCGCGCGCATCCAGCACGACCTGGGCGCGGCAACGCCCCGTGACGCATTCATTGCGCTGCGACTCGAGATCTACGAGGCGATGCTCACAGACCGCAGTCTCATCAAGCGGCAGGAGCTACCGTACGCCACGGGCTTGATTCGCCGATTGAAGGCCGACGGCTATCCCGTGGCGCTGACGACGGTTTCCCATCGCGCGCAGGCGATGGTCGTACTGGACGCGCTGGGCCTGCGCGACGTGTTTGACGTCATCGTGACGATCGATGACGTCGCGCACGGCAAACCCGACCCAGAGATTTACCTGCTCGCTGCCAAGCGGCTCGCGCTCTCGCCCGCGCAGTGTCTCGCGCTCGAGGACTCGGTGCCCGGTGTGCGAGCGGCCGTGGCGGCCGGCATGCAGTGCATCGCGTCCACAACTGATCTGACACGGGCCGCGGTCCACGCCGCGGGCCCGCTCCCCGGAGTACAGATTGTCGACGACCCGACGACGCTGGAACAGGTCGTCCGGGCGACCCTCACTTCACGAGAGGAAGCGCGCGTATGGAGCTAGGCATGGTGGGACTGGGAAAGATGGGCGCCAACATGACGACCCGTCTCATCGAAGGTGGCCATCGCGTCATCGTGTATGATCGCGATGCCAAAGCGGTGGCGGCATCCGCCAGCGGCGGCGCGACCGGTGCGACGTCGCTCGAGGATCTCGTGGCACGGCTGACGGCTCCCCGTGCTGTCTGGGTGATGGTCCCCGCGGGCGATCCGACGGAGAGCACGATCCAGGCGCTGGGCCGACTGCTCGCGCGTGGTGACGCCATCATCGACGGCGGCAACAGCAACTACAAGGACGGCATGCGGCGCGGCGCGGAGCTCGCGACGCGCGGCCTCCAGTTCGTCGATGCCGGCACGAGCGGCGGCATCTGGGGGCTCAAGGAAGGCTACAGTCTCATGATCGGCGGTGACGCGGCGACAGTCGAGCGGCTGCGGCCCGATCTTCGAGACGCTGGCGCCCGCGCGCGATCGCGGGTGGGCACACGTCGGGCCCAGTGGCGCCGGTCACTACGTGAAGATGGTCCACAACGGCATCGAGTACGGCCTCATGCAGGCGTACGCGGAGGGCTTCTCGATCCTGCAGCACAAGAAGGAATTCCGGCTCGACGTGGCGCAGATCGCGGAGGTGTGGCGCTACGGGAGCGTCGTGCGCTCGTGGTTGCTCGACCTCGCCGCCAACGCGCTGCATGAGAATCCATCGCTCGACGGGATCGCGCCGTATGTCGTGGACTCCGGCGAGGGCCGCTGGACCGTCGCCGACGCGATCGACCTCGACGTGCCTGCGCCGATCATTACCCAGTCCCTGATCGAGCGCCTCCGCTCGCGCGACACGGACTCCTACTCGGACAAGATGCTCGCTGCGCTCCGGAACCAGTTCGGCGGCCACGCGATCAAGACGGAATCATCGGGCACGACCACCGCCAGCTCGTCGGGCGCTGCCCGCCCACCCGCGCGCACGGCGGAGGGGCGGCCCGCATGACGCCGCCCACCGCGGCCGTAACGCCGACGCAGCCCCATCCCGATGGGACGGGCGCTCACTCGGAAGGGACGGAGCCGGCCGTCTTCGTGATCTTTGGTGCGACCGGCGACCTCGCCAAGCGCAAGATCATCCCGGCGTTGTGGCAGCTGCACAAGCACGAACTCACCGCGCGTGGCTGTTTGATCCTTGGGGTCTCGCGCGGAACGATTTCAGACGACGCGGCGTTTCGGGCCATCGTGCGTGACGCCATCCCCGCCGAGGATGGCGCCGCAGCGGACGTCGCCGCGTGGGCCGAACAGTGGGTCTACTATCAGGCGACGGAGTCCGGTGACTCATCGGAGTTCGTCACGCTGAAGACGCGGATCGAGCAGCTCGAGCGTGAGCATGGATTGCCCGGCAATCGCGTCTTCTACCTGTCGCTGCCTCCGCAGGCGTTTCCCTCGACGATCGCCGGCCTTGGTGCCGCGAAACTGAACCACAGCCCCGGGTGGTCTCGGATCGTCATCGAGAAACCGTTCGGCCGCGACCTGGCGTCGGCGCAGGAGCTCAATCGCCTGGTGCATCAGTACTTCGACGAGTCGCAGGTCTACCGCATCGACCACTACCTCGGCAAAGAGACGGTTCAGAATCTCCTGGTGTTCCGCTTCGCCAACGCGATGTTCGAGTCGCTGTGGAATCGCGATCACATCGAGAGCGTCGAGATCACCGTCGCCGAAGAGCTGGGCGTCGAGCAACGCGCCGGGTACTACGAGCACGCGGGCGCGCTGCGCGACATGGTGCAGAGCCACCTGACGCAGCTGCTGGCGCTCGTTGCGATGGAAGTCCCGACCGCGTTCGAGGCGTAACGCGATCCGCGAGGAGAAGGTGAAGGTGCTCCGCTCGATCGCCGCCATCGGACCGAGCCGACGCAGTCTTTGGCCAGTACGCCGCGGGCCGCATCCGCGGTCAGCCGGTGCCGGGATATCGCGAGGAGCCGGGCGTGTCGCCCACATCGAACACGCCGACGTTCGTCGCGCTGCGCATCTGCCTCGACAACTGGCGCTGGCAAGGCGTGCCGTTCTATATCCGCACGGGCAAGCGCATGGCCCGTCGGCTGACGGAGATCCGCGTGCGGTTCCGCAAGGCGCCGGTCTGGATGTTCCGCTCGGTCGCCAGTACGTCGCCGCAGGCCAACACGCTGGTGATCACGCTGCAGCCCAACGAAGGGTTCCTCCTGTTCTTCGATGTCAAAGCGCCGGGCGATCCGTTCCGGCTGCAGCGGCTGACGCTG
Organism: uncultured Gemmatimonadales bacterium; assembly: GCA_963725205.1. Lineage (GTDB taxonomy): Bacteria > Gemmatimonadota > Gemmatimonadetes > Gemmatimonadales > Gemmatimonadaceae > Palsa-1248. The sequence goes on along the minus strand of CAVRXR010000002.1, from coordinate 543,911 downwards.
CATTTCGACTACGACGAGGAGTTCAAGACGCTGCCCGAGGCGTACCAGACACTGTTGCTCGATTTGCTCCGCGGCGATCAGACGCTGTTCGTGCACGCCGACGAGGTCGAGGCGTCATGGCGTATGTACTCGCCGTTGCTCGACCTCCCGATGCCGCCCTACCCATATCCGGCCGGATCGTGGGGACCGACCGAGGCAGGGGTCGTCGTCCCCGATCGCGAGCCTCGTGAGGCAACGGACTCGAACCGGGCGCTGCAGACGGCAGGCGCCGCAGCATGATATGCAGGTGGACTTCGATGATTACGCGGATACGAATGCGCTGAGCCGGGCCGCCGCAGATCTGATCGAGGCCGCGGCGCAGCGCGCAGTAGCGACACGGGGACGATTCAGCCTCGCCCTTTCAGGCGGGTCCACGCCGCGCACGCTCTACCATCTGCTCGCGACCGACTACCGGAGTCGGATCCCATGGTCGCTGTCGGAGCTCTTCTTCGGCGACGAGCGCTGCGTCCCGCCGAACCATCCCGACAGCAACTTCCGGATGGCGCGCGAAGCATTGCTCGCCCAGGTCCCGGGCCTCGAGGCGCGCACACATCGGATCCCCGGCGAGCGCGGTCCACAAGCTGCCGCCGAGTCGTATGACGTCCTGCTGCACACCGTCTTCCCCGGTGCGAATCCCATCACGTTCGACGTGCTGTTGCTCGGCGTCGGCGAGGACGGTCACACGGCATCACTGTTTCCTGGAGCGCCAGCCCTCGACGAGCGCGCTCGGTGGGCGGTGGCAGCGGATGCGCCACCGACGTCACCGATCCGCGCGCGCGTCACGCTCACCTATCCGATCCTCAATGCCAGCCTCGAGACACTGATCCTCAGCGCCGGCCCGGACAAGCGACCCATCATCGATCACATCCGGAATGACGGCGCGGCCGCCGCGGCGCGCTATCCGGTCGCGCGCATCACGGCCCGCGAGCGCGTGCGCTGGATGCTCACGGGTGCTGACGGGCGCTGACGGGCCCGTAGAAAGGAGCAGCGCAGAAAGGAGAGAGGAGACAACTGCGATCCCTCCCGAGACCGGTACGGGCGACGCCATGCGTCGCCTCTGGATGCGGCGCCGTCCGCACCCCTCATCGCCGGCGCCCTTTTTTCCCCTGACGCCGGTACCGGCTCCGACGCTCCGATTTCCGGCGCGTGTCCGCCGCTCGCTTCTCTGCGCGGTGCTGGTCCCTGAGGCGTGCCGCGACCGCCGCCGGCGGCGCTTCGGTCGCGCTCTCGCGTTCACGCTCCAACTCGAACCCATGGTAGACAATGCGATACTCGATCGCCCACGGGAGCGGACGCCGCGTGGGATCGTACACCAATTCCCCTGCCGTCCGCGTCGCGTACTTGCGAATCACATCCGTCGGGATCTGCGTGCCTTCGATCGCGGCGCGCGCGACGCCCCACCGGTCCGCGAAATACCGCAGCGTCCCCGCGACCGCCCCCCAGCTTCCGCTCACACTGGAACGAGAGACACGCGCAGGCTCTCCGTCGGCCGTCTCCTCATCAATGACGAGATCGACAGGCATGATCGCCGCCAGGAGGTCGACGAATGCACGCCGGACCCCCTCGGTGGCCTGCGGCAGGGTCGCGGGGAGCGGTACCCCGACACTCCGGTACACACTCGCCATCGCGAGCGCCGCATCCTCCAGCGCCTTCACGAGGACACCACGGCGTTCCGCCCACTCGTCGATGCGCTCATCGAACAGGTGGCGCGCCAGCCCGTAGACCTCGCCCACGTAGCCGCATCGGGTGTAGGCATCCGCGTACACGTTGTAGGCGGTCAGGTGATCGCTGCCGTGAACGATGAGGCCCGCCAGGTCCCGTTCTTCGCGGGTCATCCGATGCAGCGATTCGATCGCGCTCATCACGGCGATATACGGGAGGAGCGGTTCATCTGCGTTCACGATCAGCTCCGCCCACGGTCGATTGACCGGCAACGCCTCGACCGCGCGTCCATACGGAGACAGGCGCCCCGTCCCCGCTTCGATGATCCCGCGCGCCTCGAGCATCGTGACTGCCCGGCGATACGCGGTTCGGTCGAGCGGCACGGGGAGGTCGAGCTCGTCGGCACGCACACCGAGACTGGCACAGCTCAACGCGACACGCTCGGAATCGCCTGCCAACTGGAATTCCGGCTCCTCAGGGCGCAACGACGAAAAATCAATGTCGCGATCAGAGAGGATGAACACCCGTCCGCCAGCAACGCGACCGTGTACGCGCCCCGCCATCTGGAGCAGCTCGTTGGCGCCGAGGTGGACGCGCGTGAGCACATTGCGCCCGTGCTCGATCACGTTCGCGAAGCGCGTGTCGTCGATCACCACAGTATCGAGGCCATGGACGTTGAGTGCACTCTGACCCGCGGCTGTCATGGCCAACAGGTACGGCCGCTCGGCCGTCCCCTCGAGAAATGGCCGGATCACACGGATCGGCTCCCCCCCGTGATAGAACGCGACCGTGATCCGTGGGAACCGGGCGCCGACGATCGCTGCGGCCTCCTCGACGCCGGCCCGCGTCGGGAGGAACACACCGACTCCGTGCTTGTTCCGCACGACATCACGCAGAAAGCGGTCGTCGAGGAATTCCAGCGGATCCTTTCGCACCACGCGAACCTCCGCCGCTTTGGCTGGATCGAATGCCGAGCTTTCGATGACCGCAGACGAGTTGAGATAGCGCGCGTAGAAGCGCGGATCGACCGTCGCGGAGAGCCAGATGAAGCGACAGCCAGTCCGCTTACCCAACGCAAGACAGAGCTCGAGCTCGGCCGATGTTTGATGGATCTCGTCGACGACCAATGTGTCGGTCGGGAGGATGTCGCCATCCTGGAACCAGCGTCGCGCAATGCCGGTCGTCACGATGACGACGTTCCACGTCGGTGTCTCGGGTGTTGCCTCGCGCTCGCGATTGACCACCCCGACACGTAGTAGGGGCGACGCCTGCGTCGCCCGTTGTCGCGGTGGTGGTAGGGGCGACGCCTGCGTCGCCCGTTGTTGCGGTGGTCGTAGGGGCGACGCCTGCGTCGCCCGTTGTGGCGCACCGAGGATGACCTCGGCCATCGAACGGATCGCGAGCGTCTTCCCCGTCCCGGTCCCGGCGACGATCCCGAAGCCCCGACGGTGTCCGGCGAGCTCGCGGATCTCATCCCCGTGTGCACGCTCGAGAAACGTGTCGAGGTGCAGGCCTATGGCGAGCTCGATGGTCTCGCACGCCGCGCGGGTCGGAGCGATGACGATCAGGCGTCCCGTCGGCGGATCAGCGGCAACAAACGCCTCGTGATCCGGGGGGAGAAACCGGTCAACAGCCGCGCGATGCATCACGTGCGCCGGTAGGAGCGACGCCTGCGTCGCCCGTATTTATCGTACAATCAACGGCGCGCGCGCGCCGACAGGTGTGGAGGGGGTGGGTTCCGATGAGGAGCAGGGATTTGCACGCGCGTTCCGCCGTGGTCTTTGTTCTCAGGCCGCGTCCTCGTCGAGGGAGTCGCCGGATCGCTCGTGGGCGGATGGCGAACAGCCACACCGGCGCCGTGCCCCGGTGGACGCCCAATGGAGTTGCCGCCGACGCCAACGCCCGTCCCAGACGCCCCCGTCCCCGGGCGCGAGGGGCCAAACACGACTTGCGAATTGGGCGACCGGACGCGCACCGCCTTGGCACACTGCGTGGGAGCCGGCTGCTGCGCCGGTGGCACATCAGTGACCCAGACACGGCACATGCCGCCGGGCGGTGCATACTGCGGCGGCACCGAGGCGCCCCGTTGGCCACCACGATCACCCGACCCGTAGCTCGGAGACTGTTGCGACGTGCTCGCCGAGCCGGGATCAGCTGGGACGCGGACCGCAGTCGCTTGCCCCAGCAACGTGCCAGCGCCACTCAGCGACATCCCCAGCGCAGCCAGCACCGCGATGAGCGCGATGCTCGTATGCCGCGGGCCGCCTGCCGGCCGGACCGTGAGTGGACGCCGCGATCGCATTGATGACCATACCCCAAAATGTTTGGTGCGGTCCACACCGGTCCCCGACCGGTCCATACGGTATCCCGCCCGCATGACCCGCCCTATGGATGGCCCAAGACTCACCTGAGTAGACGTGACACGTAAGACTATGCCTATCAATAGCTTGTGTCATTGCGACAGGTGCCGGGACACCCGAGGCGCCCGGCACCTGCATCACCCCAACAGCTTCAACACTTCGCCCGGGGTCGCGTGGCGTCCGCACTTCGATTTCTCGAATATTGGGACACCGTCGCGCACAACTTCGAACCGTCCACCCTTCGACGGGATCAACGTCACGTCCGCGTCGGGATATCGAGCGCGGATCTCGGCTGCCAAACTGGTAGCCCGTGCGGTGTAGTTTCAGACGACGCAATACTCGATCGAGATTTTCACCGTCGCACTCCTCGAAGTAAACTGCCACTCCAAATCTCGCTCCGACCGGTGACCTCGTGCCGATTCACGGGGAGGGCGAGGCATGCCTCGCCCCTACTCTGCCGCGATGGTGCCAAAGTCGTACCCCGGCACCGAAATGCGCGGAATGGGCTGGCCGAGCATCCGCTCGATCGTCCGCACCATTGCGATCTCGTCCGTCGACATGAAGGTGAACGCGTCGCCGGTCTGCGCCGCCCGACCCGTTCGACCAATGCGATGGACGTAGTCTTCGGGCTGCTGCGGCACATCGTAGTTGATGACGTGCGTGATCCCCGTGACGTCGAGGCCGCGCTGCGCGATGTCCGTCGCAACCAGGACACGCGTGCCCCCGGAGCGGAACGAGTCGAGTGCACGCGTCCGTTGCGACTGCGTCTTGTCGGCGTGCAGTGCGGTCGCCTCGACACCCGCCCGCTCTAGGTGTCGCACGACGCGGTCGGCGCCATGCTTGGTGCGCGTGAAGATCAGCACCGAGTCCATCCCGTCCTGGCGCAACAGCTCGACGAGCAACGCGCTCTTGCGCTCTCGGGGCACCGGATACACCGCGTGGACGACGGTATTCGCGGCTTCCGATCGGCGACCCACCTGCACCACGATCGGCTTCCGGAGATACTTCCGCGCCAGCGCTTCGACCTCTGCCGGCATCGTTGCGCTGAACAGCATCGTCTGACGATAGGGAGACACCTGCGCGACGATCCGATTGATCTGGGGTGCAAACCCCATGTCCAGCATCCGATCAGCTTCGTCGAGCACCAGGACTTCGAGCTCGTCGAGCGCGACGTTGCGACGCTCGAGATGATCGATCAGTCGACCGGGCGTTGCCACGATCACATCGACACCGCGCCGCAGGGCACGCTCCTGCGGATCGATCGGGACGCCACCGTAGACTGCTGTGATGGCGATCGGCGTGTGTCGCCCGTACTTCAGGAAGCTTTCCTCGACCTGCGCGGCGAGCTCTCGCGTCGGCGTCAGCACGAGGACACGTGTTCGGCGCGGGCCGCCGAGCAGTCGTTGGAGGATCGGCAGCGTGAACGCGGCGGTCTTGCCGGTGCCGGTTTGGGCGAGTCCGATCAGGTCGCGCCCTTTGAGGGCGAGTGGGATCGCGTCCCGCTGGATCGGTGTGGGGTGCACGTAGCCGGCGTCAGACACGGCTGCGAGGAGCTCGGGAACTGAGGCCCAGCTCCGCAAAAGAGGTCGTTCCGTCTTCGATTGTCGATTCCATAACACCGTGAGAATTGGCTTTACTGACTCGAGCCAATGTCCTCAGGCGGTAGGAATCGGCTCCACGGGGCGGCTCGCCGGGATGCCGCGGTCAATCCCGTATGGTGGAATGTAGCTCCCTATTATGACGATCAATCCAGGCCGATAACCGTAGGGGTCGGGTTGTAGGGGTCAGGGTCCAGCAACGGCGACCGGGTTACCCGGGCCGAAGCCCGCCCCTACATGTTGCTGCGGGCGGCGCCAGATCGGAATTCGTCGACATCGCTGGCGTGCGCCATGGGCGCCCGGATCTCTCACCGGCCCGCCGCCATGTAGGGGCGGCCTTCAGGCCGCCCACTGTGGCGTCGGCGTCATTAATCCGGTGTTGTTCGTCGTGTTGGTCCCCACGCCTCGCGTTGCCCCGAGCCTATGCCAGCTCGATCGTCCGGCCCGCGGCGCGAGCGATGATGCCGATCCGGAGCGTGACATTGGCCCAGCGCTCCTCCCCGACCGCCGTCTCCTCCAGTGGAAACATTGGCCAGACGTACGGGCTCGTGGTACGGGGCATCGCCATGCCCTTGTGCGGGATGCCAGACGCCGGACCGATCGCAATCGTCGACGAATCGATCGAGGAGCTTCGACCAGTTCTCGTTGCGCCGCAGAAACCCGAGTCGCGCCATGAGCTCGAGCCACATGAGCGCCGCCGGCACGTCCGCCTCGACCGCGTTGCGGTGGGGCAGCAGGTCTCCGAGCACGAAGTGCGGCTGCGTCACGAACCGTCGCTCCCGACGAGCTGCGCCGATTCCTGCCGAGGCAACGGCTGCGTCAGGAACGTGTACAGGCGTTCGACGTGCTCGTGATACTCGCTCCGGAAAAACGGCATGTACGCGAGCATGGTGAGCGCAAAAATCGACGGTGGCTGCGCTTCCGCGGCCGAGCACCTGACGGTTGCCGACACGCACCCACGGCTTCTGCGCCAGTGGCGACTTCAGGTACGGCGTTGATGCGATCGAGAATGCGCCGTGCGGCGCCCCGCAGCCGCGGATCCCCTTCGTAGCCGGCCTGCGCGAGTGCGCTAGCCGCCGCTTCGCGGAGGATCGCGCGTCCGCGCCGCGCAGCCTCCTCCTCCGCCTTCCCTTTGCTCGCGAACTCGAACAGGTACGCGGGATCATCGTCCTCCGCGAGCATGCGGAAGAGCAGACGGCGCACGCGCACGAGCGGCGGCGACTCACGATCCCAGCCGTATTCCAGCAAGCCGCCGCACGGCCGAGATCGTCCCGACACCCTCGTAGTGCTCGGCGCGCACCGACGGGACGCCGAGCATTGTCCGCCCCCACCGGCCGTCGGATTGCTGCGTCAACGCCAGGCGGAGCGCCGGCGCCCACGCGTAGGGCAGATCGTCGACGCGGGTCGGCGTCAGGCGTGCGACGTCGACCATCGCCCGATATTGAACGGGGGCGAGCCATGGGTGAGCAACCAGTCCAGCCCTATCTGGACTGGGCCTGCCGGTGGCGGCGGCTAGTGGCGCAGGGACTCCCGCGGTGGAACGGCGGCGGCTGTGCGGCGACGCTGCAGCGGGAGGCAGAGCGGGCGGACCGGCGGGGGGTTGTTGTGACGCGGAGCGGATGAGCTGGGTGGGGGCACGGTCACGCGTAACTTTAGCATATTCTTGCAGTGGCTCGCTAGAGGCGAATGCCTCATAACGTCCTTCTACGTGGCGCGTTAGCGCCCGTCCCCCTACGGGTGCCTGGTGCGGGGTGAATTCGTCGATGTCGGCGGGACGCGGTTGTACTACTACGCCAGCGGCAGCCGCGGGGCGGGTGAGCCCCTGTTACTCGTGCATGGGTTCCCGACCTCTTCCCTCCTCTGGGCCCGCGTAGTCCCGCTGTTGCCAGCCGGGTTACCGTGTCGATCGTTCCCGACCTGCTCGGGTATGGCCGCAGCGACCCCGCACCCCCAAATGGGCCGGCTACCGACCTCACCGTGGCGGGCCATGCACGCCGCATGATTCGGCTCCTCGATGTACTGGGCGTCGAGCGGGCCGGTGTGATCGGTCATGGCATCGGCGCAGCGGTCGCACTTGACATGTGGCGAGCCCAACCGCAGCGCGTCACGCGGCTGGGGCTCGTCAATCCCGTCGATTCCCCGAGCCGAGCAACCGGTGCGCCGTGGGCCGCTCGCCTATCGCTACTCGGGGGAAGATTCCCGGCAGCGATCCTGTTGTCCGGACTCCGACGACGTCTCGCACGCCTGTATGCGGATGCGGCCGTTCACGGTCCCGCCATTGACCAGTATCTGCGCCCCTTCCGCGGTCCACAGGGTCGCGCAGCCCTGGTTGGGCACATGCGGGCGCTCACGACCGATGCAGCTTTGGCGGCGACGGACGCACAGACGGCGTCGGCGATGGCACCCCCGGTCTCGACCGCGATCGTCTGCGGAGATCAGGACCCGCTCGTACCCGCAGCCGCCGCCGACCGACTGCGCGCATCGATCGCCGGGTCGACGGTGCACCGCGTCGCGGGCGGTCACTTCTCCCCGGAAGAATCGCCGGAGCAGGTCGCCGACGCGCTGAGAACGCTGGTGCGGGGCGACCGCTAGCGGAGCACGATCGCCGCAACCGCGGCCGCCACGATCACGCAGGTCATGACGACGGCAGCTGCCATCATCAGCGGACGGTGCCGCGGCTGCTCGGCGTCGGACTCCGTCCGCGCGCCCGCGACGTGCGCTGGATCGGTGACCACTCGTGTGCGCGGCGGAAAGCCAGCTAACGTGTCGATGAAGCTCGTCGTAGTCGTGAAGCGCTCACCGGCCACCTTGGCCAACGCGCGCGTGATCGCGATATCCACGCTCGGCGGAAGGTCGGCACGCGCGAGCGACGCCCGCGGGATCACCGCAATCCGATGCTGTTCGGCCAGTTGTGCGACGTGTTCGGCCACGAAGGGGAGGTCCCCAATGAGCATGCGAAACGCCACGACCGCGAGCGCATACTGATCACTGCGCGCATCGGGTGCGCCGCCGCGCCAGCGTTCGGGCGCGAGGTACGGCGCAGCCGCGTCGAGCCACGCGCCGCCCCACTCGGAACGCCGCTCCAACGTCGAGACCAGGAGCGCACTGAGATCGAGCCCTTCGGCAACGCCACATTCCGACGAGCAGGGGTCCCGCAGCCCTGGTGAGGAGAATGGCTTCCGGTCGGATGTCGCCGTGCACGATCCCCGCACCGTGAACCGTATCTAGCGCGCTCGCGATCGGCCGCAGGACCTCGAGCACACGCGCGAGATCGCAGCGCGTGCCGCGCGGCAGCGCTTCCGCGAGTGTCGGTGCGTACACCAGTCGGCGAGCCACGGCGACTTGCGTGCGCCATTGGCCGACCCGTTCCGCGGACAAGATCGCCGGATGCTCGATCGCAGCGACGAGCATAGCATCCTGAAATCGCTCGACGGCCGCGGGCTGCGGTGTCGCCGACGCGTGGTACAACGTCACCGCCACATCGCGGCCCCGCTGCACATCACGCGCGCGATATGTCACCGCGAGAGGATCTCGGCGAAGCGTTTCGCCAAGGACGAAATCGAACCCGGGCCGAAAGTCTCCGACGCGCGGGCGAGGCGCCTCTTGGACGCCGGCGAGTGGAGCAGCGGTCGCGGGGATCAGCGCATTAGCGCTACGGACGACCGCGCCGATGGCACGAATGCCTGCAGTACGCGGAGGCGTCGCGCGGGGCGACGGGGCAGACGCAGCACGCGTCGGTCCGCGCTCTGCGACTGCGCCTGGCTGCTCTCCCTCGGTCAAGACCTCGGACCTCTTGTCGGCCATGGCACACTCCGGGTTGCCAGAATGCCTTGCCGCGCGACAACGGACGGATTCACGCCACTCTCAAGACGTGATCTCCTGGCCTGCTGTTACACCCCGCCGGTCTGATTGCCCCGTCGCAATCGGTCAGCGCGACCGATGAGCGCCGCGCCACGTCCCGGCATGATCTGCAGCCACTGCATTCGCGTTGAGCGCATCGCGACGATCGACTCGGGACTGACGCGCGAAATCGAGCCGGCCTGCGCGAGTACCAGGGGAGAATGCAAGCCCGCGGCCGCACGACTGGCACGGGGTGCGAGTGTCGTATAACCCGGGTGCGAGACAGCAGTTACGCCGCACGGCGCCACTATCAGCTTGTGACGATTGTGTCCAGCAGGATTGTGATGGACGTCGCAATTTGCGGAACGCCCCGCGAACTGCGGTACGACGCGGGACGCGATCGGGGTGCCGCGCCCGAGAGAGGAGACCGGCGGAAAGGAGAAAGGAGACAACCGCAAACCGACACCGGCCCCACCATACTCGTAATGCGGCGGGTAGGGGCGACGCGTGCGTCGCCCGCGTGTCACCGTCCGCCAGGCGTCGGTGTCGGTGCCACGAGCTCCGCCGCACTGTATCGGCTGCCGGGATTCCACAGCAGCCAGCTCTGGACGCCGTTGGCGTATCCCGCCTGCATCTGGGCACGGACCTCTGCGGGCCCGTAGCGCGGAGGACCCAGCGTGAAGTCCTGATACCACGGCCGCACCGTGGCCGCATGCGGGATACCAGCGCTCCGACGAGCCGCGTCTTTGAGCGTGTGATCGATTACCGCATACGGATGGGCATTGGGATCCTGCAGGTGATACGTGCCTGGCGCGTAGTGAGACGGGTAGCTCATGGGAGACACGACATCGAGTTGATCGACGAACATCTCCCAGCGCTGGCCGATGCCCATGTCGGTCGTGTCAGATGCTGTGAGACCGAACACGTCGGCGCTCATGGGCACGCCGTACGCCGTGAGCGCGGCGTGCACGAACCCAAGTTGCTCCCGGATCACCTGCGCCCGCGTGCGCCCGTGAGCAAGCGGAAACGTGGCCTCGCGCATGAGGTTCTTGTCATCGGGGAACCGCACGTAGTCGAACTGCACTTCACTGAACCCGTAGTCGATCGCCTCGCGCGCGAGATCCACCGCATACTGCCACACGCCGCGTTGATTGGCATCGACCCACGGTCGCCCTTGCCGGTCATGCCACGCGACGCTCGGGTCGCTACGGCTGCGGATGGCCCACGCCGGTCGCCGAGATGCGAGCAACGGATCTTTGGCGACTACAATCCGAGCGATCGGATAGATGTGGTGGCTCCGTAGCGTATCGAGAAGAGCGCGCATGCGCTCGGCGCTGAGTGGGCGGACGGTGTCGGCTCCGATCTCATGCGCGAGCGCAACGCGGGAGTGATAAAGCACGAATCCGCGGTCGTCTTTGACGTCGATGACGAACGCATTGATCCCCGTTTGCCCCGCCAGGCCAATGAGCTGCCACACTTTCGCCCCGATGGCGGCCCAACGGTTGACATACAGCCCGTGCACCACTGCCGGGGTCGGAACCAGCGGGGCAGGCGGCCGGGCTAAGGAATCGGTTGCGGGGGATACCCACTCGACACTCGGTCGCGCGGCGGCCGGCGACGCAGTCGTGTCCTGACTCCCGGCGACGCGCCCGAGCGAGAGCAGGAGGCACCAGCTCGTGGCCAGGCCGGTCAGGCCAGCGCGTCCCGGCGACATATCAATGTAAGGGCGACGCCCGCGTCGCCCATCGATCTGTCGCCGCCCCCACCCTGACCGCACGCCGCGCCGCAGCCCTCACACGCCTTTTAGTTCTTCCGCCGCATTCAAAACGTGCGCGATCTCGCGCGAGAGAGCACGGGCTTCCTGCGTCGCGGTCGCGACGTCGTCGATCGCTGATTGAACGCCCGCGGAGCGCAGTCGGATGAGATCGAGTCGGATGTTGCGGAGCACAATGCCGGCGTTCTCGAGCTGCGCCGACAGCATCGCACGGCGATCCGCCAGATCCTGCAACGTCGCGCGCTGTCGCCGCAGCAGTCCGAGCTTCCGCTCACGATCCGGCGCAGCCGATTCCGACTCGGCCGCGGCGATCTGCTTGTCGAGCTCCGGAAGCGCATCGGGGGCGAGGTCGCCATCGAGGCGGTGGAGCGCGGTGGCGAGTGACGCGATGCGTTTCACGAGGGCGTCGACGACGGCCACAACGTCCGGCAGCAACGCACGATCCGCCGGGCCAAGGCGGGCGACTTCTTGTCGCACCGCTGCCCCGTCGCTGGCCGCCCTTCGCACGATCGCGCCGTGTCGACTGTTCAGCACCTCGGTGGACGCGAGTCCCACTGCATCATCGGGCGGCGTCGTGAGAACGGACGCTGGCGGGGCCGGAGCTGGCGGACTCGGAGCGCCCACCGGAGGAGCGGGAGGCACATTGGCGATCGGCGGGGCAGCCATAAGCGGCGCCGGAGCCGGCGCGCCAGCCGCCGCCGGCAACCGGTCGGCATCACGGCTCGCGCCCCGGCGCAGCCGCGCCCGCACCTCGGCGCGCTTGTTCTTGTCGAAGACGGCGCGCGCGCTGTCGATCGATTCTGCCGCGACGTCGAAGAACAAGCGGTCCTGTGGCTGCTTGAACACGTCGCGCCAGTTGTATCCGTCGCTCCACAATTTGCCGTACTTGATCGCCAGCCACGCGGCGATGAAGAACGGTACAGTCAGCCAGTTACTGTCAGCCGTGAAGAGCCCGATCAAAGCCAACACTCCCGCAAAGGTCCCCCAGCGGGTGAGAGACCGACGAAACCGAACGACGGGGCCAGCTTCCCAGCGCACACGCTCGACGTCCGATATTGGCGCGCCGGCGGTCGCGGGAACACCCGCGACCGGGGCAGCCGGCATGGGGAGCGCCGGCGGCGGCACCAGCGACGCGAAGGGCCGCGGCGCCGCGGGTTGAGGGGGCTGAACGGGCTGACCCTGAGTCGCGGGCATGGCGGGCCCGGCATCCCCCTGCTCCAGCGCACGGACGAGCGCGCTCGCGTCACCAAAGCGGTCGCTCGGCTGCTTTTCGAGTAAGCGCATCGTGACGCGGCCCAGCCAGGCCGGGACATCGGGAGCTCGCTCCGTGACGGGAACCGGACGCTCCGAGAGATGCTTGACCAACAGGGCGCCTGTGCCCGAGCCCGAGAACGGCAGGTAGCCGCATAACATTTGATACGCGACGACACCCAGAGAGTAGAGATCGCTCCGCCCATCGATTTCCTTGTCGCCCGCGCACTGCTCGGGACTCATGTACGCGGGTGTGCCGATGGCGACGCCAGTGGCTGTCAATCGCGAGTCGCCAGAGCTCCCGCTCACCGCCCGCGCGATACCGAAGTCCGTCACCATTGCGCGGTCGCCTTCGTTGGCGAGCAAGATGTTGTCGGGCTTGATATCACGGTGGATGACGCCGCGCGAGTGGGCGTAGGCGAGCGCCGAGGCGACCTCCGTCAACAGCCGACGGGTCTCAGCCGGGGGGATTCGCCCATCGCGCTGCAACCGCTGGGCGAGCGTCCCACCCTCGACGTAGCCCATGACGAAGAACACCAGGCCGCCGCGCTCGTCGACCGTGAATATCGGAACGATGTTCGGATGCGACAGTTGCGCCGATGTCTCGGCTTCGCGAAGAAACCGCGAGCGGATGTCCGCGCGGAAGGCGAGCTCCGGCGGAAGCACCTTGATGGCGACCGAACGCTTGAGTCGGCGGTCGCGGGCCAGATACACGATGCCCATCCCGCCCCGCCCGACCTCGTGATCGAGCTCAAACGTCGGCGCCAACACTTGTTCCACACGCGTCAGCAGCTCGGTATCTGCGGCAGACGCTACCGGGTCGGGCATCCCCAAACGATAACACGCCGGGCGGGGTATCGCAGGACGCAAGGGAGCACCAACGGACCGCAGCGGCCGTCCGAACTCCGCCGTCCTGGCTGTCCCGATCGTGTCACGACGGCGGATCTGCGTTGCAAATCCCGCCGTCCTGGCGTAACTCCCATGGACCTGGACGTGCAAGGAATGCAGTCGGTAATGAAGCGTTCGAGGGGCGCCCCAGGGGGGCTCGCTCCTCCGGTTGTTTTTCCTCCACGAGAAGGTTGTGGACAATGGCTCAACGCCAGACACTCCCTGTCCTGCCTCTGCGCGGGACGGTGATTTTCCCGGGGCTAACCGCCCCGATCGCGGCAGGGCGTCCGGGCACCCTCCGCGCCATCGAGGCCGCGCTCAAAGGCGACCGACTCGTATTTGCAGTCGCTCAGCGCGACAACACCGACGAGCCGACGCCAGAGATCCTGTACTCGATGGGCGTCATCGCCCGCATCGGGCAGATCCAGCGCGGCCTGGGCGGTGTGCAGCTGCTCCTGCAAGGCGAGCAACGCGCGACCGCGCTCCAATACACCACCTCGAAGGATACCTCGCGGCGGTGATCGTCCCGACCGAGGAGATGAGCCCGATCAACGAGCACGACCCGGCGTTCGAGGCACTACACAAGGAGATTCGGGAGCGGGCGGTTGAGCTCGGCGAACGCCGCGGCCTGCCCGAAGAAGTCGTGCATCAAGTGCTCGACTCGGTCACGGACCCCGGTCGTTTTGCCGACCTCGTCGCCGGCTACATCGAGCTGAGCGTCGCTGAAAAGCAGGGTCTTCTGGAAACGCTCAGTGTCGAAGAGCGCCTCCGCCGGGTCCTCGTGCACGTCCAGCGACAGATCGGCCTCCTCGAAGCGCAGGAAGAGATCAAGTCGCAGGTCCAGGAAGAGCTGGGTGAGCGCCAGCGCGAGATGTACCTGCGCGAGCAGCTCAAGGCGATTCAGAAAGAGCTGGGCGACGACGATCAGGCGCGCGAAGTGACCGAGCTGCGCGAGAAGCTCGTCAAGCTCGAGCTCCCGAAGGAAGCCCGCGCCGAAGTCGAGCGTGAGCTCGGCCGCCTCGAGCGCGCCGGCCGCGAATCCATGGAAGCGCAGGTCATCCGCACGTACCTCGAGTGGATCGCGGAGCTGCCCTGGAACACGCGCTCCGACGACCATGTTGGACCTCACGCGCGCTGAGCAGGTGCTCGAAGACGATCACTACGGCCTGCAGGACGTCAAGGATCGGGTCCTGGAGTTCCTCGCGGTTCGCCAGCTGCGTGCGAAGCAGCTGGCCGAAGAGTTGGAGCGCACGGGCGAGCTGCCCGTCGCACGGTTGCGCGCGAGTAAGGAGAACGCCACACCGTCGCTCGCCGACTCGGCGAGGATGAAGACCGGCAGATCACCGACGCGCGAGAAGCCAAGGCCCGCGCCATGGCGCGCGGACCGATCCTCCTGTTCGTCGGACCGCCGGGCGTCGGCAAGACGTCGATCGCGAAATCGATCGCGCGGTCCCTGGGGCGTGAGTACGTGCGGGTCGCGCTCGGCGGCGCGCGGGACGAGGCGGACATCCGCGGGCATCGCCGCACCTACGTCGGCGCGATGCCCGGTCGCATCGTGCAGGGCATGAAGCAGGCGGGGACCAAGAATCCCGTCTTCCTGCTCGACGAGGTCGACAAGCTCGGCACGTCGTTCCAGGGCGACCCGGCCGCGGCGCTGCTCGAGGTGCTCGACCCCGCGCAGAACGACACGTTCACCGATCACTACCTCGGTGTGCCGTTCGATCTGAGCGAGGTGCTGTTCATCGCGACCGCGAACTTCATCCAGAACATTCCTGGTCCACTGCTCGACCGCATGGAGGTCGTCGACTTCGCCGGCTACACCGAGCGCGAGAAGGCGGAGATCGCCAAGAAGTACCTGATCCCGCGCCAGCTCGAAGAGGCAGGCCTGGCGGACCGCAACGTGCAACTGACCGACGACGCCGTGATGGCCATCGTGTCGCAGTACACCCGCGAGAGCGGGGTTCGTCAGCTCGAGCGCCAGGTCGGCGCGGTGGCGCGCAAGGTGGCGCGCAAGCTGGCGGCGGGCGAATCGACCACGCTGGAAATCACCGCGGCGGACGTCGCGGGAGCTGCTCGGCCGACCGAAGGTACACCCCGAGCACGCGAACGAGCAGAACGAGGTCGGCGTCGCGACGGGCATGTATTACACGCCGATGGGCGGCGACATCATGTTCGTCGAAGCGGCGATCCGGCGCTTGTACAGCGCACGCTCGGGCGACGGTGAGACGCAGGTGAGTGGCGCGGGCAACGTCTCGTTGATCCTCACGGGTCAGCTCGGCGACGTGATGAAGGAGTCGGCGCGCGCGGCACTGACGTACGCGGCGACCCATGCGTCGCGGCTGGAGATCCCGGAAGACCGACTCGGCTCGCTAGAGGTGCACGTGCACGTGCCGGCGGGTGCGATCCCCAAGGACGGACCGTCGGCAGGTGTGACCATGGCGACGGCGCTGGTGAGCGCGATGTCCGGTCGTGCCGTCCGCAAGGATGTGGCGATGACGGGTGAGATCACGCTGCGCGGTCGCGTGTTGCCGATCGGCGGCCTGAAGGAGAAAGTGCTCGGCGCGCACCGCGCGGGGATCACCACGATCATCCTGCCGCAAGGCCAACGAGGCGGACATCGAGGACATCCCGCAAGAAGTCCGCGATGTGCTGACGTTCCACCCGGTCGAGACCCTGGACCAGGTATTTCCGCTCGCACTGGTCCCGCTCAACCACCCGGTCAAGACACGCAAGACCGAGATGGAAGAGGCAGAGGAAGAGGCAATCACGGCCGGGGCGCATGCGTAGGGGCTAGGGATTAGGGGCTAGGGACTAGTGAGAAAATCCAAGGGCCAGTGACGTGTAGCCGTCACTGGCCCTTGGGTTTGCTCCAATCCCTAAACCCTAGTCCGTAGCCCTAGCCCGTCAGTACACCACCACCGCACCGCCCGCGAACACGCTCCGCGCATCGAACACGGTGGGCTCGGTGCCGGGCAGGAAGTATTCTGTATAGCGCTGGTCGGGCGGCGTCGTGGAGTCCGCGAGCATGCCTGTCTGGCGATCCAGCTCCGCCGCGACGACGGTCGATGGCGGCGCCCATTGCGCGGAATCCGGCATGAGGCTGTCGGCCGCAGTGGTCGCGATATCCTGCGCCGGTGCGGACGCCATGAATTGCGCCCAGATGGGAGCCGCGAGCTGGCCGCCCGCAGCGCCGGGCATGATCGTCTCCGGGGTATCGAAGCCGAGCCACACACCCGCAACGAGATGCGGCGTACAACCGATGAACCACAAGTCTGTATTGTCATTCGTCGTGCCCGTCTTGCCGGCTGCCGGGATCTGCGGCGGGAGGATGTGGCGGACGATGGAGGCCGTTCCCCGATCGACGACGTCGCGCATCATGTTCCGAACGATGAACGCCACGTTGGAGTCGAGGGCGACGGTCATCGCGGAGGGACGTGCAGCCCAGACCTCGTGGCCCGTTCGGTCATCGACGCGCAGGAGCATCCGCGGCTGCGTGACCGTCCCCAAGGTCGCAAACGCTTCGTACGCTGTCACGAGCTCGATGGGTCGGACCGCGGACGCACCGATGGCGCTCGACGGGTACGGCGCGATCGGCGTGGTGATCCCGAAGCGGCGCGCCAGATCGATGATCGAGTCCATGCCCACGCGCATGCCGAGCTGCACGGCGACCGAGTTGCGCGACCGGACGAGCGCGTCCCGCATGCTCATTGGCCCGAGAAACGTGCCGTCGGCATCGTCCGGCCGGTACACGCTCCCGTCCGGGAGTGGAATCGCCAACGCCGTGTCTTCCATCATGGCGTCGGCGGGGATGCTGTCAGCGACCGCCGCTGCGTAGACGAATGGCTTGAACGCGGACCCGGGCTGGCGGACGGCATCTAGCGCGCGATCGTACGACGACTCCTGATAGTCTCGACCCCCGACGAGCGCTCGCACCGCGCCAGTGGCGGGGTCCAGCGCGATGAGCATGCCCTCGAGGTAGTTGGGTGTGCCGTGCGTGTACGAGGCGAGCGTCGGGTGGTTGTAGCCGGGTCGCTCCTCGACCGCGGCGGTGCCTTCGGTCAGAGCGATGACCGCCGCACGCTCGAGCCCGGGGTCCAGCGTCGTGTAGAGGCGGTAGCCGCCATCGTCGACCGGGAACGCCGGCGCGCAGCGCTTCCTCGCGAACGGCGTCGACGAAATAGGGGGCCGGATTGGTGATCGTCGTGGGTACCGTCACCAGCGGCTCGCGCCGGGCGGCGTTCGCCTCCGCCACCGAGATCAGTCCTCGTCGCGCCATCTCGTGCAGCACCAGATCGCGCCGCAGTCGCGCACGGTCGGGATGCCGGATCGGATCGTAGTAGGGCGCTGAGCGCGGAAGCGCCGCCAGCGTGGCGGCCTGCGCGAGCGTCAGCCGTCCGGCCGGCGTGCCGAAGTAATGGCGTGCGGCTGCATCGATGCCGAACCAGCCGTGCCCGAACGGGATGAAGTTGAGATAGGCCTCGAGGATCTGAGCCTTGGTGTAGTGTCGCTCCATTTCGCGCGCGGCGTCCTGCTCGCGGAGCTTGCGATCGAGACTCATGTCTCGTCGATTGATCACATCGGGATGCATGTTGCCGACGAGCTGCTGCGTGATGGTGCTGGCTCCGCGCATGCGGCGGCCGATGAATCGGTCCTTCAGCGCACCAATCACGCTGATGACATCGACGCCGTTGTGCTCGTAAAACCGATGATCCTCGATCGCAATGAAGGCCTTGGCGACGTAGTTGGGGAGCGAGGACAGCGGCACGCTCGTACGCACCTCGCGCCCGATCTCGCCGATCAGCGATCCGTCGCTCCCGTACACGAGCGTCGACTGAGGCATGTCGACGATGCGCCAGGGCTCGCCGGTGGATACGTGTTGGGCCGGGGCCGCCGGTCCGGCATGCGCGCCGGGGCGGTATCCGCGTGCGGGATCGTCGCGGCTGGCGCCGTGTCCTGTGCAGGTTGCCCGGTGCCCTGAGCGGCGACGCCGAGGCGCGGGGCGAACAGCAGGACCAGCGACACGGCCGCAGCAACGAGCGAGAGCCGAGCCGGCGCGGCTGATGCCGACGCGCGCTGTCCGGAGCCGCGCCTGAGTCGTCCTGCTCGCGCGGCCGACGGGCCTGTCTCATCCTGCTAACTTGCACTGGGACTATGTCCTCTTCTCTGACCATCGCGCTCGCTCAGGTCCATCCTCGCAAGGGTGACTATGCGGCCAATCTTGCGCGGCTCGGGCCGCTGTTTGCCCGCGCCGACACGCTCAATCCGCGTCCCGACATCCTGCAACTCCCCGAGACGGCGCTGACCGGCTACTTCGTCGAGGGCGGCGTACGGGAGCTGGCGCGTGCATCGCGCACGGTCGCGCGCGACATCGACGCCGTGTACCGAGCGGCGGTACCCGACGCGGTGGCGGCAGGCCGAACGCTCGATGTCGTCATCGGCTTCTATGAGCGCTGGCAGAGCACCCTGTACAACAGCGTGCTGTACGCGACGATCGGCGCCGACGCCGACCCGGTCATACACCACATCCACCGCAAGATGTTCCTGCCGACGTACGGGTTGTTCGACGAAGAGCGGTTCGTCGAGCGCGGCCATGACCTGCGGGCATTCGATACTCGGTGGGGTCGTGCCGCGCTCCTCGTATGCGAAGACGCGTGGCACAGCCTCACGGGCACCGTCGCCGCCCTCGATGGGGCACAGATCATCTTCCTTTCCTCCGCCGCTCCGGCGCGGGGCGCCTGGCCGCGCGACGATGGGGTCCCCGGGCCGGCGACGCGTCGCCCGCTGGGATCGGCTAGTCCGCGAGCATCGCCGAAGAGCATGGCGTGTTCCTGTCGTATGTCAACCTCGTGGGCACCGAGGGCGGCAAGGCGTTTTGGGGGAGCTCGATGCTGGTCGGCCCCGCCGGCGACGTGCGGCTCCGGGCCCCCCTGTTCGAGGAGTCGTTGCTGCCGGCCACCGTCGACCTGGCTGACCTCGCCCGGGCTCGCGCCGACTCGCCGCTCCTGGCGGACCTGCGGACCGCCCTGCCCGACCTACGGACCGCCCTGGACCGTACCCTGGCCTCCCCGGCGGCCTCGGCCGCTGTGCCGGCGGCCCGGGAAAACGGGCGTCCTGGGGCCCGTGGGCCCAGGACGCCCCGGTGGCCAGCAGGGGTCACCGGGCTGCGACGGGGCCTGCCGCCGCCCAGGCGGCGGCCGCCCCGCCCCAGCCCCTCGCCGGGGGACCCGAACCGCTGGCGATCGATGGCCCCCTCCTGGAGCAGTGGCTCGTACAGTTCATCCGCGACGAGTTCAGCCGCCGGAACTTTACCCGAGCCGTCGTCGGACTCTCTGGCGGCGTGGACTCCGCCGTGACCGCCTATCTGGCCGCCCGCGCCCTCGGGCGGGAGAACGTGGTCGGCGTCAGTATGCCGTACTGCACCTCGAGCGCCGACAGCCTCACGCACGCTGGACTCGTGGTCGACGCCCTTGGAATCTCCAGCCGCACCGTCGATATCACGAAGCCGGTGGACGCGTACCTATCGCAGGAGGCGGACGCGGACCCGGGCCGGCGCGGCAACGTCATGGCTCGCATGCGCATGATCGTGCTGTTCGACCTGTCGGCGCGCTATCACGCCTTGCCACTCGGGACCGGCAACAAGACGGAGCGACTCTTCGGCTACTTCACCTGGCACGCCGACGACTCGCCGCCCGTGAACCCGCTCGGCGATCTCGTTCAAGACCCAGGTCTGGGCGCTCGCCCGCCACCTGGGCGTCCCGGATGTCATCGTCGATAAACCCGCGTCGGCCGACTTGATCGCCGGACAGACGGATGAAGGCAGATCTCGGGATCGGCTACGGCAAGGCGGATGACATTCTCAACTGGCTTCTCTCCGGCTACACGAGCGACGACCTGATTGCGCGCGGCTACGATCGGCGGGAAGTGGACCTCGTTCGCCGACGTCTGGAGAGCACTCACTGGAAGCGCCGCCTCCCAACCGTCGCGATCGTGAGCCCGCACGCGATCGGCGAATCTATCTGAGACCCGTGGATTACTAGGACGCGATCGATCTTTTCAGGGTTCTGTGCCAGACAATGCACGGACGGCCTTACGACGTTCGCGCCCGTCGTTTTCTTGTCGTTCCCGGCAAGCCGCCTAACCCCGCGTTCAGTGTATTTTCCCCCCGAGGCGGCCGCGCATCGCCACTGCGGATGCAGGCTCCCGCTGCGAGCCGCCTCCGCTTGACCCTTCGAGCCCTCGAGGCCCTACGCATGTCCCGTTCGCGTGACCGTATCCTGGCCAACCTCGACGACATGTACCGAGAAGCGTTTGACCGTGCCAAAGCGTCGGGCGACGAGGCCCAAATGGCCACCCTCGATTTCGCCTACCGTCGAGAACAGCTGCTACTTCGAGATCTTGCTCGATGTCAGGGATGCGATCGAGCGACGGTGAACTGCTAGGGATTAGGGACTAGGGACGAGAACAAACCGTAGAGCCAGTGATACGCCGGCCACAGTGGCCTCGCATTTGGTCCCAGCCACTAGTCCCTAGTCCCAAGCCCTTCCGCCAGACGCGCCACGATCAGGACCGTGATGATCGATCCCCGAGCACGACACCGGTCGGGACCGTGATGACCGACGCCAGTAACATCTTCAACCCCACGAAGGCGAGGATCACCGCCAGCGCCACCCGGAACGTCCGGAACCGCCTCACCGCGGCCGCCACGACGAAGTAGAGCGATCGAAGGCCCAGAAGTGCGAACACGGTCGCGCTGAAGATCAGAAAGGGGTCGCGCGTGATCGAGAAAATGGCGGGGATCGAGTCCGTCGCAAACGCGACGTCACTCAATTCGATGCACACCAGCGCGACGAGCAGCGGCGTGGCCGCCCACCGGCCCCCGCGCGCCGGATCGCGCGTGAAAAAGCCCATCTCGGGCGCGGAAGCGCCCGCGGCGGACGCGATCGGAAGGATTTTCGCCAGCGTTCGGATGACCGCGTTCTGGCCGTTCGTGAGCCCCGGCTCTCCCTGCCGGGATAGGCGCACCGCGGCCACGAGCAACAAACAGCCCCGAGCACGTATTGCACCCACCCGAATCGCTCGAACAGCACGACGCCAAGACCAATGAACGCCCCGCGCATCACCATGGCGCCGAGCACGCCCCAGAAGCAGCACTCGGTGCTGGTATGACTGGCGGGATGCCGAGCGATGCGAAGATCAGGCCATGACGAAGACGTTGTCGACGCTCAGCGCCTGCTCGATGGCGTAGCCAGTGAGAAACGTCAGGCATCGGTCTGCGGCCCTCGCGCCACGCCGAGTAGCCCGGCGAACGCCAGCGTCAGGGCGAACCAGATCGCGGTCCATCGTGCCGCCTCGCGCGCCCGATGACGCGCGGCGTCGCGATGCCACACACCAGGTCGAGGGCGAGCGCGCCCAGGACGAAGCGCGACGAACGCGATCCAGACCCACAGCGAGACGGCCACCGCGGGCGTCGCCGGCGGTGAGCTAGAACGCCACGACCTCCCGATACGCGCGCACGAAGATCGTCGACCTGCGGCAGGATCGCGTCTTCGAGCTGCGGCGCGTAGCCGACGAACGTGTCGCTCGACGCCACGCGCTTCACCGGCGCGTCGAGCCACGGGAAGCACTCGTCGGCGATCGCGGCAGCGATCTCCGCGCCGTAGCCCCACGAGATCGAATCCTCGTACGCCGACGATCACGCGCGACGTCCGCCGCACGGACTCGAACACCGTCTCGCGATCCCACGGGACTCAGCGACCGCAGGTCGATCACCTCGACGTCGATCGGCCGCCGTGCTCCGCCTTCCGCCACCTGATTCGCCGCCACCAGCGCGCGCTGCACCGTCGCGCCGTACGTCACGACGCGTGACGTCCGTTCCCGGGCCGCACGCGCCGCGCCTTGCCGAACGGGATCATGAAGTTCGGGCCGGGATTCGTCCCTTGTTGTACGTCTGGCGATAGAGGTGCTTGTGCTCGAGGAAGATCACCGGGTCGTCGCACCGGATCGCGGTGCGGAGCAGTCCGTTGGCGTCGAGCGCCGTCGCCGGGACAGACGACGCGCAGTCCGGGGCAGTGCGTGAACAGCGAGGCACCGGTCTGCGAGTGGTAGATCGCGCCGCGGATGTAGCCGCCGTAGGTCACGCGGATCACGACGGGCGACGGAGAAGTGCGTTGTTCGACCGCCAGCGCATCGTCGCGAGCTCGTTGCGGAGCTGCATGTACGCGGGCCAGATGTAGTCGAAGAACTGGACCTCGACCACCGGCTTGAAGCCACGCGTGGCGAGCCCGATCGCGCGGCCGACGATGTTCGCCTCCGCCAGCGGCGTGTTGTAGACGCGCGGCGCCGCCGAACTCCTTCTGCAGTCCCCACGTGACCTTGAAGACGCCGCCCTTGCCCTTGACCTCGCCGATGTACGCCTCGCGCGAGACGTCCGCGACGTCCTCGCCGAAGACGAGGATCTTGCCGGTCGCGCCGCATCTCGTCCCGCATGCACACGTTGAGCAGATCGACCATCGTCGTCGGCTCGCCCGCTCAACTGCGGATCGTCCTCGGTGTCGAACCGCTCACCGGTTGGATCGACGTCGGGCGAATACACTGCAAACATCTTCGTGTCGCCTGCCGGCTGCGGCTGCGCCAGCGCGTCGTCCGTCGCCGCCTGGCACTTCCGCGTCCACCTCCGCCTGGATCCGGCTGATGTCCGGCCTCGGTCGCGTGTCCTTCGGCCACGAGCCATCGCGGGAAGGTGGTCAGCGGATCGCGCGCCGCATCGGCTGCGCGCTCCACCGGCGGCCGGTACATCGCCTCATCATCCGAGAGCGAGTGCGAGTACGGGCGAATCACGCTCGCGTGCACGAGCGCCGGGCCCGTGCGTCGCGCGGACGTACGAGACCGGCCCGCGACATCGCCCCGTAGCTCGCCACCAGGTCGCAGCCATCGACCTGCTCGATGTAGAGCCCGGGGAACGACTGGACGAGTCGCGAAATCGAGGAACCCGGGGTATTCACCTCGACGGGCACCGAGATGGCGTAGCCGTTGTCCTCGACGAGATAGAGGACCGGCAGCTTCAGGTTACACGCGGTGCTGAGCGACTCCCAGAACTCGCCCTCGCTGGTCGCTCCATCGCCGGTCGACACATACACGACCTCGTCGCCGCGAACCCGTCCGCTACGCCGATCTGCCGCGCCCGCAACCACGCCTCCGCGCACCCGACGGCCTGCAGGAACTGCGTGCCGGTGGGCGACGACGACGACACGATGTTGAGCGGCTGGTTGCCCCAGTGACTCGGCATCTGCCGCCCGCCGGATGCGGGATCTGCCGCCGCGCCGACCGCCTCGTACAGCATCTCCGCCGGCGTCACGCCGAGCTGAAGGCAGAGCGCGCGATCGCGATAGTAGGGGTAGAACCAGTCGTACGCCGGCCCGCAGCACGAACCCGGCAGCCGTGAGCACCGCCTCGTGTCCCGCTCCGGAGATCTGGAAGAAGATCTTGTTCTGTCGCTTGAGCTGGATCTCCTTGTCGTCCAATCGGCGCGACAGGAGCATGATGCGGTAGGCCGCGACCAGTTGGTCGCGGCTGAGTTCCGTAGCCGCCGGGGCGGCATGCTCGGTCTGCGTGGTAGTCGCCATGGGCTCTGAAATAGGGGTCGCAATAGAAGACGGCTCGGACCGCAAAGCCGGCACGTCCAAAAATAGCGGCTCGGAGAGGCGAAGGGACTAGGGATTAACAAACCGCAGCGGCAGTGAACGTCGACGTCGCCGGCTCTACGGTTTGTCCCCAGTCCCTAGTCCCTAGTCCCTAGCCTAAACGCCACCGCCTCCTCGACCACTCGCCCCTGCTTCAAGTGCTCGACGACGATGCGCTCCAGCAACGACGGAGTGACGCCGACATACCATACGCCTTCCGGATACACGACCATCACCGGGCCACCCGCACAGACCCCCAAGCACGGAGTCTCTCCCCGCTTGACCCGCGTGGGACCAAAGAGCAATCCCTCCCGCTCCAATAACTCGGCCAGCTGCGCGTACAGCGCGCGACCACGGCGGTCGGGCGAGCAAAACCCTCCCGTACACACGAGTACGTGCCGGGTATACGGCTCCAAGATCGGACGTGGCGTCGCGCGCCGCGCGTCATCGGGCATGGGATGAAACATACGAACCCCGACCCCCGAATCCCGTGTACTTTTGTGCCATGACTACATCGCCCACGAAGCCACCGAGCGTCGTCAACGTCACCTGGAATGGAGAACAGCGGTTCGACGTAGGTCGTACTGGTCGCCCGTCCGCACGCGTGGACGCCGCCGGCGTAACCGGACCCGGGCCGGTCGACACGTTCCTCGGTGCCCTCGGTTCTTGTGCGTCGGTCGACACGATCGAGATTCTCGCGAAGCGGCGCACTCCCGTCGAGCGGCTCTTGGTCGTCGTGACCGGCGATCGTGCGCAAACCATACCCGCGCGTGTCGTGCGCGTCCACCTCGAATTTCAGATCGATGGCGCCGGCATCGATCGGACCGCTGCGGAACAAGCCGTCGAGCTGTCGATCACCAAGTACTGTTCCGTTCGGAGCTCGATCGACCCGGCCACGCCGGTCATTTGTACGGTCACGCTGAACGGCGAGAAGGGCGGAGAATTCAAAGGGTAGATGTGGCCGTCGACAGCGCCAAGCCGTCATGGCCGACGATGACTCCGGCTGCATCCACGGCGCGTCGCTCCTCGGAGTGCTCGATCAGCACGGGGTTCGTGTTGTTGATGTGCGTGTACACACGCGTGCGTGCCGGGAGTCGCGAGAGCATTGCCAGACTGCCCTCGGCGCCATTGATGGGCACGTGTCCCATTCTCACGCGCACCAGTCGGCGCAATGTCGAGGGCAACGAGCTCCTCCTCGCTCCAGAACGTCCCGTCGAACAGCACGATCTCCGCCTGTCGCAATCGATCCACGAGCGGCGGATCGATGGCGCCACATCCCGGCACATAGGCAGCCGCCGAGCCGGCACGGTCGCGCACCATCACGCCGATTGTAGCGCCGACGCCGTCGCTCGTCGCGAATCGGGGAGCGTCGCCCGCGACCGCGAACGCCTCGAGCGTGAGCCCCGTCTCTGCGCCAGCTCGATCTCGCACAGCCACCTCGCGATCCAGCGGGAGCGGCACGAGTGATACGGTCGCGAACGCCCGTGTGGTCGGGAGGATTCGCGAATCCCGTTCGAGCACAGCCAGTGTTGGAGGGGCGGCATAGACGCTCAACGCCCGCCCTTCGCGCAGCAGGAGCAATCCCAGAGAGTGATCGAGCTCTGCGTCCGTGAGGGCGACCGCCTCGATGGGGACGTCTCTTCGCACTGTGGGATCAGGCGTCGGTCGCGGAAGACGCCGGACTTGATCGCGGACGTCAGGCGATGCGTTGATGAGGATCCACCGCTCACCGTCCTCGCTCACCGCGATCGACGACTGCGTGCGAGGCATTGCGCGCGCGGGGTCGGCCCGTGCGATCCGGCATCCGGGGCACCAGCAGTTCCACTGCGGGAAGCCGCCGCCAGCTGCAGTGCCGAGCAGGATGAGGTGCATGGGACGAGTGGACTAGGGACCAGGGCTAGGGGCTAGTCGACAAATCTCAAGGCCAGCGAGACGCTCGCCGTCGCTGGCCCTGTGGTCTTTTACTAGCCCCTCATCCCAGCCACTAGTCACTAGCCCACTGCAACAAGGGCCCGCATCTGCGGGCCCTCTGGTGCTTTAGCGCCGAGCGACGTACGCGGTTACTTCCATCGTCACGTCGACTACTTCGAACTCGGGCTTTTGCCATTCTCATCTGAGCACCTCACGGGTAGGGGCGAGGCTGCCTCGCCCTAAGAGAACGGCTCGCCGGAGCGACCGGCGATGCGCCTGCAGGTATTGCAAGATTGGGGCACCGAGGACGGATTGACAAGGGCAGCCCGGAACCAAATAGGGGCTCGCGTACTAGATTAGCTGGCATGGTGCCAGCCGCGACAGACCAGCGGGATTTCGACCTCAGCTTCGAGCGCGAGGCACTGCCATGGCTCGACGACGTCTATCGATTCGCCTTGTCGCTGACTCGGAACGAGGCGGATGCGGACGACATTGTTCAGGAGACATTCATGCGTGCCTACCGCTCTTGGCACACGTTTGAGCGGGGCAGCGACGCGCGGCGGTGGCTGTTTACCATCTGCCGCAACGCGTTCCTGCGGACCCGGGAGCGGGCGCGGCACCAGGTAGAGCTCGAGGACGGCGATGTCGAGGCCGTCGCCTCGCAGATGGCGGAGACCACCGGGCCCCGATCGGGCGACGACCAACTGCTCACCCGGCTGGACCTCGGCCCCGCCCTCGCGAACGCACTCAAGGAGCTGCCGGAGCCTTTCCGATCGGCGGTCACGCTGGTGGATGTCGAAGACCAATCATATGAGGCCGCGTCCGAGATCCTAGACGTACCGATCGGGACAGTACGGTCTCGCCTGTTCCGCGGTCGACGCCTCTTGCAGCGTGCGCTGGCTGTCTACGCCCGTGACGCTGGCATTGGGAGTCCCGCGACCGCGACACCGCGGCCGATATCGCACCCAAACCCCTAACCTATGACTGACCGCGGACGGAATCCCTGCGCATCGGCATCGCCCAAGGGCGGCGTCGATTGCACGACTGTGCTACAACAGCTCTGGGAGTACCTCGACGCGGAGCTGGGCCCCCAGAAGATGGAGGCAGTCCGCACGCACCTCGCGCTCTGCGCCAAGTGCTATCCGCACTACGACTTCGAGAAGGCGTTCCTCGACGCGCTCGCGAGTTGCCAGTGCACCACGTGCGCGCCACACGACGTGCGATGCCACGTCGTGGAGGCACTGCGCCGGGCGGGATTCACGCCGACGGACACGAGCATGGTGGGGTGACACACCACGCATCGGCACGGCGCCCCTCCGGCCGGCCCCTCGCGTGCGCGTTAACTTAACTTGACCCATGTCCGCCGCCGCTGCGCCGTCCACGCTGGCGACACCGCCGCCGCCGCCGATCCCGGTGTTGGACCGCCCACTCTCCAGCGATGAGCTCGCGGACGCCCTTCGGGCCTTCAGTCGGTCGTATTACGCGGTTCACCCCTTCCACCAGCTCATGCGCGAAGGCGCACTGAGCAAGCGCCAACTCCAGGGCTGGGTCGCCAACCGCCTCGCCTACCAGCGCGCGGTCCCGCGCAAGGATGCCGCGATCCTTTCGAATTGCCCGGACCCAGCGGTGCGACGCCTGTGGATTCAACGCATCGTCGACCACGACGGAACCGAACCGGGCACCGGGGGCATCGAGCTGTGGATCCGCCTCGGCAAAGCACTCGGGGTACCCCGAGAGGAGATGGAAGACGAACGACACGTCCTTCCGGGCGTGCGGATGGCCGCCGAGTCCTACGTGACGTTCTGCAAGACCCACTGGTGGGTCGAAGCCGTCGCGAGCTCCCTGACCGAGTTGTTCGCACCAACGCTCATGCGCGAACGACTCGCCGCGTTCCCGCGCCACTATCCGTGGGTCGACGCCGCCGGATTGGAGTATTTCCGCTCGCGCCTGGTCCAGGCGCCGCGCGACAGCACACAAGGCCTCGAGCTCGTGACAGCCCATTGTACGAGCGTCGAGACGCAGCAGCGTGCCTTTGCCGCGTTGGCGTTCAAGATCGAGATGCTGTGGGTGCTGATCGACACCGTTCACAACGCATATGCCGACTGAGCCGCACATGGGTGGCCCCCTGCCCCTCACCGTGCGGCCTCGCCTGTGGCGGCTCGCCCGCCTCGAGTTCGATCCGATTCGCGCGCGGCGGGTGCTCCTCTATCCCGAAGGCGCGATGCTGCTCAACGATACCGGCGCCGAGATCCTCGCGCTTTGCGACGGAACGCGCACAGTGCAGGAGATCGCCACGGAGCTCGGCGCGAAGTACGAGGCCGACGTCAGCGGCAATGTCGCCGCGTATCTCGGCCAGCTGATGGAGCGAGAGCTGGTGCGCGATGCCGACTGACGCGATCGCGCGAGCTCCAGCGCACGATACCCGTGTCGCGCCCGCGAGCGATGGGAACCCCGCGCCGACAGGCACGCCGGGTCGTCCCACCACGCTGCTCGCGGAGCTGACCTATCGGTGTCCTCTTCACTGCCCGTACTGTTCGAACCCGGTGGATCTGCACCGGGCACAGACTGAGCTCACCGCCGGGGACTGGCAGCGGGTTTTCACAGAAGCCCGGGCGCTCGGCGTGTTACAACTCGGGCTTTCGGGTGGCGAACCGCTGCTGCGCAAGGATCTCGAGCAGCTCGTGGCGCACGCGCGACGCGTCGGTCTCTACACCACACTCGTCACCTCGGGACTCGGGCTGACGCCCGATCGGGCCGCTCGCTTGCGGGACGCGGGCATCGACCACATCCAGCTCTCATTGCAGGACTCCGACCGGGCCGGCGCCGACCGCATCGCCGGCCTGGCGGCGGTCGACAAGAAACTCGCGGCGGCGGCTCTCATCCGATCGATCGGCGTCGCCTTCACAGTGAACGTTGTCCTGCACCGTACGAACCTCGATCACCTGGCCGACATTATCGAGCTTGCCGCGTCGCTTGGCGCAGATCGCCTCGAGCTGGCCAATACCCAGTATTACGGCTGGGCCATGGTCAATCGGGACGCGCTGATGCCCACGCGGGCCCAGCTCGCAGCCGCCGAAGGCGTCGTCGAAGCTGCAGTCGCCCGGCACCGCGGACGGATGCAGATTCTCTACGTGCTCCCCGACTACTACCAGACCTATCCGAAGCCTTGTATGGGCGGCTGGGGCGCTGTCTATGTCGTCGTCGCGCCCGATGGTCGTGCGCTCCCGTGTCAGGCCGCCTGGCAGATCGAGTCACTCGCCTTCGATAGCGTGCGCGACCACCCGCTCGAATGGATCTGGCACCGATCACCCGCGTTCGCGGCGTTTCGGGGCGAAGAGTGGATGCGCGACCCCTGCCGCACGTGCGCGCGACGCGCCATCGATTTTGGGGGCTGCCGTTGCCAGGCATTTCAGGTAACGGGTGACGCCCGCAACGCGGACCCGGTCTGCACGAAGAGCCCTGCGCGCTCTCTGATTGATGCAGCCCTGGCCACCGTGGCGGGCGACGACACGGCGCCGGGCTCGGGGACCAGAGCACACGCTCCGACGAGGGACTTCGTGTACCGCACCATGTCTTCCGCCGACCGCGCCGCTTCGGCCGCTGGCGATACGTGACCGAGCCGGTCTCTTCGGCCCTTCGGGAGGCCACGGACGCTGTTGCAGAGCGCGATCGGACCATCGCGCGCCTCGAGCGAGACTTGAGATCGCTGCGAGGCATCCTTCTCGACTACATGACGGCTCGCGAGGCCGCAGAAGATGAAGTGCGAGCCACCGAGGACCGATACCGGGCTCTCGTCCATCGCGCCGCATATGGGATCTTTCGAGCGGGGCTCGACGGCCGGTTCACCGATGTCAACCCCGCGCTCGTGCGCACGTTGGGTCATCCGGACGCTGCCTCGGTCCTGGCCGTGGCCGCCGGCGGCGTGTTCTACGACCGCGCGGACCACCAGCGGCTTCTCGATGAGGCCCTCCGGGGTCAACATTGGGGATGGACGGAGGTGCGATGGCGCCGGCACGACGGTGCTCCGATCCTCGTGCGTCTCTCCCTCCAAGTCGTTCTCGACGCACACGGCACCGCCGTGGCACTCGAAGGAGTGACGGAGGACATCACCGACCGGGCCCGGCAGGAAGAGTTGGTGCGACGGAGCGAGCGGATGGCCAGCCTCGGCCATATGCTTGCCGGGGTCGCTCACGAGCTCAACAATCCGTTGGCCGCGATCGGTGGATTTGCGCAGCTGCTCTTGCGGCAGCAACTCAGCGAGGACGATCGCAGCGCGCTCGAAACGATCAACCACGAGGCTCAGCGCGCCGCGCGGATCGTGCGGGACCTGCTCGCGTTCTCGCGTCGACACGAGAACGAGCGGCGTGAAGAAGTCGATGTCAACGACGTCGTACGCTACATCCTCGATGCCCAGCGCTATCAGATCGAGACTCGAGGAATCCGGCGCGAACTCTCGTTGGCTGCGGCGTTGCCGCCGGTCCTGGCACAGGCCTCGCAACTTGAGCAGGTCGTGCTGAACCTCGTCGTCAACGCCCGGCAGGCGCTCGAGCAGGCGATCGACGGCCGTACAGCAACCGCGGGCGCGAGCACCGCCGTCGCTCCGCCCGCGATCAGGATTCGAACGTCCAGCGCAGGGGACGTCGTGACGCTCGAGGTCGAGGACAACGGCCCCGGCATCCCCGAGGAGAACCGGGGACGGATCTGGGACCCGTTCTGGACCAGTAAGGAAGAGGGCGAAGGAACCGGTCTTGGCCTCGCAGTCGTCCACGGCATCGTCTCGACATACGGCGGCACGATCGACCTCGAGACCGAGGTCGGCGTGGGGACGCGGTTCGTCGTAAAGCTTCCGACGGCCGCGAGCGTCAGCGACGCACCCGACGGGATCCCCTCCCTTCCTCCGACCGACGCACGGCCGGCGGCGGCCACACCGGAGAAGACGGACCTCCGCCAGGCGGCCGGCACGGCCGGCACGACCCTGCCCGATCGACCGAGTCGCCCTCGACGCGCGGCGACGGCTTTGCGGATCCTCGTCGTCGATGACGAGACCGCCATCCTGGGGTTGTTGGAGCGCTATTTCTCGGCGCGTGGGCACGCGGTCACGATCACACCAAACGGGATGCACGCAATCGATCTCGCACGGGAGCAGCCGTTCGACGTCGTGATCTGCGACCTTCGCATGCCCGCGCTGGGAGGCGATGAGGTGATCCGCCAGCTGCGAGCGCTGCCGACCTGCCACCATACGCGGTATATCGTCTCGACGGGCGACAGCACCGCGCTGCCCGAGGATTTCGCAGAGTCGGCAGCAATGGCGACCGTGATCGTGAAGCCGTACGACATCGATGAGCTGCGACTCGCGGTCGAGCGCCCGGCCACGCCACATGCCAGCTGAGAGCGACGAGGCGCGTCCGTACCAGGCGGAGTCGTCGGGGGCCGCCGTGCTCGACGTCCCCGATTCCCTCGAACAGGCATTGGCCGCCGAGCTGGAAACGCTGACTCGCGCAGGGTTGCGGCGCGCCCTGCATCGCGTGCAGCGCCGGACCGGGTGCCACGTGATCGTCGATGGCCGCCCTGCACTGGATTTCTCGTCGAACGACTATCTCGGGTTGGCGTCGGACCCGCGACTCGCGGCAGCGGGTGCGGCGGTCCTCGCGGCGGACGCAACGGGTGCGGCCGCTGCCCGACTCATTAGCGGCAATCATCCGCTACACGAGGCGCTCGAGCTGGAGCTCGCGAAATACAAGCAGACTGATGCCGCACTCCTGTTCGGCAGCGGCTACCTGGCCAACATCGCGACGATCCCGGCGTTGGTGGGACGTGAGGACGTCATCTATGCTGACGCACTCAATCACGCGTCGCTGATTGACGCGTGCCGCCTGTCCCGCGCGCAGGTCCGCGTGATCCCGCATGCCGATCCGGATGCGCTGGAAGTGGCCATGGCGGCGGACGGCCTGCGCGTGCGTCGGAGGCTGATCGTCACCGACGGTGTGTTTTCGATGGATGGCGATCGTGCTCCGCTCGACCGGATTGTGTCCCTCGCCCGACGCTATGGAGCGTGGACCTACGTCGATGACGCGCACGCCACCGGTGTCCTCGGCAGACACGGGCGCGGCAGTACAGAGCATTGGGGCCTCGAAGGCCAAGTGGATGTCGTCATGGGAACGTTGGGCAAGGCGTTCGGCGTCATGGGCGCATTTGTCGCCGGGTCGCGCACACTCGTCGAATACCTTCGCAACCAGGCGCGCGCGTTCGTATTCACGACCGCCCCGCCACCTGCACTCGCAGCTGCCGCGTCTGCCGCCTTGCGAATCGCCCGATCCGAGTCGTGGAGACGAGAGCGCGTACGCGCGGTCGCCCACCGGATCAGGACGGGACTCGCGGCCCGCGGTCGTCCGGTCCCCGGCGATCCCGACAGCCACATCATTCCCGTGCCGGTCGGCGACGCGGGCCTGGTCGTGCGGGTCGGGGCGACGCTGCGCGAGCGCGGCTTGCTTGTGGGTGCCGTGCGCCCGCCGACGGTACCGCCCGGAACCTCGCGACTGCGCATCACGGCGAGTGCGGCCCACAGCGACGCCGAGGTCGACACCCTGCTCGACGCGCTCGACGTCGTGCTCCCGCCCTGAGGTCCGTCGGCGACCGCCATTCATCGCCTCCGCGGCACACGGGCCAGACAACCTGCGCGACGCGGCGCGACCCTCGACTCCGATCCCTCCCGTTGCCCAGCCTCTCCGCTCTCGACGCCGCGCACGTTTGGCACCCGTACACGCAGCATGGGCTCGTGCCGCCGCCAGTGTCCATCACGCGCGGCGCTGGCGCCGTGCTCTACGATGAGGCGGACCGTCCGATCATCGACGCGATCTCGTCGTGGTGGGTCACCCTCCACGGTCATGCGCATCCCGCGATTGCGGAGGCCATCGCGCGACAGGCCCGCCAACTGGAGCAGGTGATCTTCGCGGGCTTTACCCATGCGCCCGCAGTCGAGCTGGCGAATGCCCTCGTACACCGCCTGCCATCGCCGCTGCAGAGAATCTTCTACTCGGACGATGGGTCGACCGCCGTCGAGGTCGCGATCAAGATCGCCCTGCAGTACTGGCAGCATCGCGGCGAGCGACGCGGGCGCATCGCCGCACTGAGCCACGCATACCACGGCGATACTTTTGGTGCGATGAGTGCCAGCGATGCGAGCGTGTTCACCGCGCCGTTCGCTCAGCATCTCTTTCACGTCCTGCGCCTCCCCGCGCCCGCGGAATGTCCGCCCCTCGGCGAAAGCCCCTCGCCGTCCGAAGCATCCTCCCCACCGAGCGGCGATCGCGAGCTCCTCGAGGCGCTCGATCGCGCGCTCGCAAACACGGCCGATCCTCTGGCAGCCGTACTCGTCGAGCCACAGTTGCAAGGAGCCGGCGGGATGCGCATGTGGCACGCCGCGACACTTCGCGCAATTCGCGACCGCACGCGAGCACGGGGTGTGCTCCTCATTGCAAATGAAGTGCTCACCGGCTTCGGTCGTACCGGGCCGCTCTTCGCGTGCCAGGGAGCGGCCGTTCTCCCGGACATCATGTGCCTGTCCAAAGGGCTGACCGGCGGGTTCCTCCCCCTCGGCGTTACGGCGGTCACCGAGGAGCTGTTCGACGCGTTCCGGAGCACGGACCGCCGGCGGACGTTCTTTCACGGACACTCGTTCACGGCCAACCCGCTGGCCTGCGCCGCGGCGCTGGCGAGCCTGGAGCTTCTCGACGACGCCTGCGCGACCCGGCGCGTCGAGATCGAGCAGGCACACCACGTCGAGCTCGAGCGCTTGATTTCCCATCCGTGGGTGCGGAGCGCTCGCGTGCTCGGGACGATCGCGGCGTTCGACCTCGTGGCGCCGCGCGCAGGGGGCGACGGCGGGCGCGACTATCTGGCCCCACTCGGCCGTCAGTTAGGGGCGCACGCGCTCGCCGCCGGCGTCCTGCTGCGGCCACTGGGCAATGTGGTGTACATCCTGCCCCCGTACTCGATCACTCGGGAGCAGATCGCGCGCGCGTATGCCGTGATCACCGAGTTTCTCGAGCGGCTCGACCGAGACGCGCTGCCGGGCGCGGCACACCGCCACCCCACGACCTCTCAATAGCCGGTTGGTGCAGATAGACCCCTCGGCCCGGCTGCCTGTCGCGATCGGCATTACCGGCACGGATACCGGCGTCGGCAAGACAGTGGTGGCGTGCGCGCTGACGGCATCGCTCGTCGCGCGCGGCGTGCGCGTGGGTGTCTTGAAGCCCGTGGAGACCGGGGTCGACCTGCGGGTCGGTCCGCCTGACGCCAAGCGCCTCCGCGTCGCGGCGGGCGGACTCGATCCCCTCGATGCAATCTGCCCTTATACGTTCGCCGAGCCCGTCGCCCCGATCGTCGCCGCGGGGCATGCCGGATGTCCGATCGAGCTCGCGCGGCTCGACACGGCCTTTGCGCGCGCGGCGACTGGGCGCGATGTCGTGATCGTCGAGGGGGCGGGGGGCTGGCTGGTGCCCTTCCTCGAGGATGTGACATACGAGGGGCTCTGTACGCGGTGGCGGCTCGACATCGTCATCGTCGCGGCGAACCGCCTCGGGGTCCTCAATCATACCGCGCTGACCGTCCGGGCCGTGGAGTCCGCGGGCCTCCGCGTGGCTGGGGTGGTCTTGAACTCACCGTGCGCGGGTCCGGACGATCCAGCCGTCTCGAGTAATGCCGCGGCGCTTCGGGACCTTGTACGCAGCCACCGGCTCGTGACGTTCCCATATCTCGCTGAGCCGGATCATATTCCATCGCTCATCGACGGCGCTCGTGCCGGCGACCTCCTGTCTCTCGTTCCACTTCCAGTCTCATGACTCTTCTCGGATGACCAGGCCCGCAGCCGACTGGTTCGGGTTCGCCGACCGCGCGCTCCGCGGAGACGTGCTGTCCCATGCCGAAGCCCGAGACGTGCTCGCCGCACCGCAGGAAGACCTGCTTGAGCTCCTCGCGGCCGCGTATCGCGTCCGCCGGCACTTCTGGGGCAATCGCGTGCGATTGCACTTCTTATGTAACGCACAGAGCGGTCTCTGTCCCGAAGATTGCCACTACTGCTCGCAGTCCCGCGTGTCGACCGCCGAGATCGACTCGTATCCGATGCTGGCGCGCGAGCGGATCCTGGAGGCCGCGGGCCGAGCGGCGGCGCTCAAAGCCGGCACGTTCTGCCTGGTCATCTCCGGACGCAGCCCGGGTGAGCGCGTGTTCGGAAAAGTGCTGGACGTGGTGCGCGAGATCCGCGAGCGCTACGATCTCAAGATCTGCACGTGCCTCGGCCTGCTGGGCGAAGACCAGGCCCGGCGGCTAGCCGCCGCGGGGGTGGAAACCGTCAACCACAACCTCAACACCTCCGAAGCCTATCACGGGGCCGTGTGCACGACCCACAGCTTCGCTGACCGCCGAGCCACCGTCGAGCAGGTCAAAGCAGCCGGCATCAAGACCTGCTCGGGCGGCATCATTGGGATGGGCGAATCGGATGACGACGTGATCGATCTCGCGCTGAGTCTGCGAGCGCTCGACGTCCGAAGCGTTCCGGTCAACTTTCTCATCCCGATCGCCGGCACGCCCTTCGCCGACCGTCGGGAGCTCGATCCGCGGCGGTGTCTGCAGGTGCTCTGTCTCTACCGCTTCCTGCTGCCGTCGCAGGAGATCCGGATCGCGGGTGGTCGCGAGGTCCACCTCCGCGCCCTGCAGCCGTTCGGGCTGTATCCGGCGAACTCGATCTTCATCGGCGACTACCTGACCACACAGGGGCAGGCCGCGCAGGCAGACTACGCCATGATTCGCGACGCCGGGTTCGTGCTGGAGACACCCGACGGCGCGGCGTTCGAGGGCGACCCCATGGTCGGGGCGCCCGAGAATTATCCGCGGGCGCCGTTGGCGATGCCCGTGGTGGGATGAGACACGTGGCACCGGACGCTGCCTCAGCCGACACGCTCGCCGCACTGCGACGGGATTACGCCCATGCGACGCTGTCCGAGCGCGACGTCGACGCCG
The DNA here is from genome assembly GCA_963725205.1 of uncultured Gemmatimonadales bacterium. GTDB lineage: Bacteria > Gemmatimonadota > Gemmatimonadetes > Gemmatimonadales > Gemmatimonadaceae > Palsa-1248. Next base: position 507,892 of record CAVRXR010000002.1, on the reverse strand, counting down.
ACCCGATTCGACAGTTCGAGCGATGGTTTGCCGAGGCCCAGCGCGTGGCGGTGCCTGACGCCAACGCCATGATGCTTGCGACGGCCACGCCAGATGGGATCCCGTCGGCGCGGGTGGTGCTGCTGAAAGGTGTGGACGAGCGCGGCTTCGTGTTCTATACCGACTACCGGAGTCAGAAGGGAGCAGAGCTGACGCGGAATCCGCACGCGGCGCTCGCGCTGTACTGGTCACCGCTCGAGCGCCAGGTGCGCATCACGGGCACGGTTACTCGGGCATCGACCGAAGAATCAGCAGCGTATTTCGCCAGCCGCCCACTGGCGAGCCGCCTCAGCGCGTCCGCGTCGACGCAGTCTGCGGTGATCCCCGACCGGGCGTCGCTCGAGGCGCACGTGGCGGACCTCGCGCGCACTTACGGGGCGGCGACGCCACCGCCACTGCCGGCGTATTGGGGCGGGTTTCGCGTTGTCCCGACTGCGATCGAGTTCTGGCAAGGTCGGCCGAACCGTCTTCACGATCGCCTGCGATATCGCCGCGTCGACGACGGCGGCTGGCGCATCGAGCGGCTGTCGCCTTAGGCCCGTGCTCCCCCGTGCCCCATCCCTTCGTCCCGCAGCTTCACGTAGCTCTCATAACGCTGGGCGCTGATGTCCCCCTGCGCGACGGCCGCGCGCAGCGCGCATCCGGGCTCCACGAGATGGGTGCAGTCGACAAACCGGCAGTGGCCGATGTACGGCCGAAACTCGGGGAAACACTGGTCGAGCGTGTCGAGTGAGAATCCCCACAGGCCGACCTCGCGCAAGCCGGGAGTGTCGACCACATACCCGCCATCGGGCAACGGATGCGAGAGGGCGCCCACCGTGGTGTGCCGCCCCTTGTTCACCGATAGACTGATCTCCCCCACGCGCAGGTTGAGTCCGGGATAGAGCGCATTCAGCAGCGATGACTTGCCGACCCCCGACGGCCCCGTGACCACCGTCGCGCGGCCTGCGAGCGCGTCGCGCAAGGCTGGCAGCCCTACGCCCGCACGCGAGCTCGTGAAGTGGATTGGATAGCCCGCCCGATCGTAGTCAGCGACGTGAGCGCGCGCCGATTCGAGATCGACGAGGTCGACTTTGTTCACCACGAGTCGCGGAGCCAGTTGACTACCCTCGGCGATCACCAGAAAGCGATCGATCATCCCTCGGTGCGGCTCGGGCTGGGCTGCCGCGAAGACGATCATCACCTGATCGACGTTGGCGGCGACGACGCGTTCTCCCGCGCGTCGGCCGGGTGCGCGCCGCGACAGGACGGAGCGCCGGGGCAGAATCTCCTCGATCGTCCACTGGCCGTTGGCCTCGGTCGGCGCGGCCATGACTTCGTCGCCGACAGCCAGCTTGAGTCCGGTTTCTTGCTTCAGGCGGCCACGGAGTACCGATTCGTGTACCTCGCCGTCGCCCGTCCGCACGACCCACACGCCCCCCGTGCCGCTCAAGACGACCGCCTGCGTGGCGCCCGCAGAGGATCGTCCTTTGACCGTCGCGCGCTCAGGCAGCATATCGCACGAGCCCCGGCGTCAGACGGTGCCTCCGCGTTTGGTCAGGCCGTCGAGCACGTGCTTGACCTCGACCAACGGCCACGCACCGAGTTGCGCGCGCGCGTCATCGGATGTGGTCGCGCGGACGAGGAAATCGGACTCTACATGTCCGGCCAGCGCCGGCTGTCCAGGGCTCCAGCGGACGAAGAGCAGATACGCGCCCCACGGCGCGCTCGGTTGGCCCGTCTCATCCACGAGGACGTCCACACTGTACGACAGGCCGTCCAGACCCGCTAACGCGGCCGGTCGGCCGTGGACGGCGGCGTAGCCGCCGATCGTCGTTTCGTCGCCACGCGAGTAATCGGGCGGCAAATGCTGACCGATCACGCGATGCGTCTCCGCATCCGGAGATGCCTCGAGGCACCCGGCACACCCGACACACCCCTCCCATCACGCGTCACGCGTGTCGCCGCCCGATGGCTTCCCGGAGGATGCTACCCGCAATGAATAAGACGTTGGCCGGTCGCTCGGCGAGCCGCCGCATGAGATAAGGGTACCACTGCGTCCCGAAGGGAACATAGACCCGTACGCGATAGCCGTCCCGGATGAGCGCAGTCTGCAGGTCCCGCCGGACACCGTAGAGCATTCTGGAACTCGAAGCGAGACGCCTCGATCCCCTCGGCCGCGGCGAATCGTCGGGCTTCGCGGATACGGCGCTCGTCGTGCGTCGCGATCCCTGGATAGCGACCGTCGCGCAGGAGTCGCTGCATACAGCGGTCGTAATTCGCGTCGACGTCCCGTTTGAGCGGGAAGGCCACGGCGGGCGGCTCTTTGTACGCGCCCTTGCAGAGGCGCACACGGGCTCGCGCCTGCACCGCGCAGGCGACATCGGCCTCCGTGCGATGCAGGTAGCTCTGCAAGACAATGCCGACGTGCTCCGGATACGCCGGATAGAAGCGGTCGTAGAACAGTCGCAGCGTCCGCTCCGTATAGGCGCTCGACTCCATGTCCAAGCGGACGAAGGTGCGGTAGTCACGCGCGCGGGCGAGCACCTCGTGGACGACCGTCACACACAGGTCTTCCGAGATATCGAGACCCATCGCCGTCAACTTGACCGACACGTTGGCGTCGAGACGACGCTCGTGGATGCGATCGAGGAGGTACAGATATTCTCGGCCCGCGGTTCGTGCTTCGTCCTCCGAGTGTACACTCTCGCCGAGCAGGTCGAGCGACGCGGTGATCCCCCTCCCATTGAGCTGGGCGACGGCGTTGAGTGCCTGCTCGAGGGACTCGCCCGCGACGAAGCGCTCGGCGAATCGTTTGGCGACACGGTTGCGGCGGACGAATCGCGCCGCCTGTGGTTGGCTCGAGAGATAGAGGAGCGTTTGGCGCAGCATCGATTAGTAGGGGCGACGCGTGCGTCGCCCGCCGTTTGCCGGGCCGAGGGGCGACGCGTGCGTCGCCCGCCGTTTGCGCGGCCGGAGGAGCGACGACTGCGTCGCCCGTGGATCGCCGCCTGCACGAACAGTGGTCCCGTCATCACGGATAGAGGCGCGCGTTCTTGCGCGCCAAATCCACCAATAGGTCGGCAGGTTGGAACCGGGGCGGAAATCGATCGTTCAGCTCCTCGAGCTGGCGCACGATCGTGGCCGAGCCGACGGTATCGATGTAGCGAAATGGCCCACCGCGAAACGGAGGGAAGCCAATCCCGAACACCGCACCGACGTCCCCATCCCGTGGAGCGCGCACCACACCCTCCTCGAGGCAGCGGGCCGCTTCGTTGACCATGGCCAACACGGCACGCCGCTGGATTTCCTCCTCGCTGATGACGCTGCGCTGCGCACCAGTGGGTAGTAACGGGTAGATACTGGGATCGACCCCCTCCTTCTTGCCTGCGTCGGAGTAGAGGTAGAACCCTTTGCGACCCTTGCGGCCCGTGCGACCCGCAGCAACGACCCGCTGCAGCGAGACGGAGGGCGCCATGCGGGCACCGTACGCCTCGGCCAGCACGCCGCCGGACTTCCCGGCCACATCGATCCCCACTTCGTCGATCAGCGTAATGGGGCCGACGGGAAAGCCAAACGCCACCAGGGCCCGGTCGACTGCATCGATCGCCGCGCCCTCATCGAGCATCTTGCCTGCCTCGTTGAGATAGGGCGCCAGGACACGGTTGGCATAGAACCCTGGACTATCGTGCACGATGATGACCGTCTTGCCAAGGCGCATGCCGACGGCGACGGCGGTGGCGGTGACTTGCGGATCGGTGCGCTCCGTGACGATCACCTCGAGCAGCGGCATTTTCGGCACGGGCGAGAAGAAATGCATGCCGACGACGTGCGTCGCATCGCGCGATGCCTCCGCAATGTGTGCGATCGGGATCGTGCTGGTATTCGAGGCGACGATCGCCTCTCGTGGGAGCGCGGCTTCGACGTCGCGGACGACCGCCTGTTTCACGGCGAGATCCTCGAAGACCGCCTCGATCACGAGCGGCACGTTGCCAAAGCCCGTGTAGTCGCTCGTTCCGGACACGAGCGACATCTGATCGTCGAATTCCTGCCGCGTGACTTGATGCTTCACCAGTCGCTCGCGCAGCACATCGCGGACGGCCGCGAGCCCCTTCAGCACACGCCCCTGATCCACGTCTTTGAACCGCACGAGGATGCCGCGCTGTGCGGCAACCGCAGCGATCCCGGCACCCATGAACCCGGTGCCCAAGATGCCGATCTTGCCGACCGGCAACGGGGGAGGCCCCGGCACATCTTTCTTGAGCGCGTTCGACGCGAAGAACAGGAAGATCAGCTGCTTGGCGACCTCGCTCACCGCCACCTCGCCGAACAGGCGCGCCTCGGTCTCGTATCCGCGCGAGCGACTGCCCGCGTATCCGGCCTGTACGGCCCGCAGGGCGGCGAGCGGCGCCGGGTAATGCCCATGCGTGCGGGCCAGGGTCTGTTCGCGAGCCTGCCGAAACACCACGGCGCGTCCGATGGGATTGTCGTCGAGCAACAACCGCTGTGCGCTGCCGCGGGACCGGTTCGCCGTGCGCCGCCGGAGCCGACTGCGGCCGCCGGCTTCGCCGAGCTCGCGCGCGCGACTCGTCGCCACGTCGCGGAGGATGGCCGGGTGCACGACTTCGTCGACGAGACCAGTCTGCAGCGCGCGACGCGGTCGGACGTTCTTTCCCGTGAGAATCATGTCGAACGCCGATCGCAGGCCGATCGTGCGCGGAAGCCGCTGGGTCCCGCCCGCCCCCGGGAGTAATCCCAACTGGACTTCCGGGAGGGCCAGGACCGTTGACGGACTCTCGGTCGCGATCCGGTACGCACAAGCCAACGCGAGCTCCAGCCCGCCACCCAGACACGCACCGTTGATCGCTGCGACGATGGGCGTCCGCAGGCGCTCCACGCGGTCCATCAGCTCGTGACCGTACTGGCTCAGACGCGCGGCCTCGGCCGCCCCTGGCAGCGCGGCGAGCTCCTCGACATCAGCTCCTGCGATCCACACGTCCGGTTTGCCGCTGAGCAGGACGGCGGCCCGCACACTCGAGTCGTGCTCCAGCCGATCGAGCAGGGCTATGAACTCCTCGCGGACGCTGCGCGTGAAGGTGTTCACGCTCGCATCCGGCACGTCGAGCGTCACGAGCGCAATGCCGTCGCGCAGCTCGACAGACAGAGCTGGCATCAGACGCGTTCGACGACCATGGCGTGGCCCATCCCGCCGGCCGCACACACGGTGAGAAGGCCGAACTGGCCACCACGCCGGGCGAGCTCGTGGCAGAGCGTCGTCAGGATCCGCGCCCCCGTGGCTCCGAATGGGTGGCCGATCGCGATCGATCCCCCCATGACGTTGAGTCGCGTGCGATCCACCGTCCCGACCGGCGTCGAAAAGCCGGCGCGTTCCGCCCACTGTTTGGACTCGAACCCTTGCAGATTCGACAGGACCTGGGCCGCAAAGGCCTCGTGCATCTCGACGAGGTCGATGTGCTTGAGCTCCAGCCCGGCGCGACGCAGAGCGACCGGCGCGGCTAGCACCGGCGCCTGCAGCAGCTGCTCGCCCGGGTCGAGAGCCGCATAGGCGTATGATCGGATCACCGCCAGTGGGGCATACCCCAGCGTCCGCGCGCGCGCCTCGCTCATGAGGAGGACCGCGGCCCCGCCATCGGTGAGGGGGGAGGAATTCCCCGCCGTGACGGTCCCATATCTGCGATCGAAGACCGGCTTCAGCGCGGCCAACTGGTCGTAACTCGTGTGCTCTCGGATTCCGTTGTCGCTCGTCACCACGGTCTCGTAGCGAGGCGACACGTAGAGCGGCGCGATTTCCGCCGTCAACCGACCATCGGCCGTCCCGGCCGCGGCCAGCCGATGGGACCGGAGCGCGAACTGGTCCTGCTCGTCGCGCGGGATGTGGTTGATCTTCGCCATCTTCTCGGCCGACTGCCCCATCGTCTCGCCGGTCGAGGGCTCCGCGATGGCCGGCACAATCGGCTGGAGATCCTTCGGCCGCACGCGGGTGAACGCGCCGATGCGCTGCGGCAGCGTCTTCGCGCGATTGGCGGACATGAGAATGTCCGTAAACCCGCGCGAGTGCAGGATCGGCACGTTTGAGAGGGACTCGGCACCTCCGGCGATCGCGACATCCATGTTGCCCAGCGCGATCTGATCGGCGGCATCGGTGATCGCCTGATTGGCCGATGCGCATGCGCGACTGACGGTGTACGCCTGCACGCCCTTCGGAAGCATCGGCATGAGTGCGACCTCGCGCGCGATGTTCGGGGCGAGAATGGACGGGATCACGGTGCCGAAGATGACGGCTTGTATCTGGGCCGTATCGAGGTTCGTCCGCTCGATGAGCTCCGCCACGCAGGCACGTCCGAGGTCGATCGCCGTCATCGACTTGAGAACCGTGCCAGCTTTTGCAAACGGCGTGCGGAGACCAGCCACCATGGCCACCCGCCGACCGTTCCCGAGCGTGGGCATGATGAGAAGCTACCCAACGGAGTAGCAGGAAGAGAAGGAGAGACCGCGATCTCTGCTAACACCTGTAGGGGCGACGCATGCGTCGCCCCGCGGGGGACACACGGCACGTTCCCCGCCCCGCATCGTCTCGGCTAGTATTCGACCGCGGCTCGTCCCGCATTGCTTGCGTGCCCGCCCCCGACCCGTCGCCCGTCTTGATCCCGTCCCGCTCCGACACGATTCGCCAGCTCGCGGCCGCACCGCTCGACCTGTTGGTGATCGGTGGCGGAATCACCGGCGCGGGCGTTGCGCGGGACGCGGCACTGCGTGGGGTGCGAACGGCGCTCATCGAGCGCGATGACTTTGGCAGCGGCACATCAAGCCGGTCGTCACGCCTCATCCACGGCGGCGTGCGTTACCTCGAGCACGGATATTTCCACCTGGTGTTCGAAGCCAGTCGCGAGCGGCGCACCTTGCTGCGCATCGCCCCGCACCTGGTCCGGCCGCTGCGCTTCACGTGGCCGGTGTATCAAGGCGCCCGCGTCCCCGGGTGGAAGCTGGGGGCCGGACTCATGCTGTACGACGCATTGGCGCTATGGCGCAACGTCGCGCGACATCGACGCCTCAGCGCACCGGCGGTGCTCCGGCGCGAGCCCCAGATCGACCCGAGCGGACTGACGGGGGGAGCCGAGTATTACGACGCCGCAACGGATGACGCCCGACTCACGCTCGCCAACGCCTTGGCGGCCGCCACGTCGGGCGCCCTCGTCCTCAACCATGCGGCCGTTCGCACGATCGCGCACGACGCGGCCGGTCGCGCCACCGGCGCCGGCGTGCACGATGTGCTGTCGGGAACGGATTTCACGGTCCGCGCCAGCGCGATCGTCAATGCGACTGGCCCGTGGACCCACTCGGTGCGCCAGCTCGATGATGCGCACACCGCACCGGGCGTGCGAGGGAGCAAGGGCGCGCACCTGGCAGTGCCGGCTCACCGGGTGGGAAACCGGGGGGCGGTGACGTTGCTGTCGGCGGTGGATGGCCGCGTGATGTTCGTGTTGCCCGCTGGCCACTTGACGATCATCGGCACGACCGAAACCGAGACGCCCGTGGACGCCCACACGGTCCGCGCGACGACCGAGGATGTCGACTACCTCCTCGCTTCGGTCAACGCGGCATTCCCCGACGCACACCTCAACCGAGGCGATGTCGTGGCCGCGTGGGCGGGAATTCGACCCCTGGCCGCGCTGGGACATCCCGCGGACGCCTCGAGTGCCTCGCGAGAGCACGAAATCAGCCGATCGGCGTCCGGCATGATCACCGTCACTGGTGGGAAGCTGACCACCTACCGCGCGATGGCCGCGGAGGTGGTCGACACTGTCCTCGAGGTCCTCGGCCGCCCTCCGGTCCCAACCATCAGCCACGTAGTCGCTTTGCCAGGGGCCGAGCGTCCCGCCGCCGTCGCAGCGCTTGCCGCCTCGGATCCGCAGATGGCCGCGTTGCTCGACCCGCGCCTCGACTATCGAATCGCTGACCTCGTGTACGCGATCCAATGTGAGGAGGCGTACACCCTCTCCGACCTCCTGATGCGTCGCACCCATGTCGCATTCGAGACGAGGGACGCCGGAGTCGGCGTCGCGCCGCGCGTCGCCGAAGTGGTTGGGCCGCTAGTGGGCTGGGACGCCGCCGCCCGCCAAGCCGCGGTGGATGAGTACGCGCGCGATGCCCACCGCGTGTTCGGAGTGGAGGGCGCGGCTCACCCCTGATGGATCGTCCGCAGCTCCACGATCTTCAGACGGCGCGTCAGCGAGGGCAGCTTCAGGATCGTCTCGTCGCCCAACGTTTTCCCGAGCAACGCGCGGCCGATCGGTGACGACATGCTGCACTGCCCGTCTTCGAGCTCGACCGAATCGCCGAAGACGAGGTTGTACGTTTCAATGCCCTTGGTCTGCTGGTCCTCGACGACCACACGGGAGCCCAAGCCGACGCGGTCCGGCGGGATCTGCGTGATGTCGACCTGCGAGAGCTTGCTCAAGCGCTGCCGGAGATGCCCCAGCCTCGCCTGCACAAACTGCTGACGCTCGAGCGCGGCTTTGTATTCGCTGTTCTCCCGCAAGTCGCCCAACTCGACGGCGCGACGGATTTCAGCGGGTAGGGTAACCGTTAGCTCGTGCTGGAGGCGGACAACCTCGTCGCCGAGCTTGGCTTTTAGCTCTTCAAGCATACGACCAGATACAAAAGGGGAACGCCCGGCCGTGTGCACGGCCGGGCTCTTTTCCCAACGTAAGCGCCTCTGAACGCGGAAGCAAACGGGCTAGGGACTAGGGTCTAGGGACCAGAGACTAGTGGCTCGTGAAGAAACCTCTTGGCCAGTCACACGTCGACCCCACGGGCTTTGCAGTTGGCTCACCAGCCACTAGTCCCTCCTTCCTAGTCCCTAGTTACTGCTGTGACCGCTAACAGGGTTCTCGCGTCCCTGCCGGAGGGGCTAAAGGCGGACCAGTCCGCAACCTGCGAACGTACACAGAGGACGTTGGGCCTATGACAGTAGTCTCTGAGCGCGATTCTGCCCGAGCATCCGGTGCCGTCCACCGGTTAATAGCCGTGGCGCTCCTCCTGATCGTCCCGGCTTGCTTCAATGGTTCAAGCACGAACGCGGGCACCCCAACGGGGGTCATTGGGCCGACAGGCGGTGGCGGCACCAACACCGGCGGCGGGGCGCCCTATGCCGGCACCTATATGCTGCAGGACGTTAACGACTCGACGCTTCCCTTCCAGTTGGCTTACGATAGCGTGACCGGGTTAGACACCATGCGGGTGTTCCAGGCCTGGATCGACAGCTCGTTCATTTCTCTCAATGACGACTCGACGGCCCAGGAGATGGACTACCTGGAGATCCGCGACGTTCGGACCGCCACAGACTCGAGCTTCAACCGCGAGATCGAATTTGGCGACACGCTTTCGGGATCGTATACCGCGACGGGCACGACGATCACGGTTCAGCTGACCGATACCATTAGCGGTATCGTGAACGTCACGTACGCTCTCGGCGGCAGCGGGACCTTCTCGGGCTCGGTGCCGTACGAGCTCTTCAACACCGACAATCAACTCGCCGCGTCCGGTACTGCGGCCTACACCTACGCGTTTCACGGGGCGCCGCTCAACGGCACCGCCGTCCCAGGCCATACGAAGGTCTTTGGGGGCCGCCGCCTCGCCGTTCCCTTCGGGCGCTCGGGAGACCGAAGCCGCGTCAGATCGACTGTGCGACCGCTCCGTGTGCCGGCGTGGGCTGTCGCTCGGCTGCTGTCGTCCGCGCCCGCGCGTACTCGTCCCTGAGTTGCTGCATCATGGCCTCGCGCCGCTCGTACAATCGCTTGAGCGGCCGCGGGGCATGTCGGGCGAGTGCATACGCCGTGAGCAAGGGGAGCGCGACGGTTGAGTCGGTGTAGCACACCACGGCGTCCGGTAGGCGATCCGGGTCGATCTTGCCCCAGCTCACTGCCTCGGCCGGTGTCGCACCCGAGAGGCCCCCCGTATCGGGCCGCGCGTCGGTGATCTGCAGGAAGTAGTCGTGCCCGCGCTCGTCGATCCCGAGCACCTCCTGGATCTGCGGCTCTGTCTGCAGCACGAAGTTCTTCGGACTCCCGCCTCCCAAGATCAGGACGGCGCTGCGACCGCCCTCATCGGCGCCGACGCCGTGCGTGGAATCTGACAGCCACATCCCACGCTTCGCACCGAGCACGATCGCGGCCGTCTCGTTCACATCCTGGTTTGGATCGATCATGCACGCGTTGCCCTCCAAGGCCAGCGCCGCGATGTTCATCCCGATCGACGAATCGCCCGGCGAGGACGTGTACACGGGAACGCCCGCCGTGTGAGCCGCCGACAACAGCGACTTCTGACGGATACCGAGCGCGCGCTCACGCTCACCCACGTACTTGCCGCACAGGTGGTGGAACTCCGCGCTCGACATCGGCCGTTGGAACTCGGGCGCGCGAATGATCTGGCGAAAGAACGCGTCAGTCGACAGCAAGACATCGTAGTCGAAGAAGATGTCGTAGATCCGTACCACGCCCTCCGCCCGGAGGACGACATCCGAGGCCTGTGCCGTGCCCCGGTGCATCGTGAGCCCGAGGCCGAAGTGCGTGTCGTGATAGAGATTCGCACCCGTCGAAACGATCCAGTCGATGAACCCGGCCTCGACCAGCGGGATCAGCGCCGCCATCCCGAGCCCCGCCGGAGTGAGCGCGCCCGTGAGGGACACGCCAACCGTCACTTCGGGTGCGAGCATGCGTGTCGTAAAGAGCTGACACGCCTCCCGGAGCCGCGCGGCGTTGTACGCGAGAAACGTTGCGTCGATGAGATCGGCGGCGGTCTCGCGGCCGGTGATCGCTCGGGGATCGATGCGCCCACCGCCGAGGAACTTCGACCGATGCCCAGCGTCCCGTCCGGGCTCGCGCACCGCTTCGTGCTCGGAGCGTCCATCGTGCATGTGCTGTGGCATGCTACACAGTCCTCACTGTGACCGGTGGTGTCGCCTTCGTGGCTCGTGCCGCCGCGCTGCCCCCGCCACCCCGATTGACGACGGTCAGTCGAGCTGCTCGATAGGGCGATCCGCCCCGTTGCCGTCGTCGAGCTCGGCGTGATGGGTACCCGCGTGTGCTGCAACGACGGCGGCCGCCGCCTCGGCCGGATCGTCGGTCAGCAGCATGAGATCGAGGTCGCCGGGCGAGATCTTTCGCTCCAAGAGCGCACGGGTTTGCAACCACCGCACCAAGCCGGCCCAGTATCGGCGCCCGAACAAGAATGACGGGGAAGCGATAGATCTTGCCCGTCTGGATCAGCGTCAACGCCTCGAAGAGCTCGTCCAGCGTGCCGTAGCCGCCGGGGAAGATGACGAACGCCTCGGAGTACTTGATGAACATCGTCTTCCGGACGAAGAAGTACCGGAAGTTGATGAGCGTGTCGACGTACGGGTTCGCCCCCTGCTCGAACGGCAGCTCGATGTTGCATCCGACCGACCGCCCGTGACCCTCGCGCGCACCGCGGTTGGCCGCCTCCATGATGCCGGGCCCTGCACCGGTGATGATCGCATAGCCGGCCGCCGCCAACAGTCGCGCAGTCTCGCGCGCGGCCGCGTACTGCGGGTCGTCCGGACCGGTGCGCGCTGAGCCGAAGATCGAGACGCCCTTCTTGATGCCCGCGAGAGTGTCGAAACCCTCGATGAATTCGCTCGTGATGCGCATGACACGCCACGGATCGGTACGCGTGAAATCGACCCGCGGTCCGTGTTGCTGCAGGAGTTTCTCGTCCTCCGTGACGGGGGGCAGATCGCGGATGGCATCCTCCACCCGTTGCACGGCACCCGAGTGACGCGGCGGCTGCGTCTCTTGCGATGGCGGACGTCGACCAGCGAGCAGATGCCCTTCCTCGGTCCGCTCCTTCGTCCCCTCGCGCGATGCACGCTCGGCGAGCGCCAGGACATCCGGATCCGCGTGCTTCCCCGTCGCCGTGCGCGGCACCTTAGCCGCTCGTTTTGCCATTGCACCCCCGCGGCGCTACGCGCCGCGTAGAAAGGAGACCTACAGAAAGGGGAGAGGAGACAAAGAGTACAAGATAGACCCCGACGTGTCGGCCGACGACTGGTCTGTCGTTGTCTCCTCTCTCCTTTCTCCTCTCGCCTCTCTACGGCCGCGAAGCGGCCGTCGCCCACTGCGCGTAGCGCACGACATCCGCCGGCGGCGGGACAGCGTGCTCATCACCGTACGCGGTGTACATTCGCCATCCCACATACGCCGCGGCGGGCAGCGGCAGAAACGGTGGACGCCGATACCATGCGTGGCGGCGAAAACGCCACGCGATGCGCACCAGGTCGGCCGCGAGCAGGGGACGAACGATCGCGCGAGCCGCGAGAATGGCGTAAAGACGAGGCCAAGACACCGAGACAAACTATAGCGTGACGTGGGCGCGCGCCTGCTCGTCCCCGCTTCGAATGCGCCGCCCCGAACTCGTCCTCCTGGGTCCACTCGTCGCGATCGGTGGGTGGATCGCGGTCCAGGCGCGTGATGTCCGCGCAGCGGCCGCCAGCACGCCCTCACTGAACGCTACGTCACTTGGTGCCACCCCGGACCTGCCGCGAGCGCCTCACCATCCGGCGGCCCCACGTCCAAAACCTGCCAACCCGCCCACTGGATTCGCCAATGGCGGCGTATCGGGGGCTGACGTACGATCGTCGCGCGAGCCTGCACCGGCGCGTGATCTCAGCGAGATTCGACGGCGCCTCATCGAGAACCAAACGGGGACGTACATCGGCGACATCCTCGCCGAGCGCGACTCCAACATCGCGCGCTGGCCGGACCGGACGTCTCGGCCATTGCGCGTGTGGATTCAGTCCGCAGACAATCTCACCGACTGGAACCCCGCCTACGTTGGCCAGGTCCGCGACGCCTTCACGACGTGGGTCGGCGCGGGCGCACCGGTGCCGTTCACCTTTGTGGTGGACTCGAGCCAGGGTGATGTACACGTGACGTGGGTCGACCACTTCGAGGAGCAGATCAGCGGAAAGACCATGTGGGCGCGCGACGACAACTGGTGGATTGTGGACGCGAACATCGCGATCGCGCTCCATCACAACCATGGCGAGCCGCTCGATGCCTCGGCCGTCCGTGCGATCGCTCTGCATGAAGTCGGTCACCTGCTCGGCCTGGACCACTGCGCCGATACGACGAACATCATGACCCCGCGCGTGCGCGTGCGTGACCTTTCGACCGCCGACATCGCGACCATGCGACTGATCTACAACCTGCCTCCGGGCAGCGTCCGCGAGGCCATGGAGCAATAGGGCAACCGGGTCCGGGGTCCGGGATCCGGGATGACCACGTGATGACACCGGCCGCACGGGGTATGTGGATGGGCGGATAGGGGGCGACGGGTGCGTCGCCCTTTTGGCATCTGGCTAAATGCACGGATAATTGGCAATACGGTGGTCGCCCTCTCGACACCGGCCGCGATGCAAGCAAAAAGGGCGACGCATGCGTCGCCCCTACCCGGTGATCCCCCGTCGGTGTGCGGCCAGGGCGTGTTGGTCCCGAGCCCCGATCCCCGCCCCGTTCAGGTCTTCACCGCCCGCTTCGCCCGGTGGGCTCGGTGCGCCGCGCGGCTCCGTCGCGAACGTCGATGCACGCGAATCGGGCGGTTCCACCCGAGCTCACGATCCGCGCGAAAGCGGACCGGCATGGCGAGCGCGTAGGCTGGCTCGTCCGTCACTGCCACAGCAGACGCGTCGGCCAGATCGGCCCGTACGTCAGCGATGACCTTGGCTGGGCGACGAGCGCGGGCGGCATACACCCGGTTCGTCAGGAGCACGACGAACATCTGCCGATCGGGGTCGATCCAGAGCGACGTGCCCGTGAAGCCGGTATGCCCGTAGGCGCGCTCGCTCATGAAGCGTCCGCAACTCCCCTCGCCACCGCCGTCGCAGGTGTCCCAGCCTAGAGCTCGTGTGCCCGCGGTGCGACGCGTAAAGACGGCGACGGCCGAATCACTCAGGATGCGCGTGCCGTCGTACTCGCCTCCGTTGAGCATCATCTGCGCGAACACCGCGAGGTCTGCGGCCGTGCTGAACAGGCCCGCGTGTCCCGCAATCCCGCCGAGCGCATACGCGTTTTCGTCCTGCACCTCACCCTGCAATGGATAGCCGCGCGGCGGATTCAGCTCGGTGGGCGCGACGCGTGTCTTCAGCGAGTCTGTGGGGCGAAAGAAGGTGTCCTTCATCCCCAATGGCCCGAACACGTGCTCATCGAGGAAGACGTCGAGGCGTTCGCCGGAGACCGCCTCGACCACCATGCCGAGCACGTCGGCCCCGAGGTCGGAGTAGATGTAGCAGTCGCCGGGCTTGCACTCGAGCGGCGTGTCCAGAACGTATTGGCGCGCCTCTTCGGGCGTGGTAGCCAGCCGCCAGAGATCGCGCCCGGGCGGCAATCCCGAGTGGTGGGTGAGCAGTTCTCTGATCGTGACCGAATCCTTGTAGCCGCCAGTGAACGCAGGCAGATACGAGACAACCGGCGCGTCGAGCAGGATCCGCCCCTGGTCGTAGAGGACCATGATCGCCGTCGTGGTGCCTACAACTTTGGTCAGGGACGCGAGATCGTAGATCGTCTCATCGGGTGAGACCCGGGCGCTCGATGTGGCCCAAGTCAGACGGCCAAACCCGTGTTCCCAAACCACCGCGCCCTTGCGGCCAATAACGACCGCAGCCCCTGGATAGCCACCGGCGGCCACCCCTCGCTGGACGACCCGATAAATGGCGTCGAGCCGGCGGGCCGACATGCCCTCCGACGCCGGTGTCTTGACCGGGAGGCCAGATGAGGTCGAAATGACCGCGGAGAGGCCAGCGATGAGCGCAAACACCGTTCGGTACCTGCCAGGTCAGCGGGATGTCACACCAGCTACGGACACGCCCTACGTGGGGGCCGGCACCGGGGCCCTCACACAGGAACGAGCTCTGCAGAAAACGTGCTCAAAGACGAGCGGCCGAAGTGCCAGTCGCATGACGATTTAGCCGCTCCGGCCATGTATATATATACGGGGTAGCTATAGTCAAGACGAGACATTGCCACCCCGGCAACCCTAGGCCCCGCCTGGAGTGTCACAAAGGCCGTCGGCATGGCGACAGACGCACTCTTGGTACGACGGGCGATCGACGGAGACGAGCGAGCGCTGCGGACCCTGTGGTCGCAGTACGCCCCGCGCGTGGACGCAGTCGTGCGCCGACTCGTAGGTGATCCCGACGAGGCAGAGGACGTCGCCCAAGAGGTTTGGATTCAGATCTTTCGGGCCCTCCCGGGCTTCCGGGGGGATGCACAGTTTGGGACGTGGGCCCACCGGATCGCCGTCAACCGCACCCTCAACGCCCTTCGCCGATCTCGCCGTATGCAGCTCATGGAGGCTCCGATCGAGGAGACCAGCGCGACGTGTGCCCCCGACGATGAACGGCCATTCGTGCGGGCCTCGATCGAGGCAGCCACAGCGCGACTGGCGCCGGGAGCACGAGCCGTGTTCGTGCTGCATGACGTCGAGGGCTATACCCACGAGGAGATCGCGGCAACGCTGGGCATCACGGCCGGCGGATCCAAGTCTCAGCTGTTCAAAGCACGTCTCAGGATGCGGCGGATGCTCGCGCATTTGGTTGGATCGGACGACGGCCCGCCCACAGACGGACGCGAGGGCGCAGACGTTCCGCGGACCGCCGCAAGGCCCCGCCCGCCGTCGGACGGCGTCGGAGGAGTTGCGCCCGCGAGCGCTCCGACCCGGACGGCCGTATGAGAACCGGGCACTTCGAAGTTCGAATGATCCAAGACGCTTGCCCAATGCCTATCGGGCAGCACGGGACACGTAGGGGCGACGCTGGCGCCGCCCTCATGGGATGACAAATGGACAAGACGCTCCTGGACTCTGATCCCCCCAACGGCGGCCACCTCCCGCCGGAACGGCTCGCCGCGCTCGCCGACGAGTCACCGTCAGCGGTCGAAGCGCACCACCTGGCATCCTGTACGATCTGCGCAGAAGAAGTCACTGCGTATCAGGCTCTACTCACGCTCACCCGCGGGGAACGCGACCGGCTGGGCGAGCCCCTGACCAGCTGGGCGGCCCTCTCAGCCGCGCTCGCCAAGGACGAGATCCTCGACGCTCTCACCCCCGTCCAGGCTCCGGCACGCCGTCACGCCCGGGCGTCCCTGTTCAAGCCACTCACCCAGGCGACTGCCGCAGCCCTCATCCTCGGATCCGGCGTCGCGATCGGCCACTTCACGGCTCGGTCGAGGCCCGTCCAGGGTTCTTTTGCCTCCAGGACCGATCAAACATCGGCTATCTCCCAAGCAGATCAAGCCAGTAACACGACATCCGCGCGGCTTATTAGCGACACTACGACGTTTGTGTCACGAGGCCAAGCACTCAATGCGCTCGAGCAGGCTGAGGCGCGATATCGACATGCTGTTGCGTACTTGATGGAGAGCGACAGCAGTGCGCTCACCGAAGGACCGGAGGGCTACCGCACCAGATTGGCCGCCCTGGAGCAGGTCGAGCGTACTACGCGGGCCGCCCTCGTTGCCGCGCCGGACGACCCCGTGCTCAACCAGTGGTACATCTCGACTGTCGGCGCCCAACAGGCCACGATTCGCCAGCTCGTCCAGGCCCGCCCACTCAGCAAGAGCCCTCACCGGTACTAGCCCGTGCGGCGATCAAGTGGGATGCTCCTCGCCTGCCTTGGCGCAGGCGCTGTGACCGCCGGCGCCGCATTGGCGGTGGGCGCGCAGGACAACCAGGCGGTGGTATCGAGTACCCCCACCGCGACCGCCGTTGGGCGACACGAGCTCCCGGCCGGCTACCTGGGCATCACCTTCACCTGTCGCCTCAAGAGCGGGTGGAGCCCGGACGGGTTGGCGGTCATCCACTACGAGTACCCGGCTGTGGCCTCGGTCCAGGACGAGTCGCCCGCGGCTCGGGCCGGCATCGAGCCCGGCGACACCATCGTGGCCTACAACGGGCGCGACGTGCGAGACCACGTGATCGTGCTCAACCAGCTGCTGCAGCCCAACGCCCAGCTCGCCATCCGGCTCCGGCGCAACGGTCAGCTGCGCGACGTTGTCGTCAATATTGCGCGACGTCCACACGACTTCGTGGACGTCTCGGTTGCGGCGCCACCAATGCCTCCGGACGTGCCAGCGCCGCCCGCGCTGGCGTTTGGGGGCACCACCACAGTGGTCCTGCCCGCCGAGCCAGCGTTCCCCGCTCTGCCGCCGCGGACGCCCGACGTGCCGTGGTGGGCCCTGATCGGACCCGATGTAATCGATGGCAACGAGCTCGGAGCCTTCGGCGGCGCGCACGTCGTCGAGACCACTGCCGACCTGCGCCAGGCCCTCGGCCTGAACAACGGACTTCTCGTCGTCGCAGTGGATCCTGGTACCCCGGCGGCCGAATCCTCACTCCACGCGGGAGACGTCATCGTGAGCGCCGATGGACATCCCGTTACGACGCCGCGACAGTTGGTGCGCGTCGTCGAGCGCACGATGACGAGCCGCACCAGCATGACGTTGGAGGTCGAACGTCAACACAAGACCCGGCACGTCGTGCTCAACTGGTGAGACGCGGCGCTGCGCGCCGCGAGAGAGTAGACGTACAGAGAAAGTCGAGGAGCTAGATTTAAAGGGAGTTGCCGTTTCGAGCCCTCCGCCGGATATACGAGCCGTGCGTCTACTTTCTACTCTCTGTCGTTCTACTTTCTCGGGCGCGCAGCGCCCGCAGGGATTCTATGACTGACACGTCGCAGCCACCCTTGCCGGCGGCGAGCCAGGCTGCCAGCCCCACGACGCCGCCGCCCTCGACCGAGAACGACGATGCGATCACGCCCGACCAGGTGCGTATGGTCCTGCGCCGCGTCAAAGACCCCGAGCTCAATCTCAACATCGTCGATTTGGGACTCATCTACGACGTCACAGTGACCGGCTCGACGATCCTGGTCGACATGAGCCTCACCTCGCCCGGATGTCCGTCCGGTCCCGAGATCATGACCGAGGCCGAGCGCGTGCTCCGCGACATCCCCGGCGTCACCGAGGCGACGGTCAATCTCGTCTGGACGCCGTTCTGGTCTCCGGACCGGATCGAGCCGCGGGTGCGCGCGTACTTGGGAATCTGAGGGACTAGGGATTAGGAGGAAACCGAAGGGCCAGTGACGGTGCTGCACCGTCACTGGCCCTCGCGGTTTGTTAACTCCTAGTCCCTAATCCCTAGCTCCTCAGCAGCAGCTCCTTCACCACGAGCACGGCCATCGCCACGGCCAGACTCGTGAACGTGCTCGATTCCGAGCGCCACGCGCGGCGCCAGTCGTAGCGCCGATCGACGCGTCGCGGACCGCGTGCAGGCCGGCGCGGGACCCATCGCGCCGTGCGACCCTTGTATGTCAGGTAGGCCTCGCCGAACAATGACTCGAGGACGCCTTCCTCATAGCGCACGATCAAGCCGTACTCGATCGCAAAGCTCATGGTCGCGAGCGGGAGGAGCCATGGGATGCCGGCGATGACCGCCACGCCGAGCCAGGTGAGCGCATTGCCGACGTACAACGGATTACGCACCCATCCGAATGGCCCGTCCGTCACGAGGCGCGCGACCGCGCGCGAGCGCCGACGCGTCTCCGGCCCAGCCACGGCCACGGCCGCGAGACGGAGGACTTCGCCGAGCGCGATGAGCGCGAGTCCCATCGCCCACGCGCGTGCGGTCATGTCCCCAGGGACGCACGCGGCCAGGAGGCCGAGGGGCACGGGCAGGAGTCCGCGGTGCCGAAAGAGCCAGCCGCCGACCTGCGCCGATCGCGTGCACTCTGTCGGACTCAGGCCCGGGGCGGCCGGCCCGAGCGGGACCGGAAGACCCGTCCGCGGAACCGCCCGCGCCGCCGCTCGCGCGCCAACACGGACCAGGCGAGTGCCCCCAGGAAGGGCAATAGGCGAATGACGGCCGTCCAGAGCGCCTTTGCTTTCCGCGAATGACGTCGGCTCCTCCACACTGAGACGAGCGAGATAATATCGATCGCGAGCGCCAGCGGGAACCAGGTGCCGACCGGCACCCGTGGCACCATCCGCTCCCACGTCACGGATCACGGTCGTGCCTTTCGCAGCGAATGCTCGAAGGTCTCATGCGCAGGCAGCCTGGAGTAAGAACTCTCCGGTGACATGGTTGAAGGCGGCCGGCCGCTCGACGTTGCTGAGAATGACCGGCGCCGGTGAGCACTTCCAGCCGGCTCCCCGCGATTGCCTCGTGCATGGCTCGCGCCTCCGACGCTGGGACAATGGTGTCCTCATCTCCAGAAATGATAAGAGTCGGCACATCGATCGTAGACAACAAGGCCACGGAGTCTGGCCGGTTCATCATCGCCGTCAATGCACCTACGATGCCCGCTACGGGCGCCAACGCTAGCATCCGATGGGTGGTCGCCACTAGGGTCGGATTTCTGGTCCGCGTCGTCGCCCCGAGCATGGCGCTGATCTGCAGGTCGGCCACCGCCCGACTGCCCTCGCTCTGTGCGACTTCGATGAGCCGCCGCCGGCGGGCCCGCACGTCGTCGGTATCGGCCCCCGCACGGGTGTGCGCCAGGACGAGCGCACGGACCCGGCCCCGATGACGGCGCCAAACGGCAAAAGCGACATACCCACCCATCGACAGGCCGACGAAGACCGCCTCCGGAATCGACAGCGCGTCGAGGAGCGCTGCGACGTCGTCCGCGTACTGTGTCATGGAGCAGGGCGCCGCGGACGTGGACGCACCAAATCCGCGCAAGTCCGGCGCAATGCACCGCGCACGATCGGCAAACGCTCCGAGCTGCGGAGCCCAGAGCGAGCGATCGTGTGGGAACCCATGCAGAAATACCACCGGCGGCCCACTGCCCACGTCGTCGTAGGCCATCGCGATCGATGTCGGGAGGGCGATCACGCTCGCTCCTGACTGCATACGTCGGGAGCGACGTGAGAGGCATCGATACCGCGGCCGTCGAATGTCAGCCACAGCAACACGCGCGCGGTGCCGCGACGACGCGTCGCGAGCGCGAGGGCGGCAGCTGCCGCTTTTGCGGAGTATGTGGCATCGAGCATGGGTGGCGTCGCGAGCGTAGGGCTAGAGCTGTTGAGCGCACGAAAGAGTGTCGCCGCTTGCGCACCCGCCGCTAGGGGCCTCCCATACGCCCCCCCGTACACCCCGTGCTCCACCACGATCGGCGCCGGTCGCGGGGGCTTCGGACCGTCGTCCCCTGCCCGTCGCCGGATCAGGCGCAGCGTCCGGCGCACCAGCCAGTCGGCCCGCGCCGTGTTTGCGACGACGCGAGGGGCCACGCGCGCCGCCACCACCACGGTCTGCATCCCGGCCAGCCCCAGGCCGATCGCGAGCCCGGCGGCCGTCCCCCGCTCCCGAACGGGACCACCAAATGCGTCGGCTCCGGCATCATGCCCGCCGCCACCTGCGCCGCCAGCTCGAGTCCCGCGTTGACGTGCCCCAGCACGCCGAGCGGCGCGCTCCCCCCAATTGGGATGTAATGGCGCACGCCGCTGACGACCCCCGGTCGCTCCCTCAGTCCTCCGGTCATGCCCGCTCGCCACATCCCCACGCGCACGCATGCCCCAGCCGCCCACCGATAGGAACGGATCGATTCGCAATGCATGGCGGCAGCCGTCGCCACGCTGTATGCCTGGGGGTGCATGTCGTGCCGCCAGCGTACGGCCACGGTCCGCGCACCGAGGCGCGCAGCGTGCACCGCGGTGGCGTAAACGTGCGTGGACCCCTCTCCTCCCGCCGTCAGGACGAGATCGCCGGGTCGGACCGAGCCGAGCAGAAACTCGAGCGCCCGCACCTTATTGCCCGCCGCCACGGGCGCATTCCGGTCGTCACGCTTGAGCCAGAGCTCGCCGACGCCGGGGAGCTCGACCCGCTCGACCGCCGCGGGATACGCGCCAAGTTGGACGCGGGGCACCGCGGCCAGCGCCGGCAGGTGCGCGTAGAGCGGTAGTGCAGCGACGGGCGCGACGGGCAACACGTCGTCCACCTCGCGAGGCCAGTCACACCCCGCGAGCGCTCGTCCGCCGAGCTTCCCCTTAGATTGCACCGCCGGTGACTCTCCCCCCTTCATCTCCCCGCTCACCGTCGGCTAGTCGCACCGCGGATGTGGACACACGTTCACCGGATTCGTCCTCCGTCGCGGATGATCCTACCACGGTCGCGTACATCGACACCCCTGCCGCAGCCGCGCGGTTCTTGAGTCAGATCGCAGGGGTCGAGCGAGTGGCACTCGATACGGAAGGGGCAAGCTTTCACCGGTTCGTCGATCGTATCTATCTGCTCCAAGTTACGACCGCGGCGGGGAGTGCGATCATCGATCCGCTTGCGGCCGGCACGCTCGCAGGACTTGGCACGCTGCTCGAAGATCGCTCGGTGGAGGTCGTCTTCCACGACGCCGACTACGACCTCCGCTTGCTGCATCAGGACTACGGTTGGCGCGTGACCAACATTTTCGATACGCGGATTGCTGCCCAGCTGTTGGGGCACCGCGCCTTCGGCTTAGCGGCGCTGCTCGAGCACGCGTTCGGGGTCCGGCTCGACAAGAAGCACCAGCGCGCCGATTGGTCCATGCGCCCTCTCACGCCTGGCATGCTCGAGTACGCGGCCCAGGACACCCGCTACCTGCTCGCGCTGCGCGACCGACTCGCGGAGGAGTTGCGCGCGAAAGGACGGTCCGGCTGGGCCCAGGAGGAATTCCAGCGGCTCGAAGGGACCCAGTGGCCGGTGGAGGATCCCGCTGACGCGTTTCTCAGGGTCAAAGGCGCCCGCGACCTCACGCGCCGCGAGCTCGCCCTGCTACGGGAGCTCGTGCAGTGGCGGACCGGTGTCGCGGCGGCGATGGACCGTGCGACGTTCCGTGTGGTCGGCAACGAGACGCTGCTCGACGTCGCCCGCCACGCGCCCACGACGCGCGATGCGCTCGCGGCAATCCGAGGGATGCCGCGCGGGATCCTCGAGAATCGTGGCGCAGATATCCTCGCCGCCGTGCAGCGAGGCCAGCTGGTCCCGGAAAATGCCCTGCCTCGCTTTCCGCGGGCCCAGCGATGGGAACGGGATCCCGATCTCGATGATCGCGTGGCGCGTCTCAAGCGCGCGCGGGACGAGACTGCGGCGCGCCTCGATCTCGAGCCCGGGCTGCTCTGTTCGCGCGAGCGACTGGAAATGATCGCCCGTCACAAGCCGCACACGCCAGAGGAGCTCCGCGCGCTTCCGGGGCTACGGGCGTGGCAGGTCGCCGAGCTCGGCCCAGCGTTCCTGGCGCAGATCGACGCGCCGACGGACGCGTCCCGCGCCACGTAGAAAGGAGAAGCGCAGAAAGGGGAAAGGAGACACCCACAGGCGCAGACAGCAGAATCGGGGATACGGGGACGAGATGGTATCGTGCCGACCGCGATGCCCGATGTGGTTATCTCCTTTCTCCTTTCTGCGCTTCTCCTCTCTACGGTGGCGCGGAACGCGCCTACCGTTGGGGCTTGCCCGGCGGGGTGTCGCTCTTGAAGACGCTCCGGTTGATCTGGATGTACTGCTGCTGATTCGCCGGTACATCCTCTTCCGGAAAGATCGCCGTCACCGGACACTCGGGCTCGCACGCGCCGCAATCGATGCACTCGTCGGGATGAATGTAGAGCTGCTGCTCACCCTCATAAATGCAGTCGACGGGGCACACGTCGACACACGCTCGATCTTTGACGTTGATGCACGCTTCGGTAATCACGTACGGCATGGAGTCTCGGCGCGAATGCGCAGCGTAAGGTGGATCGGTCAAAGATAATGTTTTCTACTCTTTCTGCCGCTCGGGCGCCAGTGGGCGCCCCGGCAGCGCGAGGTACGGCTTGGGGTCGACCGGCGGCCCGTCCCACCACCGCACCGCATTGGGGCGTCGCATCATCTGGAAGTGCAGGTGCGGCACGTTGGGCGGCGCGTCACCCGTTGTACCCACGTAGCCGATGATTTGTCCCTTCGTGACCGTCTGTCCCTCGGCCAGTCCACGCGCGTACCGCTCGAGGTGTGCATAGTAGTACACGTAGCGATCCGCCGGGTCGACCGCATAGATCGTAATGCCGCCCAGGGTGTTGCGCCTGAGTCGCAGCACCCGGCCGTCGTCCGCGGCCAGGATCGGCGTGCCGCGCGGCGCCAGGATGTCGACGGCGTGGTGGACGCGGCCGCCGCTACGCGGGTCCAGAAAGCTGTCGTGGACCTGCTCAGGCCGGACCCCGGCGACCGGGACCATGAGCATGCGCAGTCTCAGGTACGTGCCCTCGTCCAGCACCGTGGCGCTGCTGCCTGCGAGCGGGGCCGGTCTCGAATCCGGGCCCGGCCGTCCCGCGCACGCCGCCGCACTCACCGCCAGAGCGAGGATGAGCCCCCCGCGCGAGCGCTTCCGCCAGTTCACCCTATGCGTGTTCTCCTGTGCGCTTCACGCTCTCCAACCTGCGGGCGCGCCACGTCAGCCCCCACGACCGCGTCTCGCCCGGCGAGAGCCAGTACGCCGCGCGCCATTCCCCGAGCGCATCCGTGAGCGCATCGGGTGCCCCGATACATGGCTCGAGTCCCAAGTTGAGGTATGGCTTCCCTCGCGGAAACGGGGTCCACTGCCGCTTGTTCAGCCAGAGACCGATGTTTGGCACCTGGCGTGCCTCGAATACCGCCTCGAGGCGCAGATCGCCTTCCTCGATCGCGACCATGCTGCCGTCGGCCGGCATGTCCAGAAACAGCTTGCACGCGTAGTGCCGCGCGAGGGTATCGGGGATCGAGAGATCAGCAATCCGCTTCTCGAGTCGCACGTGTGGCCATCGAAACTCCGACGCCATCCCGCGCAGTGCGTCCCCGTGCTGACTATAGACGCGCACGCGTGCACCGTCGGGCAGGTCGAGTCGTGTCGCCGGCGTCAGCGGAAACAACGGATGGGCCGACCAGATAAACGGCAGCGGCGCGTCTCCGTTGTTGCTCACTTCGTAGCGCAGCGCGACCGCGCCGGCCGGCGTGACCTGCACGGAGCGGGTGAAACGATACGGCATCCGCCGCCCCGTCCAGTGACAGAGGACGCGCTGACCATCGACGTGGGTCTCGACCTCGACGACGGCCTCTTGGGCCCAGAGCTCGCCGTGGTCGGGTAACGACACGCCTCCGAATCCGGCCACGCCGCTCGGCAGCTGACAGGGTGCCACGGTGGGGAAACATTCGTCGTAGCCGCCAGTGTCCGCCGTCTCCACGTAGGACGATCCGTAGACGGGCGCGCGCGGCTCCATCGTCTCGTTCGTCCAGAGCCACTCCCGCCCCAACAGCTCGAGTGACGCGATCTTGCCACCGAGTGCGGGCACGATCTTGACGCGCGTGCCGCCGCCATGAAGCTCAGCGAAACCGAAGGCCATTGGACGAGAAAAGAGGGACGCGGCTAGGGGCTAGAACAAAACTCAGGGCCAGTGACACGTCGCCGCCGCTTTCCCTACAGGGTGTTCACTAACCACGAGCCACTGATCACTAGCCACTAGTAGCCACTCATCACCAGACGTCGGAGGTCACCACGTGCAACGCACTCGCGGCTCGCATCGATCGATCGCAGCCTGCTCGCGGCGCAACGCCTATTCGAGACCGTCTGGCTCGACGCCGCGCGTGGCGAAGATGCGAGCGACAGTCTCGCCGATCTTGTTGTTGGGCGTGCTGGCGCCTGCCGTGACCCCGATGCGCACAGGGCCCGTTGGCAGCCAGTCCTCGACGCTGACTTCGGCCTGGCTGCCGATGGGACGGTGTCGAATCGACCGCGCGGAGACGTTCAAGCAGTCGGCATCCTCGATGTGGTACGTCGTCACGTGCGCGGCGCAGATCGCCGCCAGGGAGATCGTGTTGCTCGAGTTGTACCCGCCGACGACCAGCATGATGTCGAGTGGCTGCTCGAGCAGAGCCTCGACCGCATCCTGACGGTCCTGCGTCGCACTGCAGATGGTGTCGAACGTGCGGAAATTGGTAACCCGATAGGCATCCCCCCGCGCCCGGGCGAGGGCCTGCCCGATCTCTTCCGCGATGGCCAAGGACTCGCGCGCGAGCATCGTCGTCTGGTTCGCGACGCCGATGCGCTGGAGGTCGCGGTCAGGATCGAACTCGGGCGACGCGGCCCGGCCGAATCGCGCCAGGAACGCCTCGCGATCGCCGCGACCCTCGATATAGTCGCACACGAGTCGCGCCTCATTCATGTCGCGAACGATGAGATAGCTGCTGCTCGGATACTTGGAGACCTGCGACGCGGTCGCGCGCGTCTCTTCGTGGTAGTACTTGCCGTGGATGAGCGACGTGAAACCGTCGCGCGCGTAGCCGTCGACACGCTTCCACACGTTGAGCACCGACCCGCAGGTGGTGTCAACCACCACTACGCCCTTCTCGCGCAGCGTCTGAAAGTCGCCCATGGTCACGCCGAACGCCGGCACGATGACGACGTCCTGCGGCTCGACGTGCGAGAAATCGAATCCAGTCGGCCCCGGACGGAGGAACAGAATCCCCATCGTGCCGAGCTTGGCGTTCACGTGCGGATTGTGAATGATCTCCCCGGCAAGGAAGATCCGCCGGTCGGGAAACTTGGTTCGTGCCTGATACGCGTACTCGACGGCCCGTTCGACGCCGTAACAGAAGCCAAACTCCCGCGCGAGCCGCACGGTGAGGTCGCCCGTGGTGAGTAGGTAGTCCCGCTCCCGCATGAGATCCACGAGGCGGCCGGAATAGTCGGTCGTCAGCGTGTCCTGGACCTCGGCCTTGAGGCCAAAGCCTTTGCGGAAGTAGCTCGGGGTCGTCTCGTGCGCGGGCATATTGGGCAATCTAGTAAGGGCGGGGGCGACAGGAACGGCGGGGCCCGGGATCGCGGGGCCGGGAGAAGAAACCCTAGAGTCAATTGCAGGGCACATCACTGGCCCCGTGGTGTGTGCCCCCCGGACCTCGCTTGTCACCGCACCGCCCCGATCTTCGGTCTCTCTTCGGTCTCCGTCGACTACCACGTTCCCTCCGCCGCCCCCTGGCTCGTCTTCCTGAGGCCGCTTGCCCCGATGCTTTTCTTCCCCAGCCCCGTGCCCTACGTTGCGACGGCAGCCCCGAGGCTGGCCAGTCCGCCCACCATCGCCAGCCCGTCGGGGCGTGGCCCCCGCCCTACAGCCCCCGCCGCCTCTGCTGCCCCCTCTCGTCGCACCGCTGATCGTCCCCGACGATGCGGGTGTTCCCGCACCGTCGTTTCCTCCGCATGCCGACGCGGCTCCCACAGCTGCGCGCGTTGGCCCGGCTGACGTCGTGCCGCGGGACCTCAAGCGACAGGAGTCGCCAGCGGACGAGTCAGCAGATGCTGAGACCTCATCCGCGCAGCCGACACCCGCTGCCAGTACGAGCGCCGGCACAAACACCGAGACGAGCGCTTCGACCCAGCCGTCGCCCGTGCTGGCGGTCGTACAAGGGCAGCCGCCGCTCCCAATCGCGAGTCACGCGCCGCTCCTCCGACCCCCTCCCCTCGTCAAGGGCGACGCGATCGGCGTGGTCGCACCGTCGTACGCGCCGCGCCCGGGCTGGCTCGCGCGTGGCGTGAAGGCCCTCGAGCGGCTGGGCTATGCGGTGATCCTCGACTCGGAGGTCGGCACGCTGCGGCGGTTTCAACGCGAAGAGGACGAGCGGCGCGCGGAGAACTTCATGGGGATTTGGCTCAACCCGCGCGTCAAGGTCGTGATAGGCGGGACGGGTGGCTACGGGGCCGTGCGCATGCTGCCGCACTTGGAGCCGGAAGTGTTCCGCCTCAACCCCAAGTCGTTTGTCGGATACTCCGACGTCACGGCCCTGCACCTGTGGCTCATGCGCCGCGCGGGACTGCGGGTGTTTCACGGACCCACGGTCGATGACCTCATCCCGAGTGCCCGAGACCCCACCATGGCCTCGCTGGTCGCCGCGCTCACGACCCCGCGCCCGACGGCCAGGATCGGTCGCGGCATCGCGCACGTCGTGCGGCCTGGCCGCGCGGTGGGACGGCTCACTGGCGGCAATCTGTCGCTCGTGCAGCAATCGATCGGCACACCCTACGAGATCGACACGCGCGGCGCCATCCTCTTCCTCGAGGAAACGCGCGATCCCATGTCGGTGGCCGATGAGCGGCTCGTGCACCTGCGTGCAGCGGGTCTGCTGCGGCACGTCCGAGGCGTCGTGTTCGGGCAGCTGTCACTCGACCGATCCGAGGAGGACGAGTTCGAAGATTTCCTCACGGACCTGCTCGCGGACCTCAACATCCCCATCCTCACCGACTTTCCCGCCGGACACGAGGTTCCCAACCTCACGTTGCCACTCGGCACGGAGGTGGAGCTCGTCGCCGAAGAGCAGACGGGATGGCTCGTCTATCGCGAGGATGCGCTGAGCTCATCGTGACGCCCCGTGTTGGCCATGTGATCGAGGCGGACAGCGAGATCACGGCACTCCTCGATAGCGCGCGTCGGATCGCTGTGCTCGGGATCAAGCCTGCGTGGACGGCCAAGCCCGCGTACTATGTGCCCGAATACGCGCAGCGCGCAGGATACGAGATCATTCCCGTGCCCGTCTACTATCCCGAAGTGACCAGCATCCTGGGGCAGTCGGTCTATCGGCGACTCGTCGACGTCCCCGGCCCGATCGACATCGTCGACGTGTTTCGCCGGAGTGAGCACATCCCGCCACACGTGGACGATATGATCGCCGCCCACCCGCGTGCCGTCTGGATGCAGTTGGGCATTCGCAATGACGCGGCCGCCACGGCGTTGACGGCCGCCGGGATCGACGTCGTGATGGACCGCTGCCTCTTGGTAGAAATCGAAGCCCACCGCGCCCGACTCGCGGCTGATTAGCTTTTCTATCTGCCGCCGGCGCGTCGCGGTGGCTCGATCTTCGGACGCATCACGCGGCGCCGCGTCGCGCGTGCAGCCCATTCGCCAGACCGCTTTATCGAGGAGTCACACGCTCCATGCGCATGCTCGTTCTTGGGCGCGGGCTGCAAGGCTCGGCCTGCGCCTACGATCTCTTGCAGAACCGCGATGTCACCGATGTGCGGATCGCCGATCTGCACGTCGACCACCTGCCGGGGTTCCTCGCGCCGTACTCCGGATCGCGCCTGTTCCCCACGCACCTCGATGTCCGGGACCGAGACGCGGTCCGCGCGCTCATGCGGGAGTGCGACGCCGTCATGAGCGCGATCCCGTATTACTTCAACTTCGAGCTCGGCGCAGCTCGCCGTCGAGGCCGGCGTACACTTCTGCGACCTGGGCGGCAACACCGAGATCGTCTTCCAGCAAAAGGGCCTCGACGCGGCCGCACGTGCGCAGGGCATCACCGTGATCCCCGACTGCGGACTGGCCCCCGGGATGGTGAACATCCTCGCACAATACGGCATCTCGCAGTTGGATACCGTCACGAGCGTCCGCATCTTCGTCGGGGGCCTGCCGCAACACCCCGAACCCCCGCTCAACTATCAGGTCGTGTATTCGCTCGAGGGCGTCCTCGACTACTACACGACACTCTCGTGGGTGCTGCGCGACGGCAAACGGCAGCAGGTACGGGCGTTGTCGGAGCGCGAGCCGATCGTGTTCCCGGCGCCGGTCGGATCCCTGGAGGCGTTTCACACGGCTGGCGGCCTCTCGACGATGGCGTTCCGATACGAGGGTCGCATCCCGACGATGGAGTACAAGACGCTTCGGTATCCGGGCCACGCACAGATCATGGAGGCGATCCGCGACCTCGGCTTCCTCGATTTGACGCCGAGCGACGTCAAGGGCGTGAAAGTCGTGCCGCGCGACCTCGCACTCACCGTGATGGGCCAGCGGCTGACGAAGCCGCAGGGACGGGACCTCGTCGCGCTGCGGGTCCAGGTCGAGGGCATCCGCGCGGGTCGACCCGCACGCCTCGGATGGGAGCTCATCGACTACTACGACGCCGTACACGGCATCAGCGCCATGATGCGCACCACGGGCTACTCCCTCTCGATCACCGGCCGAGATGCAGGCGCGCGGTGAAATCACGCCGCCCGGCGTGCACACACCCGACGAGTGCGTCCCGCCAGCCCGCTACATTGCGGAGCTGGCCAAGCGCGGGATCATCATCAAAGAGACAAAAGAGTAAGGTGGGCGATTCGGGTCAGGGGTTCGGGTAGGCGATCCGGCGTCTGGAAAAGCCGACCCCGAATCCCGCGCTCCCTACCCCCCGATCTTCGTCTTCGTCCAGATCACGATGACTTCGCAGCTCGAGCTGCCACCGACCTGGAACTGGGCCGGCGCTTCGGCGGAGGTGTAGACCTCGACCGCCGAGACCTCGTCTGGGTGCATGAAGTCGTTGAAGTCCTGCGGATCGGGCATCGGTGTGGGGTTCCCGTCGATGACATAGCTCACACAGCCACCGCTCGCATCCCGACTGTCCTCGAGCATCGGATAGCCGCTCGAGTAGTCCACGCGAATCCCGCGCATCTGCGTGAAAAGGTCGGTCATCTGTGTTGGTTGGCGCTCAGCGATCTGATCTTCCGTGATGTACGAGCCAATGCCGGCCTTCGACCGGGTCGTGAATCCGACGTCACGCAGCCCCTTGTCACGTTTCCCTTCGACGGTCACCCGGGCCAGCATCGGCGGTGCGGGCGCCATCTTCACGTCCGCCTGGCGCACGGCGACGTTGGAGAGGTCCACGGTCACGTCCGTGAGCGAGTAGCCCACGTGGCGGAGCACCAGCGCCTGCGTGCCTGCGGGCAGTCCGCGCAGGCTGAATGTCCCATCTGTTCCCGACGTAGTCGTCGGCGCGGCACCCTCGAGGGATATGTCGACGCCAGCAAGCGGCTGACCCATCACATTGGTGACACGACCAGTCACAGCGGCGTGCCCGGTCCGAAGCCCGGTCACGTTGCTGGCCACGACCGGCGCTGCGGCGCCCTTGCCGCCCCGCGCGGGCGCCGCGGGCGGCGCCGGTGGCGGGGTGGTGGTATCAGGACCCGCGACGTGCAGCATCGCGAGCGCCAGGAACTGTCCGTCCGCGAAATCGACCGAAACTTCAGCTGTCGTCTGGCGGTGGAATTCCGCGCTCAACTTGCCCTTGAGGGTGGCAGGAACGCCGCAGACGGCGAACATGCCGTGGTCGTCCACATGGGCCTCACGCACGGTGGGGGGCTGCTTGGCCAGCGCCGCGATCGCTCCCTGGAGCGGGTTGTAGACCAACGAGACGTGGGCGCCAGAGTCCGGCGTGTCCGTGTCGGCGTCGAGCACACGGCCGATAACGCCACCTGGCCCCGCGAGCAGCTTGCCATGACAGTACAAGTCGAGCACCGCCGCTTGCGACGGCGTCGCAAGGCGGACGACGGCATATCGGCCCAACGGCATCCCGATCGGCTGCGTCGTCACTGCCAGCCCCAACGTGTCGAGCTCCGGGTGTGACAGCGTCAGGCGGTACTCACCGGGCGGCACACTGTCGATCCGGAACTGGCCTTGCTCGTCTGTCGTGCCGCGTCGGTTGGTCCCCACCACGGACACGACGGCACCAGCGAGCTTGCCTTCGTGGATGCTGTCGACGACGACACCAATCACACCCGAGAAGTGGTGGGTCGTGTCGGGCTTGACAGCAGCAGCCGTGTCCTCGTGCGCCGTCTTTGGCTTCGCCTTTGCGGCGGCCTGTTGGGCCGCGAGCGGCCGGGACATCAGCGCGATCCCAACCAGGGTCAACACGATTGCGACGGCAACACCCACACGGGATCGAGCGCCAGTCTGGCCAAACGAGAGACGGGGAATAGTCACCTCCCGCGAGGTTGCAATCCATCCTCGCTTCGCGACGCGTTCGTTGCGACGCCGGTCCACGTGGGGCCAGCGGCCGAATGCAGGAGTCATCCAAACCATTTCTTCAGCACCTGAGCAGTGTTGCCCAGCGCGCCCGGGCGACAGGCCGCCTCGAGGGCGGCGGCGAATTCCGGTGGCGAAGCGTAGCGCTCGTCGGGGCTGCGCGCCAAACCTTTCAGGAGCACGCGCTCCACGCTTGCGGGTAGTGCGAGATCGGGCCGGAGGCGGCGCAGCGGCGTAGGCTCGTTGCGCAATCTGGCGAGCATGAGCTCTTGCTGGGACTTGCCGCTGAAGGGCAACGTGCCCGTAAGCATCTCCACCGTCATGAGCGCCAACGCATAGACGTCGGAGCGGCCGTCCAACGGCTTCCCGCGCAGCTGCTCGGGACTCATGAACTCCGGTGTCCCCAACACGATCCCGGACGCCGTCAGTTTTTCGAGCTCGGGGCCAGCGCGCCGCTCCTTAGCCAACCCGAAGTCCATCACGACCGCGTACTCTTTGCCCTCGGCGCCGCGCGCGATCATCACGTTTTCCGGCTTGAGATCACGGTGCACGATCTTGTGGTCGTGCGCCGCCTGCAGACCGGCCGCGATGTCGGCGACGTGGGTCACGACCTCCTCGAGCGGGAGCTGCCGGAGTCGATACGTCCGATCGGCGAGGATCTCACCTTCGAGATACGGCATGACGACGTAGACGAGCCCGTCGGCCGTCTGCCCGAAACGCTCGATGTGACACACGTTCGGGTGGCGCACGCGCCCCGCGAGCTCGGCTTCACGTCCGAGGCGCGCCACGGCGTTCTGATCACGGGACAAGCTCGGGGATAACACTTTGACCGCACGGCGATCGCCCGTCGTGAGTTCGGTTGCGAGATACACGAACGACATGCCGCCCTCGCCCAGCTTGCGCTCGATGCGGTACAGGTCGTCGATGGTCGTGCCGGCGAGCGTTGCGTGCGCCGGTGCCTCAGACCCCGCGCCTTGAGCCGCCCGCGGCGCACCGCTCGCGCGAGCACGTGCGGCGCGCTGCTCCGTCGCCCCGCCCGGGTGCGGGCCACGGGCATGGCCTCGCTTGGTCGGCGACGCCGGCTTTCGCCGCTCAGTCTGGCCCGGCGGGCCGCGTCGCGTGCTCGCGCGCGCGTTGGGCGGCCGCACCGGGCGAGGCGCGTCGGTCGTCAATGCCGTGCCGTCGCGCGTACAAAACCGAGCGCCATCGGCAAACGTGGTCCCACAGTGTGGACAGCGAGGACTCATGGGGCGGGGAAATCTAGTCGCAGGCTGACCCGCAACCGGCACCGCTACGCCGGATTAGTCGGCGTACTCCAGTGTCTGATCTCGGGCTCGCACTAGTACACTCGACGTGGGCTCGGCGGTCCGCAAGGTGAGCGTCGGTCCGCTCTCGAAATCCAGATCGAGAGTCGTGTCCTGTTGGCGCACGCCTCGCACACGGCCCAGGACGCCCGCTGCGGTCCCAAGTGAAGGTCCGCCAGGCGATGCCTGGGTCGCCCCACCCGCTGCATCTGCGGCCGTCTGGACCGTCATGGTCGAGCCGTCATCGAACTGCACCACCGCGGTGGCGCCCTGCCATGCAACGCGGAGCGCGGTACGGCCTGCCAGGATTTTCGTGAGCTTTTTGTTTGCCGACATCGCGACCGCCCTTTCCCCCCGGGCCCTTTCGGGCCCGAGAGCGTAGAACCACAGATAGTAGAAAGGAGACAAGAGCGCAATTCGTCTACTCTCTACTTTCTGCT
Source organism: uncultured Gemmatimonadales bacterium (assembly GCA_963725205.1). Taxonomy (GTDB): domain Bacteria; phylum Gemmatimonadota; class Gemmatimonadetes; order Gemmatimonadales; family Gemmatimonadaceae; genus Palsa-1248. Next base: position 475,300 of record CAVRXR010000002.1, on the reverse strand, counting down.
TCGCTACTTTCTCGGGCCCGCGGGGCCGTCCCGAATCCCGAGCTTCTCTACGAGTGCGGCCGGCTGCGCGGCTCGGCAGCGACGTACTTCTGGTACGCCGCGATCCAATCTGTCGCAATGTCGTGCTGGGCCGTCGCCAGCGGGAGGCGACCCGCACATACCTCCCGGTGCAGCGTGTTCTCTAACACGTCTTTGACGTGCGCGTTCCACGGCGCCGTCCAGTACGACTCCGGCCACAAATTGCGTGCGGAGTTCGAGCCGCCCAGCTCGAGGCTGATGAGGTGGTCGATCTCGTATTCGCCCTTTCGATGGTGCGTGATGTGGTATCGGCGATAGACGTCTCGCTTGACCTCGACGGGTACGTCGCGAACCTTGCGACTGTAACCCGGTGCGCAGATGTCCGCGGTCGTCACCGGGAGGGTCGCACCCGGGGTCAAGACCGGATCGGGCGCGACGGGCGCGGTGCGCCCGCCGAGAAAGGAGAACAGGAGAAAGGAGAAAGGAGACAGCATTGACGAGCCCGAGATATGAGCCCAGGGCTCCTGCTTGTCTACTCTCCTTTCTCCTTTCTCCTCTCTACCGCGTGCGGGTCTCGCACGCCGCGAAGCGCAGTGCTAGACGCGCACGCGGTTGCGTCCTTCGGCTTTGGCGCGGTACAGCGCCGCGTCGGCCTGGGCGAAGAGATCTTCCGCCGAATCCACCCGCGGGCTCGGGAACGTGGCCACTCCGATGCTCGCCGTCAGTTGGAGTGCGGCGTCCGCCGGGCCAGGTGCGGCGACCCCTGCAAGCGACTGGTCCGCGATGCGTTCGCGGATGCGCTCGGCGAACGCCACAGCGCCCGCTTCCGCCGTCTCCGGCAGCACGACGATGAACTCTTCACCGCCATATCGTGCGACCACGTCCACGCTGCGGACCGCGTGCTGCAGCAGCCCCGCGACCTGTCGCAGGGCGTCGTCGCCGGCGAGGTGGCCGTGCGTGTCGTTGACCAGCTTGAAGTGGTCGAGATCGATCATGAGCAGCGTCAACACGGAGTTGTAGCGCCGCGCGCGGTCGAGCTCCGACGTGAGCCGTAGGGTCAGTGCACGACGGTTGAGCACCTGCGTCAGTGGATCGGTGTGCGCGAGCGCTTCGAGGCGCGCGTTGTCGGCCCGCGTCGTCTCGATGACCTGCGCGCGCTGGATCGTCGCCACCGCGGCTCGGATCACCGTATCGGCGAACTCGACGTCTTCCACGGTCAGGGGCGGCTCCTCACCGGTGCGGCGCAGAAAGAAGACACCCGCCTGGGCACGATCGATCGTGAACGGCAGGGCGATCACCGAGCGGATCGTGACGCTGATGCCTTCGCGCAGCCAGATCGCGCGGATGCGGTCGTAGAGGGGGCTCGTTCGCAGGTCCTCGATCAGCATGGGCGAGCCGCCGTCGAGGGCCGCACGCACCTCAGGATACCGATCGAGGTTGATCTGCAGATTGCGGAGTGGCGGATTCTCGTAGGACGTAGTGACCAGGCCGAACTCGTCACCCGGCCGCGCGAGAATGACAGAGCAGTGCGAGAGATCGAGCGCACGCGCGACACGTCGAGCCACGATGTGGTAGATCTCGTCCGACGACAGGTCTCCGGTGACCTCGTGGAGGATATCGACCAGCTTGCGCCGACTCTCGGCTTCCTCTCGCGCGCGCCGCAGCTCCGCGTCCTTCGACCGGAGCGCCTCACGCGCCGCCGTCAACGTGGCGCGCACGCGCAGTTGGGCCTGGATGCGCGCGAGCAGCTCACGGACGCGCACCGGCTTCCGCACGAAGTCGGCGGCCCCCAAGCCGAGGGTTCGCACGGTCGCCTCGTCTGGCGGCAGAGCCGAGACCATCAGCACCGGCACGTCGCGCCAGCGGGCGTCCGACTTGATCCGCTCGAGCATCTGGTAGTTGTCGGCGCCCGGCAGCGCGACATCGAGCAGCAAGAGGTCGGGCGTGTCGTGCTCGAGGCGCTCGAACAGGGCCTGCCCGCCACGCGCCGCGCTGACGTCGTAGCCTTGCTCCTTCAGCACCCAAGCCACCGTCTGGAGGACGGCCGGATCGTCGTCGGCAACGAGGATCCGCGTGTTGGCCATCACTGGTTCATCCGCCTCGCAGCCAGATTCGGGAAGAGAGATAGCCACCTGTGGTCAGGCACTGATCCGGTTACGCCCCGCAGACTTCGCTCGGTACAGACTCCGGTCCGCGTCCGCGAGCAGCGCTGCCGGTCCTTGGTCATCGACTGCGCGCGCAACCGCGACGCCGACTGAGATGGTCACCTGCAGCGACGTCACATCATCGCCGAAGATGTGGTCATCCACATTCCGGCGGAGCCGTTCGGCAAACGCCGTCGCGCCTTGCCAGCCAGTGTCCGGGAGAACCAACACGAACTCATCGCCGCCCAAGCGCGCGACCGCGTCGGTGTCGCGCGCGGTCTCTTTCATGATGTCGGCAACAGCGTGCAGAACGTAATCCCCAAACGGATGCCCAAAAGTGTCGTTGACTGATTTGAAGTGGTCGACGTCGACTGCCAACACCGCCAACGCCGTGCCACGACGGCGCGCGTGTCGACAATCGCGCGCGAGGCGCGTCTCGAACGCTCGTCGATTGAGACACCCGGTCAAAGGGTCCGTTCCAATTAATTCGATCAGTCGTTGTCGCATCTCTTCGACGCTGCGCGCCAACAATGTCAAATCGTCGGGTCGCCGCTCCGCGTTGACATCGTAGGTGCCTCCGAGGTCGCCGACCTCGACATCGCGGCAGAATCGGCGCAGCGCGTTCATCCGCGCGCGGAACGTGCCGAAGGTGTACAACAGCACGAGCGCGGCAAACGCGAAGGTCCCTGCGTCGGCAGCGACGCTGAGCCCGGTGGGCGGTGGACCGGGGACGGCGGGCGGCAACAGGAGCGCCCCGGCGAGGAACGCGCCCAACGTCGCGCCGAGACCCCAGAGCGCGCACGACAGGCCATAGTACACGACGGCCACCTGCACGACCGCGAGGCCGATTAGGAGCAATCGGTCGTAGTCGCGGGGCGGCGTCGTCAGATATACCGTCCCGGCTGCGGCCACGAGATCGAATGCCATGACCAACGCGGGAAGCCGTGGCGGGAGTGTATCGGCCGAGGCGTACGCGAGGAACCACGCGACCATGGCGGTCACGGCCGCGTAGGCGAGCGCGAGCATCAACAACGGGGCCCACGTGCCGGCGTACAGTGCGTGGCCGTGGAGCACGAGCGCGGTCGCGCCCATCAGCGCGGCGCCCAGATAGCGCACCCACCGCTGCCACAACAGCACATCGCGTTGAGCACCTACCGGGTCGCGCCCATCCGAGCCGCCCGGCGGGTCATTCACTGGCCATTCGAGCGTGTTGAACGCGTTGTCCGTCGCGGGAGCCTCGAGAGGCTCGATAGGAGGCGTCGGAGCGATCTCAATGGGTTGCACGGGAGCTTCGGCGCTGGCACCGATGACGCCAGCGATTGGGCTCCGCCTCCACACACCCTGTCCCGCCCCTGGCTCCGGGGCCCAGTCGCCTTCGGGCCACAGCTCCGCCGCGGGGTCATGCCGTGCGGGTGTCGCGCCCGGGGCGAGCGGCGCCGGCGACTCCGGCGGCTTCGTAGCGCCTTGTGGACGCGGCTCGGCCTCCGCCGCCGGAATCGCCGAGATCGACGACCGTTCGGTGGGGCTAATTCCGGCCGGTGCGGCAGCCGTTGGGGGCGCGTTAGCGGCGTGTGGATTCCGAGGGAATTCCATGCGGAGCAAGCGGTTACCGGATCCTGGACGAGTTGCCGCTGCCGCCGTACCGGGCGCACCGGCTGCGGCCCGCGACACTCGCCACAGGTGCGCTCTCTGAGGGCGCTCTAACCTATCCGTCTGTCGCAAGAGCGTAAAGATATTGACGGGCCCGTCAGGTGCGATCAGGGAAACATTTGGTTCTTGCCATATAAACATTGCTCGCAATCACGATTTGACGTGTGTTGACGAGTCGATCGCCGAAGGCGCAACAGCGATGCGTCTTACCGACCAGGCTGTCGTATGGATGAGGTCGACTAGCGCAACGGCGGCGGGCACCGCCGCCCGCCAATGGCGGGCGGCGGGACCAACTCATTCAGGGCTGTCGTCGGCGTCGTCCGTCGCGCCCGGAACCGTGCCAGCCCCCTCGCCGTTCTCTGTGCCGTCGGTTTCCTCGGGCACCACCCGGGCAACCGCGGTCACGCGGTCGCCGGCGTCCAGCTGCACGAGCTTGACCCCCTGCGCAATCCGGCCCGTCACGCGAACCTGCGCGACCGAGGAACGGATGATGAGGCCCTGCATCGTGATCAGCATGATCTCGTCAGCGGGTAGCACCTCCATCACGGCCACGACGTCGCCCGTTTTCTCCGTGCGATTCACGGTGATGATGCCCTTCCCGCCGCGCCGCTGCACCCGGTACTCCTCGAGATGCGAGCATTTGCCCATGCCGTTCTCCGTCACGACGAGGATCGTCGCGTCGCGGCGGATCACCACCATGCCCACCAGGGCATCGCCTTGGCGCAGCTCGATGCCTTTCACACCCGTGGTGTCGCGACCCATCTCGCGCACATCGGATTCGTGGAACCGCACGGACAACCCGTGACGGGTCGCGAGGACGACGTCGTTGGTGCCAGTCGTCACCTGGACGTCGATCAGCTCGTCGCCCGCGTCCACCTTGATCGCTTTGATCCCATTCGTGCGCGGGTTCGCGTACTCGGAGAGCGCGGTCTTCTTGACCGTGCCGTTCTTGGTGCAGAAGAGCAGATACTGGTTAGCCGAGAACTCCGTGACCGGCAGCATCGCCTTGATCGAAGTATCCGGCGACACGTTGATCAGGTTCACGATCGGACGGCCTTTGGTCGCACGTCCCGCTTGCGGGATCTCGTGCACTTTGATCTTGAAGCACCGTCCATCATCGGTGAAGAACAGGATGTGGTCGTGCGTCGAGCCGATGAAGAGGTGCTCGATGAAGTCGTGGTCCTTGAGGTCCTGCCCCGAGAGCCCGCGGCCGCCCCGTCGCTGACGCCGATACGTGGAGACCGCCGTGCGCTTGATGTACCCGGAGTGGGAGACGGTGATCACCATGTCTTCTTCGGCGATCAGATCTTCGATCGTGAACTCCCCCTCGTCGCTCGTGATCTCCGAGCGTCGCTCATCGCCGTACTCCTCGGCGACGCGCGTGAGCTCGTCCTTGATGAGCTTCATCCGTCGCGGTCGTGACTCGAGCAGAGCGCGCAGATCCTTGATCGTCGCACGAACGTCCTTGAGCTCGGCCTCCAGCTTGTCGATCTCGAGGCCGGTGAGCTTGGCCAGACGCATGTTGAGAATCGCTTCGGCCTGACGCTCACTGAGCTTGAACCGCGCTTGCAGCCGCGTACTCGCCTGCGGCGTGTCCTCGGCTTTGCGGATCAGCTTCACGACCTCGTCAATGTTATCGACGGCGATCTTGAGCCCTTCGAGGATGTGCTCGCGCTCGAGTGCCTTGTCGAGCTCGAACTGTGACCGCCGAACGACGACCTGATGGCGGTGCGTGATGTAGTGAGTGAGCAGCTCCTTGAGCGCCATCACCTTGGGCACGAGCTGTTGCGTCTGCGGGTCCGGCACGAGCGCCAGCATGATGACGCCGAATGTCGCCTGCATCGGCGTGTGCTTGTACAGCTGGTTCAGCACCACACGCGGGATGGCATCCCGCCGCAGCTCGAGCACGATGCGGCGTCCCTCGCGGTTCGTCTCGTTCCGCATCGCCGTGATCCCTTCGAGCTTCTTCTCTGCCACGAGGTCGCGGATCACTTCTTCCAGCTTCGCCCCGCTGACCTGATACGGCAACTCGGTCACGACGATCTGGGCACGCCCGCCCGATTCACGTTCCTCGATCACCGCCCGCGCGCGCATCACGATCCGTCCGCGGCCGGTATCCTGATAGTCCTTGATGCCCTGCCGGCCGTAAATGTAGGCGCCGGTCGGGAAATCCGGTCCTTTGACCATCTTCCTGAGGTCGCCCGCGGTCAGCTCCGGGTTATCGATCAGTGCGATGACGGCGTCGATGATCTCGCGGAGATTGTGCGGCGGGATATTCGTCGCCATCCCGACCGCGATGCCCGACGAGCCGTTGACGATGAGGTTGGGGAAGCCCGCGGGCAGCACCTTGGGCTCCTGCAGCCGGTCGTCGAAGTTCGGCGCGAAATCGACCGTGTTCTTGTCGATGTCGGCCAGGAGCTCGATCGCCACACGCGTGAGCCGCGCCTCAGTGTATCGGTAGGCCGCCGCGTTGTCCCCATCAGCGCTGTTCGATACTACGCACCCGTTCGCGAGCATGAAGTTGTGATGCTCGTCGACCGTGATGTCGTAGACTTCAGCCAGTTGATCGAGGCGACGAACCTGAACCACACGATGGTTGTGCGTTGCGGCTGCGTCCAGAAGCTGAGTAAAGCCGCCAAAGTAAGCCGCGGCCTTTTCACTCTTGGGCACCCAATTACCAACTCGGCGCGCGTCGAACACAGTCGGAGCGATCGCATCGCGGCCGATCTCGGCGACGAGCCGCGAGGCATACCCCGCGATTTTCGCGCGCATCACTCGGGCGCGGTACTCGTCATCCGTCCATCGCTCGGAGAGGACTGCAGCGGCACGGTTTGCCAGGTCGCGCATCGCATTCGGATTGCGAGCCCGACGCGCTGCCCAATCCACCTCGCGACCTGCAGAATGCCGCGCACGGAATGTCGGATCGGACCACTGGCGAGCGATCTTTTTTCGGTGTAGCTCGGTCGTCCGCGGGTCCGCCCATAGAGTAGCAGCCATCCGCGCGTGATGCCCGTCGGGGTACTTGGCCCTGTACGACGGATCGAGCCACAGGCGCCGCGAGCGCTCACTCAAGACGTCACGCCTGGCAGGGTCACGCAAGGCAGCAACAAGCGCGTCGACGATCGAAGCCCGCTTTGTCGGGTCCGCCCACATGGCTTTGCTCTTCTCGCCAATAATGCGTGCCACGCGCCTGCGCTGGGCTTCCGACAGAGGGCGCGTCTCAATCCCTTTCAGGGCGGAGCACATGCGGGACCGGTAGTCTGGATCTTGCCATAACGCACGCATGCGGGCCGCCAATTCCGCTGCTAGTTCCGGCTGCCGAGCAAACCGCGCCTTGAGAGCGGTCGCGACACGTGGCCCGTTGGCTGCTTTGAAATCAGGGGACGTGTTCCGAGCCCTTAGCCGCTCACGATTCGCCGCGGCCGCTTCGGGGTGACCGGCATGATATGCCTGGACTCCGCGTCGCTGTCCTGCGCGGAAATCGTCGCTTTGCCACAGGTTGCGCAGGTGGTCCGCATGGAGGTGTAGGTGCTCGAGCCACTCCATCCGAACGATGTTGTTCGGCCGATTATCGAAGCGATCGAAGTTCTGGTGATGCCGTACGAACGGGCCTTTGATAACGGTTTGCAAGCCTCGTTCGGCGTTGAAACGATCGGCGATATGATGCACGAACTCCCATTCGCCGCTCGCCGGTTGACGAACTCGCAGGTACTCGCGCGTCCGAGCACTTACGCGTGCGGTATCGAAATGCCCCGCCATGAGGCTGTCATCGATCGTGAGATGCACGGCTTCCTTCCAGGTGCCGTCTCTCAACATGAAGCGATGGTCCGGCGTGCAGCGCACGGTCGAGCCGTCATTGAAAGTCAACTCGACGAGCGGTGCCTGGCGCCGCGTGATACGAGAGGAGTGTCCCTCGCCGACTTCGATGCTGCCGGACGCATCCACCGAGTACACGTGGAAGATCTGATCCCCAGGAAGCTCAGCCAGTTCGGCGAATGTGCGTTCAGTACCGTCGAGGAGCCTGATGCGCGTATCGCCGGTAAAGCAGCCCCAATTGCCTTGCCCGTCGACCAGTGGATAGCGGAGCGAGAAATCCTGCACCATGCGCACGATCGCGTCGTAGACCGACATGTCGCCGTGCGGGTGATACTTGCCGAGCACATCACCCACGACCGTCGCCGACTTCTTGTACGGGCGCCCCGGCACCAGCCCAAGCTCGTTCATCGCAAACAGCACCCGCCGGTGGACGGGCTTGAGTCCGTCACGCACGTCCGGCAACGCGCGCGATACGATGACACTCATCGAATAGTTGATGAACGACTCTTTGATCTCGTCGTCGATCGGCCGGGGGAGGATGCGTTCTCGGTTGTTCGGTGCAGTCATGACTCGGTCTCAGGGAAACACCGGCGCCGCGGGTGAGCGCGCCACGCCGCTACGAACGGGGGAGGCGACGTGAACGGCACGCCGCCATCGCGTGTGTGAACCTCGAAAAGTACCCGAAGGCCGGGGCCGACGCAACCAGACGGGTGAAAGCTAAGTCGTTGCCTTGCTGTCGGTTGCGACCGGTCTCGACGCGGGCGCATTGGCCCCGGGTGACCAGCGATCTCGGCCGTCAACCTCCGACACTGCGAGCGCCTCGGCCGCATCCTCTTCCCGCTCGTGCGCCGCGCTCCCGCGCGCGATCGCTTCGCGCTCCGCGCGATACTGCTCGTACCACTGTCGTGTGATCTCGCCGGCTAGCTCCCGACTCCCGAGCCCGAACGCCAGTGCAAGCGCTAACGCGACCGCCCCGAACAGGATCGCGAACGCCGTCGTCACGATTTCCGTGGCGACACCAAGCTCCTGCAACGCCATGAAGATCGCCAGCAGGATCACGCCGCCGCGTCCGACGCGTGCCAATGTCGGTCCACCACGCAGCGAGCCGGCGGACACCATGATCAATCCACCCACGAGTGCGCCGAGCAGGATGCCGACGATGATGATGGCGATCGCTGCCACGACGCTGGGCACATAGCCCACGAGCTCCGAGAACACGTTGGCCAGCGACTCGAATCCCGCGGCATTGGCCGTGATCACTAGCGCGGCGAACATCACCGTCCAGAAGACCAGATTCCCAGCGACGCGTGTCGGATTGAGATGCGATCCCGATCGCTCGACCGCATCCATCACCCCACCCACTTCGAGCATGCGATTGAAGCCGATGCGGCGCAGGAGTCGCTCGGTCACACGCTCCAACAGACGTGCGAGCAAATAGCCCACGAACACGAGCACCAGCGCCACGACGAATCGCGGCAGGTACTCGACGATCTGGGCGAAGCTGACTTGGAGACGGGCGGCGAAAGTGAGGCTGTCTGGGCCCATGGGAGGAAGTCTCAGTTTCTCGTTCCTCGCGCTGCATCAAAGATCACACTGCGGCGGCACCGAGGACAGAGGAGCCACACACGCCGGCGCGCGTAGCCCAGACCGAAGGACCCGCCGCCCATCGCCCGCTCGTTCATGGATACAGCACACCGCGGGCAGCGCCCACTGGTACCCGCCTCCCACTGGGCCCGGATCCCCTGTTCCTCTTCCGGCGCGTACTGCGCCCGGCGGTCCTCAGCCTGCACGGCAATCCACCACGATCTTTCCGAACTGGGCATCCGACTGCAGCCGGCCAAACGCAGCCGGCCCCTCCGCCAGCGGCACGAAGGAGTCGATCGGGGGCTGCAATCGGCCGGCCCGATACTCCGCGGCGATCGCGCCAAACTCCGCCTCGTTCCCCATGGTCGACCCCATGAGGGTCCATTGATTCCAGAACATCCGCCTGAGGTCCGTCTCGACCATGGGGCCTGAGGTTGCACCGCAGGTCACGAGTCGGCCGGCGCGACCCAGCGCCCCCAACGACTGACCCCACGTGGCGTGGCCGACGCTATCGATGACAACGTCCACGCCGCGTTTGCCCGTCCGATCGCGAATCATCCGCCCCACATCGGTCGTGCTGTGGTTGATGACCTCATCGGCCCCCAGGTCGCGGGCGCGCTGGAGCTTTTCGTCATGACCGGACGTCACCCATACGTATGCGCCGCGGCCCTTCGCGATCTGCAGAGCCGCCTGCGCCACACCACCGCCGATCCCCCAAATCAGGACGCTGTCTGCATCGGTCACCCGGGCGCGTGTCACCACCATCCGCCAAGCCGTGAGCGTGGCCAGCGTGAATCCGGCGGCTGTGGCCAGCGCTCGCGAGTCACCCGCCGGCGGCGCCGGCACCGCGCGCACGTTGACCGCCGGCACGACCACGTACTCGGCGAACGTGCCGGGTCGATGCTCCCCAAGGATCTGAAATCGCACGCACAGCGACTGCTCACCCGCGCGGCAGTACGCGCAGGTGCCGTCGCTCACGCCCGGATTGATGATCACGAAGTCCCCGACGGCCACACCCCGCACGTCAGGACCGACTGCGTCGATGACGCCAGCCGCATCCGCTCCGACGACCCACGGCGGAACGATCGTCACACCCGGCAGTCCGTCGAGGACGAACAAGTCGAGATGGTTGAGCGCAGCCGCGTGGACACGGACACGAACCTCACCGCCATGCTGGATGACGGGGTCCGGCAGATCTGTGCGGTACGTGAGCCGCTCCAGCCCGCCGTGCGCGCTGATCGTCAATGCTCGCACAAGATATCGAGGTAGGGGCGACGCCGCGGGCGCTAAAGCGCTCCAGAAAGTAGAACAGCGGAAAGTAGAACGTAGACGACTCCGATCCGTGCCACTGACCGGTAGGGGCAACGCCATGCGTCGCCCTTGGGGAAGTTATATTGCGCCACCAGCATCCGCTTACGTCCTCCCGGGCCCCATTCAATGATCGCGATCAAAGTCCCGCCACTTGGCGAGTCCGTCGTCGAAGCCACGATCTCGCGCTGGGCCAAGCAGCCGGGCGAGGCGGTCGCCGCCGGTGAGACGATTGTCGAATTGGAGACTGACAAGGTCACCGTCGAGGTGCCGGCTCTGAAGCCTGGCGTGCTCGTGTCCCAGGCAAAGCAGGCCGGCGACGTGGTCAAAGTCGACGACCTCTTGGGACAAGTCGATGAAACGGCAGCAGTGCCTGCCACGGTCGCAGCCGCGGCGCCCGCCGCGGCGGGCGCCGCGATGGATGCTTCGGGCGCGGCGGCCCGTGCGAGTGCGAGCACGGTAACGGCCGCACCGGCCGCTTCCGTCTCGTCCAAAGCAGCCGCGCCGGCGAAGGACGGCGGCGTGCGCGCGTCACCGGCCGCGCAACGCACCGCCGCGCGAGAGGACATCGACCTCAGTCGCGTCACCGGCACGGGGCGGGGCGGCGTCGTGAGCAAGGCCGACGTGCTCGAGCAACAGGGAGCGAAAGCCGCCGCAGCACCAAACGGCGCGCGGACCGCCGACGGCACCGCAGCGCCGACGAGGACCCGCGAGACGCGAGAGAAGATGACGACGCGCCGGAAGCGCATCGCCGAGAATCTCGTCCAGGCTCAGCACACGACGGCACACCTCACGACGTTCAACGAGATCGACATGTCCGCGGTGAGCGGGCTACGAGATCGGTTGCGCGAGCGCGTCGAGCGCGAGCACGGCGTGAAGCTCAGCTTCATGCCGTTCTTCGTGAAAGCCGCATGCCTGGCGCTCCAGCAGTATCCCGTCGTCAACGCGCAGATCGAGGGCGACAGCATCGTCTACGAGCACTACGTCCACATGGGGATCGCGGTCGCGTCCGATCAGGGGCTGGTCGTGCCCGTGATTCGTGACGCCGACGCCAAGGGGATGATCGAGGTGGCGCGGGAGATCGCTGAGCTTGCGGTGCGAGCGCGGGCTGGCAAGCTCGCGATCGAAGATCTGACCGGCGGGACCTTCACGATCACCAACGGCGGCGTCTTCGGTTCGCTCGTCTCCACTCCGATCCTCAATTACCCGCAATCGGGGATCCTCGGCCTTCACAAGATCCAGGATCGCCCGATCGCGGCCAATGGCCAGGTCGTGATCCGGCCGATGATGTACGTCGCGCTCTCGTACGACCACCGCATGGTCGATGGTCAGCAGGCCGTACTGTTCCTCGTCCGCGTCAAGGAGCTGATGGAGGACCCGGCCTCGATGCTGGTGGCGTGACTACGACATCCCCTGTGGCCGCCGACGTCGTCATCATCGGCGGCGGCCCCGGCGGCTATGTCGCCGCGCTTCGCGCCGCACAACTGGGCCTGACCACTGTTTGCGTCGAGCAGGACAAGACGCTGGGCGGCACGTGTGTCAACGTCGGGTGCATCCCATCGAAGGCACTCCTGACGAGCTCTGAGCACTTCGAGTTCACGAAGCTGCACGCATCCGAGCACGGCTTTCATGCGGCCGTCGTCACCCTCGACCTGCCACGGATGCTCAAGCGCAAGGATGACGTCGTCGCGCAGAACACCAAGGGGATCGAGTTCCTGTTCCGGAAGAACAAGATCACGTGGGCCAAGGGGCGCGGTGGGCTGCGCGCCGGCAACCTCGTCGAGGTCACCGACGCGGCGGGCGCGGTGACGCGCTATCAAGCGCGCGACGTTGTCATCGCGACTGGATCTGTCCCGATCGCCCTTCCTTTCCTGCCGTTCGACGAGGAGCGCGTCCTCTCGAACGTCGGTGCGCTACGGATCCCGCGAGGTGCCGGAGCACCTGATCGTGATTGGTGCTGGTGCCATCGGACTCGAGCTCGGCTCGGTGTGGCGACGCCTTGGCGCCCGGGTCACGGTGCTCGAGCTGGCGCCCTCCATCCTGCCCGGCTACGACGCCGACGTCGTGCGCGAGATGGAGAAGGTCTTCCGCCAACAGGGTCTCGATTTCCGAACCGGCGTGCGCGTCACGGGTGGCGCACGGCAGTCGGCGCGCGCGTGCGCGTCGAGTCGCAAAAGGACGGCGGCCCCGACAGAGCGGGTCGAGGGCGACTACGTGCTGGTCGTCGATCGGGCGGCGACCGAGCCTCGGTGGTATCGACGCCGCTGCGCTCGGGCTCGCAGCTCGGCGCCGCGCGGTGAGATCCTGGTCGACGACCAGATGCGCACCAATCTCCCGCACGTGTACGCGATCGGCGACGCCGTTGGCGGCAAGCTGCTCGCGCACAAAGCCGAGGAGGAAGGTGTCGTCGCGGTGGAGGTGATCGCGGGCCAGCCGAGCCGCATGCACTACCACTCCATCCCGTCGATTGTCTACACGTGGCCGGAGATCGCGGTCGTCGGCCTCGCCGAGCACGAGGTCAAAGCCTCGGGTCGGCCATACAAGATCGGCAGGTTCCCGTACTGGCCAACGGGCGGGCGCGCACGTTGGGCGACGTGACGGGATTCGTGAAGTTCATCGCGGATGCCAACACCGATGAGCTGCTGGGCGCCCACCTGGTCGGCCCCAACGTATCCGAGCTGATCGCGGAGGTGGTGCTCGGGTTCGAGTATCGTGCGAGCGCCGACGACATTGGACCAACCGTCCACGCGCACCCGACGCTGTCAGAGGCGACGAAGGAAGCCGCGCTCGCGGTCCTGGGTCGCGCGATTCACGTCTGAAGAGCGCGGGGGTCGGGGGTCGGGGGTCGGGAAGGAATTGAAGGCCAGGACTGACGTCCTGGCCTTCATCGATTGGAAGGGCGAACCCATGCATCGGCTCATTGGTCTGCCGCCGGCGTGCCGGCATACAAGGTTGGTGATCAATCGAAGAGGGTCAGCGACAACGTCGCTGACCCTCAATTCCTTCCCGATCCCCGATCCCCGACCCCCGAATCCCGCGCTCTTAGTGCCTCAGCGACGAGCCCATCGCTGCACCGAGTGCGAGCAGGCCAGCGGCGGCCGCGGCGACAGCCAACGGATGCATCTCGATCGGTCGGTGCCACCAGGGCGCGACCAAGCGGGGCGCCGTTGCCGGCAAAGCCGCCATGATCCGCTCGGTCAGGTCAGTCGGCGCGTGCATCTGCCGCTGCACTTCGAGATCGCGGTCGAGCCGCTTCCAGAATTCGACATGGCGCACAGCTTCGGCGCCGCGGACACTGGACTCGGGCATCTCACCGTCCAACCAAGCGTGCACGAGATCGGGTGTACGAGTCAATTCAATCGGGACCTCCCGGTCCGCCATGCGCGAGCCGTCTCCGGTCCGCTGCGAGCCGACGTCCCCGCCCTTTCCGGGCTCTGGCACGCGCGAGCGGGGATTCTGCTCACGCTCGCTGTGTGCATTCAGGTCGTCATGCATTAGGCGTATTTCTCCTCTAGAAGTACTTGGAGCGCCTCTCGTGCGCGATGAACGCGCATTTTCAGAGCCCCGACAGTGGTGCCAAGCAGATCAGCCATCTCTTCGTACGAGCGTCCCTCGACATGCTTCATCACGAACGCTTCGCGCAAACTCGGCGCGAGCGCCGCAAGTGCGCGGTCGAGATCGCCACGCAACTCGGTCCGATCGAGGTCTTCTTCAGGAGTCGCATATCCTGATGGTTGGTCGTCCTCGTCGTAACTGAGGTGCGTGCGCCGGATGTTCTTGAGCCAGTCCTTGCACCCATTCGCCACAATGCGAAACACCCAAGCGTCGAAGCGTCCCCGCACCTCAGCGAGATGTTGGTACGCTTTAATAAAGGACATTTGAAGGATGTCTTCCGCAACATCGGGGCTGCCCGTCATCCCCAGGGCGTGCCGATAGAGCGCGTCGCTGTACCGGCCGATCAGGACGGAGAAGTCCTCACGGTGGCCCGCGAGGACACGTCCGATGATTTGCTGATCGGCCTCGACCTGGTCGGCTTGGACCACAGTCACCGTCGTTTTCACGGCGCTACCATAACCCGTTCCCCGCGCGGTGTATAGGCCCGCTGCAGCACCGGAGTATCGAAGCGCGACAGTCACGTCCGCCAGACGACCCTCCGGTGCGGGAGGTAACAACGGGGGTTGTTACCGTTTGGCCGCAGCCTTCTTTTTCACGCTTTTGGCTGCCGCCTTCGGCTTGGCTGCCGCGGTCGCCTTTTTCTTGGGCTTGGCTACCACGGAGGCCTTCTTAGCCGGCGCCGCACGCACCGGCTCGATTACGCGGGCCGGACGGGCCAGACGGCCGAACTTGCTTGGCAGCTGCCGCGGCGAGGGCCTCCCCATGGACGGGACCGGGCACCGCCACGGGACGCGCCATCCCAAATGCAGGCGACGCAAAGGGTTCCGTCCGCTCCGGCGGGGGCGGCGGGGGCGGCTTGGGAACGCGCGACGGCGGCGGTACCGGGTGCGGATTACGCTTGGCGTCGGCCGCCTCCGCTTCGCGGATCAGCTTGTCGGCCTCTTCCTGCGTCATCTGGCCCCGCCGGACCATGTACTGGACGAGGTCGCGTGCGCTCTCGATCGCGAAGCCACTCGACAGCCAGCCGCGGCGCTTATCACGTCCTTCATGGCCGCGGCCATCTTGCTGCCGGCTTCCTGACTGATCTCTTGCGCTTTCGCGGCCATCTCGGCCACGGTGTCCCGTACGTCGGCGCCCCGATGCCCTGGGCTCCGCTTCGGAGGCATCGCCGCCGGCGGTGGTGCACCGTCGGTAGCGGGTCGAACTTCAGTAATTTGCACTTTGTCCACCATAGCGTGCGTGCTCCGTCCGCCCTCGGTCGCAGGGGGAGGCTCCAGACACATCGAGCCCCCGATAGTAATGTATTGAAGGCGTCACAGGCGCGGCGGGTAGGGGCGACGCCTGCGTCGCCCTTAACCCCTAAGTTCGTGACGCGAACCGCTCCGCCGTCGTACGCGGCCGCGCGCGGCGGTAAGTATATGATTTTTCATCATCTATGCAAGGCGTGCCCGACCGGCTCGCGCGCGACACCTGCCCGGCGGTCACCCGCTAAAATAGCACCATTATCATGACAGCATTGTATCAGAATTATCTCACTGGCCTCCGTGTACTCGATCTGACGCGGGTGCTGGCCGGACCCGCTATGCACAATGCTTCTCGGAGATCTGGGGGCTGACGTCATAAAGATCGAGCGTCCCGGGTCGGGGGACGACAGTCGCAGGCTGGGGACCGCCGTTCGACGACGGCCGGTCAGAGCGCCTATTTCCTGAGTGTCAATCGCAACAAGTGGAGCGTCGCGGCCGACCTCGACAGTCCGGCGCGGCCAAGCCCTCATCGCGGATCTCGCCGCCGGCGCCGACGTCGTCGTCGACAACTTTCGACCCCACATGCTCGAACACCGCAACCTCGGGGCCGCTCAGCTCCTCGACCGTCACCCGCGGCTCGTCTGGTGCACGATCTCCGGGCTTCGGGCCGACCAGCGATCGGATCGCGTACGACTTCGTCATCCAAGCCGAGCAGGGATGGATGGCCATCACCGGCGACCCGGCCGGATGGCCGACCAAGATCGGCGTGGCTCTCGCGGACGTGGTCGCCGGCAAGGACGCCGCCGCTGCCGTGCTCGCGCGCCCTCTTGGGCCGTGAGCGCGGCCAGCAGCTGTCGGCCGCCGCGCGACACATCACGATCTCGCTCGCCCACAGCGCGACCGCCGCGCTCGTCAACGTCGCGCAAAACGTGTTGGTCAGCGAGGAAGAGGCGGCCCGCTGGGGCAACGCACACCCCAACCTTGTCCCCTATCAGCTGTTCGAGGCCGCCGACCGTCCAATTGCCGTCGCCGTCGGAACTGACGCGCAATGGCGTGCCTGCGCGACGCGCACTCGAGTCTCCAAGCGCTCGCGAGCGACCCACGCCTCGCCACCAACGTCGGCCGTGTCCGCGCAGCGAGAGCGACGTGGTCACCGCGATCGCAGCGCGCATCCGAGAGCAGGATGGCTGCCGACTGGGTCGGTATGCCTGCGAGCCGCTGACGTCCCCTGTGGACTGGTGCGCACGGTGCGACGAGGCCTTGGCCGAATGGACGCGTCGCCCCTCACCGGCATCGCCCCGTCCGTCCCAGGCCGCGTGCGATTTCCGCCGCCCCGTCTCGACGAACACGGACGCCGTGATCCGCGAGCACGGGATGGGCGGCGTTCGAGCGCACGGGATGGACGATGCAGGCGCTCGCGGTCGCGCTGCCGTCGTTCTCCTCGCCGGCCGCGGGCAGTGACCGCCCTCCAGAGCCCCGACTCGCCGATCCCCGATCTCTTGCGTCTCCCTGCAGTCCGTCCATGACGTGCGCGCAGTTGATCAGTGCAATGTGCGTGAACGCCTGCGGGAAATTGCCGAGGAATCGCCGGTCTCCGGATCGAGCTCCTCGCTGTAGAGACCGACGTGGTTCGCCTGGCCGAGCATGCGCTCGAAGATGGCTTGCGCGCGATCTCGTGGTCACCCGACAGCGCGAGTGCCTCGGCCAGCCAGAACGTGCAGATCGAGAAGACGCCTTCTTCGCCCGGAATGCCGTCGTCGTTCCGGTACCGGTACACGAACTCCTCGCCTTCGCTGTCAGCTCGCGTAGCGTGGCCTGCACGGTGCCGACGACACGTGGATCGCTGTGCGGGAGAAAGCCGACCATCGGAATGACGAGATTGGACGCGTCGAGCGCGTCCGTCCCGTAGTACTGCACGAAGCTTTGCTTCGCCTCGCTCCAGCCATTGGCCAGCACATCGGCATGAACGCGGCACGCTCCGCCTCCCATCGATCGAGCGGGGCCGGAAGCGAGAACTCGCGCGCCATGCGGATGCCGCGGTCGAGCGCCACCCAGCACATCACTTTGCTGAGCACGTAATGCCGCAGTCCCGCCCGCACCTCCCAGATGCCGCTGTCCGGCCGCCGCCAGTGATCGGCCACCCAATCGACGAGGCGATGCGAGCGTGGACCACGTCCCTTCCGACAACGCCCGCGTGCGACTCCACAGATAGGCGGTCTCCAGCAACTCGCCGTACACGTCGAGCTGCAGTTGATCGTACGCCGCGTTGCCGATCCGCACCGGCGCTCGAGCCTCGGTAGCCCTCGAGCTGGGGCAAGAGTTTGCTCGGTGAGATGCGCGACGCCCATCGATGCCGTACATGACCTGCAGGTGCGTGTCGGTCGTCCGGCGCGCGACCCGTTTCAGGAACTCCATGAACCGGTCGGCCTCGTTCGAATGACCGAGGATGCTCAGCGAGTACAGGACGAATGCCGAGTCTCGGATCCACGTGAACCGGTAGTCCCAGTTTCGCACGCCGCCGATCTGCTTCGGGAAGCGACGTCGTCGGTGCCGCGACGATTGCGCCCGGTGGGCTCGTAGCACATGCAGCTTGAGCGTCACCGCCGACCGAATCACCGCGTCGTGATAGGGGCCGTCGTAGCGAATGTGCCCGACCCACGCGTCCCAGAACGTGAGCGTATCAGCGAGCGTTTCGTCGGATTCGTACGCGGCCGAGCGGGCGAACCTCATCGTCGTCGTACCGCAGGACGAACCACACGCAGCTGTTGCCGTCCTCCGGCTGCGCCGGCTCGACTCGCTTGCCCCATTCCCGCTGGAACGGGTCGCGTGGTCCCGCAAATCGAGCCATCGCACCTGTCAGCCGGCGACCCATGGCGCGTCCCGCACGCGCCATGGAGTTGCCGATCTTGCCTGGTCCTCGCTGCGCGAGTGATGGAGCCTCCGGCCGCGTCGCGCCATTGGCGCCTGCACCGCGGACCACGCGACTGACGAGCCGTCGCCACGGCGTGCCGCTCGCGTCCGAGTCCGACGGGGCCGTCGCTTCATCGCGTGGCTCCTCGGTCCCCAGCGAATGCTGCCGCCGTACGGCGCCGCACAGATCATGAGCCTCGCACGCGCAACGCCCGCATCCACGGTCCACCAGATGTCCGGTACGGTCGCCACCGTCAGGACCTCATCCTCAGCGTCGGTGGCCAGCAGGCCATGGCGGCGCGGATGCACGTGCGTCGGACACGCGTCGTAGTCGAAGCGCGGCGCGAAGACGACCTCGACCTCGACGGTGCCGCTCACGCAGGTGACGCGTCGGTGAATCTCCGCGAACGGCCGGCGACCGCTGACAATCGGCATGAAATCCGTGACGTCAACCACGCCCGCCGCCGTGCGGAACCGTCGTGACGAGCACCGCGGTCGAGCGGACGTAGCGCTGCTCGACGGTGTACGGAGCCGTCGGCTGGATCGACAGGTATCCACCGCGCCTCGCGTCGAGCAGCGCAGCGAATACCGAGGGACTGTCGAAGGATTGCGGGCAGTACCAGTCGATGGAGCCGCTGCGGCTCACGAGCGCCGCGTGTGCAGATCGCCGATCGCCGCCGTAGTCGGAGATCGGCGCGTAGCGGCCGACCGTGCGCCTGGACGTCCTGGCCGACTCGCCTCGGCGGCGGCCGGCGGCGACAGGGCGGTGTGAAGAGCTCTGTCGTCATTCCCGCGACGGGCGCGTCCGCGATGAGGCTGCGCCCGTCATGGCATGCGACACGGGCCGTCACGGCGTCGAGCCAGTCGAAGACCGTCGCATGTCGCAGACGATCGCGCATCGCGGACATCCGCCGCGCGCGTTCGGCCAGTGGCATGTCGAACGCGCGTTCGAATGCCGGCCGCGAACCCGTCCACGTTGAACGGGTTCACCAGCACCGCACCATCGATCTCCTGCGCCGCGCCCGTAAACCGGCTGAGGACGAGGACGCCGCGCTCATCGATCTGGCACGCGACGAACTCCTTGGCCACGAGGTTCATGCCGTCCTGAATCGAGGAGATCAAGACAGAGATCCGCCGCACGATAGATGGCCGCGAGCTCAGCGGGCGGGCATGGCCTCCGTGAAGTACACGATCGGCGTCCAGTCGGGGTGCCATATCGCGCGTTGAGCGCGTCGACCGCTCTCCAGATCTCCCGCTCGAGCGCCTGGTACGGCCGCAACTCAGTGCGCGACGGGACCGCGACGATCAGCATCGTGAAGCGTGCCCGAAGCTCCGGCGTACTGCTCCCACAACACATCGAGTGCGCGCAGCCGCTCGACGATCCCCTTGGTGTAGTCGACGCGGTCCACGCTGATCCCGAGCTGACGTCCCTCCGGCGCGTACTGCCGTCGCAACGCAGCGGCACGCGCCGTACCCGCTTCCGACGACGCCAGCCCCTCGAATCGGTGCACGTCGATGCTGATCGGAAACGCCGCCGAGTGCGGTGGTTCGCCCATCATAGCGCACTGTCAGGGATGCGCGATCGACACTCGCGCCCGGCAGCAGCTGTGCGGCGCACTCGAGAAAGTTGACAGCGTATCGTTCGGTATGGAACTGCCAACAGGTCGTTACCCAACAGCCCGCGCAACAGCGACTCCACGACGCCGTAGGGTAGGAGCTGCAGCATTTCCGGGGGCGGAAACGGAATGTGCCAGAAGCTGGTGAATGAAAAGGCCCGGCGCGGCCCGCCGCAACGTGGCGGCGACGAGCGCGAGGTGATAATCCTGGATCCAAACGATCGGCTCGCCGCGATGTTCGCCTTCGAGTCGCATCGACCTCCTCCCGAGCCGCCGCGGCGAACCGGCGATTGACGATCTCATAGCGCGCCCACTCCTCGTCGCGGAACTGGAGGTGATGAATCAGCAGATGGCAAAGCGGCCACAGCACGCTGTTTGCGAAGCCGAGGTAGTAGCCATCGACATCGGCATCATCGAGCCACACGCGCCGCAGCACGTACGACGGCTTGGCGGGCGGCGGCGGCACGGCGAGTCGCCCGTCCGCGTCGGCGGCTTCGCGATCGGCAGTCCCGGAGCCCCACGCGACCCAGACGCCATGGGTGCGCCGGACCGTCGGATCCAGCGCCGACACGAGCCCACCCGGCGGCCGTCGGACTTCGATCCCATGACTCGTGCGCATGTGCTCGTATGGCTCTCGGTTCGAGAGCAATACGACAGGGGGCCAGCCCGATGGTCCCTCCCCCACCACGCTCGAGTCCTCAGAAAGGTCCCGGCGATCGTGGTGCAGGTGCCTCCGCGCCTCTGACGAGGCACGGATCGACGCGGCGGCGTCATCCATATCGGACGCAGGCGGCAAATGCTAGGCCGTGGGAACTCCTAGGGGCTAGTGGCTAGGGATCAGTGCTGGTGAACAAACGCCGTGCCGCGTCACGGCGAACTGGAACCCGCCGTCAGAGGTGTTCACTAGTCCCGAGCCCCTGTCTCGAGTCCCTATCTAGTCCCCAGTCCCTAGTCCCTACCCCTAGTCCCTTACTATATCCCATGCCCCCGCTCACCCACGCCCAATACGATGTGCTCGAGCGAGCAATCCTTACCGGCCGCCGTGTGGCGATCGTCCGACGCGGTGCAGAACTCGTCGTGCTACCCCAACGCCTCCGGGTCGTCACCGGGCGTGAAGCGCTCGATGCGCAGCATCCATCGACGGGGGACGCGCTGACCGTCTTTCTCGACGAGATCGACACCGTCGAGCCCGTCCTGGCTCGCTAGGCATGCCGACCTCTCCTCGGCGCTCACCCGCGGGCGCGTCCTTTCCGCTCGTAGCTATCTACGCCGACGAGTCCTGCCTCGGCAACGGGCGGGCCGGCGATAACCCGGGAGGCGCGGGCGGCCTCATCGAGTATCGCCACCCCCGCACCGGGGAGATCGTGCGGCGCGACTACTGGATGTCCGAGCGGGCGACGACCAATAACCGCATGGCACTCCGGTCGCTGATCGAAGGCATCCGCGGCATATCCGCGAAGCAGTCACCGCTGAGCGTCATTTTCACCAGTGACTCTCGGTATCTGATCGACGGCCTTCAAGAATGGGTGCACGGCTGGGCCCAGCGCGGATGGACGCGAAAGAGCGGCCCCATCGAGAACCTGACGCTCTGGCGCGAGGCCGTGGCCGTCCTCCGTAACTCCCCGCATGAGTACCAATGGCGGTGGGTCCGCGGTCATCACGGCCACCCGCAAAACGAATATGCGAATCACCTGGCCACGCGCGCAGCCGCGAGCCAGGACTCCTCAGCCGGTCTCGTCGCATCCGGCTTCGAGGCGTGGCTCCTCGAGCAGACTGCCCGACGACGAGGCGCACCCGAGCAAACTCCCGAACCGTTCCCGGAAGGCCGTTCCTTTGTTCGGGCGCGAGCGCTGCCCGATCCCGACTTTGCGTTACCGTGACCCCCCGCAGGGCGTCGGAGAACGGGCCAACCCACACACCACTCATGCGCTATCTACTCATCCTCGTCATTGGCGTCAGCGTCGGCTACGCAATCGGGTACCACGACGCGCGACAGCACGACAAGACGGTCGTGGAGCGCATCGTCGATCACATCCAGAACGTCAATCACGGGCGGATGAACTCGGACGCCGATAAGACTCTCGACGACCTCGAGCACCACTAGCTTGTCGGAGTTCGATGTGACCGCATCCGCCGGCGCGTGTCGGTATTGCGGTGGGGTCTTCCCTCGGGATCGAGCCGTGACCTTCTGTCCACATTGCGGCCAGAACCTGACGGTGCGCCAGTGTCCAGCTTGCAGCGCTGAGCTGGAAGTGGACTGGAAGTTCTGTCCCACCTGCGGGCGACGGGTCGAGGAGCCCGCGGGTTAGATTTCTGCACTTCCATGCCCGACCCGTCGGACGCTGGCCCGCCCTCTCAGATGCCGTCGGTGATCGAGCCCCACGGGCCCGAGAATACGTCCCTGAGCCGCGCGCTCGACCGGGCGCCGATCGACCGGACCGCGCTGGAGCGCGTACTCGCGCGAGCGGCAGAGCTTCAGACCGACGCCGGCGATGACGCAGAGCCGACGGACGGTTTGACTGAGCAGCAGCTACTCGACATTGGCCGCGAGGTTGGCCTCGCGACGACGCACCTGCGCCAGGCGCTGGCGGAGGAGCGCACACGAGTCGCCGTCCCCTCAGAGCACGGCATCGTGGCGCACATGGCCGGAGCAGGCATGGCGACGGCCCACCGGACCGTCACCGGGACACCGGGCTCGCTCCTGGCCACCCTGAATCAGGTGATGCTGCGAGACGAGTGTCTCACCGTAAAGCGTCGCTATGGCAATCGCATGACGTGGGAGCCGCGCCGCGACTTCTGGGCGACGTTCCGACGGCTGGCTCCATTGGCCGGACGCATGTACGACCTGCTGCGCGCACGGGAAGTCGCCGCCACCGCCGTACCGGTCGACGAAGCTCGCACGCTCGTCCGTCTCGATGCCGATGTCTCAAATGCGCGCGCGCATCGACTCCAGAGCGGCGCCGCGGTCGCAACCGGCGGCATCGCCATGGGCGGTCTGCTGACAGGCTTCTTCGCCGTGATCGCAGCCACGCCGCTCGCGCCGGCACTCTTGATTGGCGCCGTGCCGGCGGCCATGGGCGTCGCCGGCTTTGCTGCCGTTGTCCGTACGCATCGCCATACGGTCGAACGCGCTCAACTGGCGTTGGAGCAAGTGCTCGATCGCCTGGAACACGGCGAGTCGCGACGTCCAGCATCGTTCATCGACGTGCTGACGGGAGGCTAGTGGCTAGTGACTAGTGGCTTGTGAACAACCCTGAGAGCCAGTTCCATTTCGCCGTGGCACGGCCCAAGGTTTGTTCACCAGTCACCAGCCACTACGCACTGGTCACTGCTACATGGTCCCCACCCACCAATCTCCTATCCCTGTCCAATCCGTAGGCATCGTTGGCGGCGGCCTGATGGGCAGTGGAATTGCGCAGGTCGCTGCCACGGCCGGCTTCGAGACGCGCCTACGCGAGGTATCGTCGGAGCTCGCGAGCCGCGCGCGTGGGCGCATCGAGCGCTCGCTCACAGTTGCGGTGGAGAAGAAAAAGCTCACCCCGGCGCAGCGAGACGAGGCCCTCGGACGCATTCTCGGTCGGCACGGAGCTCGCCCGGGTCGCGACTTGCGACCTCATCATCGAGGCTGTGGTCGAGGATCTCGCCGTGAAGACGGCGTTGTGGGTGGAGCTCAATGGACACGCTCCGGCTCATACCATCTTCGCCACCAATACGTCGAGCCTGACAGTGACGGCGATGGCCGTGGCGAGCGGCCGCGCGGATCGCATGGTTGGACTGCACTTCTTCAACCCGGTCCCGGTGATGGCGCTCGTCGAGGTCGTCCGAACGATCATGACGAGCGCCGAGACGCTCGAGGCCGCGACGGAGTTTGTGCGACGACTTGGCAAGCAGCCAATCGCGGCCCGTGATACGTCGGGCTTCGTCGTCAATCGACTGCTCGTCCCGTACATGCTCGATGCGATCCGTGCGGTAGAGGAGGACGTTGCAACCATTGAGGACATCGATACTGGCATGCGCCTCGGTGCCGGGCATCCCATGGGTCCGCTGACCCTGCTCGACTTCGTCGGACTCGACACCGTGCTGCGCATCGCCGAGATCATGTTCACGGAATATCGGGAGAAGCGGTTTGCCCCGCCCCCGCTGCTACGCCAGATGGTCACCGCGGGAATGCACGGCCGCAAATCGGGACGCGGATTCTACGACTATTCGGTTGATCCACCACGGGTCATGACACTCCGATAGCCGTGGGGACTCTGAGCACGCCGCCCAACTTTCGCGGCGTCTTTCGCGATGATCGTGAGGCGCGTGCCGTCTACGCGGAAGCGGCCGGCATCCAGCAAGTCTGGCCGCTCGCGGTGACGGTCGCGACCGCCGCGTCAGATGTCACGGCGGTGGTCCAGTGGGCACGTGCCCACGCGCTGCCGCTCATTCCGCGAGGGTCGGGCACGAGCATGCCGGGCGGTGCAGTCGGCTCCGGTGTGATCCTCGACCTGAGTCGGCTCCGCCATATAGGTTCCGTCGACGCGGCGCGACAGCGCATATGGGTGGAGCCCGGCGTCCGACGAGATGAGGTCGATGCTGCCGCACGCGCCGTAGGGCTTCGCTTCCCGGTCGACCCGTCGAGCGGCGCGTTCTGCACGGTCGGGGGGATGGCATCGACCAACGCCGCGGGCGCTCATTCGCTCAAGTACGGCTCCATGCGGCCGTGGGTGACGGCGCTCGACTGCGTGTTCAGCGACGGCGCGCGCGCCACGATCCGGCGTGGCGAGGCGACGGCGGACATCCCGCCCGTGTCACGGTTCCTGCGCGATGTGGCGCCCAAGATCCGGGCTGCGGATCCGGAGACGCTGCGCCACGCGGGGGTTCGCAAGGACTCGTCGGGGTACGCTGTGGCCGAATTCGCGGCGAGCGGCGAGGTGATCGATGTGCTCGTTGGCAGTGAAGGAACGCTGGCTGTGCTCGTCGGACTCGAGCTCGCACTCTGTCCTCGACCGCCGTCGACAACGAGTCTGCTCGCAGCCTTCCCGTCGCTCGAGACGGCGGTGGCGGGCGCCGCGGAGGCACGGCGCGCGGGTGCGAGCGCGTGTGAGATGCTCGACCGCACGTTCCTGGATCTCGTTCGCGAGGCAACGCACGCGGGGGCCGCG
Organism: uncultured Gemmatimonadales bacterium; assembly: GCA_963725205.1. GTDB lineage: Bacteria > Gemmatimonadota > Gemmatimonadetes > Gemmatimonadales > Gemmatimonadaceae > Palsa-1248. The sequence goes on along the minus strand of CAVRXR010000002.1, from coordinate 450,248 downwards.
GCCACGATGCTGCCGGACGGCACCGAGGTCGTCCTGCTGATCGAGCTCGAAGGCGAGGCGGCACAACCGCTCGCCTCGGAAACGCGCTCGCTGGATCGGGCGCTGCGGGGGGCGGGCGCATCCCGCGTCACCGTAGCCCTCGACCCCGAAGCAGAGACGGCGCTCTGGGACCTTCGCCATGCCGCGAGCCCTGTCCTGGCCCGGCTCGATCCCGCGCTCAAGTCCATGCAGTTCATCGAAGACGGAGCGGTGCCGCCGGACCGGCTCGCCGACTACGTGCGAGGCGTCCGCGCAGCGCTCGCACGCCACGGCGTACGTGGTGCGATTTTCGGGCATGCCGGTGACGCACACGTGCACGTCAATCCCCTGATCGATGTCCGGCACGCGAACTGGCGTGACCAGGTCAGCGGTCTGCTGGCCGATGTCACCACCTTGACTGCGACACTCGGCGGGACTCTGACTGGCGAGCACGGCGATGGTCGTCTGCGTGCCCCGCTGCTCGAGAAGGTGTGGGGCGGCGCGCAGAGCGCCGCGCTCTCCTTGTTCGCCGCCGTCAAAGCGGCGTTCGACCCCGAGGGCCTCTTCAATCCCGGCGTGAAAGTGCCTACGCCCGGGGAGCACGCAATTGGTGCGGTCAAATACGACCCGGCTCTCCCACCGCTCCCAGCGGCCGCGCGTCTCGCCCTCGACCGCGTCGCCGACCAGCGAGCGTACGCGATGGCGCGATTGGATCTCCTTACGGGCGGCGGGAGCGCGGAGTAGGAGGCAAGAGCGGGGGCGTTCTTCCCACGCTCCCAGCCACGGCCATAGGTTTCCCCACATGGCCAGCACGTTCGTCCACTCGACGCGGATTCCGATCCACGGCGCCAAGACGCTGCCCCGCGAGTACTACGCGTCGGCCGAGATCTATGCGGCCGAAATGCAGAGGATCTTCTGGCGACGCTGGGTATGCGTCGGTCGTGCGGACGAGATCGCGAGCCCCGGCGACTACGTCGCCCGCCAGCTCGGGGACGCGGGCGTGGTCGTGCTCCGCGACCAGGCCGGTGAGGTGCGCGCATTTCACAATACGTGTCGCCACCGTGGCACCCGCCTCTGCGAGGTCGCCACGGGCAACCTCGGCGAACGGATCGTCTGTCCTTACCATTCCTGGACGTACGCCCTGGACGGACGCCTCATCGGGGCGCCATCGACCGCGGGCATCGTCGGGTTCGACAAGGCCGACTACCCACTGCACGCGGTACACGTGGCAACGTGGGAAGGCTTCGTCTTCATGAATCTCGCAGCCGATCCCGAGCCGTTCGCGGACGCGTACGCTCCGCTCAGGGGGAAATTCAGTCGGTTCAACCTCGCGGCCCTCGTTACTCCGCGCCGGATCGAGTACGACGTCCAGGCGAACTGGAAGCTGCTTTTTCAGAACTATTCGGAGTGCTATCACTGCTCGCCGGTCCACCCGGCATTGGTCAAGCTGTCGCCGGCCACGAGTGGCGAGAACGACCTCTTCGACGGACCGTTCCTGGGCGGGTTCATGACGCTCAACGAGACCGCCGGCTCCCTGACGATGAGTGGCCGCGCGTGCGGTGTCCCGGTGTCGAGTCAGCTCGAGGCGGACGACCTGCAGCGTGTGTACTACTACTCGATCTTTCCCAACATGCTGCTCAGTCTTCACCCCGACTATGTCATGTTTCACACGCTATGGCCCGTCGGCACGAGCCGCACGCGGATCACGTGCGCGTGGATGTTTCACGAGGACACGCTACAGAACCCGGCGTTCGACCCGGACGACGGCGTGAAGTTCTGGGACATGACGAACCGCCAGGACTGGCACATCTGTGAGGAGAGCCAGCGCGGCGTGCTGTCGCCCGCGTATCAGCCAGGCCCCTACTCTCCGCGCGAGAGTTTGTCGGTCGCCTTCGATCGCGAGGTCGTCAAGGCACTCGGACGCGACGACGAATAGGTCAACGGCCGACCATGTTGACGTACCCGAATGCGCCCGTTTTCTACGTGCCCGCGCCCAGAGATCCCGAGCTGGTCGACTTCCTCACATGACCGCGCCCACGGCAACTGTATCAGCCGACGCCGGCTCGGCGACCCAAGGGGCGGCGCGGACGGCGAAGATCACCTACACGTCCGCGAACGTCGATCTCGATCAGTTTCACCGACTGTTCGATGAGGCGTTGACCCGGGTCCGATCGGCCGCTGGTGGCGCGCATCCCCTCTACATCGATGGCACGCCGGTCACCAGCCCCGAGCCGCCGCTCATCGATCGCTCACCTGCGGACACGCGCGTCGTACTCGGCGAGTTCGCGGCTGCGACCCCCGGTCATGTCGAACGGGCAGTGAACGCTGCGCGTCACGCGTACGAGGATTGGGGTCGTCGGCCTTGGGCCAATCGCGTCGAGCTCTTGCGACGCGCGGCGACGCTCATTCGCGAGCGCAAGTATGATCTCGCGGCGACGATGTGCGTCGAGGTGGGCAAGAGCCGCCTGGAGTCGATGGGCGACGCCGAAGAGGCCGCGGACCTCATCGACTATTACTGTCAGCAGGTGGCTGACGCGGATGGGTATGTCCGCTCGATGGCGAGGCTCACGCCAACCGAGCGCAACGCCGATGTCCTGAGGCCGTACGGCGTCTTTGCGTGTATCGCGCCGTTCAACTTCCCGCTCGCCCTGTCGACTGGCATGTCGGCCGCTGCCCTGGTGGCCGGCAACACGGTCGTCTACAAGCCGGCGGAGGACACGCCGTGGACGGGTCTGGCCCTCTACGAGATCTATCGAGACGCAGGATTGCCGCCCGGTGCCTTCAATTACCTCTCTGGCCACGCAAGTGTGATGGGCGATGCGCTGTGGCAGCATACGGGAATAGACGGAGTCGTGTTCACGGGGTCCAGAGCCGTCGGCCTGCGGATCCATGCCGGCCTGGCCGCCGGTCGGTGGATCAAGCCTTGCCTGCTCGAGCTCGGGGGCAAGAATGCAGCGATCGTCACACGCAGCGCGGATCTGGAGGCGGCTGCGGAGGGTGTCGCGCGCTCGGCGTTCGGCCTGCAAATGCAGAAGTGCAGTGCGACGTCCCGAGTCTACGTCGATCGCCACGTTGGGGCACGCTTTCAGGAGCTTCTGCTCGCGCGGACGGCGGCGATCCGCGTCGGTGACCCCGCCGTGCGGGACGTGTCGTTCGGACCCGTGATCAACGCCGCCGCCGTCGCCAGATACGAGGCCGCGTCAGCGCAGAGTCGGGCCGAGGGCACGATCCTGACCGGCGGCCAGCGCCTGAGGGACGGCGACCTCGCACACGGATACTTCGTGGCGCCGACGGTCGCGCGGGTGCCGCTAGAGAGCTCGCTCTTTCGCGAGGAGCTATTCGTGCCAGTGCTCGTCGTCGCCGACGTGGCGGGCCTCGAGGAGGCCATCGCTGAGACCAATGCCAGCGAGTACGGTCTGACGGCCGGCATCTTCACGGCACAAGGGGACGAGATCGAGCAATTCTTCAATGAGGTCGAGGCCGGCGTGTGTTACGCCAACAAACGGACCGGTGCAACAACCGGCGCTTGGCCCGGCGCACAGCCGTTCTGCGGCTGGAAGGGGTCCGGCTCTACCGGCAAGGGTGGCTGCGGGCCCTACTATGTCACACAGTTCATGCGGGAGCAGAGCCGCACGATCATCGTTTCCCCGTAGGGGCGATACATGCGTCGCCCTTTGGCAAAACCGATCATCGCAACCCGGATCCACCTATGCCGCCTCAGCCTACGACCACCGCCCCACCCGCGCCGACGACTGCGGCGTCCTCGCGCGCGTACCCGCGGATCGTCGTGCCGCCGCCCGGACCACGGGCTCGCGCGATCGTCGATCGCGACGCCGAGTGGACGTCGACGTCCTACATCAAGGAGTACCCACTCGTCGTCTCGCACGCGCAGGGCGCGATGGTGGAAGACGTCGATGGCAATCGGTTCCTCGACTTCATGGCCGGGATCGCGGTGGCCTCGACGGGGCACAGTCATCCGGATGTCGTGGCCTCCATCTCACAGGCCGCAGATCGATTCCTGCATATCTGCGGATCGGACTTCTACTACGACGGCATGGCCGCCATCTGCGAGCGACTCGGCCGACTCGCACCGGGCAGCAGTAAGAAACGCGTCTTCCTGACCAACTCCGGTACCGAAGCCGTCGAGGGCGCGATCAAGCTCGCCCGGAACGCGACCCGCCGACCGGCACTCGTCGCGTTCAAGGGCGCGTTCCATGGACGGACGTACGGAGCGATGACCCTGACGGCGAGCAAGGCTCGTCAACATGCCGGGTTCGGACCCTTGCTCCCCGAGGTGTACCACGTGCCCTTCGGGTACTGCTACCGCTGCGAGTTCCAGAAGGAGTATCCGAGCTGTCGACTGTTCTGCGTCAGTGAGATCGAGCGCGATCTCTTCGCGCGACAACTCGACCCGCGTGACGTCGCCGCCATTGTGGTCGAGCCGATTCAGGGCGAGGGCGGCTACGTCGTCCCGCCGCCCGATTACCTCCCCGCGCTTCGCGCCCTGTGCGACAGGTACGGCATTCTCCTCATCGCGGACGAGATTCAGAGCGGCATCGGTCGCACAGGCAAGATGTTCGCGTGTGAGCACGCGGGCGTCGAGCCGGACATCCTGCTGACCGCCAAGGGGCTGGCGTCGGGGATGCCGCTCGGTGCGATCATCGCGCGCGAATCGATCATGCAGTGGGAGCACGGGCGCCCACGGGTCGACGTTCGGCGGTAATCCCGTCTGCTGCGCGGCCGCGCTGGCGACGCTCGATGTCGTCGAGCGCGAGCTCATGGCCAACGCCGTCGCGATGGGCGAGCGACTGATGGCGGGGATCCGTCGTCTCGCACAGCGCTATCCGTCGATCGGGGATGTCCGAGGGCTCGGACTCATGATCGGCGTCGAGTTCGTCGCGGACCGCCAGACGCGTGAGCCGGCGCCGAAGCTCGTGCACGACCTGGTGCAGCTGGCGTTCACCAAGGGGCTCCTGCTCCTGGGCGCGGGCCGGAGCACGCTGCGCCTGGCACCGCCCCTCGTCGTGACCGCGCAAGACATTGACACAGGTCTCGCCATCATCGACGAGTGTCTCGCCACCCTGGCGTGAGCACGAGCAGGTCGCCGGCCCGGGCCGCAGGACACGGCGCGCCCGGTACCGGCAAGGTGATGTCCATGCGCGACGCCATTGCCGCGCACGTGCGGGACGGAGACACGGTTCTGATCGAAGGGTTCACGCATCTCGATCTCGTTTGCCGCCGGGCACGAAATCATCCGGCAGGATCGGCGCGACCTCACGCTGTGCCGGTTGACGCCCGATCTCATCTACGACCAGATGATCGCTGCCGGCTGCGCGCGAAAAATCGTGTTCTCGTGGGCGGGCAATCCCGGCGCCGGGTCGCTGCACGCCTTTCGCCGCGCGGTCGAAGGCACGCCCGACCATGGCGGTACCGTCGAGATCGAAGAGTATTCCCATTTTGGGATGGTCGCCCGGCTGGCCGCAGGTGCCGCGGGACTGCCGTTCTGGCCGCTGCGCGACTACGCGGGCACGGACCTTCCCTCGGTGAATCCGCGCATCGCCAGTGTCAGCTGTCCCTATACCGGCGAGCGACTGGCGACCGTCCCTGCGCTCAATCCCGACGTGACGATCATCCACGCGCAGCGCGCCGACGCACAGGGTGACACCCAGATCTGGGGCCTCCTCGGCGTGCAGCGCGAAGCGGCATTCGCCTCAGGTCGCGTCATCGTCGTCGTCGAAGAACTCGTCGGCGAAGAGGTGATCCGCGCGGACCCGAACCGGACCATCGTGCCGGGCTTTGTCGTCAATGCCGTCGTCGTCGAGCCCTGGGGTGCACACCCGTCGTACGCGCAGGGATTCTACGATCGTGACAACGAGATGTACGTCTCGTGGGAAGCGATCTCGCGCGACCCCACGCGGATCGCGTCGTATCTCGAGACCCATGTCTTTGGCGTGCCGGACCGCGCAGGATACCTCGCGCTCCACCCGGGACTTCAGGATCGGCTGCGCGCGCACGAGCGCACCTGCGCGGGAGTGAACTACGGCTACTGACGCGTACACCCGTGACGAGATGATGGCGGTCGTCGCCGCCCGGGAGCTGCACGACGGCGACGTCGTCTTTGTCGGCATCGGTCTGCCTAACCTCGCGTGCAATCTGGCCCGTGCCACCCACGCGCCTCATCTCGTGCTTGATCTACGAATCGGGGGCCGTCGGTGCGATTCCGGATCGCCTGCCCGTCTCGATCGGCGACCCATCGCTGGTGGCCGGATCGCTCATGGTCTGCGGCATGTCCGATGTGTTTCAGTCCATGTTGCAGAACGGCCGTATCGAGGTCGGGTTCCTCGGCGCCGCCCAAGTCGACCGGTGGGCCAACATCAACACGACCGTTATCGGCCCATACACGCGACCGACGATCCGGTTGCCAGGAAGCGGTGGGGCCGCCGAGATCGCCACGCACGCACGTCGCACGCTGGTGATCGCCAAGCTCAGTCGGCGAGCATTCCCCGAGGCCGTGGACTTCGTGACGTCACCCGGGCACGTCTATCGTGGCACACGTCGCCATAGCCCGTCGCTTCCCGGCGCGGGTCCCGTGAAGGTCATCACCGACCGCGCGATTCTCGAGCCGGATGCGGAGACGGGCGAGCTCGTACTCACGGCGATCTACCCCGGCGTGACTGCAGCGGATGTCGCTCGCGACGTCGGGTGGCCCCTCAGATGGCGCGAACCTCTGTCGAGTGTGCCGCCACCGAGCGCGGCCGACCTCGACTTGCTCCGCCATCGGCTGGACCCGGCGCGTTTGTTCCTGAAGCCGGATCGCTGACCGTGACGTCGACGGAGGCGCTGGTCGACCCGCCGGCCGAGCGTCTCGATGCGCAGGAGGAGCTCGGACGCCTCAAGCGTTCGATCGGCATGCGGGATCTGGTGCTGTTCAATCTCGTCGCCATCCTATCGTTGCGATGGCTTAATACGGCGGCCAAGTCGGGGCCCAGTGCGATCACGCTCTGGATTCTCGCGGCCGCGCTCTTCTTCGTCCCGCAGGGACTCGCCGTCGCGGAGCTTTCCGCCCGATATCCGAGCGTGGGCGGCGTGTATGCCTGGACGAAGCAGCGATTCGGCGACGGGCACGCGTTCCTGTGCGGATGGTGTTACTGGATCGTGAACGTGCTGTACTATCCCCAGCTCCTCATGACGGCTGCCGTCGGCGCGACGTACATCATTGGACGAGGCGACAGCAGCCTGGGGAGCAGCTGGCACTACGTGCTCCCGGCGACCCTGATCGCACTCTGGGTCGCGGTCGGCTTCAATGTGATCGGCGTGAGCACGGGCAAGTGGCTGCAGAATCTCGGCGGCGCCGGCTTCTACGTCACCGGCCTTATCCTCGTCGGCATCGGCGTCACTGCCGTGCTGATGCATCGGCCGGCAAACGCGTTCAATGCGCACGCGTTCGTGCCCCGGTTCACGTCGCTCCCCACGGTGAACCTCTGGGCAACGATCGCGTTCGCATTCACAGGGCTGGAGCTGGGTGCGACGCTCGGGGGAGAGATCAAGGACCCGACGCGGACATTGCCGCGCGCCATCTACGTGACGGCTCCGCTCGTCGCCGGACTCTACATCGTGGGCACGCTGGCCTTGTTGTGGCTCCTGCCCGTACCCTCGATCAACATTGTCACGGGGTTCCTCCAGGCCATCCACGCGGGAGCGAGCTCCGTCGGGCATCTGCTGTGGTGGGCGGCGCCGGTGGCAGCGGTCGCATATGTGTTGGGCACGGTGGGCTGTGTCGGCGCGTGGCTCAGTGGCCCAGCCCGGATCGCGTTGATGATCGGCTTGGATCGATACTTTCCTCGAGGGTTCGGCCGCATTCATCCGCGCTGGGGCACGCCGTACGTCGCCGTCCTGGCCCAGGCCGTGATCGCGTCGGTCCTCCTGCTCCTCTATGTCCTCGGTCGTGGGACGACAGTGGAGCGCGTGTATCTCATCCTCCAGGACACGCAGACCCTCCTGTATTTCCTTCCGTTCATTTATCTGTTTCTCTGCCTCCTCGTTGAACCGACGCGCGTCGCGGGCCTGCCGACGATCGTACCGGGTGGCACCGTAGGCAAAGGCATCCTTTCGATCGCCGGTCTTTCTGTGACGCTGTTCGCCATGGGCATCGCGTGCATTCCACCGGAGGCAGGTGAGACCGCGATCTTCGAGCTCAAAGTCGTCGGTGGCGCCTTCGCGTTCGTCCTGGTCGGCGGATGGTTTTACTGGCGGAAAAAGAGAGTGTAGAGACGGCCGGTGCGGCGACGACGGTGCGGACGATCGGCGATGGGGCGGACGATCGGCGATGGGGCGGCGACGATGGTGCGGGCGGTGCAACATTCGTAGGGGTGGCCTAAAGGCCACCCCTACAGGTCGGCGTGGCCGCTGCGCGTACGCAACGGGTCGGCAGGAAGACCGTCACCGCTCCTCCGACGCGTAGGGAGTGGCCTTTAGGCCATCCCCCCCGCTGGGATGCCGCGCTGACCGCACACCGCCGTCGACCCCCTGAGGACCGCACACCGCCGCAGGCGCGGCGCCGGCGTCGTCCCTTAGAGTCCGAACAACAGACCGCCGCTGATCGAATAATTGTTCGTGTAGCGACCGCCGTTGTAATAGTCGTAGGAGTACGCGTCGCCCGGCGTCGACCAGTGGCCGACGTAGTCTTTCGCAAGGACGCGCAGCGCTACCTGGCGAGACAGATAGTAGTCGAGCCCGCCCCCCACGTTGAAGGCGAAGTTCGTGGAGCTGATGCCGCCGTCGGTATTTTGCGTCTCGTACCGCATCGCCCCGGCGCCAAGCTGCAGGAACGGATCGATCCAATGCCGGCCGTACCCGCGGAACGGAGCGGACAGCTGGAGGTCACCGTCGAACAGCCACACCTCCGAGTTGCCGAGCGTCGGACCGCCGCCTGTCGGCACGAAGAAGACCAAGGCCGAGTTCGCGTGAGCCGCGTTCGCGACCAGCGCAAAGTTCGGTGTCAGGGGAAGCGTGACCTGCGCGCCGAGTAGCCCGGCGTCGGCGCCAGACGCGCTCGTCCCCAAGGGGCCGTTGACATAGTGCCCCATATCCATGTAGCCGCCGTAGAACGTGACCGACGGATCCATTGGCGGCGAGCCTGGATAGAAGCCATAGTGAACGCGGTACTGCGCGAGTGCGGGCTGCGCGCACGCCGCAGATGCGACGATCAGTGCGGCGACGGCCATGATGCGGCTGAACATGAATCCTCCCAGGAACTGCTGCAGATCCCCTCTGATACCGACCCCGTGACCCGACCGCCTGACGTGCGGCGAGCGGCGTTCGAGGCGGCCCACTGCTTACCTGTACGGCACAGGCGGTGCCGATCGCGGCCGGACACCGCGGTCGGCTAAAACGTTATACACCAACTAGGTCGGAACTGATCGACCAGGCGAGCGTCGGTTCTGTCTCGCGGCGGGGCGCGTGAATGTCCACGGGGGGAGACAAGGATGGGTAAAGGGTATCGGGTAGCGGATGAAGAAACCGCGAGGGCCAGTGACGGTTCGCTGTCACTGGCCCTGCCCGTTGTTGTCCTCCCCGCGACCCGCCACCCGATACCCGCTACCCGCTACCCGCTCCTGCGCCTGCCGCCTCGCCCATCGCCTGGCGGTACACGAACCGCCGGCCTTCGTAGTTCCTGAACACGATCTCGTCATCGGTGATCGATTCGACGTATTCGGGCAGGAGCGGGACCTTGCCGCCGCCGCCTGGCGCGTCGATGACGAAGTGCGGAACGGCGAGCCCGACGTCCACCCGCGCAAAGAGCGGATGATCTCCAGACCCTTTTGTACGGTCGTGCGGAAGTGCTCGCCACCGGCAACCGGGTCGCACATGTATATGTAGTAGGGCCGGACACGCGCTTTGAGCAGGCGATGCATGAGCTCCCGCATCACCGCCGGGTCGTCGTTGACACCTCTGAGGAGCACGGTCTGGCACCCGAGCGGAACCCCCGCTTTGGACAGCCGGTCGAGCGCAGCCACCGCGGCCGGCGTGAGCTCGTCCGGATGATTGAAGTGGGTGTTCATGTACACGGGATGGTACCGCTGCACCATCTCGCAGAACTCGGGCGTGATCCGCTCCGGCAGGAGTGCGACGTGATGCGGCTCCCGAGGCGAATGATCTCGACTGTGTGGGATCGCGCGGAGTTGCTGAAAGAGATACTCGAGGCGTCGGTCCGAGAGCAGCATCGGGTCTCCGCCGCTCATGATCACATCGCGGATCTCGGTATGGGCCCGCAGATACGCCAGCGCGGAATCGTACTGATTGAGGGGAATTTTCTCCGGATCGCCGACTTTGCGACGTCTGGTGCAGAATCGACAGTACGACGCGCACACCGGGCTGACGAGAAACAGCGCCCGGTCTGGATACCAATGGGTGATGTTAGGGACCGGTGAGTCCGCGTCCTCGTTGAGCGAATCCACGACGCCGTCGGCGATCTCGAGCTCGTGAACCGTCGGCACGTATTGCTGCCACATCGGATCCCCGACGGCGCGAATCTGCTCCAACGCCGCGGGGGTGATGCGCATCTGGAACGAGTCAAACGCCGGGCGTAGCGCCTCGACATCGATCACGTCCGACCCGAACTTCTCGGCCAGCGCTTCGAGCGTCGCGACACTCTGCTCTTTCAGAACCTTCTGCCACTCGCTCATGGGGAGCCCCCTTGGGCATGCCGAACCACACCGACGGCCGACGGTCGCGCGTCGAATTGGCCGCGTCACACGGACGACCACACACGGGACCACACAGCACACACACGCACCACACACGGGCACCACACGCACGCAGGCGTCGTCCCTACCAGTCCTCGGCCAAACCGTGCCGTCTGTCTCCGCTCTCCTTCCTCGTCTCGCCCCTTTACGTGGCGCGTGTACGGGCGAGGCCTGCCTCGCCCGCCGCCCTCATCCCACAACGCCCGAGAGTCGCTGCGTCAGCGCCCACAACTCGGCATCGAGAACCGGAATGGTGCGCGGCGCAGACATCGCACGATCGGCGATCCGTCGAACGAGGCCCGCGAAGTCCAACTCGGCGGCGCGCGCCATCCGCGCCAGACCCGCGGTCGGTGAGAGGTCGGGGTTGGCGTTCACCTCGAGGAGCCAGGGGCGGCCCGCAGCATCGATGCGGAAGTCCACGCGTCCGTATCCGTCGCCACCGACCGTCCGCCAAGCCGCGATCGCGATACTAGCGAGCTGCGAGGCCAGGGCGGGAGGCAGGTCCGCGGGACATCGCGGCAGCGCCCCGGTGTCCTCCTCGCTGCCGCCTGCCCACTTCGACCGGTATGACACGATCCGCCAGAGTCCCCTCGGCATCTCCCGGAAGTCGATCTCGGCGATGGGCAGGACGTGGTCACCAACGATCCCGACATTGACCTCACGCCCGTCGATATATCGCTGGACGACGACTTCCTCCCAACGCTCGTGCATGGCTTCGAGTCGCCTCGAGGAGGCGTGGCCCGTGCGCACGACCGAGCGCTGCTCGACTCCGAGCGAAGCGTCTTCGGCCGCGGGCTTACAAATCGCCGGGAACCCGACGACTGGCATCGAGCCGCCGCGTCGCGAGACATCCCACCGCGGTACCGGCAGCCCGGCTCGTCCGAGGAGCGTGTTGACCGATGCTTCCGGAGGCAGAGTGACGTCGTCGCGCTCGAGCTACCCGTAAATGGCACGCGAAGCAGCTCCAGCGCACCGATCACGGCGGGTTCCAGCTGCGCGACGCCATCCACTCCCTCGCAGAGATTGAATACGAGGTCGAGCTTTGCCTTGCGCACGCGCTCGATCCAGCGGCCGTCGGGGTTGGCCGGAATCCGCACCACTTCGTGGCCATCACGAGTCAACGCGGTCTCGACTGCCTCGACTGTTTCGAGGATCAGCAGATCTGGACACTTGCCGAGTGCCGACGCCCCATCGAAAAGGATGGCGACCTTCACGGACGGATCCTGGACAGCCGCATGCCGTAGCGCTCTCCCGCGGAGGTGAGACAAGCCTGTATCAACCGCTCATAGCTCATGCCCGCTGCCTGCGCCGCCTTGGGGAAGCACGAGTTGTCAGCTGGATCGGGCAGGATCCCCGGAAGCGGGTTGACCTCGATGACATTGGGGACGCCTTGGCCGTCGAGTCGCACATCGATCCGCGCCCAGTCGCGGCAGCCCAGGGCGCGATACGCGCGCAGGGTTGTCGCTTCGACAGTGCGCCGGAGCGATGGTGCCATGGACGCCGGGCAATCGAAGATCTCCAACGGCGCGTCCGGCTGGTCCCATACCCACTTCGCCTCGAAGCCGTACACCGGGACCGCCCCATCGGGGAGCGCGTCGAAGTTCAGCCCGACGATCGGTAGCACACGAGCCGAGCGCCGTTCCCGAGGACCGCGCAGGTGTACTCGGCGCCGGGCAGGAACTCCTCCACCAGGACCGGCTGGTCGTAGGTCTCGAGCAGATACATCACCTGGCTCGCGAGGTCGGCCGGTGTCCGGCAGAAGTTTCGTTCCGTGATGCCTTTCGAAGATCCTTCATGGACGGGCTTGACGAACAATGGATACCGGAGGCCACGGTCGATCGACTGGCAGTCCACGGCACGCTCGACGACCGTGAACGCCGGCGTCGGCACGGCGTAGTAGCTGAGGATTTCCTTCGTTCGTGACTTGTCGAGACACAACGACAGGGTCAGCGGGTCGCTGCCACTGTAGGGCACGTCGAGGTATTCGCACATCGCCGGCACGAGGGACTCCCGATTCTTGCCGCCTCGCCCTTCGGCCATGTTGAAGACAATGTCCGGCCGCTCCGATTGGAGGCGCGTCGGGAGCTCGAGCGTCGCCTCGAGGTGGATCACCTCGCCAAATGCCGCGAGGGCGTCCGCCACTGCCGCAATCGTCTCCCTGGTATCCCACTCGGCGAACTCGTCATCGGCCGCCATCTCTTCCACGAGAATCGACTCGTTCGGATGGGCAACCGGCGAGGAGCGTTCGCGGGGAGCCCGCGGTCTGCTCGTGCCGTTACTGGGAGGTTCCTCATCCGAGGGAGGAGCGTCGGCTTGCTCGCCGTCCAGTGCCTCGGACGGCCGATCGGTCCGCGTTGTGTTCGCGTCGGGCTTGAGGTTGTATGCGAATCCGATCCGCGCCATGCGGTCCTTGCGTTTCGTGAGCTGCTCCTAGCCGGTCGCTCGCTTCGCACGCGTGCAAGTGAGATGCCAAGTGCGAATCGCGCGCATAATACCGACTCCGAATTGGTCGCGCAATGACCTCCGCACCGTTCGTCGCGCACTGCATCCGTACGTCGCTCACGGTCGGCTCCGATGTCTCGCTTTTTGCGGGAGCCGAGGCGAAATGCTAGAGGCTAGGGACGAGTGGTTAGTGACTAGGGAACACGCGGGGCCAGTGACGCGTCGCTATCACTGGCCCCGAGTTTTCTTCACTAGCCACTAGGCCACTCGTCCCTAGCCCCTCGCCTCACACCTTCGAGTAGCCCACACGCGCCGCCTCGCGTTGGTCCTCGGCGACGTAGATCTCGAAGTCCGAGAAGAAGGATGGTGCCTCTCGCTGGAGGAGGCGCACGATCGCGACGGCCAGTCGTCGGATCTCGAGGTCGGCCCCTTCACCCGCTCGTAGCTCCAGGATCGTCCGCCAGGCGCGGGCATTGGCGGTCAGCGACGATCTTGGTCTCCGTCGAATTGGGGAGGACGCCACGGGCCGCCTCACGCGCCATCTTCCGGCGGTGGACACGGTCCGTCACCCAGGCGTACCGCTCCATGAGCTCCCGAACCAGTGCGACGTAGGCTGCCTGAGCGCGCTCCATCTCCGACGCCACTGGGCCTCGAGGGCGACGTCGCCGAGCATGGCGGGGGGGACGACGAAGTGAGCCTCCGACTCGTCCACGTACCGCTGGCTCAGCTGCGAGTACGCAACGCCGGCACGATGGCGGACCAACTCATGGGTCAAGCGCGCGGCTGACGCCCTCGATGAGCAGGGAGTAGTTCGCGTGTTCGAGCACACTGCCGTGGCGCTGTTTTTTGATGTTCTCGATGTAGTCGCGCGTGGCGCGGCCAGCCGGGTTTGCCTGACTCATGTAGCACAGGCGTCCGGCGAATTCCGCGAGTCGCTCGCCGGCGGCACTCTCACCGAGCCAGTGGACCGGCAGGTGGGAGGGCGCGATGAACTCCGGGCGCGCGAGGACGGTGACCTTGGGCTCAGTATAGAACACGGGAGGCGGTAAGAGGCGTGAGTGGTCGGATCAGTTCAACTTGCCAACAGTCGGAGCGGTCGCGAGCCACGCCCGTAGCACATCGTCGGTCAGGTCTCGAAGGAGAACGCCCGGGTCGAGCGTGACAGCGCGCACACTGAGCCGAGCCTCCGTCATACAGGTGAAGACCAAGACGACGGCGTCCGATTCGTTCGGCCCCTGTCGGACCGACGCGCCCCAGAGTTGGCCGTCTGGTGCCGAGAACACACGCTCCTCGCCCGGTGGCCGCCGTGGCGACGGCGACGACCGTGATTCGGATGAGCGCGGTGACATCGTGAGGCGGACAGAAAGGGGGAAGGCGACCGGTCAAGGTGGGTCAATTTACCACACGGGCGCGTTCGCGCCCGAGAGAGGGGAAAGAAGAAAGGGGAACGCGGAACGGAGAAAGGACACAACGGCCCACCACCACCGCCTGCACCATAGACCGTGAGAGGCGGGTAGGGGCGACGCCATGCGTCGCCCGCGAATGCCGCGCCGCCCATACGACATTCCGCGATCCGGTAGGGGCGACGCGCGCGTCGCCCGGTCGGGGCGGGCCCGAGAATGTACGAAGAGCGAGGTTCGGATCGAACCTCGCTCTTCACGACCACGCAGACGGATCAAGAGTCCAGGGTGCTTCCTCCTCAGTCTCCTTCAATGTCGAATGCAAGGCTGTCGGCTTCGCGCATCGTGTCCAGGATCGACTCGACCCGGGTGCGCGTCGCCGCCGTGAGTTCCGCGACGGGCGTGAGCGAGAATCCAATCGCGCGACGCGCCCCTTCCGGCCAATCAGGCATCGTGAGGGCGGCCACCAATCGGCGAATCAGTTGACCACATTCGGCTACCAACTGGCGCGCGGTCTCCCGCAACACGTCGAGCGGGATTGCCAGGTCTTGCATCATGAGCTGGCCGGTCACGCCGTCGCGCCATGCAGCGTCACCAATGGCGCCGCGCTCCGGCCACAATCCAAGGTGACGGATCAGCCCCTCATGCTCGCCATCCAGCCGCCGACCTTCAACAGCGGCCGCGAGCGCCAACGCCAGCGATTCGGTACTGGGCAACCCGTAGAGTGTCACCAGGTCGCGCGGCGGTCGCTCGGAATAGAGCGACGTCGGTCCCGAATTTACGTGCGCAAGCACCGGCGAGTGGTCGGGACGATCCTCTAGCATCACGAGGACATCCATTGCCCCTCCAGAGAAAAATCGCCTCACCAGGCCATCCTCCCTGTGCGCGTCAACGCGCACACCTACTCAGCTAGACCGTCACGCACGGAAAAGGTTCCCGCGTCTTTCCGCCCTGTCGACGATCGACCTCATACTTGGGCAAGTCGCATACCGATCACGAACCCAAGCGCCATGAGGGTATGGACGACTGCGGCCCGTGGCAAGGAAGCATACAGATCGTTGCCTAGCTGCAACGCTGGCGGGAACAGAGTCGGGCTCAAGATCCACGCGAGGCCGCTGACGATAATCGCGACACCCAGCACCTTCAGTCCTCGCCACGGGGCCGCGATGATCGCGAAGATGGCGCCCCACGCGAAGCAGATCACGAGATGCAACACGAGACCGACAGGCACCCCGAGATCGGACTCGAAGATCGACGCGCCGTCGCGTCGGGCGTAGATGGTCAGGGCACCCAGCACGGCAGACGCTGCCACGAGACCGGCGCGTATTCCGATCCGAAGCGGTCCTGCCCGACGTGCGCCGACTGCTGCATCCACGGGTCGAGAAGATAGCGGAAGGGCGAGGGACTAGGGATTAGGCGCTGGTGAACAGCCCCTAGGGACAGCGACATGTCGCCGCCACGGCCGCGCGGTTTGGCTCACTCCCCACTAGCCCCTCAGTCCCGGCCCCTAAGTCCCTACTCCCTAGCCCGTAGTCCCTCGTCATTCAGGGATTAGAAAATTCTGCCGAGAATCATAAGAAGTCGGCTGTGACGGCCCACGGAGCGTCTCGTCGTGCCCTGATTCTACCCGAACCTGTCGAGCGTGCGCATGCTGCCGTCGGCGCAAGGTCAGTGTTTACCCATGATCCTCGTTGTGGAGGATCGACCCGAGGTGCTCGAGGTCGTCCGACGAACGCTCGTGTCCAACGGCTACGCGGTGGAAACGGCCGTGGATGGTGAGGAGGGGCTGCAAAAGGCGCTCGACCTGCAGCCCTCGCTGGTGATTCTCGATGTCGGACTTCCGCGACTGGACGGACTCGACGTCGCCAAAGAGCTCCGGCACCGCTCGTTCCAAGCGCCGGTCCTCATGCTCACCGCTCTGGACACGGTATCCGACAAAGTGATGGGCCTCGATGCGGGAGCGGACGACTATCTCCCCAAGCCCTTCGACTACCAGGAGCTCCTCGCTCGCATCAAAGCACTGTTGCGTCGCGCCAAGCTCCGGGCCGATGAGGTGACGCTGCACGCGGGAGATCTTACCCTCGATCCGTTGACCCGACAGGCCGCCCGCGGCGGGCGGGCGATCACACTCACGGCCAAAGAGTACGCGCTCCTCGACTATCTGATGCGCAATGCCGGGCGTCCCGTGTCGCGGGACCAGATCTCTGAGCAGGTGTGGAAGCAGCCGTTCGACCCTTCCAGCAACATCGTCGACGTCTACGTGAGCTACCTGCGCCAGAAGATCGATGATCCCACGCTTGGCCCCCCGCTCGTGCACACCGTCCGCGGCAAAGGGTACATACTCAAGGCTTCATGAGGGACTAGGGATTAGGGGGCTAGCAAACTTCAGGGCCAGTGACAGGTCGCCGTCGCTGGCCCTGAGATTTTTCCCGAGTCCCTAGTCCCTTAACGTCCCGCACGCACCAATCGTCTTCCTCTCGACATGGCCTTTCCAGACGATCGGCGCCGGCGAGCCGCCGCGCGTGGCGTGAGAACCGTGCTCCTCTGCATCGCTGGCGTTGCGGCGATCGGCTGCGCATCCCGATCCCAAACGGCGGAGTCCGGGCTCGAAGGAGGATCACGACCCGCGCCAGCCGGGGCGTTGCCACCGGTCTCGGACTCGGGCCGTGACCTGACCGCGGACCAGCAAGTGTTGCAAGCCATTAACCGTCTCACCTTCGGTCCGCGGCCCGGCCAGATCGCCCGAGTTCGCCAAATGGGAGTCGACCGCTGGATCGCATCGCCACTCTCGCCTGAGCGCATTGAAGATGCGGGGACCGACGCGCTGGTCGCACGATTTCCCGCATACAACGAGTCGATCGCCGCCCTCGAGGTCGACTATCCGCCTGGCCGACAACTGCTCGCGGCGCGCCTCGGGACCGTGCGGCCGAACGGGCCCGCCGCCCAGCCGCTCACCCACGATGACAGCGTCGCCGTTCAGACGGCGGAGCGCGCGGCGAACCGGCTAGTCGCGGACGTGCAGACGCTCAGGGTCGCCCGCGCGCTGTCGAGCGAGCGCCAGCTCCAGGAAGTCATGGTCGATTTCTGGGAGAATCACTTCACGGTCTTCGATCGCAAGGGGCAGCAGATGCGGTATTACCTCGCGGCCTACGACCGCGACGCGATCCGCCCCTACGCCCTCGGCCACTTCCGTGATCTGTTGGAGGCCGTCGCGAAGAGTCCGGCAATGCTGTTCTACCTGGACAACTGGGAGAGCGTCGCCGACAGCACCGAGCCGACGCTCGACCCACGCGCGACGCGTAACGCCCGTGCCCGCCGTCAGCAGCAGCTCGCCCAGGGAGCAGCCGGCGCACCGCCTCGCCCGCCTCGTCGCCAAGCCCGAGGTCTCAATGAGAACTACGGCCGCGAGCTGCTCGAGCTCCACACCCTCGGTGTCGATGGCGGCTACACGCAACAAGACGTCATCAACGTGGCGCGCGCACTCACCGGATGGTCGATCGAGCGGCCGCGCGCGAACCGTCAGGATCGCGAGGACGGGGCAGATACCAGTGGGTTCGTCTTCCGCCCGCAGTTCCACGACGCAGGGCCGAAGGTCGTGCTCGGTCACGCCCTCGCAGAAGGACGCGGGATCGAGGATGGCGAGGAGGTGCTGGACATCCTCGCGCGATCCCCGAGCACCGCACACTTCATCGCGACCAAGCTGTGCCGCCGTTTCGTCAGCGATTCGCCGCCGCCCGCGCTGGTGGAGCGCGCGGCCGCAACCTTCACCCGCACAGACGGTGACATCCGGCAGGTCCTGTGGACGATTCTCACCTCGCCGGAGTTCTTCTCGCGACCCGCATACCGCACCAAAGTGAAGTCGCCATTCGAGCTCGTGGTGAGTGCCCTGCGGGCCGTGGATGCAGAGGCCGACACGACACCGCGGACGGCGCAGCTGATCGGCCGCATGGGTGAGCCGATTTTTGGCCACCAGGCGCCGAACGGATACCCCGAGACCGGCGAGAGCTGGATGAACACGGGGGCGATCCTCAACCGCATCAACTTCGGTCTCGCCGTGGCCGCAAACCGCGTCCCGGGCGCCACGCTCAATCACTGGCCAGAGACCGAGGCACTCGTATCCGCCCCACGCGCCGTGCAGGTGGATACGGTCGTCAACGACATGCTCGGCGGCTCGGTCTCGCCCGACACGCGCGCGATTCTCATGTCGGGCGACCATCCGCTCCTCGCCGCCATGACCAGCGATCAGACGGCGTAGCGACGGAACCAGCCGAGCCAGTGATCGCGGCGCAGGCTCCGAGGGGGGGGATCCAACCGGCGACGTGATGGCAGCGATGACGGCCGGCGGTGGCGACATGGTAGAAGCCAAGCGCCAACGGCAATCACGTGGCGCGGCCGGCATACCACCCGTGCAAGGACTCGCCCAGGTCGTCGGGCTCGCGCTCGGCGCCCCGGAATTTCAGCGCCGATAGGAGATCGCATGGATCGCCGCGTGTTCGTGAAATCGGGCGCTCTCGCGCTCGTCACGATGGGCCTGAGCCCGCGCTTCCTCCGGCGGACGGCATTCGGCATGGAGCTCCCCGGCGCCCGGCGCGGCAAGGTGCTGATCTGCCTCTTTCAGCGCGGCGCCGCCGACGCGCTCAACGTCGTCGTCCCCCACGGCGAGTCGGCCTACTACGACATGCGCCCGACGATCGCGATCCCGCGGCCTGTGCGCGGTGCCGTGACCGCGGCGCCCAATTCGCCATTGATCTCGATGGTTTCTTCGGTCTCCATCCCGCGCTCCCACCGCTCAAGGCGCTGTTCGACCAGCGATTGCTGGGCATCGTGCACGCCGTCGGGAGCCCGAGCGCCACGCGCTCACACTTCGATGCGCAGGACTACATGGAGACGGGCACACCCGACGATAAGTCCACGGTCGACGGGTGGCTCAACCGATATCTCGCGGTCCGGGGCACCTGCGCCGAGTGCGCGGCAGCCCCGGCGCAACCCGCGGGCTCGCCGTTCCGTGCCGTCGCGCTCGCCCCGGAAACGCCTCGCATCCTCGAAGGCCCGGCGCCGACGGTCGCGATGAACAGCCTCGAGGAGTTCTCCGTGCGCGCGACCGGGACTCAGATCGAACGCCTCGAAGCGCTCTACCGGACTGGGTCGGCCGACATCGTCCACGCAACGGGGGCAGAGACGTTCGACGCAGTGAAGATGCTGCGCTCAGCGAATCCGCAGCAGTATCAGCCGAACTCGGGCGCCGACTATCCGCGATCGCAGTTCGGCCAGCGGCTCCGGCAGATCGCGCAGCTCATCAAAGCCGATGTCGGCCTGGAGATCGCCTTCGCGGACGTTGGTGGCTGGGACACGCACGTGAACCAGGGCGGTGCCACCGGCCAACTAGCGCAACGGCTCGACGACTTTGCCCGGTCGATCAGCGCACTCGTCACGGACCTGGGCGACCGGATGTCCGACGTCACCATCCTGACAATGTCCGAGTTCGGCCGCATGGCGAAGGAGAACGGCAACGGCGGCACGGACCACGGCCATGCCGGTGCGCTCTTCGTCATCGGCGGCGACGTCCATGGCGGTCGGGTCTACGGTCGGTGGCCCGGCCTGGCGCCCGAGCAGCTATACGAGGGACGAGATCTCGCACTCACGACCGACTTCCGGGCCGTGTTCTCCGAAGTGGCCCAGCGGCACCTCGGCGCCGAGCACCTCGACCGCATCTTCCCCGGCTTCGTCTCGGACGCACGGATCGGGTTGATCTAACGGCGCGGGTCAACGATCCCCGCTATTTATCTTTTCCCCTTCCAATCGTCGATCCACGACGTCCCTCATCTCCCCGATATATCCGTCATGTTTCGACTGCTCGTCCCCGCGTCGCTCGGCCTCGGCGTTGTCGCGGCCGTCCATAGCAGTGCGCGCTTCCGTTCGTTCACACCCGAGGTGAGAGGCGCCTCGGTGACGTTTGCGTCGGTCGCGAGCGCAGCGTCGACGATGACACCCGCCCGCCGGCCCACCACTCTGCCGCCCAATCGCCTCGGCCGGATCCCGATTCTCGAATACCACGTGATCGGTGATCATGAGGCGCACTGGACGATCGAACCAGACCATTTTCGCCACGACCTCCAGATGTTGTACGATCGTGGCTATCGGCCGATCTCCGCATCTCAGCTGATCGACCGACATCTGGATGTGGCGCCGGGGATGACGCCGGTCGTATTCACGTTCGATGACGCATCGCCGTCGCAATTCCGATACATCGAGCACGATGGACAGCTCGAGATCGATCCCAACTCGGCGATCGGCATCTGGCTCGCCTTTCATGCGGCGCACCCTGATTGGTCGAACCACGCAACCTTCTGCGTGCTGCCGGCCGCGAACGCGGGCCACGCATTTTTCGGCAACGGCGGAATCGAAGGCCAGCGCACGGCGTGGCGATTCAAGAAGCTGAAATACCTGGTCGATCAGGGCTTCGAGCTGTGCGGCCACACCCTGTGGCACGCCAACCTGGCGAAGTATTCCGATGCGGTCGTGCAGGAGCAGATCGCGCGCGGCGTACTTGCCATCGACTCGGCTGTGCCAGACTACCACGTGCGCATCTTCGCCCTGCCGCTCGGCATCTGGCCAAAGAACCGTGCACTTGCCCAATCAGGTAGCTGGACGAACCCAAAGACGGGGCAGGTCGTGCGGTACAACTTCGACGCCATCCTCGAAGTGACCGGCGGACCGGCGCGGAGCCCGTACGATCCAGCATTCGATCCTCACCGTCTGCCGCGCGTCGAGGTGTACGCGCATGCGCTCGAGCAGACGCTCGATGCGCTCGATCGCCCCGGCGCTCGCTACGTCGCGGGGGCCGCGGCCAATGCCGGCACGTAGGAGCGACGCCAGCATCGCGCGCGAATTCGGAGACCGACGCGCGGGCGCCCCGTAGCCCCCGCGCGACTTGAGGCCAATTCGGAGGCCTGAACGCGAATGACGCCTCCCGCAACGTGATCTGGGTCACCGTGGAATTTCCGAAATCCTCGTAGCTTCATAGCACGACCGTAGAGGGTGTCACGAATCAATACAGTATCGCTTTCCGCGTGTCGTTGTGTCTTGTTGGTCGTCTGATGGGGGAATGGCTCGACGCTTTACGTGCAGGGTTTGGCGATTGGGGGCGGGGCCTGGAAGCCGCGCCCGGGATTGCAGGGGTTAACGTCTGTCATGAGTGAGGCACCGTGATCGATCGCGCATCCGACACTCTTCAACACACCGCGTTTTTCGACGTGTTGGGAGGTATGTCAGAAGCAGATCCTGAATGGTCGGCGACCACCGCCGGCCTGACGGTGCTTCGCCTGGTCGACGGCTGGCTGACCGAGGGCTCCCGTGCTGCCCAGGCATCGGTACATGGGATCCAGGCCGTGCGGGCCGCGATCGACGCGATCCCGGACGAGCAGCTGTCGCGACCGATTCTCTCGGCCATCGTCGACGCGATCGAAGGCGCGAGCATGCCCGATATCAGGCCGCTCGCCCCGCGTCTCATGGCGTACGGGCGGTGTCTGGACCACGAGGCAAAGTTTGCCCTCGCGATTGATGTCTACCAAACCACGCTCGGGCACCTGCCGTCCAGCCTCGAACCGGACACGGCGCTCGACGCGCACATGCGACTCGCGCACTGCTTCCGCGTCGTAGGCCGATTCGACAATGCAGCGGCTTCGTACGCCGAAGGCAAGCGGATCGCGCAAGCAGCCAATGACACGGCCAAGATGCTGCACGCGCGGGTCGGAGAGGGAACATTGGCGGTCGCCCGCGGTAACCTGCCTCTCGCCCAGTCGATCCTCGACGAGGTGATCGCAGCGGCCACCACCCAAGGCTTCAACGACATTCAAGCGATCGCGCTGCACGGTCGCGCATTCGTGGCAAACGCCCGGAGCCAGTACGAGGACGGCGCGCGGTTCGCCTATGACGCGCTTCGGTACACGCACAATCTGCGAGGCCGCGACCGTATCCTGATCGATCTATCGACGTCGCTTACTTACCTCGGGGCCTTGGACGCGGCACGAGATGCACTGCTGGTCGTTGCGGCAACAGGCGAAGAGCAGTACGCACGTTGGATGGCCGCCGTCAACCTGATGGAAGTGGGAGCCCTGCAGATGAATGAGCCGCTCGTCGAACGCTATCGTCGAGAGCTGGCGAACGAGACCTTACCGCCCTATCTGCACAGCGGTTACTACTTTTACTCGGCAGTCGGCTACCACGCCTTCGGTAAGTTCCGCGAGGCTGAGCAGGCGCTTGCCCGGGCGGGCCAGCTCGCCGAGCAGCACGGCCTGAACCAGCTGCTCTTCCAGGTTGAAGAGCTCCGGACCAAGGTTCGGCAGGGTCTGGCGGCCGAGCGACGCGCCGCGGCCCGCGAGGAGGTCTACGCAGTCCGCGATATCGCCGCCGCCGTGGCGGAGATGGGGCAGCTCGCGGGGGTCTAGCACCCTTGCCGACCGCCTGGCGCCCGAGTCGGCCGCCCTGCACACGACACGAGTGGACGGCAAAAGGCCGGGACCGACAATCGGTCCCGGCCTTTTTGCGCCCTAGCTGCGGCAAGCCGCAGCCGAGGCTCGTTACGGCTCAGCTCAGCAGGGGCCAATGCCGAGACCGGGGTTGCAGACCGTCGGCGCAGCCGTAGCGGCGGCCGGGGAGATCGACGCGACCACAGCTGCCGCGAAGAGAGCCAACACGACGAGGGTGAGACGACGAGACATTGATACACTCCGGACTAAGGAGAAATGAAGACGGGCTCGGGGTAACGCAGAAGAACGTATGTTCCCCGGGCAGCACAAAAAGGTGCATTTTGTGCCAGGATCGCCCATATTCGTGACAGTGCGACCAGGCAGCCTCGAGGTTTTGGCCTATCTCCCAACCCCGTTGCTCTCGCACCTGCGCGTGGTGCTTTCGGGGAACGGGAGTTTCGTGCTCAACCCAACTGAGCGCTGGGAGCGATTTGTCGACGCACTCAACCGTGGGACGGCCGACATCGTGATCGTGGATCCGTGTGCGGATGGCGTGGCGCGATCTGCGCCGCTCGCTGCGCTGCTCGAATCGCGACTCACGCTTCCGGTCGTCGTCTACACACCGGTGTCGCCAGTCAACTTCCAGGCAATCGCCGAACTCGCTCGACACAGTCCGCACCACGGCGTGCACCACGTCGTGCTGCATCGATACGACGATGAGCCGCGGCGATTCCTCGAGTTGCTGGAGCGTCAGCCAGGCACCTCGCTCAGCGCTGCCCTCCTCGAGGAACTGAGTCCAGTGCTGGCCTCGTTGCCGTCCGCCCTCTCGCGTGGCGTGGAACGGCTGGTGCGACGACCGAACGAATTTCGAGACGTTGCCGACCTCGCACGGGCCTCACGCATGACGCTGCGGACCGCGTACCGACATCTCACGAGCGCCGGGGTTCGCTCGCCGCGCGCCCTCGTTGTCGCCGCACGCTTACTCCAGTCGTACGGGTTCGCGCGAGACCCACGCCAGTCACTGGAAGAGATCGCCCGCAAAGTCGGCTATAGCGCGCCGCGCATGCTGACGAAGCACATGCGCGAAGCGGTCGGCGCCACTCCGCGCACGGTCCGTCGCGAGATGCGTCCGGGGGAATTTGTGCACGCAGTGGCCCAATGGTTGGCGCCGACACCCATGCCCACGGCCCTGCTCGCCTCGAGCCGCGAGACCTTTCAGCTTCCTCCCAACGCCGACACCGCAGCGGTCATAGAAACCGTCGTCAACGGGTCAGCCCGTCGGCCACGGCTTCAGGGGATGCCAGTCGACGGGGGACTCGCGCCGGGTATCCTGTCGCCGAGCACGCCTCCCGGCGACGTTGCGACGGGCCCACTCACCGCAGACCGCGCGAACCAAGCAAACGACGATACCCCGGACGACGCCGACGCCCGAAGCAACCTCTGGTCCCCATCGGCGCGCCCGGCCGCCCCGCCGCCAGCTTAGCCGCTGACGCCCCCACGCCACCCGTGTGACCCCAGGCATTGCTACTTACCCAACTGGGACGCCACTGTACAGGACACATGAAGCCTCTTCAGAACGGACGGATCCTGGCCCTGGCGCCGCCACCACCGCGCGCCCGCGTGCTCATTGTCGATGACGAGCCCTCGATCTGTCGTGCTCTCACGATCGCCTTGTCGCGCGGCGGCTATGAAGCGTCAGCCGCTCATACGGGCGAAGCCGCGCACGAGATCCTACGGACCGAGCACTACGACGTGTTGGTGCTCGATCTCCGGATCCCGGACATCCGCGGTGACGTCTTGTTCCACCTCGCCGTCTCTCTACAGGCGCACCTGCGTCGCCAGACCTTGTTCATCACCGGCGACGTCACCGAACGGGCTCAGGCGCTCATCGATGATTGCCAGTGCCCGCTCGTGCGCAAACCATTCAAGCTCGAGGATGTGCTGGCCGCCGTCGCGACCCTCTGCCCCGGCCAGCAAGCATCGGAGTCAGCATAGCTAGGGATTAGTAACTAGGGACCAGTGGCTAGAACAAACCGTAGCGCCAGTCACGGCGCCTGAAAGTGGCGCTGAGTTTTGTTCACTAGCCACTAGTCCCCAGTATCACCTACACCCTCCACTGTCGCAGCGTGGTCAATGCCTGGTCCAGGGCAGCAACCTGGGCTGGCTCCTTCGCTCGGCGGCGGAGTTCTGCATACGTCTCGAGTGCCAGTTGGAGTGCAGCGGGATCGTGCTCGGCGCCCGCTAGACTGGCGGCGTTGTCCGCGAGGTTTGCTCGTGCCAGATCGTCGTCGGGAAACTCGACGCACACTTGTCGCCAACGTTCGACCCGTCGGCGCGGAATGGATTCGGTGAGAGCCCACAGATGCCACGCTGCGCGGCTCTGCGGATCGAGCGACCGAGCGCGCTCGGCGAGCGCGCCGACGACCTCGGGGCCACGGCCAGTGAGCCAGTACGCGTTAGCGAGTGTGATCAGCGCGCGGACGTTGGTGGGTTGCTGTTCGACGATACGTTCGTACACCGGGCCCGCCACTTCGGGGACGTCCCGGTATCGCTCAACGGCGGCGAGCAGCGTCTCCGCAGCGCCCGTCTGAACGAGTGTCGCAAGCCGGGATTGCAGCTCCGCGCTGTTCCCGGAGGCCTGATAGTCGCGTACGATCGCCTCGAGCGACGTCTCGAGCGCTGTAGGTGCTGTCCGATCGGACGGCGAGGAGTCAGCAGTCATGGATGAAAAACGGGTACAGAGTGCTCGCAAAAAGTACTCGCCTCAACAACTCGCTGCCGCCGGCGCCGTTGCGCTCGAGCTCCGACACGACGTCAGCAACCCGTTAGCGGCGTTGCTCGCCGAGGCCCAACTATTGGCGCTCGAGCCCTTGGCGCCAGAACATCAGGCTGCCGTGGGGCGCATAGTAGACCTGTGCCGGCAGACGGTCGCACTCCTTCGCGAAATGGACGTCGCAACTCGAGCCGCTGCTGATACGTGAGCCACCTTGCGCAATTGGGTAACACCCGCGATCTTCAGGCAGTTGCATGTTTGGCGCGGCGATACGTTCTGTACGCGACTCGCCGCGCGCGCGTGGCCGATCCGCGCCCCCGGTGTACGGGAGCTAAAGCAGCAGAATTTGCGCGGACTGCGCACGACCACATGGTACCCCTCCATAGATGAACGAACGCCGACGTCCCCATTGTCGCGGCCGTGGCCCTCGCCCGTTTGGCCCTCCCGCCGATCCCCTCGCTGACGCGGCCGGCGAGCCGAACCCGTATCGCGATGCGGTGCTCGACGAAGTCGAGACCGTAGCCGCGCAGGATCCCTCGCCGCCCCCAGTCGCCGAGCTCTTTCCCGAGCCGGATAGTGGTCACCTCGCAAGCTCCTTTGGCGGCGGCCAGAGGAACGACGATGGTGCTCCACCGCCGCGAGCGAGCGAGGAGAGTGCACCACCGGCGTCGTCCTCCTCGCCGAACGCAGTGCCGCCGGTTGCTGCGCCCAATGACGGTGCGGCATTCCGGCGTCAGGGCGGCGGATCTGGAAACCCCAACGCCTATGGTGGTGGATCCGGCGGGCAGACGCCCCAGGGAGGCCACAACAACGGCCGGCGCCACGGCCACGGCCGCAACAGCCGGCGCCATCGCGGACGCGGCGGCCCGCAGCACCGCGAGCACGCCGCACCGCAGCAGCACCATGGAGGACCGTCGGTCCCGATCGTCGCGGACGGTGAGACATCTGGTTGGTTCGATGTCGCGCGTGACGGCGGCTATGTGCGCCGCGCGGCGGCGAGTTACCTCGCCGAGGCCAGCGACACATACGTACCGACCCACATCGTTCGCCAATACGGGCTCCGGCGCGGTGACGCCGTCACGGCGACCGTCGGTCGCGACCAGCGCGGCCGGATCACACTGGTGGACGTAATCCAGATCAATGGCGATGACCCCGCGCTCGCCGCACGCCGCCCCGATTTCAGCGTCCTCACCGCGGAATATCCGGATCGGAAGCTCACCCTCGAGACCGGCCGGTCCGCCAAGGCTGGACCCGAGCTGACCCGGCGCGCGATCGATCTGATCGCCCCGATCGGGTACGGTCAGCGGGCGCTGATCGTCGCACCCGCGCGGGCCGGCAAGACGATGTTGCTGCAGGCCATCACCGAAGGCGTGGCCGTCAATCATCCCAATGCGGTACTCCTCGTGCTGCTCGTGGACGAGCGTCCGGAAGAAGTCAGCGAGATGATTACGTGGGGCTACGGTGAGGTGGTTGCGTCGAGCTTCGATCAGCCGGCGGAACGGCATACCGATGTCGCGGAAATGGTGCTCGAGCGCGCTCGTCGCTTCGTCGAGATGGGCAAGGATGTCGTGATCGTGCTCGACTCGATCACGCGCCTCGCCCGTGCGCACAACACCGTCGAGCGAGGGACGGGTCGCACGCTGTCGGGTGGACTCGACGCAACGGCGATGGCGAAGCCCAAGGCCTTCTTCGGATCGGCTCGCGCAGTCGCCTCGAACGTAGGCGGTGGGTCGCTCACGATCATCGCGACTGCCCTCGTGGAGACTGGATCCCGCATGGACGACGTGATCTTCGAGGAGTTCAAGGGGACCGGTAACTGCGAGATTAAGCTGGACCGTAGCCTCGCCGAGAAGCGCATCTATCCCGCGATCGACATCGCGGCGAGCGGTACGCGGCGCGAGGACAAGCTGTTTCGCCCGGACCAGCTGGACGGCGTCTACACGTTGCGACGCGGCCTCCAGCAGATGCCGCCGCAATCCGCCATGGAGTGGTTGATCAAGCGCATCGCCGCCACACCGAGCAACGACGCGTTGCTGACGGGGCTGTAAGGGACTAGGGAGTAGGGAGTAGGGAGTAACAAGCCTCGGGCCAGTGACGGCGAAGTGTCACCGGCCCTGAGTCTTGTTCGAGTCCCGAGTCCGTAGTCCGTAGCCTTTGCCGGCCCACGCCTTGCCGATAGCATCCCTTCGATGCATTCGGCTCGGCTCGCGACACTCGCGGCAGCAGCGTCCCTGACCTGGTTGCCCACCCCGTCGGCGAGCGCCCTGATGAGGAACATCGGGCTCACAGGGGTCCGGCGTACACCTCGACCGACGGCTGCGCTGGCGACCGCCGACACGCTGGTCGGCCGGCGGCGGCGGCCGGAAGTGCTTAGTGTGACCATTCGCGGCGCGCACGCCGTGAGGCCTGGCGACATCAAGCAGCGGATTGCCACGACGGCCTCGCACTGTCGGGGCGTGGCGCTCACACCCTTTTGCTTGGTATCCAAAGCACCCTATTTCTACCAGCGTTTCTACCTCGATCGGGACGAGCTAAAACGCGACGTGATCCGGATCCGCGTACTGTACTGGCTCCGCGGATACCGTCTCGCCTCGGTCGACACCGCAGTCACGCCGCCAGGCGCCACGACGGCACGCGTGACGTTCATCGTCCACGAAGGCCCGCCGACGCGGGTGACGTCCGTCACGGTCACGCCCGACACGCTGTTCTCCCACCGCGTCCTCCGGCGCCTCGTGCGACTGCGCGCGGGAGAACCCCTCGATCTGACCAAGCTCGATAGCAGCGTCATCCAGCTGCGCAGTCACTTGTGGGCGCGTGGCAACGCCGACGCGATCGTCGATACGACCGTGCGACTGACGGGCCAGCCGCTGGACGATTCCGCAACGCGCGCCGCAGCGGCCGCCGGCCGGATTTCCGCGGGCACGGCGGCCGTGACGATTTCGATGACGCCGCGCGCCCGCGCGATCATCGACACGGTCATCGTCACCGGCAATACCCACGTCAGCGCGCAGACGGTCCGACATACGATTGTCCTGCGTCCCCACAGCCTGTTCCTGCAGGGAGACGTTGAGCGCAGCCAACGGGCCCTCTTTCAGACGGATTTGTTTCGGAGCGCCACGATCCGCGTGGATTCCGTTCCGGGGAAGCCGGACAGCGTCAAACAGGTCCTCGTGAGTGTCGCCGAAGGACCACACCGTGAAGCGACGGCTGGCGCAGGGTTCACGACCGCAAACTTCGTGTCGCTATCGAGCCGCTTCACCGACCACAATTGGGTCGGAGGTGCTCGCCAGCTCGTGCTGAATGGCGGCCTCGGCAACCTCTTCGCGCACGGGCTGTACTCTTCGTTCAATGACGGATACAAAGAGATTCCGCCGGAGATCAGCCCCAACCCGTTCCTGTCCCCCACATGGACACTGAGCGCCGACGTCACACAGCCGTGGTTCCTGGGCGCAGAGAACACCCTCGGACTGGGCGTCTTCGACCATCGCCGCATCGCGCCGGGCGTCTTCATCGACAACGGCGAGGGTGGAAACGTCAGCTTCACACACGAGCTCGCGCAGCGTGTCCCGCTCAGCCTCACATACCGGTATGAGCTAACGCACGTGCAGGCCGGCGATGCGTACTTCTGTGTCGACTACGGCGTCTGCGACCCCGCGACGCGCGAGGCCCTTCGGACGCGCGACCGTCTGTCTCCGCTGACCGCCGGCGTCACGATCGACCGATCCAACGATCCCCTGAACCCCACGGCCGGCTT
Organism: uncultured Gemmatimonadales bacterium; assembly: GCA_963725205.1. Taxonomy (GTDB): domain Bacteria; phylum Gemmatimonadota; class Gemmatimonadetes; order Gemmatimonadales; family Gemmatimonadaceae; genus Palsa-1248. The sequence continues at coordinate 420,648 of CAVRXR010000002.1, read as the reverse complement.
CGTCGCGCATGGCGAGGCGCAGTACGCCTCCCAGTTCACGGCCTCGGACTATCGATACGACCGCTTCTATGTGTGGGGGTCGATGTACCGCCCGGTCGGCCGGGCGGTGCTCGCGTTCAACGCGCGAACGGGCGTCGTCGCCGCACTGGGCCATGGTGCCGCCAACGATACTGCCGGCACCGCATTGCACCCGACGGCCCTCTTCTACGCAGGCGGCGCCCAGTCCGTGAGAGGGTTCGGCGAGAATGAGCTTGGTCCTCGCGTGTTGACGATCGCCCCCAATGTCATCCGGGGCCCCGCAAATCAGTGCCCGCTGTCCACACCGATCCAGCAATGTCCGATCAACGTGCCCTACCTCAAAGACACGGCTTTCACCCCCCAGGCACTCGGCGGGCGCACGCTGCTCGAGGGGAGCGCCGAGCTCCGGTTCCCAATCTACCGGCGGCTCGGCGGCGCCGTTTTCGTCGACGGAGCGATCGTCACGAACGGCATCCTACCGCGCGTCACCAGCGGAATTTGCGACGGGTGTGCCGCGGTCACCCCGGGGTTGGGTGTCCGATACTACTCGCTCATCGGACCGATCCGCGTCGACATCGGACTGAACCCGCTGACGACGTACCACCTCCCCGTACTCACCGAGACGTCGTCCGGCACCGTCGTAGCCGTCACCGGACCACCGGGGACATCGGCGGCTGCTGCTAAGCGGACCTACGCGCCGGCCCTCACATTGGGCGGTCTCCAGGGTCTGCTGAACCGGATTAGTCTCCACCTGGCCTTAGGACAGGCGTTCTAGATGACGGCACGGATCGCTCGCACGATCTGGCGGATCGGCGCCGGTGTGGTGGCAGTCATCGCCGCTGTCGTATGTCTCGTCGCGGTCGGTGTCGTCGTGCTCACGAACACTGACTGGGGTCATGCGCAGGTGCGACGACTCACGCTGCGCGCATTGCGCGGCCCCGTGCACGGACTCGTCCACATCGGCACGGTGAGCGGCGATCTCCTGGACCAGGTGGTCGTTACCGACGTGTCGATCACCGACAGTAGCGGTGCGCCGTTTGTGAGCGCGCGCCGTGCAGCGGTGCACTACCGATTGACCGACCTCCTGCACCGCCGCCTGAGCCTCATGGACGTCCGGGTCGATGATCCGGTGGTTGTTCTCGTGCAATCACGCGATAGCGGCTGGAACTACCGACGGATCTTCCCAGAATCCAACACGCCGTCATCGAGACCATCGACGGGCTTTGGCAGTCACCTGACCCTCGCCAATCTGCAGATCACCGGTGGCGACCTCACGGTCCGCTCGCCGTGGCAACCCGACCCCACCCTGCGGGGGGTCTCGCGCGACAGCGCGATCGCCGCCGCCACGGGCCCGGACTCGCGCGATCGGGTCAGCGCCGTGCCCGGCGGCTTCGAGAAGACCTTCGCCGTGCACGCGGTGACCGCGTCGGCGCCCGCGGTCCGATTGGCCGATCCCGAGCACCCGACGAAGCTCTTTCGGATCGCTGCGCTGCGCGGGGACGTCGCGGCATTCCGTCCCCCGGATGCCACCGTGACTAATGTCGAAGGCACGTTCTATCTCGACAATGATTCGCTCTGGTGGAACCATGCAGAGGTGCACCTCAGCGCATCGCGGGTCAATGGCCGTGGCGCGTACAAGCCGCAGTCTGGCGACCTCGATCTTGCACTCCAAGCTGATTCGGCCGCGCTCACGGATCTACGTTTTCTCGATCCGCGGCTGCCGGACACGGGCGGCCTCACCGCCGGCGTTGCCATCACGTGGCGGGGGAAGCGGCAGGACTATGTCGTCCGCGACTTGCGACTCGAGACTGGGACCGCCCGCGCGACTGGACAGCTGGGGATGACGATCGGGGATTCGCTCGCCTTTCACAGCACCGATCTGCAATTCGCGGGCGTCGATACGCGGCTGATCGAGCAGGTGGCGCCGAGCCTGCAACTCCCGCGGCGCGGCACGGTCGCGGGGCACGCCATCCTGACGGGCCCCATGTCCGGCCTGACGGTCGATGCCAATGTGACCTACAATGACTCGGCTGCCGGTGTGAGTCGCGTCGGTGCCCGCGGCGAGGTCGGCGTGGATGCCGGCATCGTCGACGCGCGTCGACTTGCACTCACGTTTGCGCCTCTCCAGGTCGCGCTCATCGCGCCGTCGGCCGCAACCTCCTCCATCCACGGCACTGTATCGGGACATGCAACGCTGAACGGCTCGACGCGCCACATCATGAGCGCGCAGGCAGACCTCGTCCATCAGGACGGATCGGCCGTCACGCACGTCGTGGCGGGCGGTGATGTCGCGTTCGCGCCGCCAGCACCCAGCGCAGCAGACGAATCAGGAGTCGCGTTGCACCCGTCCAACGAGCACGGGCGCATCGGTGCGAAGCCAGCGAGCGACGCGGGCCACGCCACGCGAGGATTTCGCCCCGAGCGGGTGCAGATGGCAGCGACGGTCCAGCCCCTCGACCTGACCGAAGTCGGCAAGCTCTTCCCCGCTGCCCGCCTGTACGGTGAGGCCGCCGGAGGGATTCACATCTCGGGCGACCTGGACGATCTGGGTGTCCACGCGCGACTCGGAGTCCTCGGGACGCCAGATTCGGCCGTGCTGACTCTCGACGGCCATCTGCACCTGCGCGACACCATCCCGGGCTATGAGCTCGCACTTGGCGCGCACGTGTTCGATGCCCGCTCCATCTCGCACGCCGCGCCGCCGACGGCCATCACCGCGACCGTCACGGCCTCCGGGCGAGGGCTGCGTCCCGCGACGATGGCAACCACTGTCGACGCGCACGTTCGCGCGTCAGAGGTCGACAGCATCCGAGTCGACACGCTCGATCTCCACGCGGTGGCGGAGGGCGGCCAGCTGCGCATCGACACGGCGCACGCCCGAGCGCTGGCTGCGACGCTCGACGTCAACGGTTCGCTGGGGCTTGCCCCCGGTCGGACTGGCAGCTTGTCATATCGTCTGACCATCGACTCGTTGCAGGCCTGGCGCCGGTTTCTGCCGCGCGACACGACCGTGGCCACCATGCGCGGCGAAGCGCTCGAGGTGGCGCTCGAGCGCGCGCGGGCCGACTCGGCCCATAGGGCCGATTCGACCGACGTCGAGCGGGCGATCAGTGGCGCTCCTCCTCCAAGTCTTGTGGTCGACACCCCGCGAGCCATTCGGCGTGATACGCTCGCCGGCCGCTTGACGACAACCGGCACGGTGCGTGGAGAGCTGCACCACTTCGATCTGCAAGGAACGCTCGATGCCGATTCCGTCCTCGCAATGGGCAATGCGGCGCGCCATGGGCAGCTACTCTATCAGTGGTCGGGAGGGCCCGGTTCGACGGCCCCGATCGCGGCGACCGCGCGGGTCGAGGCACTGACGCTAGGAGGCTTCTCACTCGACAGTGTCGACGCGCGCATCACCTATCGTCGGCCCGATGGGACGGTGCGCCTCGTCGTGCTCCAAGACTCTCTGCGCGGCTATACGCTCGGCGCCCTGTTCAGCTACAGCCCCGCCGAGAAGCAGCTCCGCTACGACACGCTCGCCTTCCGCTTCGATACGACGCTCTGGCGCGCCCCGCATCCTGGATCGGTCACGTGGGACAGCTCGGGGCTCACCGTTCATCAGGTGGAGCTCGATGATGGTCAGATCGGCCGCATCGCCATCGATGGGCGCATCGGACGCGCCGACACGGGTGGCCATATATCGATCGCGCTCCAGCGCGTGAGCATGGCCAATCTTGCCGCCATCGCACAGCTCGGGACGCCGCTCGAAGGCGAGGTCTCGCTCCGCGCACAGCTCGACGGAAGCTTGCAGCAGCCGCAGCTCCGCGGCACCGCGTCGCTGTCTGACGCCACCGCTCGGAGCGTGCCGCTGCCCAACGTCTTTGCGGAGTACAACTATGACACCGCGACGGCGGTGACCACGCTCGAGCTGGCGCCCAAGGGCGCCCCCTCAGTGCCGTTCGCCCACATGACGGCGACCGTCCCGATCGACCTGGCGCTCAATGCGTCGGGATCCCGTCTACCGGATCGACCGCTGAGCGGGGAGATAAAGCTCGATCGCGTACCGCTCGACGCGCTCCAACAGTTCGAGTCGTCGGTCACCGGCTTGACCGGCAACGTCACCGGCCGGGTCGTCCTCACCGGTACAGTACGCCGCCCGTTGCCGAGCGGCACGCTCGCGATTGCCGATGGTGCGGCGACCGTGACCGAGACCGGTGCGAGGGTCGATGCGCTCACGGCCGCTGTCCACCTCAAGCGCGACTCGATCATCGTCGATTCGCTCGTCGCCCGCACTCCGTCGACCGGCGGAAGCCTGCGGCTCGCGGGTGTCCTCGATCGGAGCAATAGCGCGGTTCCCGTTGCCAACATCACGCTTGCCGCTACCGACGCGCGTGTCCTCGACACGCGAGACCGCGGGCGCCTCGACGTCGATGCCAACCTGACGGTCGCGGGTCCGGTCGCAGCACCGTACATCTATGGCACGACCACGGTGCGAGACGGCGTCTACTACCTCGCGGAATCCAACGGCAAGGACATCGTCGATCTCACTCAACCCGTCGTGTACCACGTCGTGGATAGCACACAGCCTGCGATCCATGAGCTACTGCCCACCTCGGGGTCCCTGTTCAGCCGCTTGCTCATGGACGTCGATGTCTCGGTCGACCGCGGGACCTGGGTTCGCAACGCCGACGGCAACGTCGAGGCCTACACCGAAGGTCCGTTGACCGTGCACATCGACCACGCGCATCAGGCGCTGGTGGTCAACGGCACAGTCAGCACCGACGTGGGGGAGTATCGCTTTCTCGGCAAGCGGTTCACCATCACCAAGGGTACCGCGACGTTCATCGGGGCGCCTAGCCTCAATCCGACGCTCAGCGCGAACGGTGAGTACGACATACCCGACGTCCCCGTGAATGGGGGTGGGCCACTCGCCATCAATATCAATATCACGGGCAACATCGACTCGTTGCGCCTGGCCTTGTCCAGCAACCAGGAGCCTCCGATCCCGCAGAGTGACCTGTTTAGCTACTTGGCGTTCGGCAGCTCGACGAGCGGCATCGGGGCCAGCCAGGCCTCGAGCCTGACCAATTCTTCCAGCGGGAATGTCGTCGGCACCGCGGGCACCTTCGTGGAGAACCAGTTGGCCGCTGAAGCGGTCGGCGTCGTCGTCAACCAGCTCAAGGGCAATCTCACGCGGGCGCTGGACGCGGACGTCCTCGACATCACGACTAGCAACAACTACACCGACATCGCCACGAACTGGAACAACGCGGCGGCCGCCTTCTTCCAGAACACCCAGCTCGAGTTCGGCAAATACGTCACACCTCAGACTTACGTATCGTTCCAGGCCAGTGCAGCCCCGGGTGCGAGCATCATCCATCGCATCGGTGCTGGCTTGAGCATGCAGCTGAGCGGCCAGCCACTGTATCTCCTCGGCCAACCGACGCTCGCGACGAATCAGGTCACGCCGCTCACCTTCGTAGGAGGATTGACTCTCGTCAAGACGTGGAAGTTCTGAGACGCGCGCGTTAGCGCCCGCCCCCCCAGCGTCCAGCGGCCCATCGCTCGCCGCCGCCCAAGAGCGCGTCGACGGCGAGCGCGAGTAGCGCCGCTGGTACCGCACCTGAAAGGATCATGCGCGTGTCCGACAGCGCCAGACCCGCGATGATCTGATCCCCCAACCCCCCCGCGCCAATGAACGCGGCCAGCGTCGCCGTGCCAACGTCGAGGACGGCCGCCGTCCGGATACCGGCCATGATCACCGGCACGGCAAGCGGCAAGCGCACGTACGCGAGCACCTGGCGCGGCGTCATCCCCAGCGCCCGCGCGGCATCGACGGTCGCGGGGTCGGCATCCCGCACTCCGGTGTACGTGTTGCGCACGATTGGATAGAGCGAGTACAGCAGCAGCGCCACGAGCGCCGGCACGACTCCGATGCCGAGCAACGGAATCATGAATGCCAGCAACGCGATGCTGGGGATGGTCTCCAGAATGCCGACCGTCCGAATCACGCCCTCGGCCCGCCGCGGCACGGCGGTGAGGAGCACGCCGAGTGGCAGCGCGATCAGCAGCGCGCCGGCGAGCGAGAGACCCACGAGGATCAGATGCCGGCCGACACTCGCCGCGATGGCCCTGCGTTGGGCGCGCAGATAGGCACCTAGGGGCAGTCGCGAGCTGCTCGGGGGTCGGGAGTCGGGGGTCGGGGGCCGGACCCCGGGCAGAGCACCCGACGTCGTGAGCCCAAGCGCCTGCAAGGCGCCACGGGCGACCGTCGCGGCATCGACTCCATCGACCTCGACGCCCTCGTTGAGTTGTCGCATGCGTGTCTCGCCGATGCGCCCGCTCAGCTCCGTGAGCAGGAGCACCGCCGCGGGATCGACACGCTGCAGGTCGCGGCCCACGACGGCTGCGGCCTGGTACGGCGGATAGAAGTGTCGATCGTCACGCAGCGCCACGAGATCGTATCGCGCAATGAGGCCGTCGGTCGAATATCCGTCGATGACGTCCACGGCGCCGGCGGCGAGCGCCCGGTACTTGATCGCCGGGAGCAAGGTCCGCACGCCGCGGAAGTGGATCCCATAGGCCGCCGTGAGGCCGGGAAGACCGTCGGGCCGTCCAATGAAATCAGCGGTCAGCCCCGCACGCAGGGCGGGGGCCACGCGCGCAAGATCGCTCAGCGTTGCCGAATGCAGTGAATCAGCTAGTCGGTGCCGCACTGCAATGGCGTACGTGTTCTCGAAGCCAAGCGGCGGAAGCCAGCGGATGCCGTCGCGCCGCTCACTTTCGCGGGCAACCGTGGCAAACACGGTCGTCGGATCGTAGGCGGGTGGAAGGCCCAGGACGACCACGAGCCCCGTGCCCGTGTATTCGGGATACACGTCGATGGCGTCGCGGCGTAGCGCTGCGTATGCGATGTCGGTGCCGCCGAGTCCGAGCCGGCGCTCCACACGGCGTCCGTGCGCCTCGAGTAGCTGCGCGAACATCTCCGCCAGGATGTACGACTCGGCGAACGGCTTCGACGCGACGACGATCGGGCGATCGTGTCCGCGAGGCCCACTATCCGCCGCCGGAGGCCCCCCGCGGGCGCGGGCGCGTAGGGGCGACGCCGGCGTCGCCGATGGATCGCCTGCCCACCCCGCCGCGAAGGTCGCGACAACCGCCACGAGGGTCGCGACACGAGCGGCCGCCGATCGCGTCTTCCAATGGTCCCACGCACTCATTCCAAGCCCCGCGCCACGAGCGCGGCCACGTATGGCGTCGCCGGCCGGCCCCGTAACTCCGACGGGGGACTGATCTGCTCGATCCGGCCCTGTCGCAGCACCGCGACGCGATCGCCGAGCGCGAGCGCCTCACGCACATCGTGGGTGACCAACAGCGCGGTGAGAGCGACGCGCTCCCGCAGCGCGCGGAAGGCATCCTGCAACTCGACCCGCGTGATCGCGTCGAGCGCGCTGAACGGCTCATCGAGTAGCATGACGGGCGGATGCGCCGCGAGCGCACGCGCGATCGCCACGCGTTGTCGTTGACCGCCCGACAGGCCACGTGGCCATCGCTCCGCAAATGTCGGTGGGTCGAGGCCCACGAGGCTCAGGGCATCGTCAGCCTCCTGCGCTGGGTGCGGATGCCGCAGGAGCCACGGCACCAGCGCGACGTTCCGGCGGACGCGCCAGTGCGGCAACAACCCTCCGTCCTGTGGCACGTAGCCGGTCCGGCGGCGCAGCTCGACGGCATCCATCTCTCGGACCGCGCGTCCGTCGACGCTCACGGCGCCGTCGTCGGGCTCGACCATCCGATTGAACATCCGCAGGAGCGTCGTCTTTCCGGAGCCGCTCTCGCCGATCAGCGCCAGGCACTCGCCGGATGCCACGTCCAGCGTGACGTGGTCCACTGCGAGGACCGAACCGTACCGTCTTGAGACCGCGACGGCGCTCAGCGCCGCCACCGAGTCACCCGCGGGCAGTGGCCTGCGGCTCGCCGAGGCGAGCGATCGGCCGTCGCGGGTCGCCGCGGGCGCTGACCGGGGCTTCCGTTCCGAGCGGCCGACCCGAGAAGACATATCGTCGGCCGAATTCCGCTGCCCGCTCGCGGTCGCGACCTCCAACCACCCGGTCGCCCAGGCGGGTCGCTCCTTCCAGTGCGGCAACATAGAGCTCGGCGGCCGTGCGTTGGATGGTCCCATCGCCGAGCCCGAGCTGAGCGGACCGCGCGAGTGCCGCCGGGTGGGGTGATCCGAGCAGCGCGGTAGCCTCCTCTCGTGCCGTGCGATCGTACAACAATCCGACGACAAGCACGCAGAACGCGGGGATCCACTGGATCGGGATGGCATCTGCTGACCGCAGCTCGAACGTGGCGACGTCCCCTTTGCGGCGCGGTCGGACTTCGGGAAACAGCGTCGTCAGGTGAGTCGCCCAGTCGGCCTCGGTCGTCTCACCACCCGCGAGCAAGCTCTCGAACGACCGGTACTCACCGTCCCGCCCGTGCCAGAGAATCGCGGGCGCTCGGAGCGCAAATGCCTCGTACGCAGCCGCGGGGTCGCTCGCCGTCGCACCGGGACACCCTGTGCGAGCCGGATCCACATGACGCCACACGTGCGCACGCGTGCTGACGCACCCCGTCGCGACCTGCGCGTAGCACGGTGAGTTGGCGAAGAGCGCGGTAACGGAGGGGGCCATCGCGTTGAGCAGACGCCAGCGGGCCACCGGGTTCGCACCCGCATCGACCGTGATCTGGCACGCGGCCGTCTGGCGCATCATGCACGCGCCGGCCGATCCGATCGCCGCGAAGTAGTGATCCATCAGCCTATACCGCGGGCCCTGAAGCTGCAGCGGCACTGCCCCGATCGCATTGTACGGATCGATGCCAACGCTCAATAGGTCGATTCCGGCGCGCAGGGCCGCACTGGTCAACACCGCGACCGTGGACTCGGTTCGCTCGATGAGCGCGGACACCGTGCGCGCCGGTGCGGCGCTGTACTCGATCTGGCCGCCGGGCTCGTAGCTGATAACCGAGCCGTCAGCGGTGACGAAGACGGGCGCGCCATACGGGGTGGCTTGCTCGGACCATCCGTGGACTGCAGCCACGTGCCGCAGCACGGGGAGTGTCCCGGGAGACGTGCCGGTCGCATCGACGTGCCGGTCAACGATCGGACACCGACGACGCGTGGTGGCATCGACGGGGATCAGCTCCAGCTCCAGGCCGATCTGCTCGAACGCGCCCGACCCCGGTGCGAACAACTCTCGACACCGTCGAGCGGAAAGCGGGGGGCGGCGGATCCGTGGACGCATCGCGTCCCTCACTCCGAACGCGCTGCGAGGAGCAGTGCGTATCCGCCAGCATCGTCCGTCTCCCAGGACGTGAGGCGGAGTCCGGCGGAGCCGAGGATCTGCACGAGACGCTCCCGCGTGTACTTGTTGCTGATCTCGGTACGGATCGACTCGCCGGCGGGGATGGTGATCATGCCCAACTCAGGAATGCAGACCCGCTGGTCCGACGTCGCAACAAGGTGCATCTCGATGCGCCCTGCGGCGTCGTCGAAGAACGCCCGATGCGCAAACGCAGCGGGGTCGAAAGTCGCGCCGAGCTCGTCGTTCAGGACAACCAGCATGTTCCGATTGAATGTCGCCGTCACACCCCGCCGATCATTGTAGGCCGCTTCGATGATCGCACGGTCTTTGACCAGATCTGCACCCAGCAGGAGTTGGTCGCCCGGCTGCATGTCCACGCGGAGTGCGCTGAGCACTCGAATCGCCTCCGCATCCTCCAGGTTCCCGATCGTGCTCCCGAGAAACGCGGTGAGGATCGGATGCGGCACCGCGAGCGGCAGTCGTTCGCCGGCGGCGAAGTCCGCGACGATGGGCTCGATCTCGATCCGTGGGTACTGGAGCCGCAATCGCGCGGCCGTCTCATCGAGGAACGCGACACTGACGTCGACCGGGACGTACGTCACCGTGGGCGCGGCGCGCTGCATGGCGTCCAGGATCGTGCGGGTCTTCTCCGCGTTACCCGCTCCGAGCTCCACCAGCGCACGCGGCCGAATCGCCTCCACCCACGCCGGGACACGTGCATGCAGTAGAGCGCGCTCGGTGCGCGTCAGGTAGTACTCGGGCAGCCGTGTGATCTCCTCGAACAACTCGGAGCCGCGATGGTCGTAGAAATACTTTGGTGGCAGGGTCCGCTGCCCATGTGCACCGCCGGCGAAGAGGCCTGCGCGGACTTCGGCGAGCATCGCCGCCGAGTCGGCGCCGCCCGGTGTCGCGCGCGGGGGCCATCGATCTTCGCGAAGCTCAAGCATCGCGCGCACACCGGAAGCCGCTGAAAATCTGACGGCGGATGGGGTAGTCCCAATTGCGAAATGTGGTGCGCGCCACGACCGCACTCGTGGCCCACGAGCCGCCACGGAGGACTTTGTATTCGTCGCCGAAAAACACCTCCGAATACTCGCGGTACGGGAACGTGGCGTAATCGGGATATGGGCCAAAGTCGCTCCCCGTCCACTCCCAGACGTCGCCGATCATGCCGTAGCATCCGATGGGCGACACGTTGCGAGGATAGGCGCCCACCGATGCCGTGTCGAACGTGGTCTGACCGACGTTGGCGAGCGCCGCGCCCACGGGAGTCTCGCCCCAGGGCCAGGATCGCTGTACGCCACGGATCGGATCCCACGTCGCGGCCGCCTCCCATTCGATCTCCGTCGGCAGCCGCTTGCCGGCCCAGCGTGCAAACGCCGCGGCTTCGTGGTAGCAGACGTGCACCACGGGATGGTCGGGCTCGACCGCCCGCGTGTGGTCCATGCTTCTGGTCCACCATGCGTCGCCCGCGCGGTACCAGTATTTCGGTGCCTCGGCGCCCGAGTCCCGCAGCCACGCCCAGCCCTCGGGCGACCACCACCGTTGCGTCGTGTATCCCCCGGCCGCCATGAAATCGAGATACGCACCGTTGGTGACCGCCGTCGTGTCAATGTCGAATGCGCGCAATTCCACTTCGTGGCGCGACCGTTCGTTGTCGTACGCGGCGCTGCGGTCATCGGTGCCGATCCGCACCCGACCGCCGGGGAACCGCACCATTTCCGAGTGGATGTGCCCGCCGGGGGGCGTTATCAGCCGCTGTACCGGGTGGTAGGCCTCGCCGCGCTTGAGTTGTAACGTTTGCAAGATCGTCTCGGCGTGCTGCGCTTCGTGTTGTGCCACCATGCGATACACGTATCCATCACGCGTCAGGGATGGGGCGTCAGCTCCGCAGTCGACCTGATCCAGCCGGTCGAGAACCTGCCCTCGAATGTCGGCGAGCATCGCCGTCACCTCGCCGAGCGTGGGCAGCTCGAGCTCCCCGCGTGTGCGGCGAGGGTGCTCGAACGGATTGAAAAGCCCGGGGAGCTCCCCCAGCGATGCGATTCCGTCGAATGGCCGCTCGAGATGCCGCAGCAGCCACATCTCCTCGAACCTCGCAATGTGCCCGAGGTCCCAGGCCACCGGGCTCATCAGTGGATCGTGCTGAGCAGTGGCGTCTGCGTCGCTTAGCGGGGCTACAATCTCCAGCGTGCGGTCCCGGACGCTCGCCAAGAGCGCTGCGAGCTCGTACGTGGGACCTACGGAGACGCCTACGGCGGATTGCCCGGAGGCTCGTGCGGCAGTCGTCGACACACCAACCTCCGGCGGAGGACCGTTAGGGTAACCTAGTGCGGCACCCTCGGCAAATATCGGGCGCGGGCGCCACGCTCCGCGGGCGCAGAAAGTAGACCGACAGAAAGTGGAAAGTAGACCCCTGCAAGCCGATCTGTAGGTTAGGCGACCATCCAAGCATACTGTAGAGCTCGCAGTCGTCTACTTTTGATGATTCGTCCACTTTCGACTTTCTGTGGGTCTACTCTCTTGGCCGCCGAAGGCGGCCGTGCCGAGACAATCCCACAGGGTCGCCACGGCTCGCATCCCGAGGTCGAAGTTCTCCGCGCTCAACCACTCGTCGGGCGCGTGCGCGTTCTCGCCAGGCAGCCCAAACCCCATGAGCAGGACCGGCGCTTCGAGGGTCCGCGCGAAGTCGTCCACGACTGGAATGGAACCTCCTTCCCCCACAATGACGGGGGCGCGTCGGAAGGCTGCCTCGAGCGCGCGGGTCGCCGCGTCATACAGCGGGCCATGCAAGTCTGCACGCCACGGCCGCCCTCCGTGTAGGTGGGTCACCCGCACCCGGACGCCGCGCGGTGCCACCCGCTCGACATGTGCCTGCATCACTTGCTCGATGGTCGACGGCTCCTGGTCGGGAACGAGGCGGCAACTGACCTTGGCCATCGCGTGGGCGGGAAGCACGGTCTTGGCGCCCTCGCCCGTGTAGCCACTCAGCAACCCGTTGATCTCGCACGTTGGGCGAGTCCAGACTCGCTCGAGGACCGTGTAGCCTGGCTCGCCACCCAGTGCGGTAGCGCCCACTTCTGCCAACATCGTCGCGTCGTCAAACGGGAGCGCCCGCATCCGTTCACGCACGTCAGCCGGCCATTCGCGCACCGCATCGTAGAATCCCGGGACCGCCACGCGGCCGTTGGCATCGTGGAAGGTGGCAATGATTCGGGCCAACGCGGTCGCCGGGTTGATCACGGCCCCACCGTAAATGCCCGAGTGGAGATCACTCGCCGGACCGTCAACGTCGATCTGGAAATATGTGAGCCCGCGCAGCGAGGAGAGAATCGACGGCTGACCGGGCGCGAACATCGACGAATCCGAGATCACGATCGCGTCGCAGCGAAGTCGGTCGCGGTGCGTCCGCACGAAATCGCCGAGGTTGTCGCTCCCGACCTCCTCCTCGCCCTCGGCCAACAGTAGGACGTTGATCGGCAGACGACGACGCACTCGGAGATGCGCTTCGAGCGCTTTGACGTGCAAGTACAACTGCCCTTTGTCGTCCACGGCGCCACGGGCGAAGATCTTCCCATCGCGGACCGTCGGCTCGAACGGCGGAGAGGTCCACAAATCGAGCGGCTCGGCCGGTTGAACGTCGTAATGGCCGTAGATCAGTACCGTCGGACGGTCCGGGCCGGCGCCCCGCCATTCGGCGAGCACGACGGGATGGCCAGGCGTGGGCACGATTTCTGGCTGCATGCCGGCCGCCGCGCACGCGTCCGCGAGCCACCGGGCGGCGCGGGCCGTGTCGGCGTTGTGCTCTGATCGCGCGCTCACGCTCGGAATGCGCAAGAAGTCGAACAACTCGCGCTCGAACCGATCGCGATGCGTAGTGAAAAAAGTGTCGAGGTCGGCGGGTACGGTGGTAGTCATGAGGACGGACGGCCGAGGGTGGTGGAGAGCGGAACAGTCAAACCGAGAAAATGCCAGATGCGGCGCTGCGCGACAACGCGGCCCGCACCCCAGTGCATGTCGACCAGCGCACCACGCACGACATGCTGGAATAAGGGCGTGAGGCGTCGCACTGGCGTCGGGACATCCGTAGTCTCATCGAGCACCACGGTCATCGCATCGCCGATCCGGACGGAGTCGGCCGCCGTGGGCCATAAATCGTACTCGTTCGGCCGGCTAGCCAGCTCCAAGGAGAACACGACCGGATGCCCGGGCAGCTCCCAGGCGAGCTCCGAGGCTTCCTGATATCGGTCCGCCGCGAGCCATACTCGGCCGCCTGCGGGATCGACCCGATCGTCATCGGCCGCGACTGCCCGGGCCAGCTCGTCCCATCCGTGGGCTTGCGCGACCGGATCCTGGCGCGGCCGCAGGGGCAGCCAACGGTGCACGGCGTGCACCGACAACGCGAGGACTACGGCGGCTGCGAACGCAATGCCGGCGATCTCCCAGCGCGCCTGTGTGGGCCCAGGCCGCTGGACTGCAAGCACGAGTACACCTGGGAGCAGCGCGAGCGCGGGCCAGTTCGGCGACACCGGGTGCCGAATCGCGCTCGCGGCAAAGAACGCCGAGATGAACGTCGCCACGCTCGCCAGCAGGAATGCCCGTCCCGCTCTGGGTTGCCGAAGCGATGACACGACCGCCGCCACGACGAGAACGAACAGGATAGGAGTGACGAGACCGAGTTGCACGCCGAGAAGATTCAGCTCGCGACCGCCGGCCGACGCCAGCGCCCGAACTTCGGACGCTAGGAGGTTGACCTTCAGCGGACTGCCGGCGCGCGGGGGCGTGAGGCCGTGTCGCACCTGAAAGGCGAACGACACCCAGCCGTGGTCTGCGTTCCACCACACCACAGGCAGGAAGAGCACGATCGCAATCACACACGCGAGATACGGGCCGGGCCGGCGGAACTCGTGCCGCAGCACTGGCGAAACGGCGCAGCCGAGGGCGACGCCCGCGGGCACCAGCACGGCCGGATACTTGGACAGCAACGTTGCACCGAGTGCGATGCCGACCACCACCCACCAACCGGTACGGGCGACTCGCTGGGTTCCCACGCCGATCGACGCGCCGCGCGGTATCGGCTCCTCCTCCAACGCATGATCGAGCGCCCACAGCACGACTGCGGTGCCGGCCAACAGCGGCACATCGGGAGTGGCCAGCACGAGACCGATGCCTGCCAACGGCGTGACCGACATGAGCCACGCGGCCCGCGTCGCACCGTGCCGACCGGCCACGCGATGAGCGAGCGCGACCGCGGCGAGGCAACCGATGAACCCGACGACGATGACTCCGAGTCGCACGCCAAGCGCCGTTTCCCCCGCCACGGCCGTGCCCGCGCGGACAAGCCACGCGATGGCCGGAGGGTGATCGAAGTATCCAGCCGCCAAGTGTCGCGACCACTCCCAGTAGTACGTCTCGTCCGGGACCAGCGGCACGAGGGCCGCGAGGATGAGGCGCACCCCAGCGGCGACTGCGATGATGGTGAACGCGGCTTTCATCAATGGGCACGGCGGGCGGCGCGGGCGCGGGCGCGCCCACGGCGTCGGCCTTTGTCACCGTCCGCATGAAGGTCGCGTCGCACGTATAATTGACAATGTATCACGGCGGTCGGGCCGCGCGCGCCACGCCACATCCGAAGGGAGACGAGATGCCGAACCGCCTCTCGGGCGAGACGAGCCCGTACCTGCGGCAGCACGCAGATAACCCGGTTGATTGGTACCCGTGGGGACCGGAGGCGCTCGACCGTGCCCGCCGCGAGGATCGACCGATTCTCCTCAGCATCGGCTACGCCGCCTGTCACTGGTGTCACGTCATGGCGCACGAGTCGTTCGAGGACCCCGACACCGCCCGCGTCATGAACGAGCTGTTTGTCTGCATCAAGGTCGATCGCGAAGAACGCCCCGACGTCGACAGCGTCTACATGCAAGCCGTGCAGTCCATGACGGGGCATGGCGGCTGGCCGATGACGATGTTCCTGACACCGTCGGGGGAGCCGTTCTACGCCGGCACCTACTTTCCGCCACGAGATGCCCAGGGGATGCCGGGATTCCAACGCGTGTTGCGATCGGTGGCCGACGCATATCGATCGAAGCGGGACCGCGTGGAGCAGACCGCAGCCGCCATGCGCAACATCTACGCGGCCGCGAGCGCCCGGCTCACCGCATCGGGGACGCTAGGTCCTGAGACGCTGGACCGCGCCTATCAGAGTCTGGCCGGCCAATACGACGCGGTACACGGCGGGTTCAACGGCGCACCGAAGTTTCCGCCGACCATGAGCCTCGAGTTTCTGCTCGCCTATGGGGCACGCAGCGGCACGGGTGCGGCGTCCGAGATGGCACTCGAGACGTTCCGGCAGATGGCGCGAGGGGGCATCTACGACCAGCTCGGCGGCGGCTTCCACCGATACACCGTCGATGACGCATGGCAAGTGCCGCATTTCGAGAAAATGCTCTACGACAACGCGCTCCTCGTCAGACTCGGGGCCCACCTCTGGCAGGCGACGCAAGACGACGAGGTGCGACATGTCACGGAGGCGACGCTGGAGTGGGTTCGACGGGAGATGACTGACGCCGACGGCGGGTTCTACGCATCGCTCGATGCCGACAGCGACGGCGCAGAGGGCAAGTTCTATCTCTGGGACGAAACCGAGATCGACAACGTCTTGGGCCCGGACTCCGCAGTGTTCAAGGCGTATTACGATGTCACACCTGGTGGCAATTTCGAGGGGCACAGCATCCTGCACGTCGGGACCGACCGCGAGACGGCCGCCCAGCGGGCCGGTATCACCCTGGCCGCGCTGGGCGGGCGACTCAGCCGCGCACGCGAGGCGTTGTTTGCCGTTCGAGAGCGTCGGCCGCGGCCAGCTCGCGACGAGAAAAAGCTCGCGGCCTGGAATGGCCTGATGCTGCGGGCGACCAGCCTCGCCGCACGCGTGTTCGGGCGCCCAGCCGATACCGAGCTCGCCCTCGCCAACGCCGAGTTTCTCCATCGCATCCTCACGGGACCCGACGGCCGCGTCATGCGGACACATACGGATGGCGTGACCAAGATCCCCGGGTTTCTCGACGACCACGCGGCGGTCGCGCTGGGCCTGCTCGCGACGTACGAGCTGACGTTCGAGCGAAAATGGCTGGACCGGGCCCGGGCCATCGGCGAGGCGATCGGGACCTGGTTCTGGGACGATGACGCCCAAGCATTCTTCGACACGGCGAGCGATGCCGAACCGTTGATCACGCGCCCGCGCGACATCACCGACCACGCGATTCCCTCGGGCACGTCGCTGGCCGTCGAGTTGTATCTCCGACTCGCGGAGCTTTTCGAGGACCGTCTGCTGTACGCGCGGGCGATGCGAGTCCTGGAGGCCGTGGCCGATCCCATGGCGCGGTACCCCACGGACTTCGGGGACATGCTCAGCAGCGCCGACTTGGCCGTGCACGGGGCCGTGACGCTCGTGGTCGTCGGCGACTCCAGGGACGCCTCGTTCAGACAGCTCGCCGCCGCCGCGGCGCCCCAGTACATCCCGTCGCTGATCCTGGCGGGCGGCCCCGCGGCCGACGCGGCGCAATTCCCAATGTTGAGCGAGCGCGTCTCGGGTGCGCGAGGACCGGCGACTGCGTATGTCTGTCACGATCACGCGTGTGATCTGCCGCAGACCGACGCGAGCAGCCTCGCCGCCCAGCTGGCCGACACGGGCGCTTCGCGCCCGAGAAAGTAGACCTACAGAAAGTGGAAAGGAGACAAACTGCCTTGCACGCCGTGAGGAGGGCCCCGAGCGGCGACCCTCTCAGATCTAGCTCCTCTACTTTCTACTTTCTAATCGTCTCCTTTCTCGGGCGCGAACGCGCCCGCTGCCTGGATGGCGCCCGGGGAAACGGAGGCGATCTCGGGCGGCGGAGTCTCGGGCGCCGGACTCGCGCCCTGCAGATAGCGGCCGAGATCGAGCCCGAGGAGGAGCGTACTCGCGACGATCGCGGCGCCCGCCCAGAATGGCGCAGCCATGCCGGCGTTGTCCCACAGCACACCGGCGCCCAGCGGAAACAGCACGCGCGTGATGCCGCCGAACGTCTGTTGTACCCCCATATACAATCCCCGCTCGTCGGCGGAGATGACTCGGGATAGCATTGCCGTGACACACGAGAAGGTGAACGATGCCCCGAGTGGGAGGAGCGCCGACGCGACCAGAAACAGCGGGATCGAACGAGACAGCGGGATGCATAGCAGTCCCAGCGCGATCAGTACGATGCCGAACCGCGAGAGACGAGGCTCGCCGAAACGATCGACGAGGGGGCCGAGGAAGAACGCCCGCGCGAAGAAATTGAGTCCGCCCATGTAAACAAAGAACAGGAAGTACGCGGTCGACCTCTCTGTGGCACCGAACTGCTTCGCGAGGAGCAGCGGGATGATGACCATCGCCCCCATATATCCGCCGAGGCCGATCGAGTAAATCCAGATCAGCCGTGACGGCGGAGCATCGGAGTGGCGTACGACACTCCAGATCACGGCCGGCGCGCGCCCGCGGGTCTCGATGTGCGGGCGCGCGGCCACCGAGACCGCCCGCGACTCGCGCAGGTGTCGCCACGCGAAATAGATGTTGGCGACGCAGATCAGCGCGGCGAACAGGCCGGGCGAGCTCTGCCCGAGGGTGAAGTCGTGCCCGTGGAGCATGAGGTGACGTGCGCCGACCCAGACCGCCACGGTCGCCAACAAGGGGCCGATCGACACGCCGACGTTGGTCGCCGCCGACAGCCAGCCCAGCGCGCGCGCGCGATTCTTGGGCTCCGTCGCGTCCGCGATGTAGGCCTGGAGCACGCCAACCGTGCCGCCGCCTGCGCCCTGCACGATGCGCGACAGGAACAGCACTGCCAGGGTGTTGGCGAACCCGAAAATGACGTACGAGATCGCCGAGGCGCTTAGCGCAATGAGCAGCGTGGGTCGTCTGCCGTACCTGTCGGAGAACCGCCCCACAGCGGTGCCGAAATCAGGATCGCGAGCGAGAACGACAACACCAAGATGGTGTACGTGAAGCCGTTCGCCCCCATTCTGGTCGCGTAGAACGGGAGCAGCGGCACGACCATCAGCGTCCCCATCATGTCCACGCAGGCCGTAATGAGGAGAACGACGAGCTTCGAATTCGTTCTGGCTGACGGGGTCAGGGCATACTCGTGTGGCGGCACACAGCGGCAGGTGGGCGAGGCGCCGCGCCCGATGAGAAACTCGGAATCTAACCAAAGGCCGGTATCCCGTGCCGTGCCTTATATTTAGTCGCTGTGCGCGGGATATTTGGTTGCCGCCGCGCAGGGACACCGTCCTCGCACGCCGATGCCTGATCGTATTCGCACGCGATTCCTCGTCATTGGGAGCGGCGTCGCCGGTCTACACACTGCCTGGCGGGCCAGCGAGTACGGGCCCGTCATCGTCCTGACGAAGCGGTCGCTGTTCGATTCGGCGACCGCCTACGCGCAGGGCGGCATCGCGGCCGCCCTTGGCGCCGGCGACTCCCCGGAGCTACACCGGCGCGACACCCTGGCCGCCGGGGCCGCTCTGTGTGATGCGGCGGCCGTCCAGGTGCTGGTCGAAGAAGGACCCGCGCGCGTGCGGGAGCTCTCGGAGGCCGGCGCCGACTTCGATCTCGCGCCCAACGGTACGTTTCGCCTGGGCCACGAAGCCGCCCATTCCCGAAAGCGCATCGTCCATGCGCACGGCGATCAGACTGGCGCGGAGGTAGCACGGACGCTGGTGACCCGCGTCCGCGAGAGCGGCGGCGTCCAGGTGATGGAAACGACGCGCGTGCTGGACCTCATCGTCGAAGAGGGCGAGTGCATTGGCGCACGTACCAGCGTCGCCGGGCAGCCGGTGGAGATTCTGGCTGACGCGACTGTCCTGGCAACCGGTGGATGCGGCCAGGTCTACCGGTACACGACCAACCCGCAGGTGGCGACCGGCGATGGGTACGCCATCGCGCATCGCGCAGGTGTGCGGCTCGCCGACATGGAATTCGTGCAGTTCCATCCGACGGCACTCGACACACCGGAAAACCCGCTCGCTTTGATCTCTGAAGCCGTCCGCGGAGAGGGCGCGATCCTGTTGAACGCCGCGGGAGAGCGATTCATGCCCGACCGGCATGCGTTGGCCGAGCTAGCGCCGCGCGACGTCGTGGCGCGCGAGATCTTCAGCGAGCGCCGGTCGGGGAGCCCGGTCTATCTGGACGCTCGCCGGCTGGGCGCCGAATTCGAGCAGCGGTTCCCGGGCATCTTCGCCTTGTGTCGTGCGCGCGGCATCGATCCCCGGACAGATCTCATTCCGGTGACGCCCGCCGCGCACTACATGATGGGTGGCGTGGTCACGGATCTGGCGGGCCGCGCGAGCCTCCCGCGGCTGTACGCGTGCGGCGAAGTCTCCAGGACCGGTGTCCACGGCGCCAATCGTCTGGCGTCGAATTCGCTCCTCGAAGGCCTCGTTTTCGCCGAGCGTGTGGCGCGCGAGCTCGCCACGGTGGCCCCAGCGCGAGTGTCGAGCACTGCCGGCGGCAGCTGGCGCATCCCAGCCCTCGTCGATCGCGGTGCGGCACAGGTCGCGGCCGACGCAATCCGTCGTGTCATGTGGGACTGCGCTGGGATCGTGCGGACAGCCAAGGGCCTGCGCACGTGCGTCGATCAGCTCGTCTCAATTGGGCAACGGCTCCCCGACGGCGCGACGGAGGAGACAAACATGGTCGATACTGCCCTTCTCATTGCCGAAGCCGCCCTGCTCCGAAAGGAGTCGCGGGGTGGGCATTTCCGCGGAGACTTCCCCAAAGCCAAAAGAAAGTGGCAACGCCGGCATATCGAGTGGTGAGCGAGACGCGTTCGTGGTAACGAACAGCGACGGCGCAGACGTCGCGGCCCTGCAGGCGCGTGTCAGGGCCCTGGCGCGTGAGCGCAACGCGGTCATCCTCGCCCACAACTATCAGCGCGGCGAGGTGCAGGATATCGCGGATTTCGTCGGCGACTCGCTCGGCCTGTCGCGCGAGGCGGCCAAGACCCGAGCCGATGTGATCGTGTTTTGCGGCGTGCATTTCATGGCCGAGACCGCCGCGATCCTTTCGCCCGATAAGGTGGTGCTCCTGCCCGACATGGCCGCCGGATGCTCACTGGCCGCAACGATCACGGCCGAACAGCTCCGTGCCTGGAAGGCGGAGCACCCCGGCGCGGTCGTCGTCTCGTACGTCAACACGACCGCCGCGGTGAAGGCCGAGAGTGACTACTGCTGCACCTCCGGCAATGCGGTCGACGTCGTCAACGCCATCCCCGCGGACCGCGAAGTCCTGTTTCTCCCCGACGTGTTTCTCGGAGCGCACGTCAGGCGGGTCACGGAGCGGCAGAACATGCATGTCTGGATGGGGGAGTGCCACGTCCACGCCGGGATCGACGCCGACGACATCGCTGCGCGCCGCGCCGCGCACCCAGGCGCGGAATTCCTGATCCATCCCGAGTGCGGCTGCGCGACGCCGGTGGTTGAGGCGGTATCGGCGGGCGCCATCGATCCGGCGGGCGTCCAGATCCTGTCGACCGAAGGGATGATCCGCCGCCCGTCCGCGTCCCCGGCTGAAGAGTTCATCGTCGCCACCGAGGTCGGGATCTTGCACCGGCTGCGTCGCGAAAACCCCACGAAGCGCTTCTACCCTGCCAATGAGCGCGCCGTTTGTGCGTACATGAAAGTGACGACCCTCCCGACAGTCGTGGCGGCGCTGGAGCATCTCCAGCATCGCATCACGGTGCCCCCCGACATTGCGGCGCGCGCGCGCCTGGCGCTCGAGCGGATGGTTGCGATCGGCGGGCCGACCACCGGTGCGCCCCGGCGTGCGTTGTCCCCATCGCCTACAGCCGCGGCCGATCCCGGTGAGTGACCGCGACCGTCGTCACGCGTCGGACCGGAGGTGGCGCTGCGTTGTTTGCAGCGGGCAGCCGGCCGCCTAGACACCTCTCATGACCACACCCCCTCGACAACCCCCTCGCGACCTCGTGCCCCCGGAGCCGTCATTCGGCCCGGAGGACAACGACCCCGTCCCCTCACGCACTGGCCCGGGGCACCGGCCGCCACCCGCGACCTGGATCCCGTCGCGATCGCCTTGGCATCGGCCGACCCCTCTTTCGATCCCAGCGCTCGATCGGCCCGGAAGCGCGGTGCGGTTTCCGCTGTCGCCCGACGAACTGAGCGCGCTCGTGCACATGGCGCTCGACGAGGACGGCGCGTTCAATGACGTCACGACCATCGCGACCGTCGTCACCGCGCGCCGGGCCCGAGGCGCCCTCGTAGCGCGCCGGGCGGGTACCATCGCGGGCGTGATGCTCGCGCTCGAGACGTTTCGTCAAATGGATCCCAAGGCCGTCATGCGCGTGATCGTGAGCGACGGCGAGGCCATCGATGCCGGCGAGCCCGTGATGTTCATTCGCGGTCACGCGCGAGGCATGCTCTCCGCCGAGCGCGTCGCACTCAACTTCATGCAGCACCTGTCCGGGATCGCCACACTGACCGCCCAGTTTGTCGCGGCAGTCCGCGACACGGGCGCCAAGATCCTCGATACCCGCAAGACGCTGCCGGGGTGGCGCGCGCTCGAGAAATACGCCGTCCGGTGCGGCGGCGGACTGAATCACCGGATGGACCTCGCGAGCGCTGTGCTGATCAAGGACAACCACCTGGCCGCGGTCGACGGTGACGTCGGGCTGGCGATCGCGCGGGCGCGCAAGGTAGCGGCCGCAGGGTCACGAGTCGAAGTGGAGTGCGATTCGATCGCGCAGGTCGAGGCCGCAGTCGCACACGGCGCGGATATCGTGTTGCTCGACAACATGACGACGACTCAGCTCGCCGAATGCGTGCGGCTCGTCGACAAGCGCGCCATTGTGGAGGCGTCGGGCCGTGTGCGGTTGGAAACCGTCCGCGCGATCGCCGAGACCGGTGTGGACTGGATCTCGGCCGGCTCGCTCACGCACTCGCCACCGGCTCTCGACCTGGCCCTCGACTTTGATTGACACGCACGCGCCGGTCGGCCGGATGCGCCCCAACGCGTTAGCCGAAGGAGCAGCCGATCGGCACACGATGCACGGACACGCCGATCCTTCGGATGGCGCGATCGTCGCCGGTGACGGAGAGACGTGTCCCATCTGCGGGATGGCGGCGGTCGTCGAGCGACGCTGCAAAGTCGTGTGCACGCACTGTCGGACGATCCTGCAGTCGTGCGCGGATCTCTGATTGGGGATTAGGGACTCGTGATTAGGGGGCTAACAAATCCCTAATCCCTAATCTCTAGTCCGCAGTGCCAACATGTTGACGAACAGACGCGCGGCGCCGGGGTTCCCCGCTGGCAACTGGCGGAAGAACACCAGAGTCGTGTAGACGAATGTCCCTTGCCCCAGTGGCGCGATCAAGATACCCGCGTCGTTGGGCGGCTCGTTGGGATCGTTGATCGACAGCACGGTGTGATAGTGCGAGTCGAAGGTGTGCGGCATATAGGACGAGCGCTCCTGAACCCATCCGCCAAAGTCCGACGTCTTGATCTTGTTGGGCACGTTGAGGACCGGCGACGTGGCGTCCAAGATCCGCACCGGCGCGTTCTCATCGGTCACGCGATCCGCCGGACGCGCCAAGCTGATGGGGTATGGCAGGATCCCCGGCGATGCCATCTCGTACTGGCCGTACTGCACCACCATCGTCCCGCCACGCCGGACGAAATCCAGCAGGCGGCTGTTGTTCGCTTTGAGGTCCGCGCTCGCCTCATACGCGCGCGGTCCGACGACGATCGTCGTGAAGCGCGAGAGATCCGTCGATGGCAACGCGGCAGGATCGAGCACGGTCACGTGAAGCCCGAGCTGTTCGAGCATCGGCTCCTCGTTGTCGCCCACACCGGGGATGTAGGCCACCGTGAGTCCTGGCGGCACTCGAACGTCGACCACGGTCAGATGCACGTCGGCGGGACGGTAGATCTCTTGCCGGCGAATGTGCGGATAGTCGATGGGCACGTACCCGATGTGATACGAGGCTCCGCCGCTCTCGACCGCGGCGGAGAGCGTGGCATTGCCTGCCGGCAGAGTACCGCGGATATGAAAGTCCACGGCGCGCTCGCCATACGGTGAGAGCGTCACCGGCCGCGCCGCGCTATCCGCGACGAGACCCGCCGGCAACCGCAGCGAAACCGACACCGTGCGTGTGGCATTTTCCCCCGACCGGACCAACACTCGGAGCAATCGATCGATGCGGGTGCCGGCCGGCACGTACTCCACCGTCTGATCCATCGTCAGGCTGAACGGGGGCACGAAGGCCAACGGCCGGTCGACCTCGCCGCGGCCAGCATCCGCCACGCGCTGCACCACGGTCGTGGGCGCGCTGAACGTGGCAGTCGGACCAGAAGTGGCCGGGCGCAGAGCCAGCCCAATCATGGCCGGCCCGGGCCGCTCGTCTTCGGCCACGCGGGAGACGGGTTGCGTGAACATGTCGCCGCGACGCGGGGTCCGTAGCCACCAGGGCTGCGTGACGACCGTGTCCCGCACCATCACGCTGTCCCGCCAGCTGCTGTCGGACGCGAGCGCGGACGGCTGTGCCGGTGTGCGCGCCTCCCGGTCGCTCCCGGTCATCCACGTGAGCGTATCGACACCGAGTGGCATCGTGGCGCGATTCGCGAGTGCGACGACGACCGGCACCGTGGTGTCGACCGCTGCCACATCGTGCGCGACGGTCGCGTGCATCTCGATGCCCGCCGCGAGCTGCTCTGCCCGGTCAATCCGGGCCATTGCCGCCTGGAGTGTGCGGATGAGATCCGGGTCGAGTGCCGCACCGGCTCCGGACGCTCCGGTGCCACCCGGCGCGTCGGCGGCCGGCCCCGACGCACGCGGCTCGCTCGCCGATCCGGACTCAGGATCCGCGGACGGCGTCGTGGACGAGAGCTCGGCGAGCTCCTCGGGCAGGGACAGTCGGGCGGCGACGCGCGCCTCGAGGCGTGCAACCTCCCCGAGTGCACCCAGCGAGCGCAGTGGCTCGACTGCGCGAAACTCCGACCGGGCGCGCGCGATCGCTCGGGGCACCGAGTCGAGCGTCGCACGGGCGACCGGGTCGCGCACGAATGCATCCAGTCGGCCCCAGGTGGTGTCGATCCCGTCGAACATCGAATGTTCTTGGCCAGCCGCCGGGCCGTTCACCCGCGTCTCTTCGCGATACACGTACCCGGTCACCGGACCCGCCGGCCCGATGATGTTGCCGAAGCCCTGCGACCGGTGCTGGCTTCGACTCGCTGCCGCGATCTCTGCGTAGGTGACGCCGAGCAGCGGATCATATGCACCGACGTCGATCGGCAACGCGTTCTCGCCACCGCCGAAGTACGAGCGGTCTCGGTAAAACTTGAGCGCGACCCACGGCCGGCCGTACTGCGCGGTCGGGTACGCGACCGTGTCGCCAGACACGTCGTACGCTTCCTTCGCAAGGATGCCGGACACCTGATGCTGTCCATGACCGTCGCGCGGCGTCCCGGTGAACACCGACACGATGACGTGCGGCCGAAACGCCCGAATGATGGTCACCACGTCGCGGAGCAGCGAATCGCGCGGCCAGTGCGAGAACGACTCGGCCGCGGACTTGGAGAATCCGAAATCGTACGCGCGTGTGAAATACTGGTGCGCGCCATCGATCCGGCGAGCCGCCAGCAACTCCTCGGTACGGATCACACCCAGTGCATCGCCCAACTCGTTGCCGATGAGGTTCTGACCACCGTCGCCGCGGGTCAGTGACAGATACGCGGTCTCCACGTGCTGGCCGCGTGCGAGCCACGTGAGGAGTCGCGTGTCCTCGTCGTCGGGATGCGCTCCAATCATCAACACGCGCATCGTGTTGCCGACGCCTGCCACCTGCTCGGCGAGCGCAACCGCACCCTGCCCGTAGGCGGGTGACAAAGGCACCTCCGGCGGTCGCGTGCCCGGCTGCGCGGACGTGCACCCTGGGGCGCCGGCCAGCATGAGCGCACCAACCCCGAGCGCGACCTGCAGCGTGCGCACCATCAGGCGCTCTTCGCCGGCGTCGAGCTCGGCGGCGTCAGCGTCCCGCCCCCATCACGGCCGTTCGAGCCGGTCCCTGGTCGTGCCCCGGCCGGTGTTGGCCGCCGCTCGCGACCAGACTCCAGCACCTCGCCGATGATCCGCGCTTGCTCGCGCTGATGCGATGCCAGGTACCCTTCCGCGGGGCTCGCCCGCTCCGGGCGACCGATATACGTGACGGGCATGGTCGTTCCCACCGCAGCACGCAAGCGCGGCGCGACGTAGGTCCAGGCTCCCATGTTCTTCGGTTCCTCCTGCGCCCACACGATTTGGTCCACCCCAGGATAGCGATCGAGGGCCCATGCCACGCTGTCGAGTGGCCACGGATACAACTGCTCGACACGCACGAGCGCGAGGTGCGCAGGCCGCGCGGTCGCACTCAGATCGTAGTAGATCTTGCCCGAGCAGAACACGAGGCGTCGCACCGCATCGCGACGGTCGGCTGCCGACGCCACTGGATCGTCGAGCACGTTCTCGAAATGTCCATTGGTCAGGTCGGCCAGTGAGGAGGCAGCCCGGTCGAGTCGGAGCAGACTTTTGGGCGTCATCACGATCAACGGGCGCCGCGATGGGGTCGCGACGTGCCGGCGCAGGAGATGGAAATATTGCGCCGCCGTCGTCGGGTACACGACGACCATGTTGTCTTCGGCACAGAGCTGGAGGTAGCGCTCGAGACGCGCACTCGAGTGCTCCGGTCCCCCTCCCTCATAGCCGTGCGGCAACAACAGCACGACATCCGAATCCTGTCCCCACTTCGCCCGGTCCGCAGCGATGAACTGATCCACGATCGGCTGCGCCACATTGGCGAAGTCGCCGTACTGGGCTTCCCACAGCACCAGCGCGTCGGGGGCCGCGGAGCTATAGCCGTACTCGAAGCCCAGGACCGCAGTCTCGGACAAGCGGGCTGTTGTACACCTCGAACCGTGCGCCGCCCGCCAGATGTTGCAAGGGGATGCGGAGCTCACCGGAGTTCGCATCGTGCAACACCACGTGGCGGTGCGAGAACGTGCCGCGCTCGGCATCCTGGCCAGTCAGGCGAATGCGGGTCCCGTCGGTCAGGATGGTCGCGAACGCGAGTGTCTCCGCATGTCCCCAATCGATGGCCCCCGTGGTGTTCAACGCCTCCCGCCGCCGGGCCAGTGTCCGGCCCAGGCGAGCGTGCAGCGTGAACCCGGCGGGCCATGTGAGCAGCGCCTCGTTGAGCGTGGCCAAGCGGTCGGCAGGGACCGCGGTTCGCGGTGGCTCGGGGGGCAACTTGGCCGCCGGGTGCGCCGGATCGTAGGACGGCGTGCTCGCCCCACTGGCCGTCGCCTCGGAGTGAATCGCGGTGAGTCGATCCATGACCGTCCGCTCGTCCGCCGCCACCTCCTCCGCCGTGACGATGCCTTCGCGCACCAAGCGATCCCCCCACAGCGCGCGGGCGGATGGGTGCGCCTTGATCGCCTGATACATGGCCGGCTGCGTGAAGCCCGGCTCATCGCCTTCGTTGTGACCATGCCGCCGGTAGCCGACGAGGTCGATCAGAAAATCCTTGTGGAACCGCGCGCGATACGCCACGCCGATGCGAACCGCAATGATGCACGACTCGGGGTTATCCGCATTGACGTGGATGATCGGGACATTGAATCCCTTGGCGATGTCGCTCGCGTACAGCGTCGAGCGCGCGTCCTCTGGATCCGTCGTGAACCCGATCTGATTGTTGGCGATGATGTGGAGCGTGCCGCCTACTTCGTACCCGCGCAAGCGGGACAGGTTGAAGGTCTCGGATACGACACCTTCCCCCGGAAACGCCGCGTCGCCGTGGACGCAAACGGGGACGACCGCGGCCTGATCGACCGTCGGCCCCTGCCGCTGCAAAGCACGTGCGACTCCCTCGAGCACCGGATTCACGAACTCGAGGTGACTCGGATTGGGCACCAGGGTAATCCTGACCGTCACACCGTTGCTCAGCGCCCGGTCGCCCTCCGCACCCAGGTGGTACTTCACGTCCCCGGTGCCGGTGTGATAGTGCTTGTCGTCGAATTCCTCGAAGATCGTTGCATACGGCTTGCCGAGGATATGCGCCAGCACATTGAGGCGTCCCCGGTGCGCCATCGCGATCACGATGTGGCGGGCCGCGCCGGCCGCACTCTCGTCGATTGCCGCGTCGAGCATGAGAACGAGGGCATCCGTCCCCTCAATCGAGAAGCGCTTGGCGTTGGGATATGCTCGCCCGATGAATCGCTCCAGCCCATCGACTTCAGTGAGTCGGTGCAGCGCGGCCTTCTTCTCGCCTGCGGTCAGCGGCCGCGTCAGCTCTTCGGCGGTGAGCAACTGGCGGAACCATTTGCGCTCGTCTTCCTCAGCCAGGTGCGTGACCTCGATGCCCATCGAGGTCGAGTACCGAAACCGCAGGCGTCGCATGACATCCGCGGCGGTCGCCATGTGTGGGAACCCGAGCGCACTGCCGGGCACCAGAGTGAGATCGGCCTCCGTAATGCCGTGAAACTCGGGCGTGAGCTCCGGCGCACCGAGGGGTGGATGGCCAAGTGGGTCGAGCTGGACGGCGAAGTGCCCATACGAGCGCGTGGCCTGCATCAACGCCGCCGCGCCGGCCGCCTTCTTGAGCAGCTCCGAGTCCGGCGCTACCCCACCAACGCCGGGGCCCGACGGTGAAACCGCAATGCGCCGCGCAAGATCGAAAAACTGACGCCAGGACTCATCGACCGTGGCCGGGTCGCGGAGATAGGCATCGTAGAGCTCAGCCACGTACGCGTCGTTGAACACAGTCGTGCTCGGACCAGATGGCATAATGCCCAAATTTAAGGTTTGCGCTGGACGATCGTTAGTTAGGCCGACGTCACCGACGCGATCACGTAGGGGCGACGCCTGCGTCGCCGGACCCCACGGAGGCGGTCAGCACCTCGACCGGAATCCCGCCGTTCACCGTCCGTAGGCGGGATGTCAACCGGAATCCGAGTTGCCGCGCGAGCTCCGGATCGGCCGCGACCACAGCGATCATCCATCCGGGGCACTTGCTGCGCGCGACCTCGCCGATGTGTGCGTAGAGCTCGCGTACCGTCGCGCGGGTGCCGACACGCACGCCATATGGCGGATTGGTCATGAGCCAGCCGGGCGTGCGCACGGGCTCGATACCGGAGAGCGGGCGTTGGGAAAGCTCAATGTCACCCGCAACGCCCGCCCGCGCGGCATTCGCGCCCGTCGCGGCGACCGCCCCGGCGTCTCGATCGGAGGCCTGGATGGCGACTGATACCGCTCGCTCCGCCGCGCGAGCGGCCGCAACGAGATCGTCCCAGCCGCGCCGATCGAACTCGGGCCACTGCATGAGTGTGAAGGCGCGATCCAGGCCTGGGGCGCGGTGCCGCGCCAGCCAGGCGCCTTCGATCGCCAACGTCCCCGCCCCACACATTGGGTCCAGGAGGGGACACTGCCCATGCCAGCCCGCCGCCAATAAGGTCGCCGCTGCCAACGTTTCTCGAAGCGGCGCCTTCGCGGTCTGCTGGCGATATCCCCGGCGGTGGAGCAAGGCGCCCGAGCTGTCGAGGCTGATCGTACATCGGTCGTGATACAGCCGAACCACGACGAGCTGTTCGGTTGGCTCGGGAGCCGGCTCGTCGGGCTCGTCGTCCGTACCGGTCGAGTCCGCATCCGGCGCCCGCAATGTGCCGCCCGCTTTCTGCACGGCGGCCGCCAGGCGTTGAGCGACCGCGTCCGAGTGATAGAGGCGTGACTTGCGACATGTGATCCGAAAACGGACCGGCACCGCCGGCGTCACGTAACGATCCCAGGACACGCGCTGCGCGCGACGCTCGAGCTCGTGAAAGGAGTCAGCGTGAAAAACGGCGAGCCGCACGAGCACACGACTCGCCGTCCTCAGCCACAGGTTTGCGGTGCATACGTCCGCCAGCGAACCCCGAAAGCTGACGCCCTCGACGCTCACGCGGGTCGGCACGATGCCGCGTGAGCGCAACTCGTGCGCAGTCAACGGCGCCAGTCCCGGCGCCGTCACGGCGAGCGCCGCGACCCCTTCAGCGGTCGCCATGCAGACGCCGCGAGTGCACATGCCGCGACGGCGCGTGGCGCGCGATCGGACGACTATGGTTCGAACGGCGGTACTGCGCGGCCCGATTCCTGCCCAAGCGGCGATTATGCCCAGGACCACGATCACTCGTGACCGTGCGCGTGCGCTCCTTGTGCAGCGATTCGGCCACACGGACTTCCATCCCGGGCAATGGCCATCGCTCCAGGCCGTGCTTCAGGGCCGCGACGTCGTCGTGGTCATGCCCACGGGCAGTGGCAAGTCCATCATCTATCAACTGGCGGCGCTGCTGCTGCCCGGCCTCACGGTCGTCGTGACGCCGTTGATCGCGCTCATGAAAGATCAGCACGACAAGCTCATGGCTCAGGGCGTGGACTCCGTCGCCATGCACTCGCACCTCTCCAACCCGGAGGCGCGCGCCGCACACCAGCAGATCGAATCGGGACAAGGCGACATCCTGTACGTGACGCCGGAGCGATTCAAGGACCGCGACTTCTTCGAGCATCTCTTGACGCGCCACGTCAACCTGTTCGTCGTCGACGAAGCGCACTGCGTGAGCCACTGGGGCCACGACTTCCGTCCGGACTACCTGACGCTCGGATCGGTCGCGTCGCGCCTCGGGCGTCCCCCCGTCCTCGCCCTGACGGCGACCGCCACGGGCGAGGTGCGGCAAGACATCGCCCGCCAGCTCGGCATGCACGACCCGTTCGTGATCGTGACCGGCTTTGCACGGCCCAACCTGCGGTTCGAGGTCCGACGGACGGTCAACGTAGGGGTCAAAGACTCGACGGTGGACGCCATCCTGCGCTCGACGCCCGGCTCGGGTGTCGTGTACGTCGCCACCGTCAAGGAAGCCGAACGCATTTATCTGCGACTGCGTGAACGAGTCGCCGTCGGAATGTATCACGGCAAGATGGCCGCCGCCGATCGGAAGCTCGCGCAAGAGCAGTTCATGGCGGATCGCGTCAAGGTCATGGTCGCAACAAACGCGTTCGGGCTTGGGATCGACAAGAAGGACATTCGGTTCGTCGTGCACTACCACTTCCCTGGGTCGCTCGAGGCCTACTATCAGGAAGCCGGCCGCGCCGGCCGCGATGGCGCCCCGGCGGTCTGCACAATGCTCTATCGCGTCGAGGACCGCCGCATCCAATCGTATTTTCTCGGCGGCAAGTACCCCGAGGTCGAGGAGGCGGCGCGTGTCGCGCTCGCGCTCGAACGCCACCCGACCCAGACGCCCATCCCGATCGACGACATCGCCGAGCAGTCCGATGTCCCCCGGCGAAAGGCGCGCATCGTCTTCGCGCTGCTCAAGCGCCATGGTCTCGTCCGCGAGCACCGCGGCGGGAGTTGGGAGCGCCTGACGGGAAACTTGACGCAAGTGGACTTGCGCGATGATCTCATCGACTACGAAGAGCGACGCGCGCGCGACCAGGACAAGCTCCGTGCCGTGATCAACTTCTGCCAGACAACGCAGTGCCGAGCGCGCGTCATCCTCGAATACTTCGGCGAGCCCACCGAGAGCGACTGGTGGTGCGGCAACTGCGACGCCTGCGACGCGCACCGCGCATGGGAAATCCGGCACACCGCCACCGCGCCTCTTCGGGACCAAGGCGCGCGCGAGCGGCCGCAGCCACCGGGCGCTGCGCGCCCGTAGAAAGGAGAAGCCCAGAAAGGAGAAAGGTGACACCCGCCCCGCGGCCCCTCGACCGCGCGCGTCGGGCAAGGTCCGTAGTTTCGGCACGTGGGGCGGATGGGTATTGTAATGTGAGCCAATGGCTTTTATCTCCCCTCTCCTCTCTGGGTTTCTCCTTTCTACGGGCGCGCAGCGCCCGTTCGTGCGCCCGTCGAACGTGCTCGACTGGCAGTACTACCACAACGCGGTGCGTGACTGGCTGAGCGCGCTCGCCATTCTCGTCGTCGTGACCATCACGCTGACGGCCACGCGACAGTTGACGGTCCGGCGATTGCGACAGGATGCCACCCGCGCCGGCCGCGCCCGAAAGCACCTGGTCAGCGCGGACCTCCTCGGCGCCGAGTTCGTCCGACGCACCAGCGTCCTCTTCCTGCTCGTCCTCGGACTCGCAGCCGCCTCACTCGGTCTGACGCTTCCGCCGCGCGCCGAAGCCTTCATCCGGGGATTCACGGTCGTCTCGCTGTTGCTGCAGCTCGGCCTCTGGGGCGATGGGGTGGTCAAGGTACTGCTCACACAGTACGTCGCCCGCCAGACGGCACCCGATGGGGAGAGCGGCATCGCGGCGAGTCGGACGACCGTAGCGGCGCTCGGCGTCTTCATGCGCGGCGTGCTGTGGATCCTCCTGCTGCTCGTGGGACTCGACAGCCTCGGCGTCCGCGTCACCACCCTGATCACCGGGCTGGGCGTCACCGGCATCGCGCTCGCGCTCGCCGTTCAGAACATCCTCGGCGATCTGTTCGCCGCGCTCTCGATCGTCGTCGATAAGCCCTTCGTCGACGGCGACCCGATCACCGTCGATGGCTTCAGTGGCAAGGTCGAGCACATCGGCCTCAAGACCACGCGAGTCCGCGCGTATACGGCGAGCAGATCGTGTTCTCCAACGCCGACCTGCTCAAGAGTCGCATCCGGAACTTCAAGACCCTCCAATACCGGACGTCGACGTTGATCGTCACCCTCGACCAGTCAGCGCCCGCGGCGGCGATCGCTCGCGTGCCGCCGATGCTGCGCGACGTCATTGAGGCCGTTCCCCAGACGCGATTCGACCGATCCCACGTCACCACGCCGAATGCCAACGGGATTGCCGTCGAAACCGTTTTCACGGTGCTCTCGTCGGACTACACCGCGTTCATGAACGCGCAGCAGGCCATCACGATCGCCCTGCTCGAACGCCTTCCGACGCTGGGGGTCGCGTTGGCGAGTTCCGGTGTGACGGTGGTGATGGATGACCACCGACCGGACACGACTCCTCCGCGACCCGCTGCCGTCGGCGGCAGCCGACCCGGCAGCGACACGAGCACGGAGGGTCAGGGCCGGTGAGCGGGGTCGCCACCACTCGTCCGCGCTGACGCGCAGGCATCCGGGTCGTCCGGATAGTACCCATGCCACGCTCACTCATATCACGCCTGCGCCGGTTCAACGTCGACCGCGAGCCGGAACGGCGGGCGATCAAGTACGAGCGCATGCGACGGATGCGTTCGCGTTCTTCCGTGGGACCGCGCATCTGTTTTACGCGGACTGGCCGCAGCGCTCGCCGCTCGATCGGACGCCGCTGACGTGGGCGTGCGGCGATCTGCATCTGGAGAACTTCGGCAGCTACAAGGGAGCCAATCGCCTCGCGTACTTCGACATCAACGACTTCGATGAAGCTGCACTCGCGCCCGCCGCTTTCGACCTCACTCGCTTCGCCGTCAGCACGCTGCTCGCCGCGCGTGCGATGGACCTCCCTACATCCGAAAGCCGATCGCTCTGGAATCAGGCTCGCCTCGCTTACAGTCACGCGTTGCGGCAGGGTAAGGCGCTGTGGGTCGAGCGGTCGACGGCGCGCGGCCTGGTGAAGCAGCTGCTCCAGACGGTGAAGGACCGGAAGCAGTCCTCGCTGCTCGAATCCCGCACGACGGTATCGCACGGTCGCCGGCGCCTGAAGATCGATGGCCTCCACGCGCTCCCGGCCTCGCGCGAGGCGCAGCAGGCCGTGCGGCGCACGCTCGGGCGGGCACGGGTGTGTCGCGACGCTCCGCATTTTTTTCGCGTGCTCGATGTCGCCAGACGCATCGCGGGCACCGGCAGCCTCGGCGTGCGACGCTTCACAGTCCTTGTGGAGGGGCACGGCGGCCGCAATGGGCAGGCGCTACTCGATCTCAAACAGGCCGCCCCATCGACTCTCGCACCGGTCGTCGAAGCCCGACAGCCGCGGTGGTCATCCGAAGCGGACCGCGTCGTGACGATCCAGCGGCGAGTCCAGGCCGTCTCCCCCGCGCTGCTGCATGCCATCCGCATGGGCCACAATTCGTACATCCTGCGAGAGCTGCAGCCCATCGAAGACCGCCTGGCGCTTGCGGAGGCGCGGCACAAGCGCCGCCGCCTCGAGGATGCCCTTCGCGTGATGGCCGAGGTGGTCGCGTGGGGGCAGCTCCGCAGCGCCGGCCGTGAGGACAGCGCCGGGGCGGACGAGCTGGTGCAGTTCGGTCACAGCAACGAGTGGCCAGGCCCGCTGCTCGACTACGCGCGCTACTATGCAGACGTGGTCAACGCGTACTGGCGCGAATTCGCCGAAGCATACGACGACGGCACGTTCGACTGACACGGGTGCGTCTCGCGCCAGGGTCGTTCGGTGCAGGTGACGATCATTACCATCGGCTCGCGGGGAGATGCGCAACCCTACGTCGCGCTCGCGGCAGGCCTGGCCCGCCGGGGACATCGGGTGACGGTCGCCACGCACGAGATCTTTCGTCCGCTCGTGCTGGCCAATGACATCGACTTTGCCCCCGTGGCGGGGGATCCGGCGGCGATTGTCGCAGCCGCCGACCGCTGGATGGCGACGGGCCGCGGCCGCGATGCACTATCCGGCCTCCGGTACTTCCTCCACGTGCACGGTCCGTTGTTGGATGCGTTGCTCGCCGACTACTGGCGGGCGGCCCAGGGGAGCGATCTCCTCATCTACTCGACCGTCGCGTTTCCAGCGTCGAGTGTAGCCGAGCGCCTCGGCATCCCAGGCATCGCCGCAGGGCTCCAACCCCTGCACCGAACGCGCGCGTTCCCGTTCATCGGTGCGCCCGCGGCTCTTCGCCTCGGTCCCACCTTCAACGAAGCCACCTATGCCGTGACGGGTCGCCTCGTGTGGAGCGCGCAACGGCGTCGAGTGACAGCCTGGCGTCGAGACGTGCTCGGGCTGCCTCCCAGCCAGTGGCGCGGTCCGTTCGCGCGCCTTGGCTCGCCGGCCGCAGCGACACCGACGATCTATGGCTACAGCGCCTCCGTTGTCCCACGGCCGGCGGACTGGGACCCACATGTGCGCGTGACGGGATACTGGCCGCTACGGCCACGCGCGGATTGGCGACCCCCGCCGGCGCTCGAGCGCTTCCTGGACGCTGGTCCGCCGCCGGTCTCGATCGGATTCGGGAGCATGACACCCCAACACGCGAACCGGCTCACCGCGATCGCGGTAGACGCGCTCGCATTGGCGGGTCATCGCGGCATCCTCTTGAGCGGATGGGGCAACCTCGGCGGTGGCCCGCTGCCATCCGCGATCTTCACCGTTCAGGACGTCCCCCACGAGTGGTTGTTCCCCCGTATGCGGGCGATCGTGCATCACGGAGGAGCGGGCACGACCGGTGCGGCGCTCCGCTCGGGAGTTCCGAGCGTCGTCGTTCCCCTGGGCTTCGATCAGCCGTACTGGGGACGGCGAGTCGAAGCGCTCGGAGTGGGCCCCGGCCCGATCCCGCGCCGCAAGCTCACCGTCGCTCGTCTCGCGCATGCCATCGACCGCGCCGCCAGTGATCGCGCCATGCGCGAGCGCTCCGAGACCCTCGGGCGCCAGCTGCAAGGCGAGAACGGCGTGGACACCGCCGTCGATGTCGTTGAGGAGTACGGCGCGCGCTGGCGCGCGAGAAAGTAGACCTGCAGAAAGTAGAAAGTAGAGGAAGGCCGCTGGTCGTCAGGTACGACCTGGCGCGGTTTGTGGCTTGCAGTTGGTGATTTCGTCTACTTTCTACGTCACCAGCCACCAGTCCCTGGTCCCTAGTAGTTTTCCCTGTATGACCGACGTAGACGCCACACCGACGCACGTCCCCCCGTCAGTAGACCGCGTGCTACGATATTTCCGGACGTTGTCACGCGACGAGAAGATGCAGGCGCTGGTGCACTACTCCAAGAAGCTGGAGCCGCTGCCGGAGCGGTTTCGAGAAGTGGACCGAAGCGCCTACACCATCCCGGAATGCCAGACGCGAGTTGACCTGTTTCCCGAGGTCCAGCCCGACGGCACGTTGCACTTCTTCGTTGATGTGGATGTCCGTCGATCGCCGACCATCGCGGCATTCTTGGCGATTCTGCTGTCCGCCGTCAACGATCAGCCGCCATCCACCGCACTCGCGATCCCGTCAGACTTCGCGCGGCAGATGATGGATAGTATCGGCCTCGGTGCGCGCGAAGTGGGCCTCAATGCCATGGTCGCGCGCATCAAGCGTGCGGCGGCACAGGCGGAACGCCACTAAAAGGCCGCGCGATGCGCGTCGCCCTCGCGGGCGCCACCGGTCTGATCGGCTCCGCTCTCGTCCCCGCTCTGCGCGCGCGCGGGGATCGTGTGGTCACGCTCGTTCGCTCCGGCGGCTCGGCCACGCCGGAATGCGTGGCCCTGGGATCCAGAGCGTGGCGTTCTCGACGCGGCGGGACTCGCCGGGTGTGATGTTGTCATTCATCTCGGCGGTGTCTCGGTCGACGCACGATGGACGCCAGCGTACAAACGCGCAATCCGCGAGAGCCGAGTGAACAGCACGGCGCTCCTCGCTCGGAAACTCGCCGAGCTGCGACCCCTACCCAGCGCGCTGATTGTCGCGTCGGCCGTCGGCATCTACGGTGACCGCGGCGATGAGATCCTCGATGAGCAAAGCGCCACGGGCTCGGGCTTCCTGGCTGAGGTCGCCCGCGACTGGGAGGCCGCCGCCGCGCCGGCGCGAGACGCAGGGATCCGCACGGTGCACGCTCGGTTTGGCGTCGTGCTGGCTCGCACCGGAGGCGCGTTGGCCAAGATGCTTCCACCATTCGAGCTCGGCGCCGGTGGTCGCATCGGCCGTGGCACACAGTGGATGAGCTGGATTGCGCGTGAGGATCTGGTGCGGGCAGTGGTTTATACCATCGGTCATCCCGTCGTGTCAGGGCCGATCAACGTCACCGCTCCCACGCCGGTGACCAACGCGGAGTTTGCAAAGACGCTGGGGCACGCGCTGCACCGGCCCGCGTTCGCGTCGATTCCGGCGTTTGCGGTGCGGCTCGCGTATGGCGAGCTCGCCGACGCCGCACTGCTCGCCAGCCAGCGCGCCGTGCCCCGGGCGCTCGGGCGGGCAGGCTTCGAGTTCGATTACCCAACCCTCGACACCGCGTTACGCCAGGCCCTTCGCGCGCCCGCTTCGCGGCCAAGAGAGTAGCAGGTAGGGAGTAGACCCGGCTTCCAACCACAGGCCGCCCCTTTCGGTGGCTGTTTTGTGGCTGGTATCTACTTTCTACTCTTTGCGGGTCTACTCTCTCGGCCGCGAAGCGGCCGTGGCCGCGGCCCCCTGTCACCGGATACCTTTGCTGCATGCCTCTCGTCCCTTTCGACTCCCTGCCGCCGTCGGCGCGAGTTTGGATCTTCGCCAGCGATCGCGCCCTGACCGGTCAGCAGGCCGAGCGACTCCTCCAGGAAGTCGACCGGTATCTCGCGCAGTGGCAAGCGCACGGCCACCCGTTGACCTGCGGCCGGGCGTGGCGCGATAACCGATTTCTCGCCGTCGCGGTGGACCAATCCAACGCGTACGCGTCGGGTTGCTCGATCGATGGCCTCTTCCGCGCACTCCAAGCCCTCCAGTCATCGCTGGGCGCGACGATCGTGGCCGGCGGGCAGGTCCACTACCGCGACCGAGGCGGCGACATCCACACGGTCACACGCGATGAGTTCACGGCGCTCAGCGCCGCGGGCAACATCACGATGGACACGCCGGTGTTCGATGCAACCATCGCCACCGCCGGCGACTGGCGCGCCCGCTTCGAGACGGTCGTTGGGCGCGCGTGGCATTGAGCCTTGCTGCAGGATCAGGGCGCGGGCGCTCCGCGCCCGAGAGAGTAGAAGGACAGAAAGTAGACAGTAGACAAACTACATAACCTGCGTTCACTCCCCCTGTCGTGGTCTACTCTCTACTGTCTGTAGTTCTACTTTCTCGGCCGCTTTAGCGGCCGCGGCCAGCGAGGCCAGGTCGTACTGGCCGTCGTATTTCTGACCGTTGATGAAGAAGCTCGGTGTTCCGTTCACGCCGCTCCGCACGCCGCCAAGAAAGTCCTGGCGAATGTGCGCTGCGAAGCGCTCGGTCTCCAACGCCTGCTCGATCACCGATCCGCTCACGCCGATCGCTTCCGCGTAGCGCACGAGATGGTGGTCGTCGAGCGCATTCTGATGCTCGTAAATCGCATCGTGCATCTCCCAGAATCGCCCCGCGGCGCCGGCGGCTTCCGCTGCCTCCGCGGCGTGTTCGGCGTGGGGATGCGCCTCCGTAAGCGGGAAATTCCGAAAGACAAAGCACAGGCG
This sequence comes from uncultured Gemmatimonadales bacterium, assembly GCA_963725205.1. GTDB lineage: Bacteria > Gemmatimonadota > Gemmatimonadetes > Gemmatimonadales > Gemmatimonadaceae > Palsa-1248. Next base: position 382,961 of record CAVRXR010000002.1, on the reverse strand, counting down.
TCCGCGGAACTCCTGCTGCAGCGCTTTGACCACTGGGTACGCCGCGCCGCAGTAGGGACACTCGTAATCGCCGTACTCCACGAGCACGATGGGCGCCGACGGATCACCGTCCAGGTGATCGCGGCTCGAGACCGGCGGCCGAAGCGGGCTCATGGTGCGCGATGCTCGTGCTCGACATTGGTCGGGCGCGAGCCCCTCGCGTGCACCCCATCTGTCGCCGCGAGCGATTCGAGAGCGCTAAGAATCCCATCGGCGCCCGGGTTGACGCCCATCGGCGAGACATAGCTCCAATGGATCGTCCCGTTGCGATCGATCACGAAGAGCGCACGATTGCTGAGACCAGCCTGCCCAGCGTACACGCCGTATTTCCGCGCGACCGCACCCTTCGGCTCGAAATCGGCGAGGAGCGGGAAATGAAAGTGACGCTGCTCGGCAAACGCGGCGTGACACCACACGCCATCGACGGAGATGCCTATGAGTTCGGCCCCGAAGCGCTGGAACTCACTGAGTAGCTCGTTATAGAGCGTGAGTTGGTCCCCGCACACGGGGCTCCAATCGGCGGGGTAAAACGCCAGAATCACGGGACGTCCGGAGCAATCGGAGAGCGAGACCGTCTGATCCGGCGTGCTGTTGAGGGTGAACGCGGGGGCGCGGGTACCGGGCGCGAGCGCGGTCGAGCGTGCGAGATCCGCAGGGCCAACCGTCGTGCGCGCCGCGGTGTCATGAACCTCGCGCTCTGTGTGAGCTGCGTGGGGTGTTGCGGGTCGTTTTACGGGCGTCTTCTTCGCGGGCATGCGTGACCTCCGAGTGTGGGCCAAACCGGCGGCGAAGCCGCGGTGCGGGCACGGCAGTGGGCGTGGGCAGCTCTACCGTTGAGTCGCTCCCCTGCGGCCTGGCCCGAGTGCATTCACCGCGACATGCGTGCCGCGGGTTGCGTGCCCGTTCCGTTCGGTCGCCGGCGACGCTGAATCATGCGATCGAGCGAAAACGGGCCGGCACCGACGGACGCGAGGTAGAGCAGGACGAAGCAAAAGACCACGGGTAGCTCGCCGCGGTTGAGGATCGGCCACGGGCCGCGCGGGACGTGCACCTTGATGTACGCCACGATCATCTCGATCGCGATGATCAGGGCGGTCAACTGCGTGAGCAGCCCCGCTAACAGCAGAATCCCGCCGACGAATTCGATGATCCCTGAATACCACAGCAGCGAGCCCAACACAGCGGGCTTGCCACTCCCCATCGAACCGCCGAGCACGTTGAACAGCTTGGACGCCCCGTGGCAGATGAAAAGGAACCCCACGACAAAGCGAAGCAGGGAGAGAAGCACACCTTGCAAATCGGTCGCGCGGCCGGTGGCCGGCGATTGGGAATCGGCGAGCACTACGCAAGTCCCTCGCGTGGCATTCCGCGCCGGCGCCAAGCGCCGAGGCAGAGCGGAATGAAGTGGGCGGGAGCCGTTAGGCTGTGTCATCCTAACAGCGGGAGGCACCGATCGCATACGCCACGTGTCGATTGGTGGAGGCCACGCGTCCACAGACGGGCCCCGTCCGGCCCGGCACTCTCGCGCGCAACCGCCGATCCTCTGGTTCCTCCTGACCCGCCTAGATTTCCCGCGTGATCGAGGTTTCGAGTCTCACGAAGCTGTATGGAGATGTCGTCGCCGTCGACGACCTCTCGTTTACCGTTGCCCCCGGCGAAGTCATGGGTCTGATCGGACCCAACGGCGCGGGCAAGACGACGACACTCCGTAGCCTTTCGGGTATCACGATCCCGACGCGAGGCAACGTCCGCATCGCGGGGGCCAGCCTCGCCTCTGACCCCCGACGCGCCAAGGCCGCGCTCGCGTTCATCCCCGACGAGCCGCAACTCTTCGAGTACTTGACCGTCGACGAGCACCTCCGCTTCATCGCTCGCCTGTACAGCGTGGCGGATGCCGCGGCGCGTGTGGGCCCGCTCCTCTCGGAGCTCGAGCTCGTGGACAAGCGACACGCGCTCCCCGCGGAGCTGTCCCGCGGCATGCGTCAGAAGCTTGCGATCGCGTGCGGGCTCCTCCACTCACCGTCCGTGCTCATCCTCGACGAACCCCTCACGGGTCTCGATCCGGCGGGTATCCGCAAGATGAAAGCGACGATCGCCAATCGAGCGCGGAGCGGTGCAGCGGTCGTGTTCAGCTCACACCTGTTGCACCTCGTCGAGGAGCTCTGCACGCACATCCTCGTGCTGCAGCGCGGGCGTCGCGTCGCGTACGGCACGATGGCGAGTGTCATGGCCGAACGACCGGAGCTCGCGGGCCGTGGCCTCGAGGACGTGTTCCTCGCGCTGACAGGAGACGCGCCAGCCGCGTGACCGGGGCGACTGCGGCCTTCGTCTACCTAAGCGCCCGGACGCTTCGCAATCGGGCGCTCGCGCAAGCACGACGTCTGCGCTCCCCGCGTTACGTCATCGCCGTCGCGGTGGCCTGTGGCTACCTCATGCTCCTGTGGTACCGACCAGGTGGATCACCGGTCGACTCTGCCGATCGGCGGTCACGCCGGGCTCGCCGGGTGGCACCGGCAGCGCGGGACTCGAGCTGCTGAGCAGCTGCGCCCTCGCTCTCTTCGCAGCGAAATGGTGGCTGTTCGGCAGCACGAATTCCGCGCTGGCGTTCACCCCCGCCGAGGTGCAGCTCCTATTTCCCGCACCGGTCAGGCGTCGGACCCTCGTGCTGTACAAGATCGGCCGCTACCCAGTTGGCTCTGCTGATCAGCGCGCTGCTCATCACCGTGCTCGCCCGTCGCGCCGGCTCAGAGCTGCCATCCATCTTGCGCGTGCTGTCACTCTGGGTGCTGTTCTGCACGATCTCCCTGCATCGAATGGCGGCTGCCCTCGTGCGAGCCGGCGCGGCCGAGCGCGGCCGCGGTCTCCGCCGCAATGTGGTTCCACTGCTCGTGGTTGGGGGAGGGCTGGCCGTGCTGGCCGGGACCGCGCTACAAGCGTGGCCCGGCGCGCGCGGGGTCCGTGATGTCCTGGGTGCCCTCGGTCGCGTGTCGATAGCGTTCCGGAGCCCGCCAGCCAGTGACGTGCTCGCGCCATTCCGCATCGCGCTCGCACCCTCGTATATGGAGACGCCCCCACGCGTGGCTCGTCGCGCTCCTCCCCGCGCTGGCCCTCCTTGCTGCCCACATCGTGTGGGTTCTCCGCGCCGACTACGTGTTCGAGGATGCCGCGGTCGAGGCATCAGTACGCCGTGCCGCTCACCTCGCGGCGCTACGCGCCCGAGCCGCCGGCGCCGCCGTGCCGACGCCGCGCATGGTCGACAAGATCAGTGGGTCGATGGCCGCCGTCAGGATGGATCGCCCGCCGCCGACACTGGTGCGCCCGCGCCACGCGCCGTTCCCCCTAGCCGCGACCGGCGACCCCGCAGTCGCGCTGCTCTGGAAGAACATCCTCGCGCTCGTGCGCGGCATGCGACTGCGCACCGTCGTGCTCGTATCCATCGTCCTGGTCACGTTCATGATGGCCGCTCGGGAGCTCGGCGTCCCGACTGGCACTGGTCGGGGCGGCGGCTTCGTGCTCCTCGGCACGATGGCGTTCGTCGCGGCCATCCTCCTCGTCGTCCTGGGCCCGCTCGCCGTTCGCAACGACCTGCGACAGGATCTGCTCCACATCGACATGCTGCGGACATATCCGCTGCGCGGTTCCGTCCTCGTGTTCGCAGAGATCGCGTCGTCCACGCTCGTGCTGACACTCATCCAGTGGACGCTGCTGGGCGTGAGCTATGTCTTCCTCGCAGCCGCGCCGGCCGACGCAGGCATCGAGCCGGTATCCCTCGTCTCCGCTTCCTTTCCCGGCAATCTGACGACGCTCGCGATCGCGATCGTCGTACTTCCGATCATCAATAGTGCGAGCTTCTTCGTGCAGAATGCCGCCGCACTGCTGTTTCCGGACTGGGTACGACTGGGCGCTGGGGGGGTGGGCGGTCTCGAGGTCATTGGCCAACGGCTGTTGGGATTTGGCGCGTCGCTCTTCGCCTTGACCGCCATCCTGGCGCCGCCCACGCTCGTCGTCGCGGGCATCCTGATGATCTGGCAGAACAACGCGGTGCCGTCTCCGGCGTCGCTGTTCGTCGCCGTCACCTCCGGCATCATCGTCGGCGCTACCGAGATCTTTGTCGCGGTGCAGTGGCTCGGCTATCGCTTCGAGCGCACCGACGCGACGGCCATCGCGCCAGGCGCGAGGGACTAGCGGTTACCGCAGGCCACGCGCCGCGGGATCGTCCCGCTGGCGCCGGTCAACGAAATGAGAGCGGAGTCGCCCCCGATCGGCTGCCACCTGCCGAATTCCGCCCCGACCGTATCTGGGACCGGCCGGACAACGAGGCCTGGGTGTTCGGCGTCGATGCTTGGCACCCCGGTCAAGCGAACGGCGAGGGAATCAGTGAGGCCCGCGCCAGACGGTGGGACCTGCACGACCTGATCGCGACAGCGTGACGCACCGGCGACGACCGCCCCCCCTGCGGCCCCGCGGCCCCCGCTCGAATCCAGCAGCATCTGGACCGCATTAGCCGCGTTCTGTGCGCTTGTCGTGGTCGCGACGCCGGTCACAACCTGGGTCTCCAACCGCAGGACATCCTTTTTCATGGGGATCGTGTAGTCCGTCGCACCCGGCGTCAGCGGCACAGTCTGCGCCAGATATCCAATGCGGCGTGCCGTCAGAACCTTGGCGCCCGGTGGCAGGGCAAGCGCGAACGACCCGCTGTCGGTCGTGTTCGACCCGACCGTCGTGCCGCTCACCACAATGGAGGCGGCCGGGATCGGCTTGCCTGCGTCGGCCTCTACCACGCGACCCGTAATGTGCCGCACGACAGTGTCGGGCATCGCGTCCATGCGGGTCGCGACCGCAGCATGGGTGTTGGCAACACGATTGGCAGCATCAGCCGTCCGCGCCGCAAGTGCACGCACGTGATCAGTCGCGACCTGGGCGTCCTGCGGCACGGCAGGCGCCGGTGCTTTTCCCTGCACTGCATTCTCAATGGTCGGCGCGGGTACGCCCACGGTGTCTGGCCCAGGCGCCGCTGGCGATGCCTCGTCGGACACAACACTCGGCCGCTTCATGGCCGCGCCGCTAGCGCCGTCGGCACGTGGGCTCGCTTGGATCACGATGCGTGATTCGCGCCGCGCTTTTGGCGCGAGAGCAGGTGGCGCGAGAGCAGGTGGCGCGGGGGCATGGGGCAGACCACCCTCGGACATGCTCTTCTGTTTCGGCACAGGCGTGGCCACGGGCGCTGCCGCTCGCAGCGCCCCGTCTGTGGTCGGCGATGGCGCCGGGACCGTTTGTTGCGCGGCCGGAGCTTCGGGCACGTGAGTGGCGGGGACTGCGCGGACCTCGTACATCGATCGCAGCGCGCCGCCCGGCCCCCGAAGCACAACAGCCGTGCCAACGGCCACGACGATGATGGCAGCGGCTGCACGCAGGTGCCATCGGGAGATGCGTCGAGTTGCCCGGGGTACCACGCGCGCGGGCACGCCGTCCAAGGCATTGAGGATCCGGGTCGCGGCGGCAATGTGACCGCGCGCCTCCGCCACCACGGCAGAGCAACCTGCACACACCTCGACGTGCGCGGCGATCCGCGCCGCCTCATCGCTCGACAACTGGCCATCGAGCCAAGCGTGGACCGTGCCTTCATCGACGTGACCGCCGTCACCCGCACGCAGGCCACCGCTCACGGAGTCTCCATCATGATCCAGCATAACCACCTCGCCGCGCGTGCCGCGCGTCTGCGTCTCGCTGCATGGCGTCGTACGTGTCGGCCAACCGCTGGCGAGCGCGCGCCAGAGTCGTCCCGACAGACCCAACCGACAACCCGAGCGCTTCGGCAATCTCGGTGTAGTCCAAGCCCTCCTCGCGCATCAAGAGCGCCAGCCGATCGCGTTCAGCCAGGGATTCGACCGCTCGCCGCGCCAGCGCGGCTTCCTGTGCGCGCTCGAGCGTGGTGATCTCCTGCTCGCTGGTGGATTCCCGTTCCTGCTCGGCGAGCAGCGCGAGGTGCCGTCGGCGGCGCGCATCTTTGCGTGCTTCGTCACGCACGAGATTGGTCGCGACCGCGAACAGCCAGGCGCGCTCGTTGACAATCGCCTGTTGCCGGAGGGCGCGCAGGAATGTCTCCTGCGCGACCTCCTCGGCCCAATCGGCGTCGCCGAGCCGCCGCGTGAGATAGCGCACGAGCGGTGCATGGTACGTGCGAAACAACCGCTCGACGTCACCCATGCGAGTGGCTCACCACGCACTCTGGACGGCGGCCACGTCCGAGTCCGAGAGCTGCGCCACACCCTCTGGCGTGACCTCGACGGCCACCGCGTGGCCGGCTACGATCACGCGCTCACCGATCGCGAAGGCCGTCCGTAAGTCGGGCATCCCCTGCAGCAGCGCGAAGTAGCCCGCGGAGAACGGCTGTACGCGAACGACACGCATGCCCGCGTGGAACCGGGTATCGGTCCAGACACTGTCCTGTTGCACGAACGTGCGGTCACCCGCGCGTTGGACTGCGCCCGGGCGAGCGTCACCCGCCCCGACAGCCAAGGTTGTCGTCGAATCCGCGGCGGTAAGTGTCGTCGCGGCGCGCTGTGCGGCGGCCGCCCTGGCTTGGGCAAACGCTGCCGTCGGTGACGGCGCCGCCGCTGGCGCCGCCTCGTCAGTGACACCCGTGACAACCTGCGCTTCCAGCCGTAGGACGTCCTTCTTGAGATCCCCTGAGCCTTTGCCTTGCAGCGAATTCTCAACAGTCGGCGCGCCGATCATCGGGCCGCCTTGCATGCCGAACTGTCCGGCCGCAGGAAGCGGCGTACCGGCGACGACCGGCTCGCGGACGAGATAGGACGTGAGCTCGGTCGGAATGCCGAACCGCTCGCCCAGTGACCGAAGCTCGGTGTCCAGCTCGGCCGATGGACCCGACTTGTGACGCGCGGCTTCCAGGTATCCGATGCGCTGAGTGGCCCACAGGCGTGCGACGAACGGATTCGCCCGCTCGCGATCGGGGAACACCACGTCCGACGTCCACGTGACCGGTCCGGCCGCCGTGCGCCCGCTGAACCGGAGATGGGCTTGGCCGCTCCCCTCGTAGCGCGCCAAGAGAACCAAATCCTGACCTGCGAACAGGTCGGTCATCGTCTCGGGCAACATCTCCGTGAGGCGCACCCCGTCGGTCCGGAACGCGAGATCCGTAATGACGGGGTCCGTGAGGCGATGCGCGACGAGGGAGACGACGCGCTCGACCGACTCGTCGGGCCGAACGAACTGTGACGTCCCACGACCCTGCAACGCCAGCTGCTCCAGTAGCGATGTGTTGACGTCGGCGCCCAGTCCGAACGTGAACAATCGCGTGTGACCCAAGTGGCTCGTCGCCTGGGCGACCAGGGCATCCGGCGACTGCTCTCCGATCGTCGGCTCGCCATCGGTGATGAACAGCACGATCGGCAAACGTGCCGTGGTGCCTGTCCCGAGGCTGTCGCCGTCCTCGAGCGGCGGCTCGAGCGCGCGGCGCAAGGCCCCTTCGATGTTGGTTGCCCCATCCGCTTCCAGCTCATCGAGGTATCGCTCCGCCTCGCGCACGTGTTCGGGCGTGGCGCGCTCGTAGTCATCTCGGAACGTGCGAACGTCCGTGGAGAAGTCGATCAGTCGGAATCGATCCTGCGGGGTCAACGTGGCTAGGAGATCCCGGCCCGCTGCTCGTGCCTGCTCGATTTTTCGCCCCGACATCGACCCGGAGACGTCGAGGACGAACGTCACATCCCGAGGCGTTGCCGGCGCGTGTACGACCGGCGGAGATACGGTGATGAGTGCGAACCCGGGACCATCGCCCGGTGCATAGGGCAGCATGGTCACCGCAGCCGCGGTTGCGTGGGGAATCGGCAAGAGGATCGTGATGTCAGGCGCGTCACCTTCGATCCGGACCGTGCGTTCGTTTCCATCGCGGTCATTGACCAGCGTGTGCGTCGGCGAATACGGCGTGCCGAACGCGTCCGATGACTTATAACTGAGGGTGAACTCCTCACGAGACTCCGACCCGTTCTCGCCCGGCTCGCTATCCCCCCTCGCGACCGATGCGCCCGCCGGCAGAATGGAGGGGCACCCAACGGTGAGCTCGCGGCACCCTGCACCGGAACGACGGTAGTCAACGCGGATCGCGTCGCCTTCGCGCCGAGCCACTGATTGGAATCGTACCACGACCGTCTTCTCGTCGCCGGCCGCGATGGGGAAGATGCGAGCGCGGAGCAGTCCGGCGCCCATCCATTCGACGAGTCCAGGATCGCGCTGTCGTCGGACGATATCCTCGTAGACGCCACGCGCCTGTCCCGCATCGAGTACCTCGCCGGCGACAAGCTCGCCATTGATGGACAGTTGGAGATCCTGGAACGCGGCGCCGGCCGGTAGCGGGAAGAGATAGTCGGCTTCGCCGAGTCGACTGCCTCGATTGACGAACGTCTCGGTGACCTCGTATCGGAGCACGCGGTCGGCGAGCTCGACGTGGACCCGGCTCGAGCTTCGGATGACCATGGGGGCGATCGGCTCACAGCGGGGGAGCACACAGGGGACACGCGGGTCACACCGGGGCGGCGGCGCGCAGGGTGACGGCCTCACGACCACGATCCCTTGTGCGGGCGCAACCCGAGCGGCCACAGCCACGAGGCCGCAACAAATCAAGGCGCTGAATAGCCGGAGGCGAGACGGTCGCATATCGTTTCTCCTATCGTTGACCAGCTGGCGTCACGCCGGGAACGCTCGCCCGGCGAGCCGCATTGCTTACACGGTAGGAGACGTCGGCCGGCTGTACGCTTGCACACCCCTCGAGCGAGACCCCATTGCCCCGTATGAGTCCGATCCGGTTCGGTGAGTATTCGGTCTGTGTCGCGGTCGTTTCCCTGCTGGCGGCCTGTTCACACGGCGGCACGCCAGGCGGCGGCGCGGTACCGTCGACGCTTGCGGCCGACCGCCTCCCGACCGGCGTGCGACTCGATCCTGCTGGGCGGTCCTACGATGTCGGCAGCTTTCCGTTGTCCGCGGCGCTCGCGCCGGACGGCGCACACGTGGTGCTGCTGCTGGACGGCTGGCGGGAGCAGGGGGTGCAGATCGTGGATCGCGCTACCGGGGCGGTGCAGCAGACGCTGACGCAGCCCGCCGCCTTTCTCGGACTCGCGTTCGCGCCAGACGGTCGCACCCTGTACGCATCCGGCGGCAATCAGGACGTCGTCTACCAGTACACGTGGGCAGACGGACGCGCGACGCTCGCGGACAGCATCATCTTGGCGCCGAAGGCAGCCCAGGCGAATGGTCGGCGCTATCCGGCCGGGATCGGATTCGCGCCGGACGGGCGAACGCTGTACGTCGCCGAAAACATGGGCGATGCGGTGGCGGTAGTGGACGTCGCAAGTGGCCGGGTGATACAGCGGCTCCCAACGGAGCGATATCCGTATGCGGTCGCCGTGTCCCCCGAGGGGACGGTCTACGTGTCCGCATGGGGCGGCCATACGGTCTCCGTGTTCACACCCGCTTCCGCGGGAGGCCTCGTCGATGCCGGCCGAATCCCGGTCGCTCGACATCCATCCGCCTTACTCCTCACACCGGACGGGCGCCACCTGTTCGTGGCATCGGCGAGCACCGACCGGATCGATGTCGTTGATACGCGATCGCGTTCGGTGACCTCGTGGCTCAGCGATGCGCCCGCCTCGCCCACCCGCGAAGGCAGCACGCCCGACGCGATGGCATTGTCGCGGGATGGCGCGCAGATGTACGTCGCCGAAGCCGATAACAACGCGCTCGCGGTCTTTCACCTGGGCGGCCGCATGCCGCCAGGGGGAGGGATCCCGATTGGTCGTATTCCCGTGGGCTGGTATCCCTCGGCCGTGCTGGCGGCCAGCGGTGACACCCTGATCGTCGTGAACGGTAAGGGTCGCGGTACGGCCCCAAACGCCGACGGGCCCCGCCCGGGCCGTCCCATGAATCCTCGAGGCTACACGCTGGGGCAAATCTCCGGCACTGTGACGATCATCCCGCCGCTGGCGTTGACGGAGCTCGCGACGTACACCGCGCACGTCGCACACTTGAACGGTTGGGACGGGCCACCGCCGCCTTCGAATCCCCGCGTGCTGTACCCACCGTTCGAACACGTCGTGTACGTCATCAAGGAGAACCGGACCTACGACCAGGTCCTCGGCGATCTGCCCGAGGGCGATGGCGACACCGCCCTTGTCTTCTTCCCCCGCCCCGTCTCACCGAACCATCACGCACTTGCCGAGCGATTCGGCCTTTGGGATCGGTTCTTCGTGAATGCCGAAGTGAGCGGGGATGGCCACAACTGGTCGACAGCGGCCTATGCGACGGATTACGTCGAGAAGACGGTGCCGTCGGAATATTCGCGACGCGGGCGAACGTACGATTACGAGGGCGCGAATCGCGACACGATCCCGCCCGATGGGGATGACGCGGCCTCGCCATCGGCGGGCTATATCTGGGATCTCGCGATCCACAAGGGACTCACGGTGCGAGACTATGGTGAGTTCGTGATCGAGCCTCGCAATCGCCGCCCCAACGACACCACGCCGGTGCCCGCCGTCCCGACGAAGGCCGCACTCGCGGACCGTACGGATGTGGCGTTTCCCGGATTCGACCTCCACGTCCGCGACCAGCGGCGCGCCGACGCGTGGATCGACGAGCTGAAGCAATTCAGCGCTCAGGGATCCATGCCCGCCCTGGAGATCGTCCATCTCCGGGAACGATCACACGGCAGGCGCCGAGGCCGGCGCGCCGACGCCCCGCGCCTACATGGCCGACAACGATCTGGCGCTCGGCCGCATGATCGAGGCACTGTCGAAGTCGCCGTTCTGGCGGTCGACCGTGGTGTTCGTGCTCGAGGACGACGCACAGAACGGCGCCGACCACGTGGATTCCCATCGGTCGCCCTTGCTCGTGATTTCCCCGTACAGTCGCCGTGGTGTCGACCACCGCTTCGCCAATACGACCGACGTGCTAGCGACCATCGAGGAGATCCTGGGGCTGAGTGCCATGTCGCCATTCGACTACTTTGGCCGACCGCTCCGTGACGCGTTCGATCGGAAGCCGAACCTCGCTCCGTACGCAGCCTTGACCCCGCAGGTCGACCTGAACGAGCGCAATCCCGCGACGGGAACCGCCGCCCGTGAATCCGCGCGGCTCGATCTGAGCGATGCGGATCGGGCCAATGAGACGTTATTCAATCACATCCTGTGGCGCGTGATCAAAGGTCCGTCCGTCCCCGAGCCACTTCCGCGCCGGGCGTCGATGCCCGACCTGCTGGCCGCTGACGGCTATTCTCGATAGGTTTCCGGCCATGCCCTCATCTTCATCGAATGCGAGTGCGGACACGCGCCAGGTCAACGAGCGGATCGCTGCACTCCAACGCGCTGTGTATTATCTCATCTGGAAGCGGACTGGCTTCGGTGAACAGTGTATTCACTGCGGCCACACCTATCCGGATCACGAAAACAAGTGTAAGGCCGCCGAGGTCGAGACCCTCGTCCGCTGACTCGGGCCATGGTCGTGATCGGGGGCGAGCTGTGGCTTGCCCCCCGCTTTCCTGTTGGATCGAGCGGGATGGGACGACATGAACGAGACGCGCATTGGGGCCCCGCCCATGCGGCTGCAACGGAGTGTGCTGTCCGTGCCCGCATCGCGGCCGGAGCTCTTTCCGAAAGCCCTCCACGGCGACGCGGACTGCATCTTTCTCGACCTCGAGGACTCCGTGGCCCCGGCAGACAAGGACGCAGCCCGCGCGCGCGCAGCCCAGGGACTGCAAGAGCACGAGTGGCACGCCCGAGGCAAGACGATCTCCGTGCGCATCAACGGCCTCGACACGCCGTTCATGTACCGCGACCTCATCGATGTGGTGGAAGCGGCCGGTGACTGCCTTGACACGGTCATCATCCCGAAGGTGGCGGGCCCGGGCGATGTCCACCTCGTCGATGTTCTGCTGACGCAGATCGAGGAGGCGCGGGGTTTGCGCAACCGGATTGGCATCGAGGTGCTCATTGAAAGCGCCCTTGGCATGGTCCACATCGATTCGATTGCCCAATCCAGCCGGCGCCTCGAAGCGCTTCATTTCGGCGTCGCCGATTTCGCGGCGAGCATGCGCGCACGCACGACGAGCATTGGCGGGCTCTCGCCAGATTATCCCGGCGACCCATGGCACGCAGCGCTCGCGCGCCTGACGCTAACCTGCCGCGCCTACGGGCTTCGCCCAATCGACGGGGCGTACGGCGACTTCGCCGACCAGGACGGGTACGTGGCGGCAGCACGACGGGCAGCCGCTTTGGGCGTCGAAGGCAAGTGGGCGATTCACCCGTCACAGGTCGCGTTAGCCAATGAGGTCTTCACCCCGACTCGCGAGGAGATCGATCTGGCACAGAGAATCTTGCGCGCCGTTGACGACGCGGTGGCCGCAGGTCGCGGGGCGGCTCAACTCGACGGCAAGATGATCGACGGTGCGTCGGCAAGGCTCGCGCAGAACGTCGTGATGGCGGCAGACAGGATCCAGGCTCGACGAGCTCCGGCGCTGACCCTTGTCACCGGCGACCGATAGCCCGCGGCCCATCGTCGTCGTGACTCGACGGCTGCCCGCGGCCGTCGAGCGACGCGCGGCTGATCTGTTTGACGTCCGCCTCAACACGACGGACAGTCCGATGACCGCCGAGCAGCTCGCCGACGCGGTGCGGACCGCCGATGCGCTCATGCCGACGGTGAGCGATCCGGTAACCGCCGCCATCCTCGAGAGCACACCGCGCCGCCTCAAGATCATCGCCAATTACGGGGTCGGGTACAACAACGTCGACCTCGCCGCGGCCGCGCGGCTGGGCATCGTCGTGACGAACACGCCCGACGTGCTCACCGACGACACCGCAGATCTGACGATCGCCCTGTTGCTGATGACGGCACGCCGTCTTTCCGAGGGCGCACAGGAGCTCCGCGCCGGCCGATGGACCGGATGGCGGCCGACGCACCTGCTCGGCACCCGCGTGACTGGCAAGACGCTCGGCATCCTCGGGCTCGGACGCATTGGCCGGGCCGTGGCCCGGCGCGCGCGGGAAGGATTCGGGATGCGCGTCATCTATTTCGATCCACCCGTCCCGATTGGTGAGGCGAAAGCGCTCGGCGCTTCACCGCGTGCCTCCGCGGAGGCCCTGCTCGCCGAGAGTGACATGGTCTCGCTGCACATGCCGGCGAGTCCCACGAACCGTCACCTGATCAACGCCGAGCGCTTGGCGCTCATGCCACGACATGCGCTGCTGATCAACACGGCGCGTGGTGACATTGTCGATACGGAGGCGCTCATCGCAGCGCTGCGCAACGGCACGATTGCGGGCGCGGGGCTCGATGTGTTCGAGAGCGAGCCCCACGTGGACCCCGGCCTCCTCGATCTCCCGAATGTCGTGCTGTTGCCCCACCTCGGCAGCGCCACCGTCGAGTCGCGGGTGGCGATGGGCGACCGCGCATTGTCCAACCTGACCGCGTTTTTCGCAGGCCAGAAGCCGCGAGACGCGGTGGGCCTCGAACCAGGCGAGAGCGACCCGTAACTGCATAGCCGCTCGCCGGTGCGGTCCACGTTAGAAGCTTCTCAGGATGCGCGACTCCCCCGGCCTGGGTACGCCGAGGCCACTTTGGGGGACCCAACGATGCCAAACTCGCGACCCGCGCGCGGACCGGTTACCCGTGGCCGACCCCGTCAATCTCTAGAGTATGACTCGAGCATATCTCAGGCTGACGGGGATCGTGTTGGGCGGGTGCGTCGCTGGCCTCGCCTCACCGACCGCGGGCCTGGCCCAACGACCAGTCAATCTCCTGGAGCCGGTGAGCAGCAGCCAGCCGACCAGCGCGCAGCCAGCCAGTGCGCCGGAGCCGCGCAGGACCTCGACGCCGACGCTCATCAGCGCCGAGGTCGAAGATGTGAACGTACATCAGGCCATGTACTCCGTGCGCGGCAACTTGCGCGAGCTTCTCGTCGCGGAGGAAACGTTCTGGCGAGCACGGCACACCTATGCGCCCGATGTGTCGTTTCTGCCAATGTTTCACCCGACGCCCGGCGTCAATGTGCAGATCATGCAGGCCCGAGCCGACGGGTGGAGTGCCCGTGCCGCGTTCAACGACGGGCTTGGCCTCCCACACAGCTGCGCCATCTGGGTCGGCGAGATCGCGCCGGGTGAGCGCCCCGCGACCGATGTCGAGCACAAAGTGTATCCCGAGACGGAAGTGTCGTGCGATGGCGACGGATACACCACCAAGGGCGAGTGGCTAGCCGCCGGGCGAGCGTACATGACGTACGCGCTGGACAAGCTCGTGCAAAACGAGTCCCGCTTTTTTGCCTACCACCAGCGGTTTACGACCGACACGACGAGCCTCGAGCCGTTCATCTGGGATCGCGACGTGAGCGTCGCCATCTCCGCTGCCACCGCGAAGGGCTGGGCGGCGCGGGCCTCGTTCGGGCCCGCCCCGGGACGGAGCTGCGTGATCTGGCACGGCGTGTTGCCTGACACGGCGATCCCCGCGACCGGGATGCAGGGGCGCTCCGTTCCGCACGATCAAGTCGCGTGTGACTGAGGGGCATCCACCCCACGCTACCAGTACGCGACGGCTAAAAGGAACGCGCCGGCGAGAGGCGAGGAGCACCCAGGCGAGGGCCGTACCCGCACATGCCAGCGCGAACGCCGCAGGCAAGAATGCCGCTGCCGCGGGCCAATCCGGTTGGGGGACTTCTGCCCCGGCCGCCGCGTACAGCACGGATCCGGCTGCGAGGATGGCGACGGGCACGGCCCACTGCCGATCGCGCACGGCCCACACCGAGACCGCGATCACGACGTAGCCGAACGCGAGTAACGCCACGACGTGGCGGTCGCCGGTCGCCGTCACGAAGGGCGCGAGAGCCAGTGCGCCATACCGCCCGACCATGGCCTCCACACTCATATCCTTGGGCGCGGCGCGACCCGCCGCATGATCAATTCCCGAAATGCTTGGCGTCGGCGTTCTGATCTCGGGCTCGACCGGGGACGACCTCGTCGCGGTCGCATTGCCGCGCAGCGCTGCGACCTCAGCGCGGAGCTGCTGCACGAGGGGGTAAAGCGCGCGCACGACGCCCTCGAGTTGGTCGACGCGTTGGGTCAGGCGGTCCTGGTCCGTCACAGCAGGCGTGGCCCTCCGCTCCGCATCATCTGCTTATCTTCCGCGAATGGAAACCACCACAGCGACCCGCCCTGCAGCGCCCCCGGTGCCTTCCCCCGGGGACCTCGATCTGCTCTCGATCAATGCGATCCGCATCTTGGCGATGGACGCAGTGCAGAAGGCGAACTCCGGGCATCCGGGTACACCGATGGCGTTGGCGCCGATCGCGTATCTGCTCTATACGCGCTACCTGCGTCATGATCCCGCAGATCCAGCTTGGCCGAACCGAGATCGATTCGTCCTCTCGTGCGGCCACGCGTGTATGGTGCAGTACGCGGCGCTCTATCTCTCCGGCTACGCGCTAACGCTCGACGATCTCAAGCAGTTTCGCCAGTGGGGGAGCAAAACGCCGGGGCACCCCGAGTACGGCCATACGCCTGGTATCGAGGTGACGACCGGCCCGCTGGGCCAAGGCGTCGGCAATGCCGTCGGGATGGCCGTGGCGGAAGCGCAGCTCGCGGCCCTGTTCAACCGTCCGGGGCACGCGGTGATCGACCACCAGACGTATTTCATCTGCAGCGACGGCGATCTCATGGAGGGCATCTCCCACGAAGCGGCATCGTTCGCGGGCCACTTCCGACTGGGCAAACTGATCGGCTTCTACGACGACAACCACATCACGATCGATGGGCCGACCGAGCTGACGTATACGGACGACGTGGCGGAACGATTCACCGCGTACGGCTGGCACGTGCAGCGCATTGCAGACGTCAACGACCTCGAAGCCCTGAGCCGCGCCATCGAGAGCGCGCAGGCAGAGCGCGCGCGCCCTTCCCTCATCATTTGCCGGACACATATCGGCTATGGGAGTCCCAAACAGGATTCTTCCAAGGCCCACGGCGAGCCGCTTGGCGTCGAGGCCGTTGCGCAGACGCGCAAGACGTTGCGATGGCCATGGACGGACGCGTTCTTCGTGCCGCCGGAGGCGATCGCGAATTGGCGACGCGCGCGCGAGCGCGGTCGCGCGCTGCACGAAGAGTGGCAGATGCACTACGCCTCGTACCAGTCCGCGCACCCGGAGCCGGCAGCGGAACTGGATCGTCGGTTGCGCGGCGTGTTGCCCCCCGGGTGGGATAGTGCGATCCCGACCTTCAATGCGGACACCGGTGCGGTCGCGACGCGGGCCGCAGCGGGAGTTGCGCTCAACGCGATTGCCGCGCGGACGCCAGAGCTCATTGGCGGATCGGCTGACCTGACGCCGTCGAACGACACCACGATAACGGGGGCGCAGAATTTCAGCCCCGACGACGTCGCCGGGCGCTACATGCACTTCGGTATTCGCGAGCACGGCATGGCTGCGATCATGAATGGCATGACCGTTCACGGTGGCTTCCGCGTGTTTGGCGGCACGTTCCTCATATTCTCGGACTACATGCGCCCGTCGGTGCGACTGGCCGCATTGATGCGATTGCACGTGATCTATGTCTACACGCATGACTCCATTGGGTTGGGCGAGGACGGCCCGACACATCAGCCGATTGAGCAGCTGACGGCGCTGCGGTGCATTCCCAACATGACGGTGATCCGGCCCGGAGACGCCAACGAGGCCGCGGTGGCGTGGCGCGTAGCGATGGCGCAGACCGGAGGTCCCATTGCGCTGGCACTGTCCCGACAGAAGCTGCCCTTCATCGATCGAACCAAGTTCGCGAGTGCGGCGGGCGTGGCGCGCGGGGCATACGTGCTCGGTGACGCGCCGGGCGGATCGCCTCAGGTTGTACTGCTCGCGAGCGGATCCGAGGTGTCGCTCATCATGGGAGCGCAAGAGCGCCTCGCAGCCGCGGGCCTGCGTGCGCGGATCGTGAGCGTGCCAAGTCTCGAGTTGTTCGCGAAGCAATCGAGCGAGTACCAGGACGAGGTGCTGCCGCGGGGCCTGCCACGTCTCGCGGTCGAAGCGGGCCATCCCATGTCGTGGTACCGGTGGGTGGGGAGCACGGGCGCCGTGTTGGGCCTCGAGCGATTCGGTGCTTCCGCCCCGTATCAGCGCGTGTATCAGGAACTGGGGTTGACCGTGGACCATGTGGTGGAAATGGCCCGGGGGTTGGTGCACGCATAGCGCTCGTGGCGCAGTTCTCGCTTCGTGATCGGGGCATGCCCCCCGATCCCCCAGCGTGACTGCGCCGTGCGTGGATATCGGATCGCGAGCCACCGACCTCTCCTGCTCGGCGTTGCGTTAGCGTACGCAGGCCTGGCTGGTCTGGCATGTAGCAGTGACAGCACGGCGCCGCTCAATCTTCCGCCGCGGATGTCGGTCCAACGGGCCAATGCCGAGACGGGTGACTCCTCCTGGTTCGTGCCCGTGTCCGGGCGGGCTCCCCAAACGCAGTTGGCGCTGTGGGCGAGCCCGTATGCGTCCCGATTGGGCGACCGGCTCTCCGTCTACATTCACGCGACGCGCGGCCCGGTCGCGGTCACGGTGTATCGGCTGGGGTGGTACGATGGCCGCGGCGGACATGTCGTGTTCACGCAGGACTCGGTGCCCGCGCACCCGCAGCCCGCCTGCTCGGCCCCATTTCCGGGGCCGGTCGTGTGTCCGTGGAGCCAGACGATGCAGATCAGCGTCGGGGACGATTGGGTGAGCGGCGTCTACCTCATCAAGGTGACCGACCAATCGCGGCTCGTCGGGTATTACCCGTTCGTGGTCACTGACACGAGGCCCGCCCAGTTCGTCGCCGTGGTGCCCCAATTCAGCTGGCAGGCGTACAACGCCTATGGAGGCTCGAGTCTGTATACGGCGCAGCAGGGGGCCGACGAGAGCGATCAACCGGGCGGCAGCTTCGGGCATTTCGTGTCGTTCGAGCGCCCCTACGGGAACAATGGCGGCGCGATGTACATCCTCGACGACTTCAAAAGCCACGATTTGCGCGACCTCCGCTTCCTCGAGCGCAACGGCTACGACGTGACGTATGTGTCGAGCCTCGACCTGACGGAAGACTCCCGGGGGCTGCCGCACCCCGAAAAGGGATTGATCTTCATCGGCCACGATGAGTACTGGACATATCACGAACGCTCGGTCGTCCAGTCGATGCGCGACCGGCACGTGCATCTGGCGTTTCTGTCCGGCAACGCCGCGTACTGGAACATCCGGCTCAACGCGGGTCCCGCGACCGGACAGCCGGCCGATGTGGTGACGTGCTACAAGCTCGACCACGACCCCGATGCCACCGCGGACTCGCTCACCACGACCGAATTCCGCCGCATCCCCGTGGACCGACCAGAGGACGCGCTCATCGGAGCCGAGTACGTGGTGGGGACCCAGACGACGCCGCTGGAACCGTTGGTCGTGAGCGATACGGCCGTTGGCCCCGAGGCCGCCGCGTTTCTCGCCGCGGCGGGTCTGCATGCCGGAAGCACCATCCCCGCGCAGATCGGCATCGAGGGCGACCGGATCTTCTCCGATACGTCGTCGCCCAAGAACATCCAGGTCCTGTTCAAGTCGCGCGTGGTTCCGAAGTTCACCGTCCCATACGCCCCGTACTATTACACGACGTTCTACGTCGCTCCGAGCGGTGCCGGTGTCTTCGATGCTGGTGACGTCGAATGGGGCCGCGGACTCGATGGATTCAACGGCACCGTGGAGAGCGCCGCGCTGCAGCAGTTGACGCACGCCGTGCTGGACTGGATGGCAGCGCACTGAACGGCACGGGAGTCGGGGGTCGGGTTAGTTACCCGATCGATGGGAATCAGCGACGAGGTCGCTGGTTCCTAATTCCTCCCCGACCCCCGAATCCCGATCCTCGAATCCCGCGGTGTTGCCCATCGTCACCACCACGGCGTGCTCCCCGCCGTCGTCGGTCAGCGCGATCGCACCGTCCGCGCTGGCCACACCGTCTATGGTGACCGAAACGACGCCCCGTTGCACGCCGTCCGGGTTCCGGATCTCGATCGCGTATCGGGTGGTCCGGTGGGTGTAGGTGATCGTCGCGTGATCCCACCGCCGGGGGAGGCAGGGATCCAGTCGGAGAGTGTCCCCTCGCTTCGTGAAGCCGAGGATCGCCTCGAACCCGACGCGATACATCCAGCTGGCCGACCCGGTGTACCAGGTCCATCCGCCGCGCCCGAGGTGGCCGGCGGCGGTGTATACGTCCGCCGCCACCACATACGGCTCGACCTTGTAACGGCCCACCGCCTCCGGCGTCCGGTGTGTGTCAGGGGGTTGATCATCTGGAACAGCTCGACCGCGCGGTCTCCGTCGCCGCTCATCGCCGTCGAGAGCACGGCCCAGAGCGCCCCGTGCGTGTACTGCGCGCCGTTCTCGCGGACGCCTGGGACGTATCCCTTGATGTATCCCGGGTCGTGCGTCGTTCGGTCGAACGGCGGCGTGAGCAACATGATCAGTCGTGCGTCCTCGCGGACCAGGTGGCGGTTGAGTGATGTCATCGCTTGCCGCGCATGGCCCGCTGGCGCGGCACCCGAGATCACGCCCCAGCTCTGCGCGATCGAGTCGATCGTGCACTCCTGGTTCTCGGAGCTGCCGAGCGGAGTCCCGTCATCGAAGTAGGCGCGGCGATACCACTCGCCGTCCCATGCCGTGTGCTCGACTGCCTCAGCATAGGCATCTGCTTGCTGCCGCATCCACGTGGCCGCCGGCGCATCACCGCGGGCATCACTGTGCGCGGCAAAACGCCGGAGGGTCGCGATCAGGAACCAGGCGAGCCAGACGCTCTCTCCTTTGCCTTCGATGCCGACCCGGTTATAGCCATCGTTCCAGTCGCCGCTTCCGATCAGCGGCAATCCGTGTACGCCTCGCGTCGCAGCCCGGCGCAAGGCCCGCATGCAGTGTTCGTACAATGGCGCGGACTCGCTCGTGACGTCGGGCCGGTCATAGAGCTCTGGCTCGTTCGGCTCCAGCGCCCGCGTGGACAGAAATGGCGCCTGGTTATCGAGGATGCCCGTGTCTCCCGTCACGGCGATGTAGTGATCCGTGATGAACGGCAGCCAGACGAGATCATCGCTGATGCGCGTGCGGACGCCCTGACCGGTTTGCGGGTGCCACCAGTGTTGCACGTCCCCTTCGTGGAACTGGCGGCCGGCGCAGCGGAGGATGTGCGCACGCGCCAGCTCGGGCTCCGCATAGACGAACGCCGCCGAGTCTTGCAGCTGATCGCGGAATCCATAGGCACCGCTGGCTTGATACAGAGCCGTGCGGCCCCACATGCGACACGATAGCGCCTGATACAGCAGCCACCCGTTCAGCATCGCGTCGAAGGTCGGCTCGGGCGTGCGCACGGTAATGGTCGCGAGACGCGCCGCCCACGCCTCGCGGTCCTCGGCCGCCGACCGTTGGGCAGCCTCTCGATTCTTGTACACCGCGACGAGCTCCCGCGCCGCCGTTTGCGAGGGCGCCGCGCCGAGTATCGCCACGATCGATCGCGTCTCACCGGGCTGCAGCACGATCTCGCACTGCAGCGCCGCACAGGGATCGAGCCCCGCGCCCGTCGTCTCGGCGAGCAGCACACGCTTCAGTGCGGCGGGGTCGCCGTACCGCCCGTTGCGGCCGAGAAATTCCCGCCGGTCCGCTGTATACCCGGTCAGCGGCTCACTCAGCGCAGCGAACGCGACCCAGTCCGCGAACTGCGGGTCGAAGCCGTTCTGCGCGAACATCACATCGGTACCGCGGTCGAACGTCGTGCGGACGTGGTGGCGCGCCACCTCGCGGACCACCCCGAGGACCCACTCGACGTAGCTCGTCACCGTCAGGCGGCGCAGATGATTGGTCTCGTTGACGAGCGTCAGGGACGCGATCTTGACCGGATCGTCTGCCGCCATCCCCAGGGCCAGCGTTGCCGCAATGCCCGCGTGCGTGTGCCGGAACTCCGTCGTCCCCGGACTGTGACGCACGACATACGGCGACGTGTGGCGGACCGGAACCGGTGTGACGGTCCACACCTCGCCGGTCTCGTCGTCCCGTAGATAGATGACCTCTGTCGGTGGATCCATCACGGGATCGTTCTGCCACGGGGTCAACCGATAGAAGTAGCTGCTGTCGGCCCAGGTACAGCCACTGCCGCTCTCCGAGACCAGGAATCCGCCGTGCTCGTTGGCGACGACGTTGCACCAGGGCGCCGGCGTCGTCGCGCGGTCCCGCAGAGTGATTTCGTAGGCGCCATCCGCAGCTAACGCACCGAGACCGTTCGCCGGCGCGGCGCCCGGCGCCAGCGTGGACGGCGTCGGCGGCCGGGATGGCACGCTCACCGCACCGGGATCGCGGCCGGGAGGTTCCGCAGGCGCGACGGAGATCACTCGCGGACTCGCCGCGGCGGCAGACGGCGCCGGCGGCTCGCGGCGCGTGCCATCGCCCTCCGTGAGCGGCGCGGTCCCGTCGGCCGACCCCGACCGCGCGGCGGCCGCAGCCAACGTGCTGGGAGAGACGATGGCGTTGGCCGTCTGCACCTGCGGGACGAAGGCGCCCGGGTACTCCGGCGCCGCGTCCGGCACCTCGAGGATCTCGGCCAACCGCAGGCCACCATCGCACGGGACCTCGACACCCGCCGTCGCGCGCAGCGTCGCCAGGTCATCGGCCGACAGGAGGTCGCGCCGGCGGATGAACACGCCGCCCGGCTTGTCGAGCATCGAGCCTTCCGTGGAACCCATGACCGTCGTCAGGAGCCCATCCTGCAGCTCCTGGCTGTAGCTCGGCGGGTGCGTGTTGAGGACCACCAGGTCGACGGCGAGTCCCTTCAAGCGCCAGTAATGGTGCGCCGCCAGCAGCTCTCGCACGGTCGGGATCCCCGCCGCCGACTCGATCGTCGCGAGCACGATGGGATTGTCCCCGGAGATCCCGTGCGCCCAGAGCGCGTCGCGTCCGCGGCGTGCCTGCTGCAGCTCCCGCTGGGGCGCCCGCACGGCGGGCGTGGCGTAGATCAAGTAGCCGGCGATGTCTTGGTACAGCGCCGCGTCGAACGGCGTAATGCCCAGCTCCCGGAGCTCGACCTGTGCTTGCATCCACGACAGATCGAGCGCGCGCTGCGCGCTGTAGGGGTCGTGGTACCGATCGGCCAGCTCGAGCGCCCGCTCGCGTTCCGAGGCGACGAGCGTCGTGAAGGCCACGCGCACCGAGAGCCCACCAGCGAGCCGCACGCGGACCCGCAGTGCGAACACGGGATCGAGCACGGCGCCGGTCGTGCCGGACAGCGGACCATCGGCGCTGTCGTCCAGGGCTGTTGGACGTCGCGTGCTGCGTGAGCGGCCGAGCAGGCGGACTCGATCCGTCTCGCAAGTCACCGTCCCCACGAGGTCGCGGCCGACGGCCGCAGAGGCGGTCCCCACCGCGGCGACATGGACTGCCCACAGGCGCCGCTCGGTCGACGAGCGCGGCCGCCGCGACGCAAGGATCGCCGCGCTGCCGGGATGCCACTCCGTCTCGACGAACAGATTCGAAAACGCGGCCTGGCCGCGGTCGGTGTCGTGCGGGGCGAGCACGATCTCGCCGTAGGACGTCAGCTCCAGCTCACGCGCAATCGAGCCGTGGTTGGTCAGCGTCAGTCGACGCACCTCTGCGGCGTCTTCCGGCACGACCGTGACTTCGAGACGCGTTTCGATGTCCGTATCCCGCCGCTGGAACGTCGCCCGATCCGTCGCAAACGTGACGCGATACCATTCGCCGGGCTCGGCGACGGGCTGAAAGCCCGCCGACCAGATCCGGCTGCGGACCGGGATCACGGAGTCGGCGGGAGGGGCCGTGACGTCTTTGATGTAGCACCACTGGCCGCTGTTATCGAGCGTGCCATCCGCTCGCCACCTCGTGACGTCGAGTCCTTCGAATCGACTGAACCCCCCGCCACCGTTGGTGATCATCATCGTGTAGGGCGCGCGACCCAAGAGCGCGATGTGCGGCCGCGGCGTCTCGGCGGTATCGAGCGAGCGGGCGGCGGGCTTCTCCACGGTGGTGAGACCGCGGCGCGGCCGCTCATCACCGAGCCCCGTCTGCGCCTCCTGTGTCGTGAACCGCCGCGGAATGCGCTCGAAGAGCACGAGCTCGGCCGATCGCACGAGTGCGTCGCGATGGAACCGCCGCGGCCAGATCCCTCGGTTGATCGCGTTGTCGAGGGCGACGACTCCCATGCCCACGTGGTGCGCCATGTAGGCGTAGACGACCGCTTTGCGCGTCCCCGGCGCGGGTCGCGTGAAATCGACCGCATCGCGGAACCCGAACGCGCCGAGCGCGCCCTCCCCCTCGAGGGCGGTGAGGTTGCGCATCGAGCGATGCGGGTCCACCGAGATGGCGAGCAGCGTCGCATACGGAGCGACGACGAGATCGCGCGACAAGCCTCGTTTCAGCGCGAGCGCCGGCACACCGAAGGCGCGGTACTGATAGATCTGGTTGCGGTCGCGCGCGTTGTACGCCGACTCCGACACGCCCCAGGGCACGCCCCGCTCCCGGCCGTATGCGATCTGCTGCGCAACCGCAGCGTCATACGTCTGATCCAGCAGCGTGAACGGGAACGACTGCATGACGAGCGCCGGCATCATGTACTCGAACATGCTGCCGCTCCACGAGATCAGCGCGAGATCGCCGGTCGCCGTCGTGAGCCAGCGCCCGAGTCGGAACCAGTGCTCGACCGGCACGTCGTCCTTGGCAATCGCGACGAAGCTGGCGAGGCGCGCCTCCGAGGCCAGCAGATCGTAGTACGAGGGATCGAGGGACGAGCTCGCAACCTGATATCCGATGGAGAACAGCTTCCGCCGCGCGTCGTAGAGGAAGGTGAAGTCCATCTCGTTCGCATAGGATTCGGCGCGCGTCGCGAGCGCCTCCAGCCGTTGGAGCTGCTGCGCGGCGTAGATCGATGTGTGGGCCGCTTCACGCCAGGTCGGCACGCGGGGCAGCCGCGCGTCGCCGGTGCCGCGCCATCGGTCGCGGCGGGCGCCGCGTCCCGGAGGCCCGTGGCGGTCACTTCGGCCAGGTGACCTTCGAGCAACGCTCGACTCCAGCGTAGCCACGCCGTCGGCGGCTCGTTCGCCAGGACATCGGACGGCACCGATTCGCCGGCCGGCACCAGCGGCGCGACCCCGCCCGTTACCACCCGCGGGGGTGGCGCCGGGGCGGGCGCGCCGCCGCGCTCAATGAGGACGCGTTCGGCGGTGCGGAGTCGATCGAGCAGTGTCTGGATCACCTGCGGAGAGGCGTAGCCCTGAGGCCCCGCCGCGAAGGCACGCGTGCCGGGCGCAGCCGCGCCCGCGGCTGACGCCGCGCTACTCGCTACGGTGGGGACGGCCAGCGGTGCGGGCCCCGCGCCTGGACCTGCACCGGACGGCCAGCCGGCAACCTGCGGCAACGACGCCAGCACGGCACGCACGCGCTCGGCCGCCTCCAGCACCGCTTGCCACTGCCGCGGACTATCGACGGCGCCCGACGACGCGGCGTTGCGCAGCTCCTCGGCCGCGATCGTCAGCGCCGTGTGCAACGCCTCCCAGAGACGTCCATCGATCACCGGCTCGTCCGCGATCCCGAGACAGGCCTGCTTGAGTGCAATCAGATGCCCGGCCAGGTTCCCGCTGTCTACCGTCGAGATGTAGGCGGGCTCCAGGACGCGTAGCTCAGCGAGCTCGTACCAGTTGTAGAAGTGTCCCCGCCACCGCTCCATGCGCTCGAGCGACCGGAAGACCTGCTCCAGGCGGTCGACCATCGTCCCGCACGGGAGGAAACCGAAATCGTACGCGCTGACGATGCTGAGGAGCTGCAATCCGACGTTGGTCGGTGACGTGCGCGGCGCGATGACCGGTGTCGGATCGTCCTGGAAATTGTCGGGAGCCAGCCACTGGGTGTCGGCACTGACGAAGCGATCGAAGTAGCGCCAGTGGAGCAGCGCGTACCGGAGCGCGGTCCATCGCTCTGACGCGGACAGCTGGCGCTCTCGCCGCACCGCGGGTGCGCTCAAGGCGTTGGCGATGCTCGGACTCACGATCCAGAGCACAATGAGCGGCAGCGTGGCCACGAGGAAGAGCACCTGATGCCCCGCCGTCCACGACACCGCCGGATCCAGTCCGCGCGTCCGCAGCAAGCGCGCGACCACCGCGAGTGCCGCAATCCCGGCGATCGCGACAGCCGGCCACATCCGCCGCCATACTTCCCGCGGCGAGCCCTTCCCCACGACGCGCTCGACCTGCGACGCCGTCTGCCACTCGAGCAGATGCCGGTGCGACACGAACAGGCGCCACAGCGTGCGCGCAATCGCGTCACCGGACACCACGGCCTGGTGCGGCAGAAACACGATCGCCAGCCCGACCTGCTGGAGGCCCGTCACGGCGTCGCGCCCGATGGACCGGTAGTACGCGCGCCACGATTTGTCGCCTGGTGGGCGGAGCAGAGAGAGCGCGAGCGAGAACGCCCACGGCGATGCGATGCCCGCCAGCACCAGCACGCTCCACACGGCCGGCGTCCCCGGCAGGACCAGCCAGCCGCAGATCAGGAGCAGCAGCTGCGCGATCTCGACGACACTGCGTCGGAGGTTGTCGAAGATCTTCCAGCGCGAGATCGCCGACAGTCGATTGGGCTCGGGGCCGTCGGGGCCCGGCACGCTCGCGCCCAACCAGCGAAGCAGCTGCCAGTCGCCGCGAATCCACCGGTGCTTGCGCCGCGTAAACGTGAGGTACCGCGTGGGGAAGTCGTCGTACATCTCGACGTCCGTCGCGAGCGCCGCGCGCGAGTAGGCGCCCTCGATCAGGTCGTGGCTCAGGAGCGTGTTCTCGGGGAACCGGCCGTGCGTCGCCAGCTCGAACGCGTCGACGTCGTAGATGCCTTTGCCGGTGTAGCTGCCTTCGCCGAACAGATCCTGATACACGTCGGAGACGGCGATCGTATACGGATCGACGCCCGGATGGCCCGAGTAGATCGCGGCGAACCGCGACCGATTGGCGCTCGTGAGCGTGATCCCGATGCGGGGCTGCAGAATCCCGTATCCCGCGACGACCCGGCCGCTCGCCGAGTCGTAGATCGCGCGGTTGAGGGGATGGGCAATGGCGCCGACGAGCGTGGCCGCCGTCCCGCGTGGCAGCACGGTGTCCGAGTCGAGCGTGATGACATAGCGCACGTCGGGCAGCCGGCGCGTGTCGCCGGAGATGACCGAAAACGCATCGCGGGCGCCACCACGCAGGTACCGGTTGAATTGGGCCAGCTTGCCGCGCTTGCGCTCCCAGCCCATCCACACGCCCTGTCGCGGATTCCATAGGCGATGCCGGTGGAAGAGGAAGAAACTGTCGCCCTGCCCCGGCGGCGACGGATAGCGCGCGTTCAGCGTCTCGATGCCGTGGACCGCGGCGTCGAGAATCGCTCCATCGCCCTCGCGCGTGGCGGCCGCCGCGTCGGTGAAGTCGCTGAGCAGCGCGAACTGCAGGTGCGGGTCACGGTTGGCGAGGAACTGGACCTCGAGGTGCTCCAGCGCTTCGTCGCACAGCCTCGACACTTCCGAGCAACGTCGGCACGACGACGGCCGTGCGGCAGAGGCGCGGGATGCCCAGACTCCTCGTAATCCAACTTCGGCAGGACGCGCGGCGGCAGCACGAGCGTCAGCAGCTGGTGCATCATGCTGATCGGCAATGTCGTTCGCCGGGATCAGCGCGAACGCCAGCAGGACCACGAGCTGCGACACCTCGCCCAACGGCCCGACGAGTCTGAAACGCGATGGCCAGGAGCAGACCGATCGTCAGCGAGGTGATGCCGCCGAAGTACACGGGGTCGGCGTGCGCGAGCGTCCAGCGGTGCAGTCGGAGCCGCCACGGCGGCTGGAAGCGTGTGCTGGCCTCGAACTGTGCGCGGCCGGCGTCTACGAGATAGTAGCCGATGTGACTCGGCCGACGGGCCGTATCGAACTCGCCCCCGTCTCGAGCCCCTGCGGGTCGGGTGTCGCCGGCCTGGGCCGGCACTACGACCCCCGCCGCCCTGGGAGAGACGCCATGCGCGTTGCGCCAGGTCGAGCGCGCGCTGCGCGACATCCCGTTCCTCGAGACCGGTGCCCTTGGCAATGTCCTCGACGACGTGCCGGTAGTGGTCGCGCGTCTGGAAGGTCATCGATCGATAGTCGCCGGTCGGATCCCGTCGGAGCACCGCTTCGACGGCGCTCGGCGCCTTCCACGAACGCCGACCAGTCGAGTCGCGCGATCGTGCGCAGGCTGGTGATGCTGTTGGCCATCATGACCTGCGTCAGCGCCAACCGCTGATTCGATCGCGGCGATCGCATCCTCGGCGCTCAGACTGTCCTCGGCGATCCACTGCTCGAGCCACACGAGCGGCGTGAAGTTGGTCTGATAAGTCCGCAGCTGCTGGAGGAATCGGGCGACGAACGTCGGTGTCAGCGGCGGGTGCCCGCTCACGAATGCGGCGAGCGCCGTCGCGAGCGGCGCTGGCCCCGGCGTCGCTCGCGGACCGCAGCCGCTGCGGCCCAGCCGATCGGCCGCCTCGACTTCCTCCAGTCGCTGCACCGTGCGCAACGCCATCCGGCGGATGTTCTCCATCAGACCCGAGACGCAGCATCGTCGGTACCGCCCAGAGCTCGCCGGTCGTCAGCGTGGCGCCGCGCTGGAACTCCCGCACGAAGAGCTGGACGTTGCTCCATCTCGACGTGCCCTTCCGTGTGGCCGATCAGACTGATCGCGATCTCGTAGACGCGGGGATAGCCCGGCCAGCGTGCCGGCGGCGAGCTTCGGGCAGCTCCTGGTAGTAGCCCGCGCGGCATGCTCGCGCGGATCTCGCGCAGGTGCTCCTGGATGACGTAGAAATTGTCGAGCAGCCACTCGCCGGCGGGGCTGACGTCAGCCCCGCGTTGCACCGCCGCCGCCAATGTCGCTCGCGTCGACTCGAGGATCTGCCGCGTCTCATCGAGGCGATTGAGAAGCGGCCGGGCCCCGCGCGCCATTCGGACGGGCGCGCGGACTTCCCGCAGCGACCCGCTGCTGCCGTGCGAGCGCGCGCGCGTGCTCGGCCAACCCTTCAGCGCCCAAGAGCTCACCGCGGATCGGCCCCGCGAAGCGCTCCGCGTCAGCGGCGCTCCCCGCCCGCGCGACTCCTGGGCCACGACGTCCGAGCAGGCGGGCTATCAGATCACGCGCTGTCGCCATGCCGGGCTGATGGGTGCAGATCGCATCGAACGTGCATTATACAAGGGCGGCGTAGGGGCGACCCCAGGCGTCGCCCGGGGATCCACGAACAAATGGGTGAAGGGCGGCTGCTGGCATGGGTTGCACGTGGTGAAGGAAGGCTCAACGGCTCAGGCGAAGACAACCTCGGCTCTGGTCGATCGTCGGGGTTTGTCACGTCTTCGTTAGGCGCGATATAGCACCCCCGAGGCTTCGTTGCACAATGGCGGCCACAACGTAGAATATCTTTGGCACGAGCTGTATGGGGCGATAGAGGTCGCCTCTACCGCTGGATGGCACCCATGCCGCTGCGTCAATGTGGTGGGGCACCCGCCCCTGCGGCCCGGCCGCTGACCCGTCACCGAGGTTCCACCATGCATGGCGTTGCCCAGCAGGCTTCAGGGGGCGCAGGAACGCGGGTGTGGCGTTACGCGGTGCTCGTGCTGACCACTGCCGCCCTCGTTGCCTGCGCCCACCACGGGTTGCCCGAGATGGACGAAGAGTACGGGCCAGCCCAACTGACCGTGACGAACCAGTACCAGCTCGATTACGACATCTTCGTGGTGACGGAGGCGGGGCAACGCTGGCGCCTCGGACTCGCTACGGGAAACCACACGTCGACCTTTGAGATCCCGAAGGCCTTCGTCGATGGCGGCATGGCGCACCTGCACTTCCTTGCTGATCCCGTGGGCGGCACGGAGCCAGAGGAAGGCGAGATGGTGGTCGTCAATCCCGGCGATGAGATCGAGTTGACCCTCGCCCCGTATTGAGCGAGGGGATTCCGTCCGCTACTCCCGGTTCCCTCGCAACTCGTCGTAGCGACGGACCAACCGCACGGTGTCTTCCTGGCCGGCGGTGTCGACGACCACGCTGCGCAGCTGAAGTGCGAGGCGGTCGGGATGCGCCAAGAGGGCGCCGAGGCGCGTACCGCGACTCTCGCTCTCGTCGAACTGCCAGGTCTCCGTCGAAGTCGCGCCTGGCGCGATGGGATGCTCGACCGAGAGGAGAGTCGGGGGGGTGCCAGGGCTGCGACCGACGATCGCAAGCGTCACGGCCCCAATCTGGCTCGTCGAGTGGTTCGTCAGCAGTGCGCGCAGTCGATAGACGTCAGCCCTCGCTCGCCGTGCGCGCGGCGCGCGCTGGACGACGGGCGCGCCGACAGCGAGGAGGTCTGCGAGCTCACTTTCCCGAGGTCGATTGGCAATCGCGACGCGCTCGAGCTGCGCGTGATCGATCGTGCTGAGCGCGTCCGAGATGCCCGTGACACCCACCACGCGCCAGCGCGGGCCATCGCGCTCTAGTTGCAAGCCGAGCTTCACATCGACCACGAGCTCGCGATGCCGAAGCGTCACCGGAATCGTAGCCGTCGTCCCCTCGACCAAGGGCTGACCCACCGTGCGGATGTCGAGATGGTCGCCGTCCATGACTGCCGACACGGGCAGGTCGCCGATGAATGCGTCAAGGATCCCTGGACCGACGCCACCGACGTGGTGGTCACTGGATGCCATTGCAGTCTCGATCGTGCGGCCGATGCGCTCACTGAGGATGCCTTTGACGTCGCGCAGCTGCGCGACGCGCGCGCCGGATTCGTGCAGGTCGGCCGCGGCTAGCAGCTCATCGGCGCCGTGTTGGGCGACGATCCAGTCGATGGACTCGCCGATGATCTGGTCTGTGAACGCACTCACGTCCGCGTAGTACGCGAGCTTGGCCTCGTCACCGCGCTGGATGGCCGTCACGATCTGATCGAGCGCGTACTGTGGTCGCGTCGTCACCCGCCAGCGCCACGCCACCGCGAGCAGCAGGGCGACGAGCACGGTCGCACCGGCAATCCACGGGATCTTGGGTGATGCAAGTCGACGCTGCCATTTAGTCCGTCGCTTCGGCAGCGGCGCGCGACCGCGATTGACGGTTGGCCGACCGGGTGGACCGCCGGGCCGTGGCCGTTGTGGGCGCGGAGCGCCGTCGGAGTCCCGTTCCGATTCAGCCCCGGACCTCCGGGGTGGAGGGCTCGCCAAGGAAAAGCTCGTCTCAGTTGGTGTCCACGGGATACGATCGAGGGGACAATGCGGTTACTCCCCCGTTGTTACGGTCCGGCCGGGCCGGTAGTATCCGTGGGCCAAATTCGACACCGCGCCTCGTCGCTCGATCCGCGTGCCCTCGTCTCCGGTGCCTGCCCCCGACGGTTCGTCGTCCTCATCCCCTTCGCCGGATCTGGCGAGCTCGGCTTCTCTGTCCCCAGAGGACGCCGCGCTCGGCGCACGCGTGGCGACCGCCCTCGGGTCGACCTTCGAGATCGACCGCGAGGTTGGCCGCGGCGGGATGGGGATCGTCTATCGCGCCCTCGATCGACGCCTGAAGCGAGCGGTCGCCGTCAAAGTGCTCCCGCCCGATCTCGCATTTCGTAGTGAGATCCGGACACGGTTCCTGCATGAAGCCGAGACCGCGGCACAGCTCACGCACCCCAACATCGTCCCGATTTACAGCGTCGACGAGCGCGAAGGTCTGGTGTACTTCGTCATGGCGTTCGTGGACGGTCAGTCCCTCGCGCAGCGGCTCGCCGCCGCGCACGGTCCGCTGCCGATCGACGAGGCACGTCACGTCCTGCGGGAAGTGGCCAGCGCTCTCGCGTACGCACACGCCCACAAGGTCATTCACCGCGATATCAAGCCGGACAACATCCTGCTCGCGAGTGACGGCCGGATCATGGTGACCGATTTCGGGATCGCCCGCGCGGTGACGGCCGGCACCGACTCGAGATTGACGGCGACCGGCGTGGTCATCGGCACGCCCGCGTATATGAGTCCGGAGCAGTGCGCTGGCGAGAAGGAGATCGATGGTCGGAGCGATCTGTACTCGCTTGGCGTCGTCGCGTACCAAATGCTGAGTGGCAGCCCGCCATTCACCGGCACGAGCACCGCCTCCATTCTGGTGAAGCAGCTGTCTGAGGCACCTGCTCCGCTCAGCCAGCGCGCGCCGTGGGTGCCGCCCACACTCGCGGCGGCAACGATGCAACTGCTCGCCAAGAGTGCGGACAGTCGGTTCCCCGATGCCGATGCGTTTCTCCGTGCGCTCGACGCGCCGGCGGGCGCTGACCCAGTCGCGGCCTTCGGGGCCTCGCAAGGCACGCCAGTGGCGCCACCCATCGGTCGCCCACCCTCCAATCAATCGCCGTTTCCGGGGTTCGCCCCGCTGCCGCCGCCCGCCCCCCCAGCGATGCCGCCTGCGTACGGCGGACCGGTCGCCCCAGCGCTGCCACCCAGCCTTCGGAACACGCCCTTGACGCGCGCGGAACGAAAGGCGCTGCGTCGCGCATGGCGGGACGGGGAGGCCGTCGATCCCGCTCAGGCCCGCGAAGCGGGCATCCGGATGTTTCGCGGCACGCTGGTCCGCTGCGGCGGCATGATGCTTTTTCTGTCGGCGCTCAGCGTCGTTACGTCGCCACACTTCTTCTGGGCTATCTTCCCCGACTTGGGACTGGGGCTGACCGTTTTCATGGCAGGGGGCCGCTTGTGGTCGCACAACGGTGTATCGCCTCGGGAGGTCTTTCGCCCGCTGCCCGAGCCGTCGATGCGCCTGCCGAGCGGCACCGGTGAAGGCGGAGTCCTCGGTGGCGTGCCGGAGCGCGTCCCCTCGGCTTCATCGCTGGCATCGGCCACCGTGCTGGAAGGTCCGTTTGGCGCCGTGGTGCGGCGCGCGGCGCTGGACCGGGATCGCGTGCACGACATCATTGCTGGCCTCGATCGGCGCGAGCGCGAGCAGGTACCCAATGCCGAAGCGACGGCGAAAGGCCTCGCGAGTCAGGTGGGGACCCTCGCCGGGGCGCTCCACCGCATCGACGTCGAGTCGCCGCCCTCCCAGCGCACGGCACTGGCGGATCGCCGGTCCGCGCTCGCGGCCCAGATGGACCGTGCGAGTATCATGTTGCAGACGCTATATCTCGATCTCGTCCGGTTCCGAGTGTCCAATGCCAGTTCGGGCGCAGACGGAGTGGCTGGAGTCACGGAACAGGCCAGTGCCCTGTCCCGCGACATTGGGTACCTGCTTGGCGCAGCAGAGGAGCTCCGTGCCATGGACGGTCCCGCGCGCTAGGTAACGGCGACCCAGGGGCGGCGCACGTACTGGTCTGTGGCAAGGATCGCGGTCGTGTAGTTTCTACTCTCTACTTTTTTCTGTGGGTCTTCTTTCTCGGGCGCATCAGCGCCCGCGCCCCCATTTGCGTAAGGCATCCGTGAACCCACCCGACCTCACGAGGCCGCTCGTCGGCTATCGCCCGCGTGTCCCGTTGGGCGCCGCAGGCGGCGTTGTCGTGCTTGGCCTCATCAGCCTTCTCAGCAGCTGCATCCACAACCCGCCCCATGTCGGCGGGAAGCCCAGCGCACCCACTGCCCCCAACAGGTTCTGGACTCCGCCGAAGCAGGCTATCACCCGCGACTCGGTGCCGCAGACGCCGGTGCCCCCGGACATCGCACCGCGGCTGGCTCACCTCACCCTGCCCGACGTGGTCGATGTCGCACTGATCAACAATCCGCTCACCCGCGAGTCGTACGCGCAGGCGCGCGCGGCAGGGGCAACCATCGGGGCAGCCTACGGTGCCTATCTCCCGCAGATCACGGTCTCCGGGTTCGGGACACGCGAAGGATCGACTGCCGGGACGTCCGCCACCACCAGCGGCGGCGTGGTGAGCGGTGGTGGGTACCATACGCTGGAGCAGGCAACGGGCAGCGTCTCATGGTTGCTGTTCAGCTTCGGTGAGCTGGCCGGCTTCAGCTACGCCAAAGAGGCCGCCTTTGCTGCCTCGTTCAACCACAACGCGACCGTCCAGACGACGATCCTGGGCGTCGAGCAGGCCTACTTCAACTACAACGCGGCCAAGGCGATCGCGCGTGGCGATTCCGAGAGCGTCCGAGAGGACAGCGCCAACCTCGCGGCCGCCCAGGCACGGCACCAGGTCGGGGTCGCCACGAACTCCGACGTCCTGCAGGCGCAAACCACGCTGTCACAGGCAGAGCTGACTTTGGAGACGGATGTCGGCTCGGTCGAGACGACCCGAGGGACTCTCGCCGTGGCTATGGGACTACCGGCAACTACCGCTTACGATATCACTGCGGAGCCGCCCAACGTCCCGATCCAAGGTGTCGCCGACAAGGTGGACTCGCTGGTCGAGCGGGCCGTCCACTCGCGGCCAGACTTGGCGGCCTATCGAGCTCAGGCACGTCAGGCGGAGGCCGAAATTGGGATCGTCCGAGGGGAAGGATTGCCCACCCTCACGTTCGGGGCGAGCGGGACGCGAACGGACCGCGTCGTGCAGCCATTCAACCAGTGCTGTGGAAACACGTATTCCGCCCAGATCGGGATCTCGATCCCCCTGTTCCAGGGGTTCACGAATGCGTATAACGTATTCCAGGCACAGGAGTTAGCGAAGGCGAGCGCCGCCAATGCGGAGTATCAGCGCGACGTCGTTATAAATCAGGTGTTTACATCCTATTACACGCTCAAGACGTCCACAGTGCGCGTCAAGAGCACGGACGACCTGATGGCCAGCGCCCAGGCGTCCTACGACTTGGCACTCGGCCAATACAAGCAGGGCGTCGGCAGCATCCTCACCGTGTTGACCGCCCAAGCCGCCCTTGACAGCGCCCGGTCGCAGGAGGCTTCGGCGCGGTGGACCTGGTATTCGAGTCTCGCCCAGCTGTCCCATGACGTTGGGGTCATCGGCATCCACGGCGAGCCGAACCTCACGTTGGGTGATTCTACCGCGGGGAGCGGTCCCCGATGAAAAATCTCGTGCTGTCCGGGTTGCTGGAGCGGCCGGGGCTTGGGGCACAACTGGCGGGATCGGGCAGCGACCAATCAACTTTTTCAGGTTTCGCGCGTAAGTATTTTGTATGGGGCCATGCGCTAGAGCGTTGCCCCCCATCACACGACCCTAATCTCCTGATGACTTCCCGTGCACTGGGTGCCGCGTTAGCGGCGGCCTTGCTCATTACGACCGGTTGCATCAACGGCAAACCGAAGGAGAGGAAGCTCCCGGTCCCGGTCGCGGTCGCGCGCGTGACCCATCGGAACGTGCCCTACACCCTCACGGCCAATGGCGTCGTTGAGCCGATGCAGACCGCACAGGTGCAAGCGCAGGTCGGCGGCATCCTCACGAAGGTGAATTTCAAGGAAGGCGACGAGGTCAAAGAGGGCCAGGTCCTCTTCCAGATCGACCCACAACCATACAAGGCCGCGCTCGATCAAGCGGAGGGCAACCTGGCGCGCGACCAGGCAACGTACGTTGACGCCAAGGCGGAGGCTGAGCGGTATTCCAAGCTGGTTACGATGGATTACGTGACCAAAGAACAGGCCGACCAGATGATCGCGACCGAAGGGTCCAGCGCGGCCGCCACCAAAGCGGATTCGGCCGCGGTCGAGCAAGCGCGCATCAACCTGCAGTGGACGACGATTACCGCTCCCATTAGCGGGCGTACGGGACAGCTGCTCGTCAAGCAGGGCAACCTGCTCCGGTCCGGGACCCAACAAGCGCTGGTGCTGATCAACCAGATCCGGCCGATCCTGGTCCACTTCGCGGTGCCAGCTACGAGTCTGCCGGCGATCCAGCTGTACGCAGCCAAGAGCGGCGGGGTCCTGCCGGTCACAGTGGTTCCGGGGATGCCCCCGAGCGCTACCGCGCAGCCCACGCTGAGCGGTCCTACGCCCGCGTATACGACTGAGCCAAACGACGATCAGCAGGGCGAATCCGTCGGGGCGGCCGGTGACGATCCGGTAAGCGGATCGACGCCGAGTGGTGCGCCGGTCGGCTCATCTTCCGGGGCGCACGGGGCGATCGGGTCGCAGCGGCTACAACCAGGGCAGTGGGAACGTCGCGGGCGCAGGGCCTGCAGCCGATCCCGCCCCACCATCCTCGGCGACCAGTGACGGCTCCGGCGGTCCGCCGAACGTGAACGGCTCGCACAGTGGCCGCAGGCGCGGCGCACCCAGCGATAGCAGTGGCAATCCGAGCGGTGCCACCCGGGCGCGGCGTCCGGCGTCGTTGCCGGGGCTACCTGGTGTGCCCGCACCCGGGCCCACGCAAGGCGCCCTCACGCTCGTCGACAACCAGGTCGATACGACGACCGGAACGATCCTGCTCAAGGGCAGGTTCCCCAACGACGGCGAAACGCTCTGGCCCGGCGAGTTTGTCGCGACGACAGTTCGCCTGTTCATCGAGGAGAACGCGCTCGTTGTTCCTGCCCAAGCCGTCGTCATGGGGCAGCAAGGGACGTACGTGTACATGGTCGATGCATCGGGCACCGCGCGCCAACGCCCGGTGGTCGTCGAGCGGACCTCGGCCAATACGGCGGTGATCACCTCCGGGCTCTCGGAGGGCGATCAGGTGGTGACCGATGGACAATCTCGGTTGACGCCGGGCGCGAAGGTGAACATCCGCGGCCTGGTGCCGCCCGGTACGGGCGGCACGACGCCGGCAGCGCCCAGCAGCTCGGGATGAACGTCACCGGCCTCTTCATCCGGCGCCCAGTCATGACAACCCTCGTCATGCTGGGCGTCTTGATCTTCGGGATGATCGCCTACACGAAGCTGCCCGTGAGCGATCTGCCCAACGTCGACTACCCGACCATCAACGTCAACGCGACGCTGCCCGGCGCGAGCCCGGAGACAATGGCGGCCGCCGTCGCAACCCCGCTCGAGAAGCAGTTCTCGACGATCGCCGGCATCGACAACATGACGTCGTCGAGCGTGCTGGGCTCGACGTCGATCACGATTCAGTTCAACCTGTCGCGAGACATCAACGCGGCGGCCCAGGATGTCGAGGCTGGCATCTCGCAAGCCCTGGTCAATCTGCCGACTGGCATCATCCCGCCGTCGTTCTTCCGCCAGAACCCTGCCGCTTCGCCAATCCTGTTCATGACGCTGACCTCCGCGGTCGAGCCGCTCTCCGTGCTCGATGAGATCGGCGAGACGACGATCGCCCAGCGGATCTCGATGGTCAACGGGGTCTCGCAGGTGAGCGTCTGGGGCCAGCAGAAGTACGCCGTCCGCATCGCGCTCAATCCTCAGGCCATGGCGTCACGTGGGATCGGCGTCGATCAGGTCATTGCCGCGGTCAACAACCAGAACGTGAACATCCCCACCGGCGTCATGTGGGGACCGCATCAGGCCATTACCGTGATGGCCACGGGCAATCTGTACAACGCCGCCCAGTTCCAGCAGGTCATCGTCGCCTATCACAACAGCGCGGCCGTGCATCTGCGCGACGTCGCCGATGTGACCGACGACGTGCAAAACAATCGCACCGCGGCGTGGTACAACAATCAGCGCGCGATCATGCTGGCGGTCATGCGACAGCCCGGCACCAACACGGTGAAGGTGACAGGAGACGTCCAGCGGATCCTCACCGAGATCCGGGCGGAGCTCCCGCCCGACGTCAACCTCGTCGTAGCGTTCGACGGGGCGACGTCGATCAACCGCGGCGTGCACGATGTGAAGTTCACGCTCGGCGTCGCCCTCGTGCTCGTGGTGCTGGTGATCTTCGTCTTTCTCCGCAACATCTCCGCGACGATCATCCCGAGCCTCGCCCTGCCGATGTCCATCATCGGCACCTTCTCGGTGATGTACCTGCTCCACTACAGCATCGACAACCTCTCCCTCATGGCGCTCACCCTCGCCGTGGGCTTTGTCGTCGATGATGCCATCGTCGTGCTCGAGAACATCGTCCGCCACATGGAGATGGGTAAGCCGCGCATGCAAGCGGCCCTCGATGGCGCCGCCGAGGTGGGCTCGACGATCGTCACCATGACCACCTCGCTCTCGGCGGTCTTCATCCCGATCATGTTCATGGGAGGACTCATCGGGATGCTGTTCCACGAGTTCGGCGTCACGATCGCCGTGGCGATCCTGGTCTCCGGCTGCGTGTCGCTGACGCTCACGCCGATGCTCTGCAGCCGGTTCCTCAGTCCCGTCAAGGACGCCAGCCACGGGCGGCTCTATCGGTGGTCAGAGCACGCCTTCGACGCGGCCCTGCACGCCTACGAGCGCAGTCTCGTCTGGATCATGCAGCGGCGCCCCCTCATGCTCGGGCTCTCGGTCCTCACGCTCGTGCTCATGGTCGTGCTGTTCCAGGTCATCCCCAAAGGATTCCTGCCCAGCGACGACACCGGTGAGCTCATGGCAACCACCGAGGGCGCGGAGGGGATCTCGTTCGAGGCCATCCTGCCCCTGCAGAAGAAGATCGACGCAATTCTCTTGAAGGACCCGAACATCCAATCCATCCTCCCTTCGGTCGGCTCTCAGGGCTCGGCCAACCAGGGCCGGGTGTTCATCATCCTGAAGCCGCTCGGGAAGGGGCCGAACGATCGCCACTTGAGCGCCGAGGCCGTGACGTCTGAGCTCATGCGGAAAACGAACGTTATCGCCGGCCTGTCGACCTTCATTCAGAATCCGCCTTCCATCCGCATTGGCGGCCGCCAATCCAAGAGCCTCTATCAGTTCAGCCTGTACGGGCCCGATCTCGCGTCGCTCGACAAAGCTGCCCTCGCCCTGCAGGGTCGCTTGCAGAAGGTCCACGGACTCGTCGGGGTGACGACCGACCTGCAGATCAAGAATCCCGAGGTGACGGTCCTGATCGACCGTGACCGTGCCTCCCAGCTCGGCATCACAGCGGACCAGATCGAGCTGGCTCTGTATGATGCCTACGGCTCGCGTCAGGTGTCGACGATTTACACGCCGACCAATGAGTACTGGGTCGTCATGGAGTCCATGCCCCAGTACGAACGCGACGAGAACGATCTGAGCCAGCTCTACATCCGCGCGCCGAGCACGGGCCAGCTGGTTCCCCTCTCGACGATCGCGCGTCTCGAGCGCACGGTCGGCCCCTTGAGCGTGAACCACTCTGGCCAGCTGCCCTCGGCCACCATCTCCTTCAACGTGGCGCCAAACATCGCGCTGAGTCAGGCGGTGACCCTCGTACAGAACGAAGCCAGGCAGGTGTTGACGCCCACGATCAGCTCCGCGTTCGGCGGCACGGCGGCCGCGTTCCAGTCCTCGCAGCAAGGGTTGTACGTCCTGCTCGGCCTGTCGGTGTTCGTCATCTACGTCGTGCTCGGCATCCTCTACGAGAGCTTCATCCACCCGATCACGATCCTCTCGGGCATCCCCTTCGCGGCCGTCGGCGCGCTCATCGCGCTCATCGTCACGCACAACCAGCTCGATATCTACGGCTTCGTCGGCATGATCATGCTGATCGGCATCGTGAAGAAGAACGCCATCATGATGATCGACTTCGCCATCGCGACGGAGCGGAGCACGCACAAGTCCGCGGCCGAGTCCATCATCGAGGCGGCGAGCATCCGCTTCCGCCCGATCATGATGACGACGGCCGCGGCGATCATGGGCAGCCTGCCGATCGCGATCGGGCTGGGCGCGACCGGAGCTTCACGCGAGGGACTCGGGATCGTGGTCGTCGGCGGGCTCGCGATCTCGCAGGTCGTGACGCTCTACATGACGCCGGTCTTCTACACGTATCTCGACGAGCTCCAAGGGTGGATCGGCGCGCAGTTCGCCTCGGCCGCCGCCCTGCCGCCCATCTCCGTGCCGGCCACGGGCGACTGAGCGTCGATGCCATCGCACTCAATTTCCCGACTCTTCATTGTGCGGCCAGTCATGACCACCCTGGTCATGGTCGGCGTGTTGATCTTCGGGATGATCGCCTACACGAAGCTGCCCGTGAGCGATCTGCCCAACGTCGACTACCCAACGATCAACGTCTCCGCGACGCTGGCCGGCGCGAGCCCGGAGACGATGGCGGCCGCCGTCGCAACCCCGCTCGAGAAGCAGTTCTCGACGATCGCCGGCATCGACAACATGACGTCGTCGAGCGTGCTGGGCTCGACGTCGATCACGATTCAGTTCAACCTGTCGCGAGACATCAACGCGGCGGCCCAGGATGTCGAGGCTGGCATCTCCGCAAGCCCTGGTCAATCTGCCGACTGGCATCATCCCGCCGTCGTTCCATCGCCAGAATCCGGCGGCCGCCCCGGTGATGCTGATGTCGTTGACGTCCAAGGTCGAGCCGCTCTCCGTGCTCGACGAGATCGGCGAGACGACGATTGCCCAGCGGATCTCGATGGTCAACGGGGTGTCGGAAGTACAGGTCAACGGCCAGCAGAAGTACGCCGTCCGCATCGCGCTCAACCCCCGAGCCCTGGCGTCGCGCGGCATTGGCGTCGATCAGATCACCCGCGCGGTAAATCAGGAGAACGTCAACATCCCGACGGGGATCATGTGGGGGCCCAACCAGGCCGTCACGGTCCAGGCGACCGGGAACCTGTATAACGCCGAGCAGTTCAGGCAGGTGATCGTCGCCTATCATCACTCGGCCCCGGTGTACCTGCGTGATGTGGCGCTGGTCACGGATGACGTGCAGAACAATCGGACTGCCGCCTGGTTCAACGACGCGCGGTCGATTCAGCTGTCCGTGATGCGGCAGCCGGGCACGAACACCGTCGAAGTCACCGCCAACGTGCGCAAGGTCTTGGACGAGATCCGCGGTGAGATCCCACCGGACGTCAACCTCGTCGTAGCGTATGATCGCGCGACGTCGATCAACCGCGGCGTGCACGATGTGAAGTTCACGCTCGGCGTCGCCCTCGTGCTCGTGGTGCTGGTGATCTTCGTCTTTCTCCGCAACATCTCCGCGACGATCATCCCGAGCCTCGCCCTGCCGATGTCCATCATCGGCACCTTCTCGGTGATGTACCTGCTCCACTACAGCATCGACAACCTCTCCCTCATGGCGCTCACCCTCGCCGTGGGCTTTGTCGTCGATGATGCCATCGTCGTGCTCGAGAACATCGTCCGCCACATGGAGATGGGTAAGCCGCGCATGCAAGCGGCCCTCGATGGCGCCGCCGAGGTGGGCTCGACGATCGTCACCATGACCACCTCGCTCTCGGCGGTCTTCATCCCGATCATGTTCATGGGAGGACTCATCGGGATGCTGTTCCACGAGTTCGGCGTCACGATCGCCGTGGCGATCCTGGTCTCCGGCTGCGTGTCGCTGACGCTCACGCCGATGCTCTGCAGCCGGTTCCTCAGTCCCGTCAAGGACGCCAGCCACGGGCGGCTCTATCGGTGGTCAGAGCACGCCTTCGACGCGGCCCTGCACGCCTACGAGCGCAGTCTCGTCTGGATCATGCAGCGGCGCCCCCTCATGCTCGGGCTCTCGGTCCTCACGCTCGTGCTCATGGTCGTGCTGTTCCAGGTCATCCCCAAAGGATTCCTGCCCAGCGACGACACCGGTCAGCTCATGGCAACCACCGAGGGCCCGGAAGGCATCTCATTTGCGGCAATCCTCCCCCTCCAGCGCAAGATCAATAGCATCATCCAAAAGGACCCCAACATTCGAGTCGATCCTCCCCTCGGTCGGTTCTCAGGGCTCGGCCAATCAAGGACGCATTTACATCATCCTGAAGCCGCTCGGGAAGGGGCCGAACGATCGCCACTTGAGCGCCGAGGCCGTGGTCAATGAGCTCATGCACAGAACGAACGCCATCCCGGGCATGACGGACTTCATCCAGAACCCCCCTTCCATCCGCGTTGGGGGGCGAACGTCGAAGAGTCTCTACCAGTACTCGCTATACGGCCCCGACCTGGCATCTCTGGATCAGGCCGCACTCGTGCTGGAGTCGCGACTCCAGAAGATCCATCAGCTCGTCGGGGTGACGACCGACCTGCAGATCAAGAATCCCGAGGTGACGGTCCTGATCGACCGTGACCGCGCCTCGCAGCTCGGCATCACGGCGACCCAGATCGAGCAGACGCTGTACGATGCCTACGGCTCGAGTCAGGTGTCGACGATTTACACGCCGACCAATGAGTACTGGGTCGTCATGGAGTCCATGCCCCAGTACGAACGCGACGAGAACGATCTGAGCCAGCTCTACATCCGCGCGCCCGGGCCGGGCACGGTCGTGCCGCTCTCGACCATCGCCCGCGTACAACGCACGGTCGGCCCGCTGAGCATCAATCACTCCGGCCAGCTGCCCTCGGTCACCATCTCCTTCAACGTGGCGCCAAACATCGCGCTGAGTCAGGCGGTGACCCTCGTACAGAACGAAGCCAGGCAGGTGTTGACGCCCACGATCAGCTCCGCGTTCGGCGGCACGGCGGCCGCGTTCCAGTCCTCGCAGCAAGGGTTGTACGTCCTGCTCGGCCTGTCGGTGTTCGTCATCTACGTCGTGCTCGGCATCCTCTACGAGAGCTTCATCCACCCGATCACGATCCTCTCGGGCATCCCCTTCGCGGCCGTCGGCGCGCTCATCGCGCTCATCGTCACGCACAACCAGCTCGATATCTACGGCTTCGTCGGCATGATCATGCTGATCGGCATCGTGAAGAAGAACGCCATCATGATGATCGACTTCGCCATCGCGACGGAGCGGAGCACGCACAAGTCCGCGGCCGAGTCCATCATCGAGGCGGCGAGCATCCGCTTCCGCCCGATCATGATGACGACGGCCGCGGCGATCATGGGCAGCCTGCCGATCGCGATCGGGCTGGGCGCGACCGGAGCTTCACGCGAGGGACTCGGGATCGTGGTCGTCGGCGGGCTCGCGATCTCGCAGGTCGTGACGCTCTACATGACGCCGGTCTTCTACACGTATCTCGACGAGCTCCAAACGTGGCTCGCCGGGCTTTTCCCGGCTGCTCCAGCCACCCTGCCCGTCTCGGCACCCGCCACAGGAGACTGAGTGTCGACGTCCGCGTTCT
Source organism: uncultured Gemmatimonadales bacterium (assembly GCA_963725205.1). GTDB lineage: Bacteria > Gemmatimonadota > Gemmatimonadetes > Gemmatimonadales > Gemmatimonadaceae > Palsa-1248. The sequence continues at coordinate 340,907 of CAVRXR010000002.1, read as the reverse complement.
CGATTCCACGCTTGTTCATCCGGCGGCCGGTCATGACCACCCTGGTCATGGTCGGCGTGTTGATCTTCGGCCTCATCGCCTATACCAAACTGCCGGTGGCTGCGTTGCCGAAGGTCGACTATCCCACGATCCACGTCTCCGCGTCATTGCCGGGCGCGAGCCCCGAGACGATGGCAGCCGCCGTGGCGACCCCGCTCGAGAAGCAGTTCTCGACGATCGCCGGCATCGACAACATGACGTCGTCGAGCGACCTCGGCGTCGACGGACGTCATCATCCAGTTCAACGTCGCAGCGGAACATCGACGCGGCCGCTCAGGACGTCCAGGCCGCGATCTCACAGGCGATGGTCTACCTGCCGCGGAACATCATCCCGCCCAGCTTCCATCGCGTCGAACCCAGCCGCTGCGCCGATCATGTTCCTGGTGCTGACCTCCAAGGTCGAGCCGCTCTCGGTGCTCGACGAAACGGCCGAGACGACGATCGCCCAGCGGATGTCGATGGTCAACGGCGTCGCGGAGGTCGGCGTCTGGGGCCAGCAGAAGTACGCCGTCCGCATCGCGCTCAATCCCCGAGCCACTGGCGTCGCGCGGCATCGGTGTCGATCAGGTCACGAACGCGGTCAACGACCAGAACGTGAACATCCCCACAGGCGTCATGTGGGGCCCACACCAAGCGGTGACGGTCCAGGCCACCGGCACGCTCTACAACGCACGACAGTTCCAGCAGATTGTCGTCGCGTACAAGCACGGCGCGCCGGTATATCTGCGCGACGTGGCGGACGTCACGGACAACGTGCAGAACAACCGCACAGCCGCCTGGTACAACGACGAGCGGTCAGTCGGTCTTTACGTGCTGCGCCAGCCGGGCACCAATACGATCGCGGTCACGAGCGCGATCCACGAGCTGCTCGACCAGATCAAAGGCGAGATCCCGGTCGATGTGACCCTGCGGGTGACCTACGATCGCGCCGTGTCGATCGGGGCCGGCGTGCACGACGTGAAGTTCGCGTTCATCGTCGCCCTCGTGCTCGTGGTGCTGGTGATCTTCGTCTTTCTCCGCAACATCTCCGCGACGATCATCCCGAGCCTCGCCCTGCCGATGTCCATCATCGGCACCTTCTCGGTGATGTACCTGCTCCACTACAGCATCGACAACCTCTCCCTCATGGCGCTCACCCTCGCCGTGGGCTTCGTCGTCGATGATGCCATCGTCGTGCTCGAGAACATCGTCCGCCACATGGAGATGGGTAAGCCGCGCATGCAAGCGGCCCTCGATGGCGCCGCCGAGGTGGGCTCGACGATCATCACCATGACCACCTCGCTCTCGGCGGTCTTCATCCCGATCATGTTCATGGGCGGACTCATCGGGATGCTGTTCCACGAGTTCGGCGTCACGATCGCCGTGGCGATCCTCGTCTCCGGCTGCGTGTCGCTGACGCTCACGCCGATGCTCTGCAGCCGGTTCCTCAGTCCCGTCAAGGACGCCAGCCACGGGCGGCTCTATCGGTGGTCAGAGCACGCCTTCGACGCGGCCCTGCACGCCTACGAGCGCAGTCTCGTCTGGGTCATGCGGCACCGCCCCCTCATGCTCGGCTTCTCGGTACTCACCCTCGGGGTCATGGTCCTGCTCTTTATCACGACGCCCAAGAGCCTCTTCCCGAGCGATGACACCGGCCAGATCCAGGTGACGACGGAGGGGGCCGAAGGGCATCTCCTTCGAGGCCATCCAGCCGTTGCAGCGCCGCATCGACAGCCTGCTGATGCAGGATCCGAGCGTCCAGTCGGTCATGGCGTCGATCGGCTCGCAGGGATCGGCCAACCAGGGCCGCATGTATGTCACGCTCAAGCCGCTCGGCAACGGTCCCAACGACCGGCATCTGAGCGCCGACTCGATTGTGAGCGAGCTCATGCCCAAGCTCAACGTCGTCCCGGGCATCGCGGTGTACATCCAGAACCCACCGGCGATCCGAGTCGGCGGCCGTAGCTCGAAGAGCTTCTATCAGTACACACTCGAGGCGCCCGACCTTCACGAAGTGGAACAGGTCGCGCTGAAGCTGCAATCGGAGCTCCAGGCCCGGAAGGAGTTCGAGGGCGTCACGAGCGACCTGCAGATCAAGAACCCCGAGATCCAAGTCTTGATCGACCGCGACCGCGCGTCGCAATTCGGGATCACCGCGACCCAGATCGAGCAGACGCTGTACGACGCCTATGGCTCGAGCCAGGTCTCGACGATCTACACGCCGACCAATGAGTACTGGGTCGTCATGGAGTCCATGCCCCAGTACGAGCGCGACGAGGACGACCTGCGCCAGCTCTACATTCGTGGTCCCCAGAGCGGGCAGATCGTGCCGCTGACCTCGATCGCTCGGCTCGAGCGCACAGTGGGCCCGCTGGAGGTCGACCACTCGGGGCAGCTGCCGTCGGTGACGATCTCGTTCAACGTCGCCTCGGACGTGGCGCTGAGTCAGGCGGTCGCCATGGTGCAGCGCATCGCCCATGACGTGGTGCCGGCGCACATCACCGCGGGGTTTGCCGGGCAGGCGCTGGCATTCCAGGCGTCGCAGCAAGGCCTCATCGTCCTGCTCGTGCTGTCGGTGTTCGTGATCTACATCATGCTCGGGATCCTGTACGAGAGCTTCATCCACCCGATCACGATCCTGTCCGGGCATCCCCTTCGCAGCGTTCGGCGCGCTCATCGCGCTGTTCGTCACGCGGCATGACCTCGATGTCTACGGCTACGTCGGGATCATCATGCTGATCGGGATCGTGAAGAAGAACGCGATCATGATGATCGATTTCGCGATCGCGACCGAGCGCGGACGGGCACACGACGCGCGGCCGAGGCGATCATCGAGGCGGCGAGCGTCCGGTTCCGGCCCATCATGATGACGACGGTCGCCGCGATCATGGGCACGCTTGCCGATTGCGATCGGCGTCGGCGCGACCGGGGCCTCACGCCGGCCGCTCGGCGTCGCCGTCGTCGGCGGTCTCGCCTTCTCGCAGATCGTGACGCTCTACGTGACGCCGGTGTTCTACACGTACCTCGACGAGCTGCAGGCGTGGCTCGGGCGCATCGCGTCGCGACGTCGCTCCCGACCGCCGGCTCGTTGCCGCCCTCGCGGGCGACTCGTGCGCACGCCTCGTCGGCTGACCGACTCGCGATGTCCCTCTCATGACGCGTCTCTTCATCAAGCGCCCGGTCATGACGACGCTCGTCATGATCGCGATCCTCGTTCTTCGGCTTCGTCGCCTACACGCGGTTGCCGGTGAGCGACCTGCCGAACGTCGACTTTCCGACGATCACGGTGACGGCGACGCTTGCCGGGCGCCAGCGCCGAAACGATGGCCGTCGACCGTGGCGACGCCGCTCGAGAAGCAGTTCTCGACGATCGCCGGCATCGACAACATGACGTCGACGTCGCAGCCTCGGGCAGACGCAGATCGTCGTGCAGTTCGCGCTCGACCGCAACATCGACGCCGCCGCGCAGGACGTGCAGGCCGCGATCACGCAGACGCTGCGCACGCTGCCGCAGGGCATCATCCCGCCGTCGTACCAGAAGACGAACCCGGCCGACGCGCCGATCCTCACGCTCGCGCTCACGTCGGACGTCGCTGCCGCTCTCGACGCTCGACGAGTACGGCGAGACGACGATCGCGCAGCGCCTGTCGATGGTGAGCGGCGTGGCCCAGGTGCTCGTCTACGGCACGCAGAAGTACGCGGTGCGCATGCAGCTCGATCCGCGGCCGCTCGCCTCCCGCGGCATCGCGCTCGAGGACGTGACACGGCGGCGATCGCCAGCCAGAACGTCAACATCCCGACCGGCGTGCTCTGGGGGCCAAGCGACGCGCTCACCGTGCAGGCCACGGGCCAGCTCGACGACGCGGCCGCGTTCGCGAGCATGATCGTCGCGTACCGCAACGGCGCGCCGGTCCACCTCCGCGATGTCGGGCAGCGTCTTCGACGACGTGCAGAACAACAAGACCGCGAGCTGGTACAACGGCGAGCCCGCGATCGTGCTCGCGATCCAGCGGCAGCCGGGCACGAACACGGTCGAGGTGGCGAAGCGGCGTGAAGGCCGCGCTCGCGCAGCGTCGCAAACGGAGATCCCGGCGTCGCGTGAACGTGCAGATCGCTGTACGACCGGTCCGCAGCGATCGAAGCGTCGGTGCACGACGTCAAGTTCACGCTCGATGCTGACGCTGGTGCTCGTCGTGCTCGTGATCTTCCTGTTCCTGCGCAACGTCTCGGCGACGGTCATCCCGAGCCTCGCGCTGCCGATGTCGATCATCGGCACGTTCTCGGTGATGTACCTGCTGGACTACAGCCTCGACAACCTGTCGCTCATGGCGCTGACGCTCGCCGTCGGGTTCGTGGTCGACGACGCGATCGTGATGCTCGAGAACATCGTCCGCCACCTCGAGATGGGGAAGCCGACGATGCAGGCCGCGCTCGACGGCGCGGCGGAAGTCGGCTTCACGATCCTCTCGATGACGCTGTCGCTCGCCGCGGTGTTCATCCCGCTCCTGTTCATGGGCGGGATCATCGGGAAGCTGTTCCACGAGTTCGCGGTCACGATCGGCGTGTCGATCCTCGTCTCGGGCGTTCGTGTCGCTGACGCTGACGCCGATGCTGTGCAGCCGGTTCCTGCGCTCGGACCACGGACGAGCGTGCACGGCCGCGCTGTACAACATCGACGGAGCGCGGCTTCGACGCGTGCGCTGCAGGCCTACGAGCGCAGCCTCGCCTGGGTGATGCAGCACCGGCCGGCGACGCTCGTGTTCTCCGCGGTCGATCCTCGTCGCGACCGGGCTGGCTGTTCTGTGCGATCCCCAAGGGACTCTTCCCGACCGATGACACCGGCCAGCTGCTCGGGCACGACCGAGGCCGCCGAAGGCGTGTCGTACGACGGACTGATTGCGCACCAGCAGGAAGTGGCCGCGACGATCATGGCCAAGAACCCCGACGTGCGCGCGGTGCACGTCGTCGGTCGGCACGCTGGCGGCGGCCAACCAGGGCCAGCTCACGATCGACCTCAAGCCGATCAGCCAGCGCACGCATCCGCCGACGAGATCGCGCGCGATGCTGACCCAGGCCGTCGCGGCGTGCCCGGGCATCACGGTCTACATCCAGAACCCGCCGGCGATCTCGATCGGCGGTCTGCAGATCGAAGAGCCTCTATCAGTACACGCTGCAGAGCGGCGACATCGACGGCGCTGAACAGCGCGGCGCGCCAGCTCGAGGCGCGGCTCGCGGCAGCTCCCGATGCTCACCGGCGTGACGAGCGACCTGCTGATCGAGAATCCGCAGGTGACGATCGAGATCGACCGCGAGCACGGCGGCCGCAGCTCGGCGTCACGGCGGCCGAGATCGAGAACACGCTGTACGATGCGTTCGGCCAGCGGCAGGTGTCGACGATCTACACGTCGACCAACGAGTACTGGGTCGTGATGGAGGTGCTGCCGCAGTATCAGCGGGACATCAGTCGCTCGCTCGACTGCGCATTGCTACGTGCGGTCGACGCAGCGGACCGCGTGGTGCCCGCATGTCGCACTGTGCGCGACGTTCGTCTCCGACGTCGGCCCGGTCACGGTCAACCACTCCGGGCAGCTGCCGTCGGTCACGATCTCCTTCGACCTCGCGCCCGGTGTGTCGCTCGGCACGGCGGTCAACGCGGTCCAGCAGATCGCCAAGGAGACGCTGCCGCCAGCGATCACGACGAACTTCGCCGGCACCGCCGCAGGCGTTCGAGCGAGTCGCAGCAGGGCCTGCCCCTGCTCCTCGCGCTCGACGATCTTCGTGATCTACATCATCCTCGGCGTGCTCTACGAGAGCTTCATTCACCCGATCACGATTCTGACCGGGTCTGCCGTTCGCGGCGTTCGGCGCGCTGCTCGACGCTCATGATCTGCGGGCATGGATCTCGACATGTACGGATTCGTCGGCATCATCATGCTCATCGGCATCGTGAAGAAGAACGCGATCATGATGATCGACTTCGCGATCGAGACCGAGCGCAGGCGGCGACACGGACGCCCGACGCGAGGCGATCCTCGAGGCGGCGAGCATGCGGTTCCGGCCGATCATGATGACGACGATGGCCGCGCTCATGGGCGCGATCCCGATCGCGCTTCGGCTGGGGCGCCGGTGCCGTCGGCGCGGCGGCCGCTCGGCGTCGTCGTCGTCGGCGGGCTCGCGTTCTCACAGCTCGTGACGCTCTACGTCACGCCGGTGTTCTACACCTACTTCGACGAGCTGCAGACCTGGTTCGGACCGCCGCCCAGCGACGGCGCAGCGCGCGTGGCGCGGTCGCCGGTGGCGGCCCCATGCCGTTACCGGCGGAAGGGGACTAGGGCACGGGCGCTGACGCGCCCGAGAGAGGAGCAACGTCAGAAAGGAGAAAGGAGACCCTAATCTGGGCGTTCGTTCTCTCCTGTCGGCCAGTCTCCTCTCCCCTTTCTCCTTTCTTGGGCGCCCCAGCGCCCGCCCCTTCGCCCTACAACGGTTCCGCAGCCGCCGATCGCCGGCCGCGCGCGGCGCGGCCGTTGGTCGGCGAACGCCACGCCGGGCCCGAACAGCAGCGCCTCGAGCTCGGTCGGCCGGCACGGGGCGCGAGAAGTGGAACCCCTGCCCCAGGTCGCAACCCGAGCTCCCGCAGCCGGTCGAGCTGCTGCGGCAGCTCGATGCCCTCCGCGATCGTGCGCACGGAGAGCGTTGTGCCGAGGGTGATGACGGCCTGCGCGAGGGCGCGGCGATTGCCGACGCCTGGCGCGCCCTGCCATCCGCGACGTCGTCCACGAACGGCTTGGCGATCTTCAGGATGTCGATCGGGAAGCGCTGCAGGTAGCTGAGCGACGAGTAGCCGGTCCCGAAGTCGTCGATCGCGAGTCGCACGCCGACCGCCTTGAGCGCCTGCAGCGTCGCCTGCACGGTGTCCGTGTGGTCGGTGAGCACGCTCTCGGTCAACTCGAGGATCAGCGCGTGCGGCATGAGACCCGATCTCGGCGAGCGCGCGTGCGGACGTCCGCAATGAACTGCGGGCTCTGGATCTGCCGGCCCGACACGTTGACGGTCACGGCCAACGGGATCGCCGCGAGCCCCGCCGCTGCCGCCACCGCTGCGCCTGCTCGCACGCCTCGCGCAGCACCCACGCACCGAGCGGCAGGATCATCCCCGTCTCTTCGGCCAGCCCAATGAACTGCGCCGGCGGCAGCAGTCCGCGCCGCGGATGCTGCCACCGCACGAGCGCTTCGACGCCGGTGATCGTCGCCAGTCTCGAGGATGCACGATCGGCTGGTAGTGCAGTAGTGAGCTCGCCGTTCTCGATCGCGTGCCGCAGATCGGACTCCAGCTCGATGCGCTCGATCGCCGTCACGTGCATTTCTGGCGCGAACCGCTCGTACCGTCCCTTGCCGCGAGTCTTGGCCATGTACATCGCCATGTCGGCGTTGCGCAGCAGACCGTCGGCGCCATCGCCATCCCGCGCGGTCGCGATACCCAGACTCGCGCCCACGAACACTTCGCGCCGACCGATGGCGAACGGGCGGGCGAGCGCTGCGATGATCCGCTCGGCGACCTCGGTGCACGCCGCATCGTCCGCCGGATCCTCGACGAACACCGCGAACTCGTCGCCGCCCAGTCGTGCGACGGTATCCGACGCGCGCACGCAGGCCAGCAGCCGGCGCGCGGCCTCGACCAGCAGCGAGTCGCCGGCGGCGTGGCCGAGGCTGTCGTTGACCATCTTGAAGTTGTCGAGATCGAGAAAGAGCAGCGCTTGCGGCGACTGGGCACCCGACGCTGCGACCGAGTCAGCGCGTGTTCCGTGCGGTCCCGAAGCAGCGCCCGATTCGCGAGGCCCGTCAACGGGTCATGGAACGCCTGGTGCGTGAGTTCGGCTTCGAGCGCCGTGCGATCGCTCACGTCGCGGGTGTTGAGGACGATGCCACGTACCGAGGAATCGTGCAGCAAGTTCATGCCGATGCTCTCGACCGATCGCCAGGTGCCATCCCGATGCCACATGCGCCAGTTGACGGTGGCCAGACTGCCACCTTCGGCGATCGTCCGGTGCAGGAACAACTGCACGCGACCCGCGTCGTCCGGGTGGATCAGCTCCGACAACGCCATCCCTTCGAGCTCCGACGGCTGATGCCCAAATAGTCGCGCGATCGACGGACTCTGGTACGAGATCTGGTGGCTCGCGTTGACAACCGTGATGAGATCCGACGCGTTCTGCACCAGCGACCGGAACCGGGCATCCTGGCGCATCCGCTCCTTGATCAAGCGGACGTTTTCGCGCGCCGCGATGACCTGTCGCATGACGACGAGAGTCGTCAGGGCCAGGGTGCCGACGATGATCTGGCCGAGGGGTTGACCCCATACGGGACGCGAGACGTAGAGCAGCAGCGCGACACCGGCGACAACGAAGAAATACGGGAGCAGCGTCACGCTCGGACGCAGTGCGGGATCGAGTCGCTGTCGTGCACTGCCGCGTGTCGCGACCACGTCCTGTACGCGCGCGGCAACGGCAAACGAGAGGCCGGCGGCGAGCCAGATCGCGTCGATCACGTCGCCTGTGCGGTAGTCGTTCACCAGTCGGAGGTGGCCGTAAATGAGATCGGCGACGAACTGGCCCACCGCACCAACCACGAAGATCTGCAGGGCGCGGCGCGAGCCCTCCGCCGGAGCGCGTCCCAGAATCGTCGCCGCGGCGAGGATGATGACGAGATCGGCGACGGGGAACGCGACCGACATGAGTCGGTCGCTCCACGGACTGCTCGCCGCGAGGGCCGTCGGCCGGAGCGCGAGGTACCACGTGAGCATCGTCCCGCCGACCAGGACCGTCGCGACGTCGAACCCGAACTTGGCCCGTTCGTCACGCGCGCGCGGGGCAACCGGGAACGCCAACAGGCCAGCCACCCACAGGGGATACGCGCTCAGCGCGATGCAGTCGATCCAGACGTAGGTCGTCTCGTCATGCCGAACGAGCTCGAAGTACGTCGAAGTCGCGTCGTTCGCGAAAATGCACAGCGCGGCAGCGGCGAAGAACACCCACCCGCGCCGCGTCCCGCGGCCCAGCCCCGGATGACGCGAGGCGCGCCACGCCAGGGCCGCCGCCACGAGATAGACCGGGAGGTAGTAGAGAGACGCGACGACGTCGCGCACGTGCGGCGCCCCCCACCACAGGACGCGCACGAGCGTGTAGCCGAGGAGATAAACAGCCGCCGCAATGATCGCTGCGGCAGCGTCATCTTCGGTCCACCACTGCCGGAGCGAGCGGTATCTCGGGTGTGGCCCGGTAACCGGTTCGAACGTATGGGTGGCCGGCTGAGGTGGCAAAGGAACAGCACGCGGCTTGGGGGACCTTCCCCCAGCCGCCAGATCCCATAACAAGACGAGTAGCGGCTGAGCCCCATAACGGCGCGACGGCGGCCCACGCAGGGGCCTCACGGGCCGGCCGGCACCCGGAAATGCTACGTGTTATGTGTATCTGTGATAACGACTTATATGCCGCCATGGCGATGCGGTTGTCGCCATGTGGGACGCGACCGTACGCCACCTAGGCACCAGACCGCGGGCACGGGGTCACTGGCGGGTCCCTTGGGCAACGCATGCGTCCGCCCCTACCGGTCTCAGGCAGGGCCCGCGGTTGTCTCCTTTCTCCCTTTCTACGGGTCTCCTTTCTCGGGCGCCGAACGCGCCCGTGCCCGTGCCCATGCTGCGTACGCGACTGGCGAGATCTCCGATGGCTTGATCTCGCTCCGGCCTCCCCAAAACACGTTCGTGTAGCCGAAGCCGATGCCGGCTTCTTCCAAATGCCCGTCGATTGCAGACTTGTGGGCCATGACGAGGGCTTTGTCCGTGCCATGCACCACCGCCATGATGTTCACGTTGCCGAACTCGGGACCACCTTCGCGCCAGTAGGCGTGGGTGACGATGTAGTGGCGGCCGACCTCACGACCGGCATCGATCTCGCGCCCACGCGGCACCTGCCAGTGGAAGAGAGCGTTGTATCGGGTGACGCGAGTCCCGCCAACGGAGGGCTTGACGTGCTCCAGGAAGGTCGAGAAGCGGCCAATCACGCCACGGTCGGCAAGTCGCCGGGCCACCGTGCAGAACTCCGAGTGGGACATGCCCGCGGCGGCAGCACGATGGCGCCATGGGTCAGGATGAATCTCGTCGACTGCGAACTCCCGTTTGAGCGGCTCCAACACCCGCCACTCGAGCGGCGACAGCTCGACAATCGCCGTGTCGATGACCTCTCCAAGCGCTTCCGCCCGCTCGCCCGGCTCGATGTGCTTGCGACGGACATGTCCGACGCCCAGGGCAAACAAACGTCTCGCCGGCATCGCCCTGTAGCGCTCGCCGCCCATCCGCCCTAGCAGATAGTCACAGTGGTCTGCCATGTCGAAACCGACGGGCACTTTGACGGTCGACCAGAGTCGGTAGACCGACCCCGGCGTCTCGCTGTCGGTGGACCGGATCACGACGTGACCCGAGAACGGGTCATCGTGCACAAGCAGGTCGAACGCCGCGTCGAGTCGCTCGGCGCTCACCTGCCACGCGACCAATGCGCCCGGCGCGAGGTTGGTGGCCAACAAGGTCTGCCGGATCCGTCGAATCGTGCCCGCGGCGAGCATGCCGCGGAGCCGCTCGAGCACGGTGTCCACGCTCAGGCCGGACCGCGTCGCGATCTCCGCGAAGGGATCCTCGAGGAAACCAGTGATGCGATCCTCGGATACCTCGAGGATACGCGCGTTGACCGGGTCCGTAACCTCGACCGGCACGTCCGGGGCGAAAGGCGAGGCGTGCGCCGCCGTGCTTGTCGATTCGACCGAAATTGGATTCACAATTGGTAAATATGCGGCGTAGGGGCAATCCATGCGTCGCGCGGCCGGTTGCGGCCGCCGGCGACCTGTCCTCAGCTTTGTCGTGGCTGAAATTCCGTCGCTCAGAACCATTCGACCACAACTGTCGCCATGCAGACCGCACACCGAGCCGATACGTTCACCGAGTCGGTGATCCGCGAGATGACGACGGGTCGCCCGCGCGCACGGCGCCATCAATCTGGCGCAGGGGTTCCCGGATTTCCCAATGCCGGACCCGCTGAAAGACGCGGCCTGCGCCGCGATGCGTGGCGACGTCAACCAGTACGCGATCACGTGGGGGAGCCCTGCGCTCCGCCTGGCGATCGCGGAGAAGTATCGGCGGCTCTACAATCTCGACTTCGATCCTGAGCGGGAGATCACGGTCACGTGCGGCGCCACTGAGGCGATGGCGGCGACGTTTCTGGCGCTCGTCGAATCCGGGCGATGAGGTCATCATCCCCGAGCCGTTCTACGAGAACTACGGGCCCGACGGCATCCTCGCCGATGCGCGTCCAGTGTTCGTGCCGCTGGACCCGCCGGCCTGGCGGCTCGACGTCGACCGGATTCGGCAGGCGATCACCCCGCGCACGCGCGCGCTCGATTCTCAACTCACCGCACAATCCGACGGGTCGCGTGTTCTCACGTGAGGAGCTCGCTGCGCTCGCCGCAGTCTGTATCGAGCACGATCTCACCGTCTTCACCGACGATCCGTACGAGTACATCACCTACGCCGGTCGCCATCATCCCGATCGCGACCTGGCCAGGCATGCGCGAGCGCACGGTCACCATCTCCAGCTTGTCCAAGACGTTCACGTGCACGGGCTGGCGCATCGGGTATGCCATCGCGCCACCCGAGCCGACGAACGCGATTCGCAAGGTCCACGACTTCCTGACCGTCGGTGCGCCAGCGCCACTCCAAGCGGCCGCCGCTGTCGGCTTTGCCTTCGACGCCGACTACTTCAATCACCTGGCGCTGGACTACCGCGCGCGCCGCGACCTCCTGGTCGAGCGCGCTCAGCGACGCCGGGTTCCGCTTCACCGATCCCCGAGGGCGCGTATTATTTCCTCACCGATTTCAGCGAATTGAGTGACACGTCGGACACCGAGTTCGCACTGTGGCTTGCGCGCGAAGGCGGCATCGCGACCGTGCCCGGCTCGAGCTTCTATCACGACCACACCGTGCCGTGCCGCTACGTCCGCTTCGCTTTCTGCAAGAAAGCGGAGACCCTCGAAGCCGCAGCGGAGCGGCTCGCCAAGCTGCCGGCGATGGTCTAGGGAGCGCGCGGCACGATTCCCACGATCCCCTGCTCCAGCCACACGTGCTGTCCGTCCAATACCTGACGTGCCAGGCGTGAGAGCGTGGCGTCCGTCGGGTTCGAACAGCTCGGCGAAGTGACGGCGGATGCGGCCCCGTGCTTCGCGGCAGAAGACGTCGGCCAACGTGACCGCCTCTGGCTGCCGCTCGACGACCAACATCTGCGCCCGCACGCACGCGGCGGACATCGCGAAGAGCTCCGCGCCAATGTCCACGGCGCGGAAGAGCACCATCTGACGCCGTTCGAGGGTTGGCCCAAACCGCACCATCGCATGCACGATCGATCGCGCCAGGCGCCGTGTCGTCCGCTCGGCGAATCGCGAGATGGCGCGCGAGCCGGCCGAACTCCCCGTATGTCGGCAACTGGCCACGGCCGATCCATCGCGTGGCGTACCACGCCGGATAGAAGCGCGCGACGCGTCCGAGCGCACGCAGGCGCTCCCCGGGCGATGCACCCGGCTCGACGAGTGCGAATGCGGTGCGCATGTGATGGTCCACCGCCTCGCGCGCGATGAACAGCCGCATGATCTCCGACGATCCCTCGAAGATCAGGTTGATGCGGAAATCGCGCATCGCGCGCTCGACCGGGATCGGTGGCTCGCCGCGCCGCCCGAGCGACTCCGCCGTCTCGTAGCCGCGCCCGCCGCGGATCTGCAGCGTGTCGTCGACGATCCGCCAGCCGGCTTCGGTGTTGTACAACTTCGCGATCGCGGCCTCGAGTCGGATGTCGTAGCCCCCGCGCTCATAGAGCAGCGTCGAGAGCTCCGCCACCGCTTCCATCGCGAATGTCGTCGACGCCATGCTGGCGATCTTGTGCGCCACGGCTTCGTGCCGGCCGATTGGCTGCCCCCACTGCACACGCTCGCTCGCCCAGGTGCGCGCGACGGCTAGCATCGCCTTACCGACACCGACGCATCCGCCGGCAGCGTCAGCCGCCCGGTGTTGAGCGTCGTCAACGCCAGCTTGAGACCCTTCCCTTCTCCCCACAGGATGTTCTCGCGCGGCACGCGCACATTCGTGAAGCGAATGAGACCGTTCTCGATCGCCTTGAGTCCCATGAAGCGCAGGCGTTGTACGACGTCGACGCCCGGCATGTCGCGCTCGACGATGAACGCCGTGATCTGCTTTCGCGTGCGCCCGTTGACGACGACGATCCGGCGTCCGCGCCATCACCACGAACAGCTCCGCCCGCGTGCCGTTCGTGCACCACAGCTTTTCGCCGTTGATCACGAAGTGCGATCCGTCGGCCGGAGGCACCGCGGCCGTCGTCATGTTGGCCGGATCAGATCCCGCATCCACTTCCGTCAGCGCGAACGCCGAGATCGCCCCGTGAGCGAGTCGTGGGAAGTAGCGACGTTTCTGCTCTTCTGTCCCGAACAGCGCGAGCGGCTGTGGCACGCCGATCGACTGCGATGCCGACAGCAGCGCGGTGAGCGAGCCATCCTTCAGATGTCACCAGCTCCATCGCCCGCACGTATGCGAGAGGCGAGAGTCCGAGTCCGCCGTAGTCTCGTGGGATCTTGATGCCGAAGGCTCCCATCGCGCGGAGCTCGTCGATGACTGCATCGGGGATCTGACCCGTTCGATCGATCGCTTCGGAATCGAGACGCTCGACCAGCGCCCGCAACTTCGCCATGAACGGTTCGGCCCGCGCGATCTCGTCCGGGTCCGGGCGCGGATGCGGATGGATCAGGTCCAGGCGATATCGTCCGAGAAAGAGCTCCCCGACAAAGCTCGGATGAGTCCACTCCGTCTCGCGCGCGGCTTCGGCAACGTCGCGCGCTTCGCGCTCCGATGCCGGTGCCCCCGGCTGGGTCGCCGGTGGCTCGACCGCTGTTGCCATTGGGTGTACCTCCGAGAGGATCCCTTGGAAAGGTACCCGGGGCGACGCATGCGTCGCCCCTACCAATCCATGGCACGTCCGCCGTTGTCTCCTTCTCCTTTCTGCCGTTCTCCTCTCTCGGGCGCGGAACGCGCCCGTGCCCGTTACCGGAACGTCCCCGGACTCACGTCGTACACCACGTGGTAGGTCCCGGCGTCGTCATCGGGCTGCCAGAAGCCCAGCTGCTCCGCCCAGCGCACGGTTTGCAGGCGACGTCCCGCGAGAGTGAGAAATCCCGCCGCACGAGCCGTGAGTACGCCGAACTTGCGCAGATCGCCAAGCCCGCGGATCACGGTGGTGCGGCGCTCGGCCACGACTCGCCGCGCCGCGCCCGGCCCGATCCCAGGCACGCGCATGAGCTGCGTGATGGACGCCGTACGGACCTCAACGGGAAACCGCTCGGGATGGGCGAGGGCCCATGCGCACTTTGGGTCCAACCCCAGGGGGAGGTTTCCCGCCGGATCGTAGGCGATCTCGTCAGGAGCAAAACCATACTGGCGGACGAGATGATCCACTTGATAGAGGCGTTGCTCGCGCAGCGCAGGCGTAGCCCGCACGTCTTCGAGCGGCGTATTGCGAATCGGACGAAACGCGCTGAACTGCGCGTGATGGATGCCGCCCCCTCGGTACAGGTTGGTCACCGAAGTCATGATCTCGCGATCGGTGTCGGGCGTGGCGCCGACAACGAACTGCATCGTCATCCCGGCCGTCCCACCCGGCATCAGCCGGTCGCGCGGCCGTCCCGCGCGCTCCTCGGTGCGGTTGTCATTGACTCGCGCACGCGCGCGCTCGAGTGCGACCAGCGTCGTGTCATAACTCTTGTCCGGCGCGATGCGCGCCAAACTCGTCCCGCACGGAGCCTCGAGGTTGAGCGACACCCGACTCGCAAGCGCCGTCAGCCGCTCGATCTGCGCCGTCTCGCCGCCCGGCACCATTTTTACATGGATATAACCCGCGAACTCATGCCTGACTCGTAGCATTTCGAGCACATGAATCAGGTCGTCCATCACCTTGACCGGGCGCCCAGGGATGCCAGTCGTAATGAACAGGCCCTGGCACCAGCCTCGTGCATGTGCCCCGAGGAAAATGCGAACGAGCTCGTCTGGCTTGAGTAGCGTGCGCGGCAGCTCGCGGTCCCGACGCATCGGGCAATAGTGACAGTTGAAGCTGCATGCGTTCGTCATGAGAATACGTAAGAGCGACGTGCGAGGCCCATTGCCCGGACGTACTTGGCGGATGTTGAGAGGCCGCAGCGCACCGACGTCTTTGGTGTGCCGCAAACGCGGTGGAAGGGGCCGCTGGACCGGCTGGCTCCCCGGTACGCCATCCTGGTCGTCCACCGCGAGCGCCATCAACAGGTCGATTTTCTCGCCCAGCCCCATGCTTTGCTGCACGCTGTCCTCCGTGAGGAACCCCAGCCCCACGCTACCCGAACAGATGCCGAAAGTCAACCGGATGGCGTCGCCCCTCCCCCTATCGGCCGCAACAACAAACGCAGGCCGTGTCTCGTATCACGTAAGGAGCCATACGCCCGACGCCGGTTCGGCGGCATCGGGCGGGCAACTCTCCGGAAGCCCTTGTAGGGGCGACGCCTGCGCCGCCCTGACGGTCGATGGGCACAAGATCCGATTTTCACGTGTCACCGTGCTCATCGGCTTCATCACCTGCCACCCTCAGTGACGCCGTGCCCAATATCCCATCCCCAATCCGCGAGCTCCTTCACACGATGCGGCAGTTCGCCTCCGTCGCGGGGGCGGCGGCGTCCGAGGACTCGGTACCACCCAGTGGCGTGCTGCCACTCTTGGCCGCGTATGGTGCATTGGCGCCGTCGGCCTACAACACCCAGCCGTGGGAGTTTCGCGCGACGGCGCACGGACTCGAGATCTGGGTCGATACATCGCACGGCGGACCGGTGGGCGGCGCCTCGCAGCGCGAGCCCGTCATTGCATGCGGCGCCGCCCTCTTCAATGCGCGAGTAGCCCTTCGACATTTCGGCTTTCGCGACATCGTCCATATCTGCCCGAGCGCGGGCGAGCCTCGCCAGATCGCCCGTATCGAAGCGGGATCGGCAGTCCCGGAGTCCGATTACAATCGGGCGCTGTTCCACGCGATTCCCACCCGCCACACTGTGCGAGCCCGCCGAGACGCGTTCGAGCGACGCACGGTGCCACCCGCCATCGTCCAGGACCTCACCGCGGCAGCGCGGGCGTCTGGCGCGTGGCTCCATGTCGTTACCGAGGCGGTCGACCAGCGTGCGTTGGCCGATCTCGTGTTCGAGGCAGGCGAGGAGTTCGAGGCCGGCGCCGGTCACCTCGGAAGTGAAGACGGACTCGACTCCCTCGGTGACGTGGGCGTCGTTGGCGACGACGCCGAGCGGCTGGCACACGCGATAGCCGTCGCGGAGGCCCGCCGGGCGAGCCACGCCCTGCGGGACGCGCCGATCGTGGCTGTGCTCGGGACCGACGGTGATGACCTGGCGGCATGGGTGAGGGCCGGGGAGGCCCTGGAGCACGTGCTCTTGCGCGGGGTCACCCACGGCGTGTTCGCGATTTACGCCAACCAGCCACTTCGCGTGGCCGCCCTGAGGCCATGGGTCAGGGTCGTGGCAGGCCATGCCGGCGAGCCGCACATCCTGCTGGGACTCGGCTATGCGCACCCCCCGCACGGTCCCCCACGGCGAGCCGCGGCAGACGTCCTGGGATAGGGCAAGAGCAGGGGGTCCGGGATTAGGGGTCCGGGGTCCGTCCAGGGCTAGGCTGTGCGAGCAATCGCTGACCCTAGACCGACCCCCACCCCCGACCCCGCCGTTGTGTTCTCCAGACCCTTGTTTGCGTTAAACTACGCGCATGGGTATCAATGTTCCGCCGAATCAGCCGATCCCCATCGCGCCGTCAATGGACGTGGCGCTCGCCGCCGTGCGAGCACCGATGGCCGACACGCGGACGCACCGGGTGTTTTTCTTGTCCGGGCTGGCGGTTGTCACTGGCGCACTGGCAGCGGTCGCCGCCCGAATCCTGATCTCGCTGATCGGGCTCATTACCAACCTCGTGTTCTACGGCCGGGTTTCGGACGCGTTTACCAGTCCGGCCGGTAACCACCTCGGCGCCGTGGTGATCGTCATCCCCATCATCGGGGGCCTCATCGTCGGGCTCATGGCGCGCTACGGCTCTCCGGCGATTCGAGGCCACGGCATCCCCGAAGCGATGGAGCAGGTGCTCCTCAACGGGAGCCGGATTCCCCCTCGGGTGACATTCCTGAAGCCGCTCTCCGCCGCGATCGCGATCGGAACCGGCGGCCCTTTCGGCGCCGAGGGACCGATCATCGCCACCGGGGGCGCGCTGGGCTCGATGATTGGCCAGTTGCTGCGCACAACCGCTGATGAGCGGAAGATCCTCCTCGCCGCAGGCGCCGCCGCCGGCATGGCGGCGACGTTTGGGACCCCCGTCGCAGCCGTTCTGCTCGCCGTCGAGCTCCTCCTGTTCGAGTACCGGGCACGGTCGCTGATCCCTGTGTCGTTGGCGGCCGCCGCCGCCACCGCCATCCGGATGGCGCTGGTGGGCACTGGTGCCATTTTCCCGATGCCCATCGTCGACCCGCCGACCGCCACGGCCCTGGTGTCCTACGTCGTGCTCGGCGCGCTGGTGGGAGTCGCCGCTGTCTGGGTCACCCGCGCGCTCTACGCCATGGAGGACGCGTTCGAGCACTTGCACATGCACTGGATGTGGTGGCCTGCGATCGGCGCGGTCGCGGTCGGAATCGTCGGTTGGATCGCGCCGCGAACGCTCGGCGTCGGCTATGGGAACATCGACGACACGCTTTCCGGCGCGCTGGCCGGTCGTGCGCTGCTATTCCTCGTGATTTTCAAGTTCGTGTCGTGGGTTATCTCGCTGGCGAGTGGGACATCGGGTGGGACGCTCGCGCCGTTGTTCACGATCGGCGGTGGACTCGGCGCGGTGCTGGGCTCGGCCGCGGCGCGCATGGCACCGGCACTGCACATCGACGTGCGGATCGCAGCGTTGGTCGGGATGGCAGCGATCTTCGCGGGCGCGTCACACGCGCTCCTCGCCTCGGTGGTCTTTGCCTTCGAGACCACCCGACAACCGATGGGATTGCTGCCCCTGCTCGGGGGATGTAGTGCGGCGTTTCTCATCTCGTTGCGCATGATGCCATCATCGATCATGACCGAGAAGCTCGTCCGTCGCGGCACGCGCATCCCGTCGGAGTACGAAGCCGACATCCTCGGACAGGTGTGGGTGCGCGATGCGTCGACTTCGGATCCCGTGACCCTGCGTGACTCCCAAGCGGTTGAAGACGTGCGCGACTGGATCGTATCCCGCGCCCCGGGGTCGGGGCATCAGGGGTATCCGGTCGTCGACGGCGCAGGGTCGCTCGTCGGAGTCGTCACGCGGCGCGACCTGCTCGACCTCGAGCTCCCGGTGACGAGCGTCGTGCGCGAGCTCATCTCACGGCCGCCGGTCGTCATCTGACGATGACAACACGGTCCGAGAAGCGGCGGACCACATGGTCCGCCAGGGCGTCGGGCGCCTGCCCGTCGTCAGGCGCGAGGCGCCGAACCGAGTAGTCGGTGTGATCTCCCGGAGTGACGTGTTGGGCACCCACGCGCGACGACTTGCCGCGCAAGGCGACGCGAAGCAGCATCTGTGGCTTCGAAGAGTGCCGACATCGACCGCAGCCAACTAACCTCTGCTCATTCCCTATGCCCGCCTCGTCCCTGCGCAGACATCGCGCCCCCAAGCGCCCGCATGCGGGCGATGGCGCGCACCCCGACGCGTCTCTCATGGCGCTCGATGCCCTCCGCCGTATCGTCCGGGCGCTGGGGATCTCGGCTCGCACCGCCGAACGATCAGCGGGGGTGACGGGCGCTCAGCTGTTCGTGCTGCAGCAGCTCCAGGAAGCGAGAGCCCACTCGTTGAACGACCTCGCGAATCGCACGTTCACGCACCAGAGTACCGTGTCCGTCGTTGCGGACCGACTCGTGTCGCGCGGACTCGTTGCACGCACGCGCTCTGCGGCGGACGCGCGCCAGGTCGAGCTGTCCTTGACGCCGGCCGGACGCGCGGCGCTTCGCCGCGCGCCTGCCCCCGTACAATCGCGCCTGATCGCCGCGCTGGACGCCCTGCCGAATCGAGAGTGCCTCGCGCTGGGCCACACGCTGGGGACCCTCGTCCGCCACATGAAGCTCACCGGCGGACCGCCTGGGATGTTCTTCGACGACCCCGATGGCAAGCCGCGATCGCGTCAGGCGCGCAGCAAACGGGGTCGCGCCGCGGCGCGGCGGCGGTGACGAGCGGCGAGAGATTAGGGACTAGTGAACAACCGCAGGGCCAGTGACACGTCGATGTCACTGGCCCTGCGGTTTGCTCCGAACCCGTAGTCCCTCGTCCCCACCTAATGATTATTCTGCCGCCACTGCCAGTATGCTTTCTGGTCGTCTGAGTTACGCCGGTTGTAATCCTGGTGATCCCGATGTGTCTCGTGCTCCCATCGCTCGTAGTACGGTTCTTCGTTGACCGACCATTGGGCCACGACATAGTCGTGCGGGTGATGGGCGTAGCAGCCGCCTAACGTCGTTGTCGCCGCCACCCCTCCGAACAGCAGTAGCATGGCGAAAATTCGTGAACGCATGAGGTCCTCCTCCCCAGACAAGCCACGTGGCAAATGAAAGGCATCCCGCGATCGACCGGCGCCCTGCGCGCGCGGGCCGTGCCGAATGAGACCTCGTAGGGCAGCAATCGTGCCGTGCATGGCGTCGCACCGATGTCGGCTGCATGCTCAACCACGAGAGCTCCGTAGACCGCGCGCATGTATGAAGGCACGGAGTGCGCACGCGTCGCGCGTTTACCAACAAACAAGAACGCCGGGCAGCCGCCCGGCGTTCTTGTATATCGATCGGCGACGCGTGCGTCGCCCCGACGATGAACCGTCGTAGTGACTCTTAGGAGTGCGATTGTCTCCACTGCCAGTATTCCTTCTGCTCGTCGTCGCCCCGCACCGTGTAGGCCTGGTGCGGGCGATGCGTCGCGCGCTCCCACTGCTCGTACCGCGGCTCTTCGACGCTCATCCAAGGACCGGAGGGGTGATGGAAGAAGCACCCGCTCACCGCCAAAGGCGACGCGAGGGCGCCAGCTACGAGAAGGATCTGAACAGCTCGGGTTCCATGACGCATGGGGTCTGTCCTCGTTGTATGGCGTCGCGCTGTGACGCGCTCGGACCGGCAGGCGCTTGCCATGCGCCGCTGGGGAGGCGCTGGAACGCTGGCACGATGCGTCGCGGCGAGCGGTTCCACGCCGAAGGGGTTTTCGCACCCCATCGGCGAGATTACCTTCCCGCTCTCGTTCTTCGACGAATCGAGCGGGATTTGGATACCGTCGAGGGACAGGCCGTGACGGACATAGCGGGCCGTAATGCGATGTCACGACGGAGCTTAGGTTTTTCGGGCCAGGTAGCTCAGTTGGTAGAGCAGCGGACTGAAAATCCGCGTGTCGGCAGTTCGATTCTGCCCCTGGCCATGCGGGCACTCGCGCGCCCGAGACAGGAGAACCGCAGAAAGGAGAAAGGAGACCACAACGCAGCCAGCTAAGGCAGCGCTGTTCGGCCTTCTTTCTCCTTTCTCCTTTCTCCTTTCTCCTCTCTCCTCTCTCCTCTCTCCTCTCCCCTTTCTACGTGCCGCTACGCGGCACGTAGTGGCCCGCAAATCGCTTCAAGGCTAGGGTTAATGCCTTGTGGATTCGACACGGTCGCGTCTGCTGGACTCGAGTCCGCCGTGACCGCTGATAATTGCAGCACCTGAGGGTCCGTCATGGGGGAACACGGTCCGCTCGAGGACGAGTCGGAAGGCCCTCCCCATCTTGGGCCGGTCACCGAGCAGGATGAGCTGAGCCTCTACCGTTTGCTCGTCCACAGCGTCAAGGACTACGCAATCTTCGCGCTGGATGCGACCGGCCACGTGATCACGTGGAACGAAGGCGCGCGCCGGCTGAAAGGCTACGAGGCGGCAGACATCATCGGCCGCCACTTCTCGACATTCTATCCGCCCGAAGACATCGCGTGGGGCAAGCCTGCCTACGAGCTCGATGTCGCGCGGGAGACGGGGCGATTCGAGGATGAAGGATGGCGCCTCCGGAAGGACGGTACGCCCTTTTGGGCCAATGTCATCATTACTACGCTCTACGACGACGCAAACCAGGTCGTCGGATTCGCCAAGATCACCCGCGACCTGACCGAGCGGCGGCAAGGCGAGGAGCAGCGCCTCGCCGACGGCCGGCGACTCGCGGCGGAGGAAGCGGGCCGCATGGCAGCGGAGACGCACGCCAAGGAGCTTGCGGATTTCAATCGGCAACTAGCAGATAAAACGCAGTTGCTGGAGCAACAGACCATCGCGCTCGAGCGGCAGCACGTGGAGTCCGAGGCCGTCAAGAAGGAGCTGCAGCGAGCGAACGTCCAATTGCGACTCTCCATGGAGGAGGCGCATGCGGCACGCCTCGACGCGGAGTCGGCCAACGAGGCGAAATCGACGTTTCTCGCCGTCATGAGCCACGAGCTTCGCACACCGATCAACGCGATCATTGGCTACACGGAGCTGATCGCCGAGCAGATCGTGGGTCCGCTCAATGCGATCCAGCGCACACAGCTCGATCGCGTCCGCACGAGCGCGGGTCATCTGCTGTCATTGATCGAGAACGTCTTGACGCTGTCCCGAGTGGAAGCCGGTAAGGAGACGATCCGAATCGAGACGGTGGACGCGTGCGCCCTGGCCCGCGACAGTGCGGCCCTCGTTGCACCGAGCGCAGCCACCAAGGGGCTCAAGTTCTCCACGGTGACGACTGGCACGCCCTGCTTGATCGCGACTGACCCCACCAAGGTGCGGCAGATTCTGATCAATCTCCTCTCGAACAGCATCAAGTTCACGGAGCACGGCAGCATCTCCCTCGAGATGCGACTTGTCGGCTCGGATGTGGAGTTCACCGTCCAGGACACTGGAGTCGGCATCGCCGCCAATCTCCTACCCCGCGTGTTCGAGCCGTTCTGGCAGGCAAGTCAGTCGCATGCTACTCGCCGGCCCGGCGTGGGCCTGGGCCTCAGCGTCGCACAGCATCTCGCCATGCTGCTCGGTGGCGTGATTACAGTCGAGAGCGAGGTCGGCACTGGCTCCACTTTCACCGTGCGACTCCCGCGGGGCGACGTCGGAACGGCGAGTAGCTAGGAGCTACGATCTAGGATCTGGTAGCTGGTAGCTGGTGAACAAACCGTTGGGCGAGTGACGGTGATAAACACTGCCCTTGAGTTGTGTTCGCTAGCTACCAGCTACTAGCCCCTAGCCCCTACAGTATCACCAGACCATGGCGTGCCGCTGCCACGACCGCTTCTGCGCGGTTCCGCGCTCGCAGTTTCTCGTAGACCGATGCAATGTGGGTCTTCACCGTGTGCTCGCTGATGCCCAAGCGGGCAGCAATCACTTTGTTCGCCCGTCCCTCCACGAGGAGCGCCAACACCTCGCCCTCACGCTGCGTCAGTGCCGGTGGTGGGCCCGTGGACTCGTCGAGCGCCGGGGTCTCACGCACAGCCCCCATGAGCTCTGAGACGAGCGTCCGGGGCAGCACCATGAGGCCGGCCGCGACCGCACGGATGGCCGCTATCAATTCCGTGCGATCGACATCCGCTGATAGGACCGCGCTCGCCCCTCCGCGCACGGCCTCGCCCGTGGTCGCCGCATCCATGTCGGGGAGCAGCACGACGAGCCGCGGGGAGAAGGGCGCGCCATCGAGCTCCTCGGCATCCAGAGGACGTTCAGTGTCGCTGATCTCCGCGCGTGTCGGCGCCCACACGATCACGTCGGCGTCTGGTGCGGCACTCCGTCCGAGGCCAGAGAGCAGACTCTGGCCCGAGGCACGAGGCGTGTCGACCACCGTCACGTCAGTCTCTGCCGCCAGCAGGGACCGAAGGCCTGCAGACACGACCGGAGAGTCGGCGAGGATCGCGATTCGGACCATGATCGATCGGGCTGATCAGGCGGCGTCCCGCCCCAACGCCGAATGACGGCCGGGTGTGCTCGCCACACGTTCGACGAGACGCCGCACCACATCCGTTGAGATCGCGACACCCAGACCGCTGACGATCATACTGTTGACGCCAACGATTCGACCATCGGCGTCGGCCAGTGGACCACCCGAGTTGCCGGGCGCGAGCCGGATGTCCGCCACGACGTAAGGCGATCGCTGGGCGTCGGGCGCGATGTGTACCACTCCCAGCGCGAGCGCGTGCTCGATACCCAGCGGGTGGCCGAGTGCGACGACGAGCTCGCCCGGCCGCAAGCTGCGTGGTACACCGATCCGCGGTGCCGGCAGAGCGCCGCCGAGAGCGTCCGGATCGAGACGCAGGAGCGCCAGGTCCCGCCTCGTATCCCGCGTCACGACTCGTGCCCGGGCACGCCGCCCGTCCGCAAATGTGACGGCCGCGTGGGGCGAGGTAGCGACATGTGCATTCGTGACGATCGTGCCGTCACTCGACCAGATGATCCCCGAGCCCCGCCCGGACCAGCCGGGCCGATGCTCGACTGATCCGGGCTCGATGACCACCGTCACGCGTCGCAGGCCTTCGGCCAGGCTCGCGAGGTCCTCGGCGGCTCGATCGCCGAAAGGGCGCATGTAATCAATTCCGCGATGGGTGGGCTGTCACCGTGACCACGAGCTGCATGGGCCGTCCGCCGCGGATGACCGTCGCGCGCAGATCGCGCCCAACCACCTCCGGTCCCAGCGCCGCCAAGACATCCCGCGGATCCTCGATCACGTCGTCGCCAAGCCCCACCAAGACATCGCCCAAGAGCATCCCGCCGCGGTCGGCAGAAGTTCCCGGCTGGACCGACACGATCATGAGTCCGGTGGCCGGCACGCGGCCGCCGATCGGATCGAGCTGCTGACGGATCGCATCCGGCAGCGACACGAGCTGCGTCCCGATTCCAAGAAATCCGCGGCGCGTGACTCCGCCATGGCTGATCAACGCGTCGACCACTCGGTGGACGGTGCCGGCGGGGACGACGATCGGCGCCCCTCGGGCGAGCCCCGACGTGCAAATGCCGGCCACCCGACCTCCCGCTGTGACCAGCGGCCCGCCGGAGAAGCCATCGTAGACGGCCACGTCCAGATGGATGAACTGATCGATCCGCCCACCGCTCGGCGTTCGCCATGCCGGCCCGATAGCCGACACGATCCCGAGCGCGGCGCGCAGCTCGACGCCAGGACGCCCAACGACCAGCGCAACCTCCCCGACGCGTACCACGTCGTCCGCGACCGTCGCCGGGCGACTCGTCGCCGCGGAGCCGCCTGCGCCGACCTGCAGGATGCAGAGATCGGTCGTCGGATCACGGCCGACGACATGGCCCCGCGCTTCGCCGCCGCCAGCGAGCGTGATCGTCACCTCGTCGTCCGTCCGCACTGTGTGATCGGCAGCGACGACGAGATCGGAACGCCAGAGGACTCCCGTCGACGGGATGCGCCGCCTGGCATGGACTGCAACGACGCTCTGGCCGACGGTGTCGACGGCCGCCGCCAGGTCGTTCGAGAGAGCTTCAAGAGACGTGGGCACGAGCAGGCACCTCCAAGAAGGAAAAATGCGCACCCCGGTAGGGGCGACGCCTGCGTCGCCCGTTGTTGCAGTTGTCGCAGGGGCGACAAATGCGTCGCCGGCCGTTGAGGGGCGGCACGGGTCTCATGATGGCGCATGGCGTGCGCCCCTCATATCGCACGAACGGCCGACTCCCTCTCGCCCATTCGGCCGAGAACCGCGTTTATTCATGCCACCCGCCAACCCTCCAATCCGCCAACCCGCTCGCCGTGCTGCCCACCGTCCACCTACTGTGGATCGATTATCTGGTGATGGCCCTGTATCTCGCCTGTGTCCTCGCCGTCGGATGGGCACTCAGGCGATCGACACAGACCGCAAGCGACTTCTTCCTGTCGGGCCGCGCCCTCCCCGCGTGGGTGACCGGGCTCGCGTTTCTCTCGGCCAATCTCGGCGCCCAGGAAGTCATCGGGATGGGCGCCTCGGGCGCGAAATACGGCATCGTGACGAGTCAGTTCTACTGGATCGGCGCGATCCCCGCGATGGTCTTCGTCGGTGTCGTCATGATGCGGTTCTACTACGGATCACGCGCCCGGTCCGTGCCCGAGTACCTGCGGCTCCGTTTCGACGAGAAGACGCGGACGTTCAACGCGGCGTCGTTTGCGGTCATGACGATCTTTTCCTCGGGCATCTCGATGGACGCGATGGGCAAGCTGCTGCACCTGCTGCTCGGCTGGAGCTTCGACGCCAGCGTCCTCCTCTCCGCGCTCGTCGTCCTCGGCTACATAGTGCTCGGTGGACTCACGAGCGCGATCTATAACGAAGTCGTGCAGTTCTTTCTCATCGTCTTTGCGTTCCTGCCGCTCTCTTATATGGGACTCCAGGCAGTGGGTGGGTGGACTGGGCTCGAGTCTCGGCTCGCCAATGTCGCGACCGCACGCGGCCTGGCGAGTGGAGCATACACGCACGCGTGGGCAGGCCTTGGCCATGCGGCCCAGAATCCCATCGGCGTGACGTGGGTCGGCCTCGTCATGGGGCTCGGCTTCGTCCTCTCGTTCGGTTACTGGTGCACTGACTTCCTCGTGGTACAGCGAGCGATGGCCGCCGATTCGATGAACAGCGCCCGCCGCACACCGCTCGTCGCCGCATTCCCGAAGATGCTCTTCCCCGTGCTCGTCGTCTTGCCCGGCATGATCGCGCTCGTGCTGGGCGCCGCTCACACGGGTGCGTCAGGTGCGCATGTGATGAGTGCGGGCTTGATTCCTCCGCAGATCGACCCACGGACCGGAGGGACCATCCTGGATCCGAGCGGTCACGTCGTCCTGGACTACGACCTCGCCACACCGATGATGCTCGTGCACCTCTTTCCCGCCGGCATGTTGGGGCTTGGACTGACGGCGTTGCTGGCGTCGTTCATGTCGGGGATGGCCGGGAACGTGACGGCGTTCAATACCGTGTGGACCTACGACCTCTACCAGAACTACATCCGACCGCACGCCTCCGACCAGCACTATCTGCGGATGGGGCGAGCGGCGACCGTCGCGGGGATCGTCCTGTCGATCGCGACGGCATACGTCGCTGCGTCGTTCAACGACATCATGGATTTCCTGCAGCTGGTGTTCGCCTTCGTCAACGCACCACTGTTCGCCACCTTCGCGCTGGGAATGCTGTGGAAGCGGACGACCGGACACGGAGCCTTCACGGGCCTCTTGGCCGGCACCTTCGCGGCCGTGGTGCACCACGGGTTGTCGCGTCCGCTCGGAGCGGCAGTCGGCATCAAAGGCGGGTATCTCGGAACCCTGTGGACGTACCCGAGCGAGCTCGCCCAGTCCTTCTGGACGGCGATCGTCGCGTGGAGCGCGTGCTTCGTGGTCACGATCGTCGTCAGTGCCGTGACCACACCCCGTGCGGCGTCGGAACTCCGTGGCCTCACCTATGCGCTCACACCGCGAGTCGCCGAGGCAGCCCGGCCATGGCACCAGCGGCCCGAGGTGCTCGCGGTCATCGTCCTCGTGCTCGTGATCGCACTCAACATCATCTTCCGATGAGGGCCAACGCTTCATGACGCCCAGCATCGACGTGCGGCGGCCAATCGGCCTCCTCTGGATCGTGATCGGCGGCCTCCTCGCCATCTATGGTGTGATCCCCCATCATGAAGTCGCTCGATCGCTGGCAGTAGACCGATGGTGGGGATGCATCATGGTCGTGTTTGGCATCGCGATGCTCATTGCCACGCGGCGGCAGCGACCGTCCGCACACGACCCGCGACCTGGCGGGTAGGGGTGACGCGTGCGTCGCCCTTGGATCCGTCATTGTTCGTACACCATCCGCCTCATGGCGGGGTGAGGTAATCCATGCGCCGATCCAATTCATACACAATGCTCCCGGCCTTATTTGGTGCCGCGGCGCTCGTGACCGCGGCGTTCGTGGGTCCAGCCAAACCGGACCACGGCCGCGCGAACACGCCGCCAATGGGTTGGAACAGCTGGAATCATTTTGCCTGCGACGTGAGCGACTCGATCGTGCGCGGCCAAGCCGACGCCATGGTCGCGAGCGGCATGCGCGAAGCCGGCTACCGCTACATCGTGATCGACGATTGCTGGCAGACATCGCGCGACGCGACCGGTGCCATCGTCCCTGACTCGACCCGTTTCCCACATGGGATTCGCGCGCTCGCCGATTATATCCATAGCCGCGGCTTGCTATTCGGGATCTACACCGACGTCGGCACCATGACCTGTAAGGGACGGCCAGGCTCTCTCGGGCACGAGAAGCAGGACGCCGCGACCTACGCTGCGTGGGGTGTAGACTACCTCAAGGCCGACTGGTGCCACAGTGCGGGACTCGACGCGCGCGTGCAGTACACGAAGCTGCGCAATGCGCTCGTCCATGCCAAGCGGCCGATCGTGTTCAGCATCTGCGAGTGGGGCGTGAACCGGCCGTGGGAGTGGGCTCCGACTGTCGGGAATCTGTGGCGCACAACGGAAGACATCAAAGACACGTGGTCGTCGATGCTCGACAACCTCGACGAATCCGCGCAGCATGCGAGCGCCGCACGCCCCGGGGGATGGAACGACCCCGACATGCTCGAAGTCGGCAATGGCGGCATGACGGACGACGAGTACCGTGCGCACTTCAGCCTGTGGGCCCTCATGGCGGCGCCACTCATCGCAGGCAATGACCTCCGCGCCATGTCTCCGGAGACCAAAGCGATCCTGACAAACCCCGAGGTCATCGCCATCGATCAGGACCCGCTGGGCGCACAAGGGATCCTGGTATGGGAGCGGCCGCCAGAGCTCCAGGTCTGGTCGAAGCCGCTCAGCGGCGGCGCCTGGGCAGTGGCGCTCCTCAATCGAGGAGACACCGCGGCGACGATCACCGCGCCGTTCCCGCAGGTGGGGCTGCGACAGGACAGCGCCGCAGTCCACGACCTATGGTCGCACACGGACCTTGGCGTGTTTGCCAAAAAGTTCTCGACCCGCGTCGCCGCCCACGCCGTGGCCATGCTGCGGATGCGTCCTCGATAACCCGTCGCGGCGCGCGAGGCGCACCAGTGCGCGCGGCACAGGCCCGTGCTGCGTACTCCGCGGCGATCTTGCCAGCGGCGGCCGTCGTGTTGTGGGCCGGCCTCCTCATGGCCGCACACCGGTTCCCGACGGAGTTCGACTGGCGGTACATGACGGTGTCGGTGCTGCTATCGCCCAAGGACAACCCGAACGTCCGAGACTGGGCGGCCGCGGGTGTCGGGCTGTGTGGACTGGGGACGCTCGCCTGGACGTTCGCCGTGGGGCCATCGGACAAACCGGCGTCCCCTCCCACTCACAGTCGCCGTCCCCACGGCGTGTACTGGCTGCGCTGGGGCGGGGCGTGCATGGTGGGCTCCGGGGTGCTGCCGTTCCACCTCCTTGGCCTGGCAAAGACCCATGAGCTGCTCACCCTGCTCGCCTTCATCGGCTTGTGCCTCGGCGCCGTCCGACTCACAGTCGATCGAGTGTGGCGATCGGGTTCGCGCTCGCGCCCCTCTCAGGTCCTCGGGCGGGTGCTCGCAGGCGTGCTCATCGCACCGATCGTACTCGCGGGACTCGCGCAGCTGTACGTCTTCTACGTCCTGCCGCAGCTCCATTGGGTGGGTCTCGGCTGGCGTGCGCGCGGAGTGCCGGTATATCTCAGCTTCGCGTTCTGGGAGTGGGTGACATTCGTGCTGCTGTCGGTATACCTGTCCGCACTCGGCCTGACAGTGCAGCCGCGGCGTTCAACCAATGGCTGAACACATGAGTCCGCTCGCCTCCGGTTGGGTCGACCCCATCAGCATTGGCGGAACCGGCTGCGTATGGCAGTAGAGGCGCACGGTATGGGAAGTCCGGCCCCGACTGAGGCCACGGAGGTTCGCCTCGATGGCTGACGGTACCGAGTTTGGCGACCCGGCACATAGACGTGTGCTTGCAGAGCGCGCGCTGCGCGCCATTGCGACGACGCAAACGCGGCGGCAAGAGTCTGAATCCACGCATGCGCACCTGCTCGCCGCACGCGCGCGTGCGAAGCAGCTCCGGAGCGAGCATAGGCCACTCTGGGAAGAACTCGAGCGCACCATCGTCTACGTGGCGCAAGGCGAGCGCTTCTTGGGACAACCACCCGAGCACATGCTGGTGCTGCTGAAGCAACTCGTCGATGAATCGGGGCTCGACGGAGACCTCAGTCGGGAGATCGAAGCCGACGTCTTGCGCTGGGGTATCGACGCCTATTACGCGGCCTAGGGGAGCCACTCTAACCCCTGGCCCTCACTTGCTCCACGGCGGCGTTATCCCATTCATCCGCGCATACGCGATGAGCTGGCCGAGATGCTCGTGGAGATCGTCTATCATGCCGAACGACGTCGAGATGATCGTGTAATGCCCCCCGAACAGGGGACGGGTGCCCGTCAGGGCCCCGGGATCCGCTCCGCCGATCACGCGCTGCGAATACGCGAACCCATTGGTTAGGCGCTTCAGGACCTCCGGTTTGCTCGACGTGCCCTCGAACGCCTTCATCGCTGCCTGATTGTTTGCGACGACGGGCGATGGGGTGAGGCCATACGCCATCGGATTGTAGACGTAAAACTCACTCGCCACGTGCATGAAGACCTCGCCGACCGAGCGCACGCCGGGCGCGGGTCGCCATGCATACTTGTCGGCCGGGAACGCGTTCGCGAGCGCCAAGAACTTCGTCTGCAGTGTATCCAGGTCTAGGAGAAACTGCTTCCGGACCTCGGCGACATCGGCGCGGTTCGGCACGGCCTGCGCTCGGAGTGCGGTCGCGAGCGCGAGGGTCATCGCAACGCCGACGACTGCTGAGCTCAAGCGGCGGGAGCTGGACATAGCAGGTTGGGCTAGGGAGAGGGGGTGGTAAGCAGCCCGAGAGGTCATGCCAGATTCGCCCCTTAGACCGTCGGTGCCGGCCCGATCGTTTCCGTTAGGGCAGAGGAATTAACACAGCGCTGCCAAGCTTTCGCGCTGCCACGCTCCATGGGGGCTCACCCGGGGCCGACTGCAGGCGGCGTGCGGTGCCCTGCGACGCGTCGCCGATTATCCTTCGCCTCCATGCGCTCTCACTGTCTCGTTGCCGTCGTCCTGCTCGCGAGTGCTGCGTGCGCGTCGAGTGGAGCTGGACGGCCAGCAGCACCACCCAGTCCCGCGCCCGTTGCGGTGGTTCCGCCACCACCTTCCGTCTCCGCTACCGCCGCGCCGGGAGAAGCACCCCGTGAGTGGCAGCGGCTCGACATGGCGACGGACCATGTGCCCGGGATCAGTGCGGACCGCGCGGAGCGCGAGCTCCTCGCCAGCAGGGCGCCGCGGAATCCGGTCGTGGTTGCCGTCATTGACGGTGGCATCGACACGACAAACGTGGACCTCAGACCGAACCTTTGGACGAACCCGCGCTCCGATGATGCGGCATACCCGGGCGACGTGCATGGATGGGATTTCATTGGCGGCTCGAGTGGCGACGTTCATTGGGATACGTATGAGCTGACCCGCGTCGCTCTGCGCTGCCAGCACCAGGCGACTGATTCGTCCAACCCGCTGCCGCAAGCAATCGCCACACGGTGCCCTGAGATCGATTCATTGTTTGCACATCGGCGCGCGGACTCACAGGAAGAGATCGAGCGTGTCGACGCCATTCGGACCGCACTGACCCGCGCGACGACGTTGCTGTCGCACGCAGTTGGCGGCGATTCACTGACGCTTACCCGAGTCGAGGCGATCGCGCCGGCCGACAGCGCTACCGGCTGGGCCCGCGGTCTATACCTGGCGCTGGCGTCGCGTGGGCTGACCGCAGCCACGCTCAACGAAGCGGGCACAGAGATCAATTCGGATCTGGAGCATGGGCTGAACCCGTCGTTCAATCCGCGGCCAGTGGTGGGCGACCACTATCGGGATGTCTCGGAATCACACTATGGGAACGCCGACATCATGGGTCCCGACGCGGAGCACGGGAGTCACGTGTCGGGCATCATCGGCGCCATCCGAGATGATTCCGGCGGCGTCGATGGCATCGCACCCGCGGTCCGCATCATGATGGTCCGCACGATTCCGGATGGCGACGAGCGAGACAAGGACGTGGCCAACGCGATCCGCTTCGCCGTCGATCACGGCGCGCGCGTCATCAATATGAGCTTCGGCAAGCCATTTTCACCCGAGAAGCCCGCCGTCGATGCCGCGGTCCGCTACGCCGACGCGCACGGTGTGCTCATGGTGCATGCCGCTGGCAATGACGGCGTCAACGAGGACGACTCACCGAGTTTTCCGAGTCCCCGATACGCCGATGGCGGCCACGCGGCGAATTGGATCGAAGTCGGGGCGTCCTCGTGGCGCGGCGGAGACAGTTTGGCCGCCTCGTTCACCAACTACAGTCACGACCTCGTGGATGTCTTTGCCCCCGGCGTCGACATCCTGTCGACCGTCCCCGGCCACCACTTCGAGCGCGAGAGCGGAACGAGTATGGCGTCGCCCGTGGTTACCGGCCTCGCGGCACTCCTGCTTGCATACTACCCATCGCTCACGGCGGGCGATGTGAAACGCATCATCCTGGCATCGGCCACACGATACACGGACCAGATGGTAATCCGCCCAGGCGCCGCGGGCGGCCGGGTGGCTTTCGGCACGCTCTCCGTGACCGGCGGCATCGTGAACGCCTACGCTGCAGTGCAAATGGCGGAACAGGAGGCGGGGAAACGCTAGGGGCTAGTAGCTGGTAGCCCTTGTTATGCCCCACCGCCCCCGTTCGTCCCGATGGAAGCATGAGGCTCCGAGTCGCGCTCGTCGTCTTCGCATCGGTCACCCTGACCGCTCCGCCCCCGGTGGCGAACGCCCAGAAGGCGGACTCTGCGATGCGCATCATTCGCGCGCGCTACGACCGCATCACCGGCGCCGCATCTCACTACCAACAGTACGAGTCGAGCCTCGATAGTCTCGGCCTCGAGCACTGGGCGACGGGCCGCGGCCGCCTCACCGCAGCGTTCGAGGGTGACACGCTGCGCACCATCGTTGCGAGTTACGGAACCACAAGCGGGCACGTCACCGAGTCCTACTATTTCTGGGGCGGGTCGCCCTTCGAGGTACGGGTGCGACTGCACGCCGACGACAGCAAGGCGATGCACGATCCGACCGAGCAGCGGTTCTACTTCCACCGCGGGTATCTGGTCCGATGGGTGGACCCCGGTCATACGATCCGGCCGGTCACGACCGGGGCAGTCTTCGCACGCGCGATGCAGTTACTGGCTGACGCGACACGCCTTGTAGACGCGGCGCACCGAGCCCGTGATCGAGCGATCGTTCCCGAGACACCCGCGGATATCGCCGATGCTATGCGCCGGGAGCTGGGCGGACTGGTGACGGCAGAACAGTCGTATCACTCCGAGACCGGGAAGTATTCCGGTGACATCATGATGGTCGGCTACCATCCCACCTCGCCCGTTCTGGTCACGCTGCTCGACGCCAACGATCACGGAGTGGCCGCGCGTGCGACAATGCCCACATTGCCCGGTAAGAGTTGCGTGGTGTATGTCGGCCGCCCGAAGAAAGAGCCCAAGACGTCAGCGGATCACACCCACCCGGATGCGGAGCGCCAGGTGGCCTGCGACAACGTCCGCTGACGCGCGCTTACGCGCGTCAACGTGACGTAGAAAGTAGACACACAGAAAGTAGAAAGTAGACAACGCCGGGTCTGTCAGAGCTCACGCCTGTCTACTTTCTACTTTCTGCGGTTCTCCTCTCTCTGCCCCGACAGGGGCAGTGTCCCCAGCCCGGCTGACTGCAGCTGGGAGTTCATGCGGACGACCTCCGGGCGCAGCGCATCGGTCCACCGTCGATGCTCCGCGGTGAGCTCACTCCGCAGCTGCGTGTAGACCGCTTGCATGGGTGCCGTCGGCATCCGATCCGCGCTCTCGACCGACGTCTCCAGCGCCGCGAACCCTGCGCTCGTTTCGGCGACTTGCAGCGAGTCGAGCGCGTGGCCGAGTGCGACGATGGCGTCCCGGACGGTGGCCGGCGCGTTCGACTCTCGTGCAGAGAGCGAGTCCTGCACGTCGCGGACGATGTGATCCAGTCCCGTCGCGTCGGTCAACCCGGAGCTGGCCTGCTCCGCCAGCGTGAACTGCGTCTGCAGCGCCAGGGTCGATACACGCTCTCGGGGGTCCAGCTTCACGTCGAGTGGGGCTGTCTGACTCTGGCCACCCACGGTGAGTCGCACGCGGTACGCGCCCGGCACGACGAGCGGGCCGTCCGGCTCCGCTTCCGCGCCTTCCTCAGGCACGACGTCGCTGCTGAATCCGTACGACGGCGCCGATGGTCGCGGGAGCCGCAGGTCCCAGACAAATCGATTGTCACCCGCGTTCGCCGTCAGGGCGTTGAGATGCGGGAGCCACCGGTCCATGAAGTACGGAGGCGCGTTCGGTTCCAGTGCCCGGACGGTGTCGGTGGGTTGGTCGCTCGCAAAGCGGCGGACGACCGCGCCACGTTCGTCGAGCACGTCGAGCGTCACCGGGCCGCCCGGCGCCGACGCCAGCCAGTAGTCGATTACTGCGCCGGTGGGACCGTTGTCGCCGTGGGGCACCTCAGGCGGCAGCGGCGTATCGTGGTTTTCACTCTGTCGTAAGCGAATCGCCGGGGCAGGTCGGAAGAGATGGAACGGCGCCTGCGCCACCGCTGCGGTCATCTGGCGGAGCGGCGTGACATCGTCGAGCACCCAGAACGACCGGCCATGCGTCGCCGCGATGAGATCGGCGTCGTGCACCGCGATGTCGTGCACCGGGGACATCGGCAGATTGAGCTGCAGCGACTGCCAGTGATCGCCATCATCGAACGACACGTACACGCCGAGTTCCGTCCCCGCATACAGAAGGCCGCGCCGGACTGGATCGGCACGCACGACGCGGACGTACGCGCCCGGCGGGATGCCCTGATCGGCACGACTCCAATGTTGGCCGTAGTCGTGCGTCCGGTAGATGTACGGACCGATGTCGTCGAGCCGGTGCCGGTCGATCGCGGCGTAGGCTGCGCCGCTGTCGAGTCGCGACGCATCGATCGTGCTGATCTTGCTCCACGGCTCGAGTCCGCTGGGCGTGACGTCGCGCCAGCGCACGCCGCGGTCCAGCGTCACCTGGATCTTGCCGTTGTCGGTTCCGACCCAGACAAGTCCCTCGCGCACCGGAGATGGCGCGATGCTGTAGATGACACCCCAGCCCTTGGCCGACGCATCGGCAACGGTCGGGGCGCCACTCGCGCGGTGCGCCGCGGGCGCCGCACCGGTCAGATCCGGGCTCGCCTCCTCCCAATGCAGACCGCCGTCCGTCGTGCGCAGGAGGATTTGCGACCCGAAGTACAGCGACCGTTTGTCGATCGGATCAAACACGAGGGGTGACGTCCACGTGAATCGGTACTTCCGCTCCGGCATCGATTGGCCGAACGCTCCGCGAGGCCACGGTCGGATGTCCTGGACCTGACCTGTGGTGCGGTCGAAGCGGACGAGCTCCCCATAAGGGCCCCCACCGTAGACGATCGTCGAGTCACTGGGGTCGGGCGCGATGTACCCGCTCTCGCCATTGCCTGGCGGCAGCCAATCGCGGAACGTGATCTCGCCGTAATCGCTCCGGCTCGCAGTCATGACGGCGCCGGCATCCTGCTGGGAGCCGTAGATCCAGTACGGCCAGCGGTTGTCGGTGATGACGTGGTAGAACTGCGCGGTCGGTTGATTGTACCAACTACTCCAGGTCTCGCCACCGTCCAAGCTGATACCCACACCTTGGTCGCTGGCGAAGGCAACATGGCGCGAATTGGTCGGGTCGATCCACGCGTAGTGGTAGTCGTCGCCGCCCGGTGCGCCCTTGATGGCCGTGAACGTGTGACCACCATCGGTGGACTTGAGGATCGACTGGTCGGGAACGTAGAGCACATTCGCGTCATTCGGGTCCACGAAAACTTGGCCGAAGTACCAGCCCCGCCCGATCCGCTTGTCGCTTCCGGCGAAGTGCCAGCTCGCCCCACCGTCGTCCGAGCGATAGAGCCCGGCGCCGGAGCGTGCCTCGGGACAGAGTGCGTAGACGATGGCGCCCCCGGAGCCACGCGCCACGGCGAGACCGACCCGTCCGAGCACCCCACCAGGTAGCCCGTGACTCGTGATCTCGGTCCACGTGAGTCCTTCATCCGTCGACTTGAACACGCCGCTGCCCGGTCCCTCCTGCGGCGGATATTGACTCCACGGTGTGCGCTGCGCTTGCCAGAGCGCGGCGTAGACCACGTGGGGATCCGTGGGGTCGAACCCGAGATCGATCGCGCCGGTGTGCTCGTCGCGGTACAGGACTTTGGTCCACGTCTGCCCGCCATCGGTCGACCGATAGACGCCGCGATCGGGATTGCCCGCGTAGGCATGTCCGAGCGCGGCGACGAGCAGCAGGTTCGGGTCGTGCGGATCGACGAGGATACGACCGATCTGCCGAGTTTCCTTGAGTCCGATGGACTGCCAGTGCGCTCCGCCGTCGGTGGACTTCCACATCCCTTGTCCGTACGTGATGTCCGAGCGCATGTCGGCCTCGCCCGAGCCGACGTAGATCGTGTTCCGGTCGGACGGCGCGATCGCGAGTGCACCAACGGACGCGAATGGCACCGCATCAGTCAGCGGCTGCCACGTGATCCCGGCGTCGCGTGTGCGCCAGACGCCGCCCGCTACGGAGCCGAAGTAGAACGTTGCAGGGTCGCCGGGAATGCCGTCGATCGCGAGCGCCCGGCCGCCGCGAAACGGACCGACCAGCCGCCACTGCAGCGCCCCATAGGCCGACGCCGGGATCCCACCGCCGGCCGACTGTGCGGACAGCGCGGCTGGCATGAAGCCACAGCAACACGCGATCATCAGCGCGCCACCGGACACCGACCGCCGGCGTCTCGGGCGCGAGGAGTCTCTCGAGCCGTTCGTTCCTGACACGTCCACCCCTCCGATTAGTTCGTCGTGCTTGTGACCGCCGTGGTCTTGGCAGGCTTCGCCACGGGCGGCTCCACAGCGCGCGGCACGATCTCCGGCTGGCCTGCAGCTCTCAGCAACGCGTTCAGCTTCGGCAGCTCTGTCGCCAAGACTGTCTTGAGAGTAACGAGTTGGGTGTCGAGCTGAGCGGATAACACCTTGAACACCGCGTATGACGGAGCGGTGGGTTGCCCGTCCGCGCTGGCGACGGTACCGGCCAGCGAAGCGATCTTGTTGTTCAGCCTGATGGGATAGTTGAGCGGATCTTCCGACGCCTGGTTCTTCACCTGATACAGCGCGCGCTCGATCGTGCCGATCCGGTCGACGACGGGCGCGGCCGCCGCCACGAACGCCTGCCCGGCGCCCGCGCTATCGGTGTGGATCTGGTAGGTCACGTTTCGAATCGTCTTGACCGCGTCGTTCGCGGCGCTCACCCGATCGCGGATCTGCATGAGGAGTGCGAACTGTGCCCGGATGCCCGCCGGCGTCCCCGTGGTGCGCGGGTCCGCTTTGATGATGAGTGGCTGCGACTGGGTCTCATTGCCGACGGTCAATCGCACCGTGTAGCGTCCTGGCGGCGCCACCGGTCCGTTCAGATTGCCTGCCCACATCACGAGGTTGTCGAACCCGCTCGCATCCGGATACCGCATGTTCCACGCGAACATGTTCAGCCCCGTCTTGGCAGGCACCCGCGGGGGCCGCGGGAGGTGACGCGGCGCGTCCTCGTCGTCCGATTGCTGGGCGTGTGACGTGTCGGGCACCGCGAGCAGTTTGGCGATGCTGTCGGGCGCGACGCCGGCCCTGGTGAGGCTGTCGCGGCGTACCGCTTTGACACTGTCCGCGTGCTCGACGCTGTCCGCAAGCCCGGCGCTGTCGAGCCGTGAGCTCAACCGACGGACGAGGTGGCCCGCCGAGTCGAGGAACTCCATTGTCACGGGCTGCGTCGAGTCCGATAGCGCGTAGTAGATCATCGCGCCGCTCGGCGGATTGGTGCCCCGGGGGTGCGCGGCCGCTCCGCCACCGAAGCCCGACGCCCAGCTCACCCGATAGGCGGTCGCGGGACGGAAGAGATGGACGCGAGCCGTCGCGATGGCAGTCGACATCTGCCGCAGCGGCGAGACATCGGTCATGATCCAGAACGCCCGGCCGTGCGTCGCCGCGACGAGATCGTTGCCTTTGACTGCGAGATCGTGGACCGGGACGGGGGGCAAATTCTGCTGCAGGGATTGCCAGTGCGCCCCGTCGTCGAAGCTCACCCACACGCCGCGCTCCGTGCCCGCGTACAGCAGGCCGCGGCGCACGGGATCCTCGCGTATGACGCGCGTGAACTGGTCCGCCGGGATGCCGTCGGTGATCAATGTCCAGCTGTGCCCGTAATCGGTCGACTTGAGCAGGTAGGGCCGCATGTCATCGAGCTGGTAGCGATTGCCCGCGACGTACACGACCGCGGGATCGTACCGCGATGGCTCGATGCTCGAGATGCGCATCCAGTCACCCCACTGGGTCGGCGTGACATTGGTCCAGGTCGTGCCGCCGTCGCGCGTGAGCTCGATGATGCCATCGTCACTGCCCGTCCAGATCTCGCCCGCGCGGATCGGTGACTCCCCGATCGAGAAGATGGTTCCGTAGTACTCGACCGACGTCTGGTCTTTCGTAATGGGACCACCCGACGCGCCGAGGGTCGCCGGATCGTGTCGAGTGAGATCGGGCGAAATCACCTGCCACGTCTCGCCGTCGGTCGTCGACCTGAACAGCACGTTGGCGCCGACGTAGAGGATGTTCGGATTGTGCGGCGAGATCAGGATGGGAAACGTCCATTGGAGTCGATAGCGGAGATCTTCGGCCGAGTGTCCCATCGGGTTCTCGGGCCACGGCGTGATGTCCTTCTGGAGCCCGGTGCGCATGTCCTTGCGCGAGAGATACGAGTAGCTGCCGGCGAAGACGATCGCCGTCGTATCGGGTCGTACCTGGATGTATCCGCTCTCGCCACCGCCCACTTCCTTCCACTCGGAGATGTCAATGCCTCCTTCCCGCGCACTCGGACCGCACAGCGTCGAGAGGTCTTGCTGGGCACCGCAGACTTTGTACGGATAGTCCGTCGTCGTCGTGACGTGGTAGAACTGCCCCGAGGCGTTGTCCTCCTCGGACCATGACTTGCCCCCATTGAACGAGATGTTGGCGCTGCCATCATTGCTCTCGATCATCCGCTGGGGGTCGTTCGGCGCGATCCAGAGGTCGTGGTTATCGCCGTGCGGCACCGGGATGTTCTTGAACGTCTTCCCACCGTCGGTGCTCCGGAAGAAGTTCACGTTGACCGCGTAGACCGTGTTCGCATCCTTGGGGTCGGCGAAGATCCGGCTGTAATACCAGGCGCGCTGGCGCAGCTTGTTCTCCTTGTTCGTGCGCGTCCAGGTCTCGCCGCCGTCATCCGACCGGAACACCCCGCCGGAGTCAGCTTCCACGATCGCCCACACCCGCTGCGGATTCGCGGGCGATACCGCGAGGCCGATGTCGCCGATGATGCCACGCGGTAGACCCGGCTTGCGTGTGAGCTCGGTCCAGCTGTCGCCGCCGTCGGTACTCTTGAAGATGCCGCTCCCGGCCCCGCCGCTCACCAGCTGCCACGGCTTTCGCCCGGCCTGCCAGAACGCGGCGTAGATGATGCGCGAGTCTGTGGGGTCGAGGATGAGGTCCGAGACACCCGTCGAGTCGTTGCGGAAGAGGATCTTCTTCCAAGTCTTGCCGCCATCGATCGACTTGAACACGCCGCGCTCCGGATTCGGTGCCCAGACGTGTCCGAGCGCGCCGACGTAGACGACATCGGGATTGTGGGGATCGACGCGGACGCGCGAGATCTGTCGCGTCTCGACGAGGCCTGAGGTGCGTCCACGTCTTGCCGCCGTCCGTGGTCTTGTACACGCCATCGCCGTGCGACACGTTCCCGCGGATGTCGTATTCGCCGGTGCCGACGTAGACGACGTCGGGATTGGACTCGCTCACGCCAATGCCGCCGATCGTTCCGCCGAAATACTTGTCGGTCATCGGCGTCCAGTGAATGCCTCCGTCGGTGGTCTTGAACACCCCGCCGCCGGTCGTGCCCAGCCAGTACTCGTACGGCCGGCTGCTCGACCCCGCGACGGCAACCGACCGGCCGCCGCGATACGGGCCGATGTTCCGCCACGTGAGGCCGCGAAAGAGCAGCGTGTCGTAGCTCGCCGGTTGCGACATGGTCGCCTGTTCGCTTGTTCGTTGAGCACTGACTGACGTCGCGACGAGGGCGCCGGCGGCCCCGATGGTCATGAGCCGATGCACCGCGTGTGGACCTCGACGACGGCGGAGAGCACGCACGGGTCTACCTCCAACGAGAAATGGACGTTCGATCATGTCGCATGAACGGCAACGCGACGCCGCAGAGCCGTCCCGAGTTGCCTAGATTGTTGGCCGTCGCCCTCAAGGAGACATGAACAAGAATGCACTCGCCGCTGCGCGGTGTGCAGGTCGTGTGTGTTGCCATATATGTCCCAGCGCTCGTCGCCGTGCAGCGCCTGCGGGGCTTTGGAGCGGCCGTGACTATCGTCGAGCCGCCAGGCGGCGATCCATTGGCACACATGTGTCGCCCCTGGTATGACGCGCTCCGCCTCGGGCAGACGACGACCATGCTCGACCTCAAGCTGGCGGCCGGCCGAGACCGGTTGGTGGAGCTCCTCGAATCGGCTGACCTGCTTATCACGGCGCTACGACCTGCCGCGTTGGAGCGCCTTGGCTTGGCCTGGGCCGCCCTGCACCAGCGCCACCCGCGGCTGTGCCACGTGGCCATCGTCGGGTATCCGGCCCCCCGCGACAACGAACCCGGGCACGACCTCACGTACCAGGCACACGCAGGCCTCCTGGACCCGCCGGGGTTGCCCCGGAGCCTGATCGCGGACCTGAGCGGCGCTGAGCGGGCGGCGCAGGCCGCACTCGCGCTGCTGCTCGGACGGGAGCGCGGCGAGGGCACCGCACGGGCCGACGTCGCTTTGTCCGACGCAGTCGACGCGTTTGCGGACCCCGTCCGATTCGGCATCACGGCCCCCGGACAGGTGCTGGGGGGCGCGTTGCCAGGGTATGGGCTGTACCCCGCGTCGGATGGGTGGATTGCACTGGCCGCACTCGAGCCGCACTTCTGGAAAGGCGTGACCGATGCCCTCGCTCTGGAGCCGGAGCGCGGGAATGCCGAGATTCTGGCGTCGAATGTTTCGAACCCGGCGCGCCTCGGAATGGGAGGCGTGGGCAGTCGAGCGCGGGCTGCCGATCGTAGCCGTGCGTTCGCAGCCCCCTGCCGCGCACAACGACGAATAATGCTGACTGGACGCCGGATCGTGGATCCCCATTGCAGGCCTGCCAGCCACCCGGCACGGTGGTCCGTGACGGGGCTAGGCGTCACGATGGCGGTGCATTCGCAGCTGGCCTCGCCATGCGCCAACCCCCCGTGACGCATCACTGGAAGCGGATGAGCGACGATAGGAACGGCGACAAGGCGTGGATGGATACGACGTCCGTCACGAGGGAGGCCGGCGACTTCCGCATCGCCTGGTACAAGACACAGGCCGCGCACGAGACGAAGTACACGGTCGTGCGCTACGCGATCGATTGCGGTCGGTTCAACCTCTCTGTGCGCCGAGCGATCACGTACGATGGATCGGGTGCCGTGCTCATTGACGATCACACGCCGCGGCCCTCCTTTCCTCCGCCGTTCATTGTGTCGCTTCAGACGTTCATGCACATCGTGTGCGGCCAGCCCGTCCCCCACTAGAGGAGCCTTCTGTGTCCGTCTTTCGCCGCGTGGTCCTCGCGATCGCAGTCGCGATCAGTATGCCGGCCGTGGCTGGCGCCCAGCGCCCCGTCAAGGTGTACATCTCCGTCGACATGGAGGGGGTTGCAGGCGTCGTCACCGCAGACCAGCTCCTGCCGGGCGGATTCGAGTACGAGCGGTTCCGAGAGTTCATGACACAGGAGACCCTCGCGGCGATCCAGGGAGCGCGGGACGCCGGCGCGACGGAGTTCGTCGTGAGCGACTCGCACGGCAACCAGGAAAACCTGCTGATCGAGCAGTTTTCGCCGGACGTCACGATCATCCGCTCGTCGCCTCGTCCGCTCGGCATGATGGAAGGGATCGATTCATTGTTCGCCGCAGCGGTGTTCATTGGCTACCACGCGTCGACGACCAGCCCCGCCGGCGTCCGTGCACACACGTTTTCGAGCGCATACCTGGCGGCGGTTCAGTTGAACGGCATTTACATGGATGAGGCGGGCGTGAATGCGGCGATCGCCGGAGAGTTCGGCGTGCCAGTAGTCGCGATCTCTGGCGACAACGTCGCGGTGGCCGAGGCGCAACACATCATCGGGCCGATCGAGGGCGCCGTCGTCAAACGGGCAATCAGCTTCCACGCCGCAGCGACAATGACCCCGCAGGCCGCGCAGGTGCTCATCCGGGAGAAGGTCAAGGCGGGCGTCGCGCGCCGGACGGAGCTCCGGCCCTACGTGATGAAGCCGCCAATCCACTTGGGGCTCACGTTCAAGAACTACCGCCCGGCGGAAGCGCTCGCGTATCTGCCATTCGTCCAGCGAACGAATTCGCACTCCATCGAGTTCGTCGGGCGCGACATGACCGAGGTCTCGAAATTCGTCGAGTTCGCGCTGTACTACTCGCCCGACCTGAGCCCGTGACGTGCGCTGCGCCGGCCTCCGGGCTGGCGCAGACGGACGTTTCTATTAGCGTAGGGCGATCGACGGACGCGTGCGGAGCTGGCACGCGAGCCATTGTCACTGCCGAGTGTCGTCTTTCTTACGTTGTTTGCGATTGACCTAGGGCGGACACCGACCAACGTGCCGCGACGAGCCTTGCCAGTCCGGCTCAACCCATTTCCAGGGGAGATGCGAATATGGACACGAGCATCGAGCGATCTGTGGCCTCGACATCCGAGATGCCATGCCCGCCCGCGCCCGACGCTACCGGACGGCGCACATTCCTCGGGCGTCTCGGAGTGGGCGCCGCCGTCGCGGCGGCCGGGGCGTTGCCCTTTGTGCCGGAAGACTTACTCGCCTCCTCGGGCACCCTGCGGCCGCTCGATCAGGTGAAGGCCCCCTGGAGTGACGCGTGGCTCGACAGGATCACGGGCAAGCACAAGCAATTCTTTGATGGGGTCTCCTACAACGACGGCTTCGTCCTCGCCTTCGCGGCCGGCTTTCTCAACCTCAACCATGAAGCGTACGGGCTGTCGGACAAAGACCTGACTGCGGTGGTCGGCCTGCGCCACTTCTGCATGCCGATGGCGTTGGCTGATGCCATGTGGGCCAAGTATAAGATCGGCGAGACGTTCAAAGTGACGGACCCCGCGACCAAGGCGCCGGCAGTCCGTAACCCGTTCGCGCACGCGGACGGCGTCCGGATGCCAGGCACGGAGATCCCGACGCTCGTGAACCGGGGCGTGATCTTCACGGCCTGCAACGTCGCGCTCACGGTCATTAGCGGCATGACTGCCGCGAATGCTGGGGTGAGCGCCGATCAAGCGAAACAGGAGTGGACGGAGCAACTCCTCCCAGGCGTAACCCTCGTGCCGGTCGGCGTATTGGCGGTCAATCGCGCGCAAGAGCGGGGGTGCACGTACTGCTATGGCGGCTAGGGCTCACGGCTGGTGGCTGGGGATTAGTGGCTGGGGATTAGTGGCTAGTGAACAAAACTCGGAGCTAGTGACACGGCGACGTCACTGGCCCCTCGGTTTGTCCTTAGCCCCTAGCCACTAGCCACTAGCCACTAGCCACTAGCCACTAGCCCCCGATGTAACTTGCGTCATTCCCCGACTCCTCATCCCATGACCGTCAAACACGCCTACGAGGTACCGGCTGAGGCCGTATCGGCTGGCACGCAAACGACCCGCCAGGTGCTGATCGGTCCAACCGAAGCACCGCACTTCGCGATGCGCCGGTTCATCATGCAGCCGGGGGGTGGGATGCCGGCACATACCAACACGGTCGAGCACGAGCAGTACGTGCTCGCTGGACGCGCGACGATCGGCATCGGCGACCGGACCATGGAGGTGAGTCGCGGCGACGTCGTATACATCCCGGCCGGCACACCGCACTGGTACAAGGCCCACGACGGCGACGCGTTCGAATTCCTGTGCGTCGTCCCCAACCTGCCGGACCGGATAGAGATCGTGGGGGCCTCGTGCTGACGCACTCGTAGAAAGGAGAAGCGCAGAAAGGAGAGAGGAGACAAAGACAAATGTGTATGGATCGCGTCCTAGGCTCCTTTCTCCATTCCGCGCTTCTCCTTTCTACGTCGTGACGCTCGCGTCACGCGTGCGCGTGCGCTTCCTCGTGGACGTGCGGTTTGTGGGTCGATACGACTTTGTCGGCGATCTCGGTCGGGACGTAGTCGTAGTGTGAAAACTCCATTGAGAAGCTGCCGCGGCCCTGCGTCATTGATGTGAGGTCCGTGCCGTAGCTCAGCATCTCCGCGAGCGGTACGAGCGCCTTGATCACGACAGTGTGCCCGCGTGCGTCGCTGCCACTGATCCGCCCCCGCCGGCCGCTGAGATCGCCCAGCAATGCACCGGAGTACTGGTCGGGCGCGTTCACCTCGACGTGCATCAATGGCTCGAGCAACGCAGCTCGCGCCTGACTCATGGCCTCCTTGAAGGCGAGAGACCCCGCGATCTGGAACGCGATGTCGGATGAGTCCACATCGTGGTACTTCCCGTCGTACAGGCGCACTCGGAAGTCGACGACCGGAAATCCGGCCAGGTAGCCCCGCTCGGCCGCCTCGCGGACACCGCGGTCGACCGAGGGAATCCACGTTCGCGGGATGGCGCCACCGACGATGTCATCCACGAACTCGATCCCGGATCCGCGGGGAAGCGGCTCCAGCTTGATCTTGCAGACGCCGAACTGGCCATGTCCGCCGCTCTGCTTCTTGTGTCGGCCCTCCGCGTCCGCTCGGCCGCGAATGGTCTCCCGATACGCGACCTTGGGCGGCTTGAGCGTCAGCTCGACGTGATAGCGCTTGCGCAGCTTCGCGACCACCACCTCGATGTGCTGTTGGCTGGCGCCGGAAAGCAGAAATTCCTTGGTCTGTGGGTCGCGGTTGAATCGCAGGATGGGATCCTCGTCGAGGATGCGATGAATGGCCGTCCCAATTCGATCCTCGTCGGCCCGCGTCTTCGGCTCGACAGCAAACGTGATCGACGGCTCGGGCAGGCGCGCGCGCGGGTAGTAGAGCGGCGCGTGCTTGTCGCCAAGCGTGTCACCGGTCAGCGTGTCCTTGAGCTTCGCGACTGCCCCGAGATCTCCGGCATGGAGCTCGGTCACAGGTGTGGCGGTCTTCCCCTGCATGATCTGCAGATGCTGAAACCGCTCCGCCCCGTCGCGCAGGAAGTTCTGCACCGTGGCGTCGTTCTTCAGGACGCCCGACATGACCTTGAAATACGTCACTCGCCCAGCGAACGGGTCCGCGAGCGTCTTGTACGCGAAGAGCGAGAGCGGCTCCGTGTCGCTGATCGCGCGCCGCACGTCGTCGCCGTCGACGGCTTGGTTCGAGGCGGTCGCAGGGCTCCGAACCGACGGCGCGGGCAGGATCTCGACTGCCAGATCGAGGATCGCGTCGGCGCCGATGTTGTGCAGCCCGGACG
Source organism: uncultured Gemmatimonadales bacterium (assembly GCA_963725205.1). GTDB lineage: Bacteria > Gemmatimonadota > Gemmatimonadetes > Gemmatimonadales > Gemmatimonadaceae > Palsa-1248. The sequence continues at coordinate 296,114 of CAVRXR010000002.1, read as the reverse complement.
CCACGAGCACGGGTGACAGGCGCCTGCTCCACAGGGCCTCACGAAGGCCCCGCTTCAAGTCCGGCACGGGTAGCGTGCCTTCGTCAAAGAACTCTTGCATGAGCGCGTCATCGCCCTCGGCGACCATCTCCACCAGCGCCTCGTGCGCCGCTTGGGCCGCCGCAGCCATGTCTGTCGGAATCCCCTCGACGGTCGGCTTGCCATCGCCGTCCGGTGAGTACATCAGAGCCTGCATGGTGACGAGATCGACGATCCCGCGGAATTTCTTTTCTTCTCCGATCGGGAGGTGCACCGGCACCACGCCCCGACCAAATATCTCCCGCACCGAGCTCAGCGACCGCTCATAGCTCGCGAGCTCGCGGTCCATCCGATTCAACACGATCACCCGCGGGAGCTCATACTCGGTGGTGTAGTCCCACACCTTTTCCGTCACCACCTGGACGCCTGCCGCCGCGTCGACGACGACCACCGCGGCGTCAGCCGCGATCATGGACGCTTTGGTCTCGTTGACGAACGTCGAGTAGCCCGGTGTGTCGAGGATGTTCACCTTGGCTGGCTCGCCGCCCGCACGCGGCGTCCACTCGGCGTAGGCGACGCCGGTCGTGATGGAGATCTTGCGGGCGATCTCCTCCTCATCCCAGTCAGTCACGGTCGACCCGTCGCTGACCTTGCCCAACCGCGGGGTCATTCCCGCCGTGTATAGGCAGGCAGCGACCAGTTGCGTTTTCCCAGAGTCGCCGTGACCAACTACAGCCACGTTGCGGATCCCTTCCGTGTCGTACGATCGCATGAGTTCACCCCACTGGCGCCCTGTCCAGTCCGGGCCGGCCGGTCGCCGGGGCAGGCGGCGACGCCGTGCGCCCTACGGCGCAGTCGCGCCGTACTCCCGAGATTTCGGGCCTGTGGCCGGGAAGGGCAAGGGGGCAAGTACCTGAACGGCGGGGTCGGGGATCTGGGGTCCGGGAAGCAAGCCGAAAGGCCAGTGACCGTGCGTTGTCACTGGCCCTGCGGTTGCTCCCCAGATCCCGGATCCCGGACCCCCGATCCCGCCGTTTATTCCCCGCTCCCCCCTCCCCCCTAGCACCCCAGCGCCTTCTCCACCCGCGCCAGACTCACGCGCGCCCTGGCATAACCACTGTCCGCCGAGAGCGCACCGCGATACGCGGCCGCGGCCGCGGTCAGTTGCCCGCTGCGCTCGAGGGCAAGGCCCAGGTTGTTGCTAAACGCTGGGACGGTGCTATCGAGTTGAACGGCTTGGGTCAGCGGCTGTACCGCGTCCGTGAATCGACCGACGTCGATCAACTCCAGGCCGAGGTCGTTCAGCGACCACACGTCGGATGAGTCGATCTTGAGCGCCGCCTGATAGGCGTCGATTGCGGCATCGCTGTGCCCCAGTTGCCCCTGCACTCGCCCGAGCACCCGCCACGCCTCACCGAGGCCCGAATCCATTGCAACGGCCGCGTTCGCCCGGTCCAGGGCCTCGGTCGCTCGGTTCTGCTCGAGCAGCACGCGAGCCAGGTTCACGGCCGCTTTGACGTTGTGCGGATCACGGGCAAGCGCCCCCTCAAACGCGTGCTCGGCGGGATCGAGCTGTCCTGCCCGCCAGGATGACAGCCCCAACATGTAGTAGCCCCACGGGTTGTCGGGACGCCGCGCCGTGTAGGCGGCAAACATCTCCACTCGCCGTGGGATACCGATGATCGGTGAACGCCGACTCCGCGGCGGCGTACGAGACATTGGGTGGCACGGCTGACGCCGACGGCACCACCGCCGCAGCTGGGGTCAGCGTGGTCGATGCCGGGTCGGGAGCCGGGCCGGTCGCCACGGTTCCATTCGCGGTCCGCTGCGAGACGTGGCCGTGCTCGCAGGCCACGATGAAACCGACCACCACGGCCGCGATCACCAGGCCGCCGGTCGCGGTACGCGCAGTCCCGGAGGGACGACTGAAGGGATACCGAGAATCGCTCGAGGTGCGGTACATACGAGACCTCCTCCTGTGGGGCGCCCGAGGGCGCTCGTTGGGTAGTGCCGGTTGACGCGCCCTCGAAAAGGCAAGGCGGCGACCGGTCCACAGGAGCTCGCGCGTAGATCTTCAAAGTCACTCTGGCACAACCAGTTGCACCTGTAACGCGGCGCGCGGGAGATGGCAGCGGAGTGCGAATCGTGTCCGGTCGGACACGAGATTCTGCGGATGCTGTGAACGAGTGGACACGCCGCCGCGTGTCCTCAGCTGCGAATGCCGAGCCTCCGCATGATCTTCAGCAAACTGGCGTGGTCGGCCAACTGCAGATCTTCAGCGGTTCGGGTGATGTGCCACTCGTTGCGCTCGAGCGCCTCGACGATGATCCGCCGCTCCGCCTCCGCCTTACGATCGACGAAGCTCTGCGCCTCGCCCGAGGGGAGATGCGTCGTGTGCTCACGCACATCGGCCGGAACGTGCTCCGTCCCGATGATGTCGCCATCGGTCGCGATGACCATCCGCTCCACGACATTGCGGAGCTCGCGCACATTGTTCTGCCGCCATTCGTAACTCATGAGCAGCGGCAGTACATCACGTCCGAGTCGCTTGCGTCGCAGCCCGAACCGCTCGCAGGTGACCGTCAGCATCCGCTCCACGATCTCGGGCACGTCCGACAGCCGGTCTCGAAGAGGTGGGACGTGCAGCGCGTGCACGTTCAGCCGGAAGAGCAGATCGCGCCGGAAACGGTCCGGGTCCCTCGCGAGATCCCGATTCGTCGCCGCGATGACCCGCGCAGGGACGTCGATGGCTCGGCTGCTTCCCACGCGCACCACTTGGCGGTTCTCCAGGACACGCAGCAGCTTGGCCTGGGCGGCAAGGGGAAGGTCGCCGATCTCGTCCAAGAACAACGTCCCCTTGCCCGCGCTCTCGAACGCGCCCTTTCGCATCGTCTGGGCGCCCGTGAACGCACCGCGCTCATGTCCAAACAGCTCACTCTCCACCAACTGGTCGGGCAGCGCGGCGCAGTTCACGGCGATGAACGGCTCACGCGTATGTCCACTGAGTCGGTGCACGTCCCGTGCAACCAGCTCCTTGCCGGTGCCGCTTTCCCCGAGGATGAGCACGGGACTCGGGATCGGCGCGATGCGTGCGATCGCGTCCTTGAGGGTGCGCATCGCGCCACTCGTCCCGATCAATGCGCTCGCGTCCGACGCGTAGCGCCGCAGCAACGCGACTTCGCCCAAGATGGCCTGTCGCTCGAGCGCGTTCTCGACTTCGCGCACCACACGCTCCATCGAGTCATCCTTATCGATGAAGGTGTACGCCCCCGAGCGAATGGCCTGCACGCACCGGTCGAAGGTGCCCGTCCCCGTGTATACGATCACTGGCACGTCGAGTCCTCGGTCCCGCATCGCGCGCATCACGCCAAATCCATCGAGGCCGGGCATCTCGAGATCGAGGATGACGCAGTCCACTCCTTCGCGCGTCAACAGATCGAGTGCCGCCTCCCCGGTCGTCGCGGTGAGCACGTCATAGCCACCGAGCCGCCGCAGGTCGTACGCGTACTGCGCAGCCAGCGGGGCGTTGTCATCGCAGACGAGGACGGTGGGCATGGCCGTGGAAGCTAGCGAGCCCGTGTGGCGCTGCGAGCGTCGCCCCGCGGGAGCTCGACTTCCACCGTGGTGCCGTGTCCCGGCGCCGTGTCGACACGCAAGGCCGCACCGAGATCCCCCGCGAGTCGGCGCACGATCGACAAGCCCAACCCCACTCCATTCGGCTTCGTGGTCTGGAAATCTTCGAAGGCGCGTGCGAGCTCCGCTTCGGTCATACCCGGCCCACTGTCGCGGATCACGAGGCGGATGCCCCCTGCCCTCGTGGCATCGGTGCCGATCGTCACCGCGCCACCACGGGTCGCCACCGCATCGACCGCGTTGGTCACGAGATTGTCGAGGATGCGCCGCAGCAGCAGGGCGTCTGCGGTCACCATCGGCGCGCTCGGATCGAGCTCCACGTGCACCGTCACGCGATCATCGGCTGCGGCACTGGCTGCCGCGGCACACGCGAGTGCGTTGAGATCGCACGGCTCGGGCACGATCGGGCGGCTCAAGCGCGCGTAGTTGCGCGCGAGCGCGTCGAGGTAGTCCACGCTGGCATCGAGTGTCGGCCGTCGTTCCGCGAAGACGCTCCCGAGTCGGTCGGGCTCATCGCGCTCGACTTGCGCGAGATGTCGAAGGACATGTCGATGGGCACGAGGCCGTTCTTCACATCGTGGTTCACCTGGCGGGCGACATCGCCGACGGTCGCGCGGCGTTCGGCCTCGCGGACACGCCCGGCGCTCGCGCGGAGTCTGCGTGTCATGCTGTCGAGCAGGCGAGACAGGTCGCCGACTTCGTCGGGCCGGTCCGTCCCAAAAGCCACATCGAGGCGATCGAGATCGATGCGCGTCGTCGCCTCCGCGAGACGGCTCAGCGGCCGGCTCACCTGCGCGGCCAACCAGCCCGCGCCCAAGAGAGCGGTGAGGATCCCGAGGACGATCGCCGCTGCGAACCACTGATCGAGACTTCGTCGGAGCGCCATAAGCTCGCCAGTGGAGTGTGTGATCACGAACCGTGCGGGCAGGATCGACCGACGTCCCGTGTCGGCTACGCCTGCGGGCCAGCCGATGAAGGGGAATGCGACCACCCCCGCCGTCCTGTTTGCATCTCCCGTGACGTCATCCACGACCAGCGCAACGCCGAACTCGCTGTCCGGTGCCAGCGCACGCAAAGAGGCCGGTGTCACGGCCACCCCGCCGACGATCGTGAGTCGATGTCCTGCCAATCGGAGCGAGTCGGTCCGAGCGATGACACGCATCGGGCCGCTCGCCGTGCGTGCATCGACGAGCGCCGCACCACCCGGGGCCGCGGCGAGCAGCGCCGGTAGATCGGGCTCCAAGCGATCGAACTCGTTGCGAAAATGTCCTGAGCTGAGGATGCGCCCCGCCGAGTCCTGGATCTGGAGCATCGACAGCCCGGTCAACCGCATGGCCTCGCCCGCATAATCGAGGAGATAGCCGCGCTCCGTTGCGTCGTGCAGCGCGACGGCCAACCTGAGGCGGTTGTCTTGCGTGACGGCGTCCCGGAGCGAGACAAGGCGATCCGCGATCGACTCACTCTCGTGGGTCAGCTCGTCGCGGGTGACGCCGGTCAGGCCGCTGGCCCGTGCCTCGTACTGCATGGTGAGGCGCCGGTCCATCTCACGCCGCACACCGAGTGCGAGGCCGATCAGGGGAACGACGGCCACAGTGCTCAACGCAACCAGTACGCGCGTCCGGAACCGCATCCCAAGCACCTCGCGATCAGGGTCCAGCGGTCGGACCGAACTCGAGAAACACGTCGCCCGCGTCGTCGATGGCCACCCCGACGCGTCCACGGCGGACGATCGCATGGGCGCGGCTCTCGATGAGCGGGGTGAGCGTCTCGGGGAGTCGGTGCGTATCCCGGGCGACCCACGGCGCTTCCGAGATCAGTGCGGCGATATCGTGACAGGCCCCCGTTCTGTGCATCGCGGCTACATAGGCTGCATCGCGTCCGACCGTGAGACGGAGGCGAAAACGCGTCGTATCGAAGCCGGCAGCACGCAGGGGCTCTCCCGTCGTCACCGCGGGCGCGACTGCGGTCATCCGAGGGTCGCGCGCATTCGCCAGCGCCACGAGCCGCTCACTGAGTGCGCGCGCGACGTTGTCATCCTCGACGTACACGATCCAGTTGACGAATGGGCTGGCCGACGATGCGACTCGGGGAGCCGGTGGCGGCGCCGATGAATCTGCCGACGCGACGGGACGCGTCGACGCGCCGGTGTCGCACGTGGCGAGCACATCACGCCACTCCGAGTCGTCGACGGCCCGTGCCTCGACCCGCACGGCATCGCCGGCAAGATCGGTCTCGAGGCTTCGAGCCGTATCGGGATCGACGTGGACCGGCGTATGCGGCTGTATCAGCACGTACACGCGGCTCCATGGAAGCGGCACACTGATGAAGTCCGGACGCGCCGCAGCGTATGCGATCGTCGTCGCGTCGGATGTGATGAGCACATCCGTCCCGCCGTCGAGCGCATCGCGTCCACCATCCGAGCGAATCCGACTCACGTGTAGCACCGGTCCTGGCGTCGATCGCCGGGGTACGAGATCGAGCGCCGTGTCGATCGCCGTGGCGATCTCATACCGTCCGGTCGTGGCCGGCCACACGGTGACGGGACCAGGCGAGCCTGCAGGCAACACGGTGGTTGCGGCGCTTTGGCTCGCGGCGGCTGACTCGACGCGCATCGACCCGGAAGGACCGTGGCAGGTGACGCCGCCCGACGGGGGCACGTAGAGCAGCGGGAAGATCACGCGCTCCGCATCCGTCCGAGCGAGTGGGGCATCGCTCGCCGTGATCGCATCGGTCACCGCGATACGCAGCGACGGGGCCGCGACCGACGGCGGAGCCAGCAGCTCGCAGAGGGCGGATCGACCATTTGCCTGCAACGAGCCGGTGAGACTCGCCGGGTGGGGTGCGCACGCGGAGACGCCGAGGGCCAGGGTCGCGATTCCCTGCAGTCCCCATGTACTCCCCAACGGGCGCACTGTTGTCTTGCGCATCCCCTCCTCGACGCCGAGCGCTCTGTTAATGAGACGCGCCCGCAGTGCGCGGCGTGTTAGGGGGAGATTAAGCGAGTGTGAGAATTCTGGGGGGGGGACGGGCGGGAACGGGTGTCGGGGATGACCGCCTGCGAATTGCGCCGGCCGTGACGCGCGCCCGTGTCGGTTCGTCGCTCCCGGATGCAAGGTCGTGCTTCCGCGATACGCACGATGGGGTCTACAGGCAGGACGCTGTGGACAATCGTGGGCTGGGCCACGTTGGCCACAGGTGGCATCCCTGCCATCCTCGGCGCCCAGGGCCGCACGAAAGGCGGGCCACCCGTCGCGCAGGAAACAGGACAGTTCTCGAGCAGTGGCACGATCGTCTGGCTCCGGGTCGACGACGACGGGTCCGTCTTGGTCTTCGCAGCTCGCGGGTTTCGGTCGGCGTTTGCTCACCCGTCGGTACTGACCGCCGCTGAGACGGCGCGTTGGGCCGCACTGTTCACCGCATTCGTCGCGGTCGACAGTGTCGCGCAGGCTAACCGCGAGGCGCCGGGTTCACGCGCTCCAGATACCGCCGCCCTCCACGGGGTCTTCGCAGACGGAGACGTGACGCTGCAACAACAGACGGTCGGTCAAGCCGTGGCGCTCGTCATGCGGTACGGGGCACGCGGACCGGCGCCGGTCACCGCCACATACCCGGCGCTGGCCCTCCACAACATCATTCCGACACTGGAGCGAACCGCGCAACTGGCGAAAGCAGTTGCGGCCGCGCACCAAGCGGCACTCGCTGCAGCCGCGGCACCGCCCGCGCCTGCGGCCCCCACTACTGCTTCGCCTGTGTCGACCGCTCCCGCCGCGTCCGCGACCAACCATCCTGGCGCACCCACCACTCCGTCGCCTGCATCGATGGGCACGCCAACCACGCCCGCTGCTCCATCGACGCCGCCCGTCGTAGCCGCTCCGAAGGCCGCGAGCGTCGTCGTCCCGGTTGCACTCCCCACCACCCCGCCGCCAGCGAGTCAGGATGTCGGCAAGGGACGGCTGGCCACGAGCCCGGCCCCTTCTCGCGCGCCCAGCACACTGGGCGGGAGCGCGAGTCCGCAGATCGGTTACGTCGTCGACCCGCCGAATTCACAGATCGAATACAGCGCTGCCCCGGTCGTGGCGTCGGCGGCCACAGGACGTGGTGAGTCGTCGCCGGCTAGTAGCCAGTCGCGCGGATCGTCTTCGACTGGTATCAGCGGGGCCGCCGGTCCGGCGGCAGCCGCCAAGAGCCAGGGCAGCGACGGCCCCAACGGCGTCGACTCGGCCGCCGGCGACTCGGTGGCGGAAAAGGCGCTCAGCAGCGAGGGCCGACTGTCTCCGGCGGTGCTGGGCGACGTCATTCGACAGCGGCAGCAGCTACTTCAGTACTGCTATACGGAGTTCGGGCTCCATGCGGACGCGGCATTGGCCGGCCAGATCGTCGTGCGACTCGTCATTCAGCAGGATGGCACGGTGTCCGAGGTGACGATAGCACAGCACCACTGGTCGGGCCACGGCGCGGACAAAGTCGAAGCGTGTATCCAGGACCGCGTGATGCTGTGGGAGTTCCCAACCGCACAGCGCGCGAGCACACACGAGATTCAGCTGATTTTTGGCCGGTGATCTGATCCCCACCCGGCTCCGCACGGCCAAACCAACAATAGGGGACTCGACACCGATCCGGGCGCACCGGGTGAGCAACGGTTTCGAGGCCATCATAGGGATGACGCTAGGCGCCGCCCTCGGACGGGACCAGCGGCCCGCGCTGAGGGTCGGCATGATTTTCTCGGTGACGGGGGGCGCGATCACCTACTCCCTGCTACTAATCCCCCCTCACGATCGAGGTGCCTCATGCGTCGTCCAGTTGCACAAGTACTTGGTATCGTTGGCGGAGTCGCGCTCGCAGCGGCCGCGGCCGCCAGCATGACGCCACGGGCTCAAGTATTGACACGGCCTACAGCGGCGACCGCCGCTGATACCGTGACCGGCTGCCTGCAAAAGGGCACAAAAGCCGGCATGTACAAGCTCGTCGAGGCAAACGGCCAGACCGTTAATGTTAAGAGCTCGGCCGTCAAGCTCAGCGGCCACGTGGGTCACGAAGTCACGGTCACAACGGCGGCCACGCCGATGGCCGGCGACAGCACACCGGCGTCAGTCTCCAAGATGAGCATGGTCAGCCCGAAGTGCTCAATGTGAAGACCTCGGGGGTCGGGGGCGGGCGCTGACGCGCCCGCCCCCGATCCCCGAATCCCGTGCTCTCACCGCACGTACGACGCTCCGTTGATGTCGACCGTGGTCCCGGTTGCATGCTTCGCGAGTCCCGTGGCCAGGAACGCCACGACGTTGGCCACGTCTTCGGGCGGCGCGAGCGCACCGATCGGGATGTCCCGGGCCAGGTTCTCGAGACCCCGTGACACGATGGCGGGGCGCGCCATGTCAGTCAGGACCCAGCCCGGGGCAATGCCGTACGCCACGATGCCGTCGCGTGCGTACCCGCGCGCGATACTCTTGGTCAGGGAGATGACGGCCCCTTTTGATGCCGCGTAGTGAAAGGCATTGGGATCATCTCCGCGAAACGCGGCACGGCTCGCGATGTTGATGATTATGCCGCCGCCCCGCCCGCGGAAATGCAGGATGGCTTCGCGGCAGAGATCCGCCACAGCGACGACATTGATGCGCAGCGTGCGCTCCCACGCTGCCGCCCACGCCGCCTGGTCGTCGAGCCCGGCGTCGAGGGCGACCGCTGCATTGTTCACCAGCACATCGACGCGTCCGCGCCACGCCATCGCCAATGCCCAGACGCGTGCGCCGGCGCCAGTCTGCTCGAGATCTCCTTCGACGAGATGGCAGCGATCCAGCCCGATCGACGCGGCGACCGCGGTCGCTGCCTCGCGTTGGCGCCCGTAGTGCAACACGACCTGTGCGCCGGCGCCCGCGACGGCACGCGCGATGGCGGCCCCGATGCCGCGGGACCCGCCGGTCACGAGAATGACTTTATCGGTGAGCTCGATCATGGGGGAAAGGTACTAAGGGCGAGGGAGTCGGGGGTCGGGGAGGTTGGTGATCAATCGATGAAGGCCAGGACGTCAGTCCTGGCCTTCAAGTCTTCCCCGACCCCCGACCCCTGAATCCCCCGCCGTTCTTAGATTCTATAGCGCCTACGATGCCCAAGTCCTCCCTACGTTCCGAAGCGAGTGCGACGTTGCCGATCGTGGTGCGACCATGACGGCAACGCCAGCTGCGCCGTCGGTAGCCCGTGTCTCCACCCCGCGCACGGTGCGCATCATTGGCGTGCCCCTCGACCTGGGCCAGAGCCGACGCGGCGTCGACATGGGGCCGTCCGCGCTCCGCATTGCCAACCTGGTCGAACGCCTGCAGACGTTGGGACACAAAGTCGATGACGTCGGCAATCTCATCGTCTCCCAGCGCGAGCAGCTCGCGAGCTGCGGGCCCGAATCCCTTCCGGCTATCGCAGCCGTTTGCAAGGAGCTCGCCCGTGTGACGGCGGACGCGGTCCGTGTCGGGGTGACGCCGCTCGTGCTTGGCGGGGACCACTCGCTCGCCATGGGATCCGCGGCCGGCGTCGCGACGGCACTTGCGGAGCGCGGGGAGCAGCTCGGTGTGATCTGGCTCGATGCGCATGGTGACATCAACACGCCCGAGTCCAGCACCAGCGGCAACGTGCACGGCATGCCCGTGGCCCATCTCGTTGGGTGGGGCGATCCTCGCCTCTCGGCGATCGCCGTGCCGCCGCCAGCGGTGCGCCCGGAGCACCTGGTCATGGTCGGACTTCGCGATCTCGATCCGCCCGAGCGACGTCACATTCACGAGCTGGGCATCGCAGCTTACACTATGCGCGAGATCGACGAGCGCGGCTTGAAGAGTGTGATGGCCGATGCCATCGCGATTGCTGGTCGCGGGACCGGAGGGATCCATGTGTCCTGCGACCCGGATTGGATCGACCCGGCCGACGCGCCCGGCGTGGGCACACCCGTCCGAGGTGGCGCAACGTTCCGCGAGGCGCATCTCGCGCTCGAGATGGTGGCCGACTCCGGGCGATTGATCTCGATGGACATGGTCGAGATCAACCCGGTGCTCGACGAGCGAAACCGCACGGCCACGCTAGCGGTTGACCTCATCGTCAGTGCCTTCGGCGCCAGGATTCTCTGAGCGCAGGAACCGCCCACTCGTGGATCGTCGTCCGCCGCACGCTGAGCCGTCCCACCTCCTCCCCGACACGCCCATGTCCATCCGACTCACGGTGACGAGCATCCTCCTGACTGGTGCCCTCACGCCGCTCGCGATCTTGGCGCAGTCGGGCAATGCGCCGCGCCCTCAACTCGCCCCGAGCTCCTTTGCATCGGTCGAGGTCCACGTCAACTCGCGGCCGATCGGTCGGCAGTGGATGGCCGCAGACGCTGGATTGAGCGGCCCCGCCCGGATTGCCATCGCGTACGGCCAGCCGCACGCCCGAGGGCGAAGGGTCGAGGGGGGCTTGATCCCAAAGGACAAAGTCTGGCGCTTCGGCGCGAACATGGCTGCCGTGTTGCACACGGACGTCGACCTCACACTCGGCACGCTACACGTTCCGCACGGGGACTACACCTTGTATCTGCTCGACGGCGGCAATGGCTGGCATCTCATCGTCAACCGCGAGACCGGGCAGTGGGGCACCGACTACGACGCGTCGCGCGACCTCGGGCGTACGACACTCACGCGGCGCGCTCTCGCCGATCCGATGGACAGCTTCACGGTCTATCTGATCCCGGCCTGGATACCAGGCGGCTCGGGCGCGACGAGCCTGCATGGCACGCTCACGATCATGTGGGGATCGAGTGCACTGTCGACCGATTGGCAGGTGGAGGGCGCAGGCATCGGGACGCCGTAGGGGCCAGAGGGACTAGTGGTTAACAAACCTCCGGACCAATGACACGTCGAGGTCACCGGTCCTACGGTTTGTTCTTAACCACTAGTCCCCAGCCACCGGTCCCCAATCATTGCGTGCGGAACACCGCAACCTGGGCGTGGAGCGATGCGGGAAAACTGGAGCCCTTCGAAGGGCTGAACACCACGCTGACCGGGCCGGATCCTGCCGGCACGGTCAGCTGATAGAAGCTGACAGTGCCTGGGACCATGGATCCCGACAGCGCTGCCGACCCTGAGAGCGTGGTCGCCGCAATCGGGAAGGGCCTGTCGATCCCGTCGCCACACCCCGGTGGGCTCGTGCCCGTGCAACTCGAGTAGAGGCGGTCGTAGATCAGGCGGAAGTTGTACGAGGCGTATCGATCGGCGGGAGGAATCGCGCTGCGTGAGACGCCGGGCAGACTATCGGCGTACAGCGCGATGCCGAAATTCGCGAACATTCTGCGTGAAGGGGATCCCCGTCGCGTGCGTGAGATTCGCGGTGCCGGTGACGTTGCTCTGGTCGAGGCGCGCGTACACCGTCGAATCGAACTGGTCGCCGACGTACCGGAGGAGCATCCAATCGCCGGCCCGCCACGCCAGGCAACAGTCAGCGTCCGTGTGCAGCGTGACCGACGCGGTGTCGGGATCGGTCAGCCAGTTGTAGGAGTCGTACAGTTGCTCGGTGATGAACGGCTCGGCCGAATCCGGAAACAGCTGGTCGGGATTGGACCGCTCCATCGGCGGGGGATATTTGGCGTCGTAGTACCGCGCGCCCAGCTCCGTCGCGACGATGCTCTCACCTTCGTCGAGCCACCCTTCCTCTGCCGGCCCGCCGTGAAGGATGACGTGCTGGCCGTTGTTGATCATGTGCTGGAGCTCGTGCAGGAATGTGCCCGGCGTCACGGATTCGACGGTGCTGACCGAGTGCGCGCAGCTGAAGCGCCCCAACGAGTCGGGCACGAGTTGGTAGAAGATCTCGCCAGTGTTCGAATTCGGGTCGCCGGGATCGTCGAGATCCACCGCATTGAAGAATCCTGCGACGTATCCCTCCGACTCGCATTCGGAGCTCGGGGTCAGCCCGTTGACGATGGGCGTGAGCAGCATGATGACATGGCCGTTGTGATCGATGTCCGTCGGCGGGCCAAAGGTGTTGAGGTCGAGCGGATAGAGCAGCTGATCAGCGTATTGACCGAATTGCTGGAGCTGCGACGCAGAGAACCCGTTCGGTGCCTTGGGCGCCGTGGTGTCCAGATACACGTAGACGTTGGTCCCCGTGTAGGACAGGCGCGCGACGCTGGTCTTGAACGACGTACCGCTCGAGTCCGCAACGACGTGAAAAGTGCGAAGGCTGTCCGGAGACCCGCCGCCTTGCACCGTGATCGGCGGCGGGACACGCGTGACGCGCGGCAGAGACAGCGTGTGGAGCATGCGGGCGACGCGCGCGCGCCCCAACGCGAGCAGTCGGAGATCGAACGCGGCCTGCTCGTAGTTCGAGATGCGCGGCGAGGGGAGGAACGTCCCACGTGGGGTCACGGCGCTGGCCATCGGGGCCACGCCGATCGGACCACCGCGCGGGCCAAGGTCATACGATGCGAAGGAGTACGGCACGTCGCCTGCGGCGAACTCGGGGACGATGAGATACGTCGCGCTGCCGCCGGCCAGGACGAACCCGTTGCCGCCACTGGAGCAATCGAACGTCGTCCCCTGGAGTAGCCCGAGGACGATGGTGTCTGATGGTGTGCAGGCCTTTGTGACCGACAGCTGAGGCCCCGTGGTTCGCGGAGCTGCGTCACACGCAGTGATCCACACGACGCAGGTTGCCACGGCTATCGCACGGATCAATCGCACGCGGATTCGACGCATCACGGCGTTGTCTTCTCGGTCTCTGACCGTTGTCTCACCCGTATCATAATGCGACAGGTGATGTCCCCGTCGGCTCTTCCGTCCGGCAGCCACGGTGTGCGACGCGACCACTCGCGTCGGAGCTCGGCATCGGAGCGCGCGAGGATGACACGCTGAAGGCGCTCGCCAGCATCGACCGTGCGTCCTGTGGTTCCCTTACCACAGTCGAAATACCAGAGTTGAAATTGTCCCGTCCGGCATTGAGCTTGCACGTCGGTTTCGCCCTGCGCGCGCGCGGGGATCCTCCACGCGGCACACACTCGCAATTGTAACATTCTGTGGCTCCGAGGACGATGACCGATACGGCACCCCACACGCGTCGAGAAGAGGGCGAGTGTCGCTCCTGAGGAATCTGCGTGCGGACGTACGCCGCCGCGTGACACGACACCTTCGGCATACACCGATCGCGGTCTGCGAGTGCAACGGCTGGGATGATTTCCTCATCCACGCGCTGTGTCCGGAGGCGGTGCGCGTGCCGATTGCGCCGGGCGAGTCCGGGCTGCGCGTGTCCGGTGCCATCGGTCGCGCGGCGAAAGTCGTCCTCATGCACATCGACGCGAGCCGCACCGACGGATTCCTGGGTGAGGAGGCGGCCTTCTTCGACGGCCTCGTCACGCGCGGCGTGACGCCGCTCAACGCCCGCGCAACGGACGTTCGAAAACGCACCCTCCACGAGCGATGCGCGGCCCTCGGACTGCCCTCAGCTGCCACGCCTCGCGAGGGACCGCCCGATGAGCAGGTCATCATCAAGACAACGCTCAACGCGGCGGGGGTACCCGAGCGGCGGCTGCTCGCACGCGGCGGTGCGGCCAGCGAGCGGTTCAAGCATGATCTCAATGGCGAGATACGCGACCCCGACGGATACCGTATCTGTCAGCGCCAGGAAGTGCCCGCAGCTGCGTGGACCGACCCGACGCTCGCGATCGAGCGGTACATCGACAATCCTGAGGGCGCGTTCTATCGCGTGTACGGGCTAGGCCCGGCGACAGCGGTCGCCCAGATCTGGACGGATCTCCAGATCAAGAAGTTAGCTTTGCCAGCTCGCCGCCGCGCCTATTTCTTCTTCTGGAACGTGTCGGGCGACAATGTCGCGCTGAATGACGCCACCGACGACGTCGTGCACGCCGTGAGCGTGGCGCGGCGCGTGTCCGTTGCGATGGCCACCGAGTTCCATGCAACGGACTGCGTGATGGACGCCGGCGGCTCGATCGTCCCGATCGATGTGAACAAGACACCGTTCTGGGGTCGTGCCGTCGTGCGGCCCGGTGTGCTCGAGCATCTCCGTCTGGGATTCGAGTATCTGGTGGCCGGGGGGCCGGTTTCGTAGGCCAGACGAGCGGCGGGCTCCGGGCCAGGTAGGCTCGTTTCGCCGGGCGGGCAGCGTTCGTCTGAGGGGCGAGAGATCTTAGCGGCATCTCGTTCCCCTCGGGGGACACAGCATGCCGCTCCGTCGATACACCTCTTTACTCGCCCTGGAGCCCCGTCATGCGTCGTACCATCGCGGCTGCACTTGCCGCCGGCAGCGTCGCGGCCGCCGCCGCGTGTAGTCTGAGCAGTCCGTCTTCGCCAGCGTCCACCGGCCCGACCACGACCGATGCCGCGTTCGTGAGTCAGGGCGTCGAGACATCGCTCGAATCGGCGATCGCATCCTTCCTCGGGGGCTTGCAGCCGCCCATTCAGGGGGTTGGCGTCGTCGGTGCCGCCAGAGGATGTCCTATCTCCGCCTCGCACATGTGCCATTCGATCTCGCACGGAGCACCGCGATGCATCGGGTGCATACCGTGACCAACGCCCGGGATTCGATGCCGTCCTGCATCACCGTGACGCCGAATCCACTGGTCGACACGGATGGCGACGGCATCCCGGACACGGCGTCGACGGTTGCCGGCGCCAATTGCCAGTTCACCGAGGACAGTGTGACGTTCTCCATCGCCGGCTCGCTCATCGAAGGCGATCCGACGCCGACGGTCGCGGACGCTGACTACATGGCGACGGCGAACAACCTGACGATCGGCTTCAGCGGCGACGGCGATTCCGCGACGGTCGGTCTCAACGGCACCGCCACGGTGACAGAGACGTCCGGCTCGCTCTCCCAGAACAACAACCTGACCCTGACCCTGGTGAGCAGCGGCGCCGATACGGTCAATGCGACGTACGCCCAGAACTGGATGGCGACCTTCACGTTCACCGGGTCTACGCTCCTCGGCAGTCAGCAGCTCCCGAGCGGCACCCTGAACATCACGGGGACGACCAACTACAACGGCAACGGGAAGACCTACGCACTCGCGGTCTCGACTCCCACGCCGTTGACCTATAGCCCGTCCTGCGGCACGAGCTCCCAGATAACCGCCGGCGTCGTGCAAGCGACCTTCAGCGGGACCAGCGGGTCCGACTACGTCACCCTGACCTGGACCGGCTGTCAGGCCCCAACGGTGAACTTCGTCAGCTCGCAATCGTAGGACGCGGGATCCGGGGGTCGAGGATCGGGGGTCGGGCGGGGATTGAAGGCCAGGACTAACGTCCTGGCCTTCATCGATTCGGTGGGCGACGCATGCGTCGCCCCTACCGGCCCGGATTGCCTGCGCTGTGCCCGCAGGCAAGGTTGGCGATCAATCGATGAGGGTCGGCGACGAAGTCGCTGACCCTCGATTCCATCCCGCCCCCCAATCCCCGGATCCCGCCCCTTTAGGAACTTTATACCCCCACAGGGTATATTATGGGTGACGCACGCTTCTCTCACACAATTGGCTCACCCATGGCTGTCTCGCTCACTTTTCCCGTCACCGGTATGTCCTGCGCGTCGTGCCAGGCACACGTGCAGCATGCGCTTGCGCAGGAACCGGGCGTGGCGACAGCATCGGTCAACCTGCTGACCGCGACTGCCCACGTCGAGTTCGATCCCGACACGACATCCCCCGACCGGCTGATCGCAGCGGTCCGTGACTCAGGGTACGGCGCCGATCTGCCAGTGGCCACGGACTCCGCGTCCGACGAGTTGGCGGAGCAGGAGCGGGCGCGAGACGCGGAGCTGAAGGCGCTTCGCCGACAGGTGGCGGTCAGTGTCGCCGCAGGCGTGATCGCGATGGTGCTGTCAGTCCCGCTCATGGGTCGCACTCAATCGTATGGCATCCGCGACGCCGACCCGTTCGTCCGGTGGATGATGGATGTCGTGGCACCCGGGACCACGCGGTGGCTGCCCGGGCTTGCGACCATCCCCGTCGGCGTCGTCACCTACACCTTGCTGGCGCTCACGTTGTTCGTGATGGCGTGGGCGGGCCGCCAGTTCTACGTCGGCGCCTGGGCTGCCGCTCGACACAGAACCGCCAACATGAACACGCTGGTGGCGTTGGGGACCGGGGCCGCCTTCCTCTACTCGGCGGTCGCCACGATCGCCCCGCAGTTCTTCACTGCCCATCACGTGGCGCCCGATGTCTACTACGAGGCGGTCATCATCATCATCGCCCTCGTGCTCGTGGGCAATCTGCTCGAGGCCCGTGCCACTCGGCGCACCGCCGCTGCGCTGCATCACCTGATCACGCTGCAGCCGCCGACAGCGCGCGTCGTGGATGGGTCGGTCGAGCGCGAGGTGCCGGTCCAGTCGCTGCAGCCAGGAGCCATCGTCGTCGTGCGACCGGGCGAACGGGTCCCCGTCGATGGGGAGATCGTCTCCGGCGCGAGCGCGATCGATGAATCGATGCTGACCGGAGAATCGATGCCCGTCGACAAGACGGTGGGATCTCGCGTCATCGGCGGCACCGTCAACCGCACGGGGTCGTTTCGCTATCGCGCCACGACGCTGGGCGCGGCCAGCACGCTGGCCCGCATCGTACAACTGATGCGCGACGCGCAGAACACGCGGGCGCCCATCCAACGCCTCGCCGACCGCGTGAGCGCGGTATTCGTACCCGTGGTCGTGATCATCGCCGTCGTGACCGCCATCACATGGATCGTGGTCGGCGGCCCGACCGGTGTGGTCCAGGGCGTCGCAGCCGCCGTCGCCGTGCTCGTCATCGCATGTCCCTGTGCGATGGGCCTCGCCGTCCCGACAGCCCTCATGGTAGCCACTGGCAAAGGAGCCGAGCTGGGCGTGCTGATCAAGGGGTCGGAGACGCTGCAGCGCGCAGGCTCCGTGGACACCGTCGTGCTGGACAAGACCGGCACGATCACGGAAGGGCGCCCCGCAGTCACGGATATCGTGCTTGCCGACACGTGGGTGACAGCTCGCGCTCGCACTACGGACCTATTGGTAGGGGCCGCGCAGACCTCGCGTGCTCGCACGGCACTGCCGGTCCTCGGCTCCGGCGCCCCGGCGGCCACGCACGCCACCCCGGGCGCCAGCCGGCGGAGCTATGCGACGCCGTCCGATGCGTTCTTGTCGTTCGTCGCCGCCGTGGAACACGCGTCCGAGCATCCGCTCGCGGATGCGATCGTGCAGGCAGCACGGGCGCGCGGGCTCGCCATCCCCGCCGTGGAACAGTTCGAAGCCGTCCCCGGACGCGGCGCCATGGGTATCGTCGAAGACCGGCCGGTCCTCGTCGGCAACCTGCGGTTCCTGGAGGAGTGGGCGATCGACGTCACGCCGTTGGTATCCCGAGCCACCCCTTTGACCACGGCAGGACAGACCGTGGTATACGCGGCGATTGACGGCGCGGCCGCCGGTCTCCTCGCGGTCGCAGACCCGATTCGCCCGGGTGCCGCCAAGGCAGTCGCACGTCTGCGAAGTCTTGGCCTCGACGTGGTCATGTTGAGCGGCGATACGGAGGCGACTGCGCGTGCGGTCGGAGCTGCCGTGGGGATCGATCGGGTCGTCGCGGGGATGCTCCCCGCCGACAAAGTCGCGGAGGTGAAGCGGCTGCAGGCCGCGCATCACTCGGTCGCGATGGTGGGGGACGGCATCAACGATGCGCCAGCCCTCGCGCAGGCCGATGTCGGCATCGCGGTCGGCAGCGGCACGGATGTCTCGATTGAGGCGTCGGACATCGCGCTGCTGCGCAATGAGCTCATGGGAGTTGCCGACGCGGTGCGACTCAGTCGACGCACAATGCGAACGATGCGGCAAAACCTCTTCTGGGCCTTCGTCTACAACCTCGTGGGCGTGCCGATCGCCGCCGGCGTCTTGTACCCGGCGTTCGGGATTCTCTTGAGCCCGATCCTGGCCAGCGCGGCTATGGCGTTCAGCTCCGTGAGCGTCGTCTCCAACAGCCTGCGTCTGCGGAGGTTCCATGCCACCGCGTAAGGCGGTCGGCGTCGACGCCGACAGCAAGACCCGTAACCTCAGACGCCTGCGACGCATCGAGGGGCAGGTACGCGGGCTGCACAAGATGGTGGAGGCCGACCGCTACTGCGCGGATGTGCTCACACAGGTCTCCGCCGTGCATGAGGCCTTGCGCGCCGTGGGCCGCGAGCTAATGCGAAACCATCTCAAGCATTGTGCAGCGTCGGCCATTCGCGACACACCGGAGGCCGCGGACGCCATGTACGACGAGCTCGTGGGCATGATGGAGCATTATCGGGGCTGAGGGGCGCAAGGCGAGGCATGCCTCGCCCCTACAACGCACTACGCAAGAAGCCCGGTACACGTAGGGGCGACGTCATGCGTCGCCCCAGACAACCATGGCGGGCTCGCGAGCGGGAGCGCACCTTTGGGTGGTTCGGCTCCAGTCTACTTTCTACTTTCTGTCTTACTACTCTCTCGGGCGCGTAGCGCCCGCCCCGTCATGTCCTGCTCTCGTACAGTCCTCCCGCTGAGCGTCGCGCTCGCCTGCGTCGCCTGCGCCTCCGGGTCGTCACACCGGCCCGACTTCCTCCGCTTCTCCGTCACGGTGCCAGCGTCGGTGCATGCCGGTCCGATTACCGGCCGCGTCTACGTCATGATCACCACTGATTCGGCTGACAGCGCGCACGAGCCGCGACTGCGTCTGGATGATTTCACGGCGAGCACCCCGCTCTTTGGGGCAGACGTCGACAGTCTCGCGCCGGACCAGGCTGCGGTGATCACGGACACGAGCCTCGGGTATCCCGTGGCGGCGCTCCACGACATCCCGGCTGGCGACTACTACGTACAAGCGGTCGTCGCGGTCTACACGCAGTTCCACCGGTCCGACGGCCACACCATCTGGGCGCACATGGATCAGTGGGAGGGGCAGCACGTCGGCACCTCACCGGGCTCTCTGGTGAGCACCGTGCAGCGCGTGCACCTCGATCCTGAGGCGGGCTACAACATCCCGATCGCCGTTTCGCGCGTGCTGCCTCCGATTTCGCTCCCCCCCGACTCGAAATGGGTCAAGCACATCAAGATGCAGAGCGCACTGCTGACGAAGTTCTGGGGACAGCCGACGTATCTCGGAGCCACCATCCTGCTGCCGGCGGGCTACGACACGCATCCCCAGGCGCACTATCCAGTGATCTACGAGCAGGGGCACTTCAACCTGCGACCGCCACTCGACTTCGATACCGTGCAGGCGCCGATCCCGGAGCCGTTTCACGCGATCCTCGCCTCGTACAACCTGCAATCCGGCTATGACCTCTACCGCGCGTGGAGCGGCCCAGGGTTCCCGCGCATGATCGCCGTCAGTTTCCAGCATCCAACGCCCTACTTCGATGACTCGTATGCGGTCAATTCCGCGAACAACGGCCCGTACGGCGACGCCATCATGCACGAGCTCATCCCGTACATCGAGTCGCACTTTCGGACGATCGCCAAGCCCTACGCGCGGGTCCTGACGGGCGGCTCGACCGGCGGATGGGAGTCACTCGCCCTGCAACTCTACCACCCGGACTTCTTCGGTGGGACGTGGACGCTCTATCCGGACCCGATCGATTTCGAGCACTACGGACTGGTCAACGCCTATCGCGACACCAATGCATTCGCGGCCAGTCGCGAAGGCGGATCACTCTTCTCGCCGATCAACCGGTGGTTTCGCGCTGAGCGATACATGATGCGTGACAACAACGGCCAGCCATTCCTCACCATGCGGGACCTCAGTCGATTCGAGGACGTCCTGGGGAGTCACGGACGCTCGGGTGAGCAACTGGAGATCTGGGAGGCGGTGTACGGCCCCGTCGGCTCGGATGGCTATCCGGTACCGTTATGGGACAAGCGCTCGGGGCACATCAATCGCGACGTCGCGACGTACATGCGCGACAGCGGCTACGATCTGACGGCATACGCGCGCGCGCATTGGCCACAGCTCGGTCCGCAACTCACCGACAAGATCCACATCGATGTGGGCGACATGGACAACTTCTATCTCGACCTGGCCGTGTACGACTTCCAGGCGTTTCTGGACTCCACGCAACACCCGCACGTGACCGGCGTTTTCCGCTTCGGCCGTCCGGAGAAGGGACACGGCTGGCAGCACACCAACAACGCTGACCTCGTGCGCGAGATGGCCGACGCCATCTCGAAGCACGCGGCGGATGGTGACACGCGCGGGTGGCGATACTAGCGGGCAGTGATGCATCCGAGGCGGCCCGCCGCGGCCAAGCAGGCCGTGCCGTGATGCGGGGAGCGCGAGCGCGCCTTCTGACGAGCGCGCTCGCGATATCACTCGCCTCGGTGAGCGCGAGCGCGTGTCATCGCGCGCTCGCGTCCGCGCCGCATACCCAGCCTGCACCCGCGGTTCGGGCGGTCGCGGCGGCAGCCCCGACACTCACCGATCGGCAGTGGATCGACTCGGTCGCGCAGTCCTGGGCTGCACAGCAAGCCATCTCCATGGAATCCAACGCCACTCGACCGGCGACGGTGCAACGCGCACGGCAGCCCGCTCCCGCGCTTGCGTCGACCGAGCCGACCACCTCGGCCACATCCTATGCCGAGGCCGCCGTATCCGGCGGCCCCGCCCCAATCGTGGATGATCGCGGGCCGCTTATCGTCATTTGCGCCATCGGCGCGACTGCACTCATCGTCGCCGTCACCGCCGCGCGCGTCGCCAACGGCCGGTGATCGTCGCCCGTCGGCGGTGTCGTAGTCTACTTTCTACTTTCTGTCGTTCTACTTTCTGCGTGTAGGCGCCGAAGGCGCTTACACGCCGCCGTACCACTCGTACCCTTGGTCGCTCCAGTAGCCGCCATTTCGCTTGGCCATGAAGGCGACCTTTGTCAGGTACTTGGTGTTTTTGTACCCGAGCTTCACGGGCGAGTGCACGCGCGCCGGGCCACCATGGGCCGGGCCCAGCAGCCGTCCGTCGAGTCCGTAGGCAATGAGCGTCTGTGGGTGCATCGCGCTTTCAATGTCCCAGCTCTCGTGGTAACCATCGTCGAACGACTGGAAGTCCACGTACTGCGCCGCAGGCTGTGGCTTGACGATCGCCGCCAGCTGGCGTAGCGGCAGGCCGGTCCACGACCCGACGGCCGTCCAGCCTTCGACGCAGAAGTGATCGACGCGCTGCGTCGTGCCCGCGAGGTGGAGAAGGTCGGCGAGCGTGAGTCGCAGCGGATGATCGACCAGGCCTGTTACTTCCAGCGCCCACGGGCCATTCGCGGCCTCGTTCCACATGGGAACCGAATGCGCAATGTAGTACACGGGAAACGCGCTACCCGCGTCCCTGGCGTGAGGGCGTGGCCGGTCCCAAGATCCCTCACGAAACAGCCAGCGTTCCACCGATTCATTTCGTCGCTCGGCGAACCGCAGGATCCCCCGCGCGCTCCGCGGACCGTAGCTGTTGCAGGCCGCGAGCAACGAAGCGGACAGGATCTCGCCGCCGGCCAGCAGGAACCGACGACGGTCGATCCGCAGCGCGCCGGGCGCGGTGGACGCCGAATCGGGAAATCGCTCGCGTAGCTCGCGAATGCGCCGCTCGAGCGTGGGAACGTCGCTCACGTAGCGTCCCCACCCGGCGCCGGCGGGCTTGCTGTACTCGATCCGCTGGTACTGGGCACATGCACCCAGTGCGGAAGGACGTGGTACAACGGACGTGCATTGCGTGCTTCGGGCGAGTACGCCTCGTTGTATCGCCCCGTGATCATCGACGGCAACGAGTACGGATCGACTGCAAACACCATGAAGACGTGAACGGTCGCGATCGCGAGCAACGCGACCATCGACATGAAGTGCCAATACCGCGCCCAGACATACCCGCCGAACACCGTTGTGAGGGGAGCCAGCTCGACGGGTTTCCAGATCGCCAGGCCCGTCAGCACGATGAACAAGCCGATCCACGGCATGAGGAAATACGCGGTCTTCTGGAGCGCGTTGTGCTTGCCCTGATGCGGATGCGTGAGACGAAGGAACAAGTAGAACTTCACCATCTGCCAGCTATCACGCAGATCTCCGCGGCGCGGCACGAGGTCGCGCCATTCGCCGTGGAGGTAGACGAACCCCAGGTAAATCAGGCCATTGACCACCAAGACCCACATCATCGCGAAATGCCAATTGCGAGCGCCAGCGAGCCAACCGCCGAAGGTGAGCCACGCCGGGATCGCGTGTCCCTCGAATGGATAGCAGCAAAAGGTGCCACCCTTGGGATGAAACGCGGGATAGGCATCGAAGATCCGCATCCCCGAGCCGGCCATGACCGCGATTGCGATGACCGCAACCCAGTGGGTGACACGGACGATCCAGTGATGTCGCACAACGCGGCGCGTGCGCTCCGGTCGAGCGCGCGAGGCCAGCGCGGCCCCCGCGGGCGTCACCGCGGCTGCAGGCGCCCCCGGAGTCGACTCGGAGGCCGACAGGGGCGCCTCGGACGTCACTTCTTCGCTCCCTCCTTCGAGAAGAGCGAGGCGTACTGTCCGTAGCCTTCCGCCGCCAGACTATCCGCGGGGATGAACCGCATGGCAGCCGAGTTCATGCAGTAACGCAGCCCGGTCGGCGCCGGGCCGTCGTCGAAAACGTGCCCGAGGTGCGAGTCTGCGTGCTTCGAGCGCACCTCCGTGCGACTCATGAGTAACGAGTGGTCCGTACGAGTCACGACGTTGCCCGGGTCGAGCGGCTTAGTGAAGCTGGGCCACCCGGTGCCGGATTCGAACTTGTCGAGAGAGCTGAAAAGCGGCTCGCCAGACACAATGTCGACGTAGATGCCGGGCTGGTGATTGTCCCAGAACTCGTTATGGAACGGAGGCTCCGTCCCCTCATGTTGCGTGACCTGGTATTCCTCGGGCGTCAGCGCCCGCTTGAGATCTGTGTCATTCGGCTTGCTGAAGTGTTGCCAAGTCATTGAGTCGCCCCCCTTCTGTGACGGGCCCGACGCTGGCGCCGGTGCGGCGGCAGGTCGCGGATTGGTGTCAACGGTGATCCCGGCAGCCGCCAGCCGATCCGGCGGGACCGCCTGCGTCACCGATCCCTGCACGAGTCCCGTCGTCGCACCGGTCACCGCGACTGCGATCGCCACGGCAACGATCCCGCGCACCGCCGAATCAAGACTGGACCGTCCGCGGTCATTCCATCGAACCGTGTCCTTTCTCATCATGCGTCCTCCACGTCATCGCGACGTCGCAAGTCCCAGGCGTTGCCCGGTGGTCGCAGGCACTCGGCCCCAATGTGCGCTAGGGAAATCTAGTGGCTAGGGCCAGGGTGGCTGGTGAACAAACCACTAGCCACCAATCACCAAGCCCCAGTGAATAGTCCCCGACCCACCCAACAGTTCCCGAACGCGCGCCGGAGCGCCCCGGGGGTTGTCCTGTCTACGTGGCGGGCGGCGACCCTCTGCCGTCGTCCCAGACGCCGGTCCCATCCGCAGGCAGCGATGCCAATCGCCGATCATATGCGGTCACGATATGGCCGCGCGTTATCAGCCCGTAGATGCGCCCCGTCCCCGGGTCCACCACCGGGAGCGCCGCCACGCCGCGGACGCCCATCTGTCGTACCGCCTCGTAGAGCGAATCGCCGGGAGAGACCACCTCGGACGGCTCGGCGACATCGGCTGCGCGGATCAGCGTGCCCACGTGCTGTGCATCCGTCGCCAACCGTCCCAACTCGGAAATGGTGATCACGCCGACGAGTCGGTGTCCGGCATCGACGACCGGGAAGCAGGGCTGGTCTCCGTTCCCGAGGTAGCCGAGGAGCGCAGGCAATGGAGCACCTTCGGGAATGACCCGCGGGGAAGGCTCGTACGCATCACGCACGAATAGCCCCGCGAGCACATCACGATCGGCACCGTGGACGATGGTCTCCCCTCGCCGACGGAGCCATCCGCTATACAGCGAGTCTGGCTCGAAGCGGCGGGCAACCGCATGGGCGACGACGACGGTCAGCATGAGGGGCAAGACGATCCCATAATCGTTGGTCATCTCGAACACGAGAAGCAGGCCGGTGATCGGCGCGTCTGTGGCGCCCGCGATGAGCGCCCCCATGCCGACGAGGGCACATGCCGGCGGGCTCACACCGAGCGAGGGCGCCGCGCGTGCGAGGAGCGCACCGAATCCTCCGCCGGTTGCGGCGCCGATGTACAGCGACGGCGTGAACACACCGCCCGAGCCACCCCCGTTGAGCGTGATGGCCGTCGCGATGATTTTCCCGAACGCGAGTCCGAACAGCACATACCACGCGAGCCGGCCGAACATCTCCGCGTGCAGCGCCAGAATGCCCGTAGCCAACGAGGAGTCCGCCCGACATCCAGACCAGCAGGCCGACGAGTGCGCCCGAGATCCATGCGACCGCCGCCGGACTGAATCGCTGGCGCGCCCACCGGCCAATGCGGTCGGCGGCGAAGTAGGTCCGGACGTAGAGCACGGCCACCAGTCCCACGACGACGCCGAGGCTGGGGTAGAGGAGCAGGACTTCGCCGATCGAGCCGTACCCGTACTGCTCGGGGATTGGGAACGCCGGGTGGTTGCCGAACGCCGCGCGGGAAACGACAGCCGCAACGACGCTCGCGACGACGACTGGGGAGAAGGAGGCCGCCGACAGCGACCCCAAAATCTCCTCGAGCGCGAAGAAGGCCCCGGCCAGTGGCGCATTGAACGCGGCGCTGATGGCCGCGCCGCTCGCACATCCGACGAACACACTGACACGCTCCGGCGTGAACCGGAACGCCCGACCGAGCCAGGAGCCGATCGTCGCGCCCAGCACCACGACCGGTCCCTCGCTGCCGGCGGAGCCGCCGCCGCCAATCGTGATGGCGCTCGCCAGCGTGCGAGCCAGGGCCGGCCGGACCGGTACGTTGCCGCCACGTCGCACGACGGCGAGCTGCACGTCGGGCACGTTCATACCGTCGTGCCCGCCGCCAAGGCGCCGCATGGCAAACCACGCGAGCGCAATGCCCGCGCCCGTCACGAATGGGCGGTAGGCGAGGCGAGCCGCTTCCGGAAGCGCGACCGCCGACCACCGGTAAAACGCGGCGAAGGCCAGGTCGATGGCCCGATAGAAGAGGATGACGCCGAGCGCGGTCAGGACGCCGATCGCGACCGCGAATCCGAGGAGAATCGCGTTTTCGCTGAGGCCCTGACGGTTGAACCGGGTGACGAAGTCGCCCCAAGCATCGGCGACGCCGCTCCGGATCGCCGCGACGCGCTCGGCGAGGCGCCCCCGCGTGTCCGCGTCCGGCGACGGCGGCGCCGTCTCTCCACGCGTCACCGGCCCGCCAGCGCCCCCGGCTTCGACCCCGCGTTCCCCCGTCTGTCCGCCCATACGAGGAATCTATGGGGTCAAATACATTTAGGTGGCGGTTACCCCGCGTCCGGCCTGTCGCGCACCCGACTCGGCTCCTCGAACAGCATCGCGCCCTGGCCGTGGTCCAGTCCCATTTCCACCACGAGGCGAGTGAGGCCGCGGGCGAGCGAGTCCCGCTCGGCGCCGGACATGCGGTGCAACGCTGCGATCACCCCCGCCTGCGGCGGGAGCGGCGCGCGCTGCAAGAGTGCCCGACCGGAATCGGTCAACTCGATCGTGACGCGCCGACCGTCGATGGCCGAGCGTCGCCGTCGGATCAGGCGACGACGACGCAATCGCTCGACGACCGGCGAGGCCGAGCTCTGGTCGGTGTAGGTCCGAGCGGCCAGCTCATTGAGGGAGGCAACCGGCCCGCCGTCGTTGAGGGCTCGCAGAATGAACAACTCGGCCGAGCTGACGCCGACACTCTCGCGGGCGCGGTTGGCGCTCAGTCGGAGGGCACGGACGACGCGTCGGACGGCTTCGAGTGCCTTGCCAACGCTCGCCTCCGCACGGGCTGCCCGGGCGTCGGCCACCTCGTCGGCACCGGCGTCCGCCCGGGGCGCCGTCGCCCCATTGGTCCGCGGTGCGGTCAGACCAGCGCGGGCCGGCCTCGCTCGGACGGGTTGCGTGATGTGTGGCTTCATGAGGACTCCAGCTCATCCTGTCGCACATCGAGAATGTAGGACAACCCATTGGTATCCGATAGATAGGGTGGCCGCTACGCAGCCGCCTTGCGACGCGCGCTGCGGCGTGCCCTATTGGTTCAGTGCTGTCCGGCCTTTTCGAATCGTCGCATGCCGTGGTCGCCAACTCGACGCCGCACTGGAGCATCCACGACCGCAGCACCCAGTGCTGGGAGCGCGGCGTCGCGTGTATCGGATCCGATGTCGGCCGCCCTCGAATCGCTCGTGACGCGCTTTGCGCGCTTGTTGCATCACGTGGCGAGGCGTCACGGTCTCGCGACTGAAGACGTCGACGAGGTGATTCAAGAAGTTCGAGTCCGCCTGTGGCGTGCGCGGCCGGAGAGTGAGACAATCGCCTCGCTAGGGACGTCATACGTCTATAGGACAGCAACATCCGCGGCGCTCGAGGTGGTGCGTCGAAAGCGGGGATCTGGCCCGGCGACGACCTTGGCGGACACCCAGGACGAGTTCAGCGACCATGCACCATTGGCGTCTGTGGAGGCGCAAGAGCGCGGACCGGAGGAAGCACTCGCGCGCGCGGAGCTTGCACAAGCACTCTCCCATGCGATGCTCGAGCTTCCGGACGGCCGTCGGACGGCCGTGCGCCTTTATCTCGTTGGATACTCACGGGACGAGATTGCTCGTATGACCGGGTGGACAGGGGCCAAGGCACGCAATCTGATCTATCGGGGACTGGCTGAGCTGCGCAGCATTCTCGAGCGACAGGGCATTAGTGCTGAGGACCTGCCGTGACCCAGCCTTCCGATGCCCGGCTTCGCGCCGCGTATGCCGCGCATGGCGCCGACGCGCCGGACACGCCACACCCCACGCCCGAGCTCATCGCGGCCGCCGCCCAGCTCGAAGGAGATGAGTCGGTGCGGCTCGTGACGCTCGATCACATCGCGAGCTGTGCGGCCTGCCGGCGCGAATTCGATCTGCTGCGCGCCACTCAGGATGCCGCCCGAGGACTCGCGCCCAGTACGTGGCGCGTTCACGCAATGGGGGTCGCAGCCGCGGCTGCCGTCATCATCGCGCTGACGCTCACGATCGGACACCGGGGCGCGCCGCGAGTCGGAGAGCTCGCGCCCGACCGCAGCGCCCCTGCCAGCGCCGCGCAAGCGATCACGCTCATCACGCCACTCGGCGCAACACCGGCAGCTGCGCCTCACTTCGTCTGGCACGCGGTTCCCACGGCGGGCACCTATCACCTGGAAGTACTCGATGACTCCGGTGCAGTCGTCGTCGGTGGGGACACCCGCGACACGGCGTTCACGGCGCCCCCGCTGACGCCCGGCCGCAGCTATCGCTGGTGGGTGCAGGCCAAGATCAACGGTGAGACGTGGCAGTCGGAGTTTGGGGAGATCCGGGCGACTCCGAGCGCGCGATAGCGCGAGGCGCCGGGCTCGGCGCGTCCGTGTATTGCCGCACCCAGGCGGGCACGCGGTCGGCGGGCGGGACGTGCAGCGGAATGCGCACGAGCGGATCGCCTACGAGGATGAACGATGCCCACTCCCGCTCGGGTCGGCCGGCGTCGCGCGCGGCGAGCTCTGCTCGCCGTACGGCCTCCGCCACCGGAAGACCGGCCGCCATCTCGCGATACAGCGCGTAGATCATGGGCACGGCATCGCGGTCGTTGAGACGCCACTGTGTGGCGAGCACGCTGCGTGCGCCCGCGGCCAACAGGGGGCTGGTGAACCCGCGCACGCCCTCGCCGGTGACTACCGCGCCTCGCGCCGTGCGACACGCGGACAGCACGACCAGGTCTGCTGTGAGATGCAGGCCCGCGAGATCGGCGGGCCCGACGTAGCCCGACCGCCCGCCCCCTGGCGCGAGTGCCAGCGCGCTGCGCGCCGGGACCACATCGTCGACGATGGCGTGGGTCGCGAAATGGACGATCGAGAACTCCTCCAGCGGCGTGCTCTCGAGGAAGAGCGCGCTCGCGTCGGCGCGCAGACGCACCGTCGACTGTTGGCCAAACGCACCGACGAGCGCCGCCTCGTCGGCCGTCCACGGCAATCGCGGCAATCCGCCGGGAGCCGCCTGCACCGACGTCGCATCCCGGTCGCCCACCGTCATCGTGTCGAGGGCCGAGTGTCCCGGCGTCGAGTCATTGGCGGACGTCGATTCGGAGCGTGCGCGCGGCGCGCCACCGCGGTCGAGCTCTCGGCCGTCGGCTGCCGGACCGGGCGGACCCGGGAGCACCGGGTCACCAAAGGCCAGCACGTCCGCCGCGCGCTCCATCGGGCGGCGCGCCCACTCGGCGACTGCGACCGTTGCGGACGGTGCGAGCGAGATGGCGTACCGCTCGATGATGGGCGCACCATCGCTCAGACGAAGGGCGGCGAACGGCACGCGGTGCAGCGGTCCATCCGGCACGATGACGAGGCGCTCGATGGTGCGCGGGAGGCGACCCAAGTCCGCCAGCAGCGCGGCGCCAAGCGCTCGCTCAGGTACAGTCGCCCGCACGCCGTGATCCACGAGGGCGTTGAGGCGATCGATCGTCTCTGAGAGGGAATCCGCCGCGGGCGCCAATCGCGCATGGACGTCACGTCGTGTCACCACGAATACCGTCGTCTGGACACTGGCGGACCCAGCCACATACTCCACCAGCGCCGTGCTGTCGTCGGGCAGTGCACGCTGCAGGGTCGCTAGCGTGACGGTCGGTGAGGTGCCGGGCCGTGCTCCCGTACCCCCCACATCGATCGGCCGCGGATGACCGACACCCAACGCCTGCACGCGGAGCAGCTGGTCGGTCAGCTCACGGGCACGCTGACGCTCGGCGAGTGCAAAACCCGTTGCTGTGCGCTTGGACCGAATGGCCGCGGCGATCACTTCGGCGTTCGGCGAGGGTGGACCGGGAATCGGCTCCGTGACGGAGAATGCGAGCACACGCAGCCCTGCATCGTCCAGCGTGGCGCGCCAGGTATCCATCTCATCGTCCGCGCGCTGCAGCGCAGCGATGGCGCCCGTCGTATCGCCCCTCCGGAGCGATGCCACTGCCATGTCCACGCGTAACTCGTAGCGGAACAGGTGCTGCGCCGAATCGAGCATGCCGCTCGCGCGCTGGAAGTAACGGAGCGCAGCGTCTGGATCACCCCGACCCAGCGAGATCCGCCCCTCGTACCAGGGAATGTCCAGTCCCCATCCCTGGGCACGACCCGTCTCGAGCAGCTGCTGCATCTGCATCTCTTTGGCGGCATCGTCCCAGCGCCGTTCGCGGAAATCGACCGCCGCCAGCTCGATACGCCCGCCCACGATGTCCTCCAACCGCCCGCGACGTTCGGCAACCGCCAAAGCCGTCTCGGCGCCCGAGCGGGCGCTGGCCGTGTCGCCGAGAGCGAGCGCGCGCCGCGCCGCGCCGCGCTGGAGGATGCCCATTCCACTGGAATCCCGGATGGCCGACAGCGCCGCGTACGAGAGGACAGCGTGCTTGCTCGCGGCAGTCGGGTCGCCGACCTCGTCCGCCACCGCGGCCAGGTTGAGCTCCGACCAGCCGACGCCCGTCAGCGAGCCGTCCGCCGCCGCCTCGGCGGTGGCGACCAACAGGTCCTTCTCGGCTGACCCGTAGTAGCCCTGGTTCAATTCTCCGAACCCACGCCACTCGAGCGCCTCTGCATGCGTGGCGTGGTCGTGCGTGCGGGCTGACAACGCGATGACGTCACCCAGTCGGGGGGTCGCCTGCTCCACGTAGCCGCGGGCCGAGAGATCGCCGGCCGCCTCGAACTCGCATTGGGCAGCCAGTCGCAGATCGCCGTTCTGCCGTGCTAGCACGGCACCGGAGTCGGCTGCCTCGACGGCGCCGGTCCCGTGCGAAGCGCTCAGGATGGCCGAGTGCGCGCATTCCCAGGCAGCGCGGAGGTCGTTGCGGTGGGGGCCGATCAAGGAATCCGCGCGCGCGAGATTCGCGGATGCCTCCGCTGCCCGTTGTGCGCGCGTGTCGAACCACACGAGCGAGAGCAGACTCATTGCCTCCCCGCCGGAGTCGTTGGCCGCACGCAGGGCCACGCTCGCGTCAGCGAAGCCGCGAGCCGCAACGTCCCACCGTCCGACCCGATAAGCGAGTGATGCGAGCCCCCAGCGGGCATACGCCGCGAGCAGGTGCGCTTCCGGATCCCGCGCGTCATCGGCTGCGAGGATGACTCGCAGGCCACTCGCGGCGCTGGCCGTGTCGCTCGTCAACACCGCGATGGCCGCCAGGCCAAACCGGGCGAAACGATCGGTGGAGTCTCTGGCGAGTCGCGCATGCCAGCGCGCGGCCAGTGCCTCGCCCGTGTCCGCGCTGACTGCACGGGTGGCCTGATCGACGATGAGGTACGGCGTCTCTCGCCGCGGCGCGCGCTCCTGTCCGGCCGCCGCCGTGGCCGTGCCGAGCACCATGGCGACAGCAACGAGGCACGCACGATGACGGGCGTACCGATCCTTGCCGCGACGACTGGCTCGGACCGCGCGACCCACGCCGATCTCCCCCGCCCCGTGCATGCCGCCACTATAAAACGCGCGCGTACGACAGGCCAGAACTGCGTTGCTGGAGGCGCTACGAACGAGCCGAACGCGGCGCCGTTAGCGCCAAACGATCAGGGCCAATCGCCGAAGAGGATGTCCACCGGTCCGGGAGTGCAGTAGGCGTAGAAGCCGTCATCGCACCGGGAAAACGTTTGACCAAATGCCTCGAGAACGTGTCGGCCCCAATGTGGCCGGCGACCGTCGACGTCGCTGAAGCCGTATTCGTCGCTCAGGTCCCAGCTGGTGAAGACGCGTCCCGCCTTCTTCGACACGTGAGGATCCGCCGCTAGGGCGGTAATGGCACGACCTACGAAGCAGGGAGTCTCGGAAAACAGGAAGTGCGGGTCCTTCTTTCCGGCTTCTTCCCATGTGGCTTCCGTCACGCCGAAACGCTCGAGCATGGCCTCGGATCGGAGGAACCCAGGCGTGACCGCCAGCGCGGTGATGGGGCGCTTGCGAAGCTCCCGGGCCATCGCGAACGCCAGGCGGATGATCGAGGTCTTGACGAGATCGTAGAAGATGTTGCCGCGATACCAGAACCCGTCACCGTCGGTGATCTCGACGACGAGGCCAGGACCGGGACTGTCGAGCATGAGCGGCACGCCCAATCGGCTCGTCACAATGTGCGACGCGACCGCTTGTTGGAGCATCAGGAGCCCTTTGTCGAGCGACACCTGCCAGAACGTCTTCCCCCATTCGGTGAGGGGGTCGCCGCCCCAGATGTCGTTGATCAGGATGTCGAGGCGGCCCGATTCGGCCCGAACCTTGTCGAAGAGCGCCTCAACCTGCGCCGGCTGCATGTGGTCGGTCTGGACGGCGATACCGCAGCCACCGCACGCCGTCACTCGCTCCGCCGTCTCCTCGATCGTTTCCGGTCGGGTCCCGGTCGCCGGCCGGCCCCGCACGCTTCGCCCGCTGCAATAGACCGTGGCGCCTGCCTCGCCAAGCATCGTAGCGATCCCGCGGCCCGCGCCGCGGGTCGCACCCGCCACAACAGCGACCTTGCCTGTGAGCGATTGCATGTACCCCTGATCCCGCTTCTACGAGCGACGCAATCTGGCAACCGCAAAGGAATAAGTCAACGGCCATTTATTAACATCGCACCCGCACTTAGTGCCCGCCGCGCTGGACCGTTGCCCCTTCGAAGTTCTCCGTCGAGACGTCGGTGCCGGCGCCGAGCGTGCGGACATAGGTGACGAGAGCCCAGACCTGCGATTCGGAGATCCGCCCGCCCCAGGCCGGCATGCCATCCGGCCGACCCTCCTCGATTGACTCGTACACGTCGCCGACCGAGCCACCGAAGTGCCAGCGGCCGTCGTCCAAACTCGGGCCTGTGCCCCCGGAGCCGTCCGACCCGTGGCAATCCGCACAGTTATACGAAATGAACAGTTGCTTTCCTTCCTCGAGCGCCCTGGGATCCTTCGAGCGAGGATTGGTCAGCGTAAGTTGAGGTCGCGTGTCGGCCAAGCCGAGCTGAACGTTATCGGGGTGGTTGATCAGTGCCGGCGGTGTCGAGCCACCCGACGGCGGCGGTGCCTCGAGCGCCCATCCCGCCGCCGCGACGACGGCCACTATGGTCCCGCCCAACATGACACGACGGAGTCTCGCCATGGTTCCCCTGGGGCTACCGCGTGTCTAAAGCGTACGCAAAGACGGCTCCGCCCAAGCTCGTATACCGCGCCAGATCCGGCAGTGTCGTGCCGCGTTGGCGGACGTCATACGGGAGATCAGAGGCGACGTCACCGCCAATGAGCCACCCCATGTCACCGCCGATCCCGGCATACACCGCCACATACTGCCGCCCATCGGGCCCCCGGTACGTGATTGGGTTCCCGATGACACCTGAGCTGACCTTGGCCGACCACAGGGGCGCCCCGGTCCGCGCGTCAACCGCCTTGAACCAGCCGTCGAGCGTACCGTAGAAGACGACGTTCCCCGCCGTGGCGAGCGCGCCGCTCCAGACGGGAAACGGCTCGCGAATCCCCCACACTTTCCGCCCCGTGGTCGCATCCCAGGCCATGAACTCTCCGCGGTAGCCACCAGGCCCGCCAGTTTCTGGTGCATCCGCGCCAATGTAGGGCGTGCCGGCGATGTACGTCGGCCTGCGTCCCGTGAAGTCCATGCACAGGTTGTTCGTGGGGACGTAGAAGAAGCCCGTGACCGGCGAGAACGCCGCCGGCTGTTGGTTTTTCCCGCCTTCCAGACTCGGGCAAATGTCGTGCGTCGTGCGCCCGGCGCCGGTGGTCTTCTCTGGATTGACGCGCGGACGGCCGGTCGCCAGGTCCACACCACTCGCCCAATTCACGGGCACATACGATGCCGCGACCAACACTTCCCCCGTTCGGCGATCGATCGTGTACGCAAAGCCATTCCGGTCGAAGTGGACGAGTACCTGCCGGAGCTGACCGTGAATCGGCAGATCCGCGAGGATGTTCTCGTTGACCGCGTCGTAGTCCCACAGGTCGTGCGGAGTGACCTGCAAAGCCCACCGCAACTCACCCGTATCCGGGTCGCGCGCGAGGATCGAGCTCGTGTACTTGTTGTCCCCGGGCCGCATGTCGCCGATCCATGGGCCAGGATTGCTGGTGCCGTAGTACAGCAGGTTGAGCGTCGGGTCGTACGTGAGCCATCCCCACACCGCCGCGCCACCGTGCTGCCACGCCCCGGCGGGCCAGCTCGTCGCAGCCAGGTCGTGGCCGCGTTCCGTCTGGTAGAATGGCTGGAACCGGGCCCCAATCTTCACGTCGCTGTCCGGTCCCAGGTTGTAGGCCCGCCATCGCTCGCGCCCTGTCTTGGCATCGAGCGCGGCGATCCATCCGCGGACGCCCATCTCCCCACCGCTCGGCCCCACCATCACGTTGCCATGCACGACGAGCGGAGCCATGGTCATCGTCTCGCCCCGGTTGACATCGGCCACATGCGTGCGCCACCGCTCGACGCCCGTGGCCGCATCGATGGCGACCGTGTGGCCATCGAGCAGGTTGTAATACAGCGTGCCGTCCGCGTAGGCTGCCCCGCGATTCACGACATCACAGCACGCCTCGCTGATCGCCGCTTCCGCGTTTTCCGGTCTGAACTTCCATCGGAGCGGCGCGCCCGGCTTGGAGAGATCGAACGCGTACGCCACATTCGGGTATGGGGTCACGACGTACATCGACGACCCGATCACGAGCGGCGATCCCTCGTGCCCGCGCAGGACACCCGTCGAAAAGGTCCAGGCCAGGGTCAGCTTCGCGGCGTTGCTCGGCGTGATGTCGGTGAGCGCGCTGAATCGGCTCCCTGCGTAGTCCCTCGCCGGCATCGGCCAGTCGGCCGCCACCCCGGTGGCCGGCACCCCGATCCTTGCGCCCGCCACGGTCCCAGTCGGCGCCCTCGCTGCGTCGGTGCCGCAGGCAATCGCCCAGATCGCCGCGCAGATCGGGACACCCACAGGCGCGCCACGCATGGCGCGACAATATCCCGTCAGGGCGTGATTGTCGATGGGGGCAATCTTACGTCTTACGCGGTTCCAGCCGCGGCGGCTGCGGCTCGTGGCCGCGCTTGTAGACCAGGATCGTGCGCCGACACTCGATCACGACGGTCCCGTCCTGGGTGAACCCAGTGGTCTTGATCTCCACGATGCCCATGTGGGGCCGGGACTTGGACTCGCGAGTGTGCAGCACTTCCGATTGCGCGTACAGGGTGTCGCCCTCGAAGAGCGGCGCCGGCAGCCGCACATCCGACCATCCCAGGTTGATCCCGTAACGCGACACGTCCTCCACGGACAACCCAGTCACGATCGCCAGCGTCAACGTCGAGTCCACCAATGGGCGCCGAAACTCGGTCTGCGCTGCATAGTGGCTGTCGAAGTGAATCGGGTTCGTGTTCACCGTCAGCAAGGTGAACCACGCGTTGTCGGTCGAGGTGATCGTGCGCCCCAGGGCATGCCGCAGTACCATCCCGACGGCAAAGTCTTCGAAGCACCGGCCACCACCGTGACTCGTTTCGGCCATCCTATCACCTCGGGTCGGGGGGACGCCTGCGTCGCCCTTGGGATGCGCCCCCGGTAGGAGCGACGCCTGCGTCGCCCAGCTCCGCGAGGATCTCAGCGCGGTGCTCGCCGAGTCCCGGCACTGCGCCCATCCGCGCGGAGACGCTGTGCAGGTTGTGGGGTGGCACGAGCGCCGGGATCATGCCACCTGGCGCAGCGACACGCACCCATCGCCCCCGCGCCGCAAGCTGTGGATGCGCGGCCACGGCCGCGATATCGTTGACCGCCCCGGTCGGGATGTCCGCCCGCTCGAGCACGGCGATGACGTCCACCTGCGCGAAGGTTCCGAAGCGGTCCTCGATGATGCGCTCCAGTTCCGCACGATGTGTGAGCCGTTGCACATTCGTTGCGAAGCGCGCATCTCGAGTCAGCGCCGGCGCGTTGAGCACCTGCTCGCAGAACCGCACCCATTCGCGGTCGGACTGCACGGCGAGCATCACGATCCCGTCCGCGCAGCGGTAGGCGCCATACGGCACGATCATGTTATGGCGCAGCCCCGCGCGGGCAGGGCTCGCCCCCGTGCCTTCCCACACGTACAACGGTGGCGTCACCCACTCGGTCAGGCACTCGAGCATCGAGAATGTCGATCCGCTCGCCGCGCCCCGTGCGCTGCCGCTGGATGAGCGCGGCGAGTGTCGACGAGTAGCCATACAGGCCCGCGGCAATGTCGGCGACCGACACGCCGACTTTCACCGGCGCGTCACGCAGGCCGGTCAGCGCGACGACGCCGGACTCGCCTTGCACCAGCATGTCGTACGCCTTCTTGTCGTGATACGGTCCGTCGGGACCATATCCCGAGATCCCGCACCAGAATGAGCCGCGGGTTCCGCGTTGCCACGTCATCGTATCCGAACCCCAGGCGCTCGATCGCATGAGGCGCGAGGTTGTGGACCAGCACATCCGCGCGATCCACGAGCTGCTGGGCGACGGCGCGATCATCCGGGCGGGTGAGGTCGAGCACGATGCTGCGCTTGCCGCGGTTCAGCCACGCGAAGTACGCAGACTCGCCATGCAGCACGCTGTCGTATCCCCGCGCGATGTCGCCCCCGTCGGGGCGCTCGACTTTCACGACGTCCGCGCCGAGATCGGCCAACTGCCGGGAGCAGAACGGCCCCGCGACCGCCTGCTCGAGCGCGACCACGCGCAGGCCGCTCAATGGCATCGCGTCGCCCGGCGTGCTCCGCACGCGTACCGCGGGACGGCGCCCCGTCGCGCGTTGCCGCTCGCGAGGCGCCACTAGAACGATCTCGGCAGACCGAGCACATGCTCGGCGACGTACGACAGAATCAGATTCGTCGACACGGGGGCGACCTGGTACAACCGCGTCTCGCGGAATTTGCGCTCGACCTCGTACTCGGCCGCGAATCCGAAGCCCCCGTGCGTCTGCAGGCAGACGTTGGCGGCTTCCCACGACGCGTCTGCCGCGAGCAGCTTGGCGATGTTGGCCTCCGCGCCACACGGCTCGCCGGCGTCGAACAACCGTGCGGCCTCGTAGCGCATCAGGTCCGCCGCCCGCACGTTCGCATACGCGCGGGCAATCGGGAACTGGACGCCCTGGTTCTGGCCAATGGGCCGGCCGAATACGCGCCGCTCGGTGGCATATCCGCGTGCCTTCTCGGTGAACCAATATCCATCGCCGATGCACTCCGCGGCGATCAGGATCCGTTCGGCGTTCATCCCGTCCAGGATGTAGCGAAACCCCGCACCCTCGTCACCGATGAGGTTCGCGGCCGGGACTGCGAAGTCATCGAAGAACACTTCGTTGGTTTCGTGGTTGACCATGTTGGCGATCGGACGAACCGTCATCCCGCGAGTCGTCGCGTCCCGCAGCTCGACCAGGAACACCGAGAGCCCTTCGGTCTTCTTCCGCACCTCCGTCAGCGGTGTGGTGCGCGCGAGTAGCAGCATGAGGTCCGAGTGCTGGATCCGCGAGATGAACACTTTCTGGCCGCGCACGATGTAGTGATCGCCCTCCCGTGTCGCAACCGTCCGGATCTGCGTGGTGTCCGTGCCCGTCGTCGGCTCCGTCACCGCAAAGGACTGCAAGCGCCACTCGCCGGAGGCGATGCGCGGCAGGTAGTGTCGCTTCTGTGCGTCGGAGCCGTGGCGCAGGAGTGTGCCCATGATGTACATCTGCGCGTGGCAGGCACCTGAGTTGGCGCCCGATCGATTGATCTCCTCGAGAATCACGGACGCCTCGGTCACACCGAGCCCGCCGCCACCGTACTCCGTCGGAATCAGCGCGGCAAGCCAGCCCGCGTCAGTGAGCGCGCGCACGAAGGCCTCGGGATACGCGTTCGCCTGCTCGACCTGAATCCAGTACGCGCTGCCGAAGCGACGACAGAGATCCCGGACCGCTTCGCGGTATTCCGGGAATCGGCGCGCCGCTGTGGGATTGATCTCGCCTGCAGGCTCGGTCACGCAGACGCCCCGTCAACCGGTACAATGTCCCGCACGGCGAGCGCCATGTCGCCACAGGTCGGTATCCCACGCACCGCCTCCAGCAGCCGGTGTGCAACGGCCGCGCCGAACCGCGACTCGACCAGCCCGAGCATCTTGGTCTCGAGCACCGACGTCGGCACCGAGTTCTCGGGATGCCCGCGGGGGTAGTCGGACGCGCCTCGCAGCACGATCCCGTTATCGAGTGAGAATGGCGACGCGCGCGGGCCAGGCGTGCGGATAGCGGGCGGTGAGGTCGTCGCGGACGACAATGCGGATGCGCTCGAGGAGCGACCGCGCCGCGTCCGCTCGCACGCCATCGGGACCGAACCGGCTTGGCACGAATTGGTCGAGCGTCACCTGTCCCTCGAGCAGCGCGACTGCGACGACGTACGCGAGACTGAACTTGGCCTGATAGGGGGTGCGCGGCTGCATCTCGTTCACGATCGCGAACCCCGGACCATACGTCTCGATGTCGATCGCGGCGATGTGCCCGGCCGCCTCGTCGCGCGGATATCGTGGGTCGGCGCGTAACTCCAGGGCGACGTCGATCGCGGTGTGCGTGTGTGCGCAACAGGAATGCAGCTTATATCCGTTTTCGGTCAGCTTCCACCGCGCGCCGAGGCCGTCGGTGATCCGGGTTGCGTCGTACGAGTCGCTCATTGCTTCGAAGAACCCGCGCGATCCCTCGAGCACCCGACTCGCCCCGGTGAATCCCAAGCGCGCGAGATCCGCTGCCAGCACCCCGTTGAACGCAGCCTTGCCGGGGTGCAGGTGCTTGCTCATCGCGCCGTCGGCGTTGAACTCCCAGAGACCGGCCGCCTGGGTGCCCGCGCTCCCGAGCGCGTCGCTCATCGCATCGGGGGAGAGACCGAGGATGGTCCCCACTGCCGCCGCGGCCCCGAACGTGGCGACGGTGCCGGTGGGATGCCAGTAGCGATAGTGGCTGGGGTTGACGGCCTCGCCGATCCGGAGCGCCGCCTCGTATCCCAGCGTGACCGCGAGCACAAAGCGCTCGCCGTCGGCGTGCGCGCGCTCGGCGGCGGCCAGCGCGGCCGAGATCACGGGCGCGGCCGCGTGGATGGTCGAGCCTTTGTGAATGTCGTCCAGCTCCAGCATGTGCGCGGCGACACCGTTGGCGAGCGCTGCGCCGGCCGCGGACGCCCGCCCGGCGCCCAGTACCGTCGCCTCACGAGAGTCACCGAATCCCGCGACGAGCCGCTGACACATGCGCGCCGGCGGCTCCACGGCGCCAGCAACGACGCATCCGATCCAGTCGACGGTCGCACGGTGGACGCTCTCGACGACGGGCGTCGGCACGTCGGCCAATGTCGTCATCGCCACCATCTCCGCGAGCTGGCGCGTCACTCCATGCGCGTGCTTCACCACTGCTGGCCCAGCGTGTTCGACCTCGCCGACCTCCATCGCGACTCCCCTTCCTGCGCGGTCTCCTGCTCGTGCGCGAGCGCGCACCGTTCACCCACGGAGTGCCTGCATCGTTGCTCCATACGTGTCGGCAGCGATGCGAGCGGCAATCAGTACTGGGCCGGAGGCTCCCCGCGTCTCTTCGAGGGCGCGCGAGAGAGCGGCTTCGTCGGCAGCTTGACGGACCGTCACACCAAATCCCCGACCGACGGCGTCCCAGTCGATTCGCCCCATCGCGACGCCGCGCGTTTCGTATCCGCGCTGTCGCTGCTTGATCTCGATCAGGCTGAGGGCCGCGTCGTCGAACACGATCACCCGAATGGGGAGCCGCTCGCGGGTAGCGGTCAAGAGCTCAGCCACGCACATGAGCAGGCCGCCGTCACCCGTGAAGGCGATGGTCGGATGCTCGCGATCGATAAGAGCCGCCCCGATCGCCGCGGGCAGGGCGAATCCCATTGTCGCCAACCCATTCGAGATGAGGAGGCCGGATGGCTCCCGGGCCGGCCAGAGCGACATCACCGGGAACATGTGCGCACCCGCATCGACGGTGGCCTGCGCACCGCCGTACACGTCCGCGACGAGCTCCACGACGCGATAAGGCGGAAGCTGCGCGCCATCGCCACGCACGCGCATGCGCGAGCGTTGCGCCTCGGCCAGCCTGACAACCTCGGCACCATCCCATTGCGTGCGCGCGGCCAGGTACGCGCTCACCATCGCCAGGGCCGCACAGATGTCGCCCACGATCTCGTGTCGGATCGGGAGCTGTCGCTGGGTCATCGTCCACGCGTTGATCGCGACGATGGGCTGCCCATAGTTCCAGGGTCGTGGCAGCAGTTCCACGGGGTCCAATCCGACCGCCAGGAACAGGTCGGCCCGCTCCAGCACCTCGCGCTCGAGGGCTCCGTGCGTCAGCACGCCGGCAAACCACGGGTCGGCGTCCGGCACGACCCCTTTCGCCTTGTACGTCAGCAGCACGGGGATCCCAAACCGCCCCGCCATTGCGCGGAGCGCGGTCGCCACCGCGGGAGTGCGAGCGCCGAGGCCGAGCAGGAACACGGGCCGGCGCGAGGCGCGGAGCAGCTGCTCGATCGCCACGGGCGGCTGACTCACTGGGCGCGACACCGGCGGCGCGACCGTCGGGCTCGCGACGTCGCCCTCACCGACCGTCGCCGACGTGAACTCCATCGTGAGGTCGAGGTGGACGGGGCCAGGCGGCGGACTGGTCACGGCGTCCATCGCCGTCTGAAGGACGTGGCGCCCCGCACCCGGCTGCGGCCGACCACTCCACTTGACCATGGAGGCGAAGATCTCGCCGTGCGACAGGGTCTGATGCTCCATCACGGACGCGACCTCGTCGCTACGACAGTCGGTGAGCACGACCAGCGGCACGCGATCGAGATGGGCGTTCGCCACGCCGTTCGTCATCGCGGCGGCGCCGGGTCCCAGCGTTGCGAGACATGCGCCGGGTCGACCCGTCAACTCGGCTTGCGCCGTCGCCATGAACGCCGATGCGGACTCGGTGTGAGCCAGAGAGAACGGGAGGTCTGCCCGGACCGTCGCCTGAATCAGATCCGCATTGCTCCCTCCGCCCGGCATCCCCCAGAGTCGGCGGACACCGATATCCTTGAGTGCGCCGATGACGGCATCGGCGTAGGTCAGCGCGACCGGACGGCGCGACTGCGGGTCCGTCCGATGCCCCACGCGCTCGGGAACCGCCACGACCGACGGGTCGGATCGATTCACGGCCGCGCCCTCACGTCCTCGACGCGATCAGACATGCCCGAGGTGCGCGGCCGCTGCGGCGAACGTGTGTCCCTCCCGGAGCGCGGTCGAGAATCGGTTGTCCCTCTCGGTGAGGTCTTCGGCAATGCGCAACGCGTCGGGGAGGCGGTCGGCCGGAATGCACACGAGACCGGTGTCATCACCCACGAGGTAGTCGCCAGCGCGCACGCGGATGCCGCCGATCGTGACTGGCACATTGATGGCATCGACGCGCACACGACGACGCCCCGATACCGGGGTGACGTGTCGGCTCATGACCCACAAGCCGGTGGCACGGATATCAGCCAGATCGCGGCAACCCCCATCGATCACGAGGCCGGCCACGCCCTTGAGCACCGAGGCCTGCGCGACGAGACCACCACAGCTCGACACGGCCGCGCCGCCGATCGCGAGCACGATGACCGAATCACGCTCGGCGGCCTCGAGAAAGGTGCTGGGAGTGAACATGCTCGGCGGATAATCATCGAGCTCGCCGGCGATCTCGCGGACCGTCACCGCACGGCCAGCGACTGTGCCAGCCCCGCTGCGCAGGGCGAGCCCGTGGATGACGCCGGCCACGCCCAGCGTATCGAGCGTATCGCTCCAGGTGCTCGTGGCGACGGCCCGGCACCGTGAAAGCAGGTCAACTTGGGAGGTCATGAGGGGTGTCTGCGGGAGGCGAGAACGAACGAGACGGTCGTTAAAAGGGTCGGGAAGGTCTGAGCATGAATAATTACCGCTGCGACCGCCCCGTCGTCTATCTCTCGACGCCGGCGCACATGGCACCGAGCGCCCTCGAGCCGCCTCCCGGGCCCGTCCATGCGTCGATTCTGCCGCGCGAGCACCCTGCTACCGATCGTCGCCCTCACCGCTGGATGCGCTTCGGTGAGGCAGAGCGCGCCACCGGCGTCGGATGTTCCGTCGGCCGCAGCGGCTGGCCCGGGCGGTAGCGCGGTCACGAACCGCCTCGAGGCGCACTGGCTCGTGCCTGGTACGGACACGATGATCATTTCCCGCGCGGGCGTGATCCAACCGGTGGCCGCGCACCGCGACGGCGATCGCATCCCGATCGGCATGACCATCGAGACGGTCCGCCGCGAAACCGCAGCGCACGGGCGTCAGGTCTTGGATCTCTTGTTCGAGGAGCGTGACTCGGTCGGCATTGTCACCCGGACGGTTACGCGCGTCGACGCACAGTCGCTGCTGCCGCTGGGTCAGCGCGCCGACTTGGGCGACGACCACATCGTGACGCTGCTCTACCTCCCCGATCGACTCGTGGGAGTCGACTCGGCGCCGGGCCGGCCAGCCGACTACTTCTCGACGATGGTGCCTGATTCGGTCTACACGTCAGGCGCGATCGACCTCCTCCTGCGCGCACTGCCACTCGCGGACGGGTTTCGGACGACGCTCCCGCTGTACTATCCCGCCGACAACGTCACCCAGTCGCTCCCGGTGCGCGTCACCGGCCAGGAGCACATCACGACCCGCGCCGGTCGAGGCGCGGATTGCTGGTTGGTCGCCGCGGACTTTGCAGGCGGAATCACGGAACACTTTTGGATCGAGGAAAGCTCCCACGCGATCCTCCGTATCCTGGCTCACGCCGACGAGACATCGCTGGTCAGGTACGACCGCTAACTCGCGCTGCGCGCTCGCGACCGCTTTGCGGTCGCGCGGTCGACCGCCTCGCAAAGCTCCACTGCGGTGAACGGCTTGGCGACGAACGTGTACGATCCGCGCAGCCGGCCATTCGAGACGAGATGCGTCTGGGGATACCCCGACATGTAGATCACACGGACGTTGGGCTGCTGCTCCAGGATGCGCGCAGCCACTGCCACGCCATCGAGTGAAGGCATGATGACGTCCGTGAGCAGGACATCGAGGGGACCTTCTCCAGCGAGTGCCAGCGCGTGTTCCTCTGATTCCGCCTCGAGCACTCGGAACCCGGCATCTCGCAGGGC
The DNA here is from genome assembly GCA_963725205.1 of uncultured Gemmatimonadales bacterium. Taxonomy (GTDB): domain Bacteria; phylum Gemmatimonadota; class Gemmatimonadetes; order Gemmatimonadales; family Gemmatimonadaceae; genus Palsa-1248. Next base: position 253,329 of record CAVRXR010000002.1, on the reverse strand, counting down.
TCGCACGGCCGCAGCCCGCAGCGCCGCCTCGTCATCCACCACGAGCACTGTGTGCTCGCCGCGTCGCTCGGCATGCCGACTCGTCTTCGGCGAAGGGGAGCGCGGCGGCGTGTTGCGCAGGCTGCGACCCGTCTGACTGCCGCTCGCGCGCCCGCGTTTGCGAGCATCCGTGGCACCGTTCGCGGCTTTGGCATCGGGGGCCGTCTCGGCCGGCAGGTACACGTGCATTGCCGTGCCGTGCCCGACCTCGCTGTAGACCCAGACGTAGCCGTCGGATTGCTTGATGATCCCGTAAACCGTCGACAATCCGAGTCCGGTACCCTTCCCCACAGGCTTCGTCGTGAAGAACGGCTCGAAGATCCGGTCGCGCACTTCGGGTGCGATCCCACTGCCCGTGTCGCTGATGCTCACGCGCACATAATGACCCGGTGCGAGCGCGACGTTGGGGTGGCGCTGTCGCTCGGCCGCGCCGAGGTCGACGAACAATGTCTCGATCGTCAGCGATCCACCACGAGGCATCGCGTCGCGAGCGTTCATGGCCAGATTCATGATCACGAGCTCGAGCTGGCTTCGATCGACGTGGGCCCAGCAGGGCTGCGGCAGGTTGAGCGCGACGCGCACCTCGGCGGCCAGGAGTGGACGCAACAAGCGCTCGATGTCGCGCACGACAGCACTGACGTCGACGACCTCCGGCTTGAGCAGTTGTCGGCGACCAAATGCCAGCATGTGGCGTGTCAGGTCGGCTCCGCGACGTGCCGCACGTATGATCTCTTCGACATTGTCGTGGCCTTCGACCGACGGTGGCAAGTTGCCAGCGAGGAGCTCCGCATGCCCCAGGACCGCGGCGAGGAGGTTGTTGAACTCATGGGCTACTCCGCCCGCCAGACGTCCGAGGGCTTCCAGGCGCTGGGTCTGTCGGAGGCGCGCTTCGAGTCGGGTGCGCTCGGTCACATCTGTGACGAGTACAAGTCGGGCGGCCCGTCCATCGACCGAGATCGGGTGCGACGTGATCTCGACGTCGAGGACTGATCCGTCGCGGCGGTGGTGTCGCCAGGTGCCAGCGTGCTTGTGGGCACCGTGGTCCGCGAGGACACCGGGCGCACCGGCGCTTCCCTCCTCCTGTACCGTGATGTCGCTGGCCGTCATCGTCAGCAGCTCTTCGCGCGAATAACCGTACTCGCGCACTGCCGCGTCGTTCACGGCGAGAAACTGCAAGGTCTCGACATCGTGCATGTACATGGGTCGAGGACTCGCCCAGAACAGCAACCGGTGCCGGGCCTCGGTCCGTGCGAGGAGCGAGACGAGCGTGCGCATGACATACGCGAGGGCAATCAGGGCGGCGGATCCGAGAAGCCAGGCGGCTAAACGAGCGGACGGCGCGCGGACGAGCACCAAGCCGGGGCCGAGAGCCTCCGGTCGCAGGTCGGGCGTGGACTCCGCCGCGAGGAGCACGCCGTAGGCCGTTATCGCCCAAAGGGTGAGCCACGCCGTCACGCGGCGCGACAGCGCGCCTGCGGCGACCGCGACGATGAACATGTAGGCCGCGACGCCAGTTCGCTGGGTGACGCCGGTCACCTGCAGCATCACCGTGATCCAGGTGATGTCGGCCGCCAGTAACACGGCCCGGAGACGGTCCCCGTTCCGGCGGTCGCGCAGCACCCGCTCTGCGATCACGGCGGTGGTCAACCACAGACCCAGCGTGAGGAAGGCCGCGAGCTCGGCACGCTCGCGACCAGCCGAGATCAGGACCGTCAGACCGAGAAACGCCAACAAGGCGCCGACACGGCCGCGATCCGAACGCCGCAGCCACTCGGTGGTCGCTGCGTCCGCCGTCATCATCTCGAAAGGGAGGGACATTGCGCCCGCAGATCCGGGCCCGCGGGCGCAAGAGCGCGCCCGAGAGCGTAAAAACATGAGGAGTCGAGAGGTAGACGAACGGCAGGGGATTAGGGAATCGGGGGGCGGGGGCGGGCGCTAACGCGCCCGAGGCGGGAGAAAGGAGAAAGGCGAGAGGAGACAGGTAAAGCGGGAGAAACCGGGATGGGGAGATTAGGGTCTCCTTTCTCCTCTCAGGTGTTCTCCTCTCAGGTGTTCTCCTCTCAGGTGTTTCTCTCTCGGGCGCGTCAGCGCCCGCGCCCTTCAGTCTCCGACGCCCAACTCCGGATCCCCAGGAGCATGGCCCCCAAGCCAGCGGACCAAACGGGGGCCGAGGACATACCCAGCAATCCCGACGAGCGCCCCGGCACCTGCGTCGATCGTGTAGTGGAATCCCCCGTAGACGGTCGCGAGCGTGATTGCGGGCACGATGAGAGCGAGCAGCCAGAACAGGCGCCGCGCCAACCGCCAGGCGAGTAGCCAGATCAGGACCGCGACGGCCACGTGTGAGCTCGGGAACGCCGCCCCTTTTGACGCCCAGTGCTGGAGCACCTCCTGCACGACGCGGGGGAAGAACAGGTTCATGTGGGCGTATGAGGGGTGCGGCCGCCGGTACCACGGGCCTGCGACCGGGAACAGAATGAAGCACGTGTAGCAGACGTAAAACGTGCCCAACACGACAGCCAACACGTAGCGGAACTCGCGGCGTTGGCCGCGGAGATAGAGCGCTCCCCCCAGCAGAGGCAGCAGGATGTAGTAGGCGACGTAGCTGAAGTGGATGTACTCGACGAAGGGTCGCCACGGCAGGAGATGGCGCAGCGCAATACCCGGCCGGCCGAACAATGCCAGGTCGACGGCCGAGATCGTACCGTCGTGATATTCCGTGCTGACGAGCCGGTCCAGCCGGCCGACTTCAGTGTACAGGAGCGGGAGCGCCAGCACTGGCAACCAGTCCCTGAGGGCGTCGATCCAGCGACGTGACGGCAGGCGCGGGAACACGAACACGATGACCCCGACGGCCACTGCGTGCGCGACGAGGACCGGCCACCAATCCGCCAGTGAGCCGAACACCGCGCCCAAGAGTCCCGTCACGATGAGGTACGCCGCGGTCAGCATCTCGTGCGGCCGCAATTGGCGGTCGCTCGGCAGCAACCCTCGAATCGGCTCGCTCACGCTATGCATGGTAATACAAGCTCCGACGACGGATCAGGGGGCGAACAAAGGCCGGGACACCACCCCGAGGCCTTATCTTATAACGGCCATGCCTCGGGTCCCCGACCTCCACGACACGTTGGCCGAGTTGGAACGCATGGGCCGCACCGAGCGCCGAGCTGCCCTGGCCACGCTCGTGGCGACCGAAGGAACCACGCCGCAGAAGTCCGGCGCCACTATGTGGGTCGGTGAGGGGGGCCGCATTCTTGGCTCGGTGACTATTGGCGGTTGTGTCGATGCCCAAGTGGTCACTGCCGCTGAAGAAGTGTTGACGTCGGCGCGTCCCAAGAATGCTCGCGCTCTCGCTACGCGATGAGGAAGGCTGGGACTTGGGGCTCACGTGTGGCGGCACGCTGCGAGTGCTGGTCGAGCCCGTCCGTCTCGTTGGCGAAGGATCGGCGATCGTCGAAGCGTACGGAGCCGTACGCCGCGCGGTCGGCGCAGGTCGTCGCGTTGTCGTTGTCGCCCAGTTGCCAGGCACCGGCGCGCGCCTCGTGGTCTACGAGGATGGGTCGGCCGCGGGCACACTGGGCAACCCGGCGCTCGACGATGCAGCGCGGGTGGCGGCCGTGGAGGTGTTCACGCGAGGCACCTCGTCCACGAGCTCCGTGACGGCGCCGGGGACGGATCTGTTCTTCGGGTTGTACGCGCCACCGCCACGCCTCATCGTCTTCGGCGCAACACACGTGGGAATGCCCCTCGTTGCCTATGCAACCGTGCTCGGGTGGCGGGTGACGGTCATCGATGCGCGAGAACGGTTCGCCACGCGTGAGCGCTTCCCCGATGCCGATGAGCTGCTCGTCGGCAACGTGGGGACCCTCGCCGAGCACCAGCGCTACGACGGATCGACATACGCGGTCATTGTCACACATGATTACAAGTTCGAGCTCCCCATCCTGCGGGTCCTGCTCGCGAAGGAGCTTGCGTACGTCGGATTGCTCGCAGGGCGCACCCGCGCCCGCGCACTCCGCTCCTTCCTCGCCGCGGACGGAATCGACGAAGCCGCGTTCGATCGCGTACATATCCCGATCGGCCTCGATATCGGCGCACGCACCGCGCCCGAGATTGCACTGTCGATCATCGCGCAGATCGTGGCCGTTCGGGCGGCACACGCGTAGCTCGCGGGCGCCTCGCCATGCACCTGCACCTCATCAGGCGTCGCGCCGACGGCGACACGGGCTCGCCGCAGGCTGGTTGGGTCCTCGCACACGAAGTGCCAGCGACTGACGGTCAATCAGGCTGGGCCAAGGGACACGTGCTCTCGCCCAGCGATCTCCCTCGTCTCCGATCTGCGCCGTGGGAGGAGCTCCACCTCATCGAGCGCGAAACGGGTGACGTCCACGAGACGGAGGCTGGGCTGCGCATTGCCCGAGCCGCGGCCGGTGCCGGCGTGGAGGTCGGCACGCTTGGCACTGGCCACTGGCCGTTGATCGCGTCCCATCGCGGCCTGCTGCGCATTGCGGCCGATGCCTTGACCGCACTCAACGACGTCATCGGCGCATGCGTCTATACGCGATTGGATGGTCAGATCGTCGATGCGGGTGCGATCATTGGCCGAGCCAAGGTCGCACCGTTGGTCTTGCCAGGCGATGCCGTCGTCGAGGCGGAGCGGATCGCACACCGAGCCGGCGGACTGGCGCGAGTCGCCGGATTCCAACGTACGACGGTCGGTGCCGTCGTGCAGGAGCGGCTGGACGAGCGCGCGGCGGCGCGTTTCACCACGGCGCTGCGGGACAAGGTCGCGTGGTTTGGATCGCAGTTGCTCGCGCCCGTCTTTGTGCGGCCTGCGGCCAGCGCGATCGCGGACGCACTCATCCAGGTCGGCGAGACCGGCGCAACCGTCGTGCTCATGGCGGGGATGAAATCGCTCGATCCACTGGACCCCGCATTCGTCGCGCTCGATCAGTTGGGCGTCAACGTCGATCGCTTCGGCGTGCCGGTACATCCCGGTAGCCTGTTCTGGCTGGCACATTGGAGAGAGCGAGTCATCCTCGGCCTGCCCACGTGCGGGCTGTTCTCCCAACTCACGAGCTTTGATCTCATCCTGCCGCGCGTTCTGGCGCACGAAGCGGTGACACCGCACGCGCTGAGCGCGCTTGGCCACGGCGGACTGCTCTCGCATGACGTGTCGTTCTTTCCGCCCTACAACGCGAAGAGGCCGGGCAGCCGGTCGACGCGAGACGGCGAGGGAACAGGGGCTAGGGACTAGTAACTGGCGAGCCAATCTCGGGGCGAGTCACGGGCGACGTGTCACTGGCTCGACGGCGCGTCTACTAGCCACTAGCCACCAGTCCCCAGTCACTTATCCCTGGCACTTCCTTTGCGCGCCCTCAAAGCAACCGGCACGTATACGTCTACGCCTGCCACGAGGAGAGACCATGGCTACACCCGATCCATCTCAAAACCGAGCGTCGCAGAGCTCGGATTCGCCGGGCCCGTCGGCCAGCTCCGCCACGACGAGTGCCAGCTCGACGTCGGTTGGCCAAGGCACAGGATCGCGTTCGGCATCGGGAGGAGGTAGCGCGCCCGCCGGCGCGTCGTCGGGCGGCACAACTCGACCGGGTGGCCAAGACCGTGGCGACTCAGGGGGCATGAAAGCAAGCGCGGGCGCCGCGCCAGCGTCCGACCGTGAGCGCGAGATCGCGACGAGTCGAGAGGGCGGGGCGGGCACAAGCCCCGGATTGGCCACACAGGATCAGAGTCGCGCGGTGCGAACACCGGGCAGCGCCATGAGTCCGTTCACGCTGATGCGCCGGCTCTCTGAGGACATGGACCGCATGTTCGGCGATTTCCCCTTCGGCGGATTCGGGTTGTTCCCCTCGCTGATTCCGACGCCACGGCGGCACACGGTGTTGAGCAACCTCTTCCCGCATTCCGATCAGCCAATGTGGATGCCGACCGTCGACGTCTTTCAGCGCGGGAGCGACCTCGTCGTTCACGCCGAGCTACCGGGCGTGTCGCAGAAGGACATCTCGGTCGAAGTGAACGATGGCATGCTCAGCCTTTCTGGCCACCGCGAGCAGCAGAAGGAAGACGACCGCGGGAACGTGTATCGCTCAGAGCGAAGCTACGGATCGTTCTATCGCGTCATTCCGCTGCCCGAGGACGCCGATCCGAATCAAGCCCAAGCGCACTTCAAGGATGGCGTGCTCGAAATCACGGTCCCGGTCCCCGAGCGGCAACCAGCATCGCATGGTCGCAAGATCGAGGTCCAAAGCTAGGAATTCCAAAACTAGGGACTAGGGACTGGTGGCTAGTGAACAAACCCTGGGGGCCAGTGACGGCAACGTGTCACTCGCCGTAGGGTTTGTTCCCTAATCCCTAGTCCCTAGCCACCAGCGTCCGCCGCCCGTTTCCACAGGACCCACGCGAGCAGGAGCGCGCCGCACGTCACGCCGACGTCGGCGATGTTGAATGTCCAAAAGCGACGGTCGCCGAATCCGACGTCGATGAAATCGACAACACCGCGCACAGAACGGATGCGATCGACGAGGTTGCCAAGCGCGCCCCCCGCAATGAGGGCGATAGCGCCCGCCTGAAGCCAGTCCTCATTGGCGGCCGAGCGATAGACGACGGCGAGGGTGGCCAGCGCTACCAGTGCCAGCACCGTGAACCCCCAGCGCGAGGCGCTCCCCAAGCTCATGCTGAAGGCGGCGCCAGGGTTGTAGGCCAGCGTAAATCGCACCACCTCGCCTAACTCGTTGTGCGGCAAGTACGCGGGCGAGAGATGCCCCACCGCGAACTCCTTCGTGCTGCAGTCGGCTGCGACCAGCGCGAACATGACGGGCCAGAAGGTGGCGGCTTTGCGCGTCATGGGCGAAAATTAACAACATGAAAGACCCACGGCCCACAACTCTCATCGAGTCCACCCGGTTGTCAGAGCGCCTGGGCGTCGATGTCGTCCTGGCGAGCGAAACGTTTCAATGGACGGGCAGCTTCAAGTATCGGGCGGCTTCCAATGTCGTCCGGTCGATCCCCCACGCGTCGGTCATCACCGCGAGCTCCGGCAATTTCGGCCAAGCAATGGCGTTTTCCTGTCGCCTTGCAGGCAAGCGCTGCACCGTGGTCATGCCGGCGAACTCAGCGCGCGTCAAGATCGACTCCGTGCAGGGCTACGGCGCAACGGTCGACCTAGTCGACACCGCGGTCGTGCGACGCGAGACGCGGGTCGCGGAGCTCGCGGCTGCCGAGCCCACTGCCTACGTCGCGAGTCCGTACGACGACCCGTTTGTGATTCAGGGGAATGCGAGCTTGGGAAAGGAGCTGGCCTCCATCAATGCCGCACTCGCCTCCAGTGCGAACGCGGCGGGATCGACGTCGGCCTCGAAGGGCCTAACTGGGCGGCCGTTCGACGCCATTCTGGCCCCGGTGGGTGGCGGTGGCCTCGCCGCAGGTCTGGTGACCGGGTTGCGAGCAGTCAACGATCCGACCGCGGTGTGGGCAGTCGAGCCCGCGATGGCCAATGACTTCGTCCGCTCGCTTGCGGCAGGCCGCGTCGTCGCGCAGGAGCGGGAACCACAGACCATTGCCGATGGCGCGCGGACGCGAAGCGTTGGCGCCCACAACTGGGCCGTGCTGCAATCGGGCGTCGCCGGCGCGATCGAGGTCACCGAGGATCAGATCGCCGAGGCCGTCCGCTTGTGCTTCCATCTGGCCAATATCAAAGCGGAGCCAACGGGCGCCGTGACAGTGGCCGGGCTCCTTGCGGATCCTGGCCGCTTCCGTGGCAAGCGAGTCTGCTGCGTCGTGAGCGGTGGAAACGTAGACCCGGCGGTGTTGTTCAAGCTGTTGCAGGCGTAGGGGCTAGGGATTAGGGGCTAGCGAAAAACCCGCAGGGCCAGTGACAGCGACGTGTCACTGGCCCTGCGGTTTGTGTCTAGCCACTAGTCTAGTCCCTAGCCCCTAATCCCTGGCCACTAGCCACTAGTCCCCCGTCACCCCCTCACATCCCGGCCATCGAGAGGTCGCCGCACGCAATCGTCTTCATGTCGGTGGACGAAGCATGGACGTTGACGTGATAGTCGCCACTGCTCGGCACCGCGGCCTTGAGGTCGGCCGTGGAAGTGCCGGTTCCATCGCTGCCAGCCTTGACTGGCTTGTACGAAGCGCCACCACCGAAGACCCCGCCGGCGCCGCACTTGCCCGTGTGGATGTGCCACGGATACGAGGCCCCGGGCGTGCCACCGGTGATGGAGATCGTCGCGACTGACGTACCGGCCCCGCTCCCCGCTGCCAGCGTCGCGGTGCCCGCTACCGTGCTACCGGTCTCGGACTTCAACGTCGCCGTCCACTTCATCCCTTGCGCGCTCTGCAGGACATGACGGGCGCCGTCCGTTACGGCAGGTCTCCGGACTGTCCATGCTCCCCCAACGGCCACGCTACCGAGAATGGCCGCGACTGCGACTGTTGATCGCACATTCATGAGCAAGCACCTCCACACGTTAAAGTGAACGATTCCGTCGAGAGCGGACCGCCCGATGACAATCGGGCCGCATCGGACATGGAGGGGCGACGCTGTGCCTCGCCCCGCGGTGCCGACCCGCCGCGGCCGAGTGGCGCCGCGGGAGAAACGTATGAAAGGCCGTCACCGTGTGGTAGTTGGCGACGTCACACCACGGTCAACGACACCCTCTGACCCCAGTCCCTCCACCCTTGTACCTTGCCCGTCATGCCGCAGCCTGAGCTTCTGGAGACGTTTCCCAACCCATATCCCGGACGTGACTACGAGGTGCACATGACATGCGCCGAGTTCACATCGCTTTGCCCGCTGGGGGGTGTCGAGAGTGACGCTGCGGAGCTGGCGCTCCTCAAAGGGGGCGCCCCCGACTTTGGGACGATGATGATCACCTACGTCCCGGACCACGTCTGCGTGGAGCTCAAGAGCCTCAAGCTCTACCTGTGGAGCTATCGTAACGACGGGATCTTCTATGAGCGGGCGGTCAACCGGATCCTCGACGACCTCCATGCCACGCTGCACCCTCGCTGGATTGAGGTCGTCGGCGACTTCAATGTGCGTGGTGGGATCAAGTCGGTCGTGCGAGCGGCGCTGGGGCAGAGGCGGGAGGCTGGTGGCTCGTCGCTGGTGGCTAGTCGCTAGCCACTAGCTGTTAGCTGTTTAGCCCCCATCATCCCGCAGCTTCCGAGATGCGTCCTCGAGCATGCGGCGCTCGTCGCTGGTGAGGCTCTCGAGCCCGAACTGCGAGATCTTGTCCAGCAACGCATTGATGTCGTCGCCACGGCGCGCTCGCGGCGCCGGACGTGGCGCTTGCGCTGTCGCCGGGCGCTTGGCGACCGCGGCCTTGCTCTTGGCTACGATTTCATCCACCTCGCGGCGCGCATCGCGGGCGCGGGGGAGGCCGCGGGGGACGGGGCGCGGCGGCTCGTCAGGCACGTCCGGCGCACGGGATACACGCTGACGGAAGCGCTCGAGGGCGCTCGAGGGCGGAGTGTGAAGATAGAGCCACCCGGTCACGAGGCCGCCCAGGTGGGCGAAATGCGCAACGCCGGATGTCGCGCCCGCGACCATCGAGACGCCGAGCAGCAGATCGAACAGGACGCAGCCGGCCACCAGCCACTTTGCCTTGACCGGCACCACGAACCACAGCAGGAACTCGTCGTCCGGCCACCGCACTGCGTAGGCGAGCATGACGCCGTAGATCGCGGCCGATGCGCCGATGAGCGTGGTCTCGCGATTCATGATCGACTGCGCGAGGACGCCGCCGAGCCCGCAAACCAGATAGTATCGAACGAACGCCCCTGAGCCCCACGCTCGCTCGACCCGCGGTCCGAACACCCACAAGAACAACATGTTCATCGCGATATGCCAGAAGCCGGCATGGACGAACATGTAGGTGAAGACGGTCCACGGCATGCCCGCAGCCAGGTCGTGGAACCTGAACCCAAACCACCGCTGCATGTCCGTCGGCCCGACGACGGTCACCTGCAGGAAGTAGATCAGGACGTTGAGCCCGATCAACCACTGCACAGCCGGCGTCAGTCGGGGTCGGTCGTCGTGCGTCTCAGCAGCGGAGAAGGACATGGGGACTGGCGGGCAACGCGTCAGGGGAGGCGGACGAGGGATGCTGGAATCGGGCCGCCCGATCGCAATTTAATACGTCCGCGGGCGACGACCTGAACGGCATCGCCGTAACCCACGGGCGCTGGACGCGCCCCAGAAAGTAGACGTACAGAAAGTAGATAGTAGACACCGGCACGTCTCGCGCGGGGTCAGCCGCTGCCGTCTACTTTCTACTCTCTGTAGTTCTACTCTCTCGGCCGCGCAGCGGCCGCGCCACCGCAAGATTCACGATGCGCTCACACAGCTCCGCAAAGCCCATCTCGCGCGCTGCAGCGGCCTGCGGGATGAGGCTCGTCCCGGTCAGCCCTGGCAGAGTGTTCGCCTCGAGGCAGTACGGAATGCCGTCGGCAGCCAATCGAAAGTCGATACGCGCACATCCGCGCAGCTTCAGCGCGCCGAAGGCGCGCAGTGCCTGGTCCTGCAGCATCGACGCCTCACGTGCGCTCAGGCGTGCGGGAAACTCCTCGCGCGCCATCCCGGCCGTGTACTTGCACTCGTAGTCGTACACCTCGTGCTCGGGGAAGATTTCGCCGACGGGCAGTGCCTCGTCACCGAGTACACCGACGGTGAGCTCGCGCCCAGGTACGAATCGCTCGATCATCACTTCGTCGTCGTATTGGAACGCTTGCGTGATCGCGGCCTGCAGTTTCGCGCGCTCCCGCACTACGGTGAGCCCCACCGTCGATCCTTGCTTCGACGGCTTGACCACGACTGGGAAGCCCAAGGCCTGCTCCACGACCTCGTCGCGAGCCGGCGCCATGGTCCAGTCCGCGGTCATGACTCCCGCAGCACGGAACAGCGTCTTCGAGAGATCTTTGTCCATCGCGAGCGCGCTCGCCAGATGCCCGCTGCCCGTGTAGGGAACGCCCAGCGCATCGAGCATCGCCTGGATCGTCCCGTCCTCGCCTCGGCCGCCATGCAATCCAAGGAACACGACATCGGCATCGCCGATCGCCGGCAGCGTCAGAACCTCCGGATCGATCTCGCGCAGACGGGCGCCGCTCAGCCGCGCCAACTCTTCGAGCGACGGGGGCGCGCGGCGCACTGGCACGCGGAGCGCGAGCTCATCCGACGACTGCAGTACTCCGCGCACCGGATCGACCGCGGTCACCACGTGGCCGGTCGACCGCAACGCATCGACGACCCGGAACCCACTCGCGAGTGACACGTCGCGCTCGGAGGACGCCCCACCTAGCAGAACGGTGATGCGCATCCGGTCAGGATCTGGCCATCAGAAAGTGCAACAGGTCCGACCGCGTCACGATGCCTCGGACATTGGTCCCGTCAGGATCGGTGACGAGCACGGCAGGGCTCGCCTTGGATAGCAGCTTGACGACTGAGTCGGCCGATCGGTTCGAGTCCACAGTCGGGAAGGGCGCGTCCATCACATCGCTCACTGTCGCGTCGAGCATCTTGGGATCGGCCAGGCTCTTGGCCGAGAGCGACCAGTCGGAAATCGACCCGATGCACCGATCCCGGTCCATCACGGGCAGCTGCGATACATCGTGCAGGGTCATGAGTCGCAGTGCCTGACGTACCGTCGATGAAGGCGCGACGCCGACCACGGCCGGCCCGGTAGCGTCTTTCGCGTGCAACACTTCGACGAGCGTCACGCGATCGCGGGCGAGCATCTGGTTCTCTCGCATCCACTCGTCGTTGTACAGCTTCGAGAGATATCGCTCGCCGGTGTCGCAGAGGAAGGTCACGACAAAGGCGTAGGGATCGTTGATCCGGCGCGCCAGGTCGAGTGCGACGTGCGCGATGAGTCCCGACGATCCACCGACGAAAAGCCCTTCCTCACGCGTCAGCCGCCGGGCCATGGCGAAGCTGTCGCGATCGCTGACTGTATGGAACTCGTCGATGACGCTCAGGTCGAGCGTTCCCGGAATCTTGTCCTGCCCAATCCCCTCGACCTTGTACGGCGTGCCCTCCACGACCGCCTCGCCGTGCGTCCGCCACTTCTCCGCGAGAATCGAGCCCACAGGGTCGCCGAGGATCACCCGAATCGCAGGGTTGTGCTCCTTGAGATACCGCCCCACTCCGGTCATCGTGCCACCGGTCCCAGCGGCCGCGACAAAGTGCGTGATACGTCCCTCGGTCTGCTCCCAGAGCTCGGGCCCCGTGGTCGCGTAGTGTGCATCGGGATTGGCCTGGTTGTAGAACTGGTCCGCGAGGATGGCGTTCGGCGTCTCCGATGCGATCCGACGCGCCATCACGACGTAGTTGTCCGGATGGTCCGGCGGCACTGCCGTCGGCGTCACGATGACCTGCGCGCCAAATGCCTTGAGCAGCCGGACTTTCTCCTGCGACATCTTGTCCGGCATCGTGAAGATGCACTTGTAGCCCTTGAGCGCGGCGGCGATCGCCAGTCCGACTCCCGTGTTGCCGCTCGTCCCCTCGACGATGGTGCCGCCGGGCGAGCCGCCCCTCGCGCTCGGCGCGTTCGATGATCGGCATGCCGATCCGATCCTTTACCGACCCGCCGGGATTGAAGAACTCGGCCTTCCCATACACCGGCGTGCGAATGCCGCGCGTCACGTGGTGCAGCCGGATGAGTGGCGTCCAGCCGATCGTCTCTAGCACGCTCTCGTACGGTCGGCGATGCCGCGGATGGTCCTCGATCTTCATCGCGGCCGCCGCCGTCGTGGACTTGCCAGAAGTCGGCGGCTTGGGAGGCCGCGGCGTCACCGGTCGAGTGCCACGCTTCGTTGCAGTAGACCGAGACCCGTTTCGCGCCGACCGTCGGTCAGTTCCCCTCCGCGCCATGTTACCTCCTCGCGCTGTCGGCGTGCTGGGTGCGCAGCCCCGGCGGCTGGCCGGTGTCGCCGCTGTGTCGCAACACGCTGTCCCCCGGCACTGGCGGTGCCTCCGGATGCCGGAAGTCAATGGGAAAGAGCACGGATACGGCGACCGGCGCGCCGTGCCGTTGAGCCGGGGTGAATCGCAGATCGCCGACACCAGCGATCGCCGCCGAGTCGAACGCTGGTTGCCCGGAGGATTGCGCGACGGTGGTGGACTCGGGACGCACGTGTCCCGTCGAGTCGATGAAGATGCGCAGCACGACGTTCCCCTGCGCCTTCCGACTGTACAGCGTCGGCGGATAGTGGACCGGCACCTCACGATTCAGCATGACAGGCAGGACATCGGGCCGAGTCGGCTGCTGCTGCGACTGCAGCGCCTGCACGAGCTTCTTGGCGTCCTCCTTCGTGACACACGCCGTGAAACCTGCCACGACCAAGCCGACACCGACCGTGACGGCGGCCACGCGCCACCACGCCCGGTCGAGCCCCGAAGGCACGCTCACTGGCCGGTCACGATCCGTGAGGGATCGCGGTCTGCCCGTGGTTCGCGCTCGCGCCGAGGGTCACGGTCGATCCGGCGGAGCCATACGCCTCGATGGGCGGGCACGCGCACACGAGACTCCGATCACCGAAGGCCGCATCGATGCGACCAACAGAGGGCCAGAACTTGTGCACCCGCGTCCACGGAGCGGGAAACGCCGCGCTCTCGCGGCTGTAGGGCCGATGCCACTCGTTGGCGGCGATCTGCGCCAACGTGTGCGGTGCGCGCTTGAGCACATTGTCCGCGCGGTCCGCCCGCCCTGCCTCGATCTCGCGAATCTCACCGCGGATGGCGATCATCGCGTCGCAGAACCGATCGAGCTCCGCCCGCGACTCACTCTCGGTGGGCTCGACCATGAGTGTGCCCGCGACGGGAAACGAGACCGTCGGCGCATGGAACCCGTAGTCCATGAGCCGCTTGGCGACGTCCTCGACTTCGACACCGGCCGATGCCTTGTAGGGCCGGCAGTCCAGGATGCACTCGTGCGCGATGAGACCGCGGCTTCCCTTGTAGAGGACCGGGAAGTGCGCATCGAGGCGATGGGCGATGTAGTTGGCGTTGAGGATCGCCACCTTGCTCGCCCGCGTGAGCCCCTCACCGCCCATGAGATCCATGTACATGTAGGAGATCGGGAGGATGCTCGCGCTGCCCCACGGGGCGCCCGCGACCGGCCCGATGGCTTCGACCCCGCCTCCCACGTCGGCAAAGCGGATGGCCGGGCAGGAATGGCGCGAGATGTGGCGCCACGGCGATCGGCCCCATGCCCGGCCCGCCGCCACCGTGCGGGATGCAGAACGTCTTGTGCAGGTTGATGTGACACACGTCCGCGCCCATGTCGCCCGGGCGGCAGAGGCCCACCATCGCGTTCATGTTCGCCCCGTCCAGATACACCTGGCCCCCCGCCGCATGGACGATCCCGCACACGTCGCGGATGCTCTCCTCGAACACCCCGTGCGTCGACGGATACGTGATCATGAGCGCGGCGAGCTCCTGACGATGCTGCTCGGCCCTGGCCCGCAGGTCGGCGAGATCCACGTTGCCGCGCGCGTCGGTCTTGACCACGACGACCTGCAGACCAGCCATCACGGCGCTCGCCGGGTTCGTGCCGTGGGCCGATTGCGGGATGAGACAGACGGTCCGGGTGCGTCCCTCGCCGCGCGCCTCGTGATAGCGACGGATCACCAGCAGCCCCGCGTACTCTCCCTGGGACCCGGCGTTGGGCTGGAGTGACACGGCCGGGAGTCCCGTAATCTCACCCAGCGCCGACTCCAGACGCTCGAACAACACCGAATACCCATCGGTCTGCTCGCTGGGCGCAAACGGATGGATCTGCCCGACCTCACGCCACGTCACCGGCAGCATCTCGGCCGTCGCGTTGAGCTTCATCGTGCACGAGCCGAGCGGGATCATCGACGTCGTGAGCGATAGATCGCGCGCCTCGAGCCGCCGGATGTACCGGAGCATCTCGGTCTCGGAGTGCGCGCTGTTGAAGACCGGGTGCGTCAAATACGGCGTCCGTCGGGCGAACGGATCGGCGAATTCGTCGTGGACCGAGTGCGCCATCTCCGCCGGTGTGAACGGTGCCGGCGTGCCGCCGTTGAACACGGTGAACAGGTCGGCGAGATCCGCGAGCGTCGTCGTCTCCTGAATCGAGACCCCGACGGACGGCGGCCCGTCCTCGTCCGCGAAGACGCGGACATTGATCCGCTGGGCACGTGCCTCCCGCAGCAGCTCGCTCAGCTTACGCCGGCGCAGCTCCACGCGGACGGTATCGAAGAAGACGTCGTGCGCGACGCCGTAGCCGAGTCGGCGGACGCCCGCGGCAAAGGTGCCAGCGAGGCGATGAACGCGCCGCGCGATCCGGCGTAGCCCGTCCGGCCCATGCCATGCGGCATACATCCCTGCCATGACGGCGAGTAGCACCTCCGCTGTGCAGATGTTGCTCGTCGCCTTCTCGCGCCGGATGTGCTGCTCGCGCGTCTGCAATGCCATGCGCAGCGCCGGGTGTCCGTCGACATCGCGGGAGACGCCGATGACGCGGCCCGGCACCTGTCGAGTGAATTCCTCGCGACAGGCGAAGAACGCGGCGTGCGGACCGCCGAAGCCGAGCGGGACGCCGAACCGCTGGCTGCTGCCGACGGCGATGTCGGCTCCCCAGCTCCCGGGCGGTGTGAGCAGCGTGAGCGCCAGCAAGTCCGTGACGGCAATCACGAGCGCCTTGTCTGCGGCCAGTGTCGCGCGCAGAGAGGCGTAGTCATAGATCGCCCCGTCGCTCGCAGGATACTGCACGAGCGCTCCAAACACGGTCGGGCCGAACGCGAAGGTCCGGTGGTCACCGACGGTGACGGTGATGCCACGCGCTTTGGCGCGGGTGCGCACGACCTCAATGATCTGCGGATGACACTCGCGCGAAACGAAGAAAACGGAGCGATCGGCTGAGCCGCGCGCGGCCCACGCGACGCCCATGGCCTCGGCGGCGGCCGTCGCCTCATCGAGCAACGACGCGTTGCTCACGGGCAGACCCGTGAGATCGCTCACCATCGTCTGGTAGTTCAGCAGTGCCTCGAGCCGACCCTGAGCCACCTCCGCCTGATACGGCGTGTAGGCCGTGTACCATCCTGGGTTTTCCAGGATGTTGCGCTGAATCACCGGTGGCGTGAGGCACTCGTAGTAGCCCAGGCCGATGAACGAGCGGAAGACCTGGTTGCGCTCGGCGACGCGTCGGAATGCCGCGAGCGCTTCGAGCTCGCTGCGGCCCGCCGGGAACGCCAGCGGCCGGCGCAGGCGAATACTCTCGGGGATCGTCGCATCGATGACCGCGTCGAGCGACTCGTAGCCGAGCTACGCGCGCCATTGCCGCTGCGTCGGCGTCGCTCGGTCCGATGTGGCGCGGGATAAAGCTGTTTTCGTCCGTGATCGGAGCTGCTGTCGGCTCCGGTTGCATTGCCGTCATCTCGAATGACCTCTACAGAAGCATGTGGCTAGTGACTAGGGACTCGCCGCTAGGCACGCTAGGACTAGTGTCCGGTGAACGAACCATGGGGCCGCTACACGTCGCCGTTGCTGGCCTCGCGGTCTGTTCACTAGCCACTAGTACCTAGCCACTATCCCCCTCATTTATGCGTGCCCTTTGTATAGAACGGCATCTGACGACCGTGGCCGCGGCAGGCTTCCCCCGCACGTCGATCTCGATCGCGGTACCGGGGACCGCGACCGCGGTCGGCAGATAGCACGTTCCGATGCCGATGCCGAGCGTCGGGCTCACCGTGCCACTGCGCACGGGCCCGCGAGCGTGCCCGGCCTGTGAGATCGCATAGCCCGGTCGAGGGAACACCCGGCCGTCTGCCGTGAAGCCAACGAGCTTGCGCGGAACGCCGGCGGCGCGTTGGGCGAGCAGCGCATCCCGACCAACGAATTCGCCCTTCTTGATTTTCACGAGCCAGCCGAGGTTGGCCTCGAGCGGAGTCACCGTATCGTCGATGTCGTTGCCGTAGAGCGCCATGCCCATCTCGAGGCGCAAGGTATCGCGCGCGCCGAGCCCCGCGGGTGTGACGGTGACCGAGGTGGGGTCGGATCGCATGAGCGCCTCCCATAGACGGACCGCGTCGCTCGCGTTCACGTACAGCTCGAATCCATCCTCGCCGGTGTAGCCGGTCCGCGAAATCGTCGGCGTGCACCCCCGCGACGGTTCCGACCACGAAGTGGTAGTACTCGATCGCGGATGAGGTCAGTCGTAGTCAGCGAGCGAAGCACACGCTCGGCGTCCGGCCCCTGCAACGCGAGGAGACGCCATCTCATCACTGACGTCGGTCAACTCACACGCGAACCCGCGCTCGCCACGGACCTTCGTCAGGAGCCGCCAGTCCTTGGCTCGATTGGACGCGTTGACCACGAGCATGCAGTGGTCCTCGTAGCGGTAGACCAGGCAGTCATCCTCGATGGTACCGTGAGGATTGAGGATGGTCGAGTATTGCACCTGGCCGACGGCCAGCGCTCCCACGTCGTTGGTCGTGAAGTAGTCCACGCACGCCAGAGCCTGCGGCCCGCGGACAAGGAACTCGCCCATGTGGCTCACGTCGAAGAGGCCGACGTGGGTGCGGACCGCGGTGTGCTCGGCCGTAATGCCCGTCGGATACTGTACGGGCATCAGGTAGCCGGCAAACGGCACCATCTTGGCTCCCAACGCGATATGGACGTCGGTCAGCGGGGTACGGCGCAGTGCATCCCCGGGCGGTGCTGTGGCAGCCGCGGTCGCCATGGAAGTGTCAGTCATTGGGTGCAAGAGAAGCCCCCGCTCGAGCGGGCGGCGGTAGCGGGTAGCGGAACGATGATCATCACGAGGAAATATGCCACGAGACGACTGATGACGGATTAGGAACTAGGGGTTAACCACCCGCGGGACCGAGGACGGTTGCACTCGTCAGTAGCGCCGCGGTTGCTAACCCCTAATCCCTAATCCCTAGTCCCTCATCCCTCGCAAACAACCCCAGCTGCTCGCGGCGGATCGGACGCATGCGGGGCGCGCGACCGGTCCCGTGCGTGCTGCGGGCCGTCGCCAACTCTTCGGCCTCGAGGAGGGCGAGCACGCTGCGCGCGCGCGCCAGGACCGTGTCCGGAAGTCCGGCCAGCCGTCCGACTTCGATCCCGTATGAGCGATCGGCGCCGCCAGGCTCCATCCGGTGCAGGAAGAGAATGCGCTCACCCACTTCGCGGACGGCCACGTTGAAGTTGCGCACGGCGGGCAGATCCTCCGCGAGCTGCGTCAGCTCGTGGTAGTGCGTGGCGAAGATCGTCTTGCACCGGAGTACCGTGTGCAAGTGCTCAGTCACCGCCCAAGCGATCGAGACGCCGTCGTAGGTCGATGTCCCCCGACCGATCTCATCGAGCAGTACGAGGCTGCGCGCGGTCGCCGTGTGCAGGATCGCGCTCGTCTCCGACATCTCCACCATGAACGTGGACTGCCCCCGCACGAGATTGTCGCTCGCGCCGACTCGCGTGAACAGCCGATCGACGATCCCCACCGTGGCGGCCGCCGCGGGTACGAAGCTGCCGACTTGCGCGAGCAGGACGATGAGCCCCACCTGTCGCAGGATCGTCGACTTCCCCGCCATGTTGGGGCCCGTGAGCACGATCACGCGCGTCGACTCCGCCAAGATCACGTCGTTGGGGATGAACTGTTCGCGCGGCATCATCCGCTCGACGACCGGGTGCCGACCGCCGCGGATCTCGAGTGCGAAGTCCTCCGTGATCGTCGGTCGGTTGTATCGCTCGCGCTGCGCGACCTGCGCGAACGAAGCCAGGACGTCGAGCTCCGCGACCAGACGCGCGACCCGCTGCAAGCGCGACGCGCCGCGTCCCGCGGTCGCACGCAGCGCGTCGAACAGCTCCCGCTCGCGCCCTTCGATCCGCTCGGCCGCCGTGAGCACTCGCTCTTCGTACTCCTTGAGCGCCGGCGTCACGTACCGCTCGGCGCCCGTCAACGTCTGTCGTCGCTGGTAGTCCGCCGGGATCGACGCCCGATGCGCGTTCGTGATTTCGATGTAGTACCCGAACACCCGGTTGTAGCCGATCTTGAGCGACGTAATGCCGGTTCGCTCGCGCTCAGCCACCTGCATCCCCGCGATCTGATCCTTGCCGCCGTCGCGCCAGACCCGGAGCTCGTCCAAGGTCGCGTCGACCCCGGCCGCGATCGTAGGCTCCTCCCCGATGGCGATAGGCGGCCGTTCCACGAGCGCCCGGCGAATGGGATCGCCGATGTCGGCGCAGTCGTCCCAGTCGGTCACGTACGGATCGAACGCTTGCGCCCCCAGTGCGCTCGCGGCGTTGCGCAGGCGGGCGACGGCTTCTGCGACTGATGGAGCCGCCCAATCGAGTCACCCAGTGCGCGCAGCTCGCGCGGCGTGGCGCGCTGCGCGGCCGCCTTACCTGCCAATCGCTCGAGGTCGCGGACGCCGTCGAGTGCGTGCGGAGCGCCGCACGTGCCAGGGAGTCACCGACCAGCGCGCCGACACGATCCAGCCGCTGCTCGATCGCTGCACGCTCGGTGAGCGGCGCCAGGAGCCACTGCCGGAGCAGCCGGCCTCCCATCGGCGTGAGGGTGTCGTCGAGCACATTGAGCATCGTGCCGTCGCGAGTGCCGCCTCGCAGCGACTCGACGAGCTCGAGATTGCGCCGCGTCATGTCGTCGAGCGGCACGATGCCGCGCGCGCGCTCGATGAGCGGCGGTGCCAGGTGAGGGATGCCGGCGGGCTGCAGCTCACGGAGATAGCGCAGCAATGCGCCCGTAGCGCCGATCGCGGTCGCATCCTCGGCGCCCATACCGAGTCCCTCGAGCGATGACACGCCGAACTGGCGGCGGAGCGCATCGCCCGCCAGAGCTGGATCGAACTCCCAGCCGTCTCGTTCCGTCAGAAGGACGCCGTCGATCGATCACCCGGCGGAGCCCAGCTCGATGCCCCGAACGAGCAGGACTTCACCGCGGCGCGAGCCGAGCGAGGACCGCTGCCGGCATCGGACGCGGCACCGTGGCGAGGCGGAACTCGCCAGTCGACAGATCGCCGCCGGCGATCCCGAGCATGCGCTCCGATTCGGCAGTCACTCCTCGATCTCGGGCCGCGGCAGCACGACCGCGATGGCACAGAGGAAGTTGTTGCGGACGGGCTCCAGCAGCTCGTCGGCGAACGCCGCACCCGGCGTGACCGTCTCGATGACCTCGCGACGCACCACGCCCTTGGCGAGCTTGGGGTCCTCGACCTGATCGCAGATCGCGACGCGGAAGCCCTGCTGGATCAGGCGGCGGACGTACTCGCTCACGGCCTTGACGGGGACGCCGGCGAGCGGAACCGCCGCGGCACGCGCCATTATTCCTCGACGTCAGGGTCAGCCCGAGCGCCCGCGACCCCATCTCCGCGTCCTCGTAGAACATCTCGTAGAAGTCGCCCATGCGGAACAGCAGGATCGCATCCTGGTGCCGGGATTTGATCTCCCGGTACTGCTGCATGAGCGGGGTCGCGGGAAGCACGGTGCAAATCTATGGGCTGGAGGAGCGCGGAACAGCGGGGATCGGGAGCAGGCGCTGATGCGCCCGAGAGAGGAGAAAGGGAGAAAGGGGAGAGGAGACGGGCAAACGGGAGAGCATTGGGTGGGGAGACCTCCTTTCTCCTTTCAGGTATTCTCCTCTCTCGGGCGCGTCAGCGCCCGTCCCCGACCCCCGACTCCCGAACCCCGTGATTGTTGACTGTCACGTCCACATTGCCGCGTTGGTGGCGGGACACGGCCGAGTGTCGGCGCATGCGCGTCGGATGCTCGCGTTTCGTGTGATGCGCCAGCAGCTCGGCCTTTCGAACGACGCCGATGATGCGACGACGGAACGTGCCCTCGAACGCACCCTGGCCGACAGCCTGTCAGGCACGCCAGAGCTGGACGCGGCGGTCGTCCTGGCCTTCGATCAGGTGTACACGAGCGATGGACAGGTCGACGAAGCGGCGACACACCTGCACGTCACCAACGACTACGTCGCCGCCCTCGCCGCCCAATACCCCAAGATGCGATTCGGCGCTTCGATCCATCCGTATCGACCCGACGCCGTCCGGGAGGTCGAGCGATGCGTGCAGGCGGGCGCCGTGCTGTGCAAATGGTTGCCGATCACGCAACGCTTCGATCCCGCAGATCCGCGCTGCATCCCGATGTACGAGGCGCTCGCGCACTTCGGGCTTCCGCTCCTGAGTCACACGGGGTGGGAGCACGTGCTCCCACGCCTCGACCGCACAGTCGCCGCGCCGGCGCGTCTGGTCCCGGCACTCGAGCGCGGGGTGACCGTCATCGCTGCACACTGCGGCACCGGCCGCGTCCCGGGGGAGGGCTCGTACGTGCCTCAGTTCATGCGCCTCGCGCGTGAACACGAACGCCTGTACGGCGATACCGCTGCCTTGAGCCTCCCGAACCGTTGGGGCGCCTACGACGTGCTCCTCGCCGACGATGCCGTGCGGTCGAAGCTCGTGCACGGCAGTGATTGGCCAGTACCCGCCTATCCCCGTCCCTGGCGGCATGGCTGGCGAATGTCGCGCGCGCTCGTCGCCGAACGAAACCAGCTGCGCCGGGATCTCCTGATCAAACGAGCGCTCGGGTTCGACGACGCCTACTGGCAACGCGGGGCGCAGATCCTCCGATTGTAGGAGCCGGGCGCCAAAGCGCCCGAGGCGCATGCGTCGCCCCTACCGGTCTATCGGACGGATCGGAATCGTCTACTTTCTACTCTCTGTGCCTCTACTTTCTCGGGCGCGCAACGCGCCCGCGCCACGCGCGGCGTGGGCCGCGCTCGCCGTGCTCACGCTGATCAATCTCTTCAACTACATCGACCGCTACGTCCTCCCTGCGGTACAGGAGAGCATCAAGCGCTCGCCGTTGCACCCGTCAGACTCCCAGATCGGTTTGTTGACCAGTGCGTTCGTCGTCGTCTATTTCGTCACGGCGCCGGTGTTCGGCGCTTTCGGCAGTCGACCCTGGCGTCTGCGACTCGTCGCCGCGGGTGTCGCCGTCTGGAGCCTCGCGACGGCGGCTGGTGGTCTCGCGCAGAGTTACACCTCGCTCCTCGGTGCGCGCGCAAGCGTCGGAATCGGTGAAGCGGCGTATTCCGCGATTGCACCCGCCGTGCTCGCCGACTTCTTCCCCGAGCGGCTGCGCGGGCGCGTGTTCGCCGTGTTCTATGCCGCGATTCCCGTGGGATCGGCTCTCGGGTTCGTGATCGGCGGGAACGTCGATCACCGCGCCGGATGGCGCGACGCATTTTTCGTGGTCGGACTGCCCGGACTGGTGGCGGCTGCATTGACGCTGCTGCTGGTCAATCCTGCCCCGGGCGCGCACGATCCGGAGCCACCCCCAGATGCCGCGCCGCCCTCCGCGACCAAGGGTCTGTACCGGCCGCTCCTTCACAACCCCGAGTACGTCCTCGCGGTGCTCGGCTACGCCGCGTACACGTTCGGCTTCGGCGGCATCTCGGCCTGGATGGCGACATTTCTGATTCGCGTGCGGCATCTCGCGGAGGTGCCGGCCACCACACACCTGGGCGAGATCGTCGTCATCACCGGGTTTGTCGGCACGTTCCTAGGAGGCTGGATCGGCGACCAACTCGCAAAGCGGAGTCGCCATGGATATCTCTGGCTCAGCGGGCTCTCGATGTTCCCGGCAGCGCCGTTTGTCTATCTCGCGCTCACCGCGACGTCGCCACGCATCTACTGGTCCGCGATAGGCATCGCGGATTTCTTCCTCTTTCTCTCGACCAGCCCGATCAACGCGATCATCGTCAACGAGGTCCCGCCGACCTCACGAGCGGCGGCGATGGCGGCCTCCATTTTCACCATCCACCTCTTGGGCGACGTCCCATCGCCCTGGCTCATCGGCAAGATCTCCGATATGACGTCACTCGCAGACGCCGTCCTGATCATCCCGGTCGCAGTGATCGTCTCTGGACTCATCTGGACCTGGGCCGCAGCCCGCAGGCCGACCGCTATTGCGTCGACTCGCCTGGTGTCACAAAGCCCGTGATGCCTTTGCGCTTGAGCGACCGTGCCGCCGAATCGGCCTGGTCCTCACTCGCGTAGTGCCCGACGCGCACGCGAAATGGAGGCGATGCACCAAAGATCCGGGCGACGTACCCACGGTCACGTAGGCGCTTGACGAGGGCCGCCGCCGCGGCGCTCGTCTGATACGCCGCGATTTGCACCGTGTACCCAGGCGCTCGCACGTGCCGTGATTCCTCACCGCGAGCGGTCTTGCCCGAGCGATTCGACGCGGGGGCTGACCTGGCGGCCTTCGCCGCGGTCGGTCCAGCCCCCGCGTGGCGGGTCGTATCACGCGCCGACGCAACGGCGGCGGGAGGCGCGGGAGGCGGACACCGCTGGGTGTTGTAGTCGATGCGATTGCTCAGCTCCACATCGCCGGTCGGAGCGGCGCTGTGCGCCCCCACCAGTGCCGCACACGCCTTGGCGGTATCCTGCAGATCGAAATAGGCCAGTCCCACCTGCAGCTCCGTTCGCGCGAACGTCACGCCAGTCTGATTCGGCAGCTGCTCGCGCGTGAGGCGATCGAGGTGCGCGGCGGCCTGCTCCCGATCCCCGCGCGCCAGCTCCAGCTGCGCAAGTCGGAGGAGCGCGTCCGCGACCCGCGGCGAAGCGGCATACTCGACGATCACTCGCCGATAATCGTTCTCCGCACTGTCTGCATTGGTCGCGAGTGTCGCACGCGTGTACAAGATCGGTCCGTATGCCGGTGACGTCGCTGGCGTCGAGGCAAGCAGTGAATCGACGAGCGCGCGCGCAGGGCCCGTCTGACCCTGCGCGACGAGCGACCGCACCCGGGCGAGGGCGCTGTCCGTCGCGGGGTTACCGGTTTCGCTCGTATCGCGGGGCGGTGCCGTTGCGACGGCCGGGCGTGTCGTGTCCGGCGTACCTGGTTGCTGAGCAGTGGCTCGTCCCGTATCGACCGGAGCCGGCGATGGCGTGCTGTCGTGGCGGGCTGCGCGTCCCGTGTCCACCGCCTGCGCGCCCGCGCCGATGCTGACCGCGAACGTGAGGATCACCGCGGCACAGAAGGCGGCGACCGCGGGATATCCCGCCGCGGGTCGCGTGCGGACCTCGGCCTCGCCGCTCACGCGACTGCCTCCCGGCTACCCCGGTTCGGCGCCGACCGGGGCCTATCGACGTCCGCGCACATCGCCAGGACCAGCGTCGAAACGACTTGTTCGTCGGTTGTCATGCGTGTCTCCTTCAAGGCGGCATCCGCGGCTGCCAGCGCGTCGAGCGCGCGGTCCAGCGCGTCCACTGTCCATCGATCGACCGTGCGTCCCCACGTGGCAACGGCATCACCCCATGGGCGCATCGGATTGGCGCCGGTCTCTTTGAGCAGAGAGAAGAACTCCGGCGTCAGCCGATTCCCGCTGATCCCTTGGCTACGCCGCGTACGACCCCACGCGAGAGCGAGCGTCTGCGTCGCGAGTGCCATGACGATGCCAACGGCGCTCACCTTGGGCTGCGCCAAGACCGGCTCCACGAGGGCGAGCGCGCCGGTGGCATCGCGCTCGGCTACGCGATCGAGCAGATCTCCCATGGTCTCCCCACGACGTACACCGACGACGGCGGCAACCGCCGCCTCGTCGATCTTCGGCGACTCCTCTTCGCCTGCCTCACGCATGCCGACATGGATCCTCCCCCGCGCATAGCTCGTCAGCTTATCCAGCTCCGAGGCGAGCGCCCCGAGGTCGGTACCGACGGCCTCTTGCAACAGAGTAGTCGCTTCAGGAGTGATCGGTACACCCAACTCCCCAGCCCGGTGCGCGATCCACTTGGGCAACCGGTCGCCGCCAAGGACCGGAAATTCGACCGCGACCGCGTGATCGGCGAGCCCGCGATCGAGCTTCTCGCCGCTGGCCCCTATCAGTAGCAATAACAGGTCCGAGGCTGGGTGCTCGAGATAGCGGTCGAGCTGCCGCCGGGCGTCTTTCTTCAGCCCGTTGACGTCTCGGATCGCCGCAGCGCGGCGCGGCCCAGCCAGGGGAGGCGTTTCCAGCATCGCCACGACGGACGCCGCATCGAGATCGGACCCGCGCCGCACGTGGACGTCGAAGTCTCGCCACTCCGGTGCAACGGCAGCGGCAAGCGCCGATGAGACCGCGTCGTCTTTTCGGAAGTCATCGTCCCCATACAGGTAATACACCGGCGCAAACGATCCCGCGGTGATGACTTTCCGAAAGGCGTGCTCCGTCGTGCTGGCCATGACGGAACTTACTATTCAGAGGGATTCGCCACACCCGCGCCGCACCGCGCAGCCCCGACACCGAGGGGCAATCGCATGACTTCTGTGTACGTCGGCCGATTGTCGCGCCGCCCGGATCCCTTCCGCCGCTGCGACACACCGACGGCGAAGGTCGGGCGTGAGCGCGACACGAAATTCAGCGGACCGGTACCGCACGAGTCCATACCCGGCGAACTCGCGTCCGTAACGAGCCTCGGCCAGCAGCATGTACGCGGCCAGCTGGATCGCATCAGACTCGAACAGCGACGTGGACTCCCGCGTTGGCTTCACTTCCACCGGATAGATCCGACCGCCAACACGCTCACGCAACAGGTAGTCCGGTCGCCCGCGGATCCGAAGTGCTGGCGCCTCGAGGAGGACCGACGTTTCGAGACCGACGTCCGAGGCGATGACGGATGTCCCCGCCCGCACGCCGGTCGTGCGACCGAGCCGGCGCGCACTCACGATGAGCACGATGGCCAGGCAAACGAGGCCCGCGGCGAGGAGCAACATGCGAGGCGCCTCCGACTTCATCGCGGTCGTGTCGCCCACATGACCGCGGCAGCGGCAACCAACAGCACGACCGCCAGGCGAATGAGCCAGCGCTGCGTCGCGACGCGACGGCCGTGTGCTCGGTGGTGCGCCTGTCCCGCTTCTAGTCTGGCATTGCCCTGAGCCGGCCGCTCGACCTGCTGCACGCACTCGAGCCAATACGCGCGGGCGCAATACGCATACGCCGCGATCTCACTCGCGGAAACCCAGTCGTCAGTTGGGGGCATTGTCAGGGACTCGGGACTAGTCCCTAGCCGTTGCCCCTCAACGCTCCAAGTTCGTGAGCTTCATTGGCGAGCTCAGTGTCGCGGGTGGCTGCGCGGCCAACACGGCGGCGGGCCACACCGGCATCCCCGTCGACAACGACGCGGCGAATGCCGGGTCGTTCAACGGACTCCACGCCGCTGGATCGTCCGCGCCCGGCAATTCGGAGTCACGGACCAGCATCGGCTCGCCAGCAGCCACGATCGTGCGAGCGCGCTCCACGGGATGCGGCGACGCCGCAACGACCACCGGCGTCAGTGTCATCGGTGAGACCGAGCCGCGCCCGCCGAGTGCCGACACCACCACCAGCCCAGCCGCGACCAGTCCCGCCGCAAGTGCGGCAAACGTGCCGACTCCTGGACCGCCGTACCCCGCGGCCTGGGCGCGAGCGCGCTGCTCCCGCCGCTCTGCGCGCAAGCGAGCCTGCAGCCGCGAGCTGAATTCGGCTGACGGCTCGATCACCGGCATATTCCGAAATAGCAAGATCGCGCGCCGAATCGCCGCGTCATGCGTAGCGCAGGGCCCGCACTCGGCGGCGTGACGCTGCATCGCGACGAGTTCCTCGTCTGCGACGAGCCCGTCTACAAACTGCGCGTGATTCTCGCGAAAAGTGCTGCAATCCATGGCGTGTCTGGCGCACCGTTGGTCGCTGACGCGGGAGAATACACGCGACACCCGCCCCGGTTCCAGGGGGGCCCGGCCCGCTACGCGGGCCGAGAGAGGAGACCCGCAAGAAAAGAGAAAGGAGACGGACAAACCGCCAGGTCAGCTGAGCGTAAGGCCGACGCCATTGTCCTCGGAACAGGTCACTGGCTTGCGGCGCTGCTCAGGACGCTTTGGGGGAACGAGGGGCCCGGGATCCGGACCCCTCCGTTCTGCGCGTCGTACCCCTATTTCAGCTCGGGCCCGATGATCTCGGCGAACGACGTACGCGCGCGATTCAGCCGGGATTTCACCGTGCCCAGGTTGCAGGCCGTGATCTCCGCGATTTCCTCGTAGGACTTGCCTTCCAACTCACGCAGCACGAAGACCTGGCGATGATGGGCGGGCAGTCGGGCAACCGACGCCTCCACCAGCTCGCGCAAGTGTCGCTTGCGATACAAGTCATCCGGTCGGGACGCGTGATCCTCGAACTGCAGCGGGCGTTCGTCGTCGTCCCAGCTCTTCTTTATAGCCTGGAACAGGACCAGAGGGTTACGCGATCGGTTCCGTAACTCGTTCTTCGCGAGATTGGACGCGATTGTGTACACCCATGTGGAGAACTTCTTCCCGCGGTCGAAGCGATGCAGATGGCGATACACGCGGATGAACACCTCCTGCACGAGGTCCTCCGCGCGCTCACGATCGCCGATCGTTCGATAGATAAAGTTCAACAGCCGGACCTGATAACGGTCCACGAGCTCCTCAAACGCTCGCTCCTCGCCGCCAAGAAACGCTTCCACCACCGCGGCATCGTCTTGCGTCCGCAGTGCCTCGCGTAGCCGGTGGACTTCGGGACCCGACGTACCGGTCCCAGTCGACGGCTCCTCACGAAAGCGTTCTCTTGGCGATACCTGGAAGGTCGCTCGCTTCAGCGCGACGTCAGCCATGTTCGCCTCGCATCCCTCTCGGTGTAGTCATGCCGCACTGACCCACTTACCCAAGGCACATGTCTCGCACGCCGCATGCCCTGGGAAAGCCGGTGACATTGTCCGATACATGTGGTTGTAAGTCAGTCACTTACACGAGCAGAAGGCTCCCGACAATATACCGAAATCGGTCTTCCTTGTCTACTTCCGGCTACACTCTGAGCCTCTGGCGTGAGACAGTGGACAGGGCAAGACCGACCGTGTGGCAGTACCATTTGCCCGCAACTGCCGGTGGTTTGTGGTTGGTGGTTGGTCAAGAAACCGCTGGGCCGGCATCGGCGACGTGTTACCGGCCTCGAGGTTTGTTCGCCAGCCACAAACCACCAAACACGGTTCAGATTTGACACAAAGGCCCGGGCAATGGTTGACGTAGCCGACGTTCGGTGGTTCAGACAGAATGACTACGAGTACCTCGTCGTGCCCCACCTGCAGCGACTCGGGCTGACCATCGTGGCCGACGGCACGGCACCCGCGCGGCTCGCGCTCGTCATGAACCATGACCTGGCGGCCACAGCCTGGAGATATGCCCGTCGCCACGGGATCCCCCTGCTGTCATATGTTTGGGATCTGCCTCCGTTTCGACTTGGCGCCGGCGACGCGGACTACATGTTGGCAGTCGGCCGCCATCTCGTCCGCGTCCCCCGTTTGGGCAGGCGATACACGACCCGCCGCGGCTACTACAGCCGACTACGCTACGTCGCCCGGCAAGCGGCCGCCGTGTGGACGCCTAGCCAGGCCTCGGCGGTTGATGTGACTCGACGGTTCGGTGTCGCAGCCACTCCGGTCCCTTATTGCTTCAATTCTGATTTGTTTACCGCCTCGGTTCGCGAGCCACCCCGCGAGCCGGCGACGGCGAACAGCGCGCCGACTCTGCTGTCCGTGTCGCGGCTCACGCCTCCCAAGAACCATGAAGCCGTCATACGTGCCGCTGCCCGCATAGGAGCCGCCGTCGAGCTGATCGGTCGAGGGCCCACGCAGCCTGCCCTCGAGGCGCTCGCCGCGCGGCTGAGCGTACGCTGCCGCATTCGCAGCGGGCTCGCGGGCCCGGAGGTCGTCGCCAGTTATCGCCGCGCCTCTGTCGTGGTCTGTCCGAGCCGATTCGAGGGCCTGGGTCTGACGGGGATCGAAAGCGCCGTATGCGGGACGCCGGTCGTAGCCTCGGATATCCCGGCACACCGAGAATTCCTCGCGTCGGCAGCGCACTTTTTCACGCTCGACGACGATGACAGCCTGGTCGCGGCGATCGAGCGCGCGCGCACGAGTGCCTCGCCCCCGGTCGCGGATTTCCAGTCGCTGACGATTGAAGCGGCGGCGCAACGGTTCTTCGACCAATTGCAGTGCCATCTGTGAAGCCGCAAGCCGCGGCCCCGGGCCGCACGACCGTCCTCCACCTCGATACGGAGCGAGGGTGGCGAGGCGGAGAGCGGCAGGCGCTGTGGCTGGCCACCACACTCGATCCGCACCGTTATCAATCGATCGTCGCGGCGCGGCCCGGGGAGCCGCTCGCTCAGCGTGCCGCCGCCGCCGGCCTACAGGTTGTACCTCTGCGCCCGATGGGCGAGCTCGACGCGTTCGCCGCGTGGGAGCTCCACGTCGTGCTCAAGCAGGCTCGTGTCGGCGTCGTCCATGCGCACACGGCGCACGCGGTCGCCCTTGCCGCGCTCGCGACCGTCGGCACCCGGACGCGCATCGTGATCACCCGCCGTGTCGACTTTCGACTCCGCCGAACCATCGGGAGCCGCTGGAAATACGGGCGCGCCGACGCCCTCATCGCGATCTCGCGCGCGGTCGCCGACGTCCTGGTCGCGAGCGGTATCCCGGAGAGCCGCATCACGATCATCCCGAGCGGGATCGATCTCAGGCGACGCATCGATCGCCCAGATGATGAGGTCCTCGCTGCACTCGGCGTCCCACGCGGGGCACCACTGGTCGTGCAAGTCGCGCAACTGGTGCCTCACAAGGACCCCGTCACGTTCGTCGAGGCATTTGCCATCGCTCGGACACGGATGCCGACGTTGCACGCCCTCATGGTCGGCGACGGGCCACTGCGGTCCTCGGTTCAGCAAGCCGTTGCGCGGCTGCAATTGACCGATGCCGTGCACCTGACAGGTTACCGCACGGACGCGGACAATCTGCTTGCGGCCGCGGACGTGGTGACTTTGAGCTCGCGAGAAGAGGGCATGGGGACGGTCCTGCTCGATGGGCTGGCGCTCGGTAAGCCCATCGCCGCCACCGCGGCCGGCGGGATCCCCGAGATCGTGACGCCAGCCTGCGGACGGCTCGTCCCGGTGGCGGATGCATCAGCCCTCGCCGAGGCGATCGCTTCACTCGTGCTCGATGTGCGCGGCGATCCTCAGCGGCGGGCCACGTGGGCCGCGGCCGCGCGCGCGCGCGCGGCGGAGTTCAGCATCGTGCGTACCGCAGATCGCACTGCCGCCGTCTACGACGCGGTGTGCGCCGGCCGGTTGTAGGGCGACGGATGTGTCGCCCTTGTCGTCACGGGCGCCATTCGGCACCGGACAGCAAGAAGGAGATCCGCTCGTCGAAGGTGTGACACGCCCGCACTCGCTCTTCGCCCGCTTTGCGGATGCGGTCG
This sequence comes from uncultured Gemmatimonadales bacterium, assembly GCA_963725205.1. Lineage (GTDB taxonomy): Bacteria > Gemmatimonadota > Gemmatimonadetes > Gemmatimonadales > Gemmatimonadaceae > Palsa-1248. The sequence goes on along the minus strand of CAVRXR010000002.1, from coordinate 222,995 downwards.
CGCTCGGCGTCGTGGGCCACGTAGTAGCGGGCCCGCTCGGCACACTCGGCCGCGTCGCCATACCAGGCGCAATGCACGCCGTCCTGCAACAGATCGTCCAACCCCGCCGAGCGACGCCCCAGGTAGAACCCGCCACCGAGCATCATCATCCAGATCCGGTCGGAGGTGTAGTAGGTCGCGCCCGCAGCGCGCGCCGGGTTGATACCGAGCACGATGCGACTCGAGGAGCACACGCGCGACAGATTCCGGCCAAATACGGGGCGGCCGCCCCACTCCACGTGTCCGCCGTACGCGTCCCAGCCGGCGCCCCACACACGCACGCGGACTCCGGAGCCAAGCGCGCCCGCGAGCGCGAAGAGAAACTCCGCGCGCTCGGGCGCGAACCCCGCTCCGCCGTGGTGGACGCCCGGTCCGGTTCCGATGAACGCAACGTCCGCCGCAAAACGCTGCTGGGCGCGCACGGGTCGGATGTCGCGGTCCGCGGCCGACGGCAGCAGCTTGGCGTTCAGGTCCATCGCCCGCCACTCGTTCTCGAAACCGGTCACGAAGAACGTGCCGACCTGGCGGCCCACAGCGATCGTATGCGCGATGTCCGGCAGTTGTGCATCACGATACCACTGCGGGTCTTGATACCAGAGCGCCGTCGGCCGGTCGCGTACCAGCGTCGCGACCGTGTCGAGCGTCAGACCCAATGCTTTACTGAAAAAGATGAAGTCGGGCCGGAAGCGACGTGCCGCGAGGAGGACCCACCGCTGCGTCAGCGCGAGACCAAGGTTACGGCGGAGGCGGCGATCGTCGATGAGGAGCGTCGGATGTCCGGCCCGGCGGAACGCACGTTCGACGCCACGCTCGATGCGTTCGGTTCGGTGGCTACCGAGAACGAGGACGCGCGCCGCAGGCGTGTTACCGTCCCGCGACGAATCCTGCCGCGTAGAGCAGGCTTACGACGGTCTTGCCGTCGTAGATCTCGCCTCCGCGAACCATCTCCAGTGCGCGCGAGAGTGACATCGGCTCGAGCGTCAGAAATTCGTCCGCCTCGCGCTGCGCCGTGCCCTGCGTGACACCGGTGGCCATGAAGAGGTGGATCGTCTCATCGGTGAAACCGGGCGTGGTGGCGAGGCGCATGAGCGGCGTCATCACCTCCGCGTCGCATCCGGTTTCCTCGCGCAACTCCCGTCGCGCGCACACGATGGGCTGCTCCCCTGGCTCGAGCCGGCCAGCGGGAATTTCGTAGAGATACCCGTCCATCGCGTAGCGGTACTGCTTGATGAGCAACACCTGGGGATCGTCGCCGCGCGGATCGGAGAGAAAGGGCAGCACGGCACTCGCGCCCGGGTGTCGAATCATTCTCGAGCTCGCCGATCGAGCCGTCGGGAAAGCGGACCTGATCGAGATCGAGGTTGAAGATGCGACCGGTGTAGATCCGTTGCGATCCAACGCGCGCCGTGCTCACGCGATGGGCTCTCCGCGGTCATCGGTGACGGTCACGGAGCCGAACCCGAGCTCCTCTAACGGGCCACGGACCGCACCGGGATCGCCGACCACGACGAGTTGCAGTCGCTCGGGATGAATGTGCGCGCGCGCCGCCGTCAGCACATCGTCCCTCGAGACGGCGCGCACGTTGGCGCGATAGCTGTCGTAGTAGTCGGCGCTCAGCCCGTGGATCACCAGGCTCGCGAGCGCATTCGCGATCGCGGCGGTGGTCTCGTAGCGAATGGGGAAGACTCCGTCCAGATAACTGGTCGCCAGCGACAACTCACTCGTGCTCACGAGATCCGCCCGCATGCGGTCGATCTCCGCCAGCACTTCCCGCACGGCCGGAGCGGTCACGTCGCGCGCCACGGCGGCATCAATCGAAAACGGGCCCGCCCACCGCCGCCACTCGTACGCGGAGTGTGCGCCGTACGTGTAGCCGTGCGCCTCGCGCAGGTTCAGGTTGATGCGGGACGAGAAGAGGCCGCCGAGAATAGCGTTCATCACGGTCACATCGAAGTACTGCGGGCTCGTTCGGGCAAGACCGACGTGACCGAGACGGAGCTCCGACTGCGGAGCGCCCGGCTTCATGACAATGTGCACGCGCCGGCCGTGTGGTGACGCACGATCCGGCGCGGCCGTCGAAGGCTGGCCCGCACCGCGCCATCGACCGAGCGTTGCCTCGGCGAGTTGCTCGACGGCAGAGGGCCGCACATCGCCGACTACGATCACCGTGACGGCGCTCGGATGATAGCGCAGCCCGTAGAAGGCGGCGACCGCATCGCGCGTGAGGGCGGTCACCGATCGGTCCGTGCCGCCTGCCGGCGACGCGTAGCGCGCGTCCGATGCGTACACCACGCGGTCCAGCATCTCATCCGCCAGCCCGCGCGGCTCGGCACGAAGCTGTAGCAGCTCCGCCAAGCGCTCGCCCTTGAGACGCTCGATCTCGCCGACCGGCAGCGTCGGCGCCATCAGCACATCGGACAGCAGCGACACCGCGGCCGCGAGCCGCGACGTCATCACGGTCATCCGGACCGAGGCCGCATCCCAGTTGGCTTGCGATTCGATGCCCGTGCCGAGTCGCTCGGCCGCGTCCGCGAGGGCCGCGCCGTCGCGTCCTCCCGCACCTTCGCTGAGGGCGCGGGCCGTGAGCTGGGCGAGTCCTTCCTGGCCCGGGGGATCGGTGACGGCTCCGGCATCGATCGAGGCGAGCAGCGTGACGACGGGCAGCTTGTTGACCGGTGCGATGACCAAGCCCAGGCCATTCGACAGCGTCCGTCGCTCGAATCTCGGAAAGGCGTACGGCCGAGGGTCACGCGGAGTGGGACGCGGCCGTTCGAGGGCGGTCGTCGTCACGTTCCTTCCGTACGGGAGAGGGTCACGGGTCCGCGCCTCATGCGCCCGCAGTGACCGCTTCGGCGAGCTCGCCCGCGTCCACGACGGGATCGCGCGGAACGTACACGAGGCTCACCCGATTGTCTGGTCCCAACCACTCGGCCGCGAAACGCGACACGCGTTCGGCCGTCACGGTCTGATACCGCTCCAGGTGCGTATTCAGGAGGCCCGGATCGCCGAAGTACGTCGCGAACTGTGAGAGCTTATCCGCTCGATCGGCCGCGGACTGCAGCGAGACCGTGAAGTCGGTCTCGATGACCGCGAGCGCGCGCTCGATCTCGCCAGGCGTGACCCCGTCCCGTTGCAATCGGTCGATCTCGAACGCGACTTCGGACTCGATTCGCTCTGCGGTAACTGCGGGTCGCGCGGTCACGTCCACGACGAGGAGGTCACTCCCCTTGGAGAGATCGAACGTGAATGCGGTTGCCTCCGCCGCGACCTGCCGCTCTCGCACCAATGCGCGGTGCAGTCGGCTTCCACGCTTCATACCGAGCACCGCGGCGCAAACCCCCGCCGTGTAGGCCAGCTCGGTGCCGAACGGGGGCACGCGAAAGGCCAAGTACAGCCTCGGAAGCCTGACATCATCCTCCACGACCTCGCGCCGCGGCGAGCCGAAGCGCGGCGGTAGCTGGACAGGCGGCAACGGCGGGCGCGGGCCGCCGCGCGGAATCGCACCGAAATACTCCTCGACTAAGCGCCGGACCTCCACGATGTCGGCATCGCCAGCGATGGACAGCACGGCGTTGTCCGGGGCGTAATACGTCGAGAAGAATTCGACGACGTCATCGAGACTCGCGGCGGTCAGATCCTCCATCGATCCGATCAAAGAATGGTGGAACGGATGGTCGGGCGGGAACGCCAACGCTGGCAACTTCTCCCACCAAGTGCCGTACGGCTGATTGTCGACCGACCAGCGGCGTTCGTTCTTCACTACATCGCGCTGCGTGTCGAGCTTCTGCTGGGTCATCGCCGGGAGCAGCTGCCCCATCCGATCCGCCTCCAGCCACAGGGCGAGCGCGATCTGATTCGAGGGCACCGTCTCGAAGTAGTTCGTGCGGTCGAGCCACGTCGAGCCGTTCAGTGTGCCACCGGCGCGGGAGATCAGCTCGAAGTGCTCGTTCGAGTCGACATGCGCCGACCCCTGAAAGAGCATGTGCTCGAACAGATGGGCAAACCCCGTCCGGCCAGCGCGCTCATTCGCGGACCCGACGTGGTACCACAGATTTACGGCGACGATCGGGGCTGTGTGATCCTCAGAGACCGTGACGTAGAGGCCGTTCGACAGACGAAACGATTCGATGGGAATTGGCAAAGAGAGGGCGGTCGGAGTGAACAGTCAGGGATCGGAAGACAGCTCCATCCTTTTTGGGTACCGCACCATTCGCGCCCATAAACTAACTGACGCCGACCCGATCTTTGCGTCGGCGATGCGACGACGGACTCGATCGACGGGCGGCCCCGGTTTCCGAGGGTCGACGCGTGTACCCCTTGACACTGTCACCGGTGGGGTCCATTCTCCCAAGTTCGGCGAGCTACCCGCGAATCGTCGCGGGACTGCCCTCCTGAGGTGTGCGTCCGCGCCCCATGAGGGCCGCTCATCCCCCACGAGGGCCGCTCATGTCGATGGGCCGGTGTCGCGTCGATGGGCCGGTGTCACCTCCGCGCCGATCTGAGCGGTAGCCCCAACACCAAGGACGGAGGCACGTTCCATGGCAGCGGATTTCTTTCTCGGCGAGTCGCTGGTCGGCGACGGCAATGAAGTTGCCCACATCGACCTCATCATCGGCGCCAAGAACGGGCATGCCGGGGCCGCGTTCGCACAAGCGCTGACCAACAACAAAGACGGCTTTACGACGCTGCTTGGGCTCATTACGCCCAACCTGCCCGCTAAGCCTGACACGATTCTCTACAACAAAGTCACGATCAAAGGTGCCAAGCAGGCCGTGCAGATGTTCGGGCCCGCACAGGCCGCCGTCGCTCGGGCCGTTGTCGATTCCGTGTCCAGTGGCGTGATCCCGCGCGACAAGGTCGAGGACTACTGCGTCTGCGTCGGCGTCTTCATCCATTGGGATGCCAAGGACGACAAGAAGATCTTCGACTACAACTATCGGGCGACGAAAGAGTCGATCGAGCGCGCACTCAAGCACCTGCCGACGATCGACACCGTGATCCAGGGCGCCAAGACGGCCCACCATCCGTTCGCAGGCGGCGCCGACAACAAGTGAGATGCAGCCCCGTGGGCCCCGCAACAGCAGGATCGGGGGTCCGGGGTCCGGCATCCGGGCTCCAGCATGGCCAGGTGATCGCACGCCCGCACGGCGACATCTGATGGACGGGTAGGGGCGACGCCATGCGTCGCCCTTCTTACATCGTGCCGGATGCCAGAAGGGCGACGCGTGGCGTCGCCCCGACGTCGGATTCACGCGTGTTGTGCGCGCGGTGATGCGTTCAAGGGCGACGCACGCGTCGCCCCTACCCGCCTCATCACGGGCAACGTGCCCACGGTGCGGCGTCTATTTCCTCTGCCCGGTAGCGCCCGTGGCCCAGCGGCTGCAGACTGTTCGATCGCTCCGTCCTTCTGTTCCGACCCCATCTCTCATGGGCACAGGCCTCCCCCGCTCGTGAAGAAACTCCTGCTCCAGCTCGACTCGTCCCGGCATGCAAGTGTCTTCGACCAGGTCGTGGCGTACGACGCGGGCGCGGACGAAATCATGAGCACGGCTGGTGTCGCACCCAGTGATGTCCGCGACCTCGTGTACGGCTGCATGTTCACGCGTGGCCCCAAGGACTTGAGGAGCACGGCCATTTTCATCGGCGGTACAGACATGTCCGCCGGCGAGGCGCTCTTCGATGCGGCCCGGAAGACGTTCTTCGGGCCCATGCGGGTCTCGGTGATGCTCGATTCCAACGGCTCCAATACGACGGCCGTGGCCGCGGTCGCCAAGATCGTGCAGGCGTTGGGTGGGACGGTTCGCGGTCAGCGGGTGGTCGTGACCGCGGGCACGGGTCCCGTCGGCACTCGCGCCGCGGGCTTGCTCGCCACGCAGGGGGCCGATGTGCACATCACGTCCCGTCGACGAGACGATGCCGAGCGCGCCACTGCCGCGATCCAGAAGCGGTTCGGGGGCACCATGCACGGCGACTGCTTGACAGACGGCGGCGGCGCGGCGGCCTGTCTCGAGGGGGCGCACGTGCTGCTCAACTGTGGACCGGCCGGCGTGCAACTGGTGCCGCACGCCGCGTGGGCTCAGCGGTCGGGACTCGCGGTTGCCGTCGACCTGAACGCCGTGCCGCCATCGGGGATCGAAGGCGTGCAGCCGAGTGATGATGGCGTCGCGCGCGATGGGGTGCGCTGCTTCGGCGCGCTGAGCATCGGCAAGGTGAAGATGAAAGTGCACAAGGCGTGCATCGCGCGACTCTTCGAGACGAACGATGCGGTGCTCGACGCCGAAGCGATATTCGCATTGCAGGAGTCGACGACCCGGAGTCCGGGGTCAGGGAACACACCGTAATTCCCCTTGGTCTGCCTCGGTATCGATCCAGGCACTCTTTCCATCGATCTCTGCGGAATTGACGGCAGTCGCGCAGTGGTCGACGAGAGTGTGCCCACACGTGTGGCGCTCGCCGACCCGACCGCGTTCGTCGAGCGGATCGCGGGACTCGGGCCGTTCGACTGCATCGTCGGCCCCTCCGGTTTCGGGCTGCCGCTGACACGGGGCGCCGACCTGTCCGAAGAAGCAGTGCGCCTCGCGTTGTTGGCGCTGCCCGGTGAGCACAGCGGCATCGGCGGGCTCGGGGCCCTGATGCGCGCGCTCGCGCGCTCATCACTGCCGGTCGTGTTCACGCCAGGCGTCGTGCATTTGCCGACAGTGCCCGCCCATCGAAAGCTGAATCGCGTCGACCTCGGGACCGCGGACAAGGTATGCGCTGCTGCGCTGGGGGTCGATGATCAGATGAGACGCCGCCGCTGCGACTTGGAGGACACATCCTTCATCCTGCTGGAGCTGGGCGGCGCCTTTACCGCAGTGCTCGCGGTCGCGGGGGGACGCATTCTCGACGGCATCGGCGGCTCGACAGGCCCAATGGGTATGCATGCCTCTGGTGCGCTCGACGCTGAAGTGGCCGTGCTGGCGGGCCGAGTGACCAAGTCCATGGTATTCAGCGGCGGAGTCGCGGACGTGAGTGGCAGCACGGCGACGGACATCGACGCCCTGGCACATCCGACCACCGCCCGGGAGCAGATGGCCCTGGATGCATACCTCGAAGGCGGGTGCAAGGCCGTTGCCGCGCTCCAGGTGACGCTGCCGCGTCCCACCGAGATCCTTCTCTCGGGACGACTCGCACGCGTGAGCGCCGTCCGCGACGCCTTCTCCGCGCGTCTCGCGGGGGCCGCTCCGGTCGTGCCACTGAACGGGTTCGCGCGCGTCGCCAAGCAGGCCGCACAGGGCGCGGCGATCATCGCCGACGGACTCGCGGGCGGCGTGCATGCGGCGCTCGTCGATCGGCTCGCCCTTCGACAGGCCGCCGGCTCGGTGCTGGATTGGCTTTACGTCATCACACCCGAGCGAGCGCGGGGCGAGCTGGGACTCCGGCGTGAGCCTCGCAGTGGCCCGGCTCCCAACGTTGCCTGAGACCGTTCTCATCGCCGGCGTCAGTGTGCGCGCGTTCGGGGAGTCCGCCGCTCGCGCGGGGTACCGTGTCGTCGGTGTCGATGCGTTCAGCGACCTCGATCTCGTCGCGGCTGCCGCCGAGACGCGGCGGGTCGTACCGTACAGCGCGACCCGTGCCGCGCGGCTCGCGCGCGATGTCGCTGCCACCGCCGTCTGCTATACGTCGAACTTCGAGAACCGACCCGCCGCGTTGCGACCGTTAATGCGCGGGCGCGCGCTGTGGGGCAATTCCCCGGCGACACTCGCGTTGGCGCGCGACCCGACAGCGGTGGCACACGCGCTGACATCCGCCGGACTGAGCGCGCCACGCGTCCGGCGTCGCGCGCCGACGCGTGACGCCGACATACGCACTCGCTGGCTCCGCAAGCCCTGCGCGTCGGGCGGAGGACACAATATCGTGCCCTGGAGCACATCGCTGCCGGTGCGACGATCGCACGTATTGCAGGAGCGGATCGCCGGGCAGCCGGGCTCGATTCTCTTCGCCGCGGGCGATGCGCAAGCCGTCGTGCTCGGCGTGACTCGTCAGCTCATCGGCCTGAAGCATTTCGGCGCGTCGGGCTTTCGCTATTGCGGCACGCTGCTGGGGTCGCCCGACGATCCTGCTTGGGGTGCGCACTCGCCGCTGGGCCGACGGAGCGCAGCAATCGCCTCGGCGCTCACACGCGCGTGCGGCCTCGTCGGCGTCAACGGCGTCGATGTCATCGTGAGCCGCCGGCGCGTCGTGCCGATCGAGATCAATCCGCGATATACCGCCGCCATGGAGCTACTCGAGCGCCGCGACGGCCTGTCGATTTTTCGGGCGCACGTAGCGGGCTGCACGGGCCAACTGGATGAGCTCATCGTGCCACCGGCGAACGCAACTGTCGCGGGCAAAGCCATCGTGTTCGCGCGCCAACCGGCGCGCATTCGCGCAAGCGAGCGCTGGCTGTCGGACCCCAACATCCGCGATGTGCCGGCTCCAGACACCGTCGTCCCCGTGGGCCTGCCGATCTGCACAGTCTTCGCGACGGGCTCGACGATGGCCGCGTGCTACGCCGGTCTGCGGGAGCGGGCCGAACGGATCTACGGCGATGTGTGAGTTGCGTCGCCAGCCAGGAGAGGAGATCCTCCAGTGATGCCAGACCGCGTGCAGGAGCATGTCACGTGTCTCGGCTGCGGGTGCGCCTGCGACGATATTGCAGTCGTCGCGCGGCGAGGGGCCATCGTCGAAGCGAGGAACGCGTGCGGCCTCGGGATCCAGTGGTTTGCGAGCGCTCAGGTGCCGGTGCAGATCAGGTCGCGCTCAACGCCACAAGACATCCGACGCGCCGTCGGCGACGCGGCTCAATTGCTCACGAGCGCTCGGCGTCCGCTCGTCTTCCTCGCGGCCGACATCTCGTGTGAATCGCAACGGATGGCAATCGGAGTCGCGGATGTGCTCGGGGCCGCGCTCGATAGCATCACGACCAGCACGGCCGGGTCGGCTATCCTCGCGGGCCAGCGACGCGGCCGCGTGACGGCGACACTCGGTGAGATCAGGAATCGAGCCGACATCGTCGTGTTTTGGGGAGTGGACCCGGCCGCTCGATACCCGCGGTACACATCCCGCTATGCGCCAGACCCGGTCGGCCTCTATGTGCCGAACGGGCGCGCAGGACGGCGGGTCATCGCCATCGACATCGGCGCTGATCGTGGACCCGCGGACGCCGATGCCCGCATCAGCTTCACTCCTGAGGAAGAGGTCGCGGCGCTGACGCTCGCCCGCGCCGCCGCCAACGGTGTGATCGTGGACGATGCGGTCGGCGAGTCCCTACAGAGTCGCGCGGTTCGACTCAGCAACCTCGGAGGCGGAGCTCGATACGCCGCGGTCGTGGTGGACGGCGAACCCCTGACGGCGCGCGACCCGGCTCATGGCGAGTCGTTGCTGCTCTTCGTCGACGCACTGAATCGATCGACCCGCTGTGTGCTGAGCACGCTCCGTGGCGGGGGCAATCGGTCAGGCGCCGACGTCGTCATGACCTGGCAGACCGGGTTCCCGATGGCGGTGGACTTCGTGCGCGGCGCCCCGAGCTATCAGCCGGAGTACGGTGCGACCGCGCTCCTCCAGAGCGGCGAGGCCGATGTCGTCCTGGTTGTGGGCGCGCCAGCGTCGATACCCGCTGATCTGCAACGCGCACTGGCCGGTGGCGCCGCCTGCATTGGCATCGGTCCGCGCGCGTCCGAGAGTCCGTATCCTGCAGTGGTCGCGATCGACACTGGAATGGCCGGCATTCACGAAGGAGGCACGGCCGCGAGGATGGACGACGTGCCACTCCCGCTGCGTCCGGTGTTGGAATCGGACATCGCGGCCGGTGCCCGGACGCGATCCGCCTCGGACCCCACTCTCGACCTCGCTGCAGCCGACGCACTCGCCACTGACGGTCGGCCGCAGGACTCGCTGATCGTGCTGCGCGCCCTGGCAGCCACCATCACGCGCCAGGTCGGGCTCTCACGCATCGCGACAGCCGTCGCGTGATGCCCACGCTCCGCATCGTCGGCGGCGCCGTCCACGATCCCGGCAACGGGATCGACGGCGACGTCCGAGACATTTGCATCGAGGATGGACGCATCGTGGCTGCCATCGGCGATGATGCCCCTCGACTCGACGCCCGGGGATTGATCGTCATGGCGGGCGGCGTCGACATCCATGCGCACGTGGCATCGACCAGCGTGAACCACGCCCGCCGCCTGGTGCCCGAAGACCACACCCGTGATCCTGCGACCGCGCCTGCGCTCTCGCAGAATCCTCATGGCGAGGTCGTCATCCCACGCTCGGGCAGCGGCGGCACCGTGCCCAGCACCTTCACGACTGGCTACCGATACGCAGGTCTCGGCTATACGACCGTCTTCGATGCGGCCGTCGCCGCCATCGGTGCGCGGGATACACACGGCCAGCTCGACGACACGCCCATCATTGACGCAGGCTGTTTCATCCTGATGGGCAACGATGTGTTCCTGCACCAGTTGATCGGGGCGGGTCAGCACGACCAGGCGCGCGCCTATGCGTCCTGGCTCCTCCAGGTCACCAAAGGATACGCCATCAAAGTCGTGAATCCGGGGGGAGTGGAGCTCTGGAAGCGGAACGTGCGACATGTGGACTCGCTCGATGCAGCGGTGGGAGCGGCACGCGTCACGCCGCGCGCAATCCTCGAGACGCTGGCCGATGCGGCGACGGAGATGCAGCTCCCGCATCCCGTGCACATCCACTGCAACAACCTCGGTGTCGCAGGCAATGTCGGGATGACACTCGACAGCATGCGCGCGATCAATGGCCGCCCTGCGCACTTCACCCATTTGCAGTTCCACAGCTACGGCGGCGCGCCAGGGAAGTGGTCCTCGGGCGCTCGGCAGATCACCGAGTTTCTCGCGACGCACCCGCGCGTGAGCGGCGACGTTGGGCAGGTGATGTTCGGCCCGGCCTGCACTGTGACCGCGGATGGTCCAGTCGAGTACCTCCTGCACGCGAGCACCGGCCGCAAATGGTCGAACGTGGACATCGAGCTCGAGACCGGTTGCGGCATCGTCCCCTACGCCTATCGAGACCGCGCTGCGATCAGCGCGCTCCAATGGGCGATTGGCCTCGAGCTGTTTCTCCTGTCGCCCGATCCCTGGCGGCTCGTGCTCTCGACCGACCATCCCAATGGCGGGTCGTTCACGAGTTATCCCGAGCTGATTCACCTCCTCATGAGCCGCAGTTATCGCGACGAGCGGTTGAAAACTGCGAACCAGCGCATGCTCGCGGGCAGCGCACTCGCCGACGGACTGGCCCGCGAGTACAGCCTCAACGAGATCGCCATCATCACTCGGGCGGGGCCGGCGCGCCTGCTCGGCCTGACGCGGAAGGGGCATCTGGGTCCCGGTGCCGATGCCGACATCGCGATCTACGCGCCCGACGCCGACCGCTCGCGCATGTTTGCGACGCCGCGATATGTCATCAAGGGCGGCGTGCTCGTTGTCGATGAGGGACAACTTCGCCGGGCGCCATCGGGGGCACGACATACGGTGCGCCCCGCGTACGATCCCGCGATCGAGCGTCCGATCCGACAGTACATGGAGCGCTATCTCACCGTGTCCTTCGAGAACTTCGGCGCATGACAGCGGGCGGCGCCCCTTCCGAACGACGCGAGGCCGACGCGACTCGCGCGGGGCGAGGCCCGGCTTCGATCGCGGGCGTCGCGATCGAGGATACATTTGCCGAGGCCTTCCCGATGCGCGGTGCGCGTGTCGTGATTACCGGGGTCACGATCCGATGGGCTCGACAGGCTGCGACGACGATGACGGGATTCGCCACGTCGGTGATCGGGTGCAAGTGCGAAGCGGCAATCGAGTGCGACGTGCCGGCAGCCGAAACGCCAGATGGTCGGCCGGGGGTGAGCGTCCTGCTCTTCGCGACTGACACGGCGAGCCTGCAGACCCGCCTCATCGAACGGATCGGCCAGACCGTTATGACGTGTCCGACGACGGCCTGCTTCGATGGGCTGCCGGATGCGACAGAGCGACTGAGCGTCGGTCGCGCGCTGCGCGTATTCGGCGATGGCTTCCAGGCAAGCAAGGTGATCGGCGGACGTCGATATTGGCGCCTCCCGGTGATGGACGGTGAGTTCCTCGTGCAGGAAGACTTCGGCCGCGCGACCGCGATCGGCGGAGGCAACTTTCTCGTCCTGGGCGAGACCGCCGAGGGCGCCCTCGAGGCCGCCGAAGCCGCGGTGCGCGCAATGGCCAACATGCGGGGCGTGATCCTTCCTTTTCCGGGCGGCATCGTCCGCAGCGGGAGCAAGGTGGGATCGAAGCGCTACAAGAAATTGGTTGCCACGACCAACGATGCGTTTGCGCCGACGATTCGGCCGCTCACCACGAGCGAGCTACCGCCGGACGTCAACGTCGTGTACGAGATCGTGCTCGATGGACTCGATTTCACGACGATTGCAACCGCGATGCGCGTGGGCATCACGGCCGCCTGCCGGCCTGGGATCCGGGCGATCACCGCAGGTAACTATGGCGGGAAACTCGGCCCGCACCACTTCTATCTCCGGCGGATCTTAGCCGGCGAACTGGCGCCGTGACGGACACGATCACACTCACTTTGACGACGGTCCCCGAGGGGCGGATGGATGTCGACGCCGTGACGCCGGACCGTCTCGCTACCATGTCCAATCGCGAGATCGGCGCGCTCCCGGTCTGGCTGTCACGCGGCGTGAGTGGTGGCGCGACGGTGCCGCGGCACGTGGTCCGCCTCGGTGAGCTGTTCTCGATTCGAGGAGAGCGCGCAGCTGACGTGCGTGTGTCGGGAGATCTCAGCACGAGCGACGGCCTCGGTGCGGGGATGACGAGCGGCTCGTTGACGATCGAAGCCGATGCGGGACGTGAGGTCGGTCGCCTGATGCAGGGCGGGTCGATCGTGGTGCACGGCTCGGCGGCGGCGGACGCGGGACTGGCGATGATGGGAGGCACCCTCACGATCATCGGAAACGCCGGCGACAGACTCGGCGCGCCGCTGCCGGGTGCGTCCCACGGAATGACCGGAGGCGAGATCTTCGTGCACGGCAACAGCGGTCGGGACAGCGCGAGCGGCGTCCGCCGCGGGTTGGTGGTCGTCGGTGGCAGCACGATGGATGCCGGACGCTCCATGATCGCCGGCACACTCGTCGTCGCGGGCAGAATCGCGGGAACCGTCGGCCAGTGGAACAAGCGGGGCTCGATCGTCGCCGTGGGCGGCGCGGAGGTGCCGCTGAGCTATCGCTATGCCTGCACCTATCGTCCACCCCACCTCAACGTCCTGTTCCACTATCTTCGGGCACGGGGCGTGCCGGTCGACGATCGCATCGGAACGGGCCAGTATGTACGGTATTGCGGCGACGTCTCACAGCTGGGCAAGGGCGAGCTGCTGCTGTGCGTCCGGACCTCAGATGCATGAGGAAGTGGAGAGTCCCGGCGACGTCCGGGCCATCCGGGCCAACGTATGAACACAGCCACACAGCGGGCAACCTACGAGTTCGCGCTGAACGACCGAGCGTGGGAGCTGGCCGACGAGATGTCGGCGCACGCGGCCGAGTGGCGCCTGCGCGTATCCCAGCTCGGAGCCGGTACGCGGATCATCGATGCCGGGATCGAGTCGAGGGGTGGCTACGGCGCGGGCTTAGCGATGGCGCGCATTTGTATGGGCGGGCTCGGCGCGGCCTCTTATCACCCCATCACGATTAGCGGTGAGAATTTTCAAGGCGTCGAAGTGTGGACGGACCAGCCTGCGATCAGCTGCATGGCCTCGCAGTACGCCGGGTGGGCGGTCAAAGTCGGTGACTTCTTCGGCATGGGATCGGGACCGCTGCGCGCTCATGCGCGGGTGGAACACGAGCTCTTCGCCAAGCTCGGCTACGCCGAAACGGCTCAGCGAGGCGTGCTGGTGCTGGAAACCCGCGCGAGCGCGACAGACCAGGTAGCTGCGTGGGTGGCTGAGCGCTCGTCGCTCGATCCTTCGCGGCTCACGCTCGTCGTGGCGCCGACCGCGAGCATCGCCGGCAGTGTACAGATCGCGGCGCGGTCACTCGAGACCGGTCTGCACAAGATGGATGCGTTGGGATTCGACGTGACGCGTGTAGTGTCCGGCGTCGGGACCGCACCCATCGCCCCGGTGGCGAAGACCGACATCCTGGCGATCGGGCGCACGAACGACTGCATTCTCTACGGCGCGCAAGCGCGGTACGTCGTGGACGCGAGCGACGATGATCTGGCTCTCCTCGTGACTGATCTGCCAGCCGAAGCATTGCGCGATTATGGCACACCCTTCTCGGAGATCTTCACGCGGTACCACAACGACTTCTACAAGATCGACCCGAAGCTCTTCAGCCCCGCCGAAGTCTGGCTGACGAGTCTGGAGACGGGGCGAACGTTTCATGCGGGCCATGTAGATCCGGATGTGCTGAGGCGATCGCTGTTCGGCTGACCCATCAGTGCACGTCACGATTCTGAGCGCCCGCGAAGGCTGGCACACCGACGAGCTCCGCCGGGCGTTGGGCGCCCAGGCTGCCACGACCGATGTGCGCCCGTATGAGACACTGGTCGCGCGACTCGGGCGTGGGAGTGCGGCGGAAGCGCGCACCAGGCCGCTCCATCTCGAGGCGGACGCCGTGCTCGCGCGCATCATCCCCAACGGGTCCCTCGAGCAGATCATCTTCCGCGTCGACGCGCTGCATTGGCTCGAGGACAGCGGGGTCTGCGTCATGAACTCGCCACGCGCCATCGAGCGTTCGGTCGACAAGTTCTACACCTCCGCACTGCTCGAGCACGCAGGACTGCCCACGCCCGAAACCGTCGTGTGTGAGCACAGTGAGGACGCCATCCGGGCGTTCCAGGGCATGGGCGACGTCATCGTCAAACCCCTGCTCGGTTCGATGGGACTCGGGATGGTGCGCGTCGCCGACGAGGAGATGGCGTGGCGTGTCTTCCGGGCGCTCGATGCCATTCACGCGGTGTACTATCTCCAACGAACGATCGATCACGGCGGGCGCGATGTGCGCGCATTCGTCGTTGGCGATCGCGTGCTCGGCGCGATGGAGCGGCGACCATCCGAGCGCGGGCCGATATGGCGAACGAACTACTCGCGCGGCGGTCGGACCACTGCCTTCACGCTTCCCGCGGAATGGGCGGAGCTCGCGGTTCGCGCTGCCCACATCGTTGGTGCCGACTATGCGGGGGTCGATCTGTTGCCCGCACCCGACGGCACGGTGTTCGTCCTGGAGGTGAACGGCATTCCGGGATGGCACGGACTGCAAGTCGCTACGGGGATCGACGTCGCCGACGCCATCGTCGCGCGCCTCATGCAGCGGCTGGATGGCGGAGGCTAGCATGCCGTCGCCGGATATCGTCGCAACCGCGGCCCAGTTGGCGTGTCTGCTCGAGGTCAGCGCCTCGAAGCCGGGCAATGTGTCGCCGACGCAACGCTTTCGAGATGTGCGATACGAGCACTTCCTCGCGAGCGCAGCCGCGATCGGGCCTGCGATGATGCGCGCCGCTGACCGCCCGATCGGTCCCACGGTCCTCGCCGCGATCGAGGCCACGATGGAGTGGACACCCTCGAACACGAACCTGGGCATCGTCCTGCTGGTCGCCCCACTGGCCCGCGCGGCGCTCGTCGCTCCGATCGAGGCGTTGCGTGACTCGGTCGCGGCCGTGCTGGCCGCCACGACCGTCGCGGACGCCCGGGCGGTCTATGCCGCTATCCGCCTCGCACGGCCGAGCGGACTGGGAACCGTGGACGACCAAGATGTGCGCGAGGAGCCGACCGCGACCCTGCACGAGGTGATGTCCTTGGCCGCTGGCCGCGATGCCATCGCGCGGGAGTATGCGACCGCGTTTGCCACGACGTTCGACCACGGCACGCCTGCGCTGCGGCGTGCACGCCAGGATGGACTGGCCTGGGATGATGCAACCGTCGAGACCTTCGTCACGTTGCTCGCCGGCAGCCCCGATACCTTGATTGCGCGCAAACAGGGGATCGAGACGGCCCACGACGTCAGTCGTCAGGCGGCACGCGTCCTCGAAGCCGGTGGCGTCCGGACCGTCGCTGGTCGACGCGAGATAGAAGCATTCGACTTGTCGTTGCGCGATCCGATCAACGCGATGAACCCCGGGACCACTGCCGACCTGACGGCAGCCGCCCTTTTTGTCGCGCTGCTGGAGCAACAGGGCCTCGGCGAGCGCGACTAACCCCCTCGCGGCCGGCCTCGTATGTTACTCAACTATGGCCCATCAAACCTCGTTTCGCGTGCACGTCACGAAGGATTATCTCGTCTTCCCAGCGGCGCACTTCATCACTTTCGCGGGGCACCGGTGCGAAGGGCTCCACGGCCACAACTATCGGGTCGGCGTGTCGCTCGACGGCGACCTCGAGCCGGATGGCTGGTACGTGATGGACTTCTCGGTGCTGAAGGAGATCATGCGGCGGCTCTGCGACGAGGTCGACCATCGCGTGCTTCTACCTCTCTCGAACCCGAAGCTCGACGTCAGAGAGGAGGGCGCCAGCGTATCCGTCGCATACCTGGGGCAACCGCGATACATCTTCCCGCGTGAGGATTGTGCCCTGCTGCCGATCCCCAACACGACGGTGGAAATGCTCGCCCAGTACCTCGCCGGTCGGCTGCGTGCGGAGTTGCCAGACTCGACGCGCGTTGTGGCCATCGAGGTCGAGGTAGAGGAGAACTTCGGTCAGTCGGCGATCTATCGCGATCGACTGGACAGCCCGGGGGCGACGGAGACACGGTGATTGGTGGCTTACTCATTGGTCGCGCATAACACCCGCGGAAGCAGGGATTGTGCGGCCGGTGGTGGAGGGTGGGCTAAAGCCCACCCCTTGCGAACGTCCGCCGACCGTACCGACGCGACCATCACGCCGCAATCGCCACCCTTTGCAATCCTGCGCCGAGCCGATCGACGCTGCCATCGCGCACTCTTTTGAGCGCGATCACGATTCTGATGTGGTCCACTAGCCACTAGCCACCAGTTCCCGGCCCGTTGCCTTTTTCGACCTCATGCGGTCGAAGGTAGGGCGACGCCATGCGTCGCCCGCGGCAGCCGTGGTCGCTACATGGAGCGCTGGTGCCCGGCGCGAACCGGGAGCGGCACGGAAGGTGAAAAGAGACGCCGAGAGTCGAGGCCAACAGACGGGGGCTAGGCCGCTGGGTGATCGCCATGAACCGCACTGGGCGTTGGATGATCGGGACAATCGTAGGCGTCAGTGCGTGGGCCACCGCGTCTGCCCTCGGTGCGCAAACCCTGCGCCTGGGCGTCGTGATGGACGCCCCTCGGAAAACGCTCGCGGATGCGTGGACTGAAGCGCCGAAACAGGTCGAGCGCGCGTACTGTATCAAGGAGTGGGCGGCCGGTGTGTATCATGTCTCGAGGAGACCGCCCATCCAGGATGACACCATCTTCCGCGTCTTTGCGATCGAGTCCGCCGATGCCAGCAACGCGGGGCCGATGTCGGTCGACTTCAACTGCCCCACCGGCATGCCAGAACTCCATGTGCACACACCGACCACGTGCACGGGTGACAATCTCGCGACCTGCGTTACCGGTGGTATCAACGCCTACAGCTGCCAGCCGAGTCGCGGCGACCTGGAGAAGCTGATACGTCGCGGGGATGAGTTCGGCGTCGTGCAGTGTGACAGGCGCGCCTTTCGATTCTACTACCCTTCTGAATACGTCGTGCCGCCCAGCCTGGCGTCACAGCAAGACCCATCTCCCGAAACGGGGAATCAGTCGACCGCGGGCGTGAATCTCACGACCCGTCTGGGACCGACCGCGACTCCATAACTGAGAGTGGCTAGGGACTAGTCCCTAGTCACCAGCCCCTGGCCTTGATAGTATCCCGCATGCGCAATAAGCGAGCGCTGGTCGGGACCCTGATTGTCCTCGCCTTCTTCGGATTTCTCTTCTGGTGGACGCTCGCGCAGCAGCGGAGCGAGTGCCGGATCTGCGTCGCCTACAAGGGTCGGCAGAACTGCGCAACCGCATCCGCCGCCTCGAATGCAGAGGCCACGCGCAACGCCCAAAGCACCGCCTGCGGCATCCTCGTGGCAGGGATGAACGACGCGATCGCCTGCGGCAACGCGTCCCCCGTCACCGCCCAATGCAAGACCGCCGCGCGCTAGCGCGCCGGATCCCGCCCTTCAGCTCTTCGGAACTTGGGAACTCGCCGTTCTCGCCCCGCCATTCATCAACCGCTGAAACGCCGGGTTTCCTCGGAGCGCGTCCCACTCGGGATCGACGCGGAAGTATGGCGGCGACTTGCCGGACGGCAGCTGCAGCATCCGCGCGACCTGCGTGATCGCGTCGCTGGTGTCACCGAGGACCGTGTAGGTCCCCGCGAGCACCTCGGCATCTTCGGCAGCCACGATCCCCGCGGGATTCTCTAGTGTCTTGAGGTCGCGCTCGATCGCGGCAATACCCTGTTGCGCGAGCTCGCGCCGGCCCGCCACTGCGCCGGCGTAGGCCGTGATCTTGTGTGCGGCTGGTGCGAGCGGCCCAGTGAAGCTGTGATGGCCCAGGAAACGGAGCGCGCTGTCCGCATACGGCCGGGCTTGAGCCGCACGGTGCTGGCGAACGTAGAGATCCATCTTCATGGTCAAGAAGTTCACGGTGTCGAACAGCTGGTCAGGGTGCACATCGGCGAGCCGCAGCGCTTCCAGCCGCGGCCAATCGCTCGATCCCTGCGTGCCTTCCTCGACCGCCAACGTCTGTGCGCCCGGGTTGGGGATCTGCGCGCGCTCGCGCTCGAGGATGCGACGCGCGCTCGCCGTGTCCCCCCGGCCCTCGGTCGCGACCTGCATCTCGAGGGTGTATCCTCGCCAGTCCTGCGGCGCTAAGGCAATGAGCTGCTCGCCGTACTGCGTCGCTTCACCATATCGGCGATACGCCAGCGTGGCCTGTCCTGCCTCTGCCACCGCATCCGCCGATCGCGGGTCGAGCTGTACTGCACGCTCGAGATTCGTGATCCCCTCGTCGGACCGACCGATGAACACCTGCGCCCGACCGAGCTGGTCGAGAAGCTCCGCGTCGTTCGGGCGCTCGGCTTGGGCCCTGACGTACTCGTCATACGCCGCCAGTGTGTTGTGCTCGAACGTGTTGAGGTACTCGGCCCTGGCGACATGCGCCTCGGGCAAGTTCGGATCGAGGTGCAGCGACGAGTCGATCGCGAGTTGAGCGGCAATTCGCCGAGTCGTGTCCCCCGGGTCGAAGAAAGACCAGATGACTCCATCGCTGCCGAGCTCCGCTAGCGCGAGAGCGAATTTGGGGTCGAGATTCGCCGCCTGCCGGTACTCCGCCATGGCCTGCTGCAGGACCGTCGGCGAGAGCGTGTGGGTCGAGTCGATCTGACTGTCGAAGTGGCGGCCACGGAGATACGCATCGTACGCCGACGGGACACTGGTCGCCCGCTTCATCAACGCATGTTCATCCCCCTGCTCCAGCACGACACCGAGGGCATCCGCGACTTGGGTTGCGACGTCAGTCTGCACTTGAAAGACATCCGACGGCTGCACGACGTACGGTCCAGGCGCGAGCTTCGTCGTCTCGTCCGATGCATTCACGAGCGTCGGGGTGATCTGGACCTCCGGCGCTCCGGCCGCATTCGATGCCCAGCGGACGGTGCCTTCCAGTAGATACTGGACGCCGAGGTCTCGTCCGATCTGACGCGGCGTCGCCTTGGTGTCCTTGTACTGATCGGCGCTGCGCGGATCGATGACGCCGAGATGGTGGAGGCTGGCGAGTCGATTCGTAATGGCTTCGGTCAAGCCGTCGGCGAAGTACGCGTCGGACGCAGGTCCGTCGTTTTGGAAGGGAAGGACTACGATCTTCGTCTCGTGAGGCTTCGACCGGGCACCACCGTGCCGATTGCGGACGACCGCGAGTGTGCCGCCGACGATCGCGATGACGCCGACCAGGGCGAGTGCCGCCACGAGCGCACGGGGAATGTGCGTGGACTGCGCGCGCGTTGGCGACGACAATGCCCCGGGATACGCGCCTGACGCCGTGGGCGTGAGGGGCACGTTGTCGAGCGCCTGCACGATCTCCGCCGCGGTCTGCGGGCGGTCCGCCGGCCGCTTCTCCAGGCAGCGCATGACAAGCGCGGCGAGCGCCGGTGGAACGGCCGTGCGTCTCCGCCCGACGGGCTCCGGATGTTCCACGGCGTGCGCTGCCATGAGTGCCTGCGTGGGACGTCCGGTGAATGGAGGGTGCCCGGTGAGCAGCTCGTATGCAGTCGCGCCAAAGGCGTAGATGTCTGCCCGGGCATCGGCGGTCGGATCCGCCGCGGCCTGCTCGGGCGCCATGTAGGCGGGTGTCCCGAGCGCGATGCCCAGGCCGGTCAGTTGACCGGACGCCGCTGGCGCGACGGCCGCGCTTAGGGCCTTGGCAACGCCGAAGTCGGTGACCATCGCGGCGCCACCAGAGATCAGCACATTGTCTGGCTTGATGTCCCGATGCACGACGCCATTGGCGTGCGCGTAGGCGAGGGCAGAGGCTATCTCGCGGAGATAGCGGGCGGCTGTATTGATGGGGAGCTCACCCGCACGATCGAGGGTCGCGCGTAGCGATGCCCCGTCGATGAAGGGCATCGTGAAATACGGGAGTCCGCCCGTCTCACCCGCCGTGAGCAGCGGGACGATGTGCGGGTGATGCAGCCGCGCAGCCAGCACGATTTCGCGACGAAAGCGGTCGATGTTGACGCCGGCGGCCAGCTCGGGCGGGAGCACTTTGATCACCACCGTACGATCCAGGGCGATCTCGCGCGCGACGAAGACGCGACTCATCCCACCGCCGCCGAGCTCGCGATCGAGCGCATACGACCCGCGGAGTGTCGCCTGTAGTTGATCCTTCAGGTCTGTGGCCATCCCGCTCGCTCGCTGAATTGGCGACGCAGGCGTCGCCCCTACGGGCTCATATCCGATTGATCCGTGGAACGAATCGCGTTGTCTCCGTTCTCTTTCCTGCGGTTCTCCTTTGGGCGACACCTGGCGTCGCCCCTATGGCGCGTAGGCACCCGCGGCCCATCCGGAGTGCCGAGGCGCGCATCGGTGATGCGGACACGCAACCTACGACCCGACCTGGACGCGTCGTTGAGAACGGTGGAAAAGTATCCGTCCGTGACGGCCTCCGCCGGGCCGGCGAACCGTTTGACGAGGACGAGCTCCGCCGCGCCGGTCTCCACCGCAATCCACGCCGCGATACTGTCGCTCGTTACGGCCCAGGAGTGTGGCAGGGGGTCCCGCTCTCTGAGCCAACGGTAGGGGGCGATGATCGGCAGTCGACCGGCCCGGTGTACCATCACAGCGGCCGACGGGGTCTCCACCAAGTCTGCGACCCGCGTACGCGCCGCCAGCAGGTGCGCCGTCTGCTCCATGCCCAAGACCGCCATCCAATGGGCGGCCTCATCGCCCGCTCCTAGTTGGCCGTCGACTGCCCGAACCGCGTCCGCGAACGGGCCGCCGCCGGGAACGATCAAAGGAATGGAGCCGCGTGAAACGCGCGCCGGCAGCGCGTCGAGCGCCTCGACGACCAGCGCGAACGCTGCGGGATCCTTCAGGAGCGAGCCGCCGATCTTGATCACCGGGCCGAACGCCACGTCTTCCATCACGAGACGTCCCGAGCGCGGAGCAGGGCAACGGCTGCAGCGGGTGCGACGCGCGCCGCCTCGACCCCCCAATCATCGGACAGCCGACGCACGCGAAGTCCGACCTGCGTCGCAGCGTCCGCGGCGATGAATTCGCCGACGCCCATGACAACGGCCGTATCGATTGTCGGATGACGCGCGTGAACGCGCGCAATCGTCGCGGCTGTGCGCTGCGATTGCCGCGCAGCGACGGCGTCGGCGATCTGGTCGATCGCACCCTCGTCGAGCAGCTCCAGATCTGCACAGACGACGCGCGCGAGTCGCTCACCAGCCGCCTCGCGGCTGGCGGGACGTCCATCGGGCGTCGGCGTCGTGTACGCCGACCCGGACAACTCCCCGCGCCAGAGGTACACGTCCGCTGCGAGCGCAAACGCCTCCGCGCTCACGCCCGCCTCGCCGCCAGCCAGCGGAACGTCGTGTGTGATCGCCTCGACCGGAGTGCGCACGGCCCCCAGGTACAGCAGCTCGCCAGACCGGAGCCGATCGGGATCGGTCCGTCCCGCAGCCCGCACCCTGCCATCGACCACGGGGATCACATCGGTCGTGGTGGTTCCGATGTCGACGATGAGAGCGGTCCCCACAGCGAGAGCCAACGCGTGTGCAGTGGCTGCCCAATTCGCCGCCGCAACCGCGATCGGCTGTTCTCTCGCGGCGTGCGGCGAGAGGAACGCACCGGTGGTCGAGTACACGCTCACGTCCGCACGTGGGAACGCCTGGGCGATTGCGTCGAGGACGAAGGCAATCCCGTCTCGTTTGCGCCGGAACATCTGCGACAACTCGGCCGTCATCGTGATCGCGTGCGTGTCGGACTCTGCGACGCCAGTGGCGGCGGCTAGCGACGTGAGGACATCGCGCAGGGCCTGCGGCTCGCGTTGGATCTCGAATGGCCGAACCGCTGTCTGGACGCCTCTCGTGACGAGCGAGAGTGTGTGCGTGATCGGGTCGTGCGGTGGGAGCAGACGTGCAACTTTGGTGTTCACACCACCGATGTCCCAGCCGACCACTGCGACACTCGCGCGGCGCGGCGTCGTGTCGGTCCGCGAGGCCATCCCCGCACTCCCGTCGCATATTGCTGTCGTGCGCGTCATCGGCGTGGTCGATCTCAAGGGCGGGAAGGCCGTACACGCCCGCGGGGGTTCGCGGGAGTCGTATGAGCCTGTGCGGGGCGCGCTCTTGTCCGAGGCCGGGGACGCGGTCGCGCTGAGCCAGGCATACCGGGATCGCCTCGGGTTGCGGGAAATATACGTGGCCGATCTGGACCGGATCGTCAGTGGCACCGCGCTCTCTGACCGACTGCCCGCGATCGCTGCTGTGGGCGTCCCGCTCATGGTCGACGCGGGTGTCACATCGATCGAGGCGGCACAGGCGGTCTTCAACACCGGGGCGGCCCGCGTGGTGGTGGGCCTCGAGACACTGACCTCGCTGGATGAGCTCGTGCGCATCGCCGGCGTCATCGGCCCCGCAGGGGTGGTGTTCAGTGTCGATGTGCGGGGTGATCAGGTGGTAGCGCAATCGCCCGGCCCGTTTGCAAACGCGGACCCGGTCAACGTGGCCCGCGCCGTCGTTCGAGCTGGCGTGAGGGCGCTGATCCTTCTGGACCTGGCCCGCGTCGGTCAGGGTGTCGGTCCCGACTGCCTGCTTGTCGAGCGCGTTCGACACGCGTGCCCGCTGACGGAGCTCGTGGCCGGCGGCGGCGTTCGAGACGCCGACGACCTCGATCGCCTGGCGGCCGCGGGCGCCGACGCGGTGCTGGTCGGGACTGCGTTGTACCGTGGGCAGCTGCTCGCGGGGTGATCTACAGGCCGCGCGGGCGGTGACGGAGTCAGAGGCGACGCATGCGTCGCCCCTACCGGTCTAGGGCAGGATCGCGCGGGCAAGACCACGCACGCGGTCGGCGGAAATGCGGCTACCGCGTCCACCGTCGCAGGCCGCGCCCCGGACCCCCATGACGTCGGCCCCGGTGTCACGAGCCATGCCGACGTGGCCGGCGGCCAGCGATCCCGCGAGCGCGACGAAAAGCTCGGCCTCATGCGCGGTCTTGACCCAGGTTGCGATACGATCGACCGCCATGAAGTCAAACAGGGTCCGGCCATCTTTGGACAGGGTATCGAGCAAGACACCCGTGATGCGGCAGTGCTCACTCAGAGGGCGGGTACGGATCGCCACATCGATGACCGATTGCATCGCGCCGTCGCGATGCTGCGACGCGTCCGCGAAGACGCCGAGCACCACGTCGCAGTGGGTGCCCGCAGTCATCTCGTACTGCAACGCCTCGAGGAGATGGCCGCAATCCTTGGGCAGGATATCCAGTCTCGCGCAGTCAATCCCCACTTTGACGAACCGCACTCTCACGTCTGCCGCGGCGTGTATCGCGCGCGCGATGGACACGCTAGAGGAGCCTTCGCGGAAGTCGCCGAGGGCGGCGCTCAGCGGTCGCCGTTGGGCGACCGCTACGCCGATCGCCCGGAGGGTCTCGGCGTCGACCGCGCCAAGCACGCCCTGGGCCGGCTCCTTGGCATCGATGATGTCGGCACCGGCTTCCACGGCGATCCTCGCCTCGTCGGCGTTGCGTACGCTTACGAGAAGCCGCATGACGCCCTAAGCTATCCGGAACCCGCGAAATCGCCCATGATGACCATCGCCCCTTCTCCGCTCTCTCGTGATTCCTGAGAACCTTCCATACTCACTCGCCGGGTATGGCGTCGTCGTCACGGGCGGCTCGAGCGGCATCGGGCGAGCGATCGCACTCACCGCCGCGCGCGCAGGGGCGCATGTCGCCGTGACGTTCGCACACGACGAAGGCGCCGCACACGAGACGGCCGCGCTCGTCCAGGCATCAGGCCAGCGCGCGGGGGTCACGCGCCTCGATCTCGCGGATGCTGTGCATCTCGACCAGCAGTTGGCCGACGTGACGCGCACGGCACAACAGTCGCTGGGACGCATCGATGCCTGGATCAACAACGCGGGCGCCGACATCCTGACGGGCACGCTCGCGCAGTTGTCGACGACCGCAAAGCTCGACCTCCTGCTCGCAGTCGACCTCCGGGGAACGATCGTCGCGTCGTGGCATGCGGCGGCGATGCTCGCTGCACAGGAACGGGGGGGCTGCATCATCAACATGAGTTGGGACCACGTCCTGAGCGGTATGGAGGGACGGAATCCGCAGATGTTTGCGGCGGTGAAAGGCGGCGTCCTCGCGTTCAGCAAGTCCCTCGCTCGCTCCGTGGCACCTGGTGTCCGCGTCAACGTCCTCGCGCCGGGTTGGATCGAGACCGCGTTCGCGGCCGGCCTCGACCGTGAGCGTCACCGAGCGGTCGTTGAGGCCACACCCATGGGACGTTGGGGCACCCCGGATGATGTCGCGGCCGCCGCGGTCTACCTCGCATCGCCAGCGGCAGCCTTTCTCACGGGCCAAACTATCTTTGTGAATGGCGGCGTGGTGATGGGCTGACTCGCGCTGCGCGCTCGTAGAAAGGAGATAGGAGAAAGGGGAAAGGAGACGAAAGGCAGAGACCTGCCCTAGACCGGTACGGGCGACGCCATGCGTCGCCCGCTCGCCGGCTCTTCCACATAATCCGCACGAGAACTCACCCATGACCAAGCGCGAAGCGACGTACTCGGAGCAGGAAATCGAGCAGAAGCTCTCGGCATTGCCAGGCTGGTTTTACGAGGACGGATGGATCCGGCGCTACTACAAAACGGACGGGTGGCCGATCACGCTCATGCTCGTGAACGCCATCGGCTTCGTGGCGGAGGCTGCCAACCACCACCCTGACTTGAGTGTCACGTGGGCGCGCGTGGGCGTGAAGCTGCAGACGCACAGCGCCGGGGGCATCACGGACAAGGACTTCGATCTCGCACGCAAGATCGAAGAGAGCGCGCTCTGGCGGCCACCAGCAGGTGCCGCGCTCGAGGGCAATCCCAAGAAGCTCGTGCAGAGCGGCGATCGCCGCTGACGACCGCCCCGATGCCAACGGCCAGAGGCCCGCGGCACGTCCTGTTTGTCACGGGTCGGCTCGCCGAGCCTGCACTCCGCGCCACCCTGACGGAGATGGCGCCGTCCTTCGCCTACACGGTCGCCGTGCTCAAGATCACGGTCGCCGCGCTCATGACGACAGCGTGGATCGCGCGCTTCCTCGACGTACCGGGCGACGTCGACCTCGTCATGATCCCTGGGCTCTGCGAGGGCGATCTCACGCCGCTGTCAGAGCGGGTGACCACCGCCGCGGGACCGGGTGTACACGTCGTGCGAGGACCCAAAGACCTCCGCGACATCCCCGAGTATTTCGGACGCGAGCCACTCGCGGCGGCATACGGCGCGTGGGACATTGAGATCGTCGCTGAGATCAACAACGCGCCGCGACTGAGTCGTGACGAGATCCTGCACCGGGCGCAGTATTTCCGCGACTCCGGCGCCGACATCATCGATATCGGCTGCACGCCCGGACTACCCTTCCCCGCGCTGGGCGACATCGTGCAGGCCCTCGTCGCCGCCGGGATGCGGGTGAGTGTCGACTCGTTTGATCCGGCGGAGATCCGCACCGCCGTCGACGCCGGTGCGCGTCTCGTGTTCAGTGTCAACGACTCCAATCTCGACGTCGTGCGCGAGCTCGCCGGACCGGCACTCGCGTCGTGGTCATCCCGAGCTTCGGGGACGGGCATCGACACGCTCGAGCCGAGCGTGAAGACGCTCGAACAATGGGGCGTCGGATACTTCATCGATCCCATCATCGAGCCCATCGGCTTCGGCTTCGCCGCCTCGACTCGAACGCTACGCCGAAGTGCACCGCCGATATCCGCAAGCCTCGCTGCTCATGGGCATCGGGAACATCACCGAGCTGACGGCGGCCGATACGACCGGGGTCAACGCCGTGCTCATCGCGATCTGCCAGGAGCTGGGCGTCCGCGCCGTGCTGACGACCGAGGTAATCCCCTGGGCCCGCGGTGCCGTGCGCGAGATCGACGTCGCGCGCCGGCTCATGCACTACGCGATGACGCATCACACCTTGCCAAAGCACATCGACGATCGCCTCGTCACGGTCAAAGATCCCAGATCCTCGCCTACGCCGAAGCCGATCTCCGTACGCTGCAGGCATCGATCACCGACGCGAACTTTCGCATCTTCACCGACCGCGACACGATCACGGTGCTCAACAGCGAGCGCTTCGTTCGTGGCACCGACATCCAGGAGATCTTCTCCCAGCTCGGCGTCGACGAACGCCACGCATGCCTTCTACCTGGGGAAGGAGCTGGCCAAAGCCAAGCTCGCGATCACCCTCGGCAAGACGTATCGTCAGGAGGGTGCGCTCTCGTGGGGCTACCTCACGCCGCCCGACGAGCCGCATCGCGAACACATGCGTGTGACCGCGCGACGGCACCGGCCACGTCCCGAGCCGCAGTAAGGGCATGTCCTTCAGTCCCGTGGTCGAGGAGCTCACCCCCATCCCGGACCCGCTCGACGCCCTCGAACGCGTTCGCGACCTCCCGTATCCGCTGCTCCTCGACAGCGCACGGGATCCCGATCGGCTCGGTCACTACTCGTTTCTCGTGGCCGATCCAGCGATCGTCGTGATCGCCAAGGACGGCCGAACGACGCATCGACGGCGAGGGTCCTCCGCCCGCACGCGCCGCGTCCGAGGACCCCCTGCTGATGGTTCGCGAGCTCCTGGCTGGGTTCCGCGCAGAGCCGCTCAGCGATCTCCCGCCATTCCAGGGCGGCGCAGCCGGATACATCGGGTACGACTACGGCGCCTGCCTCGAACGGCTGCCGCGGCCGCGGTTCGATGATCTCGGCGATCCCCGATGTCGTCCTTGGCCTGTACGACTGGGTCATCGCCTGGGATCACCGCGCCGGCCATGCGTGGCTTGCTCGCCACGGGGGCCCCGGAGCGCGACCCTCGTACGCGCGCGCGCGCGTGCCCGAGAGCGCGTGGATACGATCGGCCGTCGGCTCCGCCAGCCGCCGAGACGCGTCGCGCGGCCCGGCACGTCGTCGTCACCCGCCAGCACGCACGCTCGACGCGTGGACGCTCCACGGATCTTCCCGGCACTGGGTTGGCACGATCTCTGGTCGTCGTTCTCGCGCGAGGACTACCTCGCCGCGGTTGCGCGCGTGCGCGAGTACATCGTGGCAGGCGACATCTTCCAGGCCAATCTCTCGCAGCGCTTCGAAGCGCCCTGGGCGGGCGATCCTTGGTCGCTCTACCGACGGCTCCGCGCGATCAACCCCGCGCCGTTCGCCGCGTACTTCGAGACGCCAGGACCTCGCGGTGGTGAGCGCATCACCCGAGCGTTTCATCCGCGTCGGATGTCGACGGCGCGGTCGAGACGCGGCCGATCAAGGGCACCAGCCCGCGCGGCATCGGTCCAGAGCACGACGCGCACCTCGGACGCGCCCTTGGCGGAGAGCGAGAAGGACCGTGCCGAGAATCTGATGATCGTCGACCTCCTGCGGAACGACCTGTCGCGGGTCTGTCGTGCCAGGGTCGGTGCGCGTGCCCGAGCTGTTCGCGCTCGAGCACTATTCGACCGTCCATCACCTCGTGTCGACCGTGGTCGGCGAGCTGGCACCCGGCGCCGACGCGATCGACCTGCTTGCGCGCGGTCTTTCCCGGGCGGCTCGATCACCGGCGCACCCAAGGTGCGCGCGATGGAGATCATCGCCGAGCTCGAGCCCTCACGACGCGGCGTCTACTGCGGCGCGGTCGGCTACCTGAGCGGAACGGGCGCGGCCGACAGAGCATCGTCATTCGCACCTACCTCGTCCGGGATGGGCGCGCGTATTTCTCGGCGGGGGGAGGAATCGTCGCCGACTCCGACCCGGAAGCCGAATATCGCGAGACGCTCGACAAGGCGCGGGCGCTGATTGCTGCCCTGCCCTATGATCCTCCTGATCGACAACTACGACTCCTTCGTGTTCAATCTCGCGCGATACGTACGTGAGCTCGGAGACGACGCGATCGTGCGACGCCACGACGCCCTGACGCTCGATGAGATCGCGACCCTGCGGCCGACGCACATCATCATCTCGCCAGGGCCCTGCACGCCGGTGGAGGCCGGCATCTCGACGGACATCGTGCGTGCGCTCGGCGCGGGAATTCCGATCCTGGGTGTGTGCCTCGGCCACCAATGCATCGGCGCCGCGTACGGCGGTCGCATCGTGCGTGCCGGGCGGCCCATGCACGGCAAGGTCTCGTGCGTCACCCACGACGCACATGGCATCTTCGGCGGCCTGCCATCGCCCTTGCACGTGACTCGCTATCACTCGCTCGTCATCGAGCGCGCGACTCTCCCGGACGTCCTCCGCATTACGGCGACGAGCGAGGACGGAGAGATCATGGCAGTCGAGCACCGATCGCATCCGGTCATCGGCGTGCAGTTTCACCCCGAGTCCGCGCTCACGGAACACGGCTATGCGATACTCGATGCGTTTCTGCACGGGACCTCACCCGATCGCGCAGCGCAGCGAGCCGCACTTCCGGATCGTGCCGATGGGTACCGGTCCGGGACCGACCGAGATCCGATGGACGGTAATGGCCCCGCACTCGACGTGGCCCCGCCACCGGTCGCCATCGTCCGCTGAGTAGACATGTCCCGCACGCCGCCGAAGAGCAATGAATCTTGTTGGTAGTTCCCGACCCCCGACCCCCGACTCCCGACCCCCGTTGCCCTTGTGTTGGGTCAACGGGTTGCGCGTCGATCCCAGTGCCCCCGCGTTGTGTGTGTCGGATCGCGGCTTCACGCTGGCTGACGGCTGTTTCGAGACGATGCGGGCCTATGGCGGCGTCATCTTTCGTCTGGACGCCCACCTCGCCCGGCTCGCAGCGACGGCGGAGCGGTTGGCAATCGTCGTCCCGCCGCACCTCGACGCGACGATTGCCGATGTCGCTCGAGCCGTGCGAGTTCGCCGCGCTGACGCTCGGGTTCGCCTTACCCTCACCCGCGGCGTCGGGTCTGGCCTCGCAGCGCCGGACGGCGTACCGCCAACGACCGTCGTGTGGGCCGATCGACTGAGCGCGGCCCGTGCCGACGTGCGCGGCCTGCAGGTGCGCATCGCGGATGGACGGCGAAACGAGTTCGCACCGACGGCAGGACTCAAGACCCTGAGCTATACCGACGCGGTCGTCGCGCTCTCGGCAGCTCGCGCGCATGGGGCGGACGACGCGCTGCTGCTCGACACGGAGGGACATCTCTCCGAGGCGAGTGCGAGCAACGTCTTCCTCGTGATCCGCGGCGTGGTGCACACGCCGCCGTGCCGCTGCGGCGTGCTCCCGGGAATCACCCGGGCAGCCGTGCTCGAGATCCTCGCGGGGCTCGACCTGCCGGTCGAGGAGACCCCCGTTCCCGCGAGCGCAGTGCTCGTCGCCGACGAGATGTTTCTCACAAACTCTCTGCGCGAGATCGCGCCGGTCACCGCCGTGGACGGTCGGCCGGTGGGGACCGGCTCCGTCGGACCCGTCACGGCCCGCGTGCGTGCCGCGTTCACCGAGTTGGTCGCGGCGGAGGTCGCCGATGGTGTGGGCGTCCTGACGTGATCATCGAGTCGATTCTCACCACGATGGACCTAAATGGCGCCGTCAATTTCGCGCCGATGGGCGTCGAATGGGGAGAGGATCGGATCATCATCAAGCCGTTTCTGGAGACTGCGACCTTTCGAAACGTGCAGGCCACCGGTGTCGCCGTCGTCAATATTACGGACGACGTGTATCTGTTTGCACAGGCGGCGATCTCCAACCCGCAATACCCTTCGCTCCCCGCGACGATCGTACGCGGCGTCGTACTGCACGCGGCCTGCTCGTGGCGGGAGCTCGAGGTCCGATCGATCGATGCGACTCCGCCGCGCTCACGGATCGAGACCGCAGTCGTCCATCACGGCACGCGCCGGGAGTTCATTGGCTTCAATCGCGCGCGGAACGCAGTCGTCGAAGCCGCGATCCTGGCCACCCGACTGCACTTGATCCCGCGAAACGAGATTGACGCCGAGCTCGCGCGATTGCAGACGGTCGTCGACAAGACCGCCGGCCCACGCGAGAGTGAAGCGATGGCGCTCCTGACCAGCTACGTCCGTAGCGCAGCCGGTCGTCCTGCGTGAGCTGCACCGTTTCGATCGAGGCGCCGGCGCGCGTGCATTTTGGCATGCTCGACCTCTCAGGCTCGCTCGGGCGTCGGTTTGGGGGGATCGGAGCAGGCGTCAGTCCGCCGGGCCTACGCCTCTCAGCCTCGATCGCGCGTGACGTCATCGTCACCGCGGAGGGCGATGCCGTGCGATTTGCCGGGCTCGAGGACGCGCGTGGGGCGGTGGCAGAGGCCGCGCGCCGGATCCTGACACGCTATAGCGTCGCCGACGGCGTCCATGTGACCTTGTCCGGATTGCTACCTGCCCACTGCGGTCTCGGGTCCGGGACACAGCTCGCGCTCGCAACGGCACGAGCCGTGGCGCAGCTCTTCGATTTGCCTCGCGATGCGGTCGGCCTCTCCGTCATCGTCGGCCGAGCACAGCGATCGGCTATCGGGACATACGTGTTCGAGCACGGCGGCTTCATCGTCGAGGGCGGCCGCCGGCCCGCCGTGGATCAACCGGCGCCACTCGTGTCGCGGCTGCGGATTCCCGCGGACTGGCGGTGCGTGCTCGCCATTCCGCCCGGGGCGCCCGGGCTCAGTGGCTCGGCGGAGGCCGCCGCATTTGCGGCGCTGCCCACACCACCGAGTCACGAGGCGGCACGGGTGGCCCAACTAGTCCTCATGGGTCTCCTACCTGCACTCGCCGACGATGATTTCCCTGGATTCGCAGCGGCGCTGACCGAGATCCAGGACATCAACGGCCGGTGGTTCAGCCGGGCACAAGGCGGAGTGTTTGCGCCCGGGCCGAGTACGGCACTGGTCGAGACACTGAAGTCGTGGGGGGCGTCAGGCATCGGCCAGAGCTCCTGGGGGCCGACAGTCTACGCGCTCGCGCCCGATCCCAACGCCAGCGCAGCCTTGGCGTGCCGGATCTCATCTCGCTACCCCACGGTCCCCGTCTTCGATGCGTCGTTCAGCGCGAGTGGGGCACGAACAGAAGCTACGGGGTAGGGGAGCTCTCGCGGCGCCTCACGGACTCGCCCTTCGGCTCCGTGACCTGGACGAGCGCCGAAAACACCTTGGGATCGAGCAGTCGGCCGACGTAGTTGCGGAGGTGGTGCAGCGCGTCGCCCGAGCTCAGCGGCTCACGGTACGACCGCCGCGATGTCAGCGCGACGTACGCATCTGCCGCCGTGAGAATCCGCCCCCCGATCGAGATCGCGTCTCGCTCGACGGCACGCGGGTATCCGGTCCCATCGTAGTGCTCGTGATGATCGCGCACGTAGTCGAGCACCGGACCCAGGTGCTCGAGAGGGCGAAGAATCTCCAGCCCGATCCGGACGTGGTCCTGGACGTGATCGTACTCATCGGGCGTCAGCGGGCCGGGCTTGTGCAACACACTCTCGCGCGTCCCAATCTTGCCGACGTCGGCGAGCCGTGCGGCCAGACTCACCGCTTCAACCGTGTCAGCGTCGAGTTCGAGGACGCGAGCGATGTTGGCAGCTACGACAGCCATGCGGTGCGAGTGCCCTTTCAGATACGGGTCACGGGCCTCCATCGCGCGGACGAGCGCTTCGGCCATGCTGACATTGCGCTCGTGGAGGGCCGCCTTTTCCTGCTCGAGAGCCGCTGTACGTCTCGCGACCGCATCCTGGATCGCCTCGGTGGTGCGTCGCTGCGTCGCTTCTCGCTCGGCAAGGGCGCGGGCAACCGTGGCCTCGAGTGCTGTCCGATCGATCGGTTTGGTCAGGTAGTCCGACGCGCCAGCTCGGAGCGCGGCCAACGCGGTCGCGGCGTCGTCGACGGCCGAAATGACGATCAGTATGACCTCGGGATCGAGCGCACGGGCGTGCCGCAGCACGGTGAGGCCGTCGATGCCCGGCATGCGCACATCGCAGAGGACCACAGCGAACTGCTCGCGGCCAAGCGCCTCGATCGCCGCCTCCCCGGAGGCCGCCGTATCGACCGTATAGCCGACACGCCCAAGGATCTGCGCGAACGTGCGCCGCACCGGCTCATCGTCGTCGACGACGAGGAGCGGCAGCAGCGATTGCGGCGACGCGAGGTCGGGGCCTGGCTTGGGACGTGGGGGCACGATACTATCGGGACGAACAGAGGGCGGGGGGGATAACGGGGGTGGGGGGGGGTGATTTGGTGGTGGGTGGTGGAAGCCGGCGGGCTGAAGCCCGCCGGTACAGGTTGACGTGGCCACCATAGCTGCAGCGCGAGATGGGGACTCTCAGCGGTCACGCCGACCCGTAGGGGCGGCCTTCAGACCGCCCCTCCCAAGACGTCCACCGTCCGCACCCACCGCCGCCGTCGCGCTGCGATTTATTCCCCCGGCCCCCGCACAATGACGACTGTATACGGTCGCTCACCCACCGCGATCGTGCGCAAGACCTTCTTGTGGAGCACGTCCACGACACTGATCTCGTTCGAGCGCCCGTCGGCTGTATAGAGCGTGTTGCCATCGGGCACGAGTGCGACTCCCCAAGGACGCTCGCCAACGGGGATCGTGTCCGTAACGGTCATCGCGGGTATGCTGAAGATCGACACGCGATTGGCGCGACCGTTCGCGAAATACGCCGTGCGGCCGTCCGGCGAGAGCGCAATCCCGGTGGGCTTGGTGCTGTCGCCGACGCTCACCGTCTTGAGCGGCACATCCCTCGGAAGATCCACTACGGTGACCGATCCCCCTTGCTCGGAGGTGATCACCCCGTAGGCACCGTCCTGCGAGAAGGCCACGAATCGCGGACGGGCTCCGACCGGGAACTCCGCGCGCTGCTTGCCCGTGCGGGCATCGAGTACAACGACGTTGTTCGTCGTCTCGTTCGTGACATAGACCTTCTGGCCGTCAGGTGTCACGCGGATGCCTTCGGGCTCCTTGCCGACCTGCACGCTGAAGATCGGCTGCTTCGATGCGATATCGACGCCGGTGGCCTTGCCCGGGTCTTCGTTGGAGACGTAAAACGTTTTCCCGTCCGGTGATACCGCCACCTGCTCGGGGTCCCCGCCCGCAGCGATCTTGTCGACTTCCCGTCGCGACGCCACGTCAACGACGCCGACGGCGTTGTCTCGACCCAGCGCGATGTAGAGCGTCTTCTGATCTGGGCTCAGTGCCAAGCCTCGCGGTCGGTTGCCAATCGGAATCGTTTCGAGCACGGAGTCCGTGTTGCCGTCGATCACCGACAGGGAGTTCGCGCCCTCATTGCTCACGAAGAGCGTCATCTGCCTCTTCGGCATCGCCGTACTGGCGGATTCCGCCGCCTGCGCCGCTGCCGGCGTGCTCCGTGATGCCTCACTGCCGGTACACCCGATTGTCAGAATGGCGGCGGCGCCGAGGACGGAACGGCCAGCGGTGTGTCGGCGTGGCATCATCACGCGCGCAGACTCTTCTCTCATGGATTCAAGAGTTGGGAGGTGGCCCCGGCCAGGTCGTGTCCTGTCCGAGAGCTTTGGGTAACACAGTGGAATCAGGATTGGCGTGGGCTGCAAGAGAGAGACGGCCCGGTGCCAGCCCGTCGACGGCGCGCGCTCGCAGATAGCTCCACAGATCTTCTTTCTGCTCGGGCGACAACGCATTGCCCCACGTCGGCGTCCCTTTGGTCGGACGTCCCTGCGTGACGGTTTCGAAGAAGGCGCGGTGATCGACCGTCCCGCCGGGGCTGACCGATCTGACAAGTGCCGGCGCCAAGCTGCTCCCGAGCGCGTCGCGCCCGTGACATCGGGCGCAGTTGGCCTCGAATGTCTTCCACCCATTGTAGACCACGGCGTTCACGGTGGTTGGTGGCTGGTGGCCAGTGGCTAGTGAAAAAACCTCGGTACCAGTGACAGCGACGCGGGACCTGGCCTCGAGGTTGTTAAGTAACCACCAGCCACTGGCCACCAGCCACCATACACTAGTTGCCCGCACGCGGGCGGCTCGGAGCTGGGTGACCCCCGCCGTTGTCGAGCGCGAAGACCGTGAGGACACCGCTCGGCGATCCAGACGGGGCGACGCTACCGACACTGCCGAGCCCTCCGGCCGCTGTCGTCGGATTATCGCCGCCGATGCCGGCGGCTGCGCGGATGCCCGTCCATCCACCCACGCCTGACAGGACCGCAACGTACTGCCGCCCATCGGGGCCAACGTACGTGATGGGGTTGCCGATGATGCCCGCGGGGGTTTTGTACTTCCACAGCGGCTTGCCATTATGGGCATCGACGGCTTTGAGCCAGCCGTCCAGCGTCCCGTAGAAAACGATGTCGGCTGCGGTCACCAACGCGCCGCCATATGCCGCCAGTGGCTCCTTGTCCTGCCACACCGGCTTGCCCGCGACGGCGTCCCACGCGATGAATCCTCCGCGGTTGTCGCCTGGGCCGGGGAACATCCGCACGATCGCACCCACATAGGGGTGGCCCGCCTCGTATTTCACCTCAGCTGCTTCGTAGTCCATGCAAAGATTGTTGATCGGGACGTAGAAGAGCTTCGTCTTGGGCGAATACGCGGACGGCTGTTGGTTCTTGAAGCCGATCGAGGCAGGGCAGATGTTTTCGGTGTTGCCCTTGGTCGTCGTGCGCTTGGCCGGGTCCTCCGCCGGGCGACCGGTCGTCAGGTCGATGCCTGTCGCCCAGTTGACCGGGCCGTAGGGCTGTGCAACCAGCACCTTCCCGTTGGTGCGATCGAGGGTGTAGGCGAAACCGTTGTGGTCGAAATGCACCAAGACCTTGGTCGGCTTCCCGTTGAACACCAGCTCCGCAAGCTGCATCTCGTTGGCGCCGTCATAGCCCCACGCATCGTGGGGCGTCATTCTGGTATACCCACTTGGCGACTCCCGTCGCTGGGTCGCGCGCCCAAATCGTCGACGACCACTTATTGTCACCAGGTCGCTGGTCTGGGTTCCAGGGGCCGGGGTTCCCGGAGCCGTAATAGACGAGATTCATCTCCGGGTCGTAGGAAAACCAGCCCCATGTCGTCGCACCGCCCCGCATCCACGCATCGCCCTGCCACGTCGACACGCCCAGATCTTTGCCCTTCATCGACGCGTAGTTCTCGTTCGGGACGCCGGTGAGCTTGACGTCTGCGTCCGGGCCGGTGCTGTACGCCCGCCACACCTCGTGTCCGTCGAACGCGTCGAAGGCAGTCACGCGGCCACGTACCCCGAATTCACCGCCCGAGATCCCGGTAATGACCACGTCGCGGACGACGAGGGGCGCGTTGGTCATCGTCTCGCCCTTGTGGAAGTCCGCGCTGTTGACCTGGTAGACCTTCGCACCGGTCTTGGCGTCCAGAGCGAGCAGATCGCCCTGTAGAAGCTCGATGTAGAGAATGCCTGCCGGATGGTCGGCCGTCGGCGGGTGATACGCGAGCCCGCGGTTGACTGCATCACAGCACGCCATTGCGACCGCAGAGTCGTTCTGCGTCGGCGTGTATTGCCAGATCTGCGGAGGGCCCTGCTTGGTGAGATCGAGCGCGTACACTTTGTTGGGGAACGACGTCGAGACGTACATGACGCTTCCCACGACCAGCGGATTGCCTTCCTGTCCCCCCGGAGTCCCGAGAGAGAAGGTCCACGCGGGCACCAGGTGACTGACGTTCCCCGTCGTGATCTGGGTGAGCGTGCTATACCGATTCAGATCGTACGTCCGACCCGTCATGACCCACTCCTTGGGGTTCTGGGTCATGGCCCCGAGGTCCTGCGCCATGGCGGGTGTGGCGATCGCCACCGAAGCGGCGACGAGCGAGCCAATTCCGATCGGACGTACGTATCGATTCATGAGCTCTGCTCTTGAAAAAAGAATGACATCACGCGGATGGACCCGGTTGGGCACGAGTAAGCGCGTGCTCGACACTCCCTCAGAACGACAGCATGAACCCGGAGGATAGCTGGGTCGCCGCAATCTTGGCTGGCTCGAAGCCATTGCCGCCCTGGCTCTGCGACTGCGTCCAATCATATTCGCCGACCCACCGGAGCGACTTGGTCCACTGATAGGTCAGCATGACGGACCCATCGATGTTGCTTCGCAGCAGCTCCGGACCGTTGACCGCATCCGAATCGTCGGCAGCAGTCTTGCTCAGGAAGCTGCCACCAAAGCTACCGCCCAAGCTCCAGTGCGGGTCGAATTTGTACACCAACTGGGCGTACCCACCATAGGAGGTGCGCGCGTCGCCGATCGCGTCCGTCGCGAGCGCGGACGTGAGCAGAAGAGTGGACCCGATGCCCTTGCCGAGGTAGCCCGATCCGACGATGGAGAAGTTGGAAATATTGAGCTTGACCCCGGCATCCCCACCGATCGAGGTGACGGACGTGCCGCCAGTGGCCGAATCCGATGTGTTCTGGTAGAGGCCACCGACCCACGCCATGGCCGTGTTGGCGGTTGCGCCCGGCGGCGGAGCCTCGCTGCTCAAATTGCCCGTCCAGCTGAGCTCCGTCTCGATGCGCGGCGTGCGATTGTAGATGAACGCCGAGGTGCCGGGGCCCGTGCCGCCGACAGCGCTCGGATCGAAGAGACCGATCGACCAGACGACGGACTGCGTGGATGGTGTGCTGTACGTGATTTGCGGCACGAAGTTGGGATAGACGTAGCCATAACCGATGCGGCCGAGGGTCGTCCCGCCGTTGCCCATGTTGGCGCCCGCGGCCCCGACGCCGAAGAGCGTCATGTCTTGCAGGATGTTTTGGCGGTCGAACAAACTGATCTCACGACCGGCGAGGATCTGGCCCCAGGTCCCACTGAACGTGAGGTAGACCTGCCGCATGTCGATCTGTGCGCCCGCCTGGGTTCCGTTGCCGAAATTGTCGTGGATGTTGCCGAGGGCGCCGCCGCCGTTCTGGATCTCGGGGGCGAAGCCGAAGTGGATATCCAGATCGAAGGGGCCTTCGTGCCCCTTGGCATTGAATGTCGCAAACGCGGGCAGCAGCCCGGTTCGGATCCGGGGGTTGGTGCCCTCGACGTCGGTCAGGCCGCCGTTGATGGTCTTATCCGAATCACCGGCGTTGGAAAAGCGGTAAACGAGAAACGCATTCACGTTGCCCGAGAAGGAGAAGCTCCACCCATTACTCATTCTGCATTGTGAGGGCTTGTGCGCTCATGGTGGTTGGCGCGATGGAGAGACTCGCAACCACCAGCAGGGCTGCCGTCGTCCAGACAACGACTCGCTTCATGTCGACACCCACTCGTTGAGAGTAAGAAAGGCCGACTGACCAGCAGTCGGCGCTGCCGCCCGCCGGGACCGGTAATCGTTGTATGTTGGCGTTGTGTGTGCGGTTGTGGTCGCCAGGGTCCGTTGACTGGCTACGCCGCACCATCCGCACCACACCAGGGGGCGCGCCCGAGCGGTCCGCCGCGGCCCTCAGGCCGCTGGCCCGAACGGATCGCTGGCCGACGTCGCCATCCGGCGCGGAACTGATAAGTCGCGCTCAGTGCTCAGGCGTCGTCACGCGTTGAAAGATCACCGTGAGGCGTTCGCCTCCGGCGGGCGTGCGGCCTCCATTGCCCGAGGCGCTCTGTGCGACCAGTGCCGGCTCCCACCCGCTCCGGCTTCGCTCGTTCAACAAGTCCGTGAGCGCGTCCTCGTCGTCGTGCATGTGATGCGTGAGACGGAGCATCACGGCCTGGTATTCTTTCATGGCAAAACTAGGGATTGGGGGTTAGGGATTAGCGACAAATCATAGGGCCAGTGATTGCGACGCGTCACTGGCCTTGAGATTTCTGCGAGTCTCTAATCCCTAGTCCCCAATCCTACCCAAACCACTCACGCGGACATTGCCCTTGCTGCCGAGCCGCTTCGGTGACCCATTGTTGAGCTCGTTCATCGACAATTTCTTCCGGCACTCGCGCAAACCAGCCCGCAGCGAGACGGGAGTCGCCGATGCGGCGCCAGAGCTCGCCGATCAGATAGGTGATCACCGCGCGCTCATCGCGCGCGACACCATCGAACGACGCCAGAGCGCGCTCGAACATCCACGCCGCTTTGCGCCGGAAGAAGCGCTCCGCCTCGATGTCTCCTTCATCCACGCAACACCACGCCGCACGGAGATAGAAGTCGGCGACGTATCGCGGCTCCATTCGACTGCCACTCAGCGACCTTCGCGGCCGCTTCGTACTTTGCCGACCCCGTGACCTGGAGCGATTCGCTGGACAGCGGTGAGCCGGGCGCCTGCACCGTGGCGCACGCGACCGTCGGCGCCAGCTCGTTCCAGACGTGCTCCTTCACGACGGCGCTCGGCTCGACCTCCTCACTGAAATCCCGCTCGGAGCCAGAGTAGCCGCAGCGATTGCACATGTGGATCAGATATGGTAGGGGCTGTGTCCCGGCTGCGCGCTCGTGGAAATCTGTTCGCTTTCCTCCGAACGCGTTCGTGGCTACCACCGACTGAGAAACGAACCGCGTGTCGCAAACCGGACACTGCAGCTCGATGCGTTGCAGGGTCGTCATCTTCCCGCCTCATCCGTCGCAGTTCTGTGAGGCAAGAAAGGAAGTTCCATGCCAAGCGCGCCTTCGGCGCGCTAGAGAGTAGTAAAACAGAAGGTAGAAAGTAGACGGCCAAGGCGACGATCCAGCCTCGTCGAGGCCTTTTGTCTACTTTCTACCTTCTGTGCTTCTACTCTCTGGCGAGCGACGGCTACGCCGTCGCCGCCGCGGCGTCAGTCGCGCCGGTGAGCTCCGCGGCGTTGGCGCGCACTGCCCACGACAGTCCGTGCGTGGCGATACCTGCCTCCGCCATCCGGGCGCCGAGAAAGTAGCCGCTGCGCTCGGGCAGCACGTGCCGCTCGACCGTCCGCGCCTGGTCGCTGACGCCACCGGAGAGATATCGCAGCCGGAGACCGAGTCCTGTCCGGTCGAGGTCGGCCGTGATCAGCCGCTGAAGCACCGGCTCGAGCTCGCGGATCCGCGCATACTGTCGGCGCGCGTACCCGAAGTACTCCCAGGCCGCATGCCCAGGACTGATCGCGCGTGACGTCTGTACCGCGAGCCCCTCATTGAGCACGAGCTCGCGAAGCGTCGCTTGACGCCCGGTGTCCCAGTACGAGTAGTAGCCACCGGCGTCCGCCACGAGCTTCGCCAACTCGCTCCGCGACGTCGGCGACGTGTAGCGAACGACGTGAGCGATCTCGTGCGCCAACCACAGCGGGATCAACTCGGGGTCGAGTCCGAGCCCTTGCGTCTCGGCGTTCACGACACCAGTGAAGTGCTCCAAGCACACGAACGCGATGCCGCGACCTCCGACGACGAGCTCACCGGCGTTGGCGGCGCCGACACCCACCATGAGCACGACGTCCATCGGCGCGTCGGCGTCCAGGAGCTTGGCACACTGCGCCTCGGTCGCCCTGGCCAACGCCACGACGTCGCTGCGCTCGAGCATCGACGAGAGATCCGCCCGGTCCGCAAGTGCGGTCGCACGCACGACATTGAGGAAGTGCGGCCCGTCAGGATCGAGCGCATAGTTGCGCCAATAAGCGTCGAGGAGTGCGCGGTGAGCGTCGAAGTAGCGAAGGTAGGAGGCGATACGATCCGTGCTGTTGAGTACCGAGAGAAAGTCAGGAAGAAGGTTGATGAGCATCAACAGCCAAGGCCTGGGTGGCGGCACGGATCGGATGCGGCGAAGATAATTGCTCCAGCGAAATCGGGTAGAGGGGGAAAAAAAATTTCTGTGCAGACGCGCCGGCGCTGCGCGCCGGAGAAAGTAGAACCACAGAAAGTAGAAAGTAGACAGCGGCCGCTTCGCGGCCGAAACATCCACATAGAGTCCACATAGAGCGGCAGTAGACAAAGGACAGTCGTGGCCACGGCCTCGGTGGCCAGTAAGCGTTTGTCTACTTTCTACTTTCTGTGCCGCTACTCTCTCGGGCGCGTCAGCGCCCACGTCACTTACCGACGCAGAACTCGCGGAAGACACGCTCCAGCACGTCGTCGACGTCGATCACGCCGATGATGTCCTCCAGCGCCGTCGCGGCCGCGCGAAGGTGCACCGCCGCCACGACCGCCGGCAGCGCACGAGCGGCCCACGCGGTGCGAAACGCCGCAAGCTCCGCCCCGGCACGCTCGAGCGCGTGGCGCTGGCGAGTCCGCATAATGACCGGCGCGTCAGACTGCGGCGTGCCCCAGCGCGCCACTACGGCATCGACCGTCGCAGCCATGAGTGCGTGCAAGCCGCGGCCTGTCTCAGCGCTGGTGTCGACAACGATGACACCGGCGACCTCGGTGAGCGCTGCCACCACGTCGTCGACAGCGCCTCCAACGGCCGCGCGCGCCGCCAAATCCGCAGCGTCCATCGCCACTGTCCCCGGCGCGGCCGTCGCACGACGGATGGCGGTCGCGGCGCCTGCCGAGTCGGCAGCCATTGGGTCAGCGCGTTGCCCGGCGGCGACTTCCGACCGACCGCCTCGATCACACTTCGTCCGCACACCGATGACTGGCGCCGCGGTGTGCGCACGTACTCGTGCGACGGTTTCCAGGATCGAGGCGCTCGTCTCGCCGCATGCCAACACGACGTGCGCGTCGGCGAGCGCACGGAGGCTGACCTCGATGCCGAGGCGCTCCAGCGCCTCGCTCGTGTCGCGCAAACCCGCAGTGTCCACGAGCTTGAGCGGAAATGGAGCGCCTGGGGGCTCGACGAGCGCATCGACCGCGTCGCGTGTCGTCCCGGGCACGGCGCTTACGATCGACCGCGCTCGCCCCAACACAGCGTTGAAAAGTGATGACTTTCCCACATTGGGCGGCCCCGCGATCACCGCCACCGCGCCATGCCGAATGAGCTCCCCGGTCGGCGACGTTGCGAGGAGCGCCGCGATCTGGTCGCTCGCGCCGCCAGCTGCAGCATCGACCCGATCTCGGGGAACGGGCCCGTCATCTTCTTCAGGGAAGTCAATGTCGTAGGCCACCAGCGCCTCGACGTCGAGGACGGCATCACGCAGCCCTCGCACGCGCCGCGAGAGGCCGCCGTCGAGCTGAGCCATCGCGGCGCGCTGCATGGCCGAACTTCGGGCATCGACCAGATCGCCCACGGCCTCGGCCTGAGCGAGATCCATCTTCCCGTTGAGCAGCGCCCGGCGAGTGAACTCCCCAGGGAGTGCGGGCCGGGCGCCGGCCGCGACGAGCGCCGCCACGATGGACACGGGCACCGCGAGGCCGCCATGGGTCGAGAGCTCGACCACGTCCTCACCCGTGTAGGAGCGGGGCGCGAGATACGTCGTCACGATCGGACGGTCGAGGACCGCGCCCGCCGCATCGACCGCGGCACACAGCCGCGCACGACCTGCCTCGACCGGCCATGGCCGCAGCACGGCGCTCGCAATCGAGCGCGCCGACGGTCCACTCAGCCGCACGACCGCCAGCGCGCCGCGGCCTGGCGGCGTTGCGAGCGCGACGATGGTGTCGGGGGAGAACATGGGGGACTAGTAGCTGGGAGCTGGTGAACAAATCTTAGGGCCAGTAACGGCAGCCTGTCACTAGCCCTAAGATTTGTTCACCAGCTACTAGCTACTAGCCGTTCTCCGTCGTTCCCCGACCTCGCCCTTCTTGGCGCCACTAGGGCTGGAGCCACCTGGAGCGGGAGCTCCGGGGACGCCGGCCTTGGCTCGCTCGTTCGACAGGTACCACTGCTGCGGCACCGTGGCGAGGTTTTGGACGAAGTAGTACAAGTTCAAACCGGCCGCGATCTTCCAGAAGAAGAACGTCATCATGACGGGGAACAGGTACGACATCATCTTCGTCTGTGGGTTCGGCGGCACGTTCCGCATTCCGATCCACGAGACGAGGAACGAGGTCAACCCCATGAGGACCGGCATAATGTAGTAGGGGTCTTTGACCGAGATGTCGTGCATCCAGAGGAACGGCACGCCGCGGAACTCGATCGTCGTCCGGAAGACGAAGTAGAGCGCGGCGAAGATCGGCCACGGCAGGAGCATCGGCAGGCACCCCGCGATCGGACTCCACGGGCTCATGTCGTGCTCCTTGTACACCCGCATGACCTCCTGCTGCATGCGCTGCTGGTCGTTCTTGAACTTCGCCTGGACAGCCTGAATCTCTGGCTGCAGCCGCTGCATCTTG
The DNA here is from genome assembly GCA_963725205.1 of uncultured Gemmatimonadales bacterium. Lineage (GTDB taxonomy): Bacteria > Gemmatimonadota > Gemmatimonadetes > Gemmatimonadales > Gemmatimonadaceae > Palsa-1248. The sequence goes on along the minus strand of CAVRXR010000002.1, from coordinate 180,181 downwards.
AGGCTGGTTCGCATCGCGCGCTGGTTCAGCGGCCAGAGGAGGATGCGCGTGACGATCCCGAAGATGATGAGGATCCAACCGTAGTTGATCTGCAGCAGCTGGCGCATCCAGAGAATCGCCAGCACGGTGAGGGTGACGAACGGCTGGAAGATGACGTGGAAGAATCCGCCGTACTGGTTGAGGTTCTCAAACCCCCTGCCCAGCGCCCGCAGGCGTCGATAGTCTTGCGGCCCGGTGTACAGCTCGAAGCCGAACGCGGCCTCTCCGCCGTTCGACGCCGCACTGGCAGTTGTCGTCCAGAGCGGCAGCAGCGCCGCACCCGACGCGTTCACAGCGACCCCGCCTACCCGCGCCGCGCCGATCAGATGGAGTCTCCGCAAACTCGTGCGGACGCGTAGTATCGCTCGCCAGAACACCGACGAGGAAATACTTGTCCTTGGCTGCGACCCACTCCATCGGCCCGGGCACCAGCTGGGGCTTCTCCGGCTGCAGTCGCGAGAACGCAACGCTCGCGGGGTCCTGGTGCACCACCTTATAGGAATAGGCCAGCTGACGGATGTCGTCTGCGGTGTCGGCCTCATATGAGGGGAGACCGCTCGGGAGCGTAAGGAGCAGATAGTCGGCGCTGGCGCCTGGCATGCCGCTGACCGTACCGCTCACGTGGCTCAGATAGCCACCACTGTCGAATGCGTACCCGATGGTGACGTGGGCCGTGCTCCCATCGGTCTTGGGCACGTCGGCCTGAAACTCTACATTGGGCGTGCCCTGTGGCGTCTTCGACTGCGCTGCGTGAAACGCCGTGGCGCTCAACTGAAGCGTGTCGTGCGGCGTCACGAGGGCGTAGCTGAGCAGCGCCTCATCGGGCTCGCCGAGGCGAACGAAGGGCGCAGCCGCTTGCTCTGCCACGTCGCGGACCGTCGCGTGATAGTCCCGCATCGTCACCGTGACCGGGGCAGCGCCTACGTTGCTGAACGCGACGACCGCGGTCGGGGTCGTGACGGTAAGCGTTTCTGGCTTGGCGGCGGGCACCGTGGGTGCCGGCGCGGGGTGTTGCGTAGCCAGCGCAGATTGCGCGGGCCGTGATGCGGCCGAGGCGCTCGTCGATGACGAGCCAGCGGCGGGCGGGGTGCCCTGCTGGAGCGCCGCGATGGAATCCGCGGTGGTTCCCGTCTGCGGCTTCGGCGGCGGGAACACCCGCTCATACACCACGAGGAACACGAACGCGAGCACAATCGCGAGAATTGTGCGGCGTTCTGGTGTCAGGAAATCGTTGGAGCGGTTAGGGGACGGGATCGTAGCCGCCGGCGTGGAATGGATGACACCGGGCGATCCGCCGGATGGCGAGCCAGCTCCCGCGCCACGCTCCGTACCGTTGGAGCGCTTCCAGTGCGTAGGCAGAACACGATGGATAATAACGGCAGGACGCAGGCAACAGCGGCGAGAGGCCCACCTGATACAAGCGGACCAGCCAGATGAGCGGTCGGCTCACGACGTGTGCGAGGCCTCGACGGCGCTCGCCGTGCGGCGCAGGCGTGGGCGAGGGCGAGGGATAGGGCGTGGTCACGGCAATCACTCGACGCGCTCGTCGACTCGCTGCCAGAGGAGCGTCGCCATCCGGTCAACCCGTGTGGTCAGCTCGGACATGCCCATACGGTACGCCGACGGCATTGCCCGCACGACGACATCGGCGCTGCGGGCCGGCGCGGTGCGGCCGCGCCACCGAGGCAGGACCCGGAGGCGCACGAGCTCCCGCAACCGGCGCTTGAGCCGATTCCGATCGACAGCCGTGTGCTTGTACTTCGGCACCACGAATCCAACGCGAGACTCTCTGCGGTCGGTGATGACAACACGTACGTCGAAGTCGTCGACGCGGATTCTGGTGCCGGCGAGGCGCACGTGCTGAAGTTCCGCCGACCGCCTAAGCCGGTCCGCGCGCGTGAGCCGATTACGCGCCCGAATACTTGCTCGGAAGCTTCACCGTCAACCGCTTCCGCCCTTTCTTGCGCCGACGGCTCAGCACCTCGCGCCCCCATCGCGTGGCCATCCGCGTGCGAAAGCCATGCGTCTTGATGCGGCGCTTATTGCGCGGGCGATAGGTGGGTTTCCCCATGGGTCAAGTACTCCAAGTAGTCAGCGGCTGATGAGCACAGCGCTCGCGGGAGCGGCGGTGTTACCTTGGTGGTGCGGGCCGTCGTTGCAGCGATGGTCCCGAGGGCGCGGTACGGTGGATCGCAATGTAAAGCCTTTAAAGCTATGAGTTACGGAGACAGCGATCAAGTCGCGCTGCAGTGAGCCGCGGCGCGGCGATTGACTTTACCCCTGGCTCGGTCCATCTTCGCCGCCCCTCACGATTCTCGATGCCCGACGTCTCGTTCCCTCCCGCGTCCCTCACTCCCGCCGAAGCTTGGTCACGCCTCCTCGACCGTGCGCGGCACGACCTCACGGAGCAGACGTTTCGCACGTGGCTCGAGCCAACAGAAGCGCTTCGGTTTGACGGGACCACGATCGTGGTCGGCGCCCCGGATCAGTTTGCCGCGGACTGGAACGACTCGAAGCACTCGCAACTGCTCTCCGCTTATGGGCCGATCGCCCTTGGCCGACCTGTGACGGTCGTGTTCAAGGTCCACGAGGAGCGCAAGTTGCGCTCGCAGATGGACCTCTTCGTGGCGCCCCCGGCCAGTCAGCGACCGGCGATTCAGAACGGTGCCGGCATCGCACCCCTGAGCGAGCGATACACGTTCGAGCATTTCGTGATCGGCAAATCGAACGAGCTCGCGGCCGCGGCCGCCCAAGCTGTCGCTCAGGCGCCGGGCAAGGTCTACAACCCGCTCTTTCTCTACGGCGATACGGGACTCGGCAAGACACATCTCATGCAGGCCGTGGCACACGATGTCCTCAGCCGGCAGCCCGACACACGCATCACGTACGTGGGCACGGAGCAGTTCACCAACGAGCTGGTCACCTCGATTCAGGTGCGCGCCACGAATGATTTCCGGCGGCGCTATCGCGAGACGGATCTGCTCCTCATCGACGACGTGCAGTTCCTGAAGGGTAAGGAAGCGACCCAGGACGAATTCTTCCACACCTTCAATGCGCTCTACGAGGCGGGCCGTCAGATCATCCTGACGAGCGACCGCCCGCCTAGCGAGATCCCCGGCCTCGAGGCGCGGCTCGTCAGCCGTTTCGAGTGGGGGATGGTCGCCGACATCGAAGCCCCGGACCTCGAGCATCGGATCGCGATCCTCCAGCACAAAGCGCAACTGGATCATCTCGAACACACGATCCCCGAGGACGTGATCCGCTTCATCGCCGAGCACGTGCGATCCAGCATCCGAGAGCTCGAGGGATCGATCATCAAACTGCTCGCGTACGCATCACTCGGGCATCGCGCGATCACGGTGCAGGTCGCGAGTGAGGCCCTCCGCGATAAGCTTCGTCCGGCGACCGACGACGCACGGCTATACGGCGATGACGGCACGCGGGGTGGCAGCACCTGACGGTTCAGGCGATTCAGGACGCGGCTGCACGCGAGTGGGGCGTGACACCCGATGGGCTCAAGTCGAAGACGCGCACCAAGGCCCTGACGACGCCGCGGCAAGTCGCAATGTTTCTGTGCCGGGAGCTGCTGAGCATCCAGCTGGTGGAGATCGGCAACGCGTTTGGCGGGCGCGATCACTCGACGGTGATCCACAGCCTCGACCGCGTCGCTACGGAAATCGCCGCCGACGCCCAGTTTGCCCGGCGTGTGGAAAACCTGCGTTCCGAACTGGGACGATTGCGGAGATAAACAGCTGTTTGTCTACATCGTGTGCGGATTTTGTGCGCGTCGACTGCACACTGTGCGCACGATGTGGATAGCTCGCTGCATTTCCACAGATGTCTACAGTGCAATACTAGGCAAACACCAAGGGCAGTCATAACTTACCGCGACTCTGCACAGCATCCCACACCTCTACTACGACTACTACCATTAATAGATCTGTATTAGAAGCGTAGTAGGCGTTGGCGAAATGTGTGGAACACCAGGCAAGGTGCAGGCAGACACGAGCGGCTCTGCAGCCAACCAACTGGTGTCTGTGTAGACGAAACGTCAACAGAGGCTGGAACTCCCGCGGCAGCAGGAATTGCCTACCACCAGCTGCGCGACGCGCACCCAGATCCGATCACGGTCGCACCTGGTTGGGACATGGGCGTACGAAAGGGCCAACCGTAAACTGCTGCTGGGGAAGCAATGCGTCTTACGATCTCGCGTGAAAAGCTACAGGAGGGTCTGACAGCAGTCGGGGCCAGTATCCCGAGCAAGACGACGCTTGCCCGTGCTCGCGAACATTCTTATCGAGACCACCGACAAGGGCATTCGGCTGTCGGGAACTGACCTCGATATCGCGGTCAGCACCGAGGTCAGTGCCGACATCGAAGTCGCGGGCGCGGTGACAGTTCCCGCCAAGAAGCTTTCGGAGATCGCGCGCGAGCTCGTACCGGCGCCAGTCAAGATCGCTGCCGCGGGAGAGCAACGAATCACGATCGAATGCGGTCGGTCTCGTTTCCGGCTGCTCGGCATCCCGCGCGATGAGTTCCCGAGCTTCCCGGCCATCCGCTTCACCGACGGCTGGCGCATCAAGTCGGGGGATCTCCAGAAGCTGATCCAGCACACCTCCTTCGCAGTATCGACCGAGGAGAGCCGGCCGATTCTGAACGGCGTCTTGTGGGAGTTGCGCCAGGATCACATGCGCATGGTCGCGACCAACGGGCACCGCCTGGCCAAGATGGATCAACCACTCGCGGCAAGCAGCTCGGCATCGAGTGACCTGATCGTGCCGCCAAAGGCGCTGGAGCAGGTACGGCGTCTCTACCCGGCAGAAGAAGATCTGGAGATCGCCCGTGGCGATAACCACCTCGGATTCCGCTCGCCGGTGACGTCGGTCTTCACGCGCCTGATCGAGGGTCCGTATCCCAACTACGACCAGGTCATCCCACGGGACAACGATCGAATTGCCATCGTCGACAAGGGAGCGCTGACGGGCGCACTCCGACGCATGGCGATTGTCGCGTCAGACCAGACGCACCGCATCCGCATGTCGCTCAACGCCGGATCGGTGAAGTTCAGCGTGCAGACCCCCGACCTGGGCGAAGCCCAGGACGAGCTGCCGGTCCGATACACGGGTGACCCACTCGACATCGGTTTCAACGCCGCATACCTGCTCGAGATCCTGCGATACATGCCAACCGACGATGTGAAGTTGACGTTCAAGGCGCCGGAGCGTGCGGCGACGATCGAGCCGGAAGGTTGGTCCGATCCGGCGAAGTACCTCTGCTTGGTGATGCCGCTGAGACTCGTGGATTGATTTGAACGGTGGGATCCGGGGGTCGGGGTCGGGGGTCGGGGGTCGGGATGCACACCTGATCGCACCGGCCGCACAACGGATGTGGATGGGCGGGTAGGGGCGACGCGTGCGTCGCCCGTTCTTGCGTCGGGGCGGATGCCATAAGGGCGACGCAGGCGTCGCCCCTACAGGTTGGTGCGGGCGGTATGATCCCACGGTTCGACGACCGACGAGGTGTCGACGCGATGATGATCCGTGGTCGGCAGAGCCGGTTGCGATTGCCGGGCCAATGCACCACCCACCCGGACGCCCGTAATCACGTGTAGGGGCGACGCCTGCGTCGCCCGTGGTTGGGAGGCATCACCGCCCGTACGACGCATGTGATCCGCATCGTCACGGTCGCCACGATCCCGAACCCCGAATTCCAAACGCCGCCGTCCCAACGGGGAGAACGTCTTCAAGACCGCCATGTACCGCAAGACCAACTCCTCGCGAAATCGAGCGAGCATTGCTCGACCATTGTGTGTCCGACGGAAGGCCGACACGATGAGACCCGTTTGCAGCTCGACGTGCCGACTGAAGGCCTGCGGCGACGAGTAGTCCAGCGCCGTCGCGACGGCAGACACTGTCGCGCCGCGCTCTTCGAGCAACGCGGCAGCGCGGACGAGCCGGGCCCACGAGAGATAAACTTTGGGCGAGGGAAGTGCGCTGCGGGCGAATCGACTGATCAACGTCGACGGCAACACGGCGAGCAGCTGCCCAAGCTGGTCGACGCGAGCGATGGGCTCGTGGACGGAGAACAGCGTGAGGAAGAAGCGGCGGCAGTCCGCCGGCGCATTGCACAGATCCGCCCTGAGCTCGGCGATCGCTGCGGTTTGGATGTCACCTGTGGCTGCACGCGCCGCGAGCGTGTCCCGCAGCGTTCGCCACCCATCGGGTGTCTGTGCATCAATGGCGCTGCGAATCCCCGTGCGGCCGAGCAGCAGCACCGCCGACAGCGCCATCTCGCTCCGCTCGCTCACGAGTGCCAACGTGGCGACGCCAGGAAAGTCGTAGACCATGCTCGACAGTGCACCTTCGATACGGCTCGCGTTGGGAGAGTGGCAGCAGGCGGCCGAGACGACCACTGCCTGGGCTCGGCGGACACGGACATCAGCCACGACCTCGCGGATGGAGTCGCGGTGCGCGACGTCGTACTCAGCGGCAGTAACGGCGTCGACGCGACTTCGTTCTACGAAGGTCAACAGTGTCGACACGAATATGCGGCGGCTGGGCACAAGTCCCACGATCGAGCGCCATAGTCAGCGCCGCGTCATGGGAAGGGTACGAGAGTCGGGGATCGGTAATGGCAACAACATGCGACCGGTACGGTCATGTGGTTCTCCCGACCCCCGACCCGCCCGCGCCCCCCGTTGCCCCTCGTTATATTCCGGCCGGAATGCCGCCGGTCGGACGGTCGCGACACAGGGCCGTAGCTGAAAGGCTGCGCTCCTGATCGAGGAAAGTCCGGGCTCCAGAGGGCAGGCTGCCAGGTAACGCCTGGGCGCGCGAGACTGTGGCGACACGGAATCGCGTGACTGACAGTGCCACAGAAAACACACCGCCGATGGCCCTCGAGCAATCGGGGGATCAGGTAAGGGTGAAAAGGTGGGGTAAGAGCGCCACCGCACCTGCGGCAACGCAGGTGGCAGGGTAAACCACAGCCGGAGCAAGGCCAAGTATGCGGCGAGGGGTGGCCCGCCCCGCACAAGACGCCGTGGGTAGGCTGCTAGAGGATGCGGGCGACCGCATCCCGAGAGAAATGACCGTCCGGGTGCAAGATCGAGCACGATCGAGCATCCGACAGAACCCGGCTTACAGACCGGCGGCCGGAGCTCAGAACCCGTTGGATTGTCGCGCCTCGTTCGTCTCCGCACTCACTACAGCTGCCGCGTTCGCGGTAGCTGTAGTGGGATGCGTCCCGCCGCAGACAGGCTCGTCACCGAAATCCGGCGCACCCCACCAAGCGAACGCGCCGAGCGCAGCGCCGCATTTACCGCCACGCTACGTTCCGGGGCACTTCGTCTACGACATCCAGAGTGTCGGCATCGTCTCCTCCCCACGGGATACGGCGCGCCACCCCGACACGGTGGTCACACATTCGGTCGTGACCTACGATGGCCAATGGCAGGGCGAGCAGTTCGGGGTCTTCGGTCAGGTCGCGTACAGAATCACGGCGACGCCGGGTGTACAGGCATCGACGACTCCCACCACGCGCTCGAAGTCGCCAAAGTCCTCAGCCGCACCCGATACGACACCACCGGCGACAGTCGCGTCCTCGTCCGCGAGCGACACGATTCCAGTTGGGGGCGACCGGGAGGCGTTCGAGTTCAGCGTCGACACCGCCACGGGCGCCATTCACCGCGCCAGCGACTCAGCCGCCGTTCCGGGATGTCCCCCGGGCGGGCCGGCTGTGGAGCAGGATGAGGCACTGACGGCCGATCGGCCGCGATCGTTTGCCGTCGGTACGGATTGGAGCGACACGCTCACGCACGTGTCGTGTCTCGTCGGTATTCCAGTGACGACTCGCACGACGCGTCTCTTCCACGTCACCTCTGCCAACACACCAGACCCCGTGAGCGGCGCGCCGAGCATCGAGGTCACGTACGAGAGCAATGCGACCTGGAACGGGGAAGCGCGGCGACACGCGGACCTGGTCACTCTGCATGCCACCGGTAACGGGACGACGGAGCAGTACTACGATCGCACCAGTGGCGTGCTTCTCTCCGCGCATACCGCCGTCACGTTCGATCTCGACGCCGCCATCAACGGAAGGTCCCAGCTCCTGCACCAGACCGCGGAATGGCGCGCACAAGCGCGCCATTCCTGATCCATCACCGTCCGCGCGTTATCCGTCCAACGCCGCCAAAATCTGCCGTGCAGTGACCAGCGCGACGACCGGTAGACCGGCAGCCTCCAGTGCCTCGCGACCGCCCTCTTCCCGATCGACCAGGGCCAAGATGCCGGCGACAACGCCGCCCGCCGCCGTGACGGCCTCCGCTGCCCGCTGTGCAGAGGCGCCGGTCGTAATCGTATCCTCGATGATCGCGACTCGGTCGCCGCGCTCGAACGGCCCTTCGATGAGTTTCGCGGTGCCGTGTGTCTTAGCCTCTTTGCGGACGGTGAATGCACGGATCGGGGTCCGCCGCGTGCGCGCCGCGTCCAAGGCACTCGCGTAGCTGATCGCGTAGGCGACGGGGTCTGCGCCCAACGTCAGGCCGCCGACGGCGGCGACGTCCCGCCCCCAGTCTGCCGAGCGGATCGCCGTAAGACCGGCCGGCCCGACGAGCGTGAGCCCTTCTGGGTGCATGGTCGTGAGACGGGCATCGATATAGAGCGTCGAGCGCTTGCCAGAGGAGAGGGTGAAGTCGCCCCGTCGCGCGGATCGCTCGGCGAGCAGCTTGGCGAGCCGTGCGATCCGCTCATCTTGTGAGATGTTCGAGGTCAGTTGCACAGTGAGGAGCCGCCTGGTGAGAGGCTTCGTGGCGCGGCGGCCGGTCCCTGCGAATGGGCGGCGTATGCGTCGCCCTGCTAGCCTTGCCGCCGTCGCGCGTTATCGTTGCCTTAATATCTCTAGTGGTCGGACCGCGTGCCTGTCGTAGTACCGTCGTTCCTTCGTCTTCGCAATCGGTAACCCGGATGCGCCTCCCGGTACGTTTCTCCACGGTGGCTGTCGCGGCGGTAGCCGGATTCGTCATTGCGGCGCTCTACATCGCGGATCGCGCATTGACGGGAGCGGGCGACGACCACGCCATGCGCCTCGGCCTCTGGATCTCGGGCGGGATCGTCCTCGTGTTCCTCGGCCTCTCGGTGGCGCACGAGCGGCGGTTGATGCGGCGGATCGGCGAGCGATCCGGTGAGCTCGAGCGGCTGTCGGCGGAGCTGCTGCAGGCCAACCGAGCCAAGAGCGAGTTCCTCGCAAACGTCTCGCACGAGCTTCGGACCCCCCTCAACGCAATCGTGGGGTTTGTCGATCTCATGCGCGATGGCTTCTACGGCGAGCTGACGCCGCGGCAGGCCGCGCCGGTGCACCGGATCGAAGCGTCAGCCAGCCACCTGCGTGAGCTGGTCGACCAGATCCTGGACCTGGCGAAGATGACCGCGGGTCGATTGGAGGTCCATCCCGAGCTCGTGGATCTTCGGCCGTTCATCCTCGACGTGGCGGCGGACGTCGAGCCCCTGGCCAACGAGAGGGGCCTGTCGGTCTCGCTCGGCGTCGGACCGTTACTGCCGCGACTCCGCACAGACCCGACTCACCTGCGGCAGATTCTCGTGAACTTGTTGGGCAACGCCGTCAAGTATACGCCGCACGGCTCCATCGCACTGCGCGCGCGCGTCGTGCCAGTGAGCGACGTGCCAGCCACCGTTCATCGACCCGTTGCCGTCGCCCCGCGGATCAGCGACGCCCCCGCGGCCTCCACGGGCGCGGCCGGACTTGCCACCGCATGGGTGACGATTCAAGTCAGTGATACGGGAGTCGGGATCGCGTCGGCGGATCAGGAGCGGATCTTCGAGGCATTCGAGCGTGTCACCGTCGTCTCGCGGGACGACCCCAACCGGCGGGGCACGGGCCTGGGACTCACGATCTCCCGCCGGCTCGCTCGCTTCCTCGGAGGGGACATCACGCTCGAAAGCGAGCTTGGCAAGGGGGCGACGTTCACCGTGTGGCTCCCCATTGACGCCGTCGATCTCGAAGTGCAAATACCCCGCGCGACTTCGGTGAGTGTCCCCGCGGGGGCAGTCGCGATCAGGGACGAGGGCGACCAGGATCCTCACGTCCAATCCGTGCGCTCCCTGACCCCTAACCCCTAACCCCTAACCCCTAACCCGTAAGCCCCTTTACTATTCCGTCGTGCCGCGAGAACAGCTGTCGGGACAGACGTTGGCGGGGTACACGCTGAGCGACATGATCGGCGAAGGGGGCACGTCCGCCGTCTTCCGCGCCGTCCATCCGCAGCATGGCGTCGTCGCGCTCAAGCTCCTCCGGGAGAAGCTGCGCAACGACAAGACCGCGGTCACGCGTTTCGTGCGCGAGGCAAAGTACGGCGCACGAGTCACGCACCCCAATGTCGTGCGGACGATCGAGATCGGTGAGGCGCGCCCCGGCCTCCATTTTCTGGCGATCGAGTGGGCCAATGGCGAGCTCCTCGAGCGCTATGCGAAGCGACAGGCGCCGCTCAAAGTCGATGAGGTCGTCGACATCATCAGCCAGATCGCCGATGCAGTGCAGGCCGCGCACAGCGCGGGGATCATCCATCGGGACCTCAAGCCTGAGAACGTGATGTACGACCCCGCATCACGGGGCGTGAAGCTGCTCGACTTCGGGATCGCAGCGGACACGGACATGCCAGCGGAGGACCGGCTCACGCGTGCCGGGTTTTTCGTGGGGACGCTGATGTACGTAGCGCCGGAGGCGCTGTCGGGTGAGATGGTGAAGCCCGCGGCGGACCAGTACAGCCTCGCCACGATCACCTATTTCCTCTTGACCGGCTGCTTGCCATTTGTCGCGAAGTCGCAGCGCGAGATGTTCACGCAGCTCCTCACGCAGCCACCGATCCCGCTCAACAAAGCGCGACCTGGCCTCACCTTCCCCCCGGCGGTCGAAGAGGTTGTGATGCGTGGCCTCGCCAAGCAGCCCGCTGCGCGATATCCCGACGTCGAGCAGTTCGCGGGGGCCCTTCGGACGGCCGTCAGTACGAGCGCCGCCGTGAAAACTGGCGGGCTGCTCTCGCGCATGAAGGGGATGCTGGGGACGGGCGCTGCGCGTCCGAGAAAGTAGAAGCACGGAAAGTAGACAGTAGACAAACCCCCTCCGGGCGAGCTCTGGAGCTTGCTCGCAGCGTCTACTTCCTGCACGTCTGCTTCCTCGGGCGCGAATGCGCCCGCGCGGGTATTTTTCCTCCATGGCCGCGCCCTCGAGCCCGCCCTCCCCCCGCCTTTTCTTGGTCGATGGATACGCGCTCATCTATCGCGCGTTTTACGCCCTCATCTCGCGGCCGCTGACGACCGCCCGCGGTGAGAACACGTCTGCCGCGTGGGGGATCGTGAACTTTCTCCTGCGGCTTCGCGCAACGCACCACCCCGATTTCCTGGGGTGGATCAACGACTCGGGATTGTCCTTCCGCAATCAGCGCTACGACGCATACAAGGCCACGCGCCAGAAGCTGTCCGACGAGCTCCAGTCCGACTTCGATCGCGGGATGGAGCGCATCTGCGCGATCCTCGACGCGAGCCGCGTCCCGATCATCACCCTCAATGGGTATGAGGCGGATGACGTCATCGGCACGCTCGCGCGGCAGGCGGTCGATCGCGGCGTGAATGTCGTGATCGTCTCCGGCGACAAGGATTTCCAGCAGCTCGTCCGTCCCGGGGTCTGGCTCCTCAACCCCGGACGCGGCGGGCCGGCCGGCGTCGACGAGCATTGGGTGAGCACGGAGAACGCCAATGAGCGGTTGGGCGTGCCGCCGGTGCTCGTGACCGACTACCTGGCCATGGTGGGCGACAGCTCGGACAACGTCCCGGGTGTCCCCGGTATCGGCGACAAGACGGCTCGCGAGCTGGTCGAGGCCTACGGTCCGTTGGAGTCGATCATCGCGCACGCGAGCGAAGTCACCAAGAAGCGTCCGCGCGAGGCGCTCCAGCAGTTTGCCGACCGTGCACGGCTCTCCAAAGAATTAGTAACAATTAGAGACGATCTGCCAGTCACGCTCGACCTGGACAGCTTGCGGGTCCGTGAACCGGACGCCCTGCGACTCCGGGAGATTTATCTCGAGCTGGAATTCCACACGCTGGCGCGGGATCTGGCGCTCCCGGAGGCCGAAGCAAAAAAGTCTCCTTCGGAGACGAAATACCGCACAATCGACACCGTCGAGGGCGTCCGGACGGTCGTGGACCGCGCGCGGGCGTTCCGACACTTCGCCCTCGACGCTGAGGTCGTTGTCGATCCCGATTCGCCCGTGGCGGTGGACCCGCTCCGGTCATCGCTCGTTGGCCTCGCGATCGCGGTCGCGCCGGGCGAAGCGTACTACCTACCGTTTGCGCACCAGGAGGCGCTGAGCAGCCGGGGCGAGCAGGGCGAGCTGATAGCCGCCTCCCGGGTCGTCGAGCGTCGTGAGGGTCTCGCCTTCGAGGACGACGATCTCGAATCCGCTGTCGAGGTCACCGTCGGGGCGGAGGAGCTGGACTTCGGGTCGCCAGCCGAGGTACCGAATCCCTCCCGCCGTCGGCGAAAACGGGGTGCGGCCTCCACCGACGGGGAGCCGGATGCCGAAGACAGCGATGCAGAGCGCGCTGATGCGGCACCGGCCCGAGCGTCGGCCGCTTCGATTGCTGCGCGTGCGATCGCCGCCGGCAAACTCGCGCCCGTGCGGAACCTGCCGCCGCTCACCTCGTCCGAGATGCGACCGCTCCGCGACCTGCTCGAAGACGCCACGGTGCAGAAGACCGCCCAGAACGCCAAGTTCGACGTACTCGTCTTACGTGGCTCGGGCATTCGCCTCGCCGGGGTCGACTTCGATCCGATGCTGGCGAGTTATGTGCTCGATCCGGGCCGGCGCGCACAGGGTCTGGACGTGCTCGCCCTGGAGTTTCTCGACCACAAAGTGACGACGTATGAGGATCTCTGCGGCAAGGGGAAAGCCCAGATTCCATACGACCAGATCCCGGTGGACTGCGCGCGCGACTACTCGTGCGAGGACGCCGACATCGCTCTGCGCCTGCGGGCGGTCTTCGAGCCCCAGATCGATGCGCACGAGTTGACGCCGCTCTTCCGCGACGTCGAGCTGCCGCTCGTCGACGTCCTGGCCGACATGGAGTGGACGGGTGTTGCGATCGATGTGGACTGGTTCCGTTCGCTCAAGGTGCGATTCCAGAGCGAACGGGAGCGAGTGGAGCGCGAGATTTACGCAGCGGCCGGCGAGGAGTTCAACATCAACTCCAACCCGCAGCTACGGACGATCTTGTTCGACAAGCTGCAGCTCCCCATACGCAAGCGGACGGCAAGTGGACCATCAACCGACGCCAGCGTGCTGCAGGAGCTGGCGCTCGCCGGCCACCCGCTGCCCGAGCTCCTCTTGGAGTACCGCGAGCTGTTCAAGCTCGAGGGTACGTATCTCGACGCGCTTCCGACGCTGCTGCTCCCGAGGGACGGCCGCCTCCATACGTCCTTCAACCAGACGGTGGCGTCCACGGGGCGCCTGTCGTCGAGCGACCCGAACTTGCAGAACATTCCGATTCGCCGCGAGTTGGGCCGCGACATTCGGCGAGGGTTCATTCCGCAGGCGGGTTGGTTTCTGGTGGCGGCCGATTATTCGCAGATCGAGCTGCGACTCCTGGCTCACCTGTCGGGTGACGCGGTCTTCGTCGACGCATTCCAGGCGGGCGGCGACATTCATCGGCAGACGGCCTCGATCATCTTCGGTGTTGACCCCGCGGATGTGACCCAGGAGATGCGGGCCCGTGCCAAGACGATCAACTTCGCGACGATCTATGGCCAGGGTGCGCACGCGCTCTCCCGTCAACTGAAGATCGAGTTTGCCGAGGCGCGGGCATTCATCGCGACGTATTTCGAGCGCTTTCAAGGGGTGCGGGCCTTTCTGGATGCGATGATCGAGCACGCACGGGAGCGCGGATACGTTCAAACCATCTTCGGCCGGCGGCGCTACATCCCAGAGCTCCGGGATCGCAACTACAATATCCGCGCGTTTGGCGAGCGCACGGCGCAGAACTCCCCCATCCAGGGCTCGGCGGCAGACCTCATCAAGATCGCCATGATCCGGATCGCGGACCGGCTGCGTGAAGAGCGCTTCGCGGCGCGCATGCTCCTGCAGGTGCATGACGAGCTCGTGTTCGAGGCCCCGCCCGAGGAGCTCGAGCCGCTTCGCGGCCTCGTGGTGCGCGAGATGGAACACGCCACGGCGCTCTCGGTCCCACTGGTCGTGGATGTCGGTGTGGGACGAGATTGGTTGGAGACGAAGGGTTAAGGGCAGGCGATTCGGGGGTCGGGGATCCCCGACCCCCTAACCCCGAATCCCGTTGTCCTTGTACTTTCCCCCCATGCGATCCCGCGGACGCCGTCCGGCCACCGGCGTGCGACTGTATGTCGCACTCCTTGTGCTGGCGGGTTTGGCCTGTGAGCACGGCCAGACGAGGCGACGATCGGCGGTGGCCAAACGGGCGGCCACACGGGATTCCACGACGACGTCATTCGCGACTGCGTCCTCGAGCAGGTGGAACGACACGGTCGCGGGTCGCGACCTGTTTGTGGCCGGCGCGAATCCGACTGAAGCGATCGATATCATGCCACGCTTCACCGACACCACGCTCACGAGTGCGCCAGAGCTGGACACGGTGTTGACGCGCCACCCGCAGGTCGACCTCTTCGCGCGCCAGGGCCACGTCGGCACGGCCACGCTCTCGGCGCAGGCCGAAGGGAACTTCTCCGGTAGTTGCACGACGTGGCCAACCGCCCACGTGAACACCTCCGACGGCCCGCCGCCGGACTGGTCGGTCGCCTTCATTGCTGGCCATGCGACTGCCCTGTCCATGGATTCCGTTCCCGCTTTGAACGAGCAGGACTCGGCCAAGCGCGCGGCCCAGATCGCCCGCCTCGCGTCTGCTCTCCCCAACGACACGGCTGAATCGTTCCGTGGAGTCCCGTTCTCTCTCCGCGACGCTCACCAGTTCACGTTGCCATCGGGCGACACGGTGATCGCCGCGGAAGTCGTGCGTCGCCTCAATCAGGAGGCCAATCCCGAAGAGGAACACATCCTCATCATCATGGAGCGAGACACTGTGCCCGGGCCCAACGGCGGCCCACCGCAATTCATCGCGGCCTATTCGGAGCGCACCTCCGGTTCCGAAGATGATGTGGAGACCGACGAGGTCCTTGCCGGTGTCTTACTGGGGCACGGGCCACGCCTGACGCCGACGATCGTTCTCGACCGCGACTACGGCGACGGCAACGCCTACACGCTGATCCAGCGCACTGCCCCACGCCAATGGCGTCCGCGTTGGAGCAGCGCGTATGTGGGGTGCTGAAGGGGAAAGGGCGCTGCTGCGGTCTTTAGGCCGCCGTTCCTAACCGTTCCTGCACCGTTCCTTCACCACCGTCTCCTCTCCCCAGTTTCACACTTCTCTTTTCTCCACTATCCCCAGCATCGCCGGCGCTCGGCGCGCGCGCATGGTCGCGAGAGCGATGAGCGTCGCGGCGTACGGGACCGCGAGGAAGAGCTGATACGGGACGTGCCACCCCATCGCCTGAAACACGTACTGCAGTGCGCTCACGGCGCCGAAGGCGAGCGCGGCGAGCGCGGCTCCGATCGGATGCCAGTGTCCGAGCGCGACGATCGCGATCGCAATGAAGCCGCGCCCCGCGGTCATCCCCTCGGCAAACGTTCCGACTTGGGCCAGCACAAGTATTCCGCCGGAGATTCCGCCGAGCACACCGCCGACGATCGTCGCCGTGTATTGCACGGCGCGCGGTGAGACGCCCGCCGCGCGCGCGGCCGCCGGGTTCTGCCCGACTGCTCGCAGCGCCAAGCCCGCGTGCGTCCGGTATGTCCACCACCAGAGGAAGGGGACGAGTAAGTAGCCAACGTACGTGACTGATGGCTGGTCGAAGAGTGCCGGACCAATGACGGGAATCGCGGACAGTCCCGGGACGGCGACCGAGTGCATCGTGGGGATGGACAGAGCGGCGCCGGTCGCACCATATGTCCATCGATAGACGGTGCCCGTCAGACCAAAGCCCGCCAGCGTGATGGCGGTTCCGGTGACGATCTGGTCCGCATGGAGCCCGGTGGCAAACACGGCAAACACCGTTGCGACCACTGCTCCGGAGAGCGCCGCCACGGCGAAGCCGCTCATGACGCCGCCAAGGGCGGAGCCGAGCAATGCGCCGAGTGCGCCGGTGATCATGATCCCTTCGAGGCCGACATTGATGATTCCCGCCTGCTCGGCCAGCGTCTCGCCGAGCCCAGCGAAGAGGAGGGGCGTCGCCGTGCGGATCGTGGCCGCGAGAAACTGCGTCGCGAACGCCACGCTAGGTCTTCTCCGCGGTCGCGGTCACCGCGGGGGCCCTGCCTCGTGGTCGCTCGGCCTGCGCGGCCAGCACGAGAAGCACGATCACCGCCTCGACCAGCGTGGCCACCACCGCGGGAACGCCGGCGTCGCGCTGCATCCCCGCGGCCCCTGCTTCGAGCGCGCCGAAGAGGATGCTGCTTGCGATCACCCAGAGCGGATCGAGCCCAGCGAGGAGGGCGACGGCGATGGCGGTGTACCCGTAGCCGGGCGAAATATTCTCATACAAAGAAAACGTGACCCCCGTGACCTCGACCGCCCCGGCCGCACCGGCCATCGCGCCGCTCACGAGAAAGACACGAGTCGAAACCCGGCCAACGTCGATGCGGCCCGCACTGGCGGCTGCCCAGACGTTCGCGCCGATGGCGCGCAGGCGAAAGCCACTCGCGGTGGCGCGTACGACCCACGCGGCGACCAGCGCAGTCAGCACCGCCAGCGCAAACCCCACGTGCAGTCGGCTCGCTGGGATCAGTTTGGGCAGGTGCCAGCTGGCCGGCAGCTCTGCCGTTTGGGGGTACACGCGCGACGGTTCCTGGAGCGGACCGCGCACGAGGTAGGCGACGGCGTCCAGTGCGATGAAGTTGAGCATGAGCGTGCTGATCACCTCCAGCACCCCGAACCGCCGGCGAAGCCACGCGGCGATCCCTGCCCAGCCGGCGCCGCAGATCGCGCCGACGACGATGGTCAACGGCAGTCCGACGAATCGCTGCGCGGACGCAGGCCACGCCGCTCCCAACCACCCGAGCGCCGCGGCGGCCGTCGCGCCTGCGAGGAATTGGCCGTCCGCCCCGATGTTGAACACGCCCGCGCGGAACGCGATCGCGACGGCGAGCCCTGTGAAGATCAATGGCGTTGCGCGGACCAACGTCGCCGACACGATCGCGTATTCGGAGCCGAGCGATCCGCGCCAGAACGCGGCCAGCGCATGAAGTACCAGCTGCATGAGAGAAAGTACCGCGGCCGCCATCGGCGGCCGAGAAAGTAGAAACGCAGAAAGTAGAAAGTAGACAACCCGTACCTCGTGCGGACCGGTAGGGGCGACGCATGCGTCGCCCGTCCACCACCGTCCAAAAGACCTGCGATGCAAGCAGGTGGGCGAAGCACCTCTCTCTTGACAATGCGTGGAAAAGTGAGACTATCCCCCGCAAACGCCATAGTCGGTTGCCCCCGGGGCGGTGTCCAGTGGCAAGGCCTTCTGGCGTTGACGTGTGTGGCCGGCATCCTCTCCGGAAGGTGTCGTCGCTGGGCGTGTCGCGACTGGTAGAAGTGTGTGCAGGTGCCGCCGTCGGTTCTGGGCGACCGACTTTGGGCATATCCTTGGATCCTCGAAGCTGGGGGGAGGGCCTCGTGAGGCAGAGTTCTGTTCGACGGTATCTATGGTTATTGGTGTGCGCGGCCGGGCTGTGGCCCCCGGCGCGCGCGATCGCACAAGGCGGCACGCATCAGGTGACCGGCACCGTGAGTCGGTCCACTGGTGAGGGCGTTCCCGCCGCCTCGGTCATCATTACGGGAACGCAACGCGGCACTCAGACTGACAACGACGGACACTTCAAGCTCGTCGTCCCCAACGAGCCGACGCCCGTCACGGTGCGGTCGATCGGGTTCCTGCCGAAGGCCATCACGATCGGCCCGGCGGACAGTAAGGTCGAGGTGACCCTTATTGACGACCCGGCCAGGCTGGAGCAGGTCGTGGTGACCGGTCTTGCGACCGGCGTCCAGAAGGCGTCGGCGACGACATCGACGGTCGCGGTGGATAGTCAGCAGCTCACCAGAGCCTCGGCGCCGACGGTCGACATGGCGCTCCAAGACAAGGTGCCGGGCGCCCAGATCGAGAGCAACTCCGGCAGCCCCGGTGGGGGCATGCAGGTGCAAATCCGAGGCGTCAACACCGTCATTGGTGCGTCGGACCCGCTCTTCGTGGTCGACGGGGTCATCTACAGCAATGCGACGGTGCCGAGCGGCTTGTACAACGTCTCGAAGAGCGGTGGCATCGCCAACAACTCGGGACCGGCACAGGACGACGCAGCGAACCGTCTGGCAGACCTCGATCCCAACGACATCGCGTCAATCCAGGTCCTGAAGAGCGCGGCCGCGTCATCGATCTACGGCTCGAAGGCGGCTAACGGCGTCGTGATCATCACGACGAAGCATGGTGCGGCGGGCAAGCCCAAGTTCGACATCACGCAGCGCACCGGCTTCGCCCACCTGCTGCGAGGGCCTGGCGAGCGCGTGTTCACAGTCGCGAGCGCCGATTCGCTCTACGGGTCGGCCACCGTGCAGCCATATGTCGTCGGCAACGAGCTTCCCTACTACAATCACCTCGACGAGGTAGCGGGTCAGACGCCGATCGACTACGAGACGACGCTCGACGTCACGGGTGGCAATGACAACACACGCTACTATGGATCGGCGGACATCACGGCCGATGGCGGCATCATGCAGAACAGCGACGCGACGCGACAATCGGCGCGCATCAATCTGGACCAGCAGATCGCCAAGCACCTCGAAGGGAACTTCACCCTCACCTACACGCACAACATCGAAGACCGGGGCGTCGCGAACAACGACAACTCGGGCGCCAGCGTGCCGTATGCGCTGGCCTACATCCCGAGCTTCATGCCGCTCGAGCCGAAGAACGGTGTCTACCCTGAGCCCCCGGTCAGCTACATCGACGCAAACCCGCTGCAGACCGAGCAGTACGTGGTCAACCGTGAGGAAATCAGCCGTTTCACGGGCGGCGGGCGCGCGACGTATGACGCGCTGAGCACTGACCACAATACGCTTCAATTGGTCGGGGACGCCGGGCTCGACTACTTCAGCGACGCCACCAATGTGGCGGCACCCGCGTTCCTCTACTTCGAGCAAGCATCGACGCAGCCTGGCGTTGCGAGCGTGGGCGAGGGCCTCAGCCAGTACTACAACTGGGACGTGAACGTGATCCATACGTACACGGACCCGCTGTTCAAGGCCACGAGCTCGATCGGGACCTCGCTCGAAGATCGGACTTTGGATCTGAGCTCGACGGCGACGAGTGGCCTGGTGGGGACGACGACGTACATCGACAACGGCGTCGCGCCCGTCCCGTACGAGAACAACGCCCACGAGCGCACGATCGCTTTCTATGGGGACGAGCAGTTCACGACGTTGAGTGACCGACTGCTGTTCGACGTCGGCCTCCGCGCCGAGCGCAGCAGCGCGAACGGCGATGCCAATGAGTTCTTCTTTTATCCGAAGTACTCGGCGTCCTACCGCGTGCCACTGCCAGGGAAATTCACCGACGCGACGGGCACGGAATTCAAGCTGCGTGCCGCGTATGGGATGACCGGCAACCAGCCGCTGTTCGGCGAGAAGTACACCCTACTCAACACGCCGTGCATCACTGGGGCGTGCGGCACAGCGGTCAATGGCGGCACCGGGACGGCGATCTTCGGCAACCCAGACATCCGCCCGGAGACGACGCGTGAGACGGAGGTCGGGACCGATATCTCGACCTGGAACGGACGCGCGGACCTCGAGTTCACCTACTATCACCGCATTACCAGCGATCTGCTACTTCCTCGCACGCCAGCCCCGTCGACCGGCTACGCTGAGATCATCGCCAACGGCGGCGACTTCATGAACGAAGGCGTCGAGATCGGTGCGCAACATCACCCCCGTGCGGATACGGAGCTTCAGCTGGACGTTCTCGACAAGCTTCCAGACATTGCACAATGAAGTACTCTCGCTGGGTGGGCAACCGAGCTTCGTGCCGTTCGGCGCGGGCTTCGGACTGGCGTATGGCGAGTTCCTTGTCCAGCCGGGCCGCCCGATCACGCAGATCATCGGCCAGACGAGCTTCAACAGCTCGGGTGGTTTCAATGTCACCGAGATCGGGCAGTACAACCCCGACTATCGCATTCTCGTTCGGCAACACGTTCCAGCTGCCCGCTCGTTTCAACGTCTACATGCTGTGGGACTGGCAGAAGGGCGGCGTGGAAGAGAATCAGACGTACTCGCTCTACTCGTGCAACGGCCTGGACCCGAACGACAACAACGCCGGCGGCCAGCAGGCGCTCCAGGACTGTGACGATGGCATTGCGACACCGTTCGTCACGAATATGACCTTCGTCAAGCTGCGCGAGCTGCGGGTGTCGTACGACCTGCCGATCAGCGCGGCCCGCGTGCTCTTCGGATCCGAGGCCGTGAGTCTCAACCTTTCGGGTCGGAATCTGATCTTGTGGACGCCGTATTTCGGATACGATCCGGAAGTCAGCAACTATGGCCAGGAGGCGATCACCCGCGGCATCGACCTCGGACAGTACCCGCCCTCCCGCACATTCCTCCTCTCCGTCTCGGCGAGGTTCTGACCATGACGCACATACCAGGTCGTGCCAGCCGCCGCGCGCGGGGCGCCGTGATGGGTTTGCCGTCTCGATTCGTGGCGACCGCGTTGTCGGTCGTGATCGGCGGCGCAGCACTCACGGGGTGCTACAACTTCACGATTACCGACCCCAATGGGCCGACCCTCAATGGCTTGACCGGCAACCCGACGCTCATCAGCGTCGACGCAGCGATGACCGGCGCGTTCGCAGAAACGCGTGCCACCATGCCGGCTCTCATTTGGTTCGTGGGCTCCATGGGGCGCGAGGGTATCAACCTGTCGGGTAACAACCAGCCTGATTATTCGGAGCCCTATTACGGCCCGCTGTCGAGTCAAGGGGACGGCAGTGGAGAGTGGAGCGGGCAGTACGCCGGCATTCGCGACGCGGACATTGTGATTGATGCCGCCCCACACGCGACTGGCATGACGTCCGCGCAAGCGGACCTCGCCGTCGGCGTCGCGCAGGCCGAGAAAGCGATCAACTTCATGGAGATCGTCGAGACGCGGGCCACGTACGGTGCGCCGGTCGACGTGGATCATGCGGCGAACGGGTCCCCCGCTGCGTTCGTCCATGAGGACTCGGTCTACGCGACGATCCTCCTGACGCTGGACTCGTCGCTGGCCAACCTCGCGAGCGGTTCGTCGGCCGGCTTCACCTTTACGCTGCCCACCGGCTACGCAATCGCGGGCACGCCGGCCACGTTCCGTAAGTTCGTGTGGGCGTTGGTCGCGAAGACACTCTGCTTCCGGGCTTCGTCGGCGATCACCGATGGCGCTGCTGGCGGTGGCAACGCGGCTGCCGCACCCGGGTATTACGCGGCCGCGCTCAAGGCGATCGACTCGTCGTTTTATGACGCGACCGCGATCGGTCCTGGCGGGCCGGCGGTGAACTTCGATTTCAGCGCCAACGCGAACGACACACAGAACCAGTTGTCCGACCCGATTACTGGTCCGACCTTCTTCGCTGACACCTTCAACATCACGGACGCGCAGAAGCAGACAGGCGGGGCGCTCAATGCACGGGTGACGAGCAAGATCGCCTCGATCGTGAGCGTGGGGGACACGACACCGCAGGAGCTGGGCGGCATCCCACAGCTCCCGGGATGGCTCAAGTTCACGATCTATCTGAGCAACGGCGCGCCGAACACGTCGGCACCGATTCCGCTCATTAAGAACACCGAGTTGGCGCTCCTCAAGGCGGAGGCAGAGATCGGCACCGGCGATCTCGCTGGCGCGGAGGCCGACTTGAATCTGGTACGCGAGAACGACGGCGACCTGCCAGCGTACTCCGGTGCCGTGAGCGCGCCAGCGCTAACGACGGAGCTGTTGTACAACCGGCGCTATTCGCTGCTTTGGGAGCAGGGCGCGCGGTGGATCGACGCCCGCCGGTTCGGCCAGCTCGGGACGATCGAGCCGGGTTGGAATCCGGCCGATTTCAAGGGCTTCCCGCCGCCCGCAGTGCCGACGCGCATGCCGGTCCCGGCGATCGAGTGCGAAGCTCGAGACCTGGGTGCTGTGTGCAGTCCGCTGGGGACGTGATGGGCTAGGGGCTAGTGGCTAGGTGCTAGGGAATAAACTCGGGGCCAGTGACGGAACATCGTCGCTGGCCCCGAGTTTTGTTCCTAGCCCCTAGCCCCTAGCCCCTAACAACCCCAACATCGCCCGTCCGATCACAATGCGATCGCCCGTGACCTCCCGCACCTGACGCTGGGCGATGACGAGCACGCGATCGGCTAGCGCGAGCACTTCGTCCAGATCGCTTGCGTAGAGCACGATGGCCATGCCTGCGTCGCGCGCCGCCCGCAGCCGTTCGTGCACGGCTGCCGTCGCCTGGATGTCGAGCCCACGGGTAGGATTCTCCGCAACGAGCGCTGCGACTGTATCGTCGGCGGAGGCATCCAGCTCCCGGGCCAGCACGAGCTTCTGCTGATTGCCGCCCGAGAGGGTTTCCGCCAGGACGGTTTCACTCGGCGCTCGCACGTCGTACGTCGAGAGCAGATGGCGGGTCCGATCCCGTAATGCGGGCCACGCCATCCGTCCATGCCGCTCGCCCGCGCCGCGCAACGCGAGGTTCTCATAGAGCGGGAAGGCGAGGATCAATCCATCGCGCTGGCGGTCCTCGGGGATGAGCCCGACGTTGGCCGGAGTGACGAGCCGGCCAGTGGCCACCGGGTGGCGCCCCGCGATCGCGCGGAGGAGCTCGTGCTGACCCTGGCCCTCCAGTGCCGCCACGCCAACGATTTCGCCGGCGCCGATGGTGAACGACGCATCGGCAATCACCGTCACGCCGCGAGCGTTGTCGATCCTCACGCGGTAGGCGCTGATGACCCCTCGTTGAAGTAGTCGGGGAGTCTCGCGATGGCCTGACGATGCGCCCGGTAGGAGTGCCTCAACAAACTGTGGCGCCAGCGACGGACCGTCGCCGGCCGTGGGGGTTGTTACCAGCCCCCGGACCCCGGATCCCTGACCCTTTGTTCCATCCGTGCCGAGCATCACATTTGCGAGATCATCCGTGGATGCCGACGGTGCGGGCACCGTGAGGACTGTGCGGCCGTGGCGCAGCACGGTGATATCGTCCGCGATCCGGAGGGCCTCGCGCAGACGGTGCGTGATCAACACGACGGAGCGCCCACCGTCGGCGAACCGTCGGAGCCACGTCAGGAGATCCACAGCCATGGTTGGCGGCAGCACCGCAGTCGGCTCATCGAGGATGAGGATCCGCGCGTCGCGCGCGAGCGCCTTGACGATCTCCACGCGCTGCTGTGCCTCGACGGATAGGTCCTCGACGCGGGCATCGGGGTCGAGTGCGAGGCCTGTCTCCTCGGTGAGGGCTCGGACGCGCGCGACGGTCGCACGAGCATCGTACGTGCCACGTCCGCCGAGCGCGACATTCTCAGCGACGGTCATGGCAGGCACGAGCGCATAGTGCTGATGAACCATGCCGACGCCAGCGCGGATCGCGTCGGCGCTCGACCGGAACGTGCGGTCGATCCCCTCGATCGACACTGTGCCACCGTCGGGCCGCACCATGCCGTACGCAACGCGCATGAGGGTCGTCTTGCCGGCTCCGTTCTCGCCGAGCAGGGCGTGCACTGTACCCCGTCGCACGACGAGGTCGGCGCCGTCGAGCGCGACGACGCCACCGAAGCGCTTGAGGATGTGGTGTAACGCGAGCGCGTCGGGCCCAGTGGTCCGCTGAGGCCCGGTCGTCATGTGCCGGTCGGTGCCGCGATGAAGCTCCAGGGGATGTCGAATCGCTGGCCCAGGTGCTCAGCGAGCGCGCGCACGCCCAGCGTCTCGGTGGCGTAGTGGCCGGCATAGATGATTACGAGCCCGCGCTCGGGAGCCTCGACGGCGGTCCAGTGCGGACCCTCACCCACGATGAGCGTGTCGAGGCCACGGCGTCCTGCCTCGTCGAGCGTATCGGCGTCCGCGCCCGCGCCGGTGCACACGCCCCAAGCTCGGGTCCGGCGGTGGTCGGCAAACGCGCTCACACGGGCCTCGCCGCCGTGCTCCCGTGCGAACGCGGCGGCTCGGGCGACGAGATCAGCCGTTGCGATGTCGGCGGTACCCTGGACCCCGATGCCCACGTGCTCGAAGTGCGCGAACTCG
This sequence comes from uncultured Gemmatimonadales bacterium, assembly GCA_963725205.1. Lineage (GTDB taxonomy): Bacteria > Gemmatimonadota > Gemmatimonadetes > Gemmatimonadales > Gemmatimonadaceae > Palsa-1248. The sequence goes on along the minus strand of CAVRXR010000002.1, from coordinate 155,767 downwards.
CCAGTGGGCACGAGATCGAGCCGCCTTGCGAGCAGCACGTTGTTTCCTAGGGTCGGATGCCGGTCCAGCGGCAGATGCGCAGAATAGACGGCGATGTCGTGGGTCAGCAGCGCATGCATGCGGCGGTGGAACCGACCCACCAGCGGCTGTAATCCGCTCCAGAAGAGGCCGTGATGCACGACGAGCAGTTGTGCCTTGGCCTGGATCGCGCCGTCGATCGCGCGCCGCGATGCATCGACGGCTGCGGCGACGCGCGCCACTTGCCCGCTGTTGGCGACCTGTAATCCGTTCAGCGCCGGCGGATAGTCCGGAGTCCGTGCGGTGTCGAGGAAGTCATCGAGATGGGCAACGATCTCGGAGAGCGGCGGCACGCGACGAAAAGAGGAGGACGCAGGTGAGGTGCGGGAGGTGCGAGGCTGCGAGAGAGACCGGGGGAACGGTAACACCGCTGGCGCGTTCGCGCGGGGCCTGGGTGGCACGATCGGAGATTGCGTGGGCCCGTCCCTGGACCGGTCGGGGCGACGCCATGCGTCGCCCCCCAAGTGCCGCCGCCCAGATGATGTGCGGTGTATGGCACGATGCGGCAGATCAGGATTTCTTGCCGCCGGAGCTGTCGCGGTGGGCGGTGGAATCCCCTGCGGCCGACGTGCCCGCGGGACCCGGGGCCCTGGAGCTGTCGGCGGGATGAGACGCGGCAGCGCCAGTGTCGACTGGCGGTGGCCCGGTAGCCACCGTGCTGTCCTGAGCGGGACCGACGTCGATGTGTGGGACGTGCCCCATCGCCATGCCGCGCTGGACTGAGTCCACTGCGACGCGTGCGGCCGATGGGATCCCGGGACCAACCGTCGGATTGATGACCAGCTTGATCACCTGCTGTGGTTCGCCAAGCTTGATCACGCGGGGGATGAACAGGCCGTCACGGATCTCGGCGGCCACCGTGAGCAGCGCATGTGGCAAGTCGATGACGACGCTGCCGAGGGTGACCGCAGGTGCGATGGTGTTCTGATCGGAGTTGGAGCCGATCACCCAGACGCCCTTGGAGTCTTTGGCGGCCTGAAAGACGCCGAGGCCGGCGGCATCGGCATTCTGAAAAATCACGTCGGCGCCCTGATTGATCTGTGCGAGCGCCTGCTCTTTCGCGGCGCCGGCATCATCCCAGTTCCCGACGTATGCGCTCAGGACGCGAACTCCCGGGTTGACGGACCGCGCGCCCGCTTCGAAGCCGGCGAATCCGCGACGCACGGGCGGCAGCTCGGTTCCACCGATGGTGGCGATCACGTTGGTCTTCGTCACCATCCCCGCGAGAATCCCTGCGATGTATGCGCCCTCTTCGAACTGGAAGTCGATGCCAGCCCAGTTCGCCCCCGTGCGATCCCCGGACGTGATGATGAAGACCGTGCGCGGGTAGTCCGGCGCTACGCGCTGGACCGCATCCTGGTACTCGAAGCCGTTTGCAAAGACGACGTTGTAGCCCTCGGCCCCGTACTGGCGGAAGTTCTCCTCGAATTCGCCGGGTGTCTTCGTCTCGATATTGCTGATGTCGCCGGCGAGGCTGTCCTTGATGCGCAGGAGTCCTTCATATGCCGCGGCGTTCCACGCTTGGTCCGTGATCGGTCCCGGCGTCAGCAGCGCAACCTTGAATGGCGGCCCAGAGCTGGCCGTCCGTTCAGCGCGCAGGTGGTGGGTATGGGCGTCGGGAGCTTCTCCACATGCCCACAGGGTTATGCACAGAGCAATGTGGAGAAGCGTGAAGGGCCGTATGCGCATGGGCACGGAGCAGGGCCTCGAGACTGTGTCGCATAGCCCCACATTAAAGAATCTGCTACAGAAGCCACTAATAGGACACTATCAACGCACCATCGCGACTTGCGCGGGCTTCTGCTCCTGTCGATGGGCGACCGCTGGCCGGCCGGCATCGTCCATCCGGACTGAGCCGTTGATTCGTCCCCCTTCCAGCACGATGATCGACTTCGTGTAGATGTCGCCGTTCACGGCCGAAGTTCCCTGGATTTCGACGCGCTCGGACGCTGTGATCGTGCCGTCGACCTTGCCGCCCACGACCACCTCGCGGGCGTGCACATCCCCTTTGACATCGCCCTGCCGGCCCACGAGGACCTGGCGCGCACCACGGATCGTGCCCTCGATGCTGCCCTCAATCTTGATCACGCCGCTGGTCTCGATGTCCCCTAAGACCTTCATGCCAAATGCAATGATCGACAGAGCAGCCTCCGCCGTCGCACCCTTCGCTTCCGGCTTCTCGGGAGAGTCTTTGGTAAACATAGCCATGGCCTGCCTTCCTCGAGGAGGGATTGTGGTGGAGGGGTAAATTGTCGTTGGAAAGACGATGGACTACCAGGGGGCGATACCAAGGGCTAGCCCTAGCCCCTAGTAGTTGATCGGCAACCCTGGGGCGTGCGGATAGAACGTCAGCCCCACGGTCCCCAAGATGGCGGCGACGCCGTTGGTCGTGAGGGTGGTCACGGGAGTCGGTGCGCCGCTCGTTGCGAGCTGACTCGCGGAGTACTCGACGATCGATTCGGTGACGCTGCCGATGCCGTTGGCGACCCAAAGATTGCCGCTGTTGTCAAAGGCCAATCCATCCGGTCCGCTGAGTGCCGTGCCCGTGATGATCACCGTGGGAGTCTGTGCACCAGCTGCGGCGAGCTGACTCGCCGTGTACATGGCAACCGTGTCTTTGTCGTTGGTGAGCCAGAGATTCCCACTCACATCGAATGCGATCGCCGAAACGAACTGGAGTCCCACCCCCGTCAGGACGACGTTCGGTTTCTGTGTGCCGCCCGCGGCGAGCTGACTCGGCGTAAACTCCTGCAGGTTCCCAGGCGTGACGATGGTGTCGGCCGGATCAGTTGCAGAGACCGAGTCGAACGTCCAGTTGGTGACCCACAGATTGCCGCGGGCATCGAACGCGATCCCTTCGGGAACGCGGAAGGTAGAGTCAGACAGGAGCGTCAGCACGGGGGTTGGCGTGCCGCTCGTCGCGAGCTGTTTCGGCGAGTACGCCACGACGTTGGCGCCGGCGATATTCACGACCCAGAGGTATCCCGCATCGTCGAACGCCAATGAGAACGGCGAATTCAGGGAGCTGTCCACCGGACCGATTGTGATCGCCGGCACCGGGGCACCAGCTGCGATCTGTGCCGAGGTGTACCCGACGAGTGTATCGAGGTTCGACACCCACAGCGTGCCGTTCGCATCGAACGCGGTATGCGTCGGCAGGTCCAGGGATCCGTTGATCGCCTGAATCGTGATTGCCGGCGTCGGGGTACCGCTCACGTCCAGCTCCGCCGTGTCGAACCCGACGACCGTGTTGACGGCGTTGATAGCCGTCGTCGTCCACAGATATCCCGAGCCGGGCGCCGTCCCGTATTTCACCGTCGCCGTCGCCGTCGCGTCCGAGGTCACGTTCGCCGGGCTGCCGCCGACGTTGCCGACATAGAGCACACTGACGATCGGCGCCACGGTAGGGATTTTGGACGCGACCACGACGTAGCTCCCCGTCGCGAGGCCGGTGAGTGTGGTGCTGGTTTTGAGCAGCTGGCGGTAGTTGTTCGGACCAGTCACGATGACCGACGGGGTGATGCCCGACGGCGCCGTGATCGTGACGGTGAGTGAGCCGGTACTCGGACCGGCCGGCGAATGGCTGCTGCTACATGCCAGCGAGATCACGGTGACAATACCACCCGCGATCCAACGACTGGCCATCTTGTGACGCCAGTGCATTGCGATTACACCATGTTGTCTTCCGGAACGTACTGCTCCGCAAGATCAATGCAACAAGAGGAAAAGGGGCTAGGAATTAGGGACTAGGGACTAGTGAACAACCGTAGGGCCAGTGACGGCGACGTGTCACTGGCCCTGAGTTGTGTTCTAGCCACTAGTCCCTAAGTGCCCAACCCTTCAGTGCAGTGGCAGGCTGCTCGCATGTGGCGAGAAGGCAAGGCTCGTCGGCAAGCCGAGGGAGTTGCCGTTGTTCGAAAGCTTGGTGGTCGGCGTCGGCGCGCCGCTCGTCTGGAGTTGCAATGGCGTGTACATGAGGAGCCGGCCGCCCGCCTCTTCCGCCACCCACAGATCACCGCTCGCGTCGAATGCCAACGCCGCGGGCAACGTGCTCGTTCCGACCGTGATGAGGACGGCCGGAGTTGGCGAGCCGACGGTCGCCAGCATCTGGGGCGTGTACTTGGCGATGGTCCCGTGGACGCCGCCTTCCCAGAGGTTGCCCGCGGCGTCAAACGCAATTGAGAGTGGTGCGCCGCTCGGCAGCATGATACCGCCCGCGGGCAGCGGGGAGCCGCCCTTGGCGAGTGCGGCCGGACTGAGCTCGACGAGCGCGCTGTCGTTCTGGTCCGCGACCCAGAGATCGCCGGTCGGATCAAATGCGAGCGACCACGGCGCATTAAGTGAACCGAGCGCCGTCGTGATCGTCGCGGCGGGCGTCGGCGCCCCGCTCGTCGTCAGCTGATCGGGCGTATACTCGTAGATCTCATTGAGGACGCGGTCCAGGACCCACAGGTCGCCCTTGACGTCCATGGCAACTTGCGAGAGATCGCTCGAGTAACCCCCTGTCGTTCGGATTTCGACCGTCGGCGTGGGAGTGCCGCCGGCGAGCACTTGGGCCTGCGTGAAGTGGAAGAGCGTGTCACCGCCAAGGTATGAGGCCCAGATGCCGCCGCTCGGATCGACGGCGATCTCGCTGATGTCGTGACCCGAGATCGTCGTCGTCGCCGTCGGCGAGCCGCTCGCGGCGAGCGACGTCGCTGCGAAACCGCTGACGCGCGTTCCCGTGCCGACGAGCAACAGCCCCTCGCTCGCTTGCTGCGTGTATGTAACCGTAGCGCTGGCCGTGGCGCTCGCAGCCACGCTGACGGGGCTACCAGTGACACTCCCGCCGTAGGGGATCCCGACGATCGCGTTGGGACCCATCGCCGTCGGCGCGATGATCGTGTACGAGCCGGGTGCGAGCGACGCCAGGGTCTGCGTGGTCGCGATGGTCTTGACGTAATCGTTCGGTCCTGCGACCGTGACCAATGGCGTCACGCCAGTGGGCGCGGTGATCGTGACACTCAAGCTGCCCGTGTGGCTCCCGCCGCCACTGCCACTGGGTCCGGTGGGTGAACTCCCGTGGCCCGACGTCCCACATCCCGTTGCAAGCGCTCCCAGCATCAATAGTGCGGCCGTGCCAGCGAGCCATGGCACGGCGCGATCTCGCGTGCTGATGTTGTCGATCACAGGTGCCTCCTGCATGCTGCACATCAGTTGAGCGGGAGCCCGGCCGCGTGCGGCGAGAAGGCGATCCACTGCGGAAACGCGCCGGCGCCGACGTCGACGGTCACCGAGGCCGTCGGCGTGCCGCTTGTAGTGAGCTGATCCGGCATGTAGCGCAGCAGATGGTTCATCTGGTTGTCCAGCACCCACAGCGCCCCGCTATTGTCGAACGCAAGCGCCTGGATCTCTTCCACGACGTGCGGCGACAGTGCGAGCACGACAGCGGGATTCGGGGCGCCGATCGAGGTGAGCTGGCTTGGGGTGAACTCCGAAATCGAGTCCGACAGCGTCCCGACCCAGAGATCACCCTGTGCATCGAATGCCATGGTCAGACAGTTGGTCGTCCCTCGCGCACCCGAGAGCCCCGCAAAGGGAAGTGGCCGCCCGCTCGTTGCGATCTGGCTGGGGCTGAAGCCCACGACCGTGCTGTCGCCGTAGTTCGCGACCCACAGATCTCCGTGGCCGTCGAAGGCGATGTCGAAGGGACGACTGATCGAGCCGATGCTCGGGCTCAACACGACGGCTGGGGTGATGGTCCCCCCGGCTGCCATCTGCGTGGTCGTGAACTCCAGGAGCTTGCTGGTTCCTTGGTCGGCCACCCAGAGATTGCCGTGACTGTCGAGTGCCAGGGCGACTGCTTCCTGCAGTGTCGTGCTGACCAGCCGCACGCTGGGGGCGGCGTTGGTACTGTGCACGATCTGAGTCGACTTGAAGTAGTCGAGCGTATCCGTGTTGTCCGCGATCCACATTCCGCCCGTCTGGTCGATCACCACGGCGACGGCCGACTGCACCGCGCTGCTCGAGCCCCCGTTGCCCACCGTGACGGCCGGCGTTGGTGTGCCCGCGGTCGCGAGATCTGCCGACGTAAAGCCCGTAATGCTGTTTCCGCTCTGGTTGGCGACCCACACTACGCCCGAGATGCTCCACGGCTCGACATAGCTCACGGTCGCCTTCGCCGTTGCGCCAGCGGCCACGGTCGCCGGACTGCCCGTGACGCTGCCGGTGTAGCCAATGCTCACGATGGAGTCGGCGGCGAGTCCGGTCCCAGCGGTGACCGTGTAGGTCCCCGTCGCGAGGCTACTGAGCGTCGTCGTCGCGGTCACCGTTTGCGAGTAGTTGTTCGGGCCCGTGACGGTCACGCTTGGCGTCACGCCACTCGGTGCCGTGACGCTCACCGCGAGACTGCCGCGGCCGGTCGTCTTGCCCCCGCCGCCGTTGTTGTTGTTGTTCGGGGCTGTGCTCGAGGAGCATGCGAGCACGGCCCATGCGAAGGTCGCGCAGACGAGGCGTGGGACGACGCCATGTTGCAGGCCGTCGCGATCGCACGCCGTCCGCACGGTCGTCGAACGGTGGCGGGTAGGGGCGACGCCATGCGTCGCGCGTGTGTCACCGTCCGCGCGATGCGGATGGCCCCGCGCGATGGGGGCGAAGGAGTGCATCGGCAGTGTTGCCGCGCGTCGATCGGGTGCGCGCATGGGTCAGTGCAGGGGGAGATCGACCGCGTGCGGGGAGAAGGCGATCGCGGCGGGGTAATCGAGAGAGGTGCCGGTCGCTGAGATCACGGTGGCGGGCGTCGGCGTGCCGGTCGCCGCGAGTTGTGCGGGCGTGTACCCGAGCAGCGAGTTGTGCGCGGCGTCGGTCACCCATAGGTTGCCGCTGTCGTCGAATGCCAAGCCGCCCGGCGTGCCGCTGTTCTGCAACGTCACGGTCACCGCCGGCGCAGGCGACGCAATGTTAGTGAGATCCTTGGCGGTGAATTCCGAGATTGATTGGGAGCCGGCGGCCCAGAGGTTCCCAGCCGAATCGAAGGCCAGCGAGATGACCTCGGCCGCCGCCGATACCGCGTCGATCGCGGCGACTGGCACTGGTTCGCCGCTGACAGTCAAGTCATTTGGCGAGTACGCGACGATCGTGCTGTCGTTCACGCTCGCGGCCCACAGATCGCCCTTCGCATCAAACGCAATTGCGAACGGCCGGTCGAGCGATCCGAAGGCGGCATTGATCGTGACGGCAGGGGTGGGGCTGCCGCTGTTCGTGAGCTGATCCGAAGTGAACTCGACGAGCGTGTTCGAGTACTGACCCGCGACCCAGAGATCGCCCTGTGTATCGAGTGCGAGTGCTGTTACTCCATTGAGGCCACTCGCCGGAACGATCCGCACGGTCGCCGTCGGCGTGCCGCCGCCCAATAGCTGCGACTGCGTGTAGTACAGCAAAGTGTCGCCCTCTCCGGGAGTCGTCCATGCGCCTCCCATCGCGTCGATCGCCAGCGCTAGCGGGCCGTCGGCGCTCACCGATTTACTTGCCGTCGGCGATCCCAATGAGGCCAGCTGCCCTGACGTGAAACCCGCCATCGGCGAGAGGTAATTGGATACCCAAAGAAGACCCGCACTGGCGCGCTTGGTGTACGTGACCGATGCAGCGACGGTCTCGTTGGCAGCGACCGTCGCGGGGCTGCCGGTAACGGATCCGCTATACGGCACGCCGACGATCGGATCGCTTGTGGCCGACGTCACTGCGACGATGGTGTAAGTGCCGGCCGTCAGTCCGCTGAGTGTCTGGGTCGCGGTGAGCGTGCGAAGAAAGCCGCCCGGGCCACTCACGACGACGCTCGGCGTTACACCACTCGCAGTCGTCATCGTCACCGCGAGACTTCCCGTCGAGTGACTACCTGGGGTCCCGCCGTTCCCCGGGCCTGTCGCATTGTTTGCGGCGGTGCTGCACGAGACCGTGCAGCAGAGGAGGCCAATGGTCTTCCACGCGACGCGTGACGGTGGCCGTTCCGATCGTGCCAGCATGCCGCCTCCTCAGCGTGGCAGGGCGTCCCCGCCCGTCGCGGGCATGCGTGAGAGGCCGAGTTGACCGGGCGGTCGGTTGTAGTGACCCACGCGCACGCGCCTGCGGGTGAGGACTAATACGGATGAGTCTGGGTAACCCGACCCCCATGATAGCGCCACGAGGCGGATACTGACGCGACGCCGGCGTTATAGTGATGCAATCTGTGGGGGGGGCGAAGCGCACAGGAGGCCCCAGCGATAACTCGTCCGCGATGACCCGGCGGGCGCGAAGGGCTATTGCGGCTCGGCTTGCGAGCTGGGCGCGGCGCCTGTGTCTGGCGCGGCGCTGGAGTCTCCGAATGCGCCCGTGTCCGGCGCGGCGGCAGCGGCGAGCGCGCGTCGGCGCCGCGCATGCGCGGGGCGTCCGACAGCATCGGCTTGTTCTGGGTTCGCGACCGTGGTCGCGGGTGCAACTCCGTCGGTCTCTGCGCCCGCCGCCTGTGCCTCACTCTCGCGCCCGGCCGGAGTCGGAGCGGCGACGCCCATGTCGGGGGAGACCGGTGTGCCGAGCCGCGGCTCCGTCGATGGCATCGGAGTCAGGGCCCGCGGAAATAGCCGCGCCGACTGGACTGCGGCGCTGGAGTCCGCTCCCATCATGACGCGCACCTGGTCGTAGCGGCGCTGCAGTTGGCCGAGCGAGCGCTCGAGCGAGTCGAGCCGCGCGGCGGTGTGCTCCATCCGCGAGACGCGGCGCATCAGCGTGGGCACCCGAGCGGCTTCGATCGTGACGAGCAGCATGATCGCCGCGCTGCACACGACGGTGATCTTGCCGCTTCGTGAAGTGAGAAACCGGAGCAGGCGGACCCGACGCGGCCCCAGCACGATCATGCGGCTCTGCAGTCCGCTCTCGCGCTGCACGTGGATGATCATCGATCCGGCGTGCGGCGTGTAGATGTTGCCGTAGCTCAATGCGGGGGCCTGATTCGGCGACGCGGGCGGTGCCGATACTGTAGGTTGTTCGCCCGAGTCGCGTTCGGTCATAATCCGTCTCCCGTCCGTCCGAGAATGAGCTCGAGCACGCGTTCGAGGTCATCGTTCGAATAGAAGAGGATCGAGAGCTGTCCGCGGTCACGCGCAGCGAGGGAGAGCCGGACATCGGTCTGGAAGAAGCGCCGCAGACGATCCTCGATCTCCTTGCCATGTGAGTCGAGACGTCTTGTCGCCTTGGTACTGCGTTTATGTCGCTTAACTGGCGCTTGAGTGTCGTGAGTTAAACCCTCTAACTCGCGTACTGTGAGCTCTCGACTGACCGCGTCTCGAGCTACAGAGAGGACATCCTGGGCTGATTCGAGGGCGAGGAGTGCGCGGGCGTGGCCGACAGAGAGTTGGCCGTCGCGGACCATCGCGCGCACGGCGGGCGGCAGGTTGAGGAGCCGGAGCGTATTGGCGATGGTCGAGCGGTCTTTGCCGACCGCATCGGCGACCTCTTGCTGCGTCAGCGCGAAGCTCTGCACCAGCTGGGCGTACCCCTCGGCTTCCTCGATCGGATTGAGGTCGCTACGCTGGAGGTTCTCGACGAGGGCGAGCGTCAGCGCAGTCCGATCATCTGCCTCTTTGACGATCGCGGGGATGTCCGGCCATCCGAGGTGCGTGGCAGCGCGGAGACGGCGTTCCCCGGCCAGCAGCTCGTATCGCGGTCGCCTGGCGCTGGGGCCCGCGGACGGTCCAGCGCTCTTGGCGAGTCGGACAACGATCGGTTGCAGGAGCCCCGACGCCTTGAGGCTAGCGGCGAGCGAATCAAGCTCGGCGGGATCGAACGTTCGTCGCGGCTGAAAGGGGTTTGGCTGGATGTCCGAGATCGGAATCCGTTGAATCCCCGCGGGCGTCGCCGGGTCCTGGGTCGGAGCTGCGGCGGCGGGTGTGAGCAGGGCGCCGAGTCCGCGGCCCAGTCTGCGCGACGAATCAGGAGGGGTCATGAGGGGCGAGGGCTAGGGACTAGGGATCAGGGATTAGGGACTGGTGGCTAATGAACGCTGGACGAAGCTTCGGAGGCCGGCGATCCGTCGCCGGCGCTCGTCTTACGGTTTGTTCACCAGCCACTAGTCCCTAGTCCCTGGCTGTTTCACGTGAAACACACACGCGCACGGCGCGTGAAATGATCAGCTGGGTACGTCGGTCGGGGCGGGAGGGGATGGCGAATGTTCCACGTGAAACATTGCGCCGACCTCGGCTCCGTCGACCGGCTGGCCCACGTCGGTATCCGCCACGCCCGTCACGGCGGCGGGCTCGACCACCGGTCCGCCAAGCGTCTCCAGATCAGTTGCCGGGGCGCTCGATGGAGGCTCACGCGTTTCGAGGTCAGCATCACCGACATCCTGCTCGTCGGCCAATCCCCGGCGCGAGCTCGGAGGACTTACGGGTGCCTCACGGGCCACGGTCGGCTCGCTCGCCGCCATCACCTCGGTTTCGCGCTCAATGGGTGTAGTGTGATGACGGCTCAGGAGCTCCCGGGCGACGCTCATGTATGCCTGCGCGCCGGCGGAGGTCACGTCATACAGGATGATCGGCTTGCCGAAGCTTGGGGCCTCGGCCAGTCGGACGTTGCGCGGGATGACAGCCTCGTAGACTTTGGGCCCGAAGTACTCCCGTGCGTCCGCGGCAACTTGCCGCGAGAGGTTGAGTCGCGCGTCGTACATCGTCAGCAGGACGCCCTCGATCGAGAGCTCCGGATTGACGCTCTGCTGGACGAGGTGCACGGTGTTGAGGAGCTGCGAGAGTCCCTCCAGCGCGTAGTATTCGCATTGCACTGGGATGATCAGGGCATCGGCGGCCGCCAGCATGTTGACAGTGATCAGGCCGAGCGACGGCGGGCAGTCGATGAGTATGTAGTCGTATTCGTTGGCGATCGGCGCGAGGGCGTCGCGCATCGCCTGGTCGCGACGCGGTCGCGCGATCAACTCGACCTCTGCGCCCGCGAGGTCCGGCGTGGCTGGCAGCACATCGAGGTGCGTGAACTGCACGCTCCGATGGCGAGCGTCCGCGGCCATCGCGCCGCCGAGGAGCAGATCGTACACGGTGGTCGTGAGCGTCTCTCGCAGTAGTCCGATCCCGCTCGTCGCGTTCCCCTGCGGGTCGCCGTCGATCAGGAGCGTGCGTTGCTCGGCCACCGCGAGGCTAGCCGCAAGATTGACGGCCGTCGTGGTCTTGCCTACGCCGCCTTTCTGATTTGCGATTGCCAGGATGTGTGGCACGTGACAGAGGGCCGGGGTCGAAAGGACTGGCAACGGTCTCGCAGGCGAGAGCGGAGAATATAGCGTAACCACGAGCGCCCGGAGGGAAACATATGTTTCCCGGCGGTAGTGGCTCCCTTCTGATCATGAGCGGGATTCGGGGAGGGGCGCTGATGCGCCCGAGAGAGGAGAATACCTGAAAGGAGAAAGGAGATCGTAATTTCCGCCTCCCGGCTTCTATCCTAATTTCCACCTTCCGGCTTCTCCCGTTTGCCCGTCTCCTCTCCCCTTTCTCCTTTCTCCTCCCTCGGGCGCGCTGGCGCCCGCCCCCGAATCCCGACCCCCGTTTCCCTTCATGCGCTACATCGGCAACAAGACCAAGCTCCTCCGGTTTATCGGCGAGTTTCTCGACGACAAGGGGATCCGACCGGTCCGGGCGTTCGATGCCTTCTCCGGGACAGCGACGGTCGGGCGATTCCTCAAAGCGAGGGGAGCGGGCGTCGTCAGCTGCGACCTCATGGCGTTCAGCTATGTCTTCCAGCGCGCCTACATCGTCGCCGATCGCTATCCCCGCTTCTTCGGGCTGGCTGACGACCCAGATGTCACGCGTGCACGCGCACGCCCCGACTTCGGCTCACGCGTCGATCATTGGGTCACGAGACGCCTCGAGGGCCGCAGCTCGCTGGCGATGCGCACGACGTCTCCGGCGGCGACGCGTCCGCTCGACGAGATCCTCGTATACCTCGACTCCTATCTCGATCCCCACGAGTCGTTCATCTCTCGCCAATTCGCCGCACCGGATCCGCGATCCGTCGAGCATGCCACGCATCCGTCCCCGGGTGGCACTGCCATCGCGAAAGCCGAAACCGCCACATCCTCACTCGCTGGGCGCATGTACTTCGCCCTCGACTGTGCTCGCCGCATCGATGCGATTCGTGAGCGCCTCCACGATTGGCACGTGACGGGCGCCATCTCGGACGACGAGTTCTATCTCCTGCTCGCGGCGCTTCTGGAGGCAGCGGACTCCGTGGCCAACACCACGGGCATCTACGCGGCCTACATCAAGCAGTGGCAACCCAACGCGCTGCGCGACCTGCGCCTGCGGCTCCCGTCGATCGTCCCCCGTGGCCGCCCACGCGCGCGTGCGTCCTGCGAAGCGTTCCTGGGCGATGTCTCTCAGATCGCGCCGCGTGCGGGACGCTTCGATCTCCTATACCTCGATCCCCCGTATAACACCCGACAGTACAGCGCGTATTACCACGTGCCCGAGATCATCGCCCGCGGGTGGTTCGGTGAGCCACTCGTGCTGCGCGGCAAGACGGGGCTGCCCGCCGGCGGCGCGAAATCCGCGTGGTCCACGCGCGCCCAGTGCGTGCTCGCCCTCGAGCAGTTGATCGAGACGGTCGACGCCGACCACATCATCCTCAGCTACAACAGCGAAGGCATCATCCCCGACGCGGACATCGAGCGCATCTTCCGTTGCGTGGGACGCCCAGGCTCTTTCCTGCGCGTCGCGCGCGATTACCAACGATATCGCTCCGATAGCCCCGGTCCCGCGCGCCAGTACAAAGCGCATTCCGTACGCGAGCAGCTGTATTACGTGCGGACCAAGCCGCGCCGCGGAGGCGCGAGGGTCTAACGTGGTGCCCGCGTTCTCGGTCCGTCGTCTCTCGGACGCCGACGCTCCGGCGCTCTGGGCGCTGCGCCTCGAGGCGCTCCAGCGCGAGCCCGAAGCTTACGGCAGTTCACCCGAAGAACATCAGCGGACCACGCCCGAACAGCTGGCCACGACGCTGCGCACGATCGCCCCGGATTCGTTCATCGTCGGCGCGTTCGTCGATGGCGTGCTGCGGGGGATGGCCGGGTTCACGCGCGACGCGAGGCTCAAGACCCGACACCGCGGCGTTGTGTGGGGCGTGTATCTCGCCGCGGATGTCCGTGGTCAGGCGCGCGGCCGCCAGATGCTCGAGCAGCTACTCGCCGAAGTGCGCGCGATTCCAGGCGTCGAGTGGGTAAAACTCTGCGTCGCCGCAGACCAGACCGCCGCCCGTCGCCTCTACGCTTCACTCGGCTTCCAACCGATCGGCGTCGAGCGAGCCGCCATCAAAGTCGGTGGCCGGGACATCGATGAGGAGCACATGGAGTTGCGGGTGTGATTTGTTATTGCTAGGGGAATGGCTGCGTATCGCACCGGCCGCACGATATACGTAGATGGGCGGGTAGGGGCGACGCGTGCGTCGTCCTTGTCGCATCCGCCACGATGCACGAACGGGCGACGCACGCGTCGTCCTACCGGCCCCGATTACGGGCGTCGTACGGGCGGCGCCGTATCCACGGGCGACGCACGCGTCGCCCCTACCCGCCCATCCACACGCGGTGCGCGGGCAGTGCGATCAGGGGGTCATCCCCGAACCCTGCATCCCGGCCCCCGCATCTCCCCCGTCGCCACATATCGCGCCAGCGCCCCGTCGCCATTTCTCCACTTCGACCACGAGGTTCTGCAGATCACTCGGGCTGACGCCCGGGATGCGCGATGCCTGCGCCAGGCTCGCGGGTCGAATCGCAACGAGCTTCTGGCGCGCTTCATACGTCAACGACTGCATCGTCGGATACGGCAGGTCCGCCGACAGCACCATCTCACCCATGCGACGCATGCGATCGGCCTGCATGCGCTCGCGCGCAAAGTAGCCCTCGTACTTGAGCTCCAGCTCCGCGGTCATCACTGCCTCCCGTGAGAGCTCTGCCCCGACGCCAGCGGCCGTAAACAGCGCGCTCAGTTCCACGCCCTGTCGCCGCGCGAGCTCCGCGAGGCGAACGGGCTGCGCGATCGGTGCGCTGCGTGCCGCGTCGAGCACGTGCGCAGCTTGCTCGGGTCGGATCGGCGTCGCGTGTGCCAGGGCATGCGCGTCCGTCGTCGCCGCCACGCGCCGCGCCGCGATGTCGCGCTCCGACGGATCGTAGAGTCCGAGCGACTGTGCCACCGGGGCGAGTCGGCTCACTGCATTGTCCTGACGCACCGTCAGACGGAATTCGGAGCGCGATGTGAACAGGCGATACGGCTCGTCCACGCCGCGTGTAACGAGATCGTCGATGAGCACGCCGATGTACGAGGTCTCGCGGCCCAGCACGAGACCCGGGCGATCCTGCACGGCGAGTGCAGCGTTCAACCCGGCGACCACACCCTGGCCGGCCGCCTCCTCGTACCCCGTCGTGCCATTCACCTGGCCGGCGAAATACAGCCCCGGCACTGCACGCACGGCCAGCGTCGCATCGAGCTGTGTGGGCGGATAGTAGTCATACTCGATGGCGTAGCCCGCGCGCGTCATGCCTACGTGCTCCAGCCCGCGCACTGTGCGCAGTGCCAACAGCTGCACGGGTGCCGGGAGCGACGTCGAGAGCCCATTCACGTACAGCTCTACCGTGTCGTGCCCCTCGGGCTCGAGGAAGATCTGATGGCGCTCCGCGGTCGGGAACTTGACGATCTTGTCCTCGACCGAGGGGCAATAGCGAGGTCCTCGCGATCCGATCGCGCCCCCGTACATTGCCGACTCGCCGATGTGGTCGGCGATGACCTGCTTGCCGTCCGCCTCGAGAAAGGTGGTCCAGCAGGGGAGCTGCCCAGGATGCCGCGTGGAACCAGTCGGCGTCGATCGCGGTCCGGGCCAGAAGTGCGACCAGGAATAGTCGAACTGCTCGATCTCACTGTCCTGCCGACCAAGTGCGCCGTAATCGACCGAGCGGCCGTCGATGCGCGGCGGCGTCCCTGTCTTGAAGCGACCGACTGTGAGTCCCAGCGCTTCGAGCTGCTCCGCGAGATGCGTCGTCGGCGCCTCGCCGGCCCGCCCGCCGCCGACCTGCCGGTCGACGCCGATGTGGATGCGCCCACGTCCGAACGTGCCGGAAGTGACGACCACGGCCCGCGCGCCGAATCGGCGACCTTCCATGGTCTCGATCCCGATCACGCGCGAGCCGATTCCGCCCGCGCCATCGAAGAGCAGCCGTGCGACCGTCCCCTGGATCGGGTGCAGGTTGGGCCGCTCCTCGAGCAGCGATCGCACCGCGCGTCGGTAGAGACCACGGTCGCACTGCGCGCGTGGCGCCCACACTGCGGGCCCCTTGCTCCGGTTCAGCATGCGGAACTGCACCATGGCGAGGTCCGTCGCGCGCGCCATGATGCCCCCGAGCGCATCGACCTCACGCACGACCGTGCCCTTGGCCACGCCGCCGATCGCGGGGTTGCAGGACATTTGGCCGATGCTCTCGAGCGCACTCGTAACCAGCGCGACGCGCGCGCCGAGGCGCGCCGCCGCGACCGCCGCCTCCGTCCCCGCGTGCCCACCACCGACTACGAGAACGTCGAACGAGGATTCGAAGGGCACGGGGGGTCGGGGGTCGGGACGGGCGCTTCGCACCCGAGAAAGTAGACCGGCAGAAAGTCGAGAGTAGACGTAAGCTCGCGTGTCTACTCTCGACTTTCCACTTTCTACTCTCTCGGGCCCAAAGGGCCCGTCCCCGACCCCCGACCCCCCCGCGCCCCTAGTTGGACGCGAGGACTGATGGCCCTGGTGTCGCGGCTGGCCGCCGCATGACGAGACCAAGGCTCGTGAGCGCGAGAACGAGAGCGCACCCTGACACCCATGGGCTCGAAGCGACACTACCGATAAGTGATGGGGCTTCGATTGCCGTCACGGGAGCCGGCGTCTTGGTGTGCTCCGGCCCCGTCCACTCGACGCGTTCCCCGTTCGCATATGTCTGGTAGGTCGGCCATGCCAGTCGCGCGTCGGATTTCGGGTTCGCAGCCTCGAACGCGAACTCCACGAAGCGCTTCGTCGGCAGTGTGCCCGTCCAGATGGCTCCCGTGATCGCCTTCGTCGAGTCCGTGATCACCTGGAGCTCCCAGCCGGGAACGTCGGCGAATGCTTCGACGCGCAGTCCGGGTGGGAAGTGAATCTCTACGCGAGTCGTCGCCACATCGCGTTCGTTAGGCACACGCAAGACGTATTTCTCGTACCGCCCGGCAACGGATTGCTTCGGATAGATCACCGCGTGTGCGTCCGCGACGGCGGGGGCGAGTACCAATGCAGCCGCCGCGGCCAGTCCCATCCGGTAGCGGCAAGGAGAGGCAATCATGGCGAAGACTCCTGAGATGAAGGGTGCTGAGACAGCGATGATGAAGCGCCCATCGGTGGCGGTACATACGCCAGCCAGCCGCCGAGCAGGACGACGAGGAGCATGACACCCGTTTCGCGCGCGACCGAACGCCGAAACGCAGACCCACTGGCGCCGGCGCGAAGACGCGGGATCGCGCGAGTCCGGTGACGCGCACCGAAGGCAACCAGGACGGCGAGCCCCGCGAGCTTCGCCGCCACGAGCTGGCCGTACGCGGATCGGAGAAGAAGCGTGACTGAGGTGCTGGTCAGCAGGGTCTCGATCACGCCGGTCACGAGCACAACCACAACGGCGATGAGCGCCACGGCCGATACGCGTTCCACCGCCCGGAGATAGATGCTCATCTCTTGACGGTCCAGCAGCAGGAGCAACAGCAGTCCCCCGAGCCATACGCTCACTCCAAGCAGATGGAGCACCTTGGCCGGGATGTACCAGGCGGGGTCAGTCGTCACTGCATGGCCGATGAGCGCGCTGACGATCAGCGCGCCGACCGCAAAACACATCGCGAGCCTCGGCCGGCGCACCAACACGAGCGCCCAAATCGCGAGGAGCGCTAGGCCGCACCGAGCGAGCTCCGCCACCCCCGTATTGGTCGCCAGCGCTGTTTGCGCCCATGCTCCGTCGAGGCGATTCCCGGGCGCCGTATCCGCGAGCCACACGACCAGGTGGCCGATCGAGAATAGGGCTGCAGCTATCGCGAGCCACCACGCGGCACGCGTCACGGTGGCCGATAGGTCCGGCGCGTGCCACATGGCGAGACCGAGCAGGCCCGCAAGCGCCATGAGGCAGCCGACGGCAGCGCCACGCAGTGCGGCGGCAAGGATCGGAGCCCCTGCCACCACCGGCCCGACCGCGTCGACGTCGGCGGACGTCGACGCGGTCGATCCCGCGGCAGTCGCGCTCGTGTCCGGCGGACGGGTGCCTACGGCGAACACGAGGCTGCCGCCCACCACATGCCCATCCGCCGACACCACCCGCCATACCACCCAGTAGGTGCCCGGGCGCAGCGTCTCGAGCGGAGCGAGAAGCGCGTGCACGTCGTGCGGATCTCCACGGACCTGCAGGATCGTCCGCTTGCCGGTTCGATCAACGAGCGTCATCCGGTCGAGCGACGCGTCGAGCGCATCGCTGAACACGAGGCGCACCTGTCGCGGACTCGACGGCAGGGTGCTCCCCGCCGCCGGATCCGACGACAATAGCATCGCGTGCGCGTCGGCCACCGAGGGCGTCACGAGCAGCAGCATCCCCGCCGCGACGAGGCCTGGTGCGATGCGGCGTCTGCGGGGTCTCACGGTCCGGCGACGACACCAGATCATGAGACCCTGACGCAGACGAATCGACGCGGCCCGGGCAGCCGATGCCCCTCGCCTCATCAATTCCACCCCGAGCCCCCGACCCCCCGACCCCCGATTCCCGAACCCCGTGCCCTTACAGTGGCACGTCGTAGTGCAGGGTCGCGAAGACGGCGATCGGCTCGCCGGGCGTCACGAAATACCCCGATTCGAGCTCGCGGAACTGCGTGTTGAGCAGATTCCGGATGCCGACCTCCAGGTGCGCGTCGGGCCTGATCTGCACCCCACCGCTCGTGTAGAAAAGCGCGAATGCCGGTCGATACAGGCCGACCGCTTCCTCGAACGGTGTGTACTTGCCTTGAAAGTTCGAGCCCAGGCGCCACTGCCAGATTGCATGCGGTGGGTGTACTTCCAGAGCGGCATCGCCGACAAACTTCGACGTGTTGAACACCGGCCGCCCGGAATAGTCGATGTCCACGTCCGTGTCGTAGTACTTCGTGTACTTGGCGTCGACGACGGTGAAGTTCGTCGACAGCAGCACTGCCGGTGTCACGACGTAGCGCGCGGATACGTCCACGCCTCGCCGTTTGCTCGGTCCTCCGCTGATCGTCGACACCTCGTTGAACACCTGGGTGTTGCTCAGATCCATCCGGAAGAGGGCAGCCTCGAGCGACCACGGGCCCTCGCCCAGTTTGATCCCCGTCTCATAGTCCCAGACCGTGATCAAGGGCGTGGTGGGATCGAAGATCACGCCGTCCGCCTGCCGCCACCCCCGTGAGATATTGGCGTAGACGCCAGCCCACGGGAGGAGGCGCAGGAGAAGGCCCGTCTTGGGTGAGAAGACCCCCTTGCTGTGCTGCAGGTCGGCGTACGGGCCGAGCGCGTAGTAGCTCGGCGCCGATAGCGTATCGGCGTAAGAGGAGGGTGTGTGGGAGTAGCTGTCGATCTGGTCCACGCGTCCGCCGAGGTCGAATCGGAGCCAGTGCGTTACGTCGAAGTTCGACTGCACGAACAACCCGCCCGATGCCTGGTGGGCCAATGTGAGGCCGAAGGGGACCGAGTCCCGCCGGAACGCGGTGGCGGTGGCGAATTCCCCCCAGTTCTCGTAGTCGGAATTGTCGTACCGTGCCTGGCCGCCCGCGGTGATGTTCACGTGCGCCGAGGTGTACGTGAGGGCGGACGTGCCGCCGCCACCGGTCCGGCCGTCGGTCTCGCGCGTCTCGACACCGCTGCCTTCGAGCAGTCCGCCCAGTCCCGGCGGGGTGCTGAGCCAGAAGTTCCAGCTGTCCTCAATGCCGAAGAGCGTCGTGCGCCATTCGAGATTCGGGCTCAAGACGGTGCGGATGCTTCCGCGCTCTTGGAACCGGCGCTTGAAGCCGCCGTCGCCGAAATTCGAGACGTCGTTGTAGTGGCGTACGTCGTAGTCGAGTGTATCGAGGAAGCCCGGCGAGTTGTACGTCGTGATGTACGCTTCCATGCCGAGGTCCACGGTCGTATTCGACGACAGATTGTGCTCGAGGCGGCCGTGCAGCTGGCCGAGCTGGTTTTCGGAGTGTGCGCGCCATCCGTCCTCGTGCGTCGCGCGGATCCCGATCATGCCGGCCGTCGACCCGTTGTCGAAGCCGCTCAGGAGCACGCCCTCGTAATTGCCGTAATTGCCTCCCGAGACGTCGAGCTGCGTGTTGTCGATCCGGTCTAACGTCCGGACGTTGACCACGCCGGAGAAGGCGAAGTTGCCATACACCGCGCTCGTCGGGCCTTTAATGACGTCGATTCCGCTGACCACCTCCGGGAAAATGGATGAGAAGTCGTTCAATCCCTCGGCGTGCCCGTTCACGGGCTCGTTGATCGGCACGCCATCCACCCAGAGCGCCATGTCGGTGGAGTGGTCTGAGCTGAAGCCGCGGATCGACATGTCTGATGGGAACCCGGGCCCCTGGCCCTGCTCGTGCACCTCGAGCCCGGCGGTCTCCCGCAGGAGCTCCCACGGCGAGTTCGAGGGCGTCTGCGCGATCACCAATGGGGTGACGCGCACGACATCGATCGGGTCGGACTGGGTGGGCGGGCTCGCCGTGATGGTGACGGAGCCAAGTCGCACTGCGATGCGCGCCAGGGAGTCTGCCCGGGCCTTGCGGACGCTGTCGGCATGGGTACGCGGGGCGCCCATGAGCCTCATGGGCCCGCCCGCGATCGAGTCAATGTACGCCGCGGCTGCCGCGCTGTCGGCCGACGTCGTGACGCCCTTGGCCTGCTTGCCGGTGTCGGCCTTCGCGGGAGGCTGTGCGACCGCAACTGCGGCGGTGCTCGCGATGAGAGCTGACGCGAGGAGCGTGGTGCGTCCGAAGAGGCCTAACCTATGTCCAGTTCCGGGGCCGGTGGGGCGCCAGGTACGAAAAGCGTGCACTGTCGGAATCTCCGCGCGGATGAATCGAGCCGGGCAGGATGCCTGGCTCGGAGCGCCCGTGTTGGCGCGCCGCGATCAACGCGACCCCTGGAGCGGGCGACGCATGCGTCGCCCGCAGTCCGGGGTCAGGCGCGGAGTGTGGGCGGGCCGAGCGGAGGGGGGAGGGTGAAGTCAGGCGCGGCGCGCGGCGCGAGCTCGTTGGTCTCGAGCGGGGCAACGGGTTGCGGCTCCGCATCCACGACGGCGACTACGATCAGTCGCGGCGCGGAGAGGGTCACGGCGGCCGTCACGCAGCACATGCCCGTGCACGTGCAGTCGTCGTGCGATCCGTTGTGGTGGTGTCCACCGCTGTGTTGCGCTGGCGACCCGCCCCGGTCGGCGGGGACACGCCCGATCGCCCGATCGCAATCGGTTCCAGACCGATGCATGTTCGCCATCATCGCGCCCTGCATGGGGCAGAGTTGCAGCGCGACGCCCGACACCGAAACAGTGAACCACAAACCGACCAGGGTGGCTACCGCACGCCGCCTGCGAGATGGCATGAGGCCTAATGTAATTAGAGGCGGTTCACCGGCCAGGCCCGGACGCGTCGGACACGAAGGGGTGCCGCCTGCGTCGCCCTAGATCCACACGCATGGGACACGTGGGAGCGACGCAGAGCATCGCCGTGCAGACGGTCCCAGCCACTGGCCCGCAACCTTTGTCGCGCGGCGCGCGTCAGTAGAGCGGCGCAGGCGTCGCCCTATGCCCTCTGCTTGCATGCATGACCGGTCTGCGCTAGTTACCATCCCGCCTATGTCGGTCCGTCCACTCCGTCTGCGGTTGTTGGCGTTCGTCGTCGCGCTGGTCCAGTTGGCCGGACCGGCGATGGCTGCGATCGCTGACGCGCAAGTACAGGCAGAGTCCGTCGGTCCGCAGGCGGCGTCGCACATCGAGTCGCATCGACGGCCGGAATGCGCACACGTCCACGGCGACGATTGCGCCCTCTGCCAATACCTGTCCGCCGGTGCCGATCAGCCAAGCGCACCAGCGCTGCCCGTCGTCGCAGCGGTCGTCAGAGCGCCACACGCGGTGCAAGTCCTTGGCGTCACGCCGACGACGTTCGCCGCCATCCCTCGCACGCGAGCGCCTCCGTCGCTCGCGCTGCTGGAGGCTTGGCCCGCCTAGGGCTCGCCCGCCGCACGTTCCCGTCGCACGCTGAGACAGATTGCGGTCTCGCGTGCAGTGGCGATGTGGCACGTGCGGGTGGTCCGATGAGTTCCTCTCGATAGCTCGGCGCATCCGCGCCGGCCGCTTGCATCCAGCGAGCGGTCGGGTTTCCGGGGTTGGACGTAGCCCGCGTGGACGCGTGAGGAGCGCGCAGGCCTCCGAGGAGATGGTGTGCGTCGCTGGCCGTACCGCATCCGCGGCACGGGAGCCAGCGCGGAGGCACGGGGACATTCCCCGGCCTCGCCCCTTTCCGCGACGAGGATGCAAACGGTGTTTCACTTCGGCATCGCGCGAGCGCTGCTCGCTACAACACTCACGGGCAGTCCGCTCGCTACACCAACCCCGACTTCGCCTCCGCTGATGGCGACGGTCGCCAATCGCGCCACCACGGGTCGACCGGCGCCCTTCCTCGACGCGCGCGCGCGCGTCGACAACTCGACCGGCACGGCCTCCGGCGACGTCGCGGGCAGCGTGACCGATAGCACCAACGAGGCCCCGCTTCCTGGGGTGGAGATCGCGGTGCAGCGCGGCACCAACATTGTGGCGGCTACCACGACCGATGCCTTTGGCCGCTACATCATGCACGACATCTCGGCCGGCACGTACACCGTCACCGCGCATTTCATTGGCTACCGCTCCAAGGGCATCGAGATCACGGTGATGAATGGTGTGGTGCATGTGAACTTCAAGCTCTTCCCGGCGGCCGCGGCGCTCCAGGCGGTCCAGGTCACGGCTCAGGCACCCGTGGCGGTCAACACCCGGACCGGGGACCAGACCTATAGCCAGAACGAGGCGATTGCGGCCCCCTCCACGACGACGTCTGCGCTGATCCAGCAATCCATCGCAGGGGCGGCCAAGGCGCCTACGGGCGAGGTCCACATCCGCGGCCAACACGCGGAGTACACCTACTACATCGACGGCGTGCCGGTGCCGCCAGGGATCGCCGGCTCGCTCAACGAGCTGTTCAGCCCCGACGTGGTTCAGCAAATCGACTTTCAGACGGGCGGGTGGGATGCCGAGTACGGCGATCGCCAGGCAGCCATCATCAACATCCAAACGCGGATTCCATCAGGCCCGTTCCACCTGGAAGAGTCAACGTCGGACGGCTCCTACAACACCATGGGCCAGTCGCTCACGATGAGCGGCAATTCCGGACGGCTCGGCATGTTCCTGTCCGGGCAGGCCGAGGGCAGCGACATGCGACAGGATCCGCTCGTGGCGGGTTCCAACGATGCGCCGATCAATTACCACAACCACGGTCAGGACTATTACAGCTTCGCCAAGCTGCAATACGCGGCCGGACCCCGCGACCTCCTCTCGCTCGAAGGCAACTATTCGACGACGCACTTCGACGTGCCGTATGACTCACTGCTGCAGACTCTCAACGATCACCAAACCGACGTCAACTCGTTCCTCAACCTGGCGTACCGACATCGCTTCGGCGAGGCCGTGGGGACCGACGAGCAGAGCCAGCCGGCCGAGCTGTTC
This sequence comes from uncultured Gemmatimonadales bacterium, assembly GCA_963725205.1. Lineage (GTDB taxonomy): Bacteria > Gemmatimonadota > Gemmatimonadetes > Gemmatimonadales > Gemmatimonadaceae > Palsa-1248. The sequence goes on along the minus strand of CAVRXR010000002.1, from coordinate 132,918 downwards.
GTCGGACCGTATTTCCGCGATGGCTCACTCAACTATCGGCCGGGCTCGTCGGACGACCCGTCGTTCATCGACGCGAACGACACAACCCACACACCGCGCAACGTATTCGAGGATCGCAATTTCTATATCCTCGGCGTGAAGAGCGATCTCTCGTTTCCCGTGGTCACGGGGAAGGTGGATGGCAAGATCGGCATGAACTACTCGCATACCTATGGGCACGAGGACTTCCAGCTCATCGATCCGACGGGCGTCCAGTCTCCCATCGCGTCCAACTCCGGCCTGAGCGGCTACGACTGGGGCGCGTACGCTGAGACGAACGTACGGCCGGTCGAATGGTTCGAGATCCGGACCGGGTTGCGGTTCGACAGCCACGTCGAGCCTTTTGCGACGAATCAGACGCAGGCGAGCCCGCGCATCCGACTCAATTTCTATCCGAGCGATGCCAACACGTTCTACCTGTACTTCGGCCGGCTGTTCATGCCGACCAACATCGAGGACCTGCGCGACATCACCTCCGCCGCGCAGGGCGGTGTGGCGACGAGTCCGACCCTACCCGAGCGCGATGCGTTTTATGAGGCGGCGTTCCTGCACCGATTCCCATTTGGCATCGTGACCAAGCTCTCGGGTTTTCACAAAGAGAGCACGCCGGGCATCGATGACAACACGATCCCGGGCTCTTCCGTCACCACCGATGTCAACATCTCCAGGATCTGGGTGACGGGCATCGAAAGCGTCGTCGAGGTGCGGCCGAACGGGCCGCTCAGCGGATATGTCAACTTCTCGCTCGACCACGCCTACGGCATCGGCCCGATCTCGGGCGGCTTCTTCCCGATCTCGACGCCGCCGACCTACTTCGATCTGGACCACGATCAGCGCTTGTCGGGCGTCTGGAATTTGCTGTTCAGCCACAGTCGTTTCGACATCAGCGCCACGGGGACGTATGGAAGCGGGCTGACGAACGGGTTCGCACCCGACACCAACAGCTACAACGAGGGCACGCCTGGCACGACGGGCTTCCAGCCGGGCAACAAGAGCTACTGCACGGGACTGTTCTGCTTCAATCGGGCGTTCAAGGTGTCACCGTACTACACGCAGGACCTGAGTCTGGGCTACCTGTTCTACGCGAGGCAGACGAGCATCAAACCCGAAGTCTTCTTCACCAACCTCTTCGACCATTCCTACATCTTGAAGGGCGCCTTCTTCAGCGGCGAAGCCGTTGGCCGCCCGTTCATGGTGCAGTTCAAGTTGACGGTGGGCGTGTGAACGGGCGCTAGCGCGCCCGTAGAGAGGAGACCGGCAGAAAGGAGAGAGGAGATACGGCCCATCCGTGCGGCATCACGCGCACCGTGCGGGCGGTGACGTCTCCGGTATGATCTCCTGTCTCCTGTCTCCCGTCTCCTCTCTACGTGGCGGGCCAGTGCCCGTGGGGAGCCAGCGCTCCCGCACAGCGAGCGTGGGGATCTCGATGAGGCGGGCCAACGCGGCACCCACGAGCAGCGACGCGATCGCGTAGACACCAAAGGCGGCGAGCCCGCTCGGCTGCCAGCCCAGCGCATGCACGATGGGCGCGGCGCCCCAGCGCTTCACTGCGAGATGCCAGAGATAGATCGAATACGAGTAGACGCCGATCCATGCGAGGAACGCCGCCGCTGCGCGCCGGACCGTCGCGGCCGCGCGAACGAGGCTGCGTTGGAGCAAGGAGAATGGAGAATGGAGAATGAAGAAAGGGGACGACCAGATCCCACCACCGGCCGCGCTGCCGACCGTGACACGGCGGATAAGAGTGACGCCTGCGTCGCCCTGCGAAGCGGCACCGTCCGCACGGCGCACGGACGTTGGCCTACCAGCGTACAACGCGAGCAGCAGGATCGCGCCGAAGCCGATGTACACCAGTGAGAACCCGAACGTCTCCATGAACGGATCGGTCGCCGGAAGGAAACAGACCGGTGCAAGACACAGGGCAGCGGCCAGCACCAGCGGGGACCGGCGCTTGCGCACCCATGCGGCGAATCCGGCACCCCGCGACCACGCGAGATAGGCGAGCAGGACGCCGAACAGCAGACTGTCGAGGCGCAGGTGGGTCGGATAGAGGTGGTGGACGAATGACGGCTTCGCATATTGTGCCGTGAGGATGCGGAGCGCGATTTCGGTGATCGCAACGATTGCGAACACCGGGACGAGCGCGGCGAATGGATCGCGCGTGTCCGGCGCGTTCGCTCTCGCGTCGTTTGAGGATCTCCCGTGTCGCCGGGCCAGCGCGAAGATGAGCAGCGCGAGAAGCAGATAGAAATGCTCCTCGATGGCGAGGGACCAAGTGTGGTCCCAGAGGCCTGGGACGTAGTTCTGCACGAACAGGGCTTCGGCAAAGAAGCGTCGTGTGCCGATCGTACTCGTCGCGATCGATGTCGCGAGGAGAAAGGCGTAAAACGCCGGGTAGATTCGAAGACCGCGCCGCGCCAGGAACCGTCCGACGTGCACCTGGCCGAGTCGCCCGTACTCGCGGAACAGCAGACCGGAGACGAGGAAGCCGCTCAGAACGAAGAACAGGTCGACGCCGATCCAGCCCACTCGAAGCCAGAGGTCGAAAACCGTCTGGACTGCGAAAGGGGCGTCTAGCGGCACCGCGGGCATGTGACGTCCCAGCACGAGCACCACGGCGACGCCGCGCAGGACGTCCAGCTCGCGAATGCGTGGCGCGGCGGGGGAGTGCTGGAGTTGGTCGGGCACAATGGAGGGACGAAGTGAGCCCCTCCCTCGTTATCCCTTCTTGGTCCCCGCTTCGACGCGTCCCGGAGCCAAGGCGTCCCGGGGCGTGAGAGGTCCGTTCCGGAGCATGCCCGACCACCCGCAGTCCATGCACCAGCTCGACCGGAGTGACGGGAGGAGTCGGTTCCAGCCGCTCTGCAGCCGGACCGTGGCCGAATCACAGTTGGGGCAGTGGTCGCCGCGTGGCAGGATGTAGAAGAACACCACCGTCGCCGCAACGCCACGCAGCAGGAAGAGGCCGCCGAAGACCAGAATGAAGATGGTAGCGTCGGACATGTGCCCCCTCCCGGTATCGTCGTGATACCCCGATCGGAGACCTACGCTCCACTGCGCGGCATGGGCCGTGCCGGACCCCAGCCAAGCGCGTCGAACAATCTACAACCGGGACTCCACGCGAGCCCAGGTCTCGACGAACGCCACGCCGTTCTCGATGCGCTCGATCACCACTTCGCTACCGACCTCGAGGCGCGTCCCCTCGAGCGCCGATGCCTCGGTCGTGTATGAGACGCCAGCCGACGAATAGGTCACCGTGCCCGTCGTTCCCCGATCGGACACGCGAATGACGCGGGCAAACTCCCCCTGCATGACGAAGCGCTCATCGGTCACCTCGGCCTTCGCTGCCGGGATCGCCCACGCGGCGACGAGCAGTAGGGCGCCCAGCGCGCCGACCAATCCGGCGCCCACTGCGATCACGAGCGTCGGAATGACGCCGAGGCCGGTGTAGCGGGTAAGGAGATACCCGGTCAGGCCGAGGATCGTCGCACACCCCGCCGCGGTCGGCAGGTTGAGCGTGAACCGCCGCGGGGGTTCAGCGCCTGGGTCGAGTCGAGCCCGCGGCTTCGCAGGCCGCTCCACGCCGTGCAGCATGGCGCGGACGCCGAGGAGCAGGCCGACCAGGAGCGAGGCGACGTAGGCGTAGCGCATCACGTACCAAGATATCGGTGGAACCACTCGAGAGTCCGCGGCCACGCGTCGCGCATCGCATCTGCGTTCGCGGTCCCCACCGCGTCATGAGCGTCATCCTGCGCGCGCAGGAACCCGTGGCCTGCACCGGCATAGATCTTGGACTCGTAGACCTCGTGCAGGCGTCGCATGAGTGAGTCCGTGCCCGGGACCGTAGACGAGATGCGCGCGTCGTTGCCACCGTATAGACCGAGCACGGGGTCGCGGGTGTGCGCGAGCTGCGTGGAGTCGGGGGCGGTGCCGTAATAGACGACGGTCGCCTTCAATGTCGGGCCGCCCGCGCGAGTCGGCTGGTAGACGGCGTGTGCGAAAGAGATCCCGCCGCCCCAACAGAATCCCACGGTACCGTAGATGGGGAGGGCAGACGGAAGGTGCGTCGCATACACGGCGGCGGCATCGAGATCACGCTGAACATCGCCAGGCTGCAGGGCGCGCACGGCGCGCACCCCTTCATCCGGAATCATCGTATCCGGCGCCTGTGGCGCGAGCTGCCGGTGAATGAGGTCGGGCACGATCGCGATGTAGCCATCCGCGGCGATCTGATCTCCGATGGCTTTGATCCACGTGCTCATCCCGAAGATCTCATGGATCACGACGACGACCGGCACTTTGTGATTGACCTGCGGATAAAACACCCATGCGCGAATGCTGTCACCCGGTACGCCTGGAGTGGGGATCATGACGTACTCGCGATGGCGTGGCGACCGCGCGAGCTGCTCCGCGGCGGCAGCGGCTGACGGCGGCAATGTGGCGAACGGTGGCGTCACGGTGGCGTGACGGGCTGCGTCGATCTCTGACGCGATCGCGTGGCGACGAACGAAGGCACCGCTGACGAGGACGAGGAGCATCACCGCGATCGTATTTCGCATTGCCCAATGTCTCCGGCGTTTTGACGGGACTGAACGATAAGGTATAAGTAACAACAAGGGGATCCGGCCCCCCTCCGTCCCTCTTGCGATATATCTTTGGCGCCATTAAGATATATCGCCAGTAATTACTTTACACGAGGCGACGTATGTTTACAAATTGGGAACGACACAGTTGCGGGCCCCGCAAGGGGGGCAACTGGGGATGGGGTACGTGGGGTGGGCCATGGAGTGGCGGATTCTGGGGCGGTCCGGGTGGCGGGCCCGGCGGCGGCCGTCGACGAGGGTTCGGCGGTCGGATGTTCGAGCAGGGCGACCTCAAGTACGTGATCCTGCAGCTGCTCAGCGAGAAACCGCGTCACGGTTACGAGGTCATCAAGGCGCTGGAAGAGCGTGTGGGAGGTGCCTACTCGCCGAGTCCCGGAGCCGTGTACCCGACACTCACGATGCTCGAGGACATGGGCTATGCGCGCGCCTCGACCGGAGAAGGCGGGAAGAAGGTGTACGAGATCACGCCCGAGGGACGCGCGTATCTCGACGAGAACAAGGGCGCGGTGGATGAGGTCTTCGATCGTATCGCGAACTTCGCGACCAGCTTCTTCGGACCGCAGATGGTCGAGATCCACCAGGCGGTGAAAAACCTCGCGCGGGCGACCTATTCAACTGCGACGCGATACCGTGACCAGGCGCAATTGAATCGCATCCGTGAGATCCTCGAGCGTGCGGCAGCCGAGATCGAGAACGATAAGGTCTAACGACGGCGGGATTCGGGGTTCGGGATCCGCAACGACGCGCACTGTCCGCACGCCGATGCGGGATCACCGGGTAGGGGCGACGCCCTGCGTCGCCCCTTTTTTGCGGCCGGGTCAGGGTGACCGGCCACCGAAGCGCGATGTATGTTGTAGTCCCGACCCCCGATCCCCGACCTGCGACCCCCCAACCCCGAACCCCGCCGTCCCTTGTCCCTCGCCGAGCCGCCTGTCGATGCGCGGACCCCTCTCCCTCCGCCGGCACGTGTAGCGTCCGGCGTCACTCACGAGCGACTCGGCCTCGAGGGACTCGACTACCCGATCGCGCCAGAGGCGAATCAGTTCGCCTACATGTTGGGCGGCCTGACCTTCAGTGGCATCCTGCTGCTCATCGGGACGGGCATCCTCCTCGATCAGTACTACAACCCGAGCCCGCTCGCGGCCCACGACAGCGTCGTCTACATCATGACGAAAGTCCCGCTCGGCTACTGGCTGCGCGGACTGCACTACTGGGGCGCGACGATCGTACTGGTGACGGTCTTCTTTCACACCTGCTGGGTCTTCTGGCGCCGGAGCTACGTCAAACCGCGCGAGGTCACCTGGTGGGCGGGCTTGGCCCTCGTGATCGTGCTCTTCGCTCTCGCGTTCACGGGCACCGTCATCCGCGGCGATGAGGAGGGCGCCGAAGCCCTCGCGCATGCGGTCGCAGGCGGGAAGCTCGTCGGACCACTCGGCGCGCCGGTCAGCCCTGATTTCGCGCAGAGCACCAACATCATCAGTCGGATGCACAGCGCCCACGTGAGTCTGTTGCCGATCCTGCTGCTGGGTCTCGTGGGTCTTCACTTCTGGCTGATCCGCATCATCGGCATCAACTCGCGCCAGCCAAAGACGAGCCGGTTCTCCGAGCACCTCCCGAAGCTCCTTGGCTACGCGTTCCTGCTGGTCGGGCTTGCCGGTATTCTGGCGGCGGTGTTCCCTCCCCACATTGGCTATCCATTGGTCCCAGGTTTCGAGGTCACCAAGCCGTACTGGCCCTTCCTCTGGATTTATGTGGTAGAGAATTCGATGGGGATCACGGGCATGGTGGTGGCGCCGATCGTGATTTTCGGATTCCTCTTCCTCGTGCCGCTGCTCGATCGACCGCGGGCGGGCCAACCGCGACCGCGGCTCGTGACTGGGGTCGCTTTGCTCATCATGGTGTTCTATGTCGGTGGCATCATCTACGGCTTCTTCGCCCCGCAGATGTCCCATCTCGGGATGAAGATGTGAAGGGGACTCTATGACTCTCCGTCATCTGGCTGTCAGCATCTTCGCGGCAAGCGCCGCACTGTTCCTGGGGCCCACGATCCCCGCGTCCGCCCACGAAACCGGCGCGATCCACGTGTCGTCGCACCAGGTATCGGTCGGCGGTAGTGTGAGCGTCCGCGGTGAGAAGCTTCCCAAGAGCGAAGACCTCGCGCTCGAGCTTCGCGGAGTGCTCGACAACTACCCGGTTGGGAAGGTGCACACTGACACGGCTGGCGCGTTCGAGATGTCGCTCACAGTGCCACCGAGTGTACCGGCCGGCCCGTACACACTCGTCGTGATCGCGTCGGACGGCGACGTCACGGCGCGCGCGGACCTCGTCGTGGGCGCTGCGGCGACTGCGGGAGCCCCAGCCGCCGGCACAGCCCCGTCGAGCAGTATGGCCGACATGCCGGGGATGTCAGGGAGTGCCGGCAGCACGGGGGAGCGCGCAAATGCCGCCGCAATGTCGATCGCCAACCCGACCACACCCGGCGAGTGGCTCATCATCTGGGTGCTCACCCTGGCCAGCGTCGCGGTCGGCGTGTCCCTCCTCCGAGTGGCGAGTCGCGCGCGGGCGATGCGGTGATGGGCGACGCAGGCGTCGTCCCTACGACCCCACCCTACGCCCCGCCCAACTGTTTCTCCTCGGCCATCGTCGCATCGCGCATGCGTTGCGCGAGCGTTTTGATCTGAGCGTTCGTGAGCTGCGGCAGGTACTTGTCGATCAGCCCGGTCGCGCGTTGATCCATTTGCACCACATTGGCGCGAAAGGCGCTGTCGTACGCGGCATGTGATTTCGTCCGTAGCGACGCGGCGATCAGAGAGTCCGCGTGCGACGCTCTCGGGACATAATGGTCGTTCACCATCGTCAGCGCTGCGCGGATGTGGTCCATCTGGCCGTCATGTTGCTTGTCCACCGCCTGGGCCTGCGTCTTGGACGGAAACGTGCCCGTGCGGTGCATGGTCTCATGCGCCAGGAGCGCGACGCCTTCATTGTTGTTCGCCATCTCCCGCAAGAACTGCTGATCCGGCGTTGCCTGGGCGCTGACCGATGCGGTCGCGCCGACGATGAGCGACAGCGCGATGACCGCGCTGGTAAACCTGCGACTCATGCGGATACCTCGTAGGGGCGACGCCATGCGTCGCCCGGGTGTGTGCCGCCGTCGGTACGCTATCTGTGGTTCCGTCGTTTCGCCGATGGTCAAACCAGCGCGGCGTCCAACTCGATGGGCACGTTCTTCAGCGCGACCGAGACCGGGCAGTTCTCCTTCGTCGCCAGGGCTGCCTTCTCGAACGCGTCGGCGTTGATGCCAGGCACCGTCGCCCGCACCGTCAACTTCAGCGACGTGATCTTGAACCCTTCACCGACCTTGTCGATTGTGCACGTAGCAGCAGCCTCGACCCGCTTGGGCGGCGTCCCTGCTCGCTCGAGGCCCACGCTCAATGCCATCGCATAACACGCCGCTTCGGCGGCTGCGAGCAGCTCTTCGGGATTCGAACCTTTGACGTTTCCGAAGCGAGTGCCGAACGAGTACCCCGTATCGAGCGCGCCGCTCTCGGTTTTGACGGTCCCCTTCCCCTGTTGCAGTCCCCCTTCCCAAACAGCGGTCGCGTGGCGTGTCGGCATTGTGCGGGCTCCTGGTGATTGGCGTGGAGATAGAATAACGACGCGGGTCGGGGATCGGGGGCTGGCGCGTTGGCGCCCCGCCCCCGATCCCCTGTCCGTTAATGGGACGGCGTATCCCGGCGTCGTACAAAAGAGGCCCTGTCAGCGGACTGGTCCTTGCGCGTAACACGTTGCTGCATATGGTATTGGCAAGCAGTTGCGGGATGGCCTGGCTCTTCCCTATGCTACAGGCGTGGACATTGTCAGAGAGCGCCCAAAACGTACTAAGCGCTACATTGCCGCTGGCGTGGGGCTAGTCGCGCTCGTTCTTGTCACGGTTGCCGTGAGCCGACTCGAGGCGCGCCCGCCTTCGGTCGAGGCAGGCACCCTCATGATCGATGAGGTGAAACGGGGGGAGATGCTCATACAGGTGCGGGCGCCGGGGACGCTCGAGCCCGAACAGGTGCGCTACATCTCGGCGCTCACCGCCGGGAGAATCGAGCAGAAGCCGCTCCGCCCGGGCGCGCGTGTGCTCCCCAACACCGAAATTCTGGTGCTCAGCAACCCTGACGTACAACTCCAGGCGCTGACAGCGCAGCAGCAGCTCGCCGCGGCACAGGCGCAATTGATCGAGAATCAGACCACGCTAATGGGTCAGAAGATGACGGCGCGCTCGACCTTGGCGACCGCAATCCGCGACTCGTCCCAGGCGCTACGACAGGCGGACGCACTGCACGAGCTCCAGCTGAAGGGGTTTGCCGGCCGTGGCGAGCTGGACAGCGCACAGGATCGGATTCGAGAGGCCGATTCCCGCGTGTCCGCCGCTCGTGACGAGGTGGGAATGCTGACGACCGGCATTGAGCAACAGGACACGGTCCAGCGCCGACAGATCGCGCGCCTCCGGGCGATCGTGGCCTTCCAGGCCCAACTCGTAGCGTCGATGCACGTCGTCGCCGGTGACACCGGGGTCCTCACGGACCTGCCATGGGAGCTCGGCCAGTGGGTGACCTCTGGCCAGGTCCTAGCGAAAGTCTCGCGGCCGGGTAGGCTCAAGGCAGTGCTCAAAGTGCCGGAAACGCAGGCCAAGGACGTCGCGATCGGTCAGTCCGTCGACGTGGACACGCGAAACGGAATCGTGAAGGGGACGTAATTCGTGTCGACCCCGTGGTGCAGAATGGGACGGTGGACGTCGAGGTTCATTTGGACGGTGCCCTGCCGCCAGGTGCACGCCCCGACCTCAGCGTCGACGGTACCATCCTGAAAGAACGGCTGGCTAATGTCCTCTATGTCGGACGTCCCGCCTTCGCTCAAACGGATGCGACGGTTGGGTTGTTTAAGCTATTACCAGATGGGCACACTGCTGTCCGGGTGCCCGTCAACTTCGGCACTGCGTCCGTGACAACCATTCAGGTGAACGGCGGGCTCCAAGTCGGAGACAAGGTGATCATTTCGGACATGTCCGCGTGGGACAACGTCAACAAGGTGCGCATCGAATGACGACGGCGACATCCGCAACTCCATCCCCGCTCACCCCTCCCGGTAACGCGGCGCCCCCGCTCATCCGACTCGACGGCATCACGAAGGTGTTCTACACGGACGAGATGGAGACGCACGCGCTCGCCGAAGTGCATCTCGAGATTCGAGAAGGCGAGTACGTGGCGATCGGCGGTCCGTCCGGCTGTGGCAAGACGACGCTGCTCTCGATCCTGGGCTTGCTCGATACGCCGACGGGCGGCCGGTATACCCTCGCGGGTCAGCCGGTCGACTCGCTCTCGGCCGCCGATCGTGCGCGCGTCCGCAACCGCCAGATCGGTTTCATCTTTCAGGCGTTCAATCTGATCGGCGATCTGACGGTCGACGAGAACGTCGAGCTGCCCCTGACCTATCGCGGCATGCCATCCGCCGAGCGACGGGAGCGCGTGCAAAAGGCGCTCGAGCGCGTCGGCATGGCGCACCGCACGAAGCACTATCCGGCGCAGCTTTCCGGCGGTCAACAGCAGCGCGTCGCAGTCGCGCGCGCGGTGGCCGGTGATCCGCTGATCCTCCTGGCTGACGAACCGACAGGTAACCTCGACTCGCAGAATGGCGAGGCGGTCATGGGTCTGCTCCGCGAGCTGTTCGAGGGTGGGGCGACGATCTGTATGGTGACGCATGATCCACGGTTCGCGCGGCACGCCGAGCGCGCGGTGCATCTCTTCGACGGACGTGTCGTCGAAGAAGAAGAGGGCGCGAAGCGCGCAGCCGACCAGGCCACACTCGGGCAGAGCGGCTTCGGCATGGTATAGGGGCGGCGCATGCGTCGCCCTGATGGCCCACCCGTAGACGTGTATGTTCGCCCATGACCGCAGGCGCGACGCAGGCGTCACTTGGCCGTCTGCCTCCGCCGTGTCGAGTTTGTTCGAGGTGATCGCGCAGGACGCGCGCCACGCGGTGCGAGCGTTGCGCGCCACGCCGGGCTTCACGGTCACAGCGCTCGTCTGCCTCGCCGTCGGGATCGGGGCGAACGCCACGATGTTCGGCGTCGCCGATCGCCTGTTCCTCCAGCCTCCCGCAGGCATTCGCGACCCCGGAGCGGTGGTACGGGTCTACTTCGATCGCGCGATGCGTGGGATGCCTGGCACTCCCGGCGGCGGACCGGGATCCTACCCCGACTTCACCGATCTCCGGACGCGAGCAACAGGGGGCGCTACGCCGGCGTTCCAGTCGATCGCAGCGTATTCGAACGAGACGTTCGACTACGGCACGGGCGCCGATGTCCGGCGTGTCGGTGGTCAGGCCGTCACCGCGCAGTACTTCGAGGTCCTCCACACGCATCCCGCCCTCGGTCGATTCTTCCTCCCCGAGGAGGATAGTATCGCGCTCACGCACCCCGTCGCGGTCGTGAGCTACAGCTTCTGGCAGCGGGAGCTCGGGAGCGACCCGCACGTAATCGGGCGCGTCATCAAGATCGATGGGCGCGACTTCACGATCATCGGCGTTGCGGAGCGTGGCTTCTCCGGGTTCGATCTCCAGCCCCTCGACGTGTGGATCCCGCTCCACGAGCTGCCGTCGGGCCCGGGTCCGATGGCGTTCACGCAGCGGTTCGCCATCTGGCTGCCGCTCGTGGCGCGGCTGGCGCCCGGGGTCACAAGATCGGAGGCCGACGCGCGCGCGACGACCGTCAAGCGGCAGATCGACCCGGTGATGGCGCCCGACTTGGACCCGCGTGTGCGCGTGGTTACGGGTCCGTTGCTCCAAGCCGATGGCCCGGAGCGTAGCTCGCAGGCCTCGATCGCGCTGTGGCTCGTCGGTGCCGTCGGGTTCGTCCTGCTCATCGCCTGCGCTAATGTGGCCAACCTGCTGCTCGCGCGCGGCGCGCGACGGCGGCGTGAGATCGCCGTTCGCCAGTCGCTGGGCGCCCGTCGCGGCCAGCTCATGCGCCTTTTTTTGGCCGAGAGCCTCGTGCTGGCGATCTTGGGCGGCGCGCTCGGGCTGGTGCTCAGCGTGTGGACTGCGGGGATCACGAAGTTCTTCCCGTTGCCACCGGGTACGGCAGTGGTCGACCTGCGAGTCATCGCGTTCACTGCGGCGCTGTCCGTCATCACGGCGCTCATCGCGGGGGTCATGCCTGCCATCGTCAGCACGCAGGGCGACCTCACGTCCGCACTCAAGGATGGCGCGCGGCGGTCCGGCCGCGGCCAATCGGCGGCGCAGACCGTGCTGCTCGTGGTCCAGGCCGCGCTCTCGATCGTGGTGCTCGCGGGCGCCGCCCTCTTCGTGCGATCGCTCCGCAACGTGCACGCGATCGACTTGGGCCTCGACTCCGACCACATCGTGCTGGCGACGCTCGACCTGCAGGGCTCGACGTACGACTCCACCGCCCGCAAGCAGCTGACACGTCGCGTCGTCGAGCGGCTCGGGGCATTGCCGGGAGTTCGCGCGGTCAGTTACGAGGGGGTCCCCCCGTTTCAGGGGGTGATGAGTCTCCGGACGCAACTGCCGGGGCAGGACAGCAGCACGAGCGACCGCCGCCCGATCTACGCGAACTTCGTCGGGCCGAACTTCCTCCAGGCCAACGGCACGCCACTCCTGCGAGGGCGAGACATTTCGGAAACGGATCGCAGCGGCACCATGCCCGTCGTCGTCGTCAACCAGACGATGGCGGCCCGGCTCTGGCCTGGCCGGGACCCGATCGGCCAGTGCATCGAGATCTCGGTAGGGCCGTCGCAGGCGGGCGCGGGTCCTACGTGTAGCTATGTCGTCGGCGTCATGGGTGACGGCAAATACATGCAGGTGACAGAGAAGCCGGCGGCCTTCTACATCATCCCCTACTCGGAGCTTACGATGGGATTGCCGCAGACGCTCGTCATCCGAACGAGCGGCAATCCTGCCCGCTTACTTCCCGACGTGCGGAGCGCCATCGCGAGCCTGGCCCCCAATCTCCCGAACCTCAATGTCCGGCTGCTGAGCGACGCGATCGACCCGCAGTTGCAACCCTATCGCATCGGGGCGGTGCTGTTCACGGTATTCGGCGTGTTGGCGCTCGGATTGGCCGCGATCGGATTGTACGGGGTGGTGGCCTACGTCGTGGCGCAGCGGACGCGCGAAGCCGGCGTGCGCATTGCGCTGGGCGCACGCGAAGCCGACGTGGTCCGCGTCATGGGCGGCCAGGGCATGCGGCCCGCGCTCATCGGCATCGTACTCGGCGTCGGTATCGCGCTCATCTTGACGCGCCTCATCGCCAACCAGCTCTACGGCGTGAGCCCCAGTGATCCCGCAACGTACGCCGCGGTCGCGCTCGTGCTGTGCGCCGTCGCGGCGCTGGCGTGCTATCTCCCCGCTCGGCGCGCCGCGCGCGTCGATCCCGTCATTGCCTTGAGGTCCGAATGATCTGGTCACGACGATCTGCTACGCGCGAAGTCCCCGAGGGCGCTGTGGGCGTTGGCCCCGCGGCCGCCCCGCTCGTTGCCGAAGGTCCGCTCATCGCCCTGCGCAACCTCGAGCGATTCTACGAAGCGGGCGGGACTCGCACGTACGTCCTTCGAAACATTACGCTCGACATCGCGCTGGGTGACTTCGTGTCCATCATGGGCCCGTCCGGAGCCGGCAAGTCGACGCTGCTCAACGTGCTGGGTATGCTCGACAGCGGATGGAGTGGCGAATACACGCTCGCCGGTCAGGCCGTCCACCGCCTCCAGCACAAGGCGCGTATCGGGCTGGGGCGCCGCTATGTCGGGTTTGTGTTTCAACAGTATCACCTGCTCGATGAATTGACCGTCGCCGAGAACCTCGAGGTGCCGCTTTCGTACCGCGACGTCCCGAAGGCGGAGCGGCAGGCGTTGGTGGCCGACTCGCTCGACCGATTCGGCATCGTCGGCAAGAAGGACCTCTATCCTCGCCAGCTCTCCGGCGGCCAACAGCAGCTCGTCGGCATCGCGCGTGCCGTGATCGCGCGACCGGCCGTGATCCTGGCCGACGAGCCGACCGGCAACCTGCATTCGAGTCAAGGCCGTGAGATCATGGCCATGTTTCGCGAATTGAACAACAAGGGCACGACCATCATTCAGGTCACCCACTCGGAAGAGAACGCAGCGGTGGGCAAGCGGATCGTCCAGCTGCGCGATGGGTGGATGACGTGAAGAGCACGGGATTCGGGGGTCGGGGGTCGGGGGTCGGGGGAACAAACCACAGCGGCGGGGACTGCGCACCGTTACCGGGCCCCCGGTTTTGTCTCCCGGATCCCGGATCCCCGACCCCTCGTTTCTGCCTTCGCTACGACTATGGCCCTGCACCCCGCTGACCTGCTCGACGACCTGCGACACGCCGTGCGCGCGCTGGGGCGCGCGCCGGTCTATACCGTGACGGCCGTGTTGACGCTCGTCCTCGGCATCGGGGCGACAACGGCGGCATACAGCGTCGTCGGTCACGTGCTGCTCGACCCATTGCCGTACGATCATCCGGAGCAACTGGTGAACGTGTGGTCGGCCGTGCCGCAGTACGACAAGATCCCCCCGTCGCATCCGGATTTCTTGGATTATCGCGCCCAAAGCACGGCGTTCGCCGGCATGGCCTACGAGACTGGCGAACCGGTGAGCGTCCGACGGAGCAGTGGCGCATTTCAGCTGAACGCGGCGAACGTCACAGCCGACTTCTTCTCCGTGCTCCGCGCCACGCCGACGATTGGTCGCACGCTGTTGGCGGCGGACTTCGTGGCTGGGGCATCGCCGGCCGCGGTGCTGAGCTACGGTGCCTGGGTCACCAACTTCGGCAGCGATCCGCAGGTGATCGGTCGAACGATCGACACGGACGTCGGGAGTTACACCGTCGTCGGTGTGCTGCGACGCGGGCAGGCGTACCCGGATTGGGTCCCGGGCATGCACACCGATCTCTATGTTCCACTGAATACCGTCGCGCATCTCCAGGTCGCGCTGCGGAACCGAGGGAACCACGCCGACTCTCGCACGCTGGCGCGACTCCAGCCCGGTGTGACGATCGACGCTGCCCGCCGTCAGCTCTCACTCGTCGCGGCGCGCCTGGCGATTGCCTACCCGGCTACGGACTCGGGATTCGTCGGTAATGTGACACCTCTGCAGGAGTCCGTCGTTGGCAACGTGCGCCCGGCGCTGGGCATCTTGGCGGCCGCGGTACTGCTGGTGTTTCTGCTCGCAACCGCCGATGTGGCCAACCTCGCGCTCGTGCGCGGGATGGCGCGGTCTCGGGAGCTCGGGGTCCGTGCCGCGATGGGCGCGGACCGCGGGCGGCTGGCCCGCTTTCTCATCGGCGAGAACGTGCTCATCGCCACGTTCGCGACAGTCCTCGGCATCATCCTCGCGCGACTGGCGATACGCCTCCTGGTGGCCGCAGCACCGGGCGACATTCCTCGTCTAGAAGAGATCAGCGTCGATGGGCGCGCGATCCTCGTGGCGATCACTGCCGCGGTCGTCGCTGCGCTGCTCTGTGGGTTCGCGCCGCTGGTTACGCTGCGTCCCACGCGACTCTTGGACATGCTCAAGAGCGCGAGCCGTACAACGAGCGGCACGCGCGGCGGCCTTCGTCTCCGATCAGCTATCGTCGTCGGTCAACTCGCTCTGTCGATGGTGCTGGTGGTCGGCGCCGGACTGCTCGTCAGGAGCTTCGCGAACCTTCGCAGCGTCGACCTCGGCTTCGATCCGAGTCACCTCGTGCTCTGGCATATGGGCGGCCAGCGCAAGCCGGAGCTGGCGGATCCCGCAGTGCGGTTCGCGTTGATGAAGCGTCTGCTGGCCGCAGCGGCAGTCCCCGGGGTCGCTAGCGGTGCGCTCGTCAATCACGCACCACTGGGTTACGCCGGTGTCGGCACGGCGGTTGGGGTGGATGGGCGCGATCCGGCTACGGATACGGCCGGAGTGGGATACGTCACCGTGACGCCGCACTACTTCGCGACGATGCGTATCCCACTTCTTCGCGGTCGGGACTTCACCGACGCCGATATGACACCCAACGCTGCCGTTGCCATCATCACGAGCGCGATGGCTCGCCGCTATTGGCCGGACGGCACGGATCCGTTGGATCACGAGGTCACGGTCCCCAACGCCTCGACATACGACCCCGACGTTGGTAAGCAGATCCACGTGCGCGTGATCGGGATCGTCGGCGACGTGCGGCCCGACGTCGCGATCGACCGGCCGAATCCTCTCATCTACATGCCGTTCACACGGCCGGTCTGGGGCGGAGCGGATGTGGTCTTGCGTACGAACGGCCCACCGGTCGCCATCGTGGCCGCCGTGCGGCGCGCTGTGGTCGCGGCCGACCCCGACGTGGCCGTCAGCAGAGATGTCTACAGCGCAGCAAGAGTTCGATGAGGACACATCGCAGCAGCGTTTCACCACGGACATCCTCGCCGCGTTCTCCCTCGTCGCGCTGCTCCTCGCGTCGCTCGGCCTCTATGGCGTGCTGGCGTATGCGGTCACGCAACGAGTCCCCGAGATCGGCATTCGCATGGCGGTCGGTGCTCGCCGGGGGGAGATCGTGGGCCTGATTGTGCGGAACGCTGCGCGTCTCGCGGCGGCCGGACTCGTGCTCGGGGTTGGCGGTGCGGTGTTGTTCGCTCGTGCAATGCGCTCGTTGTTGTTCGGCGTGACCCCGCTCGATCCGTTGACGTTCCTCGGGGTCACGGCGGTGCTGGGCACTGTGGCGCTTCTCGCGAGCTACCTCCCGGCGCGTCGCGCGGCCGGTGTCGATCCAGTCACTGCGCTCAGAAGTGAATGACCGCGCGCGCCTGATGCAGAGTAGGAGGCACATTCAATGACGACAGCGACTCTTCCCGTGACGCAGCCCACCACGACCACCGCGACGAATACGCGCCTCGCGCGGATTCTGGTCGCAGACGACCAGCCCGACATCCTCGAGGCCCTCCAGCTGCTGCTCAAAGGCGAGGGCTACGACGTCGAGACCGCGCTTTCGCCGGCCGGCATCCTGCTGGCGCTGCAGCACCACGACTTCGACGCCGCATTGATCGATCTCAATTACGCACGGGACACGACCTCGGGCAGCGAAGGCCTGGACCTGTTGGCGCGCATCCGCGGGATCGACTCGACGCTTCCCATATCGGTGATGACCGCGTGGGGCAGTGTCGACGGCGCCGTCGAGGCGATGCGTCGCGGGGCATACGACTACGTCGAGAAGCCGTGGGACAACACGCGGCTCTTGCTGACCCTCCGTCGCCAGATCGAGATGGGCCGCGCCCTGCGGGCCGGCCGGCAACTGCAGACCGAGATCGATACGCTGCAAGGCGCGTCCGGTCGCCCGTTGCTGATTGCCGAATCGCCCCGGATGTGGCCCGTCTTGGATCTCATGGCGCGGATCGGGCCGTCGGACGCCAATGTGCTGATCACCGGCGAACACGGCACTGGCAAGGAGCTGGTCGCCCAGTGGCTGCATGCGGCGTCACCACGGGCCACGAAGCCGTTCACTGCCGTCAACCTCGGCGGACTCTCCGAAGGTCTGTTCGAGAGCGAGTTGTTTGGTCACGTGCGCGGGGCATTCACCGACGCCAAGACAGATCGCGCGGGTCGGTTCGAGCTCGCCGACGGCGGCTCGCTCTTCCTGGACGAGATCGCCAACATCTCGCTCGCACAACAGGCGAAGCTGCTCCGGGTGCTGCAAACGCGAGAAGTGGAGCGTGTCGGGTCGTCACGCACGAAGCGCGTCGACGTCCGCATCCTCGCGGCCACCAACGCGGATCTGCGCGAGGAAGTCGTCGGCGGGCGGTTCCGGGAAGACCTGCTGTTTCGCATCAACACGATTGAGATCGCGCTCCCGCCGCTGCGCGACCGCCGTGAGGACATCCTGCCGCTCGCGCGTCATTTCCTGGACCGTCACGCGCAGCGCTACGGGCGACGAGGCCTCACGCTCGAGGCAGGCGCCGCCCAGGCACTCCTGACGCATAGTTGGCCCGGGAACGTGCGCGAGCTCGATCACGCCGTCGAGCGGGGTGTGCTCCTCGCGCAGGGCGCTACGGTCCGCGCGGGTGACCTGGGACTCCGTCCCCCTGGACCGCCGGCACGACTCGAGGACCTCACGCTGGCCGAAGCCGAACGCGCGATCATTGAGCGTGCACTGGCGCGCTTCGGCGGCAACGTGAGCCAGGCGGCGAAGGCGCTCGGGTTGAGCCGCAGCGCCCTCTACCGCCGACTCGAGGGCACTAACCAGAGTTAAGCAGACGCTACGGCCCCGAGTTGGGGGTGGGCGGCGCATGCATCGCCCATACACCCCCGGCCCGACATCCCGTCAGGGTGCGACTGTCACTTCCGTCTCATCTTCATCCGTCCGACCAGGCGAGCGCCAACGAGCGCGCCGATAAATCCCGCGAGGAGTGGCGGGAACCATCGAATCGGCCTGAACTCCGCGTCGCCATTGCGGACCAGGATGTAGCCCATCGGCTGCAAACGCGCCCCGCCGCCACCACCGCGGCCGGCGTTGGGACGTCGCATGCGTCCCCACAGCCCGGGCGCGCCCACCCGGGACTCCGACCGGTCGTGGCCGTTGCCGCTGCCACTCGGCGCACCTTCGCGCTGACCGCCACCGAATCCCCACGCCACGCTCGCGACAGGGATGACCGCGACATCCCCTTGATACACCGGCTCGCCGAACACGGTGGAGACGTTGGCCTGTCGGCCTATCGCATCGGCGATCTGCGAGACGAGCTCACTGCGGTCCGGTCCATCATGGGGCGCGCTGTGCTCGGCCTGGCTCGGATCGGTGGCGCCTCGCCCGTCCCTGGCGTCCTCGTTCGGATTTCGTCTCGTCACGCTCGGGTCGGTTGCCACGGTTGTCATGCTGCGCTCCTTCGTCGAGAGAAGACGCAATCGCCGCAAGTCTTTCGCCACGCGCACATCTGCTACCTTCCGTCTCATGGATGAGGCCGACGGCCAACCGCGGTTATGGGAGCGGCTGCGGCATGAGCACCGACTCCTCGCGCTCGCGCTGCTGCCGGCACTGCCGAGTCTCGTCGTGGCGGCGTTCGCGCTCGGCCGTGTGCCAGTATCGCCTCCGGTTCGGTGGCTTGTGGTCGCCGTGCTCGCCATCTGCTGGATCGGCGGCGCGTGGCTGGTGCGAGCGGAGGTCGCGCGCCCACTGCAAACGTTGGCGAACGCCATCGCCTCGCTGCGCGAGGGCGACTACACGATCCGCGTCCTCGGCGCGCGACCAGAATGACCCGCTCGGGCTCGCGTTGCTAGAAACGAATGCGCTCGGCGAGTTGCTCCGAGTAAACCGACTGGGGGAGATGGAAGCGACGGCGCTGCTCCGGACGGTGATGGCAGAGATCAATGTCGCGATCTTCGTGCTGGACGAGGTCGGCCGGCTCCAGCTCATCAACCGCGCGGGTGAGCGGCTCCTCGCGCAGCCGGGCGAGCGACTCCTCGGTCGCGAGGCGGCCGCGCTCCAGCTCGCGGCCGTGCTCACGGGCGAGGTACCGCGCGTCGAAGACTTCACGTGGCCGGGAGGGAGTGGACGCTGGGGCGTCCGACGTACACACGTGCGCCAGGGCGGTCGATCACACACCCTGCTCATGCTCACGGACCTCAGCCGGACGCTTCGCGAAGAGCAACTGGTTGCGTGGCAGCGAATCGTCCGGGTGCTGAGCCACGAGATCAACAATTCCATGACGCCGATCCAGTCGATCGCACACACGCTCCGCGCGCTGGTGGCTCGCGAGCCCGCACCGCCGGATCTCGCGACCGACGTTGCGCGCGGTCTCGGCGTGATCGCCGGGCGTTCGGAAGCGCTCGGCCGGCTCATGTCCTCCTACGCGCGACTGGCCAAGCTGCCTCCGCCGAACCGCACGGACGTCGACGTCGAATCGTGGGTTCGTCGCACGGCTGCGCTCGAGACGCGGGTGGCGCCGGTCGTTTCGGGCGGTCCGTCTTTCAGCATCTGGGCCGATGCCGACCAGCTCGACCAGCTCCTCATCAATCTGGTGCACAACGCGGCCGACGCCGCGCTCGAGACCAATGGCGGGGTGACGCTCTCGTGGTCGGCGGTCGATGACGGGGTCGAGCTACGCGTCGAAGATGAGGGGCCGGGCCTTTCTGGGACTGCCAACCTGTTCGTGCCCTTCTATACGACCAAGCCGCACGGGTCGGGCATCGGCCTCGTGCTCTGCCGCCAGATCGCCGAGGCGCACGGCGGGACTCTCACCCTTGCCAATCGCTCCAGCGCGCGCGGCTGCGTCGCTCTCGTCAGGATTCCCCGGGGTCGCTAGCGCGCAGCACCGGTCCCTTCAGGGACCGCTGCTCCGTCGTGTCGAGGGTCGGACGCGCCGAAATGCGCACCATCGGGTCGACTCATCACGGCCTGCCCGAACCCGAAGTCGCCGCTCGCGCGCGTTGGCACCGTCTCGACGTCGTGGCCGAGGGTCGCCAGCTCCGAGCGCGTCGAGGCGGGGACAAGCGCCTCCACTTTCACATCGGAGCCGTCGCCCGTGCGCTTCGTGAACCGGCCGGCCTCCAGCGCTTCCTGGATTGATAATCCGAAGTCGGCGATAGCCGACACGAACTGCGCGTGTGCCTGCGCTTGATTCCACGCGCCCATGATCCCGAAGCCGATGCGCACTCCATCTTTCTCCATGAGGCCGGGGATGAGCGTGTGCAGTGGGCGCTTGCGAGGCGCCAACGCGTTGACGTGGCCGGGTTCACACGCGAACAGCGCGCCACGGTTCTGCAGCGCAAACCCTGTCCCGGGTGCGACGACTCCTGAACCGAATCCCATGTAGATGCTTTGGATGAGGGATACGATCGTCCCGTGACGATCGATGGCGGCGATGTACACCGTGTCGCTCCCTCGACTGCTCGCATCACTCGCCACGGGCCGGTGGGCCACCGCTCGCTGCGCACGACGCGGGTCCAGCGCCGCGGCTCGCGCAACCGCGTGTTCCCGACTCAACAGCGCCGCGCTCGGCACCAATCCGGCACGCGGATCGCCCACGTACCGCAGCATGTCGGCGAACGCGAGCTTCTTCGCCTCGATCATTACGTGGAGCGCGCGGCTGCTATGAAAGCCGTACTCTCCGATGGGGAATTGCTCCATGATGCCGAGCATCATGAGCGCCGCAATCCCCTGCGTGTTGGGCGGAAGCTCGCTGATGGCCCAACCCCGATACGTCGTCCGAAGTGGCGTGACCCATTCGACCTCGAACTCCGCCAGGTCGCTCGCGCGCAGTGGTCCGCCGAGGATGCGGGCCCGCTCGATCAATGCTGTGGCGATGCGCCCGCGATAGAACGCGGCGCGTCCCTGCGCCGCGACATCGCGCATCGAGGCGGCGAGGTCAGGGTTCCGAACGATCGTCCCCGCATCCGGCGCTCGACCATCGCTCAGGTACGTCGCGCGCGCGCTGGCATTCTGTGGCGACGATCGGCGCGTCTTGTGCCCACATGCGCGCAACGATCTCGGTCACGGGAAAGCCGTCCTGGGCATAGGAGATGGCCGGCGCGAGCGTCGTCGCGAGCGGCAGCCGTCCGAATCGCTCCCGCAACGCGTCCCAGCCGGCGACGGCACCCGGCACTGTCACACTCATGATACCGCGCTCAGGGACCCTCTCGTATCCGAGTGACGCCAGCAGCGCCGGAGTCATCGTTGCTGGTGCCCATCCGCTGGCGTTGAGTCCGTCGACACGGCCCGACTCGCCGTCGGACACGATCGCGAACAGATCACCGCCCATGCCGCACATCATCGGCTCGACGACCCCGAGCGTCGCGTTTGCCGCGATGGCCGCGTCCGCCGCTGTGCCGCCGCACTCGAGTATCTCGACGCCGGCCATGGCCGCCAGCGGGTGACTGGTGGCGACGATGCCGTGTCGGGTTGCGACGACGGACCGTCCGACGACGGGCCTGCCGTGTGGGTACAGTGGGGTGGGGATGGTCACGCGTCGTCGGTCGCGGGGGTGGGCAGGGCGACGCAAGGCGTCGCCCCTACGAGTGGCGCGCTTGCACGCGCCACTTGCGCCGCCAGAAACTCTCCGACATGCCACTCCCCCCAATAGAATGGTCGCCAGGGTGGACCGCTGATGAACCCGACGTGGCCGCCCCTGTTCACGAACTCCACGACGAGCGCGGGATTCCGCGTCGCGATGCGACGCACGTCATCGAGCACCGCGGCCGGCAAGAAGGGGTCGTCGATGGCGCTGAGCAGAAGAGTCGGGATGCGGATCTTGGCCAGGAACCCCAGGGCACTCGACCTGGCATAGTAATCGTCCGCGCCGGCGAACCCATGGAGTGGTCCCGTTACCAGCTCATCGAACTCGTAGAGAGTCTGTGCGGCTGCCACGCGCGCGCGGTCTGCGATGTCGGGGAAGCGCTGTAGCTTCTCGAAGGTCTTGCGCTTGAGCGAGCGGAGAAAGTGGGCCTGATAGACCCGTGCAAAGCCCTGCTGGATATGCCGCGATCCGCGAGCAAGGTCGAATGGAACGGAGACGGTGGCCGCGCCGCGAATGCGGGGCGAGAGCTGGCCTCCCTGCTCGCCGAGCCACTTGAGCAGGACGTTGCCGCCCAACGAGTAGCCGGCGAGCAGGATGGGCGCATCGGGCCGACCGGCGAGTGAGCGGCGTACGACCATCTCGAGGTCGCCGGTCTCGCCCGAATGGTAGAATCGTCGCGTCAGATTGGGCATGCTGCCACAGGACCGGAAGAGAAGCAGGTCTGCACCCCACCCGCGGCGTTGCGCCTCGGCTAGTGCGCCGCGGGCATAATGGGATTGGGCGGTGCCTTCCAGGCCATGCAGCAGAATCAGATGCGGGGCGGCCGGTGTGGGCGCATCGAGCCGAACGACCTCCAGCACGTCGCCGTCGGGGGTTTCCCAACGCTCGCGACGCGTGGCCACGGGCGGGACCCGTCGCGCAAAGCGGCCCCAGAGCGTCCGCGCGTGCGGGTTGGGGAGCCACCAGGACGGCTGGTACGCCGACGTACGCCGCTCGATCGACACGGGGAAAAGTTAAATTGAGCGGCGCCGGAAGTGCCTGGTCCCACTTAGGAGCGATCGTGAGCGCCACCGCCCTTCGTCCCCGCTCGACCACCGAACTCGTCAATGCCGCGTTTCAGCTCCTTCGACGGCATTACGCGCAGTTCGTCTCGATCGCGGCCGTGTTTCTGATCCCGGCGATCGTGCTCCAGGCCACCGCGATGACCGCGCAACGGCCCGGCGTGATGCCGAGTCCCGGGTTCATTTTGTCACTCGTCCTCGTAGGGATCCTTGGGCTTTTGGGCACGGCCGGTGTCGTGGTCGGTGTCTCGGACAGCTACGTTCGCGACCGGGTGGACGTGATGTACGCGATCAGGCGCGTCATGTCCCGACTGTTCCCGATCCTCGGCGGCACGTTCGCGACGATGGTCATCGTCTTCGCGATCATGATGGTGCTCGTCTTCGCGCTGACCTTCGTGTTGGCCGGCCGTGCGGCGGTGGGCGCGCGCGGCGGGGCCACGACGGCAGCATTCGGGATCGTGGCCCTGGCCGGCGCCGCGCTCGCGATGCTGGGCGCGTTTGCACGGATCTTCGCCGTGCCGATGGTGATCGTGCTCGAGGGCGCGTCGGTCGGCCCGGCATTCGCCCGATCGCTGTCGTTGACGGAGGGATCAGTGTGGCGCGTCATGGGCGTCTTCGTGCTCGTCTTCCTCATCTTCATTGCCCTGTTCGGCCTCCTGTTCGTGCTCGGGAGTGCGCTCGTCGCGCAGTCACCGCGCCTCGCGCCGGTCTTCTCGGTTATCAATGGCACCATCAGCGTCTTCGTGTATCCCATCTACACGGTGTTCATCACGCTGCTGTACTACGACCTCCGCATCCGGCGAGACGGCTACGATCTCGAGGTCATGACGAAGGAGCTGACGGGGGCGGTACCGGCGTAGGGTGGCACACGCGGTACTTTTCCCGGTATGGAAGTGCAGATCTTCGGGATCAAACGCAGTGCCGACACCCGCAAGGCGCTGCGGTTTTTCGCCGAGCGGCGGATCCGTGTCCACTTCATGGATCTGGACGAGCGGGCGGCTTCATTGGGTGAGCTGAAACGCTTCGCGCAGAAGTTCGGTGTCAGTGCGCTGATTGACCGGACCAGCAAGCGATTCGCGGAGCTGGGCCTCGCAGCGGCGCGCTACTCGGACGAGCGCTGGCTGGAGCGGTTGACCGAGGAGCCGTTGCTGCTCTGCATGCCGCTCGCGCGATGGCAGCACCAGCTCGCGATTGGCCTCGACGAAGCGACCTGGAAGCGCTGGATCAGCGCCGCGCAAGCGAGCCCCCGCTCGTGACGCAGGTGTCGCTCTCCGGTGTCAGCGTCGAGTTCGGGGCGACGACACTCTTGCGCGACGTGACGGTCACGGTCGCAGTTGGGGAGAAGTGGGGCATCGTCGGCCGCAATGGGACCGGCAAGACAACGCTGTTTCGATTGATCACCGGTGAGATGAGCCCGACGCGCGGCCAGGTCGCGCGCGTCGGGGGCATCCGCATCTCGCTGTTGGAGCAACATTGCGACTTCGGTCCCGCGGCAACGGTGTGGGAGGCCGCTGCCGGCGAGTTCGCGGAGCTATTGGCGTTGGAGCGCACGCTCGCCGAGCAGGCCGCGGCACTGGAG
Organism: uncultured Gemmatimonadales bacterium; assembly: GCA_963725205.1. Lineage (GTDB taxonomy): Bacteria > Gemmatimonadota > Gemmatimonadetes > Gemmatimonadales > Gemmatimonadaceae > Palsa-1248. Next base: position 108,609 of record CAVRXR010000002.1, on the reverse strand, counting down.
ACGGACGCGAGCGAGAGCGCGCTCACCCAGTACGGTCACGATCTGGAGCGGTTCGAGCGCGAGGGTGGGTACACGATCGCACCGCGGGTGGACGCCGTTCTCCACGGCCTGGGGTTCGATCCGGGTGAAGCGCGCGCGCGGGATGTCGACACGCTGTCGGGTGGGGAGCGGGGGCGACTCGGGCTGGCGCGACAACTCGTGAGCCCGGCCGATGTGTTGCTGCTGGACGAGCCGACGAACCACCTGGACCTCGAGACGACGCAGTGGCTCGAGCAGTATCTCCGGGAGACCGCGGCGACGGTGCTCCTCATCAGTCACGACCGGGCGTTCCTGGCTGCCGTCGTGGACCACGTGCTGCACGTCGACGAAGGGACTGCGAGGCCGTACACGGGTGGGTACGCGTCCTTCGTCGCGCAGCACGCCGAGCGGCAGCTGACGCGTGAGCGGGCCACGGAGCGGCAGCGGCGGCAGGTCGCCAAGGAGGAGGACTACATCCGGCGCAATATCGCCGGGCAGAACAGTCGGCAGGCCAAAGGGCGTCGCACGCGTCTGGCTCGTCTCCCGCGTCTCAGTTCGCCTCCGAGCGCGGACGACGCCATGGCAGTCGCGTTCGACGTCCGCGAGCGGGGAGGGGATCAGGTCCTGGATCTGCGCGATGTGCGGATTGAGATGGAGGGTGCCACGCTGCTCCGCGATTTCGACGAGCGCATCATGCGGGGCGAGCGGGTGGGACTCGTCGGCCCGAACGGCGCGGGCAAGTCGACCTTGTTGGAGACCATCATGGGCAAGCGGCCGTCCGTGGCGGGCGTTGTGCGCCTCGGCGGCTCGATCTCGGTCGGCTATTATCGCCAAGACCTCGCGCAAGTCCCCCTCGAGCGCACGCTCTATGACATCATCGGCGATCTCCGACCGCTGTGGACACGCGGACAGATTCAAGGACATCTAGCGCGATTCGCCTTTAGCGGCGACGAGGTCCAGCGGCGGGCCGACACGCTGTCGGGTGGTGAGCGCGCTCGTGTGGCGCTCGCCATGATCATGTTGTCGGGTGCCAATCTGTTGATCTTCGACGAGCCGACGAACCACCTCGACGTCGAGTCGATCGAGGCGCTCGAGGATGCAGTCGAGCGCTATCCGGGCACGGTATTGCTCGTCAGCCACGACCGCGCGTTGCTCCGTGCGCTCGTGACGCGGGTCTGGGTCCTGCACGACCAACGGATCACGAGCTTCGACGGCAGCTTTGCGGAGTGGGAGGTGGCAAGCGAAGAGCGCGCACACGCCGCGACGGTCGCCGCGCAGGAAGAGGAGGCGCTTCGCCGGGTCCGTGAGCATCGGCGCACCGAGCGGCGTCAGTCATCCGATACAGGGCGCGATACACAGCGGCAGTCGGCCCAGCGCACCGCACAGCGCAAAGCCGCCGACGCGGTCGCGCGTGTCGCTACGGCGGAGGCGGAGGTCGCACGTTTAACCGAAGCGCTCGCGGACCCGTCGCTCTATACCACTCCGGACGGGGTGGGTCGCAGTGTGGAACTAGGCACGTCACTCGAGCGTGCTCGCCGCGCCCTGGACGCCGCGCTCGAGGCATGGGCGGTGGCGGCCGATGCGGCGGAGAAGCCTGGTGGCTAGGCCACGAGCACCAACAGATCGTAGAGCGAGTGCGTCCAGGCGGTGACGCCGAACCCGCGAGTGACATAGAGCACGCTGAACGCGAGGCCGCCGATGAACCGGAACACGAACGAGTCGACGCGCAGCGGGTCCCCGTACGGGCCGATGTAGTGAAAGGCGGCGAAGACCAGTGCAGAGAGGACGACCGCGAGCACAGTCGCGACCACGGGACGCCAGCGGAACACCCGTCGGGCGAGGAAGGCGATGGCCGAGACCAGAAGCACTCGGAACAGGAGCTCCTCGTACACCCCGGCGCCAAGGGCGAGCATCACTTTCGTAGCGGTCGGTGCGGTCGCAATCGGGCCGACCGGCGGAGCGCCAATCGCGGCGACTCGCGTGAAGCCCGCCGTCCACTGCGATACCGGACCGATCCCGCCAGGTCCATGCGCGACGAGCACGTCGGCTGCGTTCTTGATGCCCACAACGCCGAGCAGGTGCGACGTCAATGAGCCGATCACCGTCCCAAAGCACAGGGCGAAGACGCTCGCCTCGAGGAGCATCATCGCGAACACCCATCCCCGTAGTGGCGAGTGCGCCTTCCGCATGTCGCGGACGATGTACCACGTGCCCAACCCGATGAGCGTGACCCCGAACGCGAGCGGCGCGTATCGCTGGCCCGCCACGGTCATGAAGAACTCGCGCAACAGCACATCCGCTCCGTTCCGGAGCTCGCCGCTCTGTCCCGCGGAGAGGAACGCGGCCAATGCCTCGTACGCGACGAGGAGCGGCATGACGAATAGGATGCTGTATCGCGGTGCTCGGCTCGCCTGCCAATACTCCGCCAAGGGCGCGGGCGCGGAGACCCGGTGCGCAGGTCGGGCCATATTTTATTAAAGATGACCTGCTGCACTCCCGTCTGACAGACATGTGGTTCCGGATGCTGATGCCGCTCGTGTGGGCGGCTCAGGGGCAGACCCCGTCACCGGGGCCCGATTCCCTGCCGACGTACGCGTCGCTGGCGCTCCAGGCGCTCGTGGCGCGCGCGGCGCATCGGAATAGTGTCGTCCCTCCCGGGTTGGAGTCGTACGACGTCACCGCCGAGAGTGAGCTCTCGCTAGTGGCTCGGCGCGCCGATGGCACCGAAGGCGCGACGCAGGTCGAGCAAGTCGAGAGTCGCGCGCGCTGGCTCCGGAATGGCGCATTCGCCCAACACATCATCGGGTATCGCTCCCAGCTCTCTGGTCCGAACGTCTCGGCGCTGGGGTTGATCAAGCAGGCCTGGATCGTGCCCGTGCTGTACGGCAATCGACTGGGGTTATTCCTGGGGCGCGACACCCTCCGCGCCGCGCGGCGCACTATCGCCCGCGATACGGCCGTCCGCGTCGTGCACCCGTTCGCCGCGGACCGGGACGCCATATATGGATTCACCCGCGGCGATACTGCCGTGCAGCTCGTCGTATCGGGACGCACGATTCCGATCGCGATCGTGCACGTCACGCCACGGCATCGACCCCAGCGGCGGACAGTCGTGTTTCGGGGGGATGTGTACGTGGACATGGACGACGGGACGATCGTGCGGATGCGAGGGGCGTTCGAGACCGTCGGAGGGCATTCCAGCTTCGCGCGGACGATGGAAAGCTTCGCCTATCACGGCGCCGCCTTCATCGATCTGACCAATCGCGAGGTCGACGGCCGCTACTGGCTCCCCGATGTCGAGCGGATCGAGGGCGAGGTGTCCTCGCCATTCATGGGCGACGCGCGATCGGTCTTTCGGATCATCTCGCATTTCGGCCCGTATAGCCTCAACGATACGACGCCGGTTCCAGGGGCAGTCGCGACGAGCCCCCAGGCGTTCAGTCCCGGGTCGCCGGTCGCGCCTCTCATCCCTGGTGTGTCACAACGCACGGGCGTGGACAGCGTGGCGGTCGATTCGGCCCTGGCGACGGACACGTTGCACGTGCTGCCGCACGTCCTGTCGATCGCCCCCAGCGACAGCCTGACTGCCTTTTCCGACTGGCGGCAGCCGATCGGGGTCGCGACCCGTGCCGTGCAGGACTCCGACTTCAGCGATGTGGCCCCGGATCAGTGGCGGACCACGGGTGCGCCTCGCGTCCAACTCGGCGCCCGACATGTCGGCGACTTTCTGCATTTCGATCGTGTCGAAGGATTGTACACCGGAGCGGGGGCCAGTCTCCGCCTGCGCGATGCCGCGCCGGGAGTCACCGTGCGCGCGCACGCCGGGTGGGCGTGGACCGAGGAGACCGCGCGCGGCGGCGGGAGCGTCGAGTGGCAGAGCGGCACCTGGTTGCTCGGGGCCCAGGCCTCGCGCACCCTGGATATCACCAACGATTTCACGACGGCGTACAGCAACGGCCCGTTCCTGGAGTCACTCGTCGTTGAGGACGACTACGACTACGTCGACCGTCGGGGTGCGACGGTTTATGCGCTGCATGAATGGCTCTCGGCCGGCGGCAGCAGCCGCGTACGTCTGCGCGTGGAAGGTGGCCCCGAGAACGATCAGGGAGACCGTGCCCGACTCACGCACGGCATCTTCTCGCCGAGCGTGTTCATGGACGACTCGCTGTTCCGCCCGAACCGCAACGTGTTGGCCGGCTCGTATTTGCTGGGGGCGGTCACGCTCGATTACAACCCGGGTATCGACGCTGGGTTTGTCGGCCAGGGAGTCGGCGCCCGCATTCGGTACGAGGCAGCGGGCGGTCAGCTCGCCTGGGAGCGCGTCGATGCGCGAGTAGTGGTGCGGCATACCTGGGGTCCCTTCACGGCTCTCGGGCGAATGGACGCGGGCGTGGTCGATGGGACGGTCATCCCCCCGCAACAGCTTTACCAGATTGGCTCTGTGGAGGGCCTGCTCGCCTATGACTACAAGCAGTTCGCCGGCAACGAAGCGGCGGTCTGGCAGGGCGAGGGATGGTACGCGCTCCCCCTCTGGCAGGCACCGCTCCGCGTCCGCGGGTTCTACTTCCCGAGTCCATCGCCCGCACTCGCCGTAGGGTTCCAGAGCGGCTGGACGACGCTGACAACGCTCGCGGCGCACCGCGCCCTCACCGCACTCGGTGCGCGCGTCAACCCCGGGACAAATGCGGTCTTACGCGACTCCCTCGGGATGCCGCTCCCGCTTGGCCAACCGACCAACGGGTTGCGCACGTCGGTCAATGTCCTCATCCGCTTCTTCGGTGGCGCAGCTGGCATCGGCGTGACACGCTCGCTCGACCCGGGCGCGAGAGTACAGGCAATCGTGCGGTTGGGGGCGACGGTGTAGCGTCAAAACTCGCCGATGAACCCGATCTCCGGGTCGAACCGCTGCGAGCACTTCTTCCAGACCGTTTCCTGCACAATCGCGATCAAGCCACGGACATCCGCAGCGGTCGCGTGACCGAGGTTCACCATGATGTTCGCGTGGATCGGCGAGATCTGCGCGTCGCCATGACGGTAGCCCTTGAGTCCCGCTTGCTCGATCAATCGTCCCGCGCCGACGCCTTCGATCTTCTTGAAGATCGAGCCGGCACTCGGATAGTACTCGAGCCACGGATGCCGACTGCCCCGCCAGCTCAGGTTCTCGTGCATGACCCGATGCAGCGCGATCGGATCCCCACGACTGAGCTGGAAGACGACACTCAGCACGATGTCTGGCCGATGGTGCAGGATGCTCGTGTCGTAGCCGAACGCCATGGCGGCGCGATCCGCGATCATCTGCGAGCCGGACTCCGTGAGCAGCACACAGGAGTGAAACACCTCCTCGATGAACATCGTCCGCTCGCGAGCGGGGGCCGGGGAGAGAAAGTGCAGGTTCTGCCAGATCGCACCGCCGACCGTGCTCGGAATCCCGACATAATGCTCGAGTCCGGACCACCCACGCGCGACGGCCTCACGGATGAGCGTCGCCACGACGGCGCCGCTCTCGACCCACAGGCGTCCGTCGTCATGGAACGCGAACTGGCCGGCGGTGTTTCGTATCACGAGGCCGCGAACCCCGCGATCGCCGACGAGAATGTTCGCGCCAAGCCCGAGGAGGAAAAACGGCACGCCAAGCGCGCGAGCTGCGGTGACTGCATTTGCCAGAGCGTCAGCGGAGGTGGCATCGTACAGCAGGTCCGCGGGCCCTCCGATCTTGAACGTCGTGTAGGGCGCCACTGGCTCGTTGCGCCGCAGCCGGACGGGATCCAGCCGTGCCGCGAGCGTGTCGAGCGCGTCCTCCGAGAGAGTCGTTGCCATGGGGTGTACAGGAATGTGCGGTCGCGTCGCGGCTCTGACAACGCGCGCAGAAAGACGCGTTGCGGCGTGCGAGACCACTGGTCTCACAAGCGCCGACGCGCACCCGCGGCTCGTCGTCACGCGTGCGGGCTTCGTGCTCCCGCCCCCGTGGCAACGGTGCGCGGCGGTGATTGGGGTCATCCTCCATCTCACATCCGCGCAGGTCCCGGCAAGGCTCAGCGCCCAGGACACCCCGTCCGTGGCGGGGCAGGCGCGCGGCGCATCCCTGAGCGCCCACGGCCGCCGATCGTCCACCATGCCCGCGTCGGGCGTCGCGCCGCCGACCGAGCGCGCGCTGCTCGAGCAGGCGACACACGGTCGTGAGCTCGGCAACGGCCTGCAGGTCGTCGTCGTCGAGAACCACGGGGTCCCGCTCGCCACCATCGAGATCGACGTGCGCAACGGCTCGTTCACGCAGACGCCGGACTATGCCGGCCTGGCCCACATGTACGAGCACATGTTCTTCCAGGCGAACGCCAGCTATCCCGAGCCCGACGAATTCCTCGACCGGACCGCTGAGCTCGGGGCCGTCTTCAACGGCAGGACCGAGGAAGAAAGCGTCAGCTACTACCTCACGCTGCCGTCGGACAGCCTCGACGGCGGGCTCCGGTTCATGGCGGCCGCACTGCGGACTCCCCTCTTTCGCGCGGACGAGCTCGCGCGGGAGAAAGAGGTCGTGATTGGCGAGTACGACCGACAGGAGGCGAACCCATTCTTCGCTCTGAGTCAAGCGATGGGGCAGAAGCTCTGGCCGGACAACTGGAGCCGGAAGAATGTGATCGGTGACCGTGACGTCGTCCAGCATGTCACGCCCGAGCAGATGCGCGAGATCCAGCACCGCTACTACGTCCCGAACAATTCCGCGCTGATCGTGACCGGGGACGTCGATACAACGCGCGTGTTCGCGCTTGCGCAGCAACTCTTCGGCGACTGGCCGCGGGCGCCGGACCCGTTCGTCGCGTACCCGATCCCGCCGATCGTCCCCCTGACCGGCAACCAGGCGGTGATCGCCGAAGCCCCGGTCGGCGCGGTCACTGTCATCGTGCAATGGCAAGGTCCGAGCGTCGGCAGCGATTCCGCCTCGACGTTTGCGGCCGACGTGTTCTCCGATGCCCTGAATCAGCCGGGGTCCACGTTCCAACAGCGCCTGGTGGACAGCGGGCTGTTTCAGTCGATCGAGGTCAACTACTACACGCTCAACCACGTCGGCCCGATCACGATCAGTGGCCAGACGACCCGCGACAAGCTGCGCGCCGCGCTCGCGGCTCTCGATCGCCAGATCGCCCGCTTCGACAGTCTGGGCTACGTGTCCAGCGAGGAGCTGACGGAGGTCAAGGCGCGCCGGGCCGTCAACTCCGCTTTCGGTCGTGAGCGGGCGTCCGGATACGCACACACCGTCGGTTTCTGGTGGAGTGTCGCGAACCTGGAGTACTACTTCGGTTACGTGGACAACATGGCGGCTCAGACGCCAGAGGACCTCGCCGCCTACGCCAGGCGCTACATCGTCGGCAAGCCACACGTGACTGGCGTACTCATCGCGCCGGCCGACCGTGCCGCCCTCGGATTGACCGAAGCCGAGCTCACCGGGGCGATCCAGTGATCGCCGGACCGTGGCGCGTCGCGCTGGCCTCGGCGCTGCTCCTGCTCTGGCCGTACGTCCCCCGAGGCCCCATCAGCCGCGAGAGCGATACCACCCGTTTCGTCGTCGATGGGATTCCGGTGATTCTCCGGCGCGTCGTGTCCAACGACGTGGTCTCGGCCAACGTGTATCTCCTCGGCGGCGTGCGGCAAGTCACCGATGAGACGGAGGGAATCGAGCCGTTCCTCCTCGACGTCTCCGAGCGCGGGACGCGCCACTATCCCCGTACGGTTCTCCGGCGAACGATGGCGCGACTCGGCACCACGATCGTGGTCGAGCCCGAGATCGATTGGACGGTGCTCGGCGTGCGCGCCACGTCCTCGACGCTCGACTCGACGTGGGCGGTGATGGCCGATCGTCTCACCGCGCCGCGCCTCGATGCAGCCGATATCGCGCTCATTCGGCAGCAGTATCTGTCCGCCGTGCGCCAGCGCAACGATAACCCCGATGCCCTCGTCGACTGGCTGGCGGACAGCAGCGCGTTCGCCGGGAGTCCGTACGGCCGCTCGCTGATCGGCACCGAGCACTCGATCAGCGCGGCGTCGCGAGCCACGCTGGAGCGGTATCTAAAGACGCAGATCGTGCGTTCGCGATTGCTCATCGTGATCGTGGGCAACGCCACCCAAGCGCACGTCGAACAGCTTGTCCATGCCTCCTTCGCCCGACTCCCTGTGGGGAGCTACCGATGGACGATCCCGGCCGAGCCGCCTCCGATCTCGACCTCTCTGGTGATGCGTGAGCGTGCGCTGCCGACAAACTATATCCTGGGCTATTTCCAGGGGCCGTCCGCGAAGAGCCCGGACTACGACGTGCTGCAGCTCGCCACCTCCGCGTTGTCCGGCCAGCTGTTCGCCGAAATCCGCACGCGCCGCAACCTCTCCTATGCCGTCAACGCTCCGTTCCTCGACCGTGCGCTCTCGGCGGGTGGCCTGTACGTCACCACCACCGAGCCGGACAGCGTGCTCGACATCATGCGGAGCAACATCATCCTCATGCAAGCCAACCTCGTGGATCGGGGGGCGCTGGATCACCTGATCCAGCAGTTCATCACACAGTACTTCCTGGATAACGAGACCGACGCCGACCAGGCGGACTTTCTCGCTCGGGCCGAGCTGTATCACGGAGACTACCGCGAAGCCGAGCGATTCGTCGACGATCTCCGTCGCGTCACACCAGCCGACATCCAGCGCGTGGCTCGAACGTATATGCACAACGTGGCGTTTGCCTACGTCGGTGACACCATGCGCGTCTCGCGGGGCGCCGTCTCGACGTTCTAGCGTTGTAATCCTGGCGTCAGGTGCCGGGCGTAGGTTGGGAGGGTAGGTCGTGGAGCAATGGCGTTCGCCTGCTCCTTCGCCTCCCTCTCTCTCCGGTCTCCCGCCATGCATTCGCGCCCATGTCGAGTCGCCCTCGCATCGTCGTCGAAATCTCGCGCTCCATCTGCTGCCCGGGTGAGCTCCGCGCATCGTGCGCGCCGCGTGCGGCGGTTTTCTGCTCTGGTCGTCGTCGCATTCGGAATCCTGCTCTTCGGCCCCCTGGCAGCCACGGCAGCCGCCCAGAATCCCGGGTATGCCATCACGAATCGGTACCAGCTCGGCGGCGAGGGCGGGTGGGACTATCTCGCCTTCGATACCGCTAGCCATCGCCTGTTCATCACGCGCGGCACGCACGTTGAAGTCGTGAACCCGGACAACGGCACTGTGATTGGCGACATCCCGAACACGCCACACGTGCACGGCGTCGCGTTGGCAGATGACCTTGGCCGCGGGTTCATCACCGCCGCAGGCGACACGTCGATTCACATTTTCGATCTCAAGACGCTACAGCCGATCGGGACGGTCAAGGCGGAGCCGGACGATGATGCGCTCCTTTACGATCCTGCGACGCATTACGTCGTGAGCATGAACGGTGACTCGCACTCGGCCACCGTGATCAATGGCGCTGCGGGCACCGCGGTCGGCCGAGTCGAGCTGCCGGGCGGCCCCGAGTTCGAAGTGACGGACAACCACGGCACCGTGTACGCCAACATCGAGGACAAGAGCCTCCTCGTCGCGATCGACTTGAAGAGCCTCAAAGTCACGAAGCAGTGGTCGCTTGCGCCCTGTCACAGCCCATCAGGACTCGCGATCGACCGCGCGCATCATCGGCTGTTCAGCGGGTGCCACAACCAAGTAATGGCCATCTCCGACGCCATCGCTGGTCGCGTGATCACGACCGTGCCGATCGGCGGCCGCGTCGATGCCAATCGCTACGACTCCGGGACGCAACTCGCCTTCAGCTCAAACGGCGATGGCACCCTCACCGTCGTACACGAAGACTCGCCAGCCCACTTTACGGAGCTGGGCACGCTCAAGACGCAGCTCGGTGCTCGGACGATGGCGCTCGATCCCGACACGCACACGATCTATCTCGTGACGGCGAACTTCCAGCCGGCTCAGGGCAACGAGCGACCGCAGGCGGTGCCGGGGTCGTTTGTGCTCCTGGTGGCGACGCGCAGTCACTGACTGGAGCGCGGGCGGTCATGCGCGCGACCGCCCCCGCTCGGTCCCTTTAGTAGCCGCTGGGGACCGTGATACTGCCTTCGCCGGTCACGACCGTCGATCCGCCAACACGAATGCGCACGGTGCGACCGTCGCGCTTGTCGGCTGAGATCTCGATGACGCTGGGGCGCCCCATCGCGACGCCCTGGTCGACACGCCATGAGAAGGTCCCATCGGGGTCCGTCACTTCGTCGGCGAGACAGGCCGCGAGCGCGGCGGCTGCCGACCCCGTGGCTGGATCTTCCTCGACGCCGACCGAAGGGCCGAACATCCGGCCGTAGATCGGGCTGCCCGGCTCCGAGCCGCCCGCGAAGAGAAACGTGTCAGAAGCCCACGCCTTGGCAAAGTGCGCGGACCAGGCGGCGCGATCGATTGATGCGCGATCGACGGCGTCGCGGTTTCCGAGTCTGACAAAGCAAAATGGAAGGCCCGCACTGGCGAACCATGCATCGACGACAGCCTCGGACGGCAGCGAGAGCACGGCGGCGGCAGCGGCAAGCGAGGGGGTCACTGCGGGACGCTCGGCACCGCGCTGCAGCGTGAACCGGCTCGTCAGCGACCCATCTCGCACGACGACGTCCACGGGGACCGGGCCTACGCGCTCGCCGAGGACGAGACTCGCTTTGCCGTCGCGCATCTCGACGAGGCCGCGACTGGCAATCACGGCCGCGGTTCCCACCGTTGGGTGTCCCGCGAATGGGACCTCTTTGTGAGGCGTGAAGATCCGGACCTTCCGCGTGTGCGTCGGGTCTTCGGGCGGCAGCAAGAACGTCGACTCCGAGAAATTGATCTCCCGCGCGATCGCCTGCATGGCGCGGTCCGAGAGACCCCGGCCATCCAGGAAGACGGCGAGCTGATTACCCCCGAAGGCGGCGGCGGTAAAGACGTCGGCAATCACGAAGGAATAGGACATGAGAGGCGGGGGTGGAGGACGGGCCTGGCGTTACAACGATCCGACACCGGAAACTAGCAAGCCGTTGCCCTCACCGGTCCGCACCACGGTCGATGGCGCGGACAGGGCCGTATCCAAGGGCGACGCATGCGTCGCCCCTACCCCGCCGCATCACGGTAATCCTGCGGGCGGCGATGTCTGTGCCGTTGTCTACTTTCTCCTTTCTGTGGGTCTCCTTTCTCGGGCGCTCTAGCGCCCGCCGCGCCAGCCGCGGAGCGCCCGCCGGACTTCGCTCGCGAGGGCGGCGTTGGTGGCGATACTGCTCCCACCGAGCGCGGTGGGCGCGCCTTGCCAGTCCGTGAAGACCCCCCCGGCTTCGATGATGATCGGGGCGAGTGCGGCCGTGTCCCACGGATGCATCACGGCATCCACCATGACGTCGGCACGTCCGCTTGCTACCAGCAGGTACCCGTATGCATCGCCCCACGTGCGTGCCACCGCGGCCTGTGCCGCGATGCGACACCACGCGCGCAACCGGCGGTCGACGATCGTGCGGCCGGTCGCCGCCGCCGGCGCTTTACGGCGTGACGTAGCGCCCTTGCCTCGGCGCACGACCTGGCGCACGGGTCCGTCGGCGCCGCGCGCAGCGATTGCCTCGGTCGCGAGAACCGTTGCGCGATCGAGTCGCGAGACCGTCGAGACGTGACACCGGACACCGTTCAACCACGACCCCTGTCCCTGGGCGCCCGCGACGAGCTCGCCGGCCGCAGCGCAGTGGATCGCGCCCGCACGAACCGCGTCACCGTCGGCCACGGCGATGAGGGTGCCCCACAGCGGAACGCCGCGGACGAAGCTTTTCGTCCCATCGATGGGATCGATGAACCATCGACGGGCCGCGTCGGGTCGGACGGTCCCTAGCTCCTCGCCGACGATCCCGTCGGCCGGGAAATTTCGCTCGATCCATTCGCGGGCCGTCGATTCGGCGGCACGATCGGCGGCGGTCACGGGCGAGCCATCGGACTTGAACTCGACGTCGAGCGTCGACCGACGGGCCCGATCGAAGTACGTCAGTGCGACGTCGCCGGCGAGGCGGGCGACCTCCGTGACCGCGTCGAGCAGGACGTCCATCGGGGGAGTGGGCTCCATCGGGCGGGGGGTTGGCCGCTTCATTATTCCTCGAACTCTGATGCTGCGGTCCACGGGTCGATTGCACCCGTGTACAATCCCATGCCCACCACCGCGCCGGCCACGCCGCGGTCCGCGAGCGAGCGTAACTCGTCGAGCGACGCAATCCCGCCCGCGGCGTACACGGGACATGTCGCGGCTTCGACGACGTCTTCGATGAGCGGGAGGTCCGGCCCGCGCAGCGTGCCCTGGCGATGCACGGCGGTCACGATGATGGCGGCCAAGGGCAATGCTCCCAAGTCCCGCACGGCGTCGAGGATGTCGTTGCCAAGGACGTGCATCCATCCCCGCGTGACGACCCGACGATCGCGCACATCGGCCGCGACGAGCAGCTCGTTGGGGATGCGGGTCGCCACGTCTTCGATCCAGTCGGGGTCCTCGAGTGCGCGTGTCCCAACCACGACGCCACGCGCGCCGATCTCGAGCAACCACTCGATCCGCTCTTCCGTGCGGACGCCTCCACCGATCTGAACCTCCATCTGTGTTGCGGCCATCACCTCGCGGATGATCCGATCATTCGAGCCGTGGCCTGTGATCGCATCGAGATCGACGATGTGCAATCGCTGAAAGCCGAGCTGCTCCCACACGCGCGCCACACTCGGCGGATCGGAGATCCGCACCCGTTCTCGGGTCGGCTCACCCTGAACCTGCAGCGCGCAGGCGCCTCCCAGCAGCGGCAGCGTCGGCATCACGATCATAGAAAGGAGAGGCAATGCCGCGAGCGCTGCGCGCCCGAGAGGGGAGACAGGCGAGAGGAGAAAGGAAACACCGGCACGCTGCGCCGGCCACAGTGCGCCCCTGACGCAGCGGGTAGGGGCGACGCCCGCGTCGCCGGTCCGCCGCGATTGAACTCCAGTTCGCTTGACGGTAATTTCTTCGGTCTGCACGCGAACAGCGGCAGACCTATCACCGACGGTAATCCTGAGCGATTTGGAGGTTCTCGAGAATGCGGTTCACTTTGGTGGTGCTGGCAACAAGCGTGACACTCGTGGCCTGCGGAAGTGGCGGCGACAAGTCGGCGAACACTGCTGCGACCAGCAGTGGCGCCTCGACCGGTGTCGCCACGCCGGCTGCGAACAGTGCAGCCACGACGGGCGCCGCGCCTGCGGCAGCCGCCAGTGCGGGCACGCCGGCGCCCATCACGGGCAAGACATATGAAGTGAAGATGATCGGCGATGAGAAGGGGTACCGCTTCGATCCCGCGACGCTGTCCATCAAGGTCGGCGATGGCATCAAGTTCGTCAATGTGACGGGCGGGCCACACAATCTCGCGTTCAACACGGCGCCTGACGCGTCGAAGGGACAGCTCAATGCCAACATGCCCGCACAAACGGGTGCCGGCCCCTCGGCGAAGCTCGGTGTGCTCAGCGGTCCGCTGCTCGTGGCACCGAATGACACCTACACGGTGTCGTTTGCCGGTGTCACGCCTGGCGTGTATGGCTTCAATTGCACGCCGCATCTGGCGCTCGGCATGAAGGGCCAGGTCACCGTCCAGTAGTGCCCGCAGGCGGCGGCGCGTGGTGCCCGGACTCTGTCCTTCTCGTCTCCGGGGCGCGACGCGCCCGCTGCCTTCCCTCCGGTGTCGGATCCCGAGCCGTCGCGATCGACGATGGCAGCCGTTACACAGTGGCTGGCGGCCCGAGCGCGCAATGCGCTCCGCCGTCCGCTCCGTATCATCGGCGTCAGCTCGACGGCATTCATCGCCGCGCTGCTCACGCTGATCCTCATCCCACACGAAACAACCCGGGCGGCTGCGCGACTGCTGGCCACGACCCAGGATCGTCCCGACACCTTTGCGTTGGTGCATCGGGTTGCCCGGCTCCAGGTCGCGCAACTGGCAGCGGAGAGTGCGGTGGTGCGCGATCGGCTTCGCGCGCGCGCGGCTCGGCAGGCGATCCACGACTCGCTGGTCGCGCGTGCCGCTTCGAGCGGTGGGGGTACTCGTCGCGACTCCCTGGGCGCCGATCGAGCCGAGCTCACGTCGCTGGTCGCGCTGGTCACGCGTTCGCCACTGCCGACATCGTACCGCGCGTTGGGTGATGCCCGAGCGTTGAAAGGGGACCCGCGCGTCCGCGTGCTCTTGGATTCGCTCGCGGTGGTCGTACGCGCCCGGGACGCTCTGTCGTCCAACAGGACCGATGTCCCGTATCTCGCACTCACCGCGCGACTCGCCTCGATCGGCCAAGCCATCGAGGCCATTGCGACCGCTCGGGCGCGGGCGCTGGGCACGGAGATCACGGGGCTGAGTCCGGATGCGACGCGTGCCGCACCCCGAGTGCCGCACGTCGACACCACGCTCGCGCACACGCGACTCGACTCGGTCGGCCTCACCCTCGCATCGGCGGCGCTTGCCCTGGCGGATGCTCGCCGCGTGGATTCCGCGCTCAATGCGCGGGTCGATCAAGCACGGGCGATCGCCGGCGGGAGTGCACCGCCCCTCGCGCTGATGGCCGCCGCGCTCGTCCTCGGCTTGGCGGTCGGGTTTGCCGTGACCTTCGGCACCGAGCTCTCGACGCCACGAGTGTCGGACGGGCCCGAGGCGAGTCGGGTTGCCGGCGTGCCGATCCTGGCCACGGTCGGACCGCGCCCCCCGGACCCGCGCCGCATGCGACGTAAAACCGACAAGCAGCTCTCGACCCTCATCGACGTGAATTCGGAGAGCTATCGATACGTCTACCTCAGCGTGAGCGGTGCCGACGCGGCCGCATCGACCGGCTTTCCGCTGGTGGCGATCACGGGCGACGAGGCGGAGGTCGTCGGAACGGTGGCGACAAACATCGCCGTCGCCAGTGCGCACGACTCTCACACGACCCTGCTGATCGACGCCGACCGGGATGCCGCGGTCGTGGCCGGCATCCTTGGGATGCCACGAGCGCCGGGCGTCTCCGACGTGCTGGCGGGTCGCGCCGAGTGGAGCAGCATCGTCTCGACGGCGGTCATTGGACGCGATCGGTTGCTAAATGTGATGCCCGCCGGGTCAAAAAACAGTGGCGTCGTCGTCGAGATGCCGGATGCGAGCTTCGCCGATGCGGACGTCGGAGACGCGGCGACGGAGAGTAGCGAAGGCCCGTCAGAGGACGCCGTCAGAGTGACGACACCCGGCGGAGCGCTCCGAGCCGAGCTCCTCCGGCTGGGACGTCGCTACGATCTGGTCGTTGTCGCCGCGCCCGCGGGCGCAGCTCAGGTCGGGCCCGACAGCGTCCTGCCGGTGAGCGAAGCCATCGTGTGCGTGCGAGTGGCATTTACGCCACTCGCACGCCTCGCGAGTGCGGTCGCGACGCTCCGCGAGTCACGGCTACACGTCCGCGGAGTAGTCTTGTGGGATGCCGACGTGCCGCCACGGCTGACCGCGTCCCTTTAGCCCTTCACCGTCCCCCTAGCCCTTCACTATGTTCGCAGACAGTGTCATGCAGCTCGAGCGAGCCTACCTCGAGCGACTCATGATGTGGGGAGGCGTCAGTATCATTGCGGGCACGGCCGTCATGGCGATGCTCGCTGTGTCGCGTACGCGGTCTCCGTTGTTGAAGCAGTTTGCCTTGCAGCATTCGATGTGGGGCATGGGGGCACTCATCGTCGGCGCGGTGCGCTGGCTGGCTGTCCCGTTGCGCGACCTCGGAAGCGCGACTCGACTCGACCGGCTCCTCTGGTTCAATGCGGGTCTCGATGTGGGGATCGTGGCGGTGGGCGTGGCGCTGACGGTGGCGGCCTTCAAACTCGGCCCCCGACAGGGGTTGGCGGGCGCGGCGCTTGCCCTCATCGTGCAAGGCGTAGCGCTCTTTGTAATCCACGGGCGGTTGATGGTAGCGCTGCGAGTGTAGCGAGCGCATTCTTCGTTGATGGCCCCGATCGTCGGATACTCGGACAAGATCAACCACGCCTTTGCCTTTGCGGCGAAGCATCATGATCGCCAGGTGCGCAAAGGCACGGCGCTGCCGTACCTCACGCACCCGGCGAACGTCGCGATCATCCTGACGCGGTACGGATGTAACGAAACGACCGTCCTCGGTGGGATCCTTCACGACGTCGTCGAGGACAGTGTGCGCGACGGTTACACGCGCGAGGATCTGGTGGAGCGCATCGGCTCGAAATTCGGAGCGGACGTGCTCACGGCGGTGCTATCGGTGACCGAGCGCAAAGTCGACGATGATGGTGTCGACTTGTCGTGGGAGGATCGCAAAGACGACTACCTCGAGCGTCTCGCGCAGGCCGGCGAGTCTGCACGATGGATCTGTGCCGCGGACAAGCTGCACAACGCGAGCGCGATCCTCGCGGACCTCAAACGCACGGCGTTCCCGGAAACGATCTGGGGGCGGTTCGCGCGAGGCCCGGACGTGACCGCTGGGTGGTACCGTCGCGTGTTCGAGCGGTTGGGAGTGGTGGGATTCCGCGGCCCGATCATGGACGAGCTCCAAGACGTCGTGATCGCGCTCGAGGCAGAAGCGGTGAAGGCGACCGTCGGAGCGAGGGGCTGACGGGAGTCGTGCAGCGTTCGATACGCGCTGCGATCAGCGCCAGCCTGCTGCTCACGCTCGCCGGGGCCGCGGCGGCGCAGTCCCCTGACCAACGGCAGGCGGGGCGTGCGAGCGGTCCCGACCTCAGCGGGACATGGGTCCTCGACAAGGACAAGAGTGATTTTGGGCTGCTTCCCACGCCCGGCGCCGACACCTCGACCTATACCCGCCAGGACTCGGTCTACCGGGTTGTCGAGACGGGCGGAAGCGACACCGGCACGACCCGGATCACGTACGCGTGGCCCGTCGGCACCGGCCAGGTCACGTCGAACCTTCCTGATCAGGAAGCGACCGTGCTCACGCAGGTGACGCAGCACGGTGATACCGCCAATTTCGTCTCGCAACTACGGCACCAGGGCAAGACGATGGAGGTGGAGGCGGGGCGGGAGTACCTCTCAGCGGACGGGAAAATCCGAACCCGCGAGTTCGATATCCAGAACCTGGCCAACCCGGACGAAGACGAACAGCACGTGGTCGCCGTGTTCCGTCGCCAGTAGAGCCGCTATCATGGCGCCGGAGTGCTACTACAGTGGCAAGGGGCGACGGGCTAGTCCCTAGCCCCTCGCCTTCCCTGCCTCCACCACAATCGCGTCCTTCGCCAATGTCTTGTCCCAGACGGTCTTGATGCCGCACGCTTCCAGACTGTCCTCGAGCTCCTCGCGGCGCGCTGTGCTGGCGACGTCGGGATTGTCCGGGGAAAGCCGCACGGTCGAGCCTTTGGCGATCAGCCGGTCCTCCGCACGCTCGATGAGATCGTCCACGGTCGCGATCGGCTTGGCGGCTGCGGGTTGAGGGGCCGACTTCGCTGCCGGGGGGCTGCTCGGAGCGGCCTTGGCGGCTGCCGCGGGAGCGGGAGCGGCGGGTGCGGTCTTCCCGGCGGCCACGCCGGCCGGGTTGGTGGGCTTCGCTGCGGGGTCGGCCACAGGATCTCCAATTTTGTCGGGAAGTGGACCTACGACTCGGTTCCGAAACTCAGGACGGCGGGCCCAACGCAACGGCAACGGCGTGACGATCGCCCGATCACCGGTGCCCGCGGCTCAACTCGCCCAACGGAGGTCGTCCAGGCACCGGTGCAATTTCGGAAGCGTATCACCGATGGCCGGGATGGCCAGAAGGGCTTGTCCGGTCGGCCAGCGGAGCAACATCGCGTGCCGGGGACGGATCCGCGCCAAACGGGCGAAGTGGCCCTGCGGCATTGCGATTGATACCGCGGTGACCTGCCGAATCTGGCCGAGATCGACTCTCGAGGTCTGTCGTGCCGTGTGCGACCTGCGCGGGCGCAGCGCAGACAGCATCGATTGCCACCGCCAGCTCCGCTCGGCGGCGCGCCCGCGATGGGCGTTCGTCCCCACGGTGTGCTCATCGCCCCCGATCGTGCACAGCAGCGCGCCCTTGGGTCCGACGTAGAAGAGGCCACTCGCGGCAGCCTTGAGCACTGCGGATTCCGAGCGCACGTGCAGCGCCGCCGTCAGGTTGGCACTCGGCTCGTCGGCCATGAGAAGAACGCAAGGGAGATAGTGCGTATATCCCGACTCGACGCGGACTGGGTAGGCCGCAGCCTGCTCGTACAGCGCGTCGAGCACCGCAAGGCGCTTCCGCATCACGGGTCCGGCCTCCATGCGACTCAACAGGAGTCCTGCCAAGGTGCCGCCGCACACGGCGAGCTCCGCCTGCAGGACCGTGTGGCGACGCAGCAGGTCAATGACCTCGCGCCAGTCCATCAGGAGAAACGCCGCGAGCGCGACGCAAGCCGCGACTGCGACGGTGAAGACCCAGGGGAACCTCGTCGCGGAGGCCCCACTGGGGCCAGCTTCGCGGGGCTCGAATGGCGCGAGACACTGCATGTCGGCCGGACGCGCGATCCGCTGACCACGTAACAAGGGCGGGGTGTTGAGCCCTTCGAGTCCGCCGGAACCGCGCTGGCGGTGTCCCGCCGTCCGCCCAATTCGTCTGTCACCCAGCAGGACTGGCGTGCGGTTGTCCCCCTCAGAGGCGCGATCGACTCCATGCAGATCGTCGAGCACACACCCAACTGCCTGGTGCTGCGGCAGAGCCCCTGGATCGTGCGCAGCGTGGGGATTGTCGCGACCATCGGTGCCGTGCTGGTTCTCGGGGCCATGATCGTCGCTGGTGAGCGAGGCAACCGCGAGCTCTGGGTGGCGGCCCTCGGGGTGTTCGGCGTTATCGCCTGCGGCGGCCTGGCGGGGATGCTCGTCGCTGTCGATCGCCGCATTGTGTTCGACCGCGGTGCCCAGACCGCTCAGCTGATCCAGACGGGTGGCCTCAAACGCGCGCGCATGACCCAGGTGCAGTTCTCGGAGATCCGCGATGTCGCGCTCGAGGTGAATCTCATATCGACTCAACGCAATCACGCGATACCCGGCTATCGCATCGTCTTCGTCTTGCGAGACGGTTCGACGCTGCCGTGGACCGCGCTCGCGACGAGCGACGTCGGCACGCAGTCGACCTGCGCCGCGGCGGCGCGTGCATTCGGGGGCTGGGACGCGGCCGCGGCCCGGACTGGCGCGTCACCCACGGAGGTGGCGCGCCCGACGCCGGCGCCCGGGGTCAGCGTGTTGCGTCCGACGCCACGCAGCGCTGCGATCGCATCCGCGGCAGCCACGCCTGCGGCGCCGCGCGTGGCCGTGGTCATGGCGTTCCTGGGCGTCATCGCGGCAGCAGGCGCGTTGGCGACGCTGTCACAGCTCGAGCGGCTCGTGACGTGGCGGTCCGTGCCCGCGGTCATCGAGGCGTCCAGGGTCGAAACGGTCCGTGGATCCAAGGGCGGCACGACGTACCGGCCGGTCGTCACCTATGCCTACCGTGTCGGCGATCGGATGTATCACTCCTCGACTGTCACGGCTGTCCTCGAGTCTCGCAGTTGGAGCTGGGCGATTGGCATCGCGAGCCGTTATCGCCCAGGCGCGTCGACCACTGCGTACGTCAATCCGAAGGACCCTCGTCGGGCCTTCCTCGTGCACGACCTGAGTCCGTTTCCTGTCGTGCTCGTGCTGATTCCGCTGACGTTCGCCGGACTGGTCTCCGTGAGTGTCAAGTGGCAGCGCCAGCAGGTCCGGCTCGCTGCCACCGCTCCAGTTCCCATCATCACGCCGTCCGTCGTCCGACCGCGCGCCGCCTGAGCTCCATGCAAGCGGATCCCGAACGGCGCACGGTCGCATCCGCTCCCTCCGCACGGACCGGGGCGTGGCGCGCGGGCCTCGTCGTTGGAGGCGTCGCTGCGGCCTGTTATGCGAACGCTCTCGCAAACCGCTTCGCCCTCGACGACAACGATGTCGTCGCACGCAACCCCCTCGTCCGGGCGCTCTCGGGGGTCGTGCGCTCATTCGCGCACAGCTATTGGCCGGAGACGAGTGGCGCCGGCCAGTACCGGCCGTTGGCGATCTCCTCGTTCGCCATCGACTGGTCGCTGTCGCACGGCTCGCCGATCTGGCTCCACGCGGTGAACGTCGCCTGGCACGTCGCGGCGTGTGTGCTCGTGTGGCGTCTCGCCGCGACGCTGGTGTCGCGAACGGCGGCGACGGTCGGTGCGCTCGTATTCGCCGTCCATCCGGTGCATGTCGAAGCGGTCGCCAATCTCGCCGGGCGGAGTGAGTTGATGTGCGCGGCGTTCGTCATTGCCGCGCTCCTCGCGCACCGCCGCGGCCACTGGACGGCCGTGCCGCTCTACGCCGCCGCTCTGGCGTCCAAGGAGTCGGGCATCACCTTCGTCGCCATTGCGGTGGCGTGGGACCTGTTGCTTCGCCGCCCGGCGTCGAGCGCGGACAGTCGCGCGAGCCGTGCCTCCACGTCAGCCGGCGCGGCGCACGTGCCGGGCCGCGCGAGCCTCTATGCCGCGTATGCTAGCGTGACCGTACTCTATGCGGGCGTCCTCGCGTTCGTCTTCCGCGCGACGCCCATGGTCCGAGTTGCGGCTCCCTGGGCGCACAACACGACCGGGGCCCGCTACCTGACTGCGATCAGCACGGTCGTGGAGTATCTGCGGTTGACTGTCGTGCCCCTCCATCTGCACATTGCTTACATGCCGCAGGTCATCGCGATCGCCCACGGGCTGACGGGGCGCGTGTTGCTCGGCGCGTTGATCCTGATCGCTGCCGCGCTGCTGGCATGGTACACGCGGCGCGTCGCTCCCCCCGTCGCCTTCGCGATCCTGTTGTTCGCGATCTCCATCGCGCCGGTCGCGAACGTGGTCTTCCCTTCGGGCATCATTGTCGCAGAACGCACACTTTACCTGCCGACCGTCGCCGTCGCGATCGTCGCGGGCTGGCTGTGGGACCATTGGCCGGTCGATCGACTCGCGTTCGCGGCGCCGGCGCTCGCGGTTTGTGCCATTGTCGCGTTGGGCGTGCGGACCTGGACGCGCACACCAGTATGGCGCGACAACAAGAGTGCGATCATGGCCTCGCTGCACGATGAGCCGGAGTCGTATGTCGCGCACGAGCGAGCAGCGGATGTGTTGGAGCGCACTGGGGATACCCTCGCGGCGATCCGCGAGTATGCGATCGCCAGGACGCTGTATCCCGGCGACCCGTACCTGTACCAGGCTGCCGCATCGATCCTGGTAACGCGGGGAGACGCTGGCGTGGCGGCGGCGGAACAGGTTCTCGACAGTGCACGGCTGGTCGAGCCCGGGGAGTATGCCGACATCATGCGACGCGCATGGGTGCGGTATGCGGCCCGGGATTACCTCGGGACCATCCGGCTCGCGCGGCGCGCGTACCTGCTGCAACGCGACTCGACTGATGCCATCATGGTGCTCACCCAGGCGGCGCAGCAGCTCGATGACGTCGCGGATGCGGACGCGGCGTACCGACTCGCCATCGCGGACCATCCCCAGGACCGGTCCCTGCAC
Organism: uncultured Gemmatimonadales bacterium; assembly: GCA_963725205.1. Taxonomy (GTDB): domain Bacteria; phylum Gemmatimonadota; class Gemmatimonadetes; order Gemmatimonadales; family Gemmatimonadaceae; genus Palsa-1248. The sequence continues at coordinate 87,098 of CAVRXR010000002.1, read as the reverse complement.
CAGAGCTACGCGCTCATGCTGACATTGATCGGAGACAGCGCCGGAGCAGCTCGGGAGAGACAAAAGGCGGGCCAGGGTCGATATTAACGGTCCCGGCTCGCAGATGGCGGTCGCGTCGCGGGATCCGCCACAAACTGACTGCGTGCCATCACCTTTGTCCGCCCACGCCGCGTGGCCCTCGCTCGGCAGTCCACGCAACTGGTTCGTGGCCTCGGCGCGCTCGACGCCCTCTCGCTCGTCGTGGGCATCGTCATTGGCACCGGTGTGTTCCTCAAGAGCGCCATCATGGCGCAGTTGGTGGGCACACCCGCGCTCGTGTTGGCAGCCTGGATCGCCGCGGGACTCCTGTCCCTCGCCGGCGCTCTCACCTACGCTGAGCTCGGCGCGATGCTCCCCGAGACTGGCGGGGAGTACGTCTTTCTCCGAACGGCGTACGGACGGGCCGTCGCGTTCCAGTACGGATGGATGCGCGTGATCGTCGGCGCCAGCGCGACGGCAGCGGTCGCGACGTCATTCGCCACCTTTCTCGGATCGGTCGTCTACCTGGGTGGCGATTGGGTCAGGGTCGACTATTCGCTGGCGGGGCACGCGATCCATTGGGCCTTTGGCGCTCGGCAGGTCGGCGCGGTCGCGGTCCTGATCGCGGTCGCCATCGTGAATTGCATTGGCGTGGTCGCCAGCGGCCGCACGCAGACGGTGCTCGCGGCAATCAAAGTGACGGCCGTCGTCCTCATCATTGTGGCTGTGTTCGGATTCTCCGGCACGGGCACCTGGGCCCACTTTCATGCCGCAGCCTCGCCACCGCCGGTGTCCCCGTCAGGCCTCAGTCGACCCGCGGCCTTCGGCGCAGCCATGATCGCCGCGCTCTGGGCGTATACGGGATGGAGCTACCTTCCGATCGCCGCAGGCGAGATTCGGGATCCGCAGCGCACCCTGCCGCGCGCGATCATCGGCGGGATGATCATCGTGATCGGCCTCTATGTCGCCGTCAACGCCGCCTACGTCTATGCCTTGCCGATCGCCGCGATCGCGACAGCCAGCTCCACCACATATCCGGATGCACCCGCTGTCGCGACCAAGGCAGTCGCGACGTTCCTGAGCGGCGGTGCGGGCAAGGCCGTGGCACTGATCTTCATCGTTTCCGCACTCGGAACGCTCAATGGCAACATGCTGACGACGCCACGCGTGGCGTTCGCGATGGCCCGCGACGGTCAGTTCTTTTCCGTCTTTGGCAGGCTCGGTGCTCGCTCTCACGTGCCGGTGTTTGCCATCGCGACCAACACCGTCGTGGCTGGCATCCTTGCCGTGAGCGGCACCTACGATCAGCTCACCGATCTCGTGGTTTTCGCCTACGCCATCTTCTACGCGCTCACGGCTGGGAGCCTGTTCATCCTGACGTCGCACGCGTCCGGACGCCCTGCGGCCGTACCGGACGACCGGGTATCCCTGGGTGCCGCTCGTGTTCGTGGTGGCCAGTACGTGGCTCGTGATCAACATGGTGCACACGAATCCCGTGGAAGCGTGGCTCGCGCTCGCGCTCCTCGCGTGTGGAGTGCCCGCGTATCTGGCGTTCCGGCGTCAGGTGAGGCAATCAGTACTTCCACGAGACGTCCGCTCCTGACGGTGCCGTGGACGTCACGCGCTCCGACATCGCTGGCAGCACGCGATGGTAGAACGTCTCGCCTGGACTCGTGGGCATCCCGGTATAACAGTGCGGTTGCAGGCGCCCGATGTCCCATGTCGCGTCGGAGTGCGGATTGCTCGAGTGATCGAGGAACCCCTTCATGAGGAAGGCCGCTTCCTCCAGGTAGTAGCTATCCTCGTCGCCCACGTAGAAATGCAGCTTGCCCTGAAGCTTCGGGCCGAGTGTTGCCCAGTCGCGCTGCAGGATGTGATTCAGGTCGTAGTGCTCGCGCCAGTAGTCGATGACGCCCGTGTCGATCTTGCCCGTCCACTTGTCGTAGACGAGTCGCGGGTAGCCGTCATCACCCATGGGGCCGAAGACATCCATGAAGATGTCCATTCTGGTCTCCCGATCGGCCGCGGGATCCATATACGGCCTCGAGATGACTCGCATCCATCTGGTTCATGAGGCTCTGGTTGTCCGGCGTGCGCTCCCATCCGCGGACATTGGTCTGCTTCCAGGGCGCGTTCGGGCGGAACGCGTTGGAGTCCTGGTAGATGTTGACGAGCTGGAAGTAATGGAAGTCGACCGGGTCGGGACAAGCGGTCCAGGTGCCGTTGAGTGAGTCGGGATAGAAGATCTGCCAGGCGATCGACTCCCACCCGCCGGTCGAGCCTCCGAACGTCACGCGCGCCCATGGCTGCCCAATCGCACGAAACTGACGCTCGACGCGCGGCACCATCTCACCCCAGAGCGCGTCTCCATAGGGACCGTTGTTGGCCGAGTTCACGGCGTAGGAATCGTCGTAGTACGGCGTGGGATGCTGGAACCCCACGATCAGAAACTTCGGCAGTTTGCCCGACGTCCAGTCCTGCGTGAATCGGTAGGCTTGTTGCTGTCGCGCACGGACCGGCGCGGGAGCACTCGAATCAGGCGGCGTCTCGCGCCAGGCGGAAAATGTCGGCTGGAAGTGATCCTGATAGTACGCGATCGGGTAGTGCGCAGTCGGGTGCTCGTCGTATCCTGGAGGGAGCAGGACGTATGCCCCGAGGTAGATGTCGTGACCCCACCATTTGCTCAGGAGATCCGACCGAAACTTGATGTGTCGGATGTACTTGCTGTCTTGCGCCGGCGCGATCGGTGGGATGCGCTGGGTGAGGGAGATGTGGATCAGGCTGGCTTCGTGGCCGATCGTCACCTGCTGCGGCGTGCTATAGAGATTGCCCGGGGAACGGTTCCAGTGCTGGCCTTCCCATTGATCCATGTGGGCCTTGATCGTATGTCCGTCCGCCCGGTGAAACGTCGTGTAGACATTGAGGACCGCTTGCACCCAGTAGTGGCCGGCGGGGATCTCGCGGAGACTGGCGACCGGCCAGCCGTGCGTGTCGCCGTCGAGGATGGCGGCTTGGCCCGGGCGTAGTCCGTCGACGTCGATGCCGAAGATCGGTTGCGACGACAACCCGCGCCCGACCTGAAATCGTGGCTCCGGCTCGTTGGTGTTGGCGAGGATCACGAGCACGCGGCCATCGACGGGATTCGGCTCGACCGACGCCGGAACGGTCACCGCGATGCGCACGCCGCCGGCGGACGGCTTCCCCTGAGCCGCGGCCGATTCGGGGACGAGCGTGCCCATGGCGCCCGCGAGGACCATGGCGTACCGGGCGGCGGTGAGTACGGCGGCGCGGCGTCCGACGGCGATAGGTTTCATGTGGACTGCCTCGAGTGCGAGTGGCGAGTGCCGGCAGGCGGCTTCCCGGCTGCGGCGCACCGGTGATGGTCGCCCGGGCGACGCATAATCTGGGAAGCGCAACATGGAGACGGAAGGATGACACCGAAACGTTCTTTGCTGCCCGATGCGATCGAGCGCTATGCGACTGTGGAGATGGTGCACGAGGCCCCCCTCCTGCGCGAGCTGCGGGCGGAAACCGCGGCGATCCCGCGGGGCGGTATGCAGATCGGCGCCGACCAGGGCGCGTTCATGGCCATGCTCGTGCGACTGATTGGCGCACGGCGATGCCTCGAGATCGGGACGTTCACAGGGTACAGCGCGCTCGTGGTAGCGATGGCGCTTCCGAGCGATGGCCGTGTCGTTGCCTGCGACGTGAGCGAAGAGTGGACGCGCACCGCCCGGCGCTACTGGGCCAAGGCGGGGATGACGGACCGGATCGACCTTCGACTGGGACCAGCACGCGAGACGCTGGCGGGTCTCGTTCACGACGGCGCCGCAGGATCGTTCGACTTTGCTTTCATCGACGCCGACAAGACGGGCTACGACGGGTACTACGAGGCGTGCCTGACGCTCGTCCGCCCCGGTGGTCTCATCCTGCTCGACAACGCCCTCCAGGATGGGGCGGTCGTCGATGCCGCGCGACACGAAGCCGACACCGAGGCGATGCGCGCGATCAATCGGAAAGTGCGAGACGATCCGCGCGTCGAAGCGGCTCTGCTCACGATCGGCGATGGCGTGATGATGGCGCGGCCGCTTCGCGGCCGAGAGAGTAGAACTACAGAAAGTAGAAAGTAGACACGAGCCACGACCGATCAGCCACAAGCCCGAGGGTTTGTGGTTGGTTGTGGGTTCGTGGTCTGTGGTTAGCGGTTGGTGTCTACTTTCTACTTTCTGCGGTTCTACTCCTCTCGGGCCCGTAGGGCCCGCGACCCAACAGCTGCGCGAATCCCGCAGTAATACTGGGTGAGGACTGTAGACATTTCGCGCAGTGATCGACCCGTAGAGTTGTTCGGGCCGCGCGCCACACAACGTGCATGAGGTACGTGTATGAAATCGATTCGCGGAATCCTGATCCTGTGCTCGGCACTGGCAATGACGGCCGGCGTCGCGATGGCGCAGGGCGGCGAGGCCCCCGACGGCGGCAGCCGGTTCGGTGGCGGCAACCAGATGTACGGCCGTGGTCCCGATGGCCGCGGCCACCCGATGCCCGGCCCACAGATGCGCGGTCGGATGATGCACGGGCCGGGCATGCATCGGCGAATGCATGATCCGATCGCTCGGCTGCTCGAGCACCAGACGTTGCTGCACCTGAGTCCTGCCCAGGTCAACAACATCATCTCGATCGACGACAAGCTGCACACCGACAACAAGCCATTCGTCGAACGGCTGATGGCAATGCGCTCCGAGATGCGTGGCATGCGTCGGGGCTGGCGCGGACGCGGTGGACGCGGTGCCGGAGCAGACAGCGGCAGTGCGGCTCCATCGGCCGCGCGGCGCGACTCGGCGATGACGATCATGCGGACGATCCGCGAGAACGTCTGGCGGGCGACGGCCGCAGCAGATGCGGTGTTGACGCCCGAGCAGCTCAACACGGCGGGCAATCTGGACCACGCCGGCCATCCTGGCCCTGTCATGTTCTTCCGGCGTCAGGGTCAGATGACGGCTCCAGACGGCCGGGGTGGCCCTCCACACGATTGATCGGGCATAATGGCACTCCGGGCTTTGCCCGGAGTGCCATCGGGCAGTGCGAGGGAAGCTCTGGGGCCAGTGGCGCTGCGGCGCCACTGGCCCCTGTCCTCTACTGTCACATTTTGCGACGGTTGGGCGTTCAGCCGATCGTTAACGCCGAGGCTGCTTCGTCGTCTCCCGACGGGTGCCACGGGCGCTAAAGCGCCCGAGCAAGGAGATGCGCAGAGAGGAGACCACCACCGGCACCGACCGCACCGTGCTCGTGAAATGTCAGGTAGAGGCGACGCCATACGCCGCCCTCCTGATAGACCGGCGGGACGTCGATTCACCATCGAAGCTTTGGCGGCAGGCTCTTACTGGAACAGGGGGAACGATGATTCGCAAAGCTGTCTACGCAGCCCCACTCGCCGCGTTGCTCGGCATCGCCATCGCGGCGCTCCCGAGCGCTGCGCAGGATCAGCAGGCACCGCCGCCAGGGACCTATAGGGCGCGGGCAGACAACCAGCAGGACCGTATCGCCAATGGCGTGCAGAGCGGACAACTCACGGCTGGTGAGACGAAGTCGCTGGAAGGGCAAGAGGCTTCGGTCAATGCGCAAGCCAGAGCCGACCGGGCCAGCGACGACGGGCACCTCACGGCCGCCGATCGCTCGCAGCTCAACGGCGAGCAGAACCACCTCAGCAACGAGATCCACGCGGACAAGCACAACGCCACCACGGCTCACTACGGCAACAACGAAGTCGGCCAGCGGCGCTATCATCAGCAGCAGCGGATCGCAAACGGGATACGAAGCGGCAATCTGTCCGCTGGCCAGGCCTCGCATCTCGAGGGACGCGAGCAGGGCATCAATCGACAGATTCACGCGGACCGTGCGGCCAACGGCGGGAAGCTCACGGGCGCCGAGAAGGGTCAGATCAACCACGAGCAGAACCACACGAGTCGCGCGATCTATCGCGACAAGCACAAGTAAGAGGGGCTAGTCCCTAGTCACCAGTCCCTGGCCGCAACCGGCCCCGAGCGTTCTTTGCCAAGTCGCCTTGCCCGTAATTTTCCATCTGTTGTTAGCTTACGACTCAGAAGCGTGCGGCCGAGGGATCCATGGAGCTCGTCAAGCTTGAAGTGTTCAATCAGGACCGCAACATGGCGGTCGTTCGACTGCCCGGCCGTCATACGCCCGGGTCCGTCATCCCTGCAGACGCACTCCGCCATTTGTGTTTCCTGGCTGAGTCCGTCGTCGATCGCGTGCGTGGCGATCACGACCGCGAGCTGTGTGATGATGCGGAAGAGTTATGCGAGCTCCTGACGCTTCGCCTCCGCCTCTTCGAAGAGGCGACGCACGACGTCACCTACGCGCCCACCGGCACGTATCCCAAGTTCCGGTGACTAGTAACGCGGCCGCCAAGCGGCCGAGAGCGTAGAAACACAGAAAGTAGAAAGTAGACTCCAACCACAATCACCAGCCACTAACCCCCACGGGTTTGTGGCGTGCGGTTTCTGTCTACTTTCTACTCTCTGTATGTCTACTTTCTCAGAGGTCCCCGAGCTCTTCTCGACACAGGCCGCGACATACGCGGACATCCGGCCTGACTATCCGCCCGAGCTGGTCGAGTTCGTGTGTGGCGCTGTCCCGCGTCGTGGCGTCGCCTGGGACTGTGCCACTGGCAACGGCCAGGCAGCCGTCGCACTTGCGGCGTATTTCGACCGCGTGATCGCGACTGATGCCAGCGCCGAGCAGCTCGCCCACGCACACGCCCATCCGCGGATCGAATATCGCGTGGCCACAGCCGAAGCGAGCGGACTTCCGGACGGCACGATCGATCTCGTCACGGTCGCCCAAGCGCTGCATTGGCTCGATCTCGATCGGTTCTACGGCGAGGTCAAGCGCGTGCTCGTGCGACGTGGCCTGCTCGCGGTGTGGAGCTACGACGACCCCATCGTCGCAGATGACGCGGCCATTGATGCCGCACTCCGACACTACAATCACGTCACAGTTGGTCCCTACTGGCCACCGGGCCGCGAACTGGTAGGCCGCGGCTATCTTCGCCTCGCGTTCCCGTTCGACGAAATCCCGGCGCCTCCCTTCGTCATCGTCCGCAGGTGGACCATTCACGAGCTCGCGCAGTATCTCCGCTCCTGGTCTGCGCGCGCGCGCTACGTCGCGCGTCAGGGTACTGACCCCGTGGCACCGTTCATCGAGTCGCTCGGCAGCATCTGGGGCGACGGCCCGACGATACGGCACGAGGTGAGCTGGCCGGTGACGGTGAGACTCGGGATTAGTGGCTAGGCTAGGGACCAGTGGCTGGTGAACACATTGCAGGGCCATTGAACTCGGTGCCGTCGCCGGCCTTGTGGTTTGTTCCCCTGCCACTAGCTACTGGCCCCTAGCCGTCCCAGTACTGCCGCCGCGATCTTCTCGCCGCCCCGCGCGGAGGGCTCGATCTCGTTCGCGTAATCCTCCGGCTCGTCGCAGATGGTGCGCAGGTCGACGATGGAGCATGACGCTGCCCACGCCGCGCGGATGATCGCGTCATTGAACGCGGTGAGCGCAGTGGTGGTGATGAGCTGGAGATGCGCGTCTCCGAAGTTGGCATTGTAGATGGTGCAGATGAGGGGTTGTGGCCCACGCGTGCGGACCTTGCGCAGCATGGCGACGTACCGACGCTCAAAACGTTCGGCGACCTGTCCGAGCTTCCACAGCGCTTCCGCGACTGTCCCCGCCTGCTCCGTGAGGAGCCCGACGTCGCGCAGCGCATCGTTCCCGCCAACCGACACGACGACGTGCGTGGCGTCGCTCGGGAGGTGAACCAGCTGACGGCCGATCTCGTCGATCGTGCTCCCATCCTGTGCCAGTAACGTGACATCCCATCCAGGCGCCGCCTGAGTGGTGAACGCGTCGATGGTCGCTCGGCCGGGCTGGACGTAACTCTGGTTGTCGAATACGGAATCGCCGAGCAGGACGATGTGGGGCATGGGAGTGACTGGTGGCTAGTGGCTGGGGACCAGTAGCTAGAACAAACCTCGGGGCCCGTGATGGCGACGCCTCACGGGCCCCGAGGTTTGTTCCCGAGCCACTAGTCCCTAGCCGCTAGCCACTAGTCCTTACCTCGGCAAGAGATACCGGACGCCGAACTGGAAGGGGAAGTAGGGCGCGTCGTTCAGGGCGAACGGTGCGGTCAACGGCAACTGGTATCGCAGCTCGAAGAAGAGCTGGACGGGATCCAGCGGGTAGCGGATGCCGCCGCCGAAGTTGATGCCGACCCCTGTGCTCGACTCGGAGCATGAGTAGAAGGGCGCCTCGCCACAGAGGTCGAACGTGGCCGACACGTGGTAGAGGCCGAGACCCGCGAGCGCATACACCTTGAGCTTCGACCGCATCGGGAAATCGTACAGGCCATCGGCGTCGATCCGCAGAATGCTCGAGCTCCCGCCGCCCCCGCTGTAGCCGAAGTTCGAGTAGCCAATCTCACCACGGAAATAGAACGGACCCGTTCCCACCGGGTGGTACTCCGCCGCGCCCATGAGATCGAGGCCCGTGTTGAGTCCCGTGCCGTACGTACCGACGGGCACCGCAAAGCCAATGGAGCCGTCGACCGCCCATTGTCCAGGAGCGAGGTGCATGCCTGCGGAGCCAGCCCCACCACCTTGGGCGACTGCCGGGCCGGCGAGGGCGAAGGTACAGGCGGCAACAACAAGAGCCGTCGCGATGCGTGGTGTCATGGGTTTCTACCTCGTTCGACTTTGGGTTGGACCGCCAACAGCGGCGGCTCGACTGATCATTCGACTCGTCTCGTGGGGTGCCTGGCACCAGACTGTCGGCCACCTGCCCCCTTGCACGAATGATGCGCGTAGGACAAGAAAGCGCCCGGCGTGCGTCGTGCCCGCTGAACCTGCGTCATGATGGTAGTCGATCCCGGAGCAGATTGTAGTCTCTCGCCGAGGGTTGTCCGCCGCGCGGGTATCTACCACGTACTTCAGATGGACGCCTGGTGGGGTGAGACCTGGACGACGACGGCCACGACTATTGTGGTGCACCCACGCGAGTGCGTACACTCCCGGGTACGGCGTAGCGCCCTCGTGGTGGTACACGAGACCGGGCTTGCGCCAGAGTGAGCCCCGCGCGCCTTCGGAGAATATTCAGAGCACGTGTCGACACGCGTCTATTTCCTCGCCGCGGCTGTGGCCGCGGCGTCCATCGCGAACGCCCAGCAGCCAGGCGCCCCACCGGACACCGGGGCTGCGCTGACGCCCCCGGCGGGCCGCGGGGCGCTACCACCGTCCGGCTCATCAGCCGCCAGGACGCAACCGGCGGTCGAGGGCGCCGTGTACGACGGGCGGGCGTACCACCTCGACGTCCGCATTCCGCGCATCACGGCCGACATCCCCGTGGACGGCACCCTGACCGCCCCTGTCTGGAAGCAGGCGGCCATGCTGAATGGCTTCTCCGAGTACTTCCCCATCGACGGGCGACCGGCGTCGGATTCGACCGAGGTCCTCACCTGGTACAGCCCATCGGCCATCTACTTCGGGATCCGGGCGTTCGAGGCCCACGGTCGGGTGCACGCGACTCTCGCCAACCGCGACGCGATCGATGGCGACGACAACGTGGACATCATCCTCACCCCGTTCGTCCATGGGCGACACGCCATTTCCTTTGGCGTCAATCCGTTTGGGGTCCAGGAAGACGGCACGATCACAGAGGGGGTGATCGGGGGAGGGTACAACCCGTCGGCGGCCGGGCCTCCGCCCATCGACCTGAGCGCCGACTTCGTCTACGAGTCTAAAGGGCAACTCACCTCGTACGGCTACGAAGTCGAGGTCCGGATACCCTTTCGCAGCATCAAGTTTCAGCAGCGAGATCCCCAGGACTGGGGGATCAACATCGTCCGCAACGTGCAGCACTCGTCGGAGATGCAGACATGGGTGCCGACCCGGATTGCGGCGGCGTCCTTCCTTGCCCAGTCCGGCACGCTCGTTGGGCTCACCGGGCTGCACGCGGGGCTGATCTTGGACCTCAACCCGATCGTGACCGAGAAGACGTTGGGTAACCCCCCCGCGGCACTCGCTCCCGGGTGGCAATACGCCACGGAGCGCCCGGAGTTCGGCGGCAACGTCCGGTATGGCATTACGAACAACCTGGTGCTGGACGGCACGTTCCGTCCGGATTTCGCCGAGGTCGAGTCGGACGCGACCCAGCTGCAGTACGATCCGCGGGTGGCCCTTCAGTATCCCGAGAAGCGGCCGTTCTTCCTGGACGGGATCGATCAGTTCAATGCACCGAACAATCTCATCTACACGCGTCAGATCCTCGCTCCCATCGGGGCAGCGAAGCTCACGGGCAACATCGGCAACACCAACGTTGCGTACCTCAGCGCTCTCGACGACGAGGGCAATCCGGTCGCCGGGGGATCCGGGCACCCCCTGTTCAACATCGTGCGCACGCTGACCAACGTCGGCGAGGCGTCGCAGCTCGGCGTCGTGCTGACTGACAAGGAGGACGGGGGGTCCTTCGACCGAGTGGCCGGATTTGACGGGCGGTTCACGTGGGACAAGATCTATTCGGCGGCCTTTCAGGGCGCGGGAAGCTTCGAGCGACTCAACACCCCCTACATCGCGGATACACTGCCCGCCTCGACATCGCACGGCGCGGGGCCGCTCTGGGACGCTCGCTTCGTTCGTGCCGGCCGCAGCCTGCAGTTCAACGCTGACATCAACGGCATCGATCCGGAGTGGTCGCCGGCGGCGGGATTCGTCGGGCGAGCCGGCGTCGTGAACCTGACCAGTGACAACCGATACACGTTCTATTTTCCGGCGGGCGGCTTCCTGCAGACGTTTACGCCGGACTTCACCTTCGTGAACATCTGGACCTACCGCAACTTCACGGATGGCGGCCCGACTGAGGACCGAAAATTCCACTTCACCGGATTCGCCACGCTCTTCGGTGGCTGGCAGCTGACGGGTGGCATCTTCCTCGAGCACTTCGGCTACGATCCGCAGCTCTACCAGTACTACTTCCTCGGTCACATTTCGGGGCACGACACGACCTACACGCACTTCGTCGGCACCTCGACGATCCCCAACACGGACTGCACGGTCGCGATCCAGACGCCGGCTTTCGCGCACTTCGACTTTCGCCTCAATTACGTCACGTGTCGTGACGAGGATTTCTACGAGTGGGCATCCGCGAACATCAACAACACGTCGATCACGCTCGATTGGCGGCCCACGCCTCAGATGCGCACCCAATTCACCTACGCCGCGAATTTCTATCATCGCCGCACTGACGGATCGCTCGTAGCTCAGACCCGGATCCCGCGGCTCGACGTCGAGTATCAGCTGTCACGCCCGATCTTCTTCCGGCTCGTCGGTCAGTACGATGCGGGATACGTGGACAACTTGCGCGACGCCTCGCGGACGGAGTTGCCCATCTACATCGAGGACCCCTACACTGGGATCATCCAGCCGGCCCTGCGGACCACGACGAACGTGTTGGAGGCGCAGGCCCTGTTTGCGTATCAGCCGGTGCCAGGGACGGTTGTGTTCGTCGGTTACGGCAACAACCTCACGGAACCCGAGTCATTTCACTTCGTGACACTCACCCGGACGTCGGACAGCTTTTTCGTCAAGTTCAGCTATCTCTTTCGGATGTGATGGGCCACTAATCCGTGACCATCGCAGCCGGCTGCTGGTCGGAGGACCGGAGGCGTTTGAGGCGGGTCGTTATAGCTCCCCGAGATCCGGATGCGGAGCGCCTGCGATGGCTGAGCCGTCTGACCCCAAAGAGCGGAACGAACCGGCCCACGTCCCGCGGGCCGGCATTTCACCGTCATCTCCCGGACAGTCCGGCGACAACCGGTCGGCGCGGACGTCGGAGCCCGCGATCCCGCTGCCGGCGACGGCGACGGCCATCTATGGACTCGTGCGCCAGAGGTCACAGTACACCGTGGCGGAGACCGCGCAACGCCTCATCGCGCTCGTCGAGGCCGGCGGCCTGCAGATCTTTGGTGACATCGACTTCGCGGGCGATGCGGGACGAGCCGGTGTCTCAATGCGTCCAATGCGGCAGCTCGTGTTTGGCAGCCCGCGCGCCGGCACACCACTCGTGATCGCAGCGCCAACGGTAGCGCTCGACCTACCGCTTCGCGTGCTCATCTTCGAAGACCTGCGCGGCGTCGTCTGGCTCGCGTACAACGATGCCGAATATCTGCGCGAGCGCCATCAACTGCCCGACGCCCTTTTCAGTGCCATCAGTGTCATCCCCGAGCTGGTGGCTCGTGCGGTCGGTCCAGATCGGATTTAACGAGCGCGGGATCCCTCCCTACGCGTGCCGTGTCTCAAGCCCTCCATCTCGATCGTTCCTCTCTTGGCTTGGTTGCCGTCCGCCGGTCGGATCCTTCCAACGGGCCAGGGGTAGCGAGGGCGGCCGGAGCCCAGCTAGATCTGACGAGCGCAGTGCGCGTCCATCTGCGAGACGGGCCAACGCGATGGTATTCCAACCGAGGGGTGTGACGGCGATGCGTATGCAGCGAATGTTGTGGGCTGGTGTGTGCGCGACGGCGGCGCTGCTACCAGCGACGAAGGCGAGGGCGCAGATGCCGGTGGAGGTTGGGCTGGTTGTCGGTGCGGGCGGCACCGTGCGCGGGGCCGTGCCCGAAGGCACGTACTACGCCGGCCTCGGTTACAACTTGCTGGGCGGCGTGAAGGTGAGTGCCCCGATCTTACCCGTGGCCCTTCGGTTCGATGTGCAGTACGATGCATTCTCGACCCCGCTCGCCATCTATCAGGACCGTGTCTACAGCGCGACGGCAAATGCCGAGTACACGGTGCCCCTTCCGTACGTGCGTCCATACCTGATCGGCGGCTTCGGGTACTATCACCTCACTGCCGAGTATTTCAATGCGACGGCGACGCCGGGCAATCCCGACGAGATCAACGCCAACATCAACGGCACGGGGTTCAACGGCGGCGCGGGTCTCCGCTCGGGATTCGGCGAATTCGGTCTGTTTGCCGAGTTGCGATACCACTACATCTTCGCGACTGGTCCGCACAATCCGGCCGGCCACATCTCCTACGCGCCGTTCACGTTCGGCTTGATGCTGTAGGAGCTAGTAGCTACCAGCTACCAGCCCCTAGTCGTTCCTCGTCGCTCCCTTGCCTCGTCCTCCTAGGGCAATGGGAGCATCTCGGCGGTCGACAGCCCACACAGACGTGGAGTCGGGGGCGGTGCCTGCTCGCACGGCCCCGCCCGTGGCGCATCGTCCGAGGACGGACGTAGGCTTCGCCCGTCGATATCGGCCCGCACTGCTCCGTCGCGTCCTCGGTGGATCGCGCCCGCTCGTCGCCGCGGTGGCGGTGATGGGATGGCCGTCCTCCTCATTCCACAATGCCGACCCCCAGCCGTCGACCCCGCCGAGTCCGACCGCTGCATCTCCGTCGCCAGAGCTGGCTCCGTTCGCGACCGGCAGTGCCAGGCGAGACACGCTCCACCCGCCTGCGCCGCCGACCTTCCCGGATGGCGCGCGTTACACGGTGCAGCACTTCGGAGACCGGTTTGGTCTCGGCGTAGTAGTCGTCAACAGTTTGGCGCAGGACCGTGGGGGCGCGCTCTGGATCGCGACGCAAACAGGTGTGTTCCGCTACGATGGCTCGCGCGTGCAGCAGAATGCCGACCGACTCGCTCGTCGGTCACTACGTCGAATGACATGCTGGTCGGGCCGGACAGCTCCCTGTGGATCAAAGGGTTTCTGGGCATTGCGCACTACACACAAGGCCATTTCGAGGCGCTCCGGATTCCGCGAGCGGTCCGCGGCATCAACCGGTCGAGCCAAGCGTTTGCGATCGACCGATCGGGGAACGCCTTCGTCGCGATTCAGAAGGGCTTTGTCTTCGTCCCGCACGACCCGAGTCAGGCCGCGCAGCTCATCGACAGCGCGCGGGGTCTTCCCGGTCGAGGCGGCGTCTTGGTGCTGGGGCCCGATGGTGAAGTGTGGTTCACGGCGGGTCGGCGGCTGGGTCACTTCTGGCGTGGGTCCTCCGCGTTCGCCGTCGACACGACCTTGCTCCTGCCGGAAGGGCCGTACCTCGGACTGATCTTCGACGGCAACGGCCGGTTGTGGCTGCGGTCGGCCACGCATGTCGCACGCATCGATATCTCTCGCCATACGTTTGTTTTCGACGACGCGGGTGTGGCACCGGCCAACCCCGGCCTCGGCAAGCCGAGTATCGATCATGACGGGCACCTGCTCATCCCGTCCGTCGCCGGACTGTTCTGGCGCGAAGGCACGCGCTGGCGCTGTATCTCGGAGACACAGGGGCTCACAGGCAACGGCGTCCAGACCGCGCTCGAGGACCGTGAGGGTGCGCTCTGGCTCGGTGAGTTCGGCACCGGGATCGATCGAGTGATCGGGATGCGCAACTGGGCCGCCTGGACGACTGCCGAAGGATTGCCGGCGAACACCACATGGTCGACAGCGCGCGATCGTGTGGGCCGCCTGTGGGTCGGCACTTCGCGAGGGATCGGCATCTGGGACGCGCATGACCATCGATGGCTGCTGCCCCGGGCCCGCGCGGGAATCACCGATCAGGAAGTCGATCAACTCGCGATCGCCCGTGACGGATCGATCTGGGCGTTGTCGCCGACCAGCGGGATCGTCCGCATCGACCCGATCACGCTCCAGATGACTGCGTCGCGTGAATTCGAGCAGCGACCCTATGCCTATGAAGCCGCGGCTCCGGATGGCACGATCTGGGCGACGACGCTCGACAAGCTCGTGCACTTCGATCCTCGCTCCACGACGCCGAGGCCGGTTGAGGTGCCGATCCCCGAGGCGATGCATGGCCAGATCTGGTACATCCATTTCGCGCCCAATGGTGCACTATGGGCGACCGGCGTCGCCACGGTCGCGCGCTTCGATGGATCGCACTGGCGAGTCTTCACCCCCAAGGACGGTGTCGCCGGTCGAGCGGTGACGAGCATCGTCGTGCTAGAGGACGGCGATGTCTGGATCGGGTACAACGACGTGCTCCAGGTCACGCACCTCCGGCTCGACGCACACGGAACCGTCCATGCCGTGCAGCGCCCGTGGGAGCTGGCCGTCGTGGCCGCCGACTCGAAGCGTCGCGTGTGGTTCAACGGGCGCAACGGGCTCGCGGTCGTCGCGCCCGATGGAGACTTCCGTACGTTGAATCATTCGGACGGTCTCATTTGGGACGACGTCGGCCCCGACGGCGTGCGCGAGGAGACCGACGGCAGTTTTATGATCGCGACCTCACGGGGCCTGGCTCGGTTCGCACCGGACGCGCAGCTGACGCATCCGGCGGCGCCCGCGGTCGCGATCACCACGGCATCATTGGGCGGTCATGAGCAGCGACTCGACGTCGCAGGCGACGTGTCGCACACGGGCGGTATGCTCGACGCGTCTTTCACTCCGCTGACGCTGAACAATCCCGACCAGGTCGAATGCCAGCATCGACTCACGGGACTGGAAGACGGCTTCACGTCGACTCCCGCCCGCGACGTCCGGTATACGGCGCTCCCCCCGGGCCGCTACGAGCTCATCGTCATGTGCCGTCGCGAGTCCTCCGATTGGACCGAGGTCCCGGCGTCGTTCGCCTTCACCGTAGATCCCCCATGGTGGGGTACCTGGATGGCCCGTCTCGCGGAGCTCTGCATCGGGTGGGGACTCATCTGGGGACTCGTCTGGCTCCGTACGCACGCACTCGAGATGCGGCGTCGCGAGCTCGAACAGGCTGTCGCCCGTCGCAATGCGGAGCTCGTGGACAAGAACCGAGAGCTCCACGAGATGTCGCTGACCGATCCGCTTACGCGGCTCCGCAATCGCCGCTACTTCCACGAGACGATCGAAGGGGAAGTGGCACACGTCCGTCGAGCGTGGAGCGCCGCGGGTGAGCGCGAGCGTCCCGAATACGGTGGCGAGCTGTTGCTCCTCATGGTCGACATCGACGGGTTCAAATCCGTGAACGACATGTACGGTCACGCCGTCGGCGACCGCCTGCTGCAGGGCTTCACGGATCGCCTCTCGCGATGGATGCGCACGTCGGACGTGCTCATCCGGTGGGGTGGTGAGGAGTTCCTGATGATCTGCCGCGGCACCGATCGCGCCGCAGGTGTGCTTCTCGGCAAGCGCATCACCGAGGAGGTGTGCGCGGCGCCTTTCGATCTCGGGGGCGGGATTCGGTTGTACAAGACCTGCTCCGTTGGATGGGCACCTTTCCAGTGGATCGGCGGCGCGGCCGACCCGTTCACGGTCGAAAACGTGATCGAGCTGGCCGACCATGCGCTCTATCTCGCCAAAGACGGTGGGCGCAATCAGTGCGTCGGTCTCCTCCCGACGCCAGCGGCCATCGCCGCGGGCGCCACCCTGCGGATGGAGATGTTGCGCAGCTATCCACCGGAGTTGGTCGACGTGGTGCGAACGGCGGGCCCGGGGCCGATGCGGGCGGCCGGGTGACGGGCGCACGCGTCGCCCCTACCCGGTGATCCCCTATCGGCGCGCGGACGGTGCGCGTTGTTGCCGTTCCCCGACCCCCGATCCCGCCCCTGTTCCGTCACATTACCTCGTTACCGCCGTCACCTCGATCTCCACGCGTGCACGATCCTCGAGGAGACCCGATACTTCGACGACCGTCATCGCGGGGAAGTGGCGGCCCAGGACGGCACGATACGTCTCGCCCAGCTCCGATTGGGCGGCCAGGTATTCGTGCTTGTCCACGACATACCATGTCATGCGCACGATGTCGCCGGGTGTCGCCTGGGCCTCGCGCAGTAACGCCACGATGTTCGTCAGCGCTTGTCGGACCTGTGCGACGAAGTCGTCGCTCGTGATGCGCCCCTGCTCGTCCCAGCCGATGATGCCGCTCAAGCAGAATGTGTCGCCCCTCTGCCACCACGCCATAGGCGTAACCCTTGGGTCGCGGCCATCCCTGCGGATGCAGCACGGTGCGGCGCTCTCCGCCATCCCGTGCGTCACCCGTCGGCGTCGGGGCGTGCCCGCCAGAGGCCACGCGCGGGTGTGGCCGCTCAGTCGGCGACACGGAAGGCGGCAACCCGTCGACGCAGCTCGTCCGGGATCGCGACAGCGCGGTGTGCGCGTGGATCCGTGAGTACCAGGACGGTCTCGGCCCGGACGCGATCGCCGCCATCCTTTCCACGCAGCACGATTGCCAGGCGGAGCGAGGTGGTGCCCACCGCCAGGACCCTCAGCGTCGCCGACAACGTCTCGCCGATCGTGCTCGGCGCGACGAAATCCACTTCCAGATGGACCGTGGGCAGTCCGTATCCGTGGCCCGTGATCAGATCTGCGAACGAGATGTCGAGCTCATCGCGACACCAGTCTTCGACGAGATTGTTGAACATCTCCAAGTAGCGCGGGAAGAATACGATGCCGGCCGGGTCGCAGTGTGCGAACCGGATCAGGATATCACTGTGATAGGTGAGGCCACTCGTGGCCCCCACGCGGTCGGCCGCGTGCACCGGATCAGTCACCGGCGCTCCCGTCCCGATGCGCTTGCACGATTTGGCGTCCGATGATCACCTGCTGTACCTCCGTTGCACCTTCGTAAATGCGAAGCGGACGAATCTCCCGATAGAGGCGTTCCACGGGCTGCTCGCTCACGACGCCCAACGCGCCGCACATCTGGACCGCCGCGTCGATCACCTGTTGCGCCGTCTCCGTCGCCGTGAGCTTCGCCATCGCCGCTTCCACTGTCACGCGCCGTCCGCGATCGCGTTGCCACGCAGCGCGGTAGGTCAGGAGTGCGGCGGCGTCGATGCTGGTTACCATCGTCGAGAGTTTGGCCTGTGTCAACTGGAAATCCGCCAGAGTCTGCCCGAACATGTGTCGCGACGTCGCGCGATCCAGCGCCTCATCGAGTGCACGACGAGCGAAGCCGACCGCGGCAGCAGCCACCGAGATCCGGAACACGTCGAGTGTGGCCATTGCGATCGCGAATCCGCGCCCGGCCTCACCCAATCGCTGCGTCACCGGGACCCGACACTCCGTGAACGTGAGACGCCCCAGCGGGTGCGGCGCCATCACGGCGATCCGCTCGACGCACGCGAAGCCCCGCGTGTCCGAGTCGACAATGAAGGCCGAAATGCCCCGAGAGCCGGGCGCCTCGCCCGTGCGCGCGAATACCACGTACACGTCCGCCAGGCCGCCGTTGGAGACCCATGTCTTCTCGCCGTCCAGAACGTACGCATCACCGGACAGACGCGCCCGGCACTCGAGGGCCGCCACGTCGGAGCCCGCGGTCGGCTCCGACAGGGCGAATGCGGGGATGATCGTCCCGCTCGCGACCCCAGGCAGGTACCGCTGTCGCTGCGCCTCGGTGCCAAACAGCGTGATGGCCCCTGATCCGAGGCCCTGCATCGCGAACGCAAAATCCGCAAGCCCCGAATGCCACGCCAGAGTTTCTCGCGCGAGGCACACTGACCGGGTATCGATCCGATCAGCCGCGCCCCCGTACCCGCGCCCCCCGACGGCGTACTTCAGCCAGCCGGCCTCACCCAAGCCGCGGACCAGCGCGCGACACTCGGCATCCACATCCCGCGTCGTCTCGGGATGCACGTGCTCACGCGCCCAGGTGTCGAGCCGCTCCGCGAGCGTCGCGTGCTCGGGATCGAAGAACGGCCACTCGAGGTGCGCGCGGTTGGCCATCAATTGCCCTCGAAGACCGGCTTCTGCTTCGCGACGAACGCGTGATAGGCGCGATGAAAATCGTTCGTCGCCATGCAAATGGCCTGTGCCTGGGCTTCGGCATCGATCGCGTCGTCGACCCCCATGCTCCACTCATGGTGCAGCATCCGCTTCGTCATCGCATGCGCAAACGTCGGCCCCTTCGCCAGCTCGACGGCCATCGCGTGTGCATCCGCTTGCAGGGCACCCGGCTCGCACAACCGGTTCAGAAAGCCCCAGCGATCGGCCTCCGTGCCGCCCAGGCTGCGGCCGGTGAACAACAGCTCTGCGGCGCGGCCCGATCCCACGAGACGCGGCAGCAACGCACACGCACCCATGTCACACCCGGCGAGTCCCACCCGCGTGAACAGGAAGGCGATCTGGCTGCGGGCTGTCCCGAACCGCAGATCGGATGCGAGTGCGAGAATCGCACCGGCACCGGCGCACACGCCATCGATCGCCGCGATGATCGGCTGCGGCGCTGCGCGCATGGCCTTGACGAGATCACCCGTCAACCGAGTGAAGGCGAGCAGGCCTGGCATGTCGAGCTTGGTCAGCGGGCCAATGATCTCGTGGACATCACCCCCGGAGCAGAAGTTGTCACCGCCACCGGTCACGACGATGGCGTGGATGTCGTCCGCATAGGCCATCGCTCGAAACAGATCACGCAGCTCCGCATACGAGTCGAACGTCAGCGGGTTTTTGCGTTGCGGACGGTCGAGTGTGATGGTGGCGACGCCATCGGCAGCGCCGAAGCGAAAATGGCGGCTCTGATACCCCGCCAGCGTCGTGCGGCTCGCGGGCAAGGTGTGCGGCTCGCCGGGGAGCGGGCGGGTCATACGCGAATCGGACCTCGAGTGCGATTAGGTGGGTTCGCCGCCAGCCACCGCGATCGCCTGACCGGTGACGGCGTCGCTGCCGGGGAGGCAGAGCCACGCGACGGCGTTGGCGACTTCCTCCGGACGCACGGGCCGCTGCTGGGGATTGTGCGCGAGGAGCTCGGCGGTCGCCTGGTCGGCTGTGCGTCCGGTCTTGGAGACGATGGCCGCGACGGCCTGTTTGAGCATATCCGTATCCGTGAACCCGGGGCACACGGCGTTAACCGTGACACCCGTCGTCGCCAACTCGATCGCGAGCGCGCGCGTGAGCCCGACGAGGCCATGCTTCGAGGCGCAGTATGCGGATACGTATCGGTACCCGACCAGTCCAGCGGTGCTGGCGATGTTGACGATCCGTCCCCACCCGGCGGTCGTCATCTCCGTTGCGACGGCCAGGATCGCATTGAAGGGGCCGTCGAGATTGACCGCCATCATGCGGCGCCACAGCGCCAGGTCCATCTTGCGGATCGGCGCCGACGCGGCCTGTCCCGCGTTGTTCACCAGGATCTGGACGGGGCCGAACTGGTGCGCGCGCGTGTTCGAGGGCACGTGTGAGACTCGTGGCATCGGTCACATCGCCCGGCACGGCGTGCAGCATCCCGGGCGCGTCGAACGCCTCGACGGCAGCGGCGAGCGTGTTGGGGTCCCGCCCGAGGATCGTGACGTGCGCACCGTGCGCGACTAACGTGCGGGCGATTGCGGCCCCGATGCCGCGCCCGCCACCCGTGACGACGGCGTGCCGATCGGCAAGCGGCGCACGGCCGGACCGGCCGTGCGCGGGACTCTGCTCGAGCCGGACTGCGCCGGCCTCCACCTGAGGGCGACGCATGGCGTCGCCCCCACGGCTACGGCGTGCGCGCGGACGGGAAGGCATCCGGATTCACCCGACCACGATCACACGACGAGGGCGGCGGCCCGCGCCAGGTTGCGCTCGAGCTGCTGCTTGCCCGCCAGATACGGCGATGGCCACCAGACGTCGGTGTAGCCCTGCTTGGCCGCCTCGTGCAGAGTCCACGCGGGATCGGCGAGATGTGGTCGCGCGATTGCACACAGGTCGGCTCGACCCGCGGCAATGATCGTGTTCACGTGATCGCCTTCGAAGATATTGCCGACGGCGATCGTCGACACCCCGACCTCGTTCCGGATCCGATCGGACAGCGGGCACCTGAAACATGCGGCCGTACACTGGCCGCTCGCCTTTGCTGACCTGGCCGGACGAGCAGTCGATCACATCGGCGCCCGCCGCCTTGAAGAGTCGTGCGACGTCGGCGGCGTCGCTCGGGCGTCATGCCGCCCGGCACCCAGTCGTGGGCCGAGATGCGCACGCTCATCGGGTTGCTCGTCGGGCCACACCTCGCGCATCGCGCGTGAAGACCGCCAGGGGGAAGCGGCAACGATTGTCCAGTGAGCCGCCGAAGCAATCGGTGCGCCGATTCGTGAGCGGCGACATGAAACGCGGACAGGAGGTAGCCGTGGGCGCAGTGCAGCTCGAGCCAGTCGAAGCCCGCCGCGGCCGCGCGGCGCGTGGCGGCGACGAAGTCGTCGGAGATCGCGATCGAGATCTCGCGTCGTCGCCTCGCGCGGCGTCTGCGACACTCCCTCGATATAGGGGATCGGCGACGCCGAGACGAGCGGCCAGTTGTCCCGCGGCGAGTGGCTGGTCGATGCCTTCCCACCCGAGACGCGTCGAGCCCTTCCGTCCCGCGTGGCCCAACTGGAGCGCGATCCTGGCATCCGTCTGCGTGTGGACGTAGTCCACGATCCGCTTCCAGGCCGCGGCCTGCTCGTCGTTCCAGAGACCCAGGCAGCCCGGGCGTGATGCGCGCATCGGGCGACACGCAGGTCATCTCCGTGAACACCATCGCGGCGCCGCCCATGGCGCGCGCGCCGAAGTGGACGAGATGGAAGTCATTCGGCATCCCGTCCGTCGCCCTGTACATCGCCATTGGCGAGCAGAGCACGCGATTCTTGAGCGTGACCGCGCGGGCCTCGAACGGCGTAAACATGGGCGGTACCGAGTGCGCCACTCCGGCGCGCGCGGCGAACCAGGACTCGACGTTCTGCACGTAGCAGGCATCGCGCACCTTGAGGTTGTCGTGGCCGATGCGCTGGCTGCCGGTGAGCAGACTGTAGGTGAACTGCTCGGGCTCGAGGTGCACGTACCGCTCGATGTGCTCGAACCACTCCATGCGATTGCGGGCCGCGCTCTGCAGCTTGAGCGCCTCGGTCTCGCGCTCCTGCCTGGTACTGCTCGAGTGCCGGCGCGAATGTCGCCCGCGTGCTGGGTGAGCACGCGCGCGAGCGCCATGGCGTCTTCCATGGCGAGCTTGGTACCGGACCCGATGCTGAAGTGCGCGGTGTGCGCGGCGTCGCCAATGAGCACGACGTTGCGATGGTACCACCGCTCGCACAGGACGCGCTGGAACGTCAGCCACGACGGCCGAGCCGCGGAGATGCTGGGCGTTGGAGACGAGCGCGTTGCCCTCGAGGCGATCGGCGAACAGCGACTCGCAGAGCGCGACCGACGCGGCGGTGTCCATCCGGTCGATCCCCGCGCGTCGCCAGTTCACCTCCGGCGTCTCGACGATGAACGTCGACCACTCGGCATCGAACCGATAGGCGTGGAGAATGAACCAGCCCCACGGCGTCTCGCGGAAGTCGAACGTGAACGCGTCGAGCTTGGCGCCGGCTGCCGAGCCAGATGAATCGATTGCTCCGCACGTCGATGTTCGGGCGGAAGACATCGGCATACGTTCTGCGCGTGACGGGAGAACACGCCGTCCGCCGCGACGACGAGATCGTAGTGGGCGGCGTAGGCCGCCGGGATCGGTGACTTCGGTCTCGAACACCAGCCGCACGCCGAGCTGCGGCGGCACGGCGCTGCAGGATCTCGAGCAGATGGAGTCGCGCGATACCGCAGAAGCCGTGGCCGCTGGACGTGACGCGTGCGTCCTTTGAAGAACACGTCGATGTCGTCCCAGTGGCGAAACGCCCGCGTGATCTCGGCGTGCGTCTCGGGATCGGCGTCCTTGAAGCCGTCCATGGTCTTGTCGGAGAAGACCACACCCCACCCGAACGTGTTGTCCGGGCGGTTACGCTCGACGACCGTGATGTCGAGCCGAGGGTCGGCCTGCTTGGCCAGGATCGCGAAATACAGCCCCGCTGGTCCGCCGCCCAGGCAGGCGATCTTCATTGCGCCCAGCGTGTCGGTGAAGGGCACGCGTAGGGGCGACGCCATGCGTCGCCCAGTGTCACCGTTCGCACGGCGCTGCGGCCACGCCGCCGTCAGTTTCTCTCCTGTGTCGTCGGCGAGCGCGGCGTCGCAGAGTGTCCGTATCTGGTGCGCGGCATCCGCGCGGCCGCGCAGCAGGGGGACCGCCGCCATCACCTGCTCGAAATTCCGGGTGCCGCGGGCATGCGTATCACCGTAGCCCTTTAGCAGACGCGGGCACCCGGCGACCGCGAGCGCGAGGTCATAGTCCTGTTCGGCCAGCGCCGACACCTGCGTGAGCCACCCATCGATCTGCTGTTGTTCGCGCGCGAATCGGAGCGAGCGGCGCCGGCCCGGCCGCAAGCTGGCGATCGCGTAGAGCTGGAGGAATCCGGCTAGCGACGTCGTGCTGACGATCTTGCCGCTGCGCGTGAATCGATCGAGCACTGCGCGCGCCCATGCACTGCCAAGCAGCCACCGGCCGAGGCCAGCGGGCATGATGTCGCTCATCTCTTCGACCCGAGGATGCAGGAAGTCGTTGATGCGCAGCACCTGAGTGGGTGTGGCGCGGGCCTCGCGCTGCACGCGCTCGAAGCGCGTGCGACGAATCTTGAGGTCGGCGACGCGGATCGCATCCTCGTAGGCCATCCAGAGGGCCAGTTGACGAGCCACCTCGCGGAGCAGTGCGTGCGCACGCGGGGCGTGGCGCGCCTCCAGGTCGCGGATCGGCTCGAGCCGGTCCAGGTACTGGCCCGCGTAGCGCACATCCTGATAGTCGGCCAGGCGCGTAATCCCGGCGAACAGAATGTCATAGGCGTCGGGCGGGAACGTGCGCTGCACACGGCTCGCGAGCGCGAAGAGCCGGGGCCCGACACGCAGCGCCTCCTCTCCTTTCTCCTCTTCGCGTTTCTCCTCTCTCGGCGGCGTAGCGGCCGCGGCGTAGCCGGCGGCGAATGCGGCCAAGCTGGCATTGACCCCGACCCCGCTACGTCGGACCGCCTCCTCGTACTGGTCGCGGGTGAACGGAAGGACGCCCGTCGCCGCCAGGGCACCGAACAGCGCCGCACTGATGACGCTCCGTGCATCCTCGGCGATGCGGGCGAAGTCGCCGCCCACGAAGACTTTGGCGGCAGCACCACCGGCCCGCACCAGGGCATCCGCATCGACCCGTCCGTCCGCCATGGCCGTGCGTTCGGTCATGGAGTACACGCGATTGGTCGACGCGATGAGCGTGGTGCGGTCGGGTGTCACCAGACCCCGCTGCACCGCACGGCCGGCTTCCATGAGCTCGGAGGCGATGACGACGTCCATCTCGCCCGGCACGGGCATGAGCGCCAGCACGGGGTCGCGGCCGGCCGCTTTCACGGCAGCCGCCGGGAAGATCTCGAGGTAATAGATCGTCGCGCCGGTGCGTTGGGCGACACCAGGGACGGATGTCGTCTGGGCGAAGTAGCCCGCGTGCTCTGCGAGATCGACGATCCAATCCGCGAGCACGCCGCCGCCCTCGCCGCCCATCGCCAGAATTGCGATCGTCGTGGCGCGTGGGCGTGGCAGAGGACTGGGGGGCTCGGGGGTCGGGGATCGAGGTTCGGGGACTGCCCCCGAGGCCGGCGCCGACACGGGGTCCCGCGCCTCCCGGCTTGTTCCGCCCACCGCTGACCCCTGACCCCTGAGCCCCGCGCTCGTGGGCATTACCCGAACACGCCGGCCAGTCGGCGATCGATCCGGCGCTGGACCAGGCGAATCACCATCTGCCGCACGTGTGACTTGGCTCGATCCCAGCGAGTGGGGTTCGAGATGATGTCGGCGCGGTAGAACGAGGGACACAAGACCGCGGCATGTGCGACCTCGCCACAGAGGCCACATCCCACGCAGCTATCGATCACCGTCGCTACTGGATCCTGGCGCAACGGATCGGGATTGGACGCGATCGTGAGCGACGGGCAGCCCGACAACCGGATGCAGGAATGATCGCCCGTACAGGTATCGGGATCGACACCGAACCGCTCGCGGACGACGCGGGCGCCTTCCTGCGCGGCCTTCGCGAGCTGGGGCTTCACGCGTCGCTGTTTGTTGAGCATGCACTCGCTCTGCGCGACGATGACCTTCGGACCGCGCTCCTTGGTGGTCAGCGCCTCGCGGAGGACATCCCGCATCTTCGCCACATCGTACGTGCGCGTGATCGTTCGAACCCATTTGACGCCGACGCCGCGGACGGCATTGGCGATCGAGCAGCTTCGTCGTGCGGATCGGGTTGGTAGCCGCAGAGGACAGGAGGTCCTGGCCGCCGGTAGCGGCCGTGTAGCTGTTGTCGACCACGACCAGCACGTTGTCGCTCTGGTTGAAGACAGCGTTGCCGACGCCGCTCGTGAGGCCGTTGTGCCAGAACCCACCGTCACCCATGACCGCGAGGGTACGCCGGTTCGTCGTCTTGGTGTTGAGCGCGGCGGCGCCTGCCCATCCCAGCCCGTACCCCATCGTCGTGGCGCCGATGTTGAACGGCGGCAAGATCGAGAACAGATGGCACCCGATGTCGCAGCTCACGTGGTGGGGTCCCAGCTCGCGCTCGACCAGTTTCATCGCCGCGAAGATCGGACGCTCGGGACACCCCGTGCAGAAGGACGGCGGTCGTGCATGGACCTGTGCCGCCACATTGGACGTCGGCCCGTTGCGCGGGGGAGTCGTCGGCGCCGGGCGCAGCAGCGACGGCAGGTGGCTCGCGGTCGATCAGATCCGAGGCGTATCGCTCCACGAAGTCGTGAATCCCTTTGACCACGACCGCCGCGGTGTATTCGCCAGCCATCGGCAGCATGTCCTTGCCGTGGACCGCCGTGTCGAGCCCGGCCTTGCGCAGAATCGCGTGCAGGTTCTGCTCGATGAAATCGGGCTGGCCCTCCTCGATCACGAGCACCGCACGCTTGGACTGTGCAGAACCGCGCGACTTCGGCGTCGACCAGCGGGTAGGTGACGTTGAGCACGTACAGCGGCACCTGCGACTCGCCAAACGCATCGGAGAGTCCCGAGCAGCTCCAGCGAGCGGATGGTCGTGTTGTACATGCCGCCTTGCAGGATGATCCCGAAGTCCGGGCGTCCGGTCCGAACACCTCGTTGAGCGCGTGATCCTGGATGAACTGCTGCGCAGCCGGCCAGCGCGTCCGAATCTTCTCCTGCTCGTGCAGGAAGCTCGCGGGCGGCAAGACGATGCGGCTGACGTCGCGCACCGGGTGCTCGATCGCGTCCTTGAGCGTGAACGTCGGTCGGACGTTGTGCTTCGCCTCGAACTGGCCGTGCACGTGGCACGCGCGGATGCGAAGCTCGAGCATGACGGGTGTGTTGGTCGCTTCCGAGAGCGCGAAGCCTTCTTCGACCGCGCGCACGATCGACGGCAGATTGGGACGCGGGTCGAGGAGCCACATCTGGGACTTCATCGCGAACGCGTGCGACCGCTCCTGCATGATGCTCGAGCCATCGCCGTAGTCCTCGCCGACGATGATGAGCGCGCCGCCCATCACGCCACCCGATGCCAGGTTGGCGAGGGCGTCGGAGGCCACGTTGGTGCCGACCGTCGACTTGAAGGTGACGGCACCGCGGAGCGGATAGTTCACCGAGGCGGCGAGCGTGGCGGCAGCTGTTGCCTCGGACGCGCTGTGCTCGAAGTGGACCCCCAGCTCCTCGAGGATCTCGTTGGCGTCGGTGAGCACGTCCATCAGGTGCGAGATCGGCGCGCCCTGATAGCCGGCGACATACGAGACCCCCGACTGCAGGAGGGCCTTGGTTACTGCAAGGATCCCCTCACCGCGAAAGACCTCGCCGTCGCCGAGATAGAGCTTTTGGACTTCCTTCGAAAAGGACCGCTCAGCCATTCACGAGAGACCGGACGTCGGCGAGGAGAGCGCCGAAACGAGAGAGAGAAGCGTCCAACGAGCACAGGAGGCGAATGTCGCGGGCCCGTATTGGGGTCCGTACCTAGTAAGTAGAGCGGCGGCACCCGGGAGAGCTAGGGGCGGAGCAAGCCCCTGAACGCCCGGTATGGTTGAGGCCGGCGTGGCTGCGGTCAGCCTCCGGATACGAGCGCGAGCACCCGGCACGGGCTGCCAGAGCCCCGGACGATCTTGAGCGGCGGCGTAATGAGGATCGCCCCTTTTGGCGGGAGCTGGTCCAGATTCATCAAGCTCGCGAGGCCGAATTTGTTGGCCCCGTGCATGATGCTGTGGCACGGGAAGGGCGGTTCGAACCGGAACGCCTGACCGGCGTCGGTGCCGACGCCCTCGGATCCCCACCCGATCACGTTGCGCTCGCGCGCCAGGAATGGGACGAGCTCCGGGTGCGGACCCGGAACGTGAGAGCCGTCGTCCTTCATGTTCAGGAACGCCGCGGGGTCGCGACGCTTCGACCAATCGGTTCGCATGAGCACCCATGAGCCGGCCTCGATGCGGCCGTGCGTCTTTTCCCACCCCTCGATGTGCGTGACCGTGAGCAGAAAGTCGGGATCTTTCGCGACTTCCCGCGAGACATCGATCACGCACGCTGGGGCGAAGAACTTCTCGACCGGGATCGTATCAGTCGTATTGCTCGGGTAATCCTTGCCGGTCACCCAATGCACCGGGGCGTCGAAATGCGTGCCCGTGTGCTCGCCACACGAGAAGTTGTTCCAGTACCACGCTGGCCCGCGGCTGTCGTACCTCGAGATCTCCTCCAACTTGAACGGCCAGCTCTTTCCGAACTCGGGCGGCAGTTGGATGACCGGGGTCGTCGCCTCGAGGGGCTGTGTCAGATCGACGACCCGAACGGTCCCGCGGGTGA
Source organism: uncultured Gemmatimonadales bacterium (assembly GCA_963725205.1). Lineage (GTDB taxonomy): Bacteria > Gemmatimonadota > Gemmatimonadetes > Gemmatimonadales > Gemmatimonadaceae > Palsa-1248. Next base: position 59,470 of record CAVRXR010000002.1, on the reverse strand, counting down.
GCGCCTGCGCGAATTGGACCAGGATATTGTCTGGCATTTGGGTGGATGGTGATTGGTGGTGGGTGGTTGGTCACGAGTGCGACACAGGCGGGATCCCGCTTGTCCGACACCAGTCACTCATCACCTGATGCCGACTACACCGCGGACTGCATCGATCAGTCTCCGCGAATCGTACCCGACGCCGCCTTTGAACACGAGCTCCACGTTCTCGATGTCGGCGATCCGCGTCGAGGGATCGCCTTTGATCACGACGAGGTCCGCTTGCTTGCCCGGCACGACCGTGCCGAAATGCTCGAGTTGCCCCAGGAATTCGGCGCCGTTGGCGGTGGCGACCCGAATCGCCTCGATGGGAGTGAATCCGCCCTCGACCAGAAGCTCGACCTCGCGCTGATCGCCGAAGCCTGCGAGCACCCCTCCGATGCCCGTCGGATCCGGGCCTGCGATCAGTAGGCCGCCCGCTTTGGCAAATGCGAGCTCGAATGCCTCTTCTTTGGCGAGCAAACTTGCCCAGGGCAGCGGTCGGCCGTTCCAGGGCGGAGCACCGCGTGCGCGCATCGTCAGATAGCTGAGTCTCGATTCGGTCGACATCGCATCCATGACTCGGCGCTCGAGCGGCGGTCGGTCGGGCACCGTCAACTCGAAGACCGGCAACGTCGATGTCACCGCGATATGGTGTGTCACGAGATCGCGGATGAGCGAATCCGTCCGCGGACTCGGTACATCCACGTCGATCCAACTCCCGAAGATCGCGGCTCCGCCCGGGCAAACGTCCGGCTGCTTGCCAGGCACGAACTCCGCATCGGTGCCGATGGGGCCATGCTCGAAGTCATTGATGCCGAGGGCCATGGCCTCGCGCCATCCGACCGAGCAGAGGTGGCCAGTGACTTTGATCGCGCGCTTGTGGGCCTCCGTGATGGCCGCTCCGAGCTCGGCCCGCGTGATGTGCATGTACGCCTTGAACGACGTCGCCCCCGCGTCGGCCCAGAAATCGACCATCTTCCGCGCGTCGTCTGGTCCAGTCAGCTCGTGCATCTGCGGGAACTGCGTGCCTTTTCCCTCCAGATACGGCGACGAGATGTACATCGTCGGTCCCGGCGCGCGCCCGTCGTCGATCTGCATCTTCAGATTGAGATCCGCGTAGGGCTCCATGCTGCCCGTCGTTCGGATCGTCGTCACGCCGGCCCCGAGATACAGGCGAGGAAACGAAAACGCTTGCTCGGCCGCGAGCTGACCCGGAGGGGCCGATCGGCCTGCGCTGTCACGATCCAGCGAATGTGTGTAGAACATGTGGTCGTGCATGCCCACGAGGCCCGGGATCACGGTGTATCCGGGCAGGTCGAGCACCTGCGCGCCGATCGGCGTGGCCATCGTGGCCGGCCCGGTCTCTTCGATCATGCCGCGCGTCACGATGATCGTCTGATCCTCGCGTGCGGGGGCACCCGTGCCATTGATAATGCGCACGTGAGTCAGCGCCACGACCGGGCCGTCCACCCGTACGAACCTTCTGACGTCCGGCGAGAGAGTCTGGCCGGCCAGGAGCGGCGCGCCGGCCACCAGCAGGGTCGCGGCGAGCGAAAGCTGCGCAGCGGCCATCTTCGTAACTGGCGTGGGCATAGGCGACGGCCGCTGCGCGGCCGAGAAAGTAGACCAGAAGAAAGTCGAACGTAGAATGTAGACCGCGATGCCAGCCCCTGACTAGGCTCCGGCTTTTTGTCTAGTTTCCACTTTCTTTCTGTCTTTCTACGGCGACGCATGGCGTCGCCCATACACTCGAGCGCTTTAGCGCGCGGAACCCCCGTTCCATGTTGACGGATTCCCAGTTGGCCGAGGTCCGGTCGCACTTCCCGATCCTGCAACAGAAGACCTATCTCTACAACTGCTCGCAGGGCGCCATGTCCGACGCGTCCGAAGAGGGGATGCGCACGTACGCCGCGAGCTGGCGGACGTCGAGCGCCCCGTGGGACGAGTGGATCGAGGCCTACGAGGGTCTCCGTCGCAGCTTTGCCCGGTTCATCAACGCCGAGCCCGATGAGGTCGCGGTCGTCACGAGCGCGTCCGCGGGGATCAACCCGATTGCCACTGCGGTGTCGTTCAACGGGCGCAATCAGGTGGTCATGAGCGAGTACGAGTTCCCGACGATGGGACAGATCTGGTTGGCGCAGCAGGCTCGGGGGGCGCGGGTGCAGTTCCTGGAAGGGAGCCACAACACGCTGCCGATCGAGTCTTACGAGCGTGCGATCAACGAGCACACCGCCATCGTGCCGCTCGCACACGTCTCGTTCATCAACGGGATGCGTTCGGACGTCCGCGCGGTCACGAAGCTGGCACACGATCGGGGGGCGCTGCTCTTTCTCGACGACTTCCAGGACGCCGGCACTCGGCCCGTGGATGTCAAAGCCCTGGATGTCGATTTCTACGTCACGGGCACGCTGAAATACTTGCTGGGGCCGCCCGGGGTTGCATTCCTGTATGTGCGTCGGTCGCTCATCGAGCGCCTCGCCCCGACGGTCACGAGTTGGATGGCGCAGCGGAACATGTTCGCGTACGACACGGTGCATCTCGATCCGGCGCCGACAGCCAGGCGCTTCGAGGGCGGCTCGCCGTCCATTCCGAACATTTACATGGTGCGGCCAGCGCTCGAGCTGCTCGTACGGATCGGGATGGCCAATGTCGCCGCGCAGGTGGAGCGCGTGGCCCGCGCGTTCTACGAGGGTGCCCAGCGCCTCGGCATCGCGTGCAAGACCCCGGCGTCGACGGTGGGCCCGCTCGTCGTGCTCCAGTCACACGACCCGCGCGCGATGGTCGCCAAGCTCGCGGCGCGGGGCGTCATCGTGTCGGCCCGTCACGATGGCATTCGCTTCGCCTTCCACGTGTACAACAATCAGGCGGATGTCGACGCCACGCTGGCGGCCCTGAAGGACAACATTGACCTCATGGTCCGACGATGAGAGTGCTCGCCGGTGGATGTCGAGTGTACGAGCCGGGCGAAGGCGAGCTCGCCGCGCACGGTCCGTGGACCGCACGGACCGTGATGTCCCGGGCGAGCGGCACGACCCTGATCACCCAGACGATCAACGACTACGCCGCGGGAACCGCGCCCAGCGTCGTGAACCCTCAGTCCGAAGAAGTCCTGTATGTCGTCCGTGGTGCTGGCTTCTGTCGCCTCGACGGCTACGCCTATCCGCTCCGGCCGGGAGTCGGGATGTTCATCCCGCCGGGCTCGCCGTACAGCATCGAGAACCCGGGGGCGGAGACATTACACACCGTGAGCGCGTGTTGCCCGGAGGACACGGGTCGCCGGATCGGCGACGCACCGGTTGCAGAACGTGCAGGGGAGCCCGCGCGCCGCTCGGTGCACGAGGACGAGCGCGAGGCGATTCGGGCCGGTCGCGACCGCGTGTTTCGCTATCTGGTGCATACCGACGTCGGGTGTCGCGAGGTGACGCAGTTCGTCGGCTGGATCCCCAAGAGTCGCGCGCCGTTCCACCGGCACACCTACGAGGAAGGCATCTACATTCTCGACGGGCGCGGCATCCTGCACCTGCGCGATCAACGCGACACTACCGAATTCGGGGCCGGGTCCAGCATCTATTTCCCCGTGGGCGTCGTCCACTGCCTCGAAAATCCTGGGCCGGCGCCGATTCGGGTGCTCGGCGTCTTTCATCCGTCTGGAAGCCCTGGCGTCGCCTACGAGGACGACTGACGGAGGTGGACGAGCGCGCGCCGCATACTATCGAGCAAGGTGAGGAGCTCTCCCGCGCGTTGACCACGGGGCAGCTCGGAATGATCGCGATCGGCGGCGCGATCGGGACCGGGCTGTTTCTCGGCAGTTCGCTCGCCGTCCGCACGGCCGGCCCGGCGGTGTTGGTCAGCTATCTCATCGGCGCTGTGATCGCGCTGCTCTTTATGGGTGCGCTCTCGGAGATGGCTGTCGCCCACCCCGCTCCGGGCTCATTCGGCGTGTACGCCGAGATGTATGTCAACCCGTGGGCTGGCTTTGTGGTGCGCTACAGCTACTGGGCCGCGCAGTGCATCGCGATCGGCGGGGAAGCCGTGGCGATCGCCATCTACTGTCAGTGGTGGTTTCCGCATACGCCGCAGTGGGTGTGGGTCCTGGCATTCAGTGCGGCGCTGTTGTTCGTCAACGCCCGCAGTGTCGGCAGCTTTGGCGGCGTCGAGTACTGGCTCGCGATGATCAAGGTCGTCGCCATCGTGCTCTTCATCGGGTTCGGCCTCGCACTGCTGGCAGGCATCGGCCGGCCGTCTCCGATCGGCCTGTCGAATCTCACGGTCCATGGTGGGTTCCTGCCGCACGGTTGGCCGGCGGTCTGGATGGCGATGGTGTTTGTCATTTTCAGCTTCATCGGCACGGAGGTCGTAGCGGTCACGGCAGGAGAAGCCAGAGATCCCGCGCGCGCGGTGCCGCGGGCGATGCGTCAGGTCGTCGCACGGCTCATCGTGTTCTATCTGGGCTCCATGTTCGTGCTCGTCGCCATCGTCCCCTGGACCCAGATCCAGCCCGGCCAAGGCGTGACGGCGAGCCCCTTCGTCAAAGTGTTCCAGCTCATCGGGGTCCCAGCCGCTGCGCACCTGGTGAATTTCGTCGTCATCACGGCGGCCGCGTCCAGCATCAACTGCGACCTCTATCTGACGTCGCGGATGCTGTTCTCACTCGCCCGCGGGGGGTACGCACCGGCCGCGTGGGGTCGGGTCTCCAAGCGCGGGGTTCCGCTCGTCGCCCTGATGGTGTCCGCTCTGGGCCTGGCGGTCGCGCTCGCGATCTCGCTCGCGTATCCAGGCACCGCGTACGTGGTGCTGTTCGGCGTGGCGCTGTTCGGCGGTCTGTTCGTATGGCTCATGATCTTCGTCACGCACCTGTATTTCCGACGGCAATGGGTCGCACAGGGGCGGCCGCGGCTACCGGTGCACATGATCGGCTATCCCTATACGTCGCTGCTCGGTGCCGCTGCGATCGTCGCGATCCTGCTCACGACCTGGTTCGTGGAAGGGATGCAGTATGCCCTGCTGGCGGGCCTGCCGTGGCTCGTCCTGTTGAGCGGCGCGTACTGGCTCGTGAAGCGGAGGCGGGCGGTCACTGGCGCGCGCACCGGGTCCGAGGATCCCGACCGCAAGGAAGCCCCGGCACGATAACCCATTTCGCGCCGTCTGCCGCGCGACGACACGAGTACCTTTCTCTCATCAATCGGGCGGGGGACCCAGTGGACCGCGAGCAATTCTACGCGACGATGAACGGCGACGGGACGTTCGACTACGAGCGCTATCTCAACACCAAAGCGCTGTTGTCATGCCAGAAGGCATTCGGCGAGTTCTGCAACGGCGACGAGCTGCAGTTTCAAATTGTCCATCAAGTCGAAGAGCTCTGGATGAAGCTCATCGGCTATACGCTGCTCGATGTGGATGATTACCTCCAGAAGGAAGAGACCAATCGCGTGATCACGCTGTTTGGGCGCGTGCACATCGCATTGCGCCTCATGACGGAGCAGCTCGCGCTATTGGAGACAATGTCGCCCAAGGAGTATCAGGAGATCCGGCTCCAGCTCGGAAACGGGAGCGGGCAGGAATCGCCGGGCTTCCGAACGATCTTGAAGATGCCCGGGCAGCTGTGGCAGTCGTTTCATACGTACTACCTCGACCGTCATGGTCTGACCATCGAGAAGATCTACAACTCCGAGTATTCACACTCGGATGCGTACATGGTCGCGGAAGCGTTGGCAGAGTTCGACGAGCTGTTTCAGCGATTCCGTTTCTGCCACGTGCAGCTGATCCACCGCACCATCGGCCTCGGATCCAAATCACTCAAGGGTCGGAACGTCGATCGCCTGATGGAGGGGCAGCGCCAGACCTTCTTCCCTGAGTTGTGGGAGATTCGCAACCAGATGACGGACGCGTGGGGTAGCCAGTACGGGGTCGTCCGGGACTCCTTGGGCACACATTAAGCTGGGCTTCGACCCACCGCTTGGGGTTCGCCAGGATGTACTGCCGCACGCGGTCGACTGCGACCGCGTTACGGAGGAGGTGTTCATCGAATCCGCGTTGCCACAGCGGTTGTCCTGGCGGTTGACCCCACAGATCGTGCACACGGCGTGCGGATAGGCCTTTGAACTGGCCGACGACGGTCCGCATGGCGCCCAACCGACTCGTACCGGCGGCCTTCAAGACGCCGGCCGATCTTCCACCGTCCGTGCAAGACCACTCTTCGCGCGTCCCTGCCAGTGAGCGACGAGGACCGCGGCGGCGAGGTCGCCCGTCACGTTCACGATCGTGGCGAAAAGGTCGGGGATCGCATCCACGGCGATCAGGATGCCGAGTCCCTCGATAGGGAGGCCGATCGCGAGAAACAGCGGCGCGAGCATGATGAACGCTCCCCTCGGGACGCCGGGCGCAACGAACGCGAGGAATACTCCGGCCAGCGCCACGATCGTGAGCTCACGTAGGTGGAGCGGGATGCCGTAGAACCACCCGACGAAGAGCGCGCCAATCGTCCACGACACCGGTCCGGCCAGCTTGAAGATCGAGACTGCGAGCGGCAGCACGAACCCCGACACCGTGCTATCGAGTCCCAGATCACGCTCGGAGCTTTCGACGAGTGCCGGGAGCGACGCGATGGAGGAACTCGAGCTGAAGCCGATGAGCTGCGGCGCCACGGCGGCACGAGCGAAACGACCGAGCGGCACCCGGGCCACGATCGCAACGACCGGGTAGAGCCACAGGACAGCCGCGATGCATGTGATCGAGTACGCCACGATGTAGAAGCCGATACTGCCGGCCAGCGCCGTGCTTCCGCGCGCCGCGACGGGCAAGAGCAGCGCGAACACGCCGATCGGCGCCGCGGCCACCACCCAACCGACGAGCACGAGCATGGCGTCCCGCACCGCCTCGAACCAGCTCACCAGTCGATCCCGCGCGCTCGCCGGGCTTCCGGCGATCGCCAGCGCGAACAGGACGGAAAACACGATGAGCGGAAGCATCGCGCCGCTCGCGGCGGCCGCGACCGGGTTGGATGGCACGAGCGAGACCAGCCAGTCCGAGAAGCTCTGCGCCCCCGCGCTGCTCGTGAGCTGTCGGGCCGCCTCGGCGGCGCCCTCGGGAACGGGCGGCCGCGTCGGCAACAGATGCGTCAGACGCTCGAACACGAATGCGGCGACCGGGACGACCGTGCATGCGATGCCAGTGAGCAACAGGACAAACACGACCAGCGAGCGGCCGCCGATTCGGCCGATCGCGCGCAGTCCGGATGTGGCCGCGACTCCCGTGATCAGCAAGGCGACCACGAGCGGGATGACCGTCATCCGAATCGCGTTGAGCCAGATCGTGCCGATCGGCGCGATGGCGTCGGCCGCGTGAAGCAGCACGCTGCTGCCAGACGCTCCGATGCCCGCGCCCCCGGCCAGTGCAATCACGAGGGCCAGCAAGACCCGCCTACTCTCTTTCATGCGTCAATCCTACATCATGAGATCGCCACCGTTGATGTCGAAGGCGGCGCCGGTGATATAGCCCGCGGCATCAGAGGCGGCGAAGCAGATGAGATCCGCGACCTCGCGCGCTGTGCCCAGCCGCGGGACGGGGTAGCCTGCCGCGAGCCGTTCCAACACGTCCGGCGAGGCCGTCTCGCGCGTGAGCTCCGTGTCGATCATACCGGGGCAGACGGCGTTGACTGTGATGCCGAACCTGCCGAGCTCCTTGGCTGCGGCGCGAGTCAAGCCAAGCAATCCCGTTTTCGATGTCGTGTAATGTGCCCCGCCCAGTGTGCTGACCATCCGCCCGGCGCTCGAGGAGATGTTCACGATCCGGCCGAACCGGCGTGCTTTCATCACGGGGAGGACCGCTTTGATCAGAAGAAACGGCGCCGTGAGGTTGACCTCGAGCGTCCGACGCCACTCGTCCACACCGAGCTGCTCGAAGCGCGTAGGCAGCGCCACCGCAGCGTTGTTGACGAGGATATCCACGTGCCCGAATCGATCGACAACTTGCGCAACCATGGTCTCGATCACACCCGGACTCGCGAGGTCGCCCGACACGGCGAGCGATCGGTCGCCCAGCATGGCGGCGACGGCCGTGGCACGCCCCTGGTCGCGGACATGCACGGCAACTGACGCGCCGCGCTCGTACAGCCGCTCCGCGGCGGCGCGCCCCAAGCCACGCGCCGCCCCGGTCACGATGGCGACTCGTCCGGCAAAGTCCTGGAGGGTGAGAGGCGTAGGCAGTGACACGTCGGGTCGAAGAGGCGGCGAATATGGTGGCAAACCGCAGGGTCGGAAAGGCGAAAGCGGTTCACCCGCTGCCGGTTGGGCGCATCGGGTAGGGCGACGCAGGCGTTGCCTCCCTGCTCTCGAGGCGCTCGTCTCGCTTTCCAACGCTGCCTCTCGATCGTCTGCCTGGCGCCGGCACCAGGAGGACGTTGTACACGCCGCGGATCTTCAGACAATGACGATGCAGACCGTGCGGGTGGACCACTCGAGGTTCGGGGCCCGCTGTGGGTAGTGCGGGCAGGTATCGCGATAAGCGCGATCGCCCACAGGTGTCCAAGAGCAGCGGCGTTGCCCGAGCGATTTGGCGGCTCGGGATTTGGCTGGCAGCCACGCTGGCAGTGGTCGTCGCCGCGGCCGGCTCCTGGTGGGTCATCACCGGTCGCCATCGACCGGCGAGCAACGCGCAGGCGTGTCAGAGCATCGTAGAAGAGGAGTGGGTGCGTGCCGGCCGCGAGTGTCTGCACTTCCAGGAGTACCGGAGCCCATCGCTCACGGAGCACCCGGACCTCGTCGTGATCCTGCACGGAGATGCCCCCTTCACTCGCCCGGGATACCAGTACACCGTGGCCAGGCGTCTGAGCAACGAGGCCGGGAACCTCATTGCCATCGGGTTGCTCCGGCCTGGCTACACGGACGATGACGGTCATTGCTCGAGCGGGGTTCGAGGCCGGGCGACCGGCGACAATTACACGGCGGCCGATGTCGACGCGGTCAGCTCGGCCGTCACGGCTCTGGTCGATACGTACCTCCCCGGACGCGTCTTCCTCGTCGGTCATTCAGGCGGGGCGGCGATCGTCGCCGACATGATCGCCCGCCATCCCGGGATCGCGGTGGGAGTCGTACTCGTGTCCTGTCCATGCGACGTGCCGGCGTGGCGCCAGCACATGGACTCCGCGCAGCACGCTCCGATCTGGCGCCTCCCGGTCCGCAGCCTGTCCCCGCTGGAGCTGGCCCCGCAGGTCGACGCTCGCACGGCCGTTCGCGTCGTCGTAGGCTCGGCCGATCACATCACCCCACCTGCATTCAGCCGGCCGTATGTCCAACGCCTCACGGCCAGGGGCATACACGCCGACCTGGTCGAGCTCAAGGGGGCCGGCCACGACATCCTGCTCGATCCTCGCGTCCTGCGTGAGATCACGAGCGTGCTGGGCGCGCCGCCGACAAGCTGACGCCCCCGGCCCCCCGGGGGCGCACGGAACGTCGGTCCAGGGGTAGCAATACCACCCGCGAGCGCACGGCGTCGCGCATGGCCCTCGCTCGCGCCCTGTCGCTCTATGTAACTTCCGCTCCAGCTATGACCTTGCTCACCACCTCCCGCACACGATATCGCGGCGGACGGCGCCCTTTCTCGCTGCCCCGCTCCTGGCTTCCCTTGCTGCTCGCGGGCGCCGCAGCGTGTCACGGCTCTAGTGGGCCGACCGCGGCCACGACGGGCACACTGATCACGAACATCATGGAGCCTCCGGGGACGAGTGCGCAGGCCGTCGTCGCGGGGCCAACCGGAAGCGGGTACGCCGTATTCGTGAACCTCACCGACACGCTGACGCTTCTCGGCGTCGGCACATACACGATGTCGGACGCCACGGCGACAGCAACCGACCCCATCGTCACGCCCTTTTACGTTGGGACTATCACCGGCAGCCCGGTCACGCTCACCGAGGCCGACACGGCTTACATGAGCGCGACATTTACCCGCGTGGCGGGCTCGGGCCGCGCGTGGATCGGCAGCACGAACGGAGGCTCGACGATCTCCTCGGGCTATACGAGTACGGAGCTCACCACGGGGGCGGCTCCCAGCACATCGCTGTCCGTCGCCGGCGCGTACGACGTATTCGACGCGGTCAGCAATCTCTGGGTCGCGGACTCCGCGGGGAACACGCTTAGCGAGTACGCGGCTACGTCGATGGGAGCGAGCGGCGCGCCCGCGCGGACTGTGACCGTGACGAGCAGCGCGCTCAGCGGTCCGATTGGGTTGGTCTTCGACAAACCCGGCAACCTGTGGGTGTCGAACGCGGGAACGAATACCGTCGTCGAGTTTTCGGCAAGCCAGCTCAAGGGAGGCGGCAGCGTCACACCAGCCGTGACGCTGAGCGGTCCCGCACTCAACGGTCCCGGTCGTATCGCGTTCGACGCGTACGGCAATCTGTGGGTGCCCAACCAGGGGGCGAACACGGTCGTCGAGTTTGCCGCAAGCCAACTCGGCGCGACCGGAGCGCCGACGCCCGCTGTGACTCTGTCCGCGACCGCCTCCTCGATCGCCGGCCCGCGCGCCGTGCAGTTCGACGAGCAAGGGAACCTCTGGGTCGCAAATGGCACGGACAACACGATCGTGTCCTTTGCCAATGCGCAAGAGACTGCAAGTGGGAGCCCGACACCGAGTGAGATTCTATCGATACCGAGCGCGTATGCCGGGCCGTTCGCTTTCGCGTTCGACAACAGCGGGGATCTCTGGGCACTGGGGACCGCGGGCCCGAACCTGATCGAGTACACCGCACAGCAAATCGCCGTCGGGGCAGCGAGTCAGCCGGGCTATGTGATCCGGGTGCCGAGCACGCCGGTGAGCCTCGCCTTCGACCCACCCCCGAACGGGATACCGCTCGTGGGTCCACTGACCGAGCGCCACCTGCGCGGGCCGAAATCGACGCAAGCCAGGTATGGACGAGGGACGAGGGACGAGTGAACAAAACGCAGAGCCAGTGACGGCGACGTGTCACAGGCCCCGAGCTTTGTCCCTAGCCCCCTAGCCCCTACCCATGCTTCTCATAGATATGCCGGTGATGGACCGGTGCGTGGGATCCAGTGGTCGCGTCGTACTGATCGCGGAGCATCCGTCCCGACGGTGATACGACGAGCCGGCCGCGTTCGGCCGCGACGCTGTGGCCCTTCTCCAGCACATTGGCCGTGTAGAGCACGCTGTCGGCCGTCATGTGAATCGTGCACAGCATGACCTGCGTCGCGCTGAGAGTCGTGGTGGCACCGGCCGTCGTGCAGTCGAATGTCGATGTCGAGGGTCCCCGCCCTTCGTCCGTCGTGGCAGTCAATCGGAAGCCGTTGGCCTCGGACACAAAGACGAGTGTCTCGCTCTTCGGCAGCCCACGGTCGCCGGGACCGTTGGTGGAGTCCATCACCCAGGTGCCCATGAGTTTCGGTGGCGGGTTGGATTGCGCACCGAGTTGGCTCACGAGCGCCGAGAGCGCTGCCATCGTGGTTCCACGAATCACGAGCGAGGCGAGATGCATGCCGAGAGCCCCAGAGAAGGAGGATGAACCCAGACGCCGGTGCGGATGGAGTCCCACCGGTCCGGCGCGTGGAATGGCAACGTCGGGGATCAGCGCGAGACCGCGCATTCTACTCTAGCGAAAAGCCTGCCGCTCGTCGAGCTTCTTCCGCGCGGCAGATCGGCAGATCCCGTAGCCCATTCGCACCCGTCGCACCCAGGAGCACTGATGATCCAGGGAATTGTCGACCGCGGGTCGAGTTGGATCCGCGGGTGGGTGATCGCCTGCCTTGTGACGGTGAGCGTGACCGCTTCACGGGTCGGCGCGCAGACGCCGATCGACACCGCCGCGCTGGAGAACGATGCGGTTGCCCGAGTCACGGAATACGTGCGCATTAACACGACCGACCCGCCGGGCAACGAAGCGCAAGCGATGCGATTCTTCGCTCGCATTTTCCAGCAGGAGGGCATTCCGTTCGACACGGCGTCGTCCGCGCCCGGTCGCGGGAACATTTGGGCGCGACTGAAGGGTGGTGACAAGCCGGCGCTCGTTCTCTTGCACCACATGGATGTCGTGCCAGCGGATCCGCGCTACTGGACCGCGGATCCGTTTGCAGCGACGGTCGTGAACGGAGAGATCTATGCACGTGGCACGCTCGACACCAAGACACTGGGCATTGTCGAGCTCGAGACGTTTCTCGCGCTGCATTGTGCACACGTCCCACTCGATCGTGACTTGATCTTCTTGGCCACGGCCGACGAGGAGGCCGGTGGGATATTCGGGGCTCAATGGGTCGTGCAGCACCACCCGGAAGCGTTTCGGGGAGCTGGACTCCTGCTCAACGAAGGAGGCGACGGCACGATCGACGCCGCCGGCAAGCGATTCTCGATCGAAGTGACGCAGAAGACGCCGCTGTGGCTGAAGCTAACCGCCAGGGGCAGGGCAGGACATGGCTCGACCCCGCCGCCCGCGTCGGCCGTCAATCGCTTGATCCGCGCTCTGTACCGTTTACAGACGTACGAGTTCGCGCCGCGTGTCGTCCCGGCGGTCGCGACGTATCTCGCGGCGATTGCGCCGACGTCGCCGGAAAAGTGGAAGGCGGCGTTCGCCAATCCCGACACCATCGTGACCGACCGCGATCGCATGGCCGAGCTGCAGATCGAGCTGCCGGAGATCGCCGCCCTCCTCCACAACACCTGCTCTATCACCGTGCTTCAAGGCAGCGCCAAGATCAACGTCGTGCCTCCGGAGGCCGAAGCGCAGGTCGACTGTCGCTTGCTGCCGGATCAGGACCACTCCGCGTTCATGCGGGAGTTCACCGCGGCACTCGACGATCCCGCCATCAAGATCGAGCCGATCATCAACTTCACGCCGGCGGTGTCGCCCACGAACACCGTTCTCTACGACGCGATCGTCTCGGTGATTCGCCGCCACTTCCCGGGGGGCAGTATCGCGCCGTCGGTTGAGACGGGCTTCACCGACAGCCATTGGTTCCGGGATCTCGGCATCACCAGTTATGGCTTTGCGCCGTTCCTGATCCCTGAGGCTGAGGAATCCGGCGTCCATGGCAACGATGAACGGATCTCCATCGAGAACGTGCGCCGCGGGACGCAGATGATGTTGGAGATCGTCAGCGCTGCGACGAGTGGTGCGACCTAGCGGCGTTATCGAATGGTGAAGTGCGTCACCCCGGACTGCGGGGTGTAGCTGAGCGTTGGCGTCGGCGAGCCACTACTCGTGCGGGCCGACGCAGGTAGCGCGAAGATGCCAGGTCCGGGGCTGCCGAACGCGCCACCGCCGACGTAGAGGATCCCGTCCGCATCGATCGCGACGTCGCCGACTCCGTCGAACGTGCTACCGGTGAGTGTAACGGTCGGCGCAGGATTGGAGCCTGCCGTCAGCGAGGCGGCCGCGAACTGGTGAGCGTGCCCAGGTCGGCGTTGGCCGTCCACAAGTCTCCGGCCGAATCGAACGCCATTGCCGGTCCCGCTCCCGTTGCGTTCGAGCCGGTGAGGACGAGCGCGGGCGTGGGCGCACTACTGCTCTGCACCGCCGCCGCTGTGAACTCCGCGACGATGTACGCAGGCACGCTGCTGCCTGAAGGTGGGTTCCGAGGTTGCGCGGATACCCACAGGTTGCCCTGTGCGTCCACCGCGAGGCCCACGGGTGCCCACGTGACGCCACTGGTCGTGATGCCAGTCAGTGAGACCGTGTCGCCTGGTGGCCCCCCGCCGGTCGCGACCTGCAGCGTCGCGAACCCGTAGACCGCGCTGGCGGAGCTGTCGACCACCCACAATCGCCCCTTGGCATTGAACCGCAGGCCGAGTGGCGTCCGTGTGCCCGTGAGCGTGATCGACGGCGGGAAGATGCCATTCTGACTCATCTCGAGCTCGCGTGTACTCGACCACACTACCGTCTCCGTGACCGCCTTCGACTGACATCCACAGGTTTCCAGACGCATCAAACGTCAGATAGCTCGGCGTCCGCAAGTCGGTGCCGAGCGGCGGGCCGCCGACCGTGTCGTTGATCGTGATCGTGTCCGTCAGCAGCCGTGGCCTGATCGGCGTCGGAGGTGATGCGCGTTGGACTTGGCTGCGATCGATCAGGTATGTCGCGATGTTGCCCACCGCGACCACCCAGTTCGTGTCGGCGATCGTGTTGAAAGCAAACGTGTCGATGAGCCGTGGATGCGATGTCGGCTGCCCACCGGTCGGGGGCTGCGTGACGCTGGAGCTACTGCAGCCAACCGCCACACCGACTCCGACAAGCAGCGCGAACGTGATGCACCGCAATCGACGGCGGCACGCGCCTGCCGGGATACGCCCCAGCGACTCCGTGAGCGCCGCTGCCGCGGGGGCCTCGCACGCTGGGCTCGCGACGATGTGCGGACCGTTTGAGGCCCGTGATGCGTGCACGGCGTTCATATGCCTACCGGCGCACGGGCCGTCGCGCGGCGCCGCGCGCACGGCTCGTGCGTCGGCGGCCACCTGCGCCACGCGATGGGTGACTCGCGGCATGCCGGCCGGACGTCGCGGCTACGCTGCTGGTCGCTGTGCCCGCCGTGAGCAAGCTGCTGAGCGCGGCACCGTTCGGTGAGCCAAGCCCGCTGCACGCGTCCCACCCTGTAGCCGCCGTGTAGCCGACGTTCGTGTAGCGCTCGTAGGTGACGCGATTGTCGCCGACCGTCACGTCGTGCAGCGTCGCCGCGCTCGCCGGCAACGCGTAGAGCTGAGGATTGAGAAAGCCGACGTGTCCCCCGAGCTTCTGGTTGAGCAGGGCGATGAGCGCGGCCCAAAGTGGTGCGACGGCACTCGTGCCACCGACCACGAACGACGTCCCGTCGACGAGCACACTGTAGCCGGAATCCGGGTCGGCATTGCCGCTGACGTCGGGCACGCCGCGGCCCTTATAGCCGCTCGGATTGAGCGACGACGGCACCTTGGCATTCTGCTGGTAAGCCGGGAGCGGAAATGCGCCACTCACGCCTCCGCCAGTTGCACCGAACGATCCATCGGATCCCGCATCGGTGGACGTGTCGGCCGCATGCTGGTTCCACACAGACTCGGCGGAGATCCCACTCGCGCCTCCGATGAGGCGCGTCCCGCCACACGCGAGCGCGAATGGACTCGACGCCGGGAAGTCGACATGTGCGAGCCCGTCCCACACCTTGGGTCCCATATCGGCCGCACCGTTGTCACCCGCTGCGATGCACACCGTGATGCCCAGCATCGCTGCTGACTGCAGGACCTGATCGAACTGCACCTGGAACGTGTCGCCAGCCCCGGCTTCGGGGCCGCCCCAGCTGATCGAGATCACCGAAGGATTGTTGGTCTCGTCATGCACGGCCTTCGTGATCGCGTCGAGAAATCCTTTCGACGTTCGACTGTTCGGAGCGAAATAAACGGCGATCTTGGCGCCTGGCGCGACGGCCGCCACCATTTCGATGTCGAGTCCGACTTCGCCGTCGTCGCCTCCGGCGTCACCGCTCGGCGCGTTGGTCGCGCTGTCCACCGAGACTGCCACGACGGTCGGCGTTGGCAGGCCAAGTCCCTTGAGGTAGGTCTCGAGATCCTGCGGCCGATAGCCGCCGCCCAGCTCGATGATGCCAACGGTCTGGCCGGAGCCATCGACGCCCGTCGGGAAGTTGTACAGCTTGGCGACATTGCCGGGGTTGAATGCGTGTGCCCCGTCAGATGCGCGCGGCGCGCCGCGCGCAATGCGAAAGTGGCGTCGCGCGACTGGCCGATTGTCCAGTCCAAACACGCCCTCGATCAGGGGCGCGAGAGTAGTCGGCACGTGCACGGCTCCTACGCGACCCCGATAGGTCCCGCCGGGGTACGCGTACGTCTGGAGCGCCACACCGAACGCTTGTTGGAAATCGGCCACCGTGCCCGAGAGCATGACGCTCCGCCGCGGCAGGCTCTCCCGAACGACCGTGAGATGGTGCGTACTGGCGAAGCGACGAATGCGTGCGACGTCTTTGGGATCCGCGCCGTACCGCGCGTCGTATGCGCGTCGGGTCAGCGTCGGCGTTGGCTGCCGCGAGAGCTGCAGCATGCTCGCCGGGTCCGGCAAGGGTGTGCGGGGCCGCAGCCGCAGCGTGACTTCCAAGCGCTCGTCACCGGGGGTCGACGCGACCGCACGGGCGTCGGCGAGTGGCTGCTTCTCGCTCCCCGGAATCGGCACCATCCGCTTCTTCGCCGGCATCCCCGGGCGTCTTTTACTTCTGCGAGGTGATGGGGTCATACCACATTGTATTCACCGTCACCAAAGGTTCGCCACCGGAGTGACGTGATATCGATCGTGTGAGCAGCGCCGTCGACGATTTCCTCGGCAACTAACAAACCAGCCGCCGGCCCGTGCATCAAGCCGTGTCCGCTGAACCCTGTGCACGCATAGAGATTATCGAGCTGGGGCAGGCGTCCTAAGATCGGCTGGTCATTGGGCGTGACTTCGTACAGGCCCGCCCACTCGCTGGCGATCTGGGCGTCGGCCAGGAGCGGCATCCGACGAACCGCAGCTTCGACGTGCACCTCGCGCCAGCTCTCATCGATCGAGGTGTCGAATCCCGGCGGTTCGTGGCGGTTCGACATGCCGGTGAGGATGCCGCCGCCCTCGTAGTGAAAGTACATGGCCTGTCCGAAGTCGATCAGGAATGGCAGGGCGCGCGTGAGTCCGGGGATCGGAGCCGTGACCGCGATCTGGCGCCGCACCGGTGCAACGGGGATCTCGAGGCCAAAGTGTGCCCCGACGACGCCCGACCATGGGCCAGCGGCAAGCAAGAACGCTGCGCCGCTGAACTCACCGGCAGTGGTCGAGACTGACATGATCCGGCCGCCTTGCACACGAGCGCTCGTCACGCGGGCATCGGTTCGCAGCGTCGTGCCGGCGTGGCTCGCCCCTCGGACGTACCCGTGCAGCACGCCGCTCGGGTCGACCAGTCCGTCGCGCTCGTAGAACGTAGCGGCGCGGATCCCGTCGAGGTCGCATTGCGGTGCCAAACGTGCCACATCGTCGACCGTCAGCCACTGGGTCATTACGCCATGCGCGTGCTGCAATGCGACATTTCGCTCGAATGCCGCGACGTCGTCGGGGTCATCGAGCATGAAGACATAGCCGCAGAGGTTGAGCGCGACCGACTGATCGAAATCGTCCTCGAACCGCTCCAGCAGTGACAGGCTCAGCTTCGACATCTCGATGTTCACGGCCGTCGAGAATTGATGCCGAAACCCGCCGGCGTTGAGCGCCGTCGAGCCGCTGCCAAGCATCGACTCGGCTTCGAGGACAGTCACGCGCATGCCTCGGCTCGCAGCCTGATAGGCGCTGCTCAGCCCCATGACACCCCCGCCGACCACCACGAGGTCCGCCGTCTCGCTCACCGGTCTCCGGGTGGAACTGTTTGCGTCGAGCAGGACTATACTAAGGGAAGGCACCACCAGGCGGCGCCGGCCTTGGTAGGCGAAGGCGTGTGCCTTCGCGAGTCAGCGGCGCTCTTGTCAACTTTCTACTTTCTGTACGTCTACTTTCTCGGGGCGTTTAGGCCCCGCGGGAGCCCTCGATGCTTCTTCCCGTGATTCGGCTGGTCGTCAGCGCGCTGACGCTCAGCTCACCAGGACCCGTGCGGGTGCCGGAACCCGCCGTTGATGCACCCCTCGCCTCCGCGCCGGGCCGAGAGATCGCGGTCCTTTCCGGCGGATGCTTTTGGGGCGTGCAGGCCGTTTACGAGCACGTCAAAGGGGTCATCAAAGTGACGTCGGGCTTCGCCGGTGGCGATGTCGCGTCACCATCGTACGAAGAGGTGAGCACGGGCTCGACTGGTCATGCCGAGTCCGTCCAGATTGAATACGACCCATCACAGATCTCGTACGGGCAGCTGCTGAAAGTCTTCTTTTCGGTGGCTCACGATCCGACCGAGGTCAATCGACAGGGCCCGGATGTGGGCACGCAATATCGGTCAGCGATCTTCTACTCGTCCGATGAGCAACAGCGCATCGCGACGGCGTATATCGATCAGTTGATGAAGGCCCATGTCTTTCCGGCGAAGATCGCCACCGAGGTGGCGCCGCTGAAGGCCTTTTTCGTCGCCGAGACCTATCACCAAGACTACTACATCCACCACCCGTACTCGTTGTACATCATCTACAACGACAAGCCCAAGGTCGCCAACTTGAAGGACGGATGGCCGGCGCTCTATCGTGACACGCCGACTCAGTGGGCGGCATCGACAGCGAGTCGCTAGGAGCTAGAGGCCAGGCGCTAGGGGCAAGGGATTAAACAAAACCGCAGGGCCAGTGACGGCGACACGTCGCTGGCCCTGCGGTTTGTTCAGTCGCCACCAATCCCTAGTCCGTAGCCCTACTCCGGCCCGATCCGTGGTAAGCGTGGCAGCACGGAATCCCAGCTGTCCGTGAGTGCAGCGCGGATCAGCTTGTCCTGCGCTTCGGGTGTGAAGTCGCCGAACGCGGGGTCGACGCGCATACGGGCGGCGACGCGCTCGCGTCGCACGCGCTCGGCTTTCGAGACGTTTTTCGGAACTCGCGGTTCACCATCGCCGTCGGCGCGCTCGGTGCGGCGCCGGACGAAATCCATGCTGTTGAACAGATTCCCCATCCGGTAGCTCACTCGTTACGGGCCAAGGCAACCTGACGCCCAACAGGGTGGCTGCTCGCGGAGCAAAACCGTGGCGGGACGCAGGCTGCTCGTTCGCGCCGAGGTCGTCACCCACTAAACAGGACCTGTAATTAGTCACTTTGCGCACGCGGCGGCTGTGACGCAGATCACGCAAACATGCGGCTCTCTCCGGTAGGGCCCGCGCGTCGGGATCCGGGGTAAGAACATTCTGTTTTTCGCCGGCCGGTGTAGCCGACCTCTGGCGGCGGCAGCAGATTGAGTGCGCGAGCTGGCCGGGGAGGCTACCGGTCGGTGCAGGTGGGCGCAGTGGAGTCATGGGAACGCACCGTAGGCGCACTATGGCCACACCAGACGCAATCCTGCTCCCCTACACCTCGATCACGCGCGACCGCATCGGCGTGCGGCCGCCAGGTCACTCTCTGCCCGATGACACACGTGTCGGGCGCGTCACCCTGCAGATCGCAGATCTCGAGCGCTCGCTCGCTTTCTACCGCGACGTCATCGGCTTCGACGTCCTGGAGCGGGGCGAGATGGCGCACCAACGATCGGCCCTGCTCGCCGCGCACGGCGGCAACCGTGTGTTGGTGGAGCTGCGTGAGCGGCCATCGGCTCGACCGATCCCGGGGCACGGCCGGATCGGCATCTATCACTTTGCCATCCTCATGCCCAGTCGCGGCGATCTGGGGCGATTCCTGAAGCACGCGACCGGCCATGGTATGCATGTTGGTGCCGCCGACCACTTCTACAGCGAAGCCACCTACTTGGTTGACCCGGACGGCATCACCATCGAGGTCTATCGGGACCGGCCACGGCGAGAATGGCTGGTGAGCCCTGATGGAGAGCTAGTCGGTCCGAGCGACCGGCTCGATTTCGGGAGTGTCGTGCGAGAAGGCGGCAACGCGCCATACCTCGGCCTCCCCTCGGGCGCCACGATCGGTCACATGCATCTCTACGTGGGCGACCTCGATCGGGCGGAGGCGTTCTATCATGCAGCGCTCGGTTTCTCCAAGGTGAACTGGACATTCTTTCCGGGCATGCTGTTCGTCTCCGCCGGTGGATACCATCACCACGTCGCGCTGAACACGTTCGCGGCACAATGGGGCGCCCCGGGTGACGACGACGTCAAGCTGCTGGAGTGGGAGCTCATGCTGCCGGATGCTGCGGCCGTGAAGGCGACGGTCGACAGTCTGCGTCGCGCGGACGTTGCGGTCGCGCACACCGACGGTGGCTATGTGGCGCAGGATCCGTGGGGGATTAAGGTGAGGATTGGGCTGGGGTAGGCAGCGCGCGGCCGGTGGCACAGCCAGGCTCCGATCGAAGCGATAGGTCTAGGACAGCGGCGCTGGCTACATCCTGCCGTGCAACGGACATCATGTGGACGGTGCGGCTAAGGGGATGGTTGGTGCGGACCACTCGAGCACCGCGATAGGTCTAGGACGGCGGCGCCGGCTACATCCTGCCGCGCAACGGACATCATCTGGACGGTGCGGCTAGGGGGGCGACGCATGGCGTCGCCCCGACCGGTCCGGGGATAGCCCGGTGCGGGCCACTCGAGCTCCGATCGGCGCGCCCAAGCGGCATGCAGACCGGTGCGCGCCGCCATGCCCTCCTGGCGGCATTGTGCGCGAGGCTCATGATCCGGCTCGATCAGCCAATGCGCGCCACCATCGCCCCCAGCGGCATCGTGCACGAACCCTGATCCGCCTGGATGGGCCAGCACGCGCATCGCGCCAGCGCATCGCGCCAGCCCTTAAATCGAGAATCCCGCGCCTCTCTCACCCGCCATTAGCCGTACCAGCGCTCGTGGCCAGGGTTCTGATCGAGGCGGCCAGCCAGCGCACACGTTCGCCATCCTGCGCGCCCTTTGCGTCGCCGTCCACGCGCCTGGCCAGCTTCTCGAGCGCACCACGCCGTGCCGTGCC
Organism: uncultured Gemmatimonadales bacterium; assembly: GCA_963725205.1. GTDB lineage: Bacteria > Gemmatimonadota > Gemmatimonadetes > Gemmatimonadales > Gemmatimonadaceae > Palsa-1248. Next base: position 38,929 of record CAVRXR010000002.1, on the reverse strand, counting down.
TTCCATGTGCTCGGCGCTATCGAGATCACCACGAATCGCCGAGATCCGATCACTCGCCAAGCCCTGCATGCGTTCCAGCTGGTCGAGGTACGCGCGTGCCACCACGAATGCCGCCGGCCACATCAACTTCGGCTGGTCCGATGGGTTGGACATGTCGAAGTGCACGAGCTTCGCGGCATCGATCTCGTTCTGCGACAGGTTCTCGCTCGGCTTGAGGTCGAAGATGTCGAGTCCGCGGCCGATCTCGGAGCCGTAGATGTGCCCGTTGAACCAGTAGGCATTCCAGAAGCCCGCGATGTAGGAGCTTGGTCGACGTCCAGGGGCCGCGCTCGAAGAACGCGATCTCCTTGGGGTGCGCCGCATCGGTGAAGTCGAAGACCGATACGCCGCCCTGATACCATCCCTGGGCCATGACATCGCGTCCCGGGATCGGGATCAGCGACCCGTTGTGCGCCACGCAGTTCTGCCGTCTCGGGCATGCGGCGCCGGCATCTTGTAGAACCCGTCCATCGTCATCTTGCTATCGGCGCCGATCGTGATAGATCGCATCCGCGCCCCACTTCTTCGGGTCCGATCGCGCGGCAGCGCGGCGCGACACCGCCGCCCCACTCGTCCGTGAAGAGCACTTTCTTGCCGTCGTTGCTGAACGTCGCCGAGTGCCAGTAGGCGAAGTTCGGGTCACTGATCTCGGCGATGCGCTTGGGCTGGCCGGGGTTCCGGATGTCGAGCAGGATGCCGTTTCCCGAGCACGGCGCCGGCCGCGAGACCGATCGCCGGATAGGCCGTGATGTCGTGGCACTGGTCGGTGCGCGGCCGTGGCGTGCAGCGTGTCCTTGGCGTTGTGCTCCTTCTCGAGGCCGTCGACCGCGCCGGTCTTCGCGTCAGCGAAGATGCGCGGCTGAGCTCACCACCTTGGCATCCTGCGGCGACGATGAGCGGCACCCGGATCACCTCGATGCGGAACAGCGAGGTGTTCGGATCCTTCTCGCGGCTCGGCCCCGGAGCATCCGGCGAGTTCGGCGCCGGGCCGGACGGTGCTCGTTCCGGAGACGTACACCCAGAGGATGTTCTTGTCCTTGGGATCGGGGATCAGGGTGTGCGTGTGCGAGCCGCGGCAGGTCTGCACGTCGACGATCTTCTTCGGATGCATCCGATGCGCTGATGTCGAAGATGCGCACGCCGCGGAACCGCTCGCGGCTGACCGTAGTCCTTGACACCCTGCGTGCCGCAGTCGATGCGGCCGCGCGTCTCTTCGACCGACATGAACATCAAGTTGCCGTAGATCGACGGGTCACCCTGGCCGCCGGGGCACACCATCGTCGTGCTGCAGCACGGGTGCGTCGGATGTCGGACACGTCCCAGATCTGGATCCCGTGAAAGTTTCCCTGGAAGACGTAGTTCCCGTTGAACGCGAGGTCCGAGTTGATGACGCCGAAATCGCCCATGTCATTGGGGTTGAAGAACCCTGGCGGACGGTCGACGTGCGTGACCAACTCGAGATTGCTGATGGCCGATCCGGCCTCGACCCAGTGCCCACCTGCAAGGCCGACGCGCGGGTCGTTGGCGTCTGCCGTCTGCGCGCCGGCGATGCTGGCGTAGGTCAGCACCCCCATGGCAACGGCGAGCAGCCGTGCCAGGGACGCCACGCAATGTGAGCGTAAACGGGGAGTCATCGTATCGCCTCTCCTTTCGAATCTGGTGTGAAGTGGTGGTGGATCTGGTCGAGCTACGCGCGACCGCCCGAACGCCCGCGGCGCGAAGCCCTCAGGATTTGTGCCCTTGACCGCTAATGGCAGTGAGCACGGTTTGCATGCGCTTGATCTCGGCCCGCTGGTCGGCGTCGGCATCGGATGCGAAGGTGAAGACCTCCGGTGCCTGTGCCGCGCCATTGGTCCCGAAAAGATCCTTGACCATGAGCAATGCTCCCTCGTGGTGCCGGATCATCCCCTTGAGAAACAGGGTGTCGAAGTCCGTCCCCTTGGCGTTGGCGAGCTGTGTCATCTGCTCGGGGGTGAGCATCCCCGGCATCATCATCGTCGTCGTTCCGGACATCTGCATGCCCGGCATCATCGTCGGCGGCATGTGCGCCACGTTATTGGAGTCGACGGTGGGCACGACCTCATGGTGCGCGGTGAGCCAGCGTTGCATCAGCGCGATCTCGTCTTGCTGCGAGATCCTGATCCGCTCCCCGATCATCTGCAACTCGGGTCGCGTCGTGTTGGTCGAGATCAGCGCGACCATCGCGAGTGCCTGGGCGTGATGCGCGATCATCCCCTGCATGAACTGCACATCCGCCGTGTTATTGGTCCCGCCCCCAGCGGCCTGCCCGGCGAGGGATTGCGGCGACGAGAGGACCACGCCAGCAACGATCACCCCCGTCGTCCACCGCGTGGCGCGAGCAACCATGCGCGGGATCGCCTTCGCCAGATCAGCGTCGCGGTGCGGGGTCGGGTGGATGCGCATCGGCCACCTCTGTCGAGGGGAAGAACGGGGCTGATTTTAGCGTCCGGACAAGGTAGCGCGCGTTAGAGGGGTTGGCAAAGACGAGTTCGTGCGTTGGGGCGGGCCGCAAAAGCAAAGATCGAATGCGCCGTTCCCAAAATGCGGGACAGTGGCCGCACCGCAAGGCGTTGCATCCTCGTCGCACCCCGTTTGCCGCGCGTGGCACGGGACAACGACCGGCTACAGCCCTAGATCGAGTCCCAGGTAGTAGCTCCGTGCTGGCGGATATGCCCCCGTAATGCCATTCGCGCCGCCCGGTGGGATGCCAAATTCAGCAGCTTGAGGATCTGGCCCTCTGAAACTGAACGTCGACCAGAGATTGTAGCCAGTGAGCGCCAACCGTGCGCTCGCAAGCCGACCGAACCCCACATGCCGGACGACATCCCTCGGGGACGGAATAGCTCACGACCACTTGCCGGAGAGTGAAGTAGCTGGCGGACTCCACCCCCGGCTCTCGACCCGCGGTAACTGCGGCCACGTATCGGGCGGCGAGCGCAGAATCGGCTACCAGCGAGCCGAAATCGAAGTAGGAGCTGAGCAGGTCAGTCGCCGTAGCGCCGCGGCTCCAGTCGGCCAACCCAAACACGCGGAAGTGGTGGAACGAAACCGCGTCGCTGAACGACATTTCGTAGCCGGGCAGATAATCACCTACCTGGACCGGCAGACCACTGGCCGTTGTGAAATTCGTGTTGACGATCTCCGAGACCGAACGGCCCGTCGCGATGTAGGTCCCTAATGCGGTCTCAAACGGCGGCACCGGCATGGCACCGACCGCACTGTAGCTTCGGGCAAAGGTCGTAGTCGTCGTCCACGCGAATCCGTTGCGCAGCTGGACCGGTGTGGCTTGCAGCTCGAGCTCAGCGCCCTGGTCTTTGAACGCTCCATCGTCGAAAACATATTCGCCGTATCCGTTGCTGGACGATGCCTCGAGGAGCACGTCGCTGACGCGCTTGTCGTACACCGTGGCAGAGAGCTGGGCGCGCCCGGCAAACATCGGCATGTCGAAACCGAGTTCGGTCTCTCGCACAGCCGTCGGCTTGATGGTCAGCGGTTGTGGCGCGCTGATCCCTCCCGTCCCGTCTGCGATCCCAGGGTTGTACGGTACGTATTTCAAACCGTCTGCGGAGAGGTTCCCAGACACGCCGTACGCCGCACGGAGCTTGATCTCGTCGAGAACGGACCATGGGTGAAGGATGCGGTACGACGCCGCGTAGTGAGGATACGGAAAGAATTCACCCGTGTTGCCGTTCAGTGTCGAGCTTTGCGCAGTCACACCAGCCGTGAGCGCGAGCCGCGATGCGGGGCGACCAGCACGTCCCGTAGACCCGTGCGATCGCCTCCACCAGACACGTCGACTTGAAAGCTTTGGTGCTCTGTGTGCCAGGGCGTCCACGCGACGCTGCCGCCCGCGATAAGGCGATGCGTCTGAGCGGGCGCGGATGTCTCCATTCTCATCCGCAAACGGGTTCGACGGGCCAAAGGGATTGACGGTCCACTTTCCGCTGGTGCTCTCCCGATCCAGGTCGACAAACGCCGGCGTGTAGCTCATCACGGTGTACGGGTTCGCCAATACGCCGTCCGTGATCGTACCCTGGCGCGTGACGTCACCGACGTAGTTGACCGTCCCCGTGAGTGAGAGTGTCGAGCCCACATGCTGCGTGAGGGTGCCGCGCACCGACTGGCGGGCGTCGCCGGTGTTGAGCATCACGCCGTTATCGTATCGAGAAAGCGCAGAGAAATAGTACTGAGTCGCGGCGATGGTCCCATTGGCGCTCACGCTAGTGGTGAAGGAAACCTGCGAATTGCCGAAGAGCTGCGCCTGATAGTCCTGCGGCCCGGCATAGATGCTCTGGATGAATGCGTTGTCGGCCGAGATCGTGGCAGCGGTGGTGTCGTGTGTCGCGTCGTTGACGTACCAGGCTTGGGCGCTGGCGAGCGTGGGGAACTGCCGCGTCGGCACTTCATTGGCCAGCGAGTAGTGGCCCACGGCGCCGTTCAGGTCCCAGTGCGTCGTCCCCGGCGTCCCCTGCTTCGTGGTGATGATCACGACGCCGGCACCGCCTTCGGCACCATAGATCGCCGTCGCGGACGGTCCCTTGAGTATCTCGATGCTCGCGATGTCGCTGGGATCGATGTCGACGATCCGATTCGCGCCGTTGCCCTCGGCCGTGCTGCCGTTGCCCGCAGTCGTCCCAACGTTGCCCACGTTGTCGCGACCGAGGTTGCTGATGACCATGACCCCATTGACCACGTAGAGTGGCGCATCGGTGCCATTGAGGGCCGTCACGCCGCGCATGCGGAGCTGCGGCCCTTCCCCGGGTACATCGCTCGTGCTCGACTCGATCGTGACCCCCGGCACCTGGCCATCCAGAAGGGTCTCGAACGCCGCCGCGGGCGGTCGCGTAGTGTCCGACACCGTCACGACCGACACGGCGTCGGGCGCGTTCTTCGATGAGACGGTCGTGGCGAGTCCGCTGATGACCGGCGTCGCGTGCCTCGCCGCCGTATCGGCGATGCGTCCTGAGTCGGACTGCGGGGATTGCTGCGCGTGAGCGGCGACAGTGGCGCCGACGCTCGCTGCGAGCAGGCTCGCGATCAGTATGTGACGGCTGCGGCGCATCGACGCCCAACTCCAATGGGCCTGCGGTGGGTGGCCGCCACGACAGCGGCCACGACGAGCCACCGAGGCCGACCGTATGGAGGATAGTACTAATGCTGGGCTTGCTGAGTGTCAAACGACGTGTTCGCTACTCCGGTCGCTCGCGCGCGTGCGCCCGAATGCCGATCGTCGAACTCGTGCTCCTCCCTATCGACTCTCGCCTCACGGCACTCTAGCTTCGGTGCCGTGACCGACGGCGATGACGAGTCCGTAGTTACGCGCCGAGCCCTGATTGCCGGGGCGCTCGGGACCGCCCTGTCCCGGGTTTTCCCGGCGGGAGCGTCGCCTGAGTCACCCGAGCAGCCGGCGCGCCCTGCGCCCGACCCCGCGAGCGCGCCGCGCATGCCCGGACCCGGAACGACGGCGGTCGGCACGCGAGCGCCGTCGGTGCATTCTGGGTCGCGCTCCCGTGGGGAAGGTCGCCGGCGAGTCCTTCACGCCCCTGCAGGATCTGTACGGCACGATCACCCCATTGGACCTGCACTACGAACGGCATCACTCTGGGGTACCGACAATCGATCCCGCCAGCTATCGGCTGCTCATCCATGGCCTCGTCGATCGGCCGCTCATCTTCACCTTGGACGAGCTGAAGCGATTTCCCGCGCGGTCGGTCATCGACTTTCTGGAATGCTCCGGGAACGGTCGGGCCGCCTATCGCGCGATGTCACCCCACACCACGCCACAACAAATCGACGGGCTCACGAGCACCAGCGAGTGGGGCGGCGTGCCGCTCGCGACATTGCTCAGAGAGGTAGGCGTGCGGCCGGCAGCGCGCTGGCTGCTAGCGGAGGGTGGTGACGCCGCTCTCATGACGCGCAGTATCCCGCTCGCCAAGGCACTCGACGATGCGCTCATCGCGTACGCACAGAACGGCGAGCCGCTCCGCCCGGAACAAGGATACCCCGCCCGCCTCCTGCTCCCGGGGTGGGAAGGGAACGCGAACGTGAAATGGCTCCGACGGCTTAAGGTCGGCGACGAGCCCTTCATGACTCGTGAGGAAACGTCGCGGTACACGGATGCGCTGGTTGGCGGCGACGCGCGACAGTTCAGCTTCGTGATGGACGCCAAGTCGATCATCACGTACCCGGCCTATCCGACGGTGCTGCCGGAGCAGGGCTGGTGGGAGATCCGCGGCATCGCCTGGTCGGGACGCGGCCGGATCACCGCCGTCGACATCAGCACCAATGGCGGCAAGACCTGGTCGCCCGCGACGCTCCAGGGGCCAGTGCTTCCGATCGCGCACACGCGATTCCGATACCTCTGGCAATGGCAGGGACAACCCGCGACGCTCATGAGCCGCGCAACCGACGAGACGGGATATGTGCAGCCGACTCTCGCCGCGCTCCGCGCCGTCCGGGGCCCCGGCACGAACTATCACATGAACAACATCCGCGGCTGGGATGTCGACACGACAGGCCACGTCACCTTCGCCGCCCGTGTCTGACGCGATGCGGCGCCCGCGTCCACTGGCGCTCGCGGCCGCGCTCGCAGTGAGCGTACTCTGTGCGGGTTGCCGACAGGACGCATCCGCCGCACAATCGCGCAGCGCGCTGCCTGCACGGTTCGGTTTTGGCCGCGCGGCGAGCGCAGCCGACATCACGCGCTGGGATATCGACGTCCGCGCCGATGGCAAGGGTCTGCCGCAGGACAGCGGAAACGCGACGGAAGGCGCCGCGATCTACGCGACACAGTGCGCGGCGTGTCACGGCGCGGACGGCATCCACGGGGCCGTCGCCCCCGCCCCCCCACTCGTCGGTCGCTTCCCGGGCGATTCTTTCCCGTTCGCGGTCGATACCACGGCCGTCCAAACGGTCGGCAATTACTGGCCGTACGCGACGACGCTGTATGACTACATCAATCGCGCGATGCCCTTCCCGGCCCCGGGCTCGCTGACCCCGCACCAGGTCTACGCACTCACCGCGTTCATCCTGGCCAAGAACGACATCATTCCCGCCGGCACCATGATGAACGCGCAGACGCTGCCGCGCGTGCGCATGCCGTCGCGCCATCGCTTTGTGCCCGACGACCGGACTGGGGGGCCACACCTTCGATGACGGCCGCGACGCCGCGAGTATGAGCACGGCGCAGCGCCCAGGCGAGCGCGTTCGGCTCGAAGACCTCGCCACTGACCCATACCCGATCCTCGCACACCTCCGCGCCGAGGAGCCGGTCGCCTGGGTCGATCAAGCGCGCATGTGGTTCGTGACGCGGCGAGCCGATGTGCTGGCCGTCTTGCGCGACCCGGATCTGTTCCGTACCGACTCGCCTCGCTCCACGATCCGCGACACGTTTGGCGAGCAGATGCTGAGTGCGGAGGGCGAGCGGCATCGGCGGTACAAGAGCCAATGCAACGCTCCCTTCAACGCGCGGTCCGTGAAGGAGCAGGCGATTCCACTCGCGCGACGGAAGGTGGACGAGCTGGTCGGCGCGTTCGGCCGCGGCCCGGTGGATCTCCGTCCAGCCCTCGCCAGCGAGCTCGCGGTCCACATGGTTGCCACGGTACTCGGCGTGCCACCGTCTCTCCACGGGACCATCCGCCGCTGGTACGATGCCTTCGCCGCCGCGCTCGCCAATTTCGCATGGGACGAGGCCGTCCGGGCTCGCGGCCGCGGGGCCGTGCGGGAGTTTCAAAGCGCGATCCGACCGCTGATTGAGGGCCACACTCGTGCCGCGGGCGACCTGTCACTACTCGGCACGTTGAGCAGCGCAACGGCGGACCGCCTCACGGACGACGAGATCATCTCGAACATGTTGATCGTGCTGTTCGGCGGCATCGAGACGACGGAGTCGACGATGCTCAACGTCATGTGGACGCTCCTGCACCATCCGCATGCGTGGGACGCCGTGCGCGCCGATCGCTCGTTGGTGCCGTGCGCGATCGAGGAAGCCATGCGCTGGGAACCGGCCGTGCAGTCGTGTACGCGGCACGTGGCCCGCCCGACAACACTCGGCGGTGTCTCGCTCGCGGCGGACGATATCGTGCAGTGCATGCTCGGCGCGGCGAACCGCGATCCCGAGCACTTCGTGGATCCCGATCGATTCGACCTGACGCGGTCCAACTCGGCCGACCATCTCTCCTTCGGCTCGGGCAAGCATTTCTGCTTGGGCGCGGCACTCGCTCGCGCCGAAGTTCACGTAGTCGTCGAAACGCTGCTGACGCGCTTCCCGACACTCCGTGCCGATCCCGACCGACCGAGTGCGCCGTATGGCTACGAGTTTCGATCGCCGGCGACGTTGTATGTGATTCTGGCGTGATGCGCTACCAGATCGCCACGCGCACGACGTCTCGATTCTGCTCGGCGAGCACGTTGAAGGCGCCCCATATCCTAGCCGCACCGCCCCATGATGTCCGTTGCGCGGCAGGATGTAGCTATCCCGCCGTTCTCTTACCGCCGCGCGCTTTCGGGAGCTCGGTGGATGCCGACTGTCATGCGCGGCGACGAGGTCAGGTCGAAGCTGCCGCCACTCGCTGCGGGCGTCGCCACCACCCACGGGCTCAGCGCGCTCTCCTGGCCAAGCTTGGCAACGGTGGTCACGCCGAAACACTCCGCGGTGCCGTTCGTGAGGCCTTCCACCACGTAGCCCTCAGAGACCGTGGATCCCTCGGGTCCGAACCCGGCCGCGCCAGCCGGGCAGTTTGCGGTCCCTCCCGACACGACCGCCGGCTCAGAGTAGACCCGATAATAGGAGAACTGCCCTGGGTTGCCCAGCCGCACATTGTTGGACCACGTGAGCGCGACGCCACCGTTGAGCGAGTCTTCCGCCAGACCGTCGGGCGCCGCCAGTATCGGCGTCGTCACGACAGTGATCGGCGAAGTGCCACTGCTGATGTCGCCGTTGGCGTCAGAGGACGCCACGTAGTACTGGTTGGCCGGAGTCCCGGGATCGAAATAGCTCGTCCCGCCGACATACGCGACTGGATTCCAGCCGCCGCCGACGATGGCCGCATAGACCACATAACTGGCCACGTTCGGATCCGTCGCGGCTCCCCACCGCAACAGCACGCCCGATGGCACGCCAGGTCCGCTCGGAAACAGTATGTAGCTGAGGCTGTCCGGGTTGCCGAGGGTAACTCCGGTGGTCGTAAGGTTGTCGACGCCGTTGTTGCAACCGAGCGCAAGCGCGGCCAGCAAGCTGACAGCGCAGGTTGACTGAGCAATGCGCATGGGAACTCCAGTGGATTGTCGCTTCCGCTGCTGGTGATTACGCCACGTCAGGCTGACGCGTTGGGCAGGGCGGGTCTACATGTACGGCGCAGGGCCGTGGGATTGACACACAAACGGAACGTTCGAGCCGGCGTGAATGGGACATGGGTCGTACCCCTGTCTGGGCTGCTTTGTGCCTAGCGCTGCCGGAAGCGGGCTTGAACGCGCTTGGCGCGCTCAACGGCCGCGCCACCTGGCGAGCCTGACAGCGGCAGACTGTCCGGCGGAGGGTTGAACGCCAGATTGGCCGGCACACCCGTGACGGTGATCACGGTCGCCGGTGGGACGGTGTCGCCAACCGCCAACTGCGTCCCCGTGTACTCGAGGATTGCGGAGCCCGCCGTGCTGTTGGTCCAGAGGTCACCATTGTTGTCGAAGGCGACCGCTGTGGGCGTCAAGCTCGTACTCGGAAGGAATAGCGTCTCATACGGGGTCGTACTGCCGCTGGCCGCGATCTGCGATGGGTTGAACGCGACAATCGAGCTGCCGACGGAATTCGCGACCCAGAGATCGCCCGACTGATCGAACGCCAGTCCCGTGGGACCGTCCAAGGAGCTATCTGACGCCGTCAATGTGATCGCGGGGAGCGGGGTCCCACTGCTCACGAGGCTCGACGGCGCCAGGGCGACAACCGTGCTCGAGAGCGTGTTGGCAATCCAGAGATTGCCCGATGCGTCAAACGACATGCGGGCCGGACCGTCCAACGCGAGGCCGCTCACGACGATGGTGGGTTTGAGTGCCCCACCGCGGTGCAGTTGAGTCGGCGTGAACTCGATGATCGTGTTCGCGTTGAAGTTCGAGACCCAGAGGTTGCCTGACTGGTCGAACACCAGACCGACCGGTCCGGCGAGCGCAGGGCCGGTGATCGACACCGTGGCGCTCGGCGTGCCGGTCGCGGCCAGCTGTGCCGCCGCGTACTCGGTCAGCGTGTTCCCCGCCGAGTCACCGACCCAGAGATCACCGGCCGCGTCGAACGTACTGGAGGCGCCGGCCACCGACAGCGAGATCCCCGCAGGTTGTCCCGCGGTCAGCTGTGCGCTCGTGTACTGGGCTGCGAGCGCCCGACCGCTATCGGTGGTCGTGACCCACAACCCTCCCGACCCGGTGCGGACCTGGAATCGGATGGAGATCACCGCCGTGTCGCCGGCGCTGACGGTCGCCGGACTGCCCGTCACGAGGCCGCGGTAGAAGACACTCGCGATCGAGCTCGAGGTTGTGGCACCGGCGCTCACCACCGTGTATGTACCCGGCACGATGTCGACCATCGTGTCGGTTGAAGTCACGGTCGTGGTGTCGCCGTTTGGTCCAGCCACGACGACAAGCGGCGACGTACGCTGGACCGTTTGGAGCGTCACGATGAGCGTGCCCGTGCCCTTGGAGTTGGGGCCGGTGCTGGACTTGCACCCCTGGGCCACCACGGCGAGTGCCAGAGCGCTGACACCGGCGGTCAGCCACCGGCGCCACGGGCGCTGGCGCGCCCGAGAGAGGAGACCGCCAGAAAGGAGAAAGGAGACAACGCGCATGCTGCGTGATCGGTAAACAGTACGGGGCCAGTCCCCAACTACTACCGAGACTGGCCCCGCTCCGTCCTGACGCCGCCCTAGGGCACGCGTGTCGCTATCTCTAAGCCTCAGGCTTCTTGTGCTGGGCGGTAGGCGGCAGGAGTCCGTTCAACCGAAGATAAATGGCCGACTGGCTGTAGTGGTCAGCCCAGTCCGCCGCTGCGTCAATCATCATGCCGGCGCGCGACATCGTGCGGCCGCCGAAGAACGGCAGCTGCTCGCCGAGCTTCGAGTCATCCACGTTGGCGAGGGCCTTGTCGCAGAAGTCGAACGTTTCCTTCAGTCGCGCGACGAGCACGTCCTTACTGTCTGTGGCAGACACCTTCGACCGCTCGGGTGCCTTCGTACCGGCAAGCGTGCCGCAGAAGTAGTCATTGCCTTGTGCCAGATGGGCAACGATCGCCCCAAAGGTCATTTGGGCCTCGGTCGGCTTGAACCCATACTTGTCGCCCGGCATTTCGTCGGCCGCAGCCATGAGGTTCTTCCCGACATGACTTTCATCGCTCCGGAACGCATTGGCAACGGGAGCAGACTGGGCCGCGCCGACGCGCGGCAGGAGCGCTACAGCGATTGTCAAGGCTGCGATGGGCACACGCACGAGAGTTAATCCGGGTTGAGGGAGGTGTGCACGTTGTACAACCGCGCGCCGAATGTCCAGTAGGGACGGGGCGCTTTGCGCCCCGTCGAGAGGAGAGGCCCAGAAAGGAGAAAGGAGACAAAACGGCCACAGGCATTGCTGGCGGCGCCGCCGTGTCCTCTCTCCTCTCCCCTCTCTCCTTTCTCCTCTCTACGGGCGCGGGAGCGCCCGTAGTCGCTCCCCCCGAACGAGCCGGCCGGGCCGGTCGTGCAACGCATTTTGCCCAAAGAGCACCTTCTGGCCGCGTTGCCGATACTCCGCGAGTGTCTTGAGCGGCTCTTTGCCGCGGACACCGCGCTCCTGATCAACCGTCACGATCGTGCATTGCGCGCATGGTTTCACAATCTCGAGAGCGAGATCGCGGCCGCTGACCTGGCGCCAGGTGTCCTCCTCATGTGCCGTGCTGCCGGACACGAGGACGTTCGGACGAAACCGATCGACACCGACCCGTGCCAGTCCTTTCGCAACGAGGCGTCGATTCAGCTCATCGATCGATGCCGCGCCGATGACCAGGACTGGAAAGGCGTCCGCGAGGCCGACGATGCGGGGCGCCGGTGCATACGTCGGATCCACGATGCGCCGTGTGTCCTCGGGCATGGTGACCAACGAGCACGAGAGCCGCAAGAACTTCGTGAACCACCGATCCACGGCCTTGCCGACACGACAAACCGTCACCCGGTCTTCGTGCAGTCCCGCGACCAGCCGCTCGGATGCACCGTTGTCGGGCGTGGGGGGAACGACCAGGGTCGACATGCCAGGCGCGTCGACTACGAGACGGTCCGCCTCCAGAGATACCTGGAGGAGCGACATGCGCGGCAGGCGTCGCTGCGAGAGAAACTCGGCCTGGTCGTCGATCAACATCCATTGACGGTCGCCGATCGGACCTCGCTCGTCGAATTCGAGCGCCGGGACCGGGATGCCGCGACCCGACTTGAGGGGATAGATGTACAACTCGGCCGCCACCAGCGCCGGCGTCTGGTCCGTCACCATTTGTTGCACGGTGGACAGTAGACAAAGACCTGCAGGCTAAGCAAGATCCTGCCCGGGTCTCTCCTTTCTCCCTCCCCCTTTCTCGGACGCGCAGCACCCGCGCCATGTCCCGGTTCACGTGGTCGCCCGAAGAGATCCGGCGCGTCGGTCATCGCGTCGTCGATCTGATTGCGTCACACCTGACGCAACTCCCTGACGGTCCGGTGTTCCGGCCTGTGCCCGAGGCGCTGGCCCGCGCGGTTCTCACGGCGCCCATCCCGCAGCAGGGCGAGAGTCTTGACGCGATTCTGGAGCGCTTCGCGGCCGACATCGCTCCCTATCCCTTCGGCAACGGCCATCCTCGGTTCTACGCGTGGGTGAACTCGCCGCCCGCTCCAGTCGGGATCTTCGCCGATGCGTTGGCCGCTGCCATGAACCCCAGCGTGGCGGGTGGGAACCACGCTGCCGTCTGGATCGAGCGACAGGTCCTCGAGTGGTTCAAGCGCCTCGTCGGCTTCCCGGCTGCCAGCATGGGTCTCCTGGTCAGCGGCGCCTCTGCGGCGGCTATCACGGCGCTTGCCGTGGCGCGACACCGGGCGTGCGTTCGCCGCGGGATCGATGTCCGCACCGGCGGCGTCGCGGCGCTCGATCGCACCGGTCATCCCCTACGGCTCCTCGTGTACCGGAGCGGCGAAGGGCACACGTGTCATCAAAAAGCCGTCGAGCTCCTCGGCTTGGGCCACGCCAGCCTCCGCGTCGTCGCGGCTGACGGCAGCCTGCGGTTCGATCCCGACGCACTCGACGCGATGATCTCGGCCGACGTGGCAGCCGGGTTCACGCCGATGGCGGTCGTCGCGAGTGCCGGCACCGTCAACACCGGGGCCATCGATCCTCTCGACGCCATTGCCGACGTCTGCGCGCGTCACGATGTGTGGTTGCACGTGGACGGGGCGTACGGCGCGCCCGCCATGCTCACGTCCAGCTACCGGTCGCCCCTCGCACCGATGGCCCGCGCCGACAGTGTCGCGATCGATCCGCACAAGTGGCTCTATGTCCCGGTCGACGCCGGTCTCGTCCTGGTGAAAGACGCGGTCGCGATGCGCGATGCATTCAGTCTCGTCCCCCCATATATCCGCACTGACGATGACGTGCACGGCGTACAGGGTCCGCCCTGGTTCAGCGAGTTTGGCGCGGAGCAAACGCGCCCATTTCGCGCACTCAAAGTCTGGGCGGCGCTCCGATACTTCGGCATCGAGGGGTATCGGACACTGATCGAGCACGACCTCGCGCTCGCGCGGCATCTCGTGCGCCGGGTTCGAGCGCGCGCGGACTTCGAGTTGTGGGAGCCGCAGGGGTTGAGCATTGTCTGCTTTCGCATTCGCCCGCCGGACATCCGAGATGACGATCAGCTCGACACCATCAACCGAGGTGCGCTCCGCCGGCTGCAGCTCGGTGGTCGCGGATTCGTGTCGAGCACGGTGCTGCGTGGCCGCTTCTGGCTTCGTGCGTGCATTGTGAACCCGCGCGCGACCGAAGCCGACATTGATGCGGTCGTCAATGCCATTGTGGAGGCATACGACGCGGACCGGGGCACGGCGTAACGCTCTGTGTCGGATGAGGCGCGTGATGCATGCCGCCATCACGACGCAGCTGCCGGCAGCGCGTGCGTCGGTTCAGCTGGGCGGCCGAGCCCCCGTGAATACGTCGGTCCCAAAAGGCCGCAGGCCATCGGCCGCCGCGTATCCGAGATGCGGCAGCCCGAACGTATCCTCGACCCAGCGTAGCAGCGCGTAGTGGTTGTACGCCGCGGTGCTGACCGTGCCGGGCTTGATGAATGGCGAGAGGAGCACGGCCCCCACCCGGCCGCCTCCTGGGCCGCTGCCCCCGGGTGGGTGCGGCGCGCCGGGAAGTCCTCGCTCACCGCAGCAGGCTGACGACGTATCCGGCGCCGTCGCGCTCGCGGATTCGTCGAACGTGATGATGAGCGCGCCGTCCGTCTTGAAGGCGCTCGATTGGGTGATGATGGGCACCCAATGGCGCAGAAAGGCATTGGCCGCCGCGAGTCCGCCTGCGGACCCATTCGACGCACGGCTCGTCGTGGGCGTCGTCGCAGAGGTTGGGTGTGATGAACGCGTAGTTCGGCGTGCGCGCAGGGTTCGCCAGGTCGGCTGGCAACCGACTCAGACCAACCACGTGCGTGGTGCAGTGCGCGGGGTCCGCGATGACGGTCTGAAAAAACACAAACGGGTTGTGCCACATTGCGTACTGGTCGTGCGGATCGGGCTTGGCCGTCTCCGTCGGATCCTGCGCGCCGACGGCCGGATGACCACAGGGGCCACCATTGCGCGTCGGATTGTTCCCCAGGTCTTCCATGTACGCCCGCCACGAGAGGCCGGCGCCCTCGAGCTGATCGCCGATCGTCTTCACGAGCGGGGGATAGATGCACCCGGATCCGCGCGCCGCGCCATTGGCGTCGAGCGTGGGTTGGGTGAGCTGGAACGGCGTGTACTCGGGGCAATCGAGCTGCGTCGCCTCGTTTGGCGGCTGTCCGCTGATCAGGGCAACGTAGTTGTCGAGGCTCATGTGTCCGATCCCGAAATAGTTCGGAAGCACGGCGCCCCGCGCAACGAGCGTGTCCCCGAGGAATGGTGCGGGCGTTCCGGCGGCAAATGTCGTCTCGAATGCCTGGTTCTCGAGGATGATGATGAAGACGTGGCGGATGTGGGGCGGGGCGTGGGTGACCACCGGCGCACCGCCAGGTGGCGCTGCTGCGGCCAGCGATGCCATCGCCAGCCCCGCCACCGCCCACGTCGTGATCTTCATCGAGCACCGTCGAGCGCACGATCGAGATCGGCGATGAGATCGTCAGGATCTTCGATGCCGACGGAATACCGGACGAGTCCCTCCGGAATCCCGAGTGCCGCACGCTCTGCCGCCGTATTCTCGACGTGACTCGTCGTCGCGGGGGGCCCGGCCACCGTCTCGACGGAGCCCAGATTTGCGGCGAGATGGGCGCGGGTGAGCCTCGGCAGGAACCGCCGGACCTCCTCGTATCCGCCGGTGAGCATGAAGCTCAGCACGCCGCCGTAGCCGCGCATCTGCCGAGCGGCGACATCGTGGTGCCGGTGCGTGGACAGCCCGGGATAGAACACGGCTCCGACGGCCGGATGGCGTGACAGGTGTTCGGCGATGCGCTGGGCGCTCGCATTCTGCTGCCGGATGCGCAGATGCAGCGTCTTGAGCCCGCGCAGCAATAGATAGGCGGCCGACGGATGCAGCGTCGCACCCGTGATTTCGCGATAGTGATAGACCCGGCGCACGAGCTCGGTGGATCCGCAGATGACGCCGCCAAGCGCATCCGCATGGCCGCCCAGAAACTTCGTCGCACTGTGGATGACGACATCGGCGCCCAGCGCCAACGGGTGTTGATTGATCGGCGTGGCGAAGGTGTTGTCCACCACGACGAGTGCCCCCGCTCGGTGCGCTGCTCGGGCGAGTCGGGCAATATCGACGACTTTGAGTGTGGGATTGGTCGGGCTCTCGAGATAGAGCACGGTGCAACCCTGGAGCACGGTGCGCTCGAGTGCGTCATGGTCATCCGTCTCGCACAGCGTTACCTCGACCTGATACCGTGGCAGGAACTCCGTGAACAGCTTGCTCGTCCCGCCGTACGAGTCCTTGATCGACACCACACGATCGCCGGGCTTGAGCAGCGTGAACAGCGTGTTGCTGATCGCGGCCATGCCCGTTGCGAAGCTCGTCGCCGCTTCGGCGTTCTCGAGGAGGCGCACCTTGTGCTCGAACGCCTCGACGGTCGGATTCGTGTTCCGGCTGTAGATGTGTCCGCGGGCTTCCCCGAGCGCTACGCGTTGCCACGTATCCAGATCGTCATAGCCGAACGCGACGCTGTGTACGACCGGGACCTGGGTCGCACGCTCGAACCGAGGCTGGTCTTCGCCGCCCCAGACGGCGATGGTGTCCATCGATTCCTGACGCGGCGGTACGGGCATGGGGACAACGATGCACGGATGGCCCGTGGTAGGGCAATCTCGTGCCGCTCAGAACGTGAAACGAGCACCGAGTACTGGTGCAAAGTTGGTGTCGTACAAGTAGGGGACGCCGGGGCCGTGAGGAATGGCGATGGCCAGACCGCCGGTCACGCCAGAATACGCAACTCCGGCAAAGGCGTCCAACCGCCTGGTGAAGTGATGATCCGTGTAGAGCGACCCCTCGTTGAGGGAGCCCGCGCATGAGCTGCGGAACCCGATGCCGGGTGCGGGCGAGCAGGTCGACGGATCGCGGCGAAAGGTGTTCTGCTGCTGCTGATAGAAGGACAACGTGATGTCGGTCTTGCTGTCGTACGCGTATTTCACGCCCGTCCACCAGACCTGCACATACTTGGGAGAATCAAGATTGTTGTCTTCGACGCCGCTCAAGAGATAGCCGCCCTGGGCCGCGGCGCCGATGCCCAACGGGTTCGACGGGTTGGTCTGTCGGACGTATTCGTAACCGCCATAGAACTTGAGTTGCTCCCACGTATACTTGGCAGCGGCCAGAATGGCGCTGTTGTCGGTGACGATGCCATAGACCGTGTTGGTCGGTCCGACGACGTTGGGCCCCGTGACGGGGGTTGTATTGATGCTGTTGGTCGTCGACTGATATGGCTGCGTCAGACTCTCAGGCCCCAGCAAGGGATTCACGATGCTGATCGCCTGGTCGTAGTGCTGGTAGATGACGTCGGCGGAGAACGCGCCGTACGCTCCCCCGAGGTCGAATCCATACGCGGAGTTATGCGCCACTTGCGGCACGCAGGTGGCCGCAGTCCAGGCGGCGGAGTCGGAGTAGCAGCCGCCAGAACCGTCGGCGAATTTATACATCGCGCCGAAGTGAACCGCACCATAGATCAGACGGTATTTCACGGCCTCATCCCAACGGGTATCCTCGGTGTTGCCGCCGCCGGCCATCGTGCCGTTATACCCGATGTACGAAAAGGAATAGGCGCCGGCCGCCGGATCGTACACGGGCACGGCATCGGTGCCGAGCGCGCGCTGACGCCCGAAAGTCAACGTGCCGAAATGCGCCGAGGATACGCCGGCATAGAATTCGTCATTGAAGGTTTGCCCCGCGCGCGCGCCGTCGCCGGTTTCCGAGTAGCTGCTCCGGGGCAGCCCGTTGTTGATGACGTCGGTGGCTACCATGTTGGCGAACTGGCCGGACTGGGGATTGATCCCGGTCGACGCGTTGAACACGACGGACCAGCCGCGGAGAAACTCTTCCCTGCCCCTGATGCCCAGACCCGTCTGCGACAGGTTGTTCGGCGCAACGAGCCACTGGGAGTGATTGCCGTTCCGGTTGAGCAGCCCTTCCCCTTCATGGTTGTAGGCGTTTTCCGGTAGGCCGTGGCTGACCCAGCCCACGCCGACGTCATACGCGCCGTACAGGGTGATGCCATGCCAGGTCAGCGGGCAATCGGTCGTGGCGAACTCCTGGGTGCTTCTGCACCCTTCGGCGCCGGGCGGAGCGGCCGGAGTTCTCGCGCTGTCCTGCGCGAGCGCGGGCGTTGCCGCTGTTGAGGCCAGCATGAGCACACAGAAGCTGGCAGGTATCGACCACCGAACGTGCACGTTTCCTCCCGGATCAGTCGTTACGCGCTGCACACGCGTTCAGGCCCACGTCGCGTCGGCCTGAATTTTCGAACGTAGTCACGATGGGAACGTAGGGCAACGTTCCCTTATATTCCCTTGCGGCCGTGGCTAACGTGGAGCACGACTGAGCCCGCCTGGTCGACCGTCCAGCCCACCCTCCGGTACTGCCTGTGGCCGACTTGCTCACCGCCGCCGAAGCCGCGGCCCTGCTCCACCTGCACGTGAAGCGTGTGCAGCTCCTCGCCCGTCAGGGCGAGATCCCCGCCATTCGGCACGGGCGGCGATGGTTGTTCCGGCGGAGCGAGTTGATGCGGGGTCGCCAACCCCGTGGTGGCGCGCGGCCGCGCGCGGCCGTGGACCTGAGTGCGCGCAATCAGCTCGTCGGGCGCGTTCGCTCAGTCGTGAGCGACGGCCTCATGGCGGAAGTGACGTTGGCCATCGCACCACAAGACATCGTGGCGGTGATCACGCGCCGATCCGCGGATCGGCTCGGGCTTGCGCCCGGCGTCGAGGCCGTCGCCGTGGTGAAGTCCACCGAGGTCATGATCGGGACGCGCGCGCAACCGGGCGGCCACGAGCGCGACAGCAAGACGATGGAGATCTAGCGGCGAACCCTCGCTCGTGCGAGAGCGACAGCCCTCAGGCGAGCGGGAAGATGTCGACGCGGCGGCCAGGACGGTCGTTGGCCTGTCGCGCTTCCCGCGTGTGGTCGCTGCAGAGATTGCGCTGATCGAGGATCGCGTCGCGTCCGGTGTCCACGACCATGACCAGTGCCTTGGCGGGTGCGTCGCACCGCAACTCGCCACCGGCCTCGGGCCGAGCTCGCGACCAGTCGCATCTGGGTCCTGCTGCAGCGTGCGTCATTGGCGATCCTCGATCGAGCGAGACAGTGGACGAAGGGGCCGACGTCGAGACCATCGTGCATGCACCTTCCGGCGGACCGTGCGGTCCGCGCAGCGGCTGGTTACGTAGAAAATCTCGTGCCCGATCTGGCGGCGCCGTCGATCCCGTCTCGGCGTCATCGTCCTTGCCCAACAGAAGCTAGCAGGGGCGCCGAGCACGTCATACGTCCAGCCTATTGGGACGTTCGCGCGAAAGTATTGGATCTGCTTCGCAGGTCACAGTACGAATGTGACGTGCGCGCCAATCGCGCCAGCAAGGAGATCGCCAATGCGGCGTCAGGTGGGGTCGGAGGACTGTGCCGCGCGTATGCGTGTCTGTGGCATCGGCAGCGCCATGCTGATGCTCGTCGGCGCCATCGCGTGCGGCAATCACCAGCGCGCGGCCAGCGCTCAACCGTCGACGGCCGACGCACAGCTGGCCGAGCCCGTGAGCTCCCCGTCCGGAGACCCACCCGGGGGCCCCTCCAGCATGAATTCCGTGCTTGCACAGTTGCCCGACGCTCCGGCCGCGCACGTCTGCGTCCCCCGCGACCAAACCGAGCCGGACAGGGAGCCTGGGTTACAAACGTGGGCTGCTGAGCCGTCGAATCGCGACACTGTGCCCCTCCGAGTCGGTTTGACGGTGGTCACGGCGATCGCCACGCCAAATGGCGATTACGAGTCGGTCAAGTCGATCACCGATCTCTCGGACAGCACAGTCGCCATCGACCTGTCGGCCGAAGTGCCGCAGTACGATATGGGCACGCGCAAGATGATCCCGAGGCCGCTCAATTCACGGCGCGTCGTCGTGCGAGCCGATCAGGACACCGCCTGTGGGTTCGCGCCGGTATTTCTCTCGCGACCGACGACCGAGCCACCGGAGCGCATCGAGGGCACGACTGGCATCACGTTCTCAGCACGACTACTCGCTGCGCTCAAGACTGGCCAGCACGTATACGTCCGCGTGATGGTTCCCGAGTTTGGCGGTGGGACCGAGGATCAGGGACATTGGGTGCATCGAGTCGAGGCGCACCCGGTCGGCGTCCCCGTGATCCTGAACGACCGCCCCGTCACGCTGCCGGCCGTGCATGCGCAGTGCGACACGGATGGGTACACGATGGGGCGAAACGGCGCCCAGGTTCGGCATCTCGCGTGCGAGTACTACATCTTGGACGACACTCGAGATCCCGTCGTGCTGATCTGGAGGAAAATGAGTCTCCAGGAAGACACGACGTTGCGTGAGGTGTCTGACTCCGCGCTCCGAGGCACGGATAAGACCGGGTTCCGCACAGTCAACGGTGTGGTGCAGCTCGACACGACCCAGCTCGCAGTGGTCCACCTCGACGAATCCGAGGTCGATATCGCAGGCGGCGGGGCGGGTGGTGGTGCTGGCGGCGGGCGCGGCGGGGGCGGCAGCAGCGGCGAGGGCGAACAGCGGATGGAGCAGGCGCTGTCTCGCGACCGTAAGGTCGTGGTCTATGGGATTTACTTCGACTTCGCTCAGGCCACGATCAAGAAGGCATCGGGCCCCGTGCTGCGTGAAATTGCGGATCTCATGCGGCGCAATCCGGCGTGGTCGCTCGAGATCAATGGCTACACCGACAGTATCGGCGGCGAGGCCTACAACCTGGCGCTGTCCAGGCGCCGGGCGACCGCCGTCCGAGACACGCTGGTCAGCGGGTTTGCCATCACACCGCCCCGTCTCAGCGCGGCGGGCTTCGGGTCGGCCTCTCCCGTGGATTCCAACTCGACGCTCGAGGGCCGGGCACGCAATCGGCGTGTGGAGCTGATTCGGCGCTAAGGGACGTTTAGGCGAGCGCGGACGCGAATGCCCGCGCTGTCTGGAACCGGTCGGCCGGGATCATGGCCAGCCCTTGTGCGACGGCGCGCTCGACGCGCTCGGGCACGGTCGGTCGGCGCGAGCGCAGCAGGGGCGCCAATGTGTTGTGTTGCTTCGCGATCACCGCTTGAGGCGTGACACCGGTGAAGGGCGGCTCTCCGGCCAACATCTCGAATAGGACCGCGGCCAACGAATAAATGTCGCTGCGCGCATCGATATCCGGCGCGCCGGTAGCCTGCTCGGGCGACATGTAGGGCGGCGTACCCAGCACGACGCCGGGTGCGGTCAGTCCCGACTCCCCTGCACGGGTCACTGCGCGCGCAATCCCGAAATTCGCCACCAGGGCGTGCCCCGCTGCGAGGAGGATGTTGTCCGGCGTGATGTCGCGGTGCACGACGCCCTGACCATGTGCGTACGCGAGCGCGTCGGCGACCTCGCGCGCGATCAGGAGCGCGTCCTCGAGCGGCAGTTGGCGCTCACGAGCGAGGCGTCGACGCAGGGACTCGCCTTCGACGAACGGCATGGTGTAGTAGAGCAACTCGACGCCCCCGCCGGCCGTGAGCGCGGGGACAATGTGTGGGTGCGTGAGACGCGCCGCCAGCTGGACCTCCTGCCGGAATCGGTCTGCGCTGACGCCAGCCGCCAGCGCGCGCGGCAGTGCCTTGACCACGACCCGGCGCGCGAGTGCAGCCTCCGTGGCGACAAAAACACGAGAATCCCGATCGCCGAGCTGCTGCTCGATCGTGTAGCCCGCGCCAAGCGCGGCCTGCAACGCCTCGCGAAGTCCTGAGGAGTCCGTCGCGGTCCGCTCGGTGTCTCGCACCGCGCCCATGGCATGGTCCGCCTCGCGCAGCGTGCGTCGCGCGTGCGCCAGGAATTTCTCGCCCGCAGGGGTCATCTGCATCCCGCGCGGCGTACGCTCGAACAGGACTGCGCCCAGCTCGCGTTCGAGGTCGTGGATCTGGGCCGATAGCGATGGCTGCGACACGTTCAAGCGCGCGGCAGCCCGCCCGACGTGGCGCTCCTCGGCGACAGCGACGAAGTAGCGAAGGTGACGCAGCTCCACGGGTAGCCCTCGAGTAAATGCGCCATGCGGCGCTCTCAAACTATAGACGCCCCGGAGGATTGGCGATCCCCATAGCGGCGGGCTATCGGTGCGTTCCGGACAAAGTATTGGATCTGCTCCATGCGGTTGCCTAGGATCGCTGGCATCCGACATGGGAGCTTGCAATGACCTGGACCGGTTGGCTGGCCGCCACCACCCTCCTTACGACCGTTGCGCCGTGGGTGCTGGGTGCCCCTCCGGCGACGCCTGTACACGGGCTCTGGGTGTGGAAGAGCGCGACCGTGTTCGGGGCCCCCGGCGGCGCCGAGCGATTGCGAGACTTCTGCCGCGGCGATCACGTCACCGAGGTGTACGTGGCAGTGTCGTCCCGCACGAGCCCGGCCGAAGAACAGTCGCTCGTGCAGGCCATCCACCTCCTTCACGGCGCAAGCGTACGGGTGGAGGCGCTGCTCTCGAGCACGGACGCGGACGAGCCAGGCCATCCACGAGACAAGTTCGTGACACACGTGCGAGCCATCGTGGAGTTCAATCAGCGACACGCACTGGACCGGTTCGACGGGATACACCTGGACATCGAGCCGCAGCAACGGCCTGAGAACAAAGGCACGGGCAACCTGCGGTTCGTCGGGGATCTCGTCGAGACGTATCACGCCGTCCGCGACGTGGCCGGCGGTGCGCAGATGACGGTAAACGCCGATATCCAGAACAAACTGCTCAAAGGCGATCTCGCCGAGCGACGAATGCTGCTCACCGCAGTCCCGCGAATCACGCTCATGCTGTATGAGCTGAGCAGTCCGACCGACGGGGCGAGTGCCGATCAGCAGGAGGAGAAGCTGCGGAAAGCGAGCGCGGACTACCTGGACATGGCGTACCAGGGTCTCGACGCCGCGGGTCTCGCGCCGATGGTCATTGGGCTCCGCACGCCGGACTACGGCGCCAGACTACCGCAGATGCTGGAGGCTTTGGACCGGGCCAACGGTGGGAACGTGCACTATGTCGGGTGGGCCCGTCACTCGTACAACGACTATCTGAACGGCGGGGCGTGAATCAGGTCAACTGCTCGTCGGGCGTGTCGCCTGCGTCTGTTTCACCGTTCAGCAGGTACTCGGGGTATAACGCGAGGAAGACCCGAGGTCCGTTCTGGGTCGCAAGCCACGCCAGGAACCGACGCCGCTGCTCGACGGCTCGGTCCCACGCGGCGGTGCGCTCCGGCGTCGTGCAGAGGCGTTGCTCGCTCCAGCGCAGGGCCTCCATTGCGTCGGCCACCAACGTGCGAAGCGTCTCGATATCGACGAACACCTGGAGAGGCTGAAGCGGAGTGACGCCTGAGACGGGGAATGCCCCCTCATCCGCGTCGGGGCCGGCATCCAGGTCGACGCCCGCAGCCGGCGCCTGACGCGTCACCTCGTCCATGACACGCCGGAGAAAGGGGATGCGATTTCGCATGCCCCGAATCTCGATCTCAGGCCCCGTTCGAGCGGTGACGAAGCGCACACCGCATCGATTCTCTTCGAGACCGTGTCACCGGACGGGCCGAAAGTGTCACATGATCGACCGCAGCCGTCACGGCGTGTGACGAATTCGTACGCGGATGGCCGCGGCCGGAGCGGGTGAGTCGTGCGGAGCCACGAGAGCAAATGCGGCGCCCGCGCTACTCGGTGGCTGCGACGTCCAAGAGTTGGGCGCCGACGGCGCGGTCTCCACCGGGACGGGGGCAGCCGCCGGTGCCGGAAGCGTGGCGGGTGGCGCGGTACCGTTGATCGCGCCCTGGTACGCCTCCAGGGCGAGAGTAGCCGTCGCGGCGCGCGCCCGGACCGCATCGTGCGGGCTCAGTCCACCGCCCTCGACGGCGGCCGGCACGACGTGGTCGGTCGAGTGCACGGGCGGCTCGATCGGGGCCGGGCTGGCCTGCCGGGCGAGCGTCTCGGGAGCTGGCGGCGGGGGCAACACGGTCTGCACGGTCGCGAGCTTCGCCGCCGTGCTGTCCATCGGGACCGTGTCAATGTGTACGGCGCGCGTCGCGCGGCCTGCCGCTCGGGCGGCCACATCCCCTGCGACCGTGGACCATCGGACGATATCGTGGCGAAAGCCCATGGCTGCGACGAGCCCGGCCGTGACGCCAAGCGCTCCGCAAGTCGCCAGAATCCACCGCAGTCGTCGAGCGACGAGCTCCCGGCCGCTCTCCCGCGGTCGCATGACAGCGGATGTGTACCAACCGGAGGTTTGGCGCGCGTTGCGATCCCCGGCCTGCCGCTTCCGCCAAACAGGCATCGCTACCGTGGCGTCCGGGTCGCGATTGTCGGGTGCCTCGTGAGTGCTGACGTCGTCGGACGTCCAAGGGTCGTCGGTTGTCTCTCGCGCGGCGCGACCGCGACGCGACGCGACTTTCCGACTCCCGGCGGTTGAGGGTGGCGAGATGTCGACGGCCGCCAGCAAGTCGCTGATGGACTGCCACCGCTCACCGCGATCTTTCTGCAAG
The DNA here is from genome assembly GCA_963725205.1 of uncultured Gemmatimonadales bacterium. Lineage (GTDB taxonomy): Bacteria > Gemmatimonadota > Gemmatimonadetes > Gemmatimonadales > Gemmatimonadaceae > Palsa-1248. Next base: position 14,484 of record CAVRXR010000002.1, on the reverse strand, counting down.
GCGCGCTCGATTGCGTCAGCAATGGGCTGAGGGACGTCGACGCCGCACGCGGCGAGGGTCGGGAGCGGGTCGTGCTTCTGCCGATACATGACGTCCTGCAGCGACTCCCCCGCCCATGGCCGCCGCCCCGTCAGCATCTCCCATGCGACGAGTCCGAGGCTATAGGTGTCGGTGCGGCCGTCCAGTTCGAGGCCATCCACCTGCTCGGGTGACATGTAGACAGGTGTGCCGACGGTTGTGCCAGCGGGAGTGACCCGGCGAGACTGTCCGAGTGAGCAGGCGATGCCGAAGTCTCCCAACAGCGCCCGTCCCGTCGCGCGCTCGAGCGCGATGTTCTCCGGCTTCACATCGCGGTGGATTACCCCGAGCTCGTGCGCGAACGCGAGGGCACTACCGATCTCGCGCAGGATGCGCAACGCAACGGCGGCGGGTAACGCCCCACCGCGATCGAGCCGCGTCCGCAACGATTCGCCCTCGATGAACGGCATCGTGTAATACGGAACCCCCGCGACCGTGCCGACAGTGAAGACCGGCACGATGTGAGGGTGGTGCAGGCGCGCCGCCGTCATCGCCTCTCGACGAAATTCGGCTTCGTGCTCCGTTCCCGACGCGTCGGGCGCCAGCATTTTGATCACGACCTGCCGACACAGGGCCGTCTCGGAGCCGACGAAGATCCGGCTCGTCGACCCTCCATTCATCTCGCGCTCGAGCACGAACATCCCGCCGAGCGCGGCTTGTACGCGCTCGCGCCACGGATCGGTCGGGCCACCTGACCGCCAATCGGTCATGGCGACGACACCTCCTGCAGCTGCCGCCTCAGGCGGTGCATCTCATTTCCAGCAAAGCTCACTCCGGATTCTACCTCGACACCGACCCAATGGTCCACGGGGGCCCTCAATCGCCGAGCTCGGTGATACGACGTTGACGTGCGCTGGTGTGTCGCAACCGGCGCAAACGCTGGCACGGGCGCTCATGGCCGCCGCCCCTGCGCGTCTCGACTTGCTGCATGTCAGGAGCCATCGCACACGGGCGGTCACAAAGTCCCCACAATGCCATCTGAGGTCGTCGCGTGCTCCCGGCCCCACGATTGCTGTATTGCCCGACGCGATGCGTGACGAACCGGACGCCTCCGAGACCGGGACGGGCAGAGAGCCCCCCGCAGAGCCAGCGACACAGCCCACGGACTCACCAACGCAACAGATTCGCGCTGCGTTGGTGGCCGCCATTTGCGACGGGCCGCATGAGCCGTTCACGGACGAGGCGATCGCATCGCAGCGTGAGGGTGTTACCCGACTCCGACAGCTCGTTCACGCGTACATGGTCCACCTGCGTAGTCGCGGTATGCCTCCCGAGCGTGCCGTCGGATTCATGAAGGCGCTCATCCGCGACACGGAGATCCCATGTCGGCGGCCGCTCCTGGCGCTGGAGAGCCAGGTCATGCACTGGTGCATCGACGCCTACTACGGGGCCGAGCCGCCTTCGGCGGCTAGAGAGTAGAAAGTAGAAAGGAGAAAGTAGACCGGGGGACACAAGCCACGAGCCACGAAACCTTGCGGTTTGTGGCTGATGTCTACTTTCTACTTTCTATAGGTCTACTTTCTAGCGGCCGAAGGCCGCTACCCCTTTGCTCGCACATCCGCATGCTTCGTTTTTCACGTTGGGCCGGGTTCTTCTGTGGATCTGTGTTCGCCGCTTCGGCCTGCGTCGCAACCGTGTCCATGCGAGCCCGAGGACAGGGCGCGCCGCAAACCAAGTCGGCGCATCTCGCACGGTCGGCGCCGATCGCTGATATCTCGTACGAGGTCACGGTTGACTCTGAGACGACCGCTGAGCGATCGCTCGCGGTTGCCATGCACTTCCGCGTAACGGGACCGGGGCCGGTCGTGCTCGCGCTGCCCGCCTGGTCGCCCGGCCATTACCAGCTGCTTTGGTTCGCTCGCCGCGTGTCGAGCTTCTCGCCGAGCAGCGCGGGCCGTCCGGTCGATTGGCACCAACTCGATTTTGAGACGTGGCAGCTCGACGGGCTCAAGCCGGGAGCCGTGGTGACGGTCGCGTTCGACTACCTCGCCGACACGATCGATCGAGCGGTTGCGTGGACGCGTCCCGACTTTGCCTTCTTCAACGGCACGAACCTCTTCATGTACCCGGTAGGGCAGGGGTTCAACTGGCCGGCGGAAGTGGACATCCACATTCCCGTGAGCTGGCGGGTGGCCACCGGCATGACGGCGCGCCCAATGCGTCGGACCGGCGAGATGCACCACGATTACAACATCGTGCACATATTCACGGCGTCGAACTATCACGACCTGGTCGACATGCCGTTCTTCGTCGGCAACTTCGATCTGGACAGCGTCGCCATCAGCGCGACGCCCGGTGGCCCGAAGGACCACTGGATGCGCGCCGCCAACTATCCCGCGGGCTTGATCACCGGCGAGCGCATGACGCGGTGGCTCAATTGGCTCGCCAAGATCGCTCCGGCTCATGCCGCGGTGTTTCACGACATGCCTTGGCATTCCTACACCGTTTTGCAGATCGCGGATGCCCATCCAAATGGCGGCGGCCTGGAGCACCAGGACTCTCAGCTCGACGAGATCAGCCCGGAGTGGCTCGATCTGCCGTTGCTGCCCGGCTTATACGCCCACGAGATGTTCCACTCGTGGAACGTCAAACGCCTTCGCCCGGCGGACATGGTTCCGTACCGCTACGACGACGCGGAGCCGACCGCATGGCTGTGGGAGGCCGAGGGCGTGACGGACTACTACGGCAACCTCGGCGTCGTGCGCAGTGGGGTCGGGGATTCGACTGGCTTCTTTGCCGCCATGGCCACCGCCATGACGTCCGTGGCGGCAGCTCCGCCGACGGCGGTCACCGACGCATCGTTGCGCGCGTGGATCGATCCGACTGACGGGTCCGGGGGTCTGTATTACCCAAAGGGCTCGAACATCGGGTTCCTGCTCGACATCCTGATCCGGGATGCGAGTGACAATCGCCACTCGCTGGACGATGTGATGCGCTCTGTGTACGAGTCCACGTACAAGCTGGGTCGCGGCTACACGCCAACCGACTGGTGGTCGGCCGTCGCGCGCGCCGCGGCGCCGGGCGCGCCACGCATCCCGTTGGCCGTCGTTCGCCAGCGGTTCGTCGAGGGGCGCGACCCGTTCCCATGGGATACGGTGCTCCCCTTGGCCGGGCTCCGCATGGCCCAGGACACGATGCACGTCGTGCGGCTCGGCGTCTCGACAGCGACGGACTCCGCGGGCGGCGTCCGCGTCATGTACGTCGCACCCCACAGTGCGGCCGACACCGCGGGGATCAAGGACGGCGACCTCGTGACCCAACTCGGTGACATCGCGGTGCGCGACCAATCCTCGTTCGAGGAGTTTCGTCGCCGCTACGCGAACGCCAGCGGCGCCACGATCTCCGCGACGGTCGTGCGCGGCCCGTCGACGCCTGGCGCGGGCGCGGCACCCCAAACGCTGACCGTTCAGGTCCCGATTCGGTCTTCGCTCGAGACGACTACGCGCATCGAGGCGGATCCCAACGCGTCGCCCAAAGCTGCCCGCGTCCGCCACGGCATTCTGACGGGGACGGCGGGCCCTTAGGTCGCCCGGATATAGTGGCAGCCGCCCTCTTCTGCGCGAATCACGCCGAAAATGCCCGAGGGGACCAGCGTCACGCCGGGGACGAGGCCGGCGGTGAGCTCGGTCCGCACTGCGTCGTCTTGCTGCTTCGTCTGCTTGGCGATCTGCCCGACGAAATGGTTGAACGCCATGTTGCACGCGAGCACGATTGCGCCGCGCTTGATCAGCGCGTCCAGGCCTCCGTCGGGCCAGACCAGGGTGTACTTGTCGCCCTGCTTCGCGTTGAGAAAGGGATTGCGGCGCGTCCATTCACCGGTCGTCGGGTCTTTGAGTTTCGTCATCTTCTTGCCGATGAAGTCGTACCGCTCCCAGACCGGGTCACCCAGCACCATCGGAATCGCTTGGTGCCGAATCACGAGGACTGCGCGCAGGTCGGCATCGGTGAGCTTGTACACATCACCGAAGTTGACGTAGAACGTGCGCGCCTGGTGCAGCACCGTGGCGTCCGCGATCTCGGGGGCGTCGAATACCTCGCGGTGCTCGCCGGTCAGGCGCTCCGTCCACGAGAGGTCCCACGTGGGATCTGGCGCGGGGGTGCGGGTGGCGGCGTCCGCGATGCTCGCCACGCTTTCGGTCTCACGTCGGTCGAGCGGAGCCAGCGATTCGGTCGCGGCGTCGGCCCGCGCATATGGCACGGCGCCGATCACTGCCGCCCCGGCAGCAAGTTGGCCAAGGAACCGGCGGCGATTGCCGTCTGCGGTTGGCATAATAGGCGAGGGTTAAGAGTGAAGGTGCCAAGGTAGAAGATACAGGTGACTAGTGACTAGTCACGCCGCCGTCTCCTTGGCTCTGATCCGACCGGCGAGGAGCTCGCCGATGCTGATGGCCACGAGGCCGATGACGAGGTGCAGTACGCGGACGAAAACGTGTGGGCTGCCGGGCCAGAGCTGGGTTTGCATCATACCGAAGATCAGCACGACGATTGCCCAGATCACCGCGCGGATAACGAGGCCCGTCCCGACTCGCGCGCGTGCGCCGAGCACGCTGAGGTATAACAGGGCGAGCACGAACAGCAGGCCCAGCGCCATGTGCGCGCCTGTGAGCGCGGCATTGCCTGTCCAGATGAGGATGCCGAGCACGATGAGCAGCAATCCGGTCAGACGCACGGTCATCTGTGCAATGCGAGTCATACGTAACATCGAACGGGCTCCTCGAGGGCGACGGGCGGTGCGGTGGGCGGGGCGTACTGGGCGGATGCGGTGCGCGCGACGGCAGACCGCTAGTTCTTGGCCTCGGCTGCCGCATGGATCGCGGCGCGGATGCGCATATACGTCCCGCAGCGGCAGATGTTGCCGCGCATCACGCGATCGATGTCTGCATCCGTCGGGTGCGGGGTTGTACCCAACAGAGCAGCGGCCTGCATGATCTGTCCGCTCTGGCAATAGCCACACTGTGGCACGTTGTGCGCACGCCACGCCAACTGGATCGGGTGCGTCCCGTCCGGACTCAGTCCTTCGACCGTCGTGACGTGCTTGCCCTGTGCGGATTGGACCGGCGTCTGGCAGCCCCGGACGGCGACCCCGTCGAGATGCACGGTGCAGGCGCCACATGCGCCAATGCCGCAGCCGAATTTCGTTCCGGTCAGTCCCAGGATGTCACGGACGTACCAAAGCAGCGGAGTCGCGGGATCGCCTGCGAACTCCTTTGTGACGCCGTTGACCGTCAGGAGCATCTCGCCGCCTCCCGGGCGACATAGGCGTCGCCCCTCCGTTCCGTCCCGATGGGGTATCGGGTGACACGCTCCCCAACTAACTACCAATTACGACGGCATGCAACTGGCGGCGTGGGCGACGCGGGCGCTTCGCGCCAGAGAGTAGACGTTCAGAAAGTAGAAAGTAGACCATCCAGACTGACTGTCGAGTGCCGTCGTCTACTTTCTACTCTCTGCAGGTCTACTTTCTCGGGCGCCGCAGGCGCCCGCCCCAACGTCTCGGGCCCTTCGTGCGAATTGCTACAGGTGCTCGGGCGGGGTACGCACAATCGGTCCAGGTCGTTCGCCCGCGCCCTCGTGGACCGTTCACCCCCAATCTGGGAGCTTTCGATGCGGTTACCTCACCGATGGAATGACCGCCTGCAAACCGTGGTCGTGGCGGCGCTCGTCGCCCTCGTGGCCACCGCAGCGCGACCGATGATCGCCTCTGCCCAAGACGCGGGCGGAGCACAGGGCGGCGGCGGACGCGGCGGTCGCATGATGGCAGCGTTGTTCGAGGGGATTACGCTGACGGACGCGGAGCGTAAGTCGGTCGATTCGATTCGCACCGTCTATCAGTCGCAGATGCAGCAGGCGCGGTCTTCGGGCGACCGGTCGCAGAATGCGGGATCTGCAGCAGAAGCAGAACGGCGACTTTCGGAACGTTCTGACGCCCGACCAACAAACGACGTTCGACAAGAACCTCGCGACCATGCGCTCGCGAATGCAGGGCACGCGGGGCGGCGGCGCCGCGGGTGGCGGCGGCACGCCGCAGTAGCGAGGGACTAGGGACTAGTCCCTAGTCCCTCGCCCTTTGTCCCTAGCCCCTCGAGCGCTGTCACGGCGGGCGCGCAGCGCCGCGAGCTTCTGTCGCTGATCGGGTGTCAGCACCCGGTCGACGGCGGCGCGGGTCGAATCCATGAAGATCCGCATGCGTGCGCCCATCGAGTCGTCCAGCGCGCGGCGCCGTGCCATCTGCTGGGACATGATCGAGTCGATTTGCGTCATCTGCGACGCGCTCAGCCCTAAATCAGTCGCGAACCGTTGGCGCATGCGCTCAGGCGGCCCCCCCACCCCCACCCCCACCCCCACCCCCGCACGCCGGCCTCCAGGTCGCATGCCGAACCCGGGATGCCCGGCGAGCGGTCCGCGGTTCCGGAGCAGGATGCCGCGATCCACAGCGACACCCAGGACGAGGCCGGTGATGAGCGCGAGCGCGACTACCAGGGCGGCGATGAGCCGCTGGCTGCGGACCGGTGTGGGACTCGGGCCGCGTGGGTCGGTCATTGCGCATCCACTAACGCCGAGAACAACGAGTCTCGGGTCGGCGGGCTCGATTCAACACTGACCGCTGCGCTCGATGTTTCCAGCATCATCGCGTCGACCGCGTCAGTACCCGCGGCGAGCGTTGTGGCCGTCGTCGTGTCTCCACCACTCGCAATCGATAGCGCCCCAGGCGTGGCGATCACGAGCGCGGCCGCCACGGCAATCATGGCGACTGCCGCTGCCACCGCCGGCCGTGCCCAGCCGGCAGTCACCTCCCACCACGCGCGGACCCCGCGCCGTACGCTCGTCCCACCGGGGAGTCGCGCCCCCATGCGTCGGCGCGCCAGCTCATCCTGGGCGCCTGCCACGATCCGTTCTGCGAGCGCGTCCCATCGGACCGCGTCATACGGCGGCTTGCACGCCGCGATATGCATGAGGCTCGGCACGTCGTCACCCGCGTCTTGTCCATCGTGACGTGTGTGGTCCATTGGTGTGTGTGCTCCCTCGTTGCTCATCACGGGGTCACCTCTCGTCATCTGACTGTCGGCGGGCTGCGCGGTCATACGCGTCGCCTGTCGAGTGTTGTTCGTGTTCCGATGTAGTGGTTTCATCGCTTTCGCCTGCGGCAGGTGACGGCCCTTCGCCGAGCGGCGCCAGAAGTCGGCGCAGCTTTCGCCGAGCTGCCATCAAATGCCACCGCACCGTGACTGGCGACAGGTGGAGTACGGCGGCGACGTCCGCGGGCCCGTATCCCTCGATGTCGATCAACTGCACGGCGAGCCGCTGGCGGTCCGGCAGGAGCTCCAGCGCCGCGCGAACGCGCTCCCGGATCTCGCGCCGTTCCGCGGCGCGGTCGGGAGCGGCCGACGGTGGCGTTTCGATGGTCTCGATGGGCTCGACCCACCCGCGGACCAGACGCGTGCGAGCGCGTCGCGCGCTGCGCGCGTGATTCAACACGACGCGCGCCATCCAGGGACCGAACGGACGCGTCGCGTCGAACGTGTCGAGTCGAGCCAGCGCCGCCATGAATGCCTGTTGGACCGCGTCTTCGGCGTCCTCACGATGCTGGAGCACGTGATAGGCAATGCCGAACGCACTCCGCATGTGACGGTGCACTATTCCGGAAAACGCGGCGACGTCGCCAGCCCGCACCCGCGCAATGAGCGCCGCGTCACTCTCGTTCGCGAGCGAGGCCGAGGTGCTTCTCTCGTCTATACGCGCGTTTCCCACCGCCGTACCGGGGACAGACGCGTCCTGGTGCCGATGAGACCGACCAGTGCTGCGTCGAGGTGTCAGAGTCTGGGTCGTCAGATGGAGGTGGCTACGCTTACCAGTCTTTACTCCATACACGGGCGGGCCGTTGGAGTTCAGCGGCCGCACGACAACTCGCCGGCTCGGCTGTGCGCTCATGGTCGGCCTCGGCCGCCCGCGGCCGCGCTCGCGAGGAGGAACACAAGAGCCGCGAGTGGGATGGCCGCGAGCGCAATCCCACCATACTGGCCCGCGTCGGCCGCCAGCAGGAGCCACGCCGTGCGAGCCGGCAAGCGGCGCAGAAATGCAAGTGAGAGCGACATTCTACAAAGCATTACCACCGGCGCCCGCGCAGTGTTGGTACCCACGTAACGGGGAACGGCTACGGTACGCCCGAATCCCGACCCTCGTCGTTCTATGTCCTCACCGCGACCGTTCGCGTCAACTGCGTGCCAATCGGCAGGGTACGGATGCGCTGGCCCGTCGCGGCGAAGATCGCGTTGCAGAGCGCGGGCGCAGTTGGCGGCACACCGGGCTCGCCGATACCCGCGGGCCGTGCGGTGCTGGGCACGAGGTGCACGTGCAGCTCGCGGGGCGCTTCGTCCATCCGGAGCACCCGATAGCCGTCGAAGTTCGACTGTTCGGGCCGGCCGGCGGCGAAAGTGATCTGTCCGTGCAGAGCGTTGCCCAGCCCCATGATTGTTGCGCCTTCGATCTGGGCCACCGCACGATCGGGGTGCGCAATGAATCCGGCGTCGACTGCCACATCCACCCGCGGAATCGACAGCGTCCCGTCCGGACGCGCCGCCACCTGTACGACAGATGCGACGTACGTCAGAAAGCTGCGGTGGACGGCGATGCCGCGCCCTTGCCCCGCGGGCAGAGGCTGGCCCCATCCGGATTGCTGCGCGACGAGCTCGATGACGCCGCGAAATCGGCTCGTGTCGATGGGGTAGTCCTCGAACGAGGCATCGTAGTTCGATGGCTTGCCAGTCACACCTGCGTGTGCCATGTCGACGATGTGATCGGGTCCGAGCATGTCGAGGATGAACTGCTTCGGGTCACGGTGCGCGGCATGCGCCAACTCATCGATGAACGACGCAATCGCAAAGGCGTGTGGAATGTTGATGACCGAGCGAAGCCAGCCAATGCGGGTGTGTGCCGCGGCTGGCCCGGCTTCACCGCGCAGATTCGGGATCGCGTACGGCAGATCCGTCACGCCCATCCCCAGCTCCCCATCGTCCTGATACAGCACGTGCGGCTCGAACGTGGAGTTGATCGCGGGCAGCGCTGACCGATGGAGCCAAGCCACCACCTTGCCGTCCGCGTTGACGCCTCCTTCGAGGCGTTCCACAGCGACGGTGTGGAAGTAGTCGTGCTGCAGGTCGTCCTCCCGCGTCCACTGCACTTTGACCGGCGCACCGACCGCTCGGGATAGAAGCGCCGCCTCGATGATGAAATCGTGGAACGATTTGCGACCGAACGCGCCTCCCAACAGCGTCACGTGTACGGTGACGTGATCGGCGGAGATGCCGAGTGCCTTGGCGACGGCATCGCGTGCGCCCTGCGGCGACTGGCTGGGTGCCCACACCTCGCACCCCTCTGCGGTGACTGACGCGAGCGCCGCGGGCGGCTCCATGGACGCGTGCGCGAGGTGCGGGATGTAGTACTCAGCGCTGAGTCGCAGCGGCGCTTGCTGGAGTGCGACGGCCGCGTTGCCCTGCGTGCGAGCGACCTTGCCCGCCGATCGGACCGCGCGCTCGAGCGATGTGCGGTATGACGTGCTGTTGTACGATGCATGCGGGCTGTCGTGCCAGGTGAGCTCCAGCGCTCGACACCCCTGGATCGCGGCCCAGGTGTTCGTCGCGACCACGGCGACTCCGCCAAGCGGCGACATGCCGGAGGGCGGGACGGCGGACGGCATTCGGACGATGTGCTCGACGCCGTGTATCGCGCGGGCGCGGCGGTCATTGAGGCGCCGGAGCCGTGCCCCGTAGACCGGCGGCCGAGCGATGACGGCGACCTTGGTGCCGGGCAGGATCTGATCGATGCCGTAGCGGGCGCGTCCGACCGTCATGTCGTGCAGATCGACGATGGGCACGTTGGTGCCCAGGTAGCGAAACTCGGACGGCGTCTTGAGCCGCAGCTGTTCCTTGGGTGGGACCGGGAGTGTGCGCGCGATCTGCACGAGCTCGCGATAGTCGAGCGTGCGCCCACTCGCCTGATGGATCACCCGATGCTGCTGCGCGCGCACCTCGGAGACGGGCACGTTCCACCGCTGGGCGGCTGCTTGCTCGAGCATCGTGCGCGCCGTCGCGCCCGCCTCGCGAAACGGCTGCAGGAACCCGCGAATGCTCCACGAGCCGTCGGTGTCTTGGTTCCCGTAGCGCTTGTCGTCGCCCGGGGCCTGCTCGACCTGCACCCGCGCCCAATCCGCCTCGAGCTCATTGGCCAGTGCCATGGCCAGACTCGTCTTGGATCCCTGGCCCATTCTCGGATCGGTGGACGATGGCCGTCACGTCGCCATTGTCGCCGACCCGGAGGTACACTGCCGGCGCGAACGGCGTGGCGGTGACTGCCGGGCCGCCTGGCGCGCCACCGCTGCTCGATTGAGTCGCGTAGCGATCCGAGAAGCGGCGGCAGCCCGTGGCAGTAATCACCAACACGAGGCCGCCCGTTGCGAGGTCCTGCAGGAATTCCCGACGATCGATCGTTGTCGATGACATGGCTGCTCCGGTGACGAGCGTCCGGCCCACTCCTCGCTACAAACTGCACTGGCAGTTCCTCGAGGTGCCAGGTGGCGTCCGATCACCCCCCGCCTTCTCCCCACCCCTCCGACGCCCGCGCGGCGTCGGTGTCGCGCCCGGTCCACTCATCCGTACCACGGCCGGCGGCGGACGGCCCAGGCGATCGTGTCGTCCCGATCGCTCCGCGCATCCTCGTCGTGATGGCAGACCAATGGCCGCGCGCGACGTTGCGAGCGGCGCTCCGAGAGGTCGGATACGACGCCATTGGCACCCGGTCGCTGTCCGGCGCCCTGGTCCATCCAGGTCGAGTCTTGGGCCGTGGCCCCGTGCGCGCGATCGTCATTGACGGGGGCGTCCTGAGCCCGTCGTCGCCGGATGCCGCGGACGCCGACGCGCTGGAGTCGCTGCTCCAACGCCATGGCGCCGTTCCCCTGGTGTTGCTTGGCTCGGCCGTGCACGCGGATCCACCAGGCGCGTGGACCCGTATCCTTCGCCGCCCGTTCTCGATCCAGGATGTCGTGGCGGCGGTTTTGGAGCTCGTGCCGCTTCACCCCGAGCTTCGCGGGCCGGTCGATCGGCAGTGAGCGCGGCAACGGCCGCACCCACTAGCCGCGAGGCCTTAGTTCCTCGCCACCAGCCCCTTCAGGATCAGCCCACCGTACCGCCTCGCGACGTAATCCTCGAGAATCCCCAAGAATTCGGGAACGATGCCGTCGCCGCGCAGCGTCACGGCGAGCTTGCCATCGACATAGACCGGTGCCTTGGGCTCTTCGAAAGTCCCAGGGAGGGAAATCCCGATGTTCGCGTGCTTCGACTCTCCCGGACCATTGACCACGCAGCCCATCACGGCGACGCGCAGCTCGGCCACGCCGGGATACTTGTCTCGCCAGACTGGCATCTGCTCACGCAGATAGGTCTGGATGTCCTCGGCCATGTGCTGGAAGAAGGTCGATGTCGTCCGCCCGCAGCCAGGGCACGCGGTCACCTGTGGCGCGAAGCTCCGAAGCCCGAGCGACTGCAGGATCTGCTGGGCGACATACACCTCTTCGGTGCGGTCTCCACCCGGCTTGGGCGTCAGCGACACCCGGATCGTGTCGCCGATCCCCTCGGCGAGCAGGATCGAGAGGCCTGCGGTGCTCGCCACGATCCCCTTGGTACCCAGACCCGCCTCTGTAAGCCCCAGGTGCAGCGGATAGTCGCAGCGGGCGGCCAGCCGCCGGTAAACGTCCACGAGGTCGCGGACGACGGAGACCTTCGCCGAGATCACGATGCGATCGTGTCCCAGTCCGGTTTCTTCGGCGAGTGCAGCCGAGCGAAGGGCGCTCTGAAGCATTGCCTCGATGTACACGTCGCGTGCATCGAGTGGCTCGCTCTGGTGGGCGTTGTCGTCCATCAGCGTCGTGAGAAGATCCTGATCGAGCGATCCCCAATTCACGCCGATGCGGACCGGCTTGCCGTTGGCGATCGCAATCTCGATGATCGCACGGAAGTTCTCGTCCCGCCGCTTGCCACCGACGTTGCCCGGATTGATGCGGTATTTGGCGAGGGCCCGGGCGCAGGCGGGGTACTTCGCGAGGAGGAGGTGCCCGTTGTAGTGGAAGTCGCCAACGAGCGGCACTGGCTGACCTCGATCAGCGATCCGTTGGGCGATCTCGCTCACCGCCGCGGCCGCCTCTTCGTTGTTGACCGTGATGCGGACGAGCTGTGAACCGGCAGCCGCCAGCGCTACGACTTGATCGGCCGTGGCCACGGCGTCGGCTGTGTCGGTGTTGGTCATCGACTGCACGACGATGGGGTGTGCGGAGCCGATCAGGACGCCGCCGATGTCGGCGGTGACTGTAGCGCGTCGGAGATACACGGGGCTAGTGACTAGGGATTAGTGGTTAGTGACTAGTATGAAATCTTAGGGTAGGTGGCGGTGACGCGTCACTGGCCCATCAGACTCGGCCGCCAGCCACCAGCCACCACCCACTAGTCCCGCGTATTGCCCCGGCGAGTGGGGCTCCACATACTGTTGGCCCGCGCCAGGGGATCGGTGCGCTTCCCGGGTCGCCCGCAAGGGCGGTCCGCCCTGCCATCTTCGCTCTTGGTTGCGCCGACTCTCATGCACGATCCCCTCGACATGCCGCCGCGCGCGATCAACACCGCCGACGTTGCGACCCAGCCGCCCTCCCCTCACAAGCGCCACCGTCACTGGGGATTGATCGCGCTGCTCATCCTAGTCGTCCTGCCGGCGACCGTCTTCGCGATCTACACGTGGGCTACCCTGAGCTTCGTGTACTCAAGGGGCGAGCGGGTCGGCTATGTCCAGAAAATGTCCAAGAGGGGATGGGTCTGTCCCACGTGGGAGGGCCAACTGGCAATGTTCAACTACCCGGGGACGAACTCGCAGATCTTCAACTTCACCGTCCGCAGCGACTCGGTCGCGCGGTTCATTGAGGCAAACTCGACGAAGCACATGACGGTCGACTACGAGCAGCACCGCGGAGTGCCGCTCTCCTGCTTTGGTGACACGGAATACTTCGTCGTGGCCGCGCGGGCCACCAATTGAGCCACCTCGCTCTTGCGCCTTCCACTTGGCGTCCCTATATTCGCCGGTTACAAGCCCGGAATCCGTTCTAGGCTTTGGGTTCAAGGCGGGAGACCCAGAGTTCCCGCGGGTCAAGAGGTGTCTGGGTTCGGCAAACCCCGAGTCCCTGGACAGGCCTCTATTAGTAGGAGTTCGGCATGCGTACGACCGGGAAAGTGAAGTGGTTCAACGACGCGAAGGGCTTTGGGTTCATCACTCCGGACAACGGGCAGAAGGACTGTTTCGTGCACTACAGCGCGATTCAGGGCTCGGGCTTCAAGTCCCTGGCCGAGGGTGACGTCGTGGAGTTCGACATTGTGCAGGGTCAAAAGGGCCCGGCCGCTGAGAACGTGACGAAAGCCGGCGGCGCCCGCTAAGCAATTCGCGTAGCGAGCCACACGTACGACAGCACGGTCGTACGCTAGAGCGGGGCGCTTCGAGAGGAAGCGCCCCGCTCGATTTAGTAGAGTTCACCGGTAGGGGCGACGCCTCCGTCGCCCTCTAGAGAAGCAAGGGGCGACCCCCGTATCGCCTTCGACCCTCGGGACAACCAGCCATGCCCAGGCCACGGACAGCGAGCGATGCCGAAATTCTCGAGGGAGTGACCCGTGCCATCTCGCGGGTCGGGCCTGGTCGTTTGACCCTGACCGACGTGGGCCGGGAGGTGGGTCTCTCGCCGGCCACCCTGCTTCAGCGGTTCGGATCCAAGCGTGGCTTGCTGCTCGCGCTGGCGCAGCATGCCGCATCGACCATCGACGCATGCTTCGCCGCCGCCCGGAGCGCAGCCCCGTCGCCGCTTGCGGCGCTCATGGTCGCTGCGACCGACATGGCGCGCCACGTCGAGTCCCCGGAGGCCCTTGCCAATCATCTGGCGTTTCTCCAGATCGATCTGAGCGACCCCGACTTTCATGCACTCGCCCTCGAGGGCGCCAAGCGGACGCTCCAGGGCTACGAGTCCCTGCTCAGTGATGCCATCGCCGCACGGGAGATCGTCCCCTGCAATGTGGTCCGACTCGCGCGGGTCATCCAAGCGATGACCGGCGGGTCGTTGATCAACTGGGCGATCCACCGCGACGGGCCCGTCCTGGCTTGGCTCTCCGCTGACCTCGACGCCGTGCTCGCCCCGTACCGCTACCGGCCTGCGGGAGCCGCCCGCAGCCCATCGGACCGGCCAGCGCCGCGGACGCGGCACGCCGCAACGGCGTCCCCTGCCTCCGATACCGCCTCACGAGGCCCGCCAGAATCGGCCAGCCAAGGTCACAGCTCGGACCTCGCAACTCGCCCGAGTCGTCCGGGGACGCCGGAGGAGCAGTAACCTCT
>CAVRXR010000001.1:0-252618 GCA_963725205.1 uncultured Gemmatimonadales bacterium | reverse complement strand
GAAAGTTCCAGACCGTTGCGGGGCCCGAGGGGTCGCCGTACGATTGTGCCCGGCCGATGCCTTCACTTCTCCGTACGACCAGTGCGAGTCGCCGCTCGGCGATTGGAACGCAACCCCGCTCCGAGCTCATGACAATGGCGCTCCGTCTCATCGGCTGGGCTGCGTTGGCGGCGATGTCGTCGAGTTGCACGCGTCGGCACGAGCCGGGGGACGTCACGGCGCGGCGCCTCGCCACCGCTGACCGCGACCCTCAGAACTGGTACACGCTCGGTCGCGACGCTGACCAGGACTACTTCTCCCCGCTCTCCGCGATCAACGCCACCAACGTCGGGCAACTCGGCTTCGCTTGGGCGTACGACCTGGGGACGTCACGGGGACAAGAGGCCACGCCGATCGTCGTCGATGGGGTCATGTACACGTCGGGCTACGTGGGACTGGTCTACGCACTCGACGCGGCGACCGGTCGCGAGATCTGGCGATTCGATCCGCATGTGTCGGTGCAGGCGCTCCGCAATCCCTGCTGCGATGCCGTGAATCGCGGCGTCGCCGTGTGGGAGGGGCGCGTCTACGTCGCCTCCGTCGATGGGCGCCTGCACGCGCTCGACGCCGCCACGGGCCGCGAGATCTGGTCAGTCGACACGTTCATCGACCATGGACCGGGGACGCCCGCGTCGCCCGCGGATGTAGGGGCGACGCCTGCGTCGCCCGCGGTACAAGATTATTCCAGCACCGGCGCGCCGATCGTTGCCCACCATGTGGTGGTGATCGGCAACAGCGGCGGCGACATGGAGCACGGCGGCGTCCGCGGCTACGTCTCCGCGTACGATCTCCGGACCGGTGCCCTGCGGTGGCGCTTCTTCACGGTGCCGCCAGCGCCGGGCCAGCCGCTCGAGCACCCGGAGCTCGCGCAGGCGGCCAAGAGCTGGGCGCCGGAGCGGGGCGCCGAGTACCCCGGCGGCGCCACCGTGTGGGACGGGATGACATACGATCCCGGTCTCAACCTCCTCTACTTCGGGACGGGTAACGCCGCGCCCTACGACCTGCGCAAGCTCGGCGCCGGCAACGGCGACATGCTCTACGCGTGTTCCATCTTGGCCCTCGATCCCGACAACGGACGGATGGCCTGGTTCTATCAGACCACTCCCGGCGACAAATGGGATTTCGACGCGACGCAGAAGCTGGTGTTGGCGGACCTCACGATCGAGGGACAGATCCGCCACGTGATCATGCAGGCCAACAAGAACGGCTTCTTCTACGTCCTGGACCGGGAGACGGGAGGACTGCTGGCAGCCAAGCCGTTCACGTACGTCAACTGGGCATCGAGTATCGATCCCGCGACTGGTCGCCCAGTCGTCACATTGCACGCGGAATACTACGGGAAGCCGCAGAACATCTATCCATTGGCCATGGGCGCGCACACATGGCAGCCCATGTCGTTCGATCCACGTACCGCGCTCGTCTACATCCCGGCACTGGAGATGTCGAACCTGCTCTTCGACATGGAGACGAACGGCGGTCGCATCACGTATGTCAACGGGGTCTTCAGCATTGGGATGATCACCGCCGATGACACATACGATCCGGCAGCGCTGCGATCCCTCTACGGTCCGCTGCCGAGCGTACAGTCGCTCCGCTCCGAGCGTCCCGGGCAGCGGTTGACGCGCGAGCTCCTGCGCGCGTGGGATCCGGTCACAGAGCGAGTCGTGTGGGAGCACGAGACTGCATCCGGCATCCGACGGACGGAGGGCGGAGTCCTCAGCACCGCCGGTAACCTCGTCTTGCAGGGTCAGGGCGATGGGCAACTGGTTGCGTACACGGCGGACAGCGGTCGCCTGCTGGCTGCGATCGCGACCGGGAGTCACATCATGGCCGCGCCGATCACCTATGCGGTCGATGGCGTGCAATACGTGGCCGTCCAGACCGGATTCGGCGGTGCGGGGATGTCCAACACCGGCATCCCGCCGACCAGCGCGGCACTTGCGTACAGCAACGAGAATCGCATCGTGGCGTTCAAGCTTGGCGGCGGAGCCGTGCCCTTGCCGCCGCCCCGCCCGGCGGAGCCGTTCCCGCCTCCACCGCCCAGCATGGCCGCCAAGGCGGAGATCGCCCACGGCGAGATCAAGTTCGTCGAACAGTGCTCGCGTTGTCACCTCTTCGCGCCGAACGTGACCCCCGATCTACGAAAGCTGCCAACTTCGGTGCACGCGGCCTTCGACGACATCGTGCTGAACGGCGTGCTCGCCTCGCACGGGATGGAGAAGTTCGGGGACCTTCTAAGCGCGAGTGACGTCGACGCTATTCACGCCTACCTGATCGACTTGCAGCGCCAGGGGTATTCTCAGCAGCAGCGGAAGCACTGAGGGCTTGTGGTTAGTGGTGCCCACCGCCCGCACTATGCCCACCGCCGCCACCGCCGCCACCGCCGCCACTTCTGCTGCCGCCACCGCCGCCGCCCCCGGAGCTGCGTGGCGCCGACATGTGCGCTGCGCCGGAGCTGCGGGCCGTGTTGTACCGAGTCTCGAGATCGCGACGCTCCGATTCCTGGCGCTGCGCCTGTGCCGGCTGCGATTCGCCTTTCGAGGGATGGGCGAACTCAGTCACATGGCGACTCATCATCGCCTGCCGCTCCGCCGCATAATCGGCGTCGAGAGTCGAGCGCGGTGCACCGGGCGTCGGCAGCGCGGGTGCCGACATCCCTTCCAGTGGCGTGAGTCCCGGTCGCGCGTTCCGAAGGACGGCTCCCGGGATGTAGGGAATGGCCGCCGGGCGAAACACGCGACGGGCCGGGAGTCCGGTGGGACCGAGTGATGTCCGCATGGTCACGACACTCGCTTCGGGCAGCGGGCGACCGGGCGTGGTGGCGAGTGCAGCGCGCTCCGCGGCGAAAGGCAGTGGGCGCGGCGGGGGCGCGCGAAGCGCCTGCACGGGTCGAGTGACGTACGCACTCGGCGGGGCCCGTCCCAATCGATCGCCCCCGATCCCGACGGCCAGACTCGCGGGTGTCGGTGCCACTGCGGGCGCGGCCCCGACGAGCGGCGCAGACTGGATCGCCGCCACCGGCACCTGCAGCGCAGTTCGGGAGACAGGATCCGCTCGCGCGAACGTCATGGGAGGGACAAAGACGACCGCACCCGGGATGCCACGGTTGCGATGGGGCACGAACGGTTCGATGGGCGGCCCGTTGATCCATCGTCGATAGAAGGGACCGACGCGATAAACTGGCACGTACTCCTCGCCCCAGCTCAGGGGGTACCATCCCCAACCACCCGGCTGCCAGTCCCAGCCCGACCCGCCCACGAACGCCACCAACGCCGGAGCGTACGCCGCACCGTACGGATAGGTGCCGGGGCACCATCCCCATGTACCGTCGATGAGCTCCCAGCGTCCGTAATGGAACGGCGCCCAGCCCCACGATTCGGCAGCGACCCAGTTCCACCCCCATGGGTCGATCCACACCCAGTTGCCGTCGTGATACGGAGCCCATCCGGCCGCCACTCCGTTGGGATACCACGCCGCACCGCACACGGCCGACGTTGCCCAGCGTCCGTTTGCGTCCAGCTCATCGAGTCCGGCGATGTCCGGAGGCAGATATTGCGAGGACTGCTGCTCGAGAGCTTCTTGGTGGTCGCGGCTCGATGCCCACTGATCGAAGGCGTCCGAGTCGCTGGCCGCGGCGACATCATAGCTGGGTGCGCTGTCACCGACGACGACCGCACGCTGGCCTTTGCTGACGACGAAGCTGCGGCCAGCCGCGGTCACCTGGATCGACCCCGACCACACCGTGATGTGTGACGTATCGCCACCGGGCGAGACATTGACCCGGTATCTCCCGTCGGTGTTTGGAGTGAGCGCGGCGTTCGGAAGGTCGATCTCGTACTCGCCTCCGACCCGGAACTGCTTCATCCGCAGCTCGACGGTTCCCTCCGGTACCGAGAACTGCACGAGATCATCGTCCAGGTGCGTGACGTCGACTTCCGTTTCGGAGCCGATGCGAACCGCGCTCCGTCCCCCCAACTCGAGTTCGGCGCGTCCGCCCGAGTCAGCCCACAGCCGGTCCCCACTCGTGACGGGGCGGTTCAGCTGAGCGACCGCCCACGTGTCTGCGGCAGCGGGGCGGAACGAGACCGCACCTTCGACGAGATTGATCCGCCCCACGCGCGTGGGCGGATCGACTGCATCCGAGTCCGGAGCCGCCTCCGCGGTCTCGGGTGCGGGTTCGCTCGAAGGCGGCGGCGAGACACATGCGCCGCAAGAGAACGCGATCACGGCGAGCAGCGCGCGTGGCGAGAGGCGGATGGCGCAGTTGGTCTGCCGCATGCGGGAATGCGTTGGCGTGTGTGAGTGCCGACGATTTCCGCCACGGCACTCCGCTGATGACGGACCCAACATATGACCGGGGTATGGAACGGCAAGCAACGGGCTCGCCGGCCGTAGTCGACGCCGACACCCAGCACGGCGGTGAGCGACAGGCGCGGATCGGCAATGCGGGGCAGTGTAGAGCGACGCTAGCAGAGCGATTGACGTCGTCGAGACCCCGAGCGATGCGCTTCAGACGAGATCGTCGAGTCCACTCGAGAGCGCATCACGCGGTCTGCTTGTGGAAGCCCCAAGCACCGCATACGCCGCAGTAATTCCGATCGGGCGGAGAAATCAGAGCGCCGCAGTACGGACAGTCTCCCGGTCCGCGATCTTGGCTAGACACGGAGCCGCACACCGTCTCGAAGATCCGATAGTAGTAAAGCTGCTCCTTCTCCCGCAACTTCAGTCCCTGCCGTGCGTGCGATGCCTGGGCGTCGTGGAATTCCTCGTCGGAGATCCGGCTGTCGAGAAGCGGGCCGAGAAATGTGCTCCCCGACCCGTACTCGATCGGCGTTTTGACGCGCCACACCAGCTCGGGCGGCAGGAGATCCACCACCGCATGGCGGAGGATCCACTTGCCCATGAGGCGGCCCTCGCGCGTCCCCACGAGTGCGTCCGCCGGCAGCTCCAGGGCGAAATTGACGACCGCCGCCTCCGTGAACGGACTCGCGACTTGGACACCCGCAGCGGCCGCGAGATCCGACGTCGTGAACCGCATGATCGTGGCCATGTGGCGGAGGTACGCCGTGAGCTGACCCGCGCCCATCGACCACATGTGTGAGTAGCCGGCATACATCTCATCCGCCCCGTCGCCGGTGAGCACGCGCCGCACGCCCAGCGCTGCGGTCCGTCGTAACGCACAGTAGATGGTGAGGCCGTTCCGGATCTGCATGGGATCGAAACTCCGGATGGCGGCGATCGTCGCGGGGGCATAGCTCAGGAGCTCCTCGAGCGTGACCCAGCAGATCTCGTGACGGAGCCCGAGTGCGTCTGCACATTGCTGCGCGTAGCGAGCGTCTGGGCACGGAAACATTGCGGGATCGCAGCCCAGCTTGGCCGCGAGTGCGCTCCGATGCGCCTCGTCGACGGGCTCGTCCTGGCGCACGCAGACCGTCACAGCCGTGAAGGAGGGGCCGCGTGGGGCGAGCGCAGCGATCGCGCTCGTGTCCAGGCCGCCGGAGAGGAGAATGCCATCCGCTTGGGCGGTGGTGAGGCTCGCCTCAAGCACGGCTCGGAGCTGCTGCACCGATGCTCGCACGAGCTCAATCTTAACCGCGGAGCCGTGACGAGCGACCGGCTCGGCGCCGACCGCCACTGTGCCTTGACGTCGGGACCGCTCGTCACCAGACTATACCTAACCTAGTGTGGCAGAGAGCCCTGTGGCCCGTGAACCCAACGACCTCCTGCACGGCACGCTCGACGTCCTGATTCTCAAGACCCTGTCGTGGGGACCGACTCACGGCTACGGGATCAGTCGGGCGATCGAGGATCGCACGAAGCATGAGCTCACGATCGAAGACGCCGCGCTCTACAAAGCGCTCCGTCGATTGGAGGCCAAGGGCGCGATCGCCGCAGCATGGGGTGTCTCGGATACCAGTCGCCGAGCCCGGTACTACTCGCTGACCCAACGCGGCCGGCAGACGCTCCGGGCGGAAGTTTCGACGTGGAAGCGCTACGCCGCCGCCGTGGCCAGCGTGCTCGAGACCGCCTGAGTCATCATCGCCATGTCACTCACAGACAAGCTGCCGCGCGGGGTGCGTCGCCTCTTCTCGCTGCCGTGGAGCCAGGAGCGGATGCTCGCGGAGCTCGACGAAGAGGTCCGCGGCCACCTCACGATGCGCGTGGCTGAGCTCGAGGCCCAGGGCTTCACTCGAGAGGCCGCCGAAGCCGAAGCGCGGCGCCGGTTCGGCGATGCGGACTCGCTCCGACGCGAGATCGCGGGGACCGCCAGACGCCAAGCCCGAGCGGCCGGCCTGACCGAGTGGTTTCGGAGCGTGCTGCAGGACATTCGGTTTGCAGGCAGGCGTCTCCTCGGCAGTCCACTCTTCGTCCTCGCCACTACCGCAACGCTCGCGATTGCCATTGGTGCCACGGCGTCGCTGTTCGGTATCGTGGACCAGGTGCTCCTCAAACCGTACCCATATCGTGACCCTGATCGAGTGCTTCGAGATACAGGCCAGCGAAGGAGGGCAAGTCGTGGGCACCGCCATGTCTCCGGCGGATTTCCTCGACTATCGGGCCCAAAACACGGTGTTCTCCTCCCTGGCAGCGTATCACGTCATGCCAGTCACCCTCCGGGGCAGCCAGGAGCCAGAGCGCGTCGGGCGCTTGTCGTGACGCCAAACTACGCGACGACGGTCGGCCTCACGCCAGTCCTAGGGCGATTCCTGGCTGCCGACTCAGCCGGACCGGCGGAGGTCGTCATCGGGTATGCGTTTTGGCAGCGACGGTTCGGAGGCGCACGGTCCGTCTTGGGTCAGGTGCTGAAGACTGGACAGTCTGCCATACACGATCGTGGGTGTCATGCCGCCAGGGCTGCCGACGAGCGTGTTGTACGACAGCGACCTGTGGATGCGTCTCGGCTTCGTCGGCGCGGACCAGATCAGGCGCAATCTCCGTTACCTCTCGGCGTTCGGGCGTCTCAAGCGGACGTCCCCTTCGAGCGCGCCCAACAAGATCTGAATCGAATCGCCGGGCTGCTGGCAGCCGCGTACCCAGCCGATAAAGTATGGACTGCCACCGCAACGCCTCTGCTGCAATCAGTACTCGGCACAATCACTCCTACGTTGACCGCGCTGCTCGGGGCGGCACTGTGCGTCCTGCTTGTCGGAGCCGCCAACCTGGCCAACCTGTTCCTGGTCCGCTATCTGGGCCGCGAGCGTGAGATCGCGCTCCGGATCGCGATTGGCGCGACCCGGGGCCGCATCGTGCGAGAGCTCGCGATCGAGTCGGTCCTGCTCGGGCTGACCGCCGCCGCCATGGGCGTCGCACTGTCGGCGGTTGGCATCCGTGCACTGCGCGCGCTCGCACCGGCGAGCTTGCCGCGCGTGACCCAGGCGACCGTTGACGGGGGAGTCGTCGCTTTTGGCGTGGCTGCGGCCTTCACGACCGTGCTTCTGTTCGGAGTGCTGCCCGCGTGGCGCGCATCGCACGGCGACATTGCAGACGTGGTGAAGGAAGAGCGGCCGCTCGGCGGGCACACCACGGCGTCAGCGACTACAGAGCGCACTCGTCATGCTGCAGATGGCGATCGCCCTCATCCTGGTCACCGGCGCCGGTCTCTTCCTCGAGAGCTTCGAACGGTTCCAGCACATGGATCCGGGCTTCCTGCCAGACGGTGTATTGACGGCGCAGATTGCTCCGCCGAGTGAGCGGTATGTCGACTCCGGAGAAACAAGCGGGATTCGTTTCGAATGTCCTCGAGCACCTTTCCGCCGTACCGGGCGTCCGCATCGCAAGCATGAGCAACACTCTCCCGACGGCCCTGGTGAATGTATTCGCCTTCGACCATCGTCGGCGACCCCGCGCCAGACCCCGGTCGCGTTCCGAATGTCGACTTTGAATGTGTCACGTCGAGACTATTTCCGGACGATGGGCATCCCGCTTCGGCATGGTCGAGGCGTATTGCCCACCGACGACCGCAGGGCGGCCGGAGATCATCGTGGTGGACGAGCTCTTCGCCCGCACGTACTTTGCGGGCCGCGATCCCATTGGTCAACGTCTGGATTTCGGAGCGCGACACGGTGCCGCATTGTCGGTGTCGTCGGGTCGGTCAAGCAGCGCGGACTCGTCGGCGGACGAGCGCCGGTCATGTACGCGCCGTTCGCTCAGTGTCCAACGCGCGACATGTTTAGTCGAGGCCCGAAGCACCGGGGGACCCCACCGAGCTTGACGGCCTCGCTCAAGCAAGCGATTCTTGCGGTCGATCCGACAGTGCCGGTATACGACGTCAAGACAATGGCTACACGCATGGCGGAATCGACCGGGGCCACGCGGTTCTCGACCTTGCTCGCGTCGCTGTTCGCTGCGGTCGCCCTGGCGCTCAGCGTCGTCGGTCTCTACAGCGTGCTCGCCTATGTCGTCAGACAACGGCAGCGGGAGCTTGGCGTCCGGCTCGCGCTCGGCGCCAGTAACGCGCACGTCATGAGCGAGGTTCTGCGTCAGGCCGCGGCCCTCACTGTTGGCGGTGTCGCGGTCGGGGCACTGGCCGCCTGGTTACTGGCGCGCTCGCTCGCCGACATCTTTGTTGGCATCAGCCCTCACGATCCCGTTGTTTTCGCCGGGGCCGTGGTTGTATTCGCGGCGGTTGCGCTGGTCGCGACCAGTATCCCAGCGTGGCGGACGACCCGCATCGACCCCGCTGTTGTGCTGACATCTGGTTGAGTGGCCTCGGCGGAGGTCCGGTCTTGCGCCAACAGCTGCAGCATCCAAGGCTCGGATCGCCGACAGCGAGCCGCGCGCGGCCTAGGGACGACGGACCAGTTGCCGCATCACGTGCCCCCCCCTTCGGTTTTCGCCTGCATGCGAAGCCACTGCTCCGCTTCCCCCACATCACGAAACACCTCGACCGGCGGCCCCCGGACGCCGTGATCCGGTACGTCGTTCAGGATCGAGAACATGCGTGCCATCCCGTACATGACGTCCGAGTGCGCGACGATGGCCGTCGGTCCAAAGCCCGGATGCGCGCGGGCAAGTGCATGGACCTGGTGGACGAGCGAGCGGATCTGCTCGGCCGTAATGTTGGTTCGACAGCCGCGCACGTCGAAAAGCTCGTGGTAGGCCAATCCACGGTCGCGTGCCTCGAGCTGGAGATGCTCAACCACATCGTCGAACGTCACGACACCTTCGCACCGGGTCGTGACCCAATGCCGCGCGTGGTCGACGGTCGCCTTGATTGGCATCACAGACCTCGTCCGCTGTCGCAGGTTTTCCCATCCGGACAATGCGAAACTAACGGGGCCCCGGCCACCCCGCCGCGGGTTCGTCGCGGGCTGGGCCGTGCCCTGGGGCATCCGTCGGATCGCCGCGACAGCGATGCGGACGCACTGAGCCTTCGGGGCGTGGCCCCACCGGTCAACGAGCGGCGGCGAGCGCGGGGGGACCATGTGATTGGACTCTGTCGTCCATTCGGGGATCGCCGCGGGGACGCTCGAGGATTCTCCCCACCGCCGCGGCTACGGGCGTCAGCTCCTGCATGAGCGCGCGGAATTGACCGAAGTCGAGGCTCTGCTCGCCGTCGGACCGCGCGGTCGCCGGCGATGGGTGGACCTCGATCAAGAGACCGTCCGCTCCGGCGGCGACGGCGGCCCGTGCCAGCGGCGCGACGAGCCGAGCCGACCCACCAGCGTGGCTCGGATCGACGATGACCGGCAGGTACGTCTCGCGCTTGAGGATCGGGATGGCAGCGACATCCAGTGTGTTGCGGGTCGCTGTCTCGAACGTGCGGATACCCCGCTCGCACAGGATGACGCGGCCATTGCCACGGGCGAGCACGTATTCGGCGGCCATGAGCAGCTCGTGCACGGTGGCGGAGAGGCCGCGTTTGAGGAGCACCGGCACTTCGGTGGTCTGACCGACTTCCGCCAGAAGCGGAAAGTTCTGCATGTTGCGGGCGCCGATCTGGAGACAGTCCGCCGCACGCGCCACCGCCTCGACCTGGCGCGGGTCCATGACTTCAGTCACGACGGGTAGGCCCACTTCCGCACGGATGGCCGTCAGCATCTCGAGCGCCGCGTTGCCGAGTCCCTGAAAGGCGTAGGGGGACGTGCGCGGCTTGAATGCCCCGCCCCGCAGCGCGTGTGCGCCGGCCGACTGCACGGCTCGCGCGGTGGCGTGCAGCATGTCGATGCCCTCGACCGAGCACGGCCCCGCGACGATCGCCAGCGCGGGACCGCCGACGACGCAGGGGCACGGAGTGGTGTGCGCACCGATCGTGACGAGCGCGGTGCGGTCCGAGAGGTGGCCTTCGCGTGAGGCGAGCTTGTAGGGTCGGAGGACGGGGATGACGGACTCGACACCGGGGAGCGCGGCGAGCGGTACATCGGCCAAGTCCGCCTCGTCGCCAATGCAGCCGATGACGACGCGTTGCTCGCCGCGGCTCACGTGCGCGGCCAAGCCCGCCGCATGGATGCGCGCAAGGATCTCCTCGATCGCGGCTTCGGTGACGTTGGGACGGGTAACGATGAGCATCGGAGTTGGGATTGGGGTTCGGGTGTCGGGATGTAAAAGGCCCCCGATCTGTCGGGGGCCTTGGTCTCGTGCGTGGCGCGCCGGTGTTACCCGGTTAGGTGCTCCGTCCTCTCGCGCGCGGCAATGCGTAGGCCCCCTCGAGTCTCGAGCGAGGCCACCAATAATACGCGGGCGCGAACACGCGCTGGGAGGTGAGTAGAGCCGGCATGCGACGGAATCTAAGTCAACGGCTGCTCAAGACAACCGCATGCAGAAGTACGGGGAGCTCCAGGACTCGAACTCGATACCCGATGACCCGATCGCGGACTCGGGCTGTATATTCGGAACGCCTCGCTCGCGGCCCCGCACGCGAGACGAAGAACCGCGTACTATCGACGAACGGCAGCTCCAACGGCGCGATGCGCTGACTCGCCGACCCGCGGCGCACACGGGATCGAGCAAACGATCGCCGCGACGAAACCAATGCACCACGCGTCATCAGGGCAGAGCGTATCCCGTCAGTGCACCTGCTCGTATGCTCATCACCGTAATCGCGGTTGGCCACCTCGAGGAGTCGACCATGGACGCGATCATACGACCGTCGAAACCGGACGACACGCGCGTCGGCGCCGATATGAGCGGCGGGAGCGCGCCGAGCCCCGACGCGCGGACGACCGTGCACACGATCGAGTCGCCGCATGCTCGGTCGCTCGCGCTGGTGGTCATCGCCGTGATCCTCGTGTTCGGTGCTCTCTATGTTGCGCAGGCGTTCTTCATTCCTGTCGCACTAGCGCTCGTGTTCAGCTTCTTCTTGAGCCCAGTGGTGCGGTTCCTCGCTCGCTACCACCTGCCCCCTCCCGTTGGGGCCGCCCTCGTCCTGTTGGCCGCGACGACGGCGGTCATATTTGCCGGGTATGCACTCGCACCGCCGGTGCGTGAGTGGGTCGCCGACGCACCTGCGACACTCGCCAAGGCGACTCGCAAGCTTCGGGTCCTGTCCAAGCCGGTCGAGCAGGTAACCAAAGCTGCCGATCAGGTCGAGCGCGCGGGCACAGTAGGCGAACCCGCGCGCGCGGACGTGGTGATCCGCGGACCGAGTCTCGTGAGCAAGGTCTTTGGAACGACTGAGGCACTGCTCGCCGGGGCGCTCGAGGCACTGCTCCTCTTGTACTCGCTGCTGGCTGTGGGCGATCTCTTCCTCCAGAAGCTCGTCGACATGCTGCCGCGGCGCGGTGATCGAGAAAAGGCGGTCAGCATTGCACGGACGACCGAAGCGGCGATCTCGAGCTACCTGTTCTTGACGGCGCTGATAAACCTCGGCGAAGGAGTCGTGGTTGCCGGAGCGATGGCCGCCCTGGGCATGCCCGCCCCGGTCCTCTGGGGCGCATTCGTAGCCGTAGCAGAGTTCGTCCCGTATCTCGGGATGCTGGCAACGCTGGCGATGCTGACGGTCGTCAGCGTTACGACATTCGACAGCGTGGCGCGCGCGCTCCTCGTCCCAGCCGCGTTCATCGCGATCAATTTCGTGCAGGGCAACGTCGTGACCCCGCTCGTCATGGGCCGCCGACTACAGCTCAATCCCGTCGCGATCTTCCTCGCGCTAGCGCTGTCCTGGTGGATGTGGGGCGTCGCAGGGGTACTGCTGGCTGTCCCCTTGCTCGCGATCTTCAAGATCCTCTGCGATCACGTCGAGTCCTTGGCCTCCATTGGCGCGTTCCTAGGGGAGCGCGACAGCGCAGAGCGGCGGAGTGTCGTGCGCGCCCGTCAACTGACGGCGGCAGCCCGTCGCCGGATGAGGCCGTCGGCCGCCGCGGAGTGATGGCGGCCACCGTCAGATAGGGTTGCCGCCGCCTACGCGGACGTGCCACGCGAAGACGACCACAGCGAGCACGAGAAGGACATGGATCGCGGGGTGCGCCAAGCCGAACGCGCAGAGTCCAAAGACCCACGCCGCCAACAATGTCACTGCCGTCATCCAATACATGCGCATCCCCTGGCATGACCCGTCACCGTGCGCGCGCTTGGGGGGAACCCCCCAGTGCGCAATGAGGCGATGGGCCAGATCGCAGCAGTGGCTTTTGCTTAGGCAAGAAGCCTGCTCGGCGGTCGGCAGCGGGCGACGCGAGCCGTTTGTCAGGGCTCCGATCCAGTGGCGTAGCATCGTGCGTGGGTCGTGTGAGTATCTTCGTGAGGTGACCACATACCATCGCGCCGCGGGCATCAGTTGGCCCGTCAGATTTGCCGTCGCCGACGGACGCCGCTTCACGGTGCTTGCGCCTCAGCCCGGATTGGGCGGACCGATGCTCTGGGCTCGCGTCGAAGGGCCCGCGGGCATGACCAAGCACGAGATTGGGCCCTATAAGAACGAGAGGACGGCCCGTGCGGTGATTGGCCGGACCGTTCGCTGGTGGATCGAAACCACGGGCGAGACGATAGCCGCTGCGAAGTCCCGCGGGGTCTGACGCCGCGAAGTCAAACGACACGGTGCGCCACCGTCCCCATCGCATTTAGTTGTGCACAATGGTATATTGCACTACCGCCACTCTGGGTCCGCGAGCCCTCTGCCGCGCCGCAGCAACCTGGTCGCCTCTCGCTCGCGGTACCCGTGACGGACCTCAACAATGGATCCGACAGGACCGAACCACCCGAGGGGTGGGATCCGCGCGCATCAGCCGTTGAGTACCGCGCTCAGGACCACGCTCAGCGATCTCCGCGACGAGATCACATTGCACCTCACCAATGCGAATCTCGATGGGCACGTACCGCATCTCATCCATCGGGTCGCCCAGCAAGCGCGGACCGACGGCCTCCGCGCCGAGCAGGTCGTGATAGCGTTTGGCCACCTCTGGGACAACCTACCCGGCGCAGGCAACGCCCCGGCGTCGACACGCGACGAGATCCGCTGGAATGTGGTCAGTGCCTTGATTACCGCGTACTACGACGGAGCCGGACGCGGCGCGACCCCCGAGCGCTGAGCTAGCCGCTTCGCTGAGTTCGCCGGGGCGCCACAGCCGCGTGTGGTCCGCAACGTGCCATTCTCCTCTGCGAGGCACCTAGGGTTGCCTTTTGAGGCACCCGGCGCGCCCGCCACATCCACGTGCACCACGCTGACCCGGACCCAAGAGTGGACGAGACTGAACTGACGAAGGGTCCTCGGCGTTCGGGAGCGGCAGGACCGCCCCTCTCACGGTCGCTGGAGGGGGCGATCGACGCCCTCCGCGAGGAAGTCGCGACAGCACGCGCAGGACCTGTGGACCGCCGACACCTCTCCGAGATCGTCTGCCGGATCGTGCAACACGCGCGGGGCGACGGCCTGCTAGCAGAGGAGCTCGTGATGGTGTTTCGACGCGTCTGGCGTGCGCCGGCCCCCACATTCTCCCGGGCACCCCGAGTTGCGGACTGACATGTTGGTGGGCGCGCTCATCGCGGCATTCTACGAGGGGGCTAAGCCGGCCGGGTGAGCCAATGCTCGAGCATCCGGCGACGACGCATCCTACGGTGGCGTGCCTGAGCGCTCGTGGCTGGCATGGCCCCTGCACAACAGGGTCATATGCCGAATGACGAGACCCCTGATCAGCCGCCCGCTGGGCTCGTCGATCGAGCGCACGCCCGGATAGGCGACGCCCAAGCCGCACTTGCCGATCGCCTCGACGCCGAAGCGGAGCGGTTGCGTGGACGCGGCGCTGACGCTCGAGTCGCGGCCAGCGGCGCGTCGGCCCTGGAGACCGCTGCATATGGACTGCGCGAGCACGATCTAGCGTCCGCTATCGTCGCGGCCGACACGCAGGTGCGGCGAACGCCATGGGCCGTGATCGGCCTCGCGCTGGCAATCGGCACAGTCATGGGCATGACGTTGACCCGGGGTCGCGTCGGACGTCGGTAGTCGCATAACGGCCGGCAGGTCCGCACACGATACACGTCTTACGGCGTCGGGGGCGTACCCCGTCGCGGCTCACCCATCCGGCCAGCCACGTGACACTTCGCCGCGGCCCTCACCTCATCGTCGGTGGCATCCACTGGCGCGTCGAGCGGTCGAAACGCGGACCAGACCCCGTTGTCGCCGGTCATGACCTTGTAATGCCAGCTGCACGAGCGCTCAGTCTCGATCCGCGTTCCTTCCGCGCCTCCGTTCTGTGCGGGTAGCGGGGGCCCATGGTCGATCTGCTTGATGATGAACCGGCGCCGGATACCTGTGCGCCGATGCGTCTGACCGAGCCGGATCGTTCGTAGTGGCGCGACCATGTACCCTCCTCGATGTGAGATCGGCGGCCGCACGCGAGTGCAAGTCCGCCAGGAGCGTGGCGACGTCGGGCTACGTTCAGTTGGAGCTTGTGATCGACCAGGCGATGCCGGCCCGGCCACGTGAGACGTTGCAGAGCCCTGTATCGGATGGTCGCGCGTTGGGTGATGCGCGAGCGAGGACAAGCCCCGTCGGCGCACCGTCACGGAAGGCTCGCGACCCGCCACGACTCTCGCTGTAATCTACACTGTGGACCGGCTCCCGGCGCGCCTTGCGGATGAGCTCCGGCTTACAGGGGCAATTCGCCCTGGCCGCTCCCATCCATAGTGAGTGCCGCCCGGCGTCGTGGGGGCTAACCCGTCGTCAGGTACCGCGATGCGCTCGAGGCACCGCTCGTCATCGACTTTGCCCGCATTGACGAGATGATGCAGGTGCGCGGTCCCTTGGCACGTCACCGTCGTCACGATCGTGCACGTCTCGATCGAATCGGCACCCTCGGACGGTCGCCACGCGTCCCAGAGTCCTGCGAACGCGAACGGCGCTCCGTCCGGCATCCGGATCGCATACGGTTGCTTGCGCCGCCCTGCGACGCTGGCCCATTCGTACCACCCGTCGACGATGATCAGGCACCGGCGCTCACGGAACGCATTGCGAAACGCCGGCTTGGTCGCGACGGTCTCGGCGCGCGCGTTGATGCATTGGAACGCGATCCGCGGATCGGTCGCCCACCACGGAATGAGCCCCCAGCGCATCGGGAGCGTCTCGAGCTCGCCCGATGCGCCGCGTCGCACGACGAGCAGATCCTGACCCGGACACAGGTTGTAGCGAGGCGTTCACTCGGGGGCGCCGAGCCTGAGCCATCGCGCGATGTCAAGCTCAGAAGCGACGAGCGTGGTGCGACCGCACATGACCTAAAGATGGCAGCGCGTGCGGAGACTGGCGACGATCGAGCCGTCACTGTCTATTGTCGCACTACGGCTTGCGGGCCTGGCTCAGATCAGGCCGGAACCCGCGCCCGCGCGAACAGAAATGTGCGCTGGAGGTCGCGATGAACAGGCTGACGCCGTGGATCATTGCTGCAGTGATGGGCGCCACTCGTACGCTGTGCGCCCAAGACAGGTGAATGCGTTTCTAGCGGGGCTCCCTGACAGCCAGTGAGTCTGGGTGACGCTGCGAGGGGTGCGAACGCCACCGGACATGCTGTTTCGGCCCGGCGGATCGGGAGTGAAATGGAGTTCGGCACGGTCCCTGCCATTGCATGGACGTCGGAACCCTCCCGAGAATACGACCGTGGCGTTAGTGAAAATCGTCCGGATTATGGTGAGCGGTGCTGGTCTTGTCGTGCTGCTCGGAGTAGCTGTCGTGGCGTCGCTCTATATCACGACCCTGATCGCCAGTCGACGGCGCGTGACAGCGGGAGCCTCGTAAATCGAGTCCCGAGCTCCACATCGCATTCGTGGGCTAACATGTGCTATCAGCGGCAGGTCGGTGTCGACGGCGACTGTTGCGCCCATTTCCTCTGTGCCTTGGAATCCCAGAACGAAGGATCGCTCGCAACCCACTCTGCCGCCGGCATGCTAAACTCGGGACACGCAGCGAAAATCTCGGCATCGGGACCCGCGGCTGAAAGCTTGGCGTCTGCTTCGGCGCGTGTCTTCGCGCCGGTCACCACGAAACGCACGCCGTCCTGATTTTCGAAGACGGTTCCATCGCTCTGCGGGTTGCCCTTCGTCACTGCGATCACCAGGAATCGCTCCCGCCCGATTTCCCAATCAACGCCGCGGCTTAGCTCGGGCCGGTATGTCGCAGGTCCAGCGCTATCGGGCTGCGACTGGAATTCAGCTCTCTCGTGGGCGAATCGATTCATGGCCGCCAGCAGCTCCTGGTTCTTGCTGTATGCCTCGGTGACCTGCACCAGTTCCTCATTCGAGGCGAATCCGTTGATATACCAGACCTCTTTCGAACCGGTCAGGGACTCGATGCCCAGGTACGGATGCGGGACCCCGAGCCCAATGCACACACGCGCCGCGTTGGCTTCGAGGAGGCTCAGGGCGGCCTCATGACCTGATTTCCAAAACTGGCGAGAGACATACAGGATGCGTGGCGCCTGAGCACGCACCGACGATTGTAGTTCCTGTCCGGTGACACTCGGGCGGCCCTCGGCTATCGGGCGCATCTCAATGCGGTCCTCCCCGATTACGTGACCGGGACCATTGTGGACGCGGGGTCAACACTCAGCAACCCCCTGGATTACCCGGACCGGTTCCGCGACCAGCAACTCTATGCGGACGCGACGAAGACTGGGCCGGGTGGTATTGCGCCGATCCCCACTTTGAGATGGCGCAAGGTCGCGTGCCGTTACCCCTCTCTTGCAACGGCTTCCAACCGCGACCGGTCAAAGACGGTCAACGCGAGATTCGCCACCTGTTCGAGCGCGCGGCGATCCGACCGCAGTCTCGCCATCGCGCGCATCCCCTGAATCGTGATCACGAAGTAGCGAGCCAATGCTCGTGCGTCGGCCTCCCCCGGCAGTTCGCCCGTGGACTGCGCCCGGCGCAGCGCGTCGACGAAAATCGACTCCACCTGGGCCTGATTGTCTCGCAAGAACTCGGCGATGACCTCGTCGTGGGTATCTCGCTCCATGTTTGCGCTGAGGAGCAAACACCCGCGCGCGTGTTGCTCACGAGTTTCCGCGCTGATGCTCAATAACAGCTCGGCGAACCCCTCCCGCACCGACGGACTCGTCTCCAGCACCTTGCGACCGTGCGCGTTCGTCGTGTCGCGATAATACGCCAGCGCCTTGAGGTAGAGCGCGCGCTTGTCGCCGAACGTGTCGTACAGGCTCTGCTTCGCAATCCCCATCTCCTGTAACAGGACATCCATTGAAGCGCGCTCGTATCCGAGTCGCCAAAAGACGGCCATCGCCTTGGCCAGCGCCCTCGTCGGGTCGAACCCTTTCGTGCGCGCCACCTCAATCCCTGCGCTCTACGCCGGTCGGGGTTGACATCGACTATTCCGGACCGTATGGTCTGGAATAGTCGCGCGCCCGCACAGGAGGAGGAGGCCATGTCGACATCGGCATGTCGGTACGTCCACAGCTCATGGGTTGCAATGCTTCTCCTCTCGGTTCCTACACCGTCGAGCGCGCAGCAGGGCGTCGGCGGCGATACCGTGAGCTCTCGAACCGCGCACGTCGATGGGCTCGGGCTCCATTACCTCACGGCCGGCCATGGTCCCACCGTGGTTCTCCTGCACGGCTATGCCGAAACCTCACGGATGTGGCGGTCGATCATCCCCGTCCTGGCGAAGAAATTTACCGTGATCGCGCCCGACTTGCCGGGCATTGGGGATTCGGACATCCCGCGCGACGGCCTCGATATGAAGACCGCCGCGCTCCGTATCCACGCTCTGGTTCGGTCCCTCGGGGTTCAGCGCGCACGGGTGGTCGGTCACGATATCGGTCTCATGGTCGCCTACGCCTATGCCGCCCAATTTCCGGACGAGACGGAAAAGCTCGTGCTCATGGACGCGCCCCTGCCCGGCATACCGGGATGGGAGAAGGTCTACAACGACCCCATGATGTGGCATTTCCGCTTCAACGGGCCGACACCAGAGGCACTGGTGCAAGGTCGTGAGCGCATCTACTTCGACTACTTCTGGGACGTCTTCGCCGCCGACAAGACACGCTCGATTCCAGAAGCCGACCGAGCGGCCTATGTAGAGGCGTATGCCCGGCCGGGCCGTATGCGCGCGGGATGGGCGTATTTCCAATCGTTCCCGCAGACCGCCCGTGACTTCGCCCAACTGTCGAGGACGAAACTCTCGATGCCGGTTCTGGCCATTGGAGGTCAACGCGCGAATGGGGCGGTCATTGGCCAACAAGCCAAGATCGTGGCGACGAATGCAAGCGTCGTCATCCTGAACGATACGGGACATTGGATCCTTGAAGAGCGACCCACTGAGACGACCGACGCGCTGATGAAGTTCTTGTAACGGCCGCAGCCAAGGCGGCTGACGCCACGTGGCGGCGGCCGCGGTTGGCTTTTCCGTTCGTTGCGTCGTACTCTTGCCACGGGTGGTGTTCCCTGGAAGGAGCGCGAATCCGCCGTAGGGCCAGCACTCCCCAGGTCGCGACACCACCAGGCGGGTCGAACTCACGCAACGGTGGCTGACATGCTACGTGCGCCGATTCTCGCTGTGGCAGGCGGGCTGGCCTTTGTTGCTGGCCGGCCCGGAGTGCAATCAGTGCCCCCTGCGTGCAACCTCCTGACCACGGCCGAGGCGACGAGGCTGATGGCCATGCCTGTGGTCATGAATGCGGACGACGCAGCGCGCAGGGACTTCAGCTGTCGCTTCATCCCATGGGTCGGTAGGGGCACGGGCGCGACATCACCCATCGGCGCCGAGATCACCTGGCGGTCGTTTTCGGACGCGCGGACTGCACATGCCTACTTTCCCCGATGGGTGCTCCCGTTCCCTCCGGACGCGGCCGACCCCACGGTGACACGGGTACCGGGGATCGGCGACGAAGCGAGCATCACGCACGGCACGGTCGCGAACAGCATCTCTTTCCGGCGGGGAGCGGTATTGGTGAGGATCAGCACGCATCCCGGGGCGAGCGACTCCACCCTCGAGGTCGCGGGGACAACGATGGCCAGTCGGCTGTGACTTGTTGCGGCAACTGATTTCGGTTACTGCTGTGCCAGCGTCGATCAGTCCAGGAGGTACAACCGTGGTTCGCCGGCGACTACGTCCTGATTCTCAGCGATAGGACGCAACTGACCACGGGCCGGCGTTATCGCGCGGCCGTGCACGACCTGCTCGGACGCTCCGCGTAAGAGCGGGGCTGTGGCCCCGAGGAAGAAATGGGCTTTGGCCCCCAGACATTCTGTCATTCGTCCCTGAGTTGCGGCGGACGCGCTAGGAGCTCTCCTAGCTTCCCCTCGTACAGAAGCTCACGGTGGTTCACTGCTTTCTTCTTACGAGGGTATGGGCGTGACTCGACGGACATTTCAGGCGGCGTGGGGGGGTTGGTTGCCACGCTTGCCATAACGGCGTGTGGCAGCAGCGCCAGTGGCAGTGGCAGCACGGGCCCGAGCGGCGAGCGGCTCGGCGGGCATGCCACGACGATCACCGCCACTGGCACCACTCCGCCCAATAATGGGTTCGGTAATACCAGCGGCGGCGAATTCTATTTCACTCCAGTGCCAGATACCGTGGCCGCCGGGACGCAGGTCTCGTTTGCGTTCGGCAATGTCGCACACACGGTCACGTTTGACGACGGACCGGTCGCACTCACGAATATCCCAGCGACCATGAACGCCGACTCCGTTCGCACGTTCGCGACTGTAGGGACCTACACTTGGCACTGCAGCATCCATCCGTACATGCACGGCACGGTGGTCGTACAGTGACACCCGGAAGGGGATCGTCCCGACGATCAGGAGCGACGTGGCGTTAGGGCCTGCAGCCGCCATCGATCCACTCTCTGAACAACGCCACCTTTTCGGCCGACCACGGCGCCTCAGGCTCAGTGCCCTTCGGCGGCATCGTGCCGGCTTGCAGGGTCGCGTGTATTCGCGCTGCCCGCGCCTTGACGTCGTCAAACTTCCAAAGATCGAAGCCTCCCGCGGTGACCATGTGATCCCGGTCCATCTGTGTGAAGAGGGGCTTGATGTCCTCGGCGTAGCTCGGCGGTGGATCCGATTTAGACATGTCGAACGGCTCCTCTGATATGAAAGTCGCCAACCGGATTAGCTGAAGGCATTCGCCTTCACGCGCTCTCCTGCATATACACTATATGAGAATATGAGAGTTAGCATATGAGAGTTAGCCCATTCAGTTCGCAGGCGGGATGCCTGACACGGAGCAATTGATGGAGAGTAGAAGAGGGTTTATCACAACCACCATGGTCGGCGCGGTGACTGCATTGGGGCTTGCAATCGCGAAGGCGCTTGGCGCCGGCCGAGAGGGCACAGTCATCGCCGGGTCAGCTGCGGAGGGCGACGTCTTCCCGTCTCCTCAAGTGAACAAGAGAGGCCAAGACATGAGTGACCAAGCGGAGGATCCACGCATCACACGAGCGCGCCTCGCCGGCCCTGAACAAGTGACCAAAGCGGCGACGGTCGCCACGTTGGACGCTGGCGGCACGATGACGGTCCTGCTCAAAGGAACGAATGAGTGGGTGTGTACACCGGGCGACGAGAACACAATCGGGGCTCCGCCGATGTGCATGAACCCAATGGGTATGCGGTGGATGATGGATGCGATGCAAGGGAAGCCGAAGCCAACCAACCCAGCTCCCGGAATTATTTACATGCTGTGCGGTGCGACGCAGCACAGCAATACCGATCCGGCGGACAGAACCAGCCCCGCCATTCCCATAGGCCCCCACTGGATGATCACATGGCCCTTCGATGCGGCAGCGTGTGGCCTGCCGACCACGGTTCGCGACAGGGGCGCCTGGGTGATGTTTGCGGGGACGCCGTACGCGTACCTGCACGTCTGCGGCACTCCTTGGGACGGCAACGAATACCACGAGGGTGACCGAGCGGTCTGGGCCATGTCCTACGCTCGTCGTTGACCAATCGGAGCGGATCGCAATGCCCACGCACGGACACGACGCGCTCGACAACCCGATCTGGAACGCGCTCACCACATACCAGGCAGGACTGGCGAGCGGCAATGAGCGCGCGAAGCGGTATCCCCCACTTGTCACTCCGCTCGCAGGAATGGCCGACCAGGATGCGGGCGCGTTCGATTCGCTCGCGGCAATACTGGGTGCCCAACCAATGGTCGGGCTCTTCCTCGATCGCCCTGCCGAGCCGCCACCCAACTGGGACGTCCTGCAAGCGCATCCGATCAGGCAGATGATATGGGCCGGATCGTCCGTGCCGGCAGCGTCGGAGGAGGTCACGCCGATGACCGCCGCGGATGTCGCAGAGATGGTCGCGCTTGCCGAGCTCACGAAGCCAGGTCCAATGTTCGAGCGTGTACTGGAGCTGGGGAGCTACTTCGGCGTGCGCGATGGGTCGCGCTTGGTGGCGGTCGCCGGCGAGCGGCTGCATCTCACCGGTTACACCGAAGTGAGCGGCGTGTGCACGCATCCGCAGTATCGTGGACGCGGACTCGCGCACCGGCTGGTCGCCGCCCTCGTTGCGCGAATTGTGGCAAGAGCGGAGACCCCGTTCCTGCATGTGAAAACGGACAACGCATCGGCCGAACGCGTGTACGAAGCACTCGGGTTCCGGACCCGCCGCTTGATCAATCTCGCGATCTTGCGACCGAAGCGTCCGGCAGTCATCGCAATTGGCGATTGAGAAAGGCGTAGGTCCGCTCGTGGGCGAGTGCTGCAGCCTCGGCGTTGTAGTGCGCCCCACCATGCCGAGAGAAGGCATGATTCTGACCCGGGTAGCTGTAGACTGTCGCGTTTGGTTTCCCGGCAAGTGCCGTCTTGATCTCAGCTTGCGCAGACTTGGAAATGAACTCGTCGTCCTCGGCCAGGTGCATCAACATCGGCGCACTGAGCCCATCGATCTCTCCTAGATATTTCTCAGTGTCACCGCCGTGATAAGCGACCGCAGCGTCGACGCGATAGCGCACGGCTGTCAGAAAGACCATCAGCGCGCCCAGGCAGTAGCCGAGAACGGCAACCCTGCCAGTGCACCCCGGAAGCTTGGCGACGGCGTTGACGGTGTCCTTGACGTCCCTGGCGCCAGCGTCTCGGTCATAGGCCTGATAGAGACGTAGGCCGTGTTGCCAGTCGGCCTCGGAGGTGACGTTACTAAGGTCGACGCCCGGCTCCTGCCGCCAGAATAGATCCGGCGCGACCGCGATAAAGCCTTGTTCCGCCAGTTCGTCGCAGGTCTTGCGGATGTCGGCGTTCACCCCGAACAGCTCCTGCAGAACGACGACGGCGGAAGCCGGCGACGCCTTCGGTCGCGAGATATAGGCGCCAAACACGCCGTCTCCGCTTTCAACCGTGATGTGATCGTTCATTGTGCCCTGCTCAGGCGACCATGGCCTCAATTACGGCCGCCGCCGCATTCATCTTGCTCCGGATGTCGGCAGCGGCCCCGCTTGCAGACGGCCAGTGTCAGCATGGCGACCACGCCGTTGGCTAACGAAGCCATTAATCGCCGCTGCCAGCTACTTATGAAACGGCGGAGGTAGCGGCCTCCTCGATGAACTTGGCTGTTTCCTTCGGGTGAGACATGTAGGCCACATGGCTGGCGTTTATTTCGACCGTCTTGGCGTTGGCGCGCTTCGCCATCATGCGCTCCTGATCCGGATTGATTGAGCGGTCTTGGGTAGCCACCATGTACCAAGTGGGCTTGGTCTTCCACGCTGGTGAAGTGATCTTGTGCGTGAACGCCTCGGTGGAGATTGGCACCTGCGACACGGCCATGAAGTGGGACACGTCCGGCGGAACGTCCGCCGCGAAGTCGGCCGCGAACTGCTCCTGTTCTATCCACCAGTTGCCGTTGCTGTCCGGCTTGAACGCCTTGGAGGCTTGCGGGAGGGCTTGTTCAATCGAAGCGGGGCTTTCCCCCGTGTCCGGCGCGAATGCTGCGATATAGACAAGTGCCGCAACATTTGGATGATTACCGGCCTCGGTGATGATGGATCCGCCATAACTGTGGCCCACTAATACCACCGGCCCGTTCATGGCGTCGATGGCCGCCTTCGTGTACTTCACGTCCTCGGCAAAGGAGGTCTCGGGCGGCTGCGGCACTGATACCGTGTACCCATCCTTCTCGAGGATCTTGGCGACGGCTTCCCAACCGGAGCCATCGGCGAAAGCACCATGCACCAAAACGACGTTCTTAATAGGCTGTTTCATGACCCGTCTCCTTTGAAGTAAAGATCCACTCGGACCATTTGCTTTTTCGATGTTCGACGAACGCCTTCGGACCAACCCGCTTCCACCTTGTGCGCAGAAACAAAGCAACACCCTAAGGCGCTTTCATCAGCGTCTGGGGGGACGCATCGCGTAGCTATGCCGGAACAGTCACGCCGCGAGCTTTTGTTGCAGTCTTGACGGCGCCGGCGGTCGAGGCCTGGACGGCCATTGCCGCGGAACGGATAACGTCGATGACCACGTCTGGGTGCGAGAGCATCGGAACGTGACTGCTGTCGACCGCGCGAGTGGTGGCACCCATGCGCTTCGCCGCGAAGCGTTCCAGATCCGGGTGAACCGTGTGGTCCTGGTTGGCTACGATGAACCAACTCGGCTTCGACTTCCAGGCCGTGCCTGGGGCGTTCCGGCTGAATAGGTCCGCAGCCGGCGCATAGTGGGTCGCCCAGACAAGTCCTTGCTCTTCCTCCGGTAGATCTCCAGCGAAGTACACGATGCCTTCGGGACGCATCCACGCACGCCCGTCTGCCGTGACGTCGACGTATTTGAACACGTCGGTCATGGGAAACTTGTCCTGTTGGCCCTGCGACGTTTCGTCTGAGTCGGGGGCAATCGCAGCGATATAGACGAGCGCGGCGACGCGGTCATCGGTGCCGGCGGCCGTGATAACGGCGCCGCCGTAGGAGTGCCCGACAAGGATGGCTGGGCTGCTGACCCGCCCAAGAGTCCGTTTTACCGCGGCGACATCGCCTTCGTTCGTGTCGAGGCCGTATTGGGCGGCGATAACCTCGTACCCCTCCGCACGAAGCGGGGGGATGACTTTGCTGAAGCACGAGCCATCGGCCCAGATCCCTGTGACAGAAGACGATACTCGGTTTGGCTGCGCGTGTCGGTGTCATGGGGTGGTTCCCTCCGTTGGATGGGGTTGGATTAGTGAGACGTGCGACGCGCACTGTCATCGCATAAAGCTTCTTCATGACATTTCTTCGATTGAGAGGCGCGACGGCGCGATCAATGAAACCGACACCGCTCTTTTCACTCGGAACGGTAGAAGTGGCGGTCGAGCCGTGTAAGCCCAAATCGAGTCGAGGCAAGACACCCCATTCGAGTGGCGTTGTGAGCCCCACTCCTTGAGGCACTTTGCGTTGGCAGCCGGCGCCAAGCCCGTAGGACCTACTTGCGGTGCTGCCCGGCGGCGTCGTGATCGGCACGCAGTTGGGTCGGTGCGCGGCCGCACAGCGTGTCGAGAGCCGTGTAGATACTCCCGGTGCGGTAAGACGCTGGCTCGTGGCGCGCGGTCGCGAGGCTACAGGAGACAGTAGTACACGAGACGGTTCGCCCGTCGTAAGCCTGTCCCGCTAGATCCTAGCTGCTCGCGCTCGACTGCCCGGAGGCGTGCACGGTGATCTGTCTGTATCAACACTCGTGATCGCGAGCTGTATGCCCGATGGCGGGCGAGCGTTCAGTTCATTGTTCTAACGAGATGATGCCGCGCTTGAGTGCAATGGTTACCGCATGCGTCCGATCGTTGGCGCCAAGCTTAGCGAGTATCGCCTTCACGTGACCTTTGACCGTGTCTTCCGAAATGGTGAGGTGCGAGGCGACGGCCTTATTTGCGTTCCCAGCAGCGACCTGCCGCAATACTTCGAGCTCGCGTTCCGTAAGAGTGTCACTTGCATGATGTTCTGCAATTGCAATGGCAATCTCAGCGGGGATTCGGTGGTGGCCGGCGTGGACGCTGCGAATCGTATCCACGAGATCTTTCCTCAGAGTGCTCTTCAGCAAATATCCGCAGACTCCGGCATCGAGGGCCTGAGCGGCTTGCACGTCACCCTTGTATGTCGTCAGCATGACAATGCGAGCTTTGGGAAACTCTTGTCGAATCGCGAGGGTCGCCTCAATGCCATCCATCTCCGGCATCACCAAATCCATCAGTGTGACGTCCGGCCGATGACGCCGGAAGCTTTCGATCGCTTCGCGACCGTTGCCAGCTTCAGCGACCAGCACCATGTCGGGGTGGTTCTCTATGATTGCCGCTATCCCTTCCCTGAGCAGGGGATGATCGTCAACCGATAGGACCTTAATGGGGTTCATTGGGTGTCTCCTCGTGCCACAGGTACCGGAGTCTTCGCCAGAGCGAAACATCCCCGTTAGCGCTATAGGCAACGGATCCTGGAATCTGCAACTCCAACTCGGTCCCAGCATCCGGCCGGCTCCATGTTTGCAAGTGCGCGCCGATTTGCGCGGAGCGCTCCCTCATGCCACGCATCCCCCAATGCCCCGGCTTGCCGCCGGCTTCGATAATCGTCGGATCGACACCGCAACCGTCGTCGCGAAGGCGCAAACGCAGGCGCGCAGAGTCGTAGGCGATCTCCACTTCAATGCGTTTCGCACGCGCGTGTTGCACCGCGTTTACAAGAGCCTCGTGTGCGATCCAGTATGCTTCGTCCCGCACGAGAGGGTTGAGCTCACGCAGCTCTCCTTCGACAACAATGCTGAATTCAATAGCGTCGTTGAGCGTAAGGTCCTTGATGGCGTCAGCGAGGGCCTCTGGTAAGGGTTTCGACGGTGGCGTGAGGCGAAGATTCTTAACGCGATCCCGTCCCTGAACGAGCACTTCGTCGGCTCGGTCGAGGGCTTTCTCGATCATGTGCCGGGCTGGTTCCGAGGCAGGTATCCGTTCGGCCACGGCTTGAAACCGCAAGACTAGGCCTTGTATGCCCTGCAGCAGAGTATCGTGCAGCTCGCGCGCTATCCTTTCTCGCTCACCCAGTCGCTCTTCCATTCTGGCCCGCATCGCTGTCGCCAGTTGGCTGAGTCGAAAAAGGTAGAGCGTCCACAGAATACCGACGAATGCAACGAAGCACGATAGTCTGAACCACCAAGTCGCCCACCACGGCGGCAGGACCGTGATCCTGAATGCAATTCCGGGCTCGTGCCAAGGCCCCTGCCTGGTTGCGCTCTCTACGTGAAATGTGTATGTGCCGGCCGGCAACGTTGTGTAGCTCGCGGTCCGCCGATCACTCCCAACTTCAATCCAGTCGCGATCCAATCCTACAAGTGTGTATCGATACCGATTGGCATCTCGGATTGAAATACGTGAGTGCGGCGAAGCTCAAGGAAAATATGTCTTGGTCGTGAGTGAGTGTGATATTGCTGGCATAGCTGATGGACTCTCTGAGCGGCGAGGTGTCTGCGACTTCCACCGAACGACCAGCCAGTTGGAAATCGGTCAGAATAAGGGGCAGCGGGTACGATGTGCGTAATACCTTGTCGGGAAAGAAGGCCACCCCGCCGGCAAACCCACCAAAAAACATCTCTCCGCTCGGACTCTCAAAGCAGGCATCCCACCCCGTAAAGTCATTGCCGGGGAGGCCGTCAACTGTAGAGTAATTGCGAAATGTTCTCGCGACGGGATCGAGCCTGGACAACCCACGGTTGGTGCTCATCCAGAGCGCGCCGAACCGGTCTTCGAGGATGCAGCTGACAGCGTTGCTCGGCAAGCCATCCTTCATGTAATAGTGCGCGAAAGTCCCACTCCCTCGGTTCAGCATGTTCAAGCCATTCTCAGTGCTCACCCAGAGGGTTCCCGAATGGTCCACATAGGTCGAGGTCACGGCGTTATCACTCAAAGAACTGGGGTCACCCACTTTGTGTGCGTACACGGTGAATTGACCAGTCCGAGGGTCGAAACCGGTCAACCCTCCCCAGCTACCCATCCACAGGAACCCGCCCTTGTCCTCAGTGAGATTGAAATACTCCTCGTCGTCACTCTTGGTGTCTTGCTTGTAAACAGTGAAGGTCTCGCTCCGAGGGTCAAATCGATCGAGCCCATTGTAGGTTGCGACCCACATGGTCCCCACATGATCGATCAGCATCCGGCTCACGATGTTGCTGCTCAGGCTAGAAGCGCGGTCGGGGTCATGCAGATAGGTCTTGAAAAGCCCGGTACTCCGGTCGAAACGGCTTAGTCCCGCGCCGTACGTGCCGACCCAGAGACCGCCGATGCGATCTTCAGTGATCGCAATGACATCGCTCGACACACTTTGGCCGGGAGTTTGGTACGAGATGGCGTTTCCAGACCTTCGGTTGATGCGAGTTAACGCTCCCGTCGTGGCCATCCACAGTACGTGGTCGTGATCTTCGTACATGGCAGCGACCATCTTTTCGCCATGACCGCGGGCACTGCTGTGGGTCACGCGCAGAGGCGTGAATGGCGCCCTTTCAGTGCGAAAAAAGTTGGGCTCGCTCGAGTACAGGCCTACCCAAACGTTACCTTCGCTGTCCCCGCACAGTGACGACAGACGGTCCTCTGCGATGCTCTCAACATTTGCCGGATCATTCCGATAGCGAACGAAGACGCCACGCTCCCGGTCGAGCTTCAGCAACCCCCCACCATAACTCGCCAGCCAGAGTGTCTTGCTGTTGTCTTCCACTGCCGCTCTGAATCCGGCCGGCAAGTTTTTTCCAGATCTCTGGTCATAAATCGAATAAGGAATCAGGCGATGTGTGGAACGATCCAGAACGACCAGGCCACTGCCAGGGCTACTGGTGATATAGGTAATCCAAAAGACGCCAAGGTGGTCTTCAAAGAACGAAGCGACCCTTATGCCCTTATTCAGGCGGATGCGCGAGAGAACTCTTCCACTCTCACGATCAAACTCCTCTACGTCATCACCGTCGGCTATCCAGAATCGGCCACTCTTGTCTTCCAGCGTGTATCTGACCTCGTTACTGCCGAGGCTGGATGGGTTCCCGGGATCGTGAGTGTAGTGGATGATCTGACGCGTATCCGGGTTCAACCTGAACAAGCCACTCCCTGTTGCCAACCACAGCATGCCGCTCCGATCCTGACTGATTTCGCTGACATTGTTCGCGACTTCACCGGTGCCGATGCGATAGTGAGTGAACGTTTCGTGGACTCTGTCGAACCGGTCCAGAAACTGATCGCACCCCACCCACAGCGTGCCAGCACGGTCCTTGAATAACGAGTGGACGTAGACACAGCTCAGGCTATTCTCGCGCGCCGGGTCATGCATGAACACCTTGAACTCATATCCGTCGTATCGGTCGAGACCGTATTGAGTCCCGAACCACATGAATCCTTGATCGTCTTGTACGATCTCACTGACTTGGGTTTGGGACAGTCCTTGAGCTGTCGAGAGTCGCGAGAATCGGATATCGACGCCGTCCACTGCGGGCATTCGGACGGAAAGCGGGATCCCGCGACTCGGTTCAGAGATGCTCCTCGCGGAACTCGGCGGATTGTGTCCTGGCGCGGCCGAAAGCGACGAGGACAAGACGCTCAGGAGCAGTGCTAGCGCAGGGATGAACCCCGAGTCCCGAAGCTTTGCCGCGCGTGTTTTTGGCGGGCACAATCGTACCCGCACCTCTCGTGAGCGAGCCATACTCGACGATTTCCTCCCGCCTTCAGAAGGTCGCCTTAGTCGCTTGCGGTAACCCCTCCGACAGAATTCATCAGAGCCGCCGGATCGCAACGTTATCGGAATGCCTGTTCCTCGGCCACGGTGTGCCCCGGCGCCATACTCCGAGGATTGTTGAGACCAGCGGTACACAACGATCGCTCTTTGCAGTCTATGCGCCTCCCTCGAGAGGGTTGCTCGAGCGCAACCCTTTTGGGGGCTATCGATTGCCGCGCACCGCCGCGTACACTGATTCGGAGTTCCCAGGCTGTGAACGATATCAAGAGTCGCAGCTTACTAGGCGTGGCAGTGACGCGCCGAAACAGAGGATTCACTGCTCTGCAGCGCCTCTTCTCCATGTTCCCCAATGGATGGCCAGGTCTGGCCCTGCTCCTGCTGAGGATGGCCGCTGGTATCCTGTTGAT
The DNA here is from genome assembly GCA_963725205.1 of uncultured Gemmatimonadales bacterium. Lineage (GTDB taxonomy): Bacteria > Gemmatimonadota > Gemmatimonadetes > Gemmatimonadales > Gemmatimonadaceae > Palsa-1248. The sequence goes on along the minus strand of CAVRXR010000001.1, from coordinate 223,146 downwards.
GTACGACGGAGCGATTGCGCTTCAGCAAAGGCCAGATCTGCAAACGATCATCTTATCGTCTGTCGCGGTTGGCGCTGGCACACTGCTCTTGCTGGGATTGTGGACACCCGTCGCCGGGGTGCTTGTCACTCTCGTTCAGGTTTGCGTCCTGTTTCTTGGAACCGGTCACGTGCGGAGTGCCATTCTGTTAGGAGCGGTAGCTGCCGCGCTAGCTGCTCTCGGACCAGGTTCAACATCCATTGATGCGCGGCTCTTCGGAAGGAGGCGGTTGGATATCCGTGAGCCATAGTTTCCGAGATCTCAAGGCGCCGTTACGCAACGGGCCGGGCCATGTTGCGGCTCGCTTTGCCGGGAATGGGCACTACGGTTTGGCGGCGCGTGCCGAACCCCACAGAGCGCCTGGGTTGGCTCGATTCGGATGCAGTTCAAGCATTGTGTCGTAGAGCTCTCGCGCAGTCGTGCTCGTCTGGGCCAAGCGATCGAAATCGCGGATGTACTGTCGGGTCTCTTCGATGATGCCGGGGCTGTCATTGTTTCCAGGTTTCTTATGGCCGGCGATGACTGCGCGTGGATGCAGCGACTCGATTGTGTCGAGCGCAGCAATCCATTGACGCCGCCCTTCTGCGTTGGATTCGACAAGGTAGAGGTGCACGTCGTTATAAGCGGCATCCCCGGCGACCACGACGCCGACGGACGGGATGTATAAACACGTCGTTCGGTCGGTGTCTGTATGCCCAAGTTCGACCGCGATGAGCTCGCGCCCTTCCAATTCGATCACGTTGGTCTTGAGTTCTTCGGCGATCACGAGGCGCTCCGGGATCTGGCCGGGATACCGCACGTTCCAAAAGTTCGCGACGTAGTCGGGCGACGCCTGCTGACGCATGACTTGCACGACGCCGGGCGTGGCCACCACTCTGGCATTAGGAAAACGACTCTGGACGGCCCCAACCCCAAAGAAATGGTCGCCGTGCCCGTGCGTGACGTAGATCGTAGTGAGGTTCTTCCCACTCGCCACCACCCACTCCACCAGCGTGTGCGCCTGCTCGACGGTCAGAAAGGCGTCAACGAGCACGGCATCGCGATCGCCGGAGATGAGCGTCGCCGATGTGGGTACCCACATCCACCGCTCCTCGCCTGGCGGCACGTCGCGCGTGATGGGTTGGCGATTTGTCACCAGAACGTCCCACTTCAGCAGAGTGTGTACCGCGATCGTTGACATGGTGTTCCTCCCGTTGAATTGGCATGCCGCGGCTCGGTCGGCAGATGTTCACTCCCCGCCGGCGACAAGTCGCGACCGTGAGTTGCGGCCATTGAGCGACGACAGCACTTCCGTCGGGGGCTCTTGAACGGGCTCGGGCGTGTCGAGCAGCATGGCCTCGAGATCGAGGTCCCGTTGGATCCGTGCCATCACATCATCGCCGATGATGCTCTGATCGCGTAATGCGATCACCGCGCGGCGTTCGGCATCGATCGACTCCGACCGCAGTCGGCGATACTCGACGATACGCCGTTCGTCCAGTGTCCCTGTTTCATGCGATGGCGCAGCGACGGAGTGGTCTGGCAAGAAATCATGGCTTCGCCCATGGAGCCGCCGAGACTCGCGCGCCGCCCAACGGCGCGCGCGCTGGCGGTAGCGCTGCTGCAGGTACCGCACGACCTCCGGATACGGCGAGCGGGCAATCGCAGGGTTGGCTAGCCTGTCGAGCGCTGCCTCGGTCGCCACCAAGCGTGCGTGCGCTTCCTCATCATCCTGGTGCCCGTCGCCGCGAAGCGCGAGCACGCGGATGAGGGGAGCGAGCGTCGGTCCTTGCAGGACGAGCGTCGCAAAGATCACCCCGAACGTGATGAACAGGATCTGATCACGGGCGGGGAAAGGAGTGCCCGCCGCAGTTGCGAGCGGGACGGCAAGCGCGATGACCAGTGCATCACCGCCACGTATCCCTGCCCACCCAATGAATGTCACCCACTGCCAGGGTGGCAATGGCTCGCGGCTGAGGCGGAGCCAACGACCAAGGACCCGCGCGACATAGGCGCTGAGAATCACCCAGACGAGGCGCACCAGAACAACGCAGAGGCTCACCAGGCCGGCCTCGCGGACCAATGCCAAGCGGGAATAGTGCTGGAGCGCACCGGTGACGTACGGCAGGTCGAGCCCGACGAGAATGAACACGAGGCTCTCCAGCAGAAAGGTGACAACCGTCCACATCGCCTCGTTCTGGAACCGGGTCTCGGGGCTGACCACGCGGACCGCGACACGCCCGACGTACATCCCGGCAGCCACGACGGCGAGTACGCCCGATGCACCCAACAAGTCGGCCGACAGGTACGCGGCGAACGGCGTCAGCAACGAGACGGTGCTCTCGACCACTGGTACCGACCTGACCCATCGCTGGACTCGTAAGACCGTCACAGCTATCGCGAGGCCAATTGCAATCCCGCCGGCTCCGCCAACTAGGAACTGCGCGGTGGCGCGCGGCGCAGAAAATACGCCGGTGACCGCCGCACCGACGGCGACCCGGTAGATGACCAGCGCGGTCGCGTCGTTGAACAACCCTTCGCCTTCGAGAATGGTCTCGATCGGCTGTGGGGCGCGCACAGAGCGCATGATGGACAGCACCGCCACGGGGTCCGGAGGCGACACGACCGCTCCGAGCGTAAACGCCGCCGGCCAGGTGAATGCGGGGTCTATCGTGTGCGCGACGACTGCCACCGCGACCGTCGAGACAGCCACCATCAGGACTGCGAGGCGCACGATCGGCCCCGCTTGTCGCCGGAAATCACGCAGCGGAAATCGACGGGAGCCTGCGTAGAGCAACGGAGGGACAAAGACCAGGAACAGCGTGTCGGGCGGGAGTTCCGCGCGTGGCAAGCCCGGCACGAGCGCCAGCAAGAGTCCACCCACCACCAGTAGAGCTGCGTACGGCACGCGAAGCTTATCCGTCAGCATGCGCAGCACGGCTGCGACGGCGAGCAGCAGTACAACTAGTTCTGTCCCTGTCAGCGGCTGCAGACCTCGCATGTCAGTTGGGGCGATGGTCTCAGCGACGTCGAGCTGCGGTTGTTTGGGCGGCGGTGATCACCCCGCACCCTTCCCACCGTCGACGGAAAAAACCTGCCCCGTCACGAACGACGCGTCATCGGAGGCGAGAAACACAACGGCACGGGCGATCTCGTCCGGTCGGCCCGTCCGTCCGAGCGGTACCGTGGCGACAAGACCCGCCTTTCTATCAGCCGTACCGGTAAATCGATCGAGCATGCCCGTGTCCGTCGGGCCAGGGGCCACGGCATTGACCCGCACAGCGGAGCCGGCTGCCTCGAGCGCGGCGGACTTGGTCAGTCCCTCGACCGCATGCTTGCTCGCTGCGTAGATCGAGGCACCCCGGGCGCCTCGATGCCCGTAGGTCGACGAGGATGTTGATGATGCTGCCCGAGTCCTGGGCTTCCATCACTCGGAGCTCATGCTTCATGCTCAGCAGTGTGCCAAGCACGTTGGTATCGAACGTCGCCGCGTAGGTTTCGGCAGTTTGTTCGGTAATCGGACCGGGCGTGCCTTCGGTGCCGGCGCAGTTGACCGCGACGTCGAGGCGGCCGAAGCGGGTGACGGCCCCATCGATGAGGGCGCGTACATCGTCATCGCGGCGTACGTCGGCATCGATGAACTCGGAATCGGCGCCGAGCGAGCGTAGCTCGGCGGCGAGTTGCTGGCCAGCGTCGTCGTGGCGACCGGCGACGATGAGCCGCGCGCCCTCCTTCGCAAACGCGATCGCGGTCGCACGGCCGATGCCGGTCAGTGCACCTGTGATCAAGACAACAGGGGATTCCATGGTTCAGTACTCCTGGATGGGGTGTGCGGTCACGCAGGAACGGATCGATTGCCCGTCCAGGTGGATCGTGCAGGCACCACGCTCGGCGATTCCACGGCCGAACCTCGTACGCGTCAGTCCGATGACGCCGCGCGACACCGATGGCATTGGCCTGTCGAGCGGCACCTCCACGTCGGACGGCTTCTCGTTCATCTCGACGGTGACCATACGGTCAGGATGGCCGTGCGCCTGAATGCCATCGACTGGACGATGGTGTGGGCGATACTATAGTGTGGGGCAGAAACGTGGGAAACCTGGACGTTGGGTCAGCCCGCGGTAGGTAACGCCCGCGTAGCTATCAGGCGTGCGCGACCAGCGCCAGGCTGAGAGTCGCGGCCATTCGTACCAGGTGGGCGAGTGAGCGCGCCTTCATCTTGCGCATCACGGCCCCACGGTGCCACTTCACCGTGATCTCACTGATGCGGCAGCTCCGCGCCGATCTGCTTGTTCAGCATGCCGGAGACGACGAGCATCATCACTTCCCGCTCGCGTCCGGTCAGCGAGGCATAACACTGCCGCAGCGCCTGTCGTTCCGCCTCCTCCCCAAGCACGGCACGGCTCCGGTCGAGGGACGCGCGGATCGCGCCAAGCAGAACGTCGTCGCCGAAGGGTTTCGTCAAGAACTCCGCTGCCCCGGCCTTCATCGCTTGGACCGTCATGGGCACGTCGCCATAGCCAGTGATGAAGATGATTGGGGTTGCGATCCGATCGGCGGCCACGAGCTTCTGGAGGTCGAGTCCCGTGAGGTCAGGAAGCGAAACGTCGAGCACGAGACAGCTCGGCACGTCGACCTTGGGCTGCGCGAGGAACGCCCCGCCGGTCGCGAAGGTCTCCGGCCGCCAGCCCGCTCTGCGGATTAGCCATTCCAGCGACTCGCGTACCGAGACATCATCATCGACGACGAACACGATTGGCGTGTTGTCCGGCATGGGCAATGGGATCAGCCCACTCGTAACGCGGCGTGCACCGCGTCGAGCAGGACTGCCTCGGTGAACGGCTTGAGCAACATTCCACCGCGCCATCGGCGAGGAGCGTCGGGATGTCGACGTCGTCACCGTGGGCCGTGATGAAGACGATGGGAATCGTCTGCCGACGTCGCGCGAGCTCCCGCTGGAGATCAGGACCCGTCATGTGCGGCATGGTAATGTCGAGAATCAAGCATCGGGTCTGGCCAATGCATTCCGACGCTAGGAACGCTTCTGCCGACGCGAACGCCTGGGTCGCAAAGCCATAGTGCCGCAGCAAATCCGGCAACGACTCGCGCACGGACTCGTCGTCGTCGACCACCGCGATGACCGACCGGTCAGACATTGGGGTACGTCGGAAGCGAAGGCGGCGAATGCGCCGAACAATCGACTTGCCCATCAAGCTGCGTCAACCAGACTAGAACGGGAATTGCCTCGGGGACCCGCGGGCTCGCGCCACATTGACGGCCTCCAAATGCCTCTGTCGCAAGATGCGCCATGTGACAGCAAAGGTCGACTATACCATCGTCCAGTCGACCGCATTCGCGCACCCGATCAGAACCCTGAAACGCCAGCGAGCTTGAACACTATGCACTGACGGACGCGGGGAGTGAAAAGGTGAAGGTGGCACCGGGACCGTCATTGGGCGTGACCCACAGACGGCCATGATGCCGAGCAACAATCGACCGACTGACCGACAAGCCGATCCCCATCCCTTCGCTCTTCGTCGTATAGAACGCCTCGAAGAGACGCTCCACGTTCTGCGGATCCACACCGACGCCGACATCCCGCACGCTCAAGCACACCCGATCGCCGTCGCCGCGGCCAGTGGTGATCGTGAGCTCGCCTCGGGCGGTCCTCCACGCCGCTCATCGCTTCCGCGGCGTTCAGAAGCAGGTTCAGCACGACCTGTTGTAACTGGACTCGATCGCCCGTGATCACGGGGAGGTCGTGCGCCAGCTCCGTCCGCACCAACACACGGGCTCTCTGCAATTGCCCGTTCGCGAGCGCAAGGACTTCGCGGGTGGCCTCGTTCAAGTCCACTGGTTCGGTCGGCGGTGCTTTTCTTGCCGAACAGCGCGCGCAATCGCGTGATCACATTGGCGGCTCGTTGGGCATCGCGCATGGTCCGCCGCCCGATCTCGTGCGCCGCGTCCACGTTGGGCGCGATCCTCCGCGAGCATCCGGAGGCTGGTGCTCACGTTCGTCATGATGCCCGACAACGGCTGGTTCACCTCGTGCGCAATCGACGCCGTCAACGCGCCGAGAGTCGTGGCTCTGGCGACGTGGGCGAGCTCCGACCGGAGCTTGTCGAGCGCGTTCTCCGACAGCCGGCGCTCGGTCACATCCTGCACGCGCGCCGATGTACTCCTCTGTCCCCGTTTTCATCCCGGGTTGCATGCGCGACGACGTGCACGTACTTGATCGAGCGCGTCTGGCATCAGTAGACGGTACTCGATCTCCAGGTCGTCGCCCTCGCGTCGAGCGCGGTCAGCGGCTGCGTCCCAGAGGCCCACGTCATCCGGGTGGATCCGAGAGCGAGTCTGGGCCATGCGTCAGACGAGTCCCCGGCTCAACCTCGAAGATCCGATAGACCTGCTCCGACCACGTGACCTCGTCGGCCCCTGTACGCCAGGTAAAACTGCCAGTCGAGCTCACACGCTGCGCTTCGGTGAGAAACGCCTCGCTGCGCCGCAAGGCGGCTTCGGAATGCGCGCGTTCGATCGCGATGCTCGCGACGTGCGTGAACTGCTCGATGAGCGCCTGGTCGAGCACCGTCGGATGACCGGGCGCCGCTGGGTAGAAGGCGAAGGTACCCAACACCTTCCCGGCCAACGACACGATCGGTGTCGACCAGCAGGATCTGATACCGTGCGCCAAAGCCAACGCGGGCCATTCGCTGTCCCAACGGGTGTCGGATGCCAGATCCGACACGATCACCTGAGTCTTGAGCGATGCCGCCATTCCACACGGCCCGATGGCTACGCGTCACGGGACTGACCGTCGAGCGCGCCGGTGTAACTGGGCGCGAGGGTTGGTGCCGCTCCGGCGTGGAACGTCGTCACCGTCTGATCGACCAGCAAGACAGCAACAGTGACACCCAGGAGCAGCATCTTCGACGACCGCGCACACCATATCGAGGATAGCGGCCAGTGGACGCCCCCGTGCCACCATTTCGAGCACGCGTTTCTCACCGGCGAGGAGCGCCTCGGTGCGGTTCCGCCCATTGAGATCGGTCTGCGAGATGTACCAGCACCAACTGACGATTGCTCCCGAGTCGTCGCGGAGAGGACTGCAGTGCATCAGGACCCAGCGGTGTGTGCCATCGAAGCGTCGCATGCGCGCTTCGACTGCCCCCGGCGCGCCGGATGCTTCCAGCTCGCGGCAATAGGCGAGGACGGCAGGCAGATCCGTGCTGCACAACGCAGCCTGCCACCCCGTGCCCCGCGCTTCCTCGAGGCTGAGACCGGTATAGTCGAGCCAGCCCCGATTGATGAAATCGGCGCGCCCGTCGGCCCGCATCGTCCAGACCACCGCAGGAATCGCGTCGACGACGTCTATGTCGTCGACACTGCTGACGATACTGCTCATGTTGGTTCGCATCGACGGCCTCCATCACTCAGCGCTCTTAAAGATGCGCGACATCGCCGCAAAAGGTCCACTCGTACTGACCATACTATCGTACAGTTGATGCACGTGCACAGCCCTCCCATCGTGAGGACGGCCGGCGGCAGGGGACACGCGAGTCGGTCCCGCCACACACCCGAGTCGTTCTCGCACATGCGACCTGCTCTCCCCCTGCCGGGACGATGACATTAACGCGAGCACCTCTTCGTACCTCGTGGAGAGTACATGATCGATGCGTTGACGAGTCTGATCACGCCCACCATCGCAACGGTGGACGGGCTCACAATCCGGTACGCGACAAACCCACGCGGCTCCGGCGACCCCGTACTGCTGTGCAGCCCGTGGCCCGAGAGCCTGTTCGCATTCCTTCCGATCTGGGACACCTTGAGTCGCGACTTTCCACTGATCGCGTTCGATCTCCCGGGTTTCGGCCAATCCGAGGGGCGGCCCGATCTGATGTCCCCGCACGCGATGGGAGAGTTCATCGTCCGTTTCGCTGACCAGTTCGACCTCGCACAGCCTCATGTCATCGCGCCTGACGTTGGAACCCCAGCCGTGCTCTTTGCGGCCGCAGCGCATCCGCAACGCTTCCGGAGCATCGTGGTGGGGAGTGGCGCGAGCACCTACCCCTTGCATGTCGCCGGTACTCTCAAAGACATCATCGACGCTGATACCACCGCGCCGTTCCGGACGATCGGTGCGGACACGATCATCCGCGCCTTCGTCGACGGCATCCAGAACTACGTCGTACCGGAGTTCGTGCGTGACGACTACGTCGCCTCCTATGGGGGCGGACGCTTGTACGAATCGATGGCGTATGTGCGCAATTATCCGACCGACCTACAGGTTCTCGCGGCCCGTCTCCCCGAGATCTCAACGCCCGTACAGATCATCGTCGGGCGGAACGATCTCTACGGCCTACTCATCGACGCGGTGCGACTGCATCAGGAACTGCCCATCAGCAGCCTGGAGGTTTTGGAGACCGGTCATTGCGTCTGGGAAGAGGATGCCGCCAACTACGGCAGGATCGCCGCTGAGTGGATGAGCGGCGGTTTCCGTGCCCCTAGTGTCGCGGGCCATGCTACGGCGAGCACGCAGTGACCACCGCCCCGCCCCGCGCGCCGACCGCGCCATCGTTTCCGGTCCATCACCGTTCAAGGAGAACACGACCATGAGCCATACCGCCTCGCACCAGGATTCCGATGCCGCCTCTGGCAGCAAGCCGACAGTTGTGCTGGTCCATGGAGCATGGGCCGACGGCACGAGCTGGCAGCACGTCATCCCCCTGCTCGACCAGGAGGGGTACCCAGTCATCGCGGTTCAGATGGCGCTCTCGTCGCTCGCTGACGATATCGCTACGGCGCGCCGAGTGATTCACGATCAGAAAGGACCAGTCGTCGTGGCTGGGCACTCCTACGGCGGCATGGTCATGAGCGGTGCGGCCGCAGGCGAGCCGAATGTCAAAGCTCTGGTGTACGTCAGCGCATTCGCGCCTGACGTCGGCGAAGCGCTGGGCCCCTTCAGCGCGCGGTTTGCAACCCCGGCGGGGCTCGCCGCGCTTGCCCCCGATTCGGGTGGCTACCTCTATATCGACCCATCCAAGTTCCACGAGGCCTTCTGCAGAGAAGTCCCGGACGCGGAAGCGCGCGTGATGGCGGTCGTACAGAAGCCGTTCGCAGCAGCGATCCTCAACCAGACGCTCGACGCGGCCGCCTGGCAGACGATTCCATCCTGGTACGTGGTGTCTCAGGACGACCAGATGATCGATCCCAACCAGGAGCGCTTCTACGCCAAGCGGGCGAAAGCCAAGACGATCGAAGTGAACGGCAGCCACGTCTCGATGATATCGCATCCGGTCGAAGTTGCGGCGCTGATCGATGATGCGGCCGTAACCACTGCGCAGGAGGCGAGCCGTCACCAGGGCGCGACTCGCACGACAGACACCGAAGCTGGCGCGGCCGCCATGGCGTAGCTGGCCGGACGGAGCTTCCGTCAGGGAAGTCGCGTCAGGGCTCGTCGCGCGACGGTAACCTGGCTGGGATCACGACCCTCGACAGCCGCGGTCGCCAGTCTCTCCTTTGGGGGACTGAGCTACAACGATCCCCCGCGCCGGTCGACAGCGTCGCGCGCTACGCGATCGAGGACGGGTACAAAATCCGAGACCTCCACAGGCATCTCGACCGATGCCGCGCCCAAGCGTCGTGCACGTGCTCGTACCTGATCCGACGAGCCACTCGAGCTGAACACAATCACCCCACGGCCGGCAGCCAGTTGGCGCGCCATGAACGAGTCGGTGGCGCCGTCTCGGTGTTCCAGATCCACGAGGATAATCGTGGGGTCGCATTGCCCCGTCGCCGCATCGCCGGCCTGCCCTAGATCGGCAAACATTGCCCGATGTCCGGCAAACTGCACATACACGCCGAGCAATGCGCCAATGACGGGGTCCTCCGATAGGATCAGGACGGTCTGATCGGCTATCGGTGCAGGCATCGTAGCACAGCAGGTAAATGGTCGGGAGGCGTTGGTATCTGTACGCCAACGTGCACAGCGTTGCTACAGTCTGCAGGGTGCGTGCCTTGACAGGAAGGCCCCCCTCCGCACTTTCGGCGCGAATTGGGGTCCTACCATACACGATCATGCGATGCCCCGACGGGCATTGTGGCTCCCTCTTCAGTATCAGAGTGCCAGCGGATGGCGGAGACGAGTTCCGGGAGTACATCAGACCCTCGCCGCGTTGCGGCCGCACTGCTCGCCGAGCTTGAAGAAGCGCTCGCTGCACCTCACCACGGGGGTGGCACGCGCCTTCGTGCTGCTTTGCGAGCAATTGCTGCGGACGCAGCGGCCCGAAAGGTTTCTAACCAGCTGCTGCTGGTTGACCTTCAAAGCACAGTCGCATCCGCAGTCGCTGCCGACGAACACACATCCGCTGAGGACTGGAGCACCCGCGTAGCGGAGCTCGTGGCTGAATGTCTCCGCGAGTACTATGCCCTGCTTCGGAGCGGCACGTCCCCGAGCCCATTACAGCCTGAGTGACCGTTCGTATTCTCCGCGGATTTGCTCATAACACTCGCACGCGGCCGACTCGAGACCGAGCCGGTCCTGTACAGTGATTCGACCGCGACGATAGGTGATAAGCCCCCGGCGCTGGAGTCCGCTGGCAACACCGCTCACCGTGGCTCGTCGCACGGCTAGCATGACGGCCAGATATCGCTGCGTAAGCAGGAAGGTGTCCGCTCCCACACGATCGTGTGTCATCAGCAACGACCGCACACATCGCTGCTCTGCGGAATGCAGCTGATTACAGGCACCCGATTGCATAACTTGGAACAAGAGCGCTTCTGTGTACCGAAGAAATCGCTGCCGGACATCTGGGTGCCGTTGGAGCGCATCGTACAGCATCGCCGACGAGATCCGGCGGGCCAGCCCAGGGACGTGCACGACTGTGCGGCGAGCATTGTACAGCGTTCCACTCAGTGCAATCGCGATACTCACAAACCCTTCTCGGCCGACCGTAGCTGATTCCATCTCTGTCCCGTCGCGCATGGCAGTCAGCAACGAGACAACCGCGGTCACTGGGAAATAGGCGTAGGATGTGTTCTTGCGCGATTCGACCAGTATCTGCCCCACGCGGAGATCGACCCATCCGATCCGACTCTTGAGCCCCGGTTCCGCGCTGACCAGCGCTGAGAGAAGTCGATTAGACGAGGTGGGCGACGAGGGCTCTTGTTCGGAATGATCCATCGAGGGTCAGGACATCAAGATTCAAAGGGGCGCACGCCCAAAAGTAGAAACCCGGACGCATGACAACGCAAGGCGATGACGACAGATCACGGCAAACGAATCCTGCCGCGACCAAGATCCGACGCCATCGAACCCCTGGTGTGTACGCCACCGTGCGTCCGACACAGTCTGCTGGTGCTCGTGGGGTCCGCACGAACTCTGATTCCACGCGTGGACGCTGTCGCTGCGAATCATGATGGCGGGCTAGAACCCGGGTTTGGGCGGTTCATCTCGGCCGCGAGAGTAATCCCGCGGAAGATCGGGAACGTAGCCTGTCGCGTTCGCGACGAGGTCGCCTGCGTCATTGGCCGCACCCTGGTGCTCGTGCTGTCAGCAACGATAGCTGGCGCCCCTTCGCCCGCGCGAGCGGTTGGATCCTTGGCGGGGTGGGACTCCGCGCTACTAGCTCAGTCCAGTTTCATTCCCTTCAGCAGATCGCGATAACGCGGATCGGAACGGAAAGGCTGGAAATACGGCTCGGCGTCCATCCGCGTCAGGTAGGGATCACGTTCGCTAAGGGCAGCTTGGAGGAACTCGAACATCTTCTCCGGTTCGCCGAGCGCGGCATAATAGACGGCAAAGCATGCCGGTGAGACAAAGTGCTTGGCGCTTCCCTCCATGCGATTGGCGATGAGCTGGTCCGCGGCTGCATGCCGGCCGGCGCGGGCGTACGCCGCCGCGAGGAAGCCCGCCGCCAGTGTAAAGGAGGGAGAGAGGTCGAGCGTCTTTTCCAGACTGGTAATGGCCGACGGCAGCGCGTCGATCTGCGACAGGGCCAGCCCCATCGCAAAGTGCACCAGCCAATGGTCAGGATAGAGATCCACAGCCTTCTCGGCATGTTCGATTGCCCGATCGTACCGCCGCTGGCAGTACAGGGCGAATGACAACCCGAAGTGGACCATCATGGACAGGGGATCGGTTTCGAGAGCCCGCCGGTACTGCTCCACCGCCTCTTCAAACCGTCCCAGAGGTGTCAGGAAGTAGAGCGCGTAACGGACGCGAACGAGTGGTGGCACAGGGTGCACCGCCATCGCCGCGAGAAAGTGCTGCGCTGCGAGCTCCCAGTCATATTCAACTGCGCCAATGACCACTCCCAGCACGCTGTGAGCCTCGCTCAACGCGGAGTCGATTGCCAGCGCCTTTTCCGCCGCGGACTTGGCCAAGGGGGCCATTTCCGTCATCCGCTTGATACTGAGCGCGCCCAAGCCGAGATAGAATACCGCTAGTCCCGCATACGCAGGCGCATAGCTCGCATCCGACTCGATCGCCCGCCCGAACGCCTCCTTCGCCTTTCCGAGACTGTCCGCGGTGTAGCGCTGATACCAGTACAGTCCTTTGAGGAGACTCTGGAACGCCTCGACGTTCGTCGTGCGCCCTCGAGGCGGCGCGAACCGCACCTTCAGCGCATCTGCAATCCCCTGCGAGATATCGTCCTGCATGGCAAAAATGTCCGTCATCTCGCGGTCGTAGCGCTCGGACCAGAGGTGCGAGGCATCGGCCACCCGAATGAGCTGGGCGCTGACCCGAAGCCGATTCCCTACTCGCCGCAAGCTGCCTTCGAGAATCGTTTCGACACCGAGGCGTTCGCCGATTGTTCGCACATCTGGGTCCTTGCCGCGGAAGGCGAACGCCAATGTGCGAGCGATCACCTTCAACCCCGCGACTTTCGTCAGCGCGTTGATGATTTCCTCGGCCAAGCCGTCACTGAAGTACTCGTCTTCCTTGTCGTCGCTCAGACGGACAAAGGGAAGCACAGCAATCGATCGAGGCGTCTCCTGGGCCGGGGTAGCGGCGACCGGGTGCCCGCCAGAGCGAGTACGCTCAGGCGGCCGCTCGGCGCCGCAGGCGACATCGAGTGCCTCGATGAACTCCCGCGCGGTTTGATACCGCTGGTCTACGTCGCGTGCGAGCGCGCGCTGCACAAGCGCCTCGACCTGTGCTGGCACGGGGTCACGCAGCGTAGCGAGGGCCGGCGGCGACCCGGAGATCTTGCGGGCCAGCATGGCTGCGGCCGTCAACCCGTGGAAGGGGACCGCACCGGTGAGCATCTCGAAGAGCACACACCCAAGGGAGTAGATGTCGGTGCGGCCGTCGACTTCCTCCGCCAGGGATTGCTCGGGACTCATGTATGTCGGTGTGCCGATCGTGATCCCCGTCCTCGTCACGGTGTCGTCGACCGCCGCCGAGACGGCCCGCGCGATCCCAAAGTCGGCCACGACGGCGTGCCCTGCGGAGAGGAGGATGTTCTCCGGCTTGATGTCGCGGTGCACGACGTCGCGGCTATGTGCATAGGAGAGCGCATCGGCCACCTCGCGCGCAATCTGCAGTGCGTCGCGGATGGGCAGCCGCCGTTCTCTACTCAGCCGATCACGAAGAGACTCTCCCTCGATGAACGGCATGATGTAATACGCCCCTCCGTCCATCTCGCCGGAATCGAGAAGCGGCAGGATGTGGGGATGCGTCAATCGCGCGGTGAGCGCGATCTCGCGGGTGAAGCGATGGGCGCCAAACGAGGGTGCGAGATCCCGACGCATCACCTTGACGGCGACCTTTCTGCCGTGCTTGGCGTCCTCGGCGAGATAGACGGTGGACATGCCGCCGCCTCCAAGCTCGCGCTCCACGCGGTATCGCGATGCAATCGTGCCGGGCAGCGAGGGCGGGTCGGTCACTGGTCAATCGGTGCGCGACGCGACATCCACACCGTGCGGGGACATCATTCGTGGTACGCGGGGCGCTCTACGAGACACCCAAAGATGACGGCGGGCGCACTGCGCGTATGTCCGGGCGACGCGTGGCAACCTACTTCGCCGGGCCGTTTGTGTCGCGGTTCTCGTTCAGGTACTCGGCGGGGATCTTCAAGTCGGGGCGTTCGTTGGTCCAGTAGATCGTCACGATGTACCAACGTGTCCCGTCGTAGAAGAGCTGAAAGCTATTGATGCCGCGCGCGGCGGGCCGCCTGTCCTTCGCGTCGCCGTGCCACGCATAGGCGCTGAATACCTGCGCAATGTCACCAAAGCTCTCGACCTTCCGTCCGATCTCGTGTTCGTAGTTCCCATGGGTCAGCGTGAACTTGGCGGCGCCGCTGACGTACTGGTTAATCGACAAGGCCCGCATGTGCCAATGGCCCGCCGAGTCACGCCCGCTGGGAATGAGGCGCGCGCCTGGCGCAAAGAGCGAACGCAGGCGCTGCCAGTCGATTGAGCCGGCCGGGCCTGAGTTGGCGTCGTAGGCCGCCCGCAGAATCGCGCCGATCGAGTCGACATCGGCCGGCCTGGCCGCGGGCGCCGGGGCGGTGGTGTCTATGGTCGCCTGCGCCGAGGCGCGAATGGGGAACGACGCGGCAGCGATGCCGATCACCGCAACAACAATCAGAGTGTATCGGCCCGTCTGTCTGCTGGTTGGCGTCATGGACTGAGGATACAGCGTCCGGCGGGACGCGCCAGGGGTCTACTGGTCCCTGCCGTCTGGGTCCGCGCCGAGGCCTTCCCACGTTGTCACCCGCGGAGGTTCGGGAACGTAGCCTATCGCGTTCGCGACGAGGTCGCCTGCGTCGTTGGCCGGACCCTCGTGCTCGCGCTGCCAGCGACGAATAGCTGGCGTCCTCGGCGCCCACCGCGCTGTCGCGCGTCTTGGGCCGATCTGCCTCACGCTGGCCCATGGCGCCCTGGGTCCACGCGCCGACGCAGTCGAAATTGGCGAGGCGTGGTACCCGTCCAGGAGCGAAAGGCCCGGTGGAACACACTGCTCTCCGAATAACCTAGTCTCCGAGCGATGTCGTCGATCGTCGCCTCTGAGTCTGCCAGGTACTCGCGAGCCGCTGTGCAGCGGACCGAGGCGAGCAGCGATCGGAACGAGTGCCCTTGTGCGTTGAGCTGCCGCTCGAGACTGCGCGCGCTCGTCCCCAGCCGGCGCGCAACGATGTCGAGGCGACCATTGGACGCAGGCAAGCCGCGTCGGATGGCGGCCTTCACACAATCCACCAATCGCTGCCGCGGGGGTGCCCCCGGGAGGAGCGCATCGGCGTATCGCGTGAGCACGGCGCACAGCGCGCTATCGGCGTTCGCGAGCCGGCAGTCGAGTGACGCTGCGTCGAAGACGAGCTGATTCTGTGGCATCCGAAAGGACACCGCGTTGCCAAACCATTTCCGATGCTCGGCGCCGTGGCCCGGCCGGTCGTGCTGGAAGTGAACCTCGCGCGGCATCACCCGTGGCGCCAGTACTCGCGCGATCGTGAGGAGCGCCAGCAAACTCATCTCGCAGTCCTGCCGGCACTCTCCGATCGCGGGATCGACGTACTCCCAGCGGAGACAGGCGCGACTCCCGACATCGACGACTTCGAGCACCACGCCATCCGTCCACACTGGCAGGTACCGAGCTCCGTTGGCAAACGCCGCCCGCAGGGTCGCGCTGTTTGCAATGACATAACCCAAGACATCATACGCACGAAAATCGGTACGCGCCCCCACGTGCAGCCCGAGCGCTGAGTCTCCGGTCAAGCGCGCTGCCGTTTCGTACAGCGCGACCAGATCCCTCAACGGGATCCGGGCCCACGGGTCTCGCAGCGCGTCGGCATCGACGCGAGCCATGTCGGCGAGCTCCAAGGGATCGACGCGGGGCGTCGCCGCCGCCAGCACTGTGAGCGCCGACCTCACTGGCACCGTGTAGCGTTGCCGTGGAAGTCGGGGGCACCGACGAGCCTGCAGCGTGGGAAAGTTCGGAGTTGACATGGCGCCATCCATCAGTGTTCTGGCAGAAATTGTGATTGTCGCGGTCGAAACCATCGCCAAAGTTGCAGATACCGTCTCCGGCTGCGAACGCACGGGGCCGGCCCCGATTGTACAGTCGTCGCCAGCTTCTCGTGACGAACGAGAACGCGCGCGCCTGCCTGCTGCCCGAGCACTCGTCAGGAGAGTTGAAATGACACAAGCCACTTCCCCCGCCTCCCCCCAACACGCAGCCTTACTCAGTACGCCGAAGGCACCCGACGAGTTTCCTCGGTGGCGTCCTGTCGTCCATCGCGTCTTGTACGGCCCCGCGGAGCTTCGGGCTGGCTGGCGCTTCCTCATTTTCGCGGTAATCGTCGCGGCGCTCACCCGCGCCGCCATCGTCGTGAGTGATCGTCTGCTCCGTGGGGCGGATGTCATCACGCGGGCCGTGGTTCAGGAGGAGGTGGCCGGGTTCCTCATCCTTCTGCTCGCCAGTGCGATCATGGCGCGCCTGGAAGGCCGAACTATCGCCGACTATGGCCTCCCGTGGCGCAGCATGTTCCGTCGGCAGTTCTGGCAGGGCACGGTCGTCGGTTTTGCTATGTGTACTGCGTTGTTGGCCAGCATGTGGGCCGTAGGCGTGTTCCATGTCGGCAACCTTGCCCTGCACACCTTCGACATCTGGAAGTGGGGCGCGATTTGGGCCGTTGTTTTCGTACTCGTTGGACTGCGGGAGGAATTCTTCGCGCGTGGATACCTGGTGTTCACGCTGTCGACCGGCATCGGTTTTTGGCCCGCCGCCGTCGTATCGGCCCTGCTTTTCAGCTATGCGCACCAGGGCAATTCCGGCGAGGATTGGCTCGGCTTGGTCCAAGCGGGTGCATTCGGCCTCGTGGCCTGTCTCTTCCTGCGCCGCACCGGCGGCCTCTGGATGTCCATCGGCCTTCACGCAGCCTTCGATTGGGCCGAGACCTACTTCTACGGAGTCGCAGACAGCGGCATCGTGGTACCCGGCCATCTCCTGAGTGGGGCGACATCAGGCCCGGCGTGGCTGTCCGGCGGGACGGTGGGTCCCGAGGGCAGCGTGATCGCCACGTTGGTCCTGGTCGTGGTCTGGCTGATCGCGGCGCGTTGGCTACGCGAGGTCAAGTATCCGGCAACCAGTTCCCTTCGCACCCCCCGAGGGATCCCGGGCATGCTGTCCGCGGGTAGCCGACTGGTTGCGGCCTCGCGCCCGTAGCGTAGGACGACGCTCGCCGAGATTGGGAAGGAGAACGAACGCTGCCCCGTACCCCGTGGCCCTGTCCTATTCCGACCGGATGGCCGCCACCGGATCGAGCCGCGTCGCGCGGCGGGCGGGCAGCCACGCGGCCACGAGGGCGGCGGCGAGCATCGATGCACCGGTCGCGACAAACGTCAGCGTGTCCGCGGGACGCACGCCGTAGAGGAGACTCTGCAACGCGCGTGACGTGGCGACCGAGATGCCGAGGCCCGACGCCACGCCGACGGCGCCGAGTATGAGTGCGTCGGATACAACCAGCCGGGCGATATCGTGGCGCTGGGCACCGAGGGCGACGCGCACACCGATCTCTCGCGTGCGCTCGCCGACGCCGAAGGCGATCACCCCGTAGAGACCGACGATGGCCATCACGATGGCGATGCCCGCAAACATCGCGAGCAAGGTCATGATGAACCGCGGACGCCCGATCGACGCTGCCTCCAACGCGTCCAGGGTCGTCACGCGAAAGATCGCCACATCCGGCGCGCTCGCCGCCAGGATCCTGCGAGTGGCGGCGGCCAGTGCAGCGGGCTGCTGCGTCGACTCGAGAGTGATGGTCCCGAAGTCCGGGGGAAATTGGTCGGTCGCGAAATACGTCTCCGGCACGGGCGGGCTCGAGAGACCGAATTCACGCACATCGCCGACGATGCCTACGATCGTCCCACCAGCTCGCGGCCGGCCCGGCTCCGGGTCGAACATCGTTCCAATCTCTAAGGAATGGCCGATGGCATCGCCGTGCGGCGCGATCAACCGCGCCGCGGCCTCATTGACTACGACCACCAGCGGTCGCCCGCCCCGATCGGCGTCGGTGATGCCGCGCCCAGCGCGAATGGGGATGCCCAACGTGCGGAAGTAGTCGTCCGAGACGCGGCGGACCTGCGTAGACAGACGGTCTGCTTCGTCGGAGCTCAAATGACGCCCGTCCAGCGAATAGGCTGAGATACCATAATGAAAGTTGGTCATCGGGATACCGGTGCTCAGCGACGCGTGCTCGACACCGGGGATCGCGCGAATCTTCGGGAGCAAATCCGAGAAGAAGACGGCCCGCTTCGCGGCCGTGTTGAACTGCACGTCGGGCAGCGCAATGTCGAACACGATCCGGTTCTCGGACCGGAATCCGGGGTCGACCGCGTGCAGCACGAGGAAACTGCGAAGCAACAACCCGGCACAGCTCACGAGCACGACCGCGAGCGCGATTTCGGCGACGGCGAGTGTCCGCTTCGTTCGGCGGTTGCCACTGCTCGCCGACGCCGACCGCCCGTCGGCGCCGAGTCGGGCGGCAATGTCATCACGGGGCACCGTCTGATAGGCGAACATGAGCCCAAACGCGAGACCGGCGCCGAGGCTCAGCCCCGTCGCCACGAGGAGCACCCGCCAGTCGACCGCCGCGGTCGACAGAATCACGTCGTCCGGGCGGAGGCCGTGCATCAGATGTATGGCGCCGATGGCCAATACGACTCCGACCACGCCCCCGGCCGCGGCCAGGACGCCGGCCTCCGTCAGGGACTCGGCGATCAGTGTCCGGCGCTGCGCGCCGAGGGCGGCACGCACGGTGATCTCGCGATACCGGTGGAGAGCACGCACGAGCAGGAGGTTCGCGACATTGGCGCAGGCGATGAGCAGCACGAGACCGACGGCCGCGAGCAGGACCAACATGGCAGGTCGGGCATCGCCCGTGAGCGAGGTCCTGAGTGTCGCCAGCGTGCCGGAGGGGACATCGTAGGTGGGATACGTCTGAGCCAGGCGATCCCAGATCGTGGTCATCTCGGCGTGGGCCTGGGCGAGGGACACGCTCGGGCGCAGTCGGGCAATCACGTCGATATAGTGCGCCCCGCGCTGCGTCGTGAGGTCATGATCGGTGAACGCGAGCGGCGCCCAGTATTCCGATCCGCCGGGGTAACTGAACCCCCTCGGCATGACGCCAACGACGGTATACGGCACGGCGTCGAGGCGGATGGTGCGGCCGACGATGCCAGGGTCCGCCCCGAAGAGGCGGCGCCAGACACTGTCCGACAGGACGACCACGTGGGTGCCGACCGTCCGAGTATCCGTCGAGTCGAGCGTGCGCCCGAGCGACGGCCGCACCGCCATGACCTTGAAGAAGTCACCGGTGACGACAGTCCCGGCGATTTCCTCGGTCACGCCCGCGTGGGTTATGGCGGATGACGCATCGGTCGTCGCCGCCATGGCGCTGAACGAGGAGGCGCCGGTGCGCCAGTCGGAAAAGTCTGGCGGAGATGCGGTGCCCCGCCCGGTCGGGCCGGGAAAGATGCGGATGATCGCGTCGGCGTTCGGATATGGCAGGGGCCGGATGAGCGCCGCGTTGACGACGGAGAAGATCGCGGTATTGGCGCCGACGCCGAGGGCGAGGGTGGCGATGGCGACGATCGAGAACCCGGGAGTCCGGGCCAGCCGCCGCACCGCACGTCGCAGGTCAATCACGAGGGGCGGGGGTTGAGATCAGAGATGGCAACCGTGACACCGCGCACCACATCCTTAGGTAGGACGCCGCGCCGTGTGAAATGGTTTGCGAAGCGGGCGCGGCCAGGATACGATGAACTAACACGTAGAGGCACGGGAGGTCGGTCGCATGGGAGTAGTGGGGCGAGGGGCATCGATGCTGGTGGCGCTGGCGGGCAGCGCGTCGATCGCTGGCCGCGCGGCTCGGGCGCAGCAGGACGTGGTCCTGACGGCGAGAGACGGAGTGACGGTATACGGGACATACTATCCGGCGCCGGGTGCGGACCGGCCGATCATCCTGCTCTTTCATCAGGCTGGCTCGAACCGGTGGGAGTATGCGCCGATCGCGCCCAAGCTGGTGTCGGCGGGTTTTAGCTGTCTGGCGATCGATCAGCGGGCGGACGAGGACAGCGACAAACCGGCCGGCCAGATGTGGGGGCACGCGAACGAGACGATCGCGCATCTGGGCAAGAGTGCGTCGTTCCTGGACGCGCTCGCGGACCTCGAGGCGGCGCTAGCGTGGGCGCGTGCGCGCGACCCGCACCGCAAGGTGATCATCTGGGGGAGCAGCTACTCGGCGTCGCTGGTGTTCCTGCTGGCGGCCAAGCATCCCGGCGAAGTGGCTGGTCTCTTGTCGTTCTCACCGGGCGAGTACTTCCCCGACAAGCACATGGTGGAGGATGCCGCTGCCAAAGTGACGATCCCAGTCTTCGTGACTTCGGCCAAAGACTCGACCGAGATCGCTCGGGCCCGCGCGATCGTCGATGCCGTACCGAACAAAGCCACGCGCACGCAGTATGTGCCGACGGTTGCGGGCGTCCACGGCTCATCCACACTGCGCACCGACCGCGATCCCCAAGGGGCGGCCTCGAATTGGCAGGCGGTTCTGTCGTTCTTGCGCGGGTTTGCGTGAGCGCTCCAGCGCCTGCGGCCGAAGTGCCACGACGAATGCACCGGAACCCGATCAGGCCTTGACGGTAGACCGGAATCCTTTCAAACTGGACGCCGTTTGGAACGAGGTACGGACAGCTCTGAAAGTGCTATGCTTTCAATGCGCCGCCGATTGTATCCCACTAGAACAACACCTCTACTCGAGTGGGCACCCTGGTCTGATCAGTCGTCGGGACTTGGGTGCGAACTTGCCAGTTACACGCGGGCAGATCGCGCTGATGCCAACCGCGGTCGCCTCCACGATAGGGATTAGCTCGCCGACTGTCACCGATATGTGGTTTGCGAACAAGCTTCGTGGCCAGCCAGAATGTGTATACCACCGCAGCAGGACCTTATACACCTTCAGGTAGGTGATCATTCCTGGCGGTGCGCCGATATCGGGATCGGTGTCAGCATGCTCCGGTCGCGCGACACAGGGTACACGCGAGAACGGTTGGGGCCGCCCGCCCCTACGAGGAGGTTGCCCGGTCGTTCCACATTCCACACTGACCGCCTAGCGGGCATCACGCTCGCGCATCGCAGGCTATACCTACCGCGATCGAACTATTTGCAATGTAGTCAGGCCATGTCGACAGATGACGATCTGATGACGCTAGGCGCATTTACATTGCCCGGGACGAATCGTTCGTTTCTCGCCTCGAAAACATAAAGATGCCAACGTCTCCAATCGTACGCGCCTACACAATGGACAAGTGCATCATCGAAGTTGCGTCAACAAGAATCTGTCCCGATGCAGAAATGCGCTTCGCTCTATCCCTCTACTTGTCGATCGAACGGGATGCCCATCTAGGCAGAGAGCATCTAGCAGAACTTTTTTGGCCTGATTTTCCTGACGCCCGAGCCAGACATTCCTTGCGCCACCTAGCCTACGTCCTTAGGTCGCTCGGCTTCCCTTTAAACAGTGTCTCGAACCATCTCTTTCTATCGGCAGACGCGGTTTGGCTGGATTACGAAGACGCCCTCGGCTCAGGTCCCTCGCTGACGTGCGCGGGACGGGGCTTCCTGCCTGGGTATGCACCCACGTTCTCTCCCGGATTCAGCGAGTGGCTAGACCGAACGCGCTGCAACGTGCACTCGCGTCTGCGAGTTTCGTTATTGAGAGACATCTTCACACTTAAGAAGCACGGTCGGTGGGCGGAAATGGCTGCCACGGCCCAACAATGCCTGAGCTTCGACCCCTTTAACGAGGAGGCCACGCTCGCGTTGGCGGAAGCGACGGCCCTTTCTGGCAACAAGCTAGAAGCTGTGTGCATTCTCGACCGCTATGCTGCAGAGTTAGGCAGCGCCCCCAGCGAAATCCGGCTGCCGGCGACTCTGCTACGTAGGCGAATCACTGAACGCCTACCTCAGAGTTATTCCGCCGACGCAGAAGGGCGCCTTATCGGCCGCGAGCAAACGCTCTCGATTCTGACCAATCAACTCCACGCTGCCCAGTCAGGAAAGGGCACGGGCTCGTACATTTGGGGTCGGCCTGGTATCGGCAAGAGCAGGATTGTCCTTGAACTGATGCGCGTTGCGGCAATCAGCGGCGTTCGAATTCAACGGGCCATCGTACAGCGAACCGATGCTAGTCGACCACTATCCGTTTTCTGCGATACGGTTCGTGGGTTGCTCGACTTGCCAGGTGCGCTGGGCTGCGCACCACACTCCCGGCAATACCTGGCGCGCCTTAGCGAACCGCGGGAGCCCGGAAAGCGATTCTTGGAGGAGCTTCAGAATGAGGCGGTAGAGGCACCATTCGTCTATGCTGCCGTGAAACAATCCGTTCTCGATCTTGTGGACGCAGTCTGTGAAGAAACAACGCTCTTGCTAGTTGTTGAAGATGCCCACTGGATTGATAGTTACTCAGCCGAACTTATAAGAGAGCTAGTGCGGCGCTCACCGCAAAGACGCTTGATGGTGCTGTTGGCCGCCCGCAACCGACCACGAATCGATAGCCCGCTTTCTGCGCCCGCACCGGGGCTATTCGTTCAAGAACTCTTGCCGCTGTCACAGTTTGACTCTGCAGAGCTTTTTGTGGCGGTCGCTGCCACCGGATCAAGAGCGGTAAGCAGCGAACTGGTTGATCGGTGCACCCGCCTGGCAGAGGGCAATCCGTACTTCCTACGTGAACTCGCTGCCCACTGCGCGTCGGGAAGTCCAATGCAATCTCCGCCGGATTCAATCGTTGCAGCACTTGAGGGTCGGCTGTCGCGGTTGCCTCCAGAGTCGTTACGGGTATTACAGGTCTGTGCACTGCTGGGCAAGCACTCCACGTTGGATCGACTCGAGCGAGTTCTGGACATCCGTCGGGTGGCATTGGTGGACGCCCTCGAAGCACTCGATACTGAAGCGGTCTTGACGTGTGACGGCGAGGCTGTCTTGGCCAAGCACGATTTGCTGTCCGAAGCCGCAATTGCCAAGCTGTCGGTCAGCGCGGCCCGGTTCATCCACTTACAGATCGGCAAGATATTGGAGGCAGATCTTAGTCTAGACAATTATGCCTCATTGGTTTGGGATATCGCGGAGCACTTTAGACAAGCTGGCAACGTTGCAAGTGCAGTTCGCCTTATGGCTCGTTGTGCCGACCACGCGCTGCGCTTAGGGTCCGCTAGGGAAGCGATTGCTATTTGGGATCAAGCTCGCCAATTGAGCCCGTTAGACAGAGAGCTGCAATCCCGCGTAGACGTAGGCTTCGTTCTTTGTCTTCGCCAGGTCCGCGAGTGGCATAAGGTTCTTTGCGTTGCTTCGGCGAGCGCGTTGCAAACCTCCGATACTCAATCCGGCAACCACGTTCATGACGATCTTGAGTTAGCCATTCTAGAGGCAAAATGGTTCGCCTCCTTTCAGGCAGAGCATCTCTTGCCTCAGTTGCTAAGCTGCGTAAGAAGTGTCAAAGCGTCGCCTCACCACAAGGTCGAGGCAGGCGTATTAGCGCTAATGGTCGCACACAACCTGGCGGACGTCGGATCCGCCGAGTTTGCGTACCAAGCTATCACTGACCTCACAGCCCGTAGTGACAGTCTGCTGCAACAGCAAGCAACCGCAGCCATCATCTATCATACAGCGTTCGGAGACCTGGCAACGGGTGCGAACGCTGGGCGGCAGCTTGTTGAGGCTGTGAAGTCCAGGGGCGATATCCCGGCGACGGTAACGGCTCTTCGACTCGCCGCGGTGCCACTAGTGTATGGCGGAGGTTTCTCTAACGCTCGCCAACTGCTCACCGAAGCTGTCAGCCTGGCCAATGAAGCTGGCCTTGTGCCTGCTACGAAATATGCGACGGAAATGATCGTCAGAAGCTACTTCGAAGAAGGCGACTACCAGACTGCCAAAGACTGGTTGGAGCTATCTAGTGAACTTTTGGCGAGTACCTCAAGCCAATGCGACGCGCTGTCGGACTGGCGCGCCGTTCAGGCACAGATCGCGTTACTGGAAGGGCGCCCTCAAGATGAAGCCATAGCTGCCTTCAACGACTGTGATAGTTGGGCGGGACTGCAGCTTCCTCGTTTCAAAAGTATCGCGTACGCCATTGCCGCTGTTTCGCAGCTCGCAATCGGGGAGCATTTTCGTTATGGCGGAGATTTTCAGAGCGCGTTCACCCGCGCAAGCACGTCTGCGGGTCAGGACTTCGCGGCGTTTGCGCGTTATACCGTCGAGGCAAGGTTTGGCCAGAGGGAGACCGCAGTACGAGTCCTTCGACACTACATTGATACGCAACGCAGGGAGCGTTCTCCCTTGCCTGCGTACCTGAGGAAGGAGCTTTGCTAAGGTGTAAGGGTGAGCCTAATGGTCATCACCTGTTCGCCTGTGCCTATACCGCTACGCCCCTGCAGCTGCGCGCGTTCCGATGGGGCGGGAATTCAGCACGTGAACCTCTCGCCCGATCTTGGGCGCTGGTCGCTCGAATAGCGAGACATACAGGGTGCTAGACAAAAGTCTAGCACACATTGCCGGGTCAAACTGTTTGCCGCTCAGCTTGAGCAGCTCGGCCCGAACCTCCGCCTCTCCCATGGCTGCACGATAAGGACGATCTGTCGTCATCGCATCCACTGTGTCGGCAATCATAATGATACGCGACCAGAGTGGGATCTCTTCGCCACGAAGTCCGTCCGGGTAGCCGGATCCGTCCCAGTTCTCGTGATGGTTGCGGATCGCTGCAACAACGTCGCTGAGATGTGAGACATTTTGCACGAGCTCAGCGCTCTTGATGGGATGAGTTTCCATCGTCGTGCGCTCTTCAGGCGAAAGCTTGCCAGGCTTACGTAGCAGCGGCGCGAATGCCTCGTGAATCTTCCCAACGTCGTGTAACAAGGCTGCAATCGCAACCCGCTCAACATCGCGCGATGGCAGACCCAACGCCCGCGCGATAATCCGACCGTTTCGGGCCACACGTCTTGAATGACCCGACGTGTAAGGATCGCGCGCTTCAATGGCCGCGACCATGAGCTCGAGTAGCTCTTGGTTCACCCTTTCCAGCTGGAAATTCGTCTTATAGAGTTGTCGCGCCGCGAGAAGGGGGAACCCGAGGGCCATCACACCCAATGAACCAAAATGGACATACACAAGCGCAAACAAATAAGCCAACGGAAGCGTCAGGATATCAGAACTGGTCGTGAGCTTGGGCCACGTTCGCGCCGTCGTCTTTTCCTCTGCGAGCGTTACGACGGTGGTGACCAGGGCCTTATTGATCACGATGAACGCGAAGTATGCGGCGATATAGGCAACCCAATTGAACTCGAACCGCACAAGCCAAGGTGTCCCGCCCAAGGCTCGGTAGATGCCAATCGCGATCGTGCTAACTAAAACAAATTGTGCAACGTTGAACACGCTCTTGAGAGCCGACCGCCTTCTGATGACTGCGCTTACGACTGAGACACCAGTGATGAAGACGAGTGAAACCCAGGTAGGCGCCAAGAAAATCATCGCCAGGAAGGGAATGGCAACTATTGTCTCTCGGCGCTGTTGTTTGATGTTGAAGGTGAGGAATTCGGCGAACATCCCGAGGCACGCAAAACAAAGCCCAGCTTCAGCGGAGCGTAAAGCGTTGGGATCGCCGGCGGGCACCAGTGCAAGCGTACCGCCAACTGCACAGACAAGAATTGCGCCAACGAATAGCCTGACTTTGTTGCCCATGAGGCCCCGAACGAACCCCCGCCCAGCTGACTAGCCGCCGCTTAGTCCCACGCCCAAACACTGCTCAAAAACGCAGCCACTGTACTCAACACACGACCAAAAAACCCTTCTGACGGGTTGGCCAAAAACATCGGGAGTCACCCCCTGGTTCACACGGTCACGCTCAGCGCTCGCTGAGTCGTGCCAATTGAAGGTTGGCTCCGCTCACTCACTTGATGGCCTGCCCGCTCCGCTCAGCTCGGGCCAGACGGGGGTTCAGTTGTTAGGTCGAACTTCGTGACTGCGCCGCTCCGGTGTGTCGTCCACCTGCTCGCGCCGCTGCATCACTACCTCGATGCGCGCGCGACCCGCGACCGCCAGGACGACGCATGCGCCGCCCCCTACCTATCTATCGACGACAAAGGCGGCCCATGCAGCCGCCTGCTCTATTTATCCAGTGGGGATGTTCTCTGACGTACGCCTCGCCGGACCAGGACCGCCCCTAGCGGTCGTACCCGATCCAACGATTCGTCGCGTCCAACGCTGCCAGTACGCTCGCCTGCTCCGGACTCTCCCGTACCTCGCAGCTCCCCGTCAACATCGCGCGCTCCCGACCCACCTGCGCCGCGACTCCCACAAACACGAACTCGCGATCAAAGGCCTGGATCAACTTCACCCCGTCCAGCGCCAACGTCCGCTCCCCACGCTCCGCCTGCCCAATCGCCTTGAGCGCCGCCCGCGCCGCTAAATCCACCCGCGCGCGAGATCCCTCCAACCCCTCGGCATCTCCCGTGTAGGACGTGTCGCCCTTCCGCAGCGTCACCCGGCACAACACCCCACGCGCCCGCGACCGCCGCACTTCCACGTCCTCGAAGTAGAGCCGCCGACGCGCCTCCTCCCCCATCACCCCCGCCAGCGTCGAGTCCACCTCCCGCACCAGATCTTCGAACTCCATCCCGCTCGCCACTACCCGCTCCCGCACCGGAGCCGCCACCGCCGGCGCCACCCCAGCCTCCGGCGCCGGCGCCGCCGACACCGCCCTGGGTCCAGCCGCCGTCGCAGCACTCGCGCTCTGTGCGCTACCCCCGATGCCCTGCGACGCCACCGCCGATAGTGGGGCGGGCTCCGCCCAGGGGGGCTCCGACCGGGGGGGCTCCGTCACGACTGGGACCGCCGGCGCCGGCCGCTCCGAGCTCGCCGCCACCGAGATCTTCCGATGATCCACCCGCATCCCCAGATGCGCGATCAACGCGCTCTCGATGTTGCGGACGGTCTGCTTCGGTGTATATTCGGATGTCGTCAGCACGTGGATCTCGTCCACGGCACCGTTCGCCGACGCCACGATCTTCGCCGACAACACACCCGGCAGCGTCGTCAACAACTCCTCGGCGCGCCTGATCGGCAGGACGCTCCCCGCGATCGGTGTGTGCGAGCCCCCAGTCGACTGGGGGGAAATGCTCACTGCAGCGGGCAACTAAATACCGCCGTAGAAAAGGTCTCGCGCGCGAATATGCCCCTTTAGTTCAGTTCGATCAAGCCATCCCATGTCACCAAAGCGTTCAGTACGGGACACGGCACCGTACCGAGTTAAGCCAGGCTAACCAATGGTACGGGATCGCGGTCCGGATTCGAGGACTCCCGCCGGGCCTCGTCACGACGCGCCGCTGACCCCAAGGCTAGCCCCGGACCCCAGACCCCGATCCGATCCCGCCGGTTCCCCGCCGTTTCCTCCTCCGGTATCTCGTACTCTCGCAGCTTGCGGTACAACGTCCGCTCCCCAATCCCCAGCATCTCCGCCGCGCGCCGCCGATTCCCGCGCGTCTCCCGAAGCGCCGCCTCGATCGCCGCCCGCTCGATCTCCGCCATCGTCATCCCCGGCTGCACCGTCACCACATTTGGCGGCGGCGGTGCCCCAGGCGCCGCAATCCCCTCTCTCACTATCGCGCCAGCATGCGCTCCTATCGCGACACTATGGCCGCCAGGCGGTAGGGCGGACTGCGGCTGTCCCGACGGCAGCGACGACCCCACCTGAGCACCCAGCACACTGCCCACGCCGGCCGCTGCCCCGGCCGCCGCTAGCTGCTCCGTCCGACGCCTCAGCTCCTCCACTTGGAGCTTGAGCTCCACCAGCGTCCGGACAATGAACTCCATCTCCCGACCGCCCGCCCCGTCCCGCGCCCGCACCAGCGGCCCCACGTGCACCGGCAGGAACCGCGACCCCGCGTCCCGGATCTCCCGCGGGATGTCCCCCGATTGGATCTCATGCCCCGGCGAAAGCACCACCATGCTCTCCACCAGGTTCCGTAGCTCCCGAACGTTCCCCGGCCACGGATACTCGATGAGTATCTGCAGCGCGTCACCCGAGATCCCATGGAACGGCCGATCGTGCTGCGCTGAGAACTCCTGGATGAATCGGCGCACCAGGATCGGGATGTCCTCCCGCCGATCCCGGAGCGGCGGCAGATAGATGCTCAGCACGTTGAGCCGGTAATAGAGATCCGGAGCGGAATAGCCCCTGCGCCACCTGCTCCCTGAGCGGGCTATTGGTCGCCGTGATCACCCGCACGTCCACCCGGATCGGCTGCGTCCCGCCGACCCGCGTGATCGTCCCGCTCCTCCAGTACCCGCAGCAGCTTGACCTGCGTCGCCGACGGGATGTCCCCGATCTCGTCCAGGAACAAGCGTCCCCGTGTCCGCCAGCTCGAACCGCCCGATCCGCCGCTCCGTCGCGCCCGTGAACGCCCCCTTCTCGTGTCCGAAGAGCTCGCTCTCGAGCAGCGTCTCCGGCAACGCGCCGACGTTGACCGCGATGAACGGCCGCGACCGCCGCGGCCCCAGTCGGTGCATTGCCCGCGCAACCAGCTCCTTGCCGGTGCCGCTCTCTCCCTCGATCAGCACGGTGCTCGAGACCGGCGCCATCTGCTCGACTTTGACGAGCACTTCGCGGATCGCCTCGGACTCGCCGTACAACCCCGTCTCGCGCGCCAGCGCCTGTCGGTCCGCGAGCCGCCGCACGCCCGCCGCGACTTCCTCCGGCACCACCGGCTTGATGAAGACCTCGCTGTAGCCCAACGCCCGGAGCCGCTCCATCATCCCTTCCTCCCCGACATCCGAGAGCCCGATCGACCGACGTGCCCGTCCACAGCTGCTCGCGCACGAGCGCCACGTTCTGCGGATCGAGCAACGCGCCGGTCATGACCAACACGTCGGGCCGCGCGCGCGCGAGCATCCCCGCGGACGTCGTCGAGCGGCGACATGACTTCGGTCTTGACCCCCGACCGCTCGAGTAGCGCGTTGAGTCGCACCGCGGGCTCGACGTCCGTCAGCATCACCACGACGTTCATGCGCGCCGCCCCTTCGGCGTGGTGGGATTCCCGCGACCCGGCCCGCTCCCGGAGTGTTGCCGTTGTCTCCTCTCTCCGTTTTCCTTTCTCCTCTCCACAGCCGCGACGCGCCCGTCGTGCTCCGTCGCCACCCCTCGGAGGATGTCCACGCCATGCGTTGACGATGGGCTCGAGTGCCGCCAGCGCGTCCCGCACGCCGCTCGGCGACCCGGGCAAGTTGACGATGAGGGTACGCGCGCGCACACCCGCGACCCCTCGCGAGAGCGCCGCCCGAGGGAAGCTCTCGAGCGACGAGCGCGCGGATCCGCTCCGACAGTCCCGGCGCCTCCCGCTCGATCACCGCCTGCGTCGCCTCCGGCGTCACATCCCGCGGCGCTCAACCCCGTGCCCCCCGTCGTCAGCACCAGGTCCGCCGTATCCCCGTCGCACCACTCGCGGAGTCGGGCCGCAATCTCCCCCGTCTCGTCCGGCACCAGCGCACGCGCCGTCACGACGTCTCCGCGTGCCGCCGCCCACGCAACAATTGCGTCCCCCGACGTATCGGCGCGCTCGCCCCGCACCCCGGCGTCTGAGACGGTCAACACGGCGATCCGCATGAGGCCAACGATGGGAGAAAGGCGGGATGGACGTAGAGACAGACCAACAATAATGGCGTCCCATGCGCCGAATTGGCAGGCGTCGGGGTCAACGCCGTGGCCGCCAGGCCATGGCGTCGACCCCGACGCCCGTAGGGGCGACGCCATGCGTCGCCCTCTTGTTTGAGGCGACGCCTGCGTCGCCCTTTTTGGGGGTCTAAATTGCGCCCACTCTCAGAGAGGATCGATCATGTCCACTGTGAATGAGTCCGGCACATTCACCCTCGGCGGGGATTGCTCCGTCAGGAGGCTCGGCTACGGCGCCATGCAGCTCGCTGGGCCCGGCGTGTTCGGTCCGCCGAAGGATCTCGAGGCCGCACTTGCCGTCTTGCGAGAAGCGGTCGCGAGCGGCGTGAACCACATCGACACCAGTGACTACTACGGTCCGCACGTCACCAATCAGCTGATTCGCACGGCCCTGCATCCATATCCAGACGATCTTGTCCTGGTCACCAAAGTCGGGGCCAGGCGGGGCGCAGGCGGATCGTGGCTACCGGCGTTCTCCCCGAACGAGCTGACCGAGGCGGTGCACGACAACCTGCGAAACCTCGGCCTCGAAGTGCTCGACGTGGTCAACCTTCGCAGCATGTTTGGCATCCATGGGCCGGCCGAAGGCTCGATGGAGCCGCAGCTCGACGCACTCGCCGAGCTCCAGCAGAAGGGATTGGTCCGTCACATCGGATTGAGCCACGTGACGCCGGCGCAGATCGAGGCAGGACGCCGGATCTGCGAGATCGTCTGCGTGCAGAACCATTACAACGTGGCGCATCGGACAGACGATGCGCTAATCGATGAGCTCGCCCAACACGGCATCGCCTATGTGCCATTCTTTCCACTTGGCGGCTTCACCCCGCTGCAGTCATCCACCCTGTCCCAGGTGGCTCAGCGGCTCGGGGCTGCGCCGATGCAAGTGGCGCTGGCTTGGCTGCTCCGCCGAGCGCCCAACATTCTTCTGATCCCCGGCACGTCGTCCATCGCACATCTGCGGGAAAACCTTGCGGTGGCCGCGTTGGATTTGCCGGAGGATGCGGTCATCGCGCTGGACGAAATTGGGACACACACCAACGCTGCCTGAGGCGCGCAGGGCTCTGCCCGGCCCTCACCTCGCGATATGCGCCATCCGGCGCTCCATGACCTGCAGCACCTCGGCGAGCGTCGCCATCGACGAGTCGCCGGGCGTCGTCATCGCCAACGCACCGTGCGCGGTGCCGCACTCGACCGACCAGGCGAGATCGTGCCCGGTCAGGAGCCCGTAGATGAGTCCCGCCGCGAACGCGTCGCCCCCGCCGACCCGATCGTAGATCTCGAGTCCGGAGCGGAGCTCCGCGGCGTGTAGCCGACCGTCGCCGAAGGCCAACCCTGCCCAATCATTGCGGCTCGCGGACGTGGGCACCCGCAGCGTCGTGGCGACGACGGCGACGTTGGGAAACGCAACGCGGACCGCGCGGGCCAGATGCTCGAATCGCGTAGCGGCGTGCTCTCCGCTCTGCGCGTCGTGGTCGGCTGCGGGCCGTCCCAGTAGCGCCGCGAAATCCTCATCGTGACCGAACAGGACATTGACGTGAGGCAGGATCATGCGATTCACTTCGCCGGCGCGCGCCTGGCCGCCCCGCGACTGCCAGAGCGAGGGGCGATAGTTGGCATCATAAGAGACGATGGCGCCGCTCCGGTGGGCGGCTTCCATCGCGCCCAGCGCAACGGCGGGCGTGCTGTCCGAGAGGCCTGTGAAGATCCCGCCCGTGTGGAACCAGCGCGCACCATTGCGCGTGAAGATGCGGTCCCAGTCCACGGCGCCGGCGACGAGTTGTGAAGCGGCGGTGTGCCCGCGGTCGGAGCAGCCGATTGGTGGCCGCAGCCCGAACCCGCGCTCCACGAAGTTGAGACCGTTACGCACCGTGCGCCCCACGCCGTCGAATGGCACCCAGCGGACGTAGTCGAGCGCGACGCCGCCCTGGCGCATGAGATCTTCCACCAGTCGACCGATTGGGTTGTCGGCAAGTGCGGTGACGACGGCGGTGTCCATCCCGAAGCATTGGGCGAGCCCGCGCGCGACGTTGTATTCGCCGCCGCCTTCCCATACGCGGAACTGTCGCGTCGTGGCGATGCGCTCGTCGCCCGGATCGAGTCGCAGCATCACTTCGCCGAGCGCGACGAGATCCGATTTGCAACGACCTTTGGGAGGTATTTCGAGGGATGACATGGAAAGAGGACCAGCGGGATTCAGGGTCCGAGGGACGGGGTCCGGTAACAAACCGTAATGCGGCCATAGCGCGGTGTCACTAATTCAATAGTTTGTCCCCCGGCGCCGGCTTCCACCGGCCACCCTACCCCGACTCCCCCCTTTGCGCACTTGAATGCTCGACCAGGCGATCGAGGCCTATTACGGCCGCGGTGAAGAAGCGAGGCGACTCGACGGGGAGGGATTCCCGCTCGAGCGGATTCGGACGCAGTTGACCCTGCGTCGCGTGCTGCCTCCGCCGCCTGCGACGATCCTCGACGTCGGTGGTGCGGCAGGCGTGTATGCATTCTGGTTAGCCGAGCTCGGGTATCAAGTGCATCTCGTCGATCCCGTCCGGCTGCACATTGAGCAGGCGCGGACGGCGGGGCGTGGGACTCGGGGGCTGGCGAGCCTCGCCGTCGGCGATGCGCGCGCACTCGATTTCGCAGATGACGCCGTGGACGCCGTGCTGCTCCTCGGTCCGCTGTATCACCTCACAGAGCGCAGCGATCGAGTGACCGCGCTCCGCGAGGCGCGCCGCGTCACGCGTGAGGGCGGCATCATGGTCGCTGCGGCGATCTCGCGCTTCGCCTCACTGCTCGATGGGCTCATGCGAGGGCTGTTGGCGGATCCGGAGTTCGCTCGGATCGTCGAGGCGGATCTGCGCGATGGGCAGCATTGGAACCCGACGAGCAAGCCGGAATACTTCACGACGGCGTTCTTTCATACGCCGGAGGAGCTCCGCGCCGAGGTGACCGAAGCCGGCTGGCAACTCGACCGGTTGCTCGCCGTGGAAGGACCGGCCGCCTACGCCGACGAGCCGCGCCCCAACCGCCGCCGCGAGCCCCCGTCGCTCGAGCGTTCGCTGGCGCTGATCGAGCGGGTCGAAGCGGAACCGTCGCTGCTGGGTGCGAGCCCGCATTGGCTGGCGGTGGGGCGCCGCGGCTAACGCCACGGAG
The DNA here is from genome assembly GCA_963725205.1 of uncultured Gemmatimonadales bacterium. Classification (GTDB taxonomy): domain Bacteria; phylum Gemmatimonadota; class Gemmatimonadetes; order Gemmatimonadales; family Gemmatimonadaceae; genus Palsa-1248. Next base: position 190,267 of record CAVRXR010000001.1, on the reverse strand, counting down.
AGAGGAGACACACAGAAAGTAGAGAGTAGACATGGCCCTTCGGTACCCAAAGCGTGCCCAAAGAGGTCTACTTTCTACTCTCCCCTTTCTACTTTCGACGGTCGCTCAGCGACCGTCGATCAACGTCAACGCCGCGTCGCGGATCCGTGCGAACGCCGAGGTTCGTCCTTCGCCCTCGTCGCTCGCCGTGTTGAACGCGGCGACCACGCCGGCACCGGTCGCGGGGTTGATGTAGAGGAACGCCAGGAACCCGGCCTGACTGCCGGTGTGGCCGACGAACCGCGTCCCGCCGTGCCGCACGATGAAGAAGGACATCCCGATCGAGTCCGCCTCGACGGAGGATCCGTCTTCCCCGCCGGTGTCGTACCGCGGACGCCACATCTCTTCCAGCGTCGAGTGCGGGAGCACCGTGTCGTAGAGCTTTCGGGCCGCCGGGTCGCCATGCGTCGCGTCCGTCAGGAACGCGACATAGGTCGCCAGGTCCGTGAGTGGTGCGTTCCACCCGCCGTTGGGGATCGTAATGCCGGGGTCGAAGTCTGCCCCGTTGTCCTGGACGACCACGCGATCACTCGAGCCGGTCGCGGCCTGGCCGGCGGCGGTCGCCTCCGCGCCGCGCAGCACCGAGTAGTTGTGTGAGCGGTCGGCAGCCAGGTAGTACGGCGTGACGCCGAAGTAGCTGTGCGTAAGGCCGAGTGGGCTCAGGATGTTCTTCTGGACATAGGTCTCCCAGGGGTCCCCGCTCAGATGCTCGATCACGCGGGCGAGATAAATGAAGCCGGGATTGGAGTAGCTGTATTTGGAGCCCGGCTTGAACAGCAATTCCTGGTACGGCATCATGGCCACGAGCTGGTTCCACGTCGTGGGCTCGAACGGCTCCCACGGCTTGCCCTGCTTGTACGGCCAGGTCGGATTCTGAAATCCGGCGGAGTGGGAGAGCAGCATCCGGATCGTCACGCTGTCCATCGAGCCGTAGGGATCGTGCACCTGCCGGAGCTCCGGGACCCACGTCGTGATGCGGTCGTCGAGCGAGAGTCGGCCACGGTCCCGGAGTTGCATTATCGAGATTGCGGTCAGGGTCTTGGTGATCGACCCGTAGTGGTAGATGCTCTGAGGCGTGATCCGGACGCCGAGCGCGCGATCCGCGTAGCCGTATTCGTGGTGCGCGACGATGCGCCCGTCCCGGACGAGCACTACGCCTGCGCCCACGATGCTGTCGCCCCGCGCCATCGTGTCGAACATCTGCGTGAACGACGCCCATCCAGACGGCGGCGCGACCGACTGCGCACCGGCCGACGGCGCCAGCACCATGGCGGCTGCCAGGAGCCGCGATCCGAGCGATGCCGGGAGCGGAAGGTGACGCGTCATGTTTGGTAACCCATACATTGAATCCTGAGCGGGGCATCGGCCGCGCGCGGGTGTCTCAAGGCTGAGAGCGGTCGAGGCGGCCGTGAGTGGTTGGCGGGATAATAACGCTCGGATTGGCGAGCAATCGCAACCCGACCGCCGCACGCCGGCCTCCACCAGCAGGCTCACGGCGATCGACCGGTCGGCTGGTCAGCATACGGGTCCGGTCGCGCCCGCTGGGAGGGCGCTGGAGCCCCTGTACGGCACCTCGAGTCCCGCGCGGTCCGCGCCTTGCTTTGCACGACAGCGTGACTATCTCACTCGCCGTCCCGCCGAAGGCGGAAACCCGATCGCCGGACGGCACACGGAACCGACTGCTCGCGGCGGTCGCCGCGCACGCCAGTGGTCTGACCGCGCTGTTCGAGCCCCTGGAGTTCGGGCCGGGGCAGGTCATCGCTGAACCTGGCCACATCATGGAATACGCGTATTTCCCCGAGACCACCGTGATCTCGCTGATCACGACCATGCGCAGCGGCGCGACGATCGAGGCGGCGGCGGTCGGCAACGAGGGCTTTGTGGGTGTGCCGCTCGCATTGAGCGGACAACCCTCAGTCGAGCGGAAGACGATTGCGCAGGTCCCGGGTCGGGCGATTCGCGTCCCGGCGGTTGCGCTGCGCACGGCGTTCCATCAGTACCCGCAGCTGCACGCGCGATTTCTCCGATACGCGGAGGCGCTGCTCTCGCAGTCAATGCAGTCTACCGCCTGCACGAAGCTCCACTCGATGCCGAAGCGCTGCGCGCGCTGGCTGCTCATGACGCAAGACCGCGTGGGCTCGGACACGTTCTGGCTCACGCAGCAATACCTCGCGTTCATGCTCGCGGTCCGGCGGGCGACGGTCAACGCCATCGCCGGTGCGCTGCAACGCCAAGGGCTGATTCGATATCAGCGCGGCCGCGTGACGATCCTGGATCGGGTCGGCCTGGAAGCCGCCTCGTGCGAGTGCTACGACGTGATTCGCCGCGCGTACGAGAATCAGCTCGTCACCGAGGGGTCCGCAGGCGCCCCCTCGTCGGCCGGCGCATAGTACTCACGGACGCAGACCGTCACGAGGTGCGCGAGTCGCTTGGCACGCGCTTCCTGTGATGCCAGGGTGGGCGGCGGAGTCAGGGCATCGAAGACACGCTTGAGCGACGCAACGAGCTGCTCTGCCTTAACGCCGCTCGTGCGGGCCTCGGCGCCAATCGCGCGCAACGCACTGCTAATGTCCCCGTCCTGACCGTCGACGCATCCGTACGTGGCGAGGGCCTGTCGTAGCTGATCCACCAGCCCGTCCGAGAGCTGGCGGCGAACCGGCCTCGCACCGCTCTTAGGCTCGTCTCCCATCGCGCACTCGGCTGAAGGAAAAGCGACCGCCAGACACACGGGGCAGGAAGCACCTGCCGGGAAGCCAGGGGCCGCTTGCAATCCGCTGGCAATGTCAGGCGCTGTCGGCAAGCCGTCAAGGCACATCGTGTGCTCCTCCCATGATTTAGCCGGCATCATGGGTACGCCAGCGTTCCCCCGGGGATCTTGCGCACTCTCTGTCCAACCGCCTGGCGACCAACACCTCCTGAGCCAACCGGATGAGCGACCCCACCGTACTGATCATTTCGACCGACCCGGTCATCGGTGCGCTCCTCACCGTCTACGTCGACGGAAACCGGTGTCGCGCCGTCCTCGCTGACGAGGGAGAGCGACCGGCCAATGCGGTCCGGCGGAGTGGCGCGAGCGTGATCCTCGTGGACCTCGATCACCGGGACGGATGCTCACCCGCGTTCATCGCGCCGCAGCAAGCGGCCGGGCGACCGGTGATCGCGTTCAGTCCGACGACGCTCGCCCCCGAGCGGCGGCTGCGGGTCGATCGCCTCAGCGTCCCGTGGGTCGCCCTGCCCCTGGCGGGCGAGGAGTTCGGGACGGTCCTCGACGACGCCGCGGCCGCTCTGCGGCCGAGAGAGTAGAACGGCAGAAAGTAGAGAGTAGACGGCACCCAGGGGACCTGGCGCGAGCGGGCAGGGCCTTCGACCGGCGGATTTGGCTGTTATCTACTTTCTACTTTCTGCGGCTCTACTCTCTACGTGGCGCGAAGCGCCACGTCAGCAGCCCGGCAGATCGTCTCCGATGTGCCAGGGCGCGTCGACTACGACGATCTGTGGGCCGCCGCGCAGTCGGAGGGCGGCTTTGATAATTGCGGGCCGGTGGCTCGCGAACAGCACGTCATACCACTTGCGCTCCACGACTTCGGGGATGACCACCGCGATCGTCCGGTCGGGGTGTGACGCGGCGACGCCTTGCACGTACGTCAGGAACGGCGTCAGGAACTCGCGGTACGCGGACGGGAGCGTGACGAGTGCCACCGGCGGATAGCCAGCACTCGCCGCGGGCGCGTCCACGAGGGCGTGCCAGGTCGCCCGCAGCCCCGTCGCGCACTGCTCGTCGGCCGTCGCATCCTCGGTCACCACGAGCACGGCCTGGACATCGTGCGAGACGGAGAGCGCGAATCGCAGTCCTTTCCGCGCGACACGGTCGAGTCGGCGGAGCGGCACGATGACCACGGGCGGCTGCATGCCCGCGAGCGACAACGGCGTCGTCTCGGCGCCCGCGCCCATCATCGCGCGATCCATGCGGTCGTGCGAGTAGTGCGCGATGAGATAGAACGCCATGAACAGCGGGATGATGATCACGGTGATCCAGGCGCCCTCGGTGAACTTGCTGACGACCACGACCAGCACGGTCAACGATGTCGCCATTGCACCCGCGCCATTGAGGAGCCGTGACCTGCGCGCGTGCGGCCCGCCCACTCGGCGCCAGTGTGCTACCATCCCCCATTGCGACAGAGTGAACGCGACGAGCGCACCGACGGCGAAAAGCGGGATCAATCGGTCCGTGACCCCGCCGAAGATCAGGAGCAGCAACCCCGCCAAGGCGCACAGGAGGACGATCCCCGTCGTGTACACGAGGCGTCGGCCGGGATGGGCGAATTGCAGCGGCAGGTAGCGGTCGAGCGCGAGCACGCGACCGAGTCGCGGGAAGTCGGCGAAGCTGGTATTGGCGGAGAGGCACAGAACCGTCACGACCGACACCATGGTCACATAGTAGAAGATGCCGTGGCCCATGACCGCGCCCGTGAGCTGCGATAGCACGCCCTGATACCCCGCCTGGCCGGGCGGCGTCGCGACGACACCGTACCGCTCGCAGAGATAGGCGATTCCCGCGAGCAATGCGACGAGCAGCCCGACAATCGCAGTGAGCGTTCGATTGGCGGTGCGCACCGCTGGATCGCGGAACAGCGGCACGCCGTTGCTGACGGCTTCGACGCCCGTCATTGCCGTCGTGCCGCTGGCAAACGCTCGCACGAGGAGCCAGGCGCTGACGGCGGCTGTGGCAGCCACCGGCCGCGGCAGCGGCGTCACTGGCACGGGGTGGCCGTGTGAGAGGATCGTGCGGGCGAGGCCGACGATGATCATTACCCCGAGCGTGCCGAGGAAGAGATAGGTCGGCAGCAAGAACACGAAACCCGATTCGCGAATGCCTCGCAGGTTGACGATGGTGAGGAAGACAAGAATCACGAGACAGAGCGGCAGCGTGTACGGGAGGAGCGCTGGTACGGCCGACACGACCGCGCCGACGCCTGCGGAGATCCCGACCGCGACGTTGAGGATGTAGTCGAGTGACAGGGCGCTCGCGGCGAGCAGTCCCGGGAAGCGTCCGAGGTTCTCGGAGGCGACCGTGTAGGATCCACCTCCGCCCGGGTAGGCTTCGATCGTCTGCCGGTATGACAGATAGACGGCGATGAAGACGACCAGGATGATCGCCGTGATCGGCACCAGGTATCGGCTCGCGGAGGCGCCGATGACGAGCAGCACCGTGAGCGCCGCCTCGGGTCCGTAGGCCGCGGACGACAGCGCATCGAGGCCGAGCACCGGGATCCCACGCGCCGCCCCGATCCGCTGCTCGTCCTGTTCGTCGGTGCGAAGTGGAGTCCCAAAGAGCAGCGAGAGAATCGACATGATCAGGGGTCGGGGAAGAGAGGTCGCGGCGGCGCCCGATCTACCGTGCCCGACAAGCTAGCATCTCGGGCGCGTTCCGCGCCCGAGAGAGGAGACCCGTAGAAAGGAGAAAGGAGACACCCTCGGTCCCTGCGAAGGACCGGTGCGTCGCCCTTGGATGTGGCACCGGCCGCACCACGTTCGTAATGCACCCGGGGGGGCGATCCCGGGCGTCGCCCGGGCGCCCGGGGCGGCGTCTTACGTGCGCGCGACGACCGGCGCCCGCATCGTCATCCGGTCCACCTCGCGGCCGTTCTCATCGACCTGCCGGAGCGAGAGGTCGTGGCCGTCGATCTCGATGATCGTGAACGAGTGCAGATCGGTGAACATGCTGGCGTTGTAGGCCACGCGGCTGTCTTCCTCGTGCAGCCACTGGTCCGCCGAGTTGGTGAACCCCGGATCGTAAAGCTCCTTCCCGCCCGCGCCCGTCGTGATGTAGATGATGCCCCGCGGGGTCGTGACCGACTGGCCGTCGAACCGCGTATCGACCGTGAACGTCCCGGGCACGAAGCGCTTGCCGCTCCCGATATCGGCGGCCCCGCCCGGACCCGACGGCGCGAAGGTGAACGGCCGCGTGCGCTGATAGACATGCTCGTGCCCACTCAGCACGAGCGAGACTCCCATCCGCTCGAAGAGCGGCGACAGGACGCGCATCTGCTGCTCGCTGAAGTGTTTGTCCCCGACGTTGAATGCCGGGTGGTGGTAGACCACGATCTTCCAGGGCGCGTCGGTGTGGGCCAGGTCACGCTCGATGAACTCGGACCAGCCCGGACTCGTGGGATCCACATAGACGTTCGAGTCGAGACACAGGAAGTGAGCGTCGCCGTAGTCAAACGAGTAGCTCTGCATGCGCGGATATCGGTCGCCCGCGGCCGCCCGAAATGCGTCCGTGGGGCCGATCATCGGCGTCGGCTGAGGCGGCGACACCGGGCCGTTCATCGGCAGGTGCATCGCCGTGTAGTAGCCCAACGCGTCCGCCGCCTGGCCCAGGTCGGCGACCGGATGCTTGTTCGCATCCTTGCCGTGAATGTCATGGTTGGCGAGCACGGTGTAGAACGGAACGCTGCGCAGCAGAGGCGCGCCGGTCTTCGGGCTGCCGACATCGGCGTTGTAGATCGGGAAGAAGTAGCGGATATACTCGGAGTCGAGGCCGTTCTCGTAGACGTTGTCCCCGGTGTTCATGACGAAGTCCGGCCGCGCCTGGTGCGCATACCACGCGATCGCGCGCTGACCCGGATCGCCGTACGAGTTGTCGCCGAACGCCACGAAACGGATCGGGGTCCCGCGCGGCTTTCGCGTGGTGAAGTATCCCTCCACGACCGTTCGCGTCCCCTCGCGCACGCGATACCGATAGGGTCGCCCCAGATCCAGCTGCGTGAGCGTGGCCGCGTAGTTCAGATGCGCCTCGGCGAGCGTCGGCCCGGGCCGCTCCACGACCTGCACGCGGGCTCGGCGTCCGTACCGCGTCGTGGGTCCGTACTCGACCGTGAACTCGCGCGGCTTGTGCTCCGTCTGCCACGCGATCACCACCGACTCCGCGCCCGGCGTGAGCTCGCTCCCCGCCCCTGGCTGGATGTAGGGCAGCGCCGTGAACAGGAGCGGCGGCTCGGTGGCCGCCGCGGGAAGCGCAAAGGGGAATGCGAGACGGCCGGTGGGAATCAGCGCCAGAAACGTGGCGCCGCCAGCGGCGCGGAGCAGATCACGGCGAGAGATATCGCTCATGGTGGGGAGCAGGATTCGGAGTTCGGGATTCGGGATTCGGAGACCTTGGCGACCGAATCTCGCAGGTGAAACACGTCAAGATCTCTCGCGCCTGACGGACCCGGAACGACCAAACTGCACCAGTTCTGTAACTAGGAGGACTACTAGCTACTAGCCACCGGCCTTAGGCCGCCGGCGGGCGGCAGTGGCAAGAAGCCCCGCAACGATCCCCGCAAGAATTGCGAGCGAGGCGTTCCGCGGCGTCGTGAGCCCGCTCAGCCCCCAGGTGGTATCGAGCGAGTTCACCCCGAATCCGCCGAACGCAAAGAGCACGGCGAGGCAGGCATACATGAGGGGCAGCTCGAAGCCGTTCTTGGTTGCGAGAAAGCCGTTGGGCAGGTGGATCGTGAGCGTCGCGACGACCATGACCGAGATCATGAGTGCGGGGCCAATCGGCCCGCCTAATCCCAGCGCAACGAGGACGCCACCGAAGAACTCGCCGCACCCGGCCAAAAAAGCGAAGAGCGGACCCGGTGGGAATCCGATCGAGGCGAAGAATCCCGCGGTGCCTTTGAGCCCGTAGCCGCCGAACAAGCCGAAGAGTTTCTGTGCCCCGTGCGTAGCGAAACCCAGCCCGACGAGGATGCGAACGATCAGGAGCGCGAGGTCCACGGGTCGAGAGAGGGTAAGTAGAAAGTAGACAAGACCTGAGGCCGATCTGGACCCTGCCTCAGCTGTCTACTTTCTACTGTTTACTGTACGTCTACCTTCTCGCGCGCGGTAGGGGCGAGGCCTGCGTCACGCTATTCCTCGTGCGACCCGCCGAGCAGCATGGCTCCCACGACACCGGCCAGTGCGCCGGCAGCGAAAGCGATGACCACCGCTGGTACCGGCCGGTCGCGGGTCATGCGGGTGAGCCGGCCCTCGTTGTTGTGGTGCCGAATCGCCGCGGCCGCGGCCTCGAGTTGGTCGGCCAACGAGTCCTGCGTCTGTCCCAGCTTCTCGCGCGCGCCTTCGACCTTCTCGCGCGCAGCATCGATGACTTCCGCACCACGGTCTCGGGCATCCGACCACGCCTGCTTCACCGTGTCGGCCGCGTCATTCAGTCGATCCGTCATCTGCTCTCGCTTCTGTGAGATCATAGCTGCGCCCCCTGTCAGTTCCTGCGTGTCGCCGGCAAATACCGTGCGTGCCCCGGACCATCTCGCGTCTCTCCCGACACCCCCGCGCTCTCGAGCGTCTGTAACTGCTGCGCGAGCATGCGTGCCGTCGCGGGCAGTGCGAAGGTGGCCGAAGCGCTCGACCCAGCGATTGCCTCGAGCTCCTCGTCGATCAGCCGTCCGGAGAACGCGATGACCGGTACTCCTGCTGACCGCAACTGCTGTGCAACTGTGACTTCCCCGAGATCCATGTGCTCGATGTCCACGAGCGCGATCGTCGCTCCAGTGTGTCGCAAACGCTGCGTGACCGTCTCATCGTCCGTAGCATAGACGACGTCGTGGCCCGCGGCCGCGACGAACTCACCAATCAGGTCCCCCACTGCCGTGTCTCGCGGAACGATCAATACGGTGGCCATGGGTCCTCCCCTCACGCGGGTGACGTACGGCGTCACCTCTCTCTGCCGACACGTCCGGCCGTCCCTTGGTCGACTCCGGTGTGCAGGTCCTACGCCAAGTGCTCGGGGATCGGGATTCGGGGGTCGGGGGGTCGGGCGCGAGACTCGACTAACTGTGCGCCTGCGTTCGCAGGGGAGGCAACCTCGGCCTTAGTTGCTCGAGGCGCGTTGCCCGCATCCGAGTCTCCTGCTGTTCTGCTTCCGACCCCCGACCACCGACCCCCGAATCCCCGCCCTTCAGTTTCCCGCCGCTTTGCCCTCGACGCGGGGATCGTACATGCCTTCCACCCCGCTCGGAGTCCGTTCGATCGACGCGCCGATCGCCAGATGCCCCGTGCCCTTCACCGGCTGGCCCATCGCCTCGACAGCGCTGATCGTGTTAGGGAGAAGACCGTTTCGCTCGTACAACAGCGTGTCCGGCAGATGCTGATGGTGGATGCGCGGGGCGTTCACGGCCGCGTCGAGCGGCATGCCGTAGTCGACGACGTTGGACACGATCTGGAAAACCGTCGTGATGATGTGGCCGCCGCCGCTGGCGCCCGTCACGAGCATCGGTTTCCCGTCGTGCCCCTGCACGATCGTCGGGGTCATCGACGAGAGCATCCGCTTGCCTGGAGCGATCGCGTTGGCATCGCCCATCACCAGACCTTCACTGTTGGGCGTGCCCGGCTGCGAGGTGAAGTCATCCATCTCGTCGTTCAACAGGAAGCCGTCGCCGCCGACGGTGGACGCCGACCCGAAGCCGGAATTGATGGTCGTTGTCAATGCGACGGCATTCCCCTGGCCATCGACGACGGAGAAATGCGTCGTGTGCTGCCCTTCCGCGCTCATGCCGGTCGGGAATGACACCGCGGATGAGGGCGTCTCGGTGTCGGGACGGATCGACCCGGCGAGCGAGTCCGCAAACGCCTGCGACAACAGATGCTCGGTCGGTATCGGGATCACGTCGGGATCCCCTAGAAAGTGATTCCGCACCGCAAAGGCGCGGCGCATTACCTCGGTCATGACGTGCACCTCTGCAGGCGAATGCCAACCCAATGCCTGCATGTCGCGGCCGCTGAGCATGTGCGCCATGAGCGCGATCGTCATTCCACCGGACGACGGAGGCGGCATCGAGATGATGTGATAGCCCCGGTAGTCGAAGGCGATGGGATCGCGCCACTTCGGGTGGTACGCCGCCAGATCGGCCATGGTGATGATCCCGTGCCCGTGTCGCATCTCGGCCACGATCGCTTCGGCCGTCGGGCCCGAGTAGAAGCCTGCTGGCCCCTTCGCGGCGATCCGACGAAGCACGGCAGCCAGCTGCGGATTTCGCCATCGCTGGCCGGGTTGCAGCGGATGACCGTGTGGCAGAAAGAGCGCCGCACTCGCCGGGAATTTGGAGAGGCGGGCGCTATCGTAATGCGTCAGGCGCGCGAACTCCGAGTCCACGACGAAGCCGCTGTCGGCCAGTCGAATGGCCGGCGCGAGGAGGTTGGCCCACGGCTTCGAGCCGAACTTATGATGCGCTTCCCAGAGGCCTGCGACGGATCCCGGGACACCCGCTGCGAGATCGCCCGTGATCGACTTGCCATCCGGCTTTCCGTCGGGGCCGATGTACATGTCGCGGCTCGCCGCCTTGGGGGCCTCTTCTCGGAAGTCGAGCGCCGCCGGCGGACTGCCCGCCATCTGGGTCACGATGAATCCACCCCCGCCAATATTGCCGGCCGCGGGGAAGACGACCGCGAGCGTAAAGGCGGTCGCAACCGCGGCGTCCATCGCGTTCCCGCCCTGTCGGAGCACGTCGGCGCCGACGTCGGTCGCGAGCGGCGCATCCGTGGCGACCATCCCATGCTGCCCCGTGACGGCCGCCGCGTCGAGGGGATACTCCCAGTCCGTGGGCACGGCATCGCGATATGAGGCCGGGCCACCGCCCGGCGCTTGGGCCGCACGCGCGTCCGACTGTGAGTGACAGCCGCCGACGGTGACGAGGGCGACGAGCGCGGCGACGGCGAGACCGCTGGAGCAGCGAGTTCGGTGACGAGTCATGAGGAGGGCGGCTGGTCGAGCCAGTCGAGATGGAAGGGAGATTTCACGCGAGCGCGTGTATCGAGGGCCTGCACCCCGCGGTCTCTGGCCTCAACTTCCGCGCCACACCGTCGAGATCGCAAGCCGACCCTAGCGCCCGCTCGTGCATGTTGTGCACGATACTAGGCACTGGTGATTAGTGGCTAGTGGTTGGTGAACGAACCGTCCTGCCGGTGACGGCGGCCTGTCACTGACTCTCGGGGTTCTTAGTCCCTGATCCCTAGCCCCTAGTCCCTGACCCCTATCCCTGGCCAATGCGCGCAAGACGAGAGCGATCGGCATCGGCACCGGGCAAGTCGCGCCCGGCCTCACGGCCGGCCGTCGCACGAGAGGGACTGGACGCAGCCGGCCTCGAGGCGGCGGTGTTGGACTACGCGCAGCCACTCGTCGCGTTTGCGTGGCGCTACGTGAAATCGGAGGAAGGGGCGGTCGATCTCGTCCAGGATGTCTTCGCACATCTTTGGGAGCATCGCACCGAGCTCCAGATCAGGGGGACCCTGCGCGCGTATCTGTTCGCCGCGACCCGCAACCGTGCGCTCAATGCGATCGCCCACGCGCGGATCGAAGCCCGATGGCGTGAACGCTCGGCTCACGAAAGCGAACACTCCCAGACTCCGCCGCTTACGCCCGACACACTGGCCGAGCGCGGTGAGCTGCATGCGGCGGTCGACGCGGCACTCCGGTCGCTCCCGCCGCGCGCGCAGGAGATTGCGCGGCTCCGCTGGATCGATCGGCTCGGCCGCCGCGAGATCGCCGAGGTGCTCGGGATCGCAGTCCCAACGGTGAGCGTGCACCTGACGCGGACGGTCAAGCGACTCCGCGGGCTGCTGCGCGGGTTCGCGCCCTGACGCGCCTCCCAGGGCGACGCATGCGTCGCCCTGGTCAGTCTAGAGCAGTGGTGGTTGTCTACTTTCTACTATCTGTGTTTCTACTTTCTCGGCCACTTCAGCGGCCGCGCTACAGCCTGAATAAGTAGCTGAACTTCACGAAGAAGCTGTCTGCGGTACGGCGCAGGGTCAGGAAGTGGAATGACTCGGGCTCCGTCAGGTTGTTACCGTACCCGATGAACGCCACTGTGCCGGGAACGGGCTGGTAGGCGAACAATCCCTGCACCTGGAACTGATTCGTGGTGAACGCTGACGCGCGCGTGAATGCGCCGGTCGTCGAATCGCGATAGTAGATCGGAAGCCCTGTGCGCGAGTCATCCCGCAGACTGTCCTGATAGACCGCGTTGTATTGCCCGATGAGCCGAAGGAAGATGGGACGGGACACCTGGTACTCCAGGTCGAGCCGGGGAATGAACTGGCTCTCGACCAGCGAGCCATCCGAATGCCGATGGTACAGGTTCGCGAGGTACGTCACGCCCCAGCGGAGCTTGTCGGTGGGCCGCCAGTTGACCGTCAGCGACGTGTTGCCGATGTCCGCCGACGCCCACTCGTAGAAGTTCTCGTCCCGCCCGGAGATGTAGAGGATCGTCGCGGACAGCGTGGAGAACTGTGGGGTCGAGAAGGTGATCACGTAGTCCGTGTTGGGGATGATCGCCTGTCCCACGAAGGGGCTGAACGTCAGGCCGGACGGCGTGTGGTGGCCGAGATAGTAGTCGCCATACAGGGACGGGTCGTACCCGTACGTCTCGAGGTAGATCGCACCGCCGAGCTGCCAGCCCTGGAAGAGAGTTGCCGTCCCGGTGAAGTGCCACCGTCGATCCTCGGGCGACTCGCCCGCGGTGAGGTGTCGATAGACCCACGTGTCGATGACCGAGAAATCGCCCGTGAACGTCTGGAAGAAACTGCCGGGCCCTCCGTACAGCGTGACGTGGTTATCGAGATTCATGTTCGCGATGCCTGTCCGCGAGAGAAACCCGCTGCCCGCGACGAATTCCGGGTCGATCCCGGTGAAGTTGTAGTCCAATCCAAACGTGTGCCCCGCGCGAATGAAATGCGCCTCCCAGAGTGGACCGGCGCCCTGAACGCCGTCCGTGGCGATACCATTCGTCGCGAGGCCGACGCCTCGCGTGCTGCTGGCCGCGCCCTGCAGCGCGAGCGAGTAGATGTTCGCAAAGGCGAATCGTGCGTCGACACCGGCCACGCGGTTGAAGCTCCCGCCATCTTCTCGGTCGGTCGCCACGAACCCGAGCTGGGAGGCGGAGCCCACATCCTGCAGCACGCGCACAATGTTGAAGAGGGGATGACCGCCGCCGCCCGCTAGCGTCGTGCCCTCGTCATCCTGGGCGCCCAGGTAGGCGACCGTGGCCCCGCCGACCTTGCCCGTGAGCTTCGTCGCTTCGATGGGCGCGATGATCTGCCGGGTATAGATGAGCGTATTGGGCGTGTTGAATTGCTCGAGGCCGTCCAGGAAAAACGGCCGCTTTTCGGGATAGGAAATCGCGTTCCGGGGGTCGAACTGGACCTGGGTTGCGTCCGACTCGACTTCGGCGAAGTCCGGACGATACGTCCCGTTCAACAGCAGGTTGTTGGTGATGCCCCACCGGACGTTGCCGCCGAGCTGCGGCCGCTCGACCGCGTAGCCCCATCCTGACGGCGGGCCGATCGTTGGATTGCCGATCGCTTTTTCTGTCATGAACGGATTGAGGTCGAGCGCGAGGCCGCGGTCGAGACCCGTGAGTCCAGCCAGCGTGCCGGCCTGCTGGAGGAAGGAGGCCGCCGACAGGCGCGTCGGGTACCAGGTGTCCTGGTGCCCCGAATGCTGCACTACGCGCACGATGTTGAGCCCCCAGTCCTGCGGATCCTTGCGCTGGAATCGCACGCTGCGGAACGGAATCCGTACCACGACCTCGTAGCCCCACGACGTCAGTCGCCCCTTGGAGTCGTACACGAAGTCCGGGCTGAGATCGGTCGGCGGCGGGCCCGCATGCCCCGCAATGCCGTAATTGGCCCCCGTGGCGATCGCCCCCTCGGTGATCGTGCCATCCTCCTGAATGCCGAATGGATTGACGGCAAAGACGAGCGCCTGACGCGCGTGGATGAATGGCGTGAGGATCAGCTGGACGTTGTCATCGCCGTCGATCTGGTCGCGGTTGGCCAGCGTGGCGTGGACGGCCCCATGCGGTTCGTACGCGCGGATGCCGAAATAGATGGCGTGCGACGAATACCAGATCAGGACTTCAGTCGAGTCCTCCGCGGGAGCGCCGTCTACGGGCTGGTACTCGGAGAACCCCGTGAGCATGGCCGCCTGCTTCCAAGGCGCGGCAGCGAGCGTACCATCAACGTCGATGTCCGTGTTGATCCGCGGGACGTGAACGAGGAGCTGGTGCTCGCGACCGTTGTAGACCCCTCCCGTCGTCTCCGCAGTGTCTTGTGAGAGTACCGATACCGGGGACAGCGCGAGCATGGATGCAACGAGGAGACAGAACCGCAGTGGCGCGTTGGGCCGCGTCATGAGGGAGGAGGGACGAGGGACTAGGGACTGGGGACTAGGGAACAACCATACGGCCAGTGATTAGGACATGTCACGGGCCCCACGGTTTGTCACTAGCCACGAGTCCCCAGTCCCTAGCTCTTGTAATGCACTTCCCGCTCGTGCCTGTCTTCACCGTATATGGGCGACGATGCACCGATGGATGGAGCCGCGGACCCGCCAGCGCCGGACGACGCCGAGCTCGCGCTCTGGGAGCGGTTCCTGGCCGAGGAGTCGAGTGAGGCGGACGAGGCCGCGATGCGCCGCTGGTCGGCAGCGGGCTCGCCGACCGGCGCCTCCGCGGCGTCCGTCCGGCAGGCTACGCGTGCCGCGCTCTCGCCCGCTGGCGATCCGCCCACCGTAGACGCTCGAGCGATGCTCGCGCGTCTCCATACGCGTCTCGCCAGACGCCCCGGCGCACGTCACGGCACATCCCTGCCCGCACCTGCGTCGCCCGACCGCCGCGTCCGTCGGGTTGTGGGGACGACGGTGGCATGGGCGACGGCAGCGGCGATCACGATCCTCACCGCCACCCACGGAACCGACGCGGCGACACGCTGGGTCCGACTCGGGCCCCGCGATACCGGCAGCTATCAGGCGGGCCCGTACGAGCGCCTCCACATGCGACTGGCCGATGGCAGCGAAGTCGTTGCAGCACCCAATACGACCGTGCGGATCTCGGGACCGACCGACCGACGATCGGTGTATGTCCGAGGCGAAGCGTATGTCGATGCCAATCAGGCCGGTGGCCACGCACTGCTGGTCCACGCGGGCAATGCGGTGGTCGAGAACGTTGGCGCTCGATTCGCGATTCGCACGGACTCGGATGACAAGGAAGTGCGCATCGCCGTCGCGACGGGGCTGGTGCTTGCCGGCGACTCGGGCGCGCCCTGGCGGACCGCGCGCGTTCTGACACCCGGCACGTTTGGCGTCGTATCCGCCCGCGGACCGACGCGCACGTTCCGCCCCGCGGATCCAGATGACGTGCTTGTCTGGGAGGCGGGTGGCGTCCACTGGGGTCGCGATCAGCTACGGGACGAGCTGCCTCGCGTGACCTGGAAGGGCGCATGAAGCGCGTGCCGCAGGCCGTAGCGGAGCCAGTCGCGCAGCCGCCGTACGGCGCGGCCATCGTCGCGGCGCTCCTGGTTTTCCTGCTCTACGCGGTCACCCTCGCGCCCTCCACCGCCATGTGGGACGCGAGCGAGTACATCACGGCCGCGTACGTGTTGGGCATCCCGCACCCCCCCGGCAATCCGTTCTTCGTGCTGCTGGGCCACATCTTCACGGTGCTCCCGATCGCACCCACAGTCGCGCAGCGCATCAACGTCATGGCCGCGCTCACGAGCGCGGCATCGGCCGGCATCTGGTTCCTCGTGACCGAGCGGGTGCTCGCGGCCTGGCTCGAGGCACGCTGGCTGCGACTCGTCGGCGCGGCGGCGGCGGTGTTGATCGGCGCCACAGCTTTTACGGTGTGGGATCAGTCGATCGTGAACGAGAAAGTCTACACCGTGTCGCTGCTCTTCTTCGCGATCGTGGCGTGGCTGATGGTGCGGTGGTCCGACGACCCCGACGGGCCGCGTGCGGGTCGACTTCTCGTGATGACGGCATTTCTCATTGGCTTGGGGTACACGAATCACCCGGCCGGATTCCTCGCGATTCCCGCGGTCGGCGTGGCCATCCTCGCACGGCGGCCGCAGGTCCTGCTCGATTGGCGTCTCATGCTCCGCTGCATCCTCGTATTCGCGCTGGGACTCACGCCATTCGTGTTCGAGCCCCTCCGGGCCGCGCAGTTCCCGCCGCTCAATGAGGGCGACACGACGGCCTGCGAGACGCACCTCGCGGTTTCGTGCACCGTGAGCCAGGAGACCTGGGAGCGTGTGATGGCGCACGTCACGCGCGAGCAGTATGGCAAGCCGGACATCGCTGACCGTCAGGCACCGCTCTCGGCACAGTTCGGGATGTACTGGCTCTATTTCAAGTGGCAGTGGATTCGCGACGTGGGTGGCCGGCACCCTGGCCTCCAGAACGCAGCGGCGACCCTGTTCCTCGTATTGGGCCTGCTCGGTGCGTGTGTGCACTGGCGGTACGACCGGCGCAGTCTGTGGTTCTTCGGCACGCTGTTCCTCACCGTCACGCCGGCGCTCATCTACTACATGAATTTCAAGTACGGCTCGTCGCAGGCGCCGGGCCTCGGTCAGACCGTCGTACGAGAGGCACGCGATCGCGACTACTTCTACCTCTGGAGCTTCTCCGTCTGGAGCGTCTGGGTTGCGCTCGGCCTGGTCTGGGTCTGGGAGTCGCTCGCCGCGGGCGGCGCCAATCTAACGCGGACGCTCTGGCGCACATCCAACGGTGGTCGCCACGCGATCCCGACGCGCGCACTGGCTCGCGTCGGCGCCTGTCCTCGCGATCGCATTCATCCCCTTCGTCGCCAACCACCGCGTCGCACCTCGCCCTGAGCAGGTCGCGACCGGCGACTTGGCGCGCGACCTGCTCAACTCGGTCGAGCCCTACGGGATCCTCGTGACCGTCGGCGACAATGACCTGTTCCCGCTCTGGTACGCGCAGGAGGTCGAGGGGGTTCGCAAGGACGTGCTGGTGGTGACGACGGCGCTACTGGGGACCAATTGGTATGCGGGCGAGCTGCTGCAGCGACCAGTGTACCCCTACGACTCGCTGGCCGGCCCCGCGGTATACCGCGGTCGCACGTGGCCCAAGCCTCAGCGGCCGCTCCTCACCATGACGATGGCGCAGTCGCGCCAGGTGCCCGAGTACGTGCCGCTCAGCACGAGTGTGATCTTCCGCAAGCCTGGTACGCCTCTCGTCGCGCAGATCGACCCTGCGCATCTGCCGTTCCGTGGGTTGACTCGCGACCAGATCTTCGTCCTGCACATGATCGCCGACAACTCGGGACGCCCGCTGTTCTTCAGCACGACCGACGGCCCATACCCCAACGAGCTGGGGCTCGGTAATTACCTGTTGACCGAAGGCCTGGCGCGGAAACTGATGGATGACGTGCCCGTCGCGACACGCGACACCGTAGCGGTGCCCGGCAGTGGCTGGATCGACACGAGCCGATCCCTCACACTCTGGAACGACGCCTCCGCGCCCCGCACGCTGCTCGCGCATCCCGGGTGGGTCGATCGGGCGTCGGTTTCCAGCCCCCTGCTCTACTCGATCGAGGGCTCGATCCTCGCCGAGGCGCTCCAGCTTCGCGGACTCCCCGGTGATTCCGCCCGGTCGCGGCAGGTCCTGTCGCTCGCGGTCCGAATTGCCGATGACGTCGGAATGAGCGAGCTGTTTCGGCCAGTCACTCCGCCCGTCGGCGGCCTGGGCGATACCACGGGGACCACAGTCCCCCGATAAGAAAGGGGATCCGGGGTCCGGGGAACAGACCGTCGGGGCCGGGACAGCTGCGTTCGCGACCCCTCCGACGCTCCGGTGAGACGATCCGGTCGATCAGGCGGTGAAACGTCGAGGCGGACGGGGTATCTTATCGTTCGCGGTTCGCGGTCGCCGGTCCCACGGCCGCGGCCGACTGGTGGCGTCGGTGTCCCGCTGGTCGTTGCTTCACCACCCGCATCCGCCGGAGGTGGCCCGCCCGCATCGTCATAGGGGCGTTCTATCGCGCACTTAGAGACGAGGTATTGGACGGATCGATCCGTTCGCGGTACCCATTCTTTCGCTCCATCGGCGCTGGACGGAGTCACCTCCTAGGATTGTAGGACGACGCCGCACCGTGCCCAACCTTTTCAGCGGGGAATCACCATGCGTATAGGGATGCCAGTCGCGATGATGGCCTGCAGCCTCGCGGCTGCACTGGCAGTGGCCGCACCCGGAGGAGCCCAGACCTCAGGGGCGGTGACGTGGTCCATCCAGGGAATGGGAGGCGGCAACGGGCCCCGCACCATGGTTCAGTATTTCAAAGGCTCGCAGATGCGAATCGACATGCCCCAGGCAGGCATGATGGGCGGCATCATCATGAATGCATCGACCGGGGACATGACGATGCTGATGCCCGCGCAGCGGGCGTACATGCAGTACAACATCGCCCAAATGGGGGCGAACATGGCCCCGCAGGCTACTGGACAGATCACCGTGACGCCGGGCGGCAGCGAGACCGTGGCCGGCATCTCCTGCACGGACTACACGATCAGCGGCGGTCCGAGTGGGCCGACGCAGGTGTGCGCTGCGCCGGGCGTCCCGTCGATGGACCCGAAGGCGCTCACGACCGGTCCGATGGCGCAGTTTGTCTCGCGCATGGGCATGAACGCGCAGGTGGTGGCAGCGTATCAACAGCTCAAGGGCAAGGGACCTCTCAAAGTGTCGAAGGTCGAGAGTGGCAATACGAGCCTGGTGATGGTAGCCACGAATGTCAGCACCACGACGCCCCCCGACTCGCTGTTCCAGATCCCCACGGGCTGGACCAAGTTCCAGATGCCGGCCGGAGCAGGCGGCATGCCCGGGATGGCGGGACCCCCGAAGGTGCCGTAATACTAGGGACTAGGGGCTAGGGACTAGTCCCTAGCCCCTCCCTCCCCCCACGCGCAACCTTGCGCGGGTCCGCAGGGATTGAACAGCGCGTTGCCCGGGAGTCCCGTCTCCGCGGGATCGCCTCGCCAGGCCGACACGGGGGCTCCGGAGGCCGCGTTCTTGGCAATGTGCGCAGCCATCTCACGCAGTAGGTTGGCCGTCGTCATGGGCTGCCACCCGTGGCCCTTCATGGGCCGCCCATAGCGGAAATCGCCGCGAAATGCGGGTGTCGTCGTGCTGTCCAGGAAGTGCTGCAGCATGTACACGGCGGGCGCGAGGAAGAAGTCGTCGTAGTCGCCGCACAGGATGTGCAGCTTCCCCACGAGCTGCGGCCCGATCTTGGACCAGTTCTGCGTGATGTAGTAGCGCAGGTCGTACCCGTGGTCGCGCATGTAGAGCGCCACGTCCCGATCGATCACGCCGGTCCGGAGGTCGAAGAGCCGCCGCGGATAGCCGTCCGCGCCGACGGGTCCATACACCGCATTCCAGACGTCGATCTGCGCGGCCGATCGCCCGTGCGTGCCAGAGGCCAACTCCATCTGCGCGATCGAGCGCATCGACGCCACCGGCTGCCCTTCGGGCGACATCTGCATCATCCGCTCGGGCACTCCCGGCGCAGCGTTGGGAAGAATGAAGGCGTTCGAGTCCGAGTAGATGTCGATCAGCTGGTACCGGCTGAAATCGATCGGATCGGGGAAGAACGTCCAGGTGCCGCCGAAGAATTCCGGATGCTGCACCTGCAGCGCGAGTGATTCCCAGCCCCCGGTCGATCCTCCCGTGAGGACTCGCGCGTAGGGTTTGCGGATGATGCGGAAGTGGGTCTCGACGTAGGGGACGAGCTCCTGCATGATGGCGTCCCCGTACGGGCCATTGTTGGCCGAGTTGACGGCGTAGGAGTCGTCGAAATACGGCGTGGGATGGAGGAAGGACACCACGATCATCCGCGGCATGTTGTCCGAGTTCCACGACTTGTAGAACTCGTAGCCGGTCTCGCGCAGGCCGCCGCCGCTGAATGCGTGTGGCCCCTCGACGTTGGACCGAGGGTTCACGGGTGCGAGACGCACCGGCGTCATTGCCGCGACCGGCGGGTTGGAGTCGGTCGTGAAGCCGAACGGCGCATCCAGCGAGAAATGATTCTGCTGGTACACCACCGGGTAGTAGGTGTTGGGGTGCTCATCGTACCCCTTGGGCAGCAGGATGATGGCGCCAAGCTGTTGTGGGACGCCCCACCACTTGGTCAGGATCGTGCTCTGGAGCTTGATGTGTTTCACCCATTTGGTGTCTTGCGGCTCGGCGATGGGCGGGAGCCTGTGGTCGAACGTGAGCTGGACGTCGAATCCGCGCGCCGGATCGATATGCACCTTGATCGGGGTGGAGACGAGATTGCCCGGCGCATACGCCCATCGCTGCCCGTCCCCATGGTCCTGATGCGCCCACATCGTGTGGCCGTCCGCTCGGTGGTACTGCGTGTACACGTTCAGCACTGCCTGCACGTAGTAGTCGTCGGGTGGCAGGTCACGCAGGCTCCAGAGCGGATAGCCGACGGCACCCGTGTCGACCGTCGCCCACTCTCCCGGTTTCAGCGCGTCGATGTCCGTCGCGAAAAAGGGGATCCGGCCGACTCGCACACGCGCGGACTGGTACGCGGCGATCCGCGGCTCGACATCGTTCTTGGTATAGAGGGTGACGAAGACGCGTCCCGTGATCGGCCCCGCGTCGAGCGATGCGGGGAAGCTGACTCTGAACTGCGGGTTCCCGCGCGCGCCGCAGGACCCTACGCTCACCGCGAGCACCAGGATCATCACGAGCCTGAGTGCTGGGCCCCAGATCGGGCGCCCGACCGCGGTCCGTGTGTGCCGTTCGTTCGTCATCAGCCCCTCTCTCCTCGTCTGCGTCCAGTGGTGCAGCCGCCCGGCTCCCCTTGAGGTACCGCTTCCCGTCCAGTCTGGCAACCATGGGCAACGATGGGCGGGCCTCCATCGGGCGACGCATGCGTGGCCCCTAGGGCGCTTTATCGCCCGCGGGACCGGGTCCGACCCCTCCGGTGTAGAACCCACGTCAGGGTGCGTCGCTGATCGCCAACCCAACGCACCGGCCGCTGCAACTATAAGAAGAAAGACAGCTATGGGACACGGCCCGGGTAGTCCGAGCAGGCGACAGCGAGGCACGCGAGGCGCTACCCGGTCGGGGCGACAATTCGACCAGGCCGTCCTGGCCGTCGTCGCCGCCGGGGCGCTCATCGCCGGAGCCTCGCGCGCTGCGGCCGCGAGCGAGCCTCCGACTCAGTGCGGGCGAGGCACCGATGCCCTCCCTCATCTGACACCTGGCGCGGACACGACCGCGCACACGATGGTCATCGGTGTCGTGCGGAACGGGGTGTTCGGCACCGTCGTCCCCGGCGTGCGCCTCGACGTGCCCGAGCTCCACACGACGGTGTGCTCCGACAGCGCGGGCGCGTACGCTCTCTCGGGAGTGCCTACCGGCGCGGTGACGCTGCGCGCGACACGCGCGGGCTACGACACGCTATCGGTGAAGTTGACAGTCCCGACGAGTGGGATCCTCCGCGTCGACCTCGCGCTGGCGCCCAAGCTGGTCGTGCTCGACTCGGTCCGCGTGAGTGCGCCGCGACCCGTCGCGGTGGACGCCCCATCGGCGGCCGACAATGGCGATGAGGGCGGCACGTGGAGGTGGCACGGGGACCCCAATGCTTCCGACGCATCGACCGGGGAACCGGATCTGATGCGGACGTTGAGTGATGACGCTCACCTGGCGCTACGGCCTGATTGGCCCGGATCTCTGACCGACCGTGGCGGCACCTCCGATCAGCTCGCGGTGCGCGTTGATGGGCTCGAGGTCTGGAGCCCAACGCACGGTGGCGGCACGTTCAGCGCGATCAGTCCCGACGCGATCGAAGACCTGGATGTACGCGACGGCGCCATGAGCGCCGCATTTGGTGACCGATTGGGCGGAGTGCTCGACGTCACGACACGCGCGGTGCCGACCACGGGATGGACCGGGTCGGCGTCGATCGGCCCGTCTTCCGTTCGTGGAACGTGGGGCGAGCCAGTCTCCATCGGCAATGCGTCGGGCGGGATCCTCATCGCCGCACGCCACAGCAATGATGACTTGCCACAACTCGCCAATGACGCGGGTCCGATTCCCGACCGCTGGGCAGATGGCATCATGACGGGTGCGATCACAGCCGGCCACACAACACTCGAGGCGCTCGTGGTCGCGAGCAGCGATCGTGCGGCGCCACTGGGCGGCGATCTGTCGGCTGATGCGCTGTCGCCCACGGCCGTGCCTTGGAGCACGGCGACCGGGGGGCTGATCTGGACACAGAAGTTGTCGAGCGAGACGCAGCTCGAGTCCCACATCTCCACAGCGCGCTTCGATGCGACCGTCCCCGCGGCGGGCGACGGCGTCGGTCCCAGCCTCGGCGATGGAGTGCGCCAGACCGAGCTCGCCAGTCAGTTGACGTGGCACACGATCACGGCGGGAGCGTCGGCCGATGCGCTCAACGTCAGCTATCGCGTCGCTGGCGATCCGGAATCGGGGCAGGCCGAGGGGGCGGGACTGAATCTGGGAGCCCTTGCCCCGATGTCGCGCCAGCCGCTCGCGCTCGTGAGCGCACCCACCACGACGTCGGCATTCGTCGAGCAACGCTGGGGACCGACCGGCGCCGACGGTGCCTGGCACATCACGACCGGTCTGCGCGGTATGGCGCTGCTTGGCACAACCGCACGCCTCGAGCCGCGCCTCGACGCCGAGCTCCGCGTGCTTCCGGGAGTCGTCGCAACGATCGGCTACGCACGAACACACCAGATCGTGCAGTCGCTGCGCAACGCAGAGTCACCCGTTGGCGCTGAGCTCGGACTCGATCTGCCGGTGGCGGCGGGCACGGGCGGCGTGCCAGTCGCACAGAGCGACATTGGGACCGCAGGCATCATCGCGCGATTGGGAGCCATTGGCCGTCTGGCAATCGACGGCTATCTCCGTGCGCTGTCTGGGCTGGCGATCGCCAACCCATTCCAAACTGCCTTGTTCGCCGCGTCAACCTTCGAGCGCGCATCGGCGCACATCAGCGGGGCCGCGATGCAACTCGATGGCGGTGCCGGGCGGGTCACCTGGCAAGCCGGATACGGAATCGGGCGCACGATCGAGTCGGTGAATGGCCTGAGCTACCGCCCGACCTCGGAATTGGGCCAGACAGGATCGATGGCCACTGGCCTCGCACTGGATCGTCTCACGCAGCTCCGCATCGCGGGGTGGGCTGCGTACGGACAGCCGGCACCGGGCCTCGACGTCACGGCGACGATGCACGACGGCGACGCGGTCGACCCGCAAACGAACCTCGTCCAGCGCCTGGCGCCGACGCCCCTCGTCTCGACGAATCGCTTACCCCCCTATCTCCGCGCCGATGTGCAGTTGGCCCATCGGTGGCAGACGGGGCCCGCGAGCGGTCGCCTGACGACCTTCGTCACGCTCGCCAACGTGTTCAATCACGTCAACGTGGCCGACGAGCTTCCGAGCGGCCCCGGAGGAGCGCTTCGCGGCGTCACTCTCCTGCCGCGTACGCTGCTCCTCGGCCTTGGGTGGGTCTATTGAGGGTCACGACGCAGAGCGGACTGTGTCACAAAACTGACCGCTCAGGCGCTCCTCTATCGTGTTTGTGAGCCCAGCAGCCAATCCGGCTCCGCAGTTGGACGCGTTTGCTGACGCGGTGGCGGCGCTCTACGAGGCCCGCTTTGCCTCGCTGTTTCGTTATATGGACCGTTTGACTGGCGACCCCGACTTGGCCGAAGATCTCGCACAGGACACGTTCGTGCGCCTCCATCGCCGCGGCGCGATGCCCGATGATCCGCGGGCGTGGCTCGCGACGGTGGCGACGAATCTCTTCCGTGATCAGCGACGACAAGCACGGCGGCGCGCAGAGCTCGTGTCGCAACACGCAGGGGAGGCGCTGCCCGGCGCACCGGCAGCCGCAGACTCGGCGGTGCTCACCGCGGAAACTCGGTCGCGAGCGCGCACGGCGCTCGACACCCTGCCCGATCGCGACCGCATGCTGCTGCTGCTTCGCCACGAAGGCTACAGCTATCGTGAGCTGGCACACGCCGTGGGCGTAGCCGAGAGCAGTGTGGGCACGTTGCTGATTCGCGCAACGCGCATGTTCCGCGAGGCGGTTGGACCGGCGGCGGTAGCGCAGGACGCAGAGGAGACCATGGACCGTGAGGCAAGCCATGCATCCGAGTGACGCAGACCTCGGAGCCGCACTCGATCCCGCCGGAGGAGGCGCGACCGGCACGACCGCTCGTGCCCACGCCGCGACATGCGACGTGTGCGCGGACGTCCTACTGGCGGCCCGTGCGACGGACCAACAGGTCGGTGCGATGTTGGCTCTGCTGGATCATCCTGCACCGATGGCCAACCGCCAGTCCCTGGAGAAGCGGATGGCCCAGACCGTGCGCGCGCGGCGTGCACCGGATGACGGCGCCCTGACGGCGGGCCCCGCGGACCACCGCTCGCCGACGCTCGTCGTCGA
Organism: uncultured Gemmatimonadales bacterium; assembly: GCA_963725205.1. Taxonomy (GTDB): domain Bacteria; phylum Gemmatimonadota; class Gemmatimonadetes; order Gemmatimonadales; family Gemmatimonadaceae; genus Palsa-1248. The sequence continues at coordinate 165,962 of CAVRXR010000001.1, read as the reverse complement.
GCGAGGGGCGCGTGTGCGCTCCCCTGCAGACACCGTCAAGGTGGCCGCTCGTCGGAGTGTCGTGCTCTTGGTGCTCGCCGCGGCAGCCGCGGCCGCTGCGGCACCGCACTCGCCCGTCCGGCAATTCCTCACGCGCATCGTGGCGAAGCCGGCGCGTCACGCGTCGGCGCCCGCGGTAGTTGCTCCACCCGCGCCGCCCGTTGCGACTGCTGCGGCCCCCCGCGGCGTCGCGATCACGTCGGCCGAACGCGTCGATCTCGTCTTCCAGAATCCGCAAACCAGCGGTGAGCTCCGCATCCACCCGACGCTCGGCACCCACGTATCCGTGACGGCCAGCACCGATGGCCCGACCTACACGGTTGGGAGCGCCACCATCATCGTCGACTCACACGACGTCCCCAACGTGGCCTATGACATCGACCTTCCACCAACAACGCGGGTTCATTCGGTGACGATTCGCGTCGGTGACCAGATCGTGTTCGCACGACGCGGGACCGCCGTGCAGACAGCCGGGTCAGTGCAGGCGGACGGGTCGTATCTCGTGAAGCTGGGGATTAGGGACTAGGGTGGGGACGAGGGAACAACCTGCAAATCAAGTGACGGCGACGTGTCTTGGCCCTGCGGGTTTTCCAGTCCCTGATCCCTAGTCCCTATGGCCCCAGCCACAAACCCAGCGCTGGGGTGTATAAGCGGTAGGTTTCGTTAGTCCGTCCTGCTTGGAGACTCAGTTATGAAGATCGCCCCCCTACTCGCCGCTGCTGTGGTCGGGATGGCGACAGTCGCGGGTCCGATCGTACTGGTGCGGTCGCAATCGCTCGAGGCGCAGGTACCCGTACGCCTCTTTCTGGACCAATCCCGCTACGCTCCGGGCGCTGAGGGGCATGTACGGGTGCAGATCGGCAAGGACGGATATCTGTTGGTCCTCTACGCGCAGCCGGACGGCCATGTCAACGTCGCGTATCCGCTCGATCCCGTGCTGTCTGACCGCGTCGATGCCGACACCGAGGTCGAAGTGCTCACCCGCGGCGGCACCAGTGCGTTCACGGTCGAGGATTCATCCGGCTCGGGGACGTGGTACGCCGCTATCTCGTCCAAGCCGTTTCAATTGAAGTCGATCACGGTCAACGGGCATTGGGACTACCGCGTCATCCCACGCATCGAGAGCACGGCCAACACGGAGTCGGAGCTCACGTCGTTCGTTGAAGGCATATCGGGCGGTCGCTTCGACTACGACATCGTGAGTTTCGTAATCGACACCACAGCGCCGCGCGCCTCGTCAGCCGCACCGCCCGCCGTGTCTGGTGGCCCGCCACCAGCGGTGTATGGTCCGCCGCCGGCGCCGCCTGGTCTCTGGTGGCCTGCTCCGCAGGGAGTCCCCCGCCCGTGGTTCCCCGGTCCGTGGGGCTGGGGACTGTGGGGCTGGGGCGGCACGGGCCCCTGGGCGGGCCCATACCTCGACCGGACCACGGCGGCGGCCGCCGGCAGCATCATCTATGCGCCGTCGAACAGCTATGCGCCGTCGAACAGCGCGCCAGATGGCGCTGCTGCGCCTCCCCCGGAAACGCGCGGCTCGGGCGGTGACGAGCACCGGGCCAAAGCGCCGCACGAAGAGCACCCAGCCGAGGGCGGCTCTCACTCGGGCTCGGGCGGAGGCAGCAAGGGGCACGACTCGCACTCGTAGTCGCGCGTCGCCGTTTCCCAAATAGATGAAGGCCAGGACGGTAGCGGCGACGCATGCGTCGCCCTTCCTGGCCTTCAGTCCATTCCCGACCCCCGACCCCCCGACCCCCGAATCCCTCGTCGTTACGGCTTGAGGGCCGCGAACAAGGCGGCCACGCTGAAGTGCACCGGGTCGCTCTCGTAGTAGTTGTTCACGGTAAACCGACCGGTCGTCGGAAAGAACGGGAGCGGGTTGTTCACCGAGCATTCGTCGAAGTCGTACTGCTTGGCGTATCCGTATCCGGTCGTCGTGCCGTTTCCGCCGTTGACGGTCTGGCGAGCGTCCTGGATCAGGCTACCCTGTACGTGCAGGCATCCGCGCGCATAGTCCTGACCGTTGCACGCCTGTTGGAGCGGGACGAACAATACTCCGGGATCCTGCACGAGACCTTCGGCGCCCCACGAGGCGAGCGCGAATACAGTGGACTCGACCCAGAGATCGCTCGAGCCGCCGCGCATGTTGAGGCGCGTGGTATTGTCACCCGCGGGCGAATTGACGCCATTGTCGGCCGCGAGGATGTCCTTGCCCGCAACCATTCCGAGGAGGTGCGTGCACGTCGTATCGGCATCGTCCGTGAGTCGGAGGTTGTCGAGCACGCCGATGCTGCCATCGGAGTAGAGCGTGATGTGACCGTTTGCGTTGCCGCTGACACCGACGCTGCCGTGCACGGCGATCACGCCCCTGAACCCCGGGTTGTACGTCTTATCGATCGGGAAGAGATATCGCCAGTCGGGATGGCTCGCTTGAAAGGCCGGGGTAAACGCCGCTGGCGTCGCACCGGGCCACGGAATCCAGTGTCCCATCCGCGTCGGATGGGTCGGGTCGCTGACGTCGCCGCCAGTGAATGTCGTGTCGGTGCCGCCGCGGCGTCCGTAGGTCCAGTTCTGCGCACTCCACTGCGTGCCCGTACGCAGCGGGGCCGCCGCAGTGGTGTCACGCTCGATGGCGACCAGTCGGGGATCGCCACCGGGATAGCAACGCGGCGGGTGAGACGGATCACCGTTTCGCCCCGGGTTCTTCGCGACATATGTGAGAGTCACCGTATCGGCCGGCGCGTGTAACCCGACCACCGTCACCTCCAACGCGTTGGCCGCCGAGATCGCGGGGGACACACTGCCGCCCACCGCACTCCCGACAATGGTCTTGTACCACGCGCTCTTGTGCACGGCCATGGGGAAGAACTCCCACTCCAGATTGCCGTTGTCATCCTGCACATCCCGCCACTCGCCGCAGTTGTTGTTGTCATGCTGGCGACTGATGCCCGAGCGGAGATAACCGATCGCGACGGAGTCCACCTGCGCGGCGGTCCAGCTCCCGGAGGGTGGGGGCACCAGCGGCTTCGTCGCAGCGTCCACCTGGTAGAACTTCACGAAGCCCTCACCGGGCTGGATGCTGTCGGCATCGCCGTTCAGGTCGTAGGCGTCGAACTCGAGACGCGATAGGATCGCTGCCGTCGAGTCGGTGGCGACGTTGGGCGTGAAAAACTCCGTCTGCCCGGCCGCGGCCAGTCCGTAGAGCGCGGAGAGCTTCGCGGCCGTGGGCAGCTGGAGTGGCGCGGAGACCTTGGTCCATCCCTTGTAGAGCGTATCGAGTGGTGGATCGCCGTTCACAAACGTCTGTGGCGTCCACACCGAGTCCATGAAGTCCGCCTTTTGCGGCGCACCGCAGGTGGTGATCACGTCGTCGGAGAACACGGGACCGTTCAAGCGGTCGTTCGAACCGAAGCAGATGCCGTTTTCGGTGACGGAGAAATAGGCGAACCGGGCAAACGTCTCCTGATTGAGCTCGACACGCCGCACGAACTGGCGCTGGCGTATGGTGTCCTTGGAGACCGCGACCACCGTGACGAAGCGCCCTTGTTCTTGCGAGGCCGATCCGGTCGGGCCGGCGTAGAGATCGTACACGACGTTGGGGACTGGCGTGCCGTCCGCCGCCGCCAGCTGCGCATTGCTGGCGATCTGGACGTACCCACTTTCGGGCAGCACGAAGGGGTTGTTCGTGAGGTCGCTCATGCCGGCTTGCAGCGCCGCTTCGGCCCCGAGGCGGAGATCGCGTTCCTGGCTGTGATAATTGCCCACGAGGTGCGCACCTGAGGACATCAGCATCGCCGATGCGGCCAATGCGGCAAGCGCGATCGTCATGACCATCACGACGAATATCGCTGAACCGCGGCGGAGTCGTTGGCGGTTCGAGACGAGCCGCGTCCGGACTGCACGCCCGACGCGGTCCGACACACGTCGCCGGTTGCGGGAAGGCATGATCGCCGCGCGAGGCTGAGAGGAGCACGGCAGGGGCGACGCATGCGGCGCCCTATTCGGGGCGGCAGGCATGCTCGGGCGAGAGGACGAGGTCATCATGGATTGGGTGTGACGGGTGCTGTGACAGTGAGCGAGGACAGCGCCGGCGTGCAGTTGCGCGCGACGACGCCGTACTGGTATGGCTGACCGAGAGGGACGGTCTTGTCCTCGAAGTCGTACATGGGGGTGCCGGCACCCGGCACCGTATAGATCGGCGTGCCCCAGCTTGACGCCGTGGCCACGCGACGGTACACGGAGTAGCTCTTCACATCGCGTTGTCCACCCAATTCGTCCGCCGAAGCCGGCCAGTTCACATCGATGCTGTCGCCACTCGGCCAAGCGGTCGGGCTGAGTGCGCCAGGTGCCTGCGGGGGAGTACCGCATGCCGAGACATGCAGGAGCCCGGCATTGAGCAGCGGGATGTACTCGTTCACGCTGCGGTAGACGTCACCGACGATCGGGTCCGCATAGACGGCCTCCAGCTGGACCCGCACTTCGCTCATCTTGGCGAGCATTGTGTCGGGCCCGAGGTTGCCCTCTTTGAAGTACAGAGGCACCGTCGGAGCGGTGATCTCGACCCGCGAGTTGACGGCTGCGCCAGGCATGAAGTAGCGGAAGGCGGGACCGCCGGTGGGAAAGACCAGCCCGCGCGCGACGACCGAGGCGGGTCCGTCGTTGACGCGGCGGAGCAGCAGGTAATCGTCAGGCCGTGTCGTCGTCGAATCCAGCGTGACCCAATACGAGATCGTCTCGGCGTTGCTGATGAGTCCCGAGGCTTGCAGGTACTGACTGTCGGGGTACTGCACCGCGGAATACGGGTACGAGATCTTGCTGCCCGGCGTCAGCGCCAGGCTGAGCGAATCGGGTACGTTGGGATCGTAGTAGCTCGCGGCGGTGACACTGGCCGTGTCGCGCGTCACGAGGTCGGCGTTGAAGGTCACGGCGTACGGGTGGGCTTCGATCATCATCGGCTGTCGGACGCCGAGCCCGACGCCGGCGACGCGCAGATCGTGGTCCAACTCGTCGAGCGCGAAGCTCACGTTCTGCTGGGCGTCGAGACGACCGGCAGTCACTGTCACCGCGCGCGTCTGGCGCACGAGGAAGCTCAGTGCGGCGGCGCCGATGATCGTGAAGACGGTCATGGCGATCAGCAGCTCGGGCAGCGTGAAAGCACCGCGCGGCCGCTGCCCGGAGCGAGACCAGAGGGGAGAAGACGCCATGCTCAGAACGCTGCGATAATGGTGGTCTTGCGAACGGGCGTGGGGACCGTCGGCATGGTGACCGCGACGGTGACGACGCGGTAGTCCACGCTGTCGGAGGGACCGCCGCCTACATGGTCGACGATTGTCTGGCGCGTGTAGACCGACGAGTCGGCCGCGACGAGCTCCGTGACCGCCATGGTGTCGATCGCCGCGTACGCGTCGCAGTGCTTGACCGAGTCGATCCGATCGGCCGCCAGATCGAGCGCGCGCTGTTGGAGCGACGACACCTTCGTCACGTGGGCGAAGTTGCCCATGAAGTCCCCGAGCCCGATCAGCGCAGTCGCGAGGATTGTGACGGCCACCAGGGTCTCGATGATCGTCATACCGCGGCGCAGGCCGCGCGGCGCTCGAAGTGTCATGCCCGGCCCAGGACGCAGCACGCGTAAGCGCGACGCCTGCGTCGCGCTTAGAAACCGCCGAGCGTCCATGTGGCCCCCATATTCCGGTACCAGTCCGTGCGACCAGTGGCCTGCGTCACGTTGATGCCGCGGGCGTCTGTGACCAGCCCACGTGCGGACGAGAGATAGATCTGCGCGTCCGTGCTCGCCGCGCCATCACAGCGGAAAACGAACCCCGGCAGCGAGCTCGCTATTGACCGAGATCTGCGCGAGCGACGTGCCGGTGACTGCACCGGTCGGCGCGGGTGCGCCGGACCACGTCGTCCCAGGCGCGGCAAAGACGACACCGTCTTGCAGCGGTACAGACGTCACGCGCTCGCCCGGATCCGCCGCGAGGTTGTTGTTGACGTCCTCGACGATGAACACGCGGCCGTTCGGGACGTCGAACGCGACCAGCATGTTGTGCTGCGAGCTCACGGCATACGCCGCCGCGCGTTGGAGCGCGACGCGAATGCTGCGTGCTCCGACATCGACGCGATACGACGTGTAGTCGATCTTCGGCATCACCATGGCGGTGATGATCGCGACCAGCGTCACGACGATCATCATCTCGGCGAGCGTGAAGCCACGACGGGCCGCACAGACGACGCGCGCAGCGCCCGTGGGTCGGGCACCGGCCACGGGCCGCGACAGACGTGCGTGGAACGAGGAACAGGAGGCGGCAGGAGAGTGCGCCAGAGAAAGCATCGGGCCTCGCAGAGCTCGGCCGCCGGGTGCACGCAGTCGAATCTGCGCGCGGTCCACCAGCGGCGACGCAGACCAAGCTAGACCGACGCTCCCGGCATTCTGTCACGTGGAGCGTCCGGACCGTCACAGCATGTGGTGTCGGACGCCAACCGTGACGCGATTGATTCGGTCACGACGACCGCACCTGTGCGGCCCGCAGATAAGTGAAAGCTCAGCAACGAGGTGCGCCGGACCAGGGTGTCCGGGAAGGTCCCAAAAGCGGGAGTGCTCTCTACTTCCGCAGTTTCGCGATCTCCGCCTCGACTTCCGTCGCATGGCCTTCCGGCTTCACTTTCGGGAACACCTTGGCCACCGCCCCTTTGGCGTCGACGATGAACGTCGCACGCTGCACGCCCCAATAGTGCTTGCCATACATCGATTTCTCGACCCACACCCCGTAGCGCTCGGCGATCTTGTGGTCCGTGTCCGCGATCAGCGTGAATGGCAACTCGAATTTCTTCTTGAACCGCTGATGTGAGGCGACGTCATCCGGACTCACACCCAGAATCACGGCGTTCGACTGCTTGAAGCGCGGGAACGCATCGCGGAGCTCGCAGGCCTCCACGGTACATCCCGGTGTGTCGTCCTTGGGATAGAAGTACAGCACGACCGGTTTGCCGTGCAGCCCTGAGAGGCGAAGGTCGACCCCTTCATCGGTCTTGGCGGTGAAATCGGGAGCCTGCTCGTGTTCCTGGACCATGGGTGAGGTTAGGGACTAGGGATTAGGGACTAGAGACCGGGGACTAGGGACAAAACTAACGGCCAGTGACACGGCGCTGGCATTGGCTGCCACGGTTTGTGCTAGCCACTAGTCCCTAGCCACTAGTCCCTCGTCTCCGAGCAGCACAGCCATGATCGCCTTCTGCACGTGCAGGCGGTTCTCGGCTTCGTCCCAGACGCGGCTCTGCGGGCCATCGATGACGTCCGCCGTGACCTCCTCGCCGCGGTGCGCGGGGAGGCAGTGCAGGAAGATCGCCGCCTTCGAGGCGCGCGCCATGAGCTCCGCGTTCACCTGATAGCGAGCCAACGCCCGAGCGCGTCGCTCGTGTTCCTCCTCCTGGCCCATCGACGCCCAGACGTCGGTCGTCACGACGTGCGCGCCCGTCGCCGCCTCCACCGGGTCGCGCACGACACGCACTGCCGCGCCCTCGCGCTGCGCGCGCTCGCCAGGATCGCCGCGTCGGGCTCGTAGCCCTCGGGACACGCAAGCGTGAGCGGGAAACCCAAGCGATAGGCGGCGTTGATCCACGAATTCGCCATGTTGTTGCCGTCGCCGATCCACGCGACGTGCTTGCCCTTCCCACGTGCCCAGCGCCTGCCGCATGGTCAGGAGATCGGCCAGCACCTGACAGGGATGCAACAGATCGGTCAGCCCGTTGATCACCGGCACCGACGCATAGCGGGCGAGCTCCTCGACGTCCGCGTGCGCGAAGGTGCGGATCATGATGCCGTCGACGTATCGCGAGAGCACGCGCGCGGTGTCGGCGATCGGCTCCCCGCGGCCCAGCTGACAGTCCCGCGGCGACAGAAAGAGCGCGTGTCCGCCGAGCTGCCACGTGCCGACCTCGAACGAGACGCGTGTGCGGGTGGACGACTTCATGAAGATCATCGCGAGCGATTTGCCCGCCAGCGGCGTGCGGTGATACACGCCCTGGCGCATCCACTCCGCCAGGTCGAGCAGCGCGACGAGCTCGGCCCGCGTGAAATCCGGGATCGCGAGGAAGTGACGTGGCATGTGGGTGGAGGTGACAGGTCGCGGAGAATGCTGCGCCGGGGATCGTCCGAGCGTGGCAGTCATGGTCACGGCGATGGTTAGAGGATGTACTTCCGCAGGTCTTCATCGTCGACGACCGACCGCAGCCGATCGCGCACCGTGGCCGCGTCGATGTTGATCGGGTGCGGTGCCGCGATCGGGCAGCTCGTACAGGACGTCCTCGAGCAGCGTCGTCATCACGGTGTGCAGCCGGCGCGCGCCGATGTTCTCCATGCGCTGATTGACGCGTGCTGCCGTGCTGGCGATCTCCGTCGATGCCATCGTCGCTGAACGTCAGCGTCGCGCCCTCGGCCTCCACCAGCGCCGCGTACTGCTTCGTGAGTGCGTTCTCGGGCTCGGTCATGATCCGCACGAAGTCCTCTTCCGTGAGCGGCTTGAGCTCGACCCGGATCGGGAACCGTCCCTGCAGCTCCGGGATCAGATCGCTGGGCTTCGACACGTGGAACGCGCCGGCCGCGATGAAGAGCACGTGATCGGTCTTCACCATGCCGTACTTGGTCTGGACGTTGGAGCCTTCGACGATCGGCAGCAGATCCCGCTGCACGCCTTCGCGCGAGACGTCGGGCCCACCGCCGCCCGTCGGCCCGCGCTCGCCGGCGATCTTGTCGATCTCGTCGAGGAAGATGATGCCGAGCTTCTCGACGCGTTCCAGCGCGTCGCTCGTGACGTCTTCATGATCGATCAGCTTCTCCAGCTCCTGCTCCATCAGGATGCGGCGTGCCTCGGAGACTTTCACCGTGCGGCGTTTCTTCCGCTTGGGGCTCATCTCCTGGAGCATCTCCATGAAGTTCTCCATCCCCTCGGGCGCGCCCTGCGGCAGCATGACATCCCACATCTGTGGGCCGGCATGCGTGACCTCGACCTCGACGTCGCGCCCCTCGAGCTGTCCGTCCAGCAGGAGCTGTCGCAACTTCGCCCGCGTCCGCTGGTAGCGCGCCTGCGCCGCCTGATCGCCGGCGCCGTCACCTGCCTCCGGTTCCGGGATCCTGCCACCGGAGCCTCCGGACCCGATGGACACGTCGCCGCGGGGCGAGACGACAAACACCGTGCCTCGCTCGCTGGTGACCGCATGCGCTGGGGTCGCCGCCGGAGTCTCGCTCGACGGCTGCGCGGCGGTCGCCACCGCCGGTGAGGGTCGCGCCGGCTGCGCCGCGGTTTGGACCGCGCCATTGGGCTTCGCGTCCGCGGGCACCGGCAGCAGTAAGTCGAGCAGTCGCTCGTCCACGCGCTCACTCGCGAGATCCTCGACCTCGCGCCTCGCGCTCCGTGCGGACCATGTCGATCGCGCTCTCGACGAGATCGCGCACCATCCCTTCGACGTCACGGCCGACGTAGCCGACCTCGGTGAACTTCGACGCCTCGACTTTGACGAACGGTGCGCCTGCCAGCTTCGCCAACCGGCGTGCGATCTCCGTCTTCCCCACGCCGGTGGGCCCGATCAGGATGATGTTGTTGGGCGAGATCTCTTCGCGGATCGAGTCCGGCGCGCGTTGCCGCCGCCAGCGGTTGCGGAGGGCGATCGCGACTGCTTTCTTCGCTTCGCTCTGGCCGACGATGTACCGATTGAGCTCCGCCACGATCTGTCGGGGCGTGAGATCGGCCAACTTCGCGAGCGCCTGTTGGGTGTGTTTAGAGGACATAGTGGAAGGTCCGGGGGCCGCGCGGCGGCGGCCGCCAATCGTGCGGGGTGTCAGAGGGCGGTTGCCGGGCGCCCGACGATCGCGCAGGCTGATGGCGGCCGAGGGCCGCCGTCACCCCGTTGGCTCCAACACCGTAATGTTATCGTTTGTGTAGATACAAATCTCGGCAGCGATCTCGAGCGCCCTGCGGACGATCTCGACGGGAGGCAGAGCGGTGTTCTCCTTGAGCGCACGGGCAGCGGCGAGGGCGTAGGAGCCGCCGGAGCCGATCGCCAGAATCCCATCGTCCGGCTCGATGATGTCGCCGGTGCCGGAGATGACGAACCCATGCTGTCGGTCCGCGACGGCGAGCAGGGCTTCCAGTCGCCGCAGCACACGGTCACTCCGCCAGTCTTTGGCGAGCTCGACGGCCGCTCTCGGCAGGTTCCCCGGGTATCGCTCCAGCTTCTCCTCGAATTTCTCGAAGAGGGTAAACGCGTCGGCGGCCGCTCCGGCAAAGCCCGCGAGCAGCTGACCGCCACGGAGTGCGCGTACTTTCTGCGCGTTCGACTTCATGACCGTGTCTCCGACCGTCACCTGGCCATCGCCACCCAATGCGATCTGGCCGTCTCGGCGGACCGCCAGGATGGTCGTCGCGTACATTGTCGGGACCGGAGAGTGCAGAGCCATGAGTGAAAGGTAACGCCGATTACCGATCGGGCGGCTGGCTCACCGCGATCACGGCTTCCAGAGCCTCGGCCACAGGCGCCACGTCCACCAGGTCGAGTGTGAGCCCGGGCACCGAGATGGCGCGCCCCGTCGTGCCGTACGGACCGTACAGAGCGCCGCGGTTTCGACCAAACATTGCGACGACGGGCTTGTGAAACGCCGACGCAATATGCGTGACCGACGTGTCAGCCGTGAAGGCAAAGTCGCTCGCCGCAACAATCGCCATCATCTCGCGATAGTGGCCGGTGCGCGCGAATGGCACGCCGGCGGCCTGCCCGATCCGCGCCATGCGCGCTTCGTCCTCCGGTGCGCCGATGACGAGGATCGAGAGGTCCGGGAACCGAGTCCGCATCCGGGTGAGCACTGCGACGAAACGCTCGTCGGGCCAGTACCGCCACGGGGCGCCTGCCGACACGTTTGTCACGAGTCGGCGTCGGCGTGGCCGTTGATCGTCTGAGACGCCCACGCGTCGCCATTGCGCGTCCCCCTCACTGAGCTCGGCGGGCGTGAGGTAGAGCTCGGGCGGCCACATGTCCCAGCCCGACGGCGACGGTCCGCCCACGACACGATCCGCCGTCCGGGAGACTGCCGCGTCGTGTGCAGCGGCTCGCTGCACATCGACCCCGAACGCTGCCAGCACGGCCGCCGAGTGATCCACGTAATGCGCGGCCCCCTGCGGACGCGGCACGGGAAGCGTCAGCGCGAACTCGTTGCCGCGATCGGCAACGCCGATACGATGCCGCGCCCCACTCGCCCACATGAGCAGCATGGTCGTGAGCGATGGTGCCATTACCATCGCATCCACGATCGCGTCGTAGCGCGTGCGTCGCACCTGCCTCATGGCCTTCAGGTACGTGCCCCGGCGCCCCCTGTCGATCGTCAGCACCGTACCGACGTCGGGGTTGCCGCGGAGCACGGCCGCGTTGCCGACCGAGGCGAGCACGTCGACCGTGACTGTCGGCTGCGCCGCTCGAATCGCCTTGATGATGCCGGTCGCCAAGACCATGTCGCCGATGCGGTCGTACCGCAGGTACAGGATCCGATGTGGCCCCGTCTCCCACGCGGGTGGCGCGCGGGTCCCCCGCGGGCGGACGACGACGCCGAGCGTCCTGATGATCAGTGACTTCAGCCGTCGCTCGAAGGCCCGGAGCGAGGCCCGCCAGCGATCACGCACCGGGGGCCACGCACGACGCGCTCACATTGCCCTCGGGTGCGCTTTGCGATACACCTGCTTGAGCCGATCGACGCTGGTGTGCGTGTACACCTGCGTCGTGCTGACCGATGCGTGACCGAGGAGCTCCTGCACTGCGCGCAGATCGGCGCCGGCGTCGAGCAGGTGCGTGGCGAAGGTGTGTCGGAGGGAGTGCACGCTGAGCCCCGCCGCCTCATCGACTCCGGCGAGGCAGCGCGTGATGGCGGCCTGCACGCCGCGGGTGCTCAGACGCTGCCCGCGCTGGTTCAGAAACACGGCGACCCGATCGCCGCCGCTCCCCAACGAGGTGACGAGGGTGTCGCGTCGCGCATCGTACGCGCGCAGCGCGAGCGTGGCATGGTCGCCAACGGGGATGATGCGTTCCTTGCGACCTTTGCCGCGCACCTTGACCTGCTGCGCCACCAGGTCGAGATCGCGACGACCGAGGCCACACAACTCGGACAGCCGCATGCCGGTCGAGTAGAACAGCTCGAGGATCGCGAGATTGCGGACGGCCGCAAAGTCCCCCGTCGCAGCCGCCGCCTCGGCCGCTTCGAAGAGACGCGCCGCCTGACCGCGATCCAGATATGTGGGGAGATGCCGATCGCGGCGCGGCGTCCCAACCGCACGCGCGGGATTCGCGTCGACGACGTCCGTCAAGTGAAGATACCGGTAGAAGCTGCGCACCGCGGACAGGGCCCGCGCCATCGAGCGCTTGCCAAGGCCGGCGCGCGCGAGATGTGCCATGTATCCACGAATGGCGAGACGATCGACGCCCTGCCAGGTCCAGTCGCCTCCGCCGTAATACTCCGAGAGGAATTGCGCGAAGCGATCGAGGTCCCGCCCATAGGCCTTGAGCGTGTGGGGCGACACGTCTCGTTCCTTCTGCAGGTGCGCGAGGAAGTCAGCCAGCAGCGCGTCCTGCACGCGCCTCCCGCAGTCAGTCCCGCTCATGGCACCGCAGCAGGCATGGACATCCCCACCGACTCGTGCCACGTCGCGAGCTCGCTGAGGGCCCGTGCCGACAGGAGCTCGCGCTTCCGCCGCTTGTCGCGCACAGTCGTCGGCAGATCGTCGAGAAGCCCGAAGTTCGCGTTCATGGGCTGAAAGTGACGCGGGTCCGCCTCGCGCAGATACCGGTACAGTGCACCCAGCATCGTTGTCGGAGGCGGCACGACGGGGTCGGCGCCGCTCAGCATCCGGGCGAGGTTGATCCCGGCCAGCAGACCCGTTGCCACACTCTCGGTATATCCCTCGACGCCGGTCATCTGGCCCGCGAGGAGCGTACGCGGCGCATCGCGGAGTGACAGATGCGACGTGAGCACAGCGGGGGAGTTCACGTAAGAGTTGCGGTGAATCGATCCGTACCGCAGAAATTCTGCCCCTGCCAAGCCGGGGATGAGCCGGAACACGCGCTGCTGGTCTGCGATCCGCAGCCGCGTCTGGAACCCAACGAGGTTCCACATGTGGCCCGCCCGGTCTTCCCGCCGCAGCTGGGTCACCGCGTACGGCCTGCGACCCGTCCGCGGATCGACGAGCCCGACGGGCTTGAGTGGGCCAAACCGGAGTGCGTCCCGCCCGCGAAGCGCCAGCACCTCCACGGGCAGACAGCCCTCGAAATAGGGCACGGCATCGAACTCGTGCCCCTGGTACTGGTCTGCCGTGCACAGCGCGTCCACGAATGTCTCGTACTCGTCGCGCGTGAGGGGACAGTTGATGTAGGCCCCACCTTCGAGCGCCACTGCATCGGAGGCGGTACAGGTAATCGCCGCATCCTCGCCGACCCTCGACCCCCTTGCCCCACCCATCGTCTCCTTGCCGTAGCGTGAGGCGCGAAAGACACGACTCTCGTCGATGGATTCGGCATCGACGACGGGAGCGATGGCGTCGTAGAATGCGAGCGATTCAGCGCCCATGCGCTGCGTCAGCGCTGCGGCGAGCGCGTCGGATGTCAGCGGCCCCGTCGCGACGATGCCCGGACTCGGCAGGGTCGTGACTTCATCCCGGACCACTTCGATGGACGGGTGGCCGCTGATGCGCCGGGTCACGAGCTCCGCGAACGCATCGCGATCGACCGCGAGCGCGGTACCGCCGGGTACCCGGACCTCGTCCGCGGCGCCCAGCACGAGCGAGCCCAACACGCGCATCTCCGCCTTGAGCAGGCCGTGCGCGTTTGTCAGCTCCGTGCTCTTGAACGTGTTGGAGCAGACCAGCTCCGCGAGTCGGTCGCTCCGATGCGCGGGGGTCGGCCGGCCCGGGCGCATCTCGTGGAGCACGACACGGATCTGGCGTTCCGCCAGCTGCCAGGCGGCCTCGCAGCCCGCGAGGCCGCCCCCCACTACGTGGACGTGCTCCATGTGCATGCGGAAAGATACCGAGGGCCGGATTCAGGGGTGATTGGTGGTGGGGACTAGGGACCAGGGACTAGGAATTGGAGACTCGTGGGCAGTAATCAAATCCTGGACTCTGTGGCGGCAACGTGCCACTCGACTCTAAAATTTGTCCACTAACCGCGAGTCCCTCATCCCCAGTCCCTAGTCCCCCATGGCCCTCTCGTCCGACGGCGCGACGCCTCCAGCCGCCCCCGCCGACCCACCCTTCTCGCCATCCCCGCTGGCCGGACCGGCGCCAAAGGATCTTGGCTTCGGATCGGTCCTCGCGGCCGAGAGCCGAGTGCGGCTCATGAATCGGGATGGGACGTTCAACGTGCGGCGCGGTAGTCGCATCGCCAGTGTGCTCGGTGCCCCCTATCACTTCCTGCTGACGATTCGGTGGCTCCCGTTTCTGGGTGTGCTCGCGGCAACGTACCTGCTGATCGATGCGGCATTTGGCCTGGCGTATTTCGCCATCGGCCCCCAGGCCCTGGGCGAGAGCGACACCGCGTTTCGACAAGGCGCCTATGCGCAGTCGTTCTTCTTCAGCGTGCAGACCTTTGCGACGATCGGCTACGGCTCCATCGTCCCCGTGACGAAGCTCGCGAACGTCATCGTGCTGTGCGAGTCGTTCGTGAGCCTGGTGAGCATCGCGTTGGCCACGGGCCTCATCTTCGCGCGGTTCTCACGCCCCATCCCCCTCATTCGATTCAGCCGCAACGCGATCGTGGCGCCGTATCGGGGCGGGCGCGGTTTCATGTTCCGCATCGTCAACGCCGGCCGCAACGAGATCACGGGCATCGAGGCGAGCGTCACACTGGCCCGCTTCGAGACCATGGGTGGCGTGCGCACGCGAGTGTTCACGCAGCTTGCGCTGGAGCGCACGGGCGTGGTGTTCTTCTCGCTCTCTTGGACGATCGTGCATCCGATCGATCAGGCGAGCCCACTGTGGGGAGTCACCCCCGAAGAGCTCGTGCGCTCGGACGCCCAGTTCCTCATCCTGCTCTCAGGGACCGACGAGACGTTCTTCCAGACGGTGACGGCGCGCGGGTCCTACACGGCCGACGAAGTGAAGTGGGGTCGGCGGTTCACCAACATTTTTCTCCCGCCGACCCCGCGAGGGATCGTCCGCATCGACCTCCGCCGGCTGGACGGCATCGAAGAGGTCGCGCTGCCGCAGGCGCTACCGCGCCCGAGTGAGTAGAAGCACAGAAAGTAGAAAGTAGACAACGGCATGGGCTCCTGGGTGGAGAGCGCCGGCATCGACTTTCTACTTTCTGTACGTCTACTCTCTGCCGCCGTGCGAGCGCGACGCGCTCGCACTAGGCCGGTACGCGTTCAGACTCCACCGTCTCGGGCTTCGCCGCGACGTCCCACTCGTTGGCGCACTTGAGGCACTTGCGGTACTCGCCGCGTGACTTGGTGAACTTTGCCTCCGCGCCCTCGTAGCCGCACTCCGGGCAGTGCTCCCGCGACGGGCTTGTCCCACGCGACGAAATCGCAGTTCGGATAGTTGCGCGCAGCCGTAGAAGATCTTGCCGCGCTTCTTCGAGCGACGCGCCGCGAGCTCGCCGCCATCCTTCGGGCACATCACGCCCGTCGGCATCGAGCGCGTGCCGCGGCACTTCGGGAAGCGGCTGCAGCCCAGGAACTCACCCGTGCGGCCGCTCCGCTTGAGCATCGGCGCGCCGCACTCGTGGCAGATGTAGTTGGTCGGCTCCGCCGGCTTGCGGTCGCGACCCAGTGGCCGCGTGTGCTTGCATTTCTTCGGATGATGCTCGCATGCCAGGAACGGCCCGAAGAACCCGCCCTTGGCCACCAGCTTGCCGCCACAGTCCGGGACACCGCTCGTTCGCGACGGCCGACAGATCGTGCGCCGCGGCGATGAGACGACCGACATCCACCTTGTCGAGCGACATCGCGAATGGACCGTAGAAGTCCTTGAGCACGCGCTGCCAGCTGCGCTGGCCTTCCTCGATCTTGTCGAGCTCCCCTTCCATCTCCGGACGTGAAGCCCACGTTGAAGACGTCGGGGAACTGCTTCACCATCACCTTCTCGACGCTCTCGCCGAGCGAGGTCGGGAAGAACCGGCGCTGCTCCAGCTGCGCGTAGCGCCGGTCCACGAGCGTCGAGATGATCGACGCGTACGTCGACGGCCGGCCGATGCCGAGACGCTCGAGCTCCTTCACCAGGCTCGCCTCGGAGTAGCGCGGCGGCGGCTCCGTGAAGTGCTGCGCGGGCGTGACCGCGCGCACGGGCACGCGCTCGCCCTGCTCGATCATCGGGCAGCGCCTGCTCGTCCTCGAGCGTGCGCCCTTCGTGCCTCTTCCCGCGCCTTCGCGATAGAGCGCGAGGAAGCCGCGGAACTTGATGACGCTGCCCGTCGCCCGGAACAGATACTCGCCGAGGTCGAAATCGACGTCGTCGTGTCGAACACCGCCGGCGCCATCTGCGACGCCATGAACCGCTGCCAGATCAGCTGATACAGCTTGAACTGGTCGGCGGAGAGATACCGCTGCACGAGCTCGGGACGCCGCGTCGGATCGGTCGGGCGGACAGCTTCGTGCGCATCCTGGGCGTTCTTGCCAGAGTCGCCGTACAGTCGCGGTGCCGTCGGCGAGGTACGTCGCACCGAACATCGTCTGCGAGATGCTCGCGCGCCTGTCGCCGCCGCAGACTTCGGCACGCGCGTGGAGTCGGTGCGCATGTACGTGATGAGACCGACCGCGCCCTCGGGACCGAGCTCGATGCCTTCGTAGAGATCCTGCGCGAGGCGCATCGTCCGCTTCGAGCCGAAGCCGAGCTTCTTCGCGGCTTCCTGCTGCAGGGTGCTCGTCGTGAACGGCGCCTGCGGATTCTTGCGGCGCTCACGCCGCTTGACGTCCGTCACCTCGAACACGCCGATCGCTCGGCGACGTCGCCCGACGACCCGTTCATGGCGGCCGCGTAGCTCGGCCGCCGTCGCCCGCACCGTCTCGACGATGCGGTTCGCGTGCTCGGCTGGTCGCGATCTCCGGCTTCTTGCCCGTCGATCTGATGCAGACGCGCGGTGAACCGCTGCTCGGCCTTCTCGAGCTCCGCGCCGCGATCGTCCAGTACTCGACCGGCTTGAACGCACGGATCTCCCGCTCGCGCTCGACCAGCATCCGCAGCGCGACGGTCTGGACGCGTCCAGCGGAGAGCCCCTTCTTCACGGTCTTCCAGAGCACGGGGCTCGCCTTGTAGCCGACGAGACGATCGAGCACGCGACGCGCCTGCTGCGCGTTGACCTTGCGCTCGTCGATCTCGCCGGCGCTCGCGATCGCGCGCTGCACCGCGTCCTTGGTGATCTCGTGGAACAGTGCACGTCGAATCGGTACCGATCCCGACCGACGCGCGAGCTGACCCGCGACGTGCCACGCGATGGCCTCGCCCTCGCGATCCGGGTCCGTCGCCAGATAGATCTCGCGCGAGTCTTTGGCGGCGTCACGCAGCTCCGCGAGCGTCTTCTCCTTGCCCGCGATCGTCACGTACTCGGGCTTGAACCCGTGCTCGACATCGACGCCGAGCTTCTTCTGCGGCAGATCCCGCACATGCCCGACGGTCGCCTTGACGCGATAACCGCGGCCCAGATACTTGCCGATCGTCTTCGCCTTGGCGGGCGACTCGACGATGACGAGCGCGGTCGTGCCCGGCGGAGGCGGCGGCAGGACGGCCTCCACCTCGCGGCTGCGTCGGGCGCCGCGCGCGCCGCCGCGGCTCCGCGTTCCAGTCGTGCGTGCCCCACCGACCACGCGCCCACGACGGGCGCCGCGACGCACAGTCAATTTGGTGTCTCGGGCGGCCGCCGGCGCGGCTTCCAGTGCGCCGTTTTCGTCCGCCGATTTTGCACGATTCGCCGCAGCGGCGCGCGCGCGTCCAGCCCCCGCGCCTTTTCGGCTCGGTGACGGTGCGGACTGCGCGCCTTTTTGCGGTCGTTTCTTCATTGATGCCATAATCGCTTCAACCTTCAATACCACAAGTCCGGTACCTTCACCACATCCCATCTATTAATAGCGTTATAGCGCCGTCATCTAATAGCGTTATAGCGCCGTCATCCGCGCGTCGTCACAGCGCTCAGACGACTCTCGAGCATTGTTCGTTAAACCACTGCATCCCTCTCGCCGTCTCAGCCTCGCGGAGGCGTGCCGACGGTCATCAGTGCACGGTCGGGTGATCCGGTGTCGGCCCATCGTCGTACCCCGCACCTTCCATCACCGATCGCAAGTCATCCAACGCGATGCGCCCATCAACCTGCGCCATCGCCCGATCAATCAGCTGCTCGAGCTCCGCCGCGTTCAGCAATCCAGCCCCGCTGAGCGAAAGCAGATGGCCCCAGGCCTCGGGTGCGAAGCGCCCCCGCTCATGCGGGCCCAACACGCGGAATGTCATGACAATGCCACTGTAACGCTTCCCCCACTCCTATATCCGACGACTGCCCCGATGGTTCGGCACGGACGGAGCTCGGTTCAGCCCACGTACGCCCCACTGGGATGCCGGTACCCCGCTTCGCCGATTGAGTACGGCGAATTGCACGCATACCCGGGCCGGGGGACAACAGTCGAGCATCACAATTCACGACGCATCGCCCCTCGGAGCAGCAAGATAATCCTTTCGTATAACCTCTTGTCTCCCAAGCACTTCCGTGTCTATCACCCAGTCGGCCGCCTCGTACGCCGCACGCCGCACGTCGAGGAGCTGCGGAGCAACGCCCCGTGGGGGTCCTGCCGGAGCAGCGGCCGCAAGATGCAGCGGACCGATGCAGCCGGCGGGCCGCGGTCGCGGGATCGACCTTGAGATAGGTCATATGGGCCGGCGGCCGCAAGAGCGCCACGGTATCCGGCACGGTGACCCACCCGCCGCCGGGGGCAACCACGGAGGGCTGCGCGTCGCGGAGTCGCAAGGTCGCGTCCCGTTCCAGCGTTCGGAAGTGCGGCTCGCCTCCGGCTCGCGAAAATGGCCGAGATCGCTCGTCCCGTGTGGCGAACGATCTCGGCGTCGAGATCGACGAACGGACAGTCGAGCGACCTGGCGAGCATCGAGCCGACGCTCGTTTTCCCGGCGCCGGGCAAGCCCACGAGGATGATGTGTGACGGCAGCCGCAGGGGGCGCTCCCCGGTGGCGCGTTCCGCGTGGTCGTCGATATCGGGACCGCCCACACGAGCCGTTGGGGTGCCCGCCGCCCGGGGCGAGTGCGAAGGCCGGCGGGGCGGGGGCGGTGACTGTTTAGTCAGCCATCCGCCCGGCCACTTGGGCCAGATACCCGTCGTGATTGCGTCGCAGCTCACCCAGCGAATCGCTCCCGAATTTTTCCAGGAACGCTTGGGCGATGACGAATGCGACCATTGCTTCTGCGATGACGCCCATCGCCGGCACGGCCGTGACGTCGCTCCGTTCCGCGACCGCCGTCGCGGAGGCGTGCGTCGCGGTATCGATCGTGTGCAGCGGTCGCATGAGTGTGCTGATCGGTTTCATCGCCACGCGCAGCACGAGCGGCTCACCCGTGGTCATGCCGCCTTCGAGTCCACCTGCTCGGTTGGTTCGCCGTCGCACGTACCCGGCTTTCGGGCGATCGGGCGCCAGCTCGATCTCGTCGTGCACCTCGGCACCCGTCCGTCGGGCCGCCTCGAAGCCGATACCCATCTCGACACCCTTTACCGCCGGGATCGAGAGCAGCGCCGCGCCGAGCCGACCGTCCAGCTTGCGGTCCCAGGAGACATGCGAGCCGAGTCCCACCGGCAGCCCGTCACACACGATCTCGCAGATGCCGCCCAGCGTGTTCCCCTCCCGCTTCACTGCGTCGATCCGTTCGATCATGCGCTGTTCGGCATCGCGATCGAGCGTGCGGAGTGGCGAGATATCGGCGGCCGCGTTGATGTCGGCAGGAAACGGGCTCGGGACGCACGGCGTCGATGTCGCCCAGATGAACCAGATGACTGCCCACGCCGATACCGAACTCCCGCAGCAGGCGGCGGCACACGGCGCCGACCGCAACGCGGGCCGTCGTCTCGCGGGCGGACGCTCGCTCGAGGATGTCGCGCGCGTCGTCACGGTCATACTTGAGGACACCTGTGAGGTCGGCGTGACCGGGCCGGGGCCGCGTGACGGCGCGGGCTCGCGGTGCGCGCGTCGCCCGGATGCTGTCCTCGGCGCCCGCGGGGGAGGCGGCAGACTCCGCGCCCATGGTCGCCGCCGTACCTGTGAGCGCGACGTCCTCCGAGCGAGGTGCCGGGTCCATGATCGCCTGCCAATTCGCCCAGTCGCGATTGCGGATGTGCATGGCGATCGGAGAGCCGAGTGTCTCGCCAGCGCGGACGCCCGAGAGAAACTCGACGGTGTCGCGCTCGATCTGCATCCGCCGACCCCGTCCATAGCCCTGTTGTCGTCGCGCCAGCTCGACATCGACGTCCGCCGCCAGCAACGGCACACCGGCGGGCATGCCCTCGAGAACGCTGACGAGTGCGGGGCCGTGCGATTCGCCTGCGGTCGCGAAGCGGAGCGAGGACACGGACGTACTATAACAACCAACTGCAGGATCCGGGGTCAGGGATCCGGGAACTAAACGCCAGGGCCAGTGACGGTGCGCTGTCACTGGCCCTGGTGTTTGTTCCCCGGATCCCGGATCCCCGATCCCGGACCCCGCCGTTCGCGGTCTCCTAATGCATCCGGACGGCGTCGTTGGTCCCGATCACGCGCGGCGTGATCAGGATCAACAGGTCCTGCTTCTCATCCGTGGTCTGCGTCTGCGAGAACAGTCCACCGACCAGCGGAAGCTCGCCGAGCAACGGGATCGCAGTCTTCGCTCTTGGTGACCGTGGTCTCGGTGAGGCCGCCGATCACTGCCGTCTCGCCGTCGCTGACGAGCAGCTTCGTATCGGCTGCGCGCTTGAAGAAGTTGTACCCGAGATCGCCACCCACTTGTTGGAGCTGCGACTGCTCGGCGTGCAACTGCATCAGGATCTGGCCGTCGCGGTGATGTGGGGCGTGACTTGGAGGATGATACCGGACTCCTTCCACTGCACGGTCGCGACCGGCGGGCCACCACTCGAGCTTCCGGCGCTCGCGTCGATCACGCGGATCGGCGTCTCTTCACCGACCTGGATCGACGCCTGGCGATTGTCGAGCGTCGACACGCTCGGCTCGGCCTGCACGTCAGAGAGCTGCATCGACGCCGTCGCGTCAATGAACGAGGTCAGCGAGAATTTCCCGACGGCTGCCGTGTAGAGCAGATTGAGCGCGGCCCCGATCTGGTACGGCCGTGACGCATTGGACACCGCGGCGAGCGCGTCGCCGCCGACGTTGACCTGCGTGACGTTGGTCGCGTACGGCTGGCCCGTGAGGCGGGTCGATCCGTTGGACGAGCGTGTTGAAGAACGTGCCGTTGTCGCCCAGGTCGTACGCCAGCCCGAGGTTGTTGAGCCGCGTCCGGTCGACGAAGATGATCTTCGCCTTGATGGACACCTGCGGCGTGCGGATGTCGAGGTCGCGGATGTAGTTGACGACATCCTGCATGTGCGACTGCGCCTCGGTGATCAGCAGCGTATTGGTCGCGGTGTCGGCGACGACACTGCCGCGTGGCGCGCAAGCCTGGCTCTGCGCGGGCGCCGCAGCGCCGGGCGAGCCGCCAGCCCCACAATCGCGGGCCAGCAGCGACTGCACGGTCCGCACGAGGCCGAACGCATTCGCGTAGTTCAGGGTGACGAGCTGCGTGACCAGTGGCTCACTCGCCTGCTTGGCCTGGATGTTCTTGTAGCTGTCAACCGTGATGATCCCATACTGGTCCTCGGACGCCGCGAGCTGCTGCGACGCGAGGATCGACTGCAGGGCCACGTCCCACGGCTGGTCACGCACTTCGGCCGTGACCGTGCCCTGGACATCCTTGCCGACGACGATCGTGCGACCCGAGAACGCGGCGAACGCGGCGAGCACGTCGCGGATGTCGGAGTCCTGATAGGTCACCGTGATCCGTGGCTGGCTGGATTGATTGCCGCGCTGCAGGAACGTGTGCCGGTGCTCACGCGGGATATCCGACACGGCGCCGGCTGCGGTCGAGACATACTCCGGCGATGCGTTGTCGTAGGTGTCGGAGGCGCTGCTGGCCGGCGATGCGGTCGCATCGGCCGCGACCGCGGCTGCGACCGCGCGCGGGCCGGTGGCCCGTGGGGCAGTCGCATCCCAGGTGGCGAAGTTCGAGGCCGAGCCGTCGACCACGAGACGGAGCTCGTGCGGCCCGCGGACGATCGCGTAGTCGTGCGGACCATCCAGCTCGAGGACCACGCGGACGACGCCGGCACGATACTGTGCGTAGCGCACGTTGGTGATGCCGCCGCGCGCGACTTTGTCGTAGAAGCGGGGCGCGATGTCGAGCTTGGCGCCAGTGAGATCGAGGACAACGCGATACGGCGGGGCCTCGAGGACGAAGTCCTGCACCTGGACCGAGCTGTCGACGGTGACCACGACATCCGCGCGCCCACTCGCCGGGATCACGCTCACACCGGTGACGGGGGCTGAGGTGCGCGGGGCAGATGCGTCAGGCGCCACGACGGGTCGCTCGCTCGTCGGCGTGCCGCGGAGCACCGTCGCACGGGGCGACGGGAGCGCCGAGGCTGGGGTTCGCCCGGTCAGCGCGGTCGCCGTGACCGCGGCGAGCGTCCAAAGATACTTCATGGCGTCCTCGCTTTAGTTGTATCACCCAGCGCCAGGGCTTCCTGGCGACTGAAGCCGACTTCCTCGATCGTGAACACCACCTGCTTCGGCTGAATCTGCGTTACGCGCATCCGGCCGAGCGTCATCCCAACACGTACGCGGTACTGGTCTTTCGTCGACTGGTCGCGCATCACGGCGATCGAGTTCTGGCCTGTCGCATCGTAGAGCACCGTCGTCAGGCGGAGGTCCGACAGCATCGGACGCAGGTCGCCCGAGCGCATCAGCGAGATGAAGGGGTCGCGTCGGTCACCCGCATCGTAGGAGAACACTTCGCGATTGAGCGATACCTCGCCTTTGACGCCACGCTCCGTCACGGAGATCGAGCCGGCGCTGTCCCCGCCCAGGGCCAACGGCGCTGATGCGCCGGCGGGGGCGGGCGGCTCAGCCTTCGCCGGTGCGCCAGCCTTGGCGACCGCGGCGGGCTTGGACGACGCGCTGGGGATCGGGCCGGCCGGCTTCGCGGCGATGGCCGCGGGCTTGCTCGCCACTGGGGTCGGCCGGGACGCCACGGGGATCGGCGCAGGACGGTGGACCGGGGCCGGCGCGGGCCGCGACGGCTGGCTGCACTGCGCCCGGCTTCGAGACGCCATCGACGTTCTGCATGGCCGCGGTCTGCGCGCTGGCTGCTGCCGCGGCGCGCCTCGCCGTATTTATGGGCCCGGTGATCATCTGTCGCCTGCGCCGCGACCTGCGACGGCGCGACGCTGTTCACCGCGACACGCGAGCCCGGTCACCAGCACGAGACTCGCAGCGCGCGAGACGAGGATGCCCAGGTGCTGAAGACGGATCATCATGTTTTCGCTCCTGGCTTCGTCAGATGCGAATGCGGCACGTCTTCATCATTCTGCGTCTGCTTGGCCACATACGTCTGGATCTCGAACTTCGACGTCAGGACCGCCTGGTCATGCTTCGTGCGGGCGTTGCGATGCCTCCTGACCGCTCGACGGCTCCAGATCCAGATTCACCGGCGCCACGATGCGGGTCAGCGATCCGACGTTGGTCAAGAACTCGGCGAGCGGGTGATAGCCACCGATCACCGTGAGCTTGTATCGATACGTGTCGAACTGGTCGCCCTCGATCACCGGCTCCGGGGTCACGGTGTTGATGTCGAGATCGACGCGCCGGGCCGCCGTCGAGATCTGCTCGAGCAAGGCCGGCACTTCGTTGCTCGTCGGCACGAGTTGACGCATCAGCTGCAGGTTCTGCTGGTAGCGCAGCGCCTGCTGGCGAAGGTCATTGACGCTCCCCTTCGCGAGCTCCGCTTTCGCGCGCTGATTCGAGCTCTGGAGCGACTCGACGTGCGTGCGCAGTTGGGCTAACTCGGCGGTCTTGGGCGCGTAGACGAACTCCCAGTACGCGATCACCATGACGAGCGATACCAGCATCACGACGATCATCAACTTGTCGCGCTGGGTGTGCGGTGTGAGCGATGCCATGGGCGACTACCTCACCGACAGCGTGAGTGGAACCGTCCGGATCGCAGTGGAATCCGGCTGGTGGTACTGCGCCTCGAGCGTGAACTCCGTCACCTCTTTGCCGTCGGCTTGCGCCAACTGGGAATTCACGAGTTGCACGTTCTGAATGAACGGCGACGCAGCCAGAGCTTCATGAAGCGGGTCAACGCCTGGATGTCGACGGTGTTGCCGACGACCTGGAACTTCATCGGCTGCGGCACGTCCTCCTGGTCGGCCTTCTTCTTCTTGTCCTTGTCCTTGGCGGCGTCGTCCTGGCCAGCGGCCTGCGGCGCGCTCGTCTGCTTGACGGACACGATCCAGGTGTATTGCGGCAGCGCCCGGCTGATCTCGTCCATGACGTGCGGCCAGACGAAGCGGTCGTTGTCGATCGCCTTGATGATGTCCAGCTGGCGCATCACGGAGTCACGCTGCGTCTCCGCTTTCTTCTTCTCGCGGAGAACCGCAGCGTACCGGGTCGAATCCTGGACCTGCTTCTGCTCCCGGCCGGCGAGGTCTTGCGACGCCGCCTGTTGCCGGATCGTGAGCATCCCGATCACGACGGCGGCGCCCGCTACGCTGGCCACGGCCATGATCATGAATGGATCCTTGACCTTGTTCGCCGCCGTCGCGAGCGAAGCACCGACCGTGACGCCCGCGCCCGCGCCGCGGGACTTTTTCCCCGCACCGGGCAGCAGGTTGATTTCAATCATGACAGGCGTGCCTCGAAGAAACGGCGGGGACTAGGCGACCTTGCGCAGGGCAAGACCGATGGGGAGCATCAGCAACGGAGCGACCTCGTCCGTGACGAGCGACTCGAGAGCCCCGTCACGCACCTTCAAGTTGGCCAACGGGTTGGCCTGCTGAACCGTCAGGCGGAGCCGGGTCGACAGCGCTTCGGTGAGTCCCGGAATCCGGGCCCCGCCGCCGCAGGTGTAGACCGCGCGGAGTTGAGCGGCCGATCGCGAGGACGACGCGATGAAGGCGGCTGCGCGCTCGATCCCAACCGCGATCTCTTCGCCTCGGGTCTCGATCACGGCATCGAGGTGCGGGGATCGGTCGTAGCCTTGCAGCAGGCCATCGGCCTCTTCCGCACCCAACCCACGATCGCGCTGCAGATCTTCTCGCAGTCGGCGCGTGCCGAGGGTGACGTCGCGGGTCAGGATCGGAACGCCGTCATCGAGGATGTTGATGTTCGTGACTTCGTGTCCGATGTTGACCAGCGCCACGACACCCGACATCGCGTTCGGATGATTCACCTCGAAGGCGTTGTGCAGCGCAAAGGCGTCGACATCGACTACGCTCGTTTGAATGCCGGCGTCGGTGAGCAACCGGAGCTTGGCTTCCACCAGCTCCCGCTTCGCGGCGACCAGCAACACACTCATCTCGAGCCCTTCCGCATCGGGGTCGAGGATTTGGAAATCCAGCTCGACTGATTCCATGTCGAATGGCACGTGCTGCTCAGCTTCCCAACGCATGAGCTCGCGCGCCTGCTGCTCTTTCACTCGCTCGATCTGGATCTTCTTGATGATCACGTCGCGACCACCGACCGCCGTGACCACGCCCTTCAGGCCTTTGAGCTTGATCTCAGCCTGCTCCAGGGCATTTCGAACAGCCTCAGCCACGATCGAGGGGTCCATGATTTCGCCCTCGACGATCGCGTCAGCGAGCAACGGTGCGATCGCGACTTTGGTCAGTTCAGGCTCGGATCGACCATGATCGATCACGGCTACCTTGACGAGGCCCGATCCAATGTCGAGTCCGATCGTCGTCTTCTTGCGACCGAGGAGCGCCATGTGTGGTTGGGCTGTCGCCGGTGAGACGTGAGAACGCGCAACGCAGGGTCTGTAGCAGCGACGCACGCGTCGCCCTTAAGTCCGCGCACCGGTCATGCTGCCGTCCTGACCGGTCATTCATTGCTCACACGACTCGCCCGGGGCTGAGGTAACGGCAGGGTCCGCTTCGCGGCCCCAGAAAGTAGAGGAACAGAGAGTCGAAAGTGGACGTACCACCCCGCCCCTGCCGCTCGTGCCGGACCTGGCCGCGGCACACCCATCTCAGATCGTGGTCCGCAAAGGTCCCGAGAAGCACCGAGGGCCGGATCCTCAACCAACGGACCCGGCCCTCGGGAGTCTACTTCAACTTTCTGTAGTTCTACCCTCTGTCTTACGGGCAGTACGGGGCGCCTTCGTCCTCGCTCGCGGTCGTCGCAGCCGTACCGATCGCGATGTGGCAACCCGACGGGGTCGCCCCCACGAGGCCGACGTGCGTCGCCGTGCCGGACCAGCCTGTGCCGGTCGCCGTTCCGACCGTGTAGGTCACGCCCTGCGACGCGTCGAACTGCGTGGTCGACAACGCGGTCGTGTAGGTCGTGTTGTCCGCGAAGTACGCCTCTTCCGCCGTGACCAGGTTGCGCAGGTCCGACTTCAGAGTGGCCAGGTAGGCCTGTTGCTTCGTGTTGGAGAACTTCGGAATCGCGATCGCGGCCAAGATCCCGATGATGACCACCACGATCAACAACTCGATCAGCGTGAAACCCTTCCGATTCTGCGTCATTGCTTGCTCCAGGGTGGGGATTGTTCGGCAACTCTCTGTCGCCGGTGGCAGCTTCGAACTGCAGGGGGTAGGGGCAACCGCCGGGCCGAAGCGTGCTCTGCCACTCAAGTCGTTGTATGTAATACGCTTAGATAACACAGTCCCGACCCAGATTGGGCCTCTTACTGCGGCATACTGCACGGCTGATTGCACTCTGCCTGTTCACGAGATAGCCAGGTGACACTGTCTGGATCGCGTTTTGGACCATCTGTTCGGTGTCTCCTCTCCCCTTTTTCTCCTTTCTCCTCTTGGGCGCGTCAGCGCCTGCCCCGGACCCCGGATCCCGGACCCCCTATCCCCCCGGCCGCCCGCTCCGCCTCGCGGCGGCTCGCCGCCGTATCCCCGGTGGCCGCTAGCATCCAGGAGTACTGTCGGTGGAGCGCCGTGTCGCGCGGGTGGTCCGCCAGCCCACGCCGAAACGCCCAGTCTGCACTCGCGATGTCGCCGAGGCGCTGCGCCGCCCCCGTGAGGATGTTGAGCGCCCCGACCGAGTCTCGCGACGTGAGATACGCCGCTCGAGCCGACTGAATCGCCCCCGCGTAGTTCTGCGATCGGAACCGGAGTCGCGCCTGTTTGATGTACACGTCGTACTGGCCAGGCATGATCTGATTGGCGCTGTCGTATAACCGATCTGCCAGCGCAAACTGATTCTGCCTGTCGGCCACCATCGCGGCGGCCTCGTACACGTTGGCGTCTTCGGGATACAGCGTCCGCGCAATCGCGAGCTCTCGCTCGGCGCCTGCCCAGTCGTGCCGCTGATCGAGGATGATCGCAGCACGCACATGCGTGCGATACGAGTCGGGCTCCAATTCGAGAGACTTGAGCAGGAGCCGTTTGTCATCGTGCCACACTGCAGTGCGCGTCCACGACCGCACCGCGAATGCGGACAGTCCGATCGTGCTCAGCGCACCCACGACGCGCCATGCGCGCCACAGCCGCAAGCGTCGCCAGGCGAAGAGGCGACGCCGTCGGCGTCGACGACCGGCCGCCGCCAGCCTCGTCGCCAGCGCTGCCGCCAGCCACCCGGCCACGATCGCCGGCCCGACACTCGGCAGATACAACGTCCGTTCGGCGAGGACGACGCCCGATGCAAAGAGCACGTTCGACACCGGCGACACGGCGATGGCGAACCATGCCAACCCAAACGAAACGGCGGGCGCGCGTCGCCAGCAGTACACGAGGCAGAATGCGCTCACTGCGATCAACCCGAAACCCAGCGCCACCAGCACGTTGACGGAGCGCGCGAGATCGATGGCGCGCGGCGAATACTCGATCCTCAACTCGAACGGCGCGATCATGAGCCGCACGTACTCGGGTACGACGCGAGCCTCGGTCAGCCACCGGTCGACCGTCGACGCATGGAACCAAGCAGGTGCCGACTCGACGAACGGCCGGTGTCGGAACACCAGGGCCAATGCCACACCGTAGAGACCGGCGACGCCGAGGTAGCCTAGATAGAGCGGCCACCGCTGTCGCCACAAGGCGCGACCCTGCAGCGGGATCTGGCCCGACGGCACGTACAGGAGCGACGGCCGCGCAGCCCACCCAGACGCGGCGACAGGCACCGGCGACGCCTTCCCCACGCCGCCGATCAGGAGATCATTGGCGGCAACGAGGCCGAGCATGACGACCCCCATCTCTTTCGATGCGAGAGCCGCAGCGTAGAACGGCACAGCGGTCCAGTGGCCGCGTCGATGCGCGAGGACCCCCGCCACGACAAAGGTCGCGGCCATGACGTCGCACCGACCGACCGTGTTGGCGATCGCTTCCACGTGGACGGGCTGCAGGGCAAAGTAGAGGGCGCCGACGAGCGCGCCACCCGTCGGCATTATGTCTCGCAACAGCCGCCACACGAGCACGCACATGGCCACGTGCCACAGGATGTTCACCGCGTGCATCCAGTGCGACGATCCACCCGACAAGAACCAGTCGAGCGCAAAGCTCCCGATGGCCAGCGGCCGATACTGCCCGGCCTTGGTCGCCTCGGGCCAATACGGCTGGCCGAAGCTCCGCCAAAGCGCGGAGAGATGGTGCACGAGCGGGTTCTTGACGATCACGCCCTCATCGTCGAGCGTGAAATCGCCCGCGACGCCGTTGATCGCCCCGAGCCCCGCGACGAGTGCCACCCAGACGGCGGCCCGCGCCTCGCCAAGCGCCTCCCAGCGGCGGGCCGCCATCCGCACCGCGGCGCCAAGCGGTCCGGGCGCAGGCCGCACGCGAAGGGCGATGTGGGTCATGGCTGGGGAGGGGGCGAGACGTCCACAGCGCGCACGCCAGCGATCCCGGACACAGGACGATGCTCGGCAGCGTGCGCCGAGCCCGCGTCGGCGCCCGCCGGTCGGGTCAACGCGCTGTCAACCGCCAGCAACACCTTGTGGTACCCCGCGCCATAGTAGTGATAGGATCCGTGCGCCACGCCGCGCAGCACTTCATCACGCGCCGACCGCGGATCGTGTTGGGCGAGGAGACACTCGGCCAGCAGCAGATGTGCATCTGTCTCCACCGCCCCCGGCTCCGCAATCGATCGCCGCAGCAGCGGGATGGCCGCCGTGCAGAGGCCCGCACGCATGTACTCCTGCGCGAGATCGCGATAGAGCACCGGATCGTGCGGGTACAGCGCCAGCGCGAGGCGGGCCTCGCGCTCTCCCCCTGCGGCGTCACCGCGATCGAACAGCAGACCGGCGTAGACGTCATGTGCCCGATAGCTCAGAGGCGCGTCGAGCGGCGCCTGCGCAAAGAGCGCAGCATTGCTCCGCCACACAAGTTGACGCCGTGCACTGCGCCACGCGCCAACCACGAGCAGCAGCGCCAGAGGCGCGGCGAGGATGAGCCCTCGCCGCCCGCGCCGATACCACATTGCCATGGATGGCGCGGACCGCGCCAACCCCGCGACGGCCGCACCGGCAATTAGCACGGCCCCGACGCTCGGAAGAAACAGCGTCCGCTCGGCGAGCAGGACGCCGGTCGGTACGATCAGGTTGCTGACGAGCAGCATCGCCACGACGACCCAGAGAAGACCAAAGGCAGCGACCCGATGGCGCAGCAGCGATAGCACCAGGAGGACCGCGAACAGCGCCAACAGCACAGCATTGGGTATCAACGAGAGATCGAAGTGCTCGTGAATGCGGATGTCGCGTGGGGCGTATTCCACAACCAGGTGCCATGGCCACGCCAGAAGCCTGACCCACTCGCCCACGATCCCGAGCATGGTCCAGCGTCGAGCGGCAGGCGACAGGTGCTCCAGCACGACGTTGGGCCGGTCGCCAGCGAACGCGCCTACGATGTTGGTCCGGACTGCGACGTACGCGATCACGGCTGCCGCGAGGAGCAACGCGAGCGGCCGCAGTGCGCGCCATCGCTCGCGGAGTGGCCGCGGATCGTCGATCACGCACACTTCCGCGATCGCGAGCAGTGCGGGCGTTACGACTGCATGCTCCTTGGCCAGACACCCGCCGATCACGAGCGCGACGAGGGCGAACAGGTGCGGCCCGCCCCCGATCTCGTCCGCCCCCAGCTCCCGCGCCACGGCCGCTACCGCGGCCGAGAAAGGGGAGCGGAGCGAGGAGAAAGGAGGCAACCACAAACCTGCCCTGAGCCGGTACGTGCGACGCCATGCGTCGCCCCCTGGTGGCGCCGCCCGTACAACGCCGTCTTGCGGCAGGGACGACAATTGTGCCCTGATGGCCGAACGACGCCAGCGCACGTAGGCGACCACTGCAGCGACGACGGCACAGGCAGCCCACAGCTCCGACTGTCCCACCACGTTACCGACTGCTTCCACGTGCACCGGATGCACCGCAAACAGCGCGGCCGCGATCCACGCGGCCGCCCTCGGGAGGAGCTGGACCGCGAGGGCATACACGAGGATAGAGACGGTGATGTACAGCACGACGTTCGTGGCGTGAAAGACCCAGGGCGCCCCTCGCCCAATGAACCATTCGACCGTGAACGCGGACATCGTCAGCGGGCGATAGAGGCCCGCGCCCATCCAGGGCGGCCAGTACGTCTCTGCCCACAGACGGCCGAGGTGCGCCAGGTGGTGGACGCGCGGATTCTGAAGGATCAGCAGCCGGTCGTCGTACGTGAACCCGTTGAGCAGGCTGGTCGCGGACGCCGCCAGGGCGAGCAGCGCGATCGCAGCGCTGCCCCGTGGGTCTACGGCTTCTGGCGGGGTACTGTCAGGTCTGGTTGGAGTCGAGTCGCGCGGCGACGCCGCCGTGTCGGACCTCATCCCTGTCGGGACGCATGAAGCTAGGGATTAGTGACTAGTGGTCGGAGACAAATCTCAGGGCCAGTGAGCGTCGTCGTCACTGGCCCTGAAGTTGTTCCCTCGTCCTCAGTCCCTAGTCCCTCGCTCCTACTCCCTAATCAAGCGCGTTGAACTTTATGATGTGCCAGACGGCGGCGAGTCCATCGCGCCAGCCGATCTTCTTGCCTTCGGCATAGGTGCGCCCCGAATAGCTGATGGGGACCTCGAAGATGCGGGCGCCAGAGCGAGCGAGGCGCGCGGTGATCTCGGGCTCGAAGCCGAACCGGTCCGACGTCAGGTGCAGCGAGCGGGCAATCTCGCCACGCACCGCTTTGTAACATGTTTCCATGTCGGTCAGGTTGAGATTCGTGAACATGTTGCTGAACGTCGTCAGGCCGGCGTTGCCGACCGAGTGCCAGAAGTACAGCACGCGGTGGGGACCCCCGAGGAACCGCGAGCCAAACACCGCGTCCGCCTGGCCTTCGATGATGGGCTCGAGCAAGGCCGGCCAGTCGGCCGGATCGTACTCCAGATCTGCGTCCTGCACGATGACGATGTTGCCCGTGCTGGCGGCGAGCGCCGTCCGAATTGCAGCGCCCTTACCCCGGTTGACGGGGTGGTGGATCAGGCGATCGATGCGGCCCGCTGCTGCCAAGCGGTCCAGGATCTCCGCCGTGCCGTCCGTGGAGCAGTCATTGACGCAGATGATCTCCTTTGGCACCGGCACGGCCTCCACCTGATCCAGGATCAACTCGATCGTGTGCCGCTCGTTATAGACCGGGACGAGGACGGAGAGCCGCACGTCCACACGTGCGAGCGGTGTGCGCCCGCGCAATCGCGAGAGGGGGGCGCCCGAAGAGTCACGAGGCGCAAATGGCTGGCGCCCGTCGGTCGAGATTGCGGGCGCGGCCGGCGCAGGTCGAGTGGCGGGTGCGACGGCGGAAGCGTTGGGATCCGTGGTCATGAATGCGAGCGAACGAAGATCATGAGTTCAGTGGAAGTGGTGTCGTAGGCGACCAACGGCGGTCGCCGCTCGTCGGAGATCCGAGTCGCAGCCAGCGCACACGCGGGTGTGCTCGCGATCACCGACCCGATCGGGAACTGGTCGAGCGTGCCTCTGAGCACTCGGCGGTCGCGCGCGGTGTCACGCATGTAAATGAACTCGTCGGCCGTGAACGGACTGCAAGGGACGCCGACACGCCCGGTATACAAGTACAGTGTCGGCTCGATGTCGCTCGCCGTTGGCCCCGGGAGGTCGGGATGATCGGCGAGCCACGCCAACCGGGCCTCGCGGTGCACGGTCAGGCTCGTTTGCATGGTGTTCCACCAGTGATGCCGGTAGCCCAAGACGTCGTATCGAACGAAGCAAAGAGTAATCGCAGCGGCAGCGACGAGGCCAGTCACCCGCCAGCCGCGCGCCCCCTGGGTGGCCGGCCGCCATTTCCATATCGACTCCGCCGCGACGGCGAGGACCAGGACGATCAGCATCCACATTGCCCAGACAAAACGGAATGGCGGGAAAGGCCATAGCAGCACCACGATGAAATAGAGCGCGCCGAACGCGGCCGTCACGGGCAGTCGCCGAGCGAGCACGACGGCGCCGTACGCCAGTAGAACCGCGAAGACCGCGAGTGCCACGCCCTTGATGAAAAGCGGCCATCCGGGCGCAAGCTGCACAGCAAACAACGCGATCAAGTCCACAGGCTTGCGACGAACGGTATCCCATGCAAACCCGACGCCGTGGCGATGGATGGGACCCATCAGCCAGGCCGCGTATGACCCATACTCGCCTTGCAGGATTGGCGCCAGCTGGCTGTTGTGCGTCCAGACCCACAACTGCCATGGCAAGACGGTGACGATCGCGCCGGCAGCGAAGCCCAGGGCCGCGCGCCATTGCCGACGCACGAGATACACGCCCACGGCGGCTGGCAGGAGTACCCCGCCGATCGACCGGACCAACATGACGGCACCACACAGCACGCCCGCGAAGCACGCCAGGCGAAATGAGTCGTCGTTCCCGACCCCCGACCTCCGGCCCCCGACCCCCGTGCCTTTGGCGATGCGCTCGGCGCCGAGCAGCGCGGCGAGCACGACGGCGAGAAACGCTGATTCGGAGAGTACCATGCTCGCCAGCGCCAACGGCGGGATGCTGATGGTGCCGAGCAGGGCGACCGCGCAGGCCCAGGGTGTCGACAGCCGCGCGGACCGGGCGAGAAAGAACCCCAACACGGCCGCGAGCCCCAGCAGCAGGTCGTTGCCGTGCTCGAACGTCAAGACATTGCCGGGGAAATGCGGGGCGAATCGCCAGAGCAGCGCGAGGTACGCGGGGTATCCAGGCGGGAAGTGCGTCGCGGCGGGCAAACCGGGCAGGTGCAGATATCGATAGCCCGCGCCGGTCGCCAGAGCACGGCCAAGGATGACATACGTGCCATCATCCTGAAACGATCCGACCATGTACGGGCTCGCGGTCGCGAACGCCACACCGAATGTGAGCAGCCCGACGCTTATCGCTACCGTCCATGGTGTGGTGACCGCGCGCCGCCATTGTGCACGCGGCGTCAATTCGACTCCGAACCCCGTACTCCAGATCCCGGATCCCGAGCCTCGTCGATCACGCCTCGACCCCGAACCGCGACAGTTTGCGATAGAGCGTCGATGGGTCGATACCGAGCACGTCGGCCGCGCGCGTCTTGTTACCCGCCCTCGCTCTGCAGCACCCACAGGATGTACGCCCGCTCGATCGCCTCGAGCGTCGGATTGGTCGCGCATGCGCTCCGAGACGAGCGGCTCGGCAGCGCCGCTGCGTGATCCGCTCCGGCAGCACCTGACGTCGATGATCGGCACCGGCGCGTCAGAATCACCGCGCGCTCGAGGGCGTTCTCCAGCTCGCGCACGTTTCCCGGCCAGGCGAAGCTCTGTGAGCACGTCCAGCGCGGCGGCGCTGACCTGCTTCGCCGGCTCGTCCCGCGCTTCGCGACGCCCGGTGCAGGAACAGTCGACGAGCAGCGGGATGTCGTCGCGTCGGTCGCGCAGCGGCGGCAGGTGCAAGCGCGATCACGTTGAGTCGATAGAACAGATCGCTGCGGAAGTTCCCGCGCTTGATCTCCTCTTCGAGATCGCGATTGGTCGCCGCGACGAGCCGCATGTCGATCGGGATGCGCTTCGGTCGCGCCGACCGGGATGACTTCGCGGTGCTGCAGCACGCGCAGCAGCTTGACCTGCGTCGCGGGCGTCGTCTCGCCGATTTCGTCGAGGAAGAACGTGCCGCCCGCCGCCGCGGTGAACAATCCGCTCTTGTCCTTGACCGCGCCGGTGAACGACCCCTTCACGTGGCCGAAGAGCTCGGACTCGAGCAGGCTCTCGGGCAGCGCGCCGCAGTTGATGGAGAGAAACGGACCGTCCGTGCGCAGCGACAGCTGATGGATGTAGCGAGCGATGACCTCCTTGCCGGTGCCCGACTCGCCCTGGATCAGGATCGTCGACTCGGTCGGCGCGACCGTCTCCGCCAGCTGCACGATGTCGAGCCAGGACTTGCTCGTTCCCGACCGGCCGATTCGCACGCCGTCCGTTCGCGCCGCGTGATCTCCTGCCGCAGCGACCGGTTCTCGACGCGCAGCTTGCGGTGCTCGGCCGCGCGCCGGAGAATGGCGAGCAGCTCGTCGTTGCGGAACGGCTTCTGGATGTAGTAGAACGCGCCTTCGTTGACCGCCTGCATCGCCGACTGCAGCGTCGCCTGCGCCGTCATCAGGATGACGGGCACGTCGGGATCCTGCGCTCGCGCGGCGCTCAGGACCTGCACGCCGCCGACCGACGGCATGCGGACGTCGCTCAGGATGATGTCTGGCCGCAGCTCCGCGATCTGCTCGAGCCCCTGCTTCCCGCCGTTGGCGATGACGGGACTGAATCCTTCGTTCTTGAGCAGGATGCGAAGCGATTCGAGAATGCCCGAGCTCGTCGTCGATGACGAGCACCGTCGGCTGGCCGTTCGCGCTCACGTCGTCACCGTCCACGTCGTCCCGCGCGTACAGTGCGGCATCGTCGGGCAGCGTCACCGGGAGCAGCACGGTGACACGCGTCCCGGGTGTCTCGCCGCCAGAATCGACGAGCACGATGCCGCGGTGTGCTTCGATCGCGCGGTGCACGACGGAGAGGCCGAGTCCGGTGCCGCCGGCTTTGGTCGTGATGAACGGCTCGAACAGCCGGTCACGGACCTCTGCCGGGATGCCCGGCCCGTCGTCGGAGACTTGCAGAGCGACTCGCGCCGGCGTCGAACACGTCGTCGGTGACTCCGGTCGGCAGCTGTTCCGCTGGTCAGGGCACTCACCTCGATTCGCACCTCACCGCCCAGCCGGCGCGGCCTGCACGGCATTGAGCGCGAGGTTGCAGATGGCTCGGTGCAAGAAGATCCTCATCGCCGTCGATGACGATTGGGGTCTCCGGCGTGACACAGTTCACCCGCAGGCCTTCCTTGACGTCGGGGTGGGCCGCCACCAGGCTGGCGGCGCCGCGGGCCAGAGCGGACAGGTTGACCGGTGACGTGCGCCTGACCTGAACGCGAGCAAAATCGAGGAACTCGCTGAGCAGGCGGGACAGACGGTCGGTCTCGCGCACGATGAGCGTGCCGAGCGTCCGCGCATCTTCGACGGCGGTCGTCGAGGCGCCCACACCAGCGGGCAGCTCCGTCTCGGTGGCCGCCGCGCCGCCGCCCCGCATGCGACGTCCGTGACCGACAGCGCCCCCATTTGCCGAAGCCCGTCCGTTGCCCGCGGCCGAGCGTGCACGGCGCGCGCTCGCAGCCGGCTCGCTCCGCCCGCGAGCTGCGAGTGGACCGGTCGCCGGCTCGATCAGACGCGTGAGCTGCTCCACTGCGCTCCGGATCGACGCTAGTGGATTCTTGATCTCGTGTGCCAACGAGGCGCTCAGCTCCGCGACCGCCTCGAGTCGGCCCGCGCGCAGATGCAGGCTCTCGAGTCGTTTCTGGCCCGCGATGTCCTGAAAGATCGCGGTCGCCGTTCGTCCATGTCCCCCGGCGCCGTCGGCAAATGTTGTCGTGACGCCAATGGGGAAGGCATGGTCGCCGAAGCGAACGATCTCCTCCGCCCGGGTGGTCCGCACGCGATCTGACGCAGCCCGCTGGAGCGCGCGCGCGATGGCTGGCGCGACGTCGAAAATGTGTTGCAGGATGGGGGTCCCGATCAGCTCGACGAACGGGATGCCGAGGAGAGCGCTGGCAGCGGGGTTGGCGTAGAGCAGTGTGCCATGCTCATCAACGGTGACGATGCCGCTCCGGATGTTGCGCAGGATATCGTCTGCCTGCAGGCGAACGAAGACGAGCTCCGCCGCGGTGCCTTCTCCAGCTTCCTTCAGCTGTGCACTGATATAGGCACAGGCGAGCGCAACCATCGCAAACACAACCAGTTGGAGCCATACCCCGATACCCGGGGCCGCATCGCTCAACCACAGCACTTCGGCGAAGTAACAGACAATGCCGAAGAATGCGACGAGCAGTCCCCCGCCGATTGGGAGCAACAGGGCCGCGACGGCGATCGCCAGGATATAGAACAGCGTGAATTGCGACGCCCCACCGCCCGTCAGGTGAACGACGGCTGTCACGAGCAGCAGATCGTAGACGGTCTGGAGGTATACGAAGGTGCCCCGCGGGGGTGCGCCGTAGACCTCCGTATAGGCGGCGGAGACCACGGTGACGACCATTGTAACAGCGAATATGAGGGACGCGATCCGGGTGTCGTTGGAAGGCGTGCTCGTCCAAACGAG
The DNA here is from genome assembly GCA_963725205.1 of uncultured Gemmatimonadales bacterium. Classification (GTDB taxonomy): domain Bacteria; phylum Gemmatimonadota; class Gemmatimonadetes; order Gemmatimonadales; family Gemmatimonadaceae; genus Palsa-1248. The sequence continues at coordinate 129,078 of CAVRXR010000001.1, read as the reverse complement.
TTGCGCGGCGAGGAAGATGGCCGTCGCTACTGAGAAGCGCCCGAGGTAAACCCAGCGGATGATCCGCCGCGGGTCCAACATCGCCTGTTGCAGGCGTCGGCGCGGGGGCAGCACGCTCGTCCCCGGTAGCGGACGGGGCGGTGCCGAAGCGGATCGTTCGGGGGGTGAAAGGGGCGCGCCGTCAACCATTTGCGTGTATCTTTGAGACGAGTTGCGCGCGAAACAGTTTCCGCGCGCCGGCCCTATGCGTACGTCCCAACTGCAGTCGTTTCAGTCAATTGCACGCCGCACCGCGGCGCGGATTGCCGCGCAGACCACCGCCGCTGTCCACGCCGTCCATCACGCCCTCTGGCGCGCGGCCCGTCGGCTCCTGCACCCCGTAGCCGCAGTCCTTGCGGCTCGGTGGGTGCGCTCGCTCACCCTCGATGAGCTGCGTGAGCTCATGCTGCAGGCCAGGGCCGGAGGCTCGCTCGACGCCCGCGAGGCCTTCATGCTGAGCAGCGTGTTCGAGTTCCACGACAAGCGCGCGCACGACGTCATGCGTCCACGGACCGAGGTGGTCGCCCTACCGATCGACGCCATCGAGGCCGAGGTCCGCGCGGTCCTGTGCAGCGAGCGGTACTCTAGATATCCCGTCTACCGCGACGGGCCTCGACGACATCGTCGGGATCTTCCTCGTGAAAGACCTCCTGCTCCACCAGACCGGGACGCCGTTCTCGATCCAGCGCTACACACGGAACCCGCTCTACGTGCCGGCGACGCGGCGGGCCGAGCTCGTGCTGGACGACCTCCGTCGAACGCGAGCGCATATGGCGATCGTGCTCGACGAATACGGCGGCACCGCCGGCATCATCACGATGGAAGACCTGGTTGAGCAGGTCATTGGCGACATCGCCGACGAATACGACCCCGCGACGCGCACGTCGGTCGAGTCGGACGGCGTGCTCGAGCTGGCGGGGGCACTGTCGGTGATCGACGTGCGGTCGGACCACGAGCTCGCCATTCCCGAGGGCGACTGGACCACGCTCGGTGGATATGCGTTTGCGAAGCTGGGGCGCGCCCCCCGCATTGGCGACCGCGTCGGCTTCCCGGGCGGCGAGCTCGAGATCATCGCGATCGACGGTCGTCGCGTCGCGGCGCTCCGCGTCCACCGGACTCGATCGCGGACCGAGCTCCACTCGCCTCGCACCGAAGCGACCGTATCGGCCTGACATGCACGACATTGTGGTCAACGGGTCGTTGACGATCCCGGGGCGCGAGCTCGTTGTGCGATCGACGCGCTCGGGCGGCCCGGGGGGTCAGCACGTCAACACGTCGGCGACACGCGTCGAGGTAGTTTGGAACATCGCGCAGACGGCGGCGCTCGACCCGGCTCGCCGCGATTGGGCAATGGCACGTCTCGCCCATCGCATCGATGGTCAGGGCAATCTGAGAATCATCGCTTCGGAATCGCGCAGTCAGCGCCAGAACCGCGACGCTGCCGCGGAACGACTGGGCGCGCTCGTGGCTCGGGCACTCCTCGTGCCCAAGCGTCGTCGTCCGACGCGCCCCACCGCCGCCTCCAAGCGGCAGCGCATTCGACGCGAAGCGCCGCCTCTCCGAGAAGAAGCGGCTGCGACGAGGGGCGGAGCGGGACTGAGCGGGTCGGGTTAGCGCGGCCGAGCGGCGCCCCGCGCGACCCGGCGATAGTCGCTCACGAGATCGTCGAAGATCCGCTCCCACGAACACGACGACGCGTACGCCGCTCCGGCCGCCGCGAGAGTCGCACGGCGCGCCGGATCGGCCGCGAGGCGCTCCACAGCCGTCGCGAGTGCGCGCGCATCGCGCGGTGGCACGGTGAGACCGCCGCCTTGGGCCAGGATCTCGCGCGTCGGACCGACGTCCGCCCCGATCACGGGGAGACCGGACGCCATGGCCTCCAGCAAAACATTGCCGAAGGTGTCGGTCGCGGAGGGGAAGACGAAGATGTCCGCCGATGCGTAGAACTCGCTGAGCGCACGTCCCTCGAGTCGCCCGACGAAGTGGGCCGCGGGCGGCGGCGGGGCCACGCGCCGGCATTGTGCAGCGTACGGGCCATCACCGGCCACGGCGAAGACGATGCGCGGGCCATGGGCTCCGGTCCCCGCGCTCCGAGTCGTGAGCTGCGTCATCGCTTCCAACGCCGTATCCAGTCCCTTTTCGGCTGCAAGGCGCCCGACGTACGCGACGACGACTGTGCGCTCGTCGGCACCGAGTCTGCTCCGCCAGGCGGCAGATCGAAACGTGGGATTGAATCGGTGGGAATCGACACCACGTCCCCAGACCGCGAGCCGCTCGAAGCCCAGCTCTTGCAGTTCCTCGAGCACAGCGCGAGTCGGGACGTAGGTGCGCGCGCCGCCGTTGTGGAACCATTGGATGAACGACCAACCCGGTTTGCTCAGCGCGCCGAGCCGGTAGTACTTCGCGTACTCGTTGAAGCTCGTGTGGTAGGACGTGACGAGCGGCACGCCGAGGGCCCGCGCGCAGCTTCGTCCCGTGAGGCCCATCCCGAACGGCGTCGCGGCATGAATCAGAGTGGGCTGCCAGCTCCGCAGATCGCCGTAGGCCCGACCAAGGATCGGCGCCGCCATGCGTAGCTGCGGGTACGCCCAGAACGCGACACTCGGCCGACGCCACACATGGTCATCCCGATCGGCGGCCGCGACGCCCGGGTCGGTCGTCGTGTAGACCCGAGCGACACCGCCATGCCCCGCAACCGCTCGCACCAGCCGCTCGAGGGTCCGTGAGACGCCGTTCAACTGTGGCGTATACGTATCGGTGAAGAGCGCGAGCCGGAGCGGCTCCGACGGTCCCGATCGCCCGTCCTCGTCGCGGAGGGTTCCCGCGGGCACGCGCTCGTGGCCGGCCGAGACGGATGCGCTTCGCGTGATCATGTTGGATACCTCACGCGCGGGGGCCATGCTGCAATGTGTTTCGTGCGACACGACGTCGTAAGAGCCAGCGGCGGATGGCATCCCCGTAGTACGGAACCCCAAATATCACGCCCAGGATGACGCCGGTCACCGTCGTGTAAAAGCGCCACACGATCAGGAGTTGCGTGGTATCGGGACCCATGTAGCCCGCTGCGCCATTCAAGAAGCTCACATTGATCGCGCCGGCGCCCGCAGGCGTCGGCAAGAACATTTGTCCGTACAACAGGGCAAACGATCCGAACACCACCGGTCCCAACTCGGGCGGTGATGGCAGCGTGAGTACGAGGACGGGCAGCACGGCAAGGCGCGCTGCGACATGCAGAAACGTGAGCGGCACAGAAACGGCGACCGCCCACAGCCGGATCCGACTGGCACGGCGGAGTGAGGTGAGGAACGTGCCACGTACTTGGCTGGACGCTCGAGGGTTGATGCGGCGAAGGAATGCCCACAGCAACAGACACAGGAGCGCGGTGGCGACGATCCACGGCAGTGCCCGATGGATTGCCGGCACGAGGCGCGCTCGCGTGCCGACCCACCAGCGCACCGCGTAGGCGGATCCGACGTATCCAGCGATCGCGAGCACCATCAGGTACTCCATCGCGCCTTCGACGGCCATCAGGGCGAGGGCGTCCGGCACGGTCAGCCCACAGTAGAGGATCCCGGCAAATCGCACCGGCTCCCCACCCGCGCGTAGCGGCGTCAGCGACGCCGACGCATCGCTCGTCACGTTGAACGCAAACGCCCGCGCAAACGCGGCACGATAGCCGAGGCCTCGAGCGAGCACCTGGACGCGCCAGGTGCGCGTGAGCACGTCGATGGCCACGAGCGCAACACAGACGATCTGCGCTGTGATGAGACTCACGGGCACCTCACGCGCCCTCGGCCGTAGCCAGCGCGCCGTACGTTATGGCCGGTCGATCCATTAGCCACTGATCGAGAGCGCTGCCGACGGACTGGACGGTCCATGGGTGCGCGAGATCGCCGGGGTGCAGCGCGATGCGTACGTGCGCCGCGTCGCGCTGGGTGCGCCATCGCGCCGCGGCGACCAAGGCCGATCCCGCCGCGCGCAGCGGCGTACGGGCGCTCCACCTCACGGCGGGCGATGCCATCCGAGCGATGGCCCGATCACGATGAATGCGCACGGCCTGGGCGTCTTCGCTGACACGCAGACCACACATGCTCACGGCGTGCCAGCATCCTGGCCGAGCGAGCCACGCGGGCGGGACGAATCCGACCGGGTCGAGTCCGACGCGCCGCATGACCTCCAACCCTCGCGCGATACGCTCTCGGGCCGCCGGCTCATCGAGGGTCAGGAACTCGCCTTCGCGGAGCGTGCGTCCCCAGCCGCGCAGCTCATCGCGCCACCCGCGCGCAAGGCCTTGCTCATCGTGTCGGTCACCGTGGAGGAGGACCTCTGCGCCTGAGTCCACACAGGTGCGCAGCCATGCGACGAACGGACTCGCACGCTCGAGCAGCGCCTGCCCATGCCAGTTGGGCACGACGAGTAATGCGGGAGTGACCCCGCGCGCCCGACACATCTCCCAGAGTGCACGGGCCTGATCCTCGAGTGGCGGTGCGACGTCGTGGATCGAGATGATGAGTCCGCGCGCCGGGACACCACGTGCGCCAGGCGAGCGAGGACTATGCGAGGACGCGTCGGTAGACGTCAAAGATCCGGTCGAACACGCGGTCCCACGCATGCTCTCGTTCCGCGTACGCGCGGCCGAGGGCGCCCAAACGCGAGAGCTCGCTGGAGTGCTGCACGAGACGCACCGCGACCTCGGCGAGTGCCACCGCGTCACCGGCGGGGAAGAGTGCGCCTCCGCCGGACCGCCGGATCTGCTCGGCGACGCCCCCGCGGTCCGCGCTGATCACCGGCGTGCCTGATGCCGCCGCCTCGAGCGCGGAGAGTCCGAAGGTCTCGATCGAGCCGGGCGAGATGTAGACGTCGAGCGCGGCCAGAATGTCCGCGAGCTCGTTGCGATCGTGCTGGTACGGAAGCCACACGAGACGGGCGCTCCGGCTGCGCGCGCGGAGTCGGCGGCGCGCTGGTCCGTCCCCCACGATCGCGAGATACGCGTCGGTCTGCCGCTCGATGGTGTCCCACGCGTCAACCAGGACCTCGATTTCCTTCTCGCGCGCGAAGCGACCAACGAACCCGCAGACGGGGGCATTGGCCGGCAAACCAAGCCGCGCGCGGGTTTGCGCGGCATCGGCCCGGCGGCGCGGATGGAAGTGGGCGAGGTCGACGCCGAGCGGAATCTGCACGACCCGAAGCGCCCCATGCGCCTCGAGATCGCTCGCCATGAAGTCCGACGCGACGATCGTCGCCTCGAATTCCTGATTGAGCCGCTTGACGTACCGCCAGACAGCGTCGTGGGCCCGCTGCCGGATGCGCGACGCACGCTCGGGAAATGCGCAGACGCTGCGAGCGAAGTTGCTGTGAAAGAACATCACCAGTGGCACATCGAACCGGCGCGCAGCCCGGCGGGTGATCCACGGGACGAGAAACGGACTCCCGACCTCGATAATGTCTGGCCGCTCGTGCTCGACGATGCGTTGAATCGAGCGTGTGGCGAGCATGAAGCGATACGGGTGCTGCGTCGGAATGCGCGGCCCGCGCAATCGGTAGCAGCGCACGCCGTCACCGGTCGTGATCGAGTCACGGGCCCCTGGAATCACGAGCACCTGTCGCAGCGATTCGCGGTCCTCGACGTATCGCGCCTTCTGGAGCAGGTACGTCTTGACTCCGCCGCTCGTCTCGCCGAACCACTTCGTGATGTCGAGCACGCCCAGCGCCGCCTGCGGCCGGAGGCGGGATGGCATCTGCGCCTTGGCCAGGTCGAAGGGCGAGGGCGAAGGCGGTGCAGCGAGTCGGTGTTCGATCGGGGCGATCGCAGTCATGGCCGCAGTGAGTCGGGGGCGCCGAGCGTGCACGTCGCCGGCCGTTCTCGACGCCGCCAGGCTGGCGCTAATAGTTTATCGAGTTCAGCGGGCGGCGCCGCACTTGCATAAGCCATGGACTTTGGACAGCGATGGACGTGACCTGGTCGTGCTCCATCTGGTACTTCTTGGTACTCGCGCTCTGCCTTGGTGTGCCGCAAACCTGACCGGTATGTGACGCAAACCCCTAGCCGAACTAACGGATGGACGACCCAAGCGATCTCGGCCGCACGCGCCTCGATAAATGGCTGTGGGCCGCCCGATTTTTCAAGACGCGGTCGACAGCGGCTGATGCCATTAGCGGTGGCAAAGTCGACGTCAATGGCGAACATGCCAAGCGAGCGAGGCCGCTGCAGGTGGGTGATCGGGTCACCGTGCGTCATCCGCCGTTCGTGACTGAGGTCGTGGTGCGTGCCCTGAGTGAACGGCGCGGGCGCGCCGCCGATGCCGCGCGGGTGTATGAGGAAACGCCAGCGAGCCGCTCGGCCCGCGAGGCATTGGCCGCGCAAATCCGGTCGCTCCCAACGGCGTACGATCGCGGGCGGCCGACGAAGAAGGATCGACGGGAGCTGAATCGGTGGCGCGGGCGGTGATTCGCCGCACGCCCTGACGCGCGGGACCGCGATTCGTCGATTCTTGCGATCACTCGGTCCAGGGATCGTCACCGGGGCCGCCGACGACGATCCCTCTGGGATTGCGACGTACTCGATCGCTGGTGCGCAGTTCGGCACCGCACTCCTCTGGACCTCGATCGTGACGTGGCCACTCATGGCGGCCGTCCAGATGATGTGTGCTCGCATTGGCATGGTGACCGGACGCGGGCTCGCCGCGGCATTCCGCCAGCGCTTCCCCCGGTGGGTCATCGTGGCCGCAACCGCTGGACTGCTGCTGGCGAACACACTCAACATTGGTGCGGACCTCGCGGGGATGGCCGACGCTGCCGCCATGCTGACGTCCGTGCACTCACATCTATGGGTCATCGGGTTCGGAGCGCTCATCGGCGCGGCGACGTTGTGGCTGCACTACCCGACGTTCGAGCGCATCCTCAAGTGGCTCGCCCTGGTGCTTCTCGCGTATGTGGTCGCCGCGTTCGAAGTCGGGCCACACTGGCTGCCGGTCCTCAAGGCGACATTCACGCCACACGTGCCGTCCGGAGGCTGGGGCACCGTGGTGGGCGTCCTGGGCACGACGATCAGCCCATATTTGTTCTTCTGGCAGGCGTCGCAGGAGGTCGAAGAAGAGAAGGCCCAGGGATTGATCGGCCGTCAGCGACTCGGGGCAACGCACGATGAGCTCACTCATTGCAGGGTGGACATTGGCGTGGGCACGTTCGCGTCCAACATGGCGATGTTCTTCATCATCCTCACGACCGCGTTGACGCTGCACGCGCACGGCCTGACGCACCTGGAAACGAGTCGGCAGGTTGCGGAGGCGTTGCGGCCACTCGCGGGTCGGTTCGCGGCGCTGCTCTACACGGTCGGCCTCATTGGCGTCGGTGCCCTCGCGATTCCCACGTTGAGTGGATCCGGCGCGTACGCGCTGGCCGAGGTCTTCAACTGGCGCCAGGGCATCGACACCCGACCGGGGCGAGCGCCGGCGTTTTACGGAGTGATCGTCCTGTCGCTCGCAGCGGGCGTCGCGCTCGACTTCGCGCATGTGAACCCGGTCAGGGCGCTGTACTGGACGGCCATCGTCAATGGTCTCCTCGCACCGTTCCTGCTCGTCGGCATCGTCCTGATCGCGTCGGACCGCACCCTTATGCAACAGCAACCGAGCTCGCGGGCGAGCCAGGTCGCCGTCTGGACGACCGCAGCCCTCATGTTTGCCGCGGCGTTCGGCATGTTCGTGCTATCCTGAGGCCATTCACCGGGCTCATAGCGGGGTCAATGCCGTGCCGATCCCACTACCGGGGCGACGCATGGCGTCGCCCTTACCGATCCGTGGCGCGGTTTGCAGGTGTCTCCTCTCTCCTTTCTGCACGTCTTCGTTCTCGGGCGCCCCTGCCGCGCCTCAGGCCCCTCCCCCTGTCAGTGTGAACGTGAACGGCTGCTCGACGAGCTGACGGACGCGATGACCGCCGGCTTCGGCGGGATAGAACCGCATCCGTGGCAGCGCCGCCCGGATGGCGTCGTCGAACGACGGGTTGTCGGATTGCAGCACGCGGAAGCTGTGTGGCTCGACGCGCCCAACCGTGTCGACGACGAATTCGACGACCACCCGGCCCGTCACACCCGCCTCACGAAGCATCGCGGGATACGACGGCGCAGCGGAGCCCGGCGCGGGGGCTGCCGGCTTGTCCACCTGGACGGCGAGGTATGGCGCGGCCGATGGCCGGCCCCCTGGCGAACCGTCCGCCGCGTCGGCGAGTCCAGCTGCCCGTCGCTTCCAGAATCCCATATCGGCCGCAGGCGCGGTCAGATCGACGTGCGGGATCACGGACGGCACGTTCGACAGCACGTCGAGCCCGGGCACCACGACGCGCGGCACGGCTCCTACGGCGAGCCGTTCCGCCGGCGCTGGCGTCACGTGGGTGCGTGGGGCTTGAGGCACGTAGTGCAGAATCTCCCGCGAATCGGAACGTTCCCGCGGACTCGCAGTCGCCGTCGCGTAGATCGCGAGCGAGATCATGGTCGTATGGAGCGCGACACTCAATACCGTACCGCCTGCGCGCCGCTCTCGCGCGCCTCTGGACTCGACGAGCGTGGTGAACACGGTGCCTCCGATCCCCACAGGTGTGTCCCACTGGGCCACATGCGACACAGCCCAGTCTACCTCGCCGAGGTAGCTGGGCCGTTATCGGAGGATTAGGACTGACCGGAGCGGCGATTACGATTCGCTAATGCGTGCCTTGGCGATTCCTGTACACGCCACCAACCACCATCACTTGACCGCGTTGATCATGTCGAAGATCGGGAGGTACATGGCGACGACCATGCCGCCGACGACCACGCCGAGGAACACGATCATGACCGGCTCGAGCAGTGAGAGCAGTGCCGACACCGCCGCGTCGACTTCCTCGTCGTAGAAGTCGGCGATCTTCGCCAGCATTTCGTCGAGTCCACCGGTCGATTCGCCGACGGCGATCATCGAGATCACCATCGGCGGGAAGACCTGCGACTTCGGCGAGCGGCGCGCGATCGTGTCACCACCTGCGATGCTCGACCGGCGACGCCATGATCGCGTCCTGAATGACGCGGTTGCCCGCGGTCTTGGCGGTGATCTCGAGTCCGTCGAGGATGCTCACGCCGGAGCTGATCAGCGTACCGAGCGTGCGGGTGAACCGGCGACACCGCCGACTTGCGCAGCACGTCGCCCAGGACCGGCATGTGCAGCAGCGCGCGGTCGATCTGCAGCTTGCCGTCCGGCGTGGCGTAGTACTTCTTGATCGCGAACACGCCGCCGATCGCGCCGCACACCGACGCGAGCCCACCAGTACCCGCGTAGGAACTTCGACAGCCCGATCACGATGCGCGTCGGGAGCGGCAGCGCCAGGCCGACCGACCCGAACATGTTCTCGAACACCGGGATGACGAAGATCAGCAGCACGCTGATGGCGATCGCCGGCCACGGACATGATGACGCCGGGGTAGATCATCGCGCCCTTCACCTTGCGGACGAGGGCGTCGTTCTTTTCCATGAACGTCGCGAGACGCATGAGGATCGTGTCGAGAATACCACCCGCCTCGCCCGCGGCGACCATGTTCACGTACAGGTCGTTGAACGCCTTCGGGATGCTTGCGCGAGCGCGTCGGCGACCGTGTGACCGGACTCGACGTCGAACACGACCGCGCGCGTCACGTCCTGCAGCGTCTTGTTCTCGCTCTGCTTGGAGAGAATGTCCAGCGCCTGCACGAGCGGCAAGCCGGAGTTGATCATCGTCGAGAACTGCCGCGTGAAGATCACGATGTCGCGCATCTTGATCGAGCCGCCGCGAGCTTCTGCTTCGCCTTCGCCTCTTCGTCGACCTTGACGACGGTCAGCCGCTGGCGCCGGAGCTGCGCGACGACGTCCTCGCGGCTCGCGGCGTCGATCGTCGCCGTCTTGAGCTCGCCGTTGACGTGCGCGAGCGGTGTACGTGAAACTTGGCATGTGATGATCCCGAGTGATGGCCTCAGTGCGCCTATGCCGACCCACCGACTGCTCCTGCGAGTCCTCGGTCTCCGCCCTCTCGGTCTCTCCTGGCCGCTGGCGGTACCTGGCCGCGCTCCCGTTACCGGCGCCCGCCGGACCCCGCCGTCTCGGACGCGGGCGACCGTGTCTTCCCGCCTCATCCAGCGTGGCTGGCCGATCATCGCAGAGAACTCGTTCGGGTCGCCCGACACGCGCAGGCACTCGTCCAGCGTCCACCTCGCGGCTCATATACAGATTGTACAGCGCGTCGTTCAGCGTCTGCATGCCGTACTTCTTGCCCGACTGCATCGACGAGTAGATCTGGTGGACCTTGTCGTCGCGGATCAGCGCGCGGATGGCCGGCGTCACGACCAGGATCTCCGCCGCCATCGACGCGCCCGCGTCCCTTGGCCTTGCGCGCAGCAGCGTCTGCGTGATGATCCCCTCGAGCACGAACGCGAGCTGCGCCCGCACCTGCGACTGCTGGTGCGATCGGGAACACGTCGATGATGCGATTCACGGCCTCGGCCGCCGAGTTCGTGTGCAGCGTCGCAAACGCGAGGTGGCCGGTCTCGGCGATCGTCAGCGCGGCCTGGATCGTCTCCAGGTCGCGCATTTCGCCGATGAGCATGCACGTCGGGATCTTCACGCAGCGCGTACTTCAGCGCGTTCTGGAAGCTCTTGGTGTCGGTGCCGACCTCGCGCTGGTTGACGATGCAGCCCTGGTGCCGGTGGATGAACTCGATCGGGTCTTCGACCGTGATGATGTGGCCCTTGCGCTCGCGGTTGATCTTGTCGATCATCGCGGCCAGCGTCGTCGACTTGCCCGAGCCGGTCGGGCCGGTGACGAGCACCAGCCCGCGCGGCTTCTCGGCCAGCTGGGCGATCACCGGCGGCAGGCCGAGGTCCTGGAAGGTCTTGATCGAGAACGGGATCTGCCGGATCACCATCGAGACGCAGCCGCGCTGCTTGAAGCAGTTGCCGCGGAAGCGCGCGAGGTTCTGGATGCCGAACGAGAAATCCAGCTCGTCCTCCAGCTCGAAGCGCTTCTTCTGGTTCTCCGTCAGCACCGAGTACGCCAGCGTGCAGCGTGTCCTTGGGCGTCATCACGTAGTCGTTCTTCGAGTTCGTGATGTCGCCGTCGATGCGCAGCTTCGGGCGCTCGCCGGCGGTGATGTGCAGATCGGACGCGTCGCGCTCGATCATTTCTTCGAGCAAGCGTGCGGAGGTTGACGCGTCTGCGCCGGGGGCGTCAGGAGCGGCCGGATGGAGGCCGGTGCGGAAGAGCGAGGGCAGGGAGCGAGGTCGTGGCGAGCGCATCGTGGACCGAGGACCGAGACCGTAGACAGCAGGCGACGTGCGACTCACGCGCGTCGGTCTCGCGAACGACCTGCTCGATCGTGGTGATGCCCTTCAGGACCTTGAGCCAGCCGTCCATGCGCAGCGTCAGCATGCCGTCCTCGATCGCCGCATCGCGGATCTCCGCGGCGCCGACGTTCTGCAGAATCAGCTTGCGCAGGTGCGGGGTCATGAACATGACCTCGTACAGACCCTGCCGGCCCTTGAGCCCGGTGCCGTTGCACGTCGTCGCACCCGGTGCCCTTGAAGAACGGCACGTCGCCGATCTTCGTGTCGAGCGAGAGGTTCGTCGAGGAACGGCGCGGCTTCCTTGCGTCGCGCGGCCCTTCGCGTTCCTGAAGCGCCTCCTCGGTGAAGCGCAGTTCGCGGAAGGTCGTCGTCGCGCTTCACCTTGGCGGCCTGCGAGCTCGGCGTCGTCCGGCTCGTACTTGCTCTTGCAGTTCTTGCAGATGCGCCGGACGAGTCGCTGCGCCAGCACGAGGTTGAGCGCGCTCGCGACGTTGAACGGCTCGAGTCCCATGTCCAGCAGACGCGTCACGGTCTCCGGCGCCGAGTTGGTGTGCAGCGTCGACAGCACCAGGTGCCCCGTGAGCGCGGCCTTGATGGCGATGCCGCCCGTCTCGAGGTCGCGGATCTCGCCGACCATGATGATGTTCGGATCCTGCCGCAGGAACGCCTTCAGCGCGGCGGCGAACGTCATGCCGATGTCGTTGCGCACGAGCACCTGGTTGATCCCGAAGAGGTTGTACTCGACGGGATCTTCCGCGGTCATGATGTTCACGTCGATGTTGTTGACCTTCGAGAGCGCCGAATAGAGCGTCGTCGTCTTGCCCGATCCGGTCGGCCCGGTCACGAGCACCATGCCGTACGGGTTCGAGATCGCCTCCATCAGCTCGCGCTCGGCGCGCGGCTCGATGCCGAACTTCTCGAGATCGAGCGTCAGGTTGCCCTTGTCGAGAATCCGGAGCACGACCTTCTCGCCGAACAGCGTCGGGCAGCGTCGACACGCGATAGTCGATGACCTTCTTGCCCATCTTCAGCTTGATGCGCCCGTCCTGCGGGACGCGACGCTCCGCGATGTTGAGCGACGACATGATCTTGAAGCGCGAGATGAGCGCCGGCCTTCATCTTGAGCGGCGGCTTCATCACTTCCTGCAGCGCGCCATCGATGCGGTACCGCACGCGCAGCTCGTGCTCGAAGCACTCGAAATGGATGTCGGACGCGCCGCGCTTCACGGCGTCGGTCATGATCGCGTTGATCAGCTTGACGACCGGTGCGTCGTCGACCGCCGCGGCGAGCGCGGCGGCGTTCGGCTCGTCGTCCTTCGTCTTCCAGGACCTCGAGATCGCCCTCTGCCTCCGTCGATCTCGTCGAGGAGCGACTGCATCTGCGCTGTCGGACGCCTCGTAGTACTTCTCGATCGTGTTGCGGAGCGTGAACTCGCCCGCGATGACCGGGAAAATGTCGTACCGCGTGATGAACTTGAGGTCCTCGATGATGCCGAGGTTGGTCGGGTCCGCGATCGCGACCGTCAGCGTCCGGCCGTCGCGCTTGAGCGGCAGCACGAGGTTCTTCGTCGCCAGGTCCGTCGGGATCAGCTTCGCGATCTTGGGGTCGACCTCGAACTTGGACAGGTCGACCGCCGGCATTCGATACTGCCGCGCCAGCATCTTGGTCAGCTCGACTTCCTGGATGTAGCCGAGCTTCACGAGGTTGATAGGTGACGCTGCCCCCGCTCTGTTTCTGCTCGCGCTGCGCGGTCGCGAGCTGCTCGCGAGTGATCTGGCCCTCCCGGACGAGAGCGTCGCCGATCCGGTCGAACGGAGACAGTCGCAGTCAGCGGAGGGGGCACGGCGTCGCAGGCGAGATGGTCAAAACCGACCGCGGCAACGCGTCGGGCAATGACGCAGGGCGGCACGTGTGGAGGACGCGCCCAGCGAAAGTTTGGTCACCGATGGGGACTGGTTGTCTTTCGGCATATCTTCGGATGTCAGGACAGGTGTTTAGGGGCTACGGATTGGGATTCGGGACTAGGGACTCGTAGAAAACCTCGGGGCCAGTGACATTGACGCGTCACTGGCCCCTGAGGCTTCTTTCGTCCCTAGTCCCTAGTCCCTAGCCACTAGCCACTAGGCTCACCGCCACGTCTCCCACGATCTGCAGCGACTGGGCCGAGATCTTGTCGATGGTATCCTGCGGCGTGTGGTGGGCCGGGTAGTCGTAGTCGATGACGTCGATCACCCGCAGTCCGGCCTTGAGCAGCGGCACGTGGTCGTCGGTGATCCGGAGTACTTGGTCTGCGGAATGAAGTACCGGCCGTACCCCAGGTCGGCGGCCTCATGCCACACCCGGGTGACGACTTCGGGCGCGCCATGCATCGAGTTGGCCTCCTCGTAGATGTCGAGATTGCGGTCGACCGATCATGTCCCACAGCACGCCGTAGAGCGGCCGATAGTCCGGCGTAGGGCAGGTGCGTCGCGAAATACGTCGACCCGAGCAGCACGTCCCGGTTCTTCGTGAAGTCGCCGTAGTCCTCGCCGTCCACGAACAGCAGATCGACGCCGACGGTGGGCGGGGTCTTCTTGAGCACGTCGCCGAGCGCGACGAAGAGCGCCACGCCAGACGCGCCGTCGTTCGCGCCCGGCATCGGGATCCGCCGTTGCGCCGGGTCCTGGGCTTCGTCCGAGACGGGCCGCGTATCCCAGTGCGTGACGTAGAGCACGCGGTCGGTCGCCGTCGGACGAAAGCGGGCAAGGATATTACGGAGTGGCAGCACCGTCCCGCCGGTCGTGGTGTGCGTCCAGCTCTGGACGATCACCGTGTCGGCGCGCTGGCGCATCTGGGCAATGATCCAGTCACCGCACTGCTGCGCGCCCGGCGTCCCGGGATGCGCGGGCCCGAACTGCGAGCTGGGTCCTGGACGTACGCCATGCGCGGCCTGCGCGTCGAACGGCGTGTGCGGGGTGACGGCGCTACGCTGGCACCCGGCGAGCGACATGACCACGCAGAGGAGCGCTGGCAATTTCACGAGGCAGGGGACACGGATGTGGGGTCGATCAGCCGCGGATTGGCCACGGCCGTGTGCCGTCGGGACGCCGAACGCGCCGCGACACCCGCGGATCGCCGCCCGCGAGCCCTTCGGCCTTGCATTTGACTCGCGACGGGGCGGAATTTCAGACAGTGAAGATACTCAACAAATACGCGTTGCAGAGAGCACGTGGGGCCGCTGCTGCTTCGCCCTGACGGCGCTCACGTCGCTTCTGCTGCTGAACTACATTGCCAAGAATATCGGCAACCTCGTCGGCAAGGGGTTGCCGTGGACGCGTGATCGCCGAGTTCGTCGGGCTGTCGGTGCCGTTCACCGTCGCCATGACGATGCCGATGGCCGTGCTCGTCGCGGTGCTCTATGCGTTCAGCCGGCTGGCGGCCGAGAACGAGATCACGGCGCTCAAGGCCAGCGGCGTCTCGCTCTCGCGGCTCCTCATACCCGTCGCTCCTGCGGCGCATCGGCCTCTCGATGGTCATGATCGCGTTCAACGATCAGGTCCTGCCCCGGTCGAACCATCAGCTCCGGACGCTCGATGGAAGACATCGCGCGCAAGAAGCCGACGTTCTCGCTCCACGCCCAGGTGATCAACGAGGTCTCGCCCGGCAAGCTGTATCTGCGCGCGGGACAGCTCGATGAAGCGACCGACCGAGATGCGCGAGGTCGTGATCTACGACCTGGGCGACCCGACGCGGCGGCGCACCATCTTCGCCGACAGCGGGACCATGGCGCTGACGCCCGACGGCGATCTCGCGCTCACACTGTTCGACGGGTCGATGGAAGAGGTCCAGAAGACCAATCCGGGCGAGCTGCAGCGGCTCTACTACATCGTGAATCACATCCGCGTTCACGGGGTCGGCAACACGCTCACCCGGTCGACCAACGACACGTACAAGAGCGAACGCGGAGATGTCGATCTGCGAGATGCAGGAGGTCGTCGCCGACGCAGAGCGCGATCAGACGGCCAGCGCGCCAGGAGATCGAGCACAGCCTCGTCAACGGCGTCCGGATCGCGACGACCGGTACGAGTGGTCCCGCCCCGCCGCCACCCGGGACCCCGGGAACCCGTTCCGGCCGAATGGAGTCTCGGACGCGTGTACTGCGACTTCACTCGTGGGCGTTCCTCGGCGCAGCACGCAGCACGGCGGCGGCGATGGTCGCAGCCGCGGCGCCGGCTGCCGCCGCGAGCAGCGGCGGTCGAACGGCGGGGCGAGCGGCGGGCCGAGCGGCAGGCGCCGGAGCCAGCGCCGGCCAGCGCGCCGGCAAACCGCCGGTCCGCGGCCCGCCGCCGGTGACGCGCCGCCGCCGTCCGGCGCACAACGCCCGGCCATCTCGGCCTGCCGCTCGGCTGGCGCGGCCGCGGGTCCGATCCGGCACTGGTCGCGCTCCGGCGCCTGCACCGTTGCCCGGCCTGCGTCACCGTGCGCCACGGTGCCCGTGACGGTCCAACCCCGGCCGCCGCTCGTGCTTCCGCGGGGACGGACGGTGCAGATCACGCCGAGCGCCGCCGCGGTGACGCTCACCAGCATGAGTGCGAGTCTCGAAGCGGCGCGCGCGCGCGTCGATGGCGGCCACCGCACGTTCAACACCTACGACGTCGAGATCCAGAAGAAGTTCGCGATCGCGGTCGCCTGTGCCATCTTCGTCCTGCTCGGTGCCCCGATCGCGCTCCGGTTTCCGCGCGGCGGCGTGGGGCTGGTGATCGGTGTCAGCTTCGGCGTGTTCGGGCTGTACTATGTCGGGCTCATCGCCGGCGAGCCACTCGCGCAGGCCGGCAAGGTGAGCCCATTCTGGGCCATGTGGGCGTCCAACGTCATTTTCCTCGTCGTCGGAGCCGCACTGCTCTCTCGCGTCGGCCGCGCCGGCAGTACCGCGCGCGGCGGTGACCTGGGCGAACTCAAGGACGCCATTCAGGCCTGGTTCGCCCGCGTCCGGCATCCACTTCCCGCCTCCGTCGTGCCGCCGGAACGGACGGCGTGAGCGCCACCGCGGCAGGGCGCCCTCTCGTGCCGCCGGCGCGGCACCGGCGCCCGGGCGGGGGCCGAAGGCGCGCGCGCGCGGCACGCTCGAGGAGGACCCGCGAGCGGCGGACCAGATCGGCCCGCTCGACGCGTACGTGTTCCTCGAGTGGATCAAGATCTTCGTGACGACTCGCTCGGATTTCCCGGTCCTGGTGATCGTCATCGACCTGACCGACCACCTGCAGACGTATCTGCAGCGCAACATCCCGGCGCCCCGGATCGCGCTCGGCTACATCTACTGGATTCCGGGCTCCATG
The DNA here is from genome assembly GCA_963725205.1 of uncultured Gemmatimonadales bacterium. Taxonomy (GTDB): domain Bacteria; phylum Gemmatimonadota; class Gemmatimonadetes; order Gemmatimonadales; family Gemmatimonadaceae; genus Palsa-1248. The sequence goes on along the minus strand of CAVRXR010000001.1, from coordinate 112,390 downwards.
TTTCTCGTGCTCCCGGCCGCGGTGCTGTTCGCGACAGTGTTCTCGATCGGCGCGTTCACCCGCCATTCCGAGATCACGGCGGCCAAAGCGTCGGGCATCAGCTTCTACCGCATGACTGCACCGATCTTCTTCGCGGCCTGTCTCGCCGCCCTGCTCGGCCTCGGCATCGGCGAGCTCGCGCCGGTGACCAACGCCAAGCACGACGAGATTCTCGAGGAGCAGCAGTTCCGAGGCGGCAACCAGCGGTACAACTTCGCGTACGCCGCCGAGGAAGGGCGTGTCTACAAGGTCGGCGCCCTCGACGCGCACACGGCACGCTGAACTCCCTCGAGATCGAGCGCCGCGGGGTCGACCTCGCGTATCCGACGTACACTCATCACCGCCGCAGACCGCGAACTGGCGGCTCCAGCCACGGCTGGATCCTGCACAAGGGAGTCGCTCCACGTCGTGCCCGACAGCGTCGACGACCTGTCGCTGCAGTTCGACTCCGGCCCGCGACAACCACCTGCGAGAGGCGCCGCCGGAGCTCATGGCCGCGCCAAAGAATCCTGAGGACATGCGATTCGAGGACCTGCGCCGCTTCATCGGCGCTCTCGAGCGCTCGGGCGGCAACGCCGATGAGCTCAAGGTGGAGCTGGCGCAGAAGATCGCAGTCCCAGTGACGTGTATCATCATCGCGCTGTTCGGTGCCCCGCTGGCGACCAGCACGCAGCGAGGAGGCGCCGCCTACGGCATCGCCATCAGTCTCGCGACGACGGTGCTGTTCCTGATGATGATCCAGCTCACCAAGGCGGTCGGCGCCAAAGGGCTCATTCCGCCGTATCTCGCGGCGTGGATCCCGAACGTGATCTTCACCATCGCCGGGACGTACCTGCTGGGCCGCGTCCGCACGTGACGTCGTCCGCAGTGCCCCGCGAATGCGCCGGGGAATGGCGGCGCGTCTCGTCCGCAACGACCGACGCCTTGGGACGCGGCATCGGAACGCCGTGTCCAGCGCGATCCTCGGCATCTTCAACGGCGTCGGCGCCGCGGATACTTCGCACGCGACATCCTGCGCGCGCTTGCGGAGCCCGGCCACGTATCTGCCCCGAGACGATCAAGCAAATGCGGGCGATCGGCGTCGAGTCGTTGCCGCTGGCCTCTCTCGTCGCCGCCTTCATCGGCAGCGTCATCGCGCTCCAGACGCGCTACCAGCTCTTCCCCGGCATCCAGCTGTCCGTCGTCGGGCTGATCGCCCGGCAAATGGTGATCCTGGAGCTTGGGCCGCTTCTCACGGGGCTCGTGCTCGCGGGCCGCGTCGGCGCCCAGATGACGGCGGAGATCGGGACGATGCGCGTCACCGAGCAGATCGACGCCCTGGAGACGCTCGCGTACGACCCGGTCGCGTACCTCGTGGTTCCGCGCATCATCGCGGGGCTCATCATGCTGCCGGCGCTCACGGTCTACGCGGACGCAATCGGCATTGGCTTCGCCTTTCTGACCTCGGTGTTCGCCACGGGGGTGCACTCCTTCGACTTCCGCGACGGATTGCGTCTCGGGTACAAGACCTTCCAGGTCTTCTACAGCCTCCTCAAGGCCGTCATGTTTGGAGGCGCGATTTCTTTCCTCTGTAGCTACGAGGGCTACTACACGGGAGCGGGCGCCGAGGGAGTCGGGCAGTCGACCGCCAAGGCCGTCGTGATCTCGTCCATCTGGATCCTCGTCCTCGACGCGCTCACGGCTGTTGCCCTGGCCCCCTATCTCCAGGTATGAAATCTCGAGACACTGTGCTCGTTGGCGTCGTACTCATCGTCGCGTTTGTCGCGCTCCTCGTAGGAACGATCTACCTGGCCCGCGGTGGCCTCCAGAGCGGCTATCCGCTCTACCTGCGCTTGCCCTGGGGCTCGGGCATCCGGCAAGGTGAGCCGGTCTACTTGAGCGGAGTCGATGTCGGGTTTGTCGGGGACGTCGATCTGCGGCAAGACGGCACGTTGATCGTGACGATGCGAATCGACAAGAAGTATCGGGTCCCCGAAGGTACGACCGCCACAATCGAGCCGAATGGCATCTTCGGCGACGTCGATGTGGCTCTGCGCCCGCTCCACCCGTCACCCTCGTCTATCGCGCAGGGTGACACCGTCCCAGCCGGAAAGCCAGCGCCGGGTGTCGCCGAGCTCATGGCGCGCGCCGATTCGGCGAGCGGCCGTCTCGATGACGTCGCGCGAGCCGTGCAAGTGGAGTTGGTACAGGGCGGCGGCATCGCGGATCTGCGCAAGACGCTCGAGGGAGCCGACAATCTTGTCCACCAGCTATCACAGATCGCGACTCAGCAATCCAACCAGCTCTCCGCCGTGACACACTCGCTGACGCGGACGGCCAATGCGATCGACTCGGCTGCCGTCGATTCAACCGTCCAGAACCTCAAGACCACGACCGCGAACATGTCCGCCCTGAGCGACAATCTCGAGCGCGCGACGGATCACCTCGACGCCATCCTCGTGAAGGTCGACAGCGGCAACGGCACCGTCGGCAAGCTCCTCAACGATCCGGGGCTCTACACCCAGCTCCAGAGCACCCTTGCGCGACTCGACTCACTCGCCGCCGACCTGCGCAAGCATCCCAATCGCTACGTCAACGTGCATGTGTTCTGATGCGTGACTGGGTGCGTTTACTGTGTAGTAAAGAGCCCGTACACTTGCCCGAGCGCGCTTCCTCCGCTCAATGTCAACTCGAGTTGATTGCCGATCAACGCGCCACTCCCGGTGCCGTTGAATAGCGACCCGCCGAGCGTCCACTGGTTCGAGCTATTGATCGTGAAAGTCCCGCTGTCCCGCACCGTCGTGCGGTGCCCGATCGCCTCCACCGCTGTACCCGTCATCACGATAGAGAACGAGTCGGGCCTGAGGGTGAGCGTGCCTTGCACTCCGTCGGCCGAGTCGAGGGTGCCGTGGGGCAAGCCTCCCTGCGCCAACACGGACGCCGTGACGCTGTCCATCGTGTACGTACCGACGTAAGGTCCAGTGAGATTGGCCGGGGCCGTCGAGCTGCCGCACGCGAGCGCAGTAGCAGCAACCGTAGCGACGAGCACCACCAGTGCAGACGGATGACGTGACATGTGCGTGGGTCCTCCCTCCATGCGTGGTTTGGCGACTGGCTTACAGCGCCGGAAAACGAGTCTCCACAACGTCGGCGCTCGTCCGGTGTAACGTCCCTGCGTGTGTTGACCTCGGCCTACTGAAACATCACAAACGCCGGTGCGGGGAAGAGACCGAGCACGTCCCGAGCAGTCATCAGCGGTTTGTCGTTCTTATAGAAGAGCTTGAATCCAGTGTACTCGACCGGCTCCGACGCGACATACGCGCGATACGAATCTCGCTTCATCCAATCGGGTCCGAAGCCATCCATGTCGATCACGACCTGCACGCGCGGATCGAGGTGGATCTCGTCGGCATGGCGGAGCATTGGTCGCGTGAAGCGGTGAACGACGAGGATCTTCGGCGGCAAGTGATACGTGTCGACGAGCGAGGCGAGCACAGTGATGGCGTGATTGACCGCCGCGGCATCCATGGTCCCGATCACGCGCCCGGGGACACGCCCGGGCGGCAGCGCGAACTCCGGGTCGAGTGCCAGGTGCACCGTCGGGTCCCGCAAGTACTTCAGGATCGGGACGAGCTCGTCCGCGACCGTGCTCCGGCCGATCTGCACGTCGAGGAACAGCAGCGCGTGGGCGCGGGTCGCCCAACTGGCCACGCGCTGGATCAACGTATCCGGCATCCGAAGCCGATACTTGCCGTCCGAACCGGCACTCGCCTGGGCTACGGTGACGATGAAATCCAGCGCCGGGATGACTGGCGTAGTGCTATCGGTCGCTTGATAGGCGTGCACTTCTTTCGCCAGCCGCGCCAGCATCGCGTCGGGGGGAATCTCGCCAAGGATGCCCATCCGCTTCGACAAGGGGTTCCCGTAGTAGGCGACGATACGCGTGTGGGGCAGGATCGCGCCGGGCAGCGGGTCCGGTACCTTGACCGGCCACATCGCGCCCAACTGCTCATCCGTGTACTTGTGAGGTAGGCGCGGCCGATGCGCGCGGTGCGCAGCATGACCGTGAGCGCGCGAGGATGTGCTGTCGACCGTGGAGTGCGCCGCGGAGGTGTCCCCGGCCGTCGCACTCGCACTCGACCCGCTGGTTGTGGTCTGGCTCGAGCCAGGCACTGCCCAGCCAAGTGTGAAAGCCAGGACGGCCAGTCGCGCGCGCGAGAGCAGATTCACCATCGGATGGATCAACGGCAATGTCTCAGGTGATGGGATTGTCGGGACCACGCCATGCGTCGCCCGCCGGTCTCACCGACGGCGATTGACCGTGGCGTAATAGATCGGGATGCCCAAGAGCACGACCCCAAGGACGGCAGCCGTCGCCCAGCGGCTCGAGGGATCGATCAGGGCATTGAGCAAAAGGTACACGGTCCCAAGTACGAACAGCGCAGGGACGAACGGATACAGCGGCACTCGGAACGACGGTTGGAAACTCGCCTTCCGCCGCAGCACGAACACGGACGCCACGCCCAACGCGTAGAACGGCACGATCGCGGTGACGAACGTGTCAGCGAGCTGCTCGAACGTGCGCAAGAGGACGAAGCAGATCCCGAGCAGGGCCGACAACAGGATCGCCACATAGGGCGTCCCGTAGCGGGGGTGCACTTCCGCGACGCGGCGTAGGAGCATTCGGTCCGCCGCCATCGCGAAGAAAATCCGCGGGCTGGTCAACAGCGAGCCGTTCAGCGTGCCGAAGGTAGACAGGACGACCGTGGCGGCGACGAACACCGCACCCGGTGCCCCCATCACCCGCTCCGCCACGTCGGCGGCGACCAGCCGCGAAACGCGAATCTGCTCGATAGGGAGCACTGCGAGGTACGCGATGTTGGCGAGGAGGTAAATGACGATCACCGCGAGCGTGCCACCGATCAGCGCGCGTGGCAGGTTGTGCCGAGGATTTTCGACTTCGCCGGCCACGAAGCTCAGGTCGGCCCATCCGTCAAACGCCCACAGGGCGCTCACGAGGGCAAGTCCAAACGGCGCAATCCCAAAGCTCCCCGCTGGAGCGAGCGGAGTGAAGTGCCCTCCGCTGTGTGGTAGTCCGATGGCGAGCGCGACCAGGACGATGAAGAGCAGGCCGCCGTACTTTGCGACGGCAGTGAGATTCTGGACGAAGGAGCCCCACTGCAGGCCGCGGAGGTTGAAGAAGGCGGTCACCGCGATACCCGCCGCAGCGACGTAGTGCACCGGCCACACGTGCGCGGGCGCTGCGGGGTCGAGGCCGAACAGTCGGAAGCCGTATTCCGCGCACGTGGTCGACACGGCACCCAGCGCGGCCGCACGAATCACGCTGAGCTCGGACCAGCCGAACAAGAACGCGGGTAACCGGCCCCAACCCTCGCGGATGAAGACGTAGAGGCCCCCGGTGTCGGGCAGTGCACTCGCAACTTCCGCCAGCGTCAGCGCCCCGCACAGCGCAAAGAGACCACCCATCACCCACGCGCCGAGCATGGGGAGCGGCCCAGGGAGCCGATTGGCGATGCCAGCTGGGGATCGAAAAATGCCCGACCCGATCGTCGAGCCCACGAGCACGGCTGTCGCGCTCCACAGCCCGAGGCGCCGGACCAGCGTGTGCGCGCCGGGCGAGGCACCAGGGTCCAATGGTGTCGTTGGTTCGTGCGACGTGGTCGGCGGTGAAATGGAAGCGCTCATTCTCGCTGCTATGGTACTGCCGGAAGCTGCCCTGCACCACCTCCGCTGGCTACCACCGCCCGCGGCGGAGGTACATCTTTCAGTAAGATGGCTTCCCTGGCAGCAGAGTCACTCTTCTGGGTTGCGGCGCTGGCTTGTGGCGTCGCGCAGATCGCCATTTTGCGCGCGGTCCTGGTCGACCCACCGCGCGACGCGTCGCGCGATGCTGACCCCGCACCCGACCCACATCGCGCGTCGCTGGCGACGCGACGGGGTCGTGCCGCCGAGGCCACGTGGGCGGTCCTGCCAGGGATCGCGCTCGCTCTCGTCTTGCTTTGGACGTGGCACGCCGTCCACCCGGCGCACCGCGTTTCCCCCCAGACGAATAGCCAATCGTTCATCGCCCCCGCCGTTCGCGCATGACTGGGCTCCGTCGGCTCGCCTGGGTGGCGCTCGCACTCGCATACATCCACACCGTCTTCGGCGCCATTGTCCGGATTTCCGGCTCCGGGATGGGGTGCGGGGAGCACTGGCCCGACTGCAACGGCTCGGTGGTCCCGACCGTTACCAGCTATCGGGTCGTCGTGGAGGTGACCCATCGATACCTCGCCGCTACGCTGCTGACGGCGACGGTGGTGCTTGCCGCTCTTGCGATCGCCGCAATGCGCCGGCCAGCGGCCGCTCGCGAGCGGGAAACGGCGGTAGGCCCCTCGATCCTGGCGCTCGCCCTCGTGGTCACTGCCGCGCTCGTGGGGATGGCCGTGGTCATGCTCTCGCTCTCCAATCCCTATCTGATCGCCGTGCACTACTCGATCGCCATGCTCACCCTGGCGACCTTCGTCGTCGTGGTGCAGCGAACAGGCGGACTGGGGGCTGACCGCGTCCACCCTGGCGACGGAAGCGCGCGCACCTATCGCGCCGCACGGGCCGCTGCCGTGCTCGCATTCGTCACCGTCGTGCTCGGAGCACTGACCGCGAACGTGCCGGGCGCCGCATATGCGTGCCGCGGGTTCCCCTGGTGTCGGACCGGCGTGCTGCTCGCGGGCGTGCCGCTCGCGATACAGATCACGCACCGGGTGCTCGCCATCTTGCTGGTCCTGCATCTGGTGGCAACGACCATCATGGTCACGCGCCGCCGTGAGAGCCCGATGGTCGTGCGCGCCGCGCAGGCATCACTCGGCGTGATTGCCCTGCAGCTGGCCGTCGCGGCGTCGCTCGTCGAGCTGGCGCTGCCGCCAGTGTTGCAGTCGTTGCACCAAGCGGTAGGGACGCTTCTTTGGGTCTCGGTGTTCACGTTTGCGGCACTCGCCCGGCGCGCGGCCGCGCCACGGCCACTCGCAGCCACCGATGCTGGTCCGCTGATCGCCCGTGACATCGCCGTGCGCGGCGGCCGGGAGATCGCGGGTGCAGCGCTGGAGGGCCGGTGACCATGTGGGAACCGCTGTGAGAGGGCCCACGCGCCGCTCGACGACCGACGCCCCCCGCTCCCCTGGCACCGGCCTGCCTGGGTCTGCGACTGCGGTAACGGCTGGCACGGAAGAGACGCGTCTCGCCCGCGACCTGATCTCGCTGACCAAACCGCGCATCATCTCGCTGCTGCTGCTCACGACGGTGGCGCCGATGTACCTGGTCACGACGCCGAGCTGGCGCCGTGTCCTCGCCGTGGTTATCGGGGGGTACCTCATGGCAGGTGGTGCGAACGCCGTGAACATGTACTTCGATCGCGACATCGACGAGTTCATGGCTCGCACTCGCCTGCGTCCCATCCCGAGCGGGCGCATGGCGGCCCCTGCGGTGCTCGCGTTCGGCGTGACGCTGGCCGGCCTCTCGACCTGGCTGCTCGCACATTTCGTCAACACGTTGACGGCGGCGCTCGCCGTCTGTGGGTTCTACTTCTACGTACTCGTCTACACGCGGTGGCTCAAGAGATCCACGCCGCACAACATCGTGATCGGTGGCGCCGCCGGGGCGTTTCCCCCGCTGGTCGGCTACGCCGCCGCGACGGGCCACCTGGACCTCGTCGCCGTGTACTTGTTCCTGATCATCTTCTACTGGACGCCACCGCATTTTTGGGCGCTCGCGCTCCTCAAGCAACGTGACTACGGGCGCGCGGGCGTGCCCATGGCGCCGCTAGTGTGGGGTGACCGGCGCACGATGGACCAGATGCTGTGGTATGCCGTGATGCTCTCCGCGTTGACGGTGCTCCCCGTGGCGGCCGGGGAATTCGGCCTCGTGTACCTCGCCGCGGCCCTGTCGCTCGACGCGGTGTTCCTGATCGGCATCCTCCGGATCCGTCGCGCCACACCGTGGACGGGCGCCGCATGGTGGGTCTACAAGTTCTCGCTCATGTACCTCGCGCTGTTGTTCGTGGCGATGGTGGTGGACCGACAGCTCGGTGGACATCTCATCCGGGCGGGCGCCCTCGCCCTGCATCTCGCGGCCCGACCGTAGCTGCGGAACCCAACTGGCGGACACCGCCGACGACTGTGGTAGATCAGACGACGCTCCCGGGACCAACGTCCGGCACGGACGACCAGAGGACCCTCGTGCCTTCGCGGGGTGATGCGCAACGCGCGCGCGGGATCGGAGCCGCCGCCGCTCCCGACGGCGCGGCGCCAGCTCCTGGCGTCGCGCCATCCGACATGAAGGAAGCAACGAGCCGGTCGTCGCGGCGACTCCCGTCGCCCAAGCCCCTCGGGCAGCTGCTGCCGCTCGTTCGGCCTTACGTGGGGCGGCTGATCCTCGCGGCGGGCTGCCTGGTGGCGGCGGCCCTGGCCACGCTGGTCTTCCCCGTGGTGGTTGGATATCTGCTCGACGCGGCGTTCACACAGCACGACCGCCACCTGCTCGACCAACTCGCGCTGGGGCTGGTCCTGCTCTTTGCGGTGCAAGGGCTGCTGAACTTCACGCAGGTGTACCTCCTGACCTCGACGGCCGAGCGAGTGATCGCGAGGCTGCGCGAAGATCTGTTCGCCCATCTCGTGCGACTGTCACCGGCATTCTTCACCGAGAACCCCTCGGGCGAGCTGACCAGTCGGTTGTCCGCCGACCTCGCGGTCCTGCAGTCGTTGTGCAACACGTACATCTCGGAATTCGCGCGTCAGGTGATCTTCATTTTTGGCGGCGTCGCGCTCCTGGCCTACTCCAACGCGCGCCTCGCCGTCACGACATTGGAAGTCGCCCCCGTCCTGGTCGCGGCGGCATTCATTTTTGGGCGCGCGCTGCGGCGTGCGAGCACGGGCGTGCAGGACCGCGTCGCTGAAGCGATGGGGATGGCCAACGAGGCGTTCGGCCAGATCCGGACCGTGCAGGGATTCGTCCGAGAGGCGTTCGAGACGGGCCGGTACGCCGCGCAACTACGCGCCGTCGTACTGGCCGCGATCCGCCGAGCGGTGCTGCGAGGCCAATTCTTCGGCGTCGTTGGTTTCATCGCGTTCAGCGGCATCGTGGTCGTCTTCTGGGAAGGGGCGCAGCTGGTCCTCCAGGGTGGCCTGACGCAGGGCGGCTTTGTCAAGTTCCTCATCCTCGCGTTCATGGTCGCGGCCGCGATCGGCTCGCTCGCCTCGCTCTTCGGCAGCTATCAGGAAGCCGTCGGCGCCGCACGACGCGTGTTCGAGTTGCTGAGCACCGCGCCCACCGTGGCCGAGCCGGCGGCACCCGAGCTACTGGCGCGGCCCGTCCGAGGCGCGGTCGCGTTCGAGCACGTGTCGTTTCGGTATGGTGAGACCTTACCAGAGGTCCTGCATGATGTGTCGCTGACCATTGCCCCGGGCGAGGTCGTCGCGCTCGTCGGTCCATCGGGCGCAGGGAAAACGACCGTGGCATCGCTGCTCCCACGGTTCTGGGACGTCACGGGTGGCCGCGTGACGCTCGATGGGCATGACGTTCGCGCGTTGTCGTTCGGCGACCTCCGCGGGTCGATCGGCACCGTCCCCCAGGAGCCGGCGCTCTTTAGCGGCACCGTCCGCGCCAATATCGCGTTTGCGCGTCCCGACGCGAGCGACGCCGAGGTCCGGGGCGCGGCAGACGCCGCGCATGCGCTCGAGTTCATCGAGCGGCTGCCGGAGCGGTTCGAGACTCGCGTCGGCGAGCGGGGCGTGAAGTTGTCTGGCGGTCAGCGCCAGCGCTTGGCCATTGCCCGCGTGTTCCTCAGCAACCCGGCGGTTGTGATCCTCGATGAGGCAACTTCCAGCCTCGACAGCGAGAGTGAGCGTCTTGTGGAGCAGGCCATGACCGAGCTGCTCCGCAGCCGATCGACGCTGATCATCGCGCACCGTTTGAGCACCGTGCAGCGCGCGGATCGGGTCATCGTGCTCGACCTGGGTTGCATCGTCGAAGAGGGGACGCACGGCGTTCTGTTGGATCAGGGGGGCATGTACGCCCGCCTCTACCGGAATCAGTTCCGGCCGGCTAATCCCTAGTCCCTTGCCCCTTGAACGTCATGTCGACGACCGCATTCTGTCCGGCGACGACCGTGACGCTGTCGCTCTGGGTGCCGAATCGCTCGTGCCAGACTGTGACGCGGTAGCGTCCCGGCGGCACTGAGTCGATGGTGAACGCGCCGTTCGCGTTGGTCGTGGTGAAATAGGGTTGGTTGAACACGAGGATCCACGCCCGGGCCCACGGGTGCGTGTCGCATCCCACTTCTACGAGGCCCGCCGTTGCGAGCACCTTGCGCGATGGCACGACCGTGCCCGCCTCGGTCTCGAGCACTGCGGCGAGGACCGTCCGAGAACCGGACTGGACGAATCGCGTCCGGGTCGTCGCCTGATCGGAGTTCCGGACGTCGAGCGTGCCGCCAGCGATGGCGGCCTGGACCCGTGGCACAAGTCGGCATCCTTCGCTCGTGATGTCGTACCGTCGCGCGACCGGCATCGGCTTGCCCGTCGCGACTCCATCGAGCCAGACGACGGCATTGGCCAACAACGGACCCCGGTGGTCGACGCTTGGATCAACCAGTGTCTGGCCGCACACATCGACGTCGGTCTGCGGGTGGATGACCGAATCCGACGGCGTCGGCCCGTCGAACGCGATCGAGCCGCTCACCCGTCCGGCCGCGGCCGGGGGATCGGGCCGATACGCGACATTTGTCGGCAGCACCGGCTGTGCCGCCAATTGCGGGACGGTAGAGCTGCGCGTGGTGGTCCCGACACGCTGCGAGTCCGCGCTCGAGCACGCGACCATCAGGGCGGCAACGACGACGGCAGCGGGACCAGCGCTATGCACGGCGCGTACGCGCTGCTGGGCACCTTGTAGCTTAGGATACATGTTGCTGCCTCATCGTCGTAAGCAATATATCGAACGCATCCCCGTGCGACCGTTGATGATCGTTGCGGCCGCGTCACTCGTTGCGATCGCCGCGGCCGGTGTGTCCCGTATGGACGCCCAGGCGCCACGCATCGGTGTCAATGCAGCCCAGTGTCCGACACCCATGCCCGCCGCCATCGAGGTCTGGGGATTCACGGCACCGTGGGATCCGCGAAGCGCCACGAGCGTGGTGTGCGACGCCCCTGCCCTGCGCGTACTCATCACCGGCTGGCTTCGACTCGACTCGCTGACGGGGATGCCAACGGCGGTATATCCCGACACGATACGCGTCCCGCGCGGCCCACGACGATTTGCCCTGGTGACGACCTATGAGCGCGATCGGTTTCACCGGGAGACGATCGCGCGACTAGGCGCAGATCGCGCGCTTCGCGGACGCCTCGCGAGGAAGCTCGCCGCACTGGCCCATCAACACGGCTACCAGGGGTTGGTACTCGACTTCGAAGGACTCACCAGGGACGATACGACGGCACTCGCCACCGTGGTGCGGGCGATCGTCGATTCCGCCCATCGCCACCATGTGGGGACCGTCGCCGTCGCCATCGTGCCGACTGATACGCTCGTGTACGCAAGCCGACACTTGAGATCAGCAGACTTGTTGGTCGCGATGCTCTACGACGAGCATTGGGCGACTGGCGCGCCCGGCCCGATCGCGTCGCCAGCCTGGGTACAACAGGCCCTGGCGCTGCGAGTGGGAGAAGTCGGTGCGGGGCGACTGGTCGCGGCACTACCCACATATGGGTATCTCTGGAAGCGCCCCGCACCCGCCGCAGTCCTCAGTTACAGCGATGCCCAGCAGCAAGCGGCCCGTCTGGGCCTCCGCCTCACGCGCGATTCGACTTCCGCCACACTGCACTTCCAGGCACCCGATTCCTCGCAAGCATGGATCGCGGACGCAGAGCTCATGCGCACGCTCGTCTCAGAAGCCGAATCGCTCGGTGTCCACCGATTCGCGCTCTGGCGCCTCGGCCTCGAGGATCCGGCGATTTGGCGTGCGTTCGCGCCCTCACACCCGCGTTAACTCGCGCTGGTAGTCTGCCGGCGTGATCTCGACGGTGCCATCGCCCATGATGGCGTTCACTTCCGACCGCACCCCCAGGACCCCCGGTTGATACACGCCAGGCTCGATCGAGAACGCGACACAGGGGATGAGGATGCGCTCCTCGCGGGTCTCGAGATTGTCGAGGTGCGGACCTGAGCCGTGTATGTCGCGGGTGTCGATCGAGTGACCCGTGCGGTGCGTGAACAGACGACCGTAGCCCCGCGCTTCGATCACGCGCCGTGCCGCATCGTCGACTTCCGCGCCCCGGACGGGTCGATGCGCCGCCGTCCGCTCCTGCAGGAACTGAATCGCAGCATCACGCGCATCACGGACCGCCTCCCACACGCGGACGGTTTGGGACGATGGGGTGCCGAGCACGCCCATCCATGTCTGGTCCGCGAACGGCTGCCCGGACTCACGCGCCCACAGATCGACGAGCAGCACGTCGCCTGACGCGATCGGTGTGCTGTGCTCCACCGAGGGGGCGTAGTGGGGATTCGCCGCGTGCGGCCCGATGGCGACGATCGGCGGATGGTCGGTCTCGAGGCCAGCGCGGGCGAAGCGCTCCAGGATCCAGCTTTGGAGCGCCACCTCGGTCATGGGCTTGCCCCCCGCGGCCGCCGTGCCGGCGACACGCAGCGATTCGCGCCCGACCTCGGCGACGACCGCGGCCGCGCGTCGGTGTGCGGCAATCTGCGCGTCGCTCAGGACCGCGTAGAATCGACTAATGAGCTCACCCGACGAGACAACCTCGGCGCCGGCGGCACGAACGAGCTCGACCACGCCAGCTGGCACCCTGTCCACATATGGCACGGCGTCGCCAGGCGAGTATTCCATGGCGATCCGCTGTCGCCGGACGAGCGCCGCGATGGCGGCTTCCAATTCACGCCATCCACTGTAGACCACGCGTCCCCAGTTGGTCGGCCACCGCACCCACGGTCCCTGCTCGATTGCGTGTGTGATCGCGGTCGGCGCCCCATGGCGCGGCACATACGCGTAAATCCGGCGCGTTTGGAGGCCTTCGAGTTGGAGCATGCCGGCGGCGACCGGATTGAGACCATGGAAGTCGAAGAGGAGCCAGCCATCCAGCTCCGCGTCGGCCAATGCGGCCTGGATCTTGGGCAACGTCTCGGGTGTCAGCATGGTGCGCTGGTGGTCGTTCGCGTGGGACTCGGAGCGGCGCCGCCCGCGTCGCCCGATGTCGGTGGTTCGGTCGTCGGGCGGTCGCGTACATCCCTACGCGGCGGACGCGCGCTGCTCAGCCTCTGCGCCACTCGGCCCGCCACTCGCACACTTTTTCGCCGCGCGTCACGCATCGGACGTGTTCGACGGCGCCAGGAGCTCCGACCAGTGTCTGGACGAGCTCTCGAAGCACCGCCTCATAATATGCGCATCCGCTTTCCTTGGGCGCGCTGTCGACGGTCACAGAGTCGGGGACTTCTAGGAGCAATGAGCCGCCGACGCGCCGAATCGTCCCGTTGAGATACCGGGATGCAATGCGTCGGGCTTCGCGCAGGGCGAGCGGCCGCGCCAGCAACGACGGCAGGACGAGAATCACGTGCCGGGCCACGGCCGATCCGCTTTCTAAGGACTGCTGCGCCAGAATCCGCCCCGCCGACGCGAACACCTGCTGTGCATCTGCGCGACGGCCGATGAGGCGCGCCAGCGCCACGGCCTCTTCCTGCGGTGCCCGCTGACTCTTCTTCACAGCAGCGGAGTACCGTTGGATCTGGGCGTAGACGGTATCGCTCAAGCCGAGTCGCTTATTGCGCAACTCGGGCACGTACTCTGTGTCGAGATCGTCGTGTGGGGAATCGACACCGCGAACGGCTTCCAACAGGCTGAGTGGAAGCAGGGCGTCGACCGTGGCAACCGCGGTCATGGCGATGCGAAAGGCGAGTGAACCAAGTCCGAGCAATTTAATAGCCCGACAGGTCGGGGGTTAGAGATCCGCGACGGCCGCGCTATCCTTCGCCCGTGCCTCCTGCCGGCGCCAATGCCATCGTCCAACGAGCTCTGTGGGGGGTCGCCGTTGCTGCCGGCATCGCGCTCGCAGCGCGCCACTATCGGATGCTCACGACCGATGGCGCGATCACCGCGACCGCCGTCGGCGCCGCGTGCGCCGCGGCCGGGTGGGATTGGGCGGTCATCCTCATCGCGTTCTTCGTCATGGCGTCCGGATGGTCTCGCGTCGGCCGCGCGAGCAAGGAAACGCTGACCGCTGGCATCGTGACAAAAGGCGGCGCGCGCGATGCCGTGCAGGTGGTCGCCAATGGCGGCGTCTTTGCGCTATGTGCGATAGGGTACGTTGTGTGGACCGCGGGCGGAGGGTCGCCCGTCCCCGGCGCGGGAGCGACCTGGTCTGGAGTCCTGTGGCGCGCCGCCGCGGGCGGCGCACTAGCGTCCGCTTCGGGTGACACGTGGGCGACCGAGATTGGCACACTGTGGGGGGGCCGCCCTCGCTCGATCCTCACGGGTCGGCCGGTTGAGCCGGGAACCTCGGGCGGTGTGACGCCAATCGGGACGTGCGCGGGTGTCCTCGGGGCGGGGGTTCTTGGCGGTGTCCTGTGGGGCCTTGGGTGGCCGGCGCGGGCCGCGGTGGCGTCCATCGGTGGCGGAGCCGCGGGGATGGCGGTGGACTCCCTCCTGGGTGCCACGCTACAACGGCGGCGGTGGTGCGAACAATGCAACGTGTTCACGGAGCGCGATGTGCATGTCTGCGATGCACCCACGCGTCCCGCGGGGGGCCTGTCGTGGCTAGACAACGACGGGGTGAACGCATTGAGCACCCTTTCCGGCGCGTGCATTGCGCTGATCCTGTACCGGAGTCTGTCGTGACGACGAGCAGTGCCGAATCCGCAGGCCTCACAGGGGACGCTGTCCCAGCGCCGTCGCCGGTCGAGAAGTCGCTCGGGCGACGAACGTCGCGTTGGGGCGGGTCGCCTCGCGTGCTCCTCGTGAACACCAATCGCGAGTGGGCACCGCAGCCGGTCATGCCCAACGGTCTCGCGTGTGTGGCATCGGCCCTGGACGCCGCCGGTCATGACGTGCACGTCGCCGATCTGTGCTTCACTCGGGACCCCGTCCGCGCCGTGCGCGCCGCCGCCGGTCGGATCCGTCCGGACGTGATCGGGCTCTCGGTGCGCAACATTGACAACAGCGACCGTGTCGCGCTCCGGCACTACACGCCGGAGGCGGCCGCGATCCTGGAGGCGCTGCGCGCCGCGGCTCCGCATGCGGCGATGATCGCCGGCGGCGCCGCGTTCGGTGTTGCACCCAATGCCCTGTTCCGCGCATTGAATGTGGACTTCGCCGTCGCTGGAGATGGAGAACGGGCGAGCGTCGCGCTCATCGGAGCCCTCGCGAGCGGAGGTCCGGTCGGGTCGATCCCTGGCGTCGTCCGCCGGGTGGGCGATCGCATCGTCTTCACGCCGCCCAGCGAGGATGCCGACCTGGATGCCCTGCCGCGCGCGCGGCTGGACCGGTGGATCGACGTCCGCCGATACGAGCGACACGGTGCGACGGTGCCGATCCAGACGAAGCGCGGCTGCGTATACAAGTGCATCTATTGCACCTACCGCAACGTCGAGGGCTGGGGGTATCGACTGCGGGACCCGGCGGCCGTGGCCGACGAGATCACCGAGCTCCGACGTCGGGCCGGTGTGCGACGTTTCGACTTTGTCGATTCGACCTTCAATTCGCCGCCCGGGCACGCGATGGCGATCTGCGAGGCAATCGCGCGCGCCGGTAGCCGGTACCACCTGGAGACGATGAACTTCACTCCGGCGGCCGCACCGGACGACCTGCTCGCGGTCATGCGCCGCGCGGGCTTTCAGGCTGTCGGCATCACGGCCGAAAGCGCAAGCGATCCGGTGCTCCGCCGACTGGACAAAGGATTCGATGCGGCGCGCGTGCGCGACGTCGCCCGGCGCGTGCAGCGCGCGGGCCTGCGCACGCTGTGGATCTTTCTGATCGGGGGTCCTGGTGAGACGGTGGACACGATCGAGGAGACGCTGAGCTTCGCCGCCGAGCGGATGGCGGCGGGCGACGCGGTCTACGCGACGGTTGCGCTTCGGATTTATCCGGGCACAACTCTGCACCGGGTGGCGATTGACGAAGGGGTGATCGCGGCAGGGGACTCACTGCTCGCGCCGACATTTTACTTTTCGCCGCAGCTGCAGTTGGCATCGACGCTCGATCGGCTCCGCGGATTCGCACGGCAGCACCCGCGCTTCATGTTCTCCGCGGACTCGCGGTCGTGGCTGCTGCCGCACCTCACCCGTCTCGCGTCCGCGCTTCGCCTTCCCGGTCCGCACTGGCGCTACATGAGCGTGTTCCAGCGATTGAGCCGCGCGCTCGGATGACCGAACCCGCATCGACTGTCCAGTCCTCTGCCGAAGTCCTCATCGTCGGAGGCGGGCCCGCCGGGGCAGCGACGGCATCAATGTTGGCGCGGGCCGGTCTCGACGTGCTCATCCTCGAGCGCGCCACGTTTCCACGCGACAAGCCGTGTGCGGAATATGTGAGTCCCCAAGCCTCGAGAATCCTGGCGGACCTCGGAGTCCTCGACCAGCTCGAGAGTGGCGGGCCTGCGCAGCTGCAAGGCATGGTCGTGCGGGCACCGAGCGGCGAGTCTTTTCGCGGAGACTTCGCCGCAAGCCACGGCTTTCGCGGGTTTCGCGACCGAGGGTTGGCGCTGCGGCGCACCGTTTTCGATACCGTGCTGCTCCGGCACGCCCAAGCGGCCGGCGCGCGGGTCATCGAGGGCGCGATCGTCACCGATCTGATCCGCTCGACGCGCGGCCGCGTCACGGGTGTCAACGTGCGCCTCCCAGAGACGACCACGGGTCGTCGGCCACCCACCATACTCAGTGGCCGCGTCGTCGTCGGTGCTGACGGACTCCATTCGGTCGTGGCGCGACGCCTTCGGCTTGCACGCGCTGGGCGGTGGCCACGTCGGGTGGCGTTCGTCACGCACTTTGAAGGTGTCGCTGACATGGGGAGCGCCGGCGAAATGCACGTCGAGCGCGACGGCTATCTCGGGCTCGCCAATGTCGGACACGGGGAAACGAACGTTGCCCTCGTCGTCCCGGCCAGTCGGGCTCGCGGCGCCGGAGCCGACCGCGCGGCGTTTCTCACGGCCTGGATCGAGCGCCACGACCATCTGGCTCGACGCCTGCGCAATGCGCAGCGCACATCGCCGGTGCGCGCCACCGGTCCGTTTGCCCATCACGCGCGACGAGCGTGGTCGCCGGGCGCGGTGCTCGTGGGCGACGCGGCGGACTTCTTCGACCCGTTCACGGGCGAAGGCATCTACGCGGCCCTGCGCGGCGCCGAGCTCCTGACGCCGTATCTCATTGCGGCCGTCCAGAGCGTGTCGGGTCACGACATGGATGTCGCGCTGGCGGCGTACGATCGGTGTCGGCGACAGGAGTTTCGCGGGAAATGGATGGTCGAGCGCGTCGTTGCGGCTGCCGTCGCCTCACCGTGGATCTTCGAGCGTGTCGTGCGGACGCTCGCTCGGCATCGGGACATGGCCGACCTCCTGGTGGGTGTGACCGGCGACTTCGTCCCCGCCACCGAGGTGCTCCGCGCACGCTACGTCGCCCGCTTACTCCTGCCCGCGCTGCGCGCCAACGAGGCGTCATGACCGTCGATCCGGACACGTTCCGGAGCGTGCTGGGCCGCTTCGCGGCCGGTGTGACCATCGTGACCGCGCTCGACAGCCAGGGCCGCGACTACGGCCTCACGGTCAGCGCCTTCTCGTCGCTCAGCCTCGAGCCGCCGCTGGTCGTCGTGTGCATCGATCACGGCGCCTCCCTGCACCCCGTGCTCCAGAAGGCGGAGCATTTCGCGGTGAACATTCTCTCGACGGACCAGGAGCCGCTGGCGCGGCGGTTCTCGACCCTCACCGACGAGCGGTTCGATGGCGTCGGCTACGTGCGCGGGCAGACCGGCGTCGCGGTGCTCGACGACGTGCTGGCGATTCTGGAATGCCGAAAGCTGCATGCCTTCGAGGGTGGCGATCACACGATATTCGTCGGCGCGGTCGAGACGGCGCATGCCCACGGCGGGTCGCCCCTACTCTACTATCGCGGCGGGTATGCGCAGATCGAGCGCTGACCCGCGATGACACCGTCCCTGTTGATCCCTCCCCGGCGGCGCGGTGCTGAGATCCTCGATCAACCAGGTATCGATCCCGAGTTGGCCTCTCGGTCGCTGCGGGACGTCGCGACCGCCAACTCGCTGTTCGGTGGCACGCACGCGGTCCTCGCGGAGCTCGCCGCCGTCTGGGGGACGCTTCCCCACCACGCCACGCTGCTCGACGTCGGCACGGGCACCGGGGACATCCCCGCCCGTGCGCGCGCACGCGGCGCACAGTGCGGCGTGACGCTGGAAACGATCGGGCTCGAGCGCAATCTGCCGCTGGCCAGTGTCAGCCGGCGAGTGACGGGCCTCGCTGTGTGCGCCGATGCGCGGCGGTTGCCGTTCGCGGACCACAGCATCGACGTGGTCGTCTGCTCGCAGGTGCTGCATCACTTTTTCGATGGCGATGCACAGCGTGTGCTCTCCGAGCTCGATCGCGTGGCTCGTCAACGGGTGATTGTCAGCGATCTGCACCGGAGTCGGTTCGCGGCACTCGGCATCTGGCTGGCGTCATTTGTCCTGGCGTTCCATCCGGTGAGCCGCCACGACGGTGTGGTGTCCGTGATGCGAGGCTTTCGTGCGAGCGAGCTCCGTGGCCTGATCGAAACGACGGTGGGCGCTCAGCCAACCGTGCGCTACCGGGTGGGGTACCGCGTGACAGCATCCTGGAGTCCGGTCGCCACCTCAGTTCGACAAGCCCGATGACCCGGCCGTTCGAGTTGGGCCCGATGCCGGCACAGCGACGGATGCGGACCGTGGACGAACGCGTCGTACAGGCCCCACTCGACCGGATGTTCGATCTCGCTCGAGCCGTCGAGCAGTGGCCGGCGCACCTTCGCCACTACCGGTCGGTACATATGCGGGATCGTCGCGACGATGGAGGTGGCGTCGTCACGATGACCGCCAGCCGACCGTTCGGCCCACTGCGGTGGCCAGTGTGGTGGGCGGCAGAGATGCAAGTGATTGCCGAAGGGGCTCGTGGCCCGGCCATCCGCTTCCACCACGTCGCCGGGATCACACGCGGGATGGAGGTCGAGTGGTCGTTTGCCCCTTGCCCGGCATCTTTCGCCCCGCCGACAGGGGCAGTGGCGACGTTCGTGCGTATTGTACACCAGTGGGACGGCCCGCAGTGGCCGCTCGTGGGTGGCGCTGCCGCGACCCGTGTCATCGGCCCCGTTTTCATTCACGGGATCGCTTCGCGGACGTTGGATGGCCTGGCGGCCGCGGCGGAACACGCATCGGGCGGATACGAGGCGCGTGAGCACGACGAACGGGGCACGACTTCACGGACGAGCATACAAACCGAGGCATGAGAGACCGTCGACGAGTAGCGGTAACCGGCATTGGGGCGATCACGCCGATCGGCGTGACCGCAACGGGCCTCTGGTGTGGGCTGCAGCGCGAGCGATCGGCGGTCGATATCGTCAAGCTTTTCGACCCCACGCCGTTCCGAAGCCACACGGCGGCGGAGGTGCGCGACTTTGTGCCGGGCGACCACGTCGAGTCCAAGCGGCTCAAGCGGATGAATCGCTATGCCGTGTTTTCGGTCGTCGCGGCCCAGATGGCCGCCGTGGATGCCGAGCTGGATGTCGCTCGCGAGGATCGCGATCGCATCGGTACGATGATGGGCAGTGCCCTGGGCGGGCTCGCGTACGCCGAGAACCAGGCGGGGCGGTATCTCGCGCAGGGTCTGTCCGCGGTGGACGCCTCGCTGGCGCTGTCCGTTTTTGGCGGAGCTTCGAGCTGCAACATCGCGATGGAGTTCGGCGCGACCGGCCCCAATTCCACCAACGCGATGAGCTGCGCATCGGGCACGATCGCGATCGGTGATGGGTTCCGGTGCATCCGCGATGACGAAGCCGACGTGATGTTCTGCGGCGGCGCCGAGGCGCCGTTGGCTCCGTTGTGCTACGGCGCGTTCACGGTGATTCGAGCCATGTCGGTGCGGAACAACGATCCCGCGCACGCGTCGCGGCCGTTCGACAAAGACCGCGATGGCTTCGTCATGGGAGAAGGCTCAGCCGTGATGGTGCTCGAGGAGCTGAGCCACGCACGGGCGCGCGGCGCGCACATCTACGCGGAGATCGTGGGTTTCGGCCTGACCAACGACGCGTACCACATGACCGCACCACGTCCCGACGGGTCGCAGGCCGCACGTGCGATACGGCGGGCGCTGCGGGACGCGGAGATCGCGCCACACGAGGTCGGCTACATCAATGCCCATGGGAGCTCGACACTGCTCAACGACCCCACCGAGACGCTCGCCATCAAGGACGTGTTCGGGGCGCACGCCTACCGCATGCCGATCAGCGGCACCAAAGGCTACTACGGCCACTCACTCGGCGCCTCCGGCGCGATCGAAGCGGCCATTTGCGCGCTCAGTTTGGAGCACGAATGGCTGCCGCCGACGATCAACCTGGCGACGCCAGATCCCGACTGCGATCTCGACTTCGTGCCGGCCCGGGGGCGATGCCAACGCGTCGACATCGCCCTTTCGAACTCGTTTGGCTTCGGGGGCGTGAACGCCGCGCTAGTGATGAGGCGACCGGATTAGATGGTCGTGGCGCGTCAGCGCCCGTAGCGATACCTTCCGCGCCGGTCTCAATCAGGAGCAGATGCCATGCGTGATCCGGAGCGTCATTTCAGCGCGGAGTTCGTTGGCACGTTTGCGCTGGTCTTCATCGGCGGCGGGGCGATCGTCGCCACGCGCGGAGCGGGAGCCGATGGCCTGCTGGTCGTCGCGCTGGCGCACGGCCTGATTCTCGGCCTCATGGTCACGGCCACGATGCGCATCTCGGGCCACCTCAACCCTGCGGTCACGATCGGATTCCTCGCGGTCCGCCGCATCGAGCCGATGATGGCTGGACTGTACCTGATCGCCCAGGTGCTCGGAGCGACAGTCGCTGCCTACGCGCTCAAAGCTCTGATCCCCGCCGACCAATTCGCCGCGGTACACGGCACGGTCCAGGAGATCGCGTCCAACGTGTCGTGGGGCCAGGCATTCGGACTCGAGGCGATTGCGACGTTCTTCCTCACCTTCATGGTGTTCGGGACCGCCGTGGACCCACGGGCGCCACAGGTCGGCGGATTCGCCATCGGCCTCACGGTCGGCGCAGGCATCATGGCGATTGGCCCGCTGACGGGCGGCTCGATGAACCCGGCGCGGTCATTTGGTCCCGCGTTCGCCACGGGGAACTTCGCCGGCCAGTCGATCTACTGGATCGCACCGATCGTGGGCAGCATCGCCGCAGCAGTCTTGTACGACCGTGTATTGCTCCGCGGCAAGCACGAAGAGGAGCCGCCGGACCACGGCGAGCTGAGACCCTAGGGGCAACGCGTGCGTCACCCTTGGGACACAACGCAGACCCGCGTCGGGCTTAGCCCGAGACGCTCGCCGTCCGCTCCATCGTACCCTTGTATGCCATCGGGCCTTCGTCGACCCCGAAATTTCGCGCCGCGAGCTGCTCGACTCGCTCGAGCTGCTCCTGCGCGAGATCGGGCTTGTCGCTCGCCTCGGCGAATTCTCGCAGCTGGTCGCGATCGTAGATGTTGGGAAGCGTCGTGATCACCAGCGGCTCGGCGAGCAGCCACTTGAGGGCCGCCTGACCCAGCGTCATTTGCGTCGTCAGAAAGTCCAAGGTGCGAATTTTCTGTAGGCCGTTGACCAGCCACGACCGCGGCCGATGGCGTCGATGGTCGCTCGCAGGGAAGACCGTGTCTTCCGTGTACTTTCCTTCGAGCATGCCGGACGCATGGGTCACGCGAATCGTGAACGCGCACTCCGGTGCGAACTGGCGCGCGGCGGCGATCATGGCCGTGCCTGGGTGCTGTTCGAGGATGTTCCAGATCATCTGAATCGCGCCAACGTCGGGCTCGCGCTCGCACAACTCGACGGCCTCGTAGAGCCAGCCAATCGCCGGCCCGAACGCGGCACCCCACACCCTGATCTTGCCCTCCCGCTGCAACGTGCGCAGCGTCTCCCACACCGCGGGATCCCGCACGTGCTCCATCTTGGCGTTGTGAATCTGCAGGACGTCGATGTAGTCTGTCTCGAGCCGGGAGAGACACTGATCGACGGACCGGCGGATGGACGCCGGGTCGGTCCGCATAGGCAGCTCGGCCTGCCCCCGTCGCGTGGCTCGTGCGGTCTCGTCATAGATGTCGTAACCGACCTTGGTGGCGTAGACCACGGCGTGGCGGCGTCCTCGGAATGCGTCCGCGAGCTGACGCTCCGCGCGCCCGTTGCCGTATGCATCAGCGGCGTCGAAGAAGGTCATGCCGTAGCTGTCGTGGGCCTCGCGAAGCATCTCCACCGCCTCGGCGTCGGTCTTCTCCCCCCACCATCCCGTGGCCAGGGTCCAGGTGCCGAAGCCAACCTCGCTCGCAGTTACGGTCGTGCCTGGGAAGGTTCGATAGCGCATGGAGGGAAAATAAACAGAGGGACTAGGGATTAGGGGTCAGGGATTAACAAACCGCAGGGCCAGTGACGCGTCGCCGTCATTGGCCCTGCGGTTTGTTAGTCCCTACCCCCTAGTCCCTAGCAGTCTCGCCGCCTCTGTCGCAAAGTACGTGAGGATGAAATCGGCGCCCGCTCGACGGATCCCGATCAGGGATTCCATCACCACGCGCTCGCGATCGATCCAGCCTCGCTCGGCTGCTGCGCAGATCATGGCGTACTCGCCACTGACCTGATACGCCGCCACCGGGTAGCCGGTCGCCTCCTTGACCCGACGCACGATGTCGAGATATGGACCCGCTGGCTTGACCATGATCGCGTCGGCGCCCTCCTCGATATCGAGCATCACCTCACGGAGGGCTTCATCGCCGTTGGCCGGATCCATCTGGTACCCGCGTCGATCCCCACTCTTGGGCGCGGATTCCGCGGCCTCCCGGAACGGGCCGTAGAACGCCGATGCGTACTTCGCCGCGTAACTCAGGATCGGAGTGTCCGTCTGACCCGCCGCGTCCAGAGCCCTGCGAATCGCGCCGACCCGGCCGTCCATCATGTCGCTCGGCGCAACGATGTCGACGCCCGCTCGCGCGTACGAGACCGCGGCCCGTGCCAGGAGCTCGAGGGTGGCATCGTTATCGACGCTGTCGCCCTTCAGCACGCCGCAGTGTCCGTGATCCGTGTACTCGCACAGACAGAGGTCCGCGATCGTGACCAGCTCGGGGAACTCCCGCTTGAGCGCCCGGATCCCTTGCTGCACGGCGCCCTGATCGTCCCACGCCTCGGAGCCGATCGGGTCCTTTCGATCCGGCAGGCCGAACAGGATCATGCCGCCGACGCCCGCCTCAACTGCATCGCTGGCGTCGCGAAGCATCTCGTCGACCGAGGTCTGGGCAACACCAGGCATCGATCCCACCGGCGCACGGTGTTCGGCCCCCGAGCGCACAAATACCGGGAGCACGAGCTGCGCCGGCTCCAGACGATGCTCACGTACGAGGCGCCGGAGAGCGGGCGTTCGACGCAAACGACGCGGACGCGTCGTGGGGAAAGAGGGCATGCTGGAATCTATTCCGGCTGCGGTGCGACCACCCGAGGCAGATTGCGCAAGGTCGTCAGGATCTCGTCCGCACCCCGCGCGCGAAGATCAGCCGCGAGCGCGCGTCCGCAGGCGATTGGGTCATCGCTCAACGGCCGCGATCCCCTGATCACTCGCCGACCGGCGGCGTCTGCGATGAAGCCGTGCAGAGTGGCCGGCGCAGCCGGATCACCACGGTGGACGCCAAGCGCGCCATCGGCATCGATCACGAGCGCGCCGATCGGCACCTGGCATCCTCCGTCCAACGCGGCCAGAAACGCCCGCTCGGCCCGAACCGCACGCATCGTCGGCTCGTCATTCAGCGTCCCGAAGCGCTCCTGAGCCGCCGCGTCGTCGCGTCGCACCTGCACGGCGATCGCACCCTGCCCAGCTGCCGGCAACCACCGCGGCGGGTCCAGATACGCGGCGATGTGCTGCGTGGCGGCCAATCGAAGCAAGCCCGCTGCTGCGAGAATCGCGGCGTGGACCTGACCCTCATCCACCTTCCGCAAACGCGTCGGGACATTGCCACGCAGCTCGACCACTTCCAGATCCGGATGCTGGGCCAGCAGCTGCGCGCGCCTTCGAAGGCTCGAGGTCCCCACGCGGGAGCCGCGCGGCAGATCGGCGAGGCCAACGGCGCGTGCCGTACTACTCAACACGAGCACGTCCCGAGGGTCTTCGCGGGTCAGGACGGCGACGATGTCCAATTCCGACTCGATATCCGTCGGCAGGTCCTTCAGCGAGTGGACGGCGCAGTCGATTTTCCCGCGCGAGAGTGCGAGCTCGAGCTCGTGCGTAAACAGGCCCTTGGCACCGATCGCGCTCAATGGCTCGTCGAGATGCTTGTCTCCCGTTGTCGTGAACGTGACGAGCTCGCCGGTCACCCCTCGCTGCTGTAGCGCGTCCCGAACGAGTCGTGCCTGCTTCATGGCGAGCGCCGACGCGCGTGTCCCGATGCGCACGACGGCCGCGTCGGTCGGGCTGCGCACGGATCTGGTGGATCGTACCTTGGGCGTCACGGCGCCTGCCTCACGGCGTAACCGTCGACCTGGGCACCAGCCGACGGAGACGACGCACTTCTGGTCGCTCCAGAAGCTGCAAACTGGACCCCTGCGAGCGTGGCCACGGCCTCCACGAGCCCTGCAATCGTCGACACGGCCGCCTCTCCTGCGACGGGGATCCCTGCACCTCGCGCAGCCTCCGTGGTGACCGGACCAATCGAGACGCCCGGCACGCGACCCACGAGCTCGGATCCAACGGCGTCGGCGTACGCGCGGGCCGCCGAAGCGGATGCGAGCGTGACTACATCGATCGAGTCGGACGCAACGGCCGCGCGAATCTCTCGCGAGCCTTCCACGTCCGGCACGGATGCGTAGACGGGCACGACGTTCACCGTCGCCCCGAGCTCGCGCAGGCCGGAAGGCAGCGTATCGCGCGCGCGCGCCGCGGCCGGGTACAGGATACGTCGCCCCGCGATGTCACCGTGCTCAGCGAGCGCGTCGCGCAGCGCCTCGGCCACGTACCGCGCCGGCGTGACGTCCGCCACGATGCCACGCTCGAGCAGTGCCGCGGCCGTGGCGGGTCCTACCGCACTCACCGTGAGGCCGGCCAGCGCGCGCGCGTCGCATCCTTGCTGTCGCAACGCGTCCCACGTCACGCGGACCGCGTTGGGACTCGTAAAGACCACGTGGTGGTAATCGCCGAGGCGCGACAGCGCTGCCAAGAGCGGCGCGGGATCCAGCACCGTGATGCGGACCGACGGGACCTCACGCACCGCGGCACCTAGCCTCCGCAACGGCTCACTCAGCGCACTGGCCTGCCCGGCGGGACGCGTGACCAGGATCCGACGTCCCAGGAGCGGCCGCGTGTCCGGGCGATCGAACCAGCGGAGCCTGGGCCGCAGCGCCACCACCTGGCCGATGACCGTCAACACAGGCGCCTGGAGTCCGGCGCTGCGCACGCGCGCCGCAATGGTCGCCAGCGTGCCATCGATCGTGCGCTGGCTCGCAGTCGTCCCCCATTGGATCGCGGCAACCGGCGTCTCGCCATCGAGCCCCGCCCGCATCAGCGCCTCGGCAATCTCCGCGAGTCGCTGGACGCCCATGTAGAGCACGATCGTCCCCGCGCGCGCCAGCGCCGTCCAATCCGTCTGCGCCGTCGGCTTCGTCGGATCTTCGTTGCCGGTGACAAACGTGACTGCGGTCGATACGCCGCGATGGGTCACGGGGATGCCGGCGTAGGCTGGACCCGCGATGCCAGCGGTGATGCCAGGCACGATTTCGAAAGGCACGCCCGCGGCGTCGAGCGCCAGCGCTTCCTCGCTGCCGCGCCCGAACACGAACGGGTCACCGCCTTTGAGCCGTACGACGGCCTTGCCGGCGCGGGCCAGACGGATGAGCAATGCGTTGATCTCTTCCTGCGGCGTCGATCGCTCGTCGCCTCCGCGCTTTCCGACGAAATGGAGCTCCGGTTGTCTGTCCCTCGCAGCACCGGCCACCAATAACTCACTCGCCACCAGCGCGTCATGGACGATTGCGTCGCAGCTGTCGAGCAGCGCGCGCCCTCGCACTGTGATCAGCTCGGGATCTCCGGGACCCGCGCCCACGAGATACACCGTGCCGGGACTTGCGACAGCCATCGGCTGAGCGATCGCTGCGAGCACCCGTTCAGGAGTCGACATGCGCCACGCGCGCGTCGATCTGGCGTCGTTGCCGCCGAGTGACCGACCGGGCCCGCCACCAGATCGACACCGCATACCCAGCGTAAATGACGCCCGCGGCAATGTACGCCGCGACCATATAACCACCGTTCTGCGGGGGCATCAGGGTCGTCCTCGCTGGGCCGTCTGTGCGGCACTCGCCATGACGGACGGCCCTGCGTCCGCATCGGCTGCGGCCTGGTCAGCCGCGACCGCAAGCCGATACCGTGCCTGCAAGAGCGCAACGAACAGCAACGCGAATGCACAGAACCCCACCACGAATGTGGTGACCATCTCGGGCGGCGCCGACGGAGCGCTCGGCTTGAGGAAGATCGGTTTCGGGTGGAGCGTGCGAAACAGATAGACAGTGAGATGGATGAATGGGACCAGCAGTCCCGCGAGGATCGCCAAGACAGCCGAATATCGGCCACGGAGCTCAGGATCATCGACTGCCTGGCGCAGAACGAGGTAGGCGAGGATGATCAACCATTCAAACAGCGCGGCCGTCAAACGTGCATCGCCGGACCACCATGTCCCCCACACCGGCCGCGCCCACAGGGGCCCGGTCACCAGCACCACCGTGAAGAACACGAGTCCGACCTCGGCCGCGCATGCAGCGACCCGGTCCAGCTTTGGATCGTGCAGCCACAGAAACAGGACACTGCAGATCGCCATTAGGGCGAATGCGAGATACAGCGCCACGAAGGCCGATGATGCGTGGATATAGAGAATCTTCTGTGCCGGACCCTGGAGCGCTTCCTCCGGCGTGAACACGAGATCTCGCACCAATGACGCGCCCACGCAGGCGACGGCGAACCAGAACAGCCACCCGAACGGTCGCACGGCGGCGGGCGCGCGCTCGGGACCGCCCGCTGGATGGGACGCGCGAGTCGCGTCGGGCCGTGAGGTCACACCCATGAGTTCGCGCCCCTCAATGCTCGATCGTGAACGGGTACGCCAGCGTGCACGCAACGACGAACACGATGTCGTAGGCCCCGAGGATCTTCACCCACGGCATCGCATTCTCGATCGACCGTCCGCTCATGATCGTAACCGTTGCTTGTGCCGCCGCGGTGACCACCGGAACCAGAAACGGCAAGGTGATCATGGGAAGCAGAAGCTCCGCCAGCCGCGTGTTGACCGCCATCGCGCTGAATAAGGTGCCCACTGCCACGAGCCCAATCGCCGCGAGCACCGTGATCGCTGCGAGCAGGAGGACACCACCCAGCCCGATGGCCACATTGTAGAACAACAGCACGGCCGGGACCGCGACGACCTGCACGGCGAGCACGAACGCGAGGTTCGCGAGGGCCTTCCCGAGAAAGATCGCCTCTCGGCTAATCGGTGCGCCCAGCAGGCCGTCAATTGCCCGATCCGCCAACTCTGCCGAGAACGATCGATTGAGGCCCAACATCCCCGAAAACGTAAAGATGACCCAGAGGACACCCGGCGCCAGGTCGAGGCCCGACACCGCCGTCGGGTCCCACGTGTAGAAGAAGATCGCCGCCGCAAGTACGGTGAAAACCGCCGCCGCAAGAAACGCCGACCGCGTGCGGAGCTCGACCGCGAGATCTTTGCGCGCAATGAGCCAGGCGGTGGTGAGCGTCGCTGGGCGGTGCGCGCGCGGAGCGGGCAGCGCGATTACCCCATGGCCAACCACGGGAGGCGGCGCATGCTCCTCGACTGCCGCGGCCGGCGCGAGCGACCGGCTCATGCGTCGGCTCCGACGAGCGCGCGATACTCCCCCGCGAAGCCCGCGGCGTCCACGTCGTCGCGCGAGTCCACGCGGGCAAAGCGACCCTGGTGCATCACGGCCACCCGGGTAGCCAGGGCGAGCCCCTCATCGATGTTGTGCGTGACCAGGATGAGAGCGGCGCCGGCCGCTTTGAGCTCGAGGAGCGCGGTCGACAACGCCGCGGCCCCGACTGCGTCGAGGCCAGTATAGGGCTCGTCGAGCAGTACAATGCGCGGGTGATGCACGAACGCCCGTGCGATCGACACGCGCTGCTGCAGCCCGCGACTGAGCGATCGAACCGCGGTGTCGGCCCGGTCCGCAACACGTAGTCGCGTCAGCGCCCCAAGCGCCATCGTACGCGGGGCATGGAGGCCTTGCAGTCGCGCGGCAAACTCGACGTTCTCGAGCGCCGTGAGCGCCGGGTACAGCATGGTGTGGTGGGACACATATCCCACACGAGACCGCACCTCGACGTCGCCCGGCAGCGACATCCCATCTACCCGGGCTTGACCACTCGTTGGCTCCAGCAGGCCGCCAAGGACACGGAGCAATGTGGTCTTGCCCGCACCGTTGGGGCCGAACACGACCAAGCAGTCCCCTGCGGCCAGCGTCAGGTCGATGCCCGAAAGCGCCCACCGGTCGGCGAATCGACGGCTCAGTCCTCGCGCCTCGAGCGTAGGGGCGAGGCCTGCCTCGCCGACGGCAAGCGACACACCAGAAGGTCCGGACACCCGTGGAATGTATAGGCTTGCGACTCTATCTATAGGTTTGCGGGCGTGCGCGACCGGCGCGCACACTGCGGCACTTCCGCTCCGGCACGGGCGACGCAGGGGCGACGCCTGCGTCGCCCGTAGCGTCGCCCGTAGCGTCGCCCCTACCCCTCTCCCCTATCCCATCTCCAAATTGCGACCGTGAACGACATCGACGTCCTGCTCCAGGAAGATCGCCGGTTTCCTGTCCCCAGCCAGTTCGCACGTCAGGCCGTCGTCCACGATCCGGCCATTTATGAGCGGGCGGCGCGGGACCTCGAGGGGTATTGGGCATCCCGTGCCCGAGAGCTGAGCTGGTTCACGCCCTGGCGCCAGGTGCTCGACTGGCATCCTCCGCACACGAAGTGGTTCCTCGGCGGCAAGCTCAATGTCTCGGTCAATTGTATCGATCGGCACCTGGCCACGAAGGGCGACAAGGTCGCGATCATCTGGGAGGGCGAGCCCGGCGACCAACGCCGCGTGACCTATGCCGAGCTGGCTCGCGACGTCAACCAATGCGCCAATGCCTTGCGTGCACTGGGCGTAGGGCGGGGGGATCGCATCGCGATCTATCTGCCGCAGATCCCCGAAGCCGCCGTTGCAATGCTGGCATGTACGCGCATCGGCGCCATCCATTCGGTCGTGTTTGGTGGTTTCAGCCCCGACTCGCTGCGCGATCGCGTCAACGATGCCAAGGCGAAAGTCGTCATCACGGCCGACATCGGATTCCGCCGGGGGCAACCCGTCCCGCTCAAGCGCAACGTGGACAAGGGGATCGAGGGGTGCCAGAGCGTCGAGCGCGTCGTCGTGGTCCAACGCCAGCCCAACGCCGTGGCGCCCTCGACGCCGTTCGCGGCGCCGCGTGATGTCTGGTGGCACGACGTCATGCGCAATGCATCGACGACCTGCGAGCCCGAGCAAATGGACGCAGAGGACATCCTGTACATCCTGTATACCTCGGGTACGACAGGTAAGCCGAAGGGCATCGTGCACACGACCGGCGGATACCTGACTGCGGTCACGGCCACGACTCGCGACGTGTTCGACCTCGGTCCAAACGATGTGTACTGGTGCACGGCTGATATCGGGTGGGTCACGGGCCATTCGTACGTGGTCTACGGTCCGCTCGCCAATGGGGCGACGACGGTGATGTACGAAGGGGCCCCCGATTGGCCGGACAAGGATCGCTACTGGTCGCTCTGCGAATCGCTGGGGGTGACGATTCTCTATACGGCGCCTACGGCGATTCGGGCGTTTATGCGCTGGGGCGACCAGTACCCTGCGCGCCACGACCTGTCACGATTGCGCCTCCTGGGCAGTGTCGGCGAGCCGATCAATCCGGAAGCATGGGTCTGGTACCATGAGCGGATCGGTGGTGGCCGCTGCCCGATCGTGGACACGTGGTGGCAGACGGAGACTGGGTGCATTGTGATCTCGCCTCTACCGGGGCTGACCGAGACGAAGCCAGGGAGCGCGACGCAGGCCCTGCCCGGATTCTCGGCGGATCTCCTCGACCGCGACGGCAAGACTATCCCGGTTGGAGGCGGATTCCTCGCGCTGACGCGTCCTTGGCCCTCCATGCTTCGGACGATCTGGGGCGACGATGCCCGGTACGTGGAGACGTACTTCTCGAAGTGGCCCAAGCGGCCGGACACGTACTTCGCCGGCGACGGCGCGAAGCGAGACGATGACGGCTACTTCTGGATCCTGGGTCGCGTGGACGATGTGTTGAACGTGGCCGGCCATCGCATCGGTACGATGGAAGTCGAGTCCGCACTGGTGGACCATCCGGCGGTGGCTGAGGCGGCCGTGGTGGGCCGGAGCGACGACCTCAAAGGCCAAGCCATTGCCGCGTTCGTCACATTGCGAGCGGGGCGAGAATCCTCGCCAGCGCTGGGGGAGGAGCTTCGCAAACACGTAGCCGGAAAGATCGGAGCAATTGCCCGTCCCGACGACGTGCTGTTCGCGGCGGACCTCCCCAAGACCCGCTCCGGGAAGATCATGCGCCGGCTGCTGCGCGACATTGCGGAGGGCCGAGCCCTCGGGGACACGACCACATTGGCGGACCCGGCAGTAGTGGCAGGTCTCAAGGAACAATACGAGGCCTTGGAGAGTTGAGTTCGTTGCCGCCAGCGGTGGGCCGGCGTCGTAGGGGCGACGCCTGCGTCGCCCCTGGATATGCCCTTGCCGCCGAGGTGGAACCTCCCGACCGACTCGGTTAGCAACCCCAGGTACCCCGCCGGCGTACACCAGAAACGCTCGAGGCCGCTAAGAATCTAACGCCCGAGTGCGGCCCCCAAGCTCAGCCGTTATATTCCTAGCCGTGTTTGGCCGTCTGTTTCCCGAATCGATCTTTCCGAGGAAGCTCTCCGCTCCGGCTGAGCGCAGGCTGCGGCTAGCTCAGGCCCGCGCGGAAGAGTCGGTAGTGCGTGCCCACGTCGACAACGCCCTTATGTTCGTCGACACGTTGGCGGAAGAGATGTCCTTCGATCGCGCGATCGACACCTACGTCCGTGTGATGGGCATTCCGGAGCCACTCGCGAGTATGGTGGCCACCCGCGCGCTCGTCACGCTGGGTCAGGACCTCATGGCCGCCCGGCGAAGCCCGCGCGATGCCGACCAGGCCGCCGGCGGAGAGGACGACCTCCGGCCGCGTCTGCGTCTCAACGATCCGGACACGCGTCAGCGGACGATCAAGCGGGCATAACCGCGGGGTCCGTCGTCCGGGATCCGGCGTCCGGGATCGGAACGCAAATGGCACCGGCCGCGAAATGCCGGTGGATGGGCGGGTAGGGGCGACGCGTGCGTCGCCCTTGTCGCATCTACGCCCTTCCCCGCCTCACCTCAGCCAGATCCGCCGCGGACACCGCACACATCGCCGTCACCACGACCGCCGACGTCACGCAATACTCGCAGATCGCGTGGATCACGAAGAGCTCGAGACCGGTGAGGTATGCGGAGAACAGGACGCCCCAGCCCGTGAGCGCGAGCAGCAACCAAGACACGCGCGGGTCATCGGCAAGGCCTGGCTGGGTGCCAGCTACAGCGACCCCCAGCAGGGCCAAGTAATACGCCACGCCCCACCCTGCGACGGGAACGCCAAAGAGCATTGACCACCGGCTCGTCTGCACGCGCTCGCACGTGCCGATGCTGCACGCCGAGATGCCCAATGTATCCGAGCTTGAACAGCGTCAGATACGCCGAAAGCAGGACGCCGACGAGGGCGAGAAGGGCCAGCACCATCCGCTTCGTCATCCGTTCCCCGTCGTCAGGGGCGCCGGGACCGATCAGCGCGACGCGGTCGTCCGAGGCCCGGTCGCGCGAGCGCTGTCGACGTACGCGTGCATCGCATCGAAGCCAATGGCTCCGGGGATCATCTTGTTCCCAATGACGAACGTCGGCGTCTCGTTCACATGGTGGCGATCGCCTTCGGCCTTGTTTGCCTGAATGTCCCGCTGGTGGGTCGATTGATCGACGCACTGCTGCCAGCGATTCACATCCAGACCCAGGTCCTTAGCGTATCCCTTCATGACCTTCTCCGGATCGCTCGTTGCCTCCGTGTTCCACTCCGTCTGACCGAAAAACAACCGGTCGTGCATCTCCCAGAACTTGCCCTGGTCGTTCGCACACGCTGCCGCTTCAAATGCCACTAGCGTGTTCTTGTGCTGGGGCAGCGGGTAGTCGTAGTACGTCACCTGCGCGAGACCCGAGTCGATGATGCGTTTCCGGACGTCGGGCTCGGTCACCACCGCGTAGTTGGCGCAGGCGGGACACTCGAAATCCGCGAACTCCATGATGTGGACCGGCGCGTCAGGGCGGCCGAGGACGTAACCCTTGGCCACCGCGGGCGGCAGGTTCGGATCGACGGTTGTCGCGACGGGCGCCTTGGTCCGACCGGCGAGATAGGCGAGGAGTGCGCCGGCAACAATGACGAGGACGAGGATCGCCCCGAGAAAGGCTCGCGGGCTCAGTGTGCGTCTCGAGCCCCGCTTGCGCGGAGCCGGTGCCGCGTGCGCCCCGCGCGGAGTCGCAGAGCGCGCAGCGGCACTGGAGCCACTCTGCGGCGTCGCTTTGCCTCCGCGAGCCGGCGTTGCCTTGCCCTGCTTCCCGCCCCCGCCCCCACCACCTGGCGTTTTGTCAGAGGAGCCTTTGCCACCCCGGCGCTCACCACCACCATGGCCACTCACCACTTTGTTCCTCCCTCATCGTCGTCGGGTTTCCAATCCTTTCGATCCCATTCGGGTTCGTCGGACTTCGCTTCGGCTACGATGCGGCGGTTTTCGGCAACCTCTGGAGTGTCGTACGTCGCGCGAACCTCATAGTGAAACAGCTCCGTCCGCGCGTTGCCGAGCAACTCCATGAGCTCGTTGGCTCGCGAGAGCAACGCACCCGCGGCGTCCAGCTGCCGAATCCGATCCGCCAGGGTGCGAAGCAGCTGTTCCAAATTGCGTCGCCGCTCTTCGCCGTACGTCTCTTCAGCCATAAGATCCGCCACCAATCGGGACACGTGAACTTGCTGGCGTCGGTCAAGCGCCACCCGCATCATCGCGTGCCGCCTCAACGAAACCTAGACCTGGCCCCGCCCTGCGCAAGCAATTGCGCCCGCATATCTTGACTCGCGTGACTTCCCCATCTGCTCGGGCCGATTTGCTCGGCGAGCTCGCGTGGCGCGGCCTCCTGTATGACCGCACGGAGCGTTTAGGCGACGCGCTGGCGGCTGGCCCGGTCACGGGCTACTGCGGATTCGATCCGACCGCCGACAGCCTGCACGTCGGCAGCCTCGTCCAAATCATGGGACTCCTGCACCTGCAGCGGGCCGGCCATCGGCCGATCGCACTGCTCGGCGGGGGCACAGGACTCATTGGCGACCCGAGCGGCAAGAGCACCGAGCGCCCTCTGCTCGGAGGGGACCAGATCGCCGCCAACACGCAGGCCATCCGAGAGCAACTGGAGCGGTTCCTGGATTTCTCCGGTCCTCGTGCTGCGCGCATGCACGACAACGCGGAATGGCTGGTCGAGCTCCCGACCATCGCTTTTCTCCGCAATGTGGGCAAGCACTTCAGCATCAATTTCATGCTCGCGAAGGATTCGGTGAAATCCCGCCTCGAGGGGGGCATTTCGTTCACCGAGTTCTCCTACATGCTGCTGCAGGCGTACGACTTCCTCGAGCTGCATCGGCGCGAGGGCTGCACGCTGCAGACTGGCGGCAGCGATCAATGGGGCAACATCACCGCCGGCATCGAGCTGATCAAGCGCGCGGCGGGTGGCGACGCCCACGGATTGGTGCTGCCACTGGTGACCACGGCGGCCGGGACGAAATTCGGCAAGACCGAAGCCGGCGCCATCTGGCTGGACCCAAAGCGCACCTCGGTCTATCGCTTCTTCCAGTTCTGGGTCAACGTCGACGACCGCGATGTCGGCCGGTATCTTCGGTTCTTCACGCTGCTCTCGTCGGAGGAGATCACGGCGCTCGACGCCGCAGCCCGAGAGGCCCCTGCGCGCCGCGAGGCGCAGCAGGTGCTGGCCCTCGACGTGACGACGAGAGTGCACGGCGCGGACGCCGCACGCGTCGCAGCGGAGGTGTCGGGTATCCTATTTGGACGTGGCGATCCGCGCGCATTGTCGCCCGCCGCGCTCGCCGTGCTCGCCGCGGAGATCCCATCGTCGACGCTCGATGGAGATGGAAGCACAGCCATCGAGGTCGTCGACGCGTTCGTCGCGGCGGGACTCGCGCCGTCCAAGGGAGCGGCACGTCGGTTGCTCGACCAGGGCGGCTTATCCGTAAACGGCCGCCGACTCGCCCCGAGCGACCGCACGCTACCACCCGACGACGCACTCGCGGGGCGCTACTATCTCCTCCGGAAGGGCAGTCGGGATTACGCGTTGTTGCAAAGGCCAGACACACGGGGGTCGGGGATCCGGGGTCCGGGATCCGGGACGTCCACCTGATCGCACCGCCCGCACGCCGACGGTGGGTTACCGGCTAGGGGCGACGCGTGCGTCGCCCTGTCAACCCCGTCCCACCCGCTCGTCCTCCGGCCGGCGTTTCCACCGCCGATGGTGCCAGAAATATTGCTCCGGATACTGGCGCACCCATCGCTCGAGGACGGCCGTATATCGCGTCACGACGGCATCCACGTCGCGCTCGCGATCACCGGTGTCGGTGACGTCGACTGGCTCCACGAGCGCACGATATTTCCCGCTCGGGAGTCGGATGGCGGTACCGACGACGAGCGGCACGCCGAGTCGGAGTGCGAATACGCCCGGGCCACGGGGAGTCTTTGCGAGGCGACCGAAGAACGGGACGTAGGTCGAGGCCATCCCCTTGACGCCTTGGTCGGCGACGAGCGCTACGACATGCCCGCTGCGGAGCGCGCGGGGTACGCGGCGGACCGGATCATCTGCAATCACCGCCAACCCGGCGCGTTCTCGTGTGGCATTGAGGTAGCGGTCGAACAGTGGATTGGTCATTCGTCGCACGACGCCCGTCACAGGGACGCCACGCGCCGCGATGTAGGCACCCGCGAGCTCCCAGTTCCCGATATGACCGGTGACCACGATGGCGCCGCGGCCACGAGCCAGCGCGTCCGTGAGGACGTGCCAGTCGCCTTCACCGTCGAAGAGCGCCCGCACGCGCTCGTGCGATAGTGTCGGGAGGAGCGCTGCCTCGACCACCGTCCGTCCGAGGTGCTCGTACGCCTTTCGGGCAACCCGTCGCACTGTCCGACGATCCCAGTCCGGGAACGCCGCGGTGAGCTGCGACTCGACGACCCCTCGGCGAACCCGAAGTGGCCAATACCCCAGCCCACCCACGCGCGCGGCGATCGCACTGGCCGCGTTGAGTGGGATCCACCCCGCTGCGCCCAATCCAGTGCGGAGGGCCGCATACTCGAGGACGTCGCTGGCCGACGCCATCAGCTAACCCGAGGCGCCGGCGGCGCCCGACCCGCCCCGCCGCGGGCCACGGCCGACGCGGCAAACTCGCGCACGTCGCGGGCGACCCGCTCCCAGTTGAAGTACTGCTCGGCCGCCCGCCGCCCCGCCGCACCCATCGCGCGCCGACGCTCGGGATTGCCAAGCAAGCTGCCAATGGCTGCCGCGG
This sequence comes from uncultured Gemmatimonadales bacterium, assembly GCA_963725205.1. GTDB lineage: Bacteria > Gemmatimonadota > Gemmatimonadetes > Gemmatimonadales > Gemmatimonadaceae > Palsa-1248. Next base: position 76,361 of record CAVRXR010000001.1, on the reverse strand, counting down.
CCGCTCGTGCGTCGGTGGGGTCGACCACGATGCCGGTTTCGCCATCGCGTACGGCCGTCCGTACGCCACCGGAGTCACCCGCCACGGCCGGGATCCCGCTGGCTGCTGCCTCGACGAACGCGATGCCGAATCCCTCGGCGTTGATCTCGTTGTCGACGCGCGAGAGGCCGACATAGATGTCAGCCGTCGCGTAGGCCTCCGCGATATCCTCATCGGAGAGTGAGCCCGCAAACACTACACGGCCGGCGATGCCCAGCGTGGCAGCTCGCTGTGTGAGTCGAACCGCATCCTCACCCTGACCGACGACCAGATACCGGAGCTGTGGGTAGTCCGCGCCCAACGCGGCGACTGCTTCGAGCGCGACGTCAATCCCTTTGTGCGGCACGAGGCGGGCCACCGTCAGGAGGAGCGGCGCGTCACCGATTCCCAGTCGTCGACGCACGGTCCCGACATTGCGCGACGGGCGGAAGTACTGCGGATCCGTGCCGAGCGGATTGATCAGGATCGGTGGGGTGCGCTCGACGCCCGCCTGGCCCATGATGGCTCGACACAACTCAGCGCTCCAGTCCGAGATCGCGACGACCCCGGCGCTGTCCTCGAAGATACGGCGCGCCGTCCACCGCTTGAGGAGTCGCTGGGGCGGCGCGGCGGCGAGCTTCCGGCGCTCGCGCAGCAGATCTCCGCCATAGACATACAGCAGATACGGCACGCCGGTGGAGCGATGTACCCACCACGTCGGATAGCCCGCCGGGCGCACGTTGCCGCAATGCACGACATCGACGGCATCGCCACGGCGGCGATCAACGCGCGGCGCCAGCCAGCGCGCCCAGCGCGCCTGGTTGAACACTGTCTTGGCCCCGCGAAACGGGAACGGCTGCCGGACGATCTCGTACGACTCTCCACCATCGAACGCGGCGGCCGCCGCCGCGTGAGGCGGATCGGCGGCGACCGTCGAGACGGTGACGGCGTCCGAGTCCAGCCGACGCGCGAGCTCGACGTGGCGACGCGCCATCCCGCCGCCCATCGGCGGATAGTCCTGCGTGATCAGCAGGTGCCGCACCAGAGCCACGCTGTCGGGTTACACCGCCCATCGCGAGCGGTCGCGCGCCCTGTCGGCCGCTTGCTGGAGCAGATCGAGCATCGCCGACTCCTTGTACTGCCGAACGACCCGCGCGCGCCCGGCGGCACCCATCGCCGTGCGTTGCGCGTCCTGCGCCAGGAGCGCGGCGAGCGTCGCCGCGGTCGCGGAGGTCTCGCCCGGAGTGAGAAGCGCTCCCGTAATGCCGTCCGCAATGTAGCGTGCCGCGATCGCGTCGCGATCAGTGAGGACCGGCGTACGCATGGCCATGAAGTCCAGTGCGGCGTAGGCCGCAGTATCGGTCCCCGCGAGGACCCACCCGACCTCACCCGCCCGGAGGACCGCGAGATCATCGTCGCGCTCGCCGAGATAGCTGAGGTGCCGCGTGATGCCCAGCGCGGCCGCGTGCATCCGGACATCCTCGTGACCCGCGCTCGGTCCGAGAATCGCCACGTGGAGGTCGGGGTGGCGGGGCGCGAGCAACGCAACGGCACGCAGCGCGTCCGCCATCCGCGCGCGCTGGCTCGGCTCGTACACGCACACGACAATCCGCGCTCCCGATCCCGCGCCTACCGAGGCCGCGGGGACGGCGCGCAGCTCATCGTAGCGTTCCGATTCAACCCCGATGTCGGCGACGAGCGGCGTGCCGGCGAGGGGCAACGCTTCGAGGCTCAGCGCGTCGGCCGCGTCGGTACAGACGAATCCACCCCCGGCGAGCCGCAGCGCCATCCGCGTCCGGCGACCGAGTGTGGGTCGGGAGCCGGCAGGTACGCGCCGCACGACGCCGCCGCGGCCGGCGAGCCGCATGGCGATCGCCACCGCCACGTGCTCCGCTTCGGTATGGACGAACACGGTCTCCACGAACCGCTCACTCAGGATGCGTTGCAAGCGCCAACTGCGGAGCGGCAATGATCCGCCCGGCGCGAGGGGGATCACGTCGCAGCCTTCGGCCGCCGCACGGGCCTCGACCTGGCCGTCGCCAGGACACACGTACGTGACCTGATACCCACGCGCGGCAAGCCCGCGCCCGGCCGCCGCAAAGACGCGCGCGCTCCCCGTCCACTCCGGGGCGGAGTAGTAGAACATGACGCGCACAGGTCAGGTGGGGCTGTCGTCGCGGGCCGGTCCGTCGAGCGCGCCCGCTTCGACGCCCTCGCCATCACGGAACTGGAGCGCGTACAGACGGTGATAGGCACCGCGCTGCATCAACAAGTCCTCGTGCGTACCGCGTTCCACGACCCGCCCGCGGTCCAGGACGAGAATCTGGTCCGCGTGTGTCACCGTCGATAATCGGTGCGCAATCACGAACACGGTCCGGCCCGTGAGCAGCCGATCGATCGCTTCCTGGACGAGACGCTCGCTCTCGGTATCGAGGGACGATGTGGCCTCGTCGAGGATCAGGATCGGCGGGTCCCGGAGCAACGCGCGCGCGATGGCGAGGCGCTGCCGCTGGCCGCCGGACAGCCGCATCCCGCGCTCGCCGAGCAGCGTGTCGTAACCGTCCGGCATCTCCGTGATGAAGCCGTGCGCGTTCGCCGCACGCGCGGCCTGCTCGACCTCGGCATCGCTGTACTGCCCGTCCCCGCCGTAGGCGATGTTGTGCCGCACCGAGTCGTTGAACAGGACCGTGTCCTGGCTCACGATCCCCGTCAACGCCCGCAGAGCGGGCAACGCAATGTCGCGGGTATCCACGCCACCGAGGAGGATGCGGCCAGTGGTTGGCTCCGCAAACCGCGGGATCAGATCCACGAGCGTGCTCTTTCCCGCGCCGCTCGCCCCCACGATCGCCACCACGTCGCCCCGCCGCGCCGTCAGCGATACATCGATGAGGACCGGCTCGCTCTCCGGGGTATAGCGGAATGAGACCTGGTCGAACTCCACACGGTCGAAGGTGGCGCTCGCCCGTCGTGTGCCATGGTCGGTCGCCGTCTCAGTCGCCTCATCGAGGATGTCGAAGAAGCGCTCCGCCGCGGCGAACGACGCCTGCGCCGTCGTCGGGATCAGCGTCACCTGCTTGAGTGGCTGGAGCAGCTTCAGCACCAGGGCGAGAAAGACGATGAGCTGTGAGCTCAGGAGCGTGTGCTCCACCAGAACTTCGCGCGCCCCGATCCAGAGCAGTGCCGCGGCGACCAGTGTCCCCAGGACTTCGGTGACCGGCTGTGAGAGGAGCGCGAGCTTCGTGACGCGAACGAGCGCGTTGGAGTAACGGCCGCTCGCTTGCTCGAACCGCCGCTCCTCGTACGATTCGCCTCGGAACGACTTGACGAGTCGCATGCCGGCCACGACTTCCTGCAGCACACTCATCATCTCGCCATAGTCCTCGCGCAACCGCCGGTAGTTCTTGCGGAGGCGACGCAGCAGTGGCTGGAGGATGCCGGTGACGACCGGAGCCACGACCAGCGAGAGGAGCGACAGCCGCCAGGAGATCGCGAACATCACCGCGATGTAGACAATGATGTACGAGACGTTCTGGAAGCCCGAGGTGACGAGCTGCGTGATGAGGGCTTTGGTCTGATCCGTGTCGACGAGGATGCGGGAGGTGATCTGTCCACCCTTGGTCCGCGTGAAATACGGCAAGGGGAGGTGGGCGAGGTGCGCATAGATCCGGTTGCGCATGTCGCGCGTCACGTACTCCTGCAGCTGCGCCCCCAGGTTTCCCCCCAGCCAGACGAAGATGTTCTTGACCAGCACCGCGCCCAGCATGATGCCGATCACAGCCTGGAGGGACCCCATCTTGTCGCCGGGATGGAGCAGCGAGCCGATCGTGAGCTGCAGGAACTTCGTCAGCGGTCCCGTATTGACGGGGAGCGGCTGGCCACCAAACAGTGCCTGCAGAAACGGGATCAGCATCGCGAACGAGAAGCCGTCGAGGAGCGATGCAAGAATGCTGCAGCCGACGGCTGAGACCATCAGCGATCGGTGCGGGCGAAGGAAGGACAGCAACCGGCGATACATGAGCCCCTGCGACGCACGCTCGTGCGCCGGGCTACCCCCGGTCCCGCCGGGCGCACGCCCCGGACCAGCGGTGTCCGACGGCCCCGACCGCGGCCGGGTCGGGCGAACCGGGTCGGTCGGCGCACCCGCCGCACCGGAACCCCGGGCAGACGACGCCGTCGGCACCCCCACGGGCGCGACGCTCATACTCCGACCTCGCGCTCCCGGCTACCGCCGCGGCGTGAGCAACGCGACGGGCAGGATGACTTCTTCGGGCGTGACTCCGCCATGCAGGAATGACCCTCGATAGCGACTCTGGTACTCGCGCAGCTTCGTGGGATAGACGAAGAAGGAGTCGCCCGCGGCAAGGAGGGTGTGCGCGCCCAAGGCGCGATGCGGCAGTCGCAGTTGATCGGCGTCGGTGAACAGCAATGCCTGCTCGGGTCGCTCCGCCCGCACGTCCTCACCGAACTTGTAGCGCAGGTTGGCCGTCGCATCCCGCTTGGCGTACACGGTAGCCGGCGTCTGGCAGTGGATCGACCCATGGTCGCTCGTGAGCAGCACCGTGATGCGTCGGCGCGCCGCTTCCTTCAACACACCGAGCAGCGCCGACCGCTGGAACCACTGGACCGTCAGCTGACGCAGCGCGATCTCGTCGCGGGCCACTTCGTACAGGATCGCCGACTCGCTGCGCCCGTGCGTCAACAGATCGACGAAATTGAACACGAACGCCGATACGCCTTCGGGCGCGATCGCCGTGTGCAGCCGCCGCTCGAGCTCATCGGAATCCGCAGCCGTCGAGATCTTCGAGTACCGGACCGGGGTCACGTGCCCGATCTCGGCCAGCTGCGCCTCGAGCAGCTCCCGCTCGTGCGCGTTGAGGGTCTCGTCATCACGGACGCCCGGCCCCCACCAGTCCGGAAAGCGGGCGGCGATCTCTCCCGGAAAGAGTCCGCTGAAGAGCGCATTGCGCGCGTACGGCGTGGCCGTCGGGAGCACCGCGAAATAATGCGTCACCTCGACGTCGAACTGCGGGGCGAGAAGCGGCTCGAGCGCCATCCACTGATCCAGCCGCAGGCAGTCAACGACGATGAAGACCGCGGCCCGATCGCGCGCCAGAATCGGCATCACGAACTCGCTGATCACGTCGACCGACAACGGCGGTCGGTCCCCTTCGAGATCCTGGACCCATGCAGGATACGCTTGCGCCATGTACACGGCGAATTCGCGGTGCATGTCCGCGTACAATCCGCGCAGCGACTCGTAGAGCCCCGTCTCGCCCGCCGCCGCCAGTTCCACATCCCACGACATGAGCTCACTGTAGCGCTCGACCCACCCGCGCCAGTCGAGCGGCCGGGCCCGTTCCAGCTCGATGGCGCGAAAGCGCTCGACGAACCGACGGGCGATCGCCTGTTGCCGGATGCGCGGCCCCTCGAGGATGCGCCGGACCGCCGTCAACACCTGCCGGGGATTGATCGGCTTGGTGATGTAATCCCGCACGTTCGCGCCGATCGCCTCGGTCAGCGTCGCGTCCTCCTCGCTCTTGGTCACCATGACGACCGGCACGTTGGGCGCCAGCTCCCGCAGCTCGCGGAACGCCGCCAAGCCCCGTTTGCCAGGCATTCTGTTCATCCAGCAATACGACGTCGAAGGGGCGCCGGCGCAGGAGCTCGATGCCGTCGTCGGCGTTGGTGGCCAGCTCGACGTCGTATCCGCTCTGTTGCAAGAATATGCGATGCGACTGCAGCAGATCCGCCTCGTCGTCGATCCACAGCACCGATTTTCGGGTGACGCCTGTGTGCGGCATTGCAGAGGGGGCAGACGAAAAGGGCATCTCGTGCGGAATGTACCGTTGCACTCTACATTCGTGTAGGTGCTCGGTGCTCTCCCACCTTACGCCCTTGCGGCGCCAGTGTTCCGCTTTCCCGCACTCGCAGCCCTCGCGGGCCGGCGGCCTCTGGGTGGCGAGCGCGAGATTGCGCTCGCGGCACTGGTGTGCGCGCACCTCATCGTCGGCACGCTGCCCGAGCACGCGTTGCCCGTCGATGTGCGGGCCCGGCGCGCGTCGGCCGCACGGGCGTGGCTCAGCGCCATGGCCGTGCCGGCCCCGGCGCGCGCCAGCGTCGCGCGTGTCATCGATGCGTGCGGCCGCGACGATCTGAGCGCGGTGCAGCAGACCCTGCGCGCGCTCGTCGAGGGAATCGCCCGGTCGCTGGACGCGGCGGCGCGACGAGAGCTCGAGCGGCTGGGCGCACTGTTGGCCACGGCCGCGTCGTCCTGACCCAGACCCCACGTCGGTCGTCCAACGAGGTGCCTCGCTCAACGGACATCTCACCGCTCTCTCAGCTCCTCCGGCGCATCGACGCACGATCCGAGGGCACCGACTCGACGGATACGGTGCCCACCGGATTCCCCAGCGTCGATCAACTGCTCGGCGGTGGCATCCGTACGGGGGACCTCGTCGTGCTCGGAGGCGACGTGGGGAGTGGCAAGTCCGCCTTTGCCCTGGCCGTCGCGCTGCGAGTCGCGCTCGCCCAGACACCGGTCGTGTACTACACGGGGGAGATGACGACCGAGCGCGTCCTCGAGCGGATGCTCGCGGTGGAGGGCCGCGCGCGCCTCGACGATCTCCGCCGCGGCTCACTCGACGACGCGACCAGAGCCGGCGTCGGTGCCGCCGCGCTCCGCTTGCGCGACGTATCGCCTATGGTCGAGCGGCTACCGACGAGCCTCGAGGCACTCACTGACGCAATCCGTGGGCGAGCCGATCTGCGGCTCGTCATCGTCGACTCGCTACAAGCCCTCGGGACAGGACGCGTCGCACAGCGCGAGGAGCTGGCCGCCGCCGTCCTCGCCCTGAAGACCCTCGCCGTCGACCGGAGCATCGCGATGCTCCTGGTCACGCACCTCGACGCCCTCGTCCGGGAGCGCACGGACCGGCGTCCCACGCTCGACGACTTCGGCGTCTTGCACGCGGTCAAGCAGCACGCCGACATCGTGCTCGGCCTCTATCGAGAGGAGATGTACCAGGGCGGCCTCGTAGTCGAAGGCGCGACGGAGCTCCTCGCCCTCAAGAATCGCAACGGCCCGACCGGCTACGTGGATCTGTATTTCTATCGCCAGTGGATGCGGTTCGAGGATCTGATGGAGAAGAGTTAGAGCAGCGGGGGTCGGGGGTCGGGATTCGGGGTCGAATCCCGACCCCCGACCCCCGCCGTTCTAGCTCTTCCCTATATTCCCCCCATGGCCGGTCATAGCAAGTGGAAGCAGATCAAGCATTACAAAGCGGCCGCGGACGCGAAGCGCGGTGCCCAGTTTACCAAGCTCATACGCGAAATCACGGTCGCCGCGAAGCAGGGTGGTGGCGACCCCGCCGGCAACCCGCGTCTCCGCACCGCCATCGAGAACGCACGCGCGGCCTCGATGCCCAAGGAGAACATCGAGCGGGCCGTCAAGAAGGGAACGGGTGAGCTCGAAGGCGTCCAGTACAGCGAGGTGATGTACGAAGGGTTCGGTCCGGGCGGGGTCGCGCTGATGATCCAGACGGTCACGGACAACCCGACGCGCACCGTGGCGGAAATTCGCCACAAATTGTCCCGCGGCGGGGGCAACCTCGGTGCGACGAACTCCGTCGCCTGGATGTTTGACCGTCGCGGCCAGATCTATGTCGATGCGACCGCGCACGAGGAAGATGCGATCCTGGAAGTCGCGCTCGAGGCGGGCGCTGAAGACGTCCGCCGCGAAGATGATCAGTTCATCATCACGACCGATGCCACAACGGTGCACACCGTGCGCACCGTGCTGGAAGGCAAAGGCATCCGAGTCGTCGAGAGCGAGGTGGCGTGGATCCCGAAGACCACCGTGCGCGTCGAGGGGAAGACGGCAGAGTCGCTCGTCAGATTGCTCGAGGAGCTGGAAGAGCTGGACGACGTGCAGAAAGTCGACGCGAACTTCGACATGGACGTCGCCGACATGGCGCGTGCGTGAAGGTCCTCGGCCTCGACCCCGGCACGGCGGCCACCGGCTATGGCGTAGTCCGGCGCGTGGAGGGCCCGCGTCAGGCGGTGCTGATCGAATGTGGTGTCATTCGCACGCGACCACGTGACCCGTTGCCGGAGCGCCTGCGTGAGATCTACGAAGGCGTCGTCGAGCTGATCGACCGGCACCGCCCCGATGTCCTGGCCGTCGAAGATGTTTTCTATGCCCGAAACGTGCGCACGACCGTCGTCCTGGGTCACGCTCGCGGCGTGATCCTCCTGGCCGGCGCGCGAGCCGGCATCCAAGTGCACGAGTTCTCGCCCGCCGTGATCAAGAAGGCGGTCGTCGGCACCGGGGCCGCAACCAAGGAACAAGTGCAGTTCATGCTGACCCGACTACTCCGACTGCGATCTGTCCCGCACCCCACGGACGCCGCCGACGGTGTCGCGGCCGCGCTGACACATTGCCTGACCGCCGTCGTACCCCCCGGTGGTGCTCGGGTCCGCTCGTCCCAGTTGGCTCGGGTCCCCGCGCCGTGATCTCGCGAATCTCGGGGCGCCTGCTCGTCAAAGAGATCGATCGCGCGGAGGTCATGACTGCGGGTGGCGTTGCGTACGACCTCGCGATACCGATCGCCACGTTCGAGTCTCTTCCCGCGACCGGTCAGGACGTCACGCTCCATGCCCACCTCGTGGTCAAGGAAGACGGGTGGCAGCTGTTCGGCTTCGCTACGCCGTACGACCGGCAGGTGTTCCGCACCGTCCTCACGGCCAAAGGTGTCGGACCCAGTCTCGCCCTCAGCCTCCTCTCGACGCTATCGAGCGAGCGGTTGGTGCGCGCCATCCGCGACCGCGACATCCCGACGCTGCGGAGCGTCCCGCGAGTCGGCAAGAAGACGGCTGATCAACTCGTGCTGGACCTGGCCGACAAGCTGGATGCCTTGTACGAGACCGCTCCCACCGACGCGCTCGCGCGACGGCCCGTGCCCGCGCTCGACGAAGCAGTGCTCGGTCTCGTCCGCCTCGGGTATGCCAGATCCGACGCGGAACGAGCGGCGCGCACGGTGGCAGACGGCTCGCAGAGCACGCTCGCGGCGGCCGACATGATTCGCCTCGCGCTCGCGCAGCTGCGCTGACGTGCACCGACGCATGTCTGCGGGGTGGTGATCGAGGGCGTCGTCTCCTTTCGCCTTTCTGTGGTTCTCCTCTCTACGAGGCGCGCAGCGCCTGTTGGCTTCGGCCTCTTTTCGGTCATATATTCCTGACCCATGGCTCCCACTGCGGCGAGTCGGCCGCCGGCCGCTCCGCGCCACGAGATCACGACCCCTGACGAGCTCCCCGAAGAGGGTCCGGTCGAGCTTTCGCTGCGCCCGCAGCGGCTGGCCGAGTTCATCGGTCAGCCCAAGGTCAAGGAGACGTTGCGCGTCTACATCGACGCCGCGCTCGCGCGACGTGAGCCGCTGGATCACACGCTGTTCTTCGGACCGCCCGGACTCGGCAAGACGACCCTGGCCGAGCTGATCGCCCGGGAAGTCGGCGCAAACATCTACAACACGTCGGGACCGTCGCTGGAGAAACCCGGCGACCTCGTCGGGACCCTGACGAAGCTGCGGCAGGGCGACATCCTGTTCATCGATGAGATCCACCGCCTTCGGCCGATCATCGAGGAGTTCCTCTATCCGGCCATGGAGGACTTCAAGATCGAGATCCGGTTGTCGGAGGGGCCCAAAGCCCAGACCATCACGATGCCCGTCGAGCGGTTCACGCTCGTCGGAGCGACGACGCGCCTTGGGATGCTGACCCCGCCGCTCCGCGCGAGGTTCGGCATCGAGCAGCGCCTCAACTATTACCCGACCGACGACCTCGAGACCATCGTGCGACGGACGGCCGATGTGCTCAAGGTCAGCATCGACGCAGCAGGCACGAGCGAGATCGCTCGACGATCCCGCGGCACGCCGCGGGTCGCCAATCGACTGCTGCGACGCATCCGCGACTTCGCCCAGGTGCGCGCCGACGGAGCAATCACCGAAGCTGTCGCGCGACAGGCGCTACAGCTGCTGGATGTGGATCAGCTCGGGCTCGACGACATGGACGGTCGGATCCTGCGGACGATCATCGAGAAGTTCGACGGAGGCCCGGTCGGGATCGGGACCATCGCGGCCGCCGTCGGCGAAGACGCCGACACGATCGAGGAGGTGTACGAGCCCTTCCTCGTTCAGAATGGTTTCCTCCATCGGACACCCCGTGGCCGTGTCGCAACGACGGCTGCGTACCGCCATTTCGGCTACACGCCACCCCCCGCGACCGCACAGCCGGAGCTGTTCGGATAGGGCGCGACCCGTCCCGCGGCCGCCAGCGCGGCCAAGAAAGTAGAACCACAGAAAGTGGAAAGTAGACAACTGCAATCTCTGCCATGGACCGGTAGCGTCACGGCTCGCGTGCTTGGCGACAAGACTTCCGATTACGACTACGCGCTGAGCGCGGACCGCATCGCGCAGGTGCCGGCCGAGCCGCGCGATGCCAGCCGCCTCATGGTCGTAGACCGCGCGACCGCGACGGTGTCGCACCGCACATTTCGCGACCTGCCGGAGCTGATCCCTCCGGGCGACGTGCTCGTACTCAACACATCGCGGGTCGTCAAGGCGCGCCTGTTGGGCACGCGGCTTGGATCGGGCGCGCCCGCCGAAGTCATGTTGCTACGGCCGTTGGGTGACGGGCGATTCGAAGCGCTCGTGCGCCCGGGCGGGAAGCTCGGAGTCGGACGGACGGTCGTCATCGCGCCGGAGCTGGCGGTCGACATCGAGCGGGTCACCGAACGGCGGACACGCGAAGTCCGACTGCACACGTCGCTACCCATCGACGACGCACTCGAGCGGTTTGGTCATGTCCCCCTTCCTCCGTATGTCACGCGTCCCGATACGTCCGCGGATGTGGGCCGATACCAGACGGTGTACGCCCAGGAGCCAGGCTCCGTGGCCGCTCCGACGGCAGGCCTCCACTTCACGCCCGAGCTGTTGGCGACACTCAGCGCGCGCGGCGTGCGCCGGGCGGACGTCCTGTTGCACGTGGGCGCCGGGACGTTCAAGCCGGTCGAGACCGAGGATCCGGCCGCCCACACCATGCACGAGGAGTGGTACAGTGTGCCGCACACAGCGGCGACGACGATCGCGACGGCGCGGGCGACCGGACATGACATCTGGGCCGTAGGCACTACGACGGCTCGGACTCTGGAAAGCGCGGCGTCCGCCGACGGGACCGTGCGCGCCGGGCCCGGAGAAACCCGCCTCTTCATCCGGCCACCGTATCAATGGCGCATCGTCGACCACCTCATCACGAATTTCCACCTTCCCCGTTCGACGTTACTCATGCTCGTCGCCGCATTCGCGGGCTATGATCTGGCCCTGCACGCTTACCGAGAAGCCGTCGCAGGCGCGTACCGGTTCTATTCGTACGGTGATGCCATGGTGATCATCTGACTCCCGTGAGTGCTCCCTTCGCGTTTGAGGTCCTCGCCACCGCGGGGCGGGCGCGGGCTGGCGTCTTGTCGACGCCACACGGCCCGGTCGAGACTCCTGCGTTCATGCCCGTCGGAACCGTGGGGACGGTCAAGGCACTCGATCCCGTGGAGCTTCGCGCCGCGAAAGTCGACATGCTCCTCGCGAACGCCTATCACCTGCACCTGCGGCCGGGAGCGGACCTGGTCAGCACGCTGGGTGGTCTGCACGCGTTCATGGGTTGGTCGGGGCCGATCCTCACCGACTCGGGCGGCTTCCAGGTGTTTTCCCTCGAGGGGCTCCGCGTCTTGGATGAGGACGGAGTCGAGTTTAGCAGCCATGTCGACGGATCCCGGCATCGCTTTACCCCGGAGTCCGTCATCCACCTCGAACGGCAGCTCGGCGCCGACATCATCATGCAGCTCGATCATGTCGTCCCAGGCCAAGCGCCGCACGCCCTGGCCCGCGACGCCGCGGAGCGCAGTGTGCGCTGGCTGGAGCGGTCCCGGCGTACCTTCGAGCAAGGCCCCGCGGAGAGTGCCCCACAGGCGCTCTTTCCCATCGTGCAGGGCGGCATCCACGCCGACCTGCGGGAGGCGAGCGCCGCGGCGATCCGCGCACTCGGCGACTGGCCTGGTTTCGGGATCGGCGGCCTCTCCGTCGGCGAGGCGAAGCCCGACATGTACGCGATGCTCGACGTGGTCGACGCGGCACTCCCCCGCGACCGCCCTCGCTACCTCATGGGCGTCGGCTTCCCGAGATGACCTGATCGAGGGAGTTCCACGGGGCGTCGATCTCTTCGATTGCGTTGCCCCGACCCGCATGGGCCGGAACGGGACTGCCTTTACGAGTGCCGGACGCCTGAACGTCCGTCGGGCCGAGCTGCGGGGAGATTCGGGACCTGTGGACCCCCGCTGTGACTGCTCGACCTGTACCCGGTTCTCACGCGGCTACATACGGCACCTCTTCGCGGCCGACGAGATGCTCGGGCCCCGCCTGCTCTCGCTGCACAATGTACATTTTCTTACATCCCTCGTTCGCAGGGCGCGCGCCGCAGTGTTGGCGGGTAAGCCTCTGGTACCGCCGAGCGAACGAGACCTCGAGACCACACACGAGCGTCCAGCGGACGTTTGATCGCGCCTTCCACCCCGAATCCTCCCGATGAACAACCCCATGAACAACCCCATGACCCAGCAGCTGGTGTTATTCGGGGGCCTGATCGCGCTCATGTACTTCATGATCTGGCGCCCGCACCAGAAGCAAAAGCGCACGCACGAAGAGTCGCTCATGTCGATCAAGAAGGGCGACGAGGTCGTGACCTCCGGCGGGATCATCGGCGACGTGATCCACATCAAAGTCGTCAGCGCGGACGGTAAGCCCAGCTTCGACGATCGCTTGACGGTGCGATCGGGGGAGTCGCGCCTCCTCGTCGAACGGGGTCGCGTCGCGCACATCACGCCGTCAGGGAACGCGCAAGCCACATCGTCCAAGGCGTCGGCGTCCTCGTCGGCGAGCTGAATCAGACCCGGCCGCCTGTGAGCCTCCTCGGGATCCACCTACTCGGCTCGCCGATCCTGCGGCAGGAGACCGAGCCGGTCGCTGCCGTGACGGATGACCTCCGTCGTCTCATCGACGACATGTTCGAGACCATGTACGCCGCTCACGGCATCGGCCTAGCCGCACCGCAGGTTGGCCGGACAGAGCGAGTGACTGTGATCGACGTCGACCGTGACGGCGGGCGACTACACCCGGTCGTACTCGTCAATCCGACCATCCTCCTTCGCGAAGGCTCGGTGAGAGCGGAGGAGGGGTGTCTCTCGATTCCCGAGATCTACGGCGACGTGGAGCGGGCCGAACGGGTCGTCGTCCGCGCGCTGGACCGCGACGGCCAGCCCTTCGAGATCGAAGGGAGCGAGCTGCTTGCCCGCTGCCTCCAGCACGAGATCGACCACCTGCACGGAAAGCTCTTCATCGACTATTTCGGCAGGTTCAAGCGACGCTCCGCAATGGCGAAGTGGGCGGAGGAAAAGGTCAAGTATCCGACGCTGATCCGCACGATCGTCCCCGCCGCCGTCATCGCCGACCATCATGATCCAGAACGCGCTGACGAGGAGATGTGAAGGGCGATAAAGGCGGGATCCCGTAGCTTCTCGCCCCATGAACATCCTCTTCTTCGGTACCCCCGAGTTCGCGGTTCCTGCGCTGCGGGCCTTGCTCGGCGAGGGCTTTGACGTCGTCGGCGTCGTGACGCGTCCGGACCGTCCGCAAGGACGGTCACGCTCGCGACTCGTCGCGTCGCCAGTCAAGACGGCCGCGCTCGCGGAAGGACTAACGGTGCTCACGCCGGACCGACCGCGAGGCGCAGCGTTTCTGGACACGATCCGTCTGCTCTCACCGGACATCGCCGTGGTCATCGCGTACGGTCATCTGCTCCCATCGGACGTGATCGACCTGCCGCGGCTCGGGACGGTGAACGTGCACGCCTCGCTCTTGCCGGCGCTGCGCGGAGCGGCGCCGATCCAGGCTGCCATCCGCGAGGGGCTTACCGAAACGGGCGTGTCCATCATGCGCATTGTCCCCGCGCTCGATGCGGGTCCCGTGCTGCTGCAGATGGGCACCGAGATCGCTCCTGACGAGACGTACGGCGAGCTCCAGCTGCGACTCTCGGAGCTCGGCACGCAAGCGCTCATCGAAGGCCTCGCGCTGATCGAGATCGGTGCGGCCACGGAACACCCGCAGGACGACGCGGCGGCGACATACGCGCCCAAGGTGGACCGCGAGGCGACTCGCGTCGACTGGTCACAGCCGGCCGCCCTCGTCGCGCGCCTCGTGCGCGCGTACGACCCGCGCCCAGGCGCGGCGACCGCGGGACCCGCTGGCGAGGTCAAGCTGTTTGGCGCGCAGCTCGCAACCCACTGGAACGTGCACACGGCAGCCGAGGGCGCCTTACCTGGTACGGTCTGCACGATCGATGACGCTGGGTGTGCGATCGCGTGCGGCACCGGCGCCGTCACCGTTGCGCAGGTACAGCCCGCGGGCCGGTCACGGATGACGCCGGCCGAGTGGGCACGCGGCCGCGGCATCGCGGTCGGCGATCGATTGGGCGCGTGAACGTTCCGGTCATCCATGCGGTGACCAGCGACGAGATCGTCGCGCGCCAGGACATAATCGCCCTGGCGGTTGCGGTCATGCGCGTGCTCGGTCCGCGCGGCGCGGTCCATCTGCGGGCACCAGGGACGAGCACGCGTCGCATATTCGACATCGCGACCCAGCTCGCGAGTCATCAGGAGGCAACCGGCGCGTGGCTCGCCGTCAACGATCGGGTGGACGTCGCACACGCAGTTGGCGCGCGCGCCGTGCAGCTCACGTCCCGCTCGCTCACCGTCGCGGACGCCTATGCCGCCGTGCGCGCGGCCGGTCCCGACGCAGGCCCGATCGCCCTTGGGGCGAGTGTCCACACGCTGGCGGAGGCGCGTGCGGCCGCCGACGGAGCTGACGACACTCGTGAGCCCAGACTCGCATGGCTCGTCGCGGGCCATGTGTTCGCGACGCCGTCGCACGCCGGCGTGGCCGAGCGTGGCTCGTCGTTTCTGAGCGAGATCTGCGCCGCGGTCTCCACCCCCGTGATTGCGATCGGCGGCGTGCGCCCGGAGAATGTGGGCGAGATGCTCGCGGCGGGCGCCTCTGGCGTCGCGGTGATTCGAGGCATCTGGCACGCCGTCGATGCCGAACGTGCAGCGGCCGACTATCTTTCCGCCTATGACGCCGTCCGAGATGCGCGAGCCGCGGACCGCGGCGGGTCTGGCGACCGCTCCTGACGCAACTCCCGGCGACGGCGGCCCCGACTCGATCGCACTCACCATCAACGGGGACCTCCGGACCGTGTCGGCCCATGCCACGCTCGCAGACGTGTTGCGTTCGCTGGCCCTCGACCCCCGCGCCGTCGTGGTCGAGCACAATCGGGAGATTCTGAGAGACCGCAGCTCGTTTGCAACGCGCCGGATGCGTGCCGGCGACGTGCTCGAGCTCGTCCATTTTGTTGGAGGGGGGTGACGCGTGGCCACAATCATCGCGACCGAGCAGATGGGACTGGACGCGCCGCTCACGATTGGCGGCCGCGAATTCCGCTCCCGTTTGATGGTGGGCACTGGCAAGTACGCGTCGCTCGACCTCATGCACCGCGCGATCGAGGCGTCAGGTGCCGAGGTCGTGACGGTCGCGGTCCGTCGCGTGGATCTCAACCGCAGCAACGAGGAAAGCATTCTCGCGCACCTCGATCCGTCGCATTTGTTTCTGCTGGCCAATACGGCGGGCTGCTACAGCGTCGCGGATGCCGTGCGCTACGCGCGGCTTGCGCGCGCCGCGGGCTTCAACGAATGGGTCAAGCTCGAGGTCATTGCGGACGAGCAGACGCTACTGCCCGATCCTGTGGGTGTTGTCGAGGCCACGCGCACGCTGGCGGCCGAGGGCTTCCAGGTCATGGCCTACACGAACGACGATCTCGTGACGGCACTGCGCCTCGAGGATGCGGGGGCAATCGCCGTCATGCCGCTCGCCTCGCCGATCGGTTCCGGGCTCGGGTTACTCAACCCGTTCGCGATCCGCACGATCAAACATCGGCTCGGCGTGCCAGTGATCGTCGATGCCGGGGTGGGGACGGCCTCCGACGCCTGCATCACGATGGAGCAGGGTGTCGATGGGGTCCTGATGAACACGGGACTCGCCGCAGCGCGTGATCCCGTGACCATGGCTGCTGCGATGCGTTGTGCCATCGATGCCGGGCGACTGGCATTCCTCGCCGGTCGGATGCCGCGGCGCGAAGTCGCCGTGCCATCGTCGCCGCGCGCCGGCATGTTGGGATGAGTGCCGACAAGTCCGGCGCTCCCACCGCTGGCGCAGTGACGGGGGCGCCGGCAGCGGACGACCGCGCGCCGCAGGCGAGCGGCGTCGCTGGCGGCGCCGAGCGACCGACCACGCCGGGACAGCCCGACCGGGCGGCCACGCCCGGTGGGGCGCGGACAGCCTCGGCGGCGCGACCGCAGGCCGGCGGAGTGACCGATTCCCGAATTGCGGCCGCTGACTCCTGCGCGGACATGCGTGCCGGCGATTTCCTGGATCGAACGTTCGAGCGGCACGCGGCCAGACTCGACGCGCGAGACCGCCGATGGACGCAGGAGTTGGTTTACGGCATGCTGCGGCATCGCGCCTGGATCGACGCGCTGCTCTCTGCACGTGTGCGTGGCGGACTCGCGCGCCTCGATGCCGACCTGATCGACCTGCTGCGCCTCGGCGCGTACCAGCTGCTGTACATGGGTAGCGTCCCCGCCTACGCCGCGATCGCGCAGACGGTGGAGCTTGCCAAGCGGCGCCACGGGATCGGTGCGAGCCGCCTGGTCAATGCCGTGCTGCGCCGGCTCGATCGCGAGCGCAACGTGGACCCCGAGGGCCTCGAGCCCCCGATCCCGGCCGACCCGTTGGACGCGCTCGCGCTGCGATTCTCCCATCCGCGGTGGATGGTCGCGCGGTGGCTGGGGCGGTGGGGAGCCGAGGAGACCGCCGCCCTGCTCCAGATGAACAACACCGAGGCGCCGCTCGTCGTGCGTCCGTTCGGCATCGTGCGAGAGCAGCTCGAGGCGATGCTGGAGTCGGCAGGGGTGCACGTCGGGGAGCCGCCGCTCGTGCGAGACAGCATCCTCCTGCGGGCGATGCCGGCACTCGCCGAGCTCGGGGCCTACCGCCAGGGTTTGTTCTTCGTGCAGGATCCCGGCGCGACGTTGGTCGCCCAGTACGCGTGTGTGCCCACAGGGAGCCTCGTCATCGACCTCTGCGCCGCACCCGGCGGTAAGTCACTGGAGCTCTCTCGCCAAGCACGCCTGGTCGTGGCGTGTGATCGCTCGATGATCCGTCTCGACCGACTCGTCGCCAACGTCGCCCGGCTGGAAGCGCACAACATCGCACCCATGGTCGCGGACGGACTCTCCCCCGCCGTGCGTCCCTCGGACGTGGTCTTCATCGACGCGCCGTGCACGGGCACGGGGACCTTCCGTCGGCATCCCGATGCACGGTGGCGGCTCAAGGTGTCGGATCTCGCGGTGCTCGCGGCCACTCAGCGCGCGCTCCTCCGCGCGGCCGCGCCGATCGTGCGTCCCGGCGGGCTGCTCATTTACTCGACCTGCTCGCTCGAGCCAGAAGAGAACGACGCGCAGGTGGACACGTTTCTCGCCGAGCATCCGGATTTCGCGCTGGAAGCACCGCCCGAGCACGTCGTACCCGCTGCCGTCCTGGACGCCGGCCGGTTGCGGACGCTGCCACAGCGAGACGGTGTCGACGGAGCCTTTGCCGCGCGCCTCCGTCGCACGGATGGACCCGCCGGGTGACGCCGCTCAGATCGCTGCGCCGCGTGCTGCCGTACGTCGGCACTGGCGTCGGCGGGTTCGCGCTGGCGTATCTGGTCGTTCTCGTCTTCGTTTTCCCGATTCGCGGAGAGCCCGAGGAAGCCAAGGTGCCCAACGTGCTGGGGCTGGCCTTCGACGACGCAGCAATGCGATTGAACGCGGTCGGATTCCGCGCGGAGCAGGGCGAATCGCGATACAATGTCGGCTCGCCCCGGTCCACGGTGTTGTCGCAGACGCCCGCGCCTGCCTCGTCGGCCCCCAAAGGCACACGCATCGTGCTGGACATCAGCGCCGGGCAGCGCCGCGCCGCGACGCCCAACGTCGTCGGCATGGTCCGCGAAGATGCCCAGCTCGCGCTCGAGAAGGTGGGGCTCGAGGTGGGCGCCGTGCAGGAACGCGAAAGTCCCGTCGCCCGCGGCCAGGTGCTGTCGATGTCGCCCGCCGCAGGCACGCAACTCATCCTGCCGTCGGCGATCTCGCTCGTCGTGAGCGCCGGACCCGCAACCATCGAGGTCCCGTACCTCGTCGGCCGGCCGTTCGGCGAGGCGAGAGCGCAGCTCGAGCAACTCGGACTTACGGCGACGACGACCAAGATCGATTCCGCCTCCAACGAGCCGGCGGGGACCGTGACCGCTCAGAGCCCCGTGGATGGTGTCGCGGTGGGGGCCGGGACCGCCGTCGGCCTCACACTGTCGGCTGGGATGCATGCGCCCATGACGGTGCGGATCGCGCCTTCGCTGCTCAGCGCCGACTGGGCTCGGTTGCCGGACGCGGTCGCCGCCTGCGAAGCCGGAGGTGCCGACTGGCTCCACCTCGACGTGATGGACGGGCGATTCGTCCCGAACCTGACGTTCGGGGCGAAGATGATCGAGACCATCCGCGGCTTGACGGCGCTGCCACTGGACGTCCACATGATGGTGGTGGAACCGGAGCGATATTTCGAATCCTTCGCCAGCGCGGGCGCGACCGGCATGACGATTCACGTCGAAGCGGCCCCTCACCTCGACCGACAGGTGAACCGCATCAAGGAGCTCGGATGCGCGGCCGGTGTGGCGATCAATCCGGGCACGCCGGTCGAGGCGCTGCGCGAAGTCGCCGGGATACTGGACCTGGCGCTGATCATGTCGGTGAATCCGGGATTCGGTGGGCAAGCGTTCATTCCGTACGCCGTCGACAAGCTCGCGCGTGCGCGCGCGGTGCTGCGCGCAGCCGGCAGCCGCGCCTACCTCGAGGTCGATGGCGGCATCAATACCGAAACGATCGGAACGTGCTGGCAGGCTGGGGCCGACACCTTCGTCGCCGGCCAAGCCGTGTTCGGGTCCGCGGGACCTGCCGCCGAGATTCGCGCCCTGCGCGCGCGTTGCGCCCACACGGTATGACTGGGCGATGACGAGCCGTCAGCAGTGGAGTGTCGTCGGTGCGGTCGTCGTCGCGCTGGGGATCGCGTTCGCCCTCGCCGATCACTTCGTCGGCAGTCAGTTCGCGCTCGTCACCCTCGGGTCGCACGCGCCCGACTTCCGCGCGAACGTGGTCGACTCGTCCGGGAGCGTGGCGTCGGGAGTCAAGACGCTCCGAGACTACAAGGGCGACGTGGTTCTGCTGAACATCTGGGCGACCTGGTGCGCCCCATGCCGCGTCGAGATGCCATCGATCGAGGCGTTGCAGCGAGCCTACGGTCCACGTGGCCTCCACGTCATCGCGGTCAGCGTGGACGCTCCGGGCACGGACTCCACGATCCGGTCCTTCGCCCAGCGCTATGGGTTGACGTTCGAGATCCTCCACGACCCGACGGTCGCACCGTTCACCGCTGACGGCGACCGGATTCCGGGGGTCATTGAGCAGGCATATCAGACGACGGGCGTCCCCGAGACGTTCGTGATCGCCCGCGACGGTGTGATTCGCAAGAAAGTGATCGGCGCAGACAACTGGGGCTCGCCCGGCAACCAGTCGCTGATCGCGCAACTACTGCGAGAGCCCGCGTCATGATGCCCCGTACCGCGCGGATTCGCCGCCGAGTGACGGCCGCGTTCACTGAGCGGCTGGGCTACAAGGCCGTGGCGGTGTTCCTCGCCATCGCGCTCTGGTTGTACACGCACGTCGCCGGCTCGCCACCCACGCCCTGAGGCCGGTGGGGCAGCCGCAGACATCGATCGGCGAGCGTTCGTGAAGCCGACCACCGCAGCCGCGCAGCCGGCACGCGTCCTGGGCGTCGAGACGTCGTGCGATGAGACATCCGCGGCGATCGTCGCCGGGACCGGCGCTGCGGCCGCGCTGCGGTCGCTCGTGATCCTGTCGCAGGACGCGCATACGGTCTTTGGTGGCGTCGTGCCGGAGATCGCGTCGCGCATGCATCTGACCAGCATCGTGCCCGTCGTGGGTCGTGCGATCCAGGACGCCGGCCTCACCGCTACCGATGTGGATGCCGTGGCGGTCACGTACACACCCGGCCTCATCGGCGCGTTGCTCGTCGGAGTCTGCTACGCCAAAGCGCTGGCGTTCGCGCTCGACCGACCGCTGGTACCGGTGCATCACCTCGAGGCGCATCTCTTCGCGACCGCACTCGAGCATGCCGACGCCGTGCCGCCGTTTACCGCGCTGCTCGTGTCTGGCGGGCATACCATGCTCATCGACGCAGCATCGTGGGGACACTATCGGCTACTCGGAGCGACGCGCGATGACGCCGCGGGCGAGGCATTCGATAAGGTTGCCAAGCTCCTGGGTCTTCCGTACCCCGGGGGGCGACACGTGGAGGCCTTGGCTGCTAGCGGCGACCCCACACGCTATCGATTCACACGGCCCATGTTGCGCGCGAACCAGCGGCTCGGCGACGGCGATTACTTCGATTTCTCCTTCAGCGGCATCAAGACGGCAGTGCTCCAGGCCGTCGAAGCGATGCCGTCCCGTGACGTCGACGCCGCACAGGCACGGGCGGACGTTGCCCGGGGATTCCAGGACTCGGTGGTCGAGACGCTGGTCGAAAAGACCGCTCGGGCAGCGGCCGCGTACAACCGTGACCGCATCGTCCTGGGAGGTGGGGTGGCCTGCAACCAGGCGCTCGTGGCCGGGATGCGTGCGCGCATGTCTGCGGGCGGCGCAATCGTGTACGCCCCCTCACCGCGGCTCGCGACCGACAACGCGGCGATGGTCGCTCGCGCGGGGCTCTTCCATCTCGAGCGGGGCGACACGGCCGATCTCGACCTCACGGCCTACGCCTCGCGACCCATTCCCGGGCTCGTGGGGTAGTAGTTTGGTGACTAGTGACTGGTGGCTGGTGACAAACCGCCAGGCCAGCCACACGCCGCCGTCACTAACCTGGAGATTCGTTCACCAGCCACTAGCCACTAGCCACCAATACAGTGCCTCACGCGATCATTCAGCATCCGTTGTCCTACCAGATCGGCCCCCTACAGATCACGGGCTTCGGCGTCGCCGTCCTACTCGCGTTCGTGATTGCGCAGCTCACGACCAACGAGACGCTGAGCGAGCGAGGCCAGGACCCGTCCGTCACCTCCGACTGTGTCCTCGCCGCCGTGATCGGTGGGCTCCTCGGCGCCAAGATCTACTACGCGATCCTCACCGGCGATCCCAGCAACCTGTTCCATCGAGCGGGATTCGTGTTTTGGGGTGGGCTGGCCGGTGGCATCGTCGCGACGGCGCTGCTCATCCGTCTCCGTCACTGGAGCTTCGCGCAGATCAGTGATGCGGCCGCGCCTGGCCTCGCCGCGGCGTACGCGATCGGCCGCACCGGCTGCTGGGCGGTCGGCGACGACTATGGTCGGCCGTGGAATTCCCCATTTGCGGTGGCATTCCCCGACGGGGCGCCACCCTCGACGGCGCAGAATCTGGTCGAGTTGTTCCATCTCAAGCTACCGCCCGACGTGCCCGCGTCGCGACTCATGAGCGTGTATCCCACCGAGCTGTTCGAAGTGGCGCTCGGCACGGTGATGTTTCTCGATCCTGTGGCGCTACCGCAATCACCCCCATGCCGCAGGCTGGCTCTTCGGTCTCTACTGCGTCCTCGCGGGCATCGAGCGATTCGGCATCGAGTTCTTGCGCGCCAAAGACGATCGCTTCTTCGGGCCCTTCACGGCCGCACAGGTCATCGCCGTGCTCTTCGTCGCGGGCGGCGCGCTCTGGATGTGGGCGCGTTGGCACTCGAGCCCGCGTGCCCCCGGCGTGTTTGTCGGGGAGCTAGTCGCTAGTGATTAGGGGCTAGTGAACAAAACTCAGGGCCGGCGACAGCGGCGTGTCACTGGCCCCGAGTTTTGTACGGCCACTAGCCACTAATCCCTAGTCACTAGCCTCTACCGGCTTATCCGCGCCGCGATCCTCTTCCATTTCGACGAGGCGACGATGCAGGTCCGCGACCTGAGCCTCGAGGGTCGCAATGCGTCGATCGCCGGTATCCGATCGGCCCACTGGCGCAGACGCTGCCATATCCGGTGGCGCAGGGGAGGCCGTCACGGCCACCGTCGGCAACGTCACAGAGCGGCGCGGCCAGAACGTCTTGATCAACGCAAACGCCAGCAGCGCGAGCAGAACGATCTGCGCGAGGAGCGTCTCGACGCTGGGGAAGATGCCCATCGCTTCCACGTGCGGGAAGCCAGGCAACAGCGTCACGGGCAACGCGCCGCCTTCCTGCAGCTCACGAACGCCCTTGCCGGCAAAGACGAACGCCATGTAGTACAGGAGTGCGCTGGTGACGGTGAAGAACGGCCGCAGCGGGATCCGCACGCCGAAGCGATAGAACAGCGTGAAGATCACGGCGAGGACGATTGCACCGGCTCCGATGCCCAGGGCAAGCGGCACGGCGACGTGGCCCCCCTCGTTGAACAACGCCTGGTAGAAGAGCGCGGTCTCGGCACCCTCGCGATAGACCGCGAGGAACGCCACGAACGCCAGTGCCTTGCCGCCTCCGTGCGACAGCGCCGCCGACACCTTGTCCCGAATGAATTGTTGCCAGTGAGCCGCTTCTACCTTGGAGACCAGCCAGTAACTCACCGAGAACAGGACCGCCACCGCGACGAGCAGCGTCGCACCCTCGATGATCTCCCGGCTCGCCGGCAGTGCACGCAGCACGGTCGCCAGGATGACAGCGGTCACGCCACTGGCCGCGATGCCGAGCACCGCCCCTGTCCAGATGGACCGTAATCGGTCGTGATTGCCCGTCTTGATCAGGAACGCGACGACCGCGCCGACGACCAGAATCGCCTCGAATCCTTCGCGCACGATGATGAGGAAGGACTGCAGAAAGGCACCCCACCCGCCGCCCGTGGGCCGCATGAGTGCGACGACTTCCGGCAACCCGATCACGATGGCATCCCGCGAGCGTTCCGCGGCACGTAGATCGTTGAGTCTGACCTCGCCTTTGAAGTCGGCGAACTGTCGCTCGAGCGCCGAAATGAGACCCGGGTCCTTGGCCTGTACCGCAGGCTCCAGCGGCTCGAACGCGATGTACGAGTCGAACGCGCGGTCACGCGCATCGGTGGCGCGACCGTCGCGTGCGGCTACCAGCGCCGCATTGAGCAACTCAACGATGTGATCGGTGGCGCGCGCGGCCGTCGACGTATCGTTCGTCTCCCTGCGTCCGAGAGCGGCGACCTCCCGCGTTTCGGACGGGCGCGTCGGCACCGTGTGCAGGTACGCAATGATGTCCGCGACCTGCGTCGACGTGAGCTCGGGGCTCGGTGGCATGATCGTCCCAGCAACTCCGTGCATGATGGCTTGCGCCATTTCGGAATCACTGTGCTCCGCCTGCCAGGTCAGCGCGCCGAGCGGTGGCGGAATCGTGCTGAGGTCTTGGGCATACATCCCGTTGGTCGTGGCCGTGGCGCCGTGACAGCTGGCGCAGCGCTGGAAGTAGAGGCCCTCTCCTTCGTGCACCCGCGCCGGAGTCGAGCGCAGACTCGTCACGTACGCGACGACGTTCCACCGATCCGCAGGAGTCAGCGCCGAGGCCCAGGACGGCATTGCCGTGCCACGCACGCCCACGGATACCAAGCGGTACATGAGCGCGGGCGTCATGTCGGCCATCGCTGTCGCCGACCCGATCGCGGGTGGGACCGTGGACAGTCCTTTGGCTGCCGGCCCGTTGCCCTGCCCGAGCGCACCATGACACGATGCGCACGTCGTGCCGTATATCGCCCCGCCCGCCACGACATCGAGGGCGCCGCTCGGCACAGCGAGTTCCCCAGCGTGCCCCAGCGCCGCTGCGAAGCGCGCATAGATCGCCTGGACGTCGCCGAGCGGTCGTTGCGCGCGCATGGCCGTGAGCAGCGTGTCGACCAGTGCCGCCGTTGTGACCCGCCCGGCACCAGGCAGCCGATCCGCCACGTCGTGCGCATCAACGAGAAACCCGGTCGCCTCGTCGCGCTCCTCGGCCGAGATCAGTTTGCCGTGCGCATCCACCCCCTTGCCGTACTCCCCCACCGCGACGCTGACAATGCTGGCCAACCGCTGCGCCGGGGGCTCCCCGCCGGCGACCCCCTGCTGATCCGCAGACACGGCCGTGGACGGCCCTGCTACCCTTGGCGCTGCGGCGGACGAGGGCACGCCGTGCCCGGCTGCCCTGCTCGCGGCCCGTCCGTCCGTGGACCGGCGAAGGCCACCAACCTCTCCTCGCGCTTCCAAGGCAATCGCCAAGAGGCAAAGGAGGGGTACCGCGCCCCAGAACCGATGAGCACTACGCTGAACGCGAAACATCGCCGAGCGAATCTATCGGCATTGCGGAGCGTGATCCAGGCCGGGAGGGCCGGCGGCGGTGCCTCGCCGTACCTAAGGCTCGGATTCCAGGACTACCAGGGCCACGGCCGAGCCGTCGGTATGACTCATACTGACCCAGAGCTTGCTGGCGCCAAGCTGGGCGGCTCGCTCGGCCGCCCGCCCATGCAAGACCAGCCCGGGCGGTCCGCCGGTCGCCGGGAGGACCTCGATCTCCCGCCAGGCGATGCCACGGGCGAGGTCGTTCCCAGCGAGCGCCTTGAATGCAGCCTCCTTGGCAGCCAAGCGGGCGGCATAGTGGCGTGCTGGCTGCGCCCGGTTCCGCGCATATTCGGCCTCACGGATCGTGAACAGCTTGGTCACGGCCCGCGCGGGATGTCGGTCGAGCAGCTGTTCGACCCGGGCGATATCGACGACGTCGACCCCCAGGCCGACGATCACGCGTCGCGCTCTGACTGCTTGGTCGGGCCTGGCTTGGTCGGGCTCGGCTTGGTCGGGCTCGGCTTCTCGCGTGCCCGGACTTTGCGGTCCGCGGCTCGGTTACTCAGGGGCGTCCGCCGCAGCAATGGAGCCAGGGCCAGCCAACACTGGTCGATGCGCTGCAGCACCGCGCGACACTGAGCGGTCCACGCCCGCCACCACACAAACGCGGCGTCGTCGCTCGCAGCAGTAACTGCCTGCGCGGCGGCGTCGAGATCTTGCAAGCTCGTGCGGATCGGGGCTGAGAGGTCTTCCAGGACCGTCTCGAGCGCGCGTCGCTCGGCGGGATTGTCCGGATAGCGCGCGACCGCGAGCTCGTGCAACACGCGCTCGACTTCCGCCGCCAGTGCG
The DNA here is from genome assembly GCA_963725205.1 of uncultured Gemmatimonadales bacterium. Taxonomy (GTDB): domain Bacteria; phylum Gemmatimonadota; class Gemmatimonadetes; order Gemmatimonadales; family Gemmatimonadaceae; genus Palsa-1248. The sequence continues at coordinate 50,932 of CAVRXR010000001.1, read as the reverse complement.
GGCGCACGCATGGCGGCCAGTCGTCCGGCTGGGTCCGTCGCCCGCTCGGCCGCCCGGCGGGCTGCCAGCACTGGCGCGAAGAACCGATCGTGATCCGGACCCGGAAAACCACGAGCTGAGCCAAGCCCTCGCAGCCCCAACGTCAGTTCTGGGAGCGAGCACGCGGAAGCGCGGACCAGGTCACCGAACGGACCGAGCCCTTCCCCGTCCAGCTCGAGCACGTCCCCGCTACTGGCATAGAGTGCGACGTGACGGGGACCCACGCGGGCGCCGTCGAGCATCGAGAGCGGGACGTGCAGATCGGCGCCAGCCGATGGCACTTGCACCGACACCTCGTCGCCTACGAGATCGACGGAGCCGGGGCCGGAGACCTCCGCGCCATTCCAGAGGGTCCAAATCGTAGCGTCGAGAGCGGGCACGGGGGAAAACTAAGGCCCTATACCCTCGCCGTAATCGCCCCCACGACGTCGCTCGTCCGCGCGAGGTCGTCGAAGACGACACACGGCCCGCAGGCCCGCAGCTGCGCCGCGGTGTAGCGGCCTGTCGCCACACCGATGGCGCGCGCTCCGATCCCCTGTCCGCAGGCAATGTCGGCGGGGGTGTCACCGATGACGACGACCGCGGACCCCGGGAGATCGACGCCCAATCGCTGGCGTGCTCGGCGCTGAGCGAGCGCGGGCAGCTGCGGCCGACTCTCATGATCGGAGCCGAAGGCCCCGATCACGAAACGTGAAGGATCCAGACCGACCGCTTCGAGCTTAGCGTGGGCGCCGGCCTCCAGGTTGCCGGTCAAGAGACCGATGACGACATCGTCTCGTGCTTCCAAGGCATCGAGCAGCTCGCGCACTCCCGCGTGGACCCGCATCGGGTGGTCCGGGTCTCGCACCTCATCGCGAAGGCATTCGAGATAGCGCACGAGCACCGCCTCCATGCGCTCGTCGATCAGGGCTTCCCCGTGTCCATCGGCGCGCATGAGATCGCGGACGATTTGACGGTCGGTCTTCCCGTCGAACCAGTAGTCATCGGGCCCAGTCGACCCGAAGACTTCGCGGAGAGCGGTATGGACGGCTCGCCGACCCGCGCCGCCCGCGGACAGCAGCGTCCCATCGATGTCGAAGAGCACTAAGTGCATGGGGGGAAAGATACGAAGAGTCACAAGGGCGACGTATGCGTCGCCCCTACCGGTCCGGATTGCCCGCAATGTGCCGGCATCCACGGGTTGGTGATGAATCGATGAGGGTCAGCGACTTCGTCGCTGACCCTCAATTCCCGCCCGGCTCCCGATCCCCGAACCCCGGACCCCGCGCTTCCTGTTCTTCCTCGCACGCCAAACAGTACACGTGGCCGCGGAAGGTGCAGATGAGACACAAAAAGGTGCCGCACGCCCGACAGGGGTAGCCTTCTGACGCGCGTTCTTCTTTGCCACACCGGCGGCACAGCATCGCATCGCGCTCGTGCAGCTCGTGTGGCGGCTCGTGCGCGTGGCCTGACATCAGAGACCGAAGACTTTGATCTTCTTGATCAGGGTCGCGCGAGAGATCCCGAGCTCCCGGGCTGTGTGCGTCCGGTTGCCGGCATGGGCGCGCAGCGTGCGCTCGATGTGAGTCCGCTCGACTTCCTCGAGCGACTTCGGCACGTGGTGGTCGACGGTACCGCTCACCGCTTCTCGGACGTCACCGGGTAAGTGTTGCATTCCGATCTCTTCCTGACCGCGCGCCATGATCATGGCGCGTTCCAGCACGTTGCGCAATTCGCGGATGTTGCCGGGCCATCCATACCGGAGCATGCGATCCAGCGCCCCTTCACCGACCGCGGCGGGCGCGTCCGGCAACATCGGGTGCAGCTCGTCGATGATGCGAGCCGTCAATTCGACCAGGTCCTCGCGCGACCGTGCCCGCAGGGGTGGCAGGTAAACCGGCATCACGTTGAGGCGATAGTAGAGGTCCTCGCGGAACGTGCCGGCGGTCACCTCGTTCACGAGGTCCTTGCTCGTCGCGGCGATCAGTCGCGTATTCACGACGACTTCCTGCGTGCCGCCGACGCGCCGGAATGACTTGCCTTCGAGAATGCGCAGCAGCTTGGGCTGCAGGTGCGCCGCCAGGTCGGCGATCTCGTCGAGGAAGAGCGTGCCGCGATCGGCAACCTCGAAGAGGCCTGGCTTGAACTCGCGGTTCGCCGCGGCGCCATTCTCCTCCGGCGTGCCGCGATCCTGTCCAAACAATTCGATATCGAGCGACGTCGCGCTGAGCGCGGCGCAGTTCACTTCCACGAATGGCTGCGGTGCCCGTGGGCTGCGTGCGTGGATCAGCTCCGCAACCCGTCCCTTCCCCGACCCGCTTTCGCCGATGAGGAGGACGGTGGTGCGATCGCTGGCCGCCACCATGTCGATCTGCGCGGCGAGCTCCTGCATGGGTCGCGAGACGCCGAGGACCAGGTCCGCACTCGACGGGCCATGGCGCGTCGCGAGGTAGCGATTCATCTGACGGAGTCGCGCCTTCTCGAAGGCACGCTCGGCGACCGCGCCGAGATGCGCCAGATCAACGGGCTTCGTCAGAAAGTTTTCGGCGCCGTTCTGCATGGCCTGCACCGCCAGCGCGACGTCGCCGTATCCCGTCACCATGATCACCACCGGGTTGGCAGCGCGCAGGCGCGCGAGCACATCGAACCCGGTCATATCGGGCAGTCGCACGTCGAGCAGGACGATGTCGGGATGGGCACGCTCGAATGTGGCGATGGCGTCGGCACCCGTGTGTGTTTGCATGACGACATGACCACCCGACCGCTCGAAGAACATCCCGAGAGTCTGAGTGATCGACGGCTCGTCGTCGACGATGAGTACTGATGCCATCCGGCGCTATCCGAGTGGTGGTAGTAGGGGCGACGCATGCGGCGCCCTTTCGTTACGTGCTCCACCGTCTTTTGGCGCCGTCAATTCCGTTTCGTCACGCTCCCGCTCCAACCGCGCGCGGGACGAGTAGCTGTGCGGCCAGCGGTTCGACGGTCACATCAAACGGTGTGACTCCCAGTATCTCGCCGTCCGCCTGCACCGCCCGCGGTGGGTCGGTCTCGATCCGGAAATGACGGCCCGCCCGGTACAGCATGCACGGATCGGCCTCGAAGTTCTTACGCAGCAGCTTCCAGGCAACCCGGGCCGCATCCCGCGCGGTCCCCGGAGAGAAGACGCACAAGTCCAGCTTCCCGTCATCCTGCCGAATCCCCGGCCCGAGCCGGATCAGATCGTTCAGGACCGCCCCGAAGTTGGCGATCATGACGGACGAGGCGATTTGGTCGGCCGCCAACATGCCGTCCACCATGATCCGGACCCCGAAGGTCTCGTTTCGCAGGAGGGCGCGAGACCAGCTCATCATGTAGGCCAGGACCCCAACGTGGCGCTTGAGGGCGGCAGAGGCCTCGGCAATCATCGTAGCCTCGATCCCGATGCCAGCCGCAAAGCCGAACCGCCGGCGCAGGTCCGGGCGGGCCTCCGTAGAGAGGATCCCCAGGTCCACCTGAGCCGCCGCCCCGTTCAGCAAGAGGGGCACAGCCCGCCGGACGTCCAGCGGAATCCCGAGCGTTCGAGCGATGAGATTGCCCGTCCCGCCTGCCAGGATCCCAACGGGAGGCCCCCCGTTGCCCGCCAGGGCACCGACGACCTCCATGACGGTGCCATCACCCCCCAGGGTGAACACGACGTCGTAACGCCCTGAGAGGCTCTCCGCGAGGTCCCCACCCTGCCCCGGGTGCGTCGTGAGGACGGCGTCGCAGCGCACCCCAGCCCGGGCGAAGGCACGGACCGCCGGCGCGTGGAAGTACGAACCCCGACGAGAGGCTGGGTTGATGAGGAGTAGCGCCCGCGAAAAGGGAGACCCAGGACTTCGCACGCCGCGTGGGCTGCGCCGCCCCTTGGCTCGGACCGCCAGCGCGCCCGGCGTCGCATGCGCCCCAACCGGGTCGCCCGGCGATGCGCTCATCAGAAGTGCCAGGTATGCACGAGGTCGAGGCCCCACTGTCGCGGCTGGGTGACGAAGCTCCGACTGAGGGCGCCGGTGGTGCAGTACAAGCCGATCGTGCCCGGCTCCGAGCTCGCGTCGAGCGAGAACGTCCGGGTCAGCTGCTGCTCGACCCGCACGCCAATCTGCGACGCCGTACCCGGCGTAGTGGATCCCGATGGGCCGAGCGCGCACACACCGAGATCTGCGCTGAGGAAGGTGGACTTGCCGATCTGCTTGCCGCCGCTGATCCGCGTGGCCGTGAGCGCGGTGCCGAATCCGCCTTGCTGCGTTGGGTCGGAGCTGGCGCCGGTCTGGAGGTTCACATAGTCGAGCACCTGCCCCGGGATGTGGCTACTGATCGCCGTGCCAACCGTAGGCAACACAAACTGTGCGACCTGCGCCCCGGTATTGGTGTTCGCTCCCTGTCCGACGGTGAGCGACTGCTGGCCCGTGACGAGGTAGCTCAAGAGGTCCTCGGGCGACAGCCGGAGCAACGAATCGGGACTCGTGAGCGAGACCTTGGGATCCGACAACGTCCCTTGGAGCACGACGTCGATCGGCACGTCGGGGCTCAAGCTGCCGGTCGCAGTGGTCGTCGCCGCCTGTCGAACCACATACGAAGCCCGAATGTTCACGTCCGGGTCATTCTCCGCATTCCCTCGGAACCGGACGGTTCCTGAATCCACCGTGAATGTGCGCTGGACCACGCCGAGGTTCAGTCGATAGGTGCCGCGAGTCGCAAACAGGGTACCGGAAAGTGCGAGGACTTTCGCGGAGTCGCGCTCAGTGGGGGCCGTCGTCACGACCAACGGATCGACACCGGTCGTCAGGTTGATACTCGCCTCGGTCGAGCGGAGCCACACATCCGATCCGAGCGCCACACGCATGGCGTGGAACGTCAGGTTCTGCAGCAGGCGCGGGGGCCCCGATGGTAGTAGCGAACGGTTCTCGTAACGGGACGTATCGACCAGGTCGTAGAGCTGAGGGTCGGACAGGCTGACGATCTTCTTCTGCGTCATGATGTCGGGCAGGAAGATCGTCCCACGATCGACCAGGACCGCCCCCGTGAGCTCGGACCCGGAAAGCTGGCCGCTCAGAATGGAGTGGCGCCGCCGGCTCGGTCGACAGCACCACGTCGGCGACGCGTGGGTCGCTCAATGCATGCAGATCCGTCGCTGCGAGCGAGAGGTCGAAATGCGGGTCGGTCAGATCACCAAACGTCACCCAGCCCTTGAGCGACGCGCGGCCGTGTGTCTGGCCGACCAGGCTGGCCACCGATATGTCCCGCACGGAGACGCTGTCCCCGTCCAGTCGCAGGTCGGCATTCATGTCGGTGAAACGAACGCCGAGCCGAGGAAAGCCCGCTTCGCCGTTGCTCAAGCGGATCGTGCCGTTGAGCGTGGGATGGTGCATCGTGCCGCCGATGCTCACGTTCGTCGCGAACGCACCTTTCGGATGCTGCAGAATGGGATAGACCGCGGCGAGCGCGCCGAACCCGACGCTGTCAGCATGGATGTTCCCGACGAGTGAGTCCTCGAGCACACGTCGAACGCCCGTGACGAGCGCGAGGTCGACAGGCAGCGAGACCGCCACGTGTAGCGTCGTATCGCCGTTCTCCACGAGATCGCTGTGGAGCATCAGCCGGCGATCTGCGTAATGCCCATGTAAGACCGTCTCCTGCAGGTGCACGTCGCCGAGTGTGGCATCGGTGAGCAACGCCGTCAGTGACATCGTGGGATTGGCCCGCTCACCCGTCATCTGGAGGTCCCAGTTCACGAGCCCACCGTACGGCGTCGATGTCTGCAGGATGTCGCCGACGTCGGCCACGGGCACGCTGTCACCCCGGAGCGCGACCGTCCCCGCGCCCCGCCATGGCAGCGTCGCCCTCGCGCTCATGATGCCAGTCACTGCACCACGCATCGTGAAATTGTCGAGGGCGAGTCCGCCCCCGTCGTGCTGAAAGTGCGCCGGCGCCGCCGAATGCCAGGCATTGTTGTGCGTGTAGACTGCGAGGGAGTCGAGTGTCAGAGCCAGCGTGTCGCCAGAGCTGTGGATCTGCGCGAGGGCGGCGCCATGCGGTCCTGTGGGCATGGTCCCGGCGATCGCGACGGCCACCGTATCGTTCCCGCGGAATCGTGCGCCCACCGTGACGCTGTCCAGGGCAACGCCAGCGACGCTGGCACCCTCGAGAGCGAGCCCCCCATCCCCACCGCGGGCGAGCGAACGCGCGGGATGTCGAAGGTGCCCGACAATCCGCGCACGACAACGTTGCTCGCTCGGATGCCACTTCCGCCCACGGTTCCGGAGACGCCGAGAGAATCCAGCCAGCCTGTCACCGTCGCCGTCAGCCGCACCGCGCCGGCGAGTGGCGATTTCGTCTCGGAGTCGGCGAAGGCATCGATCAGGTAGGGGCGGAGGCCTCCGAGTGAGTCCGTGGAAAACGCCAGATGCAGCGAGTCGCCTGTGCCGCTAGCCAGTGCCAGACCGCCGCTTCCCATGAGCGCCCCAGCACGGGTCTCGAGACTCAGCGAGTCGACGCGCAATCGGCGCGCGGCGAACCGCGCGACCACGCGGCCGGTGTCGATCCGGACGTGGCCAAACGTCGAGCGCGCCAACGTCATGCTGATTGGCCCGTCGAGCCCGGCGAGCGAATCACCTTTGATGTCGACGTCCATGCGGCCGGAGATATCCGTCTGCGGCTGCGCACTATCTCCCGTGAACGATTTGGCATCCACGTGAGACACGATGAGCGCACCCGATCCCGAGAGGCCCGGCCGCGTGAGATCGAAGTGTCCGTCGAGCGAAAAAGTCCCCGGCGCTCCTTCCAGACTCGCAGTCAGGTCGAGGCCGTTCATCGTCCCTTGCAGCGTCACCGGCCCCGAGAATTCGCCGCGAACTGGCAGGGCCGTGTAGGTGCGCGCCAGGGTCGTGAAGGAGATAGGGCTTGCTTGCAGCGCCATGTCGTAGGTCGACAACGAATCACCGAGAGTGAATCGCCCGGCGCCCGTGACGTGATCTGCCACCGCGTCGCCATCCCGGTGCGTGACATCGGCATCGCTGAAGCGCACGTCGTTCCAAACCGAATCCAGCGTCGCCGTGCCCGACACGATGCCGCGCAGCCGGGGAAAGTCCGGCAACACGAACTGCGGGGTGCGCAGGTCGAGCTCATCGAGCGACATGTGGAAGTGATGGAACGCCAGCAGCGCCGGGTTCGTAATGTCGAGCTCACCCGAGCCACCGACCCGGGAGATCGCACCGCTGACGTGAGCGTCCCGCAACGTGAGATCGACGGTGTCCACTCGCCATCGCGAGAGCGGACCGCCGGGGCCTGATATGTGGCCCGTCCACTGGCCGGCCCAGTCCACCGGAAATGGTTGTCCGCCCGAAAGGACCCGTATCAACGCGAAATCGATGGGATCCGCTTGGAGCGCGACATTCTTGATCACGAGCTCGGGACGCCCGGCCTCGACGGTCATGTTGCCCCGCAGGCGCGACTCTGTGGACCGGATGTCCATGTTGCTGATGGTGACGTCGAGGATGCTGGGGTTGGCGCGATCGCTCCGGACGTTCACCATGGCCCGCCCACCACCGGTATGCGGCAGGTTCGGAACGACCCACGCGACGTCGCTCATGGCGACTGAGTCGCTCGCGAACTGGAGGCTATAAACGGGCGGGCGACCCGGGCCCCAGTACACCTTGCCCCCGCCGGCCACCACACTCCCCGGCAGTTCCACGTGCGGGAGCGCCGCGCGAAGGGTGTCGTGCGCGATCGTCACGCGCCCACGCGCATGCGAGATGCGGAACGGCGGGAAATACTCGTTCACATTCAGGTCTGCGAGGCGGAACGCCATCCCGACACTGTCGGGGTCCGCGAGCCGGAGATATGGCGCGTTGAGATCCACCCCGGTCCACGAGAGCGTTCGCATGAGGCCCTCGGGCCAGCGCTCGAGCCCGAAGTACGGCCGCACCAGTGTGGCGGCGATGATGCTGTCTCGCCGCGCTCCGTGGATCGAATCGTCGGGCGCCCAGCGCTCGCTGAAGTAGAAGGCCCCGTTGTGGATCACCACGTTGCTCGCGACGACGTAATCGCCGAATCCTCGCGTCCCTGGCTCGCGAATCGTGGGCCGCGATGGCGGCAGCACCTGACCCACATTCATCGATCCATCGTGATGGTGCACGAGGCGCACGAGCGGGTGGTCGACTTCGAGCCGTTGGAGCAGGATCCGTCGATCGATGAGGTCGCGCGGGTCGTACTCGGCGTGCACGCGACCTGTCGCGAGGACGAGTTGCCCTTCGGGGTCCCAGACGGCCAACGAGTCGATCGTCACGTTGGTGAACAGCGTGCCCGACAACCGTCCTACGTAGACCCGGCCATGCGTCGCCCGTCGCAGCTCGGCAAGCGCCAACTCCCGCACCTTCCCACGTCCCCACGCCGTTTGTGTGATGCCGATCACACCCGCCACGGCAACCAGCGCGAGGAGGAGTAGGGAGAGCGTGCTAAGGGCGACGACGAGCCGGCGACGAATCATGCAGAGTTAGAAGGCTTGTCCGATCGAGATGTTAAACTCCAACTTCTGAAAAAAGCTCGCTGACTGGATGGGTTGATAGGTCGTGGGACAACTATACACCAACGGCTGTTCGGGGACCCCCGAAGAGCTTGTATGGACGGGGATCGTGTTCCCCGGGCTGACACAATAGAGCGGTACCTCGGCCACATTGAACTTCGCGTTGAAATACGCGGCACCCGCAGGCAGGGGATAGGGACTATACCCGATATCGACCCGAATCGGCCCAACCGGTGTGTAGGCACGCACGCCGAGTCCCGGCGTCCACAGGAGCGCCGGGGCCAGGTTGTGAAACGCCGAGATCGGGCCGTTCCAGACCTGGCCCGCGTCGGCGAACGCGGCCCACTGCAGCAAGCCTCGCAAGAATCTCGGAGACCGATACTCCAGGTTTGCCACGATCGACCAGTTCCCGCCCTCCGGCACCACCGTCTGACACCCTCTACAAGAGGGGGTCGCGCGATAGACCGTGTCACCGTTGGACAGGACGGTCCTCGACGGTATGGTGTCGGATGTGAAGGGGATATAGACGACCGGGCCGAGTTCGTTCTGCACAAAGCCTCGCACGGTCGTCGGTCCGCCGGCGTAGAGCCGCTCCTGCGGCGGGATGAACCCGGCTGAATTCTGACTGACGACCGTCCCGACCCGCAACCGGGCCGCGAGGACGCCCTGGTGGAACACGCCCAGGTAGCCAGCCGCATCGATGGACGCCCAGTCGAATTGGAGGTCGGGCGATGAACCGAGGTAGCGAGAGCCCACGCGACCCTCGGCCTGAATCAGGACCCCACTGTGCGGATCATTGCGGTTGTCGCGCCGGTCTTCGACCACGACGACGCCGGCGTACCCAAAGGGCAGCAACTTCTCCAGCGGCTGGTATTCCAGCTGCTGACAGAGGAGAAACACGGCGCAATACAGCGCGGGCTGGGCCGTGGTGCGCCCATACTCGAACTCGTACTCAGGCTGAATCGAGAGCGACGGCGTCAGCGGGTGCGTCAGGGTCAATGTCGTGCCGATCGGTGTCGACCGCACGTAGGCGTTGTACTCCGAGTGGCGTTGGCTGAACAGCGTCGCGGTCGGGTTCAAATGCACGCCAAAAAGCGTCGGCGATGCGAGTGTGGCCCCGACATTGTAGTTGAGCGTGTCGCTGTAGATGTCGCCGTTGGCCTGTGGACAGAGTCCGGGGGCGAACCTGAAGGGGTAGCCGACGCCGATCTTCGTGACGCCGGCACTCAGGCGAAGCACGTCGAGGCCGCCGAAGAAATCGTGATCGGCATACTCGCCCTGCGTGCGAAAGCAGTCGAGCGTCGCCCAGCCCGCACCCAACCGAGCGGTGTGCATGAAGCCTTCGACGACGTCGGCGTGGACGTCGACAATCGAATCGTTGCCAGCTAAGGTCGATTGCGTGTCGATAGCGACCCGGATGTGTTGAAAGGCATCGGTCTGGGCCAACGCGCGTTCGGCGCCCTCGAGGTCGCTCAGTCGATAGAGGTGGCCCGTCTTGAGTCCCATCGTGCTCGCCACGGCACCGGGTGACACACCAGGGTGTTGGCCGGCCTGCCGCGGCAGGACATTCACGAGCACCTTGCCGATATGCTCGAGCGGCCCGCGCACGACGTCGAACCGCACTTCGGCCGTGTGCTTCTGATAGTTGCTCGAGTCCTGCTTCAGCACCTGCGCGTACGGGAACCCGTTGTTGCGCAGCCGGCGCGTCAGCGTATCGACCGTGGCATCGATGGCATACTTGTCGAATCGGCCCCCGCGCCGCACCGGAAGTCCATGCTCGAGCCGCGACGTCTCCTTGGGTGGCAGCGAATCGAGACCAGAAATCGCGAGCGAGTCGATGCGCGTGGGCGTGCCTTCGCGAATCCGGAACACCGCGTCGACCACACCGGCTCGCACAGGTCGCAGCAGCGTATCAACCTGAACGTCGGGAAAGCCGCTGTTGCGATAAAACAGAATCAGCCGCAAGCGGTCGCGCGGATATTCGGTGCGGTCGAGGCAGCGGCGCGTGCCCAGTATGCCCAACGTGCGTTGGATCCAACTCGACGGTGTCGTCACGATCGCGTCGGCGAGCTCGGTTCCATCGAAGGACTTATTGCCCACGAACTCCAGGCGTCGGACCTCGATGTCTCCGGGGCCACAGGCCAGGTCCTGCGCGCGCAAGGCGGTGCTGGACAGCGCCAGAACAAGGCCGACAGCGGGCCGCCCCCGGATCACCGTCGCCACCAGCGTTGCAATTCGGACCGGTAGGGGCGACGCACGCGTCGCCCTGACTCTGTAGAGCCCGCCGCGGCGCCGGCGTCGGCCTGGTTCCACGACCATGCGATCCACGCCCAACGGATCAGGGCGCTGCACGCCGCTTACACGGCGTTGACGAGGATCGTTCCCGCGCCCTGCTGCTTAGCTCGCCTCTTCCCGTCGGCCGCGAGCTCGCCCAGGTGCCCGATGGAGATCCACGAGTCCGGCCGCACGAAGAGCGCTGCGGCGGACATACGAGCGATAGGGAACTGTCGCGGCACTCCGTCACGATCGATGCCGTCGAAGGTTCCGCGAGCGAGCGCGTCGTAGCCAACGACCGCGCCGATCACCCCTCGGAACCGCAGGGCGCTCTCTCGCACGACGGCTTCAGCCCGGTCGGTCCCGGTGACGATGAGAAAATCATCACCGCCGACGTGCCCCACGAAGTCGTTGCGGTCCCCGGCGACCGCGACCGCATCCACGACGGCTGCGCCGGTGCCCCGAATCACGGCATCGGCGGCTGCAAAGCCGAACGTGTCGGCGAACGGCTTGAAGTAGTCGATGTCGAGGTAGCAGACCGCGCACGTCTCATCGGCTGCTACCCGCCGCAGGATCTCTTCCTCGATCGCCCGCCCACCGGGCAGCCCGCTCGTGGGGTTGCGGTCTGCCTCGCGACGGACGAGTCGGAGCAGTGCATTGACGCGCGCCCGCAGCTCGCGCGGGTCGAATGGCTTCGCCAAGTAGTCGTCGGCACCGGCCTCGAATCCTTCGACCTTGCGCTCGATGTGCCCCTCGCCCGTCAGCATGAGCACGGGGATCCGCGCGGTGAACGGGTTCGCTTTGACGGTGCGGCAGGTGTCCAGTCCACCGATGCCTGGCATCATCACATCGAGGAGCAGCAGGTCGGGCTCGCGCTCCTGTACCGAGGCGAGAGCCGTGCGGCCATCAGGGACGAGCCCTACCTCATGCCCAGCCGACGCAAGGACAGCGCGCACCATGAGCCGCATATCCTCGTGGTCGTCGGCGTACAGGATGTAGCTCACGATGTCCGCAGTGATTCAGAGGCAGTGGATGGAGCGGAAAGTTCTCGTGCAACGCAGGATGCGTCAACTGCTAGGGACTAGTGGTTAGTGATTAGTGGCTAGTGACAAATCTCAGGGCCGGTGACGGCGACGTATCGCTGGCCCTACGGTCTTTCACTCACCACGAGTCACTAACCACGAGTCACTAACCACTCGTCCCTCTAATCGTCCGTTTGCCCGAACAGCGCCATGTTCGAGCTGTGACCCGGCGCGACTTTCTTGTCGGGGTAGATCCAGTGGACTGCTTGATTGACGGCGATGGCCGCCTCGCCGAAACCGGTGGCGATCAATTTGAGTTTGCCCGGATAGGTCACGATGTCGCCGGCGGCGTAGATACCCGCACGACCCGTCTCCATGGTGCTCGACACGACGATCTCGTCGTTCGAGAGGGTGAGCCCCCAGTCCGCGAGCGGCCCGAGATCACTAACGAAGCCCAGCATCGGTAGCACCGCGTCCGCCGGAACCTCCCGCGTCGTCTTTCGCTTGCTGTCGCGCACGACCACGCCCCGCAGGTGACTGTGGACGCGTGGCCATCCGCCCCGCCATCTCCCGCAAGGGCCACGGACACCACATCGTGCAGCTCGTGAAACGTCAGGATCTCGGCACGACCGGCCGCGACCGCGCGCTCCACCTCGCGCACGGTCGCCGCATGTGCCCGGAACCGATCGCTCCGATGCATCAGCGTGACGAACGCCGCCCGGTCGGCCAGCTGGTGCGCCCAGTCGAAGGCCGAATCGCCGCCGCCGATGATGACGACTCGCTGTCCACGGAATTCGTCTGGATCGGTCACCACGTCGTAAATCCCACGGCCGTACCAGGGCTGGGCGCACGATTGGGGCAGTCGGCGCGGGGCAAAAGCGCCGATCCCGGCCGCAACGACGATGGTTCGGGAAGGCAAGCGGTCGGTCTCCGTGACGAGGGTGAGGACCGCACCGTCTTGTTCGAGAGCATGCACGCGCTGCTGGAGCATCACCGGATGGCCAAACTGGCGGGCCTGCTCCGTCAACGAGTGGACGAGATCCTTCGCCAGCACCTTCGGAAGGCCAGCGACATCGAAGATGTATTTCTCGGGATACAGTGCCGTGAGCTGCCCGCCAGCCTGCGGCAAAGCGTCGACGACCCGGGCCGTCGCGCCTCGCATCCCGGCGTAGAACAATGCGAACAGCCCGGTGGGACCGGCGCCAATGATCGTAATGTCGACGATGTCATGTTGCGTCTTGCTCGCCCCGTCGTGGGACGGGGCATGTGGCGTGTCGCTCATGCGCGAAACATCGGCGAGCCCGCACCCACCGGCAAGGTGATCGAAGGGCCACGACGATGAGCGAGGGCGATCGATATCTCGAGTACGCGGGCCAATTCCGCCTCGTCCGCCGCATTGCGGTCGGCGGGATGGCCACCGTCTACGAGGCGGAGCAGCTCGGGCCGGCCGGCTTCGCGAAGCGGATCGCGCTCAAGGTCATTCACCCGCAGTACGCCAAACAGCAGCAGTGGCTGCAGCTCTTCATCGACGAAGCCAAGCTGTCGGCCAACCTGATGCACGGCAACATCGTCCAGATCTATCAGCTGGGCGAGGTCGCTGGCGAGTACTTCATCGCGATGGAGTTCATCCAGGGCCCGACGCTGCGGATGGTGATCGACCGACATTGGGAGCTCGCGCAACGGATCCCGATCCACCTGGCGGCGTACGTCGTCAGCCGCGTGTGTCGCGCGCTGGACTTCGCACACAATTTCGTGGGCCCTGACAAGCGGCGCCTCGACATCGTCCATCGCGATGTCTCGCCCGGCAACATCATGGCGTCGTGGGACGGGCACATCAAACTGGCGGACTTCGGTATCGCGAAGGCCCGCACGTCGATTGACCCGGCCGCCGGCAAACAAGTACTCATGGGCAAGAAGCACTACATGAGCCCCGAGCAGATCCTCGGCTTGAATGTCGATGCCCGGAGCGACGTGTTCGCGATGGGCCTCGTGCTGTACGAGCTGCTCTCACTCGAGCCCCTGTTCCGGGAAGACGTCACCAAGCTGGCCATCGACGAGGTGGCCGTGCTGCCGATCCCCAACATCCGCAAGCGGATTCCGGGCATCGACCCGGCCCTGGAGCGCATCATCTCCGTGGCGCTCAACAAGGACCCGGCGCTACGCCCGACAGCAGCGGCGATGGGCCACGATCTCGACGCGTGGTGCGGCGCACAGCCGATCGTCCCCTCCCCGGACCTGCTGCACGAGCACCTCGCCAAGCTCCTTCCGACGACGTACGAGCCGCTCACGCAGCACACGGCGGAGCGCACGTCGTTCTCCAACCTCAAGAAATCTGCGCGACGCGGCAGTGCCGTCTCGAGCGATGACGGGCGCGTTGCCGCCAGGTCCCCGACACCCTGGTGGGTACGGGCGCTGCCCGGCCGTAGCCGGCGCGCGAGGTAGGAAGGGCGCGGGATTCGGCGGGGGTCGGGGGTCCCCGACCCCCGACCCCCGCCGTCGCCTCCACTCAGCCGCCTCACCGCCCCCTATTTTCCCCCCATGCGGATCTACACACGCACGGGGGACGAAGGCACCACGGGGCTCTTCGGCGGCGGGCGCGTAGCCAAGGATGACCCGCGGGTCGAAGCCTATGGCGACGTCGACGAGCTCAACGCGGTCATCGGGCTCGCGCGCGCCACCGACCCCGATCCCAGAATCGACGAGATCCTGGTCGCCGTGCAGCGCGACCTGTTTGCCATCGGCGCGCTCCTCGCAACGCCCGATCCCGTGAAGATGCGCGAGCATCTGGAGAAGGCACGCATCGACGATGCGCGCATCGCGCAGCTCGAGCATACCATCGATGAGGGCGAAGCCGAGTTGCTCCCGCTCCGTGCGTTCATCTTGCCGGGTGGGACCCGCAAGGCCGCGACGCTGCACGTGGCACGCACGGTCTGCCGGCGGGCCGAGCGACGCCTCGTGCACCTCGCGCACGACGTCGAGCTGCCACCGCTCGCGGCGATCTACCTCAATCGGCTGTCTGATCTGCTCTTCGTCCTCGCACGAGTCGCAACGCGGCGAGCAGGCGCCGGCGAGGTCACGTGGTAGCTCGCGCGGTGACCGGATCGGCGCCGCCACGGGACCCGCGCGACGGCACCCCCCCAGACCGCGAAGCCACCGAGCAAGGGGTCGTGCTCACAGCGGGCGCGCTCGACCGATTGGGCGTGGTGGCCCGAGCGGCCGCTCCCGCCTTTCGCTACGTGATCGTCACCGACGACACCGTCGGACCGCTCTACGCGGCCCGCGCGACCGCGTCGTTCGGCCAGGCGTCGGTCGACGTGCTGACGATGCAGGCCGGCGAGGCATCGAAGACGCGCGCGACCTGGGGTCGACTGACTGACGAGCTCCTCGCCCGCGGGTGTGGTCGGGACACCGCCATCATCGCCCTCGGTGGCGGCGTGGTCGGCGATCTGGCGGGCTTCGTGGCCGCCACATTCATGCGCGGCATCCCGGTCGTGCAGGTGCCCACGACACTGGTCGCGATGATCGATGCCGCATTCGGCGGGAAGACCGGTGTCGACACCCCGGCAGGAAAGAACCTGGTCGGGGCGTTCCACCCCGCCGCCGCCGTCGTCGTCGATCCGACCGTCCTGAGCACCCTGCCCAGGGCCCACCTTCGCGCGGGACTGGCCGAGGCCATCAAGCACGGCGTCGTGGCCGACGCGGCGTACTTCGAGCGTACCGTGGAGGCGCTGCCGATGTGCCTGGCGCCGCAGGGGGCGACGTCGCCAGAGATGCAGGCACTCATCAGTGGGAGCATCGCGATCAAAGCCGCGACGGTCGCGAGCGATGTACACGAACGCGGACGGCGAAAGATCCTCAACTTCGGACACACCATCGGGCACGCCGTCGAAGCCGCGAGCGAGTACCGGATACTGCACGGTGAGGCAGTGGCGATCGGCATGGCGCTCGAGTCGGGACTCGCCGAGCGCTCAGGGATCGCCGCCGGTGGCACGATGGCCACGATCCGAGCCGCGCTCGAGCGCGCCGGCCTGCCCGTCCAGCTGCCCCAGACGACCACGGTCGCGGAGATCGTTGGGCGTACACACGTCGACAAAAAGGCGCGCGGAGGGGTGGTCGAGTACGCGTTGCCCCGAACGATCGGCGAGATGGCCGGAGCCGACCGCGGGTGGGCTGTTCCGCTGAGCGATGCATTTGTAACGGCCGCGCTCGCGTGACGGGCGCGGACCGGCATGCCTCCACCGTGGGCGGCCTGGGTACCCATTGGATTGCACGGCCACGACCTGCCCACGCGCGGCAAACGTGTAACGCGATCCCGCGAGGTGGTCTACCTCGTTGTTGTGCCGGAGCTTCTGACGTGATGACCAATCAGGTTGAGCGCCCATCATCGGTTTCGCGGCTCTCGTGCTTCATCGGTGCCGCACGCAGTCGATGTGATGTCGCGTGTCGCGGCACGGCTTTTGGCTGTTGACCTCATCTGTACACATTGTTACACTGCGGGCCGGATTTCCCGGGGCGAGTAGGGCGGCACCGACGTGCGCCTTGAGAAGCGACGAGAGCGCAATCGGAGGGGGATGGCCGCTCGTATCCCGACTCCTCCAGCCTCGTGTGCACGAACTCGATCGGCGTTGAGCGTTTGTCCCAGTACGACAATCGAGACTTCTGCTAAGGGGCGTGTATGCAGCAGGCGACCGAGAGCCGGAGTAAGGGGTACTTTCGCAGCGCACCCTCCACCGCTTTCGATCAGTACTTGCAGGACATACAGAAGCTCCCGCTGATATCTGACGCCGAAGAAGAACGGCGACTCGCCCGTCGCGCCCAGCGGGGCGATGAAAAGGCAGCCGAGCGTCTCGTGACGGCCAATCTCCGGTTCGTCATCTCATACGTGAAGAAGTACCAGGGACACGGGCTCGATCTGAGCGAGCTCGTCGCGATCGGCAACGAAGGCCTGCTCAAGGCCGTGCGCAAGTTCGATCCAGACCAGGGCGTGAAGTTCATCTCGTACGCCGTCTGGTGGGTCCGGCAGGCCGTGCTGAAGGCCCTCGCCGAGCAGACCCGGTCCGTCCGCATCCCCCTGAACCAGAACTCACAGCTGATCAAGCTCGCCCGAGCCGAGACGGTTCTCGCGCAAGTGCTGAAGCGGGATCCGACGGACCACGAGATCGGTCGCCTGATCGAGGAGACGCCCGAGTCGGTGCGGTCAGCCCGTCAGATGTCGTCGACAGAGATCTCGTTCGACGCACCGATCGATCGGTCTGATCGCGAAGCGTGCACGCTCGGTGAACGGTTCGCAGGGGTCGATGGGGCGGAGATGGAAGAGGTCACCGACTTCAAGCTCATGCGCGAATTCATCGACCGCGTGTTTCGCAAGTATCTGACACCTCGCGAGCGCAAGATCCTGTATCTGTACTACGGCCTCGAGGAGGGGTCGGAGGCGATGACGCTCGAGAAGATCGGCGCGCTGCTGGGCGTGACACGGGAGCGGATTCGACAGATCCGCGAGCGCGCATTCGAGAAGCTCCGTGCCTCCCCCGACGGAACCGCCCTCGCGGGGTTCTGGGCTGCCTGAGGACGCGCGCCGTGCGCGCGCACGGGCAACGCCGGCCAAGATCGCGCGTCACGCGCTCGTCATCGATGACGAGGCGGCAATTCGGCTTGCGCTGCGTCGGTTTCTGACGCGCGATGGGTGGCGAGTCGATGAAGCGGCCGACGGTCGGATCGCGGTGGATAAGCTGGCGGAAGGGCCGGGTGGTCGGCCGCACTTCGACCTCCTCATCTGCGATCTCCGCATGCCGGGCGTTAGCGGCACCGAGCTCTACGACTGGCTACGCGTCAATCGACCAGAGTTGATTGCACGCCTGATCGTCGCCACCGGCGACGCGGTCTCGCCCGACGCTGCGGACTTCGTGCAGCGCACGAACTGCCCCGTGCTTCAGAAGCCGTTCGAGTTGAGCGAGCTCCGCGCACTCGTCGGGCGGATCACGTCGAGCTGACGGGCCAGACGACCGCAGCCGCCGGCGCGAAGGTCGTTCGATGGAATTAACTTTGGAGGTTGCCGCCAGGCGCTCGATCCCCCGCGGGCGTTGGCGCGCCCAAGACAGGAGCACTGCAGAAAGGAGAGACGGGATACCGGCAGACCCTGCCATGAGCCAGAGGCGCACGGCGCATTCGGGCGGGAGAATGGAGCGAGGGGAAAGACAACGACACCCGGCGCCGCCCGAAACGTGGCCGTCAGGCAGCGGGTAGGGCGACGCCCGCGTCGCCCTGACGGTCGATCGGCACCGATTGGCCCCACAATAATCGGCTAGGTAAGGGGCAGATTTCCTAGAAACATGGTCACACCCACACGCAGCAATCCCGTTTTCCTGGATCCCCACGGTCGGCGCGCTCGCGAGTGGCGGCGCTTCTGGATCGGCGTGGGCGGGGTGGCCATGGCGCTGGCGATACTGCTGATCGTCGGCGTCGTCGTCCCACCGCTCGTCCCATCGCTGCCAGTCGACCACCGCATCTTGCCGCCCCGCGCCTTCAACCGCGATCAGCGGGAGCGACTGGCGATCCGTCGCAGCCTGGCGCACGTGTTCCGGCCGGCGCCGCCCGCGCGCCGCGGTCGGTTCGCGCCACCCGGCGGCGGCCGACTCATCGCGCGGCGCGGCAATGCCACCGACCCCATCGTCGCGGGCTTCTTCGTCAACTGGGCCGACAACTCGCTCACGTCGCTGATCGAGCACGTCGACGACCTCGACTGGGTAGTGTGCGAGTGGGGCTTTCTCGCGCCGACGGGCGACTCGGTCGATTTCGCCATCAATCGCAAGGTATTCGACGTCGTGCGCAAGCCGTCCGTCGAGTCGGCGCCTGCGATCCTGCTCATGGTGAGCAACTACGATCGTCGCTCGCGGGACTCATCCGCGACCGGCAAGACGTTCAGCGTCCCGACACTTCGCGCGTTCCTGCACTCGCCAGCGGATGAGGAGCGTGCCATCCAGCAGCTGAGAAACATCGTCCTCCAGGATTCCCTGGCCGGTGTCACGATCGATTTTCGAGATGTCCCCGAGGATCTCCGGGCCCAGGAGGTCGCATTCGTGGGCGCGCTGCATACGGCCCTCGCGCCGTACAAGCGCATCGTCACGGAGGTAGCGCCGTCGTATGCGACCCGCCGGGAGCTCGAGCGGATCGCCGCGGTCAACGATTACGTCTTCGCGATGTTGTTCGACGAGCACTATGGCACCGCGGTGCCTGGGCCGGGGGCCAGTCAACCCGGGCCGGTCGCGAGTCAGCAGTTCTACATCGACCGCGCACGGAATTTCGCCGAGGCCATCCCTCCCCAGAAGCTCATCCTCATGGTCGGAGCCTACGGGTATGATTGGAACGATGGGGGCAGCTCGGGCGAGATGCAGACGTTCCAGGAGACGATGCAGGAGGCGCGCGACCACCACGCAGCCACACATTTCGATCCGCAGTCGCTGAACCCGTACCTCACGTGGACCGATCCGGATTCGACGGACCACGTGCTCTGGTATCTCGATGCGGTCACGGCCTACAACCAGATCCGCGTCGGACGCGACATGGGGGTCGCCGGCACCGCGATCTGGCGACTCGGTGAAGAGGACGGGTCGATTTGGTCCGTGCTCGGGCGCAGGGGACTCGACGCCAGCCCGGACAGTTTGCGCACCGTGCCGGCCGGCTACGACGTGGAGTTCGTCAACGATGTGGTCTGCGAGTCTCGGCCCAACGTCCGCATCGTCGGTCCGCATCGCGTGTGTCCACGAGGCGAGGAGCCCGACAGCGGCGGCGACATCCTCCGCGTCCGGGAATGGCCGACGGCCGGGACCCGCGTGCTGGCCCTCGATCCGCAGTCTGGGTACATCGTCCGTGACTCGATCGTCCGCGATCCCAAGCCCTACGTCGTCGACCGGTACGGGCAGAAGGCCCATGAGGTCGCGCTGACGTTCGACGACGGGCCGGACGGGACCTGGACGCCGGAGATCCTGGACACGCTGCGCGCCTACCACGCGCCGGCGACGTTCTTCCTCATCGGCGAGAACATCGATACCCATATTGCGCTGACGCGCCGCATCTACGCCGAAGGGCACGAGATCGGGAGCCACACCTACTCCCATCCGAATCTCGCGCTGACCTCCGACAAGCGTACGCGGGTCGAGCTCGATGCCACCGAAGATCTCATCGAGTCGGTGATCGACCGCCGCACCGCGTTCTTCCGCCCACCTTACTTCGGCGATGCCACGCCCACGACTCCGGACGAGCTCGTGCCGGTTGGCATCGCCACCCGCAAGGGCTATTACACGGTCGGACTCCGCGATGACTCCGAGGACTGGCAGCCGATCCCCGTCGATTCGGTCGTCGGGCTGTCGCTGTCCGCTCGCGATACGGGCAACGTCATCCTCCTGCACGATGGCGGGGGCAATCGGGCACGCACCGTGGCGGCGCTCGGACCGATCATCGATTCGCTGCGCGCCCGGGGGGACACGCTGGTGCTCCTGTCCCAGCTCGTTGGCATCAGCCGCGATGAGGCCATGCCGCCGCTTCCGCGCATGAACGAATGGCAGCGGGTCGTGCGGCTCGCCGGATGGATGGCGCTCGGTTCCGGCGAGCTCGCACTCTACTGGATCTTCATGGTGGCCGTCGTGCTCGGCATCGGCCGGCTCGTGCTGATCGGTCCACTGGCGATCCTGCAGCGGATCCTGTGTCACCAGCGCCGCGGAGAGCCCACGGCGTACGCCCCGCCCGTGAGCGTGGTCGTGCCGGCGTTCAACGAGGCGCGAGTGATCCAGAAGACGGTGAAGGGGCTCCTCACCCAGCGCTACGACGGGCCTCTCGAGGTCATCGTCGTCGATGATGGCTCGACCGACAACACCTACCAGATCGCGCAGGAGGCGTTTGCGGATGCACGGACGGTGTCGGTCTTCCGCAAGGAAAACGGCGGCAAGGCCAGCGCTCTGAACTTCGGGCTGGCCCGCGCGCGCCATGAGATCGTGATCGCCCTCGATGCCGATACGATCTTCGCGGCGGATACGGTAGACGAGCTCGTGCAGCCGCTGGCCGACCCGCGGGTCGGTGCCGTGGCCGGGAACGCCAAGGTCGGAAACCGCGTCAATCTCGTCACCCGCTGGCAGGCGCTCGAATACGTGACCAGCCAGAACCTGGATCGGCGCGCGTTCTCGCTGCTCAACGGTATCACCGTCGTACCGGGCGCGGTCGGCGCCTGGCGGAAGACGCTCGTCGATGAAGTCGGAGGGTTCCGATCCGACACCCTGGCCGAGGACCAGGATCTCACAATGGCCATTCGACGGGCGGGCCACTCGATTGCCTACGCGGACGGCGCAATCGGCTATACTGAAGCACCGGATACGTTCCGCGCGCTCGCCAAGCAACGGTTTCGCTGGTCGTTTGGTACGCTGCAGTGCGCGTGGAAGTATCGGTCCACGATGTTGAATGCACGGTACGGAAGCCTTGGCTTCGCCGCGCTGCCCAACACGTGGCTGTTTCAGCTCCTGCTGCCCGCGCTCTCGCCACTCGCCGACCTGGCCTTTGTGTACAGTCTCCTGTCGATCGCCCTGACCCGGTCCGAGCACGGCAACACGTTCGCGATGGCGAGCATGGCGCACGTCTTCACGTACTACGCGGTGTTCCTGCTGGTCGACTGGCTGGCTGCTGCGATTGCGTTCTTGATGGAGCCGGGCGAAGACAAGTCGCTCACCTGGCTCATCCTGATCCAGCGCTTCGCCTACCGCCAGCTGATGTACTGGGTCGTCGTGCGCTCCTTCAAAGCGGCGTTCGTCGGGCGTTTTGTGGGATGGGGAAAGCTCGAACGCAAAGCGACAGTGCAATTGCCCGTGGCATCCTAGCGAGATCAAGGCCGCCGTGGCGATGCGCCTGCCGCTCTTTCCCCTGCCCCTGGTGCTTTTTCCCGGCGCGCACCGCCCGCTCCACATCTATGAACCTCGGTATCGGACAATGCTGGCCGACTGTCTGGCCAGCGATCGTTCCTTCGGTGTGCTCTTTCGTCCCGAGGGAGTACGAGAGCGCGAGATCCCGCGCGGCCATGTCGGGTGCGTCGCCCAGGTCGAGCGCGCCGAAGCCTTACCGGACGGCCGCGCCAACATCATGATCCAGGGCGGGGAGCGCTTCGTGCTCGAGGAGTTCGCCGATACCGATCGCCCGTACCACGTCGGCGCCGTCGGGGGATATGAGGATGCGGACGAACCGGCGCTCACGCTCGTGCCGGTCGCCGAGCGCGTGCGTGATTTGTTCGTCCGAGTGGGGACCGCCGCCCGCACGCTGGCCGATGACAGCGATGCGTTGCCGATGCTTCCCGATGATCCGAAAATGCTCGCCTTCGCGATCGCCGGCGTGATCGATATGGACGTCAAAGATCAACAGCGACTGCTCGCATCGCGGTCCCCGGGCGGCCGGCTCCGCGACATTCGAGCTCCTCCTCGCGCCTGCGGTGGAGGCGCTGGAGCACCGGGCCGTCGTGCACGTGCGCGCCAAGTCCAACGGCCATGGCCCACAGCCTCAGTCCCCCGCCTGAGACGCCGGCGGCAGACCCGGCGCTCGCCGCGGCCCTCGAGGCCGTGGTCGGGCCACGTGCCCTCTTGCGGCGCCAGGGCGAGTTGCTCGTGTACACCGCCGACGCGCTTCCCGGATACCGAAAGTTTCCGTCGCTGGCTGTCTTTCCGTCGACCCGCGATGAGCTGATAGCCGTCGTGCGGGTCCTCGCAGACTTCGGGGCTCCATTCGTGCCACGTGGGGCGGGCACCGGTCTCTCCGCAGGCGCACTCGCCGACGGCGTCGTGCTCATTGGCCTCAATCGGATGCGCCGTATCCTCCTGCTCGACCCGCACAACGCCGTGGCTGTCGTCGAGCCAGGCGTCGTCAATGCGACGCTGTCACGAGCGGCTGCGCCGTTCGGCCTGTACTACGCACCCGATCCATCCAGCCAGGCTGCCTGCACGATCGGCGGCAACGTCGCCGAGAATTCCGGTGGTCCGCACTGTCTGAAGTACGGCGTGACGCTCAATCACGTCCTTGGTGTGACGGCAATCTTGCCGAATGGCGACATCGTCGCGCTCGGAGCTGGAGTGACCGGAGGGGAGCCGGTGGGCTATGATCTCCTCGGCGCATTCGTCGGATCCGAAGGCTGCTTCGGCGTCGCCATCGACGTGACGGTCAAGCTGACACGCACGCCGATGGCCGTCCGCACCTTGCTGGCGGATTTCCCCGAGCTCGTCGATGCGGCCCGTGCGACATCGGCGATCATCGCGGCCGGTATCCTGCCGGCGGCGCTCGAGATGATGGACGGCCCGACGATCCGCGCGGTCGAGGCATCCGTCTATGCCGCAGGCTATCCCACGGACGTCGATGCCGTGTTGCTCGCCGAGGTGGACGGGCTCGCAGCAGGCCTCGATGCGGATGTCCGAACGATTGCCGAGATCTGTACGGATCATGGCGCGCGCACCGTGCGCGTCGCGTCGGACCCGGCCGACCGCGCGCGACTCTGGCAGGGTCGTAAGAAGGCATTTGGCGCGATGGGACGGATCTCCTCCCACCTCGTGGTCCAGGATGCCGTGATCCCTCGCACGCGCCTATCCGACGTGCTGATTCGGATCCGCGAGATCGCGGCCGAGCACGGCGTGATGGTGTGCAATGTGTTTCACGCCGGCGACGGAAACCTCCACCCCAACGTCCCCTACAGGGGCGACGATCCCGAAGAGGTCGCGCGTGTCGGCGCGGCCATGCGCGCCATCATGCGGGCTTGCGTGGAGGCCGGAGGGTCGATCACCGGCGAGCACGGTGTCGGCCTCGACAAGCTGGAGTACATGCCTCTCATCTTCTCGCCGGATTCGCTGGCGGCACAGTGCCGGCTGCGAGACGTATTCGATCCATCTCGCAGGGCGAATCCCGGGAAAGTCGTGCCCGTGCGGTACTGTCGGGAATGGACCACGCGATCGCCAGGAGTGGCGCAGCCGTGAGCGTCGTGCAGGAACGTGAGCAGCTTCGGACGCCGGGCGTGTGGCAGCCGGTGGATACGGCGGCAGTGCGGGACGCGGTGCGCGACGCCGCGGCCATGCGCAGCGCGCTCCGCGTCGTGGGGCGCGGCACGTGGCTCGACGGCGGACACCCGGTCGCGGCGGATGCGCGACCCATCCGGGTCGATGCCCTGGATGGGATCACCGCCTATGTACCGGGCGATCTCACCCTTACTGCGCGTGCCGGCACGTCGTTGTCCACGATCGAAGCCGCGACGGCCGCGAAAAACCAATGGCTGCCACTCGACCCGTTCGCCTCCGCGGAGCATGGCGGTTCGATCGGCGCCACGATTGCGACCGCCTCCGCGGGTCCGTTGGCACACGCGGTTGGCCTCCCGCGCGACATTGTGTTGGGTCTCGAAGTCGTCACTGGCGAAGGGGTGATCATTCGTACCGGCGGCACCGTGGTGAAGAACGTCGCCGGATTCGACCTCACGCGCCTCTTTACCGGCGCGTGGGGGACGCTCGGGATACTGACGGAGGTCACTGTTCGGCTGCGAGGCCGCCCGGCACGCGACGAGACGCTGGTGATCAGCCGGCGGCCGCGGAGCGGGGTGCGCGGAGATGGTGGCAACCCGGTCGACGAGCTGCTGCACGCCCTACGGGCGGCGCCAGTCCTGCCGCTCGCGCTCGAGATCGTGAACGTGCGCCTCGCGTCGCACATTGGAGTCCCACTGGCCACGGCCGAGCCCGTGATGTTGGCGCGCATTGCCGGCAATGCCGAGCGAGTGGCCGCGGAGCGCGCCGCGCTGGCCGCGGTCGGCGATGTCGTCGAGGTCTCGACGGACGTATGGACCGCACTCCGGCGAGTGGAGATGCATGCGGGCGCTGATGTAGCTGTCGTGCGGTGGGCGCAGGCCCCGACCCGGCTGGCCGAGACGTGGGTTCACGCTGGCGTGGCGAGCGCGCCCTTCCCCGAAGCGCTCGTACATGCCTCCGTCGGGCGGGGCATCGTGCGCGCCATCATTCCGGAGCCCGCGTCGGCTCCGCTCGCGGCGGCGATCGCCCGTGACGCCGCGCATCCGATCGATGCCACCGGCGAGCGTGAGGTGGCGGACAGTCCCTCCGCTTTTGCTGGCACCTGCATCCCCGAGCGGCTACCGCCGTGGCTATGGGGCGCTGGCGGTGCCCGCGGGATGCGCGATGCCCTCTCGCGCCGGGTGCGCCACGCGTTCGATCCGTCCCACGTGCTCAACCCCGGCATCCTCGGCGAGGAAACCGCTCGTGACTGATGTAGCGGCGCCGCCGCAGGCAGAGACTCCGCTCGCGCGTGCCCGACACGGGCTCGACGCGTGCGTGCACTGCGGCTTTTGCCTGCAGGCGTGCCCGACGTATCTCGTCCTCGAGGACGAGAACGACAGTCCACGGGGCCGGCTGCTGCTCATGCGGGCTGTCGTCGAGGGCACGCTCGGGAGCGACGACGAGACGGTCCAGACCCACATTGATCGCTGTCTCGGTTGCCGAGCCTGTGAGACCGTCTGCCCATCTGGCGTGCCATATGGCGAGCTGTTGGAAGCCACGCGCGCAACGATCGCGGAGCGGCGGCCCCTGCCGATGGTCGCGCGCCTCATCCTCTGGGTGTTTGCACGGCGGCCGAGACTCACCGTAGCCCTGGCGTTCGCGCGACTATTACGCGCGACGCGGATCGCTGCGCTGCTGGCTGGGCTGCCGGGGCGCGTCGGATTCAGCATGGCGATGCTCGCGAGCACCACACGACCTGGCCGATGGGCGCCGGGGACGCGCACTCGTGGGGCCGCGGGCGCAGCGCAGCCGGTCGAGGACGGACACGCCGGCGGCCGCGGGCGCGCCGCACTCCTGCGTGGCTGCGTGATGGATGGTCTGTTCCGCGAGACCAACCGCGCGACCGCGCGGGCGGTGCGCAAGGCCGGGTATGAGATCGTCGATGTGCCCGATCAGGGATGCTGTGGGGCATTGCACGCGCACGCGGGTGACCTGGCGGGCGCACGCGCACTCGCGCGCGCCAACGTCGCGGCGTTTGCGCGCTCCGGAGCGTCCGTCATTGTCAGCAATGCCGCGGGGTGTGGTGCCATGCTGGAGACCTACGGCCACCTTCTCGCAGACGATCCCGAGTGGGCCGAGCGCGCGGCCCAGGTCGCAGCGGCCGCGCGGGATGTGAGCGAGGTTGTCGCGCCGACGCTGCAGCCGGCTCCCCGTGGAGTCGCGGCCGACGCGAGCACCTCGACCATCCGTGTGGCGTACGATCCGCCTTGTCATCTCTTGCACGCCCAGCGGGTTAGCGAGCCGCCGCTCGCGCTGCTCGCGGCCATCCCGGGCATTGACGTCGTGCCGCTCGTTGACGGCGATCAGTGTTGCGGTGCCGCGGGGATCTACAATCTACTGGAGCCAGCGATCTCGGAATCGGTGCTGGCGCCCAAGCTCGGGCATATCGCCGCGTCCGGCGCATCATGGGTCGTCACGGGCAATCCGGGCTGTCTGATGCAGATCGGTGCGGGCCTACGCCGCACCGGCAGCCGCGTGCGGGTCATGCATCCGATCGATTTGCTTGACTGCGCGGAGCGCGGGCGCTAGCGCGCCCGCGGCTTATCTTGCGTCTATGTCCGACGCCGCCGTCGAATCCGTCCACGCCAGCGACATCAGTCCAGTCCCGATCGATGTAGCGTATGCCGTCCTGCATGAGGGTGCGCTTGTCGTCGATCGATCGCCGCGCGCTCGATGGCGCTTCCCTGGCGAACACGCGCGCGAGACGGTTTCGGGACTCGTCACCAACGATGTCGTCGGTCTCGAGGCCGATCACGGCTGCTATGCTGCCGCGCTCACGCCCAAGGGGAAGATCATCGCCGACGTGCGTGTGTTCGTCGGCCGCGATGTCGTGTTGGTCGATACCGGGCCCCGCGCCGCGGGCGGCTGGGCGGAAATCGTCCGGAAGTACATCAACCCGCGCGTGACGCGCTACGAGGATGTCTCGACGTCGATGACCGATCTGGGCGTGTTTGGCCCGCGGGCTGCACATAGCACCGGCGCGGCCCTGGGCATCCCTGAGGACGCCTTGCTCGCGCTCCCGCCGTATGCTCAGCACCAGAGTACGCAAGGCGGATCCCCAATCGTCGTCGCGCACGTGCCGGACGCCGGTGTGGACGGGTTCGATGTGTTCGCCCCCGCTGCGATCCAGTCGGTGTTGTTGGAACGCCTTCGCGGATCGGGGGGCACGATGGGCACGCTCGACGCGATCGAGATCACGCGGGTGGAAGCGGGCCGGCCCGAGTGGGGTCTCGATATGGACGAGGGCACGATCCCGCAGGAAGCGAACTTCGACGAGTTGGGCGCGCTCTCCTACACCAAGGGATGCTACACGGGACAGGAGACCGTGGCGCGGCTGCATTTCCGCGGTCATGTGAACCGCTACCTCCGGGGTTTCCGATTGGCGGCCGGCGCGCCGGAGCCGCCCCTCCATGCCACCCTCGTCGATAATGGCGGGAGTCCGGTGGGCGATCTTCGGTCCACGGTGCGCTCGCCGCGACATGGCCTGATCGCCCTGGCGATGATTCGCCGCGAGGTGGTGGACGGCGCGCAGCTCGCGATGCGCTGGGAGGCAGTCGACGGCCGCGAGGCGGGTGAGGCGACGGGGACCGTGCAGGCTCTGCCGTTTGGGGATTAGTAGCTAGTAGCTGGTGAACATCAAACCGTACGGCCAGTCACTACGTCGGACTCGCCCTACGGTTTGTTCCCCAGCTACCAGCTACTAAACCAAACGGCCAGCCTCAGGTTACTGAGGCTGGCCGTTGACTTCTAGCGCAGGCCTGTTGTTAGGACGACTTATGCTTCTTCATCTTCTTCGTCGTCGTGCTCTCGGTCTGCATCTTCATGCCGGTGTCCTTGCTCATCCCTTTCATGCCCGTGTCCGCCTTCATACCCGTGTCCGCCTTCATACCCGTGTCCCCGGCAGCCGGCGCCATCGCGGGAGTGCCCGTCTGGGTCGATGTGGACTCGGTCATGGTGGAGCTCGTTTCCTTTGTCTTGCAGGCGGTAACCGCCAGCAGAGCAGCGGCGACAACGACCAAGCGCTTCATCTACGATCTCCTCGGGAGTGGGGGCGGTTCGAGTGCCAGGGTATTTATTACGAAAGCCGCGCTCCGCGCACGCGCACTCCGTGCCCGGGTCTAGCGCGGGGAAAGCTACTGAGCAGGTAGGTGGTGTCAAGCGGCGATCACAGGATTTCACATGTGCTGTAGAGCGTAAGGCTACCTCGGACACAGATTTCACGTCGCGCCCGGAACATGTGGCGACTGCGATCGCTGGAGGCCGCCGGGCACGCCCCGGCTCTTGTAAACTGACATCCGCAAGGCTCGAGTAGCCGGCGACTGGCTGGCGCTGGACGTACAGATGACTTTTTCTTTTCTCAGGGAGTTTTCCGTTGCCGCACTACCCCGATAGTCTCGGCGCCCTCAAGCGGTCATCCTTTGGTGCTGCGGATCTCGCGTGCCGGTCCGTGAAGGACGAGTTGCGCACCAACCTGCTCGCCCGGCTCCGACACGGCGGACCGCTCTTCCCCGGCGTGATCGGCTACGAAGACACGGTGATGCCGCAACTCGTCAATGCGATCCTGTCACGGCACAACTTCATTCTGCTCGGTCTGCGCGGACAGGCGAAGTCGCGCATTCTGCGGTCGCTGACGACGCTGCTCGACGAGGTCATCCCGATCGTTGCCGGGAGCGAAGTGAACGACAACCCGTTCGCCCCCATCTCGAAGTACGGACGTCAGCTCGTGAATGACGCCGGCGACGACACGCCGATCGCGTGGCTCGATCGTGAGAGTCGCTATGTCGAGAAGCTCGCCACCCCCGACGTGACGATCGCCGACATCATCGGCGACCTCGATCCCATCAAGGCCGCGCGTGGCGGACATCTGCTGTCCGATGAGCTCACGATTCAGTACGGCATGCTCCCGCGCGCCAACCGCGGTATCTTCGCGCTCAACGAGCTCCCCGATCTCGCCGGGAAAGTCCAGGTGGGCTTGTTCAACATCATGCAGGAAGGCGACGTCCAGATCAAAGGCTATCCGGTGCGACTGCCGCTCGACCTGCTCCTGTGCTTCACGGCCAACCCGGAGGACTACACCGCCCGCGGCAAGATCATCACGCCGCTCAAGGATCGCATCGGCAGCGAGATCATCACGCACTACCCGGAGACCGTAGATCTGGGCATCGCCATCACGCGCCAGGAAGCGTGGACCGCTCGCTCCGGACCGGCCATCCGCGTGCCGGATTTCATCGCGGAAGTCGTCGAGCGCATCGCGTTCGAGGCGCGCACGGACAAGCGTGTCGACCGCCGATCCGGCGTGTCGCAGCGTCTGCCGATCAGCGTGCTCGAAAACGTCGTGTCCAACGCAGAGCGCCGCGCGCTGGTCACAGGAGAGTCGGAGATCGTGCCGCGGATCACCGACGTCTACGCCGCCCTCCCCGCGATCACCGGCAAGCTCGAGCTGGAGTACGAAGGGGAGCTCGTGGGCGGTCACCTGATCGCGCGTGAGCTGATTCGACGCGCCGCAGACGCGACGTTCCGAGAGCGAGCCGGCGGGGCCAACACCGATGACATCGTCATGTGGTTCGACGCCGGCGGCGCGCTGCAGGTGGCCGACGACGTGTCGGCCGACGCCGTCTACAAGGGATTCGAGACGGTCCCGGGGCTCGTCCAGGTCGTGCGCAATACGGGCCTGGCGCGCAAGGGTGACGCCGGCGTCGGCGCCGCCGCCTGCGAGCTCGTGCTCGAATCGCTCGTCGCGCGGAAGAAGATCTCGCGGTCGGACGCGGGCCAGTACGGACGCGCCGTCCAGGAGCCACGCCGCCGACCCGGCCAGGACATGTTCGGTGGCGGATTGTCGGCATGACCTTCCGTGCGCACGACCATTCGAGCGGCGACGACCGCTGATCTGGAGACCGTGCTCGCGCTGCGACTCGCGCTCCTGCGCAGAAGTGCACGATCATCCAGTCTATGGACGGCTGCGCGTGGACGCGGCGCAGCGTGCGCGGCGCCTGTTTCGCGATGCAGCTCGAGTCACCCAAGGAGGTGACGTGGCTGGCGGAGCGCGGCGGCGTGGCCGTCGGGATCCTGCGCTGCGTGGAGTCGGAGGGCTCGCCGCTCCTCGAGCCGGATGCCTACGCGTATGTGTCGTCGGTGTACGTGCTGCCGCACGCGCGAAGGGCGGGCGTGCTGCGGCTCCTGCTGCGCCGGGCGTCGAGCTGGTGCGCGGAGCGCGGGCTCGATGAGATTCGGTTGCACAGCGTGAGCGGGACGGAGGCCACTGCGGCCTGGGATGCGCTGGGCTTCGAGGTGGTGGAGCAATTGCGTCTGCGTCCCGTGCGCGGTCTGGGTCAGACCGCGGGCGCGCGCTAGTCGGTCGATTCCTCCCCGACCCCCGACCCCCGACCCCCGAATCCCGACCTTCTCTCGTGCCAATCGTCACGATCAGCCGGCAGTACGGTTCTGGCGGCTCCGCCGTCGCTGCGCAGGTGGCCGCGCGCCTCGGGTGGCGGCTGCTCGACGACGCGATCGTCGATGCGATCGCCGCGCAGATGGGTGTGAGCGCGGAGACGGTGCGCGCATTCGACGAACGCCAGCTGCCGCTGATGGCACGCCTCGCCGACGCGCTCGCGCTCGACGCACCGGAGGTGCTGTCAGCCAGCGCCGGCGCGGCCGTGGTCTCGCCCGACGAGCGGATCATCGAGACCACGCGGCGCGTCATGGAGGCGGCGGTCGCGCAAGGCCCGATCGTCGTCGTCGGCCGCGGCGCGCAGGTCGTGCTCGGCCAACGGACTGACGCCATCCACGTGTTCTGCTACGCGCCGCGCGATGCCCTCGCTCGGCGCGTTGCCGAGCGCGAGAAACTGGCCCTCGCGGCCGCGGAGCGGCGAGTCGATGATGTGAACCATCAGCGCGCGGCGCGCGTCCGCCTGCACTACGGCCGCTCGTGGGACGCGCTCGAGAACTACCACCTGTGCGTCAACACGGAGTGGCTCGGGATCGACGGCGCCGTGGATGTCGTCGTGCGCGCGGTCGAGCTGCGCTTTGGGCGCTGACAGCCCTCAGCGCATCCGCTTCAATTCCGGTCGTTTCCCGTACGCCCACCGCGTGTAGGCGAGCAGGATCACCGCGCCGCCGCCGATCGTCCAGTCGACGCCAAACGCGTTCGCTGCCGAGCCCGCGAGAAAGGCGCCGACCACCTGAGACAGGCCGACGACGACGAACGAATAGGCGGCCATGAGGCGGCCACGGAGGGCGTCCGGCACACTGCCCTGCAGCAAGCCGTTCGCGAGCGCACCGTTGACGATCATCGCGAATCCGGCGCCCAGCAGCAGCACACAGGCCAGGAGCACCGACCGCGACAGCGCGAACGCGATGAGCAGGATGCCGTAAGCGTAGCACGATGACTGGAGCAGCCGCCCACGTCGCAGCCGGCGTCCGACCGCAGCAAGGAAAAGCGCTCCACTGAGTCCACCGACACCGACACACGCCAGGAGCACGCCATAGCCGCCCGCACCGATGTGCAGCAGATCGCGCGCAACCACTGGCATGAGCACGATGAATGGGATGCCGAACACCGAGAACACGGTGACGACGCGCATGAGCGCGCCGACATCTTGGCGTCTCGCGCATGTACCGCAGGCCGTCGAGCATGCCCGCAATGAGTGACGGGCCGCTGGCCTCTCGCCGCACGAGGCCGGGCGGCAGCCGGATCATCGCCAGCGCAACCAACACCGCGACATAGCTGAGCGCGTTGAGCGCGAAGCACCAGGCAATCCCGGCGGCCGCGATCACCGCCGCTCCGGCGGCGGGGCCGACCACACGCGCCAGATTGAAGCCGCTCGAGTTGAGCGCAATGGCGTCGTGCAGATCCTCGCGACCGACCAGCTCCACGATCATCGCCTGGCGGGCAGGGATCTCAAAGGCAGTCGAGACGCCGTTGATGCCTGCGAGCAGGAGCAGCCAGCCGATCGTGATGTGGTGCGTCCACGTGAGCGCCCACATCGCAACGGCCTCCCCCAACATGAGCGCCTGCATGATGATCACGAGCCGTAGCCTCGGGATCCGGTCAGCCAACAAACCCGCGGGTAGCGACAGCACGAGGATGGGCATGGAGCCGATCGCCGCCACGAGTCCGACGAGGAAAGCGCTGTTCGAGAGCTCGAGCGCGAGCCAGCCTTGCGCCATCGACTGCATCCAGGTGCCGATGAGCGACAGCGTTTGTCCGGTCCAGAAGAGCCGGTAGTTCCGGTGGCGGACGAGCGTCCGGAACGGGTTGAGTGATCGGCGGTCGGCGGTCGGCAGGCGGCGGCGCAGCGTTGGCCGGGCAATGGGACGGGCCAAAGGTCGCGCAGCGGCCGACCCGGTCACGGCCGCGCGCTCAAGCTCGTCAAAAGTAACGTCCTGCTGCATTGATACGGCGCTCTTCACCTAAACCCCACGTCTGTCCGTCCACCGCTATGTGCCGTGGACGCAGGACGCTCGGGACGCGCAACAGCAGAACAACGGGGCCCGAAGGCGGGCGCTGACGCGCCCGCGAGAGGAGACGGGCGAACAGGAGAAAACGGGATGTGGAGGTAAGGGTCTCCTTTCTCCTTTCAGGTCTTCTCCTTTCCCGGGCGCGTCAGCGCCCGCCCGGACCCCGCCGTATATTTCCCATCTCCCTCCGCCCGATGCCGTGATGCGATTCCACACCTACACGCGTCTTAGCCCCGAATCCGCCGACGCCGTCGACCTGCAGTCGCTCCTCGACAAGCTGGCGGACTTCCTCCTCCAGTCGGGATTCGCCGGTGGTCAGCACCACAATCCGTACTGGGGTGAGTTCGGCGGTGACGAGGACCGATCGCTCGACGCGCTCCGCGAGGCGATCCTCAACGCGCTGATCGAGAGCGGACAGTTCACGCCCGGAGATGCTCGAGGCCCTGCGCGGCGAGGGCGACGAAGCCGCGCAGGCCAAGCTCGCGCAGCTGCTCGATGACCTCGTCCAGCGCCTGGCGTCGGAAGGGCTATCTCAACGTCGCAAGCACCGCCGCAGATGCCGAGCGGCCAGCAGCCCGTCGTGGGACCCGGGAGCATCGCCCACGCCGCCTCCAAGGACGTGCAGTTCAACCTCACCGAGAAAGGCATCGACTTTCTTGGCTATCGGACGCTGCGTCAGATCCTCGGCTCGCTCGGCAAGTCGAGCTTCGGCAACCACGACACGCCCGATCTCGCGACGGGCATCGAGGCCGACGGCTTCAGCAAGCCGTACGAGTTCGGCGACACGCTGAACCTCGACGTCAGCGAAACGCTGAAGAGCGCCTTGACGCGCACCGGTCACATCTGGCGTACCCGCTGGACCTCGACTATGGCGACCTCATGGTGCGCCAGGCCGAGTATCGGTCCTCGTGCGCCACGGTGCTCATGCTCGACACCTCGCACTCGATGATCCTGTACGGTGAGGACCGCTTCACGCCGGCCAAGAAGGTCGCGCTCGCGCTGACGCACCTCATCCGCACGCAGTTCCCGGGCGACACGCATCCGCGTCATCCTGTTCCACGACTCCGCGGAAGAGATCCCGCTGGCGCGACTCGCCCACGCGCAGGTCGGGCCCGTATCACACGAACACCGCGGAAGGTTTCAAGCTCGCGCGCCGCATCCTGCTGTCGCAGAAGAAGGACATGCGGCAGATCGTGATGATCACCGACGGCAAGCCGAGCGCGCTGACCATGCCGAACGGACAGGTCTACAAGAACTCCATGGGGCTGGACGCGACGGTCATCGCGCAGACGCTGCGGGAAGTCGCGCTCTGCCGGAGCGCGGGCATCATGATCAACACGTTCATGCTCGCGCGCGATCGCGCGCTCGTCGAGTTCGTGAAGCGCGTCTCGGAGATCTCCCGCGGCAAAGCGTACTTCACGAACACAATGACGCTCGGCCAGTTCATCCTCATGGACTTCCTGCGCAAGAAGACCCGTAAGGTGAGCTGACATGGCAGCGGTCACCGACGTCGCACGCGAATCCCCCACGAAAGCTGCCGCGTCGCTGGATCACGATGAATTGCAGCGATACAGCCGGCATCTGCTCCTGCGCGATGTCGGCATCGACGGGCAGCGCCGACTCAAGGCCGCGCGCGTGCTGCTCGTCGGCGCGGGTGGCCTCGGCTCACCGGCCGGGCTCTACCTCGCCGCCGCAGGCGTGGGCACGTTGGGGATAGTCGATTGCGACGTCGTCGATGTCACGAATCTCCAGCGGCAAGTGATCCACGGGACGCACGACATCGGCCGCCCGAAGGTGGATTCAGCCGCCGACCGCATCGCGGACCTCAACCCGCACGTCCGTGTGGAACGACTGGCCACACAGCTGACATCCGCCAACGCCCTCGACATCGTGCGAGGGTTCGACCTCGTCGTCGACGGCAGCGACAATTTTCCAACGCGCTATCTCGTCAACGATGCGTGTGTGCTGACTGGACGGCCCGATATCTACGGCAGCGTGTTTCGGTTCGAGGGCCAGGCATCCGTGTTCGCGACCGAGCATGGACCGTGCTATCGGTGCCTGTTTCGTGAGCCACCCCCCGTCGGGCTGGTCCCGAGCTGCGCAGAAGCCGGCGTCCTGGGCGTGCTGCCAGGTCTCATCGGGATGATTCAGGCCACCGAGGCGGTGAAGATGGCGCTCGGCATTGGCGACCCGCTGATCGGTCGCCTGCTGCTGGCCGATGCGCTGCGTCTCGATTTCCGAGTGATGCAGCTCCGACGCGATCCGGAGTGTCCTGCGTGCGGCACGCGCACGCTG
This sequence comes from uncultured Gemmatimonadales bacterium, assembly GCA_963725205.1. Taxonomy (GTDB): domain Bacteria; phylum Gemmatimonadota; class Gemmatimonadetes; order Gemmatimonadales; family Gemmatimonadaceae; genus Palsa-1248. Next base: position 16,262 of record CAVRXR010000001.1, on the reverse strand, counting down.
CGGGAGCTGATCGACTACGATGAGTTCTGCGGCATTCCGAACGCGACCCACACGACTGCGGCCGCCGGCGGAGCGGAGCTCGACATCACGCCCCACCAGCTCGCGGCCAAGCGAACGCGAGGCGACGATTTCGATCTGATCGATGTGCGGGAGCCGCACGAGTACCACGCCATCCGCATCGGTGGCGCCCGCCTCATCCCACTCGGCAAACTGCCCGACGCGATCTCCACGCTCGACCCCACCCGCGAGATCGTCGTCATGTGCCACTCCGGTCAGCGCAGTGCGCGAGCGGTCCAGACGTTACGGCAAGCCGGGTTCAACCGCGCCAGCAACCTCGCAGGTGGGATCGCGCGATGGTACGCCGAGATCGGCGACGTGGAATCGTAACTATTCGACGACCGCGATATGCGGGGCCGGTGGTTGCGCACCCTCGGGCCCGTGATCCCAGTCCTGGACACTCGAGACGTTCGGCATCCCCCAATCGTGGCCGTTCCAGCCGTTGAAGCCGTCCATCTTGAAGAACCACGCGCCGGTGTTGGCGTCGCTGATCATGATGAGGCCATCGCGATTGCGCACGTCCACACCAAACGCACCCTGCTCGACACTCGTGCCTTCCCACTGCGGCAGTCCCCCGAACCCATGCTGGTGGGCGCATTCGCAGGTGTAGTACCAACCGACGGTCGTGGGATTGGTCGGGTCGTACATGCTGAAGATCTGCAGACCGTCCTCATAGGCTGACACGAATACAAAGGGCCATCGCACTTCGTGGTTGTGCGAGAGGTCGTGCCAGTCCGCCGTCCATGCGCCGATCGGCTGGGTGACCGCCTGGACCTTGCCGTCGAGCCCGGGCTTGAGATCGAAGATGCGAAGCGGCGCGTACTGGTATTCGGTCTCGGTCACGGCGTACCGGCCGTCCGGAGTTGGCGTGAACGTGTGCCCATACTCCACACCCGCCACACCCGTGATCGATGTCAGCAGCTTGGGCTGAGTGACGTCGGTGATGTCGTACACATAGTAGCCGCCGCGGCCCGCACCGTAGAACTTGTCCTGGTGCGTGGCGGGGTCGTACCCCACGTAGAAGTCGTGATACCCGAACCTACCGAGGCGCAGCAGCTCGCCGCTCGGAGGGATCGGAATCTCTGCGATCTTCCACCGCGCCGGGTCGCCACCGGCCAAGACCTTGTCGAGATCGTAGACGTTGGCGTGCGCCGCATTTGTGGTGGTGATCAGGAGATTGCGCCCGTCGGAGTGTTTGTACGCGAACAGGTTGTGGAATCCGCCGGGAGCGGAGTCGTCGTGGATGCGCGCGACGATCTTGACCTTGCTCGTGTCGGGCAAACCGGTCACATCGGCGACGACGGCGCCGAGCGTCGCGTCGGGCGTGCCGGGATCGAACTGCAACGACTGCACGTAGTAGTAGCGCCCATGCGACTTGAAATACTTGCCATCCATGCCACCCAGGCCCTTGTGCAACTCCGGGTTCTCGATGCGCCAGGTGTAGAGCACATGGATGTTGGTCAAGTCGTGCAGATCGATGATGGTGAATCCGGGGCGGTCTCGCGCTTGCGACACGTAGGCGTATGGACGATTGGGATCCTGCTCGAGCTCATCATCCATCACGCGGAAGTAGCCGCCCAGCGGGACGTGCCCGAGGAGCCGGATATTGCCGCTCCCACCCATCTTGACGCCGGGGATGACGCCAGGGGGTGATTGGCCCGGTTGCTCGGAGGGCGCAGCCTGAGCGCGGCCGATCACGGGCAAGACGGATAGCGCGGCCGAGGCGCAAAGCGCCGGGACCCACGTGGCAGCGCGCGAGTGCATTACAACCATCCTCCTTCGACACGTACACAGGGGGCTGTCGGCGGTCGTGCGGTGGCGCAGCTCGCCGGCAGCGGGACAGCTAAGAAAAGTGGAAGGCCGCACTGGCGGGGTCCAGTCGTGCGACTCCCGCCAACCGGCCTTGGCCTTTCGGGGTGAGCCTCAGGTCACCGACCGATCGCGCGCTCGCGTTGCAGCAGGCGACGCTTCCGCTCGATGCCCCATCGGTATCCCGACGGCTTCCCGGTCGAGGCAACCACGCGGTGGCACGGCACGATCACCGCCACGCGATTTGTCGCGCACGCACGGGCCACGGCGCGCGCCGCGCGCGGCATGCCGAGGCGTGTGGCGACGTCACCGTAGGAACGGGTCTCGCCGGCCGGGATCTGCTGCAGCGCACGCCACACGCGCATCTGGAACGCGGTCCCCTGCAGGTCGAGCGGTATCTGGCTTCCATCGGCACGGCCGTCCACCGCATCCACTACCTGGCGCGCCCATGACGCGACGGCATCGTCGTCGCGCACGCGCGTGGCCGCCGGGAACTCCGCCGCGAGTGCACGTTCCAGCGCATCGTCCCGCTCGCCGAGCGTAACCGCGCAGACTCCGCGCTCCGTGCGTGCCACGAGCACGCGGCCGAGCGAGGAATCGACGACGCCGTAGGTGATGGAGGCGCGCGCTCCGCCGCGACGGTAGAGGCCGGGCGTAATGCCGAGCGCCGACGCCTGACGTCGGTAGATCGTGCTCGTCGAGCCGAACCCGGCGGCGTATGTCGCGCGGGTCACGGATTCGCCGGTTCGGAGGCGCGCTTTGAGGCGATCACGACGCAGGGCATCCCTCGTATGTCTTCGGCGAGACGCCGACGAGGCGCGTGAATGCGCGTTGTAGATAGGCAGGACTGAGTCCGACCTCACGGGCGAGCCGCCGCAGCGTGACGCGTCCGTCGCAGTGCTGGTCGAGGTATGCTCGGGCTGCGGCCACACTCCGCTCAGTCGAGGTACCCGTCGCCGCGTGGGGCCGACACCGCCGGCATGGGCGGAAGCCCGACTCTTCTGCGTCGGAGGCGGTGGGGAAAAACCGGACATTCGCGCGCTGAGGACGCCGTGATGGACAGCTCGGCCGACAGTACACGCCCGTCGTGCGCACGGCGTAGACAAAGCTCCCATCCTGCGCCCGATCGCGGTTCAGCACGGCAGACCACGCCGCATTGTCGCGAACGGGCACGGCGACGCCTGTGTCGTCCCCACGGCTTTCTTGCCGAGTCGCTGCCATATGTGGTATCACCATGCTCGCCATTGCGTCTCCTCGTCGAAGTCGTTGCGACGAGAACGATCGCACCGCGTCCGTCGAGGGACTACGGAAAAGATGCGCTGGAATTCCGCCGCGTGAGCGGTCTCAGGCTGAACGCCCGCGGTGGATCTGGCGGATGAGGCTTCGATGGTGGGCGCAGACCCACATGCCGCGGTAGCGGTGGCCGCCAGGCTGGTCGCAGATCGCACACGGCCGATCCCGTTTGCGACGCTCTATCCAGAGCACCAGGCCTCCGCTGAGGAGCATGAGCGCCAGGACCAGCACGGAGTACGAAGGGTGCATGGGGAGGGGAGTCAGCGGCGCTGATGTGAACGCGGATGCTTCGACATTTACAACATGTACGCGTCTAGGCTCCCGCGTCCAGCCCCCGGCCGCTTCGCGGCCGAGAAAGGAGAAAGGAGAGAGGCGAAAGGAGAACCCAACAGCACGGTAAGTGTTGTCTCCTCTCTCCTCTCTGTGGTTCTCCTTTCTACGGGCGCGTTAGCGCCCGTCGCCAGACCGACTGGCCCTGGGGTGCGGTGAAGACCAGCTGATCGCCACCCGTCAGCTGGTAGGTCCCTTCACTCTCGTGGCCCGATCGGGAGATCATGCGCCATGTCCCGGCGGACGTCGTGATGCGCCCGCTGTCAGCGGTGACGGACGACAACGTGTAGGTGCTGTCCGGTGCGACGTCGATCGTCTGATGCCAGACCACGCCCCCGATGATCGGGACAGCCTCCCACCGCCCGGTCATGGGGCCGGTACGCGGGTCTGCGGATGCCGAACTCGTGCGCTTCCAGACGACCTTCCCGAGGGCGCTCGTGACTTCGAGCGACGTTGGATCGAGGGGTCGGTACGTGCCGGCCGCACTGGTCTGCGTGGCGGAGATCATCCGGAACTGTCCGTTCGACGCCACGAGGCGACCGTGGTCTCGAACCTCGGTCTCGAGCTCGTATCGAGTGTCACTACCGATCGCGAAAGTGGACTGCATCGCGCCAGTTCGACTGGGCGTCGCGTTGCCCCAGCGCCCGACGAGGGTTCGGTCGACAGAGTGGTCGCGTGCCCAGACGAAATGGCCGCCGATCGCCACCACGGCCACTGCGATGACCGGCACCCACCGCAACACGCCGGCGCCGTTGGACGGCGAAGGTCGAGGCTCGGACTCTAGAGGCAGAGACACGCTGAAGGACGGTCGTAGCGGTAGTCGGGTAATCGATGGGGGCCAGCGACGACGTGGCTGACCCTCGATTCCTCCGACCCCGACCCCGACCCCTGACCCCTGACCCCCGCTCTTCGTGCTTGTTATGCTCGGCGTTCCCGCTCGTCAGTAACATCAGTCGCGTCGAACCCTCTCATGCCTGTCCACATCCGCATCGATGGCGCAGCCTCCCTTCCATGTTACCGCTGTACGAGCGGGCACGTGCCAGGAATGTGGTCGATCCCTCGACACCAGTCCGTACGGGGTGAAGCTGCGCCTGGTCGGTGAGCGCACGCTTGGGACGATCGTCATGTGCCGCGAGTGCTTCGCTCGGTCGCTCGCGTTAGCGGACCGGGGTTCGGCGGTTTCGGGCGACCCGACGCCTCCACCGCGCGAGTGTCGCTGGTCGGTGCCCGGCAGCGCGGCCTGTGGACACGCGGCCGCCATGGTGGCTCGCGCCACGCGGAAAGATGGAAGTGCGGTCGCCGACCTTCCGCTGTGCGACGAGCACTTTACCGCGTTCAAGCTCTGGTGGCACGACTACGCCATCACGGTGCAGCGCATCTCCTCACCGCAGAAATCCGCGTAGGGCCGGCCGCTATGCGGCCGGGCCTGTAGGGGCGACGCCTGCGTCGCCCGAGACCCGCAGAAAGGAGAAAGGAGACGATCCCACTCCGACACCGCCCGCACAGCATGTGTCGGCGGCGGGTAGGGGCGACGCGTGCGTCGCCCTGTTGGTCGACCGGCACCAAATCGGCGGTTGCCATAACCCCGTGGGCGGCAATGTCGATAAGGAATTTCCAACGCGCCCGTTACGTGACCGCTCGGATCGATGGTCCGTCAGAATCACGTCGATCGCAGCGCCAGTTGTTTGCGGGAGCAGCGGTGAGGGGTTGTCGCGCTCTCGGCGATCGACGATCGCGTCGGCCACGCGCGACCCAGCGCCACGACCTTTCTCCTACAGGACTCCTATGTACCCGCAGACCCGCAGCGCCCGGCTCTGGCTCGCCCTCGCTACCTTGTCGGTCGCAGCGTGTACCGCCGAGACACGCACCGCGAGCCCGATCCTCACCGGCTCGATGCAGGTCGCCGTGACGAGCACGCAAGGCGTGAAGCCCGCGGTGGCCGTCACCGGCCCGAACGGATACAACAAGACGATCACCAGCACGCAGACGCTGACCGATCTGCCGATCGGTGACTACAGCGTCGCGGCGGACTCGGTCGTGCAACCGGACCCGGTGGTCGGCATGCTCGTCGACAGCGTCGGCATCAAAGGAAATCCGGCCGCCATTCAAACGGGTGATACCGCCAAGGTGAGCGTCACCTACGCCCTCAAGAGCCGGACCGGCGCGCTCTGGGTCGCCAACAATGCAACGGGCGTGCTCCCCGAGTACGCAGCCGCGCAACTGGATGCGACGGGGACCCCGGTGGAGGCAGAAAGCCTGTCGACAGCGGCGGGTGGCGTCGGAGGCGTCGCGTTCGACTCGAAGGGGGACATGTGGGAATCCGACTTCACTAGCAGTCCGGCTACGTTCTACATGTACTCGAGTGCCGCGCTTGCGGCCGACAGCGCGACCCCATCGGCAACGTTGATGAGCGCGGCGATCCAGACCCCCGAGAACCTGGCCTTCGACTCGAAGGGCGACCTCTGGGTGGCGGACAACGGTGGCTCCGTCTGGGAGTTCACGCCGACGCAGCTCGCCGCGGCTGATACCGCGACCCCAACGTTGCAGATCACCGGTGGTGAGTTGGGCTCCGCTCAAGCACTGGCGTTCGATTCCACTGGCAATCTCTGGGTCGCCGACATCGGCAACAGTCACATCCTCGAGTACGCGGTCTCGCAGCTCACCACCACCGGCCCCACATGCAGTCCGGCGCCGGTGCAATGCACGCCCAACGCGACGGACACCATCGGCGCCAACAGCAATTCCATCGACTCGCCGACCGGCCTCGCGTTCGACGCGCATGGCAACCTGTGGGTCGCCAATTCGGGTCCCGGCACGATCGTGGAATTCACGGCCGCTCAGGCCGCCTCCAACAGTGCACCCGCGCCGCAGGTGACGATCACCGCGCCATCGGGGGCCACCCTGAACGGGCTCGCCGTTGACAACAGCGGCTCCGTGTGGGTGAGCAACGCACCATTCCTCTTGACGGGATCGCTCTATGTATTCACGAGCGCTCAGATGGCAACGACGGGATCGCCGACACCGGCCGTCACGATCACGGGCGCACTGTCTGAGTACTCACCCGCCCAGCTGGTGTTCGAGCCGAGATCGACGATTCAGGCACCGTCGGCCGCGCGCGTGCGGAGCGCACGCCACGGTCTCTCCCGCGTCACTCGCTTGAATCCGGGCCTGGCTCGCGCACAGCGCCGATAACGCGGCTTAATGAGCGGGTTCTCACGAAGGGCCGAGGCCTCCCCCTCGGCCCTTCGTGTGTGGCTGGCAAGCCAGCATTGGCCAAGCGCGAAACGCACCAGTAACTGGGCGTGACCGAGCTCAGCAGTAAGCCGTCTGGAGGGGAGCAACAACGCCCCCGAAAAACTCAGTCCCACGTCTCGAATCGGCCGCTCTCCAGTCGAGCGTCCGGTCGCGAATCCCTCCAGAGGACCCCAATGCACTACTCGTCCCGTCGCGTTCCCGCTGTACTCGCGCTGTGCGCCGTCGCGGCCGCGTGTAGCTCGTCCAAAGGCACCGCCCCGGCGCCGACCGGCAGCATGACCGTAACCGTCACCAGCGCCGATGGCGCCACGCCGTCGGTCGTCATCTCCGGGCCAAACGGCTACACCAAGACCGTCACCAGCACGCAGACCCTCACCGGGCTCGCCGTCGGCAACTATGTGATCGTGGCCGATTCAGCCGTCACGCCTGACTCCGTCGTCGGGTCGATCATCGACACCGGTGCCGTAACCGGGAGTCCCGCGAGCGTCACCGCAAACGCGACGGCTGCGGCGAGCGTCAAGTACGCCATGAAGTATCAGGTCGGTGGCATGTGGATCGCCAACAACAACAATGTGACGATCCCGGAGCTCGGCGCGCTGCAGCTTCGCGCTGGTGGGACGATCACACCCGCCGACACACTCTCGACCCAGGTCAGCGGACCAGCCGGCCTTGCGATCGACGCCAACGGCACGATGTGGGAGTCATCGTTCGATAACCACGTTCTGCTTGGATACAGCCCGGCCGCGCGAAACGCCGGCGCCGCGACCGCGCCGACTTTCACGATCACGAGCTCCTCGATCGTGGATGCCGAATGCTTGGCCATCGACGGCCATGGCAATCTGTGGGTCGCGGACCGCAGCGCGGGCCTTCTGGAGTTCACACCGAGTCAATTGGCGGCAACTGGTACGCAGACAGCCACTGTTGTGATCGCGCCGGGGTCCGTCATGCAAAGCGCCGAGGCAATCGCCTTCGACTCATTGGGCGACGCATGGGTCGCGGATCAGTCAGATCACATCGTCGAGTTCAGTGCCGCCCAACTGGCGTCTTCGGCCGCGCCGACGCCAGCCGATACCATCCACACCGGCGGGCCCACCGAGGGGGTTGCCTTCGACGCCAAGGGCAATCTCTGGGTAGTGACCTCCTCCGGAACCGCGTTCGAATACACACCCGCGCAACTCGCAGCGGGCGGTGCACCGAACCCCACGGTCACAGTTACGCTGCCTAGTGCCACCTATGCATTCGGGATGGCGTTCGACAACCGCGGCACCCTCTGGGTCAGCGACGTTGACCACAACGTGATCATCGCCCTGACGGCGGCCCAGCTCGCCGCCACGGGGACACCGACCCCTGCGGTTACCGACACTATCAGCTATGGCCATTCCGTCAGCCCCGAGCAGATGGTGTTCGACCCGTACGCCACGGCGATCACCGTCGGCGCAGCGAAAGGCCGACCGCACGTCACCGCGGCAGGCCCCATCCAGCGCGCGGACGCAAACGTTCCGCGCCTCGCAGTCAAGCGCTGAGCATTTCGTAGTTGAAGGCTGAACCAACACCACGGGCCGGCTGCAGCACCACGCAGCCGGCCCGTGATGTTGCTGCTCTCGTCACGAGCGTGTCTGACACACGCCCTTGCGCGAACGCTCAGGTCCCACGGGTGACGTCGCTCTCATTGGGTCCGTCTGTCGGGAAGCTCAGTCACTTCTTGCCACGGCCAACGTCCCTGATCGGACGCACCGCGACCACGGCCCGATCATCACTGCTCGTGAGGACCAACATGCAGTATTTGTCTCGTCGCTTCTCCGGTGTCCTCGCGCTGTGCGCCGTCGCGGCCGCGTGTAGTTCATCGAAAGGCACGGCGCCGGCCCCAACCGGTAGCATGACCGTAACCGTCACCACCGCCAATGGCGCCACGCCCGCGGTCGTCATCTCGGGACCAAACGGCTACACCAAGACCGTCACGAGCACGCAGACCCTCACCGGGCTCGCCGTCGGCAACTACGTGATCGCCGCCGATTCAGCCGTCACGCCTGACTCCGTCGTCGGGTCGATCATCGACACCGGTGCCGCAACGGGGAGTCCCGCGAGCGTCACCGCAAACGCCACCGCCACGGCGAGCGTCAAGTACGCCATGAAGGATCGAGTCGGCGGCATGTGGGTCGCCAACAACAACGATCCGACGATCCCGGACCTCTCCGCGAATCAGCTGCGCTCGGGCGGCACGATCACACCGGCCGAGACGCTTGCGACACAAGTGGGGGGACCGGCCGGCCTTGCGATCGACTCCAACGGCACGATGTGGGAGTCCACAATGAGCGGCGACACGCTCCTTGGCTACAGCCCCGCCGCGCGGAATAGCGGTGCCGCGCCGACAATCACCATCACGAGCTCCTCATTCTCGGTTCCCGAGTGTATGGCCTTTGATGGGCATGGCAACCTGTGGATCGCCGACGTAAACGCGGGCCTTCTCGAGTTCACGCCGAGTCAGTTGGCCGCGAGCGGCGCGCGGACGCCCAACGTAGTGATCGCCCCAGGATCCGTGATGCATGAGGCCTTCGCGCTCGCCTTCGACGCAAACGGCAACGCCTGGATCGCGGACCTAGCCAGCGGTCACATCGTCGAGTTTAGCGCGGCCCAGCTGGCGTCTTCGGCCGCGCCGACGCCGGCCGACACGATCCACACTGGCAACTCGAACTATGGCCTCGCATTCGACGCTAGCGGCAATCTCTGGGTGGTTACCGGTGCCGGGGTCGCGCTCGAGTACACACCGGCGCAGCTCGCGGCGGGCGGTGCCCCAACCCCCACGGTCACAGTTACGCTGCCAAGTGGCACCTTTCCGTTCGGCATGGCGTTCGACCACCGCGGGACCCTCTGGGTCAGCGACCGCAACTACGACGTGGTGCTCGGCCTCACGGCGGCCCAACTCGCGTCCACGGGCTCACCGACGCCCGCCGTGACCGACACACTCGACATGGGCTTTGGGTTCTCCCCCGAGCAGCCCGTGTTCGACGCGTATGCCACGAGCATCGGTGTCGCTCCATCGCGCGCCCGCCCGCATGTCGTCTCGACCGGCCATATGCGCCGGGCAAACCGGAACCCGGCCCTCGCCGTGAAGCCGTAAGCTCTCGCACGACAACCCAGAGACGACACTAAGGGCCGGTTGCAAGAGATTGCGACCGGCCCTTGGCATTTCCTGTCGTCTCTGCCCATCCTCTGGATGTGGTCTCCTCCCCCGGACCCCGGCATGCAGCGCTGCCTGGGCCAAATGCACTGCGCTCCGTGCTGCTGGCCGATTGCGACGTCTACTACGTCCAGCTGGCGCGACTCGCCGACCCGGAGGGCGCCGGACAGGCTCCGCTCCTCATCGTCGGTGGTACCGCCGACAGCCGCGGCGTGGTGTGCTCGGCCTCCTACGAGGTGCGTGAGTTTGGCGTGCGATCGGGGATGCCCATTGCGCGTGCGGTCCGCCTCTGCCCGCAGGCGATGTGCGTCCCCATCCCACGCCGACTCTGCGCGCAGAAAAGCCGCGAGGTCGTGCGCGTGCTCCAGCGCTTCGCCCCCGCCGTCCAGAGCGCGTCACCCGATGAGGCCTACCTCGAGCTGACCTCGACCATGCAGACGGTGTATCGGGGACGCACCCTCGAGAGCGTTGCGCATGGCATCCGCGCCGCCGTGCTCGCCGAGACGCAGATCCGCGTCTCGTTTGGAGGGGCCACGAACCGCCTCGTCGCGAAGCTCGCTGTGGAGCGCGCCAAGCCGCGGCCGGGGACAGACGCGACCGGCGTCTATGTTGTCGCGCCCGGAGATGAGGCGGCCTTCGTCGCCACCTTTGCCCTCGCCGACATTCCCGGAGTGGGGCCCAAGTTCCAGGAGCGACTCGCCCGCATCGGATGGCGCGACGTGCGCGATGTGCTGGCGCACGATCGGTCGGCGCTCGAGCGCATCGCCGGAAAGCGCCAAGGCGAGTGGCTGTATCACGTCGTCCGGGGCATCGACCAGGCACCGGTGCAAGCGCGGAGTCCGGCCAAGTCGATCGGGCACGAGACGACGTTCCGACACGACCGCACCGATGATGCGGAGCTCCGCCAGACACTGCTCGCCCTGACCGACCACGCCGTCTCGGACATGCGAGCCGCTGGCTATGGTGCTCGGACGATTGCCGTCCGGATCAAGGACGGCGATTTCGTGCTACGGCGCGCCAGCCGCACAGCCCCGACGGCCCTCACGACCTATCAGGCAATCGCCCTCATCGTCGCGGAGCTCCTCGCGCGGCTCCGCGCGAGCCGCCGCGTGCCGGCGCGCCTCGTCGGCGTCACGCTGTCGCAGCTTGCGGGCGACGACCGGTCCGACCAACTACCGCTCTTCGACGCCGCGGCCGCCGACCGCGAGACGCTGAAGCAGCGGCGCCTGGCTGAAGCCGTCGAGCACGTCCGCGAGCGCCTGGGACAGGACGCGATTTCGTACGGGCCCGGGTACGGGCGCTAACGCGCCTCAAACGCGCGGCGCAGGCAGGGTGTCGAAACCGGAGGTAGGGGCGCTATCCTCCAACGACGTCGTCCAACGGAGCTGCACATGCGTCACACTCACGTCCACGAGTGGCTGACGTTCTGGACGCAGGATGCACGGTTCGCCGCCCGCTGGTTCCGGCGTGCGCCGGGCTTCGTGCTCGCCACGGTTGGCACCCTCGCCCTCGGCATCGGGGCCACGACCACGATTTTCAGCGTCGTCCGCGGCGTGTTGCTGCGCCCCCTGGCCTACCCTGCGCCCGACCGGATCGTGCAGCTGTGGGAGCTCGATCGCTCGGGCAACCGCATGCAGTTCTCCGATCCCAACTTCGACGATGTGCGGAGTCGCATCCGAGACTTCACCAGCGCGGCGGAATTCGCGAACGACCCGACGATCTCCGTCGCCGGCGACATTGCCCCGGTGCGCGCGTCGCTCACGAGTGTCACGCATGACTTCTTCGACGTGCTCGGCGTCCACCCGATCCTCGGCCGCACGTTTCTGCCCGAGGAAGAGCGGGAGAACGGCGTCCCAGCAGTCGTCGTGAGCTGGGGGCTGTGGCAGCGCGTGTGGAACGGACGGCCGGAGGCGCTCGGCAAGCGACTCACGATCGGCGACCAAACGTACACAGTCGTCGGTGTCATGCCGCCCGAGCTCGACTTTCCGCCCGGGTCTGACCTCTGGATCTCGCGCGAGCTCGCCGGACGCCTGCCAGCCCGTAGCGCTCACAACTTCGAGGTCGTCGCTCGCATACGACCCGGCGCCACCCTCGATGAGACACAGCGGTCAGTGAGCAGTCTCGCTCGGGCCCTCGCGAGGGAGTACGGGTCGGAGACGATCACGGCAGACGTGGCGATCGTGCCGCTGCGCGAGCAGCTCGTCGGCAACGTGCGGCCGACGCTCCTCGTCTTGCTCGCCGCCTCGATCGTGCTGCTCGTCATCGCGTGCGCCAACGTCGCGAATTTGCTGGTCGCGCGGCTCGCTGCCCGGCGGGCCGAGCTGGCCATCCGTCTGGCGCTCGGCGCGGCTCGTGCACGGCTCGTACAGCAATGTCTGACCGAGTCGATGATGTGTGACGGTCGGCGGCGGCATACTCGGCGTCGGGATCGCGTCCGCGGCGACGCGAGCTGTGGTCGCCCTGGACCCGGGTCGCTTACCACGCGCTCGTGCGGTCCGGCTCGATGTGGCCGTCCTGCTCTTTGCGCTGACGGTCTCGCTCGGCACAGCCCTCGTGCTCGCCCTCGTCAGCGCCTGGCGCACGACCCGGCCCGACCTGCGCGCGATGTTGTCCGCGTCGGAACGCGTCATGTCGGGCGGCGGGTCTCCCGCCCGCGCCCGACGAGGCGCTCGTGATCGCACAGGTCGCGATGACCATCGTGCTCGTCACCGGCACCGGCCTGCTCGGGACGGAGTCTGCTCAAGCTGCTCGCGGTCGATCCTGGCTTTCGAACCACAAGGGCCGTCGTTCTCGACGTTGCGATCGGGGCAGACGACTCGCTCGCACGGATACGTCGACGGCGTTCTACCGCGAGCTCCTCCGCCGCTTGGCGACCATCCCCGGGGTCACGGCAGTCGGTGCCGTGAACGCGATCCCGCTCGCCCCCGTTGGCCTCAGCTCAGGGAACTTCATCGAGCTGACGTCTCCCGAGGAACACATTCGGCCCGAAGATGTGATGCGCGTCTTCCAAGATCATGCCCGCTCCGGAAACGCGGCGTACCGCGTAGCCAGCGACGGCTATTTCGCGGCCATGCACATCCCGTTGCTCGAGGGGCGCACGTTCGACGACCGGGACGTGCCCAATGCGGCGACGGACGTCGCCGTCGTGAGCGCGTCGCTCGTGCGCGAGCAGTGGCCCGGCCGGAGCCCGATCGGCAAATGGATCCAGTTCGGCAACATGGATGGCGACACGCGCCCGTTCAGGATCGTCGGCGTCGTCGGAGACGTGCGCGAACGCGGGTTGGACGCGCCGCCGGCGCCGACGTTCTACGTGGACTATCTGCAGCGCCCGGTGATCACGGGTCGCATGAACGTCGTGCTCGCCGGTCCCGCCGACCCACGTGCGGTCACAGCGACGGCCGCCTCCATCCTGCGGGACCTGCGCCCCGACGTGCCGCCGCGGTTCCGGACAATCGAGTCTATCGTCGCCGCATCGGTCGCCGGCCGGCGTCTCGTGCTGGTTCTCGTGGGATTGTTCGCCCTCGTCGCAGTCGTGCTCGCCGTGCTTGGACTCTACAGCGTCATCTCGTATCTCGTCGCCCAGCGGACACACGAGCTCCGCGTGCGCGTTGCGCTCGGCGCCCGGGAAGCTGACATCGTGCGCCTCGTGCTGGGCGAAGGAAGCGCGCTCGCCGCAACCGGGATCGCGATCGGGACGGTGGCGGCCTTTGCTGGCACGCGCCTCCTCGCCAACCTGCTGTACGGAATCAGCGCGACGGATCTGCTGGCCTTCGGCGGCTCCGCCCTCGGCGTCGCCTTGGCATCGTTCGCCGCGTGTTGGCTCCCCGCGCACCGTGCAGCAAAGGCCGCTGCCGCCGGAATAACCAGACGCTAACCACTAGGGTCTTCGTCCCGAGAGAGGAGAGGGAGAACGCGGAAAGGACGCGGACCGGCGCCAGCACTTCCCGTACATTGACTGTGATCAGGCGGGTAGGGGCGACGCATGCGTCGCCCTTCGTATCCTTCCAGCACTGGAGGTGCGCTCGTGAATGAAACGGTCCAAGAATACGTGGTACGAATTCTCGGGTATCTCGACGGCCGCGATCCGATCGAGGTGCTGGAGTCGACGCCCGCGGCGCTCGAGAGATTCGTCAGCACAGCCGATGCGGCGACCCTCGCGAAGCAGCCGGCGCCCGGCAAGTGGTCGATTCAGGAAATCCTGGCGCACCTCGCCGACGTCGAGATCGTCTTGGGATACCGGGTGCGGCGGATCCTCGAGACGGACGGCGTGGCCATCGACGCCTACGACCAGAACCGATGGGCCGCGATCGGCCGCTACGCCGAGGTCCCCGTGAACGAGTCGCTCGACCGCCTGCGGTCGCCACGGCGCTCAAACCTGAGACTCCTCCGATCCTTGACACCGGCGCAACTCGCCCAAACCGGCACCCACGCTGAGCGAGGCCCCGAGACGATCACACAGTTGAGTCGCCTCTGGGCGGGACACGATCTGAATCATCGCGCGCAGATGGAGCGGATTGTGAGTACCTGAACGCATGAGCCTCGCATCAATGTCTTGGCGCCGGACCAGATGCGGCGCGCTCTGGATGCTCGCTGGCGCGGCACCGCTCGCAGCGCAGGCTGGGCGACCGCCGCAATTCGGCGGAGGCTCGCCGAACCAGCAATCGGTCGCCGATAGCGGCACAATCTACCGATCCGCCCACACCGACACCTCGCGCGTCGCCACCTACCCGGAGTTCAGCCTCGGACTCTTTCGCGCGGTCGCACGGCAGACACCCCAGTCGAATGTCTTTCTCTCTCCTGCGAGTGCGGCCTTTGCGCTGGCGATGACCGCGACGGGCGCGGCGGGCTCCACCCGAAGCGCCATGGCCCGCACACTCGGCGAGGACCCGGCACGGCTCGACGCTCTCGGTCCAGCCAATGCCGGCGAGCTCGGCTCGCTCGCGCAGCAGACCAGCGTGGAGCTGCACGTGGCCAACTCGGTCTGGGCGAGCCAGGATCGGCGGTTTGCCCCCGCGTTTTTGGACGATGTGCACCAATGGTACGACGCTCAGGTCACGTCACTGGTCCTGCACGGACCGGCGGCGCGCGCGCGCATCAACGCGTGGGTGAAGCAGGCGACCAACGGAAAGATCGACGGGGTCCTGCAGGACACGCTGCCTGACCGGACCGCAATGGTCCTCGTGGACGCGATCTACTTCAAAGGAGAATGGCTCGGCAAATTCGACACGGCCCAGACCAAGCCGCGTCCATTCACCCTCATCAACGGTACCGCCGTGAGTCGACCGTTCATGAGCCGGCGCAGCCACTTCTTCTACGTCCGCGATACCGGTGTCCAGATGCTCCGCTTGCCGTACCATACCGGCCGCATCGCCATGTACGTGCTCTTACCCGACCCAGGCACGCCGCTCACGACTCTCTATGCGCGCCTCGATACGACGCATTGGACTCGATGGATGCACGGCGTCGCCAGCCGCGACGTCCACGTCCAGCTCCCGAAGTTCCACCTGACGTACGCCACGACGCTCCGGCCCTCGCTCGAGCAAATGGGGATGGGCATCGCCTTTGGACCGGCCGCGGATTTCAGCGGGATGCTGGCGACCGGCAGCCCGAACGGCCCGGGCCTCGCCATCAACGAAGTGCTTCAGCGGACGTACGTAGACGTGGATGAGGAAGGCACCGAGGCTGCCGCGGTGACCGCCGTGGGCGTGAGGCCAACGGCCGTCACGCGGGAGCCGCCCCCGATCGAGTTCGTCGTCGACCACCCCTTCTGCGTGGCTATCAGGGACGACCGGACGGGGCTCATTTTGTTCCTCGGGCAGGTGGTCGACCCGACAATGTAGGCCTAACCAGGCCGCGCCACGGCAACCAACGCCATCACGCCATTCACCGCGATTTGTACGCCGATGCACAACAAAACGAACGCGATCACCCGCAGGATGCCGCCCACGGTCTGCGGGGCGATCTTCCGCGTGAGGGTGGGCGCGTACGTGTAGCTCAGATACACAGTGAAGCTCACGACGAAGACGGCTGCGACGATGCCCACATGGGCGGCGACCCGGGTCGCCAACGGCGAGCGTGACGCATGGGCGCTCAGGGTCAACATCACGACGATCGTGCCCGGGCCAGCAGTGACGGGAAACGTGAACGGATAGAAGACCTTCGCGGCCAGTGACCCGACCTGCCCCGTGTCGGCCGGCACATCCTTCCCCGACGCAGTGGCGTCCGCGTCCTTGGCGTTGAGGAAATTCCATCCCATCGCCGCCAATACCAGACCGCCCGCGAGTTGCACGACCGGAAGCGAGATGTTGAGAAAGTCGAGCACTGCGGACCCCGCGAATTC